>OZ252283.1:1092500-3713586 GCA_965250025.1 Winogradskyella sp.
TTTAATCCTTTTGTTAAGATGGTTCTATCAGTTTTATGATCTTCCATGGCTATAGTTTTCTATACTTGCTCTTACACTTTTATAGGTATCCAATAATTGTTTTGCTTCAGGTTCAGAAATGCTCAATTTGTCCATAATCATTTTAATACCTCTGTTAACGAGTTTGTCATTACTCAATTGCATATCTACCATTTTATTGCCTTGAACTCTACCTAATTGTATCATAGTAGATGTCGTGATCATATTGAGGACCAGTTTTTGTGCTGTACCTGCTTTCATTCTGGAGCTACCGGTAACAAATTCTGGACCTACAATAACTTCAATAGGATATTTGGCAGCTTTAGATAGAGGACTGTTATGATTACAAGTAATACATCCGGTTATAATATGATGCTGATTACAAGCCTCTATGGCACTAATTACATAAGGAGTGGTTCCGGATGCAGCAATGCCTATAACGACATCCTGAACTGTAATGTCATAAGTTTTAAGATCTAACCAGCCTTGAGTTTTAGAATCTTCGGCAAACTCAACAGCTTTTCTTATGGCTGTATCTCCTCCAGCAATAAGACCTATAACTAGATCGTGTGAAACGCCAAAAGTCGGTGGACACTCAGAAGCATCTAATATACCGAGTCTACCACTTGTGCCAGCTCCTATGTAGAACAAACGGCCGCCATTACGCAATTTGGTGACGATGTTTTGAACCAGATTTTCGATTTGAGGAATGGCTTTTTCAACAGCTAAAGGAACTTCTTGGTCTTCTTTATTGATATTACACAAGATATTTTTTAATGACATATGTTCTAAGTCATTGTATTTAGAATCTTGTTCTGTAGTTTTTATGAAATTCATATTTAAAAGTATGAATTAATATTAAGATAATTTGTTATTCAACAGTGTATATGACTTCATCTACCTCAGATAGTCTAAAATATCCAAAGGGGAAATTATCAGGATTTGTAATATTTATACAATTTCCTCTTACAGTAGCAGGTTGGGTTTCAAAAGGACCACCGCCTTCTTCACTACCTTGTTGTAATAGGATAAACATAAACTCATAAAATTGTTCTGATACGCCATAGTTTCTAATAATGACCTCGTCATCAGATTCCAAATCTTCTTCAGTATAAAATCCAAATATTTGATTACCGTTGGTAAAACGGTCTTCATAGACTTCTAAAGTTGGTATGACTGGGATATCACTTATAAATTCAAAAAAATAGAAGTTCTCTTCATCTTCCGGATCAGTATAAAAAGCTTTTAGTTCAATATCTTCTCCGGTAAAACCACCATCATTTCTTTGCTCTATAAAGTCAATAGGAACTACAGATTTTAAAGTTTCCTGAGCAGTGTAAACTTCATTTTCATAGTTGATGACAAGGTTGTATGTTTCATCAATGATGGGAATAAAAGAGCTATTTCTATAGATGCCAGTAGTACCGTCTTCGATAAAATTGTATGTGTTACTACTGCTATCTGTTATGTTAACAATAGCGCCACTTGCAGGAGGTACTTCAGCATTAAAAAACGGTGCTGAAAGCGATAGTTTTATTTGCTGCTCATTACCACTTGTATTTTTAAACCAATTTATCGATGCTTCAATGACCAATCTTGGGGCTGTAGTATTGAGATCTACATCTATAGGATCTTCACATGAAAAGCACAAAAGGAAAAGTAGTATGTAATATCGTTTTTTCATGATCTTAAAATTTAAAATTATAGGATATGGATGGTACAATACCGAAGATGGATAACCTAATGGCTTCATTAACCCCAGTCATTCGGTTTTCTCTGAAGGTAATACTGGCTGCATTTCTTCTGTTATAGAGGTTATAAACACCAAGCACCCATTCGCCTTTCCAACGCTTAGTGGTATCTGGTTTTGGAGTATATATGGCCGAAACATCTAAGCGATGATATGCTGGTAACCGACTTGAATTTCGGGATTCATAACTCGGTATTGTAATACCGTTATATTCATACTGTCCGTTTGGGTTGGTTACCGGCTGTCCGGTTTGAAAAATTAAATTAGCACTTAGTTTCCATTTTTTACTTAAATCGTAACTTCCTGTAATGGAAAGATCATGTGTTTTATCGAAAGGTGTTCGGTACCAATCGCCGTTATTAATACCAGTCTCATTGGTTGTTCTGCCTGGGGTGCGTTGTTCCGATCTCGATAAGGTATAAGCCAGCCAGCCTTTAAAACGTCCTTCATTTTTTCGTAATAATACTTCGAGACCATATGCTCTGGCTTCTCCATTTAAAATGACTTGTTCTATAGCATCATTAGCAATAAGATCGGCACCGTCTATATAATCTATTCTGTTCTTTATGGTTTTAAAAAAAGTTTCTACTTCTAAAGCGTATTCATTGTCTTTAAAGGTTCTGAAGTATCCCATTGCAACTTGATCTAAAAGTTGTGGTTTTATGAATTTCCCACTAGGTGTCCATACATCTAATGGTGTAGGAGAACTGGTGTTTGAAAGTAAATGCAGATACTGACTCATTCTGTTATAGCTGGCCTTTACAGATGAGTTGTCTGATAACTGGTATGCCAGAGCGAATCTTGGCTCAAGGTTATTGAAAGATTCAATAATGTCACTTCTGCTAAACGTTTCGGTACCGGTCGGTTCTGCTTTCTCATAAATTTGTATAGCTTCATTAAAAAGTACCGGATTGTTGTTGTTATACGTATTGAGCTCGTCTTGTCCCAATCTTAAGAAAGTACTGAAACGTACACCATAAGATACAGAAAGCTTATCCGTTAAACGATGTTCTGCATCAATATAAACGGCATTTTCAAAGGCATATTTATCAATAAGCTTAAAAGGATTAATACCTGAAGTAGCTGTTGTAGGGTTTATTTCTCCAGGATTAAATTTATAGTAGATACTGTTTATGCCATAGTCTAGCTTAAAATTGTCCGATATGTAATGCTTAAGATCATATTTTAAGTTAAAGTTCCGGATACCTGAGGTCCAGTCAAATTCAACAAAACTAAGTTCCAGATCATAATCATAATCGGAATAGATTAGGGATAGGTTGGAAAATAATTTGTCTGAGAATAAGTGATTCCATCTAAAGTTAAGAACAGTATTACCGTAAGTATTTTCAAAACTATCTGCTATTTCAAACACGTCTCTGCCAAAATAACCGGAAAGATAAATGCTGTTATTTTCATTTAGGCGGTAACTCAATTTGGTATTCAAATCATAGAAATAAGCAACGTTGTCTATATCAAATAAAGGCAGAAATATGTGTGCATAACTACTTCTTCCTCCAAAAAGGAAAGATCCTTTATCTTTTTTTATTGGACCTTCCAGTAAGAGTCTGCTTGATACCAAGCCAAGACCTCCATTCATTTTAAATTGTTTACTATTGCCTTCTTTTTGATAAATATCGAGTACTGATGATACTCTACCACCATATTTAGCAGGAATCCCGCCTTTATAGAGCTTAATGTCTTTGATAGCATCTGGATTAAACACAGAAAACAATCCAAACAAATGCGAAGAATTAAAAATAGTAGCCTCATCCAAAAGAATTAAATTCTGATCCGCAGCACCACCTCTAACATTGAAGCCAGAAGAGCCTTCTCCGGCGTTGGTAACTCCCGGAAGAAGTGTTATGGATTTAATGACATCAACTTCACCCAAGACTACGGGCATTTGTTTTATAGTGTTTATAGAGAGTGAATTGACACTCATTTGAGGCTTTTTTATGTTGAGTTTTTCAACATCTTCTTTAATGACTATCTCATCTAAGGTTTCTGCAGATTCGGTAAGTAAATAGTTTTTAGTAACATCACCATTTAAGATTAGGGTTTCCGTAATGGTTTTGTACCCTAAATAACTTATTTGTAATTTATAAGTTCCTTCCGTCAATGTTATGGAATAAAACCCATATTCATTAGTCATCGTTCCCGTACCCGAGTCAGGGAAAATAATATTGACCCCTATGAGAGTTTCATTACTACTGTAATCAGAAATAGTACCGCTTATTGTATATTTTTCTTGTGCATTTATGATGTATGGCAAGCACAAAAAGATATAAAGGAAGTAGAAGCAGCTGTTCTTCATTAACAATTTTTTTCATTAAAATAAAAAAGCTTCATGAAATATGAAGCTTTTTTAACTTAAGTTTATTTTAAGATGGTATTTAATAGACGACTTGGTTTCATAACACTATTGGCCAAATTTTCATTTGGATAGTAGTAGCCACCTATGTCTACTGCTTTACCTTGAACATCATTCAGTTCTTTAACAATATCGTGCTCATTATCAGATAACGCTTTATGTATGGTTGCAAACTCTGATTTTAATTCTTGATCTGCATCTTGATTTGCCAAAGCTTCAGCCCAATACAGAGCCAGATAGAAGTGACTACCTCTGTTATCTAATTCGTTAACTTTACGTGAAGGGCCTTTTTTATGTTCTAATAGCTTTTCTGTGGCTTCATCTAAAGCTTCACCGAGGACTCTGGCTTTTTCATTGCCATTTACTTCTGCAAAATGATCTAAGGAAACGGCAAGTGCTAAAAATTCGCCTAAAGAATCCCATCGTAAGTGGTTTTCGGTTACAAGTTGTTGCACGTGTTTCGGTGCAGAACCACCTGCTCCGGTTTCGAATAGTCCACCGCCATTCATTAAAGGTACTATTGATAACATTTTTGCACTTGTTCCCAATTCCAGAATAGGGAATAGGTCAGTGAGATAATCTCTCAGTACATTTCCGGTAACAGATATGGTATCTTTACCTTCTTTAATACGTTGTAATGTATGTTTGGTTGCTTCAACAGGTGATAATATGCTAATGTCTAATCCGCTTGTATCATGATTTGGTAAGTACTGATTAACCTTTTTTATCAGTTCAGCATCATGCGACCTTTCACTATTTAACCAAAATACAGCAGGTGTATTAGAAGCTTTAGCACGTGTTACTGCCAGTTTCACCCAATCCTGGATTGGAGCGTCTTTGACCTGGCACATTCTCCAAATATCTCCTTCATTAACTTGGTGAGCGATCAATACATTATGAGTAGCATCAATAACTTCTACTTTTCCAGCAGCTGCAATTTCAAAGGTTTTATCATGTGAACCATATTCTTCAGCCTTTTGAGCCATTAAACCGACATTAGGTACCGTACCCATGATGGTAGGATCAAATGCACCGTTAGCTTTACAAAAATCTATTGTAGCCTGATACAATCCGGCATAGCTACTATCTGGAATGATAGCCTTGGTATCTTGTTGTTGACCTTCAGCATTCCACATTTGTCCCGAAGTACGAATCATTGCAGGCATAGAAGCATCAATAATAACATCACTTGGTACATGAAGATTGGTGATTCCTTTATCTGAATTCACCATCGCCAAATCCGGACCAAGTTCTAAACCTTGTTTTATGTCCTCCTTTATTTCATTACGTTGATCTTCAGAAAGCACTTCTAATTTTTCGAGTAAGTCTCCAAATCCATTATTAACATCTACACCAATGGTTTCAAAAGTATCATGGTGTTTTTCAAATAATGGTTTAAAATAGGCTCTCACAGCATGACCAAAGATGATAGGATCTGATACTTTCATCATGGTTGCTTTCATATGCAATGAAAGAAGGACCCCTAAATCTTTAGCATCTGCGATTTCTCTATTTAAAAATTCAAGTAATGCCTTTTTCTGCATTAAAGAAGCATCAATAATCTCTCCCTTTTGAATTGGAAAGATGTCTTTTAATATGGTAACAGTTCCATTGGCATCGGTATGTACAATTTTTACTTCTGTAGCTTCAGAAAGCGTCAATGATTTTTCATTGTGTGCAAAATCACCATCAGACATGGTTGCTACATGGGTTTTAGAATCTGGTGACCATGCACCCATACTGTGCGGATTTTTCTTTGCGTAGTTTTTTACAGCTTTTGGAGCTCGTCTATCAGAATTTCCTTCTCTCAATACTGGATTTACAGCACTTCCTTTAATTTTATCGTATCTCGTTTTGATCTGTTTTTCAGTATCATTTTCGGGCTCATCCGGATAGTCAGGAATAGCATATCCCTTAGCCTGTAATTCTTCAATAGCATTGGTTAACTGAGGAATAGAAGCACTAATATTAGGTAATTTAATGATATTAGCTTCTGGAGTTTTCGCCAAAGCTCCCAATTCTGCTAAGGCATCTGGTACTTTTTGATCTTCGTTTAGATAATCTGGAAAAGCAGCAAGGATCCTTCCAGCCAAGGAGATATCTTTGGTTGCTATGTTAATGCCTGACGATTTTGTAAATGCTTGAACTATAGGTAAAAAAGAACGTGTTGCTAATGCTGGTGCTTCGTCCGTTTTTGTGTAGAATATAGTTGGTGAGTTTGCCATAGGATTTTGAAGTTTTTGATATGAAAAAATGCCTGATTTTTAGGCAGTGCAAATATACAAAAATCCTTGAGCTAGAAAGGAGATTGTTACCGACTAAAACTATAAAGAAATTACTTTATGATAATGTTGTGATGTTCTAATAAACCTATAACATTCTCTCTAGAAAATTGTGATTTTTTTAACCGGTTTTTTGAAGGGTCTATAATAAAGTTATAAGCAGTAGAAAAGTCTGCTTGTTCTAAGTTGGTGCTCTCAAAGATGGCATGTTTAAGATCGGAGCTTTTAAACTTACATTTTAGAGCATTAGCTTCAGTGAAATCTACACCGGTTAATTTACAGTTTTCAAAAATGGTGTTATTAATATTTAAACCATAAAAAGAACTGTAAGCTAATTGACAACTATAGAAGTTGAACGCCATTAGGAAATCATTACATTTATAAAACTGTAGTCCTGAAAGCTTACACTCTCTAAAGTTGACATCCTTAAGTATAGTATGTGTTATATTACAATTGCTAATATTGCACTGTATGAATTCACATTCTGTAAATGTAATATTAGAAATGTCTGAATTTTCAAAGTTACAGTTACGGAATGTACAATTAGCATATTCTGCTTTTGAAAGCTTATGTTCTGTATAATTT
Organism: Winogradskyella sp.; assembly: GCA_965250025.1. Classification (GTDB taxonomy): domain Bacteria; phylum Bacteroidota; class Bacteroidia; order Flavobacteriales; family Flavobacteriaceae; genus CBDDLD01. The sequence goes on from OZ252283.1 coordinate 1,099,507, forward strand.
GTATTATGGTACGATTCGTTGTCTATATATGGAAGATTCATAATACAACGATAAAGAATTTTATAGTATATAAAAAACAAAAGCCATATCATTTTAGTAAACTAATGTGACATGGCTTTTTGAAGTGCAAATACGTGACCTATTTAGCTTTCACTAACTCAGCTGATTGGTTTACACCATCATCCTTTTCAGTTCAAGTCTCTGCGACTTCAACGAAACATCTTATACCTTTCAAAATGTATTGACCTGATATAACATGCTTCCTAAGATTACTTTCCTTGATGCTTCTTCTTTTATCATCTCGCTTGCGCATTAGATACGTTCTGAAGCATTGTCCCTACTTTTTTACATTTACTTTCGTGCCTGTTACTTTTTCAAGACTTTCCATTAACTCGCATTTATCTGCCTAAACATATAATTACAAACTAATTTCATGGTCACTACGCTAGCACTTGTCTACACAAGCCGCTTCGCAACCTCAAAAAATAATCTCAATAAATAAAGAACGTTACTTTATTACAATTTAACATAAATTCAAAATTTCTTTTAAAAACAAACTGGGTTTGTTGTTAATTGTTTAGCTAAAGTATGTTTTCATTTTAGAATTCCAAATTTTTTAACGATTTAGATATTCACATTTTTTTAACCGGACTTATTAACTATTGTTAATAAAAAAGCCTTGATTTCTCAAGGCTTGACATATTGTATAAAGTGTTAAATTATTTTCTAACTTCTTTAATTCTAGCTTTTTTACCGGTAAGACCTCTAAAGTAGAAGATTCTTGCTCTACGTACTTTACCACGTTTGTTAACTTCTATCTTTTGTAAAGCAGGTAAGTTAATAGGGAAAATACGTTCTACTCCTATAGTACCAGACATTTTACGAATGGTAAATGTCTCGGAGGAGCCAGACCCTTTACGTTGTAATACTACACCTTTAAAAAACTGAGTACGTGTTTTATTACCTTCTTTAATTTCGTAGTAAACCGTAATGGTATCACCAGCACTAAATTCAGGAAAATCTTTTCGAGTTACGAATTCGTCTTGAACAAATTTTACTAAAGAATTCATTTCTTTTTATTTTTAATAGTTGTTTCAAATCAACATTCACGATTTTCGCCAGAGGTTAATCTAAAATTGGCTGCAAAGATAATTATAAATTAGCAACTGACAACAGATATCTGCTTTTTTTAACCTTAGTAGGATTGATTCTGTTTAGGACAATCGCTTCAGTTTTTTGAGATCATGGATTGCAAAGAGTATAATACCCATAGAAAATATCAGATAAGTGAAGCTGGATATTACAGATGTTATTTGAACTAATTTAAGGTATAGTTCATAACCAATTCGGTTACTAAGCAGACTTACAATAAAATTTGTACCGTTTAAGAGTAAAGTTAATATACTACCAATCAGCATTAATACAGTTGATAGTGTACGTATTTTGATGAAAATGATAATGCTTGCTACAATAACAATGAGTCCTGAAATATTATATATAATGGAGCTTATCGTAAATAAAAATTCAAATTGGTCGGTCATAACGTTATTTTTATGTTAGTCCTCTAACAAATCCGGGCGTCGTTCTTTGGTTCGTTCGTAAGCTTTATTTTCTCGCCATTTTTCAATTTCCGGAAAGTTACCACTAAATAGAACCTCAGGTACTTTCATGCCTTTATAATCTCTTGGTCTGGTGTAAATAGGAGGCGCTAATAAATTATCCTGAAAAGAATCCGTTAATGCAGATGTCTCATTTCCTAATACGCCGGGGATTAATCGTATAACAGCATCACAAACTACTGCAGCACCAAGTTCACCGCCAGAAAGCACAAAATCACCAATAGAGATCTCTTTAGTGATCATGGTATCTCTGACACGTTGATCTACACCTTTATAATGCCCACAGAGAATAATAATGTTTTCTTTTAACGATAATTGATTGGCAATACCTTGATTTAGGGTCTCTCCATCTGGTGTCATGTAGATAATCTCATCATATTGACGTTCAGACTGTAGTTTGGAAATGCATTTGTCTATAGGTTCTATCATCATAACCATTCCTGCACCACCACCAAACTGATAATCATCTACTGATTTATAATTGTCAGTGGTATAATCCCTGAGACTATGGAAATGAACTTCAACTAAATTGGCTTCTATGGCACGTTTAAGTATAGAAGCTTCGAATGGACTTTTAAGAAGCTCAGGTAATACAGTAATGATATCAATTCTCATAATATAATGTAATATGCTACAAAGATAAGTGAAATGGTGAGTTTGTATTAATCTTGATAATAAAAATGACTCTATACTCAGCCAAAAGTGTGGTTTAATTTATATATTTGGCTAAGTATAGAAATTATGAGACGTGTCATTGGTAGAGAAAAACAACTAGAGTTACTTAATAACGCCTTAAATTCAGATCAATCTGAGTTAATAGCTATTTATGGTCGACGGCGAGTAGGTAAAACGTTTCTTATAAGAGAGACTTATAAAAAGCAAATGGTTTTTGAGGTGTCGGGTATTCCTGATGGAAGCTATGCCGATCAGCTTGCAAACTTTTACAATGTACTTTGCTCTAAAAAAAGTAATTTTTCAAACCGTGATATTCCTAAAAATTGGTTAGAAGCATTTTTGATGTTGACTGAGTATCTTGATGGCTTAAAGCGAAAAGAGAAGCTTGTGATCTTTATTGATGAGTTTCCCTGGATGTATACCCAACGTTCTAAATTTGTACAATTATTTGGGCATTTTTGGAACAGCTATTGTACCAAGCGAGATGATTTAATAGTGGTTGTTTGTGGTTCGGCAGCATCGTTTATGGTAAATAGAGTTATTAATGACCCTAAGGGGTTACATAATCGAATTACCATTCCTATTCGATTATTACCATTTAATTTATATGAAACAGAATTATTCCTAAAGTCAAAACGTGTTCATTTGGATCGTTATTCGTACTTACAGTTATATATGGCTATAGGTGGTATTCCTCATTATTTGGAAAAAATACAGCCTGGTGATAGTGTGCCTGTAGCTATTGACAGGCTATGTTTTCAGGATAACGGTATCTTAGTTAATGAGTTTAATCAGGTGTTTGTTTCTCTTTTTGATGCTTCAGATAATCATATGCGTATAGTTGAAACTTTAGCATCCTCTCAAAATGGGATAAGCAGAATGGAACTTGTAAAAAAGACAAAAATTAATTCGGGAGGTACTTTAACGACAGTACTTTCGGAACTGAGAGAATCTGGTTTTATTTCTGAATATAGACCCTATAGTAATAAAAAGAAAGAAGTTTTATACCGTTTAACGGATGAGTATTCTATTTTTTACCTTAAGTACATCAAGAATAATAAAGGAAGAAGTTGGAAAACGTTATATACTTCAAGAAGTTATGCCTCCTGGAGTGGTTTTGCTTTTGAAACATTATGTTTAAAGCACACACGTCAAATAGTAAAGTGCTTGGGGATTTCTGGTATAAATGCCCATAGCTCGAGTTGGAGAAATCCCAATGCACAAATAGATCTGCTTATTGATAGAAGCGATAGAACAATTAACATTTGTGAAATGAAATTTTCCGAAATGGAATTTGTTATTAATAAAAAATATGCTGATAATATCAGAAATAAAAAACAAGAGTTTATTTCTGAAATGACAAAGCGTAAAAATGTCTTTGTCACTTTTGTTACTACGTTTGGCGTAAAACCCAATTTACATAGTAATACCGTTATGGATAACGAGGTAACAATGGATAGTCTGTTTGTGAAAGAATGATTCTATACTCAGCCAAATATGGTGGGTAATATTTACTTTTGGCTGAGTATAGTTTATTTAGATAAAATCTTAAACGTTTCTTTGTTTGTTGATTTCGTCTTGCAACTGACGTCTTACTTTTTGTTCGCGTTCCAAAGCATTTCTTCTGTGTTCATCAAACTCTTCTTCAACTTCTGCCAGCTTTTGATTGGCACTTCTGGTAACAGCATTACTATTTTTGAATTTAAAGATGAAGAATAATAGTAATACGATAAGCAAAGCAATAATACTCCACATTAGAGCATTGTAATTGGCTTTACTCATTTGCATGCCAAATAAGGCCATGCTGTCTTTTTCTTCATTAGTAGCATCTAAGTTGTTTTGAGTTTTAGACAAGTCAGCCTTTAGTGTAGCAATTTCTGCAGCATGTTTTTCAACAATGCTCTGAGTGTCTGCCAAATTCTTATGGGCTACATTTAAGGAGTCAGTAACGTGTTGTTTTAAGGTCGTTATCCAGTTTTGTCTTATAACTTTAAATACACGGCCTTTTTCATCTCGCCAACGACTCGATTTTTGAATTACATAGTCAAATTGATTATCTATTGTTCCGGAATCAAGGGATAATTCTTCCGAGGTTTGCTCTTGTTCTTGAGCATTAGCTGTATACAGGTTGGTAGCTATGAATAAAACGACGATAATACTTAAAAAACGTTTCATTTTTGAGTTGGTTTAAATATGGTTAGGTAAACGTTGTGACAATATAATAACTTTAAACGAATAGCCTCACTTATTTGTGAGGCTATTACATATACGCATAAAAACTTATTTTGGATTATTTGACTAATAGTAAGTATAGCGTCTTACTTTAGAAATGTATTTTGCCAATCGTATGACCTGATGACTGTAACCATATTCGTTGTCATACCAGATATATAAAATGGCATTTTTACCATCAGTTCTAACCACAGTAGCTTTACTGTCATATATAGATGGTGCAGAGCTTCCTACGATATCACTTGATACTAACTCATCACTCATTTCATATTTGATCTGTTCGACGAGATCCCCCTCCAGAGCGTACTTTTTCATTATAGCATTCATGCTATCTACAGAAGTTTCTTTTTCAAGTTCCAGATTTAAAATTGCTAATGACCCGTTTGGTACTGGCACTCTGATGGCGTTTGAAGTTAATTTGCCTTCTAAAGATGGTAATGCTTTGCTCACAGCTTTTCCAGCACCAGTTTCAGTAATAACCATATTTAAACCTGCAGCACGCCCTCTTCGGTATTTTTTATGAAAATTATCTACCAGATTTTGATCATTAGTGTAAGCATGAATGGTTTCTAAATGACCACTTTTTATACCATAAGAATCTTCCACAGCTTTTAAAATGGGAGTGATGGCATTCGTAGTACAAGAGGCCGCTGAGAATATCTTAACTTCATCCGGGTTGTTTTCTAAATGATTGACACCATGAACAATATTTGGAACGCCTTTTCCAGGAGCGGTCAATAATACCTTCTCAACACCTTTGGCTTTTAAGTGTCTGCTCAGAGCTTCGTTGTCTCTAAAAGCCCCTGTATTGTCAATAACCAATGCATTTTGGATGCCATATTTTGAGTAATCAATATCTTCCGGTGCATTAGCAGAAATAATATTTACAGTTGTACCATTAATAATTAATGCTTCATTTTCGGCATCTACGGTTACCGTACCTGAAAAGTCACCATGTACCGAATCATTTCGTAATAAAGAAGCTCTTTTCTCTAAAACCGTTTCATTTATCGCACCTCTGGTAACAATGGCTCTAAGGCGTAACTGATTACCTTTACCGGTACGTGTCATAAGCTCACGAGCTACCAAACGTCCTATACGACCAAAACCATAAAGAATAACATCTTTCGGCGTGATTTTATCGTTGTCTGTTGCCGATTTTAATTTTTCAGCAACAAAGGCTGTGGCATTAGCAAATTTTTGATCCTCTAAGTGATATTCGTAGGTTAGTTTACCTATGTCTAACTTAGCTGGTGGTAAGTCCAGAGTATTTATAGCTTTAGCTATTTCTACCGAATCAAAGATAGAGATTGGTTTTTGTACAAACTCACCTGCATATTCGTGTAGGTTTAAGATCTCACTGACAGTTCTGTCAATTAATTGATTTCTGAATATGACAAGTTCTATAGATTTATCATACCATAAATCGCTTACAGTTTTTATAAATTCTACAGTTGCTTTCCTGCGATCAGCCTGAAATGCTAATTCTTGCTCATAAGTTCCATTAAAACTCATTAGTTGTGGTGTTTAGTTTTTAAAATTTGCCGCAAAAATAATATATTTCAAACGTTTTCGTAAAAGATATTTCATAAAAAAGCACTTTAGTAAAAACTAAAGTGCTAAGAATTTTAAAATGGTTTTTTTTAGGTCTTAACCAATGCTATAGAATTTTTAAAGGCAGCAGCAATAATATTAATATTAGGCCATCCGTTTTTAGATATGAAATACAGAAAACAAAATTACAAGATTTACATTGCGACCTATTTGCCACATATGAACATGTGTTTTCGCCTTTAATTATCTAAAAATGATTTCTTTTCTTTCTAAATCATTGTTAATATATCCCAGTTTTTCAATATTACTTTCGAAGTCATTTCCATATTTTGCTTTTAATCTAGAGATATCTTCAATAGATTCAATTTTTGTATCGTTAATAGATGTTATAATGTATCCTCTTCTAATGCCTACATTATGATATAACCATCGATTTTGATTATCCTGAATTAAAACGCCATTTGAAATGTCATATTTCTCCTTTATGTTACTTGGGAGGTTTCGCAGTTTCAAATCCATGAATTCAATGCTTGACATTTCACTACTTGATAATGTTACTTGGATATTTTTTATTTCATCATCTCTAAGCACCTCAACATTAATAATATCATTAGGATTTTTAGTTTTAAGATAACCTCTAAGGTCTGAGAATTTGGAAATATCTATATTGTCAATTTTCTTAATGACATCACCAGACCTAATTCCGGCTTTGTCTGCACCAGTATCTTTTTCTACGTCACTAACATAAAAGCCTTCGGTAGTATTGAGCTTATATTTCTTTGCAGCTTTACTATTTAATGTGCCTCCGACAACACCTAAGATCCCATTTTGTACGTTCCCATATTCCATGATATCATTAACAACTTTTCGGGCAATATTACTTGGTACTGCAAACGAATAACCAATATAAGAGCCGGTTTGTGAAGAAATGGCGGTGTTAATCCCTATCAATTCTCCACTGCTATTTACCAAGGCACCACCGGAATTCCCAGGATTTACAGCAGCATCAGTTTGTATGAACGATTGTTCGGATCTGCCGGTTAGATCTCTGGCTTTAGCACTAATAATTCCTGCTGTTACTGTTGATGTTAGATTAAAAGGATTACCTACGGCTAACACCCATTCGCCAATTTTAGCATCATCAGAATCCCCAAAAGTGATAAATGGCAGGTCTTCATCCGTATCTATTTTTAGTAGTGCGATGTCTGTGTCTGTGTCTGTACCAACTAATTCGGCTATAAAACTTTTATTATTATTCAAAGTGATACTGATCTCTCGGGCACTGGCTATAACGTGATTATTGGTAATAATGTATCCATCAGGTGAGATAATTACACCGCTACCAGTGCCTATTTGGGCACGTTGAGAGCGTCTTCCGTAAAACAAATCTTGTAATGATGCAGGGGCAGAAACAATGGCTGTATTTTTAACATGTACCACAGCATCTATGGTTTTTTCAGCAGCACTTTCAAAATTTGGAACTTCAATAGCTGTTGTTGTATTTAATCCGGTAGAGGTGGGGATAAAGACCGGTAACTCCTGAGGGGTTTCTTCTACAAGAACAGGTTTTTCATCTTCGATAAACAATTTGTAGCCACCTAATGTTAATAGACCACCTAATGCCGAAACGCAAACTAATGATAATATCTTCTTCATAATTTTCAGATTTAAGTTTAACTATACTAACGATTAAAATTAATTATTTATTGATTTTCAAATTCAACTTTAACTATGATTTAACAGGCCTTGTTCCCGTCTAATATTTATATATTTGCAGCTAATAATGACAATACATTTTTATAAATATCAAGGCACCGGAAACGATTTCATTCTTATCGATAATCGTCAACAAATTTTTGACAAGAACAATGTTAAAAAGATTGCCCATCTGTGTGATCGACGTTTTGGTATAGGTGCGGATGGTCTGATTTTATTAGAGAACCATTCGAATCATGATTTTAAAATGGTTTATTACAATGCCGATGGAAATGAAAGTAGTATGTGTGGTAATGGTGGGCGTTGTATTACGGCTTTTGCTAAATTTCTTGGTATTATTGATAAGGAAACCGTGTTTGAAGCTATAGACGGAATTCATCGTGCCAAAATTGAAAATGGTATTGTTGAATTGCAAATGCAAGATGTAGACCGTATAGAATTATTTGACAATCATTTATTTCTTGATACCGGGTCGCCTCACCATGTTGAATTAGTTGAAGATGTTCAATCGTATGACGTAAAGTCTACAGGAGCTAAAATAAGATATGGGATGCCTTATGGTCAATCGGGTGCTAATGTCAATTTTGTGACTCAAGTCTCTGATGATACATTTGCAGTACGTACCTATGAGCGTGGTGTAGAGGATGAAACCTTATCTTGTGGCACGGGTGTTACGGCAGTGGCATTAGGGATGAATTATCATGGTAAAACCATTAAAAATAAGGTGCATTTAAATACTATGGGCGGGCGTTTAACGGTTGTATTCTCAAGAACAGACGGCGGTTATACCAATATATGGTTAATTGGTCCTGCGACTCAGGTTTTTAAAGGTGAGATTGCATGATGACATTGAAAGGAAATACTGTTTTTTTAAGAGCATTGGAGCCTGAAGATTTGGAATTCGTTTATGCTATTGAAAATGATGAAAGCATATGGGAGTTAAGCCATACTCAAACACCTTATTCAAGATTTTTAATAAAGCAATATTTAGAAGCAGCGTACAAGGATATTTACGAAGCCAAACAACTCCGGTTGGTCATTTCTGATTATGATAATAATACTTTGGGATTGATTGATGTTTTTGATTTTGATTTTAAAAATAAAAAAGCAGGTATAGGACTTCTTATAAAAGATCATAAAGACAGGGGGAAAGGGTACGGGAAAGAAGCCTTAGCCTTACTTATTGATTATTGTTTTAATCAACTGCATTTGCATCAGCTGTACTGCAACATCTCTGAATCTAACACTGCAAGTTTAAAACTTTTTCAGGGTCAGGGATTCAAAACCATAGGATTGAAGAAGGATTGGACTTTTTCGAATGATAGTTATTACAACGAATATTTACTTCAACTTATAAATACCTAAATGTATATTAAAAAGATACTTTGGGCGATTGCCCTAATTGGATTAGTGATTGCCGGAATCATAGCTTATTATATATATGGGGCTATGTTTAGCCCAAATACAGCTTTTGATAACGATAAAGCATATATTTATATTCCGTCCGGGTCAAAGTACATGGACGTTAGAAAACAATTACAACCATTACTTAAAGATATCGAAACATTTGATGCCTTGGCCAAACAAAAACAATACGTTTCTAATGTAAAGGCAGGGCGATATATGATTCGTAAGGGTATGAATAACAATGATATTATCAATTCGATACGTAGTCGTAATCTACCAGTCAGAGTATCATTTAATAATCAGAATACCATAGAAGCTTTAGCTGGCAGGATAAGTAGACAGATAGAAGCCGATAGTGTTTCTTTAGTAGAAACGATGAGGGATTCTACATTTTTAGCTGACAATGGTTTCAATAAGGCTACTGCACTAAGCATTTATTTGCCTAATAGTTATGATTTTTTCTGGAATACCAATGCAGAAGATTTCAGAACAAAAATGTTTAAAGAATATCAGAAATTCTGGAATGATGACCGTAAGTCTAAAGCTGAAGCCTTAGGCTTAAGTTATAATGAAATAATGACTTTAGCATCTATAGTATATGAAGAATCTAAAAAAGCAGATGAGCAGCCTAGAGTAGCAGGGGTATACATAAACAGGCTTAAAATTGGTATGCCGCTTCAGGCAGATCCCACTATAAAATTTGCGGCGTATCAGCTCCCTAAGTACAGAAATACTATTATTAGAAGAGTGCTTAACGTTCATAAAGATATAGAATCACCTTACAATACCTATAAATATGCCGGACTTCCTCCGGGACCTGTAGCTATGCCCGATTTATCGGCAATTAAAGCGGTTTTGAATTATGAAAAACACAAGTACTTCTACTTTGCTGCTGATCCTAAACGTTTGGGATATCATAAGTTCGCAAAAACATTAACACAGCATAATGTCAATGCTAGAGCTTATCAACGCTATTTAAATGCACAAGGCATCAAAAAATAAGAAGGTGAGGTATTGGCTCATATATATTATAATTATATCTTGCTTTTCTCTGAATGGTTTTGGACAATCTAAATTCAATGCTTTTTTTAAACCAAGCGATTCCCTAAACACCCAACGTAGAAATGCAGTGATCATATCAGAAGCTGCATTAGGCACTGTTTCTTTATTAGCTCTGGACCAATTGTGGTATAGTGATTTTCAAAGATCCAGCTTTCAAACTACTAATGATAACAGCGAATGGTTACAGATGGATAAATTAGGGCATGTTTTTTCGGCATATCAAATGGGTAGAGTAGGTGCCAATGCCTTAAAATGGAGTGGTGTAAGTCAAAAGGATCAACTGATTTATGGTGCCACTTTAGGATTTACGTTTTTAACAGCCGTAGAGGTCTTAGACGGATTTTCTGAAGAGTGGGGATTTTCGTGGGGAGATATGGCTTCTAATGCTTTAGGAACAGGATTATATATAGGGCAAGAGTTGTTATGGCAAGAGCAACGATTTACTTTGAAATTTTCATTCAACAGTTCGCCTTATGCTACTCAGAATCCTGATAAATTGGGCGATGGCCTTTTAGAAGAAGTACTGAAAGACTATAATGGGCAAACGTATTGGTTGAGTGGAAATTTTAATTCGTTTTTTAAAAATGACTTTTTACCCGATTGGTTCAATATTGCTTTTGGATATGGTGCAGATGGTATGATTACCGGGCGTAATAATGCTATAGAATTTCCAAATCAAAATAGGACAAGACAATACTATCTCAGTTTTGATATTGATTTCACGAGAATTAAAACAAAATCACACGTCTTAAGAACACTATTTGACGTTATTAACGTTATAAAGGTGCCTTCTCCAACGTTTGAGATCAATAGCGAAGGACGCGCAAAGTTCCATTATATCTACTTTTAACAAGTTTTAACAACCTTTAATCGTCTGATTTTCAAATATTACGAAAATATCGTATATTTGCACGCGAATTAAAAGAAGGTTGTTTTATTACAAATTCTTATTAAAAATTGGCTGTTATGAGACATAAAATCATACATAGTTTTTTAATTCCTTTTACAATTTGCTTTGTAATTGCACTAGCACTATATCCGGATTCTACTTTAGATCCGGAGCGTTATTCAACTGAAGGTTTAGAATTGGATTTTACCGTTTCAAAAGATATTGCTCTGGCAGAACCTAAAACCATTCAAACAGATATTAAGAAATCAGGCGATTTATTTACACCATATTTAGGTAAGTCTTTTGAAGGTTTTAAAGAAGCACTTGCTTTTAAAGAATCTCAGGGAAATTACTTCACAGTAAATACTTATGGTTATTTAGGTAAGTATCAGTTTGGTGCAGAAACTTTGAAATTAATTGGGATATACAATCCTAACCAATTCTTATATAATCCTGAACTTCAAGAAAAGGCATTTTTAGCCAATGCAGAGCGTAATAAGTGGATATTACGAAAAGACATCAATCGTTTTGTTGGTAAGAGAATTGCAGGTGTTGAGGTTACAGAGTCTGGTATTTTAGCTGCAGCACATTTGGCAGGCCCTGGTAGTGTAAAGAAGTTTTTACGTAGTTATGGTAAAAACAATTTTGCTGATGGTTTCGGGACTACAGTGAAATACTATATGAAACGCTTTTCAGGATACGATACTTCTATTGTAACGCCTAACAAAAAAGCGAAAGCCAGAATATAATTAGTCTTTAAGTAAGATAAAAATAGCCGGTCTTTTATGAAAATCTTCTGTATTGGATTTCCAATATTTTGCCTTTTGAGTTTTAATATATTCTGTAGGTAGAGTAAGGTCACAGGCGACACAAACTCTGGTATCAGGATGTAGTATCCGTGTTAAATCTTCCAAAAGTTGATTGTTCCTATAAGGTGTTTCTATAAAGATTTGAGATTGATTGAGTTCATACGATCGTTTTTCAAAACGTTTTATTTGACTCTTTTTTTCTTGTTTATCTATAGGCAGATATCCATTAAAAGCAAAACTCTGACCGTTCATTCCCGAACTCATTAGTGCCAGAATAATAGATGAAGGACCAACAATAGGTATAACCTGAATACCTTCCTGATGTGCCAAATTAACAATATCTGCACCAGGGTCAGCTATGGCAGGACAACCGGCCTCAGATAATAAACCCATGGAAATACCATTCTTACAAGGCGTTAAAAATGCGTTGAGTTCTGTTTCCTGAGTGTACTTATTCAGTGTTTGTAATCTCAGAGACGATTGCGATTTGTTGGGGGTTACACGTTTGATAAAACGACGTGCAGTTTTTTCATTTTCAACAATATAATCATCTACCATTTCCAGTACTTTTTTGATGGATATGGGTAAAACTTCTAATGGAGGATTATCACCTAATCGTGTAGGTATTAAATATAATTTTCCTGTAGTTCCAGACATTAATTTATAACCAATTTTTGTGTTAGTTTTTCTCCGTTTGTAGCAGTAATCTGAATGATATACAAGCCCGAAGATAAATCATTTACTTTTACAGTATTAGTTTGAGTGGTGTTTAATGGTGTTGCTTTTAGCAGTTCCCCCAGTGTATTATAAATCTTTATAGCATCTAATGGTATTAAGCTCCCAGATGTTGAAATGTTCAATTCAGAGGTTGCTGGGTTAGGGTAAATGGACACGTTAGAAAATGCACTTTCGTCTACACTTAATGAGGCATCTATTATTCGATAAATATTTCCCGAATTAATGCCGGCAATGTATAGTTCTCCGGAATTATCTTCTCCAAAAGCTGTCCAGCCATTTCCTGAAAATTGTTCAAAAGTGATATCCCAATCAGTGCCATTAGGTGTTAGGTATCCGATTTCATTACTACAATAATCAGCAAAGAAATATAACCCTTGAAAATTGGGATAACCAGTACCTCTGTATCGATAACCTCCGGTTATGGAGCATTTGAATAATCCATCATTGAAATGGTCATATTCTGCTACAGGGAAGGTCATGGTCGCTGCTCCCGGACATCCTGTAGTATTAAAAGTAGCGTTTCCTTCATAGCATCTCCAGCCATAATTCTGTCCCGATTCAGTTGATGGCACTCTATTTATTTCTTCTATTTGACCTTGGCCAACATCGCCAATCCAAAGGTCATTATTGTCGCGATCAAAAGAGAATTTCCATGGATTTCTAAGGCCATAAGCCCATATTTCATCTAAAGCAGCAGCATTACCTATATAAGGATTGCCGGCAGGAATAGCATAATTATTCCCATTGCTAGTGTTGTCTACATCAATCCTAAGCATTTTTCCAAGTAAATCTCCCAGATCTTGTGCTCTATCATCCGGGTCACCACCAAAACCACCGTCTCCGGTAGCTATATACAAATAGCCATCAGGACCAAAGGCCATATCGCCTCCATTATGATTACCGGCAGGTTGTGTAATGGTCAATAATATGAGTTCGGAGCTTGGATCTGCTAATGATGGATTGGTAGTACTTCTTGTATATCGAGAGACTACTGTATTACCACTATTATTGATATAGTTAACATAAAAGAAACCATTAGTTGCATAGTCAGGGTGAAATGCTAAGCCTAATAAACCTCTCTCATCTCCAATGCCACCAATATCGACAACTCTGGAGTTAATATTTAGAAAAGGTTGAGTTATTAGCGAACCATCGGAATCAATAATTCTGATAAGGCCATCTTGTTCAACAACAAATAATCGGTCATCGCCGGCATGTTTAATATTTACCGGGCGATCCAATCCGGAAGTATAAAGTTCAATATCTAAATCTTGAGCGCCACTTTGTAGTATGCAAAAGCAGCATAGAATGCATAGGATAAGTTTTTTCATAGCTATTAATCTTAGGTGATTAGGCATTTAAAAATACAAAAAAGATTTTATTTGTTAGTTGAGGGTCAGACTCAAAGGCTTCGGGCAATACTATTGCAGGCATTATCAAGAAGCTCGAATACCTCTTCAAAATCATTGATATCACCATAGTAAGGATCAGGAACATTCTTATTGAAAAGGGCTTTGTCCGCATCTAGAATTAACCTGACTTTTTTGATATCATGATCCGTTTTTGCCATGTTAATTATATGATCAAAATTGGACTGATCCATGGCATATATGATATCAAAAGTATCGAAATCATCAGATGTAAATTGACGCGCTTTTTGTTGACTGATATCTATATTATGGTTTTTAGCCACAAGAATTGATCGCGTATCTGGAGGTTCTCCGATATGATATCTGGAAGTTCCTGCAGAATCTACGAAGAAATTATCTTCATTTAATTTAGATTGTAAAATCCCATGCGCTAATGGTGAACGACAAATATTACCTAAACACACCATTAGAATTTTGGTCATTTCGATAGGAATGTATTAAAGCGATAATTTTTTGGAAAGATCTTCAACATATTTTCTGAATTGTTTGTCTGTTGAAGATAAGTTATCGACAGTTTTACAGGCATGTAATACTGTGGCATGATCACGCTGACCTATCTGCGATCCAATACTTGCCAATGAAGCTTTGGTGTATTTTTTAGCAAAAAACATAGCCAACTGTCTTGCTTGAACAATATGCCGCTTTCTGGTTTTAGATTGTAAGGTGTTAACATCCATTTGGAAGTAATCCGATACCACTTTTTGAATGTAATCTATAGAAACCTCTCGTTTGGTGTTCTTAACGAACTTTTCTACAATATCACTAGCCAAACTTAGTGTGATCTCTTTTTTATTGAACGAAGATTGTGCAATTAAAGAGATAATGGCACCTTCCAACTCTCTAACGTTAGTTTTAATATTCTTAGCAACATACTCAATAATTTCTTCAGGCATTTCCACACCATCTCTGTAGAGTTTGTTCTTTAGGATAGAAACCCGTGTTTCAAAATCTGGACTCTGTAATTCAGCAGAGAGTCCCCATTTGAATCTAGACAGTAAACGTTGCTCAATATCCTGCATATCTACCGGTGCTTTATCACTGGTAAGAATTACTTGTTTTCCGTTTTGGTGTAAGTGGTTGAATATATGAAAGAATACATCTTGTGTTCCGGTTTTTCCTGAAAAGAACTGCACGTCATCAATGATAAGAACATCAATAATTTGATAGAAATGAATGAAATCATTTCTATTATTCTTCTTTACAGAATCAATATATTGTTGTGTAAACTTCTCAGCAGAAATATACAACACGGTTTTTTCCGGATATTTATCTTTTATATCCACACCTATAGCATGCGCCAAATGTGTTTTTCCTAAGCCAACACCACCAAAGACTAATAAAGGATTAAATGATGTGCCTCCGGGTTTATTAGCTACTGCTATACCTGCATTTCTGGCAAGACGGTTAGAATCACCTTCTAAGAAGTTCTCAAAATTATAATTAGGATTGAGCTGCGATTCAATCTTTACATTTCTAATACCTGGGATAATAAAAGGATTCTTTAATTGAGGGCTTTTATTATTAAAAGGAACATCAACATCTTGAGACTTAACGGCAGAACGATTAGCGCTTGGAATCTTTTCAGTAAAAGGTTGCTTATTGCCATAAGTGTTCTCCATCTTAATGATGTAAACCAACTTGGCATGTTCTCCAAGTTCTTTAGTTAAAGCAACTTTTAAAATTTTCACATAATGCTCTTCGAGCCACTCGTAGAAGAATTTGCTAGGCACCTGAATGCTTAATGCATTGTTAGAAAGCTTTACTGCTACAATAGGTTCAAACCATGTTTTATAGGCTTGTGGTTGTATGTTATCTTTTATAAACGCGAGACAATTTCCCCATACCGATTGCGCAGTTACATCCATCCTTTATAGTTAAATTTTGTTGTTGTTGGTTAGCAAAAAAAAAGAGACGGTTGCGATATCTCTTTATAGATTTTAACGAGACAAATATGTGAACAAAATTCTTAAAAAAAAAATCAATTTTTATTGAATTTTTAGAATTTTTTTATCATGTTTAAATCTCGATTAAATTACAAATTTTTTCACAAATCAACCTCCAATTTATGAATTTTAATGAAACTAAAATAAGAGTCCGTTATGGAGAAACGGATCAGATGGGTGTTGTTTATCATGCTAATTACGCACAATATTTTGAAGTTGGGCGAACGGAATGGCTTAGGCAATTTGGAATTACATATAAGTCTATGGAGGCTCAAGGTATTATGTTACCTGTGATTTCACTGAATATAAATTACAAAAATTCAGCGCGTTATGATGATGTGCTTAAAGTAAAAACGAAATTAAAAAAAATGCCAACAGCTTCTATAGAATTTGATTATCAGCTCTTTGACGCAGATGAAAATCTTCTTGCGACTGGAAATACAATTTTGGCGTTTATCGATATGAAACGAAACAGGCCCACGAGATGTCCTAAATATCTTTTAGACAAACTGCAAAATTATTCGTTATAATTCACGTATTTGGATGCCGTGAATTTGCTTAAAAATTTCAAATATGGATTTGGCATTGGTTTTTCTGACAGAAATTTCAAGCATACATGTTTCTCTAAGTTGCTGAGAGACAATTTTTAACTGTTTTTCTTTGACAATTCTCATTACAGTATTCATACTTGGATACCCAAATGTTATTTCATAGCGAACATCTATAGTCTTTTCTATAATTTTTGATTGTTCAATAGCAAGACTGGCAGCAGTTCTGTAGGCATTAATTAAACCGCCGACACCAAGTTTAACACCACCAAAATATCTAACAACAACGATTAATATGTTGGTAAGGTCATAAGATTGTATTTGACCATATATTGGCATTCCTGCACTATTATTTGGTTCGCCATCATCATTAGCCCTATACCTCCTCTTTTCGGTACCTAATTGATACGCATAACACCAATGTCTAGCTGCATAGTGTGCCTTTTTTAATTCTTGCAGCTTTAGTTTCACATCGTCTTCATTTTTTATGGGATAAGCGTAACCATAAAATTTACTATTCCTATCCTTAAATAAAGCTTCTTCTGAAGGGTTGTGTATGGTTTTATATAAATCGCTTTTTTCCATTAATTTAGAGTGACTAATAAGATAGAAATAATGGCAAAAGTAATGCCTATCCAGTTTTTTCTTGAAATATGTTCGCTAAAAAGCATATAACCGATCAGAGTTGTAAGTGTTATTATGGCCACATTATTTATTGTAAATAGTGTTGAGCTCTCCAGATCTTTAATCTGTAGCGCTTTTAAGAGGTAAAATACAGAACTGTAATTAATGATTCCTAGTAGAATACCAAATGGAAGGCTTTTTAATTCAAACCGGTTTTTATGTGCCGAGATTCTATATGTTAAAATTAAAATACCTATGCATGCAGCGATGCAAAATATAGTTGAAGAAAAAACTGGTATTCCATTTTCAGGAACATGTTTAGTTTCAATATACTTCAAAGACGTATCAATGATACCAGTGCCAAAGAATAAAAGAATGGGTAAATAAAGCGATTTTGAAAGCTTACGGCTCTTGGTATTTTTCATTGAGGTCAGAAATACTGCGATAAGTGCTAAAACAATACCTGTTGATTTTTTGAACCCTAAGCTTTCATTGTAAGCGTAGAGGCCAAAAACTATAGGAATAACAACACTCATTTTACTTGCCACCGAAGCTACGGATAGCCCATTGTGTTGAGAGGTCAATGCCATAAGATTAAATACAGCTATAAACAGTAGCCCTAAAATTAGAGCCCCAATAAACCATTCGGAATCAATAATGGTTTTTAGGACAACAGGTTCATCGTAATGAAAAAGACCAAAAATGCATGCGGTAATATAATTGATGACAATGACTTGTAGTGTGTCAATATTGTAGCTTTTTAAGGATCTAAAAACTACAAAAATGGCAGTAGAAGATAATATGCTTAACAGTAAATAGATCAAAACAGATGTGCGTTTACTTTGAAAAGATTTATAACATCCTCCTTGGTTTCATCAATATTCCAAACATTGAGACCTAACTGATGGGCAGTTTCAGTATTCTCTTTGGTATCATCAATGAATAAACAAGCCCCGGGATCAAGATCATTTTGAGTTAAGACAAATTCAAAAATATTACGATCGGGTTTTCTTAAATGAATCTCCTGAGATAAGTAGAACGCATCAAAACACGATTTAAAATCGGCGTAAAAATCAACATGTCTTTTAATGTAATCGATATGCATATCGTTGGTGTTACTTAACAAGATCAGTTGATATGTATTGGATGCGGCTAAATCTTTAATGAATTCCAAACGGTATTTTGGAAAGTCTTTAATAATATAATTCCAGGCATCTATCACCTCATTACGATTAAGGTTTGGGAATTTTTTAAGGTAAAAACTTATAAATGCTTCTGTTGATATCTCTCCGGTCTCATAAGCCATATTAACTTGAAGCATATCCGTATCAAGAGTTTTCATATCAAATAAGCGAAGCGCATTCTGCATGGCTCCTTCCTTATCAAGATTGATGAAAACATCACCAAAATCAAAAATAAGTGTATTAATCATTAGCATAAACGTTTAAAATATCACTTTCAATTACTTTTTTTGAAGTTATGGCTTTAGAAAGAGTTGGTGCTTTTATACCATCTTTTAACTCAACAGTACTGGTAAAAACCCGAGCTTCATCCCATAGATTTTCATCTATAAACGTTTGTAATGTTTTTGCACCACCTTCAATCAATAATGAATTGATACCTCGTTGATATAAAAAAGTACATATTTGCTGTGCGATAGGTTTTTTAAAATCGATAAGATTGTCAGTGATCCGAATAGTATCTGCTGAAGCATCAAAAATATTGTATTTAGAATCTAATTTTGATTTGGCATCTATTACTAACCTAGTAGGATGGTTGCCAGACCAATTTCTCACAGTGAGCAAAGGGTTATCATCAATAACAGTATTGGTGCCAACAAGAATAGCCTGTTCTTTTGCTCGCCATTTGTGTACCAGTTGGCGCGAATAGGTATTAGATAGCCAAACGGGTTTTGCTTCATTAGACCGGTTTTGAAGGTTTGGGGCTATATAGCCGTCATTACTTTCAGCCCATTTTAGTATAACGTAGGGACGTTGTTTGTTATGAAAGGTGAAAAAACGTTTGTGATGGGCTTTACATTCGTTTTCTAAAACACCTACAACTACATCACAACCATGTTCAATGAGTCTTTTAACACCACGGCCAGCGACTTCAGGATTATCATCAATGCATCCAATAACTACTCTTTGGATCTTATGTTCTATAATGAGGTCACTACAAGGTGGTGTTTTACCATAATGGCTGCAGGGTTCAAGGGTTACATAAATTGTAGCATCTTTTAATAGCGAAGGATCTTTAACCGCATTTATAGCATTAACCTCAGCATGAGGACCTCCATATTTACTGGTGACACCTTCTCCAATGATACAATTATCTTTAACAATAATAGCCCCGACCATAGGATTAGGGCGTGTGCTGCCTAATCCATTTTTAGCAATCTGTAAACACCTTAATATGTAAATCTCATCTATACTCAAAGCTAAAACTTAATCTTTACAGTTTCTGTTTTGTCCACTTCATATGACGAGCTAAAGCCAAGAACCTTATAGTTTATATCGCCTTTATATTGGACTTTCATTTCTTGAGATATAATACTGCTTATCAACCCTCCTAAACTCTTTTTGTTAATGATACTGTCAGTAGAGATATCGACGGTTAAAGGTATTTTAAAAGTTTCTTTTTGAGGAACATCAAAAGTTTCAGATTTAAATTTTATCATCTTAGAATCATTTATGATGACATGCAATGCATCGGTACTTAATGTACCACCTACATCATTTGGATTATAAAAAATAGCATCTGCACGTAATGTGATCATTTTAGAATTCGCTTTGGTAATTTGTATAGATTCAATCGATCTGAATTCTGGTTTCTCTGAAACTGTACAGGCAAAAGTCATGATGCATATGAGTAATAATACCCCACTTTTTTTAATTCTTAAAAATGAATTTATATGTATCTTCATGCTTTAATTTTAAGATGTAAAAATATAATATTACTGTGAGTAATGATAATATAGTTATTAGAGAAATTAACACCAATGATGATAAGAAGATCGCTAAGACCATTCGGTCTGTACTTATAGAATTTGGTGTGCCAAAAGTAGGGACTGCTTATGAAGACAGTGCACTAGATTGTATGACTAAAACCTATGAAGGTCAACGAAAGAAGTATTATGTCATTGAAAAAGGAGCGCAAATTATAGGAGGTGCCGGAATTTCACCATTAGATAATTATGAAGGAAATGTATGTGAGCTTCAAAAAATGTACTTTTTGCCCGAAGCCAGAGGCATAGGATTGGGCAGTAAAATGATGACTCAATGTTTAGAGTTTGCAAAAGAAGCAGAGTTTGAGCAATGCTATCTGGAAACCATGCCTTATATGGATGATGCCCGAAAGTTATACCGTAAGTTTGGATTTAAAGCATTAGAATCGTCTATGGGAGATACAGGACACTACTCATGTACAGTTTGGATGATAAAAAAAATATAGATTGAAGTTAAAATTATTTCAGAAAACGTACCATGAACAACTGGATAGAACTTATGGCCCTGATGAGGTAGATAGTTTTTTCTATAGGTTGACAGAACATTATTTAGGATTATCAAGACTACAAATAGCATTGCATCCCGATACCATAATTCCTGAGGCAAAAGTACAATTAATGGTCGCTGCTCTTGAGCGCTTAAAGCGTGAGCAACCCATACAATATATTATAGGTTCTACAGAATTCTACGGATTAACCTTCAACGTAAATAGCGATGTTCTTATTCCAAGACCAGAAACTGAAGAATTGGTAGATTGGATAGTTAGAGATTGTGATCCTAGTATATACACATCACCAATTCGCATATTAGATGTAGGTACTGGCAGTGGTTGTATTGCCATATCACTGGCAAAAAATATACCCGACGCCGTAGTTTATGCATTGGACATAAGTGAAGCAGCTTTAAAATTGGCAGAAGAGAATGCCAAACGAAATAATGTCAAGGTTAATTTCATTAAGATTGATATTTTGAATTATACACAACAATTATTACTGTCAGATCTGTTTGACATTGTAGTCTCTAATCCGCCATATGTAAGACATTTAGAAAAGAAACACATGGCGAATAACGTTTTAGACCATGAGCCACATTTAGCGCTATTTGTTGAGGATAAAAATCCACTTGAGTTTTATGAAGCCATTTGTCAGTTTACTGTTAATAATTTGATGACAAACGGGAAGTTGTATTTTGAAATTAACGAGTATCTTGGTGAGCAAATGAAAGTGCTGTTAGAAGCATATAATTTTAATGAAATTGAATTAAAAAAAGATCTATTTGAAAAAAATAGAATGCTAAAAGCAAATAAAATTTAATGAGAAGTATTTCAGTTTTTTGTGGAAGTAGTGAAGGCAATGATGTTTCAATTATAGAAGAAGCATATAGATTAGGTGAAATTTTAGCGGGTGAAAAGATGACCTTGGTTTATGGTGCTGCTAAAATAGGCATTATGGGTAAGGTTGCTAAAGGGGTTATAGACCATAAAGGTAAGGTGATAGGTGTAATCCCTAGCTTTTTAAGAACAAAGGAGATCGTAAACGATTTTCTCACAGAGCTTATTGTAACTCAAAATATGCACGAACGTAAAGTCATCATGTACGAAAAGAGTGAAGGATTTATGATCATACCCGGTGGATTTGGGACTATGGATGAGTTTTTTGAAATCACAACATGGGGACAGTTAGGGTTGCATACAAAGCCTATAGGTATTTTAAATATCAATGGCTATTATGATGCCTTGATATTACAATGTAAAACTATGGTTGAACGTGGGTTTTTAAAGCAAGAAAATCTCAATGCTGTAGTGGTAGATACTACCATAGAAGGATTGTTGGAGAAAATGAAAAATTATAAACCATTGGCAACACCGAAATGGTTGGAAAAAGAAGGGATATAAATGGATATTAAACAAGAAATAGACGCATTACGCGACGAACTCCGACAGCATAATTATAACTATTATGTGCTAGATGATCCCACGATTAGCGATTATGAGTTTGATGTTAAGCTTAAGGCGCTTCAAAGTTTAGAAGATAAGCATCCTGAATATTATGATTCAAACTCTCCAACACAACGAGTAGGAGGTGAAGTTACTAAAGATTTTAAGACTCTGGTGCATGAGCACCGTATGTATTCTCTAGATAATTCGTATTCTAAAGAAGATCTTTTAGATTGGGAAAAGCGTATTAAAAAATTGGTAGATGGAGACATACAATACACTTGTGAGTTAAAATATGATGGCGCATCTATGAATCTTACATACGAAAATGGTAAATTATTGAAGGCAGTGACCAGAGGCGATGGTGTTCAGGGTGATGAGGTCACAACAAATGTAAAAACGATAAGAACAGTGCCTTTACAACTTAAGGGTGATTTTCCGGATAGATTTGATATAAGAGGTGAAATTATATTACCCTTAGAAGGCTTTAATAGAATGAATGAAGAGCGTATAGCTAATAATGAAGAGCCTTATCGAAATCCACGAAATACGGCCTCAGGAAGTTTGAAGTTGCAAGATAGTGCTGAGGTGGCAAAACGTCCTCTAGAATGTTTATTATATAGTGTTAAAGGAGATAATTTAAACATTAAAACCCAATATGAAGGTTTAGAAAAGGCAAGATCCTGGGGATTTAAAGTGCCGGAAGAAGCCCGATTGGTGAATTCAGTAGATGAGATTCTAGAGTATGTTGCATATTGGGATGAGCATCGACATAATTTGCCTTACGAGATTGATGGCGTGGTTATTAAAGTGAATAGCCTTTATCAGCAAGATGAATTAGGGTTTACGGCGAAAGCACCACGTTGGGCAATGGCTTATAAATTCAAAGCAGAGCAAGTCTCTACCACATTAAAAGAAATCACATATCAGGTAGGACGAACAGGAGCCATAACACCAGTAGCAAATTTAGAACCTGTATTATTAGCTGGTACTATTGTTAAACGTGCATCATTGCATAATGCAGATCAGATTCAAAAATTAGATGTTAGAGAAGGAGATACTGTTTTTGTAGAAAAGGGAGGAGAGATCATTCCAAAGATTATTGCAGTGGATTTTACTAAGCGTTCTGAAGGAGTGTTACCGACGACTTACATTTCTGAGTGCCCAGAATGCCATACTAAACTTATTAGAATAGAGGGAGAGGCTAAACATTACTGTCCAAATTATAACGGTTGTCGGCCTCAGGTAGTTGGTAGGATTCAGCATTTTATATCACGAAAAGCAATGGATATTGAAGGTTTAGGTGGAGAAACCGTGGCACTTTTGGTTGGAGAGGGATTAATTAATGATTATTCAGATCTTTATGAGTTGACCAAAGAGCAAGTTACACCGTTAGAGCGTATGGCTGATAAGAGCGCTGAAAACTTAATTAATGGCATAGAAGCTTCTAAACAAATACCGTTTGAACGTGTTTTGTACGCCTTAGGTATACGGTATGTGGGAGAGACAGTCGCAAAAAAACTAGCCAGGCATTATAAATCTATAGAACATTTAAAAATGGCTTCCCTTTTAGATTTAACGATGGTAGATGAAATAGGGGAGCGTATTGCAGAGAGTGTAGTGAATTTCTTTTCTTCAAATGAAAATAATGAAATTGTCGATAAGTTAAAACGATATGGTGTGCAATTGGAAATATCTCAAGAACAATTGGCAAATCAAACAGATAAACTCAAAGGTCTGTCAATAGTAGTTTCAGGGGTTTTTGAATCTGTTTCACGTAATGAGCTTAAAAAACTAATAGAAGATAATGGTGCAAAAGTTTCTTCTTCCATATCTTCGAAAACCAGTTATTTGGTTGCTGGTAATAATATGGGACCGAGTAAGCGAGCTAAAGCTGAGCAACTTGGCGTATCAATACTTACGGAGAAAGAATTTTTACACAAGATTAAGTGATTTCTTACGTTAAAATCAAATATTTATCGATAAAAAGTAATTTTTAATCGTTTAATTGCAAAAAAAATTATATTTGTCATCATAATTAAGGGATTATTTATGTTGATTAATAGAATTTTTAAAATTGTATTGCTCTTATTGGCGGTATTATACGTAGTATTTAATTCAATAAAAGATGAGCAATCTGCAGAAGGAACTAGTGCTATCGCATTGATTCTGTTAACATTTATGTATTGCAGGCATACAATCATTAAAAAGCAACGTTTTTTCTTCTTCTTCCTTGTTTCTTTTATGGCAGCTCAGTTGGTAAGCTTTGTTTATTGGTTTACTGTGCCGGTAAGTAAAGTAGCTGTGGATTATGGTTATTATATAGCAAATGTCCTATATATTTTATCCTATATATTTCTCATAGTAATGGTTGTGAAATCTCTAAACCTTAAAGAAGTTTCCTCTAAACTTTCTGTTCCTATATTTATATTGATTGTACTAGATATCTTTTGTGTTTATATCATATCGTCTACAACAAAAACTGAATTGAATATTCCAGAATATACATTAGAGTTTGTATATAATACTGTGATTATGGCATTATTGTCTGTAGCTTTGATTAATTACATGTATAGAAATAACAATAAAGCAATGTTGTTATTGATAGGCACTATATTCATTGCTTTTTCGGAGATCATACAATTGGCCTATTTTTATATTTCAGATGCCAACAATTTAAATATTGTCTATTCCGTATTTTTAGTTTTAGGGTTTGTATTCTTTTATTTACAGTCTCAATTAGAGAATACTATTCCGGTTGAAGAATATCATCATGCATGAGGAAAAGCATAACATGTAAAAAGTACAATGCCTTACACAATTATTGAAGTGCCGTTGGCAGACTTGCTTTTCCCAGATTCAAAGTAAAAATCAATCTTGCCCAAATAAAGGCCATAACATCCTACCTGATTAATAATAACATTTTCACCCACACTATTTTTTTCAATTGTAGGTTTTTTTAATAAGGTATGTGTGTGACCACCAATAATTAAGTCAATATCTTTTGTTGCTCTTGCTAACAAAAGATCACAAACACGATCAGGAGTTTTTTCATAATAATAACCGATATGAGACAAGCATATGATAAGATCGCATAACTCTTCTTTTTTCAGTGTTTGCGATATGTCTTGAGCAATTCCAATAGGATCATGATATTGGGTTTCTTTATACATTTTTTTATCAACCAAACCATCTAACTTAACCCCTAAACCAAAAACACCAATTTTAATACCGTCTTTGATAAATATTTTATAAGGCTTTACATGTGTATCGAGAATGGTGTTTTTAAAATCATAATTAGCAGAAACAAAATCAAAATTAGCATTAGGTAATTGTTTGTACAAACCATCGATGCCATTATCAAAATCATGATTGCCAATTGTAGCCAGATCGTACTTTAGCATGCTCATTAATTTGAACTCAAGTTCACCGCCATAATAATTGAAGTAAGGCGTACCTTGAAAGATGTCCCCGGCATCAAATAACAGTGTGTTTGGATTTTCTTTTCTGAGTTGTTGTATTAATGTAGCTCTTCTGGCGACCCCACCTTTATTAGGATGCTTTCCATCTTCAGGACCAAAAGGATCAATATGGCTGTGTACATCATTGGTATGTAAGATGGTAATTTTCTTTTGAGAAGCCGATGCAAAAGAAGATAAACTAAGACCTCCTAAACTAACTAAAGTCGTAGCTGCCGCTGTATGTTGTAAAAAATCTCTACGTTTCATAATTTAATCTTTTAATCGGATAAACCTGTTATCAATAACCGGCTGGATGGTATCTGTTTTTTTAAAATGGTCAATAAGCACGTTCCTAATCTTATAATCCAAAACATAAACACTATCATTGGGTTTGAAAAAATTCATGCCATCACCACCATTGTATAGATAATCATTGGTTGCTAAATAGTAGGTTTTTTTTTCGTCAACAGGCAGGTTATTAATACTGGCCGATTCTAATGAATAGTCCGCATTCAAAACGATTTTTACAGTATTCGATACCGGATGTGCTTTTTTGCGCTTTGATAAATAATCAAACATCTTATGGATTTGTTTTCCGTTAAGCGCAACAACTACAACTGCATTTTCAAAAGGCATGACTTCAAACGCAGTTCTTGTGGTGACATTACCTTTAGAAATTATAGACCGAATACCACCATAATTAAGCAAAACGGCATCTATGTGCTTTGAGGTTCTGTTAAAAAAAACAGGATCGCATTCTTGTAATATGGCATCTGCCATAAGATTGCCAATAGCAGTATTAAATTCACCATCACTTTTTGCATAAGTATCCGCAGCGATAGTCAAAATATTGTCTAAGTCTTCATTTAAATGAGTCCTGTAAGGTGTTATGAAATCCTCAACAGTTTTATCAGAAACGATACTATCGGTAATGGCTATGCGTTCACCTTCTATTTTTTTTAGATGCATATCGTTATTACAGCTAAAAAATAGGCATATAAAGAGACTTACTAAAAGACGTTGAGTAATCATTGAATAACTTCTATTATGTTAACAATTTGTTGTGATACCTTTTGCTAAATTTGCACAAAGGCTAATATAAATGATTTTAAAAGCTCTAAAAGAAAAATCGAATCAAAAGTACATCAACAAATTATTAACCACTCGTAAAGTAGCAGTTAATAACAAAAAAATAACAGCCTTAGGGGTATTGTTGAATGTGTCTGAATTTGACGATTTCGAAGCATTTAGGAATTATTTTAAAGCTTTGGAGCTCACCTCTCCGAAATCTAGAATAGTAGCCTTTTCAAAAGATAAGGACATTAATCATAATCATTGGGACGCATTAGTTACGCCAAAAGATTTTGGATGGAAAGGCAAAATAAATAATACAGATTTACAAACATTTCTGGATACTGATTTTGATGCTCTAATATGTTATTATAAAGAAAATCAACGAGAGTTAAATCAATTGGCATTGATGTCTAGAGCTAATTTTAAGATTGGAATATCCGTCGAAGATCAAAGTTTTTATGACTTGATCATAGATGTACAGCCAGAAGAATTTGAGGTTTTCAAAACAGAGTTTAAAAAATACTTAACGATATTAAATAAAATTTAGATGAACCAATTTATAGGAACAGGTGTGGCCTTAATAACACCTTTTAATTCAGATTTGTCCATAGACTACAATGCTCTGGAAACTTTAATAGAGTACAATATTGAAAATGGTACGGATTACTTGGTTATTAGTGGCACCACAGGAGAAAGTGTAACAGTTACAAAAGAAGAGAAATCAGACTTGATTGCCTTTATAAGTAGAGTTAATAACGGAAGATTACCTTTGGTTTTAGGAATAGGAGGCAATAATACAGCGTCACTTTTAGACGAGATTAGTACTACTGATCTTTCAACTATAGACGCCATACTTTCTGTTTCACCTTACTATAGCAAACCAACACAAGAAGGCATTTATCAGCATTTTAAGGCCATAGCTGAGGCATCGCCTAAACCTATAATATTGTATAATGTTCCGGGAAGAACATCCTCTAATATGCTTCCTGAGACAACTATTAGATTGGCTAAAGACTTTGATAATATCATTGCTGTTAAAGAAGCAGGAAATAATGTGGCTCAGTATTTACAGTTGATCAAGAATAAGCCCGAAGATTTTTTAGTGATTTCAGGTGATGATGATTTGGCGTTAGGAGTAGCACTAGCCGGAGGTGCTGGAGTGATTTCGGTTATAGGACAAGCACTGCCGAAACAATTTTCGAAGATGATGCGTTTGGGAATAGAAGGAAATGCAAAGGAAGCATATAAGATCCATTACGATTTAATGACAATAACCAGTATGATTTTTTCGGAAAATAATCCTGCAGGAATAAAAGCTGTACTACAAGCGTTGAATATTTCTAAGCCTCATGTAAGATTACCATTAGTGGAAGCTACTGATGATCTTAAAGTTAGAATTGCTAGCGAAGTCGAAAAATTAGGTAAAAGTTAAACTTAAACTAAAGTCATACCATCCGTGACTATAAAGCATAAATTAGCTGTAAAATTTTTGTTTTTAAAATCCGTTAATAATGTGTAATTTTGCACTCTGTTTTAAATTTATGAGAAAAACACTTTACATACTCTTAATCAGTGCGTTGTTAGTTTCATGCAGTGAATTTCAAAAGGCTTTGAAATCTGAAGATACAGGTGAGAAGTTTAGAGTAGGAACTAAACTTTATGAAGCTGAGAAATGGAATAAAGCGCATAGGTTATTTGCGCAAATAGTCCCAAAATATAGAGGAAAGCCACAGTCCGAAAAGCTTATGTTCATGTATTGTATGGCCTCATATAAAATGGAAGATTATTATGTAGCAGGATATCAATTTGAACGTTTCAAAGATGCTTATCCTAACAGTGAAAAAGCCGAAGAGGCTTTC
Source organism: Winogradskyella sp. (assembly GCA_965250025.1). Taxonomy (GTDB): domain Bacteria; phylum Bacteroidota; class Bacteroidia; order Flavobacteriales; family Flavobacteriaceae; genus CBDDLD01. Next base: position 1,128,091 of record OZ252283.1, read on the forward strand.
TTTATGTCAGGGAAAAGTTATTATCAGTTATCTCCTGTTTACAGTAAAGAACAAAAAGAAACCAAAGAAGCTATTGAGAAGTTGCAGTTATTTATCAATCAGTATCCTGATTCGCAATATTTAGCTGAAGCTAATCAATTGATAAAGGAGTTAGATTTTAAATTAGAGAAAAAAGCTTTTGCTATAGCAAAACAATATAATACCATCAGAGACTATAAGGCATCTGTAAAATCGTTCAATAATTTTTTGCTGGAATTTCCTGGGACAAGTTTAAGGAAAGATGCCATGTATCAAAGGTTTATTGCTGCTAATAATCTGGCAATTAATAGTATTGAATCAAAAAGACAAGAGCGTATAGATGCAGCATTATCTTATTATAACACATTTAAAAAGCAGTATCCGCAATCAGAATTTTTGTCTGAAGCGGAAGCGAAAGCTAGTGAATTAGAAACACTCAAAAACTCAACAACGACAACAAACAATACTAAAAGTTAAGTATATATGGACTTAAAAAAGACAGACGCACCAGTTACGACGTTAACTTATGACAGAAATGAAATAGACGCAAAAACAGGAAATATTTACGAAGCTATTTCTGTTATCGCCAAACGTGCTGAACAGATTAATACAGACATAAGAAGAGAGCTTATTGATAAACTCGATGAGTTTGCTACTTACAATGACAGTCTTGAGGAAATATTTGAAAATAAAGAGCAGATAGAGGTCTCTAAGTTTTATGAAAAATTACCAAAACCACATGCTTTAGCAGTAAAGGAGTGGTTGGACGAGAAGATTTATCACAGAAATACTGAGGATACTACTCAGGAATAATCAATACATGTCTGTTTTAAAAGACAAAAACATTCTTCTGGGCATTACAGCTGGTATTGCAGCATATAAAACAGCTAGCCTTGTAAGACTATTCATTAAAGCAGGTGCGCATGTTAAAGTGATCATGACACCTGCTTCAAAAGATTTTATTACTCCACTAACCTTATCAACCTTATCTAAACACCCGGTTCTATCTTCATTTACCAATGAGGAGGAGGAAAACGAGTTGTGGAACAATCATGTGGAACTTGGATTGTGGGCTGACCTCTTTGTCATTGCACCAGCTACAGCAAATACATTATCAAAAATGGCAAACGGTATATGCGATAATTTGCTGATGGCTACATATTTATCGGCTAAATGTCCTGTGTTTTTTGCGCCCGCCATGGATTTAGATATGTATAAACATGAAACCACAAAAACGTCACTCAAAGTATTATCATCATACGGTAATATTATGATACCGGCTGAACGCGGAGAATTAGCCAGCGGATTAGTTGGAGAGGGAAGAATGGCAGAGCCGGAGAACATAAAAGCGTTTATCGAAGCGCATATATTGAATGAACTACCATTAAAAGATAAAACAGTATTGATTACTGCCGGACCAACTTACGAGGCAATAGACCCCGTACGGTTCATAGGGAATCATTCCAGCGGTAAAATGGGGTTTGCAATTGCTAAGGCTGCAGCTGATCTTGGCGCTAAAGTGATTTTAGTTTCCGGACCTACAAATGAAGTTGTTGCTCATGATTTGATTGAGATAAAGAGCGTCGTTAGTGCACAAGAGATGTATGATGAAGTGCACAAGTATTTTAGCCAAACTGATATTGCTATTTTATCTGCTGCTGTAGCAGACTACAGACCTAAAATAATAGCAGATAAGAAAATAAAAAAGGCGGAATCCACGTTTACAATAACGTTGGAAAAAACCAAGGACATCTTAAAATCATTAGGAGAAGCAAAGAAGAATCAGTTTTTGGTAGGATTTGCTTTAGAAACCAATAATGAACTTGAGCATGCCATTGGGAAGTTAGAATCAAAGAACCTTGATCTAATTGTTCTAAATTCTCTTAAAGATAAAGGTGCAGGTTTTGGAGTATCCACAAATAAAGTTACATTTATAACTAAATCTAAAGAGATCATTTCAAATACGCTTAAATCTAAAGCTGAGGTGGCTGATGACTTAATGCAATTAATACTTAAACAAATTGATGCGTAAATTATTTTTTTTCTTAGCTGGCTTAGGGCTTTTTATAACATCAAATGCACAAGAACTCAATTGTAGTGTTACCGTAATTGCGCAGCAAACAGGTAACGATAATAATGTTGTTTTTAAGACTCTGGAACGTCAACTAAGAGAGTTTATAAATAATACAAAATGGACAGACAAAACCTATAAGCCAGAAGAGCGCATAGAATGCAGTATGGTTATTAATGTAGACAGTTATAATAACGATTTGTTTTCGGCCAATTTACAAGTGCAATCATCTCGTCCGGTTTTTAATTCGTCTTATTTAAGTCCTGTATATAATTTCAATGATAAAGATTTTAGTTTTCAATATTTAGAATTTCAGAATTTAATCTATAATCCAAATCAGTTTGAGTCCAATCTTATATCCGTATTAGCATTCCATGTATATATGATATTAGGTATTGATGCAGATACATTTCAGCTTAATGGAGGCGATGAATATTACAGACAGGCTCAAATCATAGCCAATTACTCCCAACAAGGCAATACTAAAGGCTGGCGTTTAGAAGATGGTCGACAAACCCGGTTTGCACTTATAGACGATTTATTGTCACCAACGTTCAAGGAATTCAGATCTACGATGTACGAGTATCATTTAAAAGGTTTAGACAATATGAGCGATGCTCCTAAAGATACTAAGGCGAAAATGACAAATATATTCAGTGATCTTAATAAGTTACACAGTCGTAGACCAAATTCATTCTTAATGCGAGTTTTTTTTGATGCAAAAGCCGATGAGATTCTAGATATATTCAATGGCGGTCCAAGTGTAAATATAACAGAAGTCATTTCAATATTGAACAGGATAGCGCCTATGCATTCTTCTAAGTGGAGGCAAATTAAATTTTAAAGTTTCTTTTCGTTAAAATCTTTATTTTTATTCTTTGCAAAGCATTAGCTTTGTACTATTAAATCTCTTATTACCATTGTTAGCATCACTCTCTATAAAAAACTATGCGCTCATAGATGAAATGCAAGTTACATTTCATAATGGGCTAACCATTATTACAGGAGAAACCGGAGCTGGTAAATCAATACTTTTAGGAGGGTTGTCATTGGTCTTGGGTAAGCGTGCGGACCTGACTCAGATTAAAGATACTTCCAGGAAATGTGTGATCGAGGCTGTTTTTGATATTGCAAATTACGATCTTAAACCGTTATTTAGTACTGAAGATCTGGATTATGAAATACAAACCTATATAAGGAGAGAGATATTGCCTTCAGGAAAATCAAGAGCTTTTATCAACGATACTCCGGTAACCTTAGATGTCTTAAATCATATCGGAACACATTTAATTGATATTCATTCTCAGCATCAAACCACACAACTTATTAACGATGCATACCAGTTCAAAGTCATAGATGCATTAGCAAAAAATAATGAGATACTCAATGCATATTCAAAAGCTTTAAAAGCATATCATACATCTGAAAAAGAGCTTGATGTACTAAAACAGAAAAAATCAGATGCAGTTAAAGAATACGATTATAATGTGTTTCTTTTAAAAGAACTTGAAGACGCCAAACTTGTTGATGGAGAGTTGGAAACGCTGGAAACCACACACGATCAACTTAGCCATACAGAACTCATTACTGAAAAGTTAGGATTTGCCAAAAACACATTGAATAATGAAGACGTTGGTATTGTTGAGCTATTAAATGCATTAAAGCGACAACTAGCTGCTATTTCTGACTTTGGACCACAATATGAAGCCATAAGGCATCGGATAGAAAGCGTGAGTATAGAGTTGGACGATGTGCTATCTGAAATAGATGTTTTACAAGACGCATTGATCTCAGATCCGGAAGCATTAGAACGTGTTAGTACTAAGCTGCAAATACTCAATAACTTATTCAATAAGCATGCTGTTAATGAGGTCAATGCACTTATTCGATTACGAGAAGAGCTTTCGGAAAAAGTTTCACAAACGGATGAAATAGATGGCCTAATAGCAGATAAAGAAATACAGTTAGCAGATTTAAAGCGTAAACTTGAAAAATTTGCAACAGAAATCCATGAGCTTAGAAAAATGGTTACGCCAGAGTTCATAGAAAAATTAGAAGCTATTCTTTATGCTTTAGGAATGCCTAATGCCAGTTTTAAAATCCTTATCGAAAAACGTAATGTATTTAGGCAAAATGGCATGGATGAGCTCAAGTTTTTGTTTACAGCAAATAAAGGCACGAATTATACTGAACTCAAAAAAGCAGCATCAGGTGGAGAACTATCCAGGATAATGTTGGCAGTAAAAGCTATTCTGGCAGAATATATCCAATTACCAACCATAATGTTTGATGAAATAGATACTGGAGTCTCTGGAGAAATATCAAATAATATGGGTGATATTATGAAAAAACTTAGTAAAAAACTACAGGTATTTACAATAACACATCTTCCACAAGTTGCAGCAAAAGGGGACTCCCATTTTAAAGTATTCAAAACAGATAAAGAAACGACAACAGCAACTCAAATTAAGCAACTCACACAAGAAGAACGGATAGTAGAAATTGCACAAATGTTGGGAGGTCTTAATATCTCAGATTCTGCTATAGCACATGCCAAACAATTATTGAATTAAACTATATTTGTATTCATCAACTTACTAAAAATAAAACAGATCGTATGTATAACTTATTAAAAGGAAAACGAGGTATCATTTTTGGAGCCTTAGATGCTAACTCCATAGCGTGGAAAACTGCAGAACGTGTACATGAAGAAGGCGGTACATTTGTATTGACAAATGCACCAATAGCTATGCGTATGGGGCAAATCAATGAATTGGCAGAAAAAACAGGTTCGCAGATTATTCCGGCAGATGCAACATCCATAGAAGATCTTGAGAAATTGATTAACGAATCGATGGAGATATTAGGAGGTAAATTAGATTTTGTTTTACATTCTATCGGTATGTCTGTTAATGTTAGAAAAGGTAGAGCTTACACAGATCAAAAGTACGACTGGACTCAAAAAGGGACCGATGTTTCTGCGATGTCTTTTCATAAAGTGATGCAAACCTTATACAAGGCTGATGCAATGAACGAATGGGGAAGTATTGTGGCTTTAACGTATATGGCTGCTCAACGTGTATTCCCTGACTATAATGATATGGCTGATAATAAAGCCTATTTAGAAAGCATTGCAAGAAGTTTTGGGTATTTCTTCGGAAGAGATAAAAACGTGAGGGTTAATACCATTTCTCAATCGCCAACACCAACAACAGCAGGACAAGGCGTAAAAGGCTTTGACGGATTTATATCTTATGCAGAAAAGATGTCACCATTAGGTAATGCCACGGCTTTAGATTGTGCCAATTATACGGTAACATTATTCAGTGATCTGACAAAAAGAGTAACACTTCAAAATCTATATAATGATGGCGGTTTTAGTAACATGGGCGTAAGTGATGCTGTAATGGAAGCGTTTACAAAAGAAGCGTAAATAAGAATAAATAACAAATAACAGGTGAAAATGCGACTTTCAACAATTTGTTGAAGGTCGTTTTTTTTTGAATTAAATAAGAGTACTTCTTCTTAGAATTATTAAAGTTTAAATATCAAAATAATTACCCTAGAAAGTAATAATTTAACGTTAATGAGGAAGACTTTTAAGTTTATATGTATTTACTCTAATATTTTAACAATTTTGTGTTCGAATTGTTAAAATGCTATTAACACTTTAACGAGTATTTTTGTTTTTAAACGATTAACCATTTTCTAATCGGTCATTAATAAAATTATAACATATTTTAGTTGGCATACTAACTTAATTTAATTATAACATATGAAGAAAATTACATTTATGCTCATGATGTTGCTTATGACATCTGTAGCATTCTCTCAAGTTACAATTGGGACTGGAGATGATGGAGGTTCATTTGAATCACCACCATATAATCCTTATTACGGATATTCTTATGGACAGTCAATTTATTTGGCTTCTGAGATAAATGCCAGTGGAAACATAACAGCTGTGGAATTCGAGCTCAACGGTGCTGGAACAACAATAGACAGTGCAGATGAAATGGTTGACGTTTGGATTGGCCATACCACAAAAGCGTCGTTTGACTCAACTACGGATTGGGTAGATGTTTCTACATTAACACAAGTGTTAACTAATGGTACTGTCACTTTATCAGGAAGTACAATCACGGTTACGTTTGATGCGCCTTTTGCGTACAATGGTACTGACAATATAATAATAGCAGTTGATGCTAATGAGGATGGGTTTAACACTTCTGCTGATCATATATTAGCTACAGATGGCCCAACAGCAGATATGTCTATAATGTACAGAAGTGATTCTGTAAATCCTGACCCTACGGCACCTCCTACAGCTCAAAACTTACGTCAGTCCAGAGGTAATATTACTTTCATAGGAATTACTCAGGCATGTCCTTCACCTTCTAATTTAACAGCTACAAATATTACTGATACATCTGCTGATTTAGGTTGGACAGATAATGCCGGAGCTGCATCATGGAATATAGAATTAGGCCTTGATGGTTTTACACCAACAGAGACACCAACGAATTCAGGGGTATCAAACCCTTTCAATGCGATGTCACTGACTCCTGCAACAGATTATGATTTTTATGTACAAGCCGATTGTGGTGGTGACACCAGTTCGTGGGTAGGACCATTTTCTTTTACCACAAATTGCCCTGCTAACTTTACACCAGAGTACAATGCGGATATGTCGGTTAATGCTCCACTTTGTTGGGAGGAGGCAGATAGTGGTGATGCAACCACAGGTCCTGGCGATTTAGGATCTGGACTATGGTTTTCATCTAATCATAATGGAACACCAAGTAATGTTATTAACATGTTTTTCAATACCAGAAGTGATTGGATCATTTCTCCGGAATTTGACTTATCTTCTGCAGCGCCTAGCGAGTTGAGAATCTATGTTGCCTTAACAGAAAGTACAACTTCTGGTTCTGGAGCCGATTTAGGTTCAGACGATGAAGTACAATTATTAATGACTACAGACGGCGGAGCCAACTGGACCTCTATGCAATCTTGGACACAAGGTAATGTGCCAACAGACATAGGTGAACAAATTAGTTATGATTTATCTGCTATAACTGGTACGGTTCAGTTTGCGTTCTTAGGAGATGAAGGTGATGTCAATGATCCAGAAGATGTGTATTTCCACGTGAGTCAATTCCAAATAAGAGAAATTCCTTCATGTCTTGAACCTACGGATTTAACGGCTACAAATATTACAGCTACATCAGCTGATTTGGGCTGGACAGATAATGCCGGAGCAGCATCATGGAATGTAGAATTAGGGGTTGATGGTTTTACGCCAACACAAACACCAACGAATTCAGGAGTTACAAATCCTTTCAATGCAATGTCACTGACACCTAATACAGCTTATGACTTTTATGTACAAGCCGATTGTGGTGGTGATACTAGTCCATGGGCGGGACCATTTTCTTTTACCACGCCTTGTACTGCTTTTACGCCAGAGTATGATGCAGACATGTCAACTAATGTCCCAGATTGTTGGGAAGAAGCAAACAGTGGAGATGCGACTACAGGACCAGGTGATATAGGTGCCGGATTATGGTTTGCGTCTAATCATAATGGTACACCTAGTAATGTAATTAATATGTTTTCTAATACCAGAAGTGATTGGATCATTTCACCTGTGATCGATTTATCTTCTGCTGCGCCTAGCGAATTGAGAATCTATGTAGCATTGACAGAAAGCTTAACCTCTGGATCTGGAGCCGATTTAGGTTCAGACGATGAAGTACAATTATTAATGACCACTGACGGTGGTGCTAACTGGACTTCTATGCAATCATGGACTCAAGGTAATGTACCAACAGATGTGGGTGAGCAAATCACTTATGATTTATCAGCTATTACAGGTACGGTTCAGTTTGCATTCTTAGGAGATGAAGGTGATGTTGATGACACGGAAGATGTATATTTCCATGTAAGTCAGTTTCAAGTAAGAGAAACTCCTGCTTGTCCTGAGCCATCTGGTCTTACAGTAACACCTAGTTCTCCAACAGAAGCAAATGTATCATGGACTTCTAATGGTTCTGAAACACAATGGACATACGAATATGGTGTGTCTCCGTATACTTTTGGAGGCGGTGGAACCTCAGCTTCAGTAATGACAACGCCTTCGGCCAGTTTATCTGGATTAACACCTGGAGAAACATACGATATATATGTAGTTGCTAATTGTGGCGGTGGTGATAGTGTGCCTTTAGGACCAACTACTTGGACACAACCTTTAGAAGGGGAGGATTGTACAACTTCATTCTCTGCTACTGTAGAAGCGGATTGTAGTGCTGCAACACCAATAAGTTTAGATTTCACTGCAGGTGGATCTGAAACATTACCTAGCTGTGATTTATCAGGAAATACAGGGTATTGGGTAGACTTTAGAGCACCAGGTAGTGGAACAATTAACATTAACTTATCTGGATCTGCAACATCAGTAGGTGCGGCTATATTTGATGCTTGTGGTGGTAGTGAAGTATTTTGTAACAATAATACTCTAGGAGCAGAAACTGAAGTTTCAGGTTTAACACCAGGGGCAAATTATTATATATACTTCTGGCAAGATACAGGAAATGGTGTTGCTGATGTATGTATAGAAGAAGTTTCTTGTGGTGCACCATCTAATATCGCAGCGGTTGCTACGGATACTACTGCAGATTTATCATGGGATGCAGTACCAGGTGCCGCAAGTTACAACTGGGAGATTCAACCAGATGGTACAGCTCAAGGTACAGCTACACCTTTCTCAGGTAATGTAGCAGGTACTACAGATACAGCTACAGGATTAGCCAGTGATACAGCTTATGACTTGTTTGTACAAGCCGATTGTGGTGGAGGCGGAACCAGTGAATGGGTAGGTCCAATTTCATTCAATACATTAATACCACCTCCAGCATGTGGTGGTAATTTCTTCGATACAGGAGGATCTTCGGGAAGCTACTCAAGTAATGAGAACTATACGGTAACTATATGTCCTGATACACCAGGAGAAGCTGTAACAGTTACATTTACCAGTTTCCTAGTAGAAGGTGATGGTGCGGATGATTGTTATGATCAACTATTTATATTCGATGGTTCAGATGATAGTGGTACACCAATTACACCTGGATCTCTAGGTATTGGATCTGATGCTAATACTACAGGATTCTGCTGGCAAGAAGTAGGAGATGGTACAGCTGATCTTACTGGTCAGGCCATTACATCTACAGACGCTTCAGGATGTTTAACATTTACCTTTACTTCTGATGGTTCAGTAACATTCTCTGGTTGGGAAGCTAATGTTACTTGTGCTGTTTTAGGTGTTGATGATGTGGAAGGTCAAGGTAGTGCATTTACATACTATCCTAACCCGGTTAAAAATACATTAACATTGAATGCACAACAAAACATTCAAAATATAACAATGTATAACATGTTGGGTCAGCAAGTATTAACAACCTCGCCTAATACACTAAATACAGAAGTAGATATGTCTCAATTAGAGACAGGCACTTACTTTGTGAAAGTGAGTATTAATGATGCTACCAAAACAGTTAGAGTAATCAAGCAATAGGTTGATGCTATAAACGGATATTATTATATTTCAAAAAGGGTTAGACGAAAGTCTAGCCCTTTTTTAGTTATGGATTATTTTGGTGGGATTATTAAAGTAAATTCAGCTTAAATATTTGCATTTCATCGATTAGATATTGCTTAATATGCTATTAATGAGATTATTAAATAACTTAGATAACATACTAACTTAATTAATTCCATATGAAAAAAATTACTTTTTATGTTTTTGCACTATTATTTCTTGGTTTTTCCGGGGATGGTATTGCACAAACTTTGAACCAAAATGCCGGTTGGCCCAATGCAGGTTGGACCATAACCGGAACTTTTGATCCCGCTGGAGGCGATGCTTTTGAATCGGACCCAACTGTGACAGCAAATTTCTCTTATAATGATGATGATAATGCTACCGGTAGTAATCAAAGTTTTGATGATATAGCTGCTGAATCTCCTGTAATAGACTTGACTGATGCATTTAACGCAGGAGAAACATGGATTTCTATTACAGCAGATTACAGTTACAATAGGGTAGATGCTGTTGGTGAATTTTTAGGCTTTCAATATTGGGATGCCGATGGAGCAGTATGGGTAAACTATCCCGGGGGTGTATTTTCGCTTGCCGATGAAAATACATTTACAACTGATAATTTATGTACTGCTGACCGTGATAATTTTACAACAGATGTCTTGAATATTGCCGGTTTTACGGCTACACAGTTATCTGGCTTCAGGTATAGAATCTATTATGATGATGATGCCGATGGAGGGAATGCATGGGAATATGGATTTTGTTTCGATTCACCTACCATTACTTCAGATACACCACCTACGTGCCCTGACCCTTCGGAGTTAGGAGTGGTCACTACGCAAACATCAGCTGATTTAAGTTGGACAGAAAACGGATCGGCCATGAATTGGGATATTGAATGGGGAACTGAAGGATTTACACCAACAGGTACACCTACCATTGATGATACCTCTGATAATCCATACAATCTTATGAGTTTAATGCCTGGAACTTCGTATGATTTTTATGTACGTGCTGATTGTGGTGGTGATACAAGCAACTGGATAGGACCATTTACGTTTTTAACACTTTTCACTACACCGGCAAATGATGAGTGTAGTGCTGCAGAAGCACTTACTGTTAATGCAGATTTAAACTGTGGTGTTGTTACTTCCGGAACTACGGCAGGGGCAACGGCATCAGCTGAAGATGATACAGATACTTCCGGAACACCAAATACAGATGTTTGGTATAGCTTTGTTGCCACTGGCCCAGCACATAGAATAGAGTTAAGCAATGTGACTAATTTGGGTGGAGGAACTTCAACAAGCGTGGATATGGGGATATCTCTTTATGATGCTACAGGTGGCTGTGCTTCACTTGTTTTAGTTGCAACTAGTGATCCAGATGCATTTACGGCAATAGACTTACAAGCAGGCACTACGTATTATGTTAGAGTATATGGATGGCAAACAGGTATTCAAAATAACAGCTTTGATATTTGTGTGGGTACTCCAGATCCAGTTGTTACAGGATCGTATTGCTCTGATGCTATAGTGGTTGGAGCCTTGCCATATAACACTTCTGACGATACTTCATTGTATGGTGATGATTATACAGGAACCCCAGGAACAGATTGCGGGTCAGTAAATAACCATCTGGAAGGCGATGATGTCATCTATGAATACACAGCCACATTTGATGGTTCAATTAATGTTAGTTTGACATCAATCGGAGATACATATGCAGGAATATTTGCTTATAATAATTGTTCAGATATAGGATCAGTATGTGCCACAATGGGTGGTGCCAATGGGTTCTCAACAGCTGATCTTGAATTTGATATGAATGTCACTAATGGAGAAACGTATTATATTTTGATCTCTACATGGGCATCACCACAAAGTACAACATATACACTTGATATCACTGAAAATTCATGTACTGATGCTACAGTGAGCTATACCGTAGTTAATGACTGTAACAATAGTGGTGGGTTTTTAATTGATGTTGAGATTACAGATATGGGATCTGCAACAGATATCACGGTAACAAATGATCAAGACGCAACATCTTTTGCTGTGACGTCTCCAGGTACAGTGCAGTTTGGACCTTATACAAATGGCACCGACGTGGTCATCACAGTTACTGATGATAATGATGGATCTTGTGTTCAGGATAGTGGAGCTATAACACAAGCTGCTTGCCCTCCGGATAATGTGGATTGTTCTACGGCAGAAACGGTTACTGTAGGCATAGGAGAAGATGGTCCTACTGTAGTAGGTACTAATCTAGCTGCAGGAGATTCTGGTGTTCCGGACCCTTCATGTAATGCCTTTTATGAAGGCGGCGATATATGGTATGTATTTACGGTTCCGGTTGGTGCAGATAATGTTACATTAGACGTAGCAAGTTCTGGTTTTTCCAGTATAATTGCTGTTGTTTATGATAATTGTACTGATTTAAACGAAGTGTATTGTAATGTAGTGTTTAGTAGTAGTGCAACATTCAATATTGGCAGTTTAACAGGTGGAGATACCTACTATTTAAGACTATATGATTTTAGTAATGATGATATTGGTCCAATTACATTCAATATCAATACACCGGCACTTAGTGTGGACGAGTTTCAAGAAGGAACATTTAAATACTATCCTAACCCAGTGAAGAATGCATTAATACTGAATGCCCAGCAAAACATTCAAAATGTAAGATTGTATAACATGTTAGGTCAGGAAGTTTTAAGTACATCACCTAATACTTTAAATACAGAAGTAGACATGTCTCAATTACAAGCAGGAACTTACTTCGTTAAAGTTAGTGTTAATAATGCGACTAATACGGTTAGAATCGTTAAACAGTAAGTTTTGAAGTAATCATTGAAAAATACACATTATCGAAAAGGGTTTGACTTTTAAGTCAAACCCTTTTTGTATAAAAGTCAATGGTGATCGTTAATCGATAGTTTTTACTGTTAAAGGAATCTTAACGTGTCTATATGTAGTTCATCGATTAACTCATATGTAATCATTCATATAATATACATTTACGATATAATCTTAATCTATTTATCATGAAAAAAATTACTCTGGGTAGTTTACTATGTATACTACTGTCTATTTCTGGATTTTCCCAGACCTTAAACCAAACTGCCGATTGGACTAACGGTTCATGGAGTGTTGATGGCACATATACCAATGCAGGCTTATTAAGTGATCCTGGTACAGATGGATTCTTCTCATTTGACGATGATGCCGCTGGTTCAGGATCTGATGATTTGATTTTTGCAGAATCACCGGTAATAGATCTCACGGCTGCATACAATAACAACGAGACTCTGATTACTGTTTCCAGTGATTACATTTATAGAATTCTTGGAGATGTTTTTAGTCTTGAATATTGGGATGCTGATGCTTCTGCATGGGTATCTTTCTATCAGTTTTCCGGAAACTCTATGAATGAAGACTATAAAACCTGTTCAAGTCAGGCTGCATTTACTTCCGATGGGTTTTCAATTTCCGGATTTACGCCAACACAATTGTCGGGATTCAAATACAGAATATTTTATTCTGATGGACCAGGAGAGGGATTCTTATGGGGGTTTTGCGTTTCACCGACAACGATAACGTCAGCTACAGGACCAGCTTGTGGTACTTTAGGGGCTACAGATGTTAATATAGAACCTTCAGATATTTCAGCAAGCTTTACATGGACACCACCATTATCACAACCTCCTGTAACTTACGATTGGGAAATTGTAACTGATGGCGGAACAAGAGGTGTCGATACGGTAGATTCTGGTAGTGTAGCGGGTAATGTTGTATCTGCTAATTCTTCAACAAGTTTGATCGTATCAACAGATTACGATTTATATATCGATGTGAATTGCGGAGGCTCAACAGTAACAACTGGACCAATATCTTTTACGACTCTAGGAGGACCACCACCTATTAATGATCTTTGTACCGGAGCCATAGATGTTACTATGGATGTAAGTACTTTTACAGTGGGGACAGCCACAGAATTGGCTAATGATTCTGTTGAGTTTACAGTGAATTCAAACACACAAGCGGAAATATGTAATGGTTTTGTGATTACGTCTCCAGAAACGGATATGTGGTATACATTTACAGCAAGAAATAATTTTGTGAATATAGATGTACAAACCGACTTTGATGCTGTGTTATTCTTATATAGTGGTTCTTGTGGCGCATTGACTTTAGAAGATTGTTCTGACGATTCTGCGACAGTAATTAATCCTGGAGATGAAAATATAACAGCAACTACATTATCGCCAGGTGTTACATATTATGTTCGTGTAGTAAGTGGGGCACCTAACCCTATAGAACCAGACTTTACATTAAAAATATGGTCACCACTACCTCAGGACGCAAGTTTAAGTATTGAAGAACCTGAAGTTGTAAATACTGAAGTGAAATATTACCCTAATCCGGTAAGAGATATATTCCATATTAATGCTAATGCTACGATACAAAATATTTCAGTATATAATATCTTGGGTCAGCAAGTATTAAATGTAACACCAGAAGCAAATACATTGTCTTCTGAAGTTAATATGTCTGAATTAAATCAGGGAACATATATCGTAAAAGCCTCTATAGAAGGCGTTACTAAAACCATGAGAGTTATTAAGCAATAGATTTAGATTATTATATGAAAAATAAAAGCCACCATTTGAGGTGGCTTTTATTTTTTGGTTTATTTACATTTGTATCTGCCTATGAAAGCGTTACACTTTTCATTTATAATCCCGGTTTTTAACAGACCTGTTGAAGTCAAAGAACTTTTACAAAGTTTTTGTGAGCAGAAGACAGAAATAGTATATGAGATCGTTATTATCGAGGATGGTTCAACAGAAACCTCAGAAGCAGTTGTCAATCAGTATAGCGATAAGCTCAATATATCCTATTATTATAAGTCCAACTCAGGGCCCGGAGATTCCAGAAATTATGGTATGAGAAAAGCTAAAGGTAATTACTTTATTATTCTGGATTCTGATGTGTTATTACCTCAGAATTATTTGGAGACCGTTTCACAATTTTTAAATACCGATTTTTATCATTGTTATGGCGGACCAGATGCAGCGCATCCTTCTTTTAGTGACCTTCAGAAAGCTATCAATTTTGCAATGACCTCCTTTTTAACTACAGGAGGTATAAGAGGAGGAAAACAACAATTGAGCAACTATCAGCCCAGAAGTTTCAATATGGGACTTTCTAAAGAGGCTTTTGAAGCTACAGGCGGATTTGGTAAGATACATCCCGGAGAAGATCCCGATCTTTCATTGCGCCTGAATCAATTAGGGTATAAAACGACTTTGATCAGAGCAGCATATGTATACCACAAACGAAGAATTTCGTGGAAAAAATACTATAAGCAAGTTCATAAGTTTGGAATGACTAGGCCTATACTTAACAAATGGCATCCGCATTCTCGAAGTATTGTATATTGGTTACCCGCACTATTTGTTTTTGGGTTTTTAATAGCGTTACTATTTGCATCATTTAAAGTTTTTTTACCTTTATATGGCTACGTAACGTATGTATTGATACTATTTGTATGGTCATCAATAAGTAACCGGAGTATCAGTATTGGTTTGCAATCTGTCATAGCTGTATGTATTCAGTTTTTTGGTTATGGTTATGGGTTTTTAAAAGCGACTCTGGCCATAGATATATTGAATAAAAAACCAGAAGAACATTATCCAAACTTGTTTTTTTGACGTGAAAGGAAAAACACCCGATATCAAAAAAGAACGTTTGTTAAAAAGTAAAAACCTTAAAGGGTTTGGAATCTTTTTAATACTGTCCTTTTTATTCCTGGTATTGAGTAAACTTTCAAATACCTACACAGAAAACGTTGACTTTAAAGTGTATGTTGTAGGCTTAGAGGATGAAATTTCTATGGCCTCCGATACAGGATATGTAATAAATACAACTATCAAATCCAGAGGATTTAACCTCTTACCTTATGTGTTCTCTAATCCTGATCCCATAAATTTGAATGCTAAAACCGAACTAATTAAGAAGTCCAATGTTTTCATGTGGGATGCATATAATAACACGCATAAGTTTAAAAATATGCTTGGTGAATCTTTTGATATCATAGCTGTTAACCCAGATACATTGATCTTCACTTATAATAGATTGACGTCAAAGCGAGTACCAGTATCATTAAACACCGCATTGAGCTATGCCCCCGGCTTTGATTTGTTAGAAGCGATAAGCATAGAACCGGATTCCGTAAAAATTATCGGAGCGCAGCAGATTATTGATACTATAACATCTGTAAAAACTAGAGTATTAACGATAAATAAGCTTAAAGAAGATTTTAGTGAAACGGTAAACATAGAACAACCTTCAAATGTTAGTTTAATTACAATTCCTAACACTGTTAAAGCAAAAGGTCAGGTAAGGCGTTATACAGAAGGTATCGTTGAAGCCATGGTTGTTATAAAGAATATACCAGATGATGTTAGAATAAACTATTTCCCAAAGACCTTAACACTATCGTACTATGTTAACTTAGAAGATTATAAACACATCACTGCAAAAGATTTTGTGGTAGAATGCGATTTTGATGAAATTAGTAACAGCCAGCGAAGTTATTTAACAGCCCGAGTTATAAAAGCTCCAAAATCGGTTAAGACCACTAAGCTAAAACAGACTAAGGTCGATTTTATTATGTTAGAGTGATGTTTAATAGATGTAGTTATAAATGAAAATAGTAGGTATAACCGGTGGCATAGGTAGTGGCAAAAGCACAGTAGCTAAGTTTTTTGAAGCTTTAGGTATAGCCGTTTATTATGCTGATGATGAAGCTAAAGCATTGATGAATCGCTCAAAGGTTATAAAGCGTAAGCTGATCGATCTGTTTGGAAATGAAGCCTATATAAACGGTAAACTCAATAGACCGTATTTGGCATTAAAAATATTCAATAATACCTCATTATTAGAGAAGATGAATGCTATTGTTCATCCTAAAGTAGCATCTCATTTCAAACGCTGGGTAAAGCAGCAAAATTCGCCTTATGTTATTAAAGAAGCAGCTATAATTTTTGAAAATAACCTACAATCACAATACGATTTTATTATTACTGTTATTGCCAATGAATCTTCGAGAATAGAGCGTGTTTTACAAAGAGATAACACAACTATAGAAAAGGTAAAAGCCATTATTAAAAACCAATTATCAGATGAGGAAAAAAAGGAACGTTCTCATTTTGTGATTATTAATAATGATATTAGTGAAGCCGAGCAACAAGCAAATGATATTCATCATCGTATATTGAATTCATTACATTTAGAATAGAATTTTAACATTTTTGTTAATGTAAGGTTAAAGGCAATAAGAGCTAAATGTTAAAATATTAAATTTGATCGATGGGCAAAAGGCTATTCATCTTGTTGGTAGTTTTAATGAGTTTATCACTCATTGGTATCATCTTCGTTCAGTCATATTTTATAAATAATAGTTTACAGAATGAAGAGCAGCAGTTTACGTTAAATGTAAAGCGCTCTTTAAGCTTTGTTTCAAAATCTATACAAGATATTGAATTCAAGAACTTTTATAGAAAAATGGTGCCATATACAGCTAAAGGTCAGAAACCAGATTCAACCATAGTACAGCAGTTGTATATTACTACAGAAGATGAACTCAATGACCAGACTATAATTCATAGAAATACCGTTCTTGAGGAACGTTTTAAAGTACCATCATTGTTCTTTGAAATAGATGCAGATAGTTTTAGTATAAGTAAACTTACTAACGAACGTGTCACCCAGTATTATAATAAAAATAATATTGATGGAAATCTTGAAATTCGACCAGATCGGACAGTAACTGAGTATTCGTCATTACCAGAATTGAGAAAAGGTATTTTAGAAGAGTCATTTAAAGAGCTTATGAATTTAATACCTATATACAAAAGGGTAAATACTAATTTAGTAAGAACACTACTAAATAAACAGTTAAGAAATGAAGGTATAGATATCGATTTTGAATTTGCAATTTACGACGATGATTTGGCAACAAAAATTCAGTCCGATAACTTTGAAATGACAGATAGTGCTTATGGCATACCGATTTTTTTAGACAACAAAAATGATAGTAATTACAGACTTTGGGTAGATTTTCCCGAACGAAGACGGTTTTTATTGTCTTCTATTATGTGGATGATATTACTATCCATACTCTTTACAAGTATTATTGTTATAGCTTATTCAAGTGCTATATATCAGCTGATTAAACAGCGTCAGATCTCGCAGATAAAATCTGATTTTATCAATAATATGACACATGAATTTAAAACACCAATAGCAACTATTAATCTGGCATTGGATTCTATAAAAAACCCGAAAATAATAAACGACCAAGATAAAGTGATGCGCTATTTAGGTATGATAAAAGACGAGAATAAGCGTATGCATGCTCAAGTGGAAAATGTTCTGAGAATATCGAAGCTGGAAAAAAATGAACTGAATATTAGTAAGGAACGTTTGAAATTACACGACTTAATTGAAGATGCAGCAACTCATGTTCAATTAATTGTTGAAGATAGACAAGGTTATATAAATCTGCATTTAGAAGCAGCTAAATCATCAGTATTAGCGAATGAAACACATTTTACCAATGTCATTGTTAATATATTGGATAATGCAATTAAGTACTCTGATAATGTGCCAAAAATTGATGTTTATACTGAAAATGTAGGAAACAATATCCTATTAAAAATTGCAGATCAGGGTAACGGCATGTCAAAGCAAGTACAAAAAAGAGTATTTGAGAAGTTTTATAGAGAGCATACGGGTAATGTTCATAATGTTAAAGGTCATGGTTTAGGACTTGCTTATGTAAAACGAATAATAGAAGACCATCAAGGTCATATATCAGTAGAAAGTGAAAAAGGAAAGGGTAGCACTTTTATAGTGAAACTCCCATTAATATCATAAAAATTATGGAAGAGCAAAATAAAAAAATTCTTTTAGTTGAAGACGATCCAAATTTTGGAACGGTACTTAAAGATTATCTTACAATGAACGACTATGATGTTGTTCATGCTAAAAATGGAATGGAAGGGTTTGAGAAATTTAAGAAAGACGATTATGATCTTTGTATCTTAGATGTGATGATGCCCTATAAAGATGGTTTTACACTGGCAAAAGAAATAAGAGAAAAAAATACCGATGTACCTATCATATTTTTAACAGCTAAAGCCATGAAAGAAGATGTGCTTAAAGGTTATAAGGTAGGAGCAGATGATTATTTAAATAAACCTTTTGACAGTGAAGTATTGTTGATGAAGATTAAGGCCATAATGCAGCGAAAAGCTACAGATAGCATAGCCGATAGCAAACAATTTGAATTTAAGATTGGACGTTTTGATCTCAACTCAAAATTACGTTTCCTTAAATTTGATGGTGGTGAACCAGAAAAACTATCGCCAAAAGAAAATGAACTATTACGCTTATTAGCTCTGCATGAAAATGACTTAATGCCTAGAGAATTAGCTTTGACAAAAATATGGAGAGACGATAATTATTTTACGTCGCGAAGTATGGACGTGTATATTGCCAAACTTAGAAAGTACCTAAAGCCAGATTCCAATGTGGAAATTCTCAATATTCACGGTGAAGGTTTTAGACTGGTAGTCAATAATAAATAAATTGTACCGATATAAAAAGAAAAGGGTCAACTGTAAATTGACCCTTTTTTATTAGAGGTGTTGTTCTATGGCTTCAATAATAATATTTAAAGGCGTTTCATAATCAAACCATAAGATGTTATCATTTTTTCTAAACCAGGTTAACTGTCGTTTGGCAAAACGACGGGTATTTTTTTTGATTTCAGATATGGCTGTTTCTAATGAGATTTTACCATCAAAGTGCTCAAATAACTCTTTGTAACCTACAGTATTTAAAGCATTATAATCGCGAAACGGATAAAGCAATTTTGCTTCTTTCAAAAGTCCGGCTTCTACCATCATATCTACCCGCATGTTAATACGTTCGTAAAGGATAGATCTGTCGGCATTAAGACCAATAGTTATGGTATTGAACGAACGGGACTTATTGGATGTATTTAAAAATGAAGTATAAGGTTTACCGGTACCAATACAAATTTCCAAAGCTCTGATCAGTCTATGAGGGTTATCAATTGCAATGGTATGGTATCCCTTTAAATCTTTTTCTTTAAGAAGCTCTTGTAAGGCTTTAATACCTTCGTTTTTTAACTGCTTGTTAAGCTGAATTCTGATGTTTGGATCGACATCAGGAAACTCGTCTAAACCCTCGGTAACCGCCTTAACATATAAGCCAGATCCGCCTGCCATAATTACATTCGCATACGTTTTGAATAACGTATCCAAAGTATTTAATGCATCAGCTTCAAACTTACCAACATTATAATCTTCTTTAATAGATAATGTTTGGATGAAATGATGCTTAACAGTATGAAGTTCTTCAATAGAGGGCACAGCTGTACCTATGGCCATTTCTTTATAAAACTGTCTGGAATCGGAAGAGATGATCTCAGTATTAAAATGTTTAGCAAGCTTAATACTTAATGCCGTTTTGCCAATAGCTGTGGGGCCAACAATGGTAATAAGATTATGTTTCATGATGCAATTTACAACCACATTTAAAACAGTATTCCGCATTGTCGTTATGTTGCTCTTCTAAACAGTTAGCACAACACTGAGTATTTAATTGAATATTATCTGTAGGATGATGTTCATTTTCTTCTTCATTATCGCGATGTGTAGCTTTAGTATATTCAGCAGATACAATACCAGTTGGTACAGCAATGATACCATAACCCAATATCATGATGATAGCAGCAATAAACTGACCAATAGGAGTTTGAGGAGCGATATCTCCAAACCCTACCGTGGTTAATGTTACAATACACCAATAGACACTCTTAGGGATATTAGTAAATCCATTTTCCTCGCCTTCTACCAAGTACATTATTGTTCCAAAAATTATAGAAGCAATTAAGACAGCAAATAAGAACACTGCAATTTTAGCTCTGCTGGCTTTTATAGCATTAGCAAGGTGGTTAGAGGCACCAAGATATCTGGCAAGCTTTAAGATTCTGAAAATTCGTAAGAGACGTAAAGCTCTTAATGCTACCAATGCATGAGTACCGGCAAAAAGTAATGAGATGTATTTTGGGATGGTGGATAACAAATCTATAATGCCATAAAAACTCGTAATATACTTTAAAGGCTTTTTTACTGTAACGATTCTTAGAACATATTCGATAGTAAAAAGTATTGTAATTACCCATTCTGAGATATCCAGAAAAGCGTGAAATTTTTCATCAAAAGATTTTACACTTTCCAACATTACCAGAACAATACTGGCCAGGATAGCAATGAGGAGTATGACATCAAATAATTTACCCGAAGGTGTATCGGCTTCATAAATAATCTCATGAAGCTTTGCTCTCCAGTTTTTATGTGATTTTAAATTCTCTTGCACAATCAAAAATAATAAAACTAAACATTATAGTTTTTTCAATACTACTAAAGTATTATTTTGGACTTCAATAACCTTAGCCATGAATTGCTTTAGTGCGTCGTAATATTCAGGACCATATATGGCTTTATCAAATCTAACTTTTAGATACACTATAAGTTTACTATCTTTCTCAACAATATTAAATATTAACGAACCCGACCTGTTAGGTAAAGCTAATGTAATTTGTTCTGGGACTTCTACAACTCTTAATTGATCTTTGAGATCAATCTCCATAGAAAACACAAAAAGATTCTTATGTCCAAAGTCAATCGGGTAGGTTCTCTTTTGAAGCTTAAAAGGGTTTTTGTTAAAGAATTTTACTATAAAAGGATTAAGAAAGACTTTGTCACCAATGAATTCATTTTCATAAACCAAATCTGCTTTATCTTCAAAAGTATCATCATTTTTATTAGTAGTAAGGACTTCAAAAGTATCAATTTTAGCGTTTGAATATCTTGTTTTTAGATGATTAAGATATTGCTCAGCATCACTCTCATCATACATTTTTTTATAAAAATGAGATGGATAACTTTTAAAAACGCTCGAAGCAGTACCAACCAGTTTTTGTTCTTCATTTAAAACCAGTTGTATTCTATATTGCCTGGTAGAATATTCAGAAATAAAAATATCCTCCCATCGACTTTCGTTTTTAAAATCAAACAATCGCCCATATTGATTAAGACATTTAAAAGGAATTTCACCGAAAGCCAGATAAGGATTAGTTGCATCGATAAAATAGTCATTACCGTTAATGGTTGTTTTCAAAATTAAATAATTGAAATCTGAGAGTACAGGGTATAGTTTAGTAGCAAGTCCTTTACTTCTTGTGGATAATAAAATGGGAAATACGGCATAACCTTCTCTGGATAATAAATTTTCTAGTAATAAATTAATCTCAAAAGCACTTCCTGATTTATTATTGATGAGTTCTTTTATTGAAACGTCATAACGCCCATAATCATCATTCCATCTGTAATGGTCTAGTACATACTGATAAATAGCTTTCGCTTTTTCTAGCTCATCTTCTATTTGGATTATGGATTCAGGCAATATCTTTTTAACCCGACTTTTTTTGCTCAGCTGATGACCAAAATTAATATCATCTTTAAGCTCCTGATCCACGCTTTTCCATGTTTTTGTAATGTTTTCCACATTACCATTAAAATCTTTAAATACGCTAAGTTCATATTCAATTCTTGACAAATAATTGTCTTTAGTGGTCATAAAGTCTTCCGTTTTAAAAGCAGGGATGTCTTTCATTACATATTTGCTCACGGTGCAATCGGAATAGCCTCCTCTGCCAACTTCCAGACAATTATGTTCCAGTTCAGAACTTTTATCATTCAAAGGTAAGCTCCCTACTAACTTGATGTTATATTCATAATTAGCGGGAATACTCGTATTGTACTCACTGTAAAGTTTTGGAATATGTTCCTGAAAATACCACTCTTTATATTTGTTCATAAAAGGCGATTCTATAGTATAAGAATAGGTGAAAACAGAACCTACAGATACGCTTGGCATTGGGAATCTTACAATGGTTATATTATCATTATGCTTTTCTTTGTATATGGACGTTTTCTCCAGAAGAGTGGTTTCCAATTCACCATTTTTTAAATTGTAGGTTTTCCCTTTAATGTCTTTTACTTTTTCTGAAGCTTTTTTATTGTTGTATAATACAATTTCGATATTAGCATTTTCAATACCTTCTTTTTTTAAAATCTTAATCTTTCGTTTAATTTCAGTATTCAAACGAAATGTTTTCTTATTAAAGAAACTGTTGCCATATTCATAGATAACTATGGCATTAGCTGTAGAGTCAGCTGTATATAGATTAGTAGATAAATCGGGTTTTGTAATACCATATGATGTACTGAATTCTTGAGCAGACAATAAAATAGATGACAAAAAGAACAATACGGCTATATGTCTTTTCATTGTAGATTAAGATTAATGATTTTAAGTCGTTTTTTATGCTTTCTCAAATAGTTTTGAATGATGTGTTGATTATCTTTATTATTAGACATTGGTGTAATAAGCGAATATAACACCTCCTTATTGGTGATTTGATGATTCAAATCAAAATAACCTAAACCTTTAAACACCCCATTTTCTATTAAGATTACACTTTTCTCATCGACATCCCGACCTTTATCGATAATAACCATGTCCTTATTTTCATAGGAGTAATAATCAATTAAAGTATTGATCCTTTCATTATAGGTTTCAGCCGATTCTTCCTGAATGCATGCGCCATGACATTCTTTAACATCATATCTGAAACAACTACTATCTGTTTTATAGGTGCCGGAAAGTTTTTGACATAAATTATAATCTTCAATAATTTTTTCCATGAAATGTTTACCGCTTTGCCGATTACTAAACGTTATGATAGGCCTATTGTTACCATAGGTTTTATCTACCTTTAAGTTAATGTAACCGTGTTTGTCAACGAAACTGAATAAACCATGAGTAAAAATAGTACGCCTTAGTGCCCTGTTGAAAATAGGTTTGTTGAGCTTAATTTCTTCACTTTCTTTGAGTAATGCTACAAGTTCACTACCTGTACTCTCATAAGTTACTGCGGATACTTGTAACTGAATCTTTTTTGATTTTGGACTATTATTAGTGAAGTGTTGAGAAATGCGTTTTCTAATATTATTACTTTTTCCAATGTAAATGATATCGCCATTTTCATTGTGAATATAATACACTCCGGTTACAGTGGGAAGCTCATCAATAATGTGTTTTAGATTAGGCGCTAATTTAGATTTCGGTTCTGATCTTACGGTGTCTTTAATAATGTACTTATCCAGATCTTTATACAATAACATTTTAAATAACTTTAGAGTTGCCATTGCATCACCATTAGCCCTATGTCTGTCACTTACCGGAATACCTAATGCTCTGGCAAGTTTACCCAAACTATAAGAAGGTTGATCGGGAATAAGTTGTTTGGAAAGCTCTACTGTACACAGCGTTTTTCTTTTAAAAGGAAACCCCAGTCGTCTGAATTCGGTTTTAAGTATCCGGTAATCGAACTCTGAATTATGAGCTACAAGAATACAATTTTCAGTAATCTCAACAATACGCTTAGCTACTTCATAAAATTTAGGAGCATTTTTAAGCATATTGGCATTAATACCGGTAAGGTTTACTACAAAAGGTTGTATTTCACGCTCAGGATTAACCAGACTTATAAACTGGTCGGTAATCTTATGGCCATCAAACTGATATATGGCTATTTCGGTAATACCTTCTTCATTGTACTTACCACCAGTAGTTTCTATGTCTAGTATTGCGTAGATTGTTTTTAAACTATTGAATATTGCTGAAGTAACTATACTATATATCAGCAATACGATTTAATGATAATTTCTTGCTCCAAATATACTACTTCCTACACGTACCATAGTACTGCCACATTCAATGGCAAGTTTATAGTCACCGCTCATGCCCATAGATATAGTATTCATAATCGGATGCTCTTTTTTGAGTTCATCATAGCAGGTTTTTAAATAATTGAATTCTGCTCTGACTATAGTTTCATCTTCTGTAAATGTTGACATACCCATTACGCCAATAACATTCACGTTTTTAAAGCTTGAGAATGTCTCAGATCGTAATAATTCATTAGCGTCATCTTTTGTCATCCCGAATTTAGAAGTTTCTTTAGCAATTTTAATTTGAAGCAAACAATCAATAACTCTGTTGTGTTTTTCGGCTTGCTTGTCAACTTCCTGAAGCAACTTCAAACTGTCAATACCGTGAATTAACTTAACGAATCCTGCCATGTATTTGACCTTATTGCGTTGTAAGTGACCAATCATATGCCATACTATATCTTTAGGCATGGCTTCGTACTTACTTACCATTTCCTGAACTTTATTCTCTCCAAAAACGCGCTGCCCTTGATCATATGCTTCCATCAAATCACTGACAGGTTTGGTCTTTGATACAGCAACTAATGTGACATGATCGGGGAGTTCTTTTTTTACCTTTGATAAGTTGTCTCGTATGGCCATATTAAAACTCGTATATGGTGATTCCACTTCTAAGTTTAGGAAGGATGTAAGTGCTTTTCGGTGGCATCTTTAAGCCATCGTCAGCAATTTGTTTCATTTGCTCTACCGTTGCAGGTACCATTCCAAAACCTACGGCATATTCTCCACTATCCACACTGCTTTTAATATTGAAGACTTCATGTTTCCCATGAGTGTATGCAATTCTATTGTCATTTCTAAGATCTTCAATACCCAATATCGGTTTCAATACTGTTTTATAAAGGATTTGAGCATCCAGTTTATCTAAAGAACTTTCAAATTGATAGATGGTTTTTCTTAAATATAATGAATAGAATTCACCATCCAAATACATGCTAAAATGATTCGTTTTTGAAGGTTGATAGGGATGAGGCCCTCGGTTCTCAATTCTGAAAAATGCATCCAGTTTGATCAAAAAGGCTTCTTTAGATAAACCGTTCAGATCTTTGACCAATCTGTTGAATTCATGGATAACCAGATTCGACTCCGGAATCAAATAGGACATGAAGAAATTATAAGATTCTTCCCCGTTATGACTCAGATTATTGGCTTTTTCATCTTTATAAAGCAAGAATGAAGATGCGGAACGATGATGGCCATCAGCAATGTATATGGTATCCATACGTTCAAACTCAGATTGTATGGTTTTTATGGTTTCTTCATCATCTACTTTCCATAAGTAATGTGTGTCTTTATAGGTCATCGTAAACTCGTATTCCGCATGGCGCTTTTGAGTATCCTTAATAACCTGTTCTATGATGGAATTATCTCTGTAGGTCAGAAGTACAGGTTCGGCATTAAAACCGACAGTTTTTAAATAACTTTTAAAGGTTTCTTCTCTCGAACTAATAGTATCTTCATGTTTTTTTATAATATCATTCTCATAATCTTCAGCACTGGTAGCGGCTATGATACCACAAAACTCCCGGTTATGACGGTCAACAATTTTATACACATAAAAAGAAGGCTTATCGTCCTTTAAAAAAACATCATCCTCTTTAAATTCCAGATATCGGTTCTTTACAAGTTTATAGCGTTCTTCACCTTTAATAACCTGATCATATTTATATCCGGGATTGACAATATGCAAAAAGGTATAGGGGTTATAATCCATTCGAGCTTCACGCTCTTCAACGGTATAACTTTGATAAGGTCTTGATGCCACAAGCCCTACAATAGCTCTGGTAGGGCGAACTGCTTTAAATGGAACTATTTTAGCCAAACTGTGTTGCGTTTATGCAAATTGCTTTGCTACGTTTTCTGCCTTTCTGCTTTCAGAATAATCATAAAATCCTTCGCCCGATTTGACGCCCAATTTACCTGCTCTCACCATATTAACCAATAAAGGACATGGTGCATACTTAGGGTTTTTAAAACCATCGTACATGACATTCAATATAGACAGGCAGACATCAAGGCCAATAAAATCAGCCAGTTGCAAAGGTCCCATAGGATGAGCCATACCCAATTTCATAACGGTATCGATCTCAGTTACACCAGCCACACCATTGTATAGTGTTTCTATAGATTCGTTAAGCATTGGCATTAAAATACGGTTGGCAACAAATCCAGGGTAATCATTAACTTCAACAGGAACTTTTCCTAAAGTCTTACTCATTTCCATAATGGTATGAGTTACTTCATCACTAGTATTATAGCCTCTTATGATCTCAACCAATTTCATAATAGGTACAGGATTCATGAAATGCATGCCTATAACCATATCCGGACGAGAAGTCACAGCAGCAATTTGTGTAATGGATATTGATGAAGTATTGGTAGCTAAAATAGTGTCTTCAGGGCAAGAGGCGTCTAGTTGTTTAAAGATGTTCAGTTTTAAATCAATATTCTCTGTTGCTGCTTCGACAACCAGACCAGCATATTCTACCCCTTCAGGAATACTGGTAAATGTTGTTATGTTCGATAAGGTATTTTCTTTTTGTTCCTGAGTGATTTTTTCTTTGGCCACCATGCGATCAAGGTTCTTTGCAATGGTGTCTAGGCCTCTTTTTAAAGCAGCTTCACTAACATCAATTAATTGTACTCTAAATCCAGATTGTGCAAAGGTATGGGCAATTCCATTCCCCATAGTACCTGCACCTATTACGGCTACATTTTTCATTAAAACGTGTTTATTAAGTTGTTGTTCCCAAAAAAACATCGGGAAATTGATTTATAATTTAATTTGGTTATCATTATGAAGTTGTTGACCTGCATAATTGATTGTATGGATATTTTTTAAAATTGATTGATAATCATGGTTGCCACACGTAAAGCTTCCGTACCATCATGTAAAGTTACAATAGGTTTGGTGTTGGTATTAATGGCATTGGCAAATGTTTCCAATTCATCCAGAATGGCATTATTATTAGAAACTTCAGGATTATCAAAATAGATTTGCTTTTTTACACCTTCTGCGTTTTGAAGTATCATATCAAAGTCTCCGGGATGTTCTGGAGCATCTTTCATTTTTACGACTTCGCACTTCTTTTCTAAAAAGTCTACGGAGATGTATGCATCCTTTTGAAAGAATCGGGTCTTTCTCATGTTCTTCAATGAAATACGACTGGCCGTAAGGTTGGCAACACAACCGTTTTTGAATTCTATTCGTGCATTGGCAATATCAGGTGTATCACTTACAACAGAAACACCACTTGCAGAGATATGTTTTACAGGAGATTGAACAACACTCAGTATAATATCTATATCATGAATCATTAAATCTAAAACGACAGGAACATCTGTACCCCTGGGATTAAACTCCGCCAGACGATGCGTTTCAATAAACATCGGATTATCGATCTGATCCTTAACACTAATAAATGCCGGGTTGAAGCGTTCTACATGACCCACTTGTCCTTTGACACCGTGTTCAGCAACAAGTGTTCTAATGGTTTCTGCTTCCTCAACCGTATTGGTAATCGGTTTTTCAATAAAAATGTGTTTACCTTTAGCTATAGCTTTTTTAGCACAGTCGTAATGCGATAGGGTAGGCGTCACGATATCTACCATGTCTACAGCATCTATAAGTGCGTCTATAGAATCGTAGTATGTATACCCAAATTCGGCAACGACACGTTTAGCATTTTCTTCATCGGCATCATAAAAGCCAACAAGCTCATATTTTTCAGATTGATTAAGTAATCTAAGATGAATTTTACCCAGGTGACCGGCACCAAGAACACCAGCTTTTAGCATGTTTTTCAGTTTTTAACAAAAATAGGCGTTTTGAATTAAAAATTTCAAAAAGCTGAAATAAAAAACTGTGAAATTGACAATGATATAAAGTTTAATTTCTTCCTTTGAACTTGTACTTCTTTCAATTAATTTAGCATAAACTTAATTCAACTTTGAAAGATACATTTAAGCATCAGGGCATGCGTCAGCAACTTGTTGAAACTCTGATAAAAAAGGGAATAAAAGATAAAGCCGTTCTTAAATCGATAGGGAAAATTCCCAGACATTTTTTTATGGATTCTGGTTTTATTGATCATGCCTATCAGGATAAAGCGTTTCCGATTGCTGCTGACCAAACCATATCGCAACCCTATACTGTTGCTTTTCAATCCGAATTATTACAGGTGAAACCCGGAGATAAAATTCTGGAAATAGGTACGGGTAGCGGTTATCAAACGGCAGTGCTTATTGAGCTTGGAGCTAAAGTTTATAGTATAGAACGCCAAAAGGAGTTATTTAAAAAAACATCTAAGTTCTTACCTAAAATAGGCTATAGAGCCAAAAAACTGATTTTTGGAGATGGTTATAAAGGGTTACCTGAAGAAGCGCCTTTTGACAGTATTATTGTTACTGCCGGAGCCCCTTTTGTTCCAAAGCCCTTATTGAGTCAGTTGGCTGTTGGAGGTCGTCTGGTCATTCCGGTTGGAGATGAAGTACAAATTATGACGCTTTTCATCAGAAAAGACGCCAAGTCGTTTGAAAAACACGAACTCGGCGAGTTTCGTTTTGTGCCACTTTTAGAAGATAAAAACTAATTGGTAGCGTTTTTATAAGCTTCAGATCCGCCAACAACAGGCAATGTCAATGTTGTTTTATCTGATTGAATATTGAGCTCTGTTCCGGCTTTAGGATGCAATGTAAATTGTTGGTCACTTGAAAAAATCATTAACCCGATTTGCTGACCGGCTTTGATAATTTGATCGTCCGGTTGAAGCTCAAAGTTTACCGTATAGAATTTTCCTTTTTTCAGAGGTTTACCATGACTTAAGGATTTGTGATTTTGAGGATCTGCCCAACCTCGCGTGATGATATTATCTGTAATTCTACTTCCATTTCCTTCTTGCCAAGGTAATGATACCAACCAAACCGATAGGTTTGCAGCGGGCTTATTACTGGAAAGCGTTACACTAATACTGGGAACACCCGAAATGTGAAGATCTTCTTTCAGAATAGGCGTTGTATATAATAATCTGTTCTTAGACGCTTCAGTTGTGGCTAAGTC
Organism: Winogradskyella sp.; assembly: GCA_965250025.1. Taxonomy (GTDB): domain Bacteria; phylum Bacteroidota; class Bacteroidia; order Flavobacteriales; family Flavobacteriaceae; genus CBDDLD01. The sequence goes on from OZ252283.1 coordinate 1,157,804, forward strand.
TTTACCCGAAAAGCGCACATCATCTGTTAGGGTTATTGTTGCCTTTTTTACCAAATCATTTGGTGTTAAAAATCCATTGTTGTGATTTCCCGGATTAAGATAAAACACAACATCTTTAGCTTCAGGGTTTGGATAATCTTTGTAAGCTGTAGGCTGGTTAGGTGAATCACTTTCTCTTACGATGTAAGCTTTGTTTTCTTCTTTTTCCACACCATTCTCTATACCATGAAGGTATTTGGTAAACCAACGGTTCATTAAAGATATTGGTGGTGGACCACCATGCCCAAATTGATGATAATAAATTTGTGCTGGTAAGCCCATTTCTTTAGCAGCTTTGTATATCCTGTAACTGTGCTCAGGCATAACATTCCAATCGTTAAATCCATGAGACATTAATAGTGCCGCTTTCATAGACTTCATTTGATTCAGGTAGTCGCGAGATGCCCAAAATTCATTATAGTCACCAGTTGCTCTGTCCATACCTTTCTTCATTTCAGTATCGCGAATGGTTTTGTTGTTATATGGACGGTTGGCTTCATCGCCACTATGCACAAAATCGTAGAGTACATCGATATCTTCACCCAGATAGCCGCCCGGAGACCTTACCAAGCCATTAGATCTGTAGTAATGATAATAAGAGGTGTTTGGTGCTATGGGTATTATGGCTTCAAGGCCTTCCACACCAGTTGTAGCTGCTGCCAATGGAATGGTACCGTTGTATGAAGTACCAGTCATACCGATTTTACCTGTAGACCAAAATGCAATTACTTCTTCATCTCCATCTCTTTCTGAATAGCCTTTTGCACGTCCACATAACCAGTCTATTACAGCTTTTGGAGCTAAAGATTCGTTTTCACCTCCAATAGTAGGCGCACCATCAGACAAGCCCGTTCCGGGAGAAGAAGAATGCACTACAATATATCCTCTTGGCACCCATTTTCTGATATGCGAATTGGAAATAATAGGTCGTTTACCCATACGCTTAACTTCGGGGTGCACACGTTCTTTAGCAGTTTCTCCCAACTCGTGATTAACATCCCAGAAAAGACCATCTACATCTGGTGCCACGCCAGCAAAATAAGGACTGGACACATAGATTACAGGCAATTTTAGCTCTTCAGTTTCTGTTTGTTTTGGTCGGGTTACAGACACATGCATGCGATCGGGTTGATCATCACCGTCGGTATTAAATTCTGTTTCCACCCATAGATCATGACGTATCCAATCTGATGAATCGTTAAAAGCTTCTACAATTTGAGCTTCCCCGTCTTTAAAAACAGGCTGTGCTTTTTCAGTAGTGTTTTGCGCAAAAATTGATGTGGAAACAGCAAATACTAAGATTTGCAAAATGCCTAATCGATTGGAAGATCTCATAATGAAAGTTTTAATGCTTGCTAAAAATAGAAGTAATGCTTTGAGTAGGCAATAACTTTAAGATTTGTTTGGCAAATATTCTTTCGGAATAGGGTGTTTTTGAGATTCCTGCATCCAATAAATATTGATGATCCACCAGCGCTTTCCGTCATTCATTAATTGAATGCTGTTGATACCTCTCATAAAAGGCTTTGCATCGTCTTTATTTTTATAAGATTCATAAGTACTGAATGCCTGAGTAATATTTCCGAATGTTTGTGTTTCTCTGTGCAATTCAATTTCATGAAAACCATTTTCTACCAACCATTTTCCTGATGTGGCGATGTATTCATCCGGCGTCATGTACCGTGCCATATGGATACCGTCTCTATTTTTACCTGTAGGGATGAGCTTGGCGTCTTTATGAAACAGATACCTGAAAAGTTCCCAGTCTCGGGCTTGACCTTTATCGCCCGAAATCACAGCATATAATGTGTTTAGTGTATCGTCCAGAGTTGCCACATTTTCTGAATACGTAAGGTCTTTGTCCTGAGCATGTGCATTTACAGATAAAACAGCAACGGCAATTAGTACTAATAAACTTCTCATAATGATATATTTTAAAAGAATTTGAGCCCGAAGACTACAGCATCGCTAACAAATCCACTTTGGTACGATCTGATGTAGTCCACACGTAAAAATCTAAACTTTCCCCAACCAATATTGTCAATACCTACAGAAAATTCTTTATAGGGTTTTCGGTCAGATGTGGAAAGCAAATGTGCGCCAACAATTAAATTGTAGTTGAGTTTATTGATCAAAGGCACTTTACCAAGTAGAAAGCCATTAAAATCATGCTCTACATGACCTTCCAGATAGGCATCATTGGTACTTAAACTATAATAATTCAAATTGTTAAAAACATTACTATAATTACCATCTGTACTCACATGGGTTTGATTGCCGTTGAAATGTTGGAAATCCATAAAAGCAATATCGTCAGCATTGAAGAATTTACCTGCTCTTAAGTTATATCTAAATCGTCCTTTGTTACTGATGTTGAACGCCTGATAGAGGCGCGCTTTAATTTGATCAAAGTCATAATCGGAATTGGTAGCACCAAAACCTTTTTCATAGCCTAATAACAGCGTAGGGTAGTCATCATTACCAACATTAAATTTACTTCCGGGGTAACTAAGGTAGTTTTGGCCAAAATTGATTCTTGCTGCCAAATCGAATTTAAAAATGTTATGGGTTTCAAAAGGCGCAATATTAAATGCGGTTTCATTTAATGGGTTATTGCTTGTGTAGAAATCATTGTCATCATTAAAAAACGTCTGATCAGTAGTATTAAATAATGCTTTTCGGCGTTCATAACTCAGGCTAGAATACAATCTAAACCCATTTAACAATTCTTCGGAATAGCTGAGTTGCAAGAAACTCCGATCGTATATCTTCATATAATTATCCTCAAAAAATAAGGTACTTACAGAGTTTATTAATGGTGTTATCGGCTGAGAAGCATTAAACTGTTGCGTGGTTATCCCACCGGAAAGGGTTAAGAATGGTCTGGTAATGTCGTTGAACTTGTAAGTAATGGCTCCAGTACCACGTAGTCGCTCGTCTGAAAATCCATAATTAACACTACCGCTTACACTTAAAAACTTTTTAAACTCATCATAGTTTTTTCTATAAAACACATTGGCTTTCATGTGATAGCCCTGAACAGTGTTAAACTGAATTTGATCTAAAGGAATGGTAAACCCAAGACGATAATCTTTATGAGAGTTTTGGTAAGTGTAACCTAAAACATTAATGATTTTGAATCGGTTATTTTCGCGATCAATAGAATCGAGATAAGGCTTTGATTTTTTAACGATTTGTATACTGTCCTTCTTAACATAGTCACTAATTTCTTCATCCGTAAGCGGTACGGGTCTTAGTGTTTGCCAAAATGTAGAATCCTTTTTATTGGCGCCTTCTTCAAAAGCAACCAATTCTCTACCAAAGTCTTTTTTGGAAATGGGAGGATTGATTTCATAATTACTATATACGGCAGTAAAACGACCATCTCCTTTAATACCGAAAATACCATACTTAAAATCAATATTTTGAGAAATTATAATCCAGGCATCATTGGCTTCAGAATATGTAAAGTTTTGTTGTAAGGTAATAACATCTGCAGCAGGAATACGAGCTTGTGTTCCGGTAATATCTAACTCAAGAGCGTAAATGGACCACTGGTCTTCTACAATGTATATGCTTCCTGAAAATATAGGGTCATTTTCTCGTTTTGGAATTACAGTAACCTTATTAATAAGATTGCCACGTTCATCATAGAATACACCTTCTAGCTTATATCTATAATAATTGAAAGCATTATTAGCTATTGGAGAAATAATCTCGTTACCAAGTTCTATCGTATTATTATAGAAGTTATAATCAACATCAATGGCGTTATTGAAACTGAACCCATTATCATCACCACTTACTTTAGAAGCCGTGATTTTTTCCTTGAGTTTATTTGGTCTTAAGAATTCTATTTTAGATATGGTTTCCGAAAGGTAAATCACACCGCTTCTTGTAGAATCGAGACCGCCACCCAGATCACCCAACTCCTGGCCTAATATTTTTTCAGGGGCATTTTTGATTCTGATTAGCCCTCTTGAGTAAAAATCGGCTTTGTAACTATTGATTTTTTCTAAATGTTCCTTGCGTTTTGCAATAGCTTGTCTAATAATGGCATTGGCGGGATTTTCTTCAGTATTAATAACCACTTCATCTAATGAAACGTTTTCCTCTTCCAGAGTGATATCCATGGTATAAGGAAATTGCGCTATGGTCACTTTCTTTTTAACCGTCTTATAGCCTAAATACTGATATACCAGAGTATAAGTCTTTGGTTGGGTAACATTGAGTTCGTAATAACCATCTTCATTACTGGTCGTTCCTGTAAAGGTGTTTTCTACATAGATATTTACAAAAGGTAAGGGTTGTTGTTTAGCATCAGTAATGGTTCCTGTGATTTGGGCATAGCTGATGTAAGATGTTAGGACTAAAAAATAGAGTAGTGTTCTCTTCATAAAACTGTGGTTGTTGATTCTAATATAATAGACGCATTTTAAGTATCAATGGTTGCCTATTGCTTAGCCAAACATAGATTAAATTGTAGTCGACTAAAGTTATAACAATCTTAAAGTTATCGAAAACTTTTCTTAATGCGGTCTAGAGCTCTTTTATTATCACGGTCTTTAATGGTTTCTCTTTTATCATAGAGTTTTTTCCCTTTAGCCAGAGCAATGTCCAGTTTAGCATAGCCTTTCTCATTAATGAACAGGCGAAGGGGGATTATTGTTAGCCCTTTGGCTTCTGCGTCTTTGGATAGCTTTTTTAATTCACGTTTGTTAAGTAAAAGCTTACGCTCTGCTTTTGGTTTGTGATTGTAGTAATTTCCAAACGCATACTCTTCAATAGTCATATTAATAACAAACAGTTCGCCTCGCTCGTTAAACTCACAGAAGCTTTCTGCAATAGATGCTTTACTGGCACGTATGGATTTAATCTCTGTCCCGGTTAATACAATTCCGGCAGTGTAGCGATCCAGAATTTCATACTGAAACTTGGCTTTTTTATTGAGTATGTTGACCGTTTTTTGCATGGTTGGCAAAGGTATGTAATTTATGATAAAATTATAGTTGTATGGTTATGTTATGATTAGTTTAGCGACAGATAAGCTAAACAATAGACATGTACAGATTAGCCATACCTTTAATTACATTACTACTGATGTCCTGCAAACAGGATGTAAACACTTCAATAACAACGGCGCAAGGGCTAGTAGATAAATCCATAGAAGTCTCAGGAGCCACACTTTTTGATAGTACTAGTGTCATCATAAAGTTTGATTTTAGAGGCGTACACTATAAATCTTCTCATACAGCTGATGGGAAAGTTTTAATACGATCAATGGTTAAAGATACCGATACGATAATGGATTTCTTGAGAGGAAATACATTTCAGCGTTATGTCAATGAAGTTCCTGTTAAAATAGAGGATTCCATGATTCCTAAATATGCTGCTTCTGTAAATTCGGTACACTATTTTTCGATATTACCTTATGGTTTAAATGATGATGCCGTAAGAAAAAAACGTTTAGAAGAAGAAACAATCAAAGGGAAAGCCTATCAAGTTATTGAAGTTACGTTTTCGGAAGAAGGCGGCGGTGAAGATTACGATGATGTGTTCTTGTATTGGATAAACAATGATACTTACAAGGCAGATTACTTAGCGTATTCCTATAATGAAGATGATGGTAAAGGCCTACGTTTTAGAGCGGCATATAATGAGCGCTATGTAAATGGATTACGTTTTGTTGATTACAATAATTATAAGCCAAAATCAAAAGATGTCGCATTGCGAGAATTAGGCCAGTTGTATGCAGAAGACAACCTCCAACTGCTCTCAAAAATAGAATTAACGGCTGTTAAAGTCGATACTATAACTAATCAATAGTCAATAGGGTAGAAGACTTTGTACTTTCTGTTAAGGTAACAATGTACAAATTGGCATTATTGTCATCAGCTATCATTTCGTAAGTATTAGCTCCTAAGAGTCCATTGGCAAACATCGGTGTCGTATTGCTATGGCCTACAATAAGTACAGTTTTACCAGTAGTGGCTTTTACAAAATCTTCAAGGTTAAAAGTTCTGGGATGATATAAAGTAATATCCAAGTTGTTATGTTTGGCTGTTGGTGCTGCAGTTTCTTTTGTCCGATTGTAGTCAGTGGAATACACCATGTCAAATTTAACATGCTTTAATACGTTACTCCAGTTTTCAGCGCGCTGTTTACCTTGTTCTGTTAAATGAGGATTTTTATTGGTCTTATCCGATCGATCTTTTTCAGCATGCCTGATTAAATAATAGGTCGTTGTTGTAGCTTCGGAATCTTGAGAATGAACAGATACAGTAACCAGAACTACAACTAAAAAGAGTACAATTCTTTTCATGGTTGTTAATTGATGTTTTTCAAATTTAGGGCAAGATGGTTTTAGAAACCTCTAATGTATTGTTAAATAATGTTAGGCCAGCTCTAAGGCGATTTCTACCATGCCTTTAAATGTGGTTTCTCTGTCTTTACTAGAAGTTCGTTCTCCAGTGACCAGAGAATCGGAAATCGTTAAGATCGTCAGTGCATTTACATTGTGTTTGGCAGCTATGGTATATAGACCAGCAGCTTCCATCTCCACGCACAACACGCCAAATTTTGACCATTTCTTGTAGGACTCAAATTCATCGGCATAGAATTCATCTGAAGACAACACATTGCCGGCTTTGATATCTATTTGTTTGCGTTTGGCAATTTCAACAGCTTTTATAAATAAACCAAAATCTGCAGTAGGTGCATAATCGGCACCACCAAAGCGCAATTCGTTTACTCCCGAAGTTGATGATGCCGACATGGCCAAAACGACATCTCTAAGTTTTACGTGCTCTTGGTAAGAGCCTGCACTACCAACTCTGATGAGGTTTTTAACACCATACTCTGTAATCAATTCATTAGCGTAAATCGAAATGCTGGGAACACCCATTCCTGTACCCATAGCAGACACACGTTTACCATTATACATACCTGTATAGCCATACATACCTCTGACTTCGTTAAAACAAAAGGCATCTTCAAGGAAAGTTTCAGCGATCCATTTGGCTCTTAAAGGATCTCCTGGTAATAAAATGGTTTCAGCAATATCTCCGGGTTTGGCTCCAATGTGTACACTCATGGGCTAAAAATAAAAAAGAGATTTGAATTAGTAGCTGGAATGCGAATATTTATTATTCATCATGGCAACGCCTGAAGAAGTTCCGATTCGATCCACTCCGATTTCAATATACTTTTTTGCAGTTTCAACATCTCTGACGCCACCGGAAGCTTTTATTTTAACGAGATCTTTAACCGTTTTTTTCATAATCTTTACCGCAGTAAATGTCGCTCCGCTTTTTGAAAATCCTGTAGAGGTTTTGACATAATCAGCCTTCCCATCAATACATATCTCACAAGCTTTGACAATCTCATTTTTAGAAAGCTCACTAATTTCTAAAATGACTTTCAATGGTGTTCTTCCTATGGCTTTTTTAACGTCACTAATATCTTTAAGAACGGCAACATGATTTTTACTTTTCAGCAGGCCTATATTCATCACCATATCTATTTCAGAAGCTCCATTGTCTATAGCATTTTTTGCCTCAAATATCTTAGCTTCTGTGGACATTGCACCTAGTGGAAATCCAACAACAGTAATAACTTTAACTTCTGAAAAGCCGATAACCTGCTTGGCAATAGGCACATAGCTACTATTTACACAAACCGAATAAAAGTTATACTTCTTCGCTTCCTCGCACAATTGTATAATATCGCTTTCTGTAGCTGTAGGTTTTAATAACGTATGATCTATATATTTATTTAATTCCATGTTTTTTAAAAGTAGGTTATAAGGTTACACACATTAATCTCTCAATCTAAATAGGGGATAGAGATTAACATTAACTAATTTTTGTCTTAAGTTCGTTGGAATTAAATAGCAATACAAAGGTAATATTTATCTTCAAATTCTAATGAAAAAGCTTGAATTTATTCTGTTAAAAGTAAAACGAGATTATTAATGATTTAGCACAGATGAGTTTATTTTTTATAACATGATTTTTGTCATGTATTTACATGTTTTCGCCCTCTATTTTTGTACGAAATATTAAATACATACTCAAATGAAAAATCTCTTATTATTTACATTTTTATTCGGTTTTATATGCACAATCAATGCTCAGGATGACAATACCAGTGAGGATTACAATAAGTGGCAGGTTCGCTTTAGATTGATATCGGTTATTCCTTCTCCTGGAGATGATCTTGCTGGTGCAGATGTGGATATCAGTACAGCTTTTGTACCAGAATTCGACTTCACGTATTTCTTTACAAAAAATATTGCTGCTGAGTTGATCTTAGCTACAGCAAAACATGATGTTGAAGTAGAAGGTGGCGCTGACCTTGGCCATGTTTGGTTATTACCTCCTACACTTAATTTACAATACCATTTTTACGCAGGTGATTTTAAGCCTTACGTTGGAGCCGGTATCAATTATACCATTTTCTATGGTGTAGATGAAGGTGATGTTGTAGATATGGATTATGACAATACAGTTGGTTTTTCGTTTCAAGCTGGTGTAGATTATAACTTAAATGATAAATGGTTCTTAAATGCAGACATTAAGTACTTGGCTTTATCTACTGATGTTGATGTTAATACAGGCACAGCTGTTTTACCAGTTGAGGTTGATATAAACCCATTAATTATTGGTGTAGGTGTAGGGATGAAGTTTTAATCGTTTCTATACATATTAAAATAAAGCCGCTTTTATATAGAAGCGGCTTTATTTTTAGCTCCCGATTTCATTGCAAGTAATCGCTCTTCAAAAATGTTAGCACTTACAGGATTATGTATAGATTTAAATAATCCCATGATAGTATCGGCGTGTATTTCGCGTTTTTGAGTCATTAGATTATAATGTACAAAAGTGCACCATATAATTGACTTCAAATGACTTTTACTTTCATTATACATTCGCATTTCTACGCTTAAGTTACTATTGTCGTAATGGATCAATTGCGATTCAATCTTAACGGTTTCCATTAATAAGGCAGGTTTTAAATAAGCAATCTGATTACTGCCAGAAACCCAGCTTTTACCTTCAATTTTAGCCATTGCATAAATATCAATGTCATAATGTTTGATGAGCTGGTCTTCCCGATGATTCATAAAATAATCGATATACTTACCATTGTTTAAATGATTAAATGGATCGCAGTCCTGAAATCTAATCTTAGCTTCGCTTTCAACAACTTTTTGTAATTCCATAGGTTTTAGATTTAAATATACCAATCGGTATATTATTGGTTAAAAAAATTATATTTTGAGTTCTGTATAGATCATTTGATCGACTTGTTTCATAGTGTCTTTTATATAGAATTCGTCATTCATAGTATACGTCATAAATACAGCACCTTGTATCATGGTATCTATACGTTTGGCATATTGCATAGCATTTATTTCACAGGAAATCTCACCGATGGCTATACCGTCTTCAATAATGTTAGCGACCTGATCCTGAATTCTTTCAATAACCACCCTAACTTTTTGTAATAATTTTGTGTTTTGATTATTAGCATCTACACCAATATTGATCACTGGGCAGCCTCCTAATTGCTTACTGTAATTGTAATAGTCTTTATAAAAATCGGATATAAGAAGCAACTTTTGTATCGGAGAGTCACTCAATTCTAAATGTTTTGCAATTTGCTTCATTAAAAGCTTAACATTGTACTTAAAAGCAGCTATAGCCAATTCTTCTTTATTTTTGAAATTACCATATATAGCACCTTTAGTTAACCCCGTTGCATCTGTGATGTCACTCATACTGGTAGCTGCATACCCATTTTTATTGAAAATAGGCGCAATGGTTTCAAGTATAAACTGCTTTGTAAGCTCTGACTTTGTTAGCATAACACTTCAAAAATATAAAAAATATACCATTTGGTATATTTTTTATGAAATATTTTAAATGAAAAAGCAACACGCATTTCAAAAGAGAAAATTGTGTTGCTTTTTACCAACCAATCAATATAAAGACTATATACTGGACATAATGTTACAGCATATTTAGAATTCTTCTACTACAAGGTCGCCCTGATTTCTAAAAACCAGCTGTCCGTCAAATTCATCGAGCAGTATAATACTGTCTGTTGTGATATTGCCCGATAAGATTTCTTTACTCAAAGCGTTTAATACATCTTTCTGTATCACACGCTTTACAGGTCTTGCACCATACTCAGGGTGATAGCCTTTTTCTGCTAAATACTCTATGGCTTCTTCAGTGGCATCAAAAGTAATGCCCTGCTGGGCTATCATTTTGGTAATGCTTTTGAGTTGTAGGCCTACGATTTGTGTAATGTCTTCTTTACTCAAAGGCGTAAATAAAATAGTATCGTCAATTCGGTTTAAAAATTCAGGCCTCACCATTTGTTTTAATAAACCTAAGACATCATTTTTAGCAGACTCCATGGCAGTATCAACATCTTTAACCGTGTCAAATCGTTCTTGTATGATTTGACTTCCTATGTTAGAGGTCATAATAATAATCGTGTTTTTAAAGTCAGCTATACGACCTTTATTGTCTGTAAGGTGCCCTTCATCCAATACTTGTAGCAGGATGTTAAAGGTATCTGGATGTGCTTTCTCTATTTCATCCAATAGTACCACAGAATATGGTTTCCGTCTTACAGCCTCAGTAAGCTGACCGCCTTCATCATAACCGACATATCCCGGAGGTGCACCTACCAGTCTGCTTACAGCGTGGCGTTCCTGATATTCACTCATGTCTATTCGTGTCATAGCCCCTTCATCATCAAACAAATATTCAGCCAGGGCCTTTGCCAACTCGGTTTTACCAACACCTGTGGTCCCCAGGAATAAGAATGTACCAATAGGTTTTTTAGGATTCTGTAAGCCGGCTCTACTACGTCTCACAGCATCACTTACGGCTTCTATAGCTTCATTTTGCCCTATAACGCGTTTATGTAGCTCATCTTCTAATACTAATAATTTTTCGCGTTCGCTTTGTACCATTTTGGTAACAGGTATTCCTGTCCATTTGGCTACCACATCTGCAATATCTTCATATGTTACCTCTTCTTTTATCAGTGCATTTTCTTGCTGTTCTGACAGTTGTTTTTGATAAACTTCCAGTTGTTCTGTGGCTTCTTTAATTTTACCATAACGGATTTCTGCAACTTTACCGTAATCGCCTTCACGTTCTGCACGTTCGGCTTCTAGTTTATAGTTTTCAATACTTTGTTTGATATTTTGGATGTTGTCAACTACGTCCTTTTCGCTCTTCCACTTGGCATTAATATCATTACGTTCTTCTTTAAGGTTTGCCAAATCGGACTTTAAGCTTTTTAATTTGGCTTCATCCTTTTCCCGTTTAATGGCTTCAATTTCAATTTCGAGCTGCATGATCTTTCTATCCAAAACGTCTAACTCTTCGGGTTTTGAATTGATCTCCATACGCAGTTTTGAAGCAGCTTCATCCATTAGATCAATAGCTTTATCTGGTAAAAAACGATTGGTAATGTATCGGTTAGAGAGTTCTACAGCACCAATGATAGCTTCATCTTTAATACGGACTTTATGATGCGTTTCGTATTTTTCTTTAATGCCTCTAAGGATAGAGATTGCGCTTTCAGTATCGGGCTCATTAACCGTTACTTTTTGAAAACGACGTTCTAAGGCTTTATCTTGTTCGAAATATTTTTGATACTCATCTAAAGTGGTTGCACCAATTGCTCTAAGTTCTCCACGGGCTAAAGCTGGTTTTAAAATATTAGCAGCATCCATAGCACCCTGGCCACCGCCAGCACCAACCAAGGTGTGTATCTCATCGATAAAGAGCACGATATCGCCATCGCTTGTAGTGACTTCTTTAATAACGGCTTTAAGGCGTTCTTCAAATTCACCTTTAAATTTTGCTCCGGCAATTAAGGCGCCCATATCTAATGCAAATATTTGCTTGTCTTTTAGATTTTCCGGGATGTCACCATCAATGATCCTGTGTGCTAAACCTTCAGCAATAGCTGTTTTACCTGTTCCTGGTTCACCAACAAGTATAGGATTGTTTTTAGTTCTACGAGATAGGATTTGAAGGATTCTTCGGATTTCTTCATCTCTGCCTATTACCGGGTCGAGTTTACCATCTTGTGCTAACTGATTCAGGTTTTTTGCATATTTATTTAAGGCATTATACGTTTCTTCCTGACTTTGAGAGGTAACACGATTCCCTTTACGCAGTTCTTCAATGGCAGACGTCAGACTTTTTTCTGTAACGCCTTGATCTTTGAGAATTTGTGATATTTTACTTTTAGATTTAAAAATGGCCAGAATTAAATGCTCGATGGAGACAAAATCGTCATTCATTTGCTTTGCTATAATAGCTGCCTCATTTAAACTTTGTCCGGCATTTCGGGAAAGCATTAATTCGCCACCCGAAACCTTAGCAAAACGTTCCAATTCCTTATCCAGGATCTGTTGAAGCATAGAAACATTAATGTTTAGTTTCTTCAAGAGAAAGGGTAGGACATTCTCATCAACATTAAATATGGCTTTAAAAATGTGCTCATTTTCTATTTGTTGATGTTCTAAGCTTTGGGCAAGCTGTTGTGCCTGCTGTATGGCTTCTTGTGATTTTATGGTATAATTATTAAAATTCATTGAATATGTATTTCTTTTTCGTTCTCTTATCTTTGTTCAATAATCTTACCAACGTACTTTGTAAGACATAATGACGCTTGAAGCCAATAATAACGTGACTTTTTGTCGGTTTGTAAGATTCGGGATTTATATCGACTTATTAATAAAATCAATGCTATGGGCTTTTTAAATAAACTATTTGGCGGTGCTTCTGAACCTAAAGAAGAAAAAATATTGCCTTGGATTCCTCTGAATGCTACACAACAGTTAAAATTGATTGCAGAAAAGTCGAAGACAAGACCACAATTTATTTTTAAACACTCTACACGATGTGGTATTAGTCGGATGGTTATTAATCAGTTTATTGAACGGTATGCGTTTACTGAAAAAGATGCCGATCTGTATTATCTGGATTTATTGAGTTACAGAGAGGTCTCTGATGAAGTGGGGTATAAGTTTCAAGTTTTGCACCAATCCCCACAGTTGTTAGTCTTAAAAAATGGGCATGCTGTTGCTCATGCTTCTCATGGTGCTATTAATGAGATTGATTTGAATCGTTTTTTGTAAAACACGATAGTTACAGAGCAGATCATCCCATATAGGGAGATAAGTTATAAAAGAAAACCCTCTTGATATTTCAAGAGGGTTATTTACTAACTATTTAATTGATATGAACTGATAATTTGTTTCAGTTTTAACTTTAAATCTTCTCCGGTATCCAGTACCATTTGAGCATCCGTAGGGAAGAGAACTTGTTGTTGTCTGAGTAATTTTCTGTCGTCTCTGTTAAGTGCTCTACGATCGCCTCTAAATCGTCCAAAAATATTCTCAAATACAAATCCACTATCAATAGTAAATGCATCTAAAGTTTGGTTTTGCTTCAAGTCAGTGTATACTACATCGGCAATAACTTGAGCAGATTTGGTTTGTAAAACTTCAAAAAAGCGAGCTCTAACGGTTACGATTTTATCTATTTTAATATCGTTACCCAGACTGTCTTTAGCAACATTACCATTGTTGTCGAGCAAATATTCCCAACCATCAATGATCTCTTTTTCTCTGAGCAATTGACGTTCATTAATACGTTCTGGTGAAATATTAATACGTTTCAGTTGCAATGACATGTTATAGTCATAATCTATTGAATCATCTGCATTGGCATGGTACACGGTCCAGAATTCATTTAAACCATAAGTGTCAAAGTTCAGAAGTTCATCTTCCAAAGCTTGCGGAATGATCTGATGGGTGTGATTTTGGATGGTTACGTTTACATAATTAGTCCCTTCCTCATGAGCCTCTTTCATCAGTTCACGAACATCTTCAAAGTTTGGATTTATAGATTCTATATATTCAAAAATGGTGTAAGCTTCTCTAATGTTATGTTTGTTACCAGAGTCGAGTAATGTTACACCTTCATCGATCAAATAGTCCGATACTTTATAACGATAGTCAATAATGGCTGAGGCATAGTCGTTGAATTCCAGTTCTAATGATTTTCCTCCAATCTTCAACGGCATGACACGTTTAATCGCATTTTGTCTTGCCTCTAAATCCAGATAGATATTATAAATGGATTTGTAATATTCAGGATTACCATCCTTCTCAAGTCTTGATATTCTATCTAAATCACGTTCTAAGACTTTATAATAAGCATCTTTGAGCATTACGATGTAGTCCTGCTTACGCTTTTTGTCTTTGTTGTGTTCTAATTTTCTTAATGCATTCGAAATGGCCTGATCATAATTACCATGACTTATGGCTTTTTCAATTTGCTTTTTTCCACTACAAGATGTCAGTATCAAAAGCAAAACGGATAGGAGTAAAAATCGCTTCATAATCTTGTATTTTAAATTGGTTATAAAGCAAAATCCAATTATGATGCCAAACTTTGATCATAATTGGATTAAATTTTTAAAAACTATTATTTAGCTTGTTGAAGCTATTTTTTCTTTTTAGGGTTAAAGACCGGTAATAATTGAGTACTTACTGAACCAAACCCAATACGTGTACCATCATTTTCACAATAACCACGCATAATAACCGTATCGTAATCGTTAATGAATTTACGTTCACTACCATCTTTCATTGTTAAGGGCTTTGTGCCTTTCCATGATAATTCTAACATGGAACCATAAGAGTCTTCTGTAGGGCCAGATATCGTACCACTACCCATCATGTCTCCTGAATTTACCGGACAACCATTCACGGTGTGGTGCGCTAATTGCTGTGCCATGTTCCAATACATGTATTTAAAATTGGACTTGGCTACGACCGTTTCTTTAGCACCTTTTGGTTGTATTGAAGCTTCAAGTTTGATATCAAAACTCTTCTTGCCTTTGCTTTGAAGATAAGGTAATGGTTGTGGATCTTGCTTAGGGCTTTCAACTCTGTAAGGCTCAAGAGCATCTAATGTTACAATCCATGGCGAAATGGATGAAGCAAAGTTTTTACCTAGAAAAGGACCTAAAGGTACATATTCCCATTTTTGAATGTCTCTTGCAGACCAGTCATTGAATAACACCAGTCCAAAAATATATTCTTCAGCTTCATCAATAGGAATAGGCTCTCCCAAATCATTTGCATCGGTGGTAATGAATGCCATTTCTAATTCAAAATCCACGAGTTTAGAAGGTCCGAAAACCGGATTTGTAGCACCTTCTGGCATGGTTTGACCTTGTGGGCGATGAACAGGTATTCCTGAAGGGATAATAGACGAACTTCGACCATGGTAACCTACAGGTAAATGCAGCCAGTTGGGCATCAATGCATTTTCAGGGTCTCTGAACATCGATCCTACATTAGTTGCGTGTTCTTTACTGGCATAGAAATCTGTATAATCACCGATTTGTACAGGAAGTTGCATTTCTATTTCATCTAATCGAAATAGAATAGCTTCCTTATGCTTGGTGTTGTTTTTTAACTCTGGGTTTTCAGCGTCAAATATTTCAGCAATACGATTGCGTACCAAGCGCCATGTTTTTCTACCATCAGCTATAAAATCATTTAGAGAATCCTGAAGAAAGATATCATCAGTTAAAGGAATACCTTCAAAATATCCCAATTGATGTAGTGCACCCAAATCTATTGCAGTATCTCCGATGCGGGTTCCTATGGTAATGATGTCATCACGAGTAAGGAAAACACCAAACGGAATATTCTGTATTGGAAAATCAGAGTTTTTACTAACATGCAACCAGGAAGTACGGTCAGGATTATTGGCTGAAAGTGGCATATGTTTTTGTTGATTAAGTGTTCATTAATTTCTATCCAAACCTACATAATTTTTAATATTTAAACTAATCTATTTAGTATTTTTGAATTTCATTAAATATTAAACTTCATTTATGCAACGCGACGAACAAATTTTTGAATTGATAGAAGCTGAAAGAGAACGTCAAACCGACGGCATCGAGCTTATTGCTTCTGAAAATTTCACGAGCGATCAGGTTATGGAAGCCGCAGGATCGGTATTGACAAACAAGTATGCTGAGGGCTATCCCGGGAAGCGTTATTATGGTGGCTGTGAAGTTGTTGATGAAGTCGAACAAATAGCTATTGATAGGGCTAAAACCTTATTTGGTGCAGCATGGGCTAATGTACAACCCCATTCGGGTAGTCAGGCCAATACTGCGGTATATCATGCTTGCCTGAAACCGGGAGATACCATTCTCGGATTTGATTTAGCTCATGGCGGGCATTTAACTCATGGATCGCCGGTAAATTTTTCAGGACGTTTGTACCGTCCAACATTTTACGGAGTACATAAAGATACCGGGAGAATTGATTACGATATGCTTTCGGATGTTGCAGAGCAAGAAAAGCCAAAACTTATCATAGCTGGTGCTTCGGCATATTCCAGAGATATGGATTTTGCAAAATTCAGAGAAGTTGCGGATAATGTAGGCGCTTTATTGTTAGCAGATATCTCGCATCCTGCAGGCCTCATCGCTAAAGGGATTTTAAGTGATCCGTTACCACATTGCCATATCGTAACCACAACCACACATAAAACATTAAGAGGTCCAAGAGGCGGTCTTATTATGATGGGTGAAAATTTTGAAAATCCTTTTGGTTTAAGACTGAAAAACGGTAATCTTAGGAAGATGTCTGGTTTGTTGGATTCTGGAGTATTTCCAGGTAATCAGGGTGGGCCACTGGAGCATATTATTGCAGCAAAAGCCATAGCATTTGGTGAGGCTTTAAGTGATGAGTTCATGCATTATATGCTACAGGTCAAAAAAAATGCAGAAGCTATGGCAAAAGCCTTTGTTGCTAAAGGTTATAATATTATATCCGGAGGTACTGATAATCATATGATGTTGATCGATCTCAGAAATAAGGACATTACAGGTAAAGATGCCGAACAGGCTCTGGTAAAAGCTGATATTACTGTAAATAAGAATATGGTACCATTTGATACACAATCGCCTTTTGTAACTTCTGGTATTAGGGTTGGTACACCAGCCATTACCACAAGAGGATTAAAAGCGAATGATATGAGTTATGTAGTTGATCTTATTGATGAAGTGATTAGAAATTATGAAAACGAAACCGTCTTAGATGGTGTAGCCGAGAAGGTTAATGCTTTAATGTCTGGAAGGCCTTTGTTTGTAGCTTAAGACATTAATTTTTAATAGTATAAAGCCTTTCATATTCTGAAAGGCTTTTTTTATGGTTTTTTCAGTAGGTCACGATAACACGACATTTGGGTTCCGTTAAACAACAACTGACCTTATTTTTTTTATAAAAAGCGATTTGTGATCCTAATTTTGACAATAAATATGTTGATCATGATCAGAAAATTCCACTATTTTATAAGAAGAAGTATCGCTTACATCATTGATGTTACCTTAGTATATCTGATAGTTATGTTTGTAATACAATTTTTGGTTCTAATGCCAATCAGAGAACACTTAGGATTAGATGAAGCTTGGTTTAAGTCCGGCTGGCATGTTCAGATATATGTATGGTTGACGATCTCCCTTCCTGTATGGTGTTACTTTATTCTTATGGAAGCTTCAGATGCAATGGCAACTTTTGGAAAGCGCCTTGTAAAGTTGAAAGTACTAGACGAAAGATCTAAATTGAGAATATCTTATACCACAAGCATTAAACGTACTTTTTTAAAGTTATTACCCTGGGAACTGATACATATAGGTCTTAATTTACCAACTCCTGTATGGTTTGAAGAGCAACCAGATTTCAGATATGTAGTACTTACAGGGACGCTTTTGTTTGTGTTCTATATTATTTCTCTGCTAATATCTCCAACGCAAAACACATTATATGATGTTTTAATCAAAACCAGAGTTGTACCATTCTATAAACAAAATTCAGAGCAATAGATTTTTGATAATTGTTAAACCCTTGTTTGTATTCCTAAAACTAAGGGTTTAAATAAAGTATCACATGAGAAAGCTTTGGTATGTTACTTTAGTATAATTACCATTTCATATCAATAGTTATGCAGAAAAAGATTTTAGACCGTATAGATTATGTACAATTAACTCTCGATCTGATCATTGTTTTTATTGGCGTTACTTTGGCGTTTGTATTCACAAGATATCAGGAAGAAAACAAAGCAACACAAAGAACAGAACAGGTGGTTTCGTTATTAGTCACCGGTTTAGATATGTATGAAGATCTTTTTGGAGGTTTTGTGCTTTATCTGGAAGAGTTTAATGCCAAGTTTAGAGAAAAACTAGATAGCGGGGAGCTTCCTAATTTCGAGAGCGAAACGTTTCCTGCGCCGCAATACCCTATTGATGCGATTAGCTTGCTGTCCGATCAGAGTTTTGAAACGTTAACACCGGAAGTACACATAAAACTCACGGAATTTTCTAATGCAATTAGACGTCTCATATATACAGAACAAAAAATGGTTGATGCCTCAGAAAAATATACTTACATTCCCAAAAATCAACCTTTTGCAATTCCCGAACTATATAGGATTGAGCAAATAAAATGGGCAAGGAATTATTTGAAATATTCTGAAATACGAAAGCGTACCTCAAAAGAACTACAGATTAAAAGCCGAGATCTACGAGTATTGCTCGAAAAAGCATATCCGGATATCGTTAATAACTAAAATTAATCTTCAAATGATGTAGATTCATAAGCTCCGCTATCTGGAGTTGCGCTTCTGACGGTATTTGTAATATCATTAGGAACTTGATTGGCAAAGAAGGGATCGCCAATACCATTGGCCCCTGAGTCTTCTCCAATACGCATTAAATTTTCAAAAGGCGCTTCAAAATCTGGATCTTCATTAAAGACATTGTCTTCATAAAATGTAAGGTCATCAAACATATAATTTCCAGTACCTTCCAAATTATTATTATTAAAGCGTAACAAGCAATTGGTAAACTTATAGTTAAAGACATCACCTTCATCTTCCAATAAGAATTCGGGATTGTCATTGCCATATATAATGCAATTATTAAAGTTAGCAGCGACCAAATCATTGGTTACAACACTGCCATCTTCTAATTGTGCAAAGTCATTAACTAAGAGCGCAGGAAACTGTCTGAAACTGCTATTCCAGTAATTGGCAATAGTACAATGCGTAAAATTATAATCACCACCTAAGGTTAATCCAACACTCGATTGTCCTGAATTATTCAATACTACATTTTCGGCAGTAATAGAGGATGCTCTTGCTAAAATACCAAAAGCACTTGTATTATATATCTGAGTATTGGTAATGGTTAATTTATCATTTGCTGCGGTTTGATTGCCTTCAGCTAATACACCAATTGTGGCATTTTTTATAGTGGTATAACGGATCTCATTATCTATGCTACCATTAAATAACCAGATGGTTCCCCATTGTCCCGGGACATCTTCGAAGAGTGGCTCAAGACGGTCACCTTCAAGAATGACCTCATTTTCTAGAGCTTCAGGGTCATTACTTGGTGCACCTTCAATTTTTAATGAAGCATTATTTGTCACCAGAATGCCCGAATCGGCATGAAAATGTACTCTTGCTCCGGCCTCAATAGTTAGTGTTTGTCCTTCATCTACACCTGCATAGCCATATATAACATAAGGCTTTTCGTTGGTAAATGTCAATTCATCTGCTTCTAAAAAACGACCTTGCAGTGTGGTCTCGTCCGGATTGCCATCACCATCCACATCAAACGTTAAGGTCTCTACTACTCCTGTAGTATTATCTCTATCCGGATAAATGAAAACGGCATCTTTAACTAAAGTGACTAAGTCAACATGTTGTTCATTACTACCGCTGTCAAATAAGATCTGATCAGTATATAAAAATTGAGTGTCTGAAGCAGAAAGCGTTTCGATATCTATGGTTGTTTCAATAAAAATGAACAGACTGTCTTCTGCCAAAAGCTCTACATTTTCAAAGAATTTGCCTTCCTGCGCACCCTCAAGCCCTGTAGAACCATCAACATTCATTCTATAAAACGAATTAACACCTCGGGCGAGTTGTATGGTTGGGATTACAATATCTTCGTCGCTACGGTTATATACTTTTAAATTATATGTACTCGAACCGATGTTAGTAAACACAGTATCCAGATATACGGTATCTCTGGCGAACTCAAGATTTCCGGTGCTCGGAGAAAATTCAAAATCGTTACGACAAGAACTCCAAAAAAGTAATATGCCAAAACATGCAATAAAATATAGTAAACGCTTCATCTATAATAATTCAATTTACAGGCTAAAAATATAACTTTTGAACTTATGATTTATTATAGTTGCCCTTATTTGTTTTTTGAGGTGTTATTTATTTGAATTGTATGCCCTATTTTTTTGTTTGTGCATTAATCTGTTCGAAGTACTTAGAATAGTCTCCATAATCGATGTGTTTGTGTATTAAACCATCTTTAATCGTTAAAATGGTAACAAATGGTACCGATACTAATACGGTTTCTTTACTGTTCTCTTTAAACCAGGAAACCGGTAACACACATTCAAATACTGAATTGATGACAGTAATTGACCCGGATGTAAAGCTTTTTTCAATTATAAAATCTACATAAGGCGGTTTGTCATTCTCAAATCGGTCTTTAAATACATTCCTGAAAAAATTATAAACATTTTCCTTTCCTTCGTATTTGAAGGCTTGCTTAAAAACTTCTGAAGCTGTAGGGTCTTCAAAATGTACATTTTCTGCATAGAACGTTTTCATCTTATCAAAATCCCAATTGCCATAGGCTTCCATATAATCCATTGCAACTTTTTTATTGGCAGCTAAATCGGGGGTCTGGGCATAAGACTGGCAAATTGTAAATATGCATACAATGCCATAGAATAGTTTTCTCATTTGTTTTAGTTTGATGTTAATAGTGTTTGATGTTTTTCTGATGATATTAAATATAAAGTTTCTTAATAGTGTCTTAATCCTTAGCTTCTGCGATTTCGACAATGACTAAAAATTTTTGACTGAGAAGTACAAATTCCTCTAATAGTTCTACATTTTCATTTTTATTTAAAAGTTTAGAATCGATCTGCTTTGCTTCGCAGAATTCAAAGAATAGAAACTTATGTTTTAAAGGAATTTTTAATGTCTCTTTCAGGAGTTTTTCATTAAACAGAGAACCTCCCGAAAATAGAGCTTGTATGTCAGTGTAAGTAAGTGGTACAAATTCGGGTACTTTAGATTTCTTTTTAAAAAGCTTAGCAGCTAAACCTATAAGTTGAAAAATATCTAAGCCGTATTTTGGTGCTGCACTATATAAATGTGGGTTATTCTTAATATCTTCAGCAATGGCCTTTTTTAAATTTGAGCTATAAACCTCTTCTTCAAAAGGCTTTTCCTTTAAATCTTCACTGATGAGTACTTCGTCCAGTTCATTAACCGCTTTTTTTAGTTCGAAAACGATCAATTCTTTTAATTGATTTTCTTTGACAACAATAATTTTGGGATGATGAAATAACGACTGGAACTTTATGGAATCATTGACTTCGGCTCTAATATTAAATTCACCAATATCATCGGTTTTGGTTGTAATTTTTTTAGTGAGGTTTAATACCTCAATACCTTTTACTGTGGCTTCAGCGTCATAAACTTTACCTTTTAGTATTTGTGTATTTCCCGTGATAGAAAAACAAAGCAGAATAAATAATAGTAACGATTTCATTAGTTGATTGGTTGATGTCTACTAAGAACGTATATTATTGGGACTTAGAATTCTGAATTGATAAAACTTTAACCTAATAAAATGTTAATTAGAAAGGCGGGTATAATTTAGGGAATGCGTAATGAGTAGATTACCTTTGAATTATAATAATAGCCTTCAATAGAGCCTTAAAGAAGTATTAAGATTATTTTTTCTTGGTGAATATGCGCTTAATGTAATAAAAGAATTTTCCAATAGCAGTTCTTTCTTGCTTGCCTGATTTAATCGCAGCTCTTTTTGCTAGACGTTCAGCTTTCCATTGCGTTCTTTGAGCTTTGTTTTTCTTTTTCCAAGATTCGTGATTGTTTTTCAGTTGTTTTCGTTTATATACAGCTTCTTCTTCAGATATATATGATGGTAGATCAATATCATGATCTGTTACTATTAGACCTACAACAACATCTCCCATAAGGTCTTCTTGCATAACCATCTTTAATGATGTATGTGGCTGGGCGTTTTTATTTATGGGGATTTCAAAGGTTTCAAACCCTAAGTAACTAAATACTAAAACGTCGCCATATTTTACCCTGATGGTAAAATTACCATCAAAGTCAGTATGTGTCCCTTTGGTAGTACCTTTAACAATGACATTAACTCCTGGTAGTGGTAATCCATCACTTTCGCTAGTTACATTACCAGAAATAGTTCGATCGTTAAGTACTGAACTAGATGTTTTACCTTTTATTTGTGGAGTCTTAAGATTATCTGTGTTTACAATCTTTGGCTTGTTTTGAGCTGAAGTTCTTTGACTGTTTAGAGCTAAAAAAGCAAATAATCCTGAAGCCGCCCAGGATAAATAGCTGTTTTTGGATTTCCTGTTCAGTACAACTTCTCTATGTAGTTGTTGCTTTTTAAAACGTCCGCAAAGGTTACCATTAGTCTCAAAAACCTTTACGATTTGTTCATCGGTTTGTTGGGTAAAATCGATAACGGTTTTTTGACATACGGCACAATGACGCCCCCTATCAGTAGGCGACATATTATTCCAATCCTCATGACAAGGTTTGGGAATATTAATGGTGATTGATTTTCTCATGGTTCAAAGAACCCAATGTATCCTGTAAAAGAAAATCAATAATGAGTGAATGCGTCTTTTGAATGAGTGAAATTTTACTTTTTAGAAATTTTTACTTCAAACAGCTTATCCCAGTTTTTTCCGGTAACAAAAATCGTTTCTGTTTCCGGGTTATAAGCTATACCGTTAAGAACATCTAATTCATCATGTTGGGTAACGAGTTCTTTGAGTGGTGAAAAATCAATAACACCTTCCACAGCACCATTTGAAGGATTGATGATGACTACACCATTTTGTTGGTATATATTGGCATAAATCTTACCATTAATCCACTCCAGTTCATTAAGGCTTTTTATTTTTCCTTTTTCCGTGTAAGCTTCAATTTTATCATCTTCGGTTAAATTGGTAGTATTTAACAGCCATATTTTTTCGGTACCATCAGATTTGTATAAGGTTTTACCATCGTTACAGAGGCCCCAACCTTCCTTACTATTATCATATCTGAACATACCGGTTCGTTCAAAAGTATCAACATCATAAATTAGTCCGGTATCTGCTCTCCAGGTCAGTTGGTATATTTTATCATTTAAGAGGGTCAAACCTTCGCCAAAATAACCGCCATTAAGGTTATTGTCTTTTATTATTTCCCCGGTTTTATAATTCACCTTTCTAAGTTTAGACTCCCGATATTGCCCTGTACTTTCATACAATTCACCATTGTAAAATTCTAAGCCCTGAGTATAAGATGTAATATCATGAGGATAGGTATTTATGATCTCATAGGTATATAATTCCGGTGCTTTGTTATTCAGGACTTTAAGATCTGCTTCTACAACAATAGTATCTCCTGCAATGACAGTATGAGCCAGAAGATCTTGCTTGCCGAGCTTTACATTTGTCAGTTTTAAATCTTTAGAAACCGGTTTGCCATCTAAAGTATAACTAACAGATTCTATACTTACATTATTAGGATTACTCAATGATAATTTAACAGCACTACCTAAAGTAGCAGTATTCTTTTTGGCAGACGTTTTTACGGATAAACCATGAGTTTGATTGGTTGAATTGCTCCCACAGTTTACTAGAAGTACACATAACAGAATGAGGCTGAAATATTTATATGCTGACATAGATCGTATTAATTTTTTGGCAAGATATTTATAAAAAATAGGATTAAAAAAATATTGTGAAAGTATTAAAAGGTTGTATCTTTGCAGCCGGCAAGTCCTACACAACCAGCTCCTGTTGAATCCTCCAGGGCGGGAACGCAGCAAAGGTAAGCGGTCGTAGCGGTGTGATGTAGGTAGCTTGCCTTTTTTTGTGCGCAAAAGTCTCCTTAAAATCAAGTATATTTAACCTTTTAATAATACCAATGTCTAAAGTTGTCGTAATTACAGGAGGTTCTTCTGGTATAGGAAAATCAGTAGGCGAGTATCTCACGGAAAAGGGGTATAAGGTCTATGGAACCAGTAGAAATCCACAACGCTATCCTGAAAGTAAGTTTCCCATTGTAGCGCTCGATGTCACACAACCCGAAACCATAAAGACGTGTATAGCTACAGTTTTACAAAAGGAAAGCCGAATTGATGTATTGATCAATAATGCAGGAGCTGGAATTACGGGTCCCGTAGAGGAAGTACCGGATGAAGAAATCAAGCGTAATTTTGAGACCAATCTATTTGGTCCTATAAACGTTATCAAAGCTGTATTACCAACTATGAGGGCGCAAAAATCGGGCTTAATTATTAATATTACTTCAATAGCAGGTTATATGGGATTGCCTTATCGAGGCATTTACAGTGCCAGCAAGGGCGCTTTGGAACTTATTACTGAGGCCATGCGAATGGAGCTTAAAGCATTTCATATTCATATGACCAACGTGGCTCCGGGTGATTTTGCCACTAATATTGCTGCGGGGCGATATCATGCTCCGGTAAAAGAAGACTCTCCATATAAAGTATCATATGGGCACACTTTAAAAATGATGGACGATCATGTTGATGAAGGGAACGATCCTAAACAGGTTGCCAAAATGATACTTAAAATTATTAATACCACAAATCCTAAGGTACATTATAAGGTCGGAGCATTCATGCAAAAGTTTTCTGTGACATTAAAACGAATATTGCCGGATAAGGTTTATGAAAAATTATTAATGAATCACTATAAACTTTAGAGTTGGTATAAACTTTGATGTGAATAAATCATAATTAGCTATTATGAAATATTCATACTTTTTCTTACTTACTATTCTGTTTTTTTCGCTTCAGAGTTGTAGTGATATTTTTGATTGTATTATTGGTAGAAATGCAACTTTGGAAGCTAAAGATTTCCCTAAAGGTTATCAATATCAAGATTATTATGTAGACCTCAGAGCTGAAGTGAAAAATGCGTCCAATGATGACAGTTACTATTACTACTTCACCATTTATGATTTGCCCGAGGGGTTAGATTATTACTCCAATGGTCGTACACTAATTATTGAAGGTGTTCCCCAAGAAGGCGGTACATTTTACATTATGGTGCATTTAGAAGTCGAAAGTCCGGGTTTTGATGATTATGATTATGACGAAGATGAATATTATGAATACGATCATATTTGTTCCACCACTGATTCGCGGACATATACTTTAGAGATACAATAGTTTACGTTTGTTGATATGTTTTCATTAAAAAATGAAATTTGAGCTACGTATAAGTTGTAAATTTGCAACAAATTAAACACAACTCTTATAATTAATCGGATGAAATTTTTTATTGATACTGCGAATTTAGATCAAATTAGAGAAGCTCAGGATATGGGTATTTTAGATGGGGTAACGACAAACCCATCATTAATGGCTAAAGAGGGCATCACAGGAACAGACAATATTTTAAAACATTATGTCGATATCTGTAATATTGTTGAAGGTGATGTTTCGGCGGAAGTCATCGCTACAGATTTTGAAGGTATGGTAAGAGAAGGTGAAGCTTTAGCAGAATTACACGATCAAATAGTTATCAAATTACCAATGATCAAAGATGGTGTTAAAGCCTGTAAATATTTTTCGGACCGAGGCATTAAAACCAATGTAACTTTAGTCTTTTCTGCAGGACAGGCATTGTTAGCAGCTAAAGCAGGGGCAACATATGTATCGCCATTTATCGGACGTTTAGATGATATCTCTACAGATGGCTTAAATCTTATTTCAGAAATACGCCATATTTACGATAATTATGCTTTTGATACTCAAATATTAGCAGCTTCTGTACGTCACACTATGCATGTTATTGATTGTGCTAAAATTGGTGCTGATGTAATGACCGGACCTTTAAGCTCAATAGCAGGGTTACTTAAACATCCTTTAACTGATATTGGTTTAGAAAAGTTTTTAGCAGATTACAAAAAAGGAAACTAGACAAAAAAACAAATAAGATCAAAGAGCTTTTATAAAGATGAAAGCTCTTTTTTTTGCATCAATTCTTTTAATGTGATATCAAAGTCGCTTTCAAAGATGTTTACATTAGGATGTAGAATATGCGCATTTTTATCTACTACAATAACTTTATTTACATAGTTAACAGCCAAGGTTTTTAAAGCTTCAGATGGATTTTTGAACTTATACTCATTTTCCAGAGAGAAGTTATACTTTTCTAGGATGCTTTTCCAGTTCTTGTCTTCGTCAGAATTAATATTAATGGAAATAAACTCAGCATTTGGAAACTGCTTTCTTAACTGTTTTACCTTATAATGACTATTTCTGTAATGCATGATATAATTAGTAGACCAGAAATAAATCAAAGTAGGTTTTTTTACCACATCGCTAATAGTACTCTCTTCATTCTTAAGGTTTACAATTCTCAGTAATGGAATTTCTTTACCAGGCTTAAGGTCACCTAAAGAATTGACGAGATCTTTCATATAAGCTTTATCCTCTTCGTTAGTGGTTTTGTTAAGGTAATAAGCCAATATTTCTTCAGTTTCAGCGTCAGAGTGGTTGTGGCTTATAAAGTCACGAGTCTTATACTTCAGAAGATTGTTTTTTATGGATATATCATTGACCAAACTGTCAATTAAATCTAATTTAGATTTATTGTAACTAATTTCATGTCGGTTAAACTTACTGTGATAGGCTTTGTCCTTGTAGTAAGATTTAAGTGCCAGATTATCAAAATGAGAAAACAAAAAGCGGTTATAGGCAAAGAATTCTCTTAAGTGATGTGCATTATAATCTATTTGTGCTCTGTGGTCATAGAAGCTTTCTGGGAGATCTTTAACATGCATCAATTTATTATTACCAAAATAAGCAAAAGGGTAAATCTCTTTATCTGCATAATTATTGTAATTGATACTCGCTTCAATAATGGATTTCGATAATGGCGATATGGGTTTTTTTTTACAGAATTCTTCAAAACTTTTTAATTGGCGAAGCCGTCTGTTTTCCACGAACTCCAGAAAAGCTTCCGGTTCCATTTGGCTGTAACTAACTAACTTTTTGTCTTCACTTTCATTAGTAAGGAAAGATTTCAAAAGGTAATTGTTCTTTCTTGCACCATTACCGGTAAATACAAGCGATTCATCAAACCCATACGTATTCAGGCGAAACATAATACTATCTCCGGGTTCAAGCAAAACCATTTGGTACTCGCCGCCATGAGTAAAAGAATGTAATCCGGGATTTAAGTTGTTAATTTTATGTATGAATCGGTTTTCGGTATCCAGAAATAAAGTATCAGTAATTTTACCTTCGTTATCATAGAGCATAACGAAGTCGTTCTTAGGGTTAATGATCTGTCCGCCGATATAGGCAAAATCATTTTCGGTACTGCCAATATGTTTACAACCGGCAGCACTAATCAAGGTCAACAAAGCAATTACTGTATGTTTCATTAAGGGACGTAATTCAGTCTATATCTTAACAAAAATAGACCTTGTACCGCTTTTCTCTTGTTAATGCAGCGTTAAAAGTTAGTATGCCATGTATTTATTTCCTCTAATGGGTATAATTTTCTACTTTTGCTGCGAATTTAAAACACCTAAAATGTTATCAGTTTCTAATCTTTCAGTTCAATTTGGAAAACGTATACTTTTTGACGAGGTAAACACCACATTCAATAGTGGTAATTGCTATGGAATTATAGGCGCAAACGGAGCAGGAAAATCTACATTTTTAAAGATATTATCGGGGAAAATGGAACCTACATCCGGTCATGTTCATTTAGAACCTGGAAAGCGTATGTCGGTTCTGGAGCAAAACCATAATAAGCATGATGAAGATACGGTATTAGAAACCGTATTGAAGGGAAATAAACCCTTGTATGAACTTAAGTCTGAGATTGATGCACTTTATGCCGATTATACGGATGAAAATGCAGAGAAGATAGGAGAGCTACAGGTGCAGTTTGAAGAAATGAATGGTTGGAATGCCGATAGTGATGCCGCAGCTATGTTGTCTAATTTGGGAATCAAAGAAGATCTGCACTATACGCAGATGAAGGATCTGGATGGAAAACAGAAAGTACGTGTATTATTGGCACAAGCCTTATTTGGAAGCCCTGATGTATTAATCATGGATGAGCCTACGAACGATTTGGACTATGAAACCATTTCCTGGTTAGAAACCTTTTTAGCCAATTATGATAACTGTGTGATTGTTGTTTCTCACGACCGTCACTTTTTAGATGCTGTTTGTACGCACATTTCAGATATAGATTTTGGAAAGATCAACCACTATTCCGGGAACTATACCTTCTGGTATGAGTCTTCGCAATTGGCTGCCAAGCAACGTGCACAGCAGAATAAAAAAGCAGAAGAGAAAAAGAAAGAACTGGAAGAGTTTATCCGTCGTTTTTCAGCAAACGTTGCTAAGTCCAAGCAAGCTACCAGTAGAAAGAAGATGATCGATAAATTGAATATTTCCGATATTAAACCCTCAAGTCGTCGCTATCCGGCTATCATTTTTGAGCGCGAACGCGAGGCAGGAGACCAAATTCTTAATGTAGAGGGGCTTTCAGCAAGTATTGATGGTGAGGTTTTGTTCAAAGGTGTAGATATTAATTTAGCTAAAGGAGATAAAGTTGTGGTGTATTCTAAGGACTCCAGAGCCTCTACAGCATTTTATCAGATCATCAATGGTAAGGAAACTGCCGATTCTGGAACATACGCTTGGGGTGTAACCACTAATCAGTCATACCTGCCATTGGATAATAGTGAATATTTTGATAATACATTAACATTAGTAGATTGGTTACGTCAGTGGGCTACTACCGAAGAAGAGCGTGAAGAAGTTTATATCAGAGGTTTTCTGGGGAAAATGATATTTAGTGGCGAAGAAGCCTTAAAAACCGCAGATGTACTTTCTGGTGGTGAAAAGGTACGCTGTATGCTCAGTAGAATGATGATGATCAGAGCCAATGTGTTAATGCTTGATGAGCCTACCAATCACCTGGATTTAGAAAGTATAACAGCATTTAATAACTCGTTAAAGAACTTTAAAGGCACTGTATTACTAACCACGCACGATCATGAATTTGCGCAAACTGTAGGAAATCGAATTATTGAGTTAACGCCAAATGGCGTGATTGATCGCTACATGACGTTCGATGAATATATGAGTGATAAAAAGATCAAAGAACAGCGCGAAAAAATGTATGCGGTTGGGGTTTAGTATGTGTTAAAAACGTCAGAGTTTTATCTTACAGAGATTACCTTTTGTCATAACTTTATATAAGGACTATTATAATGTTGCTTGAAAACAATACTAAAGTCTTTCTATACCTGCATCTCACCTTCAATACGTGATACAATTTCTAAAGCTGTGTCAGCTTCGTCCTCATGCACATAAAGTTCTTGAAAACCTTGATTAAGAGAACCATAACCTGCTAAACGTTGCGATTCACCTTCGTCTTTTACAATAGGTATAATGCCTGCATTTTCCAATTCGTTTTTAACGCGAGTTACTAAAATAAAGTTCCCGCCAAATACTTTGATATATTCTGAATCGCTCATAACAATAGGATTTAAGGGTTACACCTATAAGTTACAAAAAATACAGGAATGTTACACTATATTTTTACAGATTATGCATTAAAATAGTTACTGTCCCAAATGGCAGTATTGAAGTTTTTTCCGGCAGCAAAACCGTAATAAATGACTATGGCTGCTAAGGATTTGAACATGAAAAAGAATAGCATCCAGAATTCCGAAGCAGACATACTTTCCGAAAACAAACCTTTGGGTACTATGACTGTAACCAACAAGCTAACTAATAATGTCGTAAATACCAGATTTTCAAAATTTTTAAATGGTAATACCAACCATTTTCTTAGAGGTGTAAGATCATTGCCCCATTTGTGAATCAGGTAATAGTAACCATTTCCAATAGGAGCAAAGAGCAATGGATCATCGGCATTTTCCAGTTTAAAAAGTTTAGAAGGCGCAATGATTTTAAAACCACGGAGAGTGATATTATGTAATTTTTCCAGTGCTTTGATCTTGTTGATAGCTTCATAAGGCAAATCGCCTTTAAAATATCGGGTATCTAAAAATCGTAATCGGTAGTTAATACAAATGGCTTTGATTTGATCGATATGATAGATGTTATTTGTTTCAAGATGATCAATATCAAAGGTATTACCCTCAACAGTATGCTCCGAAGACAATGTTTGTCGTATACGTTCGTCTTTGTAATCGACGTCATTAAGAATACTGCGAACAGCCATTAAAAGATCAGTGTCATCTATTTGCTTCTGGCGCTGTAACTGCTTTTCAATATTAGTTCTCTTTAATAGCATTATCGATTTTCTTTTAAAAGTAATAATGAATATGATTTTCTACAAGTCTTTAACACAACTGTTTAAGTATTTGAATGAATAGCTACATTTTTTTGATAAAGTTTTAAACAAAAACAGGAATAAACTATTTCTTATAGCGATTGTAAAACTTATAACTATAGATAATTTCTATTAAAAAATAAATATATAATATCTCGGTCTATTAAAACAGCTGTATAATTTCCTAATTTTATGAAAAGTTAAACCACTAAAATTTAATCAGATATGGACAACAAAGGTAATGGTGACATCAGTCAATGCCCCTTTATGAGCGGCGCCCAAAAAAAGCCTGCAGGTGGCGGAACCAGTAATAGAGACTGGTGGCCAAACGAACTAAAATTGAATATTCTACGTCAGAACGCGTCTAAGAATGATCCTATGGGTGAAGATTTTGACTATGCTACAGCATTCAATAGTGTCAATTATGAGGAACTAAAGCAAGACGTCATTGATGTGATGACCGATTCCCAAGAGTGGTGGCCGGCAGATTACGGGCATTATGGACCATTCATGATTCGTATGGCATGGCATAGTGCCGGAACCTATCGTGTTGGTGACGGAAGAGGAGGCGCAGGTACAGGGACACACCGTTTTGCACCCTTGAACAGTTGGCCGGATAATGGAAATTTAGATAAGGCCCGTTTATTATTGTGGCCTGTAAAAAAGAAATATGGTAAAAAAGTATCCTGGGCTGATCTGATGATTCTGGCTGGTAATTGTGCTTTAGAATCCATGGGCTTTAAAACCTTTGGCTTTGCAGGAGGACGTGAAGATGTATGGGAACCGGAGCAGGATATCTACTGGGGGTCTGAGAATCAGTGGTTAGGCAATGATGAACGTTACGATACCAGTGATGGTGATCTGGAAGGTCACTTGGGCGCTGTGCATATGGGATTGATCTATGTGAACCCCGAAGGACCAAATGGCGAACCGGATCCTTTAAAATCGGCACACGATATTAAAATTACTTTTGGGCGTATGGCCATGAACGATGAAGAAACTGTAGCCTTGGTGGCTGGAGGTCATACCTTTGGAAAAGCACATGGTGCTGCCGATCCCGATAAATATGTTGGGGCAGAACCGCATGGCGCACCTATAGAACAAATGAGTTTAGGCTGGAAAAATACCTTTGGAACAGGGGTTCTAGACGATGCCATTACCAGTGGTATCGAAGGCGCATGGACACCAAACCCCATCGTATGGGATCATGATTACTTTGATGTATTATTAAACTACGATTGGGAATTGACCAAGAGCCCGGCAGGCGCACATCAATGGACCCCGACGGCAGCATCAAATGCTCGTATGGCACCAAAAGCAGGAGATGCTAATGGTACTCAGGCATTGATGATGACTACAGCAGATATGGCTTTAAAAATGGACCCAACGTATTTAGAGATCTCTAAGCGTTTTCATAAAGACCATAAAGCTTTTGAGGATGCTTTTGCGCGTGCATGGTATAAACTAACTCACAGAGACATGGGCCCTATAGATCGCTATTTAGGACCCGAAGTGCCTCAGGAAGAATTGTTATGGCAAGACCCAATACCCAAAGTAGATTACAACCTAAGTGATGCCGATATCACAACCCTAAAAAAGATGATTTTAGCTTCAGGCCTAAGCGTGTCACAATTGGTCACTACAGCATGGGCATCAGCAGCCACATTCAGAGGATCTGATAAGCGGGGAGGTGCTAATGGAGGACGTATCCGATTAGAACCACAGCGCAGTTGGGCTGTAAATAATCCGGAAGCCTTAGAAAACGTTCTTAGTGTATTAGAAAATATTCGAAATGCCTTTAGTGGCCATATCTCAATGGCAGACCTTATTGTATTGGCAGGAAATGCCGGTGTAGAAGAAGCGGCAAGAAATGCAGGTCATGAAGTGAACGTCCCATTTGCACAGGGTAGAGGCGATGCGTCACAAGAACAAACCGATTTGGAATCTTTTGGTTATTTAGAGCCATTAGCTGATGGATTTAGAAACTACATTAAGCCGGGATTAGATGTTGCCGCAGAAGACCTTTTAGTAGACCGAGCTAATCTTTTAACACTCTCCATTCCGGAAATGACCGTACTTGTTGGTGGATTGAGAGTTTTAGGAACTAACTTTGACGGATCAAAACATGGCGTGTTTACCGATAATGTAGGTCATCTTACCAACGATTTCTTTACCAATATATTAGACTTTACCTACACCTGGAGTGCCACAACTACTGACGATACTATTTTTGAAGGTAAAGATCGCAGAACCGGTACTGTAAAATATACAGGTACCCGTGCCGATTTGATTTTTGGATCCAATACGGAGCTAAGAGCCATTTGTGAAGTATATGGTGCTGATGATGCTCAGTCAAAATTTGTGAATGATTTTGTGGCGGCATGGACCAAAGTGATGAATTTAGACCGTTTTGATTTAAAATAACGGGAACACCTAATAATGAAAAAGAAAACCAAGGCATGTGTGGTGATCTGCACATGCCTTTTTAATGCTTAAAAACAATGATTTCAATTGATAATTTTTATGAAGGTTTGCGCCAGGGCGATACCAATCATATGGCTTCACTTTTAGCTGAAGATAAAACGCTTGTAAATGCTAAAGACGCTCGTGGCTTTACACCATTGATCATGGCAACCTATTTTGATAATGAAGCCATAACCAAATTTTTAATAGCACATCATGCAGATATAGATGGCACTGATGCTTCGGGAAATACGGCTTTAATAGGGGTATGCTTCAAAGGGAATGTAGAGATTGCTGAGTATCTCATTGCTCACGGTGCTAATATCAATGCTCAGAACAATGCTGGTATAACCCCTTTGATCTTTGCCACACAATACAATAAAACAGATGTGGTAAAAGCATTGTTAAAACATAATGCTAATAAAAATCTTACGGATGTGGAAGGTAAAACCGCTTTAGATCATGCCAAAGCTAAAGGATTTGAAGGGCTAGCGAGTTTATTAGCAGAAGTTTAGATGCCTAACTATTCATTAACGGCAAACCATCTGACACTTTATCTTTTCTATTCATAACTTACGGCAAGGCATTTTTTCATATTGTGAAAGGCTTGCAGCTAAAATAGCGGTTTTTAAAACTTTAAAAGTTACAGACAATACTCAGCCTTACTATTTTTACGGGACAGCCATACTCTTGATATAACTTCATTAGGTATCTTCTCAGATACAATTAAGTTTTGGTTTTGAAAAAATATTTCATCATAGAAAAGGGCATGTATGTTGAAAAATGTATTAGAGCTGTATTAGATGATTATGAAAATATGAGGTTTTTAGGTACTACTAAAGATCATGATGAAGCGCTTAACATTATATTTAAGCATGCGCCTGATATTATTTTTTTAGGGCTTGATAATGTCATAAAAGATCTACCTGATTTCCTTTTGGATATTATTAAACATACTACAAATAACCCCACTTTTATAGCATTATCTTCTTCGGAGAAGAACGCCTACAAAGCTTATCGATATGATTTTTTTGATTACTTATTAAAACCCTTAACAGAACTTTCTGTAAGAAGAAGTGTTTTAAAATATCAAAAGACATTCCCTTCGAGTTCTTATGAAACCATATGTCTAAAATCAAATAAAGACTATCATTATTTAAATGCTGACGATATACTTTTTTTAAAAGCGGATAACAACACAACCGATTTTCACATGAAAGATGGATCTACAATAGGCGCATACAAAACCCTGAAAACATTTGAAAATACATTACCTCAAAATTTTCTAAGAATTCATAAAAGTTATATTGTAAACAGTAAGTTCATTTCAAGAATCCATTACGGGAAGGCAATTTGTATTATTAAAAGCCCGTCCTTTAAAATTCCTTTTACAAAAACGTTTATTGATAATATCAATTTTATTAATGCCAAGCTGTCAAATAGTGCATTTATTACCCTGAATTGATTTTCCTATGTAAAATGATAATTTTCCTCATAAGCTTGGGTGTTTTACTAAACAACTGTTTTTGTGAGGGTTATATTTGTTGTTAGCTATTACTTTAGCTTGTGAAGCTTCACTAGCGTTACAAAAATCACCAACGCTTTTCATTGTGCACAATTTTAAAAAGCTGCGATTAACGCGGCAAGGAAAACCATTGTTTAATCGAAAATTTTGCATTTATGAAAGCCTTAAAAACATTAATAATTTTAGTCCTATTTTCCAATTTTATGATTTCTTGTACTGTTGAAGAACTTACTGAAGGTACAGAAGCCAGCGTAATAGAAACTAATACAACAGACACCGATAAAACAGAATCAGAAACAACAGAACCCGATACAACAGACATAAATAATATGCATGATACAGGTGAGACGGAGGATCAAGTTGATGAAACAGAAAAAGGATAAATAAAAAAAGTAAAAGCCTTTGACACAATAGTTAAGGGCTTTTTTTAGCTTTGTTTTTAAAACATCTTTAAAATAAAAACACGATACAAAATAAGTCTCATACTACTATATGTCATTTTAGTAGGTTGTAATCATATCGAGGAAACCGAGTTTGAACAACCTGCTAATTATAAAAATGACAGTATTTCTTCATGGATCGAAGCTTCAAAGATAAAATCCTATTCACTAAAAAAAAGGAAGCGTTATTTAGAAAAGGCATATAACACCTTAACATCTACTAAAATAGATTCTTCTGCAACTAGAACTCTGAGTAAGATTGCTTACCAATATTTTAAGTTAAAGGATAGCACAAAATTTAAAGAGCTAAATAAAGAAACTTATCAGATTGCGTTAAAGATAGGAGATACTTTTACTTTAGCTGATATTCATTGGAATGAAGCCAATTATTATAAAAAAATAGAAGTATACGATACTGCCTATTACCATTATGATAAGGCGTATAAATATTTTGAAAAGATAGATCAACAATATTATGCCGCTAAAATGTTATATGGTATGTCTTTTATCAAAGGGAGATATAGAGACTACTCTGGAAGTGAGATTTTGATTATAAAGGCGATTTCAAAATATAAATTATTAGAAGCAAATAAAGCGCTATATGCTTCATACAATCATCTGGCATTATTACAAAGCGATATACGAGAATATGATAGAGCCTTGTTTTACCACGATAGGGCTTTGGAATACCTGGACAAGCTGGAAAACAAAAATGAATTACACAAAATTTCTTTAAATAACATCGGTAATGTATACATAAAGAAGAGAGAATACGGAAAAGCCCTTATTTACTTTGATGAAATTTTGGAAGATGATAGTTTGAAAATTAAAGACATAGAGCGCTATGCCAGAGTGCTAGATAATAGAGCGTATTGTAGGCTCTTGAATAAAGATACAACCAATTTAAAACAAGACTTTGAAGATGCTTTAAAAATCAGAGAGCATACTAATAATAAAGCAGGAATAGCAACAAGTAAGATTCATTTGTCTGAATACCTGGCTGTAATGAAAGATACTCTAAAGGCCATTGATTATGCTAAAGAGGCCAATGCATTGGCCAAAGAAGTGAAGAATAGCGGCGATTATTTGAAGTCCCTTAGTTTATTGGCTAAAATAGACTCCAAAAATGTAGAAGCTTATTTAAGTAGATATATAGCATATAATGATAGTTTGCAAGATGTTGACCGTAAGATCCAAAATAAGTTTACCAGAATCGCTTATGAAACTGATGAATATATTGAAAAAACGAAACGTCTATCTCAACAAAAAACCTTCATAATTAGTAGCGCTTTTGTCCTTATACTCATTGTATCGCTTATCTATTATATAAGAGTTCAAAAATCAAGGAATGAGAAATTGCTGTTGGAGACCGAACAACAGAAGGCCAATGAGCAGGTTTATCTTTTGACGCTTAAACAGCAAACCAAATTAGAAGAAGAAAAAACGAAGGAACGTAACAGAATAGCACAGGAATTGCATGATGGTATTCTTGGTAAGCTATTCGGAGTCCGGGTTGATTTAGGGTTTTTAGAACTTAAAGGAGATGACGAAACCCTAAAACAGCATGAATTATTTTTGGAAGAACTGCAAAATATAGAAGGTGAAATAAGAGAGGTTTCGCACAGATTAAATACCGATTTTAATAGCTCTGAAATTGATTTTAGTGCTGTGTTAAAACAACTTCTCGAAAATAAAAGCCGGATAGGAAATTTTGATTATCAATTAAATATCGATGAAAATATCGGATGGATCGGAATAAATGAAATTATTAAAGTAAATCTTTACAGAATATTACAAGAAGCTTTACATAATGTCATTAAATATTCAAGAGCCAAAAGTGTACATCTAAGTTTTTCAATTGAAAGTAAACGTTTAGTAGTGAACTTAAGTGATGATGGCGTGGGCTTCGATATAAAAAAACAGAAAGAGGGGATAGGTATTAAAAACATGAAATCCCGAATACAAAAATTGAATGGTGAATTCAGTGTTCTGTCTGAAATAGGAAAAGGAACTACAGTGTGTTTCACCATCCCAATACATTAAATACCATGATGAACAAGACAAAAACAGTATTATTGATAGACGATCACCCCCTAATAACTAATTCTTATAAAAGCGCATTTAAATATCTGGAGAAACAAAACGATAGCTTAACATTTAATATTTATGAAGCCAATAATTGTGATTCTGCTTACGAGAAAATAATGGATTTTTATTCGAATAATAGAAACCTTGATATTGTTTTTTTAGATATAAGTTTACCACCATCTAAAGACGGAAAAATACTTTCAGGTGAAGATTTAGGGCTCAAAATGAATACATTGATGCCAGACACAAAAATTATTGTATCAACAACATTCAATGATAATTACAGAGTGCATAGCCTTTTTAGAAACCTTAATCCCGATGGGTTTTTAGTCAAAAATGACATTACTCCAAAAAAACTAGTGGAGGCTATAGACACGGTATTAAATGATCCTCCTTATTACAGTAAAACCATCATCAAATTATTAAGAAATGAAGTGACCTCTGATTTTATCTTAGACGCAATTGATAGAAAGTTACTGTATGAGCTTTCAATAGGAACAATGATGAAAGATCTGCCAGACATATTAAGTCTTTCTCTACCGGCTCTAGAAAAACGAAAGCGACGAATGAAACAAGTATTCGATGCAGTAAGCCCTTATGATAAAGAGCTGCTTTTAAAAGCCAAGGATAAGGGATTTATATAGCCTATAATCTGTTAGGAGAAAAAATACAGAAAAGTTCATAGGTTACATCCGCCTTTAGCAATAGAAATAGCCATTATTACATAGCACTTTATAGAAAGTAGGGGTTGTCCTTAC
Source organism: Winogradskyella sp. (assembly GCA_965250025.1). Taxonomy (GTDB): domain Bacteria; phylum Bacteroidota; class Bacteroidia; order Flavobacteriales; family Flavobacteriaceae; genus CBDDLD01. Next base: position 1,195,703 of record OZ252283.1, read on the forward strand.
CTTTTTTATTGGTGAGCCATACCCTGGTCTTGCCTACAGAATATACCTTGTGGATTGTAAAAACAATGTTTAATTTTTAATTCTTTTTAACCATGAAAAAAGTATTTCTTTCCGCAGTGGCAATTGCCGTAGTTTTCGTAGCCTTTGCATTCACTCCATCTGAAAAAAACAATCTCTTGGATGATGCTCAAGTCTTAAGTGAACTTGAGGTAGCAAGAGAGACTGGAACTTGTGACACTAAGTATAGAGTCCAAGAAACTTTTAGTGAGTGTGACAGGGTTCACACAGATCCTGTTATAATTAAAGACAAAGCCGAAATAATAGGCGGGTATTAATCAAAAAGGGGAATGAGCGGCATTTCTTTAAACAAGGAGTGCCGTTTTTAAATTTATAAGCACAGATGATAAGTTTAAAAACTAATGGTTTTGTTGTCTTTTTTATACTAATTGGTTTGATTACAATTAGTTGGAATCAGTCGGATAACAATCGATATGGGCAGACAAAAAGCAAACAAATAATAAAACTTACTTACATAAGTTCACCGATAAGTCAATATAGAATGACGGAAAGTGATATGAAAAGCAGCCCAACAAGAGCTTCTATTTATGATTTTATGAAAGGAATTACAGACTATTATAGTCTGTACATCAATTTGGAAGATCGTTCATCTGTATATGTATTAGATTCCACAGTGCAAGTTAGACCATTAGGTTGGGAAAACCCTAAAACCAGAGCTGCACTATCAGATACGGTGCTTTTAGCCCTTAAAACTCCAAAGAATATAACCCTTAAGCACGAATGGGTTATGAATCAAACTTTTTTTACAGAAGGAAAAGTTGGTGATATAAAATGGGAACTTACAAGTGAAAAAAAAGTCATCGATGGGTTAAACTGCGTAAAAGCAATAACAGAAGAAAATAGCTATCCTATGCTTACTGTTTGGTATACAAAAGATTTACCGGTATCCAATGGTCCTTCCATATATCAAGGATTACCTGGTTTGGTGGTAAGAGCCGAAGACTATTTTAGAACCATACAGTTATTAAATATAGAATATATAGATGATGTTAGCGGATTCAAGAAGCTCTATGAATCTAAATATAATGTCTTTACAAAAGAAAAAACAAGGAAAAAGCATTATGGGATTGAACCCATTTTACTTATAAAAAAGGGAGATTTAGCCAGAGGAAGCTATGAGTATTTTCATAAGAAATCCTATAAAAGAGCTCGTCAAAAATAATTCTGTATGAAAAAAAAGATATTGGTTTTATTTTTTACCGGGCATTTGCTGCTCATTTTTTTTCAAGCTTTTTGGGCAAACATAGATTCGTATTGGAATTTTCATTACGATGAATCTTTAAGTATACCTTTACTTAGCTTATTAAAACAAAATAAATATACTGAGCCCTATTATGTCTTTTCCGGTACCAATACTGGGTATGGTTTTTATGGCACTCATACATCTACAGAAAAGTACTTGAAAATTATTTTTTTAGACTCAAACGATAGGGAAATAAATTCAGACCGGTATTTTAAACTATCGGGTACTAACGCAATTAAACGTCTAGAAGGCTATGCTTCTTTTCTTACCAATTATGTTGCTGATACACAAAAACTAATAGAAACAGATACAACATCTACTTCAGATACCAACCCAAGTGTGGTACTCTTGAGAAAAAATTACCAGTATAGAAAGGATTATGTGGTAAAAACCCTAAAGTGGCTCGGAAAACAAAAAGCAAAAAACATTCCCGGATGTGCATCTTATAAAGTAAAGCTAATGACCATAGTTCCTCAGGATGTATGGGAAAGAAAACGTAAAATCAAACCAAATCTTTATGTTGTTCAAGAAGGTACATTCCCAATACAATAGGCTGGAAAAAATATTTACAAAAGATGGAAGGGAGCTCTCTTTTCTACTGTTTTTCCGCATAATGATAGCTTCAATTGCTTTAATCGAAATAGCATCATTATATACTGACCTACCATCCCTTTTTTCACAATCAGAATCGTTAATACCTCAGGAGTTAATGTACTTAGAATCAGGAGATTTTAGGTATTTGCACCCCTTTTATAAGTTTTTAGATTCAAATGGTTTAACAGGTATTTTTTACAAGCTATCAGTACCAACTTATATCATAGCATTATTATTTCTTTTATTTGGACTCTTTACGCGTTATGCAGCAGGTATTGCTCTAATACTCCAGTTGATTATTTTTAGAAGTTTTGCACCTTTTAATTATGGTTATGATTTTTTTCTAACGATGTCACTGTTTTATTGCCTTGTATTTCCAGTAGGAAGGTATTTTTCTGTTGATGCCAAGATTTTCAAACGACCATTAGAGGTGAATTTTAATTACAGACGTGTTATACAAATTCATTTGGCTATAGCTTATTTCTTTTCAGGAATAGCTAAGGGGCTTGATATCGGTTGGTGGAACGGAAATTCAGTATGGAAAGCAATTGCATCAGTAGATAATTCGTTCTATTCGTTTTACCCACTACTTCTAACCATAGTTGGTATAGGTACTGTTTTATTAGAGTTTTTATATCCGTTTTTAGTATACAAAAAGATGACGAGGAAGTATACTATTGCAGCAGTCATACTCATGCATACAAGTATTGCTGTAATGATGGATTTATATGCATTTTCAGCCATGATGATTGTGTGGAATGTAGCAGCATTTGGTAATATAACTATGATTAACAAGACTGTGATTAACAAGAAACAGGATGTGGAGACTGCTTAGTAGAGTTTTTTTTTTGCTTATGTTTTTTGTTCTTATGGACAACAAAAAGAGGTTATAGGTACAGTAAAAAGTGTTGAAGGAGACCCTGTACCTTTTGCTAATATCGTTGTACAAGATACTGCGAATGCGCAAAGACCTATTACTTACGACTATAGTGATGAACAAGGTCGTTTCTCTTTCGAAATACCTGCTAGCATCAAGCAAATTCTTATTAACGTGACAGCTATTGGTTATCAGGAAAAGACGACCGTAATACAATTAAGCGAAACCAACCAACCATTAGTTATTTTTCTTGAAGAGAGCATCACGCAATTAGAAGAGGTGGTCATAAAAACAAGAAAAGTTACAGATACTCTCAATATTGATACCGATGGTATGAATTTAAGTAAAGAAAGTACTTTGAGGGATATGCTTAATAAGACAGATGGTATAATTATAGGTGAGGAAGGCGCAATTTCTTATCAAGGTAAACAAATCAATAAGGTATTAATTAATGGCAAGGAAGTATTTGTGAATCAGAATAAAGTTGCTCTGGACAACCTTAATTATGAAATTATGGAAAATGTTCAGATAATAGACAATTATAAAGACAAGTTTACCTTAGATTTTAAGCGCATACGAGACCCCGTCATCAATATAGAGACCAAATCGAAATTCAAGGGTGTTTTAAAAACACAAATTGATGTAGGCTATGGCTTTAAGGATAAGTATGGCTTAAAAGGTAAAGGCTTCTTTTTTTCAGATAAACTGAATGCTTTTGCTACTTCAAACACTAACAATACCGGTATTAGGGAATTGAACGAAAAAGACGTCTCGGCTTCGGTAAGGCAGTATGCAACCGGAGAACTGAATAATATATTATATCCTTTTTTTATTGAAGACTACCAAACCACTAAGAATTTTGTGACTAACAATAGTCTTACATTTCGTTGGCAAGGCATTAACAGTAAGAGTGGGCTTGTTTTTTATTATGGAAATATCCACACTGAACAAGAAATAGAGTACAGCACTTTTATAGCAGATACTTTAATAAAAAAAAGTGAATTAAAAGATATTGAAAAAGGTGATTTTATCTCTGCTACAGCTAATTATAGTCGTATTCTTTCACCAAAGACCGTATTGCAAAATGTGCTGAGTACAATAGGTATAGGTTTTGAGAAGAAAAATGAAAGTGTAGATACTCTGTTTATTCCATCCATCACTTTTTTTAGAGAACAAGCCCAGAATACACCTAAAAACTTTACCATATCTAATGCCTTAAAGTTAACTCATCTTTTAGGAGATAATACTGCTTTTAACTTTAATCTGGATTATTTTTATGAAAGGAACTCAAAAGATTTTGAAACGAAACTTACTAATATTGATATCGGGGATATTTTTCAACAAGGGTCGTCTCATAAACACTATTTGAGAAGTTTGGGGAATTTTAATTTTAGATTGCGGAAGGCTACGTTCAACTCCGGGATAGCTGTAACTAAAAATAATGAAGAAGGCAGCCTTGATTTTTTGAATAATACTCATGAAAATTCAGATCTAAAAAGAGATATCATTACTGTAGCAACGCCACTTTCTTTAAATGGCTCTATCAAGAATCTGGATTATGGTTTTTTGGTAACTCCAACTCTTATTCTTACAGAAAATACAAGTGATAGAAAATTTTTGAAGATGTACCATTCGCTTACTTACAATTTTGAAGCACAAAACAATTTAATTTTGCGTGTAAGACGCAATTATCGGTTTTATGATATCAATGCGTTGTATGATACTATTGTGAGAAGTTACAACCATAGAATTATAAGCAATAGTGATAAGAATATAGAGCAATATTCTACCAAGAATGAAATCTCTCTTAGCTGGTTTAATAGTAATGTGGCACGATCAAAAAATTTAAATTTTGTATACAGATACAGTGAAGAAAAGAATTTTTTGCAAAGTGTACTTGATTCCGTATCTGATAATGTCTTTTATTATTCAAATAGGGTTTTTGATAAAAACAAAACCCATACGATCAATACAAGTGCAAAAAAAGGTATATATATAGGCTCTGCCTATCACCGCCTTGATATAGGTGGCGGGTTAAACTATAGATCAAATAATTATTCAACGATCTTTAACGGTCAACATGCTCGCGCTAATAATAACATGTGGGAACCCGCTTTTAATTTAAACTTCCTTCCTAGAAAATTTTTCATAAAAGAAATTGCTAACCAGTTCAAGTGGAATCACCTTATTTTTAAGATTGATGGTGATAAGGTTACCCAGCAGTCAATTGCTACCAATACTTTTATAGTAAAAGGTCATGGGAACAAAATAAATTGGAAACTTGATTTTGAATATATGTTTTATGATCTTGATGAAGATAGATTTAATGTGCCAGACTGTAATCTCTCTTTTAAATATGATGTTTCTGATACATTGTCTTTTTCTGTTGAAGGAAGGTCTTTATTAACCCTCTTTGAGTTAAATAATTACAATTTTGCAAATACGCTTTCAGACGGAAATACATTAACACAAATAAGAACTGCTAACAATCTGGGTTATCTTATTTTGTATACTACAATTAAGTTTTAGGTAGTCATAAGATTAGATTATAGTGCATCTTAGAAATAAAATGATTTGTCATGTCTACAGCGCGAAGAATGAGTGACGAAACATCCCAACCATAATGAGATTCCTCCTCGTTACTCGTTCGGAATGACAGCATTTTTTATAGCTTTTTAAGCTATGAATATAGAGTGTTTTTTTAGAGCTAAGTTAAAAGATAGATCAAAGTATTACTGATTCTGCATCAACGCTAGAAGCTGCGCTTTAGCGCCTTTTCCTGGACGTTTGGCATAACCGTTAACCAACTCGCCATTAGGGCTGTAAATTAAATAATGCGGTATTGAGTTAATACCCAGGTCTTCAATAACTTTTGAGGTGTTGCCATTTTCTATAAAATAGCTCTGAGTACTTATAATACCACCAACTTCCATGGCCTTTTTCCAGACGTCTTTGTTATCGTTAAGACTCAAGTATAGGAATGCAATGTTCTTATCTTTAAGGGCTTCTTTCAGCTTCAGGGCATCGGGCATAAGATTACGGCAAGGTTTACACCAACTGGCCCAGAAATCCACATAAAGCCATTGTCCCTTGTGTTGTGCTAAAAGCTTAGAAAACGTCAATGTATCGTTCTTAATGTTGGTCAATACCAACTGATCCGATTTACTAAAATCCAGATTATAAGTTTTCTGAAGAGTGTTTAACTTTTCTATATCTGTAGTATGCTCTTGCAGCTTTTTAAAATATTTGGCTTTATCCTTAACCTTAAAATTTCTACCAATTTCCTGATAGGTGTTATGTAATAGAAAGTTTTTTGCAGTCTGATTGAACTGTTTGTCATTTAAAATAGAATCAAAGCGTATTCTGGAATCGATATAAAATGCTCCGGAGCTGCCATTATCTTCCTGAATAAACTTTAAGTCGTATTTTGAGATGTAATTCAGATAGCCTCTGAAAAAAGAAAAGGTCATTAAAGAATCAGTTTCAGAAAGATCTATACTGTACTCCCGTTTTAAATCTTCGTTATGGAGAAGGGCTTCATTTTGATCGGTCCACGTTTTAACAACCTTATTGTTTTTATGACTTTCAACCAACCAATTCAAAGCTGCTTTTCTGTAATTATAACTAGCTTCGGAAAGTGTTTTTTTAGCAAATAAAGAATCTAAATGTAACGATTCTCTCTGGGCATCTTCAATAGCATCTTCATAAAAACCAATGGTTCTGTCCTCTACAGACCCCAGATCGCTTAATAAGAACCCTAGAAATACTTTATGATGACTGGTGTATTTATTATCAAATAATGTTTTTATGCGGTGGTTGCTGTAGTTGAGTTCTATATCGCTGACCTCTCGATTGGTGATTTTAGCTATAGGAATCCGATTGTTGTATTCAAAGATCAGGGTATCCCCGTTTTTAATAAGATAGGTGTTAGTTTGAGCTGCAAAAGGATTTCGGATGCTTAGTTCCAGATAATCCCGATGATAAGAAATGACTAATGTGTCTATAGCATCAATTTTGGGTTGCCAATCTTTTAAGCGGTTTTGCGAATCGAAATACGAAAATGTTGCACGTTTAACAGGAGAAAAAGGACCCGATAGGCTATCTGAAACCATCCCTATACTGTCGTGAGTAAGATAATGTCTGTATTTATCAGGAGCATGTTTTGAAATCACAACGATCTGTTGTGGTTTTGCTACTGTTGTGTGATTTGAAGTTGTTGTTTTATCTTTCTGACAGGCACTTACGTTTAAGAGCAGAAGTAAAAAATATAATGTATTCTTCATTGGTTTACAATTGAAACCAAGGTAGACATTTTTTTATAGATGTATTCAACTATTCAGGTTCAGTTTTTGTTTTAAGTTTGAAAGGCCATTCCAGGAGCAACTTCCGTCATTAATCCTTACTTCACGATTATTATACTTCAATACATAATAATCGACACTGGTACAACCGTAGGGTTCCATATAATTAAGTTCAATCTCAAAATGTTCGATAGCTTTAATGTCATCCTTACTTAGTAACTTGTCTTTTCCATTATAGGTCATATAGTATTGTCCGGACGCTTTACGAATGGTCAGTTCTTGTTCGGAACGATGATAACACCCTTCTGTAGTGATGTTAATAGAATAATGTTCACCTTCGTTCAATTGATTAATCAAGGGCTGATACGCTTCAGATTCGTAATTGATATCATCGATACATAAATCTACAGTGTACGTTTTTCTTTTAGAGAGTTCAATGGTAGTGTATTCGGTTTTTTTAAACATCGATACATATTCAATTTTGTAAGAGCCATACTTTAAATCTTTCAGTATATGCTTACTTTCTATACCTGTCGTTATAACTTTGATGAGCGAGTCATTTCTGAATAGTTTAAAACCAAATAAATGCGCAGGCTCATCGGTCTTACATTTTTTAATATTAACTTCTAATGTACTTTGAGCATTACAGGTCATAACACACAGTGTCATCAAGAGCAGTAAAGACAGTATACTTTTCATTTTATAGTCATTTAGGGCATTATTTTAAACTAATATATAAGAAAAATATTACAAAATAAAATTAAACAGGGATAAAAAAACCACTTCTATGGTGTAAGAAGTGGTTTTAAACAGGTTTAATATTTTATTTTTATTATTGATCAATAGCTCCCATAACACGTTGCATGAAGTTGTTTAATGCTTCTTTTTTTGGAGTGCCTTCCTGAACCATTTTATGGACTTCGATGGCACCGTACATATTAGAGATGAGCTCGCCAATAACATCCAGTTCTTCATCTTTAAGAGAAGGGACTTCGGTAAGATGTTCCAAGGTTTCTATAGTTTCTACAAGGAAGTCCTCATCGTTGGCTTCAATGAATTGGGTCAAATGCTTAATTACTGGTAATTTCATAACTAAATCGCTTCTTCCACTAAAGTTTTAAGCGCATCAAACTTATTGGTTTGTACTTGATTTTTAAAAGCGCCGTTTTTGAATGTTGCAAATGTCGGAAGGTTATCAACCGTAGCCAATTTTCGGCTTTCCGGGAATTTTTCAGCATCTGCAATCACAAAAGTAGCATGGGCATGCTCGGTAGCTAACTTTTTGAATTTAGGTTTCATAATTCTACAATTACCACACCATCCTGCAGAATACTGTACAATGACAGTATCGTTTTCAGAAACGATGTGCTGTAAATTATCCTGATCTAATTCTTGAATCATAATTTGGAAAATTATAAGAGCATTGCGAGTGGAGAGTATTCGTCTCAATAACGAGATTGCTCCGCTCGCAATGACAATATATTAGTTTAAGTGAGCAGCTAAATATTCAGCAGTATCCTTTGCATTTGGTTTCATAGCTTCTTTACCATCTTCCCAGTTAGCTGGACATACTTCACCTTTTTCTTGTACGTGGGTATAAGCGTCTATCAATCTTAAGTATTCATTGATGTTACGACCTAGTGGCATATGGTTAATACCTTCGTGTACTACAGTACCTTCCTCGTCGATGATATAAGTAGCTCTATATGTTACATTATCACCTTCTACTTGTACAGTACCAGTTTCTTCATCATAAGTTTCATTAGTGATGTCCAAAATACCTAAGATGCTTGATAGATTTCTATTGCTGTCTGCTAGAATAGGGTAAGTAACGCCTTCGATACCACCATTATCTTTTGCAGTGCTTAACCATGCAAAGTGAACTTCAGGAGTATCGCAAGATGCACCAATGACTATAGTGTTACGCTTTTCGAATTCACCTAGTGCAGCCTGAAATGCGTGCAATTCTGTTGGACATACGAATGTGAAATCTTTTGGATACCAAAATAAAACGACTTTTTTGTTTTGCTTTTGTGCTTCTTCAAGAACGTTGATTTTGAATGTGTCGCCCATGTCATTCATGGCGTCAACAGTGATATTTGGGAATTTTTTTCCTACAAATGCCATAATTATAAGTTGTTTTTAATGTGATTAATTTATTTGTTACAAATTTACGGCATAAAACAGTTAATAATCATAGGTAAATATTATAATATATTATTCTGTAATAAGCATTTTAAATAGGATTAATGAATAAGATTAAAAAATAATAATTGTTTAAAATACTAATAACATTATTGTTAATTTAATAAATATCAGGGGTTATTTTTGAGATATTTATAGTTCTTATTTTTCTGACAATTGTTTGATCTTAATTTTGAAGGCTGCAAAAAGCAATGTGGTAAATGGACTTAACCAGTTGAAAATAGCATACATAAAGTACTCAGCAACACCGACACCCAATACTCCCGATTGATAGGCGCCACAAGTATTCCAAGGTATTAGTACGGAAGTCACCGTACCGGAATCTTCTAAGGTTCTACTTAAGTTTTGAGGCGCTAATCCTCTGTCCTGATAGGCTTTTTTAAACATTTTTCCAGGAATAACAATAGCCAGATATTGATCGGAAGCAATAGCATTTAGCCCTAAACAACTAATAACGGTACTTGCAAAAAGGCCAAAAATTGTAGTGGCAATGGAAAGTAGAGATTTTGTGATTCGGGATAAGGCCCCGATACCATCCATAACACCACCAAAAACCATGGCACAGACGATGAGGTATATGGTCCATAGCATCCCTTTCATACCCCCAGAGGAAAACAGATCATTTAGTTTTTCGTTATCAGTAGTAATGGCCGTATCTGTAAAAACAGAATTAACTACAGCAGTAAGGCTTGACTCAGATGATAAACCATTTAGTACATTACTCTGAAAAATAAAAGCAAATACAGCTGCTAAAATGACACCAGAAGCTAAAGCTATAAGTGGTTTTGTTTTTAATAAAATCAACACAATAACAATTACAGGAACTAGAAATAACCAAGGTGTGATATTAAAGGTTTTATCTATTGAAGCCAATAAATTACTGATGTCAGCATTTCCGGTGGGCTCAATAAAAGCACTCATGATTCCGAAAACTATTAGTGTAATTATAACAGTAGGTACTGTGGTTAATGCCATGTACCTGATATGAGTAAATAAATCTGTACCTGCCATAGCTGGTGCAAGATTAGTAGTATCGCTTAACGGTGACATTTTATCTCCAAAATAGGCGCCGGAGATTACTGCACCTGCTATCATCCCGGGAGAAATACCCAAAGCAGTACCAATACCAACTAATGCAATACCTACAGTAGCTGAAGTGGTCCAGGAACTTCCAGTAGCGATCGATATTAATGCAGCAATAATTACTGAAGCTGGTAAGAATATCTCGGGACTCAACACCTGTAAGCCATAATAAACCATTGCAGGAATAACACCGCTCACGAGCCAGGTGCCAGCCAGTGCACCCACTAGAAATAATATCATGATAGGAACGAATACACTTTTTAGGTTCTCCCAAATTTCAGATATCATATTCATTAAAGTCACTTTATTGTAGAAACCAACTCCGGCAGCAACAAGACCTCCCATTAATAGTATGATTTGATTGGTGTATGCGCCAAACCATTCTTGACCATCTACAAAAAAGATATTATAAGCTAAAAGGGCCATTAATATAACGACAGGGATTAAAGCCTCCCAGATGCTTAATTCTTTATTATCAATAATCTTTTGGTCGTCTATTTTTATCTCTGAAAGATTGTCGTTCTCTTGCATTCGTATATTAGTTTAGTTCCGTAATGTTACGATTTTGTTAAGCCATTTGCAAATGGATTTATTGTGTAATTTAGCACTCGTATTATATGGATTCATTAACTCAAATTGTTCTGGGTGCGGCTTGTGGCGAAGCGGTACTGGGTAAAAAAATAGGCAATAAGGCATTATTGTTTGGTGCTATAGGCGGTACCATACCCGATTTGGACGTGTTTATTGGAAGCTTGTTATACCATAATGAGATTGACGCCATGCTCTTTCATAGAGGGTTTATGCATTCCATCCTGTTTTCAATATTGGGAGCCTTTCTTATCGGTTGGCTGGTACATAAATTATACGATACAGGGAAACGATTACATACCACTACGCAAAAAGATTGGATATTATTATTTTTCTGGTCGCTGTTTACACACCCTATTCTGGATTGTTTTACACCGTATGGTACGCAATTATTTGCACCATTTTCTAACTATCGCGTTGCTTTTAATAATATCGCTGTAGCTGATCCACTTTATACAGCACCATTTTTGATCAGCTTAACGATACTGATGTTTTATAAGCGACAGAATTCCAAACGTCAATTTTGGCTTAGATTGGGTGTAGGTCTAAGTTCCGTGTATATGCTATTTACTATTTTTAATAAGATATATATAGATTCGGTGTTTAAATCATCATTGAAATCAGAGCATATTAGCTATGACCGTTATAGCACACAACCTTCTATATTGAATAATATTTTATGGTATGGTGTAGCTGAAACAGAAACAAGTTACAGAGTCGCTTTCTATTCACTTTTTGATACCACAAATCAGTTTTCTGAATGGCAGACCATTCCTAAATTGAGAGCTATAAAACCCGAGGATTATGAAGGACTTAAGGGGTTAATTTGGTTCAGTAACGGATACTATAATGTAGCACCAGTAACGAATAATGAATACCTGTACAAAGATCTAAGATATCCATTAGTACAAACCAGAAAAGGCTATGAGGCGTTATTTAACTTGTACTTGTATGAAGTCAATGGACAGCTCGATATGAAGCCTTTTGAGCCAGAAATGGATAGTGTTGAGTTTACGCTGTCTGCCTTATGGGAGCGCTTAAAAGGCAAATAAAAACCCCGGTATATAACCGAGGTTTTTTATAGTGTATGGCTTAATTAAACCAGTGCTGCAGTTTTAGGTGTCAAGACCTCAAGTGTTTCCATGCATTCTCGCATCATTTGATAGGTGCGTTCTATGTCAGCATCAAGCCCAATAGAAAAACGAATTAAACCGTCACTTAATCCCATTTCTGCCTGCTCTTCCTCAGGAATTTCTGAAGACGTAGAACTCCCTGGTGCACTAAATAAGGTTTTGTAAAAGCCTAAGCTTACTGCCAAATACCCCAGATTACGCTCTTGCATTAGTTCCATTAAAGCATTCGCTTTATCTAGGGAACCAACATCTATGGTCAGCATGCCTCCAAAACCATACTGTACATTCATCATGGATTTGAACAGTTCATGAGAAGGGTGAGATGCTAAGCCCGGGTATACTGTTTTTAAGCCATCTTGCTCAAACTTCTCTGCTAAGTACATCGCATTCTTACTGTGTTGTTGCATTCGGATATGAAGTGTTCTTAGGTTTTTAAGAATAGAAGCAGATCTAAAACTGTCCATAGTCGACCCTAATAACATGGCTGCACCATCATTAACATTACGTAAGGCATCAATAAATTCCTGAGTGCCACAAACCACACCACCTACAGTATCTGAAGAACCGTTGATAAATTTGGTTAAACTATGAATGACCACATCAGCACCAAGATTAACCGGAGAAATGGATAGTGGCGAAAACGTATTATCAACGACTAACTTAAGATCGTACTTCTTTGCCAATTGTGCCAATGCTTTAATATCTGCAACTTCTAATAACGGATTGCTTACGGATTCGCAATACAAAACTTTAGTTTTTGAGGTTATTGCAGCTTCAACGCTGTCGAGTTTAGTGATATCTACGAATGATGTACTAATGCCTAGTTTTGGTGCAAAATTCTTTAAAAAAGCATAGGTGCCTCCATAAATGGTTCTACTACTCACAATGTGCTCGCCAGATTGACAAAGTTGCAATAACACAGGTGTAATGGCTCCCATACCCGAAGCACTGACATTAGCTGTTTCTGTACCTTCCATAGCTGCCAGAGCCTCACCAAGATATAAGTTTGATGGTGAAGAATGACGCGAATACAGATAGCATCCATCGGCATTGCCTTCAAAGGTGTCGAACATGGTTTTTGCAGATAAAAAAGTATAGGTAGATGAATCAGAAACCGAAGGGTTTACGCCACCAAACTCACCAAAATATTGTAAGTCTTGAATATGATTAGCAGGTTTAAAAGCCATTTTTTAAGTGATTTATAGTTTTAGCAAAAATCATTATTAATAGATTAAAAATCAATATATCAATATTAAATAAGAATATTTTTCTAATATATGTTATTTGTAAAGAATATTATTCTTATTTTGTGTTGTTTTGTTACAGTAAAAAGAAAAACATGCTATTAGACCAGACAGACAAAAAGTTGTTAGAGTTGTTACAACAAGATTGTAAGCAGACCAATAAAGCATTATCTCTAAAGTTAAACCTATCGGTTACTGCAGTTTATGAACGAATTAAAAAACTAGAGAACAACGGCTTCGTAAAAGATTATGTTGCCATAATTAATAAGAAATCGGTTGATAAGGGGTTTGTGGCATTCTGTCATATTAAATTAGTTCAACATTCTCAAGATTACGTCATGCGATTTGAGCGAGAAGTTACTAACTTAGACGAAGTATTAGAATGCTATCATATTAGTGGGGATTACGATTATTTATTAAAGGTTTTGGTAGAAGATATGGAAGCGTTTAGAGAATTTATGGTAAAAAAGTTAACGAAAATAGATCATATTGGGAGCACGCACAGTATGTTCATGATTAATGAAGTTAAACATACTACGGCAATTTCATTATAAAATGCAAACAACGAATTATAAACTAACAGAATTTTTCATCATTTTCATTAGTATTCCCATAAGCTTTGCTATTGATTTTTCAATATGGGTAAAGATGGCTATGGGCATCATTGGGTTTCTATATGTTGTATACATATTGCTGAGCGTAGAAAAGAATAAATTCAAGATCGCCAAACATTTAAATTGGAAACGTTTTTGGCAGCAAACATTTGTGAAGTTTATAGCCATTGCATTGATCACTACGGTTTACATGTGGTTAGTAGATCGGTCAAATTTGTATGTTGTTCTTAGAACAAAACCGATGATGTGGGTAAGCATTTTGTTTGTGTATTCCTTTTTTTCTGTCTACCCACAGGAGCTCATATATCGCACTTTTTTCTTTCAGCGTTACCAGAAGTTGTTCAAAAATGAAACCTTATTTCTTGTGCTCAATGCGGCTTTATTTTCATTAGCACATATATTTTTCAGGAATACATTAGTTATGTTTTTAACGTTTATTGGAGGGTTGCTTTTTGCCTTAACCTTTAAAAAAACAAAATCCACACTTTTGGTATCTATAGAACATGCAATATATGGTTGCTGGTTATTTACTGTAGGTATGGGAAATATGTTAGGGTTTCCATCATAAACGGTTAAGATGAAACAAGTCAATACATAAAAGATTTCGACAAAATGCAAGATGCTTCGCAAATACTAAAAACGTTACACTTTTTGAGAGAAATGGAACTCAAAGAAGAGATCCTTGAACATTCAGAAATCCTTGATTTCAAAACCGATGATGTCATAGTGCGGGAAGGACAATATGTAAAAGTACTGCCTATAGTATTGGAAGGTTCAATAAGGGTATTTCAAACCAATGAAGAAAGGGAGATCTTATTGTATTATGTTGAGCCGGGACAAACCTGTATGATGTCGTTATCAGCCTGTTTCTTTAATAATCAGAGCCCTTCAAAAGCTGTGGCAGCAACAAACACCACAATTTTGGCCATACCTACACCATTTATTACTCAATGGCAAAAAGCCTATAAATCCTGGAATGAATATGTCATAAAGACCTTTCGGAAGCGTTATGATGAGCTATTGATGACTTTTGAGAATGTCGCTTTCGAGCATATCGATAATAGAATAATAGATTATTTACATTTCAGAAAAGAAAAAGATGCGTCTAATATTATCGAAATCTCTCACCAAAATCTAGCTAATGAACTTGGTACCACAAGAGTTGTTGTTTCTCGTATTCTTAAACAATTTGAATT
The DNA here is from genome assembly GCA_965250025.1 of Winogradskyella sp. Lineage (GTDB taxonomy): Bacteria > Bacteroidota > Bacteroidia > Flavobacteriales > Flavobacteriaceae > CBDDLD01. Next base: position 1,210,859 of record OZ252283.1, read on the forward strand.
GAATGGTAAAGTCAGGTTACATCGTAAAGGCATCGAAATAATTTAAAAAAAAGTTACATATTGTATCAAAAGATACCGTTTTGACCTGCTGACACTCCTGAAATTTGTTGCATTGTTAATCAATAAACTTTTACAACATGAATGCAACACAAATTTTATCAGAAATGGAACAAGAAATGGTTTCAACAGTGCATCTGCTGAACATTGTTCCTGAAGACAAACTCAATTACAAACCGCACGACAAAGCAATGTCACTCGGAGCGTTGGCCTTACATGTCGCTACAATTCCAGGTCACAATTTGATCTATGCCAAAGCGGGACAGGTGGAAGCTTCGGTTATTGTAAACCATCCAATGCCTGCTTCAAAGAATGATATCCTGAAAGGATTAGAAGACAGTAAGCGAACTATAAATGAGCACTTCACTACCAATACGAGTTGGTTTACTAATCACTGGAAACTTACCGATAAAGGGAATACGCTTGCGGAAATGCCAGCGGAAGTATTTGTAAGAACCTTCGTTTTAAATCACTGGTATCATCACAGAGGGCAACTTTCAACCTATTTAAGACTGTTAGGACTGGCATTGCCATCCATCTACGGACCATCAGCAGATGTAAACCCTTTCGTATTATAAATTCACAAACCATAAAAACTCAAAACAATGAAAAATATAGTAATAATACTAGCAGCAATGCTTATCTCAGTAACCACATATGCACAATCTTCAAATCAGAAAAAGTCAAAAAAAGTATTATTAATTACTTCGGCTCAAGTAGATTTATTATCAGAAAATGGTAAAGCCTGGGGATTTACCAAAGATTCTGAAGCAAAGAATCAGGTACGGAAGAACCTCAAAAAGCTTTTGAAGATGGCTCGAAAACATAACATTCCTGTTATTCATTCACCTGTAGCTTTTGATTATAAAAAGATGAAAGGTTATGAACCTTTAAATGCTATTCAGGGTGTTATCATTGAGAATCAATTACTGGAAATGAACTCTACAGGGAGTGAGTTTATTCCTGAAGCAAAACCTCTAAAAGGGGAGGTGGTGCTTCCATTTCGACAAGGGTTTTCTTCTTTTTGGGCAAAAACCATTCAAAAACACTTAAAAAACCTTGACGTAGATACAATATATATCGCCGGGATGTTGGCAGAAGGCTGTGTGACATCTCATGCGAGAGATGCAGCAGAAAATGGCTATACACCTATCGTGATTTCTGATGCTATAGGATCTACAAGTCTGGAATTATTAGAAGCATCAAAAAAGACACTTGCGCTACATACTGCTGCAATGATAAGCACAGAAGCGTTTCTGAACAATAAGTAAGAATAGTTAAAAGATACTGCCGTAATAAGGCAGTATCTTTTAACCTTCTGTAAGAGGGCTATTTAAAAGCTGTAAGAAGCCTGTGAAAAAAATTATCGGTGTTAAATCAGGACTGAGATTAGCTACTGAGAAAGTGTACTAATTTGAAGTTAATTGCATTGTCAAACCTTAAAACATTTGTACTTTTGTATTTAGTTTTTAAATTCAAAAATCACACTAGTATTTCATTATGAATTCATACGATGTAGCAGTTATAGGTTCGGGTCCTGGTGGCTATGTTGCAGCAATACGCTGTGCACAATTAGGCATGAAAACCGCAATAATAGAAAAATACGCAACGCTTGGTGGTACCTGTCTTAATGTAGGTTGCATTCCCAGTAAAGCTTTGCTGGATTCGTCTCATCATTATGAAGATGCTGTAAAGCATTTTGAAGAGCATGGTATTGATATTCCGGGAGAGGTTAAAGTAAACCTCAAACAAATGATTGCCCGTAAACAAGCTGTCGTAGATCAGACCACTGGTGGTATTGATTTCTTAATGAAAAAAAATAAGATTGATGTGTACCATGGTATGGGTAGTTTTACTGATGCGACACATATTAAAGTGGAAGGTGAGGAGACGACTGAAATAGAAGCCAAACACACTATTATTGCCACAGGAAGTAAACCGGGGAATTTACCGTTCATCAATTTAGATAAAGAACGTATCATTACCTCCACAGAAGCCTTGAAACTAAAAGAAGTGCCAAAACATTTAATAGTTATAGGCGGAGGTGTTATTGGATTAGAACTAGGACAGGTGTATCGTAGACTTGGAGCAGAAGTAACTATTGTAGAGTATATGGATAGAATTATACCAACAATGGATGCCGGATTATCCAAAGAGCTTAATAAAGTATTCAAGAAAGCCAAATTCAAGGTCAATCCATCACACAAAGTAAAGTCTGTAGAACGAGTAGGTGATGAGGTTATCGTGAAAGCAGATAATAAGAAAGGTGAAGAAGTAGAATTCAAAGGCGATTATTGTTTGGTATCCGTAGGTCGTAGACCATATACAGATGGTTTAAACGCAGAAGCTGCTGGAGTAACTCTAAATGACAGAGGACAGGTAGAGGTCAACGAACATTTACAAACATCTGCATCAAATATTTATGCTATTGGCGATGTTATTAAAGGCGCCATGTTAGCGCATAAGGCTGAGGAGGAAGGCGTATTTGTTGCAGAAACCATTGCAGGTCAAAAGCCACATATTGATTATAACCTCATACCGGGTGTGGTATATACCTGGCCTGAAGTTGCCGCTGTAGGTAAAACAGAAGAGGAGCTTAAAACGGCTGGGGTTGATTATAAAGTAGGTCAGTTTCCAATGCGTGCTTTAGGTAGAAGTAGAGCAAGTATGGATATTGATGGTTTTGTGAAAATATTGGCAGATAAAACTACAGACGAAATTTTAGGTGTACATATGATTGGTGCCAGAGCAGCAGATATGATTGCAGAAGCCGTAGTAGCTATGGAATACAGAGCCAGTGCAGAAGATATCTCAAGAATGTCACATGCGCATCCTACATTTACAGAAGCGATTAAAGAAGCTGCCTTAGCAGCTACAGACGACAGGGCATTACACATATAATGCCACACATTGTATAAAAGTTATCAATAAGCCCGCATTTTTGCGGGCTTATTGATTTGAGGAGCTATAACTCTTTAATGAGATCATAAATTCTCAAGCGCTTACTGTAATCCTCTTCATTAATGTCTCTTACAAAGCAATACGCGCTGATTTCTTCCTGATCTACTTTTTGGGAAAGCGCTTCAACAGTATAAGGACCAAACTCTTCTGAGTTTTCAATGTAATAAAACTCATGGCCATAGATTAGGTCCGTAACCTTCTGCTTATACTTTTCTTTAAGAAAAGCCTGGACATCTTCTGCAGAATCTATACCCTCATCATAATTGGAAGTATTTATAAAAAGTGCAAAATCTGTATGGTTTTGATGATTTAATACCAGAATATCCTGATCTTTAAAATAGGCTTTTACCGTAATAAGACCATCTTCGGTTTCTATAGAAAAGACATTATGGATATCTAGCGTCCAAGACGTTGTTATGATATTATCCTTTCGAGAAATCTCAAGGATATGATCCTCTCTAAACGTATATATCGATTTCTTTTTTGAAATACCATTGACCAAAACCCATTGCTGATTGATAAAAAGCGAATCGTAATGCAGACTATAATTAAAAGGCTTCAGATTAGGTATGGTGCTGTGTAAGTCTCCGGTCATTAAGCAATTTTTACTTGTATGATCATAAATATAGCAACGTCGACTTTGTTTTTTTATTGAATAAGGTTAAAATTTTTCTAAATGTTTGAGAACTTCTTTTTTATAGCTACGGCTAATAGGGAGATCCTTACTGGCAACGGAGATATACTCATTGGTAAATGATTGTATATGGTTTATGGCTACAATGTATGAACGATGGATTCTCAAGAATTTTGATTTGGTAAGTTTGGCTTCTATAGCACTAATAGTTTCTCTTGTTGTAATGGTATTATCAGTTAAATGAATTTTTACATAATCGCTATAACTTTCTACATAAATAATGTTTTCAAAATCAATTTTAATCATCTTACGATTAGACCTTACAAATATAAAATCGCTATGGTCCATAGCGTTATCCTTAGGAGTTTCAGAAATACTATCTAATTCAAAATAGCGGTTTACTGCTTTGAGTAATCTGTTGTAAGCAATGGGTTTTAATAAATAGTCCACAGCCTGCAACTCAAAGCCCTCAACAGCATAGTCCCTGTAAGCCGTTGTAAAAATGATTTTAATGTCTTTATTAATGGATTTTGCAAAGGAAATTCCGGAAATATCGGGCATGTTTATATCCAAAAAGATCAAATCGATACTGTTATTACTAATACAATTAAACGCCTCAATGGCATTTTTACATTCATTCACAACAGCAATATTATTGATTTTAGACAGGTGAGAAGCTATGATTTCTCTTGCCATGGACTCGTCATCAACAATAATACATGAAATAGACTTAAGCGTCATTTGTAAGTGGTTTAGTGTGTAATTTCAATATAATTTCAAAATCTGTTTCGGTTGCATTAATGCTGAGGAAATATCTGTTAGGATATAACAGCTCCAGGCGCTTTTTTATATTTTCCAGTCCTATGCCATCGATAGTGTCAGAGCGACTGGCATGACTACTATTCTTAATTTGGAATAAAATAACATCTGTATCCGTTTTAATAGAAATGTCAATATTTAAAAGCCCATCTTTAATAGCACCATGCTTAAAACTATTCTCAATGAATGGGATAAATAACATAGGGGCGATTTCTATAGAATTTGTATGTATCTCATTTTTGAAAACAACATTTAGAGTGTCATTAAATCTGATCTTTTCTAAGCCGATATAATCTTGAATGTGATTAATTTCATCGTTTAAGCTTACGAGAGGTTTATCGGCCTGATACAATAAATAATCTAATAAGTTTGACAATTTCAAGATCATATCTGGTGTATCATCGGCTTTTTTTAAAGCAAAGCCATATAAAGTGTTTAAAGTGTTGAATAAGAAATGCGGATGGATTTGCATTTTCAAATAGTTCAATTCTTGCTCTTTAAGCTTGAGTTGAGTTTCTAGTATTTTAGTTTCTAAAACCTTTGTTTTGTTATTTGAGATCACATTAATTTTTATGAGTTTAAAAGCACTTACAATAAAAGTAATCAAGTATATACAGGCCATTACAAACAGTATATTCCTTGTAAATGGATTCATTTCATTATACTGAAAATTGGAAATGTAGATAAGACTAAAAAAGATAGAAACCATCACCAGATACGCTGAAATGATGAGTGTGTAAAGGCTATACAGAGCAAAACTCCAATACCGTTTTGTTACCAGATAATCGGGGATTAATTTATAAATAGAGACATAAGTAGTTGCAATGGTAATAGGCATTAGAAACAGGGCGTAGGTTAATGAGTTTTTAAAGTCATTAGTGCCGGTATCAAAAAGATAGGTGTAAAAGAGGAGTACGCCACTCCAAAATATAAGATGCAGTAATCCCTGTCCGATCTTTTTTACAATAAACCTTTTATTTAGCATTATACAGTATAAAATCTATACAATAATACTATATTTTATGTGGCATATATTACTTTGTAGACGAATGACCGATTTAGCTATGGTTTCTACATTTTGTTTAATCGCGTGTTAAATTGGTCATCCACCGCATTTAAAAATTAGGGTTTAAAAAATGATCTATGTTTGACACATAACAATTAAAAACATCAATCATGAACGAATTAGTAATCGAGAATTTAATAGTATCAGCGCAAATAGTAAACAGGTTCAAAGAAGGCGGTACATTTTTTATGTCTTTGATCTTAATATGTCTTTTACTATCTGTATTCTTATTAATTAAAGGCTTTATTAATGTAAAGCGAGATGTTCAAAAATCCGAAAAAATGCTAAAGCTTACCATAGATTCTAGTTTACTGGGGTTGGTTATAGGTTTTTTTGCGTCTGTCCTAGGGCTTATCACAGCTTTTGATTCTGTTGAAGCCATGGGAAATCCTGATCCTTCAATTTTTGCGGGAGGATTAAAAGTGTCACTACTCACGGCAACTTTTGGCTTATTGTCATTTGTAATAGCCAGAGCTGGAATTCTTGTATTAAGATGGACAATTCAAGCACAAAAGTACGATCAAGTTAATGATTGATTAGACCTTCGTATTAATAGAATATGCCCTTTATATTCAATACATTTGTAGTTCAACATATGTAATTCATATCGAAATGAACCCAATTCAAATATTGGTAGAAAAGATTAATGACGCACACCTTTGGACTAACGAATTGTCATTACGTAGAAACGAATTCTTAAAGGTTAATGGTATTGTAGACACTAATCTCTATTTGGTGACAGAAGGAAGTCTAAGAATTTTTGTTGTCGATGAACATGAAGAACATACCATTCGGTTTGGATATCAAAATAATCTTATAACAGCTTTGGATGCTTTCCTGAGTGGAAAACCTTCAGAGCTATATATCCAGGCATTAAAAAAAACGAAATTGAAAGTGATTAGTAAAGCAGACTTTACAGGTTTTATGACTTCTTCACAAGAACATGTAAGACTTTGGCAATCCATTTTAGAAAGTTTTACATTACAGCAAATGGAACGTGAAAGAGATATTTTAACATCTTCACCTGTAGAGCGCTATCGTAGAGTTCTTAAACGCAGTCCCCAACTTTTTCAGGAGATTCCAAACAAATATATAGCCTCGTATTTAAGGATGACACCCGAAACCCTTTCCAGAATTAAGAAATCTTAATTTGAATCAATGTTTTTTTAAGTTTTGATCTTGAGCTTTGTAAAAAAAAACAATGACCATAGATTCCAAAGACCTGATACAAGACTTAATAAGTAGAACAACACAAAACATTCAAAAAACAAAACAACTTAGTGAATACAACGAAGCGCTTTTAAACTGGAGACCCGCTGAAGATAAATGGAGTGTTTTAGAATGTATTGAGCACCTCAATTTATATGGCGATTATTATCTGCCGGAAATTAAAAAACGAATGCAAGCTTCTAAACGCGGAAGTGTAGAGGTTTTTAAATCCGGATTTTTAGGCAATTATTTTGCAAAAAGCATGCTGCCAAAAGAAAAACTCAATACAATGAAAACTTTCAAGAACATGAATCCTATTCATAGTGTGTTGACCAAGTCCAACTTAGAACGTTTTCTTGAACAGCAACAACATACCTTGGAGTTGTTAAACATAGCTGCCTGCAAAAATCTAAATAAAGTTAAGGTTCCTGTAAGCATTTCAAAATGGATAAAACTTAACCTAGGCGATACTTTTAGAGTGTTGATCTATCATAATGACCGGCATATGGTACAAGCTTTTAAAACTATTGCGCTAAAAAAAGAATAAATGTAAATGGTTGGCTTATAGCTATTTTACTTCTTAAGTGTAAAATGATATCTTCAAATTTTTATATTTTTTTATTGAAAATGTGACTTCTGTTGTATTCCTGTGTCTTACCTTTAGTACAATGATACAAAACTAACAAAGAAGCACATTTTTTGAAACTGCCAGACGCAATTCATAACCTAACCGATGAAGCTCTAGTTGCTGCTATTGTGAAGACTAACAACACATTGTTGTTTGAAGTCCTCTATGATCGGCATGCAAAAATGGTTTATAACAAGTGTTTTGGTTTTGCCAAAGATGAGGATGAAGCTAAAGATCTTACTCAAGACGTGTTTTTAAAGCTTTTTGTAAAACTGAAGAGCTTTAAGAATAAATCAAAATTTTCCACATGGTTATATGCATTTACTTATAATCATTGTGTAAATTATGTGACACGTAATGCAGATAAGATCATAGAGAAACGATCTATAGATTCATCCATGATCGAAAATATTGGCGATTCCGAACCGGAAATCGGTATTAAAGATATGAAAGCTGAGAAGTTGAAAAATGTGCTGGAATTGATATCTCCGGATGAAAAGATGATTATTTTGATGAAATATCAAGATAACCTGTCTATAAGAGAAATATCGAGTGCCCTTGATTTAGGAGAAAGTGCCGTAAAGATGCGTATCAAGAGAGCAAAAAGTAAACTTGTACAAACGTACACAAAACATGTGAAAGATGGAGAATCCATTTGAGTACATTAACAAACCGCTCAAGGAAGTGCCTGAAGAACTCAAAGGCAAAGTCATGAGCGATGTGGCAACAGCTAAATTACTAATGGAGCTGGCGCATCTGTTTTCAATAGATGTTGCTAAGATTATTGAATCTACCATAAAACAACGCGATAAAAAGTAACCCTAACTAAAAGCAGCGACAATGGAAAAAATAAATGAATGGCAAGATGCATTATCGAATTCCCTCTCTACCATGGGAGAAGAATTAGGAAAAGTGATTCCTAACCTACTGGGAGCACTGGCAATTCTGATCATAGGCTGGATACTTACGAAATTAGTAGTAAGCGTCGTAAGAAAAGCACTGAAATTGGCTAAAGCCAATAAACTAGATGATAAGATTAACGAGATCGAACTTTTTGAAGGTAAAAAACTAAGCTTCGATACTATAAAAATAGTAACCAAGTTTATCAAATATGTCATGTATATCATATTGATCATTATGATTACAGATGTACTAAATTTAACCATGATCTCTGAGGAGATTAAAAACTTGTTACGCTACTTACCAAGACTATTTAGTGCCCTAGCCATATTTACTATAGGATTATTATTAGCCAATGCCATAAAGAAAGCCATCAAATCCTTCTTTGAATCTATGGACTTATCAGGTTCTAAGATCATAAGTCAGGTGGTGTTCATGATTCTCTTAGTATTTATATCCATCACTACCTTAAATCAGGCAGGTGTAAATACTGATGTCATTACAAGTAATATAACCATGATATTAGCGGCATTTTTGTTGGCATTTGCTATAGCCTTTGGCTTAGGCGCACAAAAAGTAGTAGGCGATTTATTGCGCACATTCTATGCACGTAAAACTTATGAAATAGGACAAAAGATAAAATTCGGCGATATAGAAGGCGAAGTAGAATCCATAGACAGTATTATGGTCGTTTTAAAGACCAAAGACGGAAAACAAATCATTCCGATTAAAGACTTAGTAGAAAGTCAGGTACACGTAAAGAGTCAACTATAAAAGGTTAGGGTTATAGATTTTATTCCATATAAAATGCGACTCTGATGTACCTGACATCTTAAAAAGCCCTTTTTTAAAAGGGCTTTTTTTATTTACGTTTTCTTTTTTTGTTATAATTTTTATCCCCTCTGGTTTTTGGCTTCTTGTACTTTTTAGCCATTTCTCTGCGGTAAGAGCCACCTTGATTGGTTTTCTTATTCTTATCCTTCTTTTCGTGGAATGCTGGTCCTGGAGCATGTTCAGTAGAGCGTTTTAGCGGATTATGACGTTCTTTAATTTGAGGCCGTTCTTCTTCGATCAATTCATTGGATATTTCAATATGTTCCGGAAGTGCTTTAGTTGTAATGGTCATTTGCATTAAAGCCTCAATACGTTCACGAGCCTCTTGTTCCTTTTCCGTAGAAAAAAGTATGGTATGTCCTTGTTTTTCAGCACGTCCTGTCCGCCCAATCCTATGCATATAATTTTCTGGGTAGTCAGGCGTATCAAAATTGATTACATGCGAAATAGCATCAATATCCAAACCACGAGCCATAACATCCGTAGCGATAAGAATCCGATGCTCACCGCTCTCAAACTGCTCGATACTACGCAGCCTGTAATTCTGAGTTTTGTTAGAGTGAATCACACAGCATTGCCCCGGGAAAAGTGCCTCCAAGGTGTCGAATAACCGATCGGCCATACGCTTAAAAGCCACAAAAATCAAAACTTTAGAGTACGTTTGTGAATCGTGAAGAAGGTCCTCTAATAAATTGACTTTGGTATAAAAATTAGGTACATCGTAACGTTCCTGAATGATGTTATCCAAGGGTGTGCCCGAAACCGCAATAGAAACCTTAACAGGATTGATAAAAAAGCCTTTGATCAGCTGATCTACATCTTTTGTCATGGTCGCCGAGAACATAATGTTCTGACGACGCTCAGGTAAAATATCGAAAATATTTAAAAGCTGATGTCTAAACCCAAGATCAAGCATTACATCCACTTCGTCAATAATGAGTTTTTGTATGGATTTTAACTGTAAAACCCTGCTCAAAGCCAAATCATACAACCGTCCCGGAGTAGCCACTAAAATATCAATACCTTGAGCAACAGCCTGTTTCTGAGTGTTGATATTTGTACCGCCATAAACCCCCAAGATTCTGTTGTTGATGTATTTGGAAAGCTTTTCAGCCTCATTAACCACCTGCACCACCAACTCACGAGTAGGCACTAATATTAATACTCTGGGATTTTCCTGTTTAGAAAACTTAAGCATCTTAAGAACAGGCAATAAATAAGCAAAAGTTTTACCTGTACCCGTTTGAGCAATACCCACCACATCTTTACCCGAGCCGATAACATTAAAGGATTGTTGCTGTATAGGCGTAGGTTTTTCAATGCCCAGATCATCCAAAGCATTATATAAAGGGGTATTGAGATTTAAATCGTGAAATGTCATGCCACAAAACTACACTTAAAATTGTAAAGTATTCTCACTAAATTTGCGCGCACTATATACAAGACGTATTGAGAACCGTATACCATCATAAGATATCAGACTTAAAAGCATTTAAAAACCAATTATTACATTGGGCACAGGAGTTTGATGAAATTGTCTATTTGGACTCAAATGCGCATAATGGCATGTATTCAAAGTATGATCTTGTTTTAGCTGTCGATGCATTCACTTCAATTAAAACGGATCATACGAATGCCTTTGAAGATCTTAAACAATATCAAAGCACTACCAAAGACTGGTTATTTGGTTATTTGTCATATGACCTTAAAAACGATATAGAAGATTTAACCTCAGAACATCCTGATGGCTTAGAATTCCCTGAACTGTATTTCTTTCAACCAAAGAAATTGTTCTTTTTGAATGGCGATGAATTAGAAGCTCACTATCTTAATGCTGTAGCAGATGAGTATGAAGACGACCTGTCTGCTATTTGTAAACATCGTGAAGTCATCAAAAAAACAACCTCTAAAAATGTTAAGATCAAACTTAGAATTCATAAAGACGATTATTTTAAGAAGGTAAATGCGCTACTTGACCATATTCACAGAGGTGATGTCTATGAAGCTAATTTTTGTCAGGAATTTTACAGTGAACAAACGCAAATTAATCCTGTTGAAATCTACACCAATCTAAATGCTATATCCCGGCCGCCATTTGCTTTATTCTTAAAGCAAGGGCATCACTATGCGTTATCTGCATCACCGGAGCGCTATTTAAAAAAGCAAGGTACAAAGGTCATATCGCAACCCATTAAGGGAACTGCCAGTAGAGCTTTAAATAAGGAAGAGGATAGACGACTTAAGGAAGAACTGTCTCAAGATCCCAAAGAACGTAGTGAGAATATTATGATTGTGGATTTGGTGCGTAACGACCTGTCACATACTGCTATAAAAGGAAGTGTAAAAGTCGATGAATTATGCAAAATATATACCTTTGATCAGGTACATCAAATGATATCAACAATATCTTCAGAAGTCACAGCAGAGACACATCCGGTAGCAATCATTCGTTCTACATTTCCAATGGGAAGTATGACCGGAGCACCCAAAATATCGGCCATGAAAATTATTGAACAATTGGAAGAAACCAAAAGGGGGTTATATTCTGGTGCCGTAGGATATTTTACGCCTGAGGGTGATTTCGATTTTAATGTGGTGATACGAAGCATCCTGTATAATGCTTCCGAACATTATGTGTCCTATTCGGTAGGAAGTGCAATAACAGCAAAAAGCAATCCGCTCAAAGAATATGAGGAATGCCTGATAAAAGCCAAAGCCATGCGACAAGTGCTGGAAGCTTGATGCACTTGGTCTGTAATCGCTAAACTTAATTGTATATTTACGTCATGCTAAAGGCCTACGAGAATTATATCAATAATCACTTACCATTCATAAAAGGAAAGCGTTTACTTATTGCGGTTTCCGGAGGTGTGGATAGTGTGGTTTTGACTCATCTTTGTCATAAATTACGATTCGATATTTCATTGGCGCATTGCAATTTTAACCTTAGAGGAAAAGAGAGTGATTTGGATGAAATGTTGGTTAATGAGCTTGCAGAAGCTCTTAATATAGAATCATTTGTACAACACTTTGATACCAAGACCTATGCCGAAGATCATAAGCTTAGCATTCAAATGGCAGCAAGGGAGCTAAGATACAATTGGTTTAGAGAATTGGCAGCGCAATTACAATTCGATTATATAGTAACAGCACATCATGCCGATGATAATTTAGAGACGTTTATTATCAATTTCTTAAGGGGTACCGGGCTAAATGGATTAACAGGAATCCCAGAATATAAGGATAACATTATAAGACCCTTATTATCTTTTTCCAGAACTGAAATTCTGGACTATGCATCATCTGAGAAGATTGAATGGCGGGAAGACCTTAGTAACCACTCAAGAAAGTATTTGCGTAACAAATTACGTCATGAGGTGGTTCCGATTTTAAAGGCGATTAACCCGGAGTTATTGAGCACTTTCCAGCAAACCCTTTCCAATCTTAATGATACGTCCGATATTGTTGAAGAGGCGCTTAGTGCATTTTCGAAAAAAGCGATAGTGAATACAGAAGAAGGTAAGGTAGAGTATGACGTCTTAACATTTAAAAGTGTCAATAATACAAAAGCATACATGTATGAGACCTTCAAAGCCTATGGTTTTACAGAATGGAATGATGTTGTGGATTTACTCGATGCGCAATCAGGTAAGCAAGTACGATCAGCCACACATCGCCTTGTAAAACATAGAACGCGTCTCATCTTGTCCGTTCTTAAATCAGAAGAATTTCAAGACATTACAATAACTGAAGCGGATGAACAGATTGTAATACCATCTGGAACATTGTCTTTTGAAACGGTAGAAGATGGCGATAAAAACACTTCCCATAGCATTTATGTAGATAAAAGATTACTCAAGTACCCATTGCGTATAAGAACGCGTCAGGAAGGCGATGTCTTTTATCCGTACGGAATGAAAGGGAAAAAGAAACTGAGTAAATATTTTAAAGATGAGAAGTACTCGCTACCCGACAAAGAACAGGCATTGTTATTGTCTAATGCAGATGATCAGATCCTATGGATTATAGGCAAACGAGCGGATAATCGTTATAGAGTGACTAAAAATACCACAGAAATACTGAAGATCAAATATGAAGATAAAAGGTAATATTGTTGACATACAAAACCGCCAGATTTATAAAGGCGAATTGATTATTGAAGATGGTAAAATAAAAAGCATATTACCTGCAACACATGATGTTGACCACTATATCATTCCAGGATTTGTAGATGCGCATATACATATCGAAAGCGCTATGTTGGTGCCTTCGGAATTTGCTAAGATAGCTGTAAAACATGGTACCGTAGCCACAGTATCCGACCCTCACGAAATAGCTAATGTCTTGGGAATTGAAGGCGTAAACTTTATGATAGAAAACGGGAAACAAACCCCTTTTAAATTTAATTTTGGTGCACCTTCATGTGTGCCGGCAACATCCTATGAGTCTGCTGGAGCAGTTATTGATTCAGAAGGTATAAGAACACTGCTGGAAAACCCGGATATTAAATATTTGGCTGAGATGATGAATTACCCCGGAGTGATTTATGATGATGTGGACGTGCACAAAAAAATAGCATGGGCCAGGCATTACAATAAGCCTGTGGATGGTCATGCGCCCGGATTAAGAGGCGATGACCTTACTAAATACATTAATGCAGGAATTACAACAGATCATGAATGTTTTACCTATGATGAAGGTTTAGAAAAACTTCAGAAGGGGATGAAGGTCATTATTAGGGAAGGGAGTGCCGCCAAAAATTTCGATGCCTTGGTCGATTTGTTACCGCATTATCACGAACACATGATGTTTTGTAGTGATGATAAGCATCCTGATGATTTGTTATTAGGGCACATCAATCAACTTTGTGCCAGAGCAGTTAAGAAGGGTGTAGATGTGTTTAAAGTACTTCAGGCCGCCTGTGTTAACCCAGTAGAACATTATAACTTAGAAGTGGGATTGTTGAAAAAAGATGATTGCGCAGACTTTACAGTTATTGAAGATCTGGAACAATTCAATGTGTTAAAAACCTATATTAATGGAGAGCTGTTGTATGAAAATGGCAAATCAAAAATTCCCGATGTGAATTTTGGAACTCCTAATAATTTTAATGTAGAACACAAGCAGGTCTCTGATTTTCATGCGACTTCAAGTTCAAAACAAATCAGGGTTATCGAAGCCTTAGATGGAGAATTAGTGACCAATGAAATTAGGCATGAAGCCTTATCAGAAGGGGATAACTTGATATCTGATATCGAAAATGACGTGCTGAAAATGACCGTTGTCAATAGATACAACGATCAACCACCGGCCATTGCGTTCATCAAAAATTTTGGATTAAAATCAGGAGCCATCGCCAGTTCTGTAGGTCATGATTCGCACAACATTATTGCGGTTGGCGTTAATGACGAAATGATATGCAAAGCGGTCAATGCTGTGATAACTGCAAAAGGCGGAATCTGTGCAGTAACAGCTAATGAGGAACGTATAGTGCCCTTACCCGTAGCAGGTATTATGAGTGATAAAGATGCAGAAACCATAGGTAATGCTTATGCGGAACTTGATCGTATGGCAAAACGCATGGGCAGTACGCTTAATGCGCCGTACATGACATTATCCTTTATGGCTTTATTAGTCATACCATCGTTAAAATTGAGTGATAAAGGGTTATTTGATGGGAATGCTTTTCGTTTTACGACTCTAGATATTAATGAATGCCAATAGTAGAGGCTACATATAAAGTGCCATTTGGGTTTAAAAACGGATTTATAGCTACGGTATATTCGGGACTCGTTAGGACGGTTAATGGTGTTTTGCAACAGCGTGAGCGATTACAATTAAAAGACGGTGATTTTCTGGATCTCGATTGGAGTTATGCTGAGCAGCATCAAAGTCATAAATTGATCATACTATTACATGGATTAGAAGGTGATGCACAACGTCCGTATATTACAGGAACGGCAAAACTGTTTAATGCTAATGGATTTGACGCGTTAGCTGTTAATTTTAGAGGTTGTAGTGGAGAAGAAAACTTACAGTATAGAAGTTACCATTCCGGAGAAACAGGCGATTTAAAACAAGTGATTGCTCATGTTTTGGAAAAAGATACCTACAAGGAAGTATACATCAAAGGATTCAGCTTAGGCGGAAATGTAACACTAAAATACTTAGGCGAAACCGATACCATACCAAAGGTCATAAAAGGAGGTGTTGCCGTTTCGGTGCCCTGCTATTTGAAAGGCTCGGCCATAGAATTACATAAGTTAAAAAACAAACCTTATGCCATACGATTCAAAAGGCATTTGATAAAAAGGCTGAGAGCGAAACAACTGCAACATCCAGATAAGGTCTCTGTCAAAACAATTAATAGTATAGAGACTTTAATGGATTTTGATAATGTGTATACCTCCAAAGCGCATGGATTTAAAGATGCATTTGATTATTACGAACAAAGCAGTAGTCTACAATTCTTGCCGTATATTAAAGTGCCTACGCTTATTATAAATGCATTAAACGATTCGTTTTTATCCCCAGAATGTTTTCCTGTAAAAGAAGCGAAGCAGAACACATTCTTAGCCTTGGAAATGCCCAAGCATGGTGGACATGTAGGGTTTATAGGTAAAAAAAATGTGTATTATAATGAGAGACGGAGTTTACAATTTATTAAAGAATAGCAGAAGTAATTTTTCTTACATTTGCCATCTAAATCAATCTTCATGAAAAATATATACCCATTACTACTTACAGTATTAACTGTTCAGCTATCTTTTGGACAGGTTGAGTTTAATAATAAAGTAATAACAGAATCCTTAATCGGTTTAGTTACAGACATGCAGGTTTCGGATTTGGATGGCGATGGCGATTTGGACGTATTAGTATCTTCAAGAGGTAATGAAAAGGTTTCTTGGTTTGAAAATATTGATAATAATGGTGATTTTGAGCAAAGAGAAATTGTGAATAATATCGATGGAGCTGAATCAGTGTATGCAGATGATATTGATAATGATGGAGATATGGATGTTGTTATCGCTTCTTCTGGAATGATTTCTTGGTGTGAAAATGTTGATGGGACAGGAAGTTTTAGTACGCCAAATATTATTTCTACAGAGGTCTCCTCATTTTCAAAAAATGTATATGTTTCAGACTTAGATGGCGATGGCGATAATGATGTAATATTTTCTGAAGCGGTTAATAACAAATTGGAATGGCATGAAAATATAGATGGTCTGGGAAATTTTGGTGAGCAACAGGTCTTAGATGTTGGGGCAGGTTCAGTATCAGAATTTTATGTTAAAGATGTTGATGGCGATGGTGATAATGATATTGTTTATGGTAAGGATACGGGAAGTATAACATTAGGCTGGTTAGAGAATGAAGATGGCTTGGGAGATTTTGGAGAAAATCACCCTTTATTTTTTAATATTCAGGTTACTACACTTTATGTAGAAGATGTTGACGGAGATTCAGACTTAGATGTTGTGGCTCGGGTTTTTAATACAGTGTCTTGGTTTGAAAATACAGATGGGCAAGGAACATTTAGTTCTGAAAAATTTGTAGCATCATCACTGCCTATGAGATCAATATATGTAGCAGATATTGATGGTGATAATGATAATGATATTGTTTCTTCAGTGGCTAATTCAGATGATAAAATAGTTTGGTATGAAAACTTAGATGGAATGGGAAATTATGGTGGAGAACAAATTATAACGACAGCTATAGCTGATGTGAAAGTTGTACAAGTTGCAGACATAAATGGGGATGGAGATAATGATGTCGTTTCTGCATCAGTAGGAGATGATAAGATTGCTTTTTATCTGAATACAGATGGATTAGGAAACTTTGGTAATCAGCAAATAATTACCTATTCTGAGGTTAGGAGACCGAATTCTATTTTTTCGGTAGATATTGATAGTGATGGAGATAACGATGTGTTATTTGCCGCTACACGTGAGATTGGCTGGTATGAAAATACAGATGGTCAAGGAAATTTCGGGAATCCTATAATCATAGCTTCCAATGGTTTTTTTGACTATATCACCTCAGGCGATTTAGATGGGGATGGAGATAATGATGTTATTTGCGCATCTGGAAATATTGATAATAGTATAATGTGGTTCGAAAATACTGATGGATTAGGGACATTTTCAGATGCTCAGTTTATAGCGCAAAATGTACAAATTGGTCTCGTATCTATATTAATTATAGATATTGATAATGATGGTGATAAAGATGTATTGTTTTCATCAGTTGTTGAAAATAAAATTGTATGGTACCCTAATATAGATGGGCAAGGAACATTTGGATCGGAATTAGTGATTTCCAACAGTATAGATGGACCAAGATGTGTCTACGCTAATGATATTGATGGCGATGGAGACATGGATGTACTATCTGCATCTATATTTGATAGTAAAATAGCATGGTATGAGAATATGGATGGACAAGGTAATTTTGGTGAACAGCAAGTCATTTCAACAGAAGCGCAACAAGTGGTTTCAATATATGCAGATGATATTGATGGAGACGGAGACATTGATGTTATGTCTGCTTCTAATACTGATGACAAAATAGCATGGTATGAGAATATGGATGGACAAGGCAATTTTGGTGCCCAGAATATAATATCTACATTAGCTGATAGAGCATATTCGGTTTATGCTGAAGACTTAGATAATGATGGTGATATGGATGTATTGTCTGCTTCTAAATGGGATAATAAAATAGCATGGTATGAGAATATAGATGGACAAGGCGGCTTCGGAGATCAGCAAGTTATATCAAACACATCATATTCTGCTGAGATGGTTTATGCCATTGATATCGATGGAGACTTGGATATTGATGTGCTTTCAGTTTCCACTGCGGATGATAAAATAGCATGGTATGAGAATTTAGGACTCAATAGCAATGCTATTTCAGGAAAAGTAAGTTTTGATGTTGATAGTAACGATTGCACATCTGGAGAGGTGCCATTTGAAAATGTCATGTTAATAACTACGGATGGTATTAATAGCTTTTCGACATTTACTAATGCAAATGGGTTTTATAAACTATATCCTGATGCAGGAGATTATGAAACATCAGTGTCGTTTCAAACCTCAAATATAACTGTAACACCAACAGTATACAATTCAGATTTTATAGGAACAGGTAATATAGATACAGCTAATTTTTGTGTGTCGAGTGTTAATGCGGTCAACGATCTAAACATTACGATTTATCCTTCAATAGATGACCCCAGACCGGGTTTTGATACGACCTACCAATTGGTATATGGTAATACGGGAACTACGCAATTGAGTGGTGAAGTTACTTTTGAGTTTGATAATGCAAAAATGCAATTTCTAACAGGCAGCGAAACAGTGACATCTCAAACCTCAAATACATTAACCTTTAGTTATTCAAATTTAAACCCGTTCGAAACCAGAACCATAGATTTACTATTTAATGTATTTGCCCCACCAACCACTAACATCGATGATGTTTTGGTCTCTACGGCAACGATAACACCCGTATCAGGAGACGAAACAGAAGAAGACAATACATTTGAATTAGAACAAATCGTAATAGGTTCTTACGACCCTAATGACATCAGAGTTTTAGAAGGCGATGAAGTGCTTATTGACGATATCAACAAATACCTGCATTACATCATAAGATTTCAAAATACAGGAACTGCCAGTGCCATTAATGTAAGGGTAGAACATGTATTAGATGATAAGTTAGATTGGACCACTATGCAATTGCAAAGCATGAGCCACTCCGGACGTGTAGAAATCATAAACGGTAGTGAAGTGTCGTTTATTTTCGATAACATTAACTTACCCGACAGTACCAACGACGAACCCAATTCGCATGGTTTTATAGCCTTTAAGGTCAAGCCGGAGGCTAGTGTAGTAGTAGGAGATGTTATCAATGGTGTAGCAGATATTTACTTTGACTTTAATCCGCCGATCATTACCAATACCGTATCGACAGAGATTGTAGCACCGTTAAGTGTTGCAGAAGACACACTTCAAAACTTTAGTCTCTATCCGAATCCGGTGGAGAATGAGATGATGGTAACAAGTAAAACTACAATAGATGGCATAACGATTTATGACATCAATGGCCGATTATTAACTACAGCAACTTATGTTCATCCAAAAACCGCTGTACAATTAGATGTTAAAAGCTTGTCAGAAGGGTTGTACTTTTTAGAGGTAAGGTCTGAAGATATCAAACAAACTATGAAGTTTTTGAAACGATGATATAAAGCATAGTAAAACATTGTAAAAAGCACCTTTGAAGGTGCTTTTTTTATATGCATGAGTGTAAATCTTGTAGAGGAGTTATTCAATACATGCCTTTTGTATTAGATACCTTTCACATGTGATACATAGGAATACATGTGAAAGGTTCTCAAAACTAAACTACTACTAATACACTACTTTTTGATAAATCGTTTAACCTGTGTTATTGTATCAAACTGTATCTCTAAGAAATAAACGCCTTGAGATAAATTATGAACATCTAAGGTCAATTCAAATTCATGAGTATTTTTTGTATTTATCAACCTGCCATTGATGTCATAAATCGTAACAGAGTTTATGATCTTGTTAGCTTTTAAGGTTAATTCAGAAGAAACTGGATTAGGAAACAAATTGAGTGAAGGAGCTTTCGTCTCATCATCAATAGATAATGTTGCCTCTGTAACTGCTATTGTAAAAGTACCCTCAACCCGTGATGAGTTTCTGCTCAATATAACGTCAGTATTCCATACTTGAATATAATAGGTATTTCCAGCTGTTAAATTAGTTAGTTCAGCAGATGTGCCAACATCACCAAAAGGTACAGAACATGCTAGTTCTGTTGTTAAAGAACAATCTTCCCAAACAGCAATATTAGCAAGATTAGCAGTAATTACAGTTGTGCTGATGGTAACACTACCACTGGCCGGAGCCACAAAAGAATACCATACATCAGGAATGCCACCTAAGAAATCACAACTAGAGCTTGTGCCAGAATAGGTTGCATTTGTATTATTTCCGGTTGTTGGAGAAGCACCAACTATTAAAACCTCGGCATTGATACAATCATCATTATCTGGTGTTACTATTGGTTGTAAATCGGATAAGCATATGGTAAAATCACCATTTCTATAAAAATCTCTGAACCAAATCGCCATTGTATAAGTGTTACCGGGTGTTAACTCTGTGATATCTATAGTTCCGACTGACATGCCCAGATTATTCAAATTATCACAAAACAATTCCGAATCATTACAAGTGTCATAAATAGCCACATAAGCCAAACTTTCTTCATTAATGTTGGTGATCTCTAAATTAATTTGCCCACTGGCAGGTGCTGTGAAAGTGTACCAGGTATCCAATACTTGTTCTTGAGGGAAGCCGCTACAACTAAAAGGAACATTACTGTTACTTGCATATAAATTGTTAGTGGTATAAGTAGAAGAACAATCATTAAACGGGTTTACTGTTAAAGGTATAGCGCCATTACAATCATCATTTGGTATTGGTATATATTCGATAATTTCTATGTCAAAATTTTGAGGGTTACTGGCGGTAACTGTTCCTGATTTACCTATGTTTATATAATAAGTTACACCATCTAAAACAGGTACATTGGGTAAAACTTCGTTAGGATTGTTAAAACCATATTCATCTTGGAACATTTCGCATGTTAAACTGTTGCAGTCACCTGTATATACAGCAATAGCCGGACTCCATGCTTCCGAACCTGTTATACGTATTTCTATGTTTTGATTTGCTGTTGGGGTATATGTAAACCAGGTGCCGTCATTTATGTTATTTCCACATGAAAAGATAGCGCCATTTTCGCTTGTTGCAAAGAAACCATCGTTTTGACTGTAAGTGTAAGGTAAGCTATTAACCGCAATTGCATTTATACAATTGTCATTTGCCGGCGGCAAAGGGATATCGGATAAACAAACTCCAAATTCACCAAGTGTGCTGCCAATAAATTGTGATAGTATCATAACATAAGTTGCACTAGGTGTTAAACCAAGAATGTCAGCACTAGACCCGAATTGACAAAATACTTCATTGCCATTACAAGCATCAAAAATAGCGATGTCAGCAAAGTTTGATCCAGCATCTGGCGTAGTTAATGCAATAAGATCTAGAGCTATTTGTCCACTATTTGGAGCTACGAAAGAGTACCATGTATCCACTCTATTATTCTGATCAGGTCTGCAACTAATTGATGGATTACTATTAGTGGCAAATAGATTGTTTTCGATATAAGTGAAAGCACAATCTTCATACCCATTTACAGTCAAAGGCTGGGCGCTGGCACATTCATTATTCATGGGTATAGTTGTAGCCACTTCAGACAAGCATATTTCGGATGTCCCTCTTTGATTACCCCCTGTAGGGAAAACAATGGTAACGATATAAATTTCTCCCGGAGTTAACCCTGTAATTGTTTGATCGTTAGAGTAGCAATTTAGAGTATTGTCACCACAAGTATTTATAAAACCTATTTCAGGATCCCCTTCTTGAGTTATGTTTGTGATATTGAATTTTACGTTTCCTGTAGTTGGCGCTTCAAAAGTATACCATGTTTCTATTTGACTACTGGAAAATGAACAATTAAAACCAGGGCCATCAGTAGCTAATGTGTTGTCTACAATATATGTAGAAGTGCAACTACCTTCAGAATTTACCGATAATAGTTGAGGGTTTGAACAATCATCATTTGGTGGTGCTAGTATTTCTGATAAACAAATTGAAAAATCACCTAAAGTACTGGTTTCTTCATAACCAATTCGTATGAGATAGGTATCTCCGGGAATAAGTCCGCTAACGACTTGGTTATTTGAACCAAGGCAATTTGTAGGACTCCCTATGTTGCCATTATTATCCTCATAAATAGTGCTTCTGGGTATTGTTGTCTGAGTGCCGTTAGTAACCTGAAATCTGATTGCTCCTGATGTTGGAGCAACAAATGAATACCAAGTGTCTATACGAGATGTAAAACAAAAAGGAGAAGGCACACTACTGGCAGTAGCGCCAATATTAGTTGCGGTATAAGTTGTGTCACAGTTGTTGTATGAGTTTACTGTTAAAGGTACTGCTCCTTCTGCTTCGTCATTTGGTGGTGTAGCAAAATTGGCCAATAAGCAAATTTCAAAGTTGCCTTCTGTTTCGTTTTCCTTATACCATATGGCCATTGTGTAATCAGAATTCAGCACTAAACCTGTAATACTAAACGTATTTTGAGTATCTCCCGAACCGCAAAATACCTCTGTACCGTTACAGGTATCAAAAACAGAGAGATATGCTGTACCTGATTGAGTATCATTTGTAATTTCTACATTAACAGTGTCTGCAGGCGCAGTAAAGGTGTACCATGAATCTAAATTAGAAATTGCCGTATTAGTATCACAGCTAAAGTTGGTATTGGTTGCAGTAGCAGCAAAGTGGTTTACTGTTGTGGTAGATGTACAAACGCTACCATTATTCGATGGATTTACTGTTAGTTCTACAGCTGTATTGCAAGTGTCGTTTGCCAATGTGTCTGGTTCTTCAGAGAGACAGATTCTACTTGAGGCACTTGCAGAGTTATCTTCATATACGAGTGCTAGCAAATAATTTTGACTTGGAGTTAAACCTATAACATTGGTAACATTATTTGAACCGGGCGCTTCGCAAAATATTTCATTACCGTTACAGGCATCAAAAATAGCAACACGTTTTTGAAGTGTTGTAGACGGTGTAAGCTCAATAGATATGTTGCCGGTATTGGGTGCGGTAAAGTCATACCAAAGATCTATATTGTTAGGGTTAGATGGCATACAACTGAATGTAGCGCCGCTATTAGTAGCGCTTCTTAAGCCTATTCCTGAAGTTGAAGCACAGCTGCCTTCTGGATTTACTGTTAGTGATGTTGGACTGCTGCAGTCATTGTTGCTAGGTACAGGAATGGCATTGGTTTCAATACTAAATTGTATGTTTTGATAGTTAAAGCTTCTACCATATACACGCACAAGATAGGTTTCGCCAATTTGAAGATCGAGTAGCGATAAACGGCTTACGGCAGAAAGGCTTCTTACCAAGGTTAGATTACTGCAATCGTCGTTAAAATCTTCATATACAGCGACAGATAATTGATTGTTGGAGTTTTCACTGCCAGGTAATACCGTTATATTAGATAAGACAATTTCATGTACACGTTGTTCTGCGATAAACTGATACCATACATCATTATTAGGTGTGCCAGATACTCCTGCAGTAGACTGTGATGATTGTGTAGCGCCTAAAGTGGTTCCTAGAAGGGGTGGATCGCCAGAGGCAATCTCATCATAAAAGTTACAGTCGTCATTGCTTGGCGTATCAACAGGGGTGTTTGTGATTGTGAAACTTAAATCTTGAAGTAAAGAAGAAGAGCCATAGACACGTATGAGGTATTCTGTGCCAATATTCAATTCATTAAATGTTCTGATAGTACCATTTACAGATGCCACTCTTGTAGAAAACTGACAACCGGAGTTTGACCTTTCATACAATATCATGTACATAGAAGTATTTGCAAACGGACTGTCAGGAAGCACTGTAATATTGGTAAGTGCTATGGTATGAGTAGCTTCTGAAGCGGTAAAAGAATACCAAACATCGTTGTTTGGAGTTCCAGACCCGCCTTGTATGCCAAAAGATGTTGGCGTTGCCGATAATGTTGTACCAGTCGTAGACCCAAGATCTAAAACAGTAGCATTATCACAATCATCATTTACCGGAGGAGCTGGTCTTGCAGATAAGCAAATGGTAAAATCGCCTTCAACGAAAAAATCATCATACAGGACACTTAGTATATATGTGTTTCCGGGTACTAGACCAAATACTCTATTATTATTTTCTATGTCATTACAAAATATCCTATTGGCAGAACAACTTTCATAAATACCTATCTCTGCCGTTCCGGTTTGAGTACCGTTAGTAATATTTATTTCTACACCTTCTGTATTTGGTGCTGTAAAAGTATAAAAAGTGCCTATGCCGCCAAATCCACAGTAAAAACCGTTATTGCTATCCATGGTTGCATTGGTATGGTCTGCTGTATAGGTAGAACTGCAGCTTCCTACCGGATTCACATTTAGGTTAATGGCACCACTACAAATATCGTTTGGAGGTGCTTGTGCTATTGCTAAAACCGCGAATAAATTAAAGCAAAGTAATAGTATAATTTTTTTCATAATGGAGTAGTTAATTAAAGTTATTATTGAATTTTAAAAGGGTACTGGTAATTGAAAAACTACCAATACGATATAATGGCAATGGTGCTGCGTAAACAAGGATAATAGAATACAAAATAGACCTCATGATTTTCTTGGTTTCTCATTTACATCGAGAGATTATAAAAAGGTCATCATGAATTTGATAGAAAGAGTGATTTTTAAGGTTTTATTAAATCAATTTTGTAAGTTTTTTCTTTATTATTTTCATTTTATCTACTTTAGAGCCTTAAAACCTAATGGGCTTATGCTTAAAAAGATCTATGGCAGTGCAGTATTTGGTGTCGAGGCAACTACGATCACTGTAGAGGTGAATGTGGATAAAGGTATTGGATATCACCTTGTTGGATTGCCAGACAATGCTATTAAGGAAAGTAATTATCGAATCGCTGCAGCATTGCAAAACAATGGCTTTAGAATTCCAGGGAAAAAGATTACAGTCAATATGGCACCGGCTGATTTGCGTAAAGAGGGTTCCGCTTATGATTTAACCCTCGCAATAGGCATATTAACAGCATCAAACCAGATCAATGCCGAAGACTTAGAAGATTACCTCATTATGGGGGAGCTATCTCTAGATGGTTCTCTACAGCCTATAAAAGGAGCATTACCCATTGCGGTAAAAGCAAAAGAAGAAGGCTTTAAGTATTTTATCTTGCCATCACAGAATGCCAAAGAAGCTGCTATAGTTGGAGGCTTAACGGTTTATGGCGTAGATCATATTACACAGGTTATTGAGCATTTTGACACAAATAAATTGATCGCACAAACTGTTATTGATACAGAAGAGGAATTCTATAAGAATTTGAATTATCCGGAGTTTGATTTTGCTGATGTTAAAGGGCAAGAGAGTATAAAACGTTGCATGGAAATAGCAGCAGCAGGAGGCCATAATATTATTCTAATTGGTCCTCCGGGCAGTGGAAAAACCATGTTGGCTAAGCGATTACCGAGTATTTTACCACCTATGACCCTGCAAGAGGCTTTAGAGACCACAAAGATACATTCAGTGGTGGGTAGGGTAAAGGCGCATACCGGGCTTATGGCACAACGCCCGTTTAGAAGCCCGCATCATACCATATCTAATGTGGCATTAGTAGGAGGAGGGAGTTATCCCCAGCCCGGAGAAATATCCTTGTCGCATAATGGGATATTGTTTTTAGATGAATTACCGGAATTCAAGCGAGAGGTGTTAGAGGTTATGAGGCAACCTCTGGAAGATAGAGAAGTTACCATCTCCAGAGCTAAATTTACAGTGACCTACCCTTCATCATTTATGTTGGTGGCCAGTATGAATCCAAGTCCGGGCGGTTATTTTAATGATCCGGATGCACCGGTAACTTCCTCGCCTGCTGAAATGCAGCGCTATTTGGGGAAAATATCAGGGCCATTATTAGATCGTATCGATATTCATATTGAAGTCACTCCTGTACCATTTGAAAAGCTATCAGATGAAAGAAAAGGTGAAGCTTCTAATGCGATCAGAAAGCGTGTTACCATAGCGAGAGAGATACAATCAGAACGTTTTACGGAAATAGAAAATGTGCATTACAATGCGCAAATGAACACCAGACAGATTAGAGAATATTGCAAATTGGATGAAATGTCTTTGCAACTGTTGAAATCGGCTATGGAACGTTTGAACCTTTCTGCCAGAGCCTATGATCGTATATTAAAGGTTGCTAGGACTATTGCAGATCTTGAAGGAAAAGAAAACATTAAGGAGAGCCATATTAGCGAAGCTATTCAATACAGAAGCTTAGATAGAGAAGGGTGGTTGGGGTAACTGAGAATTAAATATCTGATTAGTTTGTAAAAACGATAAGCACTATTAAGAGGAGGGACGAATCCATATGATATCGCCTCTTTTTTGTATAAATGCTATAGTATTTTAATAACTTTAATATATGAATCTTAAGTTTAATTAATTGTATTTTTTATTTTGATTATCAAGTTTTTGTAAAATTACTATTGATAAAATCTATAATGATTTTTTATTCCTTTTTAAGCTATTTATTAGAGCTACAACAATGGCCATCACTAATTGATGATTAATTACACACCAAAGCATGTTTAGGTATAAGTTTTAAAAAGTACCGACCAGTTTTTAACTACGTTTCCAAGGTCATAAAACATAAATTGAAGATAGGTAGTGACAAGTAATTTATATGTTTATAGTTTTTAATTTTTGTAAGAATATTGTAGTGCTTATAATCTGACTTTGACTTTTAGATGCTTTTACTATTATGTAGCATTTATATAAAGAGAGGCCTTATATGTAGCTAATAATTGAACAAGCATTAGTGAATGGAACATTTTTATACCTACACTTAGATAACTTTTCGTACAATAAAATAGATATATAGAGATTACGCTATAGATTTTAATCTTAATGAAATGACAATAAGTTGATTAGCTCAATGATTTACGGGTAACCGTATTATTTTTGGACTAATGGATCAAAAATGTAAGAAATGATTACGGATTCTTACGATTTTTGTTTTTTTTATGTAATTAAATAACTAATTTAGATATTCATAAATAAAGCCCTTAATTCGAACTAATTAATAGTAAATTTTATTTTTTATTAACCCTAAACAAAACTAAAATTATGTCAGTACCTAAAGGTGTCATTACACCAAAAGAAGCCTGTACCCTCGATGCAGCTTATGACCAACGCTACAAGTTGATCAGTAAAACAATTTTATGTAGACCCGATAACAGATCTGTATGGTTCTCTCTTGAAGATTTAAGAGATTATTTAACTTATGCAGAACATCAAGCAAAAGAACAAGGTTATGAAGTAGACGGTATAAGAATTTATATGGGCGCTTATCCTGAAGTGAAAGGGGAAGCAGGCTATACCACAGTCTTTTTAGTGCCTACAACACCAGACAGTCTTGGAAAAGATGAGATGAGTAGTGCAGATATCTCTACTGTTAATGCTCTAAATTATGGTGGCCAAGGTAATCCTCCTGGAGCAAATTACCCTCAATAGCACGAATTGTGAAAGACTTTTTGTTAAATAATTATCCATTCTTAACTAGAGTTTTTCAAGCTAGTGCTTTTCTAATAGGGTATATTTATTATTTGAAAAACCGTGATAAAGCATTGCGGTTTTTTATTTTTTTCTTAGGATTAACTTTTATTACTGAATTGATAGGCTACTATCCTAAGCTCATGTCAAATAACTATGACAATTCAATTTTTTTAAGCATAAAAAATAGCTTATTTAGAGATAATTATTGGTTGTATAATGTTTACCTAATTTTCAATATCCTTTTCATCTCTCTCTACATTAAAAGGCTAATTGAAAAACAGCATTTTAAAAAGGCACTTTCAATTACATATATTATGTTTTTTCTGTTTTCAATAGGGTATTGGATTTATACCAATTCATTTATGTACTCAGCATCCATGTATAATTTTATTTTTGGATGTTTTGTTGTTATATTGGGAGTAGCAATGTATTATTACGAGGTTATAAATAGTGATGAGATACTAAACTTTTATTCAAATATAAATTTTTACTTATTGTCTATTCTTTTAGCTTGGCATATTATAACCGCACCTCTATTTATTTTTGGATCTTTCTATAATGTAGACAATCCAAAATTTGTGGAATTCAGAAGAGTTGTTTTGTTAATTTCTAATATTATTATGTATTTATCTTTTACAATATGTTTCATGTCGTTTTATTACAAAAAGAAGTATTGGGTGAAGAGCAAATAGTGCTCATAATATATGTTACGGTTATACTCTTAGTATTTGTTACCCTGTTTATCATGTTTTTTGTTGCATTTCAAAAACGAAAAAATAAACTCTTATTAGATAAAATAACACAGCAGCGAAAATTTGATGAAGAATTGCTGAAAACACAACAAGAAATACAAGATACGACCTTAAAGCATGTGGGGAGAGAACTTCATGATAATGTAGGTCAACTTTTGGCTGCAGCCAGTATGCAGATCAAAATGGTAATGCATGCTGCTGATGAGACCATAAAATCAAAATTATTAGATACATCTGAAGTTATAAAGGACAGCCTGGCTGAAGTACGGGCATTGTCCAAATCCCTTAATAGTGATGTCATTTATAATCAGGGATTTGATAAGACCGTAGCTAATGAGATCAACCGTTTGAATAAGCTTAACCTTTTAAAAGCAGATATTATTATAGAAGGCGAAAAGGTTAATTTTGAAAACAAAAAAGACGAAGTCATACTGTTTAGAATTTTGCAGGAATTTTTTTCTAATACTATTAAATATGCTTCTGCTGAACATTTGAAGGTGGTAATATCCTATCAAAAGGAATACTTACATATTGAAGCAAAGGATGATGGTGATGGCTTTGAAGAATCTTCAATAGAAGAAGGTGCTGGTTTGATCAATATGAAAAATAGAGCCGCACTAATCAATACCAAAATGCAACTGACATCTCTGCCGGGAAAAGGAACCAACCTGACATTGAAATACCCCCTAAATAAGGTGTAACATAAAGTAACAGATCACTTAGTTACAAGCCTGCCATAAAGCGTCTTTTGGGAGAGGAGCTGTAATGCTAATAGGCTCTTTTTTTACGGGATGAATAAATTCTATTTTTCTGGCATGTAGACTAATACTTCCATCTTTATTGCTACGCTCATAACCATACTTAAGATCACCTTTAATAGGACATCCGATAGCAGAAAGTTGACTTCTGATCTGGTGATGCCTTCCAGTTTCTAAGGCAATCTCTAGTAGAAAGAAACGATCTAATGTTTTAATGACTTCGTAATGTAAAATGGCTTTTTTGCTACCTTCCGTCTCTTTAATGAAAGCAGTGGATTTATTGTTCTTTGGATTCTTTCTCAACCAATGTACTAAAGAAGCTCTAGGTTTTTGGGGTTGCTTTTTAACTAAAGCCCAATACGTCTTTTGAGCAGATTTATCGGCAAAGAGTTTGTTGAGTCGAGGTAGTGCTTTACTGGTTTTTGCAAAAATAACAATACCGGTAGTAGGGCGATCCAGCCGATGAACGACCCCCAAATATACATTACCAGGTTTTTGATATTTTTCCTTTAAATAAGCTTTGACAATTTCACTCAATGGTGTGTCGCCAGTTTTATCACCCTGAACAATATCTCCGGAACGCTTATTAATAACAATGATATGATTGTCCTCATAAAGGACCTGTAAGTTGTCTTTATTAGAAACTATATTATGGTTCAAAACAAAAGTATACTTGGAACAACTTAATATTGCTCATTAGTATTAGGGAAATCTCCGGTTTTTACATCATCCACATATTGAGCAATGGCATTGGTCATATCCTCATATAGGTTCATGTAACGTCTTAAAAAACGAGGGTTGAACTCGTGAGTCATTCCAATCATATCGTGTAGCACAAGGACCTGTCCGTCTACACCATCACCGGCACCGATCCCAATAACAGGAATGGTTAGGCTTTCTGCCACTTCTTTGGCCAGTTTGGCAGGAATTTTTTCGAGAACAATAGCAAAGCAACCCGCTTTTTCAAGCATTAAAGCATCGTCTTTGAGGCGCTGGGCTTCCTGTTCTTCTTTGGCACGGACCGTATATGTCCCGAATTTATATATCGATTGAGGTGTTAATCCCAAATGCCCCATTACAGGAATACCAGCATTCAAAATGCGTTTTATGGAATCTTTAACCTCCTTACCGCCTTCAAGTTTAACGGCATGACCTCCACTTTCTTTCATAATTCTAATGGCAGAACGTAGAGCTTCTTTAGGGTCGCTTTGATAACTGCCAAAAGGGAGGTCTACAACCACTAAAGCTCTGTCAATAGCTCTAATTACAGAAGAAGCATGATAGATCATCTGATCCAGAGTAATGGGTAAGGTCGTTTCATGACCTGCCATAACATTACTGGCCGAATCGCCAACCAAAATGACATCTATACCGGCACCATCCACAATTTTAGCCATGGTATAATCGTATGCAGTAAGCATGGAAATTTTTTCGCCATTAGACTTCATGTCTACCAGAGTCTTAACGGTAATACGCTTGTATTCTTTTTTTGCAACAGACATTGATTATGTTTTAAGAACTGTAAAAATAGTCAGTTTTGTTAAACTTTTGTTTATTCTATGACAGAAATGCCTTTTCCTTGCTACTTTGAATGAAATTTTAAAATCATGAAAAAAACAGTACTCATTACATTTTTAGTTATTACCTCCCAAATTTACGCACAACAATCAGAAGAAGATGCTGTGAAATCTAAAATTATAGCCTTCTTTGAAGCATTTCACAAGCAAGACACTGTCGCTTTAAAAAGTATGGCTTCTGATAAGGTAACATTGCAATCCATACATACCAATAAAGAGGGGGAAACCGTTTTAAATGAAAGCGAATATGAAGACTTTATAAAATCTATAGCCAGTATACCAAAAGACAATAAATTTGAAGAAAAGCTTCTGGACTTTAGTATTCAGGTCGATGGGAAAATGGCTAATGCCTGGACACCTTATGAATTTTGGTATCAGGGAAATTTTAGTCATTGCGGCGTCAATTCTTTTCAAATGATCAAAGAAGATGGCGAATGGAAAATATTATATCTGGTAGATACCAGAAGACGACAAGGTTGTAGAAGCTAAAGCGTCTATTCACAACTAAAAAAGTCCGAAAATTTACGTTCGGACTTTTTTAATATTGTTATCTGATATCAAAACTTTCAATATGGTGGCTTTGAATGATAGCGTTTAGATTGGATACATCCACACCATCAACATTATCAGCAGGGACAACCACAACCCTAAAGGTTTGATTCTGGGTCCATGATGGATCTAGAGCATCAAGATTGGTAGTGCCATCTAAGAAGAATCTCACATCGGTTTGTGTAAAATCAAAATTGTAGATCAGATCCCCATCAGGGAAAGTCACAGTTTGTGGCATTAAGCGCCATACGTCCTGGCCATTAACAGTATCCCATAAGATGTATACTAGTGTTACATCAGATGGTAATACATCAAACCCATAGGATTCAATAAACTCATAACTGTTACCTGCGTTAAAATCAACTTCAATTTCAAAAGCAGACGAGACAATAAGACCACCATTGAGACCCGGAGGTCCTGGAGGTCCCGGATCGCCTTCACATGAGATTAAAATAAAAGAAAGCGCAAAAACTAAAAAGGCTAATTTTTTCATAAATATAATTTTATAGGTAATACATCAAATCGCATACCAAAAATACCATGTTTCATTAGAAAAGAAATTTTTTTCATCTGACAAGCTGTCATATTATAGGTCTTGGCATAATACTTGACTTTTTGATGTTGAGTTTAAAGAAGTAAAACACAACAAAATAGCATATAAAAAATTATGAGTAAGATTATTGGAATAGATTTAGGAACAACCAACTCTTGCGTTTCGGTAATGGAAGGTAATGAGCCTGTAGTTATCCCAAATGCAGAAGGTAAGCGTACCACACCTTCGGTAATCGCTTTTGTTGAAGGCGGTGAAATCAAGGTTGGTGACCCTGCAAAACGACAAGCGGTAACCAACCCAACAAAAACGGTATATTCAATTAAACGTTTTATGGGAAATAAATATTCTGAGTCTAAGAACGAAGCAGAACGAGTACCATATAAAGTAGTAAAAGGTGACAATGATACACCAAGAGTAGATATTGATGGACGTTTATATACCCCACAAGAGTTATCCGCAATGATTCTTCAAAAAATGAAGAAAACGGCTGAAGACTATTTGGGACAAGATGTGTCAGAAGCTGTAATTACTGTACCTGCATATTTTAATGATGCACAACGTCAGGCAACAAAAGAAGCCGGAGAGATCGCAGGATTAAAAGTTCGTAGAATTATTAACGAGCCTACTGCAGCAGCATTAGCTTATGGTATGGATAAAAAAGGTACAGACCAAAAAATCGTAGTTTTTGATTTTGGAGGTGGTACTCATGATGTATCGATATTAGAATTAGGAGATGGTGTTTTTGAAGTATTGTCGACAGATGGAGATACACATTTAGGAGGTGATGATGTTGATGAAAGAATCATCAACTGGTTGGCTGAAGAGTTCAAGGCCGATGAAAATATGGACCTTACTAAAGATCCAATGGCATTACAACGTCTTAAAGAAGCTGCAGAAAAAGCTAAAATAGAGTTGTCATCCTCAGCACAAACAGAAATTAATTTACCATACATTACGGCAACAGCAAGCGGGCCAAAGCACTTGGTACGTACGTTAACACGTTCAAAGTTTGAACAATTGATCGATGATTTGGTAAAACGAACCATAGACCCATGTGAGTCGGCATTAAAAGCAGCAGGCTTATCTAAGAGTGATATTGATGAAATCATTCTGGTAGGAGGATCAACACGTATCCCGGCAGTACAGGCAGCTGTAGAAAAATTCTTTGGTAAAGCGCCAAGTAAAGGTGTGAATCCGGATGAGGTGGTATCTCTTGGAGCAGGTATTCAAGGTGGTGTTTTAACAGGAGATGTTAAAGACGTTTTATTATTGGATGTTACACCATTATCTTTAGGTATAGAAACCATGGGTAATGTAATGACCAAGCTGATCGAGGCCAATACCACGATCCCTACAAAGAAATCTCAGGTGTTCTCAACAGCGGCAGATAACCAGCCGTCAGTAGAGATCCATGTATTACAGGGAGAGCGCCCAATGGCAGCAGATAATAAAACCATAGGACGTTTTCACTTAGACGGTATACCACCTGCAAAACGCGGTGTGCCACAAATTGAAGTAACTTTCGATATCGATGCTAATGGTATTATTAAAGTATCGGCAACCGATAAAGCTACAAATAAGACTCAAGATATCAGAATTGAAGCCTCTTCAGGATTGACAGAAGATGAAATCCAAAAGATGAAAGCTGAAGCTGAAGCCAATGCAGAAGCAGATGCAAAAGCCAAAGAGACAGCAGATAAACTGAATCAGGCAGACGCTATGATTTTCCAAACAGAGAATCAATTATCAGAATTTGGTGATAAATTATCAGACGATAAGAAAAAACCAATAGAAGATGCTTTAGAAGAATTGAAGAAAGCATATGAAACTAAAGACATAGCAGTTATAGAGCCAGCTTTAGAGAAGATTAATGAGGCTTGGAAAGTAGCCAGCGAAGAGATGTATAAGGCTCAGGCCGAAGCTCAACAAGGTGGTGCTCAACCAGGACCGGATGCCAGTCAAAGCGGTCAGGCATCAGACGAAGGTAGCGATGTGGAAGATGTGGACTTTGAAGAAGTTAAGTAAATTATCTTAATACTAAGCATAGAAAACGCAATCAGAAATGGTTGCGTTTTTTTGTATGCCATTACGATCGAAGTGAAGTCATTTGTTGAATCGTTCTGTATTTGTAAGATGACCACGTCACGTTGTTCCTCGTCATGACGTTTAAATGGTTGTTTTTTATTGTCATTACGAGCGAAGCGAAGTAATCTTTTGAAAATACAGAGAGCAAAATTATGAGATTGCGTCGTCGTATAGCGGCTCGTCATAACGTTTAAATCGTTATTTCGTACTGTCATTACGAGTGAAACGAAGTAATCTCTGGAAGTAAAAGAAGAAACTCATAAGAAGACCACATTATGACGTTGTTACTATGCATATAAGTTTTGTATTTTCGCGCCATAACACTGTACATGATCTTTTCAGAACACATAACACCCTTTTACACGCCAAAACGTCTTGCTGTAAAGCTCAACGCTAAAGGCGAACAATATGTAATGAAAGGACATCCTTGGGTATTTTCAAACAGTATCGTTAAGCTCAATGACGATGCACAAACCGGAGATTTGGCCATTATTTTTAGTAAAAACAAAAATAAGGTCATAGCTCTGGGATTATATGATGCCAAGTCGCCTATACGTATTAAGATTATCTATTCAAGTTCTGAAAAAGTCGAAATCAACGCAGACTTTTTTCGAAACCGTATTATTCAAGCTTACGAAAAGCGCAAAGCACTTTTAAAAACAGATACTGACAGCTATCGTTTGCTCTTTGGAGAAAATGATGGGTTTCCAGGGTTTATAGCTGATGTATATGCCAAAGTTTTGGTGGTCAAGCTATATTCAGAAATATGGTTGCCTTACTTAAAAATGCTGTTAGAAAGTTTGCAAGACGTGTCACAAGCAGATACTATAGCTATACGCTTAAGCAGAAGCTTGCAGCATTCAAACAGACACCAACTACAAGATGGCTCCATCGTTTATGGAACACTGGAAGCTGAAGAGGTCATGTTTACAGAACATGGCGTAAAGTTTATGGCTAACGTTATCAAAGGGCATAAAACAGGTTATTTCTTAGATCATCGACATAACCGAAAACAAGTAGGTGAGTGGAGTGAAGACAAAAGCGTATTAGATGTGTTTTCCTATGCAGGTGGCTTTTCCGCTCATGCACTATACCATGGTGCTAAAACCGTAACCAGTCTGGATATTAGTAAACACGCTTTGGAATTAGCTTTGAGAAATGGTAGACTCAATGCCTATTCAGGAAAACATAAGGTTATAGCTGGAGATGCCTTTGAGGAAATGAAAAAGTTAATAGCAGAACAAAAGGATTATGATGTTGTAGTTATAGATCCGCCTAGTTTTGCCAAACAGCAATCTGAAGTCCAAATGGCGAAAAAGAAATATGCTGAATTGGCACAGCTTGGTATTCAATTAACTGCAAAAAACGGACTTTTGGTATTGGCCTCATGTTCATCAAGAGTACAAGCACAAGCCTTTTTTGATATCAATGCACAAGTATTAAGAGCACAAACGAGAGGATTTAAAATTCTTAAAAAGACAAACCACGACAGCGATCATCCTATTAGCTTCCCAGAAGGCGCCTATCTAAAATGTGGATATTACCGTTTTGAGGATTAACACATCTCGAAGCAATCTTTTGAAAATACAAAGAGATAATCATGAGAATTTTTATTATGCATGCATAATAAAAATTAGTATATTTGAGACAAATAATACTAATGAAAGACACAAAACTGACCCAACTCCTCAACATCACATATCCCATCATACAAGCTCCAATGTTTTTAGTCTCTAATGTACCCATGGTTCGTGAAGCCATGAAAGCAGGGATAGCCGGGTGTATACCTGCTTTAAATTATAGAACTTTAGACGAATTACGAGACGCTATAAAAGCTTTAAAAGCAGCCAAAGTTGAAGGCGGTTCTTTTGGATTTAATCTTATTGTGAACAAATCAAACATCAAATATAAAGGCCAATTAGAGGTGCTATGTGAAGAAGGGTGTGATTTTATCATCACCTCATTGGGGAGTCCCGAAGAAACCATAAGGCAAGCCCATAAGGTAGGTATTAAAGTATTTTGTGATGTTACGGATCTGAAATTTGCCAAAAAAGTAGAAGCTCTTGGTGCTGATGCAATTATTGCAGTTAATAATGAAGCCGGAGGGCATCGAGGAAATATATCACCAGAAGCCTTGATCACAGAGTTAAAGACACACTGTAATATTCCGGTTATTTCTGCCGGAGGTGTAGGCTGTAAAGCAGATATAGATGAGATGTTGAGCTATGGCGCTGAAGGTGTATCTGTAGGGAGTCCGTTTATAGCCTCTGAAGAGGCTGAGGTTACTCAGGAGTACAAGCAAGCTTGTGTGGATTACGGTGCCAGAGATATTGTGATGACCGAACGTATATCCGGAACACCATGTACAGTGATTAACACGCCTTACGTACAAAAGATTGGAACCAAATCCACCTGGATAGAAAATGTATTAAATAAAAACCGAAAGCTGAAAAAATGGGTAAAGATGGTACGCTTTTCAATAGGTATGAAAGCAACAGAAAAAGCCGCTAAAAAAGCGACTTATAAAACGGTCTGGGTAGCAGGCCCCAGTATTGAACATACTAAGGCCATCTTACCTGTAAAAGCTATTGTTAGTCAATTAACTACTTGATAGGAATATAAAATTCTGTTTTGAGTTTTTCTTCAGCCACACGTTCAGGATTGCTAATATATTTCTCGCGTATAGGCGCATCTCGTAATTCATGATCCGTGTTGGTTAACCATTCGTTAAACATGTAGTCATAAACTTCAGCAAAATGTTTATAGCTGCCTTGGTATAAGAATACAGCAAATTTTCCGCCTTTTAGTGTTTTAACGCCCACATCGCCGTTAGGTTTAGCATCTTTATGAATGATAAGGCAAGCATCATAACGGATCTTATCGGATTCTGTAACCTTAGGATCATCATGAGGTAAGCCTAAATGCTCGATACCTTTAGTGAAGAGTTTTTGGGCTTTAACTTCTGCCCATAGTTTGGGCCATGCAGAAGCATAATCCAGTTGATCATAAGCACCTTGCATACTGTAATACAAACATTGTTTGTCTTCGATCATTTGAATTTTTGGAGTTTTGATGTTGAGTGTTGTTTTCATACTGTTCGTTGTTTTGATTTTAATTTTCTTTTTTTGACGATGTGCACTAGGGGTAATTCCAAAATGATTTTTAAACGCCTTATTTAAAGACGAAGCCGTTTCAAAACCGACACTATAGGCAATATCTTCAATAGATAGAGTCGAATAGCGAATCATCTTAGCAGCAGTCTCTACTCGTGTACGGGTAATATATGCACCAAGAGGTTCTCCCAACATAGCTCTTGTAATACGATGAAAATGATAAGGCGAAAAACTGGTGAGCTCGGCCAGTTGTGCAATATCAATTTTTTGGTCTAAATGGTTATGAATATAATTCACAACACGATTGAGGTTCTGTTGGTAATACGCTTTAGATGTTAATGGTTTTGACATGTGCTATCGTTTATGAAAACAAAACTAAAGGTATGAGTTGGGTTTTACTTTTCCAATCTTGCTATATTCATTTTTCATGCGATTGTGATTAATTGGTTATATTTCGAACAGAGTAGATAATATGCCCAACAACACACAGTTACAACGCTACAAAAAACTACTAGCTTATATTGATGGTCATCTCAAAGAGACTATTGATATAGAGCGAGTAGAAGCCGTTTGCCACTATTCATATCGTAATATCAACAGAATTTTTTTAGCGCTCCATAACGAAACAATCGGTAAATATATTAAGAGGCTTCGTCTGGAAAAAGCAGCACAGTATTTAAAGTATTCTAGTATGGACGTTTCAGCTATCGCTTATGAAGTAGGTTTTGAAGATAGAGCAGCGTTTAGCAAAGCGTTTAAAAGTAAGTACGGTAGTGCGCCTTCAGCTTTTAGACGTAAAAAAGAAACCCATAGAGTGGCAATACAACAAATGATGCTCCCGGAAGAGCATTTAGAGCGTGAAGCATTACAATATGATATAGAATATCTGCCTGATTTTGATTATATCTTTATAGAGTATAGAGGTGACCATAACGATTCTATTGCTATAGAAGAAAAGTGGCAACAATTGGAAAACTATGCTGTTTCGAAAAAGCTCTTTTCTCAAGAACCTATAATTATGTCAGAAATTATAGATGATGCTGATATTAGCGATCACATACATTCGCGTTATAATTTGGCCTTTATTTTAGAACAGCCATTAGGTATTGAACCAGAAGGCTTATTCAGAACGCGACAACATCAACATCAAAAGTATGTTAAGTTTACGCACAAAGGAACCCCTAAAAGTGTTGAAGCCTATTACCATCATATTTACGCTTTCTGGATGCTGGATGTGCCTCTGGAATTAGCAGACTTACCAACTTTAGAGTTTTATCCCAATTATGAAGCAGATCTTCCTCCCGAACTACTAATCACTGAAATTTATATCCCTGTACAATAAATTGTCCAAAATGGACACATCTGCGCATGATGTAGCATTTAGTTTTGCAGCATAATAGATATCATCATAAGTATATGGAAACACTTATTCAAAATATAGAAGCTAATATAGGATTGGCCGTTTTAATCATTTTTGCCTTCTCTGTAGGTTTAGCCATCGTGGAGTTTTGCTATGAGTTGTATAAACGAAAAATTACCAAATGGCGTCTGGGAGAAATGTGGGCCAGTTTATCTGTTTATATTGTGGCCCAGCTTACCGAAAAGTTTAGTGTAGTAGCCTTTACTGCGGTATTTTACTTATTAGCTAAATACATCCCCTGGCAAGTGCCTATAAATATATGGACAACGTTACTTTGCATTTTACTTATCGATTTTTTATACTACTGGGAACATCGTATAGAGCACAAAGTAAGAATATTATGGAGTTACCATAGCATACATCACAGTTCTCCAATTTACAATTATACGACAGCATTGCGGGTGTCTTTTATAGATGCTTTCATCACCTGGATATTTTACCTGCCAGCCATTCTGGTGGGGTTTCATCCTTACGTGGTATTACTATCAGTTTTAGTTATGCTGACTTACCAGTTTTGGTTACATACCGAAATTATAGGAAAACTAGGATGGTACGAAAAACTATTTATGACGCCCTCGCAGCATCGTGTGCACCATGGTGCAGACCGCATCTATCTCGATAAAAACTATGGTGCCATTCTTTCCATATGGGATAGACTATTTGGAACCTATCAAGAAGAGTTACATACACCTACATACGGATTGACTACACCTATAAATACAATAAATCCGATCAAAGTACATTTTATAGAATACTACCATATTTTTAAGGATATCAGAAAAGCTAAAAATTTAAAAGAAGCCTGGAATTATCTGGTAAAACCTCCCGGTTGGAAACCGTCTAAATAATGGTTCTATCAAAAGGCTTTAAATATCGAAGTCTTAATGTGTGGCCATTCTTCTTTTAATATACCATAACAGCATGTATTTCGACGGTGACCATCCTTCATTAAGGTGTCTTTCCGTAAAATACCTTCTAAAGTAGCACCTAGCTTTTCTACTGCTTTTCTGGATTTTACATTGCGTTCATCGATACGAAATTCTACTTTTTCAAAATCTAAAGTTTCAAAGACGTATTGTAACATTAAGAATTTCATGTTGGTATTTAATCCGGTACCCTGAAACTCATGCCCAATCCATGTCCAGCCAATATGTAACACCTTATGTTGCCAGTTAATAAGACCAAACCGTGTACTTCCGGCGTAGCTATTATGAAGTTTATCGTATACTATAAATGGAATAACGGTTTTATGGTAGTAGCCATCCACAGCTAAAGCAACATAATCACGTAATTTTTCAGGCGTAGAAATATCAGAAGGCGAATAAAAGATGAGGTCTTTTTGCTGAGCAATGCTTTCTAAGTGTCTGTAATTACTGAGGTCTAATAAACTTAGTTTAACACGATTGTTTTCTAATGTAGGTATTACCATTATTAATGTATAATTTTAATGCCTTGACTTTTTTCTGTTTGCTCTTACTATTAAAAATAAAATAATACCAACAATTATTATCATGAGCAAGACTACTTTTAAAAAAGAAGTAAATGCATCCACAACACCTGAACCAAAGAGGGTATTGTAATTAGCACTCTTTTCAGTAAAAATAGTAAACCCAAAGGTTTTATTTAAGGTGTTTAAGTCTTTGTAAAATGTGTCAAAATCTTTAGGTTCTACAGCAGATTTTTGAATTTTTAGATAACTTTTTGATAAAATGCTATTATTGCTAGGATTGTACTCAATATTGCAATCGTAAAAAAACATGTCATTACTTATAAGGTCGCTTATTTCCTCAAAATGCCATCTTATAGGTAGTTTTACTTTTGTTGTATGTTCTCTGGCTACAGGGTAAGGTAGCTCAATAGGGTGCTTTCTATGATCCATGTTTGGCATGAATATTATGTTTAGCAAGCTTGTTGGGACAAATTCAATAGAAACCTTATGAGGTTCATTAGTCATAGGTTTCCATATACTATCGATAGTATAGAATTCTCTAATGACTAGTTCATTGTGTACCAAATCATCTTCAATAACCGGATCTTTTGAAAGCTTTATTTTGTTATAGTAATTGGCATAGAAATTTTCAAGCTCTTTATGATAAGTACTTTTACCAGTATTCTTGATGTAGGTACGCATCCTATCGGCCTCAACATCACTATAGGTTGTTTCTACATTTAATGTTGCTTTTCCTTTTAGATCCATAATCGTAAATTCTTCATAGGTGCTAACATTATTACTCGATGAAGACACTATGGTATCAAATTCTGTAGTATACTTATCAACTACAAGTCCATATTCATAATTGGGAAAATGCTTGTTTTTATATGCTCCACCTTGATCACTGATGGTAGGGTCGTAATAAAGCAAGCTATTTTTATCATCAATTACTTTAACAACACAGTGGTCAAAGAATTCTGGAGAAGGAGGAAGCTCCAGAATCGTAGTTTTAAATGATGAGTGAACTAGCATTGGATATGCTTTAACTCCTAATTCTTTTAGCATATTTACCATAAGCAGACTCTTGTCTTTACAGTCACCATAACGCTGGAGAAACACTTTATTAGAAGAGTTGGGTTTATATTTGCCAATACCATATTCTAAGCCCAAATACCGAATGTCATTTTGCACAAATTCTAAAATAGCCTGTATCTTTTTGCCTTGTGTTTTATAAGTGTTATCAATCTCCTTTACTTTTTTCTTAATCTCTGCGCTTAGTGGCTCATGATACTCAAATAGCTTCGTAGCCCATGCTGCAACATCTCCCCATGATTCATATTCACTGACGATAACGGTTGGTAAGAGAATTTTCCATGAAGGAATATAATCTTCATAGCTAAACACTTTTGGTGTTACGATATTCCAATGATACGCAGTGTAACCGTTATTAGTTGTAATTGTAGGTTTTAAATCCGTGTTGTACAGCTTGTAGTTAATCGCTCTTGAGGTATAAATAGCAACATTGATTTCACCAATAGGGACATAATCGGTGAGGTAAAAAATATTAGAAAACTTTCCATCATGAATAGGGTTAAAACCTTTAATAGTAAAACTAAAATCAATAATATCACCAACTCGGACATCAGACATATTTAGCATTGCTGTGTAAGAACCGTCATATAGGTAATTCTCAGCATTTAGTTCGCGTCGTATGACTTGAAAATGATCAGCATTCAATTTATTAATGACTTTACCATCCCTGATAATATTTATGGCGTGGAATGTTATTTTTTGATAGGAAGGGTCATAAACAGAAGAAATGTTCGAACCTTCTTGAACCCCTGATGTGTTAGTAATTCTTTTAACCGATCTGAAGTAAGTCTCTTGTTTAGGGATATTAACTTGATAGTCAGCAAGAAGCACTAATGTGCCTTGAGAAATTTCATCCTCGTCAACTTCAGGCGATTGATTGTATTCCTGATAATCAATCCAGTCGGGTTGATTTTTGGTACTAACTTTATATTGGCCAAATGTGGAAATAATAAAGCATACTGTAAGCAAAAAAGTAAAGGTGTACTTCAAGAGATTTAGTTTTAGACAAAAGTAAAAGAAACTTATGGAATATTAGACATGTAAGTAGGTGTCAAGGGCTATGGGATTAAATTTGAGATTAAGGCTACATTAACCACGTGTTTCCCTTCAAAAGGAATGATTTCTATCCGTTTATCAAAAAGCGCTAAAGCCCTCTTTTTTTCTTCCATAATACGCGCCTCATCCAGATACTCATCTTCAGTACCATAAATCAATTTAACCTTGGTGTCGGGGTGTAAATGATTGAAATCCTCAGCTTTTAACTCTTTAGGAATACCTCCGGAATGTAAAACCAACTGATCGCATTGCAATTGTCTCCTTGCTAAATAGCGCATGGCAACGCTAACCCCTTGAGAATAACCAAAAACAATAAGTGGTATGTTTTCAGGCAGTTGCTCGGCCTCAAAAATAGCATCAAAATACCTCATAATATTGGACGTGCCTTGTTCAGTTTCATCTCGCGTAAGCCAGTTGGCCCCTACGTGAAACTTGGGCGGTATATAATATTTACTTGGAGCTTGAGGCGCTATGATATAGTGTTTTTCAGGATCTAGATGTTTAAAATATTTCAGAAAATAACGACTTAAATATCCCATACCATGGCAAACAAACCAAACTGCTTTTGTGTTTTTAGTAAGTGTATTTAAGGTAGAATACGAATTGGTAGATCTATAGTGTATTTCTTTCTCTTCAGAATTCATATTTGGTGCGATTATAGTATTTTTACATTCCGAATTTAAAAATACATTTTTTATATGCTACCGCCTAAAGATAAAGTTTTGGAATTGGCCAATAAAGCCAATAAAAATACCTTGATGGAAACCTTGCAAATTGAAATGGTAGATTTTGGAGAAGACTATCTTGTGGCCAGAATGCCGGTTACTCCTCGTGTGCATCAACCCGATGGCGTATTGCATGGCGGAGCATCGGCAGCACTAGCAGAAAGTGTTGGAAGTTTTGCATCGCACATATTCACTGATAGAGAAAAATTCTTTGTAAGAGGAATAGAAATCACAGCAAACCATATTAAAAGTGTCAGAGAAGGCTATGTCTATGCCAAAGCCACTTTTTTACACAAAGGAAGGACGACACAATTACTGGATATTAGAATTACTGATGAAAACGAGACGCTAATCTCCATCTGTAAATTGTCTACAATTACATTGCCTAAATCTTAAGGAGATGGAAGAGGTTGCCTTTTTCAATGCCATAGAGGCTCATCATAAAAAACAATTGCCCTTCGTCATATATAGTAAGCCATTTGAAAGTACAATATGTGGTTATTTGCAAAAGAATAAAACGTTGCATACAACTACAGATTTTTCAGAATCGGGTTTTGTTTTTGCGCCATTTGACCTTAGCGAAACCAGTATTTTGTTCCCGCTTTCAGAATGTGATGTCATGACATTAGAGCGAGAGACCTTGCTTGTAGATGAATCTTCCGAAGGTGATACTACAAAAAAAACCGAAGACAAATTAGCTCATGTGGCATTGGTAGAAAAGGGCATTTCTGTAATCAAAAAAGGTGAATTAGAGAAGGTTGTATTGTCTCGCTGTGAAATCATAAAAACGAGATTAGAAGTCCTGAATGTATTTAAGCGGCTGTTTAATAGTTATAAGAATGCAATGGTATATTGCTGGTATCATCCAGCGGTTGGCATGTGGATTGGTGCTACACCAGAACTTTTGTTAAACATGAAAGGCTATGATTATACCACTATAGCACTTGCCGGTACAAAAGTTTATAATGAAAATGAGCAGTTACAATGGACTGCCAAAGAAATAGACGAACAACAAATTGTCACGGATTTTATTACTGACCAAATGAAATCCTTTTCAAAACAGCAGCATGTCTCTGAGGCCAGTACGATAAGAGCAGGTCAGTTGCTGCACTTAAAGTCAGTAATCACAGGGCGATTAGATGTGCAAGCCGGAACTATAAATGATGTTATTCATGCCATTCATCCTACACCAGCCGTTTGCGGATTTCCTAAGAGTACATCAAAAGCATTTATTTTAGAAGAAGAGGGGTATTTACGAGAGTTTTATACCGGTTTTTTTGGAGAGTTGAATCTTAAAACTAAAGTATCTAGAAATACCAATAAAAGAAATGTTGAGAACAACGCTTATCAGGCCATTAAGAGTTATACTGATTTGTATGTGAACTTAAGATGTATGCAA
This sequence comes from Winogradskyella sp., assembly GCA_965250025.1. Classification (GTDB taxonomy): domain Bacteria; phylum Bacteroidota; class Bacteroidia; order Flavobacteriales; family Flavobacteriaceae; genus CBDDLD01. Next base: position 1,254,774 of record OZ252283.1, read on the forward strand.
GTCTTTGATGATAAAGTTAACCTTTATGTAGGAGGGGGGATTACCAAAGACTCGAATGCAGATAATGAGTGGTTAGAAACAGTATCTAAAACCAAAACAATGCTTAAGGTTTTATTTTAACTATCATGGTCGGTTTTGTATCTTTGTACTTTAGATGAATTACTCAAAAATACCCTTAGCTCAAACCGTTGCAGAACTTTGCAAGGCTTATCATATTCAACATATTGTTATTTCTCCCGGAAGTCGTAATGCACCGCTGACGATCAGTTTTACAAACGACAGTTTTTTTAAATGTTACAGTATTGTAGATGAACGTTGCGCAGGCTTCTTTGCTTTAGGAATCGCGCAACAATTACAACAACCGGTTGCTTTGGTATGTACTTCGGGTAGTGCCTTGTTGAATTATTTTCCGGCGGTCTCTGAAGCTTATTATAGTCACATACCGTTGCTTGTACTTTCTGCTGACAGGCCAAAGTATTTAATAGATATCGGAGATGGGCAAACCATAAAACAGAATAATGTGTATGGAACGCATGTACATTACAACGCTAATTTAAAATTAGACATAAGAAATCATGCAAACATAGCGGAAGAAAATCAACCTCAAATCATTCGGTCTTTAAAAGACAAAACGGAACGATTTTTAAACATTTCAAAAGATATTCAGGTATATAATGAGCAGGAGATCAATACTGCCGTTAGTAGAGCGATTACACAATCGGGACCTGTGCATGTCAATTGCCCATTTGATGAACCCTTATATGAGGTCACTAACAGGCTGGAAGTCGAGGTTCATAAGATCGAATATGATGTTAAAACAGAACGTATTGATAAAACGGACATGTCAGATGCGATTAACGATTGGCAAAAAGCCCATCGCAAAATGATTCTTGTTGGGGTTAATTCGCCCGATAGTATAGAGCAAAAGTGGTTAGAACTACTGTCTCAGGACGATAGTGTTATAGTATTTACAGAAACCACATCAAATTTATATCACGAAGGCTTTTTTCCTAGTATAGACAAAATTATTGCACCTCTAGAAGATACTGATTTTGAGAAGCTACAACCCGAAATCCTATTGACCTTTGGAGGCCTGGTGGTATCTAAAAAGATAAAAGCCTTTTTACGAAAGTACCAACCACAGCAGCATTGGCATGTAGGTAAGGAGCGAGCAAACGACACGTTTTTCTGTTTGAGTAAACATTTTAAAACCACTCCTAATGATTTTTTTGAAATGTTTTTGTCAAAAGTAAAACCTTTGCAATCAGAATATAAACCGTATTGGAGTACAGTCAAAGCGCAACGTTCTTCTAAACATGAAGCATATCTAGAACACATTCCGTTTAGTGATTTTGAAGTGTTTGATGTGGTCTTAAAAGCCATTCCAGATCATTCACAATTGCAGGTGGGAAACAGCTCGGCCATACGGTACACACAGTTGTTTGATATTAATCCGACATTACAAGTGTTTTGTAACAGAGGCACAAGTGGAATTGATGGAAGTACCAGCACAGCAATAGGAGCAGCTGTAATTTCCGATCGTCAGACAACCTTTATTACAGGAGATTTGAGTTTTTTTTATGACAGTAATGCGTTTTGGAATACCCATATACCATCCAACTTTAGAGTCATAGTAATTAATAATGGAGGCGGTGGTATTTTTAGAATTTTACCGGGACACAAAGACACAGAAAATTTTGACACTTATTTTGAGACCAAGCATGGATTAAAGGCAAAATCAATATGCGACATGTACAACTTGGAGTATACCACGGCCAAGGATAAACAGAGTCTTTCAGCGGCATTAGATTCTTTTTATAAGGAATCTGATCGGCCTAAGTTATTAGAGATTTTCACTTCATCCCATATCAATGATAAGATATTACTGGATTACTTTAAATATATTAAGTAAAGATATTGTTAAGATGTGACTTTATTATTTTATATGTGTCTAAGAAATAGTTATCTTTAGATGACGATAAAACTATTAATCTAAAAATTATTACAAAATGAGTAAAAGAGACGAGCTAATCGCTAAGTATGTGATTGATCTTAAAGAGAAATGTGGAGTAGATGCTGATGTAGATTTATTAACGAAAGTTACTATTGGTTTAGGGCCATCAATTTATAATGCAGATGCAGCAACTGTATCGGGTTCTGATGAATCAGAATTAGCAACTGTAAAAAACAATTTCCTTATTAAAAAATTAGGATTAAGTGATAGTGCAGATCTTGATAAAGGTATAGATGCCGTTATGGAAACTTATGGAAGATCTAATCGTAACAAATACAGAGCTGTAGTTTATTATTTACTAACCAAGCATTTTAATAAAGAATCGGTATACTAAAAATATTGAATTGTAAAATTCAAGCGTTATAATTTGATTAGAATTGTAACGCTTTTTTTATTACAGAAAGTAATATTGCTACCTTTGCCGCATGATAAATTTAGGAGAATATAATACACTTACAATTCTAAGAGATACCGAGCCGGGATTATTTTTAGGAGATACTGATGATAATGAAGTCCTGTTGCCTAATAGGTACGTTCCGGAAGATTTTGAGATTGGAGATACGATAAAGGTATTTGTGTATTTAGATAATGAAGAACGCCCTGTGGCAACAACTGATCAGCCGTATATCATTAAAGGAGATTTTGCAGTATTGAGATGCAATCAGGTGAATAAATATGGTGCATTTTTAGATTGGGGATTGGTAAAGCAATTGTTTTGTCCGTTTAAAGAACAGGCCTTTAAAATGAAGACCGGCGGATGGTATTTAGTGTATTGCTATCTTGATGAAGAAACGGATAGACTGGTGGCTTCTAGTAAAACCAATCGCTTTCTGGATAATAAGACATTAACTGTAGAAAAGTTTGAAGAAGTTGACGTTATCATCTCTCACCCTTCAGAATTGGGCATGAATGTTATCGTCAATAAAAAACATATAGGAATGGTATTCAAAGATGATATTTATAAAGACATTAGCATTGGCGATCGTCTTAAAGGTGTCGTTAAAAAGATACGACATAACAACAAGCTGGATATCACATTACGACAAATAGGTTATCGAGCTATTGAGCCTAATGCGCAGCAAATACTTACTACTTTAATAGATAACAATGGATTTATCCCATTAAACGACAAATCCAGTCCAGAGCTCATAAAGACAGAACTGCAGATGAGTAAGAAGAATTTTAAAAAAGCCATAGGTGCGCTTTATAAAAACAGAAAGATAACCATCAAAGAAGACGGTATTCATCTTAACGAAGATTAAGAATGTACTTCCGAATTTAAAATATGTTCTACCCATTCTATGGCTTCATCGATGTCATGGAACAACTCTCTCTTGAATTTAAAAAAATGATTTTCAATCTCATAAATCTTTTCAGATAGCGTACTATAAGCCACAACAGCATGCGCTTTTAAATTAGGATAAGCATTATTAAACTTTTCAGCTTCTGTTAAATTTATGGAATAAGAGTTAACTCTGTTAGAGACAAAACCGATAGGGCGATCACCATAAAATTGGCGAATAAGAAGACTAGCTTCTTTAAAGTTATCAAAATCAATATTTACACCTTCTTTAAATTCAGCAATTAAGAAATGATCAAAAAAATAGAGATCGCCTAATGCCAAAGTGTGTTGCTCACGTATAGAATTAATCTTAGGGGAATTTTCTATCGTCATATAAAAAAATTAGCCTGCAAATATATTATGCTTGCATAATAAAACAAATAAAAATATAGATATTAAGCATTATTATTAATTCCTTATTTTTACAGTCAAAATAATACGAAAGATGAGTAAAATAGATTGGAAAATTGCAAAATCTTACGAAGATATTACCTATATGAAATGTAATGGCGTTGCAAGGATAGCTTTCAATCGACCAAATGTAAGAAATGCTTTTCGTCCAAAGACCACAAGTGAGCTATACGATGCTTTTTATGATGCAAATGAAGATGTAAACATAGGTGTGGTATTGTTGAGTGCAGAAGGACCATCAACTAAGGATGGTATCTGGAGTTTCTGTTCTGGAGGAGATCAAAAGGCGAGAGGACATCAGGGCTACGTTGGAGAAGATGGATATCATAGATTAAATATTTTAGAAGTTCAACGACTTATTCGTTTCATGCCAAAAGCAGTTATCGCTGTGGTGCCGGGATGGGCAGTCGGTGGAGGCCATAGTCTGCATGTAGTTTGCGATTTAACATTGGCAAGTAAAGAACATGCGATATTTAAGCAAACTGATGCAGATGTTACCAGCTTTGACGGTGGTTATGGATCAGCATATTTAGCAAAAATGGTGGGACAAAAGAAAGCCAGAGAAATCTTTTTTCTGGGAAGAAACTATTCTGCACAAGAGGCTTATGAGATGGGAATGGTCAATGCGGTTATACCACATGAAGCATTAGAAGATACTGCGTATGAATGGGCCCAAGAGATTTTGGCCAAGTCGCCAACATCTATTAAGATGCTCAAATTTGCTATGAACCTCACCGATGATGGTATGGTAGGGCAGCAGGTATTTGCAGGAGAGGCAACACGTTTAGCCTATATGACAGACGAAGCAAAAGAAGGTAGAGATGCTTTTCTAGAGAAGCGTAAGCCTAATTTTGATAAAAAATGGATTCCATAAATCGCCTAATTTTTAATAGTTCAAACGCCCTCATTTGATGAAAAAAATTAAACCATGGCTCTCAGCCATGAGACTAAGAACATTACCGTTATCAGTTTCTGGAATTATTGTAGGAACATGCATGGCATACTACAATGGTCATTTTAGTTATTGGATTCTGTTTTTAGCCATTTTTACCACTATAAGCTTACAAATATTATCCAACTTGGCTAACGATTATGGCGATGGTGTAAAAGGTACAGACAATGAAGATCGTGTTGGACCTGAACGAGCCATACAAAGCGGTGAAATTACACCTGAAGAAATGTTTGAAGCCATAAAGTTCAACATTTTGATAGTCATTTTTTTAGTGCTATCATTGGTATATGCTGCTTTTGGACACTCTAATTTTCTATATGTATTACTTTTCATTGCTTTAGGAGGTTTTTCAGTGTACGCTGCATTGAATTATACCATGGGACGATCCCCATATGGTTATCGAGCTTTAGGAGACGTGTTTGTATTTTTATTTTTTGGGCTTTTGAGTGTTTTAGGGAGTTATGTATTGTATACGAGGACATTGGATCATGTGGTGATTTTACCAGCCATATCTTTGGGGCTATTGAGTGTAGGGGTTTTGAATCTCAATAACATGAGAGACATTGAATCTGATACTAAATCCAATAAAATCACATTAGCAGTTAAGTTAGGACTTAGGAAAGCGAAGCAATACCATTACTTCCTTATAGCTGGAGCTATGTTTTGTGGTATACTTTTTTCCATACTGTATTATGTGGAACCGTATAATTTTATATATCTCATAGCATACATCCCACTTATTGTGCACATTAAAAAAATTAAAAATGCGAAATCAGCTAATGATTTTGATGGCCAACTGAAAGTATTGGCGTTGACAACTTTTGTGTTTGCATTACTTATAGGTATTGGTTATATCTTATATTAGAGTTATAAATAGTATTCACTTATATCATGAAAATAACATTTTACGGTCATGCGACCATAGGTATACAGATTAAAGACGTTTTTATACTAGTAGATCCCTTTATTACACCAAATGATAAAGCTAAACATATAGATGTTACCAGTTTAAAACCAGATTATATTTTAATTACTCATGCCCACGAGGACCATATCGCAGATGTAGATCAAATAGCTAAACAAAGTGGCGCTAAAATCATATCCAATTATGAGATCGTAATGCATTTTGGACATAAGGGTATTGAAGGGCACCCTATGAACCACGGTGGTTCATGGCAATTTGATTTTGGGAAAATTAAATATGTTAATGCAATACACACCAGTTCGTTCCCAGATGGAAGTTATGGAGGGCAACCCGGAGGATTTGTTATTGAAGGCGAGCATAAAACAATTTACATAGCGGGCGATACTGCATTGACTATGGATATGAAGCTTATTCCTATGAGTACAACATTAGATTTGGCCATCTTACCGGTTGGCGATAATTTTACCATGGGTATTGATGACGCTATCATAGCTAGTGATTTTGTAGAGTGTGATAAAATATTGGGTTACCACTATGATACCTTTGGCTATATTGAGATCGATCATGAAGCAGCCAAGCGAAAATTCTTTGACAAGAATAAAGATTTAATGCTATTAGAAATAGGAGAAAGTATCGATTTGTAAAAGCGCTTTACATTTACTGAGGACTTTCCTTTTTAGATGCTAACCATTCATTTCTTAGATCGTCAGAAACTTTGCCTGTGCCATCATGCTTCCACCCTGGAGGCTTCAATAGATATAGGAAACGGTGTTTGATTGATTTTTTACCCGATATGATATCTCTGAGCATATAGAACCACTCAACAAATGCAATTTTAATAGGGTTGAAAGTTTTGATGTTCTTTGTAAGTCCGTAAACCACTTTTTCTTCCTCTAATTCAGGTTGAAAAGTACCAAAGAGCTTATCCCAAATAATGAGAATCCCGGCATGATTCCTGTCCAAATACAAAGGGTTACTACCATGATGAACTCTATGGTGAGAAGGCGTGTTCATAACAGCTTCAAACCATTTAGGTAATTTATGTATGGTTTCAGTATGTATCCAGAATTGGTATAATAAACTGATAGACATTTGTAACAATATCATAGCAGGGTGAAAACCAACCAGAGGAAGCCAAAGCCAAAATATAAACGAATAAAACCCTCCAGACCAAGTTTGTCGCAAAGCTGTACTTAAATTGTAATGTTCAGAGGAGTGATGCACAATATGAGATGCCCAAAACAACCTGCATTGATGAGAAATACGATGAAACCAATAGTATGAAAAATCATCAGCAAAGAAGATAAGCACAAAAGACCACCAGGTAACAGGTATGGTAAACAGTCTGTAATTATCATACACCCAAAACAAGCATAGTAAAACCAGCCCTTTGCTTAAAAAACCCAAAAAAACATTACCAAGCCCCATGGCTATAGAAGAGAATGCATCTTTAGCTTCATAAGTTTCTATATGATGTTTTACAGACACGTAGAGTTCTAACAACATGGCAATTATAAAAAATGGTATAGCGTAGAGAATAATATTGGGAAAATCAGGCATAACGTTTTCTAATAAGAAATAGGTATTAAATATACATCAGTTCAATTAATTATTAGTTAAAATAAGTGCTTATCATTAAATTTGAAATTAAATATAAGACAATGCGATTAAAATTTATAACGCTTTTTATTATGACATCCTTCTGTTTTTCAGAAGCTCAAGTAGATACTTCCCAAACCGGAGCATGGTATATGTATTTCTACAACCATCAATTCAAAGAGAGTCAGTGGGGGATTCAGGGCGATTTTCAATATAGAGACTGGCAGTTTCTAGGCGATTTAGAGCAGCTAATGCTACGTTCGGGGGTGACATTTTCACCCAAAAATGCGGGTGTTAAATTTACTTTAGGATATGCCAATATCACTTCCGGACAATTTGGAGATAGTGACACTACGTCTAATGAAAGCCGTATTTACCAGGAAGCTTTGATACCTCAGAAATTGGGCAATCGATTTTATTTGACACACCGTTTCAGATATGAGCAGCGTTTTGTAGAAGATCAGGATTTCAGAACACGCTATCGTTATAACTTATTTTTAAATGTCCCTTTAAATAAAGCCGAATTAATTAAGAAGGCGATCTATATAGCGTTATATAATGAACTTTTTATTAATGGAGAAACCCATATTGGAGACGGGAGAACAGTTGAGTTGTTTGATAGAAACCGAACCTATCTTGGTTTGGGCTATGTGCTAAATTCAAAAATTCGATTTCAGCTGGGCTGGATGAACCAAAAAGTGGATGCCTTCGGAAAAGGCCAATTGCAGTTTAGCATGCATCATAACTTTTAATATCAATGATGAAGGCGACTTACTCTAAGTACATTTTAAACTTTAAAAGGCCTAGTGGCACCTCTAGAGGCATCATGGATACTAAAGAAACCTGGTTCATAACCCTTAAGGATGGTGATAAAACCGGAGTGGGTGAATGTGGCATTTTAAGAGGACTTTCTGTAGACGATCGGCCCGATTATGAAGACAAATTAAAATGGGTTTGTAACAATTTGAATAAAGGAGTGACTCACCTTTCAGAAGAATTGGTAGCATATCCCAGTATTCAATTTGGTTTGGAAATGGCATTAAGATCTATAAGAGCAGAAGATCCGTTTCAACTTTTTCCATCACCATTTACTAAAGGCTATGATACCATTCCTATCAATGGTTTGATATGGATGGGAAGTGAGGCATTTATGAGAGCACAAATCAAAGAAAAGATCGAATCTGGATTTGATTGCATCAAATTAAAAATCGGAGCTATAGATTTTCAAACAGAACTAAACATTTTAAAATCGATACGAAAAGAGTTTTCAGTAGCTGATATAGAACTTCGAGTAGATGCTAATGGTGCATTTGAACCCGATAATGCTTTAGAAAAACTAAAACAATTATCAGAACATCAATTGCATTCTATAGAACAACCCATACAAACCAAGCAGTTTGAAGCTATGGCGGACTTGTGTGAGCGATCACCGTTACCGATAGCTTTGGACGAAGAATTAATAGGGGTATTTTATAGCGCCGAAAAACAAAAAGTATTGCAAACCATAAAGCCCCAATATATCATTTTAAAACCCAGTTTGATTGGCGGATTTTACGGTGCTGAATCCTGGATAAAAACAGCAGAGGATTTGAATATAAAATGGTGGGTAACCAGTGCACTGGAGAGTAATATAGGACTGAATGCCATATCGCAATGGACCTATACGCTCAAAAATCCATTACCACAAGGTTTGGGTACAGGAAGTTTGTACACGAATAATTTTGATTCGCCATTAACCGTAAAAAATGGTACTTTGCAATACGATAAAACAAAAGATTGGAAATTTAACCTGTAAGATGAATTATATACAACAAGCCTATAAAGGTAAATTAGAAGTGTGGATGTTTTTGCTCACTACTGCAGTAGTAGGCGGCATATTTGTAATCAATTTTATCACCTATTTGCTGTCTACTCCTGAGGATATGGAAATGGTCTATCAGATGATGAAAGAGATACCGTCAAATCTATCGCTCATTATAAATTTGGCACCATTTGCTGTACTTTTAATATTGCTCTTTGTTTTTGTAAAATTTATACATCAAAGGAGTATTTTGTCATTAACAACATCACGACCCAAAGTCGACTGGAAACGTATTGTTTTTTCATTTTTAATGGTTACAATATTCACTTTAGTGACTTTTGGTATAGGTTACTATTACGACTCATCAAATATAGAATTGCAATTTAATCCTGTTAAGTTTGCCATTCTGTTCTTAATAAGCATTGTTTTATTCCCATTTCAAATTGGTCTTGAAGAATATTTGTTTAGAGGTTATCTCATGCAGCATTTGGGCGTTTTAGTAAAGAATAAATGGTTTCCATTATTCTTTACCTCAATACTTTTTGGAATAGCGCATAGCGCTAATCCGGAAGTCGGAGAAATTGGCTTTTTTGAAATGATGATTTTTTATGTGGGTACCGGATTGTTATTGGGTATTATGACATTAATGGATGAAGGATTGGAATTGGCATTAGGATTCCATTTGGGAAATAATTTGTTAGCCTCCCTGCTCATTACTTCAGATTGGTCAGCATTACAAACCGATGCCATTTTTAGGAATACAGCAGAACAGGCAGGCAGCTCATTGATGGAAATTATAGCACCTGTGTTAATAGTATATCCGATAATGTTATTGATCTTATCTAAAAAATACGGTTGGAACAATTGGAAAGACAGACTCTTTGGACCGGTTACAGAACCTAAAGCAGAGCAATTAGAGACGGTTAACTCATGACACCAAAGTACGATAAGATACATAATCGGTTTAAATTTAATGGCATTCACTTTGACAGAGAAGGACTCAAGGAGGTCAGTTATAGTCTTATTAAAGAAGGTCTCCCCTATGAGCAGGTTACAGGCGATTTTTTGATCGATTGGCTCAATGATAAAGATCATATATACGTGAAAACTTCAGGTTCAACAGGAACACCTAAGCGTATAAAGTTACAAAAGCAAGCCATGGTAAATTCGGCCATAGCGACAGGAGATTTCTTCGGATTACAACCCGGAGACAAGGCTATAGACTGTTTGCCAAGCCATTATATTGCAGGTAAGATGATGTTGGTACGGGCTATGATATTAGGCTTGGAAATTGATTGTGTGGAACCAAGCACCAGTCCAATGTTTGATTATGAAAAGCCCTATGATTTTTGTGCCATGGTACCATTACAACTTAAGAATATGATCGACTATACCAGCACTATCAAAACCATTATTGTTGGAGGTTCTAAAGTTACCAAACCACTGCAGGAAAAGATAAAAAACTGTACTTCTAGGTTTTATGAAACTTATGGTATGACAGAGACGGTAACCCATGTTGCTGTGAGACCATTACAATCAAAGGTTTTCGAAGGGAGTAATGTATTTAAAGCGTTGCCTAACGTAACATTTTCAACGGACAGTAGGGACTGCTTAGTGATTCATGCACCAAAATTGATAGAAGGCGCGCTGACGACTAATGATATTATAGATCTTAAAAATGATACGTCTTTTCAATGGTTGGGTCGGTATGATAATGTGGTGAACTCAGGCGGTGTAAAATTATTTCCGGAACATATTGAAGATAAACTGCAACCGCTTATTAAAGAACGTTTCATAGTCGCCGGTCAACCCGACGATGAACTTGGAGAGAAGCTCATTCTCATTATTGAAAAGCCATCTGTAGCTATTGCTACCATATTAGAAAGCATAAAAGGATTAAAAGCGCTCAATAAATTTGAGAAACCAAAGCAAATCTATGCCACAGAGCAGTTTATAGAAACGGTTAATGGTAAAATTCAACGCGAAAAAACCATTCAGGCTGTTCTGAATTAGTTCACTCATTCAAAGACTTACTTAACTCATTATCGGTTTTATAACTAAAATTGAGCCTCTAGCTTTGTATCGAATTTAAAAACCAATCGATATGAGAGCGCGGATTATAGTTACACTGGCCTTATTAATTATTTACTACAGCTTATGAATCTAAGTAAACGATAAAAAAAGATAATGGTATAAAATACAAAACCCGGTATGATAAAGTTACCGAGTTTTTGCTTATTAGAAGAACATGTCTATAATTACTGTCCTGCAGAAAGGTTTTTCATTTCTTCTTCTATCATCTCATAGAATTGATCGATCTTAGGAAGTACTACAATACGTGTACGTCTGTTCTTAGCTCTGTTTTCAGCCGTATCATTCTCTACTAATGGTACATAATAGCTACGTCCGGCAGCAATGAGTTGCTGAGGGTTTACCTCCAGACTTTCTAAAACACGAACCACAGATGTAGCACGTTTAACACTAAGATCCCAATTGTCTAATAATGGGTCTTTTTTGTACGGTACATTATCCGTATGTGCCTCTACCATAGCTTCAAAATTTGGTTTGCTATTGATGACCTTAGCCACCTTAGCTAACACCTCTTTAGCGCGGTTAGTAACATTGTAGCTACCGCTTTTAAATAATAATTTGTCGGCTATGGAAATGAAAACCACACCTTTTTCTACATTAATCTCAATATCTGGATCGTTAATACCCACTTCTTTTTTCAAGCTGGTAACTATAGCCAGAGTCACACTGTCTTTTTTGGTCAATGCATCCTGTAACCTTGAGATCTTTAAATCTTTTTCCTTTAAACTTTCCAATGAACGCTCTAAGTTTTCAGCACCCTTCTGAGTGAGTGTGGTCAGGTTACCTTTAGTATCAATCAGATCCTGATTGGCTTTGCGTAAATCTGCTAATTGTTCTTTCATTCCTTCCAGACGTGCTGTAGCTGCAGCTTTGTCAGACAAACAACTGTTTAATTTTACAGTTGCAGAGTTCAGTAAATCTTGAGTTTCTTTCTGTTTTGCTTCAAGTGCAGCATACTCTTTCTTAGACACGCATGATGCTAATAGTAGCATGGCTCCGGCACTTAATAACATGACTTTTTTCATGGTCAAATACAATTAATGATTTAGATTATAATAGTTCAAAAGTATATAATTAGTTATGGTTTTGGCAGTCATTAACAAAACTTTTACTAACTAAATTATTAACCGCTGTAATGGGTGTCGTTCTTAATGAAATAGCTCCAGACAATGGACGTTATTTGATAATATCCCGAACGTTTTTGTAGTGACCTTCTGGCTTTGATAAGCTTAGGCAAATGCCTGTAGAAACTAAAGTGCGCTTTTAGTATGGCCACAAAATGTAGCCACTGTAATTTGATTAAAAAACGGAATCCGGCAATGCCGTCAAGAATTAAACGTATTATTACAATAAAAAAAGGATGTTGCGTGTTTTTGACTATGGTAAATAAACTGTTTCTAAAATTTAAATAGGTTTTTTTAGGATTACTGTTACTTAGTGTTGCCCCGCCGACATGATATACTGTAGAATCACCAACATAATACACCTTATGGCCTTGGTTGAAAGCCCGCCAGCACAAATCTATTTCTTCCATATGGGCAAAAAAGGACTCGTCAAAACCATCAAGAGCTCTAAACACAGGGTTTTTGATAAATAAGCAGGCTCCTGAAGCCCAAAAGATCTCCATGAGGTCGTTGTACTGACCGGTATCTTCTTCTATATGTTCAAAGATTCGTCCCCGACAATAAGGATACCCGTATTTATCTATAAAACCACCTGCCGCACCGGCATACTCAAACCGTGTTTTATTCTTATGATCTAAAATCTTAGGCTGTGTAATGGCAATGGTGTCATTTGAATTAAAGGCGTCTAAAATGGGAGCTAACCAGCCTTTAGAAACTTCAATATCATTATTTAGAAGGCAAAGCAAGGGTGCTTCAACATGTTTTAAAGCATCATTATACCCTTTGGCATACCCACCGTTTGTGGAATTTTGTATCCATTTGACCTGAGGAAAATGACTGGCAATAAAAGCAGCGGAATCATCTGTAGAGGCATTGTCCACAACATAAATACTGGCGGCCTCAGAATGTGTTATTACCGATGGTAAAAAGACCTCAAGGAGGGCTTTTCCGTTCCAGTTTAAAATGACGATGGCTATGTCCTTTGATGTCAGCATCTAGTTATGTTGGTAAGGTGGAATATCTCTCAGGAATGCATAATATTCTGCTTCCATGTTCATTTGGCAATAATAATGATTTATTCCATTAGTCACCATAAGATAAGTCGCATTTAAAGCCAGATTATAGCGCGCAATCTGATCAAAAGTATGCTGATTAATGCTTACTGACGGCGCTTTGCACTCTACAATAAGATGAATACTACCATCGGTATTATAGACGACAATATCGTAACGTTTCTTGAGCGTATTGATTTTTAATTCCTTTTCAACATTAATAAGCGATTTGGGATAGTGCTTTACAGAGATTAAGAAATTAACACAGTGCTGACGCACCCATTCTTCGGGTTGAAGAATTACAAACTTTTTCCGGATAACATCAAAAATAGAAATTTTATTTTCTGTATTTTTGAGACGGTATTCATACTTTGGAAAGTTAAGTTCTTGCACTGCTATAATGACTTATTTTATTCAAAGTTAATGGACATTAATAATATACCAAACATCAAACTCTATTTTTGAAGTTGTCATTACGAATTAGAAATTTTTTGCGCATTGGATGAGGTAAAACAATTGGTTGGAGACATTAAAGCTGGGAAAATAAAACCCGTTTACTTTTTAATGGGAGAGGAACCTTATTATATAGATAAGATTTCTGATTTTATAGAGGACAATGTATTGGACGAGTCCGAAAAGGGATTCAATCAAATGGTATTGTATGGCAGAGATGTTTCTGTAGATGATATTGTAAGTAATGCCAAACGATACCCTATGATGGCTGAGCGCCAAGTTATTATAGTAAAAGAAGCTCAGGATTTAAGCCGAACCATCGAAAAGCTTTCAGATTATGTCAATACCCCACAACCCACAACGGTTTTGGTGGTGAATTACAAATACAAAAAGATCGATAAACGTAAAGCGCTCTATAAAGCCATACGAAAAACAGGAGTGGTTTATGAAAGTAAAAAGCTATACGAGAATCAGGTTGCCGATTGGATCAGACGTGTGCTTTCCGGACAGAAGTACAGCATATCTCCAAAAGCAGCTCAGATGCTGGTGGAGTTTTTGGGGACTGATCTTAGCAAAATAGATAATGAGCTCAATAAGTTGAAGATACTGTTGCCTGAAGGCACTCAAATTACACCAGAACATATAGAGGAAAATATAGGTATAAGTAAAGACTTCAATAATTTTGAATTGCGTAAAGCCGTGGGAGAGAAGCATACCGAAAAAGCCTTCAGAATTGTAAAATACTTTGCAGATAACCCCAAGGATAATCCAATGGTGGTTAGTGTGGCCTTATTATTCAATTTTTTCTCTCAGCTATTACATTTACATGGCTTAAAAGATAAATCACCACGAAGTGTGGCCAGTGCCTTAAAGATCAACCCTTATTTTGTTAACGAATACCTAACTGCTGCTAGGCATTATCCTATGAAGAAGGTGAGTCAGGTTGTGGGGACATTAAGAGAATTTGATATGAAAAGCAAAGGTGTTGGTGCTAATGCCACACCACAAGGCGATTTGCTTAAAGAGTTACTGGTTAAAATCATGAGTTAAGTTGACCCTATAACTCATTCAAAAAACAACTTACGTGTCATTCAAGCGACCATAATATACCAAATCCACAATCTCTCCTGAGCTTGTTTTATAATCGCAGCGGATGATACCTTCCTTTTCAAAACCACATTTTTCAGCAACAGCAATAGCAGCTTTATTACTCTGGTGGGTTCTTAAAAATAATTTCCTGAACTTAAAAGTTTCAAAGCAATAGTCGCAAAACAATTTAAAGGCTTTTGATGTGATGCCCTTTCCGGCATAAGCCAAATCAGTATATGAGCCCATTTCAGTTTTAGGTATTTGCCAATCTATATTTTTAAGATCTAGAAAACCAACTATTTTGTTGTCGTTATTGTCAATAATAATGTATGGAAAGTAGCTTTTTGCCTCAATACGTTTGGTGATCTCTTCAAGAAAGATTCTGGTATCTTCTAATGTTGCTGTACGAGATACGGTTCCGGTAAAAAAATCTTCCAGGCGGCTCCTGTTTCTTTCTACCATTTCAAAGTATGGTTGCAGATCTTCAACAGATAAAAGGCGAATGGAATAGTTGTCAAATTGTATGATGGACATGTTTAAGGATTTAAGAGATTACACTTTAAGCGTTTCGAGTAGCAAATTATAATCGTATTGCAGGTCTTCATGAAGTAAACTTAGTTTTTTTTCAATACTGACGAGTTGCCTTTGATAAAGATTACTCAGCGTTGTGTTTTTATGGATGGAAGGCGTGATGGTATTTAGTCTTTGACAAAAATAAAGGAGCAGCTCTACTTCGGTAGCCTTATTCAGAGAATATCTGTTGTAGGTTCTGATTTGTCTTAGAATTTTTCTGATCGTCTTTTTCATGTAGAAATAACTATCTGTATTCATAGCCTCGAAATCACCGTCTAAGGTTTGTTTTACGCTTTCTACATAACCGCTTTCGTCATGAGCTTCAAACAGGAGGTAGGTGAGGAGTGCTTTGTTTTCTTTTTTAAATCGCCCCAATCTTAAACATAGCTGTATCAGCTCATCATGCGATAAGTGTTGGAGTTCCTTTTTTATATGAGTTATGGTAGCGATGTTCATAGATAATTAGAGATTAAGTGCTTTAACTACCGATGCTTTGTAAGTTTGACCGATAGGAATGGTATACTTCTGTAATTGAATTTGATTTCCTGAAACTAAACTTAAATGCTCTAAGTTAATACTATAAGATTTGTGAGTTCTTAAGAATTGTTTTGGTAACATATTTAATAAGGCCTTGAAGGTGCTGTGAGTAATGATTGTCTTATCGGGGGTATATACTTTGACATAATCGCCAAATGCTTCTACAAACAGAATGTCGTTATGTTTTATTTTGTGTAGCGCCTTATTTTCCTTAAGAACGATAAAATCATTATCGGCAGAAGACATTTGTTTAAGCGTAATCACTTTATTTACTGCGGCTAAAAAACGTTCATAAGCTATAGGCTTTAGTAAATAATCAATGGCATTGACCTCAAAACCATCAACTGCATATTGGGGATAAGCCGTGGTAAAGATCACTTTTGGCGGATGGTAAAGGCTTTTGTAAAAATCCAATCCGGATTGTTGTGGCATGTTGATATCCAAAAATAAGAGATCGATGTCATTATTCAATTGCAAAAACTTATAGGCTTCTTTAGCATTATTGCATATTGCTTTGAGCTCGAGGACTTCGGTTTCTTCAATAAAACGTTGCAATACACGTTGCGATGACATTTCATCATCAATAATAATGCATTGTATTTTATTTGTGTTATTTATGAGTGTTTATTTTAAGTGTTACTTTAAAATTATCTTCATGTTCTTCAATGCTAAATGTATGCTGATTAGGATATACCAATTCCAGATTTTTTTGAATATTTTCTAAACCTACACCAGAATACTCATCATTGAAATGAACGTTATTTTTGTAATTCGAATTTAAAATTTCAAACTTAAAATTATCACTGTTCTGTGTAATAGTTATAAAGATTTTGTCATCAGTATCTGAGATGGAAATGCCATGTTTAAAACTATTTTCCAATAAGGGTAGGAGTAGCATTGGATAGATCTCGTAGTTGTCATTTTCTATATTGACTTTAAAATTGACGATGTCTTTTTTATGCATTTTGTGACCTTGAAAAGCAATATAGTTTTTTAAAAGTGTCAATTCATCTTTTAGAGCTACACGTTCGCTGTCAGAATCGTAGATAACATATCTTAGGATGTCCGATAATTGTACCACTGCTTTGGTGGTAACGTCCTTTTTATCCAGGGCTAATGCATAAATGACATTGAGTGAATTGAATAAAAAATGAGGATTGATCTGCGCTCTCAAGGACGATAACTGTGTTTGTATATGTTGATTTTCTTGCCTTAAAATTCTATTCTCGTTAGTATTAAAATAAAACCAGTCTTCGGCTAGTTTGAGTAATGTCGTAGCAATAAGGAATATACTAAATATGATGTAGATGTTAGTACGAGACAAATAGGATATAAAAAAATAGTCAGGAAAGAGACCGTCGAGTAAGTATTGAAAACGCCATTTAAATACTGCAGAAAAAACAAAGATATTTAGAATAAAAGCGATAATATATAACCCGTAACGCTCTTTTTTAAGAAATGATGGTATTAAAACGTAGAAATTAATAACTACCGGAATAGCTATAAATAGCAAAAAGGCTACCGTGTAAATGACATCTATCTTTACAGGCAATTGCCCTTTAGAAAAAATAAATATCAGCACTACAAATGCCAGAGACCACAAAATGCTGTTGAACATCAGTGGTCTGTGGTAGTTTCTGTATTTAATGAGCCGTTCTATATTAAGGTTTTGCATCTTGTCTGGTTAATGTTAAACGATCGGATGCTTTCCATTTGTCACTAATATCGGCTTTCATATATTTTTTTAAAAACGCATAGAGTTCTTCAGATGAAGCTGTTAGCAATAGGGTTTCGTCCCAACCAATATTTTCATGTTTGAGTTTTATTTTATGATCCTTAAATAAATCTTTTATACGATCTTCACTCAACCAGGAAAACTGGATCTCATTATCCGAATTGATATCCATTTTAGAGACAGAGTGTGTTTTTAGCAAATGATCTGCTGCCAGAGTATTGATGTTATTCGTATCGTAATCGAAAGGTATAAAATCAACGAAATATTGGTCGTCAATTTTAAAGGGCATGGCTAGGAAAGCCACTTCTTTTTCCTTTTTTGTGTAATAAATAAGGTAGCCTTCTTTATAATTATCATATGCTTTTTGATCTTCCTCAGATAGTGGTTTGTCTTTGTCAATTCCGGCATAAAAGACTTCTTCGAAGGAATTTACACGCCATTCGCCTTTTTTTTGATCGACCCATTTTCCGATAAGCCTGTTGTCAAAAGCTAACGCGTCTTTAGTATAGAAGGGCTGTAAGGATTTTACAATGCAGGAATTAAGTACGATTAAGCAAAGAATAAAGATGATGGTTTTTGGTTTCATAATGTTTCCGATTTAAAAGTTTCAGACGAAACAAATACATTCTAGAAATTGAGGCAACAAATTTCGACGAACACGATGCTGCTCATGCCAAACAATACTCTAGAGAATAACTAACCTTTATAATGGGCTTTAATCAGGCGTCTTACTTTAAGCAATCGAACAATACCAACAATGAGGATGAGCACAGAAAGTCCAATGAGTACTATTCCAAACGATCTAAGGTCCGAAAACCATTCCAATTTTAAGATAGTAACGCCTGTGCCCAGAATAACTATAAACGTTCTGAAATAAGCTAAGAAGGTCCGTTCATTGGCTAGCTTTGTACGTTCTATGGCCAGCCAGTCACGGGTAATGAGTTCACTATTAGTATCTGTTGTGTTTTTGGCCATTAGTTAACGCCTTTTAAGAGGTTTACACTCACGGTAGCCAATTCGTTATCAGGAAACCTAGCAAAATGAGCAGCATCAGGTTTTAGACCGGCTTCTTCCGCAATGGCTTTAAATACATCCATTTCTAGGATGTACTGATCGCTATAGCCATGGGTAGCATCGTATGCGGTAGCTGCTGTACGTCCTATATTTTTAGCTGTAAGCTCAGGAGCAATAGTATGCAATTCAATGATTAGTAAACCAAACCGCTCTACATAAGGTTTCCATTTGGACAAATGCTCAAGTAATGACGCTTCAACAAGATTATTACTTAATCGTTTTCCTTGATATGCGTATGCTCCGGTAGAACGACTAATTCTGTTCGTGTCATTTTTTGGCGCCGCCCAAATTCTGTTATGGTCCAAAAATGTACGCACATTCAAAAGATCAGAAAGCTCAATATTATAATCCTCTTTAAGGTCATTTGCCAGTAGGTGAGGCCTGCCTATATCGCCCCAGATAACTTTAGCCCAGATGTCGGCTTTTATCAGATTGGCACGAGTCACTTTTAAAGCGGCTTTGTTAAAGTCTGCACCTACCAGTAATAATGGGTGTTCATCGAGTAGTTTACCACGAGAAGTTCGTTGTTCAATAACGTCAAAAATGTGCTCTATAAAAGCACCATTACCACAACCCATATCTAAGATACCTTTTGGCTGCTCATCAATAGGCCGGTTGAATAAATCAATAATAACATCATCAATGACCTTAAAGTAGGTAGCATGGGCACCACCACTTCCCCAAACGTTCATCTCTCTGTGTACATGTTTCTCAGTTTCATCGGAAGAGGATTTTAATACCAGAGGGTCTCCAAAAATAAGGTCATCCAGTTTTAAAAACGTTGGGATGTAAGATACGGTAACCCCATATGCACTTGCCCGCTTAGCAAAAAACAAACCTTTATCCGTAAACTGATAGGTGTTCTTTTTTTTCTTGAACCAGCCTAAATGTGCGAAAAAATCCAGTATCTTTTTGAAGCTTTCAGGGTCTCTATGGTATTCTTCAGCAGTAAAGGAGGCTTCCATAAAGTATTTATGAAATAAACCGTTAACACCTAACAATACAATTATAGGGGCAGCAATGACACCTTCGATGTGTTTAAGTACCTGATAAGCTATTGAGTTTTCGTCAGAGACTTCCAAGCCATAATTACTTTCAAACTTCTTGAAAATACGTTCTAAGGCAATGAAAGCGTCTGCACTAATCATTTTGTCGTTAGCAAAACGATCAGAATAACTAAGCAATTTTACAGCATCTTCATAAAGTGGTATCAGATCGAAAGCAGCTTTGCTTTTATCATTTATGCGGTAAGCAACACTATCGTTAGAATTGTCGATGTGTTGGTCTAACCAGCCTTGAGATGCTAGCACTCTAAGCCCTACATTGAGATAGCCTTCATTGGCACTAAAGGTGTCTGTGAGTTCACTAAGACTAACGTGTTCTTTAGCTAACAGGTATTTTAAAACATCATTTTTGTAAAGTACATAGGATGTGGTAGCTGTGGCTAAACCATCTAAATGTCTGAAGATGGTACGCCTTAGCTCAGCTTTATCAGACTTTGTAAGCATACGTACGGTTGTTTGCTTATAAATATAAAAAAACCATCATAGCTATGATGGTTTTATGTGTAAAAAGATAGGTTTTAGATTAAAAAAGATTGATGGTTTTGCCTTCGTCTTCCTTTTTAATTGTAACAAGTAGCTTTCTAAATCCTAAGCTATTTACTTTAAATACTTTGGTGCCAACACTCCAATCTTCATGGCGTTTGGCATTTGGCATCATTGGAAAACCATAGCTGAATTTTGAACCGTCTGATTTGGGACCAATAACGTAAAAATGATTTCTGTTAGGCGAATTGTTCTTAATTTTAAAATTGATGAATGAGATCTTTCCATTTTTTACTTTTTTAGCACTATTTATATAGGATACCCGACCACCATTTTTGGTTTTTGAATCTATTTTCTTTGGAGTGTTTACATAAACCAGTTCACCATCATTGGCCACTTCTGCCCAAAGTGTATTCGTTACATTAACTTTAGCTTTTCCGTAACTCCATAGGTTCACAAAAGCATTTTCTGCAATAAGCTTTGAGGCATCTATGGAAGCTAATTCTGCACCAAGCCTTAATTCTTTTGTTTTTCCTTCAACGATAATGCGACCTATTGGTGCATTAATCTGAAGCAAGTCACTATTGATATTGATGAGCTTTGTGATATCGTGAGTGCCAGATTCTATACGTTTTAAATGAGGCGCTCCGATGGTAATAATAGCATTTTGAGAAGGGGATATCCATTCTTTTTGGTCTAAGTGCAGTATGCCATCAACAACCGTTTTATCAATACGGTCAAATAAATTACTGTCTGTGGTAATTGTCATATGCTCTCTGGCAGATTGATCTATGGTAATTTTAGCATAGAAGTTGATTTTTATATGGGTAACATTTTCAATTTCAAATGTTCGGGTCTCTATTTTTTTGTTGCCTTTGATTTGTGCCATACTTGTCATTCCGATAAGTAATAGCAGTAATGTGATGTGTTTCATTATGTTAGTTTTTAATTGTGGTTTGTTTGCCTTCCTGATCGTCAAATAAAGCTTCATATACAATGGTTTCTGGCTCATATTTAAAGCTTATGGAACGATTATTTTGACAGTTGAGTTCAAAGACTTCAAGTTCATTAACGAACTTAAAGCTAACCCACCCTTGTCCCGTACTGTATGTTATGCTGCCTTCGTAGATCCCGTCATTATCACTATCTGTGAGTTTATAGATGTCTTCCCAGGATTCTCCCGGGAATTGCCCTTTAACACCAACATTGTTTGCGTTAGGAACATTAGACATGTCCACTTTAAAATGTATGGTTTTTTCGTGCGTATCTTGTACGCAACTCATTAAACATGTCGCGATGAGTATTAAAACTATTATGGATTGTACTGTTTTCATGGTTATATTATTTTAATTTTTTTGTGATTAAGAAATCTAATCCGAAACGTCCAGAGCCTAGGGTAAGGTTATAAATGGCGACCCATAAGAAACCCATTGCCGGAAGCATGGCCCATAATCCCATGTGCCATTTTTGCATGAATATGGCAACCAGCATGGTACACATGATCAGGAAAGCCCATATTCTGGTACCTAAACCCAGAGCTAGCATTACGCCGCCAACAGCTTCACTAAAAGCCCCCATCCAGGCGAAGAATACCGGAAACATAGCAAATAAGCCGCCATAGGCTTTTACATCTTCAGGAAACCAGGCAGAAACTTCAAAAAGATCTAAGTTTTGACTGGAAGCGGTCCAGGGGACACCAAATTTATCCGATCCAAATCCTAAGGATAATCCAATGCCGCATAATATTCTGATAATGGCAAATGTGGCATCTGAAAACCATTGCTTTTGAATGGTTGGTGTAATCATAAATTTTAAGAGTTGTTTTAATCGTGTCATGTTTTGAGTATTTTGGTTTTGATGACACAAAGTTGCAAACCGGAATGGTATTACGCGACTTATAACGTATTTAGACGTATTATATACGATTTGAGACGTCTCAAATGAATAGAAAACGTATAATTTAAGCCTTTAATTTGAAATGGAGTTAAGGTATTGGGTAGGTGAGTAGCTTGTTAATTTTTTGAATACTCTGTTGAATGTTGCTTTACTATTGAAGCCACATTCATGAGCAATTCCAAGTAATGATAATTGCTTATGCTTATCCTCTTTGAGCATGGCTTTAAAAGCATCAACACGATACGTATTAACAAAGTCATTGAAATTTTTATGGAATGCCGTATTAACGATTTCGGAGAGTTGACCTCGGGTCATATCAGCCATTTTTGCTAAATCGGACAAATTAAGTTCCGGATTCAGGTAGACTTTTTCTTCTTCCATTAAACGTTTAACTGTCGCAATTTGCGCTTCTGAAATGGATTTGTGTTCAAAATCACTGGCATCTTCAGGAATACCAATAGTCTTTGGCGAAAAGGTAAAGTCGAGGGTGTTAAGTTTTGTAGTATCCGTAAAATAACCCTTTATACCTACGTATAAGGTTACTACAGCAACAAATAGATTCAACCACCAGCGTTGTACATAGTTTAGGTCTGTGTAAAATGCTCCAATAAGATCCTGGACCGTGCCGTATAAGAAAGAAAGGCTGTACAGGATAAGAAAGCTGAGTATCCAGTTTAGCTCCAGCTTATAGGTATTAGAGAAGTATTGCTTGATCTTTTTTCTGTAGTTATAAAACAATTGAAAGGTAAATGCCAAATACAATAACATAAACGACGTTTCTATAAATCTGGAGATGTTCTGAACGTAGGCTTCGTCCAGGTGAATTTTAAGATAGCCATTTTGAGTTTCACTGAAGCCAGGCTGTAATGCATCATAAGTGTAGATGCTTAACCGGTATACCACAAATAGTATGGCCAGTGAAAAATGCCACCAGTGTTTCTTTTTAAATTTGAAATTGGAAGCGGTAATGGATTTGATATAAAAATAGATCAAAGGCCCAAGCGCATAAGTGATATTGATTAAAAAGTAATTGATCTTGGTGGTTCGGTATTCATCATACCAACCCATGAATCCTACAGTGTAGCAAATTTGGAAATAGCTACTCAGCAATAAAATAAGTCCCAGAAACAGATCAGAGATGTTCCGTTTTCTGTAATATCTGGATAACAGGAGTATGACAAAGATCAATCCTTGTAAAACCAGAATGAGTAGTGGTAAGCTATATCTATTAAAATCGGGAAACACCAGTATTAGGTTAAAAACCTAAATGTAGTATTATTATCTCAATTTTGGAAAATCAATAGGACTCATTTCGTTCATGATCTCATAAACGGCTTCAAAAATATCTTCGGTTGAAGGTTTTGAGAAATAATCGCCATCGCTACCATAAGCAGGCCTGTGGGGCTGTGCTGCTAGCGTTTTGGGTTGACTATCCAAATGCTGAAATGCATTTTGCGTGTTTAAAATTTCATTGAGTATGTATGCTGAAGCTCCGCCTTTGACATCTTCATCTATAACCATTAAGCGGTTGGTTTTTGCGACGCTTTTTACAATATCATGGTCGAGATCAAAAGGTAATAAGGATTGAACATCAATAACCTCAGCATCAATACCGACTTCTAAAAGCTCTTTGGCAGCCTGTTCAACAAGTCGTAATGTTGAGCCATAGGATACCAATGTAATGTCGCTACCTTCTTTGACAGTTTCCACAACACCAATAGGAGTTTTAAAAGCTCCAATATTATTAGGCAACTTTTCTTTTAATCGGTAGCCGTTTAAACACTCTACAATTAAAGCCGGTTCGTCACTTTCTAAAAGTGTATTATAAAAACCTGCTGCCTTGGTCATGTTTCTTGGTACCAGTACATGTATGCCTCTGATTAGGTTTAGGATACCACCCATTTGAGATCCGGAGTGCCATATGCCTTCCAGGCGATGACCACGTGTTCTTACAATTAAGGGAGCTTTTTGTCGTCCTTTAGTGCGGTATTGAACTGTGGCCAGATCATCACTCATGATCTGAAGTGCATACAGAATGTAATCTAAATACTGTATTTCAGCAATTGGCCTTAGGCCTCTCATGGCCATTCCTATACCTTGTCCCAGTATGGTAGCTTCCCGGATTCCGGTATCGGAAACTCGTAGCTCACCATGCTTTTCCTGCAGCCCTTCTAAACCTTGGTTAACGTCACCTATATGACCGGCGTCTTCACCAAATACCAAGCTTTCAGGGTAATTACTGAAAATGGCATCAAAATTTTCTCTTAAAACCACTCTGCCATCTACTTCCTCAGCATTGTCATCATAGGTAGGTAGAACTTCTTCTACATTTAAAGCATTACGATCAGATGCACTGTGTAGATGCGAACTGTATTTTGGTTGAATGGTTTCAATATAATTGCTTATCCAGCTTTGTAGCTGTTGCTTTTCAGTGCTTTCTTCAGAGATGACATATCGTAGTGCTTTACGAGCAGCTGATAAAATATCTTTTCTCAAGGGTTCATCTAAAGCCTCCAGATCATTTTTGAGCTTAGTAATAAATACACCGTTACTGCTAACATTAATTAGAGCTTCTAATAGGGATAATGCTTGTTTTTGCTCATCTTTAATTGGATTTATGAAAGCTGACCAAGCCGCTTTTTTACCATCCCGTACTGCTTTTTTTATCTCTTTTTCAAGTGCAATTAACTCTTCGTCAGTGGCAATATTATTAGCTATCATCCACGTCCGCATTTTAGCATTACAATCGTGTTCAGCTTCCCATGCTAGACGGTCTTTATCTTTGTAGCGCTCGTGAGATCCTGAAGTAGAATGCCCTTGAGGTTGTGTTAACTCCTGCACATGGATCATCACAGGTACATGTTCTTTTCTGGATAATTGTGAAGCACGTTGGTACACATCGATAAGCTCTGCATAATTCCATCCGTTGACTCTAAAAATTTCGTAGCCCTTAGTTTTCTTATCGCGTTGTAAGCCTTTCAGTATTTCGGAAATGTTTTCTTTTGTGGTTTGGTGTTTCGCATGGACAGAAATACCATATTCATCGTCCCATATACTAATCACCATAGGTACTTGTAATACACCGGCTGCATTGATGGTTTCAAAGAATAAGCCTTCACTGGTACTGGCATTGCCAATAGTACCCCAAGCTATTTCATTACCTTGATCAGAAAAATTCGTAGTATCTATACCTTCTACATTTCTGTAGATTTTTGAAGCTTGTGCTAAACCAAGCAATCGAGGCATTTGACCTGCAGTAGGAGAGATATCCGAACTGGAATTCTTCTGTGCTGTAAGGTCCTTCCAATGGCCATTTTCGTCAAGACTGTGTGTGGCAAAATGCCCGCCCATTTGCCGACCGGCAGACATGGGTTCTTCTTTAAGATCAGTATTGGCGTAGAGGCCTGCAAAGAATTGCTCTATGGTTAACTCCCCTATAGCCATCATAAATGTTTGGTCTCTGTAGTATCCGGACCTGAAATCTCCATTTTGAAATGCTTTTGCCCAGGCTATTTGAGGCACTTCTTTACCATCACCAAAAATTCCAAATTTGGCTTTTCCGGTAAGCACCTCTCTACGGCCTAATAAACTACACTCACGACTCGTTACTGCAATTTTGTAATCGTTTACAACTTCAGCTTTAAAATCGTCAAATGTAATTTCTGTTTTTGTATTAGGCTTGGCTTTCATATATAGAGATTTTTGCAGCGCGAAGTTACAAAATTCACAGCGATTTTGCAATGTTCAAAAATGTTATAATGTTGAAATATTGTTAAAAACACCTGTTTAAAAATGAGAATAATATAATTTTAAGTGTTTTTTTAACAAAAAGCTAAGAATATGCTAATACCATTTTCTTCTGAAAAGCCCCAAAAGGACCTGGGGATCTACAGTAAACATGAAACGTATTTTCTGATCGTAATTGTCCTGAGCAATTTCCCATCCTAAATTAGAATATACAGGGAAAAAGATTTCAAAATAGTCTTCGACCAATACCAACCTGATACCAGAGTCATAAACAAATTTTGCATTATTGTACTTGCTCTTTACCAAACCTATATCTCCATAAGCCTGAATATAGCGCCATATTGAGGTGCTTACATTTGCTGTGGTTATCCATTGATTAGCAAATTCCGGTTGAAGTTGCGATTTAAATCCACCTTCAGCAATAATAATCTGTTGACTGAACAGTCCGGAAGCTTCAGAGCGCCCTAAATAATTTAAATCGAACAAGTAATCTGTTGGCCGATCTAGTGCAAAACTGAAAAAATCTGAATCATTACTGGTATTGTTCCATAAGAACGTACCGGCATAGAAGCGGAAGTTAAAATTTCTATTGTTTTTGAAAAGTTTACGGTACTCATAATTTACAGCAATTTTACCAAATTTATCAGCAACCTGAAAATCTGAGAAGAATCGTGAATAATTAATGATGCCCGGATTAGAACGCGAGTATCTTATATTAAACACACCATAATCTGGCTCTTCGTCAAGTTCTTCTATGATGGCGTCTGGTCCAATATTACGCTCTATACTGACATACCGAATCCTAATTTGATCTAAACGGTCTGATCTGAAATCATCATCATCTCTGAATGTTAATGTCAATGACGGGCGTATTCTTGTAAAGAAAGCGTCTTCGGCAAAAGATCTGTAACTGGCAGATATACCATAAGTGATGTCAAAAAGGTTCTGATTTTCGAGATTATGTGTGTAAAATAAAGATGCTGATCCCGTTAAAGATTTTGAGTTTATGGCATATTGTGGAGAAAACCTGTAATTAAGACGTTTTCTTAAAATGGTTTTATTGTAAATTTTTGTACCTAATGTAAGACCGTCATAAATGTTTTTAAATTCGACTAATGGCATCAGGAATACTTGATTATAGTAAGGATCTTCAATATCTTTAAACAATCTGAATTGAAGAGGTTTATTATTAAAGAAGAATCCTTTTAAGGACTTCCAGTTATCCCTTTGATTAAACTCCGGAATGGTAGTGTCATAATTGAGTACCAGTTTATTTGTATTGCCTTTTGGAATGGTCAGTGTTTTTTCGTTTTTGACATTTTCAATCCATAATTTGCTTAAAACAGAATCGTTATTCATGGCAAATAATGATACAGGCATATTGTTATCACGCTTGTTTTTAATGGTAATTTGTATGGAGTCTTCACTGGCTACGACATCCTTAATCTTAAAATCGATTTTCTTTCTTGTACTGATATAGTCTTCAAAGAACCAATCGATGTTTTTTGACGTTTGTTGTTTTAAGTAGTTTTCAAAATCTTTAGTGGATGTTGATTGCAACTTATAGTTTTCAATAAACGCTGTAATACTTTCCTTTAAATTGATATCATCTGCAAAATCATCAAGATAGTTAAGCCCAACACCCGCTTTATATTTGCCTGCAATATTGGCATTAAACTTTATTAAAGAATCTTTAGAAGTGGTTAATGGTTGATCTCTGTTCTTTCTTGCCATTTCCATAAAATATAGGAAATATTGAAAATTGAAATCCACATCAGCAGCATGAAAAGATCGTAAGCCCCATACATTAGCCAGCGTTCCCAGAAATTTCATGTCAGGATAATTTTCTTCAACATATTGCATTAAAAAATAGATCTGTAAACCCTCATTGATCCAATGGTCTTTTCTGGGATTCGTAAGTATGGTATTGTTTAGGTATTTGTACAATGCCGTTTTTAACAGTTTCAGCTCGTACTGAAAACTATTAGGGAAAGGCCTTATAAAATCCGGTAATTGGTTAAGACCATACAAAGGACTTCTCTTATAATCCAATTCAGATACTAATAAGCGTTTATGAGGGTATGGTCCAAGGTTTTCGCTCAGAAACCGGGTAATCTTATCGTTTAGAATCGCTTTCTCTTGCGGTGCCAGTCCCTTGGTATTGATATCTGATATTAATGTGAAATTATCGGTTTGCACATAACTGTAAGCCGGTAATTTGGCTATCGCTGTATAACTATCTATGCGATCCTTTCCATAGAATGTACTGGTTTGGAATGCGTCTTTAGGTTCTAGGTTTACTACATCAAGTTCAGTAATTACTTTATAGTTTCTTGGATGTGTAATGGATAGTGTTACATCAGACTTAGGAATGTAAAGGTCGTCTAAGTTCTTGTTGCTGTAATAATGCCATTTGCCATCATATAGAGTAGGAGTGATATACCAATATTTTAAACTAAAGTCTTTATTCTTGTTCATTCCATAGCCGGTGAACGTGTCATCCGGAACCAATAAAATATAGTTTAAAGAAATATCATAGGATTGATTGGGTAATAAGGGAGATGACAAAGTTACTTTAATAACATCGGGATGTTCCTTTAGGTTAGAAAACGTTAATACATTTCCAGAGTTATCTTTGATAGATGTTACCGTGGTAAACCCTCTTTGTTCACTTTTTGCCAAATGGAACTTTGTGCTGAATTCTTCTTCAAATCGCTTGGCAAGCGGTGTTGATTTTGTAGAATAACTATTATTCCAATCGTTTAGAAAGATCTCATTTAAGGTGTCTTTTGTGGTGTTTTGATATACAATACGTTGCTGTATGGCTATGGTTTTGGTATTGGTATCCAAATCAGCAATGATATCAATTGTATTTTGTGCTATAGTAGATTTAGCAACAACGATTAATGCAATGAATATGAGTAACTTTTTTATCAATTAGCAACTACAAATTTTAGGGGGTTAATATGTAAACCTGAAATTGCTATGTAATAAATACCATTGTTAAGCTCAGAAATATCAACAACCATATCATCCAAAGCGTTAATCGAAATCGATTTTACGTTTTGACCCAAATGGTTATGAATGACCAATTCACGATTTAGCAATTCTACAGCATTAATGGTAATGGCCAATTCTGATTCAACAAGATTTTTCTTCAGTAGCAATTTTTTGGCGACCTCAAGAGCTTCAACATTTAAAAGCGTCTCATCGGTTTCCAATAATACAGTAACGGGAAGATGGTCACTAAAATTGTGTAGTGCGTTACGTATTTGAAAAGAATATAACGGTCCGGAACAATCAGAATCATTTATAGCACTATTGTAACAGCTTAATTGCTTGTTATTACCATAGGCTTCGTACGAGTCATTAACATATCTGATAGCACTAGTACTGTTCAACATATTTTGGGAGGTAAGGATAAAATCAAAACGATCGTCAAAACCTCCGGATGTGCCTCCCAGATTGTTTTGAGTGCGTGTAGATTGTGTAAAGACATCTAAAAAGCTTGTATTATTACTCCAACCGCCGATTCTATTTGCCGGATCGACTAATGTGATGTTGTTAGAATTATTTGTAAGCTCTTGAAATGCAGGTTCAGAAGCCGTATAAAGATTTAAGTCACCTCCTAAAAGTACATAGGCATCAGAAGGTAACAGACTAAAGAAATCTTCAAGTTCCTGTACCATATTAAAACGACGTTGTGCATTAGATGTACCACTAGAGGCTTTAAGATGGCAAACCACAACATAGATTTCTACAGGGTTGCTTACTTGATCTATAGTATTTAATTGTAATTTGTAGATGTTAAAATCCCTAAGATCCGTAGGAATAATAATTTGCGCTTCTAAAATAAATTTAGAGCTATCATAATACAATAGGTTTTGTAGGTTGTTCTGATTACCCGAAGCATCATCAGATGTGTTTGAAGCATAATTAGCCATAGTATAACTCGAACGAATACTAGACTGTGTAATACCTTCAATGGTATTGGCTCCTGTTTCGTTATTGAGTTCACAAACTAAGAACAGATCTGGCAGATAGTCTTCTAAAATGGTCTCCAGATATTGCTCTCTGTTAGAAATCGTATTTTCTGTAGGGTAATTTAACAGATTATAAAACATCACTTTAAACGTTTCCTGTGCAACTACAGAAAACGTAAAGCATATGTACATGCATGCAATACTTAAAGCTTTCTTTTTCATTATTAGCAAAAACTTCTTAGAAGTTAGGACTTAAGTCGTATTCTTTATAGAAACTATCAAGAATATCAATGACCTCATCTGCAGTATCTACCAAATGGATCAAATCCAAATCTTTCGGACTAATATTACCTTCTTCAAGTAATGTGTTTTTTACCCAATCGATAAGACCTCCCCAGAACTTAGTGCCAACAAGTATAATAGGGAATGTTTCGATCTTATGTGTTTGGATCAGCGTCATGGCTTCAAAAAGTTCATCTAATGTGCCAAAACCTCCTGGCATGACTACAAATCCCTGAGAATATTTTACAAACATGACTTTGCGAACAAAGAAATAATCAAAATCCAGATTTTTATCAGAATCAATATAAGGGTTGTCGTGTTGTTCAAAAGGCAATTCAATGTTAAGGCCAACCGATGTTCCGCCTGCATTATGAGCACCTTTATTTCCTGCTTCCATGATTCCGGGACCACCACCGGTAATAACGCCATAACCATGCTCTACTATTTTTTCGGCAACATCTACAGCCAATTGATAATACTCATCTTCGGGCTTGGTTCTTGCAGAACCAAAAATAGAAACACAAGGTCCTATTTTACTCATGCGTTCAAAACCAGTTACAAATTCGCCCATAATCTTAAAGATGGCCCAAGAATCGTTGGTTTTAATTTCGTTCCATCCTTTATGTTTATGCTCTTTTCTCATATGTATTGTCGTTTGTCTTTATAGTCTAATATACTTGCTATTTTATTAACTCGCTAATTCAATTCTTTTTTTAAAAATTTTGCAGTGTAGCTTTTAGTGTCTTTAACAATTTCTTCTGGAGTACCTTGGGCAACGATTTGCCCTCCGCCTTTTCCGCCTTCGTACCCTATATCTATAATATGGTCTACCATTTTAATCACATCAAGATTGTGCTCAATGATTAATACGGTATTTCCTTTATCGGCTAACTTGTTAAGTACGTTCATTAAAACATTTATGTCTTCAAAATGGAGACCAGTAGTTGGTTCGTCCAGAATATAAAATGTATTTCCTGTATCCCTTTTGCTCAACTCAGTAGCTAGTTTTATACGCTGTGCTTCACCACCAGAGAGTGTTGTGCTTTGTTGGCCTAAAGTAATATACCCTAGCCCAACGTCTTCAATGGTCTTGAGCTTACGATGGATCTTTGGAATGTGTTCAAAAAATACTACGGCATCTTCTATGGTCATGTTCAGCACGTCACTAATCGATTTCCCTTTATATCTGATCTCTAGAGTCTCTCGATTAAAGCGTTTGCCCTGACAGGTTTCGCATTCTACATACACATCGGGTAAAAAGTTCATTTCAATGACCCGTAAGCCAGCACCCTGACAGGTCTCACAACGTCCGCCCGCAACATTAAAGCTGAATCGCCCGGGCTTATAACCTCTGATCATGGCCTCGGGTATTTTAGCAAATAAGCTTCGAATCTCACTAAATGTCCCAGTGTATGTTGCCGGGTTACTACGCGGAGTTCTTCCTATTGGCGATTGGTTAATGTCAATGACTTTATCAATATGTTCCAGCCCCTTAATGCTTTTATATGGCATGGGTTGTTTTACACCATTAAAATAATGGGCATTGAGAATGGGGTAGAGCGTTTCATTGATCAATGTCGATTTTCCACTACCGGAAACTCCAGTAACTCCTATCATTTTTCCTAAGGGAAATTCCACGTCCACATTTTTAAGGTTGTTACCTGTACAGCCTTTGAGTATTAATTTTTTCCCGTTGCCCGTTCTACGTTGTTTAGGAACGCTAATCTCTTTAGTCCCATTGAGGTAATCTGCAGTCAGTGTATGGTGTTTTAATAGCTCTTTTGGGCTTCCTATGCTAATGATCTCACCACCATGTCGTCCGGCTTCAGGGCCGATATCTATGACATAATCTGCACGTTCAATCATGTCCTTATCGTGTTCTACCACGATTACCGAATTGCCAACATCTCGGAGTGATACTAATGAGTTGATGAGTTTTTCATTATCGCGTTGATGCAAACCAATACTAGGCTCATCTAAAATGTATAATACACCGACCAGTTGCGATCCGATTTGAGTTGCCAATCGAATGCGTTGTGCCTCGCCTCCGGAAAGTGATTTGGAACTCCTGTTGAGCGATAAGTAGTTTAAGCCCACATCCAACAGAAACTGTACACGGTTTTTAATTTCTTTGATGACCTCTTCCGAAATCTTCAGTTGTTTCTCAGAAAGACGTTTGTCGATATCCTTTAGCCAATTGCTAAGCTCAACAATATCCATATCTACAACATCTGCAATACTTTTTCCGTCTACTTTAAAATAAAGGGATTCTTTCCTCAAGCGCGAACCATGACAGGCATCACACTTGATCTTGTCCATATAATCTTTGGCCCAACGTTTTAAGGATTTTGAGTCTGTTGATTTATATTGGCTTTCTATAAAATTAGCAACACCTTCAAAATCTATTTTATAATCGCGGGTTACACCTAGGGTTTTGCTTTCTACCGAAAACTTATCCTTCCCACCATATAAGATCATTTGTTTGGCCTCTTCCGGGATACTTTTATAGGGATCACTAAGCGAGAAATTAAAGCGTTCGGCTATGGTTTCAAACTGTTTGAATATCCAGCTCTTTTTTTGTGGTCCATGTGGTGCCAGTGCACCGTTTTGGATGGATAGATTTTCGTCTGGTACAATCTTATTTTCATTAACCACATAAAGTTCACCTATACCATTGCATTTAGGACATGCACCTTTAGGTGAATTGAAAGAGAAATTATTAGGCTCAGGGTTGGGATAAGACAACCCACTACTCGGGCACATCAGGTTTCTACTAAAGTACCTCACAGCATCAGAGTCCTGATCGATCACCATCAGAACGTCATCACCATGATACATGGCCGTTTTTATGGTCTCGGTTAATCGTTTATCATGATCGGCATGTTCATCTATTTTTAAACGATCAATTACAATTTCTATATCGTGTGTTTTATAGCGATCGAGTTTCATGCCTTTCTCAATGTCACGAATCTCACCATCAGTACGCACTTTGACAAAACCTTGCTTGGCAATTTGCTCAAACAACTCTCTGTAGTGTCCTTTTCTGGATCGAATGATTGGCGATAAAATATTGATACGTTTTCCTTTGAAAGCCTCAAGAATTAGTGCCTTGATCTGGTCATCGTCATAACTGACCATCTTTTCTCCCGTATTATAACTGTAAGCATCGCTTGCTCTGGCATATAAAAGACGTAAGAAATCGTATATTTCGGTAATGGTCCCTACAGTAGATCGCGGAGATTTACTGGTGGTTTTTTGCTCTATGGCTATGACCGGAGATAAACCATCTATTTTATCGACATCAGGACGCTCTAAACTCCCTAAAAACTGACGAGCATAAGCAGAGAAAGTTTCTATATATCTGCGTTGTCCTTCTGCATAAATGGTATCAAATGCCAATGATGATTTTCCACTTCCCGAAAGCCCTGTAATAACTACTAGTTGTTCTCGGGGAATGGTGACATCAATATTTTTCAGGTTGTGAACTCTGGCACCCTTAACCTCAATATGTTCTTCGAAATTTGTCATACTTGATAATTACCAAATTGAATAATTGGCAAAGTTGCAAAGGTACAATTTTTACTTGTTAATTTATTGTGAAGATTACATGCATTATTGTTATTATTGTAAGGTAAAAATGAAGATTATTAAACCGTAAAACAAACGCTGTTTTGCATATAAAGTTATAGATATTATGAAATTATTAGGCATAGGTTCTCGTATAGAACATTCAGAATATGGTAAAGGTGTGGTTACCAATGTGACCTCTAAACATTATTGGGTTACCTTTATAGAAAAAGGCTTGGAAACTATAGATTTAGACTCGGAATTTGAGGTTATTGAAGCTGCAGAAGATGATGTGGATACCGTAAGTTTTTATGAGGTTGAAAAAAGTCTGAGACATATTCTTAAAAAATATAGCGATGTCACTGAAGTCATATCTATTGCCGATAAATGGAAAGGTGGGACTTTAGTCATGAATCCGGGAGATCCGAATTTACAGTCTAAGGAGATGCCTATAGATACCTTTTTTCATAAAATCACTATGGTACGCGATCGATTACGTGTTATGGAACAGAAGATCAACAGTAGTAGTTTGAGTGAGCAGGAGAAATTTGATCTTCAACAGTACATCACCAGAAGTTATGGTAGTCTTACCAGTTTTAATGTGTTGTTTAAGCTAAAAACCCAGCAGTTTGTTGGGCAACGAAGTAAATAAAAATTACCGGCCTTTAACATCTCCCATTTCCAAACCCAGAAATAAGAGTTTGTGAAAAGTGGGAAGTTCAGCGCCACTTTCGGTAATCGTCCAGTCATTCCAGGTAGCTTCTAAACCATCGATAGGTAATATATCGACCCACATTTGGTAGCTTGAAGGTTTACCATGGCTGTCAAAATGCCAGAGGTACGCATCTCCGGGTGTATTGCCTCCTGAAGTATAAGTGACTAATAGTGCATCTTTACCGTCTTTGGTTTTTATCAGGCGGCGCTCGGTACCTTTATCAAATACTTTGTATGGTGCCACCAGCCAGAATGCATCGTTATTGAAGTAAGCCTCGGCTTTATGAATATAATCGTCTTTTTCGATACCGTCATAGGACTGATCAGCTACAAAAACACTCGACTTATTACGGTTTTTTAAGTCTAGATTTACCTTGAAGTGGTCCCAGTAGACCTCACATCTATTTTGAGATTTATACCATTTATAGTGATGTCTGCCTTTAAATGTCCATTCCAAATAGTTGGTATTTTTATAAGCCTCATAGTTTAATGCATTAAGCATCCGATGGGCCAGAGCGTCTGCTTCAGCATCCTGAATCCCTTGAGGCAGATCTTCATCGTATTTCAGGTATAAAAACCCAAAGAACAAGAGTGATGGTAAAGTGAAAAAAATAACAATTCCTGCAATGATCTTTAGTATTTTCTTAAGTCTTGGTGTTTTCGCCACAGCTTTTATGATTTTAGACCAAAGATAATCTTTCTTTTATAGCTTTTGCCAGGACATGTGCTGCTTCCTGATGATTTCTAAACCACAATTCAGGCTCTATGAGTTCCAGTTCAGAAAGGGCCGTTTTACCATCATTATCCGTAAAAATATCCACACGAGCGTAGATAGGCAGTTCCGGGCATGCTTTGACGGCATGTTGAGCAAAGGCTATTTCATTTTTTGTCGGCGTATAGTTATGTACAGAGCCACCAAAATCGTCTTGTACTCTGAAATCTCCGGGTTTGGCCTTTTTTAAGATGGCATGGGTAAACGTACCATTAAAAACCATCATAGAAATTTCCCCTTCACTAACAATCTTATGTTGAAAAGGTTGCAGCATCATGGCTTCTGTTTTGATGAGTTTTTGGAATAGCACTTCGTGGGTTTTAAGATTGTTCTTATTCAATCTGTATGTATGTCTAGCAGCTCCCGAAACACAGGGTTTAAGAACAGTCTCTGTCCAACCCAATTCATTATGTAGCCGCTCTAAAGTAGTTGTTGTATCGGCTTCAATAAACTTGGTTTCTGCAATATGAACATCTTTAGTTTTCAGGTCGAGGAGGTAATGCTTATCAATATTCCATCGTATCAGAGCTTCCGAATTAAAGAGTTGGGTTTGCCTGGAAACCTTTGTGAGCCATATTGAGAATTCATCGAACCGGTCAAAATAGTCCCAGGTGGTTCTAAACACTACAGATTTGGTGGTTGACCAGTCAAAAGTTACATCGTCCCAAGCCTTACGATCTACAATCATATGCAATCGTTTTAATGCTTCGATGACGAGCATGTCTTCATAAAACACATTGTGTTTGTAGGGGTCGTCAGAATCTTCAAGATATCGTTTATCTGTAAGTATGATGACATCGTATGATCTCATAATAATTAGTTTTAAAAACCAACTGCAGTATCGTCGCCACGCTTGTCAGCTCCGCCTTCCAAAGTACCGTCTTCAAGTACTAATATTCCATCGACAATACCAATGATGGGTGAGCGTTCCTCATTAATGTGATAGCCTTTAGCTTTGAGTTGTTTTATAAGTTTTGGATCGAACACGTCGGGTTCCATTCGTATTTCATCGGGCAACCATTGGTTGTGAAACCTTGGCGCATTGACCGCTTCCTGCATGGTTAATCCAAATACTTCAACATTTAAGATGGTCTGTAGCACTGAAGTAATGATAGTAGATCCTCCGGGCGTACCTACAGACATGAGCAACTCACCTTCTTTTTCAATAATGGTTGGGGTCATGGAACTCAACATGCGTTTTTCAGGAGCAATACTATTGGCTTCTGCTCCGATAAGGCCATAATAATTTGGCACTCCGGGCTTACTGCTAAAATCATCCATTTCATTGTTCAGAAAAAAACCAAGATCATCGGCATAGACCTTAGAGCCATAACCGCCGTTTAGTGTTGTAGTTACGGCAATAGCATTTCCATACTGATCCACAATAGAATAGTGGGTAGTCTCATTACTTTCATAGCCGACAATAGCCCCATGGGATATGGTTTCTACAGGTGTAGCATGATCAAATGAGAAATCCTTCATGCGTTCCTCAAGATAAACATCACTGGTAAGTGTTTTAACAGGAATATCCACAAAATCCGGATCTCCCAAATAATAACTGCGATCCGCATAAGCCCTTTTCTCGGCTTC
The DNA here is from genome assembly GCA_965250025.1 of Winogradskyella sp. Classification (GTDB taxonomy): domain Bacteria; phylum Bacteroidota; class Bacteroidia; order Flavobacteriales; family Flavobacteriaceae; genus CBDDLD01. The sequence continues at coordinate 1,291,644 of OZ252283.1, forward strand.
GACCATAACCTGAATGGTCTTTAGAGTATTGTGGCCATAATCTTTTAGGTTGAAAGGCTCTATCATTTTCATGATCTGATTCAAACAGATACCACCAGATGATGGTGGTGACATTGAAATCACTTTCAGATCCTTGTAGGTAAAAACTACAGGTGTCCGCCATTTAGATTCATAACGCTCTAAATCCTCAAGGGTAATAATACTGCCTCTGGACTGTAAAAAGTTTACCAATTGTGTTGCAATTTCACCTTTGTAGAATGCTTCCTGGCCGTGAACTGCTATTTGTTCTAGTGTTTTTGCCAGAGCTATGTTTTTGATGGTGTCACCGGGTTTTAAGTCTTTATGGTACAGGATGGGTTTTTGGTTTACGGCTCTAAAGATGCTATCGTAAGCTGCGAAACGACCATATTGTTTTTGGGTGATGGTATAACCGTTTTTAGCCAAGTCTATTACGGGTTGTAAAATGTCTTTAATATTGAGCTTTCCAAAACGCTGTTGCGCTTTAAAAATACCAGCTACAGTACCGGGAACACCTATGGCCATTGCACCAACAGTGCTTTTATTTTTAATGATATTACCTTCTGCATCCAGATACATGTCTTTAGTGGCCGCCAAAGGGGCTTTTTCTCTGTAATCCAAAGCACCAATCTGTCCGTCGGCTAATCGATACACTAAAAAACCACCGCCACCCAGATTACCGGCGTAAGGGTAGGTCACTGCCAGTGCCATTTCTATAGCCATCATTGCATCAAAAGCATTGCCGCCTTTTTTTAGGATGTCTACTCCAATTTTGGAGGCTTCTTCTCTGGCACTGACTACCATCGCTTTTTTTGCGATAACCCCCGTGTTTTTAGAGGTTTTAATCTCATCCTTTTTATCTTCTTTGCATGCAAGGAGTAGACCAACTATTAGTAAAATATAAGTCAGATGTTTTGTCATAATTTGAATTTTTTTTCCAATTCCAATCGCTGTGCTGTACTAAAGGCTATTAATGCTTCAAAGAACACCGTGAAGTCTTCCTCAAAAGTATCGTAATACAATTTGAGTTCTTTGGTGGCTTCGTTCATTTTAGACTTATAGTTTGTCCTGCGGTTCATACCATTCAATACATTCTGAATACCTTCAATAGAATGATAATTGTATAACCAATTGTCATTGATCATATAAGGCATGAGATTTTTGAACCGTTTAGGAAGTAATTCATAATGTGCTTCTAGGTCTTTGTAGAACGATTGTACGTAGGTGTAGAGATCAACATCGGAATAGTTATTCCAGTTTTTAGCCAGAAAGTGATCGTAAAAGATATCGACAATAACGCCGCTATAATGACTGTAGGGGTTGTGTAAACGCTTTGTGCTTTGCCTGACTACAGGATGTGCATCGGTATAAGTGTCAATAGCCCTATGTAAGAGTATGCCGGCTTGCATGGCAACCGGATATTCGGTATAGCGTTTTCCTCGGATACCGTCGGCAACAAAGTTGCCAATAGTCAATAAGGTGTTGTTGCCAGAAAGGTAGATATGAGCTAAAAAATTCATTCTTCGAATTTACAAATTCATAATAACAAAATAGGATTAACTAATTATATTTGCCAAAAATCAATCGCATGACACTTATTAAATCTATTTCAGGTATTCGTGGTACTATTGGTGGTAAAGTAGAAGATAATTTAACACCTATAGATGCTGTTAAATTTGCTGCAGCATACGGAACATGGCTTAAGCAACAACGACAAAAAGACAACTACAGAGTTGTCGTTGGGCGCGATGCCAGACTTTCCGGAGAGATGATTCAAAATTTGGTAATGAATACGTTAGTAGGTTTGGGAATCCATGTTATTGACTTGGGATTGTCTACCACGCCCACAGTTGAGGTCGCTGTCCCTATGGAGCATGCAGATGGCGGTATTATTTTGACTGCAAGTCATAATCCTAAGCAATGGAATGCCTTAAAGCTATTAAATGCAAAAGGCGAGTTTTTAAGTGGTGAAGACGGGCAGGAGATATTGGAGATTGCGGCATCGGATAACATGCAGTTTTCTGAAGTCGATGATTTGGGTAGAATTACTAAGAATCAGGCTTATATCGATCTGCATATTGACGAGGTTTTAGATCTGCCTTTAGTGAATAAAAAAGCCATTGAAGCTGCCAATTTTAAAGTTGTGGTAGATGGGGTTAATTCTACTGGGGGTATTGCTATCCCTTTATTATTAGAACGTTTGGGTGTACATGCTGTAAAATTATACTGTGAGCCTAATGGGCATTTTCCTCATAATCCTGAGCCTTTAAAAGAGCATTTAACAGATTTGTCCAAAACCGTTGTTGATGAACGTGCTGATTTTGGAATTGTTGTAGATCCGGATGTAGATCGTTTGGCATTTATGGATGAAAAAGGGGAAATGTTTGGTGAAGAATATACTCTAGTTGCTTGTGCGGATTATGTACTCAGTAAGCGTCCCGGTAATACGGTAAGTAATATGAGTTCTACCAGAGCTTTGAGTGATGTCACTGAAAAGCATGGCGGGACTTATGAAGCAAGTGCTGTAGGAGAAGTCAATGTGGTAGCATTAATGAAGCAGAATGATGCCGTTATTGGCGGAGAAGGTAATGGTGGCATTATCTATCCCGAATTGCATTACGGTAGAGATGCTCTGGTTGGTGTGGCACTATTTTTAAGCTTACTGGCTGAAAAGAAAATGACTGTTAGTGAACTTAAAACGACATATCCGAGCTATTTTATGAGTAAGAAGAAAATCCAACTCACACCAGAGCTGGATGTTGATGCACTATTAAGATCAATGGAAGCGAAGTATAGCCACGAAAGATTAACAACTGTAGATGGTGTTAAAATCGATTTTGAAGATCAGTGGGTGCACTTAAGAAAAAGTAATACCGAGCCTATTATTAGAATATATACTGAGGCCAAATCTCAAGACCTGGCAGATGCATTGGCTGATAGGATCATTTCCGAAATCAAAGCAATTGCTAAGATTTAGTATTTTTACTTCAAAATTAGATTGTCATAGTGAGTGCCATTTCTGAACATACCATTACTAAAATTACGGATCTAGAAGCTTATTTTAACCGTTTTAGAGACCAGATTGTTGGATACGATCAAACGTTTGTATCGCCTTATGGTGAACAAAAGATCATTTATACGGACTGGACAGCTTCTGGTCGTTTATACAGACCTATTGAGGATAAGCTACTCAATGATTTTGGGCCTTTTGTTGCCAATACACACACAGAGACCACCGTATCCGGTACCGCAATGACCAAGGCATATCATAAAGCAAAAGACGTTATTAAACAACATGTTAATTGTAATGAAGATGATGTGTTGATCGTTTCCGGAAATGGTATGACTGGTGTCGTTAATAAGTTTCAACGCATATTAGGTCTTAAAGTTCCTGAAAATTTAAGGGCCTATACATCCATACCAGACGAAATGCGACCGGTAGTTTTTGTTTCCCATATGGAGCATCATTCCAATCACACATCATGGTTAGAAACCATGGCTAAAGTAGAAGTGATTCCTCCAGGAAAAGATGGGTTGTTCAGCCTTGAGAATCTGGAAAAGCTTTTAGAGCAGTATAAAACATGTACTTTAAAGATCGCATCCATTATTGCAGGATCTAATGTTACCGGAATTCAAACCCCTTATCACGATATTGCAAAACTGATGCATAAGCATGGCGGCGTATGTTTTGTAGACTTTGCATGTTCAGCACCTTATGTGGAAATTGATATGCATCCGGAAGACAAAGCATCGTATCTAGATGCCATATTCTTTTCGCCACACAAGTTTTTGGGTGGTCCCGGAACTTCTGGAGTATTGGTATTCAATAAGAGATTGTATAAGAATATGATTCCTGATTGCCCTGGTGGCGGTACAGTGAGTTGGACTAATCCCTGGGGCGAGCATAAGTATATTGATAATATTGAAGATAGGGAAGATGGCGGTACGCCAGGATTTCTTCAAACGATAAAAACGGCTCTAGCTATTAAGCTTAAAGAGCAAATGGGAGTGTCTAACATGCTGAAGCGCGAACATCAGTTGGTCCAACGCATTTTTGAACGGTTAAGTCCTATTGAAAATATCAACATTCTCGCCGGACAGCATCAGGATCGCTTGGGAGTGATTTCATTTTATATAGACGACCTACACTATAATTTAGGCGTTAAGCTTCTTAACGATAGGTATGGAATACAAACACGTGGCGGTTGCAGTTGTGCCGGAACATATGGGCATTATCTCTTGCATGTGGATTATGAAACGTCTCATGAGCTGACTAATGAAATTTCTATTGGCGACCTTGTAAGGAAACCGGGATGGATACGTATGTCTATTCACCCAACAACTACAGATGCAGAGATCAATTATGTTTGTGATGCTATTATAGCACTGTCAGAACAACATCAAACATGGGCATCAGATTACGAGTATTCCAAATGCAATAATGAATTCATTCATAAGTCTCTTAAGGAATGTACAGACGATTCTGTAGCTATAGATACTTGGTTTGACCTGTAATTTTTACTGAAATTTTTCGGGCACATTGTCTTTGTGCTTCCAGCGTTTGTGCGTCCATAAATAATATTCCGGAGCTTCTCTGATCTGATCTTCTACCAGTTTGAAAAACAAATCTGTGATTTCGTAATCGTTATGCGCTTTAGGTGTTTCAGTAATTATTTTAAATTCTGTGGAATAATAGCCTCTTTTTAAGCGTTTTACACCAAAGAACACCACAGCCATATCCCATTTTTTTGCTAAGGTTTCCGCACCGGTGTACATGGGCACCTTAATCCCCATAAATTCACTCCAATGATATGCTTTATAAGCTTTAGGCGACTGATCTGCAGCAAAACCATTTATAGTTAGCTCACCATTTTCATTGGCTTTTCTGAGCACACTAAATGTCTCTTTATTTGTGACTAAGTAGGTGTCGTGTTTTGCCCTTATGCGTTTTACCAAACGATCAAAATGCTTGTTCGCCAAGCGTTTATATACCGCATAACCTTTATGACTCAAGTAACGTTGCAGTACAAAAACCCACTCCCAACTGCCATAGTGAGCACACATGAGTATAATACTTTTATTCTTAGTTTCCAGATCTTTCAGAAGCTCTAGATTAGTGAAGGTAAATCGTTTGGCCAATTCTTTTTTGGAAATGGTCATGGACTTCACAGCCTCTAATAGCATATCGCATAAGTGGTGATAGAACTTTCTGGTGATTAATGCAATTTCCTTTTCAGATTTCTCAGGAAAAACTAGGGTCAGATTCTCTTTAACGGTGGTTGTTCTGTATTTAAACACACGATACAGAAAAAAACACAGCAAGTCAGAAAGCCCATAAAGTAACCGAAAGGGAAGTATGGAAATGATCCATAGGATAGGATAAATTAAAATATAGGCAATAAGTTGCATTAAAGAGTGTTAATTTTGCAGGCACAAATATATGCTATATTTGATTTATAAGTTTAGAGTTTATGTACAATTTAAGTTTAGTAACCATAGTTATCATAGCGGCTAATGTCATTTTTTCGCTCAAAGGTTTTGAAGACCGTTTGTTTTTTGAACGCTATAAATTCAATATAGGCGGTATAAGACGCGGTGAGCAGGTAAGAATGTTTAGCTCGGGATTTTTGCATGTAGATACGACGCATCTGTTGTTTAATATGATTACGCTGTATTTCTTTGCCAATGCGGTCATACTCGAATTGGGAAGCTTTAACTTTATCATCATATACATTGCCAGTTTAATTTTTGGAAACCTATTATCCTTATACTTTCATAAGGATGAATACTGGTACAGTGCCGTAGGTGCTAGTGGTGCGGTTACAGGCGTGTTGTATGCTGCTATATTATTACAACCGGAAATGAGCTTATACTTGTTTTTTGTCCCCATACCTATTCCCGGTTATGTTTTTGGTGTGGGTTACTTATTGTATTCGATCTATGGGATGAAGAACAGGATAGGCAATATTGGTCACGATGCGCATTTCGGAGGTGCTGTTGGGGGTTACGTTGTGACCTTACTTTTAGTTCCGGATATTTTAGAAACAGATCTGCTTCATGTGGGACTTTTGGCCATACCGATTGTCATATTGTTTGTAATGTATAAAATGGGAAAACTATAAAAAGAAAAAGCCTTCAATTGAAGGCCTTTTTTTTATTCGGATAACAATTCAGCTATTTTTTGTTCTAAAAGCGGACCTCTTAGGTTTTTGGCAACGATCTTACCAGACTCGTCTAAAATAAATGTGGCCGGAATTGATGAGATGTTATACATCTTAGCTACAGGATCGTTAAAATAGTTAAGGTTAGAGACCTGATGCCATGTCAATTTATCTGTTTTGATCGCATTTTGCCAAGCTTCTTTTGGGTTGAGTTGCTTTCTGTTACCATCTAAAGAAACACCAATAATTTCTAAGCCTTTATCATGGTATTTATTGTATACATTAACCACGTTAGGATTTTCGCGTCTGCAAGGTCCACACCAAGCCGCCCAAAAATCGATAATGGTAACCTTCCCTTTGATATCATTAAGACTGATGACTTCACCTTCCGGATTTGGAGCTGAGAAGTTCGGTGCCATAGCACCTATCTGAGTGACCTTATCACGCTCAGCTTTGCGTTTCAATTCGTTGATTTTTAAACCAAGAAATTTGCCTTTGTCTGATGATCTTAATGCGTCATCAAGACTTTCATAAGAGGCTATTAACTTAAGTGGATCCACACCTCTGGCTCTGAATTGCTGCTCTAATACACTTAACGATACAAAATTATCTTTATGATCGGCAATATAATCAAAAGGGTATTGAAGCAATTCATCATTAAGCTGCTGTAACTTCTGACGATACATGTTGATACTTGCAGTATCGACTCTGTTATAGTTTGCCTTATTATATGCATTTCCAGTTTCTCTGATCTTTTCTCTGAATTCGCTAATTTTAGCATTAAATACTGCCATAACTTCATGAGATTCCGAACCGGTAAACTTAGAATCGTTAATACTTTGCTTATTGAGATCCAGATTCAATTCCTTGTTCTCTACCATTATTGATAAGGAACCATTGACCCCATCTACATTAACAAAAAACAAGGTTGGATGTTCTACGGCACCTTTAAAAGTGAATTTTTCATCAAACACTATTGCCGTGTCCTTTACGATCTGTCTGCCATTTTTGTCAAGTTCTTTGAGGTAAACACGTATACCATTATAAACATCTTTTGCATTTCCATTGATGACATAATCTGTTCTTTCAATAGCTTTATTACATGATGATACTGTAATAGCAGTGAGCAGAAGTATAAATAAGCGTTTCATAAGTGTAAATTTTATAATGTTACAAATATAAAAAGTTAGCAGTTAGTTTGCAGACCGATAGTGCAAATAAAATCTTAAAACTATACTGGGGTAAAATAAGTTTTCTATGATATTTTACAATATTTTTGCATCATCTGATAATGTCTATGATAACTAATGATACCATTATAGCTTTAGCAACACCATCCGGCAGCGGTGCCATAGCAGTTATTCGTTTATCAGGTGCTGATGCGATTACCTATGTTGCTAAAAATTTTAGGTCGATTCATAAAAAGGATTTGAGCCAGCAACGTACCCATACGGTGCATCTGGGGCATATCATAGATCAGGATCGGACCATTGATGAGGTATTGGTTACTGTATTCAGAAATCCACAATCGTATACAGGAGAAGACGTTGTAGAGATCTCGTGTCATGGATCGTCATACATTCAGCAAGAGATCATACAATTGTTCTTGAGACAGGGCTGTAGAATGGCCTCTGCCGGAGAGTTTACTTTACGGGCATTTTTAAATGGGAAACTGGATCTGAGTCAGGCTGAAGCTGTAGCTGATTTGATTGCCAGTGATAATGCGGCTTCTCATCAGATTGCCATGCAACAAATGCGAGGTGGGTTTTCTACGGAGATCGCTAAGCTTAGGGAAGAATTAATGAATTTTGCTTCATTGATTGAATTGGAGTTGGACTTTTCTGAAGAGGATGTGGAATTTGCGGATAGGACAGCTTTTAAAACGTTAATAGAACGTATTGTTTTTGTATTAAAACGATTGATCGATTCTTTTGCTGTGGGGAATGTCATTAAGAATGGAATTCCGATAGCCATAGTAGGAGAGCCTAATGTAGGAAAGTCAACTTTGCTTAATGCTTTGCTCAATGAAGAGCGAGCCATTGTAAGTAATATTGCAGGTACTACAAGAGATGCCATAGAAGATGAAATGGTTATCAATGGTGTGGGATTTCGATTTATAGATACCGCTGGTATTCGTGAGACGGATGATGTTGTTGAAAATATTGGTATTCAGAAGACGTTTGAAAAAATAGAACAGGCTCAGGTGGTCATCTATTTATTTGATGCGTCGGCTTTTGTATCCCAACCGTCACATTTTAAAGTGGAAATTGCACAGACAAAGCATAAATACCCTCAAAAACCATTGGTTATTATTGCTAATAAGGTCGATCAGCTCAATGCAGAAGCACTTTCTGTACTGGAATCTCAGGTGGATGACCTTCACCTGTTATCTGCCAAGCATGGCACCGGTATTGAGACCTTAAAGCAAAAACTTTATGATTTTGTCAATACGGGAGCTTTACGAAATAACGAAACCATTGTCACGAATTCCCGTCACTACGATGCCTTGTTAAAAGCTCTGGAAGAAGTCAATAAAGTAAAATATGGTTTGGAAACCGGACTCTCGGGTGATCTTTTGGCTATTGACATCCACCAGGCCTTATATCACTTTGGAGAGATTACCGGAGAAATCACTTCTGACGATTTATTAGGTAATATTTTTGCTAATTTTTGTATCGGTAAGTAATCCAACTTTAGTATAAGATTGTTTGAAAATAGGTGTGAATAACTGTTTCAATAGTTGTACAATTTCTATTAAAGCTGGTTATAACTCATGTGCTCATCGTAAATGGAATTACACGATACCTGTAGTAGTCTCCTGAATTTCTAGGATTAAGAAATTTAGCATGTTATTATAATGTTAAATATAAAGTATGTTTTTTAGTTTAAAGGTGTGTTTTTGTGTTTAAGATATTGATAAGTAGAGTTTTATATCGTGTTTTTTAGAGTAAATCGATATTTTTTTAATTGCATATTTTTTTATAAATTCGACGTAGTAAAATTCCCCTTTTACAAACTTAAATCAATCAACCCAAAATGAACAATTCAATTGTTCGTACAGTTCTTGTTATGTCTTTTTTTGTCTTGCTTTTGTCCTGTAAAAGTGATGCTGAAAATGACAAAAATAAATCCTCTTCAAAAGTCTATAATTTAAGAGGGGATTCGTGGCGCTCAAAACAAATCACATACTTTTCAGAGGGTATTAATTATACAGCAACCGAGGTTCCGCTTCAATACTATTTATTAAAAAACTCAGGTTTGGATGCTCAAGGTGTAGATTCTTTATACCAGCATCATATCAAAGAACGCATATTTGAATTGGAATTTGAGCATGAGAATAAAGATGATTTATTAAAAGAAACTTACACACGTAGAAATTATGAAGCTTCGGTTAAGTACATGGCATTTACCATAACCAAGGACTTCTCTGCAGTCACGATGTCACAGGACACCATACCTTGTTCAGGAACACACTTTGAACGCAATTTTAAAGTGGCCCCATTCAAACGTTTATTACTGTATTTTGAAGGTATAGCACCCAATGAGAATATCACATTATTATATAAAGACCAGTTATTTGGAAATGGTCTTGTCACTTTTGATTTTAACGAAACACCACTAAAATTATAATCCCTTATTATGATTCATAAAATAAGAACCAGTAGATTATCAAAGATTATAGCGAGTTACTTAGCCATACAATTGATAATAACTACTGTGCAACCGTCAAATTTGTTTGCATTGACCGGTGGGCCATCGCAACCGGAATTCAATTCATTTACACCAATAGGCACTTCGGATATGGTTAATCTGTCTTCGGGCGATTTCAATTACAACATTCCAATTATGGATGTTGGGGGTTATCCATTGAATCTGTCCTACGACTCGGGTATTGGTATGGACCAGGAAGCCTCTTGGGTAGGTTTGGGTTGGAATCTTAATGTGGGTCAGATCAACAGGCAGGTCAGAGGCTTGCCAGATGATTTTAATGGCGATGAAATGCGCTACGAAAACCATTTAAAGGATAATATTACTGCTGGTGCTAATATTGCCATACATCCTGCAGTATCCGGGGGAGATATTCCTATTAATATTTCTACTGGTTTGGGTGTGAACTATAACAATTATGTGGGGTGGTTTTATACGGCATCGAGTGGCGTCAGTTTTGAAATGTCGGATAATATTGCTTTAGGAATGAGTACCACAAATTCTTCACAGAGTGGGGTTACTATTCAGCCAAGTTTAAATTACAGATCAAATAGTTTTATACAAGGTGCAACTTTAGGTGCAGCAATTAATTCCCGGGAAGGTCTTATGGGGTTGAATGTTAGTGCTGCGATGAGAGCTTCTTTTTATAATAACAATAACAGTTTAAATACGACCACTATTGGTTTGAATGCAGGATTTGGCAAGTCGTTTTCTAATACAACGTATACGCCTAACATGCGAACATCTTCTCTGAATACAAATATTTCCGGGAATGTTGCGCTAGGAACAGAGTTTTTTGGCTTTGAAGGGCAGTTAGAGTTGTATGCCTATGGAACAGTTCAATCCACACCAAGTGATGAAAAGGATAAGCTCGAGCGTGCTTATGGTTATAATTACACAGAGAATGCAACAACAAATGATGTGCTAGATTTTAATAGGGAAAATGACAGAACAATCACTAAGAATGTAAATGTGCTTCCAGTAACTAATTATACCTACGACCTGTATTCAATAAAAGGTCAAGGCGTTTCAGGCATGTTTCAACCTTATCGTAGTCAGGTAGGCTATGTCTACGATCGATATGTAAAAGATAAAACCAAAGATGTTGCCTTAGGAGGAGAAATAGGCGTAGGTAACCTGTTGCACTTTGGGGTAGAGGTCAGATACTCACCATCAAAATCATCAACAGGTTTGTGGGATGATGCTTCTAATGAAGCCAGAGGTAATTTTACACCTTTAAGTACCACAGATAAGGCATATGAAAAAGTGTATTACAAGACTATAGGAGAGTTGAATGTAGATAATGATTATAATCTTTTAGCAGATCAGTTAGGAGGTGAAGCACCGGTTAAAGTAAAGCTATGGGGAAGTAATTTGAATAAAAAGACAGCTGCTAACGGTTACATCAAAGGAACGGATGAGTTATTGAGTGAGGCCGAACAATTTGGGTCAAGTTCTACAGCATTAGAAAACAAGGTCAGTAGAAGTCAGCGTCAACTTCGCAATCAATCCATACAGACACTTACTAAAAAAGAGGCCACTTCTATATTTGGTTCATATGCCCCGGAAAATAAACCTTCAATTAATCCACAGTCTAAGAGTCATCATAGTTTTCAAACCAGAATTCTTCAGCCAGACGGTAGTACTTATGTATATGGACAACCGGCTTACAACACTAAAAAAATTGAAGCCTCATTCAATGTACATGGGAATAGTTCACCTAACGGAATTGCTGAGGATAATGAATTAATAGCATACAGTACAGGTAATGACAATAGTGCTAATAATAGTAGAGGTTCAAACCATTATTTTAACAGAGTTACTACACCTGCCTACGCCCATAGCTTTTTGCTTACTGAAGTTTTGTCCTCTGATTATGAAGATCTTTCTGGCGATGGGCCCACAGATGATGATCTTGGCGCATATACTAAGATTCATTATCAAGTTAAATCTCCAAATTACAGATGGCGAGTACCTTTTGAGCATGCTTCATCAAACCGTGGATTAAATTCTTTACAGAGAGATGATGTAGGGAATTACATCTATGGAGAAAAAGAATTGTTTTATGTAGACAAGATTGAGACCAAAACACATGTCGCAGTCTTTGACTTAAATCAAAGAAATGACGGTTATGGAGTAGCCGGTGAAAATGGAGGATTATCAACAAACTCAGAAATGTTTCAGATCAATACCATTTCATTGTATAGTAAACCAGAATACCAGAAGCTTTTAGATGGCGATACTACTGTAAAACCAATCAAAGTAGCACATTTTGAATATGATTATTCGTTGTGTAAAGGCGTACCTAATAATCAGAGTGGTTATGACCCAAATGAAGATGACGCCAATGAAATGAGTGATACCGGAGGGAAGCTGACTTTAAGAAAGGTCTATTTTACTTACAGAGGGTCTAATATGGGGCGTTATACGCCTTACTTATTTCATTATGAAAAAGATTTTAATGGCGATGGTATTATTGATAATAACCCGGATTATCACATTAAAGGTTATGATGTGTGGGGCAATTATAAGAAACCCGATAATTCAAACATGGGACTAGAGCCTTTTGACGAACCCTCGACATCGGAATATCCTTATGTGGAACAAAATAAACAGCAACAGGACTATAGTGCAGCTGCATGGACTTTAACGGCAATAGAATTACCTTCAGGTGGTAAAATTGAAATGGATTTCGAGTCTGACGATTATGCTTATGTGCAAAACAAAAAGGCATTACAAATGTTTAAAGTTAGAGGGGCCGGAACCGATGCTGCCGGTGCTGGTTTTGTGAATTCAAATGGACTAGATGAAACATTGTTGTATGAAGGCACAACAGAAAAGCGGTACTTATACATAGAGCTTCCAGATGAAGATTCAAGTCTGTCAGTTAGTGATTTCCAAGATAAGTACATGTCTGAAATTATGAATGATCCTATCTATTTCAACTTTATGTTGAACATGGATAAAAATAAAAGTTATGCTTACGATTATGTCTCCGGATATTTAAAAATAGATACAGAGAATATAGGATCAAGACCATTTGGAGTATTCACAAATGGTGGTGTAACTTATGGTGCCATACCTATTGCCTTGGTGGATAAAAATGATAGTGGTTACAATAATAATGGCGTTCATCCAATTTCTAAGGCAGGATGGTATTTTGGTCGCCAGTACCTTAACAGATTAGTTTACGGACAGGACGAGTTTGAAAATTTAGATATTCTAGATGTTGCAGCAACCATAGGCAATCAAATAGGTAATATTTATGCCATTTTTCAAGGGCCTCATAATCAATTGCGACAAAAGAAATGTGCCCAACGTTTTAGCACAACCAAATCTTATTTAAGACTTCAGAACCCTAATAATGCCAAATTAGGTGGCGGATTGCGTGTTAAAAAGATTGTCATGTATGACCATTGGGATAAGATGACAGGAAATGAAAACAGTGCCAATCAAGACCGATATGCCATGACCTATGGCCAAGAGTATGATTATAGTTTAAATAGTTATGATCCCAACTTAAACAATCGAATTTCTAGTGGCGTAGCGACATTCGAACCAATGAATTGTAAAGAAAATCCATGGGTGCAACCGTTTTACGACGATCCAAATAATGACAGAATACTAGCTCCTAAAGACCAAAATTATACGGAAAAGCCTTTTGGTATATCCTTTTTCCCTTTTTCTAAAGTGACTTACAGTAAGGTTACTGTAAAAAACTTAGATAGAGGTACTTATAACAATGGTGCAATTGTCATGGAAGTTGGTATGAACGGTACAGGTAAAGTTGTCAATGAGTTTTATACCTCAAAAGATTTTCCAACCATTGCCAAGCATACACCACTTGGAGATCCTAACGAAGTGAATTTGCCCGGTGAAGGCATTTCATTGGTAACCTCATTATTTGGACTGAACTTTGTGACCGAGGAACGTCTATCTATGTCACAAGGATTTACGGTCATCACCAATGATATGGATGGTAAGATGAAGTCACAACAGGTCTATAGCGAATCTGGTCTCGACAATGGAGCGCCAATCTCTAAAGTAGAGTATCATTATAATATTAATGACGATGGTGAATTGTACAATACCGTGCCGGTTATTGATAAAACAGGAACCGTTGAAGAAAAAACAATAGGCGTAGATTATAATGTTGTTAACGATTTTAGAAGTGCTAAAACAAAGATGGAAACATACGGTGCCGATGTAAATGTGGCAGTGGTAGTTTATCCTATACCTGTACCACCGTATTTGTTGTTTATCACCAATGTAACGCCAATACCTCAGTTGGCTTTTCATAATACAGAGTTAAGAACGGCAGTAACGACGAAGGTAATTCACAAATCAGGATTTTTGGTAGAGAAAAAAGCTTTTGATTTAGGTGCTGAAGTGACCACTAAAAATATAGCATGGGACGCGGATACTGGGCAAGTCCTGTTAACACAAACAGAAAATGAATACAAAGACAAGTATTATAATTTTAGCTATCCTGCATACTGGGCTTATGAAGGCATGTCATCAGCTTCAATAAATCAAGGGATTGCTTTAGATATCGAAGCATCGGTAGATAATCAATATACTTTAACAAATGTTGGTCAGTTATTGATCAATGGTGATGAAGTCGCTTTTCCCGATGGTACTAAAGGTTGGGTTACAGAGGTCATTACTAATGGATTTAAAATTATTGGCAGAAATGGTCTTTATATAAATACCGATGCTCCAAGCCGTATAAAGATCATTAGGTCCGGACATCGTAACCTGCAGAGTGCTAATATGGCAAGCATTACGTTAATGAAAAACCCCATTGACCTGAATAACGATGGCAATTATAATAATATAGATGCCAATACATTTGATGCCACGAGTGCCAGTGATAAACTTATAGTTAACGCATCGGCAGTTAAGTATAAAGATCAATGGCCGCTACCGTGCGAATGTGATCTTCCTGAGATCGATTATACCCCGGACGGTAATATTATATTTGAACATGAAGGCAGTAATAGCTTTAACCCTTACTTGTATAATATTTTAGGCGATTGGCGAGCAGAAGAGTCGTATGCTTATCTTACGGGTAGAAGTCAGAATAGTACAGGGTATCTCAACCGAAATTCAGGATATTTTAACCAATATGATGCTTTTTATAAACCGGATGGTAATGGAAATTGGTTGGTCAATACCAATGTGGATAATGGTAGTACCCCTTGGACCTCAGCATCTTCTGTTACAAGATATAGCCCGTATGGTCCGGAATTAGAAAATAAAGATGCTTTAGGGCGTTATTCTTCAGCGCAATATGGTTACGGTTATAAATTTCCTGTAGCCGTAGCTTCAAATAGCTCATATAGAGAAATAGGCTTTGATGGTTTTGAGGAAGATCGTCCTGAAAATTGTGACTCTGGACATTTCTATTTTACTGAAGCGAGTAGCATTTCTGAACTAAACGATCAGAATTCCCACTCTGGCAATCAAAGCTTAAATGTAAAACCGGGACAGTCTGTAGTGATGCAGAAGACCCTAGTTTCTAATTGCTTGGACGATAATGACGTAGATATAGGTATATTGTTAAAAGACCTGATTAATGCCGTGGCTGATTTGATAGAAAGTAGTAGTCCAATTATAGACGATTATGATAATCCGTGTTTTACTATTCCGGAGTTTGAAGCAATAAAACCCTATATAGATCTTGGCTCTGGCATCGAGCCGCAATTGTGTGATGTAATAAAAATTCATTATCCCAATAACCCAAACACATTTTCATTTTCGTTTGAACATCATAGCAATTGGGAAACAGTAACACCTATTAATTGTACAAATTTGTGCGATAATAGTCAGGTAAAAGTCGTTTATGACAATGCTTCGGATTTACACAGTAATATAGATATTGTGGAATATGATGGAAGTATTTATGAAGAGAATAATAATAGTTACCCTCTATTTTCAGGAGCTAATGGAGTTTCTGGTATAGTTGATTTCGAAAAAGTATCAATCGATGGCCAGATCAATGGGTTTTGCCCGGAATGCACATCGTTTGCACCATTATTAGGAAAATCGTATGTGTTCTCTTCCTGGGTTAAAGTTGATGTACCGCAAACCGGAACCACACCTCAAAACCTATTAGATGCACAACCTACATCTTATCAGGATATAACAGCTAAGATTACGTATGAAGCTTTAGACGGTGCTCAAATAGCCACAGAAATAGTATTAACGCCATCAGGGGATATTATCGAAGGCTGGCAACAAGTAGTGGGAGAATTCATTATACCACAAAATAGTGCCATAGCATTTATGAAAGTGGAACTGGCAAATGATTCAGCTTACGAGAGTTATTTTGATGACGTGCGGATACATCCTTACAATGGTAGTATGAAGTCATTTGTATATGATAATGAGACCTACAGACTCATGGCGGAGCTGGATGAGAATAATTTTGCCACGTTTTATGAATATGATAATGAAGGCGGTTTGGTAAGGGTTAAGAAAGAAACTGAAGAAGGTATTATGACCATTCAGGAAACACGCTCAGGGACATCTAACATAACAATTACCAATCAGGAATGAAACAGTTATTAAAATACATGTGGTTATGTCTTGTGTTGCTCAGTTTCAGTAACAGTGGTGCTCAGGATTTTAATAGCATTCTTACAGCAGCTATGGATCAGTATCAAAGCACGGAAAGTTATGAGCTGAAATCGAAGTATATCATTTATAAAGATAGCTTAAGCCAAGACATAAAAGACAATCAAACAGGCGTATTCCTTAAATCAGGAGCAAATGGATATTTCAAAATGGCAAAATCGGAGATCATTTACACCAAAGATTACTTTTTAAAGATTAGCCATCAGGAAAAAATGTTGTTGTATACAGAGGTGACGCCAGATCAAGCATCCCAGACAGGAGAGCAATTACCATTTCATCAGTTTCTAAATGTGTTTAAAACCAAGAAGCTTAAGGATCAAAAATCACATTGGATATGCGAACTGTCTAATCCTATGAACTTAAGTGTACCCTACCTTAAAATAAAACTATACATATCTAAGAAAAGTAAATTGATCACCAAACAAGTCTATTATTTCAGCACATCCGTTGAGCGACGGTACAACTCTGAAATTACAGACTTAAGACCTGAGCGTTTAGAGATTGTACAACAGTCTTTTAAAACGCACCCTACAATAGCTAATAGTCTATTTGATATTGCAACTTATTTGGTTATTGATGATAACACCATCACTACAACAAGTCATAACAAGAACTATAAAATCATTGTTCGTTAAAAAGAGCACAACAAAATTTCAACATACATGCACACTATTAAACATTTATTACTACTTATAACAGCATTGGTATTCTTACCGGGTGCTGCCCAAAGTGTAATTCATACAGAGGCATTAGAGCCCTCAGAAATGAATGTGGGACAGCAATTATCTATAAGTGATCCGGGCTTTTCAACACCTAATAGTGCTGTAGAAGATCCAGGCATAGAAATAAGACTTGGCATATTAGATGATATTGTAATTGATCCTTCTATATGGTACACTTATACCGTTGATGTTTTAATAACCACCACGGATCTGGTTAGCAATACACCTAATTCGTCTTACACAGAGACCTTTTTTATAGAATACAACCCTTATGGGAACACCGGTAATTTTAAGGATATGGATGTCCACCGTGTTAATGGCGCGCAAAGTTTAGAGATAAAAATTCAATCCATACAAGTGTATGATAAAACCAACAGTCAGGCTATTGGGGCAGCGAATCCCGGAAATGCATTTTTTGAATTGAGATTTACAGCCCACCGTTATAAGAGATTGTCCACAGTATTGCCGGTAACCAACCATGATTATGTTCAATATAATGCCACAGGAGAAACCATTTCTGGTAATGCACTCACGGCAGATGATATCAGAATCAACTGGACAACCATTACAGGTGCAGAATATTATGATTTGGAATGGACCTGGATTGATGCGTATTCAGATACAGCACTGTCCAATATACTTACGGCAAGTGACATTGATCTTAGCGAAAGAACATTTGAGCTCAATAATACCCGGATACGTACCAAGGCGACCGCTTACCGTTTGCCTTTAATATATGGTGAAGGTTTTTTGGTATACAGGGTAAGAGCTATAGGTTACAGACCGGATG
Source organism: Winogradskyella sp. (assembly GCA_965250025.1). Classification (GTDB taxonomy): domain Bacteria; phylum Bacteroidota; class Bacteroidia; order Flavobacteriales; family Flavobacteriaceae; genus CBDDLD01. Next base: position 1,309,682 of record OZ252283.1, read on the forward strand.
CCTATACGGGTAATCTCAACTTTGAGGAAACTACGAAGTTGTATTTTGGACAATGGTCTAGCGGTACAAATACCAAAGTAAAAGTAGGGGACTGGCCGGGTCATGCCAGAACCTACAGGCATGATAGTGATAAAAACTGGCAGTTTCAGGCCTCTTATGCCGAAGATGGAAAAAAGAAAGAAGTCGTAAGCTATTTTGATGGCACACTGAGAAACCGACAAACACTGACTAAAATCAATACCGATAATACGGCAATTGTAGGAGAGGTTATTTACGATAATCAGGGACGTCCTGCTATAGAAGTATTACCCGTGCCCGCTACGGTAGCAAGCTTAAACTATAAAGCAGATTTCAATAGGAATTTGAATAACGAGATGTATTCCCATTTCGATTTTGATTGGACAGATCCTAATGCATTGAGCTGTGATATAGATCCGATAGCAGGCATGATCAATACTTCAGGAGCGAGTTTATACTATTCGCAGAATAGCACTTTAAAAACAACACCTAAGGACTATTTTATTCCAGATGCTCAGAACTACCCGTTCTCTCAAATACAATATACCGATGACAATACAGGCCGTATACGTAGAAAATCGGGCGTGGGACCAACACATCAATTGGGGCAGGGGCATGAGATGAAATATTTCTACGGCACACCAAGTCAAAAAGAACTGAATCGTCTCTTTGGTTATGATGTGGGGTACAATAAGTTTTACAAGAAGAATACAGTCATAGACCCTAATAAACAGATTAGTGTGAGTTATATTGACCCGCAAGGGCGTACAATAGCAACCGCACTATCAGGTAATAAGCCAAATGCCATGGATGGGCTTCCAGAACACAATAATATTGTAGGAGAATCTCTGGGGGCGTTCTTATTAGGAAAGATCAATTCTGGCGATACAGATACTGAAGCCGATAAAAATTACAGATTTAGCACAGGAAGCTTTGGCGCATTTAGTGACGGATTGGTATACTCAGGCAATCAATTTGTCAATGATGCTAATGCGGTATTGAATATAGCATATACAGCGAACATCAATAGTCTGAATATCTGTGGTAAAAACTATCCTTTTGTTTACGATCTTACATTAAATATGATTGACGAATGTGGAGATCCGGTAGATATAGGTAATAATGAAGTGTCGAGTTTTACAGAGACCATAGGTAGTGTAGACTTTAGTAATCCAACCACGCCAAGCATTTATTATAAGACCTTCAGTAATGAGCCTAATGAATTAAACATAGGCAATTATACCATTAATAAAGTATTAACGGTTAATGAAGGCGCCTTAGAACAGTACCTTTCGGATTATATGAATAGCAGCTGTGTTTTACCTCCGGAGTACTTTGAGTTGAACTTGGTAGAAGATAATTGCCTGCAAACGTATGAAGATTGTGAAGCGTTCAAACTGCAATACCCGGAAGTACAAGATTATATAGATGCCAGAATACTTAGCGTACAACAGTCCTTAGTTTCGTATCCTGAGCCTTATAATGCATTAACTACAGACCAAACCGCATTATATACTCAGGCTTTCACGGACATATACAATGAAAAATTGGCCACCTGTGATGACATTCAAACATATGAGGCAGACCCCAATGCACCGGGAGAATTTAGTTTTACAGGAAATTGTGATGTGGCACGTTACCGATTACTTCAGGACTTTAGACCCGGTCAACAGTATGCCAGATACCAGGACGAGGATGGCAATAACATAGAAGACCGTTTTAGCATTTATAACGATGGTGATAATGGCACTAATAATACGCTTTTACCCCATGCGTCGGCAAGTGATTTTCTTCCGGTATGGCGTCATCCGGTACATGATAACGGCAATATCTACTATGATGAGAATGGCAATGAGGCCTTTATTGCCATTACGCCGCTACGCGATCTGGAAGGTAATTTTATTTTAGATAGTAATGATAATCCTATCTTTTCTCCTGAAGTTCATCAAGACTATTATAATGATTATGTGGATGCCAATCAACTGCCTTTGCTCAATGCTGAAGGTTTTGTGATGGTTAAACCACAGCATTTAAAACATGAAGCTGATTTTATCACTTACTGGCAAAACAGTTGGGCAGAATCTTTGTTGTATTACCATCCTGAGGTAGGATACACGTCGTTCTTTAATGCCATATGTACCACCACAGGCCCTACGGGATTGACATATACCGGCGCACCAAATTTACTGAGTGCCTCGGCTTACGATGAGTTTTTGAAAACGCTTTTCTATACCGTAGACCCTTCGGATACAGAAAATACGGCCATATACCAAAATCCGGAATTGGACGATATCTACACCGATCCCTTAATGCTTTTAGACCACGATCCGTATTTTAGTGCAAGTACCAATTACGCTAATATTAATAGTATCGTTAATGGTACGGTAGCCATTGATAACACCTACAGCAGCTCAAACTGGTTCTCATTAACCTTAACCTTACCGGATAACAGTACCATGACTGTAGATTTTGAAAATGAGCTAGGCGCAAGAAAAGCCCTTATGGCTTATGCTTTGGAGCATGATTTTGATGGTATGGGCATACCCATGTGGGAGCACGTCTACAGATTGATTATTTGTGGCGACCCAACGCTTTTTGACTGTCAGTCTTTAGGTAATTATCCTACCAGCATAAGTCAATTGTCAGGCATTTTGAATGCCGAGCAACTTCAGGAATTTTGGGTGATGTACCGTTCAACCTATTTGAGTACCAAAAATAAGATCATCTATCTGATGTCGAATATTTATGCCAATCAAAACGGTTTTTACAACGGTTGTATTGAAGATCTTAGCAATACCCCTTTTAATGTTGTACAAAATGTTTATCCGACAGATTTGGTCAATGCATTCATCTTTTATTTCAATCATAACCCCTCTGGGACGTCCTATGCAGGTGTTTGTGAGCTGGCAGATGCCAATCAATATATAGATCAGGAGCGCCGATTCTTACCGCTCGATTATATTCCAATTATTGAAGATCAGGAGGATGCCGATACGGCTGTAAACGATGCCGACTATGGCATTTGGGTACAAACGGGGAACTGCCCTAATATTACAGATATGGAAGTCCTTTTACAAGGCGTATTTACTGAGGAAACCACATTACCTACAGCGGGGAGTTATTACACCAATACGCAGTATTTAACACCAGATATTTATGTGGCTTTGGGAGGCGTTATAGACCTTACCAATCCTAGTGAACCCCAAACAGGAGCAAATAGCATTAAACTGTATACCGATATTAATACGGCAACAACAGTACTCAAACTGTATATCGGTGATACGAATGATTTGGATGCCAATGCCAATAACGGTAGTACATGTACCATTGATATTGACAGCTCGGTCAACCCTTACAGCTGGAACAATTATGGCACCGGAAATGGGGAGTGGTATATCAGTGCCATTAATGATGTCACTTACACCGGAAGTAATCTGGGCATTCAAAGTTTTGCCTTTGTAGCCACAGTTATTGTATCAAATAATACCGCCGCTCCTGTCGAAGTACTTTTTAATGCCTCATCATGTGCTAATATCGGAAATTGTGGAACCGATGGCAGTCAGATCACTGATGATGACTATGACTTTTTTGATCCTAATATTGACCTGCCTGGCTTTGACAGTGAATGTACCAATCAGACCAGTGTGGAGAATGCTATTATGAACATTTTAAATGCCCTACACGATGCCAATAATCTCTTCCCAACATCTCCGGTTGATCTGGGAACCATGACGGCTTATAATTCAGGATTTCTACCTGACTTTTTTGGCGATTCAAACCTTGATATGGAATTGGTATATGCGGCAGGGAACATCTACCATTTCAGATTAAATTCGGTGAACATGTTGTCTTTCTATTTGGATATTGACAGTAGTTTTGTTTTTGATGAAATCATTGATGTTTCAATTTCACCAAACACTCAAATAGGAGGTAGTCTTTTAAAGGTCACTTATAGTCTTAATAACGGTACTACTCAAGAGATCGTTTCGGAAATGATAGCTGGAGTAAAGGTGAGTTTATCAGGATCAAAAACAGTTGATTTTAAATGTTGTCCGGACGATATCTTAAGTGTTAATGCGTTAATAAACCTCATTAATCATCTAGAAGACCGCTATAACCAAAGCTTAGCTGTTAACGACGGGTATACCTCTCAAGAGCTTACAGATTTAATACCATACATTACGTTAGAAAATGATAATCTGGCCATCTATGATTTTCAGGTGACCAATGGAGCGATGGAATTTTCATTTGATAATGATGGTGTTGCCGATATTAAATTCACGGACATCACATTGAGTGATCTCAGTCGGGTTGATCCTTATCTTAACCCTACCGATTATGCGCAAACTGCAATGCCGGGATACAGCTTTGCTAAAACCAATTTGTTTCAGAGTTATATCTATTTTAAAAACCTTGACCTTAGAGGCTGTACCGACTGTACGCCGGTACCGGTACCACCGGTTGCCTGCGATACAGCCTGGACCCTATACAATAGCACCATAGGCGAAGATGTATTGGGAGGTGTTAATGGTGATGGTTACAGTGATCTTATTCCCGGTATGGATACCTTAGACTGGTTAGATTATGAGCAGTTCTGCCAATTGGGTTATAAATATATTGTACAACATTACATTGACTATGCGGATGCTGTAGGATTAGATACGGATGGGGTAGATAATCCGTATTACATTCCTTTTACGGAATTTGGCACCAATCCTTTGGGCGCAGGACATCCCAATACAACCGAAGCCATTACGCAATATGCCACCTATTTAGGAACCCTTCAGCAGGGCATTATTGGGATGAGTTGGTTTGATTATGTAAGAGATGTATACATGCCAACCTACAGTGTGTGTGCTACAGCAACCATACCTGTTGTAACTCCTGAAATCATACCAAATAATGATTGTGCCGAATTCATTGATAATATCATTGGCGGATATGCTAACGATCTGTATGCGCAATATCTCGAAAGTCAACGGCAGTATTTCACTACCCAATACCTTAATGCGGCTATGAATGACGTCGTAGAAAACTTAACACTACATCACGGTGATAAAGAATACCAATATACCCTGTACTATTACGATCAGGCAGGTAATCTGATACAAACCGTGGCCCCTCAAGGCGTAGATAAATTAACACTGAATACGGCACAGAATATAGATATTGATACCGATCGTGCAAATCATACCACGACCACATCTTTATTGCCCAATCATAGTTTAGAAACCACATACAAATACAATTCCTTAAATCAGTTAGTGGCACAAAACACACCCGATGGTGGTACTACTAAATTTGCTTATGATAAATTAGGGCGAATTGTCATGTCTCAAAATGCAGAGCAGGCAAAGCCTATGGCGGGATTTTTTGAAGAAGTGACTTTAGTCCCTACATTTATCAATCAGGTGGGGGTAGCTATTGACGGCAATAACATTACCAAAACCAGCCCTAATGCCTGGGGAAATGCAGGAACATCTTCTCAGGAACTGATTTACAGTAATGGATATGTAGAATGGGAAATTGGAGGAACCTATAATAGCAACCTCTCTATTATGGCCGGACTCAGTTATGTAGATGCTAATCAGGAATATCAGGATATCGATTTTGCATTTTACTACTCTGATGACGGCACACTTTATACTTACGGTCTGCATTATGCAAACCTATACCATCAGTGGGCTGTGGGCGATAAATTGAAAATAGTCAGAACCAATAACAAAATACAATTCTTCTACAATGGGGTTCTGGAGAACGAGTATACTGATAATAACCCCTCACAACCTTTGCGATTTGATAACTCGTTCTATTTCAATAATACGACCATATACAATGTAAAGATCGTCAATATAAGCGATACGCTTGAGCGTTATAGTTATACGGCTTATGATGCTTTAGGGCGAATTGAAGAGGCAGGGCAGTTAAGCTTGCCGCACGGGTCTTACGATATCAATGACGAAGGGCGATTGATATCCACCATAACCAGTAATGAATTGGATGCGGTTAATGCTCAAGAGTTTCCTAATAATCTGTCTGACGTTAGAGACGATGTTACCATTACAAAATACGACAGAGCTTTTAGTCAGGAAGTAACCGGGCTTTTTGAGAATTACAGACCCTTTAACAACAGAAACAGAGTAACCGCTGTATTGCGTTATGACAATTACCCAATAGCCGATACAGATTTTAATAGCGGGTTGTTTTACAGTTACGATATTCATGGTAACGTTAAAGAGTTTGTGACCTACATTAACGATCCGCTAATGGTATTGCTGGAGCAGAACATCAAGAAGGTACAGTACGATTACGATTTAATTAGTGGTAACGTCAATATGGTGACCTATCAAAAAGGGCAAAACGACCAATTCATGCACCGTTATACCTACGATGCCGATAACAGGATTGAGCAGGTAAGTACTTCCAGAGATGGTTTGGTGTGGGAAACTGAGGTGCAATACGATTATTACAAGCACGGGCCTCTGGCACGAACGCTTATCGGAGATAAAAAAGTACAAGGCTTGGATTATGCATATACCATACAAGGTTGGCTTAAAGGGGTCAACTCAGAACGTATTAATTATGACGATGACATAGGACGCGATGGCTATTACGGAGATCATAATAAGGTGGCCAAAGATGCTTTGGGGTACAGTTTAAATTACTATACCAATGATTATATCTCTAATCATACCAACAGGGTATTGAACCTTTCGGGGCAGAAGAGTGTTGCTACAGGAGATCTTTACAATGGAAATATCAAGCAAATGGTAACCTCATTGAGAGATTATGGCGAGCGTAAGCTGTATAGCATGTCCAATAATTATGTTTATGATCAGCTTAACAGAATCTCATCCAATACTACAGAGCGCATAGTGCAGAATAATTCTAGCGGTAGTTTTACAACGTCTGCCGGCGGCTACGATTCAAGTTATACCTATGATAAAAATGGGAACTTATCGACCCTCAGTAGAACTTCAGATGGTGTTGGTATGGACGCTTTTCAGTACATCTATTACAACGGAACGAACCAGCTTAATTTTATAGGTGAAAGCCAGACAGATCCTAACGTTTCTGATTCAGATATCGATTCTCAGACGTTTGGCAATTATGTGTATGATGATATTGGACAACTGACCTACGATGAATCAGAGAATATCAGGGTCCAATGGGATGTTTCGGGCAAAGTGAAACGAATAGAAAAGAACGGTAACGAATACATCTATTTTGTTTACGATGGCTTAGGAAACCGTATTGCTAAGATTAATGATCCTACCTACACGCCATCGGGAGGTGATATTGTTACCACCTATTATGTCAGAGATGCACAAGGCAATCCACTGGCCATATATGATATCAGCGATAAAAAACCAGACGGACAGACTCCGGGCAGGGCCCTGTTAAAACTAAAAGAACATCATATTTATGGCAGTAGCCGATTGGGAATGCAACAGTACCCGGATGAAGAAATGGCAGGTCAGAGCTATAATAATTCCGATCTTTTGAGAAGTCCACCTCCCGAAGCGCAAAGCAATATGTGTACAAATTGCGCTTATGCCTTTAACAGTAGTTCTCCGGGAGTAACGGCATTTACAGACCCCAATCTGAACATCAACTTTACCAATGGCGATAATTATGCGGTAAACAGTGACTTTACATTGTTAGAACATAATATTCTTCGACGTACCATTTACCAATTACAAACCCTTACAGGCTTAGGGCATTATAATGGCATTCGCCTGGAGATGAAACGTACTGAAGATACAGGCAATTATAAATACGAACCTATTTTATCATTTGCCAAATATGTGCCAAACGGTGACGGTTCTTACAGTTATACTCTGAAGAAATACGAATTAAGCAACCTGACTGCAGTAGCTCAAAATGTGGACAAGCAGGAGGTGGCTTATAGTGTTGATGTTACAGGCATCGGTCAATTTGATATTACATTGGTATTTAATGGCAATACCTACAGCACATCTGCGGGGACGCTTACAGAAGAGATCACAACAAATAGCAGTGTGTATATCCTTCAGACACTTAGCACTTCTTATGTCACCAATGCCAATTTTGAACTTTGTAACTTATCCTATAACATTAATAGCAATATTAAAGATTTCCGATTTACCGCTATTGGAGAACAACCGGTAAGTGGTGGTGTAACCTTACCTATTGCTACTACGGATCTTAACCGCTGGGTGCCGTCTTGTGGCCCGGATAATGATGCCGATAATGATGGTCTGCTCAATGATGAAGAAAATATGGACCCTAATGGTGATGGTGATTTTTCAGATGCTCAAGATACGGATGGTGACGGTATTCCTGATTATTTAGATCCGGATGATGATAACGATAATGTGCTTACCATTAATGAAGATATAGATGGTAATGGGTCGGCACTTAACGACGATACTGATGGCGATGGTATTCCAAATTATTTAGATACAGATGATGATGGCGATGGCATTTCTACACTTCAGGAAGACCTGAATGGCAATAATAATCCGGACGATGAGGATTTTGATGGCGATGGCATTCCAAACTATTTAGACAACGATGACGATAACGATAGGGTATTGACTATTGATGAGTATAATAATAACGGCGATTTTGATGGCGACGGCCAGCCTAACTATCTAGATACCGACGATGATAACGATACCGTACCGACCAGTTTTGAGAGTACTTTTGATGATGACCCTGATGATGGTATTGACGTTTACATGTTAGATACTGACGGTGATGGTAACCCTAACCATATGGATATCGATGATGATAATGACGGTTACAATACTTTTGAAGAAGATGACAATGGCAACGGTAACCCTATAGACGATGATACCGATAATGACGGTTATCCGGACTTTTTAGACCCTTCGGACAGTGACCCTACCGTGCCGGGCATTATAGGAAAAACATTGACCAGCCGCTGGGTTGGTGATAAGCGCTATGAGCTTAGTAACCATTTAGGAAATGTACTTTCGGTAATTTCTGACCGTAAGCTTCCGGCTTTTAATGTGGGACGAACCGAGTTTGGCAGCGATACCTTTGACCAATGGGTAGGCAATGGTATGGGTATTAGCAATGTTCTGGAAAAACCTGATGGATTATTTGTTACGTATTTTGAAAACCTTGCCGGAGCCAAAAATGTGTACGGTGTTGTTGTAGGCAACACCTACAATGTACAGTTACACATTAATCGGGATAATGTTACCGCCAATTTAAAATTAAAACTATCGGATGGTGTTGGTAATGTCATTTACGATGACTTCATTAATAACAGTGGCGTATATGGGGCACAGTTTACAGCGGTGTCTACAGCATTACGAATAGAGGTCTATATTGACGGTGGGTTTACCCAAACCGAAGAATTTGTTTTAAGTGACCTTAGCATATTAGATATTAGTGCCGAGTACCAAACGAATGAAGTCAGCCTTGCAGGTACATTTATACCCGATGTACTGGGGTATAACGACTATTATCCTTTTGGGATGCTGCAACCCGGACGACATGGCTCAGTGGATGGCTACCGTTACGGCTTCCAAGGGCAAGAAAAAGATGATGAGGTTAAGGGAGAAGGGAATTCTTTGAATTATAAGTATAGGATGCATGATCCGAGAGTAGGTAGGTTCTTTGCAGAAGACCCTCTTTCTGCTCAATATCCACATAACTCACCATATGCGTTTGCTGAAAATAGAGTAATAGATGGAATTGAATTGGAAGGTTTAGAGTGGATATTAAAAATTTATAGCCCTTCATTATCAACTAGATTTGCAAGTGCTCAGCAGGCAAATGATATTTATCAAATGAGAGTTATAACCCAATATGCAAGAACACATCATTTTAAAAGCGATTATGGGCTAGCATCTATTGGATTGACAAAGAATTCACCTGCAGCTGTTTTATTATATGATAAAGAGGCTAATGCTGGAGTATCAGTAGAGATTCATAATTGGGAAAACAATAGTGCAAATTCAGGTAAAATTATACCTGCGGGCAGCTTTCATTTCTTTCCGTCTAGTTATTTTGATGATCCTAGTGGTAATACACCAGAAGATGCAAATTATCCAGTAGATATTAAAGGTTCAGATTTTTATGGAGAAAATGATTTTGTTGGTACAGGCTCAAGCACATTCTCAGCAGAAGCATTTGTTGGTGGTGGCGGTGGCCTAGGTGAAGGTTATGTTAAAGGATTTGGATATTTTACTTATATTAGCTCTCTTCAAGGAGGAGGACCAAGTATAGGGGTAGAGAATGATTTTGAAATATCAAACACGGGTAAATTTACTAGTGCATGGGGTTCTGACCAATTCGCTAGCTTAGAAAATTTTGCGGGCAAAGGATTCATTAGTGGAATAGATATTGACTTACCATTAATTAGCGTAGGTTTTGGTCATTGGTATAATGAGAGTTATGAATGGAAGGGAAGTTATTCTTCTTGGGGTACAGGATTTGGTCTTGGTATAGGAGAGGCAAATGACACCTTTACAACCATCGTAACGCCTTCGTTGAGTAATTATAAAATTGATTATTCAGCTTGGAAAGTTAATTTAATAGGAGGAGAGGAAAAAGAATACTTACCCGCTATTAATTTACAGGATAAAACAATTAAAGAATAAAATATGAAGAGAACAATCTTTGTATTACAAATCATTGTAGTTCATATTTGGTTTATTTTAAGCACAGTTACATTAGTTAAACAATATTATAAAAACAAATGCAATTATTGTACTGACAGTCAGTATATATTGTTTGGTTTGTCTGTAACCTTACTTATTGTTTTCTACGTTAACTTGATCCTAAGAAAAAGAAAGAGTAAATGAAAATTATAACAGGTATTTTAGCTATATATTTTATTCTTTTTCAAGATCATACACACTGTTACTATAGCTCTTTTGATATGACAGAACAAAAACTATGCTTGGATAAAGGCAGTTTTACTTTTACTGAACTAGAGTTAAACGATGAAATAGTTATTCGAGGCTATTATTCTTTTGTAAGGGATACTTTAATTTTGAATGAAGGATTTATTGGTGGTAAACATATTTTTGAGAATGAAATCAAATTAGTTAGAAAGAATAAAAAACTATATCACCTTTATGAAGGTAAATTGTCTAAATTATATTTTAGGGAAAAGTGAGTTTAAATGGTAGTGTAGTAAACTAGTTAATACACTAATTTTATAATTTAAATGATTAAAAACCAGTAGTTAGAAGGGGTAGTATCCAAATTTAGGACATAACTAAATAAAGAGGTTCAGTTGTTGAAAATCTGTGATTATAGAATCTGATAATAAAGAGAAGGACAATCTGTAGACTTTAATTAAACCTTTAAATCGTATTGATAATACGTTACTAGCAATTTTTAGATAATGTTTTAAGTTTTACAGAAATATATTATTTCTTTGTAGTTGTTTTACAGATGCTTATGAAATATACATATATCACATTAATTTTCAGTGTTATAACTCAAATAGCTTTGGCGCAAATAACGACAGTCGTTAATAATTTAGACGTCCCGTCCCGTTGTTTGCTGATCGGTGACGAGCTGTATTTTTCTCAAGATAATGAGGTCTCAAAAATAGATCTTACAGATACCAATCCCATTCCGGTTGTTGTAGAATCCATATTACAAAGGCCTGAAGGTTTGGCAATATCCGGGAATGAGCTGTATATAGCTGCTTTTGAGAACGGCGATATTTATAAAATTGATCTCACAGAAGAGAACCCGTATCCTACCTTTGTCGTAAGCTCAGGTCAAACCCCCAATATGCTGTTATTACATGGCACTGATCTTTACTATACCGATAATACCGGAGGTAGCTTATACCGGTTTAATATCAACTGGCCCTTAAACACTTCAGCAGAATTGGTGACTAGTGCCTTTACCGATGGACCGATCGGTTTGGAGATCAAAGACAATTACCTGTACATTTCAGAAGCCATTACATTTGGAGGAGGCCGATTACACCGTTTAGACCTTACATCTCCAATGCCGGTATTGGAAGAACTGTTAAACAATTTAGAACGCCCTATAGGGATGGAATTTCGTGGCAACGATCTATACATTGCACAAATGGATGGTGATAATATCATTAAGGTAGATGTAACCCAAACCCCAATGGTAGCGGAGGAAGTTATTGCCATTAATAGCCCTACGGATATTACTTTTTATAACGATACCATGTACATTATTAGATGGTCGGATAACGTCATATCTAAAGTAGATTTAGATCAGTTGAGTATAACAGAAGTAGAAAAGCCTAAAATTGCATTAACCACCAACCCGGTAAGGCGTTATTTGGAGTTTACAGGTATTGTTACCCCTAAACCCTATAGCGTTTATGATATTAATGGAAGAATGCTTAAAGCAGGTAAAATAGATGCCCATAACCCCACCATAGATGTATCAACCTTATCTCATGGTTCTTATTTTGTAAATGTCGAAGCTGTTCATTTAAAGTTTCTTAAAATTTAGTCTACCACCAATACAATATTTTAAACTATGAGGAGATAGTTTCGACTATTTTTGATATTGTTTGTGCCAAATGTGTACCATAAAAGCGTTATTCCCTTTAAAATAAGGCATATTACTTTCTGTATTGGAAAATGATAACAGTTAGAGGAATTTGTCTTATAAGTTTTAATTCATTTTAAGCTTGTGATAAAGATTAATATTTCACTATTGTTTCATCAAATCATGAAAATAGTATTTAAGAGGTTATAAAATATGGGATATGAGCTTTCGTTCAAACCCTATCGCGGTTATTAAGAAGGTTCAAATAGTTTTATTATCTCAAGACAATTAAAAAAAAGTTTTAAAAGATTAAATTTTTTTCATTATATTTATATCATAAGCACTTGATTATGAGTGGTTAATCTTCTCCCTTGTTTTTAATTAATAGCACTTTTTGATATAGTATATATCCAATAACAGGTATTGACTACTAATACTTGTCTACAGGATAAGGTAGTTATTAATTAAAATCTTATAAGAATGACTGGAAGTGTCGCTCTAGATGTAGTCATTGGACTAGTCTTTATTTACATCTTATACAGCCTTTTTGCGACCATACTCACGGAAATCATCAATACTTTTCTGGGTCGAAGACCCAGAAACCTAAGGTATACCATTAGACGCATGTTGATGGATGAGAAAACCCAAGACGACGAAGATGAGCTTTCCTCAAAGCATAAAGCTTTAAACGAACTCAAAAGAGAAGCGAACAAAACATTTGCGAAACAGGTAAACAATCTTATCAAATTTTCCGGTTGGTCCTACAATCTAAATGATCCAGGATTGTTTCATAAGTTTTACGGTCGTCCATCTATAAAATACCTCAGTGCTGGTGGAATCGCCAATAAGCCTTCATGTATAACATTACAAAATTTTGGAAAGGTCCTTATTGATGTATTAATCCAAAAATTCAACTCGACAGATATTCTATCTAGTGTGGACATAAAATCAAGATAAACATAAAAAGCAATATTATGAGACTCACCAACAATTTTAGCAAAATGGAGTTCGATAGTCGAGATGGCGCACCGATGCCCAACGATGTGTTAGAAAATATACAAGAACTTGCTGAAAATCTACAAAAGGTTCGGGATTTTTTAGAACAACCTATTCATATCAATAGTGGTTATCGCAGTCTTACGCATAATGTAGCGGTTGGGGGTGTTTCTAACTCACAGCACCTCACAGGAAAAGCTGCAGATATTACTATGAAAAACTTTACAGCTAAAGATCTCTCTCTTGTTATTGAGCGTATGATAAAAAATGGTGAAATAAAGGAGGGTGGAGTAGGACTTTATAATGGTTTTGTACACTACGATATTAGAGGCACAAAAGCGAGATGGAATTTTTCTACACGCTATAAGGATTTTTGGGAATAGAATATAAGAATTTATAAAAACTAAAACTAATTTAAGATGTCAGGTAAAACACTACGTATATGCCTCGCCATGGGTGGAGGAGTGTCATTAGGTTCTTTTTCAGGATCTGCCCTTACAGAGGCCTTAAAACTTTTAATAATTCATGGTAAAGATGAAGATGGTCATTCTTATGAGAACGTTTTTGTAGATGGAATGAGTGGAGCAAGTGCAGGCGCAATTGCCTTAACCATAATGTTGCGTTGCCTTATAGATTATAAATCCATGCTTTTTAAATGGGATGATTTAAAAAGTGGTGAGAGCGATGAGGATTTAGCATTATTAAATCGCGAAAATAGGTTGGTGGGTGAACTTATTAAAACCTATTTCAATAATGAAAGTGAAAAATTTAATGCCTTATCACATTCTAAAAAAGAAGCTTTAAAAGCTCTAGAGTTAGCACAAAAAATCCAGGAGATTATTTGGGTGAAAAGCGTCGATGCTCTTAAGCTATATGGTAATAAAATAAAGTCAGATTATAAGCATATGTCGGATGATTCCTTTGGGTTATTAGAGCGCAAGCATATGGAAGGACTTATTGAAGAGTATTTAATGAGAGGTACTCCAAATTTAGATAATCTACAGGTTTTAGATCGAGAGCGTGTACTTTTTGCGTGTTCTCTAACTAATATTCTTCCAATGCCAATTAATCTCAATAGAGAGGATCTCAATCAATTACAGCGTAATGTTATCAATTCTACAGGTGTTTTTAACCATGCAGAAATAAGGGTTATTGATTTTGTTTTCGATACTGACGTGGAACAAAGAAAACCAAGTGATAAGAGATGGTTAAAATTCAGTCCAACGAATAACTCAGCAAGTCGAACACATTTCAATTTAGCGGAAAATGAAGCTTGGGCTACGATTTCAGCCTCTGCCTTGGCTTGTGGTGCCTTTCCAATAGCATTTCCTCCGGTTCTTTTAGAACGCTATCAGGAAGAATATAACTTAGGCCTAGCCAATGAAAGAACAATAAAGAGTTGGATGTCAACCAATGTAAAACGAAGCATCTATAAAAATAAACAGGGAGAAGATGTTATTTCCGAATGGCCTTCACCGTTTTTAGACATTCAAAAACAACTGGTCAATAAAAATCAAAATAGCTTCTTTAAAGATAAGGATAATGATGTTTTAGACTATACCTCTTTTAATTTTCCATATGTAGATGGCGGAACTTTTAACAATGAACCTATTAAGGAAGCATTTAGAATCTCGAGTTTTCAAGATTATAAAAGGGTGGATATTGAAAACTCAGAACGGCTAGTTCTATTTGTTGACCCTATAGTTAGAAAAGAACAATTTCCAAACTTTAAAGTTTCCTCATTTAGCCCAATTAGCGGAACTAAAAAGATAAAAGACACTACAGAAATCGATAAATTAATTGGGAGTGTTGGTTCATTGGTAGGGTTATTGAAGAATCAGGGACGTATAAAAGAAGATGATAAGATTAGAGACACAAAAGAGAATCTAGCGCTCAAGGAAGTTATTTTCTCATATCTAGACGACAACGATGATATTATGCTTAATGTGAACGTGTGTTTAAACGCCTTTAGTAAAATTAGAACCAAGCTCAACGAAGATATCATCTCAATAGGTACCAGGAATCCTATTATTTATTTTATTGAGGAACTCCGTAAAACATGTGATGGAGAATGGAATGGTGAAAGCTTTGGTACTTTAGATTCCAAAGCTGATCTCATTGAAAGTAATATAATGGAAATGGGGAATAATATTACACTAGATGATATTTATAGATTGTTTAAAATTACTAACAAGCCTAAGTCCATCAATTTGTTTGCAGCTACAGTATTTAAGGTCATTGTAGAAGTATCGTTGAACACCGCTGGAAAGAATCCTAGGGCTATTAAAGCTGCTATTCTGCCTATGGATAAAAATCAAAATATTATTGATTTACCTGGTACTGAGATTGAAGCCTTCGCTGGATTCGCCTCAGAAAAATCCAAAAATTATTCGTTTCAGTATGGCCGTTTGGCAACGCTTAAAGCATTAAGCGCCAAGGAAGGCTTTAGAGATCCGCAAAAAAGAGGTGGTGCTTATCTTAAGGACAATACATTTGGCGATTTAGATCGCATTACCGCAGTTCTAGAACAGAACATTCGTGATACTAAATTTTTTAGTTCAGACAATGATTACAGTGAGGATCTTAAAAAAGGATTGTTCACACCAAGTATTGCACGTATTAAATCAATGCTTCCTAAAGCGCTAAAAGCAGCATGGAAAGTTCCATTATCGGTTGCATCTTCTTTTATTGCGATAGTGGGAACCTTTTTGGGTTTGTTTAAAAATGTTACTGGCAAATCATTCAGTATTAAAAGTATTTTATTCGGATTGGCCAATGATATGGCAGATGAGGTTAATTATACTTTTAATGAAAGCTTAATTATAAGTGTAATTGGGCGTAATTTTAAGAAGCCGTGGTACCGTTATCTGTCAAAGCCTAATAGAATAAAGGTTCATGCAGTATTAAAAAATGGATCAAAAATTAAGATAAAAGCCTCCCGAAAGAAAAAAAATGAAATTAAATTCCATCTTTATTTAATAGAGGATACTAAGAAAGTTCTTAAAAGTAAAGATGGTTTTATGCGAACGTTCTCTGCAAATGGTGATTCTACATTAAAGTTATTCACAGAGCACAAAATTTCATTACCAGGAACTAGAAAACCTGAAAATGCTACACTAGATCCATTTTTAGATGATGCATGGTCGGATGCATTGAGAACCAATTATCCAGAGGAAGTAGTGGGTCTAAAGATTGAAGGTTTAAAACAAGAAATTTCAATTACCCCAGCAGAAATAAACGACAATGGCAAATCACTATTCTTTTCGCTCAAAGACCTTAATATTCATGTTAATCCAATGCTAGAGTATGATATGAATGATCCAGATTTCGGATGGTATTTTAAAGAAAATACAAGAGCCTTTCATAAGGAGCTGTTAGATAGAATGGAAAATCCTGATTAATGATTTATCAATCTATTGAGTAAATCACTAACAAACGATTCAAGAATGGTAGCAAGTGAAAGCATATTTACCGTAGATAAAAATAATCTTTCTTACACTATGAAGAAAACTACCAAAAACGTCAAGAAGAAGTACCCTAAAGACATTGAAAATCAAAATAACTAAAACAATGATTAGCTTACATTCAGGTTTAACAGATGAGACAAAACCTAAGAAAGGTGTACTGATTTATAAATAAGTACATCTTAAATGTTTAGCAATAAACATATTAGATTATATTGAGCTTAAAAAGTAATAATGTTATGAAAAAACTACAACTATTCTTTTCAGCATGTTTCTTATTGTTTTCTTATGGTTTAAAAGGACAAAATGTAATTCATATCCCTAATGATGTATCCACAATTTCTGGGGCTGTACAATTGGCGCAAAATGGCGATACAATTTATATCTCTCAAGGCATTTATTCTGAATCTGTACATATTTTAAATAAAGATTTGAAATTTCAAGGCGTTTCTGATGGAGGAAGTGTGCTATCACCAGGTTTAAATGAAAGGTCTTTTGTTATTGAATATTCTAGTGTTGAATTTATCGATTTGAAATTTGACGATTTTGACCTTCAATCTCAGCCACCAAACATTGGTATTTCGGCTTCATATTCTGATATAATCATTCAGAACTGCGAATTTCATAGCATATTTACTCCTGTCAGTTTATTATGGAGTGAATTCAAAATGAATAATTCTATGATTTCTAATACAAGAAATGGCCGTTGTATATTACAAAATGGCGGTTCATTTATAGTGTATAATAACTTGTTTTATGATTTGACGTCTACAGCAATTTCAATTAACCGAGCCCATGGTGAGTTTTTTAACAATACAATAGTTGGTTCAACTCCTAATCAATTTCGAGGTATGATTATCAACTCAGATTCTACAAGTTATATTTACAATAACATAATTTCTGGATTTGGAATAGGTGTTCAATTAATTGCTTCAAACGTAACAGAATTAAATGCGCTACAAATTTATAACAATAACATACATGATATGGCTGCACCATATTGGTATGAGTATAACGAAGATTTATCCCTTCCTATTCAATCAGGTGCTCTAATCCCTAATCCTGGAACTGGAGAAATAAGTGTATCACCAGATTTTGTAGATCCTTTTGCCAAAAACTTTACACTGCAATCTAATTCTGCATGTATAGATACAGGGATAGACACATATAATTTTCCTATTTCTCAGGATTTAGCAGGAAATCAGAGAATTTTCGGGAATCATCCTGACATAGGTGCTTATGAATATAATTCCAATTTGAGTATTTCAGAATTCGATGCCTTCCAGTATCAAATTAATTTATATCCCAACCCAACAACAGATGAAGTTTGGGTTGAATTTAAAAATGACTTTTCAGGAGATATTAAACTGTTTGACTTGACCGGTAAATTACTACAAACATTAAGGGTCTTAAATGTATCAAACATAACATTGACTTTGCCATTTGAAGCTGGAATCTACCTTGTAAAAATATCGAGTACAAATGGTTCAATAGCAACAAAGAAACTGATTAAGGAATAGCTAAAAGAGGTCTAATTGTTAGCCAGAATATTTTAAATAGAATTTGCGAACTTGATTGCTTCAAACCAAGGGCAAAAAATAAGGAAGTTTTTTGGAAATTATGATAAGGATTGGAGTGACTAGCGAATACTAAAACTAAAAATCATTAAAACACTTTCTGTATCGGAGGTAGCTTAAAATAGTTGCTCAAATTCTGAATGTTTTTTCTTTCTTTAATGGAAATTCCTCAAAAGTTTAACTAAATTACTAGGATGTATTTCATTCAAAATTGTCGCCTTTGGCCAACTTTGAACTAAAGCCTTTGTTATTACCAATTAAAAATAATTTGACTCCGTTTCATTTGTAGATATCAATACCTTTCCATTGGTTGGTTACCATGTGAGGAATACCAAATAAAACGTTAAAATATAAGGGTTAGAGGCTAATTATGAATTGGAAACTTTGGTTTCGAATGTCTAAACAATTATATTCACAACTCATAAAAAATCTTAGGATGAAAAAACTTCTTTTTTTAGCTATCATTGTATTTTTAAGTGGATGTCAAGACCAAACAGAAAAACCCGAAATGGAAGTATCAGATAACCCATTTTTTCAGGAGTGGGAAACTCCTTTTGAAATACCGCCTTTTAATGACATAAAAGATGAGCATTATATGCCTGCCTTTAAAAAAGGAATGGAAGAAAACCTTGCTGAAATTGATGCCATAGCAAATAATACCGAAGCCCCTACATTTGCCAACACGCTCGAAGAAATGCAAAGATCTGGCAAATTACTTAATAAAGTTCAAGGTGTTTTTTTCAACTTAACGGGTTCAAATACAAACCCGAAATTGCAAGAATTACAACGTGAGTTAAGCCCGTTATTATCTGCCCATAGAGATAAAATAATTCTGAATAAAACGTTATTTAACCGTATTGAAACCATTTGGCAAGCACGTGAAAATCTTAACCTTAGCAGTGAACAGCTCAAGCTTTTGGAAGATACACGTAAGTCATTTGTTCGTAGTGGTGCACTATTGAATCAAGAACAAAAAGCACAAATTACGGGTATCAACTCCAAGATTTCAGAATTAACGACAGCATTTGGTCAGAATCTCTTAGCTGAGACTAACGGCTTTGAGCTCATATTAGATAAAACAGATTTAGACGGTTTGTCCGAAGGTGTTATTGCTGCAGCAGCGGAAACAGCAGCACAGAAAATGGAACAAGCAGAAACTGAAGAGGAAAAGGCAAAATACAAAGCTAAGTATGTGTTTACCCCGCATCGTAGTAGTATGTACCCATTTCTTACCGAATCCAATAGACGTGACCTACGTGAACAGTTGTACAAAGCCTATGTACAGCGTGGTGATAATGACAACAAAACAGATAATAAGGAGATTGCTGCAAAAATAGCGAAATTACGAGCAGAACGTGCCCAGTTGATGGGTTATGAAACCTATGCGCATTTCGTACTAGAAGAGCGGATGCTTAAAACCCCTGAAGAAGTATACGATCTGTTACTAAAGTTATGGAAACCTGCACTGGAAAGAGCCAAAGTAGAAGTTGCCGATATGCAGGAAGTTGTTGATAATGAAGGGCACAATTTCAAAATTGCAGCTTGGGATTGGTGGCAGTATTCAGAGAAAGTCCGTAAAGCTAAATATGATTTAGATGAAGCAGAACTTAAACCTTATTTATCATTGGATAATGTGCTTAATGGCGTGTTTGAAACTACAAACAAATTGTGGGGCGTAACCTATACCGAACTTTTTGATATTACTACCTATCATCCTGATGCACGTGTTTGGGAAGTAAAGGATAAAGATGGAAGCCACTTAGGAATTTTTATTGGGGATTACTTTACCCGTTCCAATAAACGAGGTGGGGCATGGATGAATAGTTTTAAAAGGCAATCGAATCTCGATGGCAAGGAAAGGCCTGTTGTTGTTAACGTGTGTAATTTTCCTGCTCCTGTGGGCGATGACCCATCGTTACTTAGTTTTGAGAACGTTACAACCTTATTTCATGAATTTGGTCATGCCATGCATGGTCTTTTGACTAATGTTACTTACAGTAGCATGTCTGGGACTTCCGGACCTCGCGATTTTACTGAATTTCCTGCCCAAATCTTGGAACACTGGGCTAGTGAACCTGAAATTCTGAAATCGTTTGCAACCCACTATAAAACAGGGGAGGTGATTCCAGATGAATTGATTGATAAATTATTGAAAGCCTCTAAGTTTAATCAAGGTTTTGCTAATACAGAGTATTTGGCAGCATCTTTATTGGATATGGATTGGCATACTATTAATCCCAATGATGAACTTAAAGATGCCGATGCTTTTGAAGCAGCTTCACTAGCTAAGATTGGATTAATTGACGAAATCGCACCACGCTACCGAAGTACTTATTTTGCACATATCTTTTCTAGTGGTTATGCCTCTGGATATTATAGTTATGTACATTCCGCAGTACTTGATTCTGATGGTTTTGAAGCTTTCAAAGAAGCAGGAGACGTGTTTGACCCTGAACTTGCAGCAAAATTAAGAACTCATGTTTATGAAAAAGGCGCTACTGAAGAAGCAATGGCGTTATATAAACAATTCCGTGGTCGCGAACCAAAAATAGATGCGCTGTTAAAAGTAAGAGGTCTCGATGGCTCTGCGGAATAACTTGACTGAGGTCATTTGAAAGAAGTCTCGAACTTCAAAGCCGCTTTTATTTATGCATATAACTGTTACGTTTATGAGGTTTTTTAAGACCCTAATCCTGTGCATATTCTTATGTATGAGTTTTGAAGCTATTGCTCACAATCCTGACGAACTTATTATATTAGAAATTGAACAGGGGCAACTTACTTTTCAAAATCAGCAAATGACTGTTGAGTATAAAGCTGCTTTAAAGCGACAGCGGATGCGGCGACTGGCAGCTATGTCAGGTCGAGAAAGATTTTCATTATTTATTAAAGCAGGCGTAGAGCATATAATTCCCAAAGGCTTAGATCACATTCTCTTTGTGTTGGGGCTATTTTTTTACAGTATTATGTTTAGACCGCTACTTTGGCAAGTAACGGCGTTTACGCTTGCACACACCATTACATTAGCACTAGCTGCGTTGGGACTTGTGCAGATTCCGTCAGCTATAATTGAACCTCTTATTGCGCTTTCAATAGTCTGGATAGCTGTAGAAAATTGTATATTCAAAAAAAGAAACCAATGGCGACCTTTAATCATATTCGGATTTGGCCTACTACACGGCCTGGGTTTTGCTGCTGTATTAGGCGAATATGGATTACCTAAAGCTAGCTTTGTACCTTCATTATTGGCGTTTAATATTGGTGTAGAACTGGGTCAGTTAATGGTATTAGTTATCGCTGCTGCGTTAGTATGGTTTATTAGAAAAAAAAGCTGGTATCGCAATTGGATACAAATTCCTGCATCTGTTATAATTGCTTTAATTGGCTTATTTTGGTTTATTGAAAGAATATATTAATTATTTGACATTCTTTATATTTCTGATTTTTTATATTCTATCAAATATCACGATTCGAAAACCTTAAAAATTATACTGTATCGTTCCTCTTATAAAAAATGGTGTTCCCAGCGTAAAGTGTATTTCTTCTACAGGCTCGGTCTCATTCTGTAATCTCGATTCTGTTGCAAATTGGGTTTCGTTCCATTCGGTATCGAAAAGATTCTGAATTTGTATTCCTAAAGTTATTTTATTCCATTTGTATCCCACATTTAAGTCAGTTACCGTATAGCCTTCGGCTACAATGGAATCATCTTCATTAGCAGGTCGATCGGCTAAATGGCGAACGTTTACACTTCCGTAAAATCCGGAGTCAAAAATAAAATTCAAACCACTAACGAATGTAAAATCGGGAGCCAGAGGAATATAGTCTTCGCCATCAGATTCTTCAGTGGCTCGAGCATGTGTATAGTTGGCATCGACGTTCCAGAACAACCATTGAAAAGGTTGGTATCGGTAGGTTAAATCAATTCCTTGTCGTCTTGTTTTTCCACTAGGCTCTACAATACCTGCATCGCCAACATATACAAATTCTTGTTCCAAAAACAAGTGCCAATAGGCCACATTTAATAACATCTTAGGTGTAGGCTTCCAAATATAACCCACATCAAACCCATAAGCAGCAGGCAATATTTTTCTGCCTTGTTGAGCTACCACAACTCGAGCATCATTGGAATGGAAGCCTCTACCTGTTTTTAGATACAATTGTAAATCATTGGTTGGATTGTATAGGATGTTAAGTTTTGGGCTAATTATGGCCTCGTTTTCTTCCTGAGTATTATAGGTGGTTAACAGTTGATCGTTATATTGAAAATCAAAATAATCGACACGTATCGATGGATTAAATGTCCATTTGTTGAGAGCTATAGTTGAACCAATATAAGCACCAAAGTTGGTTTCGTCGATATCTCCAAGTTGTATTTGTTCTAGAGTTTCACGTCTGTTGGCAGTACGTGACAATTCATTGTCTCTACTTTGATCGTGACGTAGACTTATGCCGGCTTGCCAGCTTCCATTGATATTCCCTTTAGAAAAGAATTGATTGTATTCAGAACTTAAGCCATAAATTATTCTGCTCTCTTTTTGTTTAATCTGATCACCGTTTATCGGATCCTCTAAAAAGAATGTAAAGTTGGAGTAGAGCTCAAAATCATATTGACTGAGAAACACTTTACTTTTGATAGATGCATTTTCATTGATGATTTTATCATAATCTATCAAAACATTACTTCTTGAAGTTGTACCGCCTTCTGTATCATCTATGGCACCAAAACGTGAGATCAGGCCACTATCAACTGCTCGTTGTGGTATTTGTCCGGAGGCATCCCACTTGCTGTCAAAATACGAGAGTGTAATACCCAGTTGATCCTGATTAGATAATTTGCCGGTATACTTCCCAAAAAGATTAGTTCTATTAAAATTTTGAGGACTGTCAAAATAACCATCGGTCGATAAAAACTCTGTAGCTAAATATGCATTGTGCCTGTTACTTTCTACTAAGTTAAACATGCCCAGTAATCTGTAAGTGTCAAATTGTCCACCTTCTAATTTTACAGAACTATTATCTAGTCGTTCTTTGGTTTTAAAATCGATATAACCTGCTGTAGTGAAATTACCTTTATTTTGGTAGTATGGCCCTTTACCAAAATCTACATTTTCAACGGTTTCCGGAATCACAAAATGTAAGTCGGCGTAGCCTTGCCCATGAGCATGAGATACCATGTTAACAGGCAATCCGTCAACGGTAATATTAATGTCTGTACCATGGTCTATATCAAAACCACGTAAAAATATCTGTTCGGCTTTTCCTCCGCCGGCATGCTGACCTATAAAGAGTCCGGGGACTTTTTGCAAAATATCCTGAGATGAATTTACGGGGTTAACCTGTATGTCTATGTCGGTAATGACTTGTAGGGCATTTAGTTTTGGTGAAATTACAACCTCATTCAAAGTAATGACCTCTTTATTCAAGATTATGGTTAAAGGAGCCGTTAGGTTTTCAATTGAAATTTGCTTCATTTGATACCCGGTAATGGAAACTTCCAGAGTGTCACCAATGGAACAATTTTCTAAAGTAAATTCACCTTGTTCGTTAGAATGTGTATGCTGCCCGGTTTTTATATTGATGATATTTGCTTCTTGTATAGGGAGTTGGGACTGATCTACTACTTTTCCTGATAAGGTTTGTGCGAATAGTGTACCTTTTACTAATAAAAGCGTCAATAATAAAAATTTTAGTTTCATCTATTTTTCGAATATTTACCTTTTAGCGACTTGTCTAAACAGGGTATGATTTTTTAAGTATATAGAATATACCTCTATAATGCCGCAAATATAGCTAATTTTCTTACTAACGCAACTGAGTTGCATTAATTAACAATATATTATCAGTTAGTATCTAAATTTGTAAAAAAAACCTTAACCCAATACCTTTTTAGTAGACAGTTTTTAAATTTTTAATGCGCCAAATGTATATAATTTCTATTTTAAGATTTATCAGTTTTACAATTAAATTTCCGTTTCGGAAAGTGACCAATTAAAGCGTAAATATTGTATGAAATTATTATGGATTATTGTGAACACTCTCAAATACGATTTTCCAGTCATTATTTGCTTTTCTCCGCCACGCCACTACGTAAGTACCGGCATTTTTAATCGTATCTTTTGTGGCTTTATGAATAAAGATTTCGTTAAAGTAATTATAAGAAATGACCATATCCTGAGAGGTGATAAAAGATGGCTTTCCGCGTTCTAGTAGTTGAACATCATATCTATTGTAGATCCTTTCCCAAATCGCTTTAGTTGAATCTTTTGAGATTTTCCGAATGGGAGTATCCGGAAATACATTGGTAAACTCATCCTCAAAAAAATCGATCCAGTCATAATCAAATCTTTCATAAACAGTGTAAAAACTGTCTATTTTTACTTCTATAATATCCTCAATAGCAGAAGTGTTCACATTAGTTGGTTCTTGGGGTCTATCCTCGCAAGCAAATAGTAAGCCAAGGCATAAGCTAAGGGGCAGAGATATTTGTGTTATTATTCTTTTCATTTCAGTTTAGGTGTTACTAGCAGTTATGGATATAAAAGTAATGGATTTTAGCATATCAAGTTTTTAGTGTATACCTTAATGACAACGTTCTAAAATCATTTATAATGAATCCTTTCTTTTATGCCCTCTACTGTAGGGTATAAGTTCTACAATTTTGCCTCTCTATGGGTGTTCATAGTAATTAGGAATTGAAATTTTATGCGTAAAGAATAAATAGTTACAATAAAAAAATAATTACAGACCATTTAATGATATCAAACGAAGTGTCTTAAAGATATAAGAATGAGATTTGAGTTAATTATACATATCAATCATAAATAATAAAAAGCGTATGAATACAAAAGTATTAACATTAATGATTATTTCGGTATTAGGTTTTACTATGAGTTGTAGTAAAACAGACATTAATAATGCTCAGCAAGAACAGCAGGAGGCACCAGATGTAATAACCGTAGATACCGTTGATGGTCTATGGAATTTAAAAAGCATTAGGGGAGGTATTCAAGGCGTAGAGTCAAATTATGATTTGGGTCAGGTAGTATGGGATTTTGATAACACTACGTTAACCATACACGATAATACTACAGACAACTCTCAAAATCCATATACAGGTTTGGGTAATGGTACATATGATTTTGAGATTATTGAAAGTGGAGGTGTACAGGTATTATCCATAAACAGTATCACCATTGGTGAGGTAATTGTGTCCGATAACCAACTTATGATTGATAACAGTGCAGCAGCCGATGGCTTTACCACTGAGTTTGAAAGATCGTCAGCCAATGAATAAAACGTTTTTAGCCATTTGTATTGCTGTTTTATACTTCAGTTGCAGGCAAAAAAAAGAGGTGATATCAGTTAGTAATGGTTTAGTCATTGAAAATGTAACCCTTATTACTCCAAACAGTAATGGTATAATAACCCGTAAAAAGCAATATCTCATACTTGAAGGCACAAAGATTATAGCAATAACAGCAATTCAACCCCAAATCAAAGGCACATTTAAAACTATTGATGGTAGAGGTAAGTATGTTATTCCGGGACTTATTGATAGTCATGTTCATCTAAATAACATAGCTGGTTTAAGTCATTGGCAGCGGCAATCTGAAAGTGCATTGGCTGAAGCATATTTCGAGAGGCTGCCCAAGAACTTTTTATACTATGGGTACACAACATTAATAGATGTAGATAATTATGCACCGGAGCGTATTCATCAGTTAAATAATGTTCCGATTGGTCCTGAAATATATTCTTGCGGGGAAAAATTACAAGTCATGAATGACTTTGAAATGTGTATTAATGAACGTTCTATAAGTGAAAGACTTAAGTATCCTTTTCTTTATGATAAATACAATCCTAATGTCAAATATCCAGATACGTTAGATTTAAACAAGCATAGCTCAGAATTTTTGGTAAAAAAAATAGCATCACAGGGTCATATTTGCGTGAAAGCCCTATATGAAGATGCATCCTCAGGGCTACCTCAGATTTGGGAAAAGCCATCAATAGAAATCATTAAGTCACTAGTATCAGAGTCGCATGATAATGGTATGAGTATGGTTATACATGCACCTTCGTTTAAAGGGCAACAATTGGCTTATGAGAATGGTGTTGATGTCATAGCTCATGCCATGTGGAATTGGGCAGATGACCCTCAGAGGTTTTTAGATACAATTTTGCCCGAAACCCATAAAGTACTATTACAAAAGATCGCAAAAAAGGGCATGGGGTATCAACCCACATTTCGAGCAATTTTGGGAGAAGCGGATATTTTGGAAGGTAAGTTTATTGAAAACCATAAGCTGGATGAACTATATTCTGATGATTACATGAATTACCTTAAGTCAGAAGGTGCAGAGATCGCCAGATTTAAAATATTAGGAAGAGCAAAGTTTCTGGCTAAGACCAATCCTGAGTTTTTCTATACCGTTAGAAATAACTTCAATACAGATACACAAATGTTTAATGCATTGTATAAATCTTACAAATCAAAGATGAATACTGTTGTTGGTCTTATTGCCAAAAACAATGGCAATCTGTTGTTCGGTACAGACAATGGTGCAATGCATATGTATACACATCCTCCGGGTTTAAATGGCTATTTAGAGATGGGGCATTGGATAGAAGCCGGAGTTTCTTTAAGACAATTGTTAAGTGCTGCTACTTATAATAATGCCAAGACCTTTAATTTGCTAGACTCAGTGGGTACTGTTGAAGTAGGGAAGACCGCTAACCTTTTAATACTAAATTCGGATCCGTTGGAATCGGTTAAGGCCTATAATGATATTCAGATTATTATAAATAAAGGACAGATCATACATAGAAAGACGCTAAAAGCAAACTAGAAAGTCATAAGAAATCTTTGGATTGAGAATTCGTCATTTTTTTTCAGGTTGATGCTTTCTAATATATTCTCCGGGAGTTGATCCCATATGCTTTTTAAAACTTTCATAAAAGCTCATTTTATTTCCAAACCCAGACTCCTGAGCCAATCCCCAAATGTCAAAATGGGTTGGTGCTCCATTTTCAATGCCTTCAATAAAATGGTTGATTCTGAATCTATTAATATAATCTGGAAAGTTACTTTGAGTAAAATACTTAATAGCCTTGCTGGTTATTTTAGTAGAAGCCCCAACACGTTGTGAGAGAAGGGCTAGGCTTAATTTTGGATCTAAAAA
Source organism: Winogradskyella sp. (assembly GCA_965250025.1). Classification (GTDB taxonomy): domain Bacteria; phylum Bacteroidota; class Bacteroidia; order Flavobacteriales; family Flavobacteriaceae; genus CBDDLD01. Next base: position 1,337,438 of record OZ252283.1, read on the forward strand.
CAGTGATCTGTTACTCATTTCCACAACAATTTTATTAAAAACTGTTTTTAGAGCGTAATATTCCTCAGAGTCGTAGTATGTTTTTAAAAAATTAAACTCTTCCGGTTTTAGCATGTATGCTAGGGCAAAAAGAATAGTCGTTAGGCTAATGGTTATAAATACAACTTCGATAATAAGATAAATAAAATAGTATGGAGAGTTTGTAAACAGTACTACAATGATCAAAGAGGTACACCAAAAAATAAGTGTTGATAAAATAAGTGCTGTAAACCGTTTGAATACTTTTGAAAAGTTACTATTAATTTCAAAATGTCCTTTACGCCACGTAACCCAAAAGAACCAAATATTTGTAAATGCTACCGTAGCACAGTATATATAAAACAGTAGGGTATACCATTCGTATTGTCGCATTTGTAAGATATCGTTACTTGATTTTGGAAGTATCCAGATCATAACTCCAACTTGAAACAGCATCGGAATAAGTCCAATACCATGATCCCAGGTCAACGATTTACGTTCTTTTTTTAAATCTAAAGCCAAATAGTACCATAAGATACCAGGCAGGTAAGCGATGGTGGCTATAAAGAACCATATTTTTGGATATCGTTCATACATTTCGGGAGTGAACCTAGATTTTAGAAACAACGCTAAGGAGAATAAGAATAGAATTCCCAGAAAATGGCGGTTAAGTCTTAAGTGCATTTTATGTTTAAGTAATAAAGCAACAAAAAAGAATCCACCCAGCGAGGCAGAAAGAAAATATAAATCGTTTAAAACACTCATCTTTTATTCAATTCATGATATTTTTAATAAGAATCAAAACAACAGGAACTTGTTACACTTACCAAATACTATTAAGTAAGGAATAAATCTTTACTATAAATAATAGCGTATTGACACCATTTAAGCTTAAAATAATTGTTTTTTGTTGAATATGATGCAGTTTTGATGAAAAACAATATCGTATGAAAAAAATAATTTACAGTTTAGTTATACTATCTAGCTTAACGTTATCTGGACAGGATCTTGAAAAGGAAATATTTCATATTCCGGGCCATGAGAATGTAGAATCTTACATAGGCTATAATCATGCCATGAAAATTGGTAATACCGTGTACATATCAGGTACAGTAAATGGTATGACTGATGATATGGAAAGTCAGCTCAAAGCCATTTATAAAAGACTTAATGAAACGTTGGAACATTATGGTATGACTTCAAAAAACGTTGTAAAAGAAGTGGTATACACTACAAATTTAGATGAGTTTAAAACATTTATTCCACTGAGAAAAACATTTTATAAAGACGGTGCTTATCCAACAGCATCATGGGTACAAGTCGACAGGTTATTTATTCCAAAATTAACAGTTGAAATAGAATTAGTTGCAATCTTACCTTAAGTAAGTTTCATAAGTTTAATGGTATAAGAGGTGAATTTTTAAGTTGATTGTGAGATTATGATGAGTAAGTGAGTAGTTCTGATTGAGAATTAATAGCATGCTTACTGTAAAACCCTTTTGAATTTTCGAAAGGGTTTTTATTATGTATGTGATTTAATAACCAATAACAAACCATGGATACGATACCATTTAGAAAGCTGAATATTATGTCTTTATGATGTTTCATACAATTTACAGGCATGTTATGGTACTTCCATTTATTCGCAGATGTACTTGTCGATTATATTAATAAACTCTTTACTAGAAGGCTTGGGAAGGTTTTTATCTACGATCTTTCCATTTGGATCTATTAAAACGTATTGTGGAGTAAGCGTTTTAAAACGATAAGAGCCTTCAGTTGTTCTAAATACTCTGATATTTAGATTAAATATTGCATTGCGATAAGTAAATCCGGCGTAATAATGAGGAATTTCTATAGCGTACTTTCTTGCGCTTTTGACATAACGCTTAAAACCGTTGTCTACAGACACTGCAATAACGTTAATTCTATCTTTATTCATTTTTGAAAACTCTGCAAGTGCAGGGAACTCTTTTATACAAGGCACACAACCCGTTGACCAAAAATCGATAAGTAACCATTGTCCCTTGAAAGACTCGTATTTAATTTTTTCTTTACTTTCAGTAATGAACCAAGCGCTATTAGGCTTGACTATTTTATTAATTTTAACCTCATCTAATTTGGATAAAATAGCGTTATCTTCTTCTGTTTGTGCTTTTGCAACTAATGAAAAAATTAAGGTTAACAAAATCGTAAAGTTGATACATTTCATAACTTATGTGTTTTAATAAAGACTTTTTTTATCATTCCAATTAATAGTAAAGAAGCAAAAATTGCATATAAAGGTCCAGGGTCAAATAAACCTGAACTAGCAGGAGGGATGGGAAATTTTATGGTATTAATAATTAACCCAATACTCCCTGTAAGTATTCCGGGAAAAACTAACCATTTACTAAAATAGTGTTGTCTTAATAATGCTAATGCTAGGAATATTGTGCCAATAGAAACCAGAACATCAAAATAAAAATCCAGTCCTAATTGCGTAAGGTTACCGAGTTTATAGGTTTTTTGTATGATCTCTCTTGAAATTTCATTTTCAACTGCCTTAAAATCCCTTCCAATTATAAATACCGATTTTTGAACAATATTTGTAATCAGGATGGCTGCACCAGCAAGGCTGTTAAAGATGATAGCAAGGATGTTAAAAAAGCTTTGTCCAAATGATTTAATAAAGAAAAACAAGCCCAAATTGGAAATTATAAATAAAGGCCCGAAACTAATTTCAAGAGCATAATTCCACCAATTATAACCATAAGTGGAAATCATTAAGGGGTAAACAATAGCACTCAAAATACCACTTATACAGCTAAATTTAAAAGCAAAGACTAATTCTTTTTCATTCATTATGCAAAGGTTTGTATGACAAATGAAACCTAAATTTCACGTTTTACGTCATTGATTACATCATGTTGTGACGTAAAACTGAATAAAGGGATAAATGACTATTATTCTGCTATAATAGTATAAGGAGAGATATTGGAATGTGTTGTCAGAGCATCTGAGAAAGGTTGATGGAGTTGGTATGAGAATTATCGTTAGTATAATAATCCTCCCATTTTTGTTTAAAGTTGAGCATGTAAGTCCTACTTATTTTTAATTTAACGTCATTGCGTTTGAGTATGACTTCTCCGCCCTGACTATTCAACTTTACGTCTTTTATAACTTCAAGATTTACAATATAAGATCTGTGAATTCTTATGAAGGAATCATCCAATTGACTGTGAAAAAAAGATAAGCTACCTCTTAATAGCTTATTTAAAGACTTGCCATTACTTATGTACGAGATGGTGGTATAATTTTCTTCACTTTTTAAATAAAACAGGTCACTTTTAATGATTTTTAAAAAATCTGAATTCTTAGCATTCGATTTTAAAACTATTCGCTTTTGAGTATTTCTTGCGTTGTTGACATATAATAATAGCATTAAAATAACAAAGGGAATAACCGCTATGCTAAACACTCTGTATAGTACAATTAAGAACGTATTTATAGAGGTGTCATGGATACCTACCCATAAACTTCTACACAGGAAAATAAAAAGTGTAATAATAAAGAGCTCAATAAAATACCAATATAAAGCGAGGTAAGGACTACCGCCAAAAAGCGCTACTATTTTGGATCTTAAATATTTTTCCGAAACCAAGAATACAATAGCGGAAACCAATGAATAAGACAATATTCTGATGATACCTGTAAACGTAAACCCATGCTCTATATCTCCGAAAGGTTCGAAAACAAATAAAATGAAAAATGTGATACTAAAAATTGAGATTGTTAATACATGTATTAAACGGTCACTATTAATCAAATCTAATTTGAATTTCATAATATTTTATAAGTCATGAATAAAACGAAATTATATAAAAAATCGCAAAGATCTTTGACTACTGCCAATTCAATCAGAATTTTAAATAGTTGAGTGTACGAATAATAAAAAAAGCACCATACCATAAACGTATTCAGTTTATGATATGGTGCAAAACAAAACTAAAGTTCTGACATAAAAATTACACCTCTGTAAATATTAACCCGTTACAGGCGGTATAAACCCTTATTCTATAATCATTTTTTTAGTATCGATTTTCTTCCCATCTACATATAAAGTGTAGTAATACATTCCAGCTGCTAAAGACTCGCTGTTAAAATACAATTCCTGATCACCAAGTTGCTCTAAATTAATGTTGTCAATGATTTGTCCTGAAGTATTACTAAAAACAATAGCTGCTTTTATATGAGTTGTAGGGACATAATACTTTATAGAAGTGGTGCCATTAAAAGGATTAGGAATGTTTTGGTACAATATAGCGCCCGAGTTTCTTTCTGCGGTAACTTCTTCCTGAGAAAGTGTGTTGCAAGCACAGTCTTCTAGATCAGAGATACGGTTCAATAAATCGTTAATCTGAAGTTGTTGGTTATCATTTTCCATTTCAACATCTTCGATAATTGGATTTAGATCTACAAATACCGAAGAACCGCCTTCAATTTCTATGGTTAGAACATTACCCCCACTTAATGTTGCACCGGTCAAATTTTGGTCGTCTGAACTTACCAGAGAAGATAAATCAATCGTATTAGAACCTCCAGAAATTGATAAGGTGTTAGCCACTAAAGACAGTTCTTGATTATCGGTATTTACATAAGGTGCTAAATCAACAGTGCTGGTACTTCCTGTAATACTTAAAGTATTAGAAGATAGGCTTATATCTTGATTGTCGGTATTGGCTCCTGAAGCTTCCCATGCACTACCATCCCATGTGTAAATGGCATTTTCTGTTGTGTCATAGACTAACATGCCCTCGTCACTTGTGTCTAAAGGCGACCCATCTGCAGCAGTTGCGGCCATAGTTGTTCGTTGTGCGGTTGTTAACCGGTTTAACAAAAACCCTTTGTCAGTATCACCAAGGTCTAACGACGCATTAGGATTGGCAGAAGTTGTACCTATACCTACACTATATCTGTTAGTATTGGTGTCTCCTCCTAATAGAAGAGTGTTAGCGACATTGTTATTGATGTTAGATCCTATAATCGCTGCATTACTCTGTAAAGTCTGGCTATTCGTTCCTAATACAATTTGATTGTTTCTGTCTATCGATGTGCTTGTTCTTGAATTGTAACCTAAGATGACATTATCTGTACCTCTTACACTAGATTCGTTACCAATAAATACGTTTCGATCTGCACCTGAGGTTAACGAAAAATTTGCATTATGACCAATACCGATATTGTCATTTCCCGAACGGTTTAAAGACCCGGCAATAGCTCCCAAATAAGTATTTCTATCACCACCTGCCAGAGTAGTCTGTGAAGTGTCGTTGTTCCATCCGGCACCATAACCCACAAAAGTATTTAAGTTACCGGTTTCGTTTCTGGCACCAGCATTATAGCCTAAAAAAGTGTTGGCGGTACCTCCAACATTTGAATGTCCGGATCCACCACCAAAAAAAGCATTTGCAATACCTGTAGAATTAGAAAAACCACTACCACGAGAGGTAATAAGATCTAACTCGTAGTTGCCAGTATTTCCAAATAAAGCATCAACATTTGTTTGTTGCCCGGTTTCTGCTCCTACAAAAGTATTTCCGTTACCTGTTGTATTTCCTCTACCAGAAGTAGAACCTATAAATGTGTTGGATTCTCCTGTCAAATTATTAAAACCAGAATCTTCACCTACAAAAGTATTGTTAGACCCTGAGTCATTATTGGTACCCGACTCTTCACCTATAAATGTATTGTCTGTTCCCGTATTATTCTGTTCGCCAGCTTCTGAACCAACAAAAACATTGTCAAAAGTCGTAGTAAATTTACCGGCCTCATGACCTATAAAGACATTCTCACCATCATTTGTAGCACTGGCACCTGCCATACTTCCCACCATTACATTTCGTGACCCAGTGTTTAGGGTGGAACCTGCACCATCTCCAATTAAAGTATTGAAATCTCCTGTAGTTAAAGAACCTCCAGTAGTGTAGGTCTGTTGCATACCTCCCTGATCAAAAGAAATGACACTTTGACCAAGAATTTCATTAGCTGTTTGTGCCTCCGAACACAAGCTTATTCCGATTAAAAAGGCAAAAGTTAATAGTAGTTGTTTTTTCATGAGTTTTAGGTTTTAAAGATTAATAGCTGTACGATTGAATGATAGAAAAACAAAGGGGTATTACTCTGTATGCTTATAATAAAACTATGGCAATCAAATCGTTACTTCAAAAATAAATAACACTTAACTCAGAGAGTTTATGAAATGTGTGAGCGGTGATAAAAAATGCTTATCTGGTATGAAATCTTACATAGATGGTAAATCTATGAAGATTATAAGCCTAGGATGCTTTTCTTTAAGAGTTCATCGAAAAGAATCTATAAAGATTGACCATAAAATTAAAAGCGCTTCAGTTTGTCGTCAAATCCTTAGTATACTATCAAACCCTGTTCTTGGAAATAATGCTATTAAAACTAACTTATAATCCATAACTTGGAAATATTTCCTTGACTACTAGCTTTAAAATGTTTAATTACAGATACTTATAATCTAATGAAATCATTAAATCTATTTTGTATATCCTTTTTAATGCCTGTATTTTATTGCTGTTTGTTTTCTCAATCACAAAAGGTTACACAGGAGTTTATTGATAGTATATCCGCAACGCCAAGCATGTATTGGAATGATCCTTTTGAATTTTGGCATCACCCCGAAAAGTACGGGGTTGACCCACAAAAGCTTAAAAAATATCTTGAGGCGAATCCCGATTTGAAAGGATGGCATATTTATTATTCGCGGGTAGCACATATGAAATGGTTGCAAAAAAATAAAGAAATGGACTCTGCTTTACATTATGCAGAAAAAGCGATTAATGCATATGAAATTTTAAGCAGCAAAGAGTCGGTTAATTGGGACCAACTGATGTTAATGTATTATTTGGTTAGCAAGGCAAAGCGGAGTTTTCAAAGAGATTTTGACGCGTCTACAGAGAGCATGTTAACAGCGCTTAAGCTTGCAAAAAAAGAATCTCTAAGGAATTGGGAGGGCATTTGTTATTCGGGAATTGGAACTAATCATTTTAATCTGGGAAATGACAGTATCGCATTGTCATATTTTAAGTTGGCAAGCAAAGATACATTGCATATGAGTAATCCAAGAGCCTCAATTTCTATTAATGCGATTATGGGCTCAATATATAATAAAATGGGGTATCAGGATTTGGCAAAACGGCATATCATGCATGCCATTAATACCTCTGGAGAAAGTGATTTCAAGCTAAATTTATTTGCCCTTTATGGTGCGCTAGCAGATATTTATAATCAAGAAGCACAGCAAGATTCTATTCGTTATGCATATAGTAATGCTATTAGAAGTTATGAAAACTATAACATGAAAAGTGTGCGCTATAAAGGTGATAATCTATATCTCTATAATTTGTATAAGGCATTTTTTTTACTTGAAGAAGGCCATTTAGACCAAGTTATAACATACACTACTAAAGCCATTGAGAATTGCATTTCTATGGAAAAGATCAATGTCTTTGAAAAAAATGCAGTTATTATGGCAGCTGACCTACTCGGCAAAGCCTATGAAAGAAAAGGAGATGCAAAGCAATATTCTGAACTCTTAACAACCGTATCTACATACTTAGACCGGTTTCATAAACAAAAGTTAGAAGAGGGAATGGAGCGTTTAGAGATTAAGTATCAAACCAAAGAAAAAGACCTTTCTATTGCACAACTTGAAGAAAGCAGGACACAACAAGATGCTATAATTGAACAACAAAGAATCATCAATTTTGGTATTATAGGATTGTTTATACTGTCTGTAGTAGCTGCTGTTTTGCTATGGAGACAACGTAAATTAAAGAACATGTATGAGAAAGAAAGCTTAGAACAGCGATTGCTTAGAGCTCAAATGCACCCGCATTTTACTTTTAATACTTTGTCGGTAATTAATAATATGATTGATAAAAATCCTAAAAAAGCAAAGCAATATCTGATCAAATTTTCAAGACTCTTAGCGTCAATATTTGAAAGTTCTACTGTTAGTTATGTCATGCTAAAAACGGAGTTGAAAAATTTGCAAGCTTATATTGATTTGCAGCAGATAAGAATCCCGGATACCTTTGAATTTGAGTTGACATTAAATGGTATTGACACTGAAAGTATTTACATTCCGGGTATGATTTTACAACCCATTATTGAAAATAGTATTTCCCACGGTTTTATTGATATGAACAAGCCTGGTAAGATCACAATGGAGTTAAATCAGGAAAAATCTCTTATATCATGTAGAGTAGAGGATAATGGTAGTGGCCTTAAGGCAACTTCCATTGCTGGTAGGCAATCTTCAACGCAATTGATATCAGATTTTTTGAAAAAGGTTACCAAGTCTGGGGTTACCATATTTGATAAAAAGAATACTTTTAATGATCAAAAGGGAGTGATAGTCACATTTTCCATTCCCTATAAATTGAGTTTATATGATTAAGACCATAGTGGTGGATGATGAGTCCTATATGATAGATGACATAAAGAAAAAGCTTAACGATTTTTTTCCGTATGAAGTTAAAGTTGTGGCTGAAGCCTTTAATGTTGCTGAAGGCTGTGATTTAGTAGACAAGTTGCAGCCCGATTTACTGTTATTAGATGTTCATTTGAAAGATGGCAATGGTTTTGATCTTATTGCAAAGAGTACGTTTAAAAATTATAGTGTCATTTTTATAACAGGTTATGATACTAATGCAATTAAGGCTATTAAAGTTGGAGCACTAGATTTTATTTTAAAACCAATTGATGATGACGAATTTAAAACAGCCATGACCAAAGCAATCGAACTAAAAGATGAGAAAAAGCATTTAGAAACTTCAATCTCAGTCTCAAAAGACTATTATCATGGTTTACAACCTCAAAAGATCATTCTAAAAACAGCCGATAGTATTTATGCAATAGACCAGAACGATATCCTTTACTGTCAGTCCGATGGCAATTATACCACAGTATATCTGTCTAAAGAAAACAAAATATTGATCTCCGGGCATTTGAAAAAAATAGAAGCGCTATTACCTGAAGAACACTTTATACGCTGTCATCAATCTTTTATGGTAAATAAAACACATGTTATTAAATACAACAGGCAAGGCCATCTTTTACTCATAAATAAAGTTAAAATTCCGGTAGCAGCAAGACGAAGAGAAATGACCTTACGCCGCTTATTTGGACATTAAGGTATTCTAATTACGGATTTTAAAGGTTTAAGAACGAATATCAATGTTTTGATATCGGATTTGGATTTGTTTTTTACTCCCGACACGTCTTTTCTAATTTTCAATGAATTTTAAATCTTTAATCATGAAAAGAACATTAATATTACTTCTTATTCTTATTGTAAATATCGACAGTGTTGTAATGGCACAACACCCATCATTAGATTACCTGAATACACTTGAAACCAATATAGGTAATGGTTTATCTATTAAGACCAAGGCAAGCACTTTAGACCATCAAGGCAATTTGATTGTAACAGGTGTCTTTAGAGGCGCATTGGATATTGACCCTTCAGAAAATAATTACATTCTTACTAATCAATACTCTCAATCTCCAAACATAGGAACTCTGTTTATGGCAAAATATACCCCGGGAGGAGAATTGTTATGGGGAATTAAAATAGGGGGTAATAATGTGGGTTCTTGTACTCCGGAAACCCTATCAGTAGACCATAACGGTAATATTATTGTGTCTGGCACCTATCGGTATGAAGTAGATTTTGACCCGGGGCCGGGCGAAGCTATTGAATATGCATTAGCGCGACATGATGGTTTCATATGCAAGTATAGAGGCAGTAATGGCGCATTAGTATGGAAAAACCATATTTACAACTCAGGAGACCTTAAGGTATCCAGTCATAGTACCAATCTTAATTTTCCATTAATAAGTTATGGGAATACGGTAGTCACTGGATCCTTTAAAGATATCGTAAGCTTTGTTGATGTAAACGGTCAAACAGAACTGTTATATACAGATACGCCGGGCATGACCGATGGTTATATGGCCGAGTTAAATGTAAACGGAGAATGGATTCGAGTACAAAAAGTCGGCTATTATGGGAAAAATGTAGATGTAAAAACCATAGACCATTACAGCAATACTAATGTGTTATTGGGCTTAAGAGTCAGTGACAGTACTCACGATGTCACCCTATTGAATGTATATGATGCGAATTGGAACAAATCAGAAATATTAGCATTGAGTGGGCTCTCCGCATTATCGCCAACAACATTTGAATTACAAGATTTAGACATCGACCGACAAGATGGGGACCGGATTTATATGACGGGTAATTTTAAAGGTATAGTAGAAGTCAAAAATGGTCCGGTGATCTTAACGAATATGTCCAGTTATTATGATAGCTATTTACTTAAGGTGAGTAGTACAGGTCATATGGATTGGGTGAAACATATCAGAGGAACGTCCCCGGGAGTTAGAGTCTTTCAAGCAACTCATGTTACTGCTGATGATGAAGAAATTTTTCTGGCTGGTAAGATTAGAGGAACTTATGATATTCTAAATCTTTATGGACTCAGCGAGGCTATAACCAGTAGCGGTAACTCACCCGTTGCTTGTATGATTAAATACCAATCTGGAGGCACAGTAAGCTGGAATCATATTTTTGAAAGTAGTCTCAAGAACGAAATTAATAGTATTAATAAAAATGGAACACAAATTTACTTGTTTGGTACTTTTGAAGGGCTCACGGAATTCAATCCCGACCCAAATCAAAGCACTACAATTAATGTTACTAATAGTTCCAAAGATTTTTTCATAGGTAAATACCTGGATGATGTAAGTTCTGACTTATCTAAACGTATGCCCGAAATTCCTGCTAAAGACCATAAATCCAGTCTGATGATATATCCTGATGGGCATGATACTTATAAAATTAAATACCTACCAAAAATGATGAAAAAGGATGATGCTTTAGCTTTTCAGATTTCAAATACCTTAGGGCAGGTGGTTTACAATGGTTTTATGAAATCAGAGGACGGAAGCTATGTAGCCACGGTAGACCTTGGAAGAAATGAATCTGGAGTGTATATCGTTAAGGCTTTTACAACATGGGAGCTACCCATTAAAAGATTTTTTGTGCGATAACACGAAATGAATGGGGGCATAAAAAAGGGTAAACGTAAATTCGTTTACCCTTTTGTTTCATAAGATGTTATAAATTTAATAACAACACAAATTATTTGATAATAAGCTTTTTGGTATCAGTAGTGTTATTATGGCTTATAATTTTTAGAATGTATATTCCTGTTGGAATGTTTTGAAGATCTAAAGTATTAGAGTCAAAATTCTCGGTAACCAATCGACCATTAATATCATACAATCTAATCTTGCTCGCATTGTAACCTTCAATTTGAACCCTATCTGTTGCCGGATTAGGGAATACTTTTATCGTAGAGTTTAGAGATACAAATTCATCAATGCTAAGAATAGCACTAAGGTCAAACAGGCGGACTTGCCCACTGTTACCTCCACTATCATCAGCGCCTACAGCTAGGATGGTGCCATCAGCACTTAAGCTCACAGATTGTCCGAATTCATCGCCACCAACCAGACCATCAATATCGATCCCCATTTGTGTCCATGTACCGCTAATGTTTTGATATACACGAACGTGGCCCGATCCACTACCGTTAGGATTATCATTTTCAGGAGCTCCAATGGCAACAACATTACCTGTTGCATTTATGGAAACCGAAAACCCTGAAAAATCCCCACCAGCTTCACCATCGATATCGTTACCAATTTGTGTCCATGTACCACTAATATTCTCATACACGCGTACATGACCAGAAAAGTTTCCGTTACCATCGTTTCTATTGGCAGCAATGGCTACTACAGAACCATTACTGTTTATACTTACAGCATTTCCAAAATCATCTCCAGTAGCTTCACCATCTATATCCTGACCTACCTGCACCCAATTTCCGGCATTGTTTTGATAAACTCTTACTTGTCCGGGACGTGCCCCATTACTAATATTTTCGGTCGCACCAATAGCAACAGTGGTGCCATCGGCACTTAAACTTACCGCTCTTCCGGAAAAATCACCGGAGGCTTCACCATTAATATCATTACCGATCTGTATCCACGTACCTCCTATATTTTCATACACGCGCACATGTCCGGCATTATTACCACTGCCATCATTGGTGCCAGCTCCAATAGCTAAGATGTTACCATTAGCACTAAGGCTTACTGCCTCACCCGAAAAATCACCAGAAGCTTCACCATCAATATCATTGCCAATTTGTGTCCATATTCCTCCTGTGTTTTCATATACGCGTACATGTCCCGCATCACTACCATTGCCATCATTGGTTGTTGCCCCAACAGCAAGTATTGATCCATCGGCATTTAAACTCACGTCAACACCAAAAAAATCATCTGATGCTTCAGCTGTAATATCGCTTCCAATCTGTGTCCATGTGCCTGCTATATTTTCATAGACTTTCACATAATCAGAAAATGGAGCTCCGGATGCAAAAATGGTACCGTCTGCGTTTAGTGCTACAGAAGCACCAAAACGCCCTCCACCAGCATTTCCATTAATAGGAGTTCCAATTTGATTTTGAGCAAAAAATAAGGTTGTAAAACCTAAAAAAAAGAGATTAAGTAATTTTATATTCATGGTTGTCATTTTTCGTCAAAACTATTTCAACCCATAGTCTTTTTAAACAAAATGTGACGAATGACATGTCTTCGTGTACGAATTACAACACTTTAAATGATGTTCTTTTTATAGGTTCTCGATATTGGGATGGTTGTAGAAGGTGCAATGTTCAATGATGTTGCACTGATAGATTTGATGTGATTTTTATTAACCAGATATGACCGATGAACCTGTACAAAATTTGGAGGCAGTTGTTCAGCAATTACAGATAGTTTATTTCTATCTATAACCTTTTTATTAGTTAAGTAATACTCAACATAATTTCTGTCGGATTTGATGTAGCAAATATCTTCGAGATATATTTTTTGTTTATTATTTAGGATGATGTGTTTTCGTTCTACCTGTTCTACAATCTTATTTTTTAGGTCTACAACATCTTGTACTTTCTGGTCGCTTTTTTTGTAAGCTCTGAAAAAATAGAATACTAAAAATAAAAGCAAGATTGAGATTAGAGCTAGTGTTAATAGGTTATCTCTAAAGAATGACACATTAGATTTAAGGTCAGAGTTTTGATGCTCTAATGTTTCTACTTCATTCTTATATTTAATGATGTCTGCAAATGCCTCTTTTTGAAAGTCTATAATATGTTGATTAATAGTATTTGCATGGGTTTTATACAGTAAGCTTTTGTCTTTATCAATGCTTTCGTAATACTTGGAGAGCACATTGTACGAAAAATTGAGATAATCTAGAAATTGCGTTGTATCAACTTGTTTTAGATTAGTTTCCAGAGCATTTGCATAAAACAGTGAAGAATCTTTAAGCTGTTGCTTTAGAGAAAAATCTAACAAATAGTTGTGTACGTTTAAAGCTACGAAAGGGCGTTTTGTTTGATAGGCTAGTGGTTTAAATTTTAAAGTGTATAGGCGATACTTGTCAAATGCATTGGTAGATTTAGCGATTTCACACAGTTGCTCGTATTTTGAAAATACCACACGTACAGGAAGCGAATCGTTTAATGATAGCAGAAGGTCTTCTGCTTTTTTATATTGTGTTTCATGAAGACGAAATTTGGCAAGATATAACTTGGCAAATGGTAAAATGTCTAAGATTGAGTGCGATTGCATATAATGTTCTGCAGCCTCTGCTTTTCTTATTAAGGGCAATACATCTTCTGATTGTATAGGACGGGATAAGAGATGATAAACAATGTCCAACTCTGTGATCATGGCAGCAGCCACTTCAGCAGGCGCTTCACTTTTTTTTGCAAATTCCAGTTCCAGATGATTATAATGTAGCGCTTTACCCAGTTCTTTTCGGTTCAAATAGATCAGGGCGATTCTTCCAATGACCTCTGTTGTTAGTGCGTAATCATTAGTTTGTTTTAATTGCTCATAGAGTTCCAAAAAATGATTTAGAGCAACTTCAGATGTCAGTTTGCCTTGCCTTAACTGATATTGAATATCTCTTACTCTTAACCTGAGATAATCTTCATTTAAAAGATCTATTTGATCGTCTCGAGCAATTTTATGCCCTAAACGTAAGTAATGAAATGCAGTCGTTGTATCCTGTATTGCTATGGCCGAATTAACTTTTAATAAGAGACTCTTAACTTTTAAAATACTATTACTCGAAAGTTTTGCATAATAGTAGGCAGAATCCGCATATTTGCTTTGATCTTTTCGCAATTCTAACATGGCTGCTTTATCAGAAGCTTTACAGAACAGTATACTTTTTATAGAGTCGTTTTCAATGGTTTTTAGCTCTAAAGTTAAATCTCTGACATACTCACGATAATGATCTTGCCCGTAACTCAGCGTGTTAATAAGTATATATATAATAAACCAATGTAGTTTACGAAGCATAGTTATAAAAGTAAATACGATTCAAAAATAGCCTAAACATTTAAATAATTTAACCAATAGCTTAATTGAGTAGTATTTAAAATAAGCAATTAGAACGTAAGGTGATAAATATCATATTTATTAAATGGTACATGCTTTAATTTTATGCTGAAAATATAAAGACAGTAAACATGATGAAGACGTTAATAGCATTAGTATACGATTGGACCAATGGTGTTGTAATGATAACAGTATTTGCCTTGGTTTGTATAATTTTAGTCAGTGTGTTAGTGAACTTTATGGCTGGCGGTAAGAAAAAGGATAATTCTAAAGAAGAATAAATAGCTCATATACATTTAAGATATGAGATTTCTGTTTTTAATGTAACATTTTTTTCCAATCTGCGTCCAATAAGCATGGAATCAAATTATCACACATTAAAGCGAGAAGATAACCAGCTGCTTGTCATTACACATTTGACACAACTTATTACATTAATCACTGGTTTTGGAAGTTTATTGGTACCGTTAATCTTGTGGGTTACTCAAAAAGATAAGGTTTACCAAATGGATGTACATGGAAAGGCAATTTTAAACTTTCAATTGAGTATCATATTATATACTATTATATGTGTGCCTCTGGTCTTTATATTTGGATTGGGGTTATTAGGATTTGTCATCATAGGAATCATTTCTATAGTATTTCCAATTGTTAATGCTATAAAAGCAAGCAATGGCGAACTACCAAGTTATCCCTTATCTCTTAATTTTGTTAGTTAGTTATTTTATTAAAGAGGTAAAGAAAACGCTCACTTTATAGTGAGCGTTTTTGGTATATGATTATGCGTCGTCGTTTAGTTGTTTAACATGACTGGCATGACTAACATGGTGACATGCTCACCTTCGTCTAAACCGTCATTAGGAGTTAAAATACCAGCTCGGTTAGGTAAACTCATTTCTAACTGGACATTATCGGCATTTAAATTGTTTAACATTTCGGTAAGGAAACGCGAATTAAAACCTATTTGCATATCATCACCCTGATAATCACAGCTTAAACGCTCTTCAGCTTTATTACTGTAATCGATATCTTCAGCAGAGATATTTAATTCAGCTCCGGCAATTTTCAAACGGATTTGATGAGTGGTTTTATTAGAAAAAATACTCACACGTTTAACTGAATTTAAGAACTGTGTACGATCTATAACAAGTTTATTAGGATTTTCTTTAGGAATTACGGCTTCATAATTAGGGTATTTTCCATCTATTAAGCGGCAAACCAATACAGAGTTTTCAAAACTGAACTTAGCATTAGATTCATTATACTCTACTGTAACATCATCATCACTACCAGCTAAAATACCTTTCAAAAGATTTAAAGGTTTTTTAGGCATTATAAATTCGGCGACTTCATTGGCAGCAACATCAGCTCTTGTATATTTTACCAATTTATGTGCATCAGTAGCAACAAACGTAAGACTCTCTTGCGAAAACTGAAAAAACACACCACTCATTACCGGTCTGAGATCATCGTTACCGGCAGCAAAAATAGTTTTACTTATGGCGGTAGCCAGAATATCTCCCATTATGGTTGTGGTACTTGGATTTTCCAGAGCTACTGCTTTAGGAAATTCAGCACCATCAGCATAAGCTAAGGCATATTTACCATGACTGGAACTAATCTCCACAGTATTATTATCCTCAACAACAAAGGTCAACGGTTGCTCAGGAAATGTTTTTAAGGTGTCTAATAGTAATCTTGCCGGTAAAGCAATGCTGCCTTCAGATTCACTTTCTACATTGATCACTGATGACATTGTAGTTTCTAAGTCACTGGCAGAAACCGTAAGTTCAGATTGATTAAGCTCAAATAGGAAATTATCTAAAATAGGAAGCGTGTTGCTATTATTAATAACACCACCTAAAACCTGTAATTGTTTTAATAAATAGGTACTTGAAACTATAAATTTCATTTGCAAAAAGTATGTTTTATCAATTTATTTAGTCTTACAAATATATCTTAATACTACTGTTTTCTAAAACAAACTTATTAACAAAATCTAGGTGTATTTTCGCTTTCTGAAGTAATTGAATAAATATCCAAAAATGGCCAAAAGAATCAGCGGAAGCACAATGTTTATAAGCTGCCATCGTGTTCTTTCTTTTTCTGTTTTTTCAGAATCTAAAAATGAGATATTAATTTCCTTGGTTCTAATGTTTATAAGTCCGGAGTCGTCGAGTAAATAATTGACCGTATTCAAAAGAAATTCTTTATTTCCGAATTTCCGTCCGGTAAATCGATCAAAACCAAGTTCAACAGGTTGATTTCTGGCAACCTCATTTTTAATGACATCACCATCAGAGATCACCACAATTTTAGCATCGTTGGTTGTACTTTTGTAATCCTTGACTTTAAATGGCAGAATACGCTTGTCGTAAACCGAGACTATATTGCCTTCAAGTAATACTGCCAAGTCTTGTTTACCTGCATTGTATAAGGATTCATCGGGAGCTTTAGTAATATCAGATAATGCAATAGCGGTCAATGGTCCCTCAAGTTTTGATCGGTCAGCACTTTGCAATAAGATGGTTTTTTTAGTTTTGTTTTTTAGCGTATCGATAGGACTTGCAAAATCAAATTTTACCAGATTGAGATTGTTACTAATTGGGTGCTCCGGATTCGATGCCGCCAAAGGAGAGTATTGCCATTGTACAGGTTGAAATTGCGCATTGTTACCTTCCCCTATAGCCAGTGTAATAGGTGCAGAGTAAAGAGATTTTACGAGGCTGGGATTAATTCTTACGCCATATTTAAAGAAAAAATCATTAAGATTAAGATCTTTCATAATAGATACAGAATTGCCCTGATCGTTATATAAGCTGTCTTTATCCATAATTATGGCTTCTGTAAGCCAGATGCTTTTAC
Organism: Winogradskyella sp.; assembly: GCA_965250025.1. GTDB lineage: Bacteria > Bacteroidota > Bacteroidia > Flavobacteriales > Flavobacteriaceae > CBDDLD01. The sequence continues at coordinate 1,354,880 of OZ252283.1, forward strand.
CACCGTACATGGTATATTGGTCCAGGACTAGTTTTTCATCTTCAGTAAAAGGTTCATTAGGTTTTGCAGATATAATAAGATCGTAGGTTTTTAATCTATCTAATGTATGGTTAGGATTAGTCGCAACACTGTCTAAAGTAAAAGGTGCTATCTTATAATAAGGTTTAATGGTTCTTAGAAAATCGGCGATATAAATATCTCCCAATTGGCCGTTACCTTTAAGAATAGCTATTTTTTTACTTTTGGGTTTTACGATCTTACTAAACCCATCCGCAAAGGCATACTCTAAATGTTGTATGGAGTTGGTAATTTGCTGTTTGAGATCGGAAGTCAAATCCTTTTTTAATAACGGTATAGGCGTCTTTTTGTTATGGTAACTTGCATAAGCCCATGGAAAAATGAGTTCTTGAGTAACTTTGCCATTAGTTCTGGTACTATTGATATAAGGCTCTAAACCACTTTGTGTTAATTCTCTAATATTGCGATCTCGGGTAGATTCATTTTCAATAGGATCAATGTAATTGACTTTAATCAGAGGATTTAATAAGGTCAATTCTTCAATGAGTTGTTTAGTTTCGGTTTGTAGTAGCCTAAACTCAGAAGGGAAATTCCCCTGTAAGAACACATCAATGACCATGGGGGCATCTATGTCCTTTACAATACTTACAGTGGCATCAGAAAGTGTATAACGTTGATCTTCGGTGAGGTCAAAACGTTTGAAGAGCCTAGAGCTTATAATGTTCAAAACAATTAAGCCTGCCAGTAATAGTAGTATTTGTCTAATATTAGTCTTCTGTTTTAGCATCAAAAGTAAGTTCTTCTTTATAGGTTTTTAGCTGAATTACAGTATTGTTTTTAAAAATAATCTCAACACAATCTTTTTGAGTGTTTAAAGCACCGGGTTCTATGCCCAAACCATAATTCCAATGGTCATTACTATGTGTTTTTTTTGCATCGTCCCAACTTAACCATTCATACTTTCCAAGGAGGTGCTCAATGGAAGGTTTGTCCATACCAATAAGGGTGTCACTTGCTATCACATGATCTATCATTTCATAACGTAATCGTGGTTTTTCTATCCAAGCTTCAGCATTGAAATATTTTTGGTGATGGTAATTACTAAGGATATTTATAAAAGGATAAAACAAATAGAAATATACTACAGGTGTTAATGCAATACTAATGAGGATCGTAAGCCATTTACGTTTATCTATGGTATTCATGAACAAATACAGTAACACAAATACAATAATCATAAAAATGACAAGTAGTGGCGTAATGATCATGTTTAGCTGGTTTTGATATTGGTTTTAGTAATGACTAAGAATAATAAAGTAACAGAGATAAAATATACCAAATCTCGAGTGTCTATAACACCTCTGCTAATACTTTTATAATGTGCTTCTAATCCTAAGTTTTCAAGATAGATAAAATCACCAAAAATGCGATATTCAGAAAGCCCTTCAAAACCAAAGTAAAAAAAGAAGCATATGAATACAGCAATAATAAATGCCACGATTTGATTGTTAGAAAGAGTAGATGCAAAAACACCAATGGCTGTAAAGGCAGAAGCCAAAAACAACAGTCCAAAATAAGAGCCTATAGTACTTCCCATATCTATACTTCCTGTGGGATCACTTAAGGTATTTACCGTATAAACATAAAGTAGCGTGGGTAACAAGGCAATTATAATAAGAAATAGTGCACCAAAATATTTACCAAGTACAATATTAAAATGCGATATGGGTTTTGTGAGTAATAACTCCAGAGTGCCTTGTTTTTTCTCATCACTAAAGCTTCTCATTGTCACAGCAGGCACTAAAAAAATAAGAACCCAAGGTGCCAATAAAAAGAAAGAGGACAGGTCGGCATAACCATTATCTAAGATGTTGAAATTTCCTTTGAATAACCAGAGGAAAAGACCATTGAGCAATAAAAAAACCGCAATGACCAAATAACCTATTGGCGAGGCAAAAAACGTATTAATTTCTTTTTTTAGTATGGCAAGCATAATATTCTCTTAAGGCAAACTTACAAGTTTATCAACACTCCAGGCTTCTGGCTTGGCATTAAAAAGAGGTTTGGTTTTTGACCAAACACTTTTAAAAAGATCAGAGGTTCTGTAAGTGTTCAAATCTGTCTCAGTATTCCAATAGCTATACGTGAAAAACACATTTGTATTGTGTTGATCCCTGTATAATTCCAAAAACTGGCAGCCGTCAAACTGGCGGATTTTATATTTATTGGCTTCAAAGTTAGACAAGAAGATGTCAATTTTAGAAGGATCAAAGCTCATTTTTACAATTCTTACTAACATGATTAAGTTTTAGAAAAAGTTACAGTAACAGTATCCATAGCCTTAAGCCCCATAAGTGTTGAGGCACTGCCAACAGTTTCACAGTTACTTTTATATACAGCGATTTCCAAATATCCTGAAGCATTAAATACAACCAACCCCCGGCCTTCATCATTACGCTTATCTTCAGGAGTATCAAAATTGACAATATCACTGTATTTTTGATGAATGGTTTTGAATTTATAATTTCTTGCAGAAATTTCAAAAGCTCTGGTTTTTTGTACAGATTCAAAAAATTTACGCCTGATATTGGTAATGACATTTCCGTAATTATCGATATAAATAATACTGCCTATAATCTGATTTTGCTCATCATTGACAAACGGAATAAGATTCTTTATCGGTTTTATGGTGTTAATAACTTTTCCAATAACCTCCAAAGTACCGCCTCGGGCAATATGGCAAGCCACTTTTACAAAAACATCAAGAACCGGAAAACTGGTTTCGATCTTATCATGAATATTGATTTCTACAATTTTCTCTGGTGCAATCTCTGCACATATCATACTCATAATACCATTGTTAGCGCATATGAAGTAATGATCGTCTAACTTTAATGCAATATGCTTGTTTTCAGGGTTTAACTCCGAATCTATACCTATAATATGAATGGTGCCTTTTGGGAAGCTGCTGTAGGCATTTTGTATAATGTATGCTGCTTCAGAAATATTAAATGGCGAAACAGAATGCGAAATATCAACAATTCTAACGTCAGAAAGCTCACTATATATAGCCCCTTTTATAGCACCGGCAAAGTGATCTTTTTCCCCAAAATCAGTTGTTAATGTTATGATTGGCATAAGCTAATTGTTGATATTTTTTTAAGTTTTACTCTGGTAAAATTGTTAGATTTGTTGACACACAAAACTAATAAAACAAAACAGATTAATACATTAAATAACATTAGCTTTTGAATGAACTTATCTTAGAGCTTGAAGAAATCTCTCCTAAAGAATTTTTCGGAGCACAAAACGTCAATATTGAACTATTAAAAAAGTATTTTCCTAAATTAAAGATTGTAGCTAGGGGTAACAAGATTAAGGCCTATGGTGATGAAGACCTCTTAGAAGAATTTGATCTGAGAATGGGCATGTTGATGGCGCATTTTGGAAAGTATAATAAGCTTGATGAGAATGCGATAGAACGTGTGCTGACAAGTGTTAGTAGTGACGATTATGCCACATCACCAAAAAGTGGAGAAGTTATCGTTCATGGTGTAGGTGGTAAGCTCATTAAAGCACAAACCGCCAACCAGCGAAAGCTGGTAGAAAGTATGCGCAAAAATGACATGGTATTTGCCATAGGTCCTGCAGGTACCGGAAAAACCTATACGGGCGTTGCATTGGCAGTACAAGCGCTAAAAAATAAAGAGGTTAAACGTATTATTCTTACCAGACCGGCCGTAGAAGCCGGAGAAAACTTAGGGTTTTTACCCGGAGATCTAAAAGAAAAGCTAGATCCTTACATGCAGCCATTATACGATGCACTAAGAGATATGATTCCGGCAGAAAAACTCTCTAATTTTATAGAAAATGGTGTCATACAGATTGCACCTTTAGCATTTATGAGAGGGCGAACGCTTGATAATGCTTTTGTCATATTAGATGAAGGGCAAAATACAACACATAACCAAATGAAGATGTTCTTAACCCGAATGGGAAAGAATGCTAAATTTTTGTTGACCGGAGATCCGGGACAGGTCGATTTACCACGACGCACAATTTCAGGATTAAAAGAAGCTTTATTGATCCTTAAAAATGTGGATGGTGTAGGCATCGTATTTTTAGATGATAAGGACGTTATCCGTCACAAATTAGTGAAAAAGATCATTTCGGCATATAAAGATATTGAGAATAGAGATTAATGAATACAATTACAACTACCAATTTTAATTTTCCTAATCAGAAGAGTATATATAAAGGTAAGGTCAGAGAAGTTTATAATATTAACGATGAACTCTTGGTAATGATTGCTACAGATCGTTTGAGTGCTTTTGATGTAGTCATGCCTAAAGGGATACCTTACAAAGGACAAATATTAAATCAGATAGCAACCAAAATGATGAAGGCAACGGAAGATATCGTACCTAATTGGTTGATCGCTACACCAGATCCTAATGTGGCCGTCGGACACCTGTGCGAGCCATTCAAAGTAGAAATGGTCATTAGGGGTTATATGTCTGGACATGCTGCCAGAGAATATAAGGCCGGAAAGCGGACCTTATGTGGTGTGCCTATGCCTGAAGGTATGAAGGCGAATGATAAATTTCCGGAACCTATTATAACGCCTGCTACAAAAGCCGAAAAGGGAGATCATGATGAGGACATCTCACGAGAGGATATTCTAAAACGCGGTATCGTTTCTGAAGCAGATTATTTGGTCTTAGAAGATTATACCCGAAAATTGTTTGAAAGGGGAACGGCATTAGCTGCAGAACGTGGTTTGATTTTAGTCGATACCAAATACGAATTTGGAAAAACAAAAGACGGTAAGATTGTATTAATTGATGAAATCCATACCCCAGATTCTTCACGCTATTTTTATGCCGAAGGTTATCAGGAACGTCAAGACAAAGGAGAAGCACAAAAGCAGTTGTCAAAAGAGTTTGTACGCCAATGGTTGATCCAAAACGGATTTCAAGGACTAGAAGGGCAAACCGTACCACATATGAGCGACGAATATATTACAACGGTTAGTGATCGGTATATAGAGTTGTATGAGAATATTACTGGAGAAACCTTTGAAAAGGCTGATCTTAATGACATCCAAGGACGTATAGACCATCACGTATTAGCATATCTGGAAGCGCATTATTGATCCTGTAATTCAGGAGCCAGATAGCGGCGTTGTGATTTCGACAGGTATTTTCTGAGTACGCCACCCTTAACGGTATTCACATCAAATTCAATAATAAAAGCGGAAGGGTCAATATTGGCAATAGTATTATAAGTACGACGAATATCAATACGATTTATGACCACATGGATAATGTCCACGTTTTCCTTTTTACCACGATTGCCGTAGCCGGTATTACCAGTATAAACGGTTAGTCCGGTACCAATAATCTTCATGAGTTTGATTTCTATGAGTGGCGATTTCTCTGAGACTATCATTAGACCGATGTAGTCTTCGAACCCTTCAATCATGAGATCAATGACCTTTGAAGTTACCAAGTAGGTCAGTACAGAATACATGGCAACTTCAACCGAAAGTACCAGAGCTGTAATGGAAAACAAGACAATATTAAAAATCAATATCACTTTTCCGATACTAATACCAAAGGTGTTATTGATGTAAATACCTAAAATTTCTGACCCATCGAGGACAGCGCCATTCTTTATGGTTAAACCAATTCCTGCTCCCAGAAAGAGACCGCCAAAAATGGCAATGAGAAGTTTATCGTCCGTTAGCATTTCAAAATTTTCAAAGTGAATAAAGAATGCTAAGACAACAATAGAGAATATGGATTTTATAACGATCTTTCGAGATACAGTAAACCATGCCAAAACCAAAAAAGGAATACTGATAAGGAGTAATAGCCATGAAATATTATAATCAAACAATTCACTTAATAATAAAGCAATACCGGTAACGCCCCCGTCTAGAAATCCATTTGGTAATAAAAATGCTTTTAAGCCGATGCTGGCCAAAACCACACCAATTAAAATCTGTACATATTCAGAAATAGAACTTCTCATAGCTTTTAACGTTTAACACCATTGGATGATACAGAGGTATAGTGGCATACCCAGCGTAATATTAAATGGAAATGTAATAGCAAGTGCCATTGGTAAATATAAACTTGGATTGGCTTTAGGTGCTGCCAGTCGCATTGCTGCTGGCACAGCAATATAAGACGCTGAAGCTGCCAAGATAGCAAAGAGCAATCGATTACCCTCACTTTGCGTAAAGGTCTGACTGAAGACAGCCACCAAGCTTCCGTTTATGATCGGAATTACAATGGCAAAAATCAACGCAAACCAGCCTTTTTTCAGGAACGACGATAGTTTTTTACCACTGGTAATCCCCATATCCAATAAGAATACAGCTAGGAATCCTTTAAAAATATCAGTAGTAAAAGGTTTGATGCCTTCGGCCTGTTGTTCGCTGGCCAAGAAGCCAACGACCAAGCTCCCCAATATTAACAATACGCTACCATTGGTAATAGAATGCTTTAATATTTTAGGAATGGCAATTTTATTTTTGTTCTCTTTATCATAAATGGACATCAATAGAACACCCACAATAATTGAAGGTGCTTCCATTAGTGCCATAACTGCGACCATATGCCCGCCAAAATCTATTTGCTCAATTTCCAAGAAGGAAATAGCGGTTACAAAAGTAACCGCACTTACAGAACCATAAGATGCTGCTATGGCTCCGGCATTAGAGACCGTGAACTTACGACGTAGAATGTAATACGTATAAACTGGGACTATGACCGCCAAAAAAATACCAAATAAAAGCGACCATACAATTTCCATATTAAGATCACTGTGCGATAATTCCTGTCCACCTTTAAATCCTATGGAGAGTAATAAATATAGTGATATAAACTTTGAAGAGTTTTCAGGAATCTCCAAATCACTCTTCAGTTGTACGGCTAAAATTCCCAGAAAAAAGAATAGGAGTGCAGGGTTAGTTAAGTTATCAACTAACAAATGTAAATCCATAATGTTAATGGTTTGATAAGCTGTGTAGGTGGAATTACTTTACGAAAGTGATTTCTAAAACCCCATTGATTTTAAGGTTATAACCTTCTTTTCTGGCCTGAGCGATGTAGTCTTTTGCAATCTTCTTTTCATTGTAAAGCTCTACAACGCGTTGGTCAGGATAGGTAGTATTAGCGTCTTGATGGCCTTCACACATACTGATGCGTTGTAATTTGTGAAAATTTATTTTTTCTTCAATCAAAGCAGAGATCACATCAGAAGCTTCAGAAGGAGTAAAAGAACCTTCTACCAATTGTATTTTTTGTTCCGTGTTTGTTAGATTTTTTTCTTTTTCTAAGATCATAATGTTGTGTTTTAAAAGTTGTGAGTGTTAGTGTTTATCTCCTAAAAGTTTTACAATCATAATACAGATAATGATAAAACTGCATATGGCTAATTTTTCCATAAAAATATTACCATTAAGGTAAGATAAGGTCATGGCACCTGATAAGAATAATATAACACCTACAGCTGCAATTTTACTGGTTTTTGCACTACCAATGCGCTTAGTTTTTGAGGATGTGTGCGTTACATAAACATCATTAGCGGAATTGGATAAATCAAATTCTGCTTCTGTAATCTGAGATTTTAATTGTGACATCTGTTTTAATTTTACACTGCAAATGTTAAACAAATTTTTAATTAATTTTTATTTATATTTATAATGTTATATATAAACAAAAATTATGCATTATACCTTACACCAACTTCAAATATTTCTTAAAATAGCAGAGCATCAGAGTATTACTAAAGCTTCAAAAGAACTTTTTTTAACCCAACCTGCGGTATCCATACAACTCAAAAAATTTCAAGATCAATTTTCCATTCCATTAACGGAAGTCATAGGTCGGCAGTTGTACATCACGGAATTCGGAAAAGAAATCGCCTTTGCTGCTGAAAAGATCCTTAATGAAGTGGAAGCCATTAATTACAGAACGATGGCTTATAAAGGACAATTGGCTGGAAAGCTGAAAATATCGGTAGTGTCAACAGGAAAATATGTGATTCCATATTTTCTGTCGGGTTTTATGCACCAACATAAAGGGGTAGATTTAAATATGGATGTAACCAATAAGGCTAGGGTCATACAAAGTTTAGAGAATAATGAAGTTGATTTTGCCATGGTATCTGTGATTCCAGAGCAGCTAAGCATTAATAAAGTGCAGTTAATGCAAAACAAATTGTTTCTGATAGCAGGGAAATCACTACAAATCAATAAGAACATACCAAAAAAGAAATTGTTTGAGGATTATCCTTTAATATACAGAGAAGAAGGTTCGGCGACCCGTAATGCTATGGAAGCCTTTATTATTAAGAATAATTTACCCACACAAAAAAAGATGGAGCTAACTTCTAATGAAGCCTTAAAACAAGCAGTAATAGCAGGCTTAGGGCTTTCTATTATGCCACTTATAGGGATTAAGAACGATTTGGGTAATGGTGATTTGGAGATCATTCCCATGCGAGGTTTACCCATTACCACACATTGGAACTTGATATGGCTAAGTTCCAAAAAGTTATCACCAATAGCCACAGCTTATTTAGACTATGTGGAAGCTGAAAAGGATCGTATTATCAAAGAAACGTTTGATTGGTTTGAAAAATATTAGTAAGTAGAAAAATTTCATAAAGAGCTGATAAAGAACCCTTTAATTATTTTATGTTTTAAGCTTACGTTGTAAAACCATACGCCTGATGTTTGAATACACAAAAGTATTGGGTTTTATAACATAAAGAGAGATCACACAAACAGAGATCAGGAATAACACAGCACCAATAATAGCTTGCCATGGTGTTAAGGTTTTACCGATTAGTTGTGTGAGTCCTAACCCTGTAAAACTGCCATAGATAATGATAAAATGAATGATATATATCGACAATGTTTTTTGACCAATTTTTAGAATTAAAGATTGTTTTAAGTAGGCTTCAAAAGTATAAAAGAAAGCAAAAACAACAAGAACATTACCGAGTCGTGTAAACAGATAATTGTAGTAGGCCACATCTTCCAGCAATTGAATGTCGGTTGCATAATATAAGGTATTGAACAGATAAGCAGAGCGAAAGATGAGTAATAAACCAAAGAGAATAAATCCGGTAATAATGTAAGTTTTAAATCGTGGTTTTTCTAAATAACCATAAAATAAGGTTGCTATAAAGGCACCAAATGCCATGTAACCAAACCAAGGTAAAATGGTAAATATGGACCCGTTAGCTTTGGTCATATAATTAGCAAATACCAATGGTATATTGGTTAACTCAAGATCACGATACAAAGGTTCTGTAATAAACACTGCCATACCAATCAATAACATTAGTATTGAAAAGACTATAGTGCGTTTAAGGCATAATGCATATATAATGACAATGGCTATTAAGGATAAACCAATACATTGCAATACATCAACCACCAGAAAGTAAGTGCGAAAAATGCCCAGAAACCATTCAAAAACAGGAGTACGCAAGGCATAACCAATACCTATAAGTAGCAAACCGCGCATAATCCCTTTGCGCATTCTGAAATAAGCTTTACCCTGATGTTTGGCTTTAATGAGCAAATAGGTAAAAATAAGTCCAGATATGGTAAAAAAGATAGGCGCTGTAATACCTCTGAAATACTTCCAGGTATAAAATACCATATTATCTGGATCTCTGTAAGTGACATCCAATAAGGTATCTATAAAATGCCCCTGTAGCATCATAAGGATAGCAAAAGCCCTTACAGCATCAATAAAAAAGAGGCGTTGTGCAGTCACGTTAGCGTTGGTTGATGCACAAAGGTAAGTGTTACGAATTTAATACAAGAACTTGCCTATGAATTCTCTTAATCGTCGTCATTGGTTTTAGGACTGGGAGTTCCGGCAGGTACACAAGATTGAATATTACCCATCTGAACACCACATGCTCCTATGTTATCTTCACAGACTATTCCATAACCTTTATTAGGGTCCCATGGGCAAGTGTTGCCGTTGCAAGTTTTTTTCCACCATGTATTTAGCAGATTACTACAATCCTTACAGGTATTTTTCTTGTTCACATAAACGACCTGAGCCCAGCAGATTTTTGCACCAGGAGCAAGTGCTTCCTGCTCTTGTGTTTCTATGCTTATGGTTTCTTCAATGTCTTTGTCTTTGTTTGTGCCACCACCACAGGCAAACAGACATAAACATATTCCCAAAGTGATAAAAATACGTGCTTTCATAATATACAGTTTTAGTTACACACTATAGCATGCCATTCACTAGCAATTTTAGGGAATAATAATTCAGGGGAGTACCACTAATATAAGTAATTTTTATTTAAAAGCACTGATTTTTAATGTGTTATAATGAAAATGGATGGCTTAATCATTTAATATTGTAACGAATCAATAACCTTTCAGTTACGATCATCGGTAAGGCCGTAAGTTTTAAATACACTGCCATTACTGTAAAATGGATGTACTTTTTACTAGTAGTAACTAGCTCTAAATTTAGTCAATAATGATCTAAAGACAAGCAGCACGATGTGATAATGCTTGTTTTTTAAATCGCCTTAATTTTGTTGTCTTTGAATTTGGTATTTTTAACACATGCAAACCCTCAATCAACTCCTTAAAGATTTCTCCGCTTTTGCCTGGGGATTACCCTTACTGATCTTATTGGTAGGTGGAGGGCTTTATCTTATTGTATACTCACGCTTTTTGCCGTTTCGATACCTTGGTCATGCCATACAAGTCTTAAGAGGTAAATATGACGACCCTAATGATCCGGGGCAGATTTCGCATTTTCAGGCTTTAACCACAGCATTATCTTCTACAATAGGGATGGGAAATATCGCAGGTGTAGCATTAGCTATTGCTGTTGGTGGACCCGGAGCTTTGTTCTGGATGTGGGTTAGTGCCATAATTGGGATGTCAACCAAATTTTTCACCTCTACACTGGCAGTCTTATACCGTGGTAAAGACAGTGCAGGCGACCTGCAAGGAGGCCCCATGTATTTTATAGTGGAAGGTTTGGGGAAACATTGGAAACCTTTGGCTGTGATATTTAGCGTATTTGGTATGTTGGGCGCCTTGCCCGTCGTCAATGTCAATCAGCTCAAGCAAGCCATAAACGATATTATTTTAACTCCAAACGGCGTCGAAGTCAGTTTTACAAGTAATATGATCATGGCTTTAGTTTTGGTAGGGTTTACAACTGTGGTTATTCTGGGAGGGTTGAAACGTATTAGCGCTATTGCAGCCAAAATGGTACCTTCTATGGTGCTCTTGTATTTTGTATTGGTGTTGATCATCTTAGGCATGCATTATAGCGAAGTACCTAAATACCTGTTATTGATTTTCACAGATGCTTTCGATGCGAATTTCATCAATCAGGATGCTGCGTTTGGAGGTGTGTTGGGTGCTTTAGTTCTATTGGGAATTAAACGAGGTGCCTTTTCCAATGAAGCAGGTATCGGTACAGCACCGATGGCACATGGAGCTGCAAAAACGGACGAACCGGTACGGGAAGGCCTGGTAGCCATGCTGGGGCCGGCCATAGATACGTTAATCGTTTGTACATTAACGGCACTGGCCATATTAGTCACCGGTGTTTGGGAAACCACAAGTAATAATGGTGTGAGCTTAACAGCATCTGCATTTCAAAAGAGTATGCCGGGGATAGGGCAATATCTGCTGATGCTTTGTGTCTTTATTTTTAGTGTTTCTTCATTGTTTTCTTATGCGTATTATGGCACAAAATGCACCGCTTTTCTTATCGGTGTAAAGCATAAGCACTATTACAATTTTTTATATATCCTGAGTATTGTTTTGGCCGCAGTTACAGAATTTGAAGCCATGATCAATTTTATCGATGGGGTATTTGCTTTTATGGCCATCCCAACCATGACAGCAACACTTATTTTGGCACCAAAAGTGGTGAAAGCAACCAAAACTTATATCCGTACGCTCAAATCATAAATAGCCACATTAGGACTTCATTTTGTTGATCGATGTCTAAGGTCTTATGCTACAAAATGTTAGTATTTGTAATTTTAATGCTAAATTGATATATTTATGCTAAATAACTATATATGACAATAGAAGGCTGTCCCAATTGTAACTCAGAGCGTTATATCAAAAGTGGTGTGATTAATGGTCGACAGCGCTATAAATGTAAGGCGTGTAATTATTATTTCACAGTCAATAAGTTAGGTAAGAAAATTGATGATTATTATGTCAATAAGGCATTACAACTGTATTTAGAAGGATTGACTTACCGAGAAATAGAGCGTATTTTGGGCGTGTCTCATGTAAGTATTATCAATTGGGTGAAAAAGTATAATATTAAACGACCTTACAACTCCAAATACCACCCAACCTATAAGATTTTAAATGCTGAAGAATTGTCGAAATTCTTTTCTAATGCCGAAAACTTATCCGGAGCAGGGACTTTAGTTACCGAATTAGGTGATAAGTTTATGCTTATAAAATGGGAGCGTTTTAGAGATTAACTATAATAGTTACCATAAAACTATATTCATTTTCATTTCAACATATCTTTTTTAGAGTTTAGTAGTGCACACAAAACCAATATTAACTAACTAAATCTCTGAAATTTATGAAAAAAACAACACTAATGCTGATAGGACTATTATTTTCTTGTCAGCTTTTTTTTGCACAAGGCGCACCCGATTATACAGGCGGAATGAAGGTGAAGCTCAATGAAGAAGGGACCAAGTATTTTCGGATCATTTCCTGGGCGCAATTTTGGGCACAGCACAATTCAGATCGCGCTCTAGATGCCAATGGTAATGAGCAAAGCGACACGCAATTTAGTATCCGACGCGCTCGGGTGCTCATGTATGCACAATTAAATAAAGACTTTTTGATTCTAACACACTTCGGTCTCAATAGCTTAAATGGCGATAACTTGTCACCAACAGGAAAAGGTGATAGCTCTCAGCTGTTCTTTCATGACGTATGGGGACAATATCGACTTACTGATGATCATGCCATAGGCGGTGGTTTGCATTACTGGAACGGGATATCTCGCGCCAACAATCAAAGTACCCTAAACATGATGACTTTAGATAATACACGTCAGGCTTGGGCTACCATAGGTTTATCCGATCAGTTTGCGCGTCACATTGGCGTATATCTCAAAGGTAAGTTCGGAAAACTACAATACCGTTTGGCAATCAACGATGCTGTTACTAATAATTTGCAAGCTTCAACAACACCAACCAATGGAGGAGCGGCTATATATTCTGGTCGACGTTTATTGGGCTCTAAAGATGCAGGGCGTACCTATGCCGGATATTTTGATTATAATTTTCTGGATCAGGAATCCAATTTCTTACCATATAAGGTCGGCACTTACCTTGGCGGTAAAAAAGTCTTTAATGTTGGAGCCGGATTCTTTTTACATCCAAAAGGCGCAGTAACGGCAGATAATACAGGTGTTCTATCTGGAGAAGATGTAACCATCTTTGCTGTAGATGCTTTTTACGATGCACCACTAGGGGACAACGGGTCGGCCATAACCGCATACGCATTAGCACAATTTAACGATTATGGAGAAGACTTTACCCTAGGACAAACCTACGAAACCGGATCCATGATACATGTGCACGCAGGCTATGTAATTCCGGGGACTAAGGCTACAAAATTTCAACCCTATGTACATTTTACTAATCGACAAATCGATGCTATTGATGATAGCGCAAATCAATTTGGTATTGGAGGTAATGTGTACTTCAGCGGACACCATTCTAAAATAACTTTAGAATATCAAAACACAAAATATGGCGATAATGATGCCGTAGGCACATTAACCTTGCAAGCCATGATTTACCTGTAAAAACATAATATTATGTCAGAAAAACAAAAACACGCATCCGCATACTGGAAAGAAAACGTTAAATACCTTTCCATACTCTTGGTCATTTGGTTCGTTGTATCCTATGGCTGTGGCATTCTCTTCAGAGATGCCCTAAATGAAATCAGACTTGGAGGCTTCAAATTAGGCTTCTGGTTTGCACAACAAGGCTCTATATACGTATTCGTAATTCTCATTTTCGTTTACGTACGCATTATGAATAAACTTGATAAAAAATACGGTTTTGACGAATAGTCTGAACTAATAATCTAAAAACAAAAATTATGAGTGTACAAACTTGGACATGGATATTAGTTGGGCTAACCTTCGCCCTGTATTTTGGAATTGCAATCTGGGCCAGAGCAGGCTCAACAAAAGATTTTTATGTTGCTGGCGGAGGTGTATCGCCTTTAGCAAATGGTATGGCTACAGCAGCCGATTGGATGAGCGCAGCATCATTTATTTCTATGGCAGGACTCATTTCCTTCATGGGCTATGATGGCTCAGTATTCCTGATGGGTTGGACCGGAGGCTATGTACTCCTTGCATTGCTTTTAGCACCATATCTTCGAAAATTTGGAAAGTTTACCGTACCCGATTTCATAGGCGATCGGTATTACTCTAATACTGCAAGGACTGTTGCAGTTATTTGCGCATTGATTGTGTCATTTACTTATGTGGCGGGTCAGATGAGAGGTGTGGGAATTGTATTTTCTCAATTCTTACAAGTTGACATTAATCTGGGAGTAATCATAGGAATGGCCATTGTATTGGTATTTGCTTTTTTAGGTGGTATGAAAGGTATCACTTATACTCAGGTAGCACAGTACTGTGTGTTGATCTTTGCATTTATGGTTCCGGCCTTTTTCATTTCTATGCAGATGACAGGAAACATCATCCCACAAATTGGTATGGGAGGCAAAGTAGAAGGCGGCATGTATTTACTCGATAAGTTAGATGCTTTGCATACACAATTAGGATTTAATGAATACACAAATGGTACAAAATCAACATGGGACGTATTTGCCATTACTCTTGCTCTAATGGTAGGAACGGCAGGATTACCGCACGTAATTGTACGATTCTTTACAGTGCCAAAAGTAAAAGATGCTCGTAAATCGGCAGGTTTGGCTTTACTGTTTATTGCCATTCTTTACACTACGGCTCCGGCTATAGCTGTATTTGCAAGAACTAATCTTATTGAGACTGTAAGCGAAAAACAATATTCTGAAGTCCCACAATGGTTTAAAAATTGGGAAAATACAGGCTTAATAGCCTGGAACGATAAAAACGGCGATGGTAAAATTCAATACGTTGCAGGAAGTGCTATTGATGGCAAAAAGCCAGTCTATACCGAAGAAAGAGGTGTAAGTGGAGAGCGTATGATCTCTAATGCCAATACAGCTAAAAATGAGTTGTATGTGGACAGAGATATTATGGTACTGGCCAACCCGGAAATAGCCAATCTGCCCAACTGGGTAATTGCTCTTGTGGCAGCAGGTGGTCTGGCAGCAGCTTTGTCTACAGCTGCAGGATTATTACTGGTAATCTCCACATCAATCTCTCACGATCTGATCAAAAAACAATTAAAGCCAAACATTTCTGAAAAAGGAGAACTCATGGCAGCACGTATTGCTATCCTAGGTGCCATATTGGTTGCAGGATATTTCGGTATCAATCCTCCTGGTTTTGTGGCTGCAGTTGTTGCACTGGCCTTTGGTTTGGCAGCAGCATCGTTCTTTCCGGCAATTATTCTGGGGATTTTTGATAAACGTATGAACCGTCAGGGTGCCGTAGCTGGTATGATCGTCGGTATTGTATTGATGTTGGTTTATATGATTGTATATAAAACAGGGCTCATCGGAGTTATGGATCCCAGACCAAAAAGTGAATGGTGGTTCGGAACTTCACCAGAAGGTTTTGGAACTATAGCAATGTTGGTCAATGTTATAGTTTCTATGGTGGTATCGCGTTTAACACCAGCACCACCGAAAGAAGTACAGGACATTGTTGAAAATATTAGAATACCGTCTGGGGCTGGTGAAGCGCAGAGCCACTAGATGATTTTTATTTATTTTTTAGTTAGCAAAACAGTATTGCATAAAAAGCAATACTGTTTTTTGTACTTTTAGGTACTTGGATTAAAACAATGAAAAAAAGACACGAACAAAAGCTTGTTACATTGGGCATTACCCTTTTTGTCATTCTGAATATGCCTTTTATATTCATTTTTGATATGGAAGGTGTTATTTTTGGTGTGCCTGTAATTTATGCATCAATTTTTGGTATTTGGATTCTGTCTATTGTAATATCTTATATCGTTTTAAAGCGTCATTATGAGTAATTACGTTTTATTTTTTATCATTACCATTTATCTGCTGGTACTATTTTTTATTGCATATATCGCAGAAAAAAATTCTAAACGTAAGTGGGTTAATAATTCTGTAGTTTATACCTTATCCCTTGCTGTATATTGTACCGCTTGGACCTATTATGGAAGTATTGGTATTGCCGCCAATTCAGGAATCAATTTTTTGCCTATTTATTTGGGGCCAGTTATTGCAGCACCGCTTTGGATCATATTACTCAGGAAGATTATCCGAATTTCCAAACAACATAAAATCAGCTCCATCGCAGATTTTATATCGCTTCGATATGGAAACCATCGATTTTTAGGTGCCTTAGTCACAGTAGTTTGCTTATTGGCTATAGTACCATACATCTCCTTACAATTGAAAGCCGTCTCCGAAACTTTTCAGATATTATCCGACAAAACCAGCTATGTGTCAACTACCGTTTGGGACGATTCTACATTTTACATCGCTTTATTATTAGCTATTTTTGCAACCTTTTTTGGAACCCAAACCACCGATGCTTCAGAAAAACATAAAGGTATAGTCGTATCAGTAGCTTTTGAATCGATACTAAAGCTAATTTTTTTCTTATGTGTGGGTATTTATGTTACCTATATTTTATTTGATGGAACAGAAGATATCTATTTAAAGATGTCCAAAGTTGAAAATTTTAAAGCGCTGACCAGTATCAATGGTTTTGAAAATGGATTCAATTGGTTGTATACCATATTATTGTCATTCATGGCCATTTTCCTATTACCGCGTCAATTTCAAATGTCTGTGGTAGAAAATGTGAGAGAGAAGCATTTAAAGAATGCAATTTGGATGTTTCCACTATACTTATTACTATTTAATGTATTTGTAATTTTTATTGCTTGGGGAGGTCATCTGGCCATAGGTAATTCTGAACAAGCAGAATATTACGCTTTATTACTACCGCTAAAAAATGGAAATACATTTTTATCCGTATTAGTATTTCTGGGAGGTTTTTCTGCCGTAATTTCCATGGTGGTAGTAGCTACTTTAGCTTTGTCTACTATGGTTAGTAATAACTTGATCATTCCCTACGGCTTTTTGGATCGATTTATAAAGAGTCACCCAGAACGAAATGCCAAATATATTAAGAACATACGTCGGGTCTCCATTTTTATGATCATTATTGGAGCCTACGTTTTTTACATCAATTTTTCATTTGAATTGTCCTTGTATTCCATAGGTTTAATGGCTTTTGTGATTATCGCCCAGTTGGCACCTTCTTTTTTTGCGGGGTTGTTCTGGAACAGGGGATCGTCACGTGCAACAATTACCGGTATTATAGCTGGTCTTTTAGTAACATTTTATACCTTAATTTTACCGTTTTCCATTCATGCGCTTACGGGGTCTAATGACTTTGTACAATACGGTTTATTAGGGATTTCAGCTTTAAAACCATATGCTTTATTCGGCATTGACTTTTTAAGTCCTCCTGCACATGCTTTTTTCTGGAGTATTATTATTAATGGGGTATGTTATGTAGTACTTTCATTAATGTCTAAAGGAAATTACAGAGAGCGTAATTATGCAGAGATGTTTGTCGATAGTAAAAACTATACGGATCTTCAAGATAGTGCCTTAGTGTGGAAAGGTGAGGCTTATGTCTCAGAGATCAGAAATGTATTGACTAAATTTTTAGGGGAAGCAAGAACAGAGCGTGCGCTCAATCTCTTTTTTAGAAAATATAACTTGCCATTAAATATGCAAATGGCGGATGCCCGTTTGATTAACTTTTCTGAAAAATTACTCACAGGGAGTATTGGTAGCGCTTCTGCAAAAATATTAATAGCCAGCGTAGTTAAAGAAGAAGAAGTAAGCTTGATTGAAGTGTTGAAAATTCTTGAAGAATCAAAAGAAGCCATAGCCAGAAATAAAATTCTACGAGAAAAATCACAAGAATTAACACGACTGACAACGCAATTACAAGATGCCAATAATGAGCTTTTAGAAAAAGACCGGCAAAAGGATGAATTCTTAGATACTGTAGCACATGAATTGAAAACACCGATTACAGGCATTCGGGCAGCAACCGAACTGTTAATGGATGATAGTGATGATATGCCTAAAGCCATTAGAACTCAATTTTTGAGTAATATGCTTCAGGATAGTGATCGTTTGTCGCGATTAATCCACAATATTCTGGATTTTGAAAAACTATCAAAACGAAGAACCAGACTTAATCTGGATACCTATAACATTAAAACTACAATACAGAAAACCATAGATAGCATAAAGCACATTGCAGCTAAGAAGGCTATAAAAATCGACTCTACTACTGCTGATGATGTCTACATAGAATATGATGAAGATCGTATTCAGCAAGTATTGACCAACCTCGTCTCAAATGCTGTTAAGTTTTGTGAGCCGGAAAAGGGAAAAATAACGATCAGTTATAAAAAGAAAGAAGGGCATTTAAAAATTACTGTAAAAGATAATGGTAAAGGTATTCCTGAAGAGGATTTACCATTTATTTTTGACAAGTTTTACCAGTCTAAAAATCAAAATATAGTAAAGCCAGAAGGTAGTGGTTTGGGCTTATCGATTTGTAAACAAATTGTAGAAAATCACAATGGCGAAATTTGGGCAAAAAATAATCAAAAAAGTGGTGTAACCTTTGGTTTTAAGCTACCTTTTAAGTAAATTGTATGCGTGTTTGAAGCATGAGAAAAATTATAATCGTCGATGACGAACCAAATATAGTAATGACGTTAGAATACACTTTCAAAAAGCATAATTTTGAAGTGTATATTGCGAGAGATGGAAGCGAAGCTTTAGAAATACTGGAAGCGGTTAGTCCGGATGTGATCATGTTAGATATAATGATGCCAAAGGTTGATGGTTATCAAACACTCAAAGCAATTAAAGCGAACGATAAGTTGAAACACACTAAAGTGGTGTTTTTAACAGCAAAAAATAAAGCTTCTGATATTGAAAAAGGCTTAAAACTAGGGGCAGATAAGTATTTAACCAAGCCGTTTTCAGTTAAAAAAATAGTTTCAGAAATCCAAGCACTGGTCGATTGATGTAACAGGTGTTGATTTCTACTTTAATAATCATTGGTTTTGTGTGCAAACAAACCATGTATAATTAAGGTAAATAAAAATGAAACGATTACGATTAAATGCATTAACATCTGATGTGATCATCAGTGTATATGTGATATTCACACTATTTCTTCGATTTAAATTTGAAAGTGAAGTTGCCACGGCACCTCTTGAGTCTATTATTATGGGCTTATGCTTTGTAGTGATTATTTGGGCTTTGATAAAGCTAAAAGTATTAAACCCCAACTGGTTTGGGCTGTTTAATAAAAAACCGTCAAAGTCATGAGTTACCATAAAGAATATCAGCAAAGTATAGACAGTCCAGAGCATTTCTGGAAGCAGCAGGCAGAGCAGTTAGCTTGGTATCAAAAGCCTCATCAAATCTTAGGTACTGATGAGTATGATTACCCACAATGGTTTCAGGATGGAATGCTAAACATGAGTTATTTGTGTATTGATAAGCATATCGAAGATGGTCATGGTAACCAAAATGCCATTATATATGATTCACCCGTAACACAAACGAAAACACATATTACGTACTATCAATTACACGATCAAGTAGCACGATTGGCAGGAGGTTTACAAACTTTGGGCTTAAAAAAAGATGACACAGTAATTATTTACATGCCCATGATACCTGAAGCTTTATACGCTATGTTGGCTTGCGCACGCTTAGGTGTAATTCATTCTGTTGTTTTTGGAGGGTTTGCACCACATGAATTGGCAATTCGTATTGATGATTGTAAACCAAAAGCAATCATTACAGCATCTAATGGGATAGAAATACAACGCATTATTCCTTATAAACCTTATGTGGATGAAGCGGTAGCTTTAGCTAGTCACCAGCCCGAACATGTTGTAGTATTTGATAGGAAACTGGGTGTTGATGTTCCCTATAGAGAAGGTGATATTGATTATACGACCTTGATATCAAGAGCAGTACCTATAGAGCCTGTAGCTGTGGAAGCCACACATCCGCTTTACATTTTGTACACTTCAGGAACTACGGGAAAACCTAAGGGTATCATTAGAGATACCGGAGGATATGCTACAGCATTAAAATTTTCCATGCAAAATGTCTATAGTGTAGAACCTGGAGATACGTATTGGGCAGCTAGTGATATTGGTTGGGTTGTGGGGCATAGTTATATTGTATATGGGCCACTATTGAATCGAAATACAACAGTGTTATTTGAAGGAAAGCCTATAAAAACACCTGATGCATCCACCTTTTGGCGCGTTATTAATGAGCATCAGGTTAAAGTAATGTTTACGGCGCCAACAGCAATAAGAGCCATAAAAAAAGAAGACCCAAACGGAAATCTGGTCAAGGCCTATGATCTATCGTGTTTAAAGTATTTGTTTCTGGCAGGAGAACGATGTGATGCTGCAACTTTAAATTGGTCAGAACAACAATTGCATGTTCCGGTTATTGATCATTGGTGGCAGACGGAGAGTGGTTGGCCGATGTTAGCTAACATGGCGGGTATAGAATTAATGGCAGTAAAACCGGGTTCTGCAGGATTACCGGTTTGTGGGTATGATATACAGGTTTTAAATGAACAAGGTAAAGAAGTAGATCCTGGAGTAGAAGGTTACGTCACGGTAAAATTGCCTTTACCACCAGGAACTTTACTCAATCTTTGGGGTAATCCAGAGCGCTTTAAATCGGGATACCTTGACCGTTTTGAAGGCTATTATTTTTCAGGTGATGGCGGTTATATAGATGAAGATGGTTATGTGTTCATAACAGGAAGAGTTGATGATATTATTAATGTGGCGGGGCATCGATTGTCTACCGCAGAAATGGAAGAAGTAGTAGCAGCTCATAAAGCCGTTGCAGAATGTGCTGTTTTTGGTGTGCATTGCGACATCAAAGGGCAAAAACCTTTAGCATTGGTAGTCCTTAAATCTGATGTGTCAGAAAAAGATAACACAATTTGTCAGAGCATTGTAAAAAATGTACGTCACGAGATCGGTGCTGTAGCTGCATTAAAAAATGTGATGGTAGTAAAGCGTCTGCCAAAAACACGATCAGGAAAGATTCTTCGTAAATTGTTACGAAATATTTGTGACAATTTGGAATATAATATTCCTTCAACTATTGATGATGTCGCTATAATTTCAGAAATTGAATCCGTATATAAATTAAATCAAATAGGAATACATAAAAACTTAATCAATCATGAGTAATTATCATATAAAGCATTTTGAAGAGTATTATCAGGTATATCGAAAGTCCGTTCGAAATCCAGAAAGCTTTTGGGAAGAAATTGCAGAAGAGCATTTTTCATGGCGTAAGCGTTGGGATAATGTATTGAGTTGGGATTTTACAAAACCTGAAGTTCGGTGGTTTGAAGGTGCCAAGCTTAATATTACAGAGAATTGTATAGACCGTCACTTAAGGACTCGAGGCGATAAAACGGCCATATTGTTTGAACCTAATGATCCAAATGAACCGGCAGAACATATTACATACAAGCAGTTGCACGAGCGCGTTTGTAAGTTTGCTAATGTTTTAAAAGAAAAAGGTATCAAAAAAGGCGATAGAGTTTGTATTTATCTGCCTATGATTCCGGAATTGGCTATTTCTGTTTTAGCATGTGCCAGAATAGGCGCTGTACATTCTGTTGTTTTTGCAGGTTTCTCATCTACGGCTTTATCAACACGAATCAATGATTGTGATGCCAAGATGGTGTTAACTTCCGATGGTTCATATCGTGGCGCTAAGACTATTGATTTAAAAGGTATAGTTGATGAAGCTTTAGAAGATTGTCCTGGTGTAGAAACCGTACTTGTAGCCAAACGTATACATTCAGATATTGAAATGAAACAAGGCAGAGATCATTGGTTGCAACCATTATTGGATGACGCTTATCATGATTGTGATATTGAAGTCATGGATGCCGAAGATCCTTTATTTATACTTTATACTTCTGGTTCAACAGGAATGCCCAAAGGGATGTTACATACAACAGCCGGATATATGGTATATACGGCATATACATTTAAAAATGTGTTCCAGTATCGCGAGAATGATATATACTGGTGTACAGCAGATATAGGTTGGATTACTGGTCATAGTTATATTGTTTATGGTCCTTTAGCTAATGGTGCTACTACGGTCATGTTTGAAGGGGTGCCGAGCTATCCCGATTTCGGACGTTTTTGGGATATTGTACAAAAGCATAAGATTAATCAGTTCTATACGGCACCAACAGCAATTAGAGCATTAGCTAAGCAAGGTACAGAGCTTGTTGAGCGTTATGATCTATCCTCATTAAAAGTTCTCGGATCGGTTGGAGAACCTATCAATGAAGAAGCATGGCATTGGTATAATGAGAATATTGGTAAAAAGAAAAGCCCCATTGTAGATACCTGGTGGCAAACCGAAACGGGAGGTATTATGATTACACCCATTCCATTTTCCACACCTACGAAACCTACCTATGCCACCTTACCATTTATAGGAATCCAACCCGCATTAATGGATGAAAATGGTCATGAAATCAGAGGAAATCAGGTAGAAGGACGTTTGTGTATAAAATACCCGTGGCCATCCATGGCACGTACCATTTGGGGCAATCATCAACGCTATAAGGATACCTACTTTTCAGCTTTTGAAAATAAATATTTTACCGGTGATGGTGCATTAAGAGATGAAGTGGGGTATTATCGAATTACAGGCCGTGTTGATGATGTGATTATTGTTTCTGGTCATAATCTAGGTACGGCACCTATTGAAGATGCCATTAACGAGCATCCGGCAGTAGCGGAATCGGCTATAGTTGGATTTCCTCATGATGTTAAAGGTAATGCACTATACGGATATGTTACACTCAAAGAAACTGGGGAAAGCAGAGATCATGATAATTTAAGAAAGGAAGTCAATCAGTTAATTACTGATAGGATAGGGCCAATTGCTAAATTAGACAAAATTCAGTTTACCAGCGGATTGCCAAAAACACGTTCTGGTAAGATCATGCGTCGTATTTTAAGGAAGATCGCAGCTAATGAAACGGATAATCTTGGAGATACAAGTACGCTTCTAAATCCTGAAGTGGTTCAGGAGATTATGGACAACGTTTTATAAATCATACATTATTCTTAATTCCGGGTATCTTACCATTGATTTATTCCTGAGAGTACCCGGAATTATAATACCATACATGTAGAAGGGGTAGGCTTGAAAATTACTAAGACTTTTCTATTTTTGTCGAAATTTTAGAACCCATGCTAAAAGCCGTACTCTTTGATATGGATGGTGTCATAGTAGATACCGAACCTTTGCATTATAAAGCTTATCACTTAATGTTTGATGATGTTGGTATAGATGTGAATGAGGCATTATATGCTTCTTTTACCGGGCAATCCACATTAAATATATGCAAGCGATTGGTAGATCATTTTGAGTTGGAAGAGGCACCGGAACATTTGGTGGCTTTAAAGCGAAAACACTTTAAATACTTGTTTGAACATGATAAAACGTTGACTTTGATCGACGGTGTTTTGGAGCGTATTCAGGATTATTATGCTAATGGTATACAACTTGTCGTAGCTTCATCGGCATCCATGCCCAATATAGATCGAATTTTTGAGCGTTTTGATCTCAATCGGTATTTTAACGGCAAGTTCAGTGGTGCCGATTTGAAACAATCGAAGCCACATCCTGAGATTTTTTTAAAGGCAGCTCATCACACAGGGTATTCTAAAGCCGAGTGTTTGGTTATCGAAGATTCAACAAATGGTATTGCAGCGGCAAAAGCAGCAGGAATTTTCTGTGTAGGGTTTAAAAGCCCACATTCTTCGGGTCAGGACTATTCCAAAGCAGATGTTATTATTTCGAGTTTTGAAGACATAACATATCCTAAGATAACTCAGTTTCTATAATGGTTTACTGTATTTTTCACTAATACGCTCTACAATGTCAGCTGTTTTAGCTTCTTTGTATTTTGCCTTAAGTGCTGAAGCTTGAGCTTGTCTAACGTCGCAGTCTTTAATTGCACAATGCTCGCAGGTTACACCTACATCCACCGTTTTCAAGGTTTTTTGATTTAAAAAGTTTACCTTACGATGTAACTGAGTATTGAGCTCAATACCAATAGAAATACTTCGGTAGCAATCAGTTTTAAAGGGATCTGCTGTAGCTGATGCCAGTACCAGATATTGCTTTTGTTCTGAAGGGTAATTCGAAATTTGCATATCGAATTCATGTTCTGAGCCTTGGGTACTGATAGCATTAAGTACCTTTATAGAAACCCAACGTTGACAATAATGAAGATTGTTTTCATTTGCTCTTGGCGATTGATGCTTGGTAAGGTGTAACTCCTTATTAAGCACATAAGTATTGCTGTTGTTTTGATATGAAAAACGTAAAAAGAACAAATTTTTCAGATTAAAATCTTTCGGAAGTATATTGGTGAGCCTTTGATATATAGACTCAGGAGAAGCGTTGTACTTACTTAGTAGCGTTTGAAAATCTTTCGAACCGAATTTTTTCTTGGCGAATAAAGTACTAACACTACCAACAAAACTTTGTCGCGGAATTACCAGAGCGCCAGCAAAGTATGATGCATAAAAGTTATGAAGCACTTCATCGAAATGATCAAATGCAATCCAAGAGAAGGTATATAAGCGTTCTTTGATATCAAGATAA
Source organism: Winogradskyella sp. (assembly GCA_965250025.1). GTDB lineage: Bacteria > Bacteroidota > Bacteroidia > Flavobacteriales > Flavobacteriaceae > CBDDLD01. Next base: position 1,379,877 of record OZ252283.1, read on the forward strand.
TTATAAGCCAGTTCTTTAGCATAAATAAATGCACGTTGTGCATCATCAATACTTTTAGTAATTAATAATGTTTTGGAATTTGGGACATATATGGATCTAAGGTTTTCTAATTCGGTATGCGCTTCCAACTCTTCATTATTAATAGTATATCCGTATTCTTCAGTAAGAATATCTTCTAATTCCTGAGTATTAATACGTTGAGAAAGGTCTATCTGATAAGTTTTTGAAAATGTAACTACAGATTGCTCGAGATCCTCAAAAAAGTTATTATTTGCTTCCTGAAAAGACCTTACAGATGCTAAATAAAAACTCTCTTTACTAAAGTTGTAGTTTTTGGCAATTTCAATAATGGTACTTATAAAAGCAGTGACTTTGATAGGTGCATTTGAAATGATGTCAATCAAAGTGCTTTCTTGAATGCCAAAGAGTTCTAAAGGGATCTCTTTCAAAAGCTTAGATTGTAAAATTTCTCCGATAGGTGCCAGATTCTTGTCAAGTTTTAAGGATACCAAATCGTCATACGGAATGTCTAAATGCTCAGATAGTAAAGCGATTTTATCAGGCTTAGGATATTTTTTTCCTTTTTCGATTTCATTAAGATAGGATTTAGATAGCCCCGATAACTTTGATAATCCAAATAGCGAAAGCTCTTTATCTGTGCGTAACTGCTTTAGTTTAAGGCCAAAAATAAGTTTGATATAATCCTGTTCCATATCACAAATATACTATTATTTGCGAATTAGCTTAAAAAACGAATTTTTATTAATTAGCGAACGTTCGCTTGTTTTTTTGGAAAACTTATTGTAACATTGTTTCATCAAAATCAATTACATATGGAATTTCTAGTCACTACATCAGATCAGGTTACATTTACAAAAGCGGTTAGTCAGTTATACCCAAATATTTTAACTGAAGAGGCATTGATATTCTTAAAAACGTTGCATAGAAAGTTTAATAACAGACGACTTGAGTTACTAGATATGCGTCAAGAACGACAAGTGTATTTTGATGCCGGAAATCATCCGGGTTTTCCGGAAGAGACCAAAGGCATTAGAACGAGTAGATGGAAAGTTAGTCATATCCCTGAGGATTTATTAGATAGACGTGTAGAAATTACCGGGCCGGTAGATCGCAAAATGGTGATTAATGCTTTAAACTCTGGAGCAAAGACCTTTATGGCCGATTTTGAAGATAGCCATGCGCCAAGTTGGAAAAATACTCTTGAAGGTCAGCAGAATCTGTTGGAAGCGAATAGAGGCACTATTGAATTGGAAGATAAAGCCAGAGACAAGCATTACAAACTTCATGATAAAACAGCGGTATTGTTAGTAAGACCTAGAGGCTTACATCTTGACGAGTCTCATATTTTAATTGATGGAGAAACAATTTCTGGCAGCCTTTTTGATTTTGGACTCTATGTATTTCACAATACAAAAACTTTAATAGAAAACGGTACGGCTCCCTATTTTTATTTGCCTAAACTAGAGCATTATTTGGAGGTACGTTGGTGGAATGCCGTATTTGAATTTGCTCAAGAATACCTGAATGTGCCAAAAGGTACATTTAAAGCAACCCTACTTATTGAGACTATCACAGCCAGTTTTCAGTTGCATGAGTTTATATACGAAATGAAAGATCATATTGTAGGTCTAAATTGTGGGCGTTGGGATTATATATTCTCTTACATTAAGAAGTTTAGAAATCATAAAGATTTCGTAGTACCTAATCGCGATCAGGTGACAATGAATACACCGTTTATGGCCGCATATTCCAATTTGGTAGTTAAAGTATGTCATCAACGCGGTATCCATGCTATAGGTGGAATGGCAGCACAAATTCCAATAAAGAACAATCCACAAGCTAATGTACAGGCACTGGAAAAAGTGCGTATAGATAAAGAGCGTGAGGCTAAGAATGGTCATGATGGGACTTGGGTAGCGCATCCGGCACTGGTGGAAGTTGCCATGAATGAGTTTGATAACTATATGCCTACGCCAAACCAGATTTTTAAGACACGAGATGATATAGATGTTTCAGAAAATGACCTTATTGCATTACCGCAGGGCACCATAACAGAAGCAGGAATCCGAAAGAATATCAATGTAGGAATATTATATATAGAAGCATGGCTAAGAGGTTTTGGTGCCGTGGCATTGTACCATTTAATGGAAGATGCGGCTACCGCAGAAATATCTAGAACTCAAATATGGCAATGGCTTAAAAATGAAGCTTTTTTAGACGATGGACGTCGATTCGATCAGGATTTATTTGAATCAATTTTTGATCATGAAGTTGAAAAGATCATAACAGAAGTTGGTGAATCCAGAATACAAGAAACCAAGTTTTGTGAAGCTATTGCGCTATTTAAAACCTTGGTGACGCAAGAAGATTTTGAAGAGTTTCTAACGATTCCAGCATATCAATATCTGTAAAAAAACAAATCCCGATAATGCGGCAACACTATACGGGATCCATATTCAATTAATATAATTCAATTCAAAATTATGAAAAATTTACCACAAAGTACTTATGCCTCTGCTTTAGAAACGGTTCTAAATCTTAAAGCAAAATATGGGAATGCATGGACGGCCATTAATCCCGAGAATGCAGCGAGAATGCTTACGCAAAATCGTTTTAAAACCGGACTGGATATTGCTAAATATACAGCAGCTATCATGAGAAAAGATATGGCCGAATACGATACGGATCCATCAAAATATACACAATCTCTAGGTTGCTGGCACGGATTTATAGCACAGCAAAAAATGATAGCGGTAAAAAAACACCATAAGACAACAAGCAAACGTTATTTATATCTTTCGGGTTGGATGGTTGCTGCATTACGTTCAGAATTTGGACCATTACCAGATCAATCAATGCACGAAAAAATAGCAGTCCCTGCCTTAATTGAAGAGATTTATGATTTTTTACGTCAAGCAGATGCCATAGCACTTAATGACCTGTTCAGAAGATTAGAATCAGGTGAAGATGTACAAAATGAAATAAATAATTTTGAAACGCATGTTGTGCCCATTATTGCAGATATTGATGCGGGATTTGGAAATGAAGAGGCCACTTATTTGTTAGCTAAAAAAATGATACAGGCTGGAGCTTGTGCCATACAGATTGAAAATCAGGTGTCTGATGCAAAACAATGTGGTCATCAAGACGGAAAGGTGACCGTGCCTCATGAAGATTTCATCGCAAAGTTGAATGCTGTTCGCTACGCATTTTTAGAATTGGGTATAGATGATGGTATTATTGTAGCTCGAACAGATTCCGAGGGAGCCGGCTTAACACAAAAACTTCCGGTAAGTAAGGAAAAAGGAGACTTGGCATCCCAGTATTTGGCCTTTGTAGATGCAGAAGAAATTACGATTTCTGAAGCTAAGGAAGATGATGTGTTGTTGAAACGTAATGGTAAATTAATGCGTCCCAAACGATTACCAAATGGATTATATCGATTTAAAGAAGGAACCAATATCGATAGAGTAGTACTAGATTGTATCACCAGTCTTCAAAATGGTGCCGATTTACTTTGGATAGAAACACCAACACCAAATGTTAAGCAAATTGCTCATATGATTAATAGAGTAAGGGCTGTAGTCCCTAGCGCGAAGTTGGTTTACAACAATTCACCATCATTTAACTGGACATTGAATTTCCGTAATCAAGTCTATGAAGAAATGCTTGCTGAAGGCAAAGACATGACAGCATATGATAAGCATAATCTTATGGATATTCAGTATGATGGTACAACATTATGTGATAGAGCAGATGAAAAAATTAAAACATTTCAGTCAGACGGTGCCAAAGAGGCTGGTATTTTCCACCATTTAATTACATTACCTACATATCATACCACGGCATTGCACATGAATAACCTTACTGAAGGGTATTTTGGTAAAGATGGTATGTTGGCCTATGTAAAGGATGTTCAGCGTCAGGAAATAAGAAAAAAGGTGTCTTGTGTGAAACACCAACGCATGGCCGGATCAGACTTGGGAGATGATCACAAAACATTTTTTGCAGGAGATAATGCCTTAAAAGCAGGAGGCGCAAAGAATACGTCTAATCAGTTTGATACTAAAACCGATACAGTTGAAAAGAAATTAAGTGTTGTGGCTTAGTGAAATAATAAACAGGAGTAATGCGACATCATCTGTTTTATTTAGTTAGTGGAAAGCACACCCAGACTTGGGTGTGTTTTTTAAGTGATTTTTTGGCATAAAAATAATGAGTAGTCATTTCGGGCGCAGCGAGAAATCTCATCATTAATGTGATTAGGTTTTACAATATTATCATTTTAGTTATATATAGTATGAGATGTCCCATGTACATTCGACATGACCACAACAGTCATTTCGAGCGCAGCGAGAAATCTCATTCTTTTAACAGGGCATTTTTAAGACTTTATTTGTAGTGTTTTTATGAGATGTCTCATGTACATTCGACATAACCAAGACAGTCATTTCGAGCATAGCGAGAACTCTCACCTTTTTGATAGATCATATTTTACAGGCTTTTCATGAAGTGTTGTAACATGAAAACTCGTATCTTCTCTCATGGGATTTTCACAATAAACCAATACGCTTTACAGGACGTTCAAGATTACGTAAAGTAAGACTTGAATTTATATTCAATTTCGCTATTACCTTTAAAAACAATAAAGCAGTAATGTAAGCATCACCAGATGCCGTGTGCCTGTCATGCATCGGAATATTGAAACGCTTGGCTAAGTCATCCAAACTATGAAGTCTTTTACTGGTATCGCGTTCTGTTTTTTGAAATAAATGGCCGGTATCTAAAACCTTATTTTTTAACTTAGGTAAATTCAACCGTTGCAATGCCTGATTTATCATACCTATATCAAAAGCTGCGTGATGGGCCACTAAAACGGCATTCTTGATATAGTCTAGAAATTGTTTTATAGCTTCATACTCTTCAATTTTATGGCGTTTTCCTTCTTTCAATAAGCCATGAATTTTTACGGTCTCAACATTAAAGAACTCTTGCCTTAAATAGACTTCCATTTGGTCAGAGACTTTAATTTTTAGTGCAGTTATGGCAATACAACCAATAGAAAGTATCCTATCATTTTTAATATCTAAGCCTGTGGTTTCAGTATCGAAGACCACAAATCTTACACGCTCGATATCTTGATTTTGAGATTTTGAGAAATACGAGGTGTAGGTTTCCCAAAATTCAGGATAGGATTTGCGTTTCAACCAATTCATATCAGAGTAATTGAGAAAGTTTAAATCGCAGTTTTATAAGTTCTTGAACTGCTTTTACTGCTTTAAAACTTCGCTTTAAACGTAGTCGATTTCTTTTATTCAGAGATTCCAAATTGATAAAACGGCCAGAATCGTTGTGAGTTAATCCTTGTATTGTTCTAAAGCGTAACAAGGTTTTATAAGCTTCAATGCAAAAGCTATAGGTGTCTTTATTTTGAGGTTCCAGTTCGGCTAATTTTTCATAACGTTCTATAGTGCTATTGATCGTCTTTATATTATGTGAAAGAATTAATAATCTTGCTGCATCTACCAGAGGCATCATGGCACGGGCTTTAATATCAAATTGGTCTTTATGCTTGCCATCGTCCTCAACTAGAAACTGTCTAAAAAAACTTAATGGTGGTGGGTTTTGTAATGCATTACGTCCTAGATATGTTAAAAATATATCGTATGATTCAATGCTGTTAAAGATATTATCTGATAAAGTTTCGACCAAAGCTTGATTTCCATAAACCCTTTCATAATCAAAAAATATAGTACAAAGCATAAGATTATCCTGATCTGGAGTCGTAATCCATCGGTTAAATTGTTGAGACCATTCCGATACCGAATTGCACCATTTTGGATTATTTGCCATCATTTTTGCCGGACAAAGCTTAAAACCAACAGTTCCCAAATCGGTATTAATACGATCTGATAGCTTTAAAAAATAAGATTTTACATTGTTGTATTCAGCATCATTAACATCTTCAAAAACGAGCGCATTGTCCTGGTCAGTCATTAGCAATTGCTCTTGTCGACCTTGACTCCCAATAGCCAGCCATGCAAATTGAGCGGGTGGGCTACTGCCCATTTTTTGTATAGCATGATCAATGACACGTTGTGTTATAGCATCATTAATAGCAGATACCAATCGCGTTATGAAATCTATAGGAATGTCTTGTTCCAGATAGCGTAATAACAATTTTTCGGTACGTTGTCTAATACTTTTAAGCTGTTCAACTGAGTGGCATCTTTTTACCTCTTTGATAAGTGCTGAGGCATTGTTTTCCCGAAGCACAATAATATCATGCTCAGATAATATACCAGTTAGTTCAGAATTTATAGTTCCATCTTTTGTAATACACAGATGGGTAATTCTATGCTTTAGCATTGCAATTTGCGCTTCAGCTACTGTGATTGTCTCAGGATAGGTAATGACAGGTGACGACATAATAGACGATACCGTGTCTTTGATATGATGCTTTCCTGTGGCAATTTTGGTTCTTAAATCTTTATCGGTAATGATGCCTATAGGTTTACCATTATCTACAATTACAATAGAACCCACATGTTTTTTAGTCATAATACAAGCTGCATCTTTAATACTGGTTGTAACGCTACAGGTTATGGGGTTTTTGGAATAATCGGCCGTTTGTAAATAAGTGTATTCAGAAGCATGTTGAAGTGTCTCTATAAAGTCATTATTATCATTACTTTTAACCCGTGTATTGGATATAAAACTAGCCATAAGAAACTGACTGGCATCTGCATTTGTTGTAATATAAGTTTCCAAAAGTTCTGAGGAAATACTATACAAAATACTTTCTTCAATGGCTTTGGCATTGAGTTTATAAAACCCTTTACGGAGTAAGGCACGTAGACCAAAAATATCACCTTCATCACATTTATCTACCAAATTACCATTAGCTCTAAACAGACCAATAGCACCATCGCGCACAACGTAGAATTGATCGTCAACAGGTTGTTCAATATTAAAAACAGTTTGATTTTTTTCACAATACAAGACATCTACTGATTTGCATAGGGTTAAAAGCTGTTCGTGACTAAGCATACTAAAAGGAGGAAAGCTTTTTAGAAAATCGTAAATGCGTTCTGCAATGGTATTCATCTCAGCAATTTAGCTAAAAAAAAGACTTCAAATTATGAGAAAGCTCATGTTTTTGCTAATTTACTATAGTTGTAATGAGATGAAATAGCTTGTAATACTGGTAATATTCTTTGTAACTTTCGTGAGGCATTAGCGTCCCATATTGTAAATACCATATTATGAAAATACGTTCTCTTTTATTAGCTATATTATCATTCCAGAGTTTATTGGCACAAACGACTCAAATTCCTGAGAAAATTACACAACATGTTAAATCAAGGGTAGAGGAAGGCTTTAACCCAGGCATTTCAATTGCGTATATCGAAGACGGGGAGCCTGTATTTTTTAATTATGGTAAAACAGAAAAGAACACTGGCAATCTGGTTGATGAGCATTCGGTTTATGAAATAGGTTCAATATCAAAAGTGTTTACCACAATTCTTTTAGCTGATGAGGTTTTAAAAGGGCGTATGCAGCTTTCCGACCCGGTTTCTAAATACCTGCCGAAAACAGTTAAGATGCCATCAAAAGATGGTAAAGAAATTACTTTAATGGATTTGGCGACACATTCATCAGCACTACCGGGAATGCCCGATAATTTTGATCCTGCCGATTACAGTAACCCTTTTGCTGACTACACCGCAAAGCAGTTATACGAATTCTTATCTGGCTATGAATTAACTCGCCCAATAGGTGTACAGTATGAATACTCTAATCTCGGTATGGGATTGCTTGGACATATTCTTGAATTGCATACCGGAATGGATTATGAAGCACTAGTTAAATCAAGGATCACAAAACCTTTAGGAATGAATGCTACTGGTATTGTATTTACAGATTACATGAAATCACATTTAGCCAAAGGCCATAATGAGGCTGGAGAAGTGGTGAGCAATTGGGATATTAGAACGTTAGCTGGTGCAGGTGCCATAAGGTCTACTACAGCAGATATGATAAAATTTATTAAGGCAAATATAAATGCTAATAATACTGATCTTGGTAAAGCTATGGCCTTGTCTCACGATTTGGTATTTACAGATGCAAAACTTGGAGTTGAAATGGGATTAGGATGGCATTTTGCCAATAATAGTACAATTATATGGCACAATGGAGGCACAGGCGGTTATAAAGCCTTTGCTGGTTTTGTTAAAGGAAAGAATAGAGGCGTGGTTGTGCTTACTAATTCTACAGCATCAGTAGATATGGTAGGGTTAAAGCTTTTAGGAGCTCCTGTTGGGTTGGAGTTACCTAAAAAACGTGTTTTTCCAGAAGTTGTAGAAGTGCCCGTAGAGACATTACAATCTTATGTAGGAAACTATGAGCTGGCACCAGATTTTATACTCTCGATAACTCGAAAAGGTAATCAGCTTTTTGCTCAGGCAACCGGGCAACCTCAATTTGAAATTTACGCGTCTGCGCAAGATGAATTCTTCCTTCGTGTTGTAGAGGCGAGCGTTACATTTAATAAAAATGCAAATGGAACAGTAGACAGTTTGACTTTACATCAGAACGGTCAAAACATTCCTGCCAAAAAAATGGAATAGATCGGGTTTAGATCAACCTTCAAAATCAAAATCCTGACCACCATTTCCAGAACCACGACGCCCATTTCGGTTGCGTTGTTTCTTTTGATTAAAACGATAAGTAAAGGCTAAATTGAAACTGCGCTCTCGCCATTGAAATTCACTTTCAGCATTAAAACTAGGTGTCGTCGTATTGGTAATGCGTTTTCTAGAATTCAATAAATCCCTCACATTAAAAGCGATAGAAGCTTTATTTTTAAACAGGTCTTTACTAAACGCCAAATCCATTGAAAAAATACCAGAACGCTTATTTTGAGCATCTTCACTAGGGCCTCTGTAGAATAAGCGAGTTTGCCAATCAACTTCTCCCGGAAGTGTATATTTATTATTAATACGAGCAAACCAGCTTAGATTATCGGCCCCAAAATCAGTACCATTAAAGAACCCTTCCGTTTCAGATTGGAACAGATTGAAGTTACCATTCAAATTCCATTTTTTTGAAGGTCTATAGGTGAGTGTAAACTCAAAGCCGTAACGATTATTAGTGGCTAAATTGATGGGTGTCCTTCTGATAATAGGGACTTCGGTACCACCAACTATAGCAGTCTGTCCCGTGTCTTCTGTGATGAAAACAAAAACATCTGTAGCTCTTTGGTAATAAACTGAAGTGTTGAATGTTAGTTTGCCAACTTTTTTGAAATAACCGATATCTACAATGCTAGACAGGCTAGGATCTAAGTCAGGGTTTCCTTGAAAAAGGTTCGTTGCGGAACTTCGTGATGGGAAAGGGTTAATAAACCATGATCTTGGACGGCGAATGCGTCGATTAAATCCTAATGTTATATTTTCATCTTCAGTGATTTCATAAGATAAGTTTACTGTAGGGAAAAAATTAGTATAAGCTTTTTTATCAAAATCATTACTGGTTTGTTGATCTATGGTTATTCTGGAGTCTTCCATTCTCAACCCCAATAAGAAATTGAATTTCTCTTTGATCTTACTACCAAACTGAACGTATAATGCATTGACATATTCTTTATAGATCAGATTATTACTGAGGTTCTCATCCAGATCAAAATTACCACTACCATCATTGAAAGCAACAGCATAATCGGTGTCTAAAGTTAAAAATCGCCCTTGATATCCCATTTCAGCCTGACTTTTTTCTCCCACGGGAAAGACATAATCGCTCTGTAGAAATACACGATCTTGATTTTCCCTTGTTGAGACATCTTCAACATCGACACCATCCTGAACAATTAAAGATTCTTCAACTTCTGAACTGTTCTCTACCTGAAAGTTAACAGTCAGCCGATGATCTGTTGAGTTAAACTGTTTGTCATAATCTAAAGTATATTGAACAGTATTATCACCTTCAAATTCAGGATCGAAACGTCTGGTAGTATTAATCAGGGCATTGGTGATATCAAATTCCCTCAGGATATTTGTCGTTTCACTTTCATTATCAGAGTCGCGTATCTGTACTGAAGCTGTTATTGAAGATGTTTCGTTGACATACCATTCTACACCGAAGTTGCTATTTAGTCCTTTTCGTATTCTATCAAAATCCCGTTCTTCAATAACCGTATTGTTTGTCGCTAAAAAATCAGTTTCAGTTCTTGAATTTCCGGGAACCTCTCTGTAATTGTAGCTAGTAGTATTAAAAATATTAAAATCACCGGTTCTGAAATTGATGTTGCCTGAGGCCCCTGCCTGTCTAGGATAGCCAATATTAGTTGTTATGGCTCCATTGGGCCCCTGAAGTTTACTGCGTCTTAATATAATATTTAAAATACCTGCAGTACCCTGAGCATCGTAACGTGCAGATGGTGAAGTGATAACCTCTACGCGCTCTATGGCTTCTGCCGGTAATTGTCTTAGTGCTTCCGTAGAGTTTAGCCCTACCAAACCTGATGGTTTTCCATTGATAAGGATTCTAACGTCATCATTTCCCCTTAAAGCAACATTGCCTTCAACATCGACAGAAACAGAGGGGACATTATCCAATACGTCACTAACGGTGCCGCCTTTTACAGTCAAATCTCTACCGACATTATAGATTTTTTTGTCAAGTTTTAACTCAACAGTGGTCTTTTCTGCAATGATTTCTACTTCATCTAAAGCTTCAACATCTAAAGACAGGCTAACTGTACCCAAATCAATCGATTTTGAAATGGTTTTATTGGTATAGCTTTTTGTCTTATACGAAATGTATTCAACAGAGATATCATAGGTGCCTTTAGGGACTTCAATCTTGAATTTACCTTGAGTATCTGTAATGCCTCCGGTTATTATGGCATTACTTTCTGGGTTTTTAAAAGTGATAGTAGCGTATTCGAGTGGGATATTTGTACCTTCTTCCTGAACGGTACCTTCTACATCAATCTGCTTTTGAGCTATGATTGAAGTTAAAGAAAATGTAATGATTAGCGTAAGTAATAGTTTTTTCATGCAGATTTTTTCGTCGCACAAAAATAGACTTACTGACTCCAGCCATTGGTTAATCTTATGTTAAAGCAAAAGATTTTAGTATTTCGTTAAGAAGTTTAGTCTTTATTCCTTTTTTTCTTTCCCTTCTTTCTTTTTTTCTTCTTGACTTCTTTTTCGTCAAACTCTCCTGTAATTAAAGCATCTACTTTTTTCATATCACTGTCGGATATGAGGGTCTTCAATTCTTTAAAGTGTTCCTTGTCGAGCGCTTTGATAGCATCTTCGCGCTCTACAGAACGCTTAAAGGGTGTTTTATAGATCTGAATTTTCTTGTCAAAATACGATTCTACCGTTTGTTTGACGATCTGCTTTTGAAAGTCATCTCCTTCGAGTGTTGATAAAAAATTTGAGATGAACTCTTTTTTTCGCTCCTCAGCTTTCTTTTTACGCTCTTCTATTTGGTGCTGTTCCGTTTGAGTTTGATTTGGATTATCTCTTCTCTGAGAATAAACCGATAACGATAATGCAAAAAATATAAAAAGTAATGCCTTGGTTTTCATAAGCTCTTAGTTTATAATTCCATTATTTTTTCTGCAGGTCTTGCTATTACTGCTTTATTTCCTTTAATAACTATAGGTCTCTCAATGAGTTTTGGGTGTGTTATCATAGCATTGATAATTTCATCGTCACTGAGTGTTTTTCCTTTGTAATCAGATTTCCAAATGGCTTCATTGGTCCGTACCAATTCTATAGGGCTTATGCCTAATTTGCTTATAATTTCTTTGAGTGTTTCTACATTTAAAGGCGTTTCTAAATATTTCACTACTTCAAACGGTTGCCCAGTACTTTCTAATAGTGCAAGCCCTTGTCGTGATTTAGAACATCTGGGATTATGTAAAATTTTAATCATATGTCTTTTATTACAATTACTATGCCGAATCTTGCTGTCCCATCATCATCAGATATGACTTTAAAAATGGCTCAATATCGCCGTCCATGACTGCATCTACATTTCCGGTTTCGTGGGCTGTACGTACATCTTTTACCAATTTGTAAGGATGCATTACATAATTACGAATTTGGCTTCCCCATTCAATCTTCATTTTACCAGCTTCAATATCCTCACGTTGCGCCATTTGTTTTTGCAATTCAATTTCATAAAGTTGGGACTTTAACATCTGAAGTGCTCTTGCTCTGTTATCGTGCTGAGATCGTGTTTCAGAGCACGAAATTTGAATGCCTGTAGGTTTGTGTGTCAACTGAACTTTAGTCTCTACTTTGTTAACATTTTGCCCTCCGGCACCACTAGATCGTGCTGTAGTGATCTCAATATCTGCAGGATTAATTTCTATTTCGATAGAATCGTCAACCAAAGGATAAACATAGACCGATGCAAAACTGGTATGTCGTTTGGCATTACTGTCAAAAGGCGAGATGCGTACTAAACGATGCACGCCATTTTCTCCTTTTAGCCATCCAAACGCGTAATCACCTTCAATTTCTAAAGTCACGGTTTTTATACCGGCCACATCACCTTCCTGAAAGTTAAGTTCTTTGACCTTATAACCATTCTTTTCGGCATACATTAAATACATACGCATCAACATGATGGCCCAATCACAACTTTCTGTACCACCTGCTCCAGCAGTAATTTGCAATACAGCACTAAGGCTATCACCTTCTTCCGAAAGCATGTTTTTGAATTCTAAACGTTCAATACTGTTCAGTGCTTGCTCAAATCTGGTCTGTACGTCTTCTAAAGAGGCTTCATCTTCCCTGTAGAATTCGTAAATCACTTCCAAATCTTCAAAAAAAGTTTTTGCGGACTCATAGTCGTTAACCCAACTCTTTTTCTCACGAATAGATTTCATGACCAGTTCTGCTTTTTTGGAATCGTTCCAAAAATCAGGGTCAAAGGTTTGTTCTTCTTCGTTGGCTATTTCTATTAACTTGGCATCTAAGTCAAAGATACTGTCTAAGTGTGTCTAGACGGGTATTAAGATCTTTAATTTGATCTGATGTTATCATAAGTAAGAATAATTTGAGACAAATATAAAATGCTTTATTAAAGCGCTTCAATTTTACGTGAATTTTTTTAAAGAAAATGATTAGTTTTAGCTTTAAAATAGAAATGTTCCTTTAAACCCATAACATAAGTAAAACCCAAATTCATAATGATTATAGATTTAAGAAGTGATACGGTAACCAAGCCCACTCAGGGCATGTTAGATGCCATGATGTCTGCAAAAGTTGGAGATGATGTGTATAAAGAAGATCCTACAGTAAATGAATTGGAAGAACGTATAGCCAAACTGTTTGGTAAAGATGAGGCTTTATTTTTTCCAACAGGCAGTATGGCTAATCAGGCTGCACTTAAATTACATACGAATCCGGGCGAACAGGTAATTTGCGATAAGTATGCGCATATTTATAATTATGAAGGCGGTGGTGCATCGTTTAATAGTGGCATATCTTGTAAGCTAATAGACGGTCATCGTGGTATGTTTACAGCAGAACAAGCTGAAGCAGCGATTAATCCTCCTGATTTTTACCATAGTCCTTTGACAAGATTGATAGAAGTGGAAAATACTACTAATAAAGGTGGTGGTGCTTGTTGGGATTTTGAAGCGCTGAGAGCGTTGCGTAAGGTTTGTGATAAGCACGGGTTGGGCTATCATTTAGACGGTGCACGTCTTTGGAATGCTATTATTGCTAAGTCACATACTACAAAACAATATGGAGGACTATTTGATACCATTTCGGTATGTCTAAGTAAAGGATTAGGATGTCCTGTTGGGTCGGTTTTGGTAGGAGACAGCGCGTTTATGAAAGGTGCTATGAGAATTCGCAAGATCCTTGGAGGAGGTATGCGTCAGGTAGGGTATTTAGCAGCAGCAGGATTATATGCCTTAGATCATAATTTTGAACGCTTGTCTGAAGATCATAGAAAAGCAAAAGCAATTGGCGAGGTATTGGCAGGATTGCCGTTTGTAAAACTGGTTGAACCTGTAGAAACCAATATTGTAATTTTTGAATTACAGGACGGTATTGATGACCATAAATTTTTAGAGGTTTTGAAACAACAGCATATCCACCTTATAGGTATGGGGAATCGTAAATTGCGAATAGTCACTCATTTAGATTACACTGATGAAATGCATCAGGTGCTACTCGATTGCCTTCAAAATCTTAGCTTTAAAGCTTAAGTTATACATATTAACGAGTTTATTTAACATTTTCTGCAAATACTTTTATTTTTCGATCCTAATTCGATTCGACAAATGAAACTAAGTGTCTTAATTCCTATGTATAATGCAGAGCTTTATATCGCTAATTGCATTGATAGTATTTTGAATCAGGGATTAATGCCTTCAGATTATGAGATTATCATTATGGATGATGGTTCTACTGATAATTCGACCAATATTGTAAATGCGTACGTTGATAAATATGATAACATACTATTATACAAAACATCTCATTTAGGAGCATATTCAACTCGAAATAAACTACTAAAATTAGCTAAAGGGGACTACATTTATAATATTGATGCAGATGATTATTTGGCTTACAATAGTTTAAATACGATGATCAATAAGGCTCAAGAAAGCCAATGCGATATTATAGGTTTTGATACTATTGAAACTGACGAACTTGATAATTATCAATTATCAGAATCCATAACGACTATTAGTCCTATTGTAAGTTCAGGAAAAACGTTTTTAGAAAACTATAAAAATATGCGTCATGAAATATGGTGGTATATGATAAAAAAGGAATTTTTAAAGCGTATCTCACTGTCATTTTCCAGTAATGAATATAGTGGTGATGTCGTATTTACTTTAAAGGCATTTTTAAAGGCTGAAAAAGTGGTTTACATACCAATTCCAATACATCGTTATGTGCAAACTCAAAACTCGTTAATGCGTAATAAAAATTTTGAAAGTCATTCTAAAAAGCTAGAGTACATGCAAATGATGATCGTAGAAAAAAGCCAGTTAATTAAAGATTTAAAAACAGATGGAGACAATGATATTACAGTAAAAAATATGACACACCGGCGGGATTTGTTCACCTTTTTTAACATAATAGATATGATAAAGAACCCGTATGGTAATGGTTATGTAAGAGAAAAGATAAATATGTTTAAAAAGGCAGAAGCTTACCCGATACAACATTTTAATCATGCACCGTATGATACCTTGATGTATAAATTTCTTGTGTGTATTCTCAATAAAGAACGTGTACTGTATATCTTGATATTCTTGAAAAGTCTCTTTATGAGACCTAAGTTACATTCCGTAAAAAGTTAATATGAGGCTGAGTATTATCATCCCTGTTTATAACGCTGAAAACTATTTGGTTAAGTGTTTGGAGAGTATACTTGAGCAAGATATTGAAAAGAACAGTTTTGAAGTAATAATTGTAGATGACGGCTCTTTAGATGATAGTCATAAAATAGCAAAATCTTATGCGGATATCCATCAAAATATAAGATTAGTAAATAAACAAAATGGTGGTGTAGGTAGTGCGAGAAATAGAGGTTTGGATGAAGCCAAAGGAAATTATATCTATTTCATTGACCCTGACGACTATTTATTGCCGAATGTATTAAACACACTGGTCAACAATGCCGAAGCTAATACTCTGGATATTATAACTTTTGGATCTAAACCTATAGTACAATCAAAAGAAAACCAGGTTTATTCTATGGTTACAGAAGCTCCAATGTCTGAAGTATATAAAGGGGAGGATTATATCGCCAATTACAAATACAAGAATGAAGTTTGGTGGTATATAATTAGAAGCGGGTTCTTAAACGATGTAAAGGTTAAATTTATAGAAGGCAGGTGGATGGAAGATGCTATATTTACGGCAACTATTTTTTTGTCGGCCAAAAGAATGGCTCACATGCCTGTAGATGGCCATAGGTACGTTAAAGTAGAAGGTTCTGCAATGACTAGTAAAGAGTCAAATCATTATAATAAGGTCATTGACGATAATAGAAATGCAGCTTTTGTTATTGGTGAACTAATTGGTAAATTGGAAGTTGAAAACAAGAATTCTGAATGTATTAATCGCTTGAAAGTCAGACAGCAATCGTTTGTCTTTTTTATGATGGTAAGAATGCTTAAGTCTTCAATGGGTTTTCAACAAATAAAAGCCATAATGGAAAGCGTATCAGGCACCAGAGCTTATCCTTTAGACGTTTTTTTAAGTAATAAAGATTATCAAGGGATAGCTTATTCTATTTTAGTGCCTTTATTTAATAATAAACGTGTATTTTATATGCTATTTATATTATTTAATCCATTATTAAGATTAAAAAATGCTGTAAGAAGATAGACATGAGCAATATTTTGATCACATCGGCAGGGCGGCGGGTTTCATTAGTAAAGGCTTTTATGCACGAATTAAAGCATGTGTTTCCAACGTCTAAAGTAATAGTCTCTGATATGTCTCCGTCACTATCGGCAGCAGCTCAAATTGCTCAGGAATACTTTCAAACCTATCATGTAACTGATAAAAACTATATTGAGGATTTACTTCAAAAATGTATAGAGAGAAGCATTACTCTAATTATTCCTACTATAGATACAGAGTTGGGAGTTTTGGCAAAGCATAAAGCATGGTTTTTAGAACATGGTATCACAGTGGTTGTGCCAGATATTGACTTTGTTCAAATGGCGTCAGATAAACTGAAATCCAATACGTTCTTTGCAGATCAAGGTATCCAGGTTATAAACATGTATGAAAAAGATAATTATAGTTTTCCAGTATATATCAAACCCATAAACGGTAGTAATAGTGTAGATAATTATGTGGTATATGATAAGGATGGTATGCGACCTTATTTTTTAGAGAATGAAGCGTTACTGTTTTTTGAATATATAGATAAAAGTATTTATGATGAATATACATGCGATTTGTACTATGATAGAAATAGCAAATTAAAATGTGTGATTCCCAGAAAACGAATAGCTATCCGTGGAGGAGAAGTAGCCAAAACAGTTACATGTAAAAATAAGATCAAGGCATTTATCGAATCTAAATTTTCGTCATTGCATGGTGTTTTTGGTTGCATATGTCTTCAGGTGTTTATGCATAAAGAAAAAGAAACGATAATAGCTATTGAAATAAACCCAAGGTTTGGAGGTGGATACCCTTTATCATATTTTGCCGGAGGAAATTTTCCGAAATGGCTTATTGAGGAATATATGTTGAATAAAACATTGAGTTATTTTGATGAATGGGAAGATGGTCTGTTAATGTTGAGATACGATAAAGAAGTACTGATAAATAATTATGATGGGTGATAAAGTTGTTGTTTTTGATTTAGACGATACCTTATACAAAGAGATCAATTATCTGAAATCAGCATATCATTATATTGCGCTCCGCATCAGCTCAAAAACAGGCGTAAGTCAGACTGATATTTACCGTTGTATGATCTCCGATTATTATAATGAGAAAAATGTATTTATGAATGTGATTGACACTTATGGGCTAACCTTAAGCCTGTCCGATTTATTAAACCTTTACAGAAATCATAAACCACATATAGAATTAGAATCTGAAGTATTTGCCATATTGAATAAGTTAAAATCGGAAAATATTTCAATGGGCTTATTGACAGATGGACGAAGTGTACAACAACGCCATAAAATAGAAGCTTTAGAGTTATCGCAATTTTTTTCTGAGATCATTATTTCTGAAGAGTTTGGCAGTGAAAAACCCGATATAGCCAACTATAAACATTTTGAGTCAATATTTGGTGCAGCTCGCTATTATTATGTTGGCGATAACATAAAGAAAGACTTTATTTCACCAAACCAACTTAACTGGACAACTATTCGCTTGGTGGATAACGGGTTAAATATTCACAAAGACAAGGCTGAGAATTATACGTCAGAACACTTGCCATCTTATAATATAAAAAGCCTTTCAGAGCTTTTAAATATCATAGATGATTAAGTTGTACAAAAAAAGAGATGTTACTATAACACCTCTCTTTTTATAATGCAATTTTGTTGCTTATCGATTTAATAATACCTGTGCCAGCAATGGTAATTAGGACCGTCATATTCACAAAGTTCTCCACCTTGTGTGCTATGACCACTGATGACTTCAAATACACCTCTTGTATAACCAGGACCTATATCTAAACGACAATTGGTTTTGATTTTAGTGTAGTAACAGTTATTGATAAATATGTATAACCATCTTCCTATTGTACCATCGTGGTTAGAACCATTTACAGTAAACTCTTCATCTGGCTGGAGTACATTATCATAGATTTTAGTTGCATAACGTGTATGCTCATATCTTTGATAAATCTTAACTCTGTGGCTGTTATACCAGTTATATTTAAGTGTTAAATCTGTAACTTTACCAATACAAGAATTACATTCTTCTTCTTGTGGTTCAATTCTGAAGTTAAAATCGATTAACCAAAGACGCTCACCAGTCTGGATATCCGTTAACCAACCCCAGGTACTTAATCCGTCAGCACCAATGTTAGAATCATAATTAGCGCCTCCAGGTCCAACATGAGATCCGTAATTAGGCGTATTGTTATCATTTGGGTCAGGACGTTGTTCTACACCAAATGTACCTTCCTGTGCACAACCACCAGTAGCTGTAATAGTACTGTTATTTTTGTCAATAACATAAAAGTGTAAACTTTCAGGTCTGGCTGCATCACCTGCAGTACCTTCTGCTTTATGACCACCACCAAGTGCTGACCATTCTTCCCAAGATTTTCTGTCTTTTAACCATACATTCACCTCTACAACACAGGTGCCAGATACGGTTGTTCCAATGATACTTGCAGTTCCATTTTCATATTCAGTAAATACTAAACTGTTTTCTTCAGGAGAAGAAAAATAAGTAGCTGCATTGAAATAATCATCACCTTCAGGTGTTTCTGACCACCAGAAATTAGAAGAAGGTTGTTGACCACCATAAGGCGATCGGTCTGCGTCAACGACATTATATACCTGTAGTACATCAGATCCATTGATCATGTTTGACTTAGAAAAAGTTCTAAGTACAATGCTTTCACTATTGCCATCAAACATTAGTTCAGCGTCCTCTTCACCATCGGAAATTAAAATGTCATCCCCCAGGATTCTATTTTCAGGTGAAGTAGGATTTTCAGTAGTTTCATTCTCACATGAGGCGAATATAACAATCATCGCCAGTAGGAATAATTTGATAAATTGTTTCATAAATATAAATAATTGATTAATAGCATTTAATAATCAAATATATATTTAGGTTTTCTATGTCGCTATATTTTTAGATAAACTACTGAACTATTAGTTTAGCGATTTTTAGTGTGTATTTCATCCCTTTTTTTTTCATTTCTTGGAGTAAATTCATACAAAACCAATGCAGTGTCAGACAATTACATTGTTGTATTGGGATGATTAAAAGCTATTTAAACATATCCATACCGGGAATATTGGGCATACCTTCCTTAGCAACAGCAGCAAGTTCTGCTTCATTGATGTTTGTTGCTTTCTCTATGGCTTTATTTAATGTAAGAATCAAATAATCTTCTAACATATCTTTATCATTTAAAAGCTCATCATCAATAACAATAGACTTTATTGTTCTGTTAGCTGTTAGCGTCACTTTAAGTTTCCCATCGTTACTGGTTTCGTCTACCAAAACAGTATTTAATCGTTGTTTTGTCTCTTCAACTTTCTTTTGAGCTTCTTTCAATTTATTCATCATGCCCATCATATCTCCGAACATAAATAAGCGTTTTAAAATTATACGCTACAAAATTACTAAATTGCGCCACTTTTCTAATATTTTTTGACGTTAATGAACACAACATCTGCCAAGAATCCACCAATAGCTAAAAAGATACCAAGGATATTGTCGAAACACTCTGATGATAGGGTTGACAATTACTTTTGGATGAAGGAACGTGAGAATCCCGAGGTCATAGATTATCTCAATCAAGAGAATTCATATTACAATACGGATACAAGCTATCTTAACGGACTAAAGGATAAGCTTTATGAGGAAATGAGGTCGCGTATTAAGGAAGATGACAGTTCTGTTCCATATAAATATAATGACTATTGGTACATGACGCGTTTTGAAAAAGGAAAAGAGTATCCGATATACATTAGAAAGAAAGACCATTTGGATAATGCCGAAGAGTTGCTTTTTGATTGTAATGAGATGGCAAAAGAACATTCGTATTTTAGACTGGTGGGTATAAGTATTAGTCCGGATAATACAAAAGTAGCGTTTGGGATAGACACCACAGGAAGAAGGAATTATTCCATATATGTAAAGGATATAGTTTCAAATCAGATCATTACAGAAGCTATAACAGGTACTACAGGATCTTCATCCTGGGCAAATGATAATGAAACATTGTTTTATACTAAGAAAGATGAAGACACTTTACGATCACACCAGATTTACAGGTATAATATAGTAAATAATGCTAATACTCTGGTCTATACCGAAGATGATGAAACATTTGGTGTAACGGTGTACAAATCAAAATCCAGAGCATATATTATAATAGCATGTTACAGTACATTGACCAATGAATATCATATTTTAAATGCCGATACACCAGAAGCTGATTTCAAAACATTTCAGCCTAGAATTCGAGGCTTAGAATACAGCATATCTCATTACAATGGTCTTTTTTATGTCTTAACTAATGCTGATGGTGCTATCAATTTTAAATTGATGAAAACTCCAGAACATCAAACAGGAAAGACACATTGGGAGGAAATGATTGCACACAGAGCAGATGTATTATTAGAAGATATTGATGTTTTTAAAAACTATCTTGTTTTAAGTGAGCGTTCTAACGGGTTGAATATGATCCGTATTTTTGATAAAGGAACTAACAAAGATTTTTACATTCCTTTTGATAATGAAACCTATACCGCTTATACAAGTATCAACGTGGACTTTGATACCCATATGCTGAGATATAGTTATAATTCTTTAACAACGCCTGCTTCAGTGATAGATTTTGATATGAAATCCAGATCCAAAACGGTTCTAAAGGAACAAACCGTATTGGGGGGTAAATTTGATAAAACCAATTACCAATCAGAGCGTGTATGGGCTAAAGCAGAAGATGGTACGCAAGTACCAATATCTCTCGTTTATCGTAAAGGGATGAAAAAAAACGGTTCTCATCCATTGTTACTATATGCTTATGGGTCTTATGGTTCAACTGTTGACCCGTATTTTTCAAGTATACGTTTAAGCCTTTTGGATAGGGGATTTGTATACGCTATAGCCCATGTGAGAGGTGGGGAATATTTAGGAAGGCCATGGTATGAAGACGGAAAGCTGCTGAATAAAAAACATACATTTACAGACTTTGTAGATTGTACTAAACATTTAATTCAGGAAAATTACACGTCCAGAGCGCATGTCTATGCTATTGGAGGAAGTGCAGGAGGATTGTTAATTGGAGCAGTAATCAATCAGGCTCCGGAATTGTATAATGGTGTTATAGCCGCTGTACCTTTTGTAGATGTCATAACTACAATGCTAGACGATACAATACCATTAACTACTGGAGAATACGACGAATGGGGTAATCCAAATGAAGAAACGTATTATGAATATATGAAATCGTATTCGCCTTACGATAATGTTAAATGTCAAGATTATCCGAATATTCTAATAACATCAGGATTACACGATTCTCAAGTACAATACTGGGAACCTACAAAATGGGCAGCAAAGCTAAGGGCATATAAAACGGATAGTAATAAGCTATATTTAAAGACAAATATGGATGCAGGTCATGGTGGGGCATCTGGAAGATATGAAGCTTTAAAAGAAGATGCAGAAGAGTATGCCTTTATATTAGGTCTTGAAAATATAAGAGACTAATTAAAAAAAAATGTTATTTTTGCGAGGTTTTTGGTTGCAATTATGTTAATTTGGAACTGTAAATAGCATTTATGAGACAAGACTTACAGGTATTTGATAACGTGTTAGAACTTATAGGTAAAACACCGCTGATCAAATTAAATAATATGACATCGGATTTTAATGGTGAATTTTACGCTAAAGTAGAAGCCTTTAATCCGGGGCATTCCACAAAAGATAGAATAGCACTTTACATCATAGAAGAAGCTGAACGTCAGGGTATTTTAAAACCGGGCGATACAATCATTGAAACCACTTCAGGCAATACAGGATTTAGTATTGCTATGGTAAGTATCATTAAAGGTTACGAGTGCATACTGGCGGTGAGTTCTAAATCTTCAGCAGATAAGATAGATATGTTAAAATCTATGGGAGCTAAAGTGTATGTGTGCCCTGCACATGTTAGTGCAGATGATCCTAGGTCTTATTATCAAGTCGCTAAGCGATTACATAATGAAATCAAAGGTTCTATATATATTAATCAGTATTTCAACCAGTTAAATATTGATGCGCATTACAACACTACAGGTCCGGAAATTTGGCAGCAAACCGAAGGAGCAATTACACATTTAGTAGCATGTAGTGGGACAGGAGGTACAATCTCCGGAACTGCAAAGTTTTTAAAAGAACAAAACCCTGATATAAAAATTATAGGTGTTGATGCTTATGGGTCTGTGCTTAAGAAGTATCATGAAACCAGAGAGTTTGATGATAATGAGATTTACCCATACCGAATAGAAGGCTTAGGTAAAAACTTAATACCTACGGCAACAGATTTTGATATCATCGATAAGTTTGTTAAAGTAACGGACGAAGAGAGTGCACATACAGCACGTGAAATCTCCAGAACAGAAGGGCTTTTTGTGGGCTATACTAGTGGAGCAGCAATGCAAGCTATTAAGCAATTAGAAATGGACGGGGAATTTAAGGTAGGTGATAAAGTTGTCGTTATATTTCCAGATCACGGATCTAGATATATGAGTAAGGTATACAGTGATAAATGGATGGAAACTCAAGGCTTTTTTGATAGCAAGAGTACCACACCTGAAACTATAGAGTACATAAAATAATTCTTCATAAAGAATAGTTTGCCTATTGTAATAGCTATTGCAATAGGCTTTTTTATGTTTAAAACTTAGTGGATATAATAAAGAAATAAATTATGCGGTCATAATATTATTAATTAATTTTGCCCCAACTAATCAAATTAAATTAACAAAAACTTAATATTTCAATAAAGGTGCAAGTTAAATTGTCAACGTTGGGATAGATTAATAGCTACGAGATATAATGAAGGATTTATTTGAAAAGATATACAGAGATAAAGGACCGTTAGGAAAGTGGGCATCGCAAGCTGAAGGTTATTTTGTATTTCCCAAGCTTGAGGGACAGATTTCCAATAGAATGAAGTTTCAGGGTAAAGAAGTTATTACGTGGAGTATTAATGACTACTTAGGCTTAGCCAATCACCCGGAAGTCAGAAAAGTAGATGCTGAAGCAGCTGCTGAATACGGTTCGGCATATCCTATGGGAGCAAGAATGATGTCCGGACACACGGACCTTCATGAAAAACTGCAAAATGAGCTCGCTAAATTTGTTAGTAAAGAAGCAGCTTACCTTTTGAATTTTGGTTATCAAGGCATTATGTCTACAATAGATGCCTTAGTAGCTAAAGATGATATTATTGTCTATGATGTAGATGCACATGCTTGTATTATTGATGGTGTGCGTTTGCATATGGGTAAACGTTTTACATACAAACACAATGATGTAGAAAGCCTGGAGAAAAACCTTGAACGTGCTACTAAAATGGCAGAACAAACTGGAGGTGGTATCTTGGTGATTTCTGAAGGTGTGTTTGGAATGCGTGGCGAACAGGGGAGATTGAAGGAGATCGTAGCATTAAAGAAAAAATATAACTTCCGATTTTTAGTCGATGATGCGCATGGATTTGGAACTCTTGGAAAGACTGGTGCGGGAGCCGGAGAAGAGCAAGGCGTACAAGACGGTATCGACGTGTATTTTGCAACCTTTGCTAAATCAATGGCTAGTACAGGTGCCTTTATAGCAGGAGATCAAGAAATTATAGATTATTTAAAGTATAATTTACGATCACAAATGTTTGCCAAATCATTGCAAATGCAATTAACGGTTGGTGCACTTAAGCGTTTAGAGATGCTTAAAACAATGCCGGAATTAAAGGAAAATTTATGGAAAATCGTAGATGCTTTACAATCCGGATTAAAAGAAAGAGGTTTTGATATAGGAACAACTCAAAGTTGTGTAACACCTGTGTATTTGAAAGGTAGTATTCCTGAGGCTATGGCACTGGTTAGAGACTTAAGAGAAAATCACGGAATATTCTGTTCTATAGTAGTTTACCCTGTAATACCTAAAGGATTAATTTTACTAAGAATGATCCCTACAGCAACCCATACGTTAAAAGACGTAGAAGATACTTTAGATGCTTTTGATGCCATAAGAGATCGCTTGGTTAATGGCACATATAAGCGAATGTCAGCAGCATTAATTGCTGCTATGGGAGAGTAGTAGCATACAATAAGAACATAAAAAAGCCAACCCTTTAAGGTTGGCTTTTTATTTATGACAATGCCTTTTTAAAAGTACGTCTACGCTTTACGACCACAGGGTCAAAATGTTTCCAAAGCAGTTGAATGGCAGTATTGTCCTCCAATTCAGGACCTCTTATGCATTCTACAACCCCCTTTTTAGTAAACTCTCTATAAAATTCATCAAAAATAATGGCAGTGACCCCCTTGTTTTGATACTCCGGGAGTACGCCTATAAGGTAAAACATAACAGCTTTACTATGTTTTTTGGCATGCAGTAAGTGGCGAACACCAAAAGGCCATAATTTCCCTTTCATTTTTTGTAAAGCTTCAGCGTACGAAGGTGTTACTATAGAGAAAGCAACGAGTTTATCATCTTTGTCAACAATGAACTTTACATATTCCGGGCTCAAAAAATTAATAAACTTCTTCTTAAAATAGTCTCGTTGTTTCTGATCGATTTCCACAAAAGTTGATAAGGCCTCATGAGATTTAGAAAACACATCAAACATATCATCTACATAAGGCATAATATCTTTAGTAGACTTAAAGGTCAGAGCTTTCAATTGATAACGTCTTTTTATCAGAGCCTGAGCTTTAGTAAATGTTTCAGATTTTATGTTCTTATACAAAAATTTGCTTTCGGAGTATCGCTTTTCGATCTCAAAACCCAATGCTTTATAATGCTCAACATAATAGTCGTGATTGTACCAGGTGATCATGCTGCCAAGAACATCAAAGCCTTCAGTCATTACACCTACTTTATCTAAATTGGAAAAACCTACAGGACCTTCAGTATACTCAAGATTATACGAATGTCCAATTTCATAGACCTTTTCTATCAATGCGGCGCTTACATTATGATCGTTAATAAAATCGAACCATCCAAACCGCATCTTTTTTATTTGTTGTTCTTTAACCTCAATCCAATTCACTATGGCTGCAATTCTGCCTACAATTTCATTGTCTTTATATGCTAAAAAAAATCTCGCCTCTGCATTTTCAAAAACAGGGTTTTGTGTTTTGTCAAAGGTCTTTAATTCCTGATTGATAATAGGAGGTACCCAGTATTTTGAGCCTGCATATAGTTTAAAAGGAAATTTCACGAAAGCCTTTAAGTCCTTTTTGGACTGTGCTTCTTTAATTGTTATCATATAAAAGGTTGGTTAGCTGTCAGAATCAGAATCGCCGTCAGTCTTTTTCTTTTTCTTTTTTCGTTTTCTCGATTGTCTTTTTTCTTTTTCCTTGGCAGAATTGCCATTGTCAATCTTTTTATCCTTATGGAAATCAAAACGGTAAGATGCTCCAAAGTTAATATTGAAAACAGAAGGTGTGTCTTTAGTGTTAAATGCAATTCCGGCATCTAGCTGAAAATTTTTAGTCCAGAGGTAAGCACCACCAACTCTAAAAATGTTATCGGCATAAAAATCACTATCTATACCTTGTGCTTCTCCAAATATAACCCATTGTGGGGTAAATGAATGTGTAAGTGTAAGTATATATTGAAATTCAGAAAAATCAGAACCAATTCTATCCATTAATAAGTTCATGACAAATACCCAACCTCCTGCAAAATTGTTTTGTGTAGCTACCATGACTTTTGGGCTGAAACCTTCTACATCCGGGGCTGTAAAGGGATTATTTTCAGTATCAAAATTAGCGCCTGCATATACAGAAACAGCCGGAATTAAAGACTTCCATTTAAACTTTCTGTTGGCATGATAACTGTATAAATTAGGCTTGTCCTCTTCAGCATTTTTATAAGGATCATAAATCAAATACTTTGCACCAATAGTAAAGTTTCTAAAATTTGATCGCTTATCTTCAATCGGAATGGTAGCATTGTTATTGGTAAAAGTATCATTTTGGTAGAATCCTTCTATATTAACTTCTAATTCTTCAAAAAATAATCCATAACGCGCAGAAAAATCAATACCAAAGCCAGAAACCTCATAATTTAGAGGCGTATGCTCTTGTTTAATGGTTTGAGCACCAAGCTCAAACTGTAATACGTTGGTACCGACAGAAAATGCACTTTTAGACACACCGGGTCTGTTAGAGTTGATGACATCAGTGTATTGTGCATTCACATTGATAAAACAAGTTACTGTTACTATAAATAAAAACGATTTTAATCTGCGCATGTTAATTAGGTTTGAATTCAAATATAGATATTTTATACTTTTTTTAAGGAATAATAACGTATTATAAATTGTGATAATTGTATTTTTGAATATAAATTAATTATATGATCTACACAGCTTCTATAGTGGGGTTTGCAAGAACACTATTGATTATTTTGGCGGTATACTTTATAGTAAAAATACTATCGCGTTTATTTATGCCATACATGCTGCGCTTTGTAGCTAAGAAAGCTGAGCAACGTTTTGGTCAGCAATTTGAAGCTTATGGAAGAAATCCTCAGCAAAAACAGCGACAAGATGTAGGCGAAACAGTAATCGATAAAATGCCCAATAATAACAAATCCTCTAATAAAGATGTTGGCGAGTATATCGATTACGAAGAAATTGATTAATTTTCGCATTTATTGAATTAATTCTTTTTCATGTCATTTTCATTTAAGCGTATACTACCGCATATTCTGGTAATAGTAGGATTTATAATTGTATCATTGACCTATTTTAGTCCGGTATTGCAGGGCAAAAAAATGTTCCAGAGTGATATCATGCATTACATCGGCATGGCCAAACAGCAAAAGGACTTTAAAGCTGATACCAATACTGAAACCTATTGGACCAATAGTGCTTTTGGAGGGATGCCAACGTATCAATTGGGTGCAAAATATCCGCATAATTATATTAAAAAGTTAGATCTGACAATTCGGTTTTTACCAAGACCGGCAGATTACCTGTTTTTATACCTCATAGGGTTTTACATTTTTTTGCTGGCATTAAAAGTAGATTTTAAGCTTGCTGCTTTAGGCGCTATAGCTTTTGGGTTTTCAACCTACTTTATCATTATCCTAGGTGTGGGACACAATAGTAAGGCTCATGCCATAGCTTATATGCCATTGGTATTGAGTGGCATTATATTGACGTTTAGAAAAAAATACATCTTAGGGTTTTTATTGACTGTAGTGGCTATGGGGCTGGAGATTGTTGCCAACCACTATCAAATGACATATTATTTGATGTTCTTAGTCGTTGTACTTGGTATAACTTATTTTATTGATGCTTACAGAAAAAAACAGTTAGCACATTATTTCAAATCCATTGGTGTTCTTGTACCAGCAGTGATTATTGCTATCGGATTAAATGCTTCTAATATATTAGCAACGAACGAGTATGTTAAGGATAGTACCAGAGGTTCAAGCGAACTAACCATAAATCCTGATGGATCAGCTAAACCCTCAAGTTCTGGCCTAAGCAGATCGTATATTACAGAATATAGTTATGGCATTCTGGAAACCTTCAATTTGTATATTCCCAAGTTTATGGGGGGAGGTAGTCGTGAAGATGTAGGTAAAGATTCAGAAACCTATCAAGCTTATATTAATTTGGGGGCTTCTCCAATTGAAGCACTGAATGAAGCTCGGCAAGCACCCATGTACTGGGGAGAACAGACCATAGTAGAAGGACCGGCATATGTAGGCGCAGTGGTGCTATTTTTATTTGTTTTGGCATTGTTTTTAGTGAAAGGACGTCTCAAATGGTGGTTGGTAGGTGGTACGGTCTTATCCCTATTGTTGTCTTATGGTAAGCATTTCCCATTACTGACAGACTTTTTTATTGATTATGTGCCATTGTATAATAAGTTTAGAGCCGTGAGCTCAATTCAGGTTATTTTAGAACTCTGTGTCCCGGCACTGGGCATATTTGCTTTGGTAAGATTATTTAACGATGTGGTTAAAGAAGAGGAAAAATTAAAAGCGTTGAAATACACAGTAATTATTACAGCAGGATTAGCTTTGTTCTTTTTGCTATTCAGTTCTGCACTAGATTTTATTGGGCTAGACTTTGTAGGCATAAGAGATGGACGTTACAGACAAGCCTATGGCCATGCTTTTGTAGATGCGATCCAGGAAGACCGTAAGGCATTGTTCGCCAGTGATACTATCAGAACTTTAGTTTTAGTCTTGTTGTCAGCCGCAGTGATCTATTATTGTATAAAGCGTAAGCTCTCAGAGCGTTTAACTATTGTAGCTTTTGTGGTACTTATTGGTTTTGATTTGATTGTGGTAGACAAGCAGTATGTAAATAATGATGATTTTATATCTGCGTTGAAAGTAGACAAACCTTATCAGCCCAATCTTGCGGATCAACAGATCTTAAAAGATAAATCTCATTTTAGAGTTTTAGACATGTCTGATGAAGGCCAACGAGCACCGGCAAAAGCATCCTATTTTCATAATTCACTATCTGGATATCATGCAGCTAAACTGAGACGTTTTGACGAGTTATTGGATTTTCATGTTTATAGAAATAATCTTAACGTTATGAACATGTTGAATACCAAATATATCATAGCTGAAGATGATAAAGGGAATGTGTTTCCGTATACCAATACAGATGCCAATGGTAATGCTTGGTTTATTAAGGAATTGAAATTATTGAGTACGGCAAATGAAGAGATTAAGGCTTTAGACAGTTTAGATACAAAAACTAAAGCTGTAACTATAATGGCAGAAGCAACAAATTCATTGCCAATAGTTACTTACCAGATAGATTCTACAGCTACTGTAGAATTAGAAGACGTTAAACCCAATTACCTTAAGTATAAGTCGAACAATAAGGAGAAGGGGTATGTTGTATTTTCTGAGGTATACTATGGTAAAGGTTGGAATGCTTATTTAGACAACAGTTTGGTGCCACATCAACGTGTAGATTATGTATTGAGGGGTATGGCTGTGCCGGAAGGGCAACATACCATAGAGTTTAAATTTGAGCCAAAAGTTGTAAAAACCGGAAGTCAAATGGCTTTAGCCAGTTCTTTACTCTTTGGAATACTTTGTATTGGAGGGCTTTTTATAGAATATAAAAAGTATAAAAGCCAAGCCTAGAAAAACTCAAAATGCCAAAAAAAGTACTTATCATTACATATTATTGGCCGCCAGCCGGAGGGCCGGGAGTACAACGTTGGCTAAAGTTCGTGAAATACCTTCCGGATTTTAATATAGAACCCTTGGTGTATTGTCCTGAAAATGCAACCTATCCAATAACTGATCATAGCTTAATTGATGAACTTCCTGAACAGGTTACGGTATTGAAACATCCTATTAAGGAACCTTATAAATGGGCAAAACTTTTATCCAAAAAAAGTACAAAATCTATTAGTTCGGGAATGATCCCCAAAACAAAACAACAGTCTTGGTTAGAAAAATTATTGCTTTACATTAGAGGAAACTATTTCATACCGGATGCTAGAATAGGATGGGTGAAACCTTCTGTGGCTTACCTTTTAAAATATATAAAAGCAAATGGTATAGAAACCATAATTACTACCGGACCTCCGCACAGTTTGCATCTCATCGGTTTGAAATTAAAACAGGAGCTTGGTGTCAAATGGATAACTGATTTTAGAGATCCATGGACCACTATTGGTTATCAAAGCCAGCTGAAACTCACCTCAAAGTCCATAAAAAAACATGAACAGCTAGAACGTGAGGTATTGAATACAACAGATCAAATCATTGTAACCAGTAACCATACAAAAAAAGAGTTTGAGTCTAAAACTGATCAGCCGGTTAAAACCATTACAAATGGCTATGATCATCATAAGATTACCATAACCAATAAAGACGAAAAGTTTACACTTTCTCATATAGGATCATTACTGTCTGATCGAAACCCTGAGGTGTTATGGGAAGTGCTTTCAGAATTGATAAAGGATCATGATGATTTTAAAATGGCTTTTCAGCTTAATTTCGCAGGAGCTGTAAGTGAAGATGTTTTGAATTCTGTTTATGCTAATGGCTTAAAAGCTCACACCAAAGTTCTTGGGTATTTGAGCCACGATAAAGCTATTGAGTTGCAGATGAGATCCCAGTTGTTATTACTTATTGAGATTGATTCGGAAGTGACTAAAGCCATTATTCCGGGTAAGCTTTTTGAGTATCTGGTATCTGAAACACCCATATTAGGTATAGGCCCAAAAGATTCGGATATAGAAGCTATAATTACAAGTACAAATACAGGACGCTATTTTAATTACCAGTCTAAAGACGCTATAAAATCACAAATTTTAATGTATTTTGAGGCTTATAAAAATCGTAATTTACGCTCTCACGCTATTGGTTTAAAACCATATAGCAGACGTGAACTTACTAAAGTATTAGCTGAATTGCTCTAAATGGGTATTGTAATAAACCAATCTTTTAAAAATACAATAAGCACATATCTTGGTTTTGGTATAGGGGCTATTAATACGCTGTTTTTATATACTAACTTTCTTACGGATGAATATTACGGTTTAGTAGCTTTTATATTATCTGCTGCCAATATTATGATGCCATTTATGGCTTTTGGAGTTCACAATACGATCATTAAGTTCTATAGCACATTTAAGACCAAGAACAGTTTGAATAGTTTTTTAACTCTAATGCTCTTTTTGCCTCTTGTACTCATTGTACCAACAGCTATAGTAGGGTATTATGCTTATGACATTATCGGGCAATTTTTATCACAAGAGAATGCTATTGTTAACAATTATGTGTGGCATATTTTTATTGTAGCAATTGCCATGGCTTATTTCGAAATTTTCTTCGCATGGTCTAAGACGCAAATGCAAACAGTGTTTGGTAATATAATGAAGGAAGTGTTTCATCGCGTAGCTATTATGTTGTTATTGTTAGCCGTATATTTTGAATGGTTAACAGTGGATGCATTCATTATAGGCGTTGTAACTGTCTATGTGATAAGAATGATAATAATGAAAATATATGCTTATTCAGTTAGACTTCCGGTTTTAAAATTTCACAGTATCCCAAAAATAGCTTCAATATTACAATATACTGGACTCATAATTCTGGCCGGATCTGTAGCTACATTGATATTAGATATCGATAAATTTATGATAGGTCAGGTTCTGAAAATAGAAAAAGTAGCTTATTATAGCGTCGCTATATTCATTGCCACAGTCATTGCTGTACCCCAACGAGCAATGCACCAGATCATGATGCCTTTAACTGCAAAATATCTTAATGATAAAAATATAAAGGCTTTGAAAGATCTGTACCAAAGAAGTTCATTAAACCTGTTTATCATTTCCGGATTGATATTTTTACTGATTGTACTCAATATTAACCAATTGTATACACTACTACCTGAAGAGTTTGCAGGAGGATTATTTGTGGTGATCATTGTTAGTATGGCCAAACTATACGATAATGTACTTGGGAATAATAATGCCATTTTGTTCAATAGTGATTATTATAAAATGGTGCTGGCTTTTGGAGTTTTGCTCGCAGTATTGGCAATAATACTGAATGCTATATTTATACCATTATATGGTATTAATGGGTCAGCTGTAGCAACATTTATTGCAGTTAGTGTATATAATACATTAAAAGTGGTTTTTGTTAGTAAAACGTTTAAAATGCTGCCTTTTTGCAAAGGGTCTTTAAAAGTGTTATTGCTTATTAGTGGGTGTGTAGTACTATTTTACTTCTGGGAGTTTAAATTCCATGCCATACTCAATATTGGGCTTAAATCTATATTGGTCGGTCTATTATATATATTTATAATATATAAATTTAAAATTTCTGAAGATATGAATTCCTTGTTAGGAAAGTATCTGAAACACTAAATTAGATGGAATGAGAAAGCCCCACAAGGTGCTTTGAGGCATACGACTTGCAGGACTTTCCAACTTAACCAACCAAAAATTCTTAATTTTATATACTACGTCTGCTATTGGATTTGTTTCCTCTTGAATTGCTTCTTGAGTTCGATCTTACAGTAGAAGACGATTTTTTGTATCTGTTTTGAGTCACTCTGCTTTGTTTGTTACGACGTTGCGACTGCGAGTTATTATATATACGTTGCTTAGACGTATTTGGTTTTTTTATTCTAGAGTTACTGTTACCCTTTTTATTATAAGACACATTAGAACGCGATTTGGTCACATTTCTTTGTGATTTATTTTTAGTAGCTACCGATCTTGTGCTACTTAAACGTCTGTTATTACTTTGTTTATTGAGCGTAGTAGAACGTGTTCTATTTGTACGAGCATCAGTATTACTGAAAGATCTGCTATTGCTATTCACTCTTGACGTGGCAGTATTACTTCTCACACTACGTGAGTTTACGTTAGATCGATTATTAGATGTGTTTACTCTGGTACTGCTATTTCGCGTTATAGTCCTATTGTTACTTGCTACACTACGAGAGTTCACATTAGAACGATTATTAGATGTAATCGCTCTGGCATTACTATTTCGTGTTACAGACGCATTGTTGCTTGCTACACGATTTGTTGTGCCTCTTCTGGTTGAGGATATTCTCTGACGTTCTACGCTACGTCTGATTTCACGCTCTCTTCGATTTCTTGGAGTTTGTGCATATCTTGTACTACGTTGCGAGGTTCCTCTTCTATAGGTAAATCTATCGTTTCCACGTCTGCCATTAACATAAGCATAGCGTACATTGTTAACATATGGTCTGTAATAGATGTGTCTAACAGGTCTGTAGAACTGACGGTAAGGTCTTGCATATACGACACAGTAATTTACAGGAGGAGCTACATAGAAGCGGTGCCAAGGTCTGTACACATAAGCTCTGTTATAGACATTGATAAACCCTGTGCAATGAGAAAATACCTGATTGCTGTAATGTATATATAACCCACCAACACGATTGATACGCCCAAAACCATTATAATTGATAAAGACATCACCAGCTTGAATGATTCGACCATAATGATCATAATAGATAGGGATATTCTCAATTTGTATTACGGCACCATAATCGTCATATTGTACGTAAGGATTGTAATTGAAACCAGTATTAAAACTTAGGCTAAATCCAGGAGTATTAATACCAACACTAACATCTGGACCGTAGTTAGGGATATAAAAGTCAAACTGGCCATCAGCAAAAATTGAAAACTCAATACCGCCTTCAACGAATATGAAAGAATTACCATAACCTCTCACATAATTGTGTATCGTTGAATGATCAGTAGTTGAGTTGGTTGTGGCAAATGCCATGGTACTAAAAGCTAATACGCTTGCGAAAAATAGAAATAGTCGTTTCATGGGTAATGGTTTTAAAATTAAACTCATTTAACAAGAAACAAACAGCGTGCCAAAAACATTTAATTCTGATTATGAGTAAGTTATGAACTATCCTCAATCTTTATGTTATCAGTGACGGATTGCTATAAAAAATGCATAGAAATGTCTACATTTGCACTCGCAAAAATCATACATCTATGAAAGCAGGAATCGTAGGCTTACCTAATGTTGGGAAATCAACCTTATTTAATTGTTTATCTAATGCTAAAGCGCAAAGTGCAAACTTTCCGTTTTGTACTATAGAACCTAATATAGGAGTGGTTAATGTACCAGATCCAAGATTATCTAAATTGGAAACATTGGTAAATCCAGAACGTGTTATTCCTGCTACTGTAGAGATCGTGGATATTGCCGGGCTAGTGAAAGGTGCCAGTAAAGGTGAAGGTTTAGGAAATCAGTTCTTGGGTAATATCAGAGAGACTGATGCCATACTACATGTATTACGTTGCTTTGATAATGATAATATTGTTCATGTTGATGGGAGTGTTGATCCTATAAGAGATAAAGAAACCATAGACATTGAATTGCAGCTTAAAGATCTGGAAACTACAGAGAAAAAATTGGACAAAGTCAAGCGTGCTGCAAAAACCGGAAATAAGGAAGCTCAGGCAGAAGAAGCTGTATTGCTCAAAATAAAAGAGGCTTTGGAGCAGGGGAGTTCTGTAAGAACCATAGACTTTTCAGAAGAAGATTATGAAGACTACGTAAAGCCATTACAATTTATAACAGACAAGCCGGTAATGTATGTCTGTAATGTAGATGAAGGTTCAGCAGTATCTGGTAATGCCTATGTAGAACAGGTTAAAGATGCTGTTAAAGATGAAAAGGCTGAAGTTTTGGTATTGGCAGTAGGAACCGAAGCCGATATCAATGAATTAGAAGATTATGAAGAACGTCAAATGTTCTTAGAAGATATTGGCTTAGACGAGCCGGGATCTTCAAAACTCATACGTGCAGCATACCAGTTACTTAATCAGCAAACCTATTTTACGGCAGGCGTTAAAGAAGTAAGAGCATGGACCGTAAGTATAGGCGCTACTGCACCTCAGGCTGCGGGTGTGATCCATACCGATTTTGAAAAAGGCTTTATCAGAGCTGAAGTCATTGCTTATGACGATTATGTGAGTTATGGCAGTGAGTCTAAGGTCAAGGAAGCAGGTAAAATGCGCGTGGAAGGTAAAAATTACATCGTTAATGATGGCGATGTAATGCACTTCTTATTTAATGTTTAATCCAATTACTCACTCTTTTTTATAATAGATTAGGCCATCCTGATTGGCATAATATAGGAACTTCCCATCAGCATCAAACAGGCTGACTAAGTGAAAATCCGATGTTACATAACTTGGATATAACACAAAAGGAAAGTTATCGAAAACCCCATCAATCTTATATTTCTCACCTCTAAACGTAGACATTTTTATACTATATTTTCCGTCTTTAAGGAAAATGGAACCGCCGACATGAAATCCTTTGAACTCGGCCTTAAATATGTCATTGTAGATCACGGGATGAATGTATTTCTCACTTTTTTCATTATAGACTCCTTTTTTACCATCTTCAACAATGACTTTAACATGTGGTGCATAGTTATTCCAAGTGTCAAAATATAGGCTAGGAGGTCTATAGCCGACGTAGTCGTTCTTAATTTTGACTTCTCGTAAGGTTAAATGCTTATCTTCCTTAGGTCGACGTCGGATTCTGTTTCCACTATCAAAGGGTACTTCGACCTCATCATCTAAATAGACATCATATTTACTTTTAGGCTTCTTCTTTAAAGTACGTCGATCTTCGCCAACAAATATTCCTTCTTTTAATCGAATTTTCACTTCTTGTTCTTCATCTTTACTATTGATATACCTTACTGCAAACTCCTTGTACTTATAGGGAATGACCTCACTCATAAATAGTATGTCCTTTGCCTTATCTACAATCTTTTTTATGATTTTTGTTGTCTTTTTATCGTAAACTACAAAAGAATAAGTGCCATCTAAATGTATTAATTGAAGAAGTTGATATTGTAAAATGTTATCTTGATCAAAATCATCTATAACTCCTGCAAACCGATAAGTCTCTTTAGTAATTCGCTTTCCATCCATACTATATAGATCGATTCCTTCAGGGTGAAACGAATAGTAACCCGTTCCTTTTCCTTCTCTTCTTAGTACGGCAGAGATGACATCATTGTCATAATAATATCCAAAATAATTTTGATCCTTTATAAGGACGTTGTCTTTAAGTATTAATGAGGTTTTATAGGAGTTGTTAGTGCCGTAATTAAAAGCAGTGAAGAAATTTGGGGTATAGTACAAATCAATAAAATCATACTTTGGGGTTAAAACGATATTGCCATACTGATCCGAAATGCCGAATTTCTCACCTAACTTATAGGGAACAAAAATTTTAGTTTCTTCATTTGTATTTGATGTGTTTTGAGCGCTAAGATCAAAAAAAACCAAAACCACAAGTAAGCCGATCAAGATTCCTTTTTTCATAGTTTAATTTTAATATACTATTTAAGTGTTTTTCGAAAGAATTGAATCACAAAATACAAACTTATCTTTTAGCATTTAACCAAAAATCTGACTAAAAAGTAAGACCAATCTTCTTTTGTATTCTGATATAACTAAGATCTTCATTTTGTCAACAAATTTACGGGTTGATTGTTAATTACTTTGTCTGACCGGTATTTCATTTTTTGAGCTATAATCTTATATTAGCGTTTCACCAATTTTTCTTGTGTTTATGGCCCAACAGTCTAACTATACCGAAGATAATATACGTTCGCTCGATTGGAAAGAGCATATCAGAATGCGACCTGGTATGTATATCGGAAAGTTGGGCGATGGCTCATCTGCAGATGACGGTATTTATATTCTGCTAAAAGAAGTCTTAGACAACTCCATTGATGAATATGTCATGGGAGCCGGTAAAACGATTGAAGTTTCTATTCAGGGTAACAAAGTTATTGTGAGAGACTATGGTCGTGGTATTCCATTAGGTAAAGTCGTGGATGTGGTTTCTAAAATGAACACCGGAGGGAAATACGACTCCAGAGCATTTAAGAAATCGGTAGGACTTAATGGTGTTGGTACCAAAGCTGTAAATGCCTTATCTACCTATTTCAGAGTAGAGTCTACAAGAGACGGGAAATCGGCCTCGGCAGAATTTGAATTAGGAGAATTAAAGAATAAAGACCTTTTAGACGATACCTCCAGACGAAAAGGGACCAAGGTGTCATTCGTGCCAGATAACAGTATCTTTAAAAACTATAAATTTAGGAGTGAATATGTTGAGCGCATGCTCAAGAACTACGTGTATCTGAATCCCGGATTGACCATTATTTTCAATGGCGAAAAGTTTTACAGCGAAAATGGATTGAAAGACCTTTTGTCTGAGAATATAAACGAATCAGACATGCTATATCCTATCATACACCTTAAAGGTGATGATATTGAGATGGCATTAACCCACCATAAAACCCAGTATAGCGAAGAATACCATTCTTTTGTGAATGGTCAAAATACCACGCAAGGCGGTACGCATCTGGCAGCTTATCGTGAAGCAATCGTAAAAACCATTCGTGAATTTTATGGTAAAAACTACGATGCATCAGACATAAGAAAGTCCGTGGTTTCAGCAGTATCTATTAAAGTAATGGAGCCTGTTTTTGAAAGTCAGACGAAGACCAAGTTGGGATCTACCGATATGGGAGGTGATCTACCGACAGTGCGTACTTATGTCAATGATTTTGTAAAAACCAAACTGGATAATTTTTTACATAAGAATCCGGATTCCGCAGAAAAATTACAGCGTAAAATCCTTCAAGCCGAACGTGAACGTAAAGAACTTTCAGGTATACGAAAGCTCGCCAAAGAACGTGCTAAAAAAGCAAGTTTACACAACAAGAAACTCAGAGATTGTCGTGTGCATTTTGGAGATACCAAGAACGAACGCAATTTAGAAACTACCTTATTCATTACCGAGGGGGATTCTGCATCCGGAAGTATTACAAAATCCAGAGATGTCAACACACAAGCCGTATTCAGTTTAAAAGGAAAGCCTTTAAATAGTTATGGCCTAAGTAAAAAGATTGTGTATGAAAATGAAGAGTTTAATTTGCTACAAGCAGCGCTTAATATAGAAGAATCGCTCGAAGACCTGCGTTATAATAACATTGTTATAGCAACTGATGCCGATGTGGATGGGATGCATATCAGACTATTACTGATTACTTTCTTTTTGCAGTTCTTTCCTGAGTTAATAAAAGAAGGCCACTTATATATTTTACAAACCCCTTTGTTTAGGGTGCGAAATAAAAAGGAAACCATCTATTGCTATTCTGAGCAAGAGCGTGTCAATGCCATAGAAAAGCTAAAACCTAAGCCAGAGATTACCCGATTTAAAGGATTAGGAGAAATTTCGCCAGACGAGTTTAAGCATTTTATAGGAGAAGATATACGCTTAGATCCGGTGATGTTAGATAAAGAAATGTCAATAGAAGAACTTTTGGCATTTTACATGGGTAAGAATACGCCAACGCGACAAGAATTCATTATTAACAATCTAAAAGTAGAGTTAGATATTGTTGAAGATTAAGGTATGACAGAAGAACAAGACGAATTACATAACAACGATAATAACAATCAGGAAACCATCACCAAGGTGACCGGAATGTATAAAGATTGGTTTTTAGATTATGCCTCGTATGTGATCTTAGAGCGTGCGGTACCTGCAATAGAAGATGGGTTTAAGCCTGTGCAACGCCGTATCATGCACTCCATGAAAGACCTTGATGACGGGCGCTATAACAAAGTGGCCAATATTGTTGGGCATACCATGCAGTACCACCCACACGGTGATGCCAGTATAGCTGACGCTATGGTGCAAATCGGTCAAAAAGATTTATTGATTGATACGCAAGGAAACTGGGGAAACATTCTTACCGGTGACCGTGCTGCCGCATCAAGATACATAGAAGCCAGACTTTCTAAGTTTGCTATGGATGTGGTTTATAATCCTAAAATTACGGAATGGCAAGCATCCTATGACGGGAGACGAAAAGAGCCTGTGAATTTGCCAGTCATGTTTCCGTTATTATTGGCACAAGGTGGAGAAGGTATTGCTGTTGGTCTGTCTACTAAGATATTACCACACAATTTTATTGAGCTTATAGAAGCTTCAATTAAACATCTGCAAGGCAAGCGTTTTAAACTGGTACCAGATTTTCCTACTGCAGGGATTGCTGATTTTACCAATTATAATGACGGCAACCGAGGTGGAAAAGTGAGGGTTAGAGCAAAGATCACTCAGCTTAATAAAAACACACTGGTCATTACTGAGATTCCTTATGGGACCACAACATCTTCATTAATAGATTCTATTCTTAAAGCCAACGATAAAGGGAAAATTAAGATTAAAAAGATCGAAGATAATACCGCTGCCGAAGTTGAGATATTGGTTCATTTGCCAAGTGGTATATCGCCCGATAAGACCATTGATGCGTTATATGCATTTACCAATTGCGAAATGTCTATTTCGCCGTTAGGTTGTGTTATAGAAGATAATAAGCCTTTATTTATAGGGGTTTCTGAAATGTTAAGGCGATCTACTGATAATACCGTGCAGTTGCTCAAGAACGAACTTGAGATTAAACTGGGGGAGTTAGAAGAACAATGGCATTTTGCATCTTTAGAGCGTATATTCATAGAAAACAGAATCTATAGAGACATTGAAGAAGAAGAAACATGGGAAGGGGTTATCAAAGCTATAGACAAAGGTTTACAACCACATATAAAACATTTAAAACGCAAAGTTACAGAGGACGACATTACACGCCTTACAGAGATACGTATCAAGAGAATTTCAAAGTTTGATATAGATAAAGCACAGCAAAAGATAGATGCGCTTGAAGAGCAGATTGCTGAGGTTAAACACCATTTGGAGCACCTTATAGATTATGCTATTGCTTATTTTCAAAGACTTAAGAAAGATTATGGCGAAGGTAAAGAGCGTAAGACTGAAATCAGGATTTTTGACGATGTAGATGCCACTAAAGTGGTTATTAGAAACACTAAGCTTTATGTCAACCGGGAAGAAGGTTTTATAGGAACTTCACTACGACGTGATGAATATGTTTGCGACTGTAGTGATATTGATGATATTATAGTGTTTACCAAAGAAGGGAAAATGATGGTAACCAAAGTCGATAGTAAGACTTTTGTGGGCAAAAACATTATACATGTTGCAGTATTTAAGAAAAAAGATGCGCGTACCATATACAATATGATTTACCGAGATGGTAAAGGCGGGCCATCTTATGTAAAGCGTTTTGCAGTGACCAGTATCACCCGAGATAGAGAGTACGATCTTACCAATGGTAATAAAACTTCGGTAGTATGGTATTTTTCGGCAAACCCTAATGGAGAAGCAGAAGTTGTTACGGTTCTATTACGTCAGGTGGGAAGTATCAAAAAGCTGAAATGGGATATTGATTTCGCTGACATTTTGATCAAAGGCCGTTCTTCAAAAGGAAATCTGGTAACGAAGTATGCCATCAAACGTATAGAATTAAAGGAAAAAGGCGTTTCAACATTAAAGCCTCGTAAGATATGGTTTGACGATACAGTTCAACGTCTCAATGTTGATGGTAGAGGTGAATTGATAGGAGAGTTTAGAGGCGAAGACCGTTTATTGATCATTAAGCAATCCGGAATTATAAAAACCATTATTCCGGAACTGACGACACATTTTGATGAAGATATGATCGTGTTGGAAAAATGGGTTCCTAAAAAGCCAATTTCGGCAGTATACTATGATGGGGATAAAGAACGCTATTATGTGAAGCGGTTTTTAATAGAAAATGAAGGCAGAGAAGAAGCGTTTATTTCCGATCATCCAGATTCTCAATTAGAGATTGTATCCACGGAATGGCGACCAATGATTGACGTTGAGTATACCAAAGAACGCGGTAAAGATAGAAAACCTAATCTTGAAGTTAATCTTGAAGAATTTATAGCCATTAAGGGTATATCTGCTTTAGGTAATCAGCTGACCAAGGAAAAGATTAATCAGATCAATCATCTTGAACCGTTACCCTATGAGCCACCAGAAGTTGTCCCGGCTGATGAGATAGAGGTTGTTGATGAAGAAACCGTTACCAGTACAGATCAGCCAAAAGAAACGGATTCTCAAGCTCAAGCAGATGAAAATCCGAAATCAACAAAAGCTTCAGAAGATACTAATGACGATTTAGATATTGATGATACTGGTCAGGTAACACTTTTCTAATATCACTTCTTTTCTTTTTTTGATATCCTGTAGTTCAAGAATTCTACAAATAAGGAAAAAGCAATGGCAAAATATAAATAGCCTTTAGGTATAGCACCTACTGTTTTGCCAAAGAATTCGGTATGCGATAAATGGGCAGCCTCAGTAATCAGCATAAACCCAATTAGGATTAAGAAAGCTAAGCCTAGTATTTGCATGCTTGGATGTTTGTCGATAAACTTACGTATTGGATTTGCAAAAGCAATCATTACAACGATAGAAATCACTACAGCTATGATCATCAATACGAGTGTATAATTAGGGTTGGGATGTAAACCATTGGTCATCCCTACAGCAGTAAGTATAGAATCTACAGAGAAAATAAAATCAATGATGAGTATTTGCGTAATGGCTTGAGATAATGATTTTATAGCTTTTGCTCTCACACTGTTTTCATCGTGAGAAGGCGTTTCTACTTTTTCGCGAATTTCAGAAGTACTTTTATAAATTAAAAACAAACCTCCTAAAAATAAAATAACCGCTTGCCAACTTATAGCAACGCTTAGCCAATCTTCATTAATCGTATAAAAAGGTTCGCTTAAACCCACCAGAAAAGAGACAAAGAATAATAAAATGATACGCTGTACCATGGCAAGTATCAAACCAATATTAGTAGCCTTATTACGTTGCTGTTCTGGCAACTTGTTTGCAGCAATAGAAATGAATACAATGTTATCGATTCCTAGTACTATCTCCAGGAATGTTAGAGTTAGTAGTGCAATGATGGCATCTGAGGTTAATAAAAAATCGATCATGTCAATTATATTTTGTATGCCGTTCCTTTCTCTACACGCATGGTTTTATTTGCTTTCTTTACCGCCAACTTGTATTCAAATGTATAAGAAGTGTCTGTTGTTGATAATATTTTCATATGAATAGCGTCCTCTTCGGATCTGCTTTTTGGATTGATTTTCTTCTGAATGAACTCACAATCATTGATCCACCTTATAGACGCAGAATCAACTTTCCCTTCATAATAATCAATGTTAAGATCTTCGGTTCTTGTAAAGCGTCCGGTTTTTTCTATACCGTCTATGGTGTAACGAAATTCAAAAGTCCCGGTTTTAAAATCGCTGCAATTGCGTTCTGCATTGTAACAATTGGTAAACAAGAGGAGAAGTGTAAGCACAAAAAATAGTCTCATGTCAAAATTTTATACAAAAATAAGCATTACACTTATTTATTAGTATTCTTGTAAGTTTTAAAACTACCGTCCTTATAAAAAATAACGATTTGTTCAATTTCAGAGGTGGATATTGATTCTGACGAAGATTCAGGTGTTGTAGTTTCATTTTTTGAAGTCGCTACATGTTGAACATCGGTAAATAGGGTTGAAGGCTTAGGTGAAGAAGAAGGGAAGTGTCCTTTACCATTCAACAACCAATATAATTCTACTTCTGGATACGCATGAAGCACTTTCATTACAAAGTCCAAACTCGGCTTGTTTCTTCCTGAAAGAATGTGTGAAATACTAGAACGTTGTACACCAATTTTTTCAGCAAAACTAGCAGCAGATTCATCATAATGAGTGATGACTTTTTGTAAACGATTTGAAAATTCCGCTATGTTTATCAATGTAAACTGGTTTAAATGAAAACGTATGTTACAAAGGTAAACAATATATCAAAAGCAATCAATAAATAGCCTGAAATAAGTTTTCAATAATAAACTTAAACTTTATATGATTTTATTTAAAAAACTGATATTAAACAATTTAATTGTAATTTAATTCGATATTATGTAATACCTTAGAAATTGTTGAGAAATGTTACGTTTTATACGAGAGTACTGATTACAAATGTATCACATTGAGCAATTTTATTTGTTTACAAATGTAACAGTGTTTGAATTTACATTTGTATATCTTTGCTGTATAGATAATTCAGATGACTTCTAAACAGCTCGATAGATTACATATAGAAAACAAGGAAGAAACACTTTTTGGACGTTACATTCATACAGAAATGCTAGGCTCTATTTTGGATAAAATGGGCTCAAGATTCGATATTAATATCGAAGGTTATTCCGTATTAAACAATCCAATTTATAGTATTAAACTTGGTATGGGGCCAAAACGAGTGCTACTATGGTCA
Organism: Winogradskyella sp.; assembly: GCA_965250025.1. GTDB lineage: Bacteria > Bacteroidota > Bacteroidia > Flavobacteriales > Flavobacteriaceae > CBDDLD01. The sequence goes on from OZ252283.1 coordinate 1,423,117, forward strand.
CAGATGCATGGTAATGAATCAACGACGACAAAAGCCGTTTTCGATGTTCTTAACTTGATTTTTAATGACACTTTGGCTTTAGACTCCATATTGACACATTGCACGCTATGTATCATACCAATATTGAATCCAGATGGTGCAGTGCTATACACACGGTTTAATGCTAATGATATAGACCTAAACAGAGATGCTCAAGATCTGTCTCAGCCGGAAAGCTTGGTACTGCGCCATTGTTTTGAGAATTTTAAACCCAATTATTGCTTTAACCTTCATGGCCAACGCACTATTTATGGCGTTGGAACTACTGGCAAAGTGGCCACGTTGTCATTTTTATCACCTGCTCAAGATGAAACTTGTAGTGTGACCACTTCCCGAAAACATGCAATGAGTATTATAGCTGATACTGTAAAGCATTTACAAAGCGATCTGAAAGGAGAAATAGGCATCTATGACGACACTTTTAATCTTAATTGTGTTGGCGATACATTCCAATCTCTGGGAGTTCCAACTATTTTATTCGAGGCGGGTCATTCTGAAGACGATTATGACAGAGAAGATGTAAGGCGTTATGTGTTTAAAGCTTTGTTCTGGTCACTACAAACCATAAGTAATGGATATGACCTATCTGGTTATAAAACTTACTTTGATATTCCTGAAAATGCAAAATGCTTTTACGATATTATCATTAATAATGCGCTTTTGAAGCCCAATTCTGAATCAACCACTTCTATTGCCATACAATTTAAAGAAGTTTTGAGCGATAAAACCGTTAAATTTCAGCCTGTAATTGAAGATATGGGCGACCTTAAAACGTTTTTTGCTCATAAGTATCTCGATGCCAAGTCGCAGTTAGTACTTTCGGACAAAAAATCAATGTTAATTAATGGTAACGAAATCGATTTCGTGTTTATAAAAGATGAAAAAATCTTACTAAAATCTTAAAAAATAAAGGTTTTAATGTGTTTTTGTTAATGATTTTCTCTTATTTTTGCATATAATTTAACAGAAAACAGGTATGGCAAAATTTAAATTGGACGAAATTGATCATCAAATATTGGATATGTTAATCGATAATACACGTATTCCATTTACCGATATTGCCAAAAAATTATTGATTTCAGCAGGAACTGTACACGTAAGAGTGAAGAAAATGGAAGAAGCTGGTATTATAAAAGGATCGTCTTTAACCTTGGATTATAAAAAACTGGGGTATTCTTTCATAGCATATGTAGGTGTTTTTCTTCAAAATACATCGCAAACTAAATTTGTTTTAGAACGTATCAATCAGATTCCTTTTGTTACCGTAGCGCATATCACTACTGGGAAATTCAATATCTTCTGTAAAATAAGAGCTAAGGATACTATGCATGCAAAAGATATTATTTTCATGTTAGATGATATTGATGGTGTGTATCGTACAGAGACTATGATATCACTTGAAGAAAGTATTAATGATAAAAAGCGCTTAATGCATACTATTTTTAACGAATTGTAATAATAAGTTAATCTTTATATAATTATCCCTTGATAGTAATACTGTCAAGGGTTTTTTATTACTTTTAAAGCTAAATTTTCTATAGAATGATTATTGAAGCTAAAGAATACGATCCGTATTACAAACCTTATATCGAAAAAGTAAATGCAACCTCGGTTGTAGAAGGGTTAAATCATAACTTGACCAATGTAGCTGCTTTTTTTAGAACTATTCCACAAGAAAAACTTGAGTATAGGTATGCTGAAGGGAAATGGACAGTAAAAGACATTATCTTACACCTTACAGATGCTGAGCGAGTATTTGCGTATCGGGCATTGCGTATCGGAAGAGGCGATGTGACACCCTTAACAGGTTTTGATCAGGATGTTTTTGTAAGCAATGGCAATGCTAATCAAAGACATGTAGATAGTTTAATATCAGAGTATATAGCGGTTAGAAAAGCTTCTATAGCCTTGTTTGAGTGTTTTGGAGATGACGAGTTACTAAAATTAGGTATTGCCAGTGGCTCAGATGTTTCAGTCCGCGCTTTGGGGTGCTTTATTATTGGTCATGAAAATCACCACTGCCAAATTATAAAAGAACGATACCTCTAGGCTTTATAATATTCAAAGGCTTCTATAATTAAATCATTAGGCACTTCACAATCCATCTTTGGAGTGCCGATAGCCTCTAGTAATACAAATTTTACTTTTCCATGGCTATTCTTTTTGTCGTATTTTAATAAGTCAATAATTGCTTTATAATCAGAAGTATCAAAATCAATCTTATTGTAGGTGCTTAGGATGACGCTTTTTATGCCTTCTAAATCTTCTGGATTCAGGGTTAATAATTTGCTAGAAATATAAGACTCTAAAACCATTCCTATTGCTATGGCTTCGCCGTGGAGTAGACTAGGCTTATGATCATGGCTTAAACAGTAAGATTCAATAGCATGTCCAAGCGTATGGCCATAATTTAAAGCTTTTCTCAGTCCTTGCTCAAGAGGATCTTGGGATACAATATTGTGTTTTATGACTACGGATTCGTGGACTAACCGATCCAAGTCTTCTAATGTTAGTGCATTCAGATTGGTGACGCTATTCCAGTAGTTACGACTATGGATTAAGCCGTGCTTTAACATTTCTGCCAATCCGGATTTTAACTCGCTTTGTGGTAATGTATCTAAAAACCGAGTGTCTATAAGTACCATTTTTCCTGATTTAATAACGCCTATTTGATTCTTCAGTACACCAAGGTCAACTCCGGTTTTTCCACCTATGGAAGCATCTACCATAGCTAATAAGGATGTAGGAACATTAATGTAATCGATGCCACGCTTAAAAGTATTAGCAACGAAACCGCCCAAGTCAGTAACAACACCACCTCCTAAGTTAATAATCAAACTGCTTCTGTCTGCATTAAGTTCTGACAATGTGTGCCAGACCTGCATGCAAATATCAATGGTTTTGTAGATCTCCCCATCTGGAATTTCAATGATCTCTATAGTTGTGGTATCCATTTCCAGATGCTCTAGAAATGATGGTAAACAATATTGATGTGTATTAGAATCAACAATAATAAATACTTTGGAATGCTTTGAAGAAGCTAGGTATATATTGAGCTTTTCGTATGCAATAGTATTGAAATGAATATCACAATGATCTGTAAGTATAGAGGTCATTTAGAAAAAATTAATGCAAATTATGGCGTGAAAATACTGAGTTTTTTCATAAAAAGACTTATGTAATAAATATATTTGCGTTAATATAACTAGCTATGGTAAACAAACAACTTTTTGAAAACACTGCCAGTGCGTTTGCATTAAAATCAGATTCAGAATTAGAGCGCGCTTATTTTCTTTTTAAGATGATATCTCATCAACCTTTGGTTCGAATTGGTACGGCGGCTACCAACTTTGCACTCAAGGCTAATTTGCCGGTAGAAGGGTTGATACGATCTACAGTTTTTGATCATTTTTGCGGTGGTGTTAATGAAGACGATTGTCTTGAGGTTATTGATAAAATGTATACTCGAGGAGTAAGTTCAGTGCTGGATTATTCTGTAGAAGGCAAGGCTACAGAAGAACAGTTTGATATTGCAATGCACAAAACCTTAGAGATTATAACATTTGCAGACAAGAAAGAGGCGATGCCAATAGCTGTTTTTAAACCTACAGGTTTTGGAAGGTTCTACTTGTATCAAAAACTAACGGAAGGTAAAGCACTTACTGATGAAGAGCAAGAAGAATGGCATCGTGTTGTGGAGCGCTACCATAAGGTATGTCAATTGGCTAAAGAAAAGGATGTCGAACTGTTAATTGATGCGGAGGAAAGTTGGATGCAGGATGCAGCAGACGATCTTATAGAAGAAATGATGAAGCTGTATAACACCGAAAAGCCTATAGTATATAATACATTACAAACGTATCGTTGGGACCGTTTAGACTATCTGAAAGCGCTTCATCAACGTGCCATTGAAAATAACTTCAAAGTCGGTATTAAAATTGTTAGAGGTGCTTACATGGAAAAAGAACGTCATAGGGCAGAGGATAACGGGTACCGATCTCCAATATGTGTTGACAAACAAGCTACGGATGATAATTTTAATGCTTCAATGACTTACATGTTGAATAATCTTAAAGATATATCCATTTTTATTGGAAGTCATAATGAAGAAAGTTGTTATTTGGCTATGGAGCTTATGGAAAAAAACGGTGTATCAAAACATGATAATAACGTTTGGTTTGGTCAATTATATGGTATGAGTGATCATATCAGTTTTAATCTGGCCAAAGAAGGTTATAATGTAGCTAAATATGTGCCTTTCGGACCGGTGAAAGATGTTATGCCATACCTTATTAGACGTGCGGAAGAAAATACATCAGTAGCAGGACAAACGAATAGAGAATTAGCTCTATTAAAGGCAGAAAAGCAACGACGAAAGTTATAAAATAAGTTGTACTTTTCGACCAACTTAAACTTGTCATGAAAAACAATCCTTTTGCTTCTGAAACCTATAAAAATATTTGGCTCAAGCATTACAATGATAAGAATGATGCTGTTGAATTCGATAGCATTAAAAATGTATCTTTTGTAAAACAAAACGGAGGTAAATATGTCAATGTCGGTAAAAACTTCACTAACGGAATGTTGTATTCCGTAGAGCCTTCTGCCGAAGACTTTAAAGGAAAAACATTTGTAGTTTATGACGTACCCGAATACTTTAAGGTTCAGGGACCTGAAAAAGAGACAGCATTAAGTGTACTTAAAGTAAGACAGTATAAAGGCTTATATGTGGATCTTACAATATATGATAAGCTAGAAGATGTACTGCCTAGTAGATTTAAAAGCAGTAGGAGCCGTTATAATTTCAGAAACTCAATCAAGAAATTAGAAAAGAATCATGAGATCTCTCAAAACGTATTTTTTGGCGACATCTCTAAAGCAACCTATGATTATTTGATCCGGGAGTTTGAACGTATTTTGGAAGAACGGTTCGATAAAATCAGTACCCATAATACGGTATTACCGATGTGGGATTTCTACAAAGAGGTGTTATATCCTTTAATTTTAGAAAAGCAGGTGGCTTTAAATGTGATTTATGATGGAGATAAGCCTATAGCATTGTCTTTCAGTTTTGTGTACGATGATGTTTTTATTGTTGCACTAAGAACTTTTGATATTAACTATTCAAGACAAGGTATAGGAAATATAGAAATATATAAGCTTATTGATTGGAGTATGGATAATGGTATCAGATATCTGGACTTTTCCAAAGGCGAAAGCGAGTATAAGGAACGTTGGTGTGATGTTGAATACAATTACGAACATCACATTTTGTACGATTCCAAATCTATACGTGCCAGATTTTCAGCGCATCTAACAGCAAGGAAATTTAAAATAAAGCAGTATCTAAGAGATAAAAAGATTAATATAATGCTTACAAAGGTGATCTATAAGCTGAAAAACTTCAATGGTAAGTCAAAATAAGCTTATCCAAATTTATACCACTTTTTCTTTTTGGTATTAGACCCATAGCCATAACCGTAACCATAACCCGCTTTCTTTTTGGTGCCATTTAATAACAATGCCATATTTGGTAAGCGTTTTTCGTCGTACATGGTCCTGGCAACATGGAGTTGACGTTTATCAAGGTTATCAGCACTAACAACATAAAGGAACATGTCTGCATGGTCTGAAATGAGTAGTGTATCTGTAACAAGGCCTACTGCTGCTGTATCAACAATAACATAATCGTATTCTTTCTTCACTTGAGTAAAAAGACTTTTAACACGGTCATTCATCAGTAATTCCGCCGGGTTAGGAGGGATGGTACCAGAAGGAATGATATCAAAACCGTCTTTTTTGTCTATAGGATACACCACATCTGAGATTTTTATACTGGTATCACTAATGTAATCCGTAAGCCCTTTTTGGGACTGGTCTACCTTTAAATACTTGCTAGCATTAGGAACTCGAATATCTGTTTCAATCAAAAGAACTTTTTTGCCAGAATGCGCTATAGTCATTGCGAGGTTTACAGAAGTATGTGATTTCCCTTCTCCTGCAGTTGTAGAGGTAACAAAAATAGTCTTGCCTACTTTTGCTTTATCCTTTAGCATAAAATCAACATTGGTTCTAAGCAGTCTGAAAGCTTCCGCCTTGGGCGAATAATCGACTTTTGAAACCAATATTTTTTTCTTTCCGTTACCATATCTTGGAATGTCTCCAATGTATGGCGCTGCAACTTGAGAAGTAAGATCGTCTCTGGTATGGATTTTAGAATCTAAAAGGTCTTTCAAGTATATATAAGCAATAGGGAAGATGAGTCCTAGCATAAATGCAACCACATAAACAATGCTCTTTTTTGGAAAAACAGGAATTGCAGACGTATATGCGCTTTCTACAATCTTAGCTTTAGGGGAAGAAATACCTAATGTAATGGCTGTTTCTTCACGCTTTTGTAATAAATACAGATATAAAGATTCTTTAATACTCTGTTGCCTGTTGATATCTCTGAATTGTCGTTCTTTACCGGGCGCAGAATAAATTTGAGAACTGATTCGAGCACTTTCATTATTTAAGGTGTTTAGGGTTATCTGTTGGGATTGTTTCAGATTTTCTAAACTTTGATTCAGGTTTTCTTTAAGTGTGTTAATCTGATTATTCAGATTGATCACGGTAGGGTTCTTTTCACTTGAATTTTTTAGTATTCTATTACGCTGTAATACAAGATCATTATGATTCTTGGTGATTTGAGCAACATTTGGGTCTTCTAAACCTATATTAGAGGGAAGCAGATCCGATTCACTACTATTCGCTTCAATATGACTTGCCATATAATCAATAATCTGAATTTGATTATTAGTGCGGATTAAATTTTGCTCATTTTCTTTTTCCGTTTGTAAAAATATTGCAGATTGTGATGTTAAATTTGATAAACGATTGGTTTTTTTGACGTTTTCTGCGGTTAGGTCAACCTGCTCTAATTCATCGGAAACGATTTCTAATCTGTTATTAATAAAATCAGAAGTGGCTTTAACGACCAACTTTTTATCATTGATAGCATCTTCGTTATAGTTCTCAATGAGACTGTCAAGAATGTCTTCGGCCTTTTCCTTTACATTTTCCTGAAGTGTAAATGAGATGACGTTAGAATCCATTGTTGTCAGGATGTTTATACGCTCTTTATACACTTCAACAACTTCCAAAACAGGAGTGATTTTTACTTTTAGATTAGCGCCTATTTTGCCTTCATACTGTCCAATGTTTGGGGTAATGATAAGGTCGCCAACATGAGTTTCTATTTTATCTCCAAAAGAGTAACTGGTGCCGGTAATACCATCCTGATCTATAATGCTGCTATTGTCAGCATTTGAAATGACAAAGCGAGTAGGGTCGGTAATTTTAACATAAAATGTAGTATCTAATTTATGGATTACAGAATCTTTAGCAATGAAGTTAAGATTAAAAGGCTTGTTGTTGTAAAGTTCTTGTTCTTTCAACCTCCCAAGCTGATTATAGGAAATGTTTAGTCCCAGGTCTGTAACAACCTGTTCCAGAACGACTCTCGATTTTAAAATTTCTACTTCATCCAATACATTAGAGGCATTGTTGGCAAACAGTCCATAAGTTTGAAGTTTCGAAATTTCAGGAAGCTTGCCTTTACCTTTATCATCTGTTAATCGTATCGATGCTGTTGCTTGGTATTTATTCGTAGCATAGCGCAAATACAATGTGGCTAAAGCTATGGCCAAAATAACACATGTAAAAATCAGTTTCCACCGCGATAAATAGGTTTCAACAGAGTTTTTAATGCTATCCTTGTTTTGTAAGTTATTTTGGCTCATAAGTAATGATGTGTTTAATTAGCAATAAAAATAGCTGCAATAGTAGCTAAAGTCCCCACTGCGGAAATCAATACCGCATTATTTTGGTTAAATGAAGATTGACGAATCTTGGCATTATTAGGTTCTACATAAATAACATCATTCTGTTGTAAATAATATAAAGGCGAATTAATAACGTTTACAGAAGTGAGATCGATCTTTTCAAAGCGTTTCTGTCCATCCACTTCTCGAATTAAAAATACGTTTTTACGTTGGCCGTATATCGTAAGATCATTTGCTAATCCAAGAGCCTCTAGTAAGGTTATGCGTTCGTCTTGAATGGTAAAAGTACCCGGGCTTGCGACTTCTCCAATAATAGTTACTGTAAAGTTAGCTAATCGGATATTTACTATAGGGTCTTTAATGTATTCGGTGAGTCGTTTCTTTAGCATGGCTGTAGCCTGTGTACGTGTAAGTCCGGCCATTTTAATAGTGCCTAATACAGGAAATTCTATATTGCCATCATAATCTATAAGATAAGTTTGCATTTTTAAATTTCCTTGGGCACTGATAACATCAGCATTGTAGGATACTGCAGGAAGGTTAAAAGGTCTAACAGCATCAGGATCTAAGGCAGAGACGTCAATAGTAAGAAGATCGTCTGTTTTATAGATAAGTTCCTGAGGTTCTGAATTGGCGATGCCTTTTGTAATATGCTCGTCTTGAAAATAGATAAGATCTTTTCTGGAAGCACACGAGGTTGCTGCAAGCAATCCAATTAAAGCAATGAGTATGGTAGTAGTTCTTGTTTTCATTATATAGGTTTTATAAATTGGGTTTTGTATCGGTATCTAAAACTTCAAATTTAGAATTGTTAGAGATGTACTCTGGTACTATTGTTTTTATAAGCGAAACGATTTCTAAAGGTTGAGTTATAGACTTAATATTGGAAAGTTGAATGATGTTTTTTTCAACCTTTTCAATATCAATATGTTTTGATTTTGCAATCATGATTTTTTCATGATACGTTTTTTTAGTGTTTTCTCCATCAGCTAACAGTTCTTCATAAATCTTTTCTCCAGGTCTTAAGCCGGTAATCTTTATATCGATATCTTCAGGATATCTCAAGCCTGATAAAATGATCATGTTAACTGCCAGATTAAAAATCTTTATAGGTTTACCCATATCAAAAACAAAGATTTCACTACCATTACCCATGGCAGCGGCTTCTAATACTAGCTGACAAGCTTCAGGAATGGTCATAAAATACCGGGTAATCTCCTTGTGAGTTACCGTAAGTGGTCCACCTTGCTCTATTTGCTTTTTGAAGAGTGGAATTACAGAGCCGTTAGACCCTAAAACATTACCAAAACGTGTGGTAATAAATTTTGTGTGACCTTTCCCTTTAAGACAGCTAACATACAGCTCTGCAATTCTTTTTGTTGCGCCCATCACATTGGTAGGGTTTACAGCTTTATCTGTGGAGATCAACACAAATTTATTGACACTATGCTTTACTGAGAGCTCGGCTACATTTTTAGTACCATTAATATTAACAGAAACAGCTTCATATGGATTGTTTTCCATTAAAGGGACATGCTTATAGGCCGCAGCATGGAAAACAATTTTTGGTTTATAGGAATTAAAAATTTGGTCTATACGGGCTTTATTTCGTACATCAGCAATAATAGTTTTAATGTTTTTGAATCCTAACTGCTTAAATTCTTGCTGTACATCATATAAAGCAGATTCAGCATTGTCTACCAAGATTAACTTCTTGTAATTGTATAGGCTGATCTTTCTGCATAGCTCGCTACCTATAGATCCGGCTGCTCCGGTAATCAAGATGACCTTATTGTCGTATTGTTCTATAAGGTCCGGGTTTTTAATGGTTATAGGTTCTCTGCCTAGGAGATCTTCAATTTTTACTTCTTTAATTTGACCTGCACTGAGATCACCATCAATCCATTGTTGTACCGGAGGAACAATCTTAACCTTGAGTCCAAGCGTAAATAGATAACCTGTTATTTGTAATAGTCGTGAAGAGTCTATATTTTGTATTGAGATAATGACTTCTTCAATTTTATTCTTTTCTATATAGTTATTATCTATCTGATCTATACTGTAGACTTTCAGTAGGTTGATTTTTTTGCCAATCTTTCGTTCATCATCATCGATAAATCCAACGATCTCTACTCCGGTTTTTGTGTCATTTTTAAGAGCGTCATAGGTTAACATTCCGGAGTTTCCAGCTCCAAAAATGAGGACATTCGATATGGTCTTAAAGTCTTGAGTAATGTAATTATAGAGTGATTTAATAAACAGTTTGGCGCCTATTAAAAATAATATATTGAGAAGAAGGTGTATGTATATTATTGATCCGGAGATATTAAAAATACTCGCTTCATCAAATTTTCTACTAATAAATGTGCAGGCTATGAGTATTGTTGCCAATATGTTAGCGCCAATAATGATATTTACAATATCTTTAAATCCGGTAAACCGCACGACACCTTTGTATGAGCCAACAGCTAAAAAGCTAATGATAGATGCTGTTATTACATAAGGAATTTGCTTTATTAACAGGGAAATATCAAAATCAAAATGGAAATTAAAGCGTATAAGATGTGCGATAAAAAACGTAACAACAATAACACCAATATCAAATAGCATGACCAACCATTTGGAGGCATATTGCTTAGATATTTTATTTAAAAACCGTGTTATCATACTGCAAAATACGTTTTTATCACTGAAATTACTCTATTTATCTCATTGTCAGTAAGGTTAGAGCCGCTTGGTAAGCAAAGCCCTTTTTCGAACAGATCGTCCGATATGCCATTACGATACATGGGAGCATCTGCGAACACCGGTTGCTGGTGCATAGGTTTCCATAAGGGCCTGGACTCAATATTTTCCTCAGCTAATGCCAGTCTTATATCTTCTCGGGTTTTGTGATCAGGAAGCACGATACACGTCAACCAACGGTTTGAAAAGTATCCGGAAGGTTCATTCTGAAGTGTTATAGAGGATATGTTTTGAAATGCTTCTTTATAAGTTTCAAAATTTAACCTTCTTTTTTCCACATGCTGATCTAAGATTGTCATTTGACCTCTTCCGATACCTGCAACGATATTAGACATTCTGTAGTTATAACCTATATTAGAATGTAAATATGCAGGCGATTCATCACGTGCCTGTGTTGCTAGGAAAACAGCTTTGTCTTTCATTGCTTCTGACGCAGTGACCAAAGCACCACCTCCAGAGGTGGTGATGATCTTATTGCCGTTAAAAGATAATATGGAAAAATCTCCAAATGTACCACAGTTCTGGTCTCGATATCTACTTCCTAATGATTCCGCACTGTCTTCAATAACTTGAATTTCGTACGTTCTGGCAATATTGTGGATTTCGTCCACCTTGTATGGCATACCGTATAAATGAACGGCAATAATAGCCTTGGGTTTTTTGCCTTTTTTTATACGATCTTTAATGGCTGTTTCCAGTTGCTCAGGACATATATTCCAAGTCTCAGATTCACTGTCTACAAAAACAGGTTTGGCACCCTAATATACGATAGGGTTTGCTGATGCAGAAAATGTTTTGCTTTGGCATATGACTTCGTCACCATAGCCAACATCTGACATAACAAGACTTAAGTGAAGTGCAGCTGTGCCTGAGGCTAATGCAGCTACATGTAAATTCTGCCCTAAATAATTTTTAAGGTCGTTTTCAAAGCCAGTAACATTAGGTCCAAGTGGAGCAATCCAATTGGTATCAAAGGCTTCCTGTATGTATAATTGCTCATTACCACTCATGTGTGGTGATGATAACCATATTTTATCTTTCATTAGACATTTTTCAAGTCTCAGCCTAAAGATTTGAGGGCTAATTTTAGGTGTTTGGGACTTTTTGATTAATAGCTTACATAAGCTAAATAAGTTGTTAAAGACGAAATATTAAAACAAAATGAGATTATTACGATAAAATGATTGTTTTAAACGATATAGATAAAACCCATATACATGAAGTGTAAAATTGTTAGTTAAACGACACGCTTATTTTTGAACGCTACTGCAGCTTCAGTCATCGTACAACTTTTAAAATTGTAGGTGCTTTGTAAATGCGAATAGTGTTCAAAGATTTGTTTCAAATTATTGAAATTCATGGTTTTGTTTTCTCCAAAATTATGCGGATGCCACCACAAGTGATAGACCTTATTGCTCTTAGCTGCTTTGGTCATGGCTTTTTTAATTCGCCGTACTTTGAGTGACTCAAGGTGTTTTAGTTTTTTATGATAGGGCCTCAGGAATCGACTTGCGGGAATGTTGATGATTTGACCTCCTGAAGTATTATGGTCTTTAATATGGTAACTGTTAGAACCTGTAATATTGAAGTAGGTGTCTAATACTCTAAGTCCAATACGTGCATAATCCATTAAAGACTTCTTTTTTGAAGTGTTATTGAAATTATACCAGCAATTCCCTCTGTAAGATTCTATATTCAGATCTTCACATACACTTACATAGTCCTCCAAAGTTTGATTTCTTGGAAATACAATACTTCTTGTGGTTATAGCATTCTTATCAGCAATTGCTATGGCTGCTGAAAGGTCGGCTTTAAAATCCTCAACAGATTGGCCTTCTTCATAGCAGTAGTAATGACTAAAAGTATGTGTGCCTATCTCATGAGATTTAGAAGCATTAATCTTATGTATGGTAGTGTTGGCAAAATAGTAGGCGCTATCTTCTTCTGATATGTGTTGGTAAAGCTCATAAGCATTCAGGCTGTTGTCTGTGTAGTTGGGTTTTTGTTGTGGTATATAACTTAAAGCTTCGCTTTTATCTTTGGCAAACAATAGCCCGACAGTAGCAAAGGTTAGTTTTATGCCATGAGCCTCGCTGAGTTCTATAAGTTCTTCTATAATGGCATTTACACGACTTAATCTGGCCTTACTGTCAATCAAGCTGGTGTTGTCAAAAAAACCCCAATGCAATTCGTAATCTAATGATATGATAAATTTACCAGACATTTATTCAATTCTGTATTTTGGAAAGTAATTTGTTTCCATTGTAACCTCTTTAGATAATTCGTTATAGACATTTTGGTTCACTATGTATTTCCATATCCTGAAGGTTCTAAAATCTTTTGAAAATGAGGCTTTAAACTCAAATAATGAATCTGCGGTGCTGCCTAAACCTCCTCCTAAGTTAAAGTATTTATACTTATCATATGTAGCTAAAAGGCGCATTTCATCTAAAAACAGCTTTGAAGGTTTCATTCTGAGGTATGCTGTACGGGTTCCTGAGAGGTGGTATTGCACTATGGAGTTGTTGGTTTTAACAAACATGGCGCCGGCAATATACGTATTGGAACTGTTCTCTTTAACCAATAAAATATCGGTGTCAAAATCGGTAATCTTTAGGAAGTTTATAAAATAGTCTTTGCTAAAAAAGTAATGTTTTTCAGCATTCAAACGTTCCATATTCTCATTATAAATGTCTATGAACTCTAAAATGTCTTGCTCGTGTTTAGCTTTTACAACCGTACATTCTCGTCTTAACTTATTGATTTGATTTTTATTGGATTTTCCGTAGGCTCTTCTTGAAATTTCTACAGGAAGCGTAATGTCAATATTCACTACATCACCAAGTGGTTCTATGTGTCCAATAGTCTCCAATATACATTCCTGGTCATAATAGGGATGTAGCCTACTAAAAACAGAAATAATACTTTTTGATTTTAAATAGGTGTCTAATTGAGTTTTAAAATCGGAATAGTCAAAGTCTGTATCAGTAATATTGCTAAGCGGACCCGCATAACCATACACTGAAGTAAAATCATAAAAATCAGTATTTGGGATAGGTCTTAAAACCAAAGGTAAGGCTATAGTATTGCTATCTTTGGTGTAGGTTACTAATATAGCCTGCTCTTTCGGTTGAATTGAAATGGCATGATAATCGTAGGTGTGATAAAAATCATAATCGTTCATTTGCTTTAGAACGTTATTCCAGTCAGATTTTTGTGTGATTTCTTTGATCATGATCCAATAAGCGCCCTTACTTGTTATTACTTCCTGTAAATAATGGCATGTCTATACTTTCAGAGTTATTAATGTCTTTCCTGTTAATTACTTTTTGAATGGTTAACCATAAGATCTTCAAATCCAGTTTTAAGGATAGGTTATCGACATAATAGACGTCATACTCAAATTTTTGTTCCCAGGTTATGGTGTTACGCCCATTGATTTGTGCCCAACCTGTAATGCCGGGCATGACTTCATGCCTTCTGTTTTGTGTTTTGCTGTAATGTTTTAAATATTGTGGTAGTAATGGGCGTGGTCCTATCAGGCTCATATCGCCTTTTAAAATATTAAACAGCTGTGGTATTTCATCTAATGAATACTTTCTACAAAAATCACCGATCTTAGTCACACGCTCCAGAGCCGGTAAAAGATTTCCGTTTTTATCTTTTTTATCGTTCATGGACTTTAACTTTATGATGGTGAATAACTTACCATATTTACCAGTCCTGGTTTGGTAGAAAAAGGGTTTGCCTTTGTTTGAAAAGCAAAGGAGAAGTAATAGTATGATAAAAAAAGGCGACACTAAAATTAATCCCGTTAGTGCAGCTGTAAAATCCAATATGCGTTTAAAGAATTGACTATACATTATCGGCTTCTAATGATTGATATAGTTTTAGTAACTCGTCCCAGATAAATTCTCTTTTATAGTTTTTTATAATATTATCTCTGGATGCTTTTGCGAAAATATCGCATTTTGAACGGTCAAGCATCAGCGTTGACATGGCTCTATATAAAGCATCTTCGTTTTTAGGAGGAATGATAAGGCCATTTTTTTCATGGGTAATGATTTCATTGCAACCATTAATATCTGTTACAATACATGGAAGTTGCATGGCAGATGCTTGCATAACTACATTAGGAAAACCTTCGCGATAACTGGGAAAAGCTAAAGCATTTGATATTGCAAAATAGGGTCTTACATCATTTTGCCAACCTGCAGATAATATGGATGTGTTGGATGCGATATGTTCTATGGTTGATGGTTTTAAAGGATCTAACTCGGTTTCAAAACTACCTACCAGTAATAACTTAGTGTTTTGATACACTTCATTTAATCTTTTAAAAGCATTAATTAATTCATTTATACCTTTATCTGCTACTAATCTCCCTACAAAAATAAACACAAAATCGGTATCGGTGATGCCTAAACTGTGTTTTAATTGAGATAAGGTTTGATTTTCAATTTTATTGATGTTAAAATGATCTGTATCTATACCATTAGAGCTGCCTTTACCAATGACTTTTAGTTTGCTTGCAGTTGTAAAACGATGGGTTTTGATGATATCCAGTAAGCCAAAGGAATTGGGAAGTATTAGTGAGGCGTTTGCATAAGTGATTTTTTCGACAGTATTTAGTAACCACCTTTTGAGTCCTCTAGCTTCTAATAAAGGTAATCCGGCTATAGTATGTAATCGATGTGGTACACCTGCTAATCTTGCGGCCAACATGCCTAAAGTACCTGCTTTAGGTGTGTGGGTATGTACTATAAACGGACGCTCTTTTTTTATAAATTTGTATAGTTGGTATGTTGCAATAAGATCTTTAAAAGGCGTTATAGATCGTGTCATTTCAATCACATGGGTTGATACGCCTTCATCAGTTTCAACAGCAGCCACCTCTTTACCACTGCTAGATACCCCAACAATATGATAATATGTGCTCATAAAACGCAATTGCCCTTTGAGTAAGGTTTTAAGTGAGGTTGGTACCGTAGTAATGCGTATAACTTTCTTCATACTATAATAGAGAATAAGTGTTAAGGTACCATTTTTGGAAGGTGTAAAAACTCCATATTCTTAAGCTATTGTCTTCTTTACCGTTGACATGATTTAACACCATTTTACGGATATAATCTTTGTTGAATATCCCTTGTGTTTCTAAAAATTCAGGGACTATATACGATTCCAGTTCAGGTCTTAAGCTGGCCCTCAGCCAGTCACCAACCGGAACACCAAAGCCTTGTTTGGATTTATCTAAAAATCCAGGGGCAAATTTATCTTCAAAGGCGGCTTTAAGAATGTATTTTTTGTTCCAGCCTTTCATTAAATAATGCTCTGGTAGTGTGTTGTTGTAATCCCACAGTGTTTTGTTTAGAAATGGTGCTCTACACTCAATAGAATTTAGCATGCTTGTGCGATCTACTTTTACCAGCATATCGCCTTCAAGACTTAAGTTTTTATCAATAAGCCTGAAATCGGTTAAGGTTTTTGCACTGTACTGATTGAGTTGTTCTTTGTATTCGTTAAACGTTTTTGAGATGACATAGGATTCTTGTAACAATTGTTCTTTTTCAGGGTCTGTAAACGCTAGTGAAATGATATTCCAATAGTGTTCTCCCGAATAGTCAATGGCTTTAAGTAATCGGTTTATTTTAAAACGTTTACCTCGATTATCATCTTTATAGGTTAAAGTTTTGGCGGCTAGTTTCTTAATATATTGGTGTAAACCTTGTGGTACAATGGAGGTGTATTTATTGTTTAGCTTGCCTATATAATACTTGTTGTAGCCTCCAAAAACTTCATCACCACCATCTCCAGTAAGGGCAACTTTGACATAATCGCTGGCTAGCTTGGAAACCAGATAAGTAGGTAGGGCGGAGGAATCTGCAAAAGGCTCATCAAAGTTGAGTAAAATCTCATCCAGATTGTTTTTAAAATCATGCTCTTTTACAATAAACTCATGATGATTACTATTAATTAACTTTGCTACTATCTGAGATTTATCGGTTTCGTCATATGTTTTCTTTTCAAAACCTATAGAAAAAGTTTCTATTTTTTCGGAACTTATTTCCGAAAGGCAATAGGATACAACAGATGAGTCAACACCGCCAGATAAAAATGTGCCTAATGAAACATCTGCAACAGACCGACTTTCTATGCTTTTCATGACAAGATCATGCACTTCTTTTTTAGCATTGGAAAATGAAATATCTTGTTTAACTATAGGTTTAGGTTTAGATATTAAATGTGTTGTAAATGTATGAGTTGGTAAATCATATTCTATATAATGATTTGATGGTAGTTTATAAACATTTTCGTATATGGTATATGGTGAAGGGATATACGTTAATCTAAAATACAAATTGATGCCTTCTCTAGAGAGGTTGGGCTTAAAAGGCAGGTAACTTATAATAGATTTTAATTCGGAAGCATATACAAATTCATGATCAGTTTGTGTATAATACACAGGTTTTTCTCCAAAAAAGTCACGTGCTATATAGACTTTTTGTTTTGCCTTATCATGAATACTAAAACCATACATGCCATCAAGTTCTTTAAAAGCGGCCGGACCTTTTTGTTCGTAGAGCTTGAGAATAACTTCGGTATCACTGGTAGTTTTAAAGGTTATTCCTGATTTTATTAACTCTTGTTTAAGTGTTCTGTAATTGTAGATTTCTCCATTAAATACAATGCCAATAGCCTTATTTTCGGAATACATTGGTTGTTTTCCGGTACTTAGATCAATAATAGAAAGCCTTCTCATTGCCATAGCTACCGATGATGTTTCATTTTTTGAGAAATAAAACCCATCTTCATCCGGTCCACGATGGTAGATCAGTTGATTCATTTTTGCTATTGCATCGTGCAATTGTTTCTCTTGAGCAATAGTATGCGATATGATGCCATTTATGCCACACATATGGTTTTAATGGTTTAGGAGTTCTTTTACTTGTTTATAAATATTAGGAAGCGCATTTTGTTTGGCGCGCTCAAATCCAACTTTGCTGTAATGCCTTCTGATGTCATCATTGTCTTTAAAGTAGGCTAGAGCTTTAATGAGGGCTTCAGTATCATTAACATTAATCAAAAGGCCATACTTTGCTTTGTAAAAACTTCCTGTTGCTATGGATACGGGTTCGTTATCATTTAAAAGCTCTAAAGGTCCCGACATACAATTTGTTGAGATTACGGGTAAACCTGCAGCCATAGCTTCTAATACGACATTAGGGAATCCTTCAGTGTTTGAAGATAATACAAAACAATCGCTATTGATTAAATAGTCCTTTACATTGCTTACTTTTCCTTTAAAACTTACATGACTTTCTAAGCCAGCAGACTTGGTATATGCTTTGGTTTCTTCTTCTAGCTCACCAACCCCAAGTATGGTAAGGTGGTATGCTTTTGGCTCAAGACCTTCTAAAGCATCTATAATAAGTTTTTGGTTTTTTGGTTCGTATATGCTGCCTACATTGATGATTTGTAATGTGTCTGTTTTTTTAATAGATGCCATTGATTTTATATGGGATTCATCAATTTCTATAGGGTTATAAACTACAGACATAGGCATGTCAACTTTAAAGTTCTCTTTCAAGTCAATATTGATGTATTCGGAATTGGAAAACAAATGATCGTTTTTAGCATAGTATATCGGAAAAACATACTTAGACAAAAAATGAGAAGACCTATTCGCTTTATACATTATAGAGGGAAAACAACGTTCACTTATAACCGTTCTCAATGTTTTATTGCGTTTGGCCATAATGCCATTAATAATGTTCGGTAATGCTAAAAACGATAATGAAATGTCTATCTCCTTTTGACGGATGAGCTTATTGTATTTTTTTGCAATGAGTAATGTGTCTTTGGCTTTTCTGTATAGCGTATTGATACGATCACCTTTTGGTAAAAGAATCTTTAACTCTACGTCTTCTGGAATGTCATAATCTACATAATTGTAAAATATGACCAGTGTGACGTTAAAGTCGTTTACCATTTCTTTTAACAACAGGCTAATAACGCGTTCAGCACCACCTGCGCCATAATCAATAGTCAATATGCTTAAATTCTTCTTAGTCTTCATGAAACATTGACCAACTCGAGAAATAGGTCTTCGTATTTTTTGATTATAATATCTTTATGATAACGTTTCGTAACGGAATGACTCACTTCAGTAGGAGAGGGCAATCCTTTCGATACCATATGCTCTATGTGCTTGATGAATTCATCTTCATTTTCTGCAATATACCCGTTATTACCGGGTTCAATAATTTCATTAATACCTCCAGGTGCATTGAAAGCAATTACAGGCGTTCCTACCATACAACTTTCTATGATGGCGTTGGGAAACCCTTCAACATAAGACCCTTGGAGATAAATATCACTTTTAGACAAGAATGTATTAACTGCTTTAGTAAATGGAATATTTGTTACCTGCTTGGAGAACCCTAGATCTTCAATGCGTTGAAACAATATGGATTTTTCCGGACCACTACCTAGCATGGTATAATTAAAAGGCATGTCTAACTTACCTAATGCTTCAATGATTCTAAGATGTCCTTTTTGCTTTACTAACCTTGCTACAGTAATGAATTCAATGGGGTCTGAAGGTTTGGTTTTTGTTTTTAATGAAAACCCATCTGTGATTGGATTATTGATCACAACTAGCTTATCTGCCTTTATGCTATAAGATGCATTGAGGTCATTTTTCATATCTTGAGACTGACAAATGATCTTATCGAATCTGTTAAAACGATACTTGTCCAAGAAGCTGAATACTCCTTTTCCTTTATTTGTACTGAATTTTGCCAGAATGCTTAATACATTTACTTCTCTGGCAACAAACTTTATTTTAGGAAAAAACCAGGACATATAAGCAGTAACGGTGTTTAGATGGCCTACGGCACTTAATACAATATCCGGACGGTGTTGTCTAATATACTTGTATAGGGTTGCAATACCGGATAAAACTCTTGGTTTTTCAAAAAACACTAGTGTTGCGGTATTTACATCATAAGAAGCCTCTTCTTTTTTGCCAATAACAATTAATGTGGTGTTGAACTTTTCTTTATTGAGATTGTCAGCTACAAAAGTCAATACGCGTTCTGCACCTCCAGGATGTAGAGTTGGCAGAACTATAAAAATATTTATCTTTTTTTTAGTCATCACTAAATAATTGCATATGCGTTTTTATTTGACTTTAACCATTGTTTAAGGACTAATAGACGCCAAATCATTGGATATCTGTCCCATTCAGAACTCATGTGCTGTTGTATTCTAAAACTCACCTCTTTGGTATTAATTCCTGGTATGGATTTAAGTTCTGTGTCACTCAATTCCTGTAATACATAATCTTTAAGATGACCTCTAAACCATTCTGAAAATGGCATGGTAAAACCCGATTTGGGCCTCTGGAAATATGCTTTTGGCACATACTTATACAGTACATCTTTAAGAATTCGCTTTTGGTTACTGTCTTGAATTTTAAAGTCGGAAGGCAGGCTATTAGCAAATTCAGCAACGCGGAAATCCATTATAGGTGAACGTGTTTCTAAAGAGAAAGCCATTGCAGCACGGTCAACTTTAGTGTTGATATCCCAATTCAAATAAGTCTTAAGGTCAAAAGTAGCCATGCGCTCTTGGTTGTTACCATAGCGGTGTTTTAGATATTTGATCTCAGGTACATCTAAAGTATCAAAGTCCTTAGCGATCCAACTATGATCTATACCAATAAAAGCATTAACATAATAATCGTTAAAATCATCGATCTGGAAGGCTTTAGAAATGACTTTCATTTTATAGTTTGGCAATTTGCCCATAACACGACCAGCAGGTTTCCTTATAAAACCGGGAATGTTATATAACGATTCTGCTTTTTGTGTTAAATACCGACTATACCCTATAAAAAGCTCATCACCTGCGTCTCCTGATAAAGCCACGGTTACATCCTTTCGGGTGTGTTTAGATAATAACATTGTTGGTATGGCAGAGGAATCAGCGAATGGCTCGTCGTAATAATAGGAGAAATTATCAATAAGGTCTAGGCCTTCGTCCACATGACATACAATCTCTGTATGGTCTGTATTGAGGTGATCTGCTACTTTTCGGGCATACCGACTTTCATCAAATTTATCCTCGTTAAATTTGACTGAAAATGTTTTTATTTTAGATGTTGTTGTTTTTGTGGCTAAAGCTGCTACTAAAGATGAGTCTATACCCCCGGAAAGAAAAACACCAACAGGAACATCAGCAAATAGTCTAAGTGATACAGCATCGGTTAATAGTTGATCCAGCTCATTGGTAGCATCATCATAAGTGCCTTCGTATTTAAAATTCTTTTTATAGTCAACATCCCAGTATTGTGTTGTTTGGTAATTACCAGTTGAAACCTCAAAAGTGAACATATGGCCAGGTAAAAGTTTCTCAACTTCATTGAAGATACTATGAGGGTCTGGTACATTTCCCCAGGACAAATAGTAATTGATAGCTTTTCTTGAAATACTTAACGATTTGTGATGCAATTGAATGGAGGAAATTTGACTTGCAAACTCAAACATTTTTCCTTTTCTGTAGATATAGAACGGCTTTTGCCCCAAACGATCTCTGGCTCCAAAGAATATGTGTTTTAATTTATCATATATCACAAAAGCAAACATGCCATTGAGATATTTTACACAATCTTGACCATACTTTAAGTACAGTGCACAAAGAACTTCGGTATCACTTTCGGTATTAAAGGCAAAACCATCGTTAACCAATTGTGCTTTTAGCGTTTTAAAATTATAGATTTCACCATTAAAAACAATATTGAGATGTTGGTATTCAAAAGGTTGATTTGACCTTGGGTCCAGATCTATTATAGATAACCTGTTATGCCCGAATATGATAGATTTATCATCGTTCATATAGGCACATTGTGTCATATCTGGCCCGCGGAAATTGGTACGCTCCAATTTTTGCTTTACCTGTTCTATACTATATGGGATGGTTGTTCCGTATATTCCGCACATGGTGGTTAACTAATGTTTTTTAAATTGTAGAGTTTACTGTCGAAGAAAGCTAAAGCAATTAATGTGGGCTTTTCTTGTAAAATATTGTGAGAGGCTATACATTCTGCCATAATAATTATGGTGAATATCAGATAATAATAATTGTCATATTGTATGGCTTTCTTTGCAGAAATGAAAAAGAAAGTCAGTACTATTAATAGCCCAATTATACCATAATTAACAGCAGCTTTTAAGTAAAAGTTATGCGTGTCTTTACGATTTATAAGCTTGTCGGAAGTGTATCCAGTACCATAACCAAAAGGGTTTTCTCTAAACTTATTAGCATAGTGAATTAAAAGTCCTTTTCTCCCATGCTTTCCCTGATCGTCTCTTGTTCCCGTAGTGCTGGATGTTTTTCCAAGTAGCATATCGATACGCTTGGCAGCATCACCCATACCGAATTCTGGAATCTCCTGTTTTAAAAATGTAGTGGCTGTTAATAGAATAAAATAGATTACTACAAATGATAATACCATCTTAGATAGTGCCTGAACTACAGTTTTGGCATTGATGTCGATATGCAATTTCCAATTGTTCAAAAGCAGAAAAAATGCCATTAAAACAATACCCAACATACCGCTCCTTGAAAAGGTCATAAATGTCGATAGTACAATAAAAACCAATAGTAATGAACGTATGAGCTTTTTATCGCGATAGAGATAAATCAGACATAACCCTAAAAGCTTCATGGCTGATGCCGCAATATTAGGATTGCCTGCAAAACCGCCTTTCCTGAGATCTTCATTCATTACGTCCAGACCGACAAACATGTCATATAAGAGGCTACCAATAATTAAAAGAATACTAATAAACAATAACCAGCGTATAATACGATCGTCTATTTTAGAGAAAAGAATCAATACGAAAGAATAGAATATCAGTGTTATGACTGCATTGATCAATTCTGTCATGATAGCTTCAGTCGAAGGGCCTTCTATTACAGCATATGCAAGACTAATGATTACAAATGCTAGCAGCACATAGAACGTATGCGTCCTTAAGTAAGAAGTATATATTTTTGGATTATATCTTAATACAAAAATGACAAAGAAGAGTGGTATTAAGGTATATGCCGGAGTAGAGGGGTTATACCCGGCTCTCGACAAGTAAATATCGAGTACACAAGCAAACATAATCAGCAATATGAATAATAGCCCTCTCACGATTTATATCATATATTTTTTAAAGTTAAAAGGTAGTAGGTATGATTTTATATTCAAGATTAATAACATTCTCATTTTTGAATCAAAGAACGCCAATAAAATCCATGATACAAATGAAGATATCAATAATGAATATGCAGCGAATACAATACCATAAGAAGCTAAGAATATGATGTTTAAAACCACATTAATAAAGACACTTGCTAATTTGGTATTGAATAAATAACGTTCTCTGCCTTCAATTATCATGACACTGGTCGTTAAATGACTCTGAAATAATATCATAAGGTTCCAGATTAATATCTTAAGAATGAATGTGCTATCTGCATAGGCTTCTCCATATAGCTCAAGAATAATGTAATCTCCAAAAATGTACATGAATATAACAACGCCTAAAGCCAGATAATTCAATGTTCCATATAGTAAAGTTATGACTTTGAAATAGTTATCATAATCTTTTTCTTTTTTCTTTTCTGCTATTTTTGGATAAAGAATAGGAATAATAAGACTTGGAACAACATACCATATTTGACTTAAAATAACTGCCGTACCATAGATGCCAATATCTGAAATGCTAAGAAAGTATTTGATGAGGAATTGATCAAACCTTGCATAAAGTGCTGTGAGAATGGCTCCCATTAATAAAGGCCAAGATTGAAAAAATAAGGATCTAAAGAGTTGCTTGTCAAATTTTAATTCCTTAAGCTTAATGTCTAGCTTATTAAAGGTGATAAGTAAGCCTATTAAGAACAATACACGTTCTAAAAGGTATATGGAAATAAAATAAGTGAGGCCGTATTTCATATACAAGCCCAGAATTAATAGCGAAGCAACAATAACCAATACAATTAATGTCAACCCTATATAAATGTTAGCTTTTAACTTCCATTGATAGTAAGCCACAAACAATTCAGATACCTGAAACAAAATACAACAACACGCCAGTAATACGATCCAATAATTATGTTCTGCGCCGCTAGCTATGATCCAAATAGCAAACAATCCGAGCAATACAAGAGACCAGACAATTCTTGAGATAATTGTGGTGCCTAAAACACGTTCTTTAGAGCTTTCATCGTTTACAATATGCTTAATCACGAAAGACTGGTTAAAACCTAATGCAGAAAAAGAGAAAAGCACCGTAAATACAGAAATGGCTAAATTATACCAACCGAAGTCATCAGTACCAAGAAGTTTGGCAACTCTGGAGATGATAAAAATGGTAATAAGCATCCTGACTACCATTCCGGTCAAGACCCAAATAGAGTTGTTTATGTAGACTTTAAATCTATTTAAATATTCTAAAATCTTTTTCATTTGGAGCAAAAAATTTCATCGCCAAGATAGCCTTTAATTACACTTAGTGTTTAAATAATGGTTTAACGGTAAAAAAATATGGTTAACAATTGCTTAAGAGCATTATGTAAGGTTTAACTCTTGAATGTTAAAATTTAAATAAAGAAAATCTAAGTTTTAATTACAAACGTAAATACCAAAAAATTGCACACTACGATACTAAGAGAATGTATTATATTTAAGTAGTATTTTATTTACAAATAAAATCATTTCATCGAATTTATATCCTTTTTGTCGTATTAATTAAATATTTATTTTAGTTTTAAACCGTTTTTAATCATTGAGTTAAGTGTTTTTTGATGCTTAGTTCATAATAATTAATTGTCCCCAATGAAGATTAATAGCCTACTGAGTTGTGGCGCAAAGCTACGCTCAAAGTACACATCCCTCGTTGTATTTACATTAATACTAATCACAAATTATACCCTGTATTCTCAACAGTTGGCATTTCCAACAGCTACTGGTGCTGGTGCTTATGTAACCGGAGGTAGAGGATTACCCGTTTATGTTGTGACCAATCTGAACGATTCAGGATCTGGTAGTCTGCGACAAGCACTTACAAACACCTATAACAATGGAGGCGGTATCATTACCTTCAGTGTCTCTGGTACTATTGAGTTACAATCTGTACTATCAATGAGTTCCGATAATGTTACCATAGCAGGTCATACAGCGCCTTCTGGAGGTATAACAATCACAGGAAATAAAGTGGATTTTAATGGAGCAGATAATTTTATTGTTCGTTATGTCAGGTTTAGACCAGATTATGACCCACCAACAAATATCGATGATGGTGCTCGCTTTTTAAACTGTACCAATTATATTATTGATCATTGCTCTTTTTCATGGGGCTCAGATGAGGTTGTTTCTACAACGGGTAGTACATTTAATGTCACCTGGCAAAATAATTTGATAGCAGAAGGAAAAACCGGTTCTATTTTTGGAGATAGTGACAACCCTAATTTGTCCTACAACTTAAGTTTTCATAATAACCTATATTATAACATCACACACAGATTTCCTAATGTTAATACTAATGGAAGGGCCGATGTAGTTAACAATGTAATCTTTAATTGGAAGTACCGTTTGACTAGTGCCCAGGGTGATTTTGAGCTCAACCATATCAATAACTATTATTCTAAGGGATGTGTCAATAACATCGACGGCATTGTTAATAAATTAGATCTTGTGGGAACACCTCAAATTTATACCGCAGGAAATTATGTTACTGATGATCTTACTGATCCTGACGCAGATAACCTTTTCTTATGGGAGCGTTTCAATACCAGTGATTTTTCTACTATAAGCACACAATATCAATCTAATACACCATTCAACTTATTAGGGAATCCGCTTAATATACGCTCAGCTGTAGATGCATTTGATTATGTTACAACAAATGTTGGGGCTAATGCTTATCTCAATGCTAACGGCAATAGTATAGCTAATTCTGATAGTTTGGATGTCATGTATTTAGAAAATACCATAGCTGGCGATTGTGTTCAATACGATTCGTCTAGTTCGTATCAAGATTATGAAGAGAATGCGCATTATATCAATTTTCATAATAACGTTTCTAATACTCCTATTAATACAGGATATCAGGATTCAAATAATGATGGAATACCAGATGCATGGAAAATTGCCAGAGGTTTTGGTGTAAATGATGACCTTACAACATTTGAATGGCCAAGTGGTTATGTAGGTATAGAAGAATTTTTGAATGAGATAGATGCTAACGCTATAGAAACAATAGCTGTCACCGGCGTTAATTTGGTGCCGGAATCAGCAACTATAAACATTCCGGAAACTATTCAATTAGATGCTCAGGTACAACCGGATAATGCCACCAATCAAAATGGTTTATGGGCTTCAGCTGATGAAAGTATAGCTACGGTAAGCAACTCAGGATTGGTAACACCGGTTGCGGAAGGCGAAGTTACCATTACATTCACAACTAATGATGGTGGTTTTATTGGTACGTCCACAATAACAGTTACCAATGTGGCAATTGATGTGGCCTCAGTATCTGTTACACCAGAAAATGGGACCATAGACATAGGAGAGACTATACAGCTTAATGCTATAGTCATGCCGGTTAATGCCACCAATCAAAATGGTACTTGGTCTAGTAATGATACTAGTGTTGCGACAGTCAATGCTCAAGGATTGGTTACTGGAAATACAGAAGGTATAGTAACGATGACATTTACCACGGAAGATGGAAATTTTACAGATACTGCAGAAATAACTGTAGTAGACGAATTTTTTGGGTCTTACTTATTATATAATGCACAAACGGATACCTTAATACAAGAGATCACTGATGATGCTAGTTTTGATCTGAATGTAATTGGAAATCAAATTAACTTTAGAAGCATCCCACAAGGTGGTGATAATAATCCAGATGTTGAGAGTGTGAGCGTGGAATGGACAGGTATTGAAAATGGCGTATGGACTGAGAGTTCGCCCATATATGCAGGGATGACCGATCATTTTGATTTGGATTTTGCACCATATACCGTGCAGGAGGGGACTTATAATTTTACAGTGACATACTACAGTGAAGATGCGGGAAATGGTAATGTTGTAGCTGTTGATAGATTTAGTCTGACGTTTTTTTTTAATACCGCGTTAGTAGCCAATGCAGGAGAAGACCAAACCATTTGCGAAGGCCAAAGCGCTAATTTATCTGCAACCGGAGGTATTAACTATTCTTGGAATACAGGGCAAACCACAGCTGACATAGTAGTGAACCCTACAGTAACAACCACATATACTGTAACGGTTTCTGACGGTAATGGAAACTCAGATACTGATAGCGTCACTGTATTTGTGAATCCTTCACCTCAAGTCACAGTAAGCGATGCTATTACTATTGAAATAGGACAAAGTACGGTATTGACTGCCAGTGGAGCAGATAGTTATCAGTGGAATACCGGGCAAACTGAAAGCAGCATAGAAGTTATGCCAACAGAAACGACAACATATACAGTTACTGGGACTACCAATGGATGTTCTGACCAAGCAACGGTAACGGTAAATGTAATAAACGTATTCGAAGCCTCGGCAGGAGACGATCAAACCATTTGCAATGGTCAAAGTACAGATTTGACCGCAACAGGTGGTACTAACTATGTTTGGAATACAGGCCAAACAACAGCAACAATAACTGTAAATCCATCAGTAACGACTACTTATACCGTAACTGTTTCTGATGATAACGGCAACTCAGATAATGATAGTGTCACTGTTTTTGTAAATCCAATACCTGTTGTAACAGTAAGTAACGATATTACAATAGAATTAGGGCAAAGTACTGTATTGGCAGCCAATGGAGCTGATAATTACTTATGGAATACCGGACAAACGGAAAATTCTATTGAGGTTATGCCAACAGAAACAACCACTTATACTGTGACAGGAACTATCAATGGGTGTTCTGCTGAAGCCTCAGTAGTAGTTACTGTAATTGAAGTATTTCAGGCCTCGGCAGGAGACGATCAAAGGGTATGTATGAATGATGAATATCAGGTGGTGCTAACCGCTTCATCAGGAGATACTTATATGTGGAGTACAGGAGAAACCACACAAAGTATTACCGTTAGTCCGTTATCGACCACAACCTATTCAGTTACAGTGACTCAAGGAAATCAAGAAGCCTCAGATGATGTTACTGTTTTTGTCGACCCCAATCCTAATGTGGTTATCTTAAATGGCGATAATGTTGAGGTTTTAGAAGGCGAATTTATAACATTATCTGCATCTGGAGCTAATACTTATCAGTGGAGTAATGGCGCAACGCAACCAAATATAGCAGTCAGCCCAAGCGTCACAACAACATATATGGCAAGAGGCTATATCAATGATTGCTATGACGAAAAAGAAGTGACAGTTAATGTAGTAGAGCGTGTTGAAGCTAACGCAGGTGAAGATGTCGCTATATGTCTAAATGAAGTTGTGACTTTAACAGCTACCGGAGGTGATGATTATTTATGGAGTACAGGTGAAACTACACAGAGTATCGAAGTATCTCCAACGACTACTACATTGTATACAGTTACTGTGTTTAATTCTTTAGATTTTGATGAGGATACGGTTAGTGTTGAAGTATTAAATAGTGGTTGTGGAGGAGAAGTTCCTAATCCTGATGAAGAAGTTAACTTTGAATTTTTAGCATACCCAAACCCGGCAACCACAACTTTAAATGTGAAGATATCCGGGGTGTTCAATCCATCTGTAATTGCTATTTACGATATCACAGGGAAGCAACTGATGCGAGAAATGGTCTCTAATTCGCAAACAAACCCTACGGCAATTAGAGAAATTAATGTGTCATCGTATCAAAGCGGTATTTACCTTCTTAAATTAGAAGGCGATGGACATGATATCTCCAAAAAGATAGTAATTCGTTAGTTAGTTTTTGAGGATAAGGGTGTTTTACTCAAAGGATAAAGACAGGATTGTAGCTATAGAATCGCAGTTTTTTATCTGCATGGAGACTTCCTGTTCTTTATAGGTATTGTCAATCTTATAAGTTTTACAGCCTTCAGCTTTGGTGTCACTTTCAGAAAAATCCACATCACCAAACTTAATAAGCTGAACAACTACAGAAGAGTCAAGTTGTTTATTGGCGATTACAGCAGCTGCAGTTTCAGAATATTGAATGGTTTTAGAGCTTATATTTTTTACGGTTCTGGCATTAGGGCTATAATCACAGGAAGCTTCTTTACCACTTAAAAAAAAAGATAAAATGATCAAACCAATGGCAAAACCTCCGAGGTAATAGCCTACGCGTTGTATTAATTTCATGCGGATGTACTAAAATATTAAAAGGTTAGCATCACTACAATCCAAACCAAACCAATCGGCTACGGATTTATTCGTTAAAATGCCGTGGTAAAAATACAATCCATTTTTCAATCCTCTATCAAAACGAAGCGCATTTTCGATACCTCCATTTTCGGCAATTTCCAAAAGGTAAGGCGTGAATATGTTGCTTATGGATACAGAAGCTGATCTGGAATATCGAGCAGGAATGTTAGGCACGCAATAATGTGTAATACCGTTATATTCGAAAGTAGGGTGGTCGTGAGTGGTTACTTCGCTGGTCTCGAAACAACCTCCCATATCGATACTAACATCAATAATTACTGATCCTGATTTCATATGTTCAACCATAGTACGTGTAACTAATACAGGAGCTCTGTTATTACCTCTTACAGCTCCTATAGCAACATCACAACGTTTTAACGCTTTTAATAAATTCTTTGGTTGCATGGTGGACGTGTATATTGTAGTGCCCAGATTGGACTGCATGCAACGTAATTTGGTGATGGAATTATCAAATACCTTAACGTTAGCACCAAGTCCTATAGCAGACCGGGCGGCAAACTCTCCCACAGTACCGGCACCAAGAATAACGACTTCAGTAGGCGGAACACCACTAATATTTCCCATCATTAAACCATTGCCTCCATTGACATTAGATAACAACTCAGAAGCGATAAGAATAGATGCCGTTCCGGCTATTTCGCTAAGTGATCGTACAGCAGGATATGCACCATCATCATCTTTAATAAATTCAAATGCCAAAGCAGTAATACGTTTAGCAGCTAAGGCTTCAAAATACTTTTTACTTTGGGTTTTTAATTGTAATGCAGAAATTAAAAGCGTTTGTGGGTTAATGAGTTCAATCTCATCTAATGAAGGTGGTTCTACTTTAAGAATGATAGAACAAGCAAATACTTTAGCAGTATCTTTAGTAATCTCTGCACCAGCTTCACTGTAATCTTTATCTTTAAAATTAGCACCCAAACCAGCTTCGGATTCAATCATTACACGATGTCCATTGGCTACTAAAGCTGAAACTGCATCTGGGGTCAAACAGACACGTTTTTCCTGAAAATGGGTTTCTTTTGGGATGCCTATGAACAGATCCCCTTTTTGTTTTAATATTTCTAAAGTCTCCTCCTGGGGTAATAATTGAGCTTTAGTAAATGGCGATAACGATTTACTCATTGAAGTTGGATTGATACTTCAAATTACGAATATTTTTTTTGAATATTTAAGATATCGTTAATTTAATTGACATAAACCCATAAAACAAAAAAATCCCAATTAGTATATTAAAATTGGGATTGTGAGATCTTAATTTTGAGCTGGGTTCTAAAAATACTGTTTTACTTTTTCCCAAAATGTTTTTGGTTTGATCATGAATTCTTCTTCAAGTTCTTCTAATGTCTTATCGGCTCTATTGATTTTATTAAACATTTGCGCCCTTATCAAATAAATAGAGGGAACAACTATAGCTAGAACAGGTAGTAGTACTAATAATTGATTTTCGTCAATACTGGTTTTTTCTGCATTATAGGTTTGAACGATCTGATAAGAATACATAACTATAGGTACTATCAGGACATGATACCACCAATGTCTGCAGGTAAAGAACCATATGACTAACAGCATTAAAGGAATTAGTTTTCCTGTAAATACCCACATGGCATACTGTGCATCTTCCCAAAATGCACTATTATAAGTAAACAAAAAGGTGTCCCAGACTTTTGTGGTCTGAACACCTTGATGTAAAGAAAATAAAAAAGGAACAGAGGCTATAATGGTAGAGAAAATGGTCCCTGTTATAGCACTCTTAGTTAAATTTTTATTACCAACTCTTTGTGAGCTTTCTTTTCTTCTTTTCAATTTTTGTAGTTGCTTGGTCTTCAAGATCAATGATATTTGTTGCCTGAACAGTAAATAACATTCCTCCAAAAATCGCAATAGCTAGTACTAATTTTTTTGCTTTCATAATTCAAGGGATTTAATTAATTAATTATGGTACAAATTTAGGGCAGACCTAAAGCTTAGCATAATCGTTTGCTGTTAAAATCCTAAGAATATAAATAGTACTGTTACGGTTTTTCCGCAAATTTTTACGTCTTAGAGAGGTAACGTTATCAAAAAAATTAAATGAAATTCTACTGTGTCATGGGCATGGTTTCGGTTAAATTGCTAGTGTTTATGGTCAATTTGAGGGATCTTCTATCGTTGTCAACGATAGTAATGTCTACACGTATAGCATCATTTGGTAACAAGGCTTTAATACGCTCTGGCCATTCGATAAACAGCCAATTATCACTGTATAAGTAATCTTCAACTCCAAAATTAAGTGCTTCCTCTATGGATTCTATTCTATAAAAATCAAAATGGAAGACCTGATCGTTTGGAATTTGATATTCGTTAACAATTGAAAATGTAGGACTGCTGGCAACATCTTCACTTTTTAAAGCTTTAAGCATAGCTTGTATAAGTGTTGTTTTACCAGAACCCATTTTGCCATAAAACAAGACGACCTTAGAAGCCCCCAAAGCGCTAATAACTTGCTTCGCGACTGTGTCAATGTCTTGTAATTTGTATGTCAATTCAATTGTTTTCAATGGATTACAATTACAATTTGAAAGCAATATTACGCATAAAAAACTAAAAAACCCAATATTTTTTGCATTTCATCGATGTTTTATGCATTACAAAGAGTTATTTTGGGTCTAAAACCACAAATGGAATTATCATTTCTTCCAAAGAAACGCCACCATGCTGATAGGTATTTCTATAATAACTGACATAATGATTAAAGTTATTTGGGTAAGCTAAGAACAGGTCACCTTTGGCAAAAATAAATGAACTACTCATGGTTAGAGCTGGTAAGTGCACAGATTTTGGATCTTTAATGGCCAATACATCTCTATCCTGGTAGGTGAGGCTTCTGCCAGTCTTATACCTTAAATTCAAACTGGTATCTCTGTCGCCAATGACCTTAGAAGGTGCTTTAACATTGATGGTACCGTGATCCGTAGTGAGTATAAGTTTAAAGCCTAGTTGTTGAGAAAGTTGTATCATCTCTAGTAAGGGCGAATTTTTAAACCAACTTACAGTAAGCGAACGATAAGCCTTATCATTAGAGGCCAATTCCTTTACGACCTCCATTTCGGTTTTAGAATGAGACAGCATATCTACAAAATTATACACTATAACACTCAGATCATTACCTTTTAGACTTCTAAAGTTTTCGACCAGTTTTTTACCAGATTTCAAATTAGTAATCTTATGGTATTCATGTTTGATATGATGAAGCCCTAAGCGCTTTAATTGTGCCTTTAAAAAATCGGCTTCATGAAGATTTTTACCACCTTCATCAATATCGTTCTTCCAATATTGAGGAAATAACTTTTCCATGTCACTAGGCATCAAACCCGAAAAAATAGCGTTTCGTGCATATTGAGTAGCAGTTGGTAGAATACTGTAAAATGCGAGCTCAGACGATTTCTTATAATAATTATTAACTATAGGCTCAAAAGCTTTCCATTGATCGTACCGTAGGTTGTCAATGACAATCATTATTGTGGGTTGTTTGTCACTTAGCTCTGGAACAACCTTATCTTTAAATAAGGTATGAGACATGATAGGAGCGTCAGTATCTGACTGAAACCAATCGGCGTAGTTCTTTTCTATAAATTTTCCGAATTGAGAGTTGGCTTCATTTTTTTGAGATTCTAAGATATCTGTCATGCCAACATCTTCAATGCCTTCCAATTGCAATTCCCAATAAATAAGCTTTTGATATAAATCGGCCCATTCTTCATAACTGTTAACCATAGCCATATCCATCGCTATTTTTCGAAACTCTTGTTGATAGTTCGAAGTTGTTTTCTCAGATACTAATCGTGAATGGTCCAAATTCTTTTTCAAACTCAATAAGATCTGATTAGGATTTACAGGTTTTATCAAATAGTCTGCTATTTTGCTACCTATAGCTTCTTCCATAATATACTCTTCCTCACTTTTAGTGATCATTACAACAGGAAGTGTAGCGCGTTTTTCCTTGATTTCGTTAAGCGTCTCAAGACCAGTAAGCCCTGGCATATTTTCATCCAGAAAAACAATATCAAAATTGTTATTTTCAATACATTCTATGGCCTCGGTACCACTTTTACATGTTGTCACGCTGTATTGCCTTTGTTCTAGAAAGATAATGTGAGGCTTAAGTAAATCGATTTCGTCGTCTACCCAAAGAATATTGATATTGTTCATGTATATTTGTTTTCTGATTAATGTAAAAATTTCAGTTTGCAATTGAATAACAAACTTAAAATATTTAACGATCCAATTTACGGTTTTATTACGATACCCAACTCGTTAATTTTTGATCTTATTGAGCATAAATACTTTCAACGCTTACGTCGTATAAGTCAAATGGGTATGTCGTACTTGGTATATCCGGGAGCACACCATACACGTTTTCATCATGCGTTGGGGAGTATGTATTTAATGCAAAAAGCGGTTAATGTGCTTAGATTTAAGGATGTGCAGATTTCTATTGAAGAAGAAAATGCACTTTATGTTGCCATTCTGTTACACGATATAGGGCATGGACCGTTTTCACATGCTATGGAACATAGTATAGTCGAAGGCATAGCTCATGAGGATATTTCGCTTCATTTTATGCATAAATTGAATGAGGAGTTTAACGGAAGTTTAACATTGGCAATAGCCATGTTTAAAGGCGAGTATGAAAGGCGTTTTATGTGCCAGTTGATATCTAGTCAATTGGATATGGATAGGGCAGATTATTTAAAACGTGATAGTTTTTATACCGGTGTTGCTGAAGGTAATATAAATAGTGAACGTTTGATTACCATGCTTAATGTTATTGATGGAGAACTGGTTGTAGAAGAAAAAGGAATATACAGTGTAGAGAAGTTTTTGATATCCAGGCGATTCATGTATTGGCAGGTGTATTTACATAAAACGAGTTTGGTGGCTGAACAACTACTGACAAAAACCTTACAACGTGCAAAAGAACTGGTTGATAAAGGCGTAACTCTATTTGCCAGCGAGCCATTAGCGTACTTTTTGAGTAGAAGTATTAGTGCTGAAAGTTTTGATGAAGATGCTTTGGAAGTATTCTCAAGATTAGATGATTATGACGTCATATCCGCAATGAAAACTTGGCAGTATCATGAAGATTTTGTGCTTTCAAATCTCAGCGGTATGATTATTAATAGAGATTTGTTGAAAATAAAAATCAAGAACAAGCCTGCAAAACAAACGGATGTTAATGAACATGTAAATCAACTTAAATCTAAATACAGTATCACAGAAGAAGAAGCAAGATATTTTGTGTTCTCTGGTTCTATATCTAATCAGGCCTATCAACTCAAAAAACAGAATATCAACATCTATTTTAAAAATGGAAAGATCAAGGATATTGTTAAAGCTACAGATCAATTAAATCTTAAAGCCCTAAGCAAACCGGTGACAAAATATTATATCTGTTATCCTAAAAACAGAATGTGATACATTTTTTCTATTTTTGCCAAAACCAACCAATAGTTTTAAAGACATACATTTGAAATTTACAGCTCAACAAATTGCAGGAATTTTAGAAGGTAATATCATAGGTGATCCTGAGGTAGAGGTGTCTAAATTGGCAAAAATTGAAGAAGGCACAGAAGGGTCTCTTACGTTTTTAGCTAATCCAAAGTACAAATCATATATCTACTCAACAGAAGCCTCGATCACTATAGTTAATAGTGATTTTGAACCTGAAAATCCGATCAACACGACACTCATAAAAGTAGAGGATGCTTACAAAGCATTTTCTAAGTTATTAGAATATTACAATCAGGTAAAACTGAATAAATCCGGAATTGAACAGCCGTGCTTTATATCTGACACTTCAGAATTAGGAGAGAATATATATCTGGGCGCATTTACTTATGTAGGGAATAATGTCTCTATTGGTAATAATGTCAAGATATTTCCAAATACTTATATTGGTGATAATGTTACTATTGGTGAAAATACAATAGTATTCTCTGGAGCAAAAATATATTCAGAAAGTGTAATAGGTGCTAATTGTGTTATCAATTCAGGAGCTATAATAGGAGCTGATGGTTTTGGTTTTGCCCCTAATGAAAAAGGAGAATATTCAAAGGTTCCACAAACCGGTAATGTTATATTAGAAGATTATGTAGACATAGGAGCAGGTACTACCATAGACAGAGCTACTTTAGGATCTACAATCATTAGACGCGGTGTGAAGCTGGACAACCAAATACAAATAGCACATAACGTAGAAATAGGAAAGAATACGGTTATTGCAGCCCAAACAGGAATAGCAGGTTCTACCAAGATTGGAGAGAATTGTCAGATTGGAGGACAGGTAGGTATCGTGGGGCATATTACCATAGGCAATAATGTAAAGATACAAGCCCAGTCGGGAATAGGAAGAAATGTAAATGATAATGAAGTATTACAGGGATCACCGGCATTGTCTTATGGCGATTATAATAAATCGTATGTTTATTTTAAAAACTTACCAAAACTAGTTAAGACTATTAACGAATTAGAAAAAAAGGTAAATGGCAATAGTTAAAACTGAAGAAAAACAGAAAACCATTGAGAAAGAAGTAGTCCTAAATGGTGTGGGGCTACATACAGGAAAAGACGTAACACTCACCTTTTCACCGGCACCTGAAAATTATGGTTATGCATTCAAGCGTATTGATCTGGAAGGCGAACCTACCATTGAAGCCGATGCTAATTATGTAACCAATACACAACGAGGGACCTGTCTCGAAAAAAACGGAGTAACAATACAAACTTGTGAGCATGTCTTGGCCGCTCTGGTCGGAATGGATATTGACAATGCCATAATAAAACTAGATGCTTCAGAACCGCCAATAATGGATGGCTCCTCGAAATTTTTTGTAGAGGCATTAGAAGAAGCCAACATCATTGAACAAAATGCGTGTAGAGAAGTTTATGTTGTTTCAGAAGTTGTATCCTATACAGATGATGAATCTGGTAGTGAAATTATTTTGATGCCTTCAAGTACATACAAAATCACGACCATGGTAGATTTTGGTACTAAAGTGTTAGGGACTCAAAATGCCAACTTAAACAAGTTAAGCGATTTCAAAAAAGATATTGCAGATTCGAGAACATTTAGTTTTCTACATGAACTGGAAATGTTATTAGAGCATGG
The DNA here is from genome assembly GCA_965250025.1 of Winogradskyella sp. Taxonomy (GTDB): domain Bacteria; phylum Bacteroidota; class Bacteroidia; order Flavobacteriales; family Flavobacteriaceae; genus CBDDLD01. The sequence continues at coordinate 1,459,334 of OZ252283.1, forward strand.
TCTCATAAAGGGAGGTGATTTGAATAATGCTATAGTATATGTAGATAAAAAAATATCTGCTGAAACTATAGAAAAACTTAAAGTGGCCTTCAAAAAAGAAAGCATTGCGGTAAAGCCTAATGGGATATTAGATAATTTAACATTACACTATCCAAATGAAGCTGCACGTCATAAATTATTGGATGTCGTTGGTGATCTTGCGCTTATCAGAACTCGTATTCAGGGAAAAGTCATAGCTAATAAACCCGGGCATTTTGTAAATACACAGTTTGCAAAAAAAATGTCTAAGATTATTAAAAATGAAAGACGTAATAATGTGCCGCACATAGATTTGAATGCAACACCTTTGATGGATGTAAATCAGATCATGAAGATGCTACCACACCGTCAGCCATTCCTATTGCTTGATAAGGTTTTTGAACTTACAGAAAGTAGTGTTATAGGTATGAAGAATGTTACCATGAATGAGCCTTTTTTTGCAGGCCATTTTCCGGGAGCACCAGTAATGCCAGGCGTATTGATCGTAGAAGCTATGGCGCAAACAGGGGGGATATTAGTATTAAGTACAGTACCGGATCCTGAAAACTATCTTACATTCTTTATGAAGATCGATAATGTGAAGTTCAAACAAAAAGTTGTTCCAGGCGATACATTGATCTTTAAATGTACACTAGTTACACCAATCCGTAGAGGGATATGTCATATGCAAGGCTACGCCTATGCAAATGGAAAGTTATGTGCGGAAGCAGAGCTAATGGCTCAAATTACTAAAGTAAAATCATAGAACTCTAAACCATTAGTTATAATGCGTTTTTATGTTTTATAAAATAATATTAAAACAATGAATCAACCTCTGGCATATGTACATCCGGGTGCTAAAATAGCAAAGAATGTAGTCATAGAACCATTCACAACAATACACAATAATGTCGTTATTGGAGAAGGTACATGGATAGGGAGTAATGTAACCATTATGGAGGGTGCACGTATTGGTAAGAACTGTAATATTTTTCCGGGATCTGTAATATCAGCAGTCCCGCAGGATCTTAAATATAATGATGAAGATACTACGGTAGAAATTGGAAATAATGTTACCATAAGAGAATGTGTCACAATAAACAGAGGAACAACTGACAAAATGAAAACAGTAGTTGGTGATAATTGTCTCATTATGGCCTATTGTCATATTGCTCACGATTGTATTGTTGGGAATAACTGTATTTTTTCAAACAACAGTACTTTAGCAGGCCATATTACAGTGGGAGATTATGTGGTGTTGGCAGGTATGACCGCTGTACATCAGTTTTGTTCTGTAGGAAACCATGCTTTCGTAACTGGAGGATCATTAGTAAGAAAAGATGTGCCGCCATATGTAAAAGCAGCAAGAGAGCCGTTATCTTATGTAGGTATCAATTCTGTTGGCTTAAGGCGAAGAGGGTTTACAACAGAAAAGATTAGAGAAATACAACATATTTACAGAATATTATATCAAAAGAATTATAATAATACTCAGGCTTCAGAAATTATAGAAGCAGAAATGGAAGCCACGCCGGAGAGGGACGAAATTTTACAGTTCATCAAAAATTCTCATCGTGGTATCATGAAAGGATACTTTAAATCAAATTAAATTATGGCTAGTACATCAGATATCAGAAATGGATTATGCATTAAATATAATCACGATATTTACAAAATAATAGAGTTTTTACATGTGAAACCAGGCAAAGGTCCTGCTTTTGTAAGAACCAAATTAAAGAGTGTTACAACAGGGAAAGTAATAGATAATACTTTTTCTGCAGGACACAAAATTGATGAAGTACGTGTAGAAACACATAAGTTTCAGTATTTATACAATGATGGCGATACCTATCACTTTATGAATACCGGGGATTATTCTCAAATACAATTGCAAAAATCGGTATTAGACGCACCGGAATTAATGAAAGAAGGCGAGGTTGTAACCGTGTTAATAAACACCGAGGACGATATGCCATTATCTGTAGAAATGCCTGCAAGTGTTATTTTGGAAGTCACACATACCGAACCGGGAGTAAAAGGCAATACAGCAACTAATGCTACAAAGCCTGCCACTGTAGAAACAGGAGCAATAGTTAATGTACCATTGTTCATTAATGAGGGTGATAAAATAAAAGTAGAGACCGAAAAAGGCACTTATAAAGAACGTATAAAAGAATAACAGGTTTTGAGATTTCCTAATCCATATACTCTAAAACAAGTTGCCGATTTAATTGGATGTCGTTTTATAGGTCCAGAAGATTTTCAGGTTTTGGGAATGAATGAGATTCATGTTGTACAACCTGGTGATATTGTATTTGTAGACCATCCAAAATACTACGATAAAGCTTTACAATCAGCAGCAACCATTATACTCATAAATAAAGAGGTCGATTGTCCCGAAGGTAAAGCATTACTAGTATCTGATGATCCATTCAGAGATTTTAATACATTAACGGATCATTTCAAACCGTTTGTTGCATCAGATGCATCGATATCAGATACAGCTCAGATAGGTGAGGGTACCATTATACAACCCAATTGCTTTATTGGTCATAATGTAGTCATAGGAAAGAATTGTATCATTCATGCCAATGTAAGCATCTACGACGATTGTGTTTTGGGAGATCATGTTACGATACACTCAGGAAGTGTGCTGGGAGCAAATGCCTTTTATTATAAAAAGAGACCCGAAGGCTATGACAGATTATTATCTGGAGGAAGAGTCGTTATTGAAGATCATGTCGATATAGGAGCTGCTTGTACTATAGACAGAGGTGTTACTGCAGATACCAGAATAAAGCAGGGCGCTAAAATTGACAATCAAGTACAAATTGGTCATGATACGGTCATTGGAGAACGTACATTAATAGCCTCTCAAACAGGAATAGCGGGATGTACAGTTATCGAAAATGATGTGACTATATGGGGACAGGTTGGTATTACCAGTGGTGTAACCATTGGAGAAAAAACAGTCATATCTGCTAAAGCAGGGGTAAGTAAATCTTTAGAAGGTAATAAGCATTATTTTGGAATTCCAGCTGAAGATTTTAGAACAAAATATAAAGAAATAGCATCGATAAAGAAGATTCCAGAACTATTAGATTTACTCAAAAAAAATAGTGACTAATTCACTTCATATTTCAGTATAATACAATTATTTTTGCGACGCAAATAAGCCATTAATCTAAAAAAAATATACATGAGCGTTTTAGTAAACAAGAATTCTAAAATTATTGTTCAAGGTTTTACCGGTAGTGAAGGTACTTTTCATGCCAGTCAAATGATAGAATATGGAACCAATGTTGTAGGTGGAGTAACACCAGGTAAGGGTGGACAAACACACTTAGATAAACCTGTATTCAATACAGTATCTGAAGCTGTATCAGAGGTAGGTGCAGATACTACGATAATTTTTGTACCACCAGCATTTGCTGCTGATGCTATTATGGAAGCTGCAGATGCAGGTATCAAAGTAATCATTACTATTACTGAAGGTATTCCAGTTGCAGACATGATTAAAGCTGCTGATTATATTAAAGATAAAGCATGTAGATTAATAGGGCCAAATTGTCCTGGAGTTATTACTCCGGAAGAAGCCAAAGTGGGTATTATGCCTGGATTTGTTTTCAAAAAAGGAAAAGTAGGCATAGTTTCTAAATCGGGAACATTAACTTATGAAGCTGCTGATCAGGTTGTAAAACAAGGTTTAGGAATAACGACAGCCATTGGAATTGGTGGAGATCCTATCATTGGAACCACAACAAAAGAAGCTGTAGAGTTATTAATAAATGATCCTGAGACAGAAGCTGTAGTTATGATTGGTGAAATAGGTGGTCAGTTAGAAGCAGATGCTGCCAATTGGTATAAATCTAGTGGCAGTACAAAACCTGTTGTTGGATTTATTGCAGGCGAAACAGCACCAGCTGGTCGTACTATGGGGCATGCAGGAGCTATAGTAGGTGGTAGTGATGATACAGCGCAGGCAAAAAAGAAAATTATGAGAGCCTGTGGGATTCATGTTGTTGATTCTCCGGCAGAAATTGGTAAGAAAGTAGCTGAAGTTTTGGGATAAATTCCTGTTAAAATAAATATAAAACTATACCGTTATACATCCGTTGGCTTTATTTTAGTCAGCGGATTTTTTTATAAACATATAACCAATTTCTATGAAACACTTTAAAATAGTTGTTATGCTATTTACAGTTGCATTATTTTTTAACTGTAAAGAAGAAGCAAACAAAGACGACAGGTATGCTGTAAAATCTCAAACAGATGCCAACGGTTTTACTTATGAGACGGTAGAAGACGACCCAACAGGTTTACGTCTTTATACATTAGATAATGGACTTAAGGTCTATTTGGGTAAAAATGAAGAAGAGCCTAAAATACAGACGCTGATTGCTGTAAGAGCAGGTTCTACTTATGATCCTGCTGATAATACAGGTTTAGCGCACTACTTAGAACATATGGTCTTTAAAGGGACAGATGAAATAGGTACTACAGATTACGACGCTGAAGCTAAGCTTATAAAAGAGATATCTGATCTGTACGAAGCACACAAAAAAGAGCAGGATACAGCAAAGAAAAAAGAAATATATAAGAAGATTGATGAAGTTTCTTTAGAAGCATCAAAATTAGCTATTGCTAATGAGTATGATAAAATGGTAAATTCACTTGGAGCTGAAGGTACAAATGCCTTTACATCAAATGAACAAACGGTTTATGTTAATAAAATACCGTCAAATGAATTAGACAAATGGTTGATGGTAGAGAGTGAACGTTTCAGTAAATTAGTATTGCGTTTATTTCATACAGAGCTGGAAGCTGTATATGAAGAATTCAACAGAGGACAAGATAGCGATGGACGTAAGCAGTATTTTGCAACACTCCAAGGTTTGTTTCCTACTCACCCTTACGGCACACAATCTACAATTGGTATATCAGAGCACTTAAAGAATCCTTCAATGGAATCTATACATGCTTATTTTGATAAATACTATGTACCAAATAATATGGCTGTAATCTTAGTTGGTGATCTTGATTTTGAAGCCACCATTGCAAAAGTAAATGATGCTTTTGGAGGTTATGAGAAAAAAGAAGTTACACATCCTACATTTGAAGAGTTAGAGCCTATTACTGCACCAGTTAAGAAAGAAGTATTTGGACCTACTTCAGAATCTATATATGTAGCATTCAGATCTGAAGGTAAAGGTACTGATCAGGAGGTAATGTTAACTCTAGTAGATTTCATGTTAGCCAATTCACAAGCAGGTCTAATTGACCTTAATCTCAATCAAAAACAAGTCGTTCAAAATGCATCGTCTTTTACCAATTTTGATAATGATTATGGATTCCACTTATTGTACGGAACACCAAAATCAGGTCAGACATTAGATGAAGTTAGAGACTTGCTATTAGAACAAATTGAAAAGATTAAAAAAGGAGAATTTGAAGATTGGTTGCTAGACGCAGTAGTAAATGACCTTCGTTTATCGCAAATACAACAGTATGAAAATGCTTCATCTACAGCATATGCTTATTTGGGAGCATTTATAGGTTTTCAGGATTGGAAAAACCGTTTAGAGATGTTGGATGAAATGAAGAAAATCACTAAACAGGATGTTGTTGATTTTGCCAATACGTTTTACGGCAACAATTACGTAGAAGTACATAAAATTAAAGGTGAAGACAAATCTATTGTTAAGGTTGAGAACCCTGGTATAACACCTATTGAACTCAACAGAGATAAAGAATCAGAGTTCTTAAAAACCTTAAATAAAAAAGAATCCTCTTCATTAAAGCCTCAGTTTATAGATTATAAAACAGCCATTAAAGAAACAGAAATGGATAATGGTATTAAGGTATCATATGTTGAAAATCCAAACAATGATATCTTTAACCTTAATATCATTTTTGATATGGGAAGAGATCATGACCGTAAAGTGTCTTTAGCGGCTGGGTATTTAGATTATTTAGGAACTGACAAGTATACACCAGAGCAGTTAAAACAAGAGTTTTATAAAATAGGTATTAGCTATTATGTGAGTGCAGCAAATGACAAAACTTATGTAGGTATCTCTGGACTTAAAGAAAATTTAGATGCAGGATTAGCATTATTAGAGCATTTATGGAGTAATGCCATTCCAGATCAGGAAGCTTATGACAAATATGTGGAAAGTATTCTAAAAGGACGTGAAAATGGTAAGACTCAAAAAGGAAATATTCTTTGGAATGGATTAATGAATTATGGTAAATATGGTGAAGATTCCCGATTAAGAAACATCTATTCAGCAGCAGAATTAAAAGCCATAACGCCTGAAGAGCTAGTAGCGAAAGCTAAAGAAATTAAAGATTACAAACAACGTGTATTCTATTATGGAAAAGATGTGGCTGCAGCAGTAGATGCTTTAAACAAAAACCACGTTGTAGCTCAAAACCTTTTAGATTATCCTGAAAAAATGGAGTATAAAGAGCTTGAAACAGGAGGTAATGTATATTTCGTAGACTATGATATGGTACAGAGTGAAATGTTATTATTAGCTAAAGGTTCAGAATTTGATCCTAAAAAAATGGCAGCATCTAGCTTATTCAATACCTACTTTGGTAGTGGGTTATCATCTATAGTATTCCAGGAAATCAGAGAATCTAAATCGCTGGCATACTCAGCATTTTCAAGTTACCAGAATGCAAGTGAAATGAACGATGCCAACTATATTATGGCTTATGTAGGGACGCAAGCTAATAAAATGCCTCAAGCCGTAGATGCTATGATGGAATTGATGACCAATATGCCGGAAGCAGAAGACCAATTCAATCAGGCCAAAGAAGCCACATTGAAAAAAATCGCTGCTCAGCGTATCACAAAATCAAACATATTCTGGACGTATGAAGGTCTTAAAAAACGAGGCATTGATAATGATAATAGAGAAGCGATGTACAATGCCATTAAAGATATGACATTGGCAGACCTTAAAGGCTTTTTTGATGAGAACATCAAAGGCCAAAACTATAACGTAATGGTAATTGGTAACAAAAATGATATCGATTTTAAAGCCTTAAACACGTTAGGAAAAGTTCAGGAATTGGATATTGACTATTTGTTTAACTATAATCAAACTAAAGACGTGAAGTTATAGAATAGTTCTAAATATTGTATCACAAAAAGACCTCATAATTTTAACGTATATTATGAGGTTTTTTTATGGCAAACTAGAGGTAATTCTTATATTTGAATTAACGATATACACAATAATTACACTAACTTATCAACGAAATAAATATCCATATGAAATTATTAGAAGGTAAAACAGCAATCATAACAGGAGCGAGTCGAGGCATTGGAAAAGGTATTGCAAGAATATTTGCAGAACAAGGTGCTAATGTGGCATTTACGTATAGCTCATCTGTTGATGCAGCTAAAGCTTTAGAAGATGAACTCAATGAAATAGGAGTAAAAGCTGTAGGCTACCAAAGTAATGCAGCAAGCTATGAAGAAGCACAGCAATTGGCACAAGATGTTATGGAAGCCTTTGGAAGTATTGATGTATTGGTAAATAATGCAGGGATTACTAAAGATAATTTATTGATGAGAATGGGAGAAGAAGATTTTGATAAGGTTATTGAAGTGAATTTGAAGTCCGTATTTAATATGACCAAAGCGGTACAACGTACCATGCTAAAACAACGTAAGGGATCCATAATAAATATGAGCTCGGTTGTAGGTGTTAAAGGAAATGCGGGACAAACCAATTATGCGGCTTCAAAAGCAGGCATTATTGGCTTTTCAAAATCTGTAGCATTAGAATTGGGGTCTAGGAATATAAGAAGCAATGTCATAGCTCCAGGATTTATAGAAACCGAAATGACTGCCAAATTAGATGAGGCTACAGTAGACGGATGGCGCTCTGCAATTCCTTTAAAACGTGGCGGAACTCCGGAAGATATAGCCAATGCATGTGTGTTTTTAGCAAGTGATATGTCAGCATACATCACAGGGCAAACTATAAATGTTGATGGCGGTATGCTAACTTAAAAACAATAATTATGAAAGTAAGATATACGACCTTAGTAGTATTATTCATCTGTGCGATAGCATTCTCTCAAGAATGGAAAACTTTCAAGAATCTGGAATTGGGAGTCATAGCAGACTTTCCTGGCGAACCGGAACGTATGGATCAACAAGTACCAGTAGATACGACCTCGTATACTATGAAAATGTATTTCTTTGAAGATACTGTTAACCCTAATCCAAATAATTACATCTATGCCTTAGCCAGAACAGATTACCACAAAGATGCTTTTGAAGGTGATGACTCTAATAGAGACAATGCGGTATTGGATGGTGCCGTGAGCGGTGCCGCTTCAAATGTTAAAGGAACTGTTGACAGAAAGGAAACCATTACACTAAATGGATTCCCCGGAAGGGCTGCAAAGATTAAAATGCAGCAAGGCTACATACACGTAAGGGTATATTTGGTTCAACATACCATGTATTTTACTCAGGTTATATGTGCCACAGACAAAGATGGGAATGCTGATATTAAAAAGTTTTTTGACTCATTTGATATTATAAGAACTAAAGAATAGACATTAAAGATTGCAAACAGCAACAATAGGATATATCATAATAGCTGGAGTAGCAGCGCTTTTTTTAGCGCTGTTTCAATATATATATAAATCAAAAAAGCGCAATAGTTTATACCTGACACTAGCTATATTGAGGGGTATAAGCTTATTTGCAGTTTTATTGCTTCTAATTAATCCTAAGTTTGATGCCGTAACTTTCTATGAAGAAAAGCCTAATTTGATAGTCGCTATAGACGATTCCGAATCTGTAAAGTATCTCAAACAGGATGGGCAGGCTCAAGCATTTTTAAGTACACTAATAGAAAGTGAAGCGTTAAAAGATCGATTCAATATTCAATATTATGAATTTGGTAGTCAATATAAAGCTCTGGATACGTTACGTTTTGAAGATAAGCAAACTAACATATCTAAAGTATTTGACAACCATTCGGAAGTATACGACAATACAACATCGCCATTGGTATTAATTACGGACGGTAATCAAACGTACGGGAAGGACTATTTATATGCAGCGACCAAAATCGATCAACCCATTTTCCCAGTAATTCTTGGAGATACAATAACCTATACGGATTTAAAGATTCAACAGTTAAATGTTAATAGGTACGCCTATCTTAAGAATCAGTTTCCAGTTGAAGTCATCGTAAGCTATAAGGGGAAAGAAGAAGTCTCTACAGCACTTAAAATATGGTCAGGCAGTAATCTTTTATACAATAAGCCTTTAGTGCTCAGTCCTGCTAAGTCTTCAGAAATAGTTACGACGAACTTATTAGCCAGTGCAGCGGGTGTTAAATCGTATAAAGTTGAACTTACGGCACTTTCAGATGAAAAAAATGTAGTAAATAATGTAAAGAATTTTGCGGTAGAAGTTATAGATCAGAAGACAAATATAGCATTGGTATATGATCGTTTGCATCCGGATTTGGGAGCTTTAAAAAAAGCTATTGAAAGTAATGAACAACGTAAAGTAACTTTAGTAAAACCAAAAGATTATATATCTCAGAATAAAGATTATCAATTAGTTGTGCTGTATCAACCAAACAATAACTTCATACCAGTACTGGAAGAGATCTCAACTCAAAAACGCAATACATTTACAATCATTGGAGAGACGACTAATATTCCGCTACTCAATGGTTCTCAATCAAATTTTAAACAGGAAATTACGAATCAAGATGAAGAGTTTCAACCCAAACTCAATATCAATTATAATAATTTCATTGTCGATAATATCACATTTGAAGATTTCCCACCCTTGACTTCTGAGTTTGGCGAATTGAAATTTAATGTTCCTCACGATGTGCTGTTGTATAAAACTGTAAATGGTAATGATACTGAGCAATCCATGTTGAGCACCTTGGAATCTGGCGATCAAAAACATGCTGTATTGTCTGGAGAAGGTCTTTGGCGATGGCGCGCACAATCGTACCTCAACTCAGGGAGTTTTTTAGATTTTGACAATGTGGTTGGTAAATTAGTACAATATCTAAGTTCAAACAAAAAGAGAAACCGTCTTAATGTAGATTATAAGTCCTTTTACAATGGCAATGATAATCTTATAGTCACAGCGCAATATTTTAATAAAAATTATGAGTTCGATGCTAATGCAAGCTTATTGTTGGATTTGAATAATGAAACTACCAACACGTTACAAACCTTCCCTTTATTACTCAATAACAATTCATACAGTATAGATTTGAGTGGCATAGCGCCTGGAGATTATAAGTTTACTTTAAAGCATAATCAAGAGCCCATATCGGTTTCAGGAAACTTTAAAGTTTTAGAATATAATGTAGAGCAGCAGTTTTTGAATGCAGACGTACAAAAATTACAAGATATTGCTGGCAAAACCAATGGCACGAGTTATTTTATAGATAACAGTGCTGACATCATAGAAGATTTGATCAATGATAAAAGATTTGTAGCAATTCAAAAAAGTAATAAAACAGTAGTACCCTTAATTGATTGGAAATATCTATTGGGCTTAATTGCATTAGCCTTATCTTTGGAATGGTTTATTAGAAAATATAACGGATTAATTTAAAAGAAGATAAAATGGAAAGATTACCAAAAATAGGTTTACCAATACTTATAGCCGTAGTACTATTGATCATTTTAATTGCAAAATCAGCAGTAACTATTGGACCAGGTGAAGGAGGCGTCATTTTTGAACGCTTCGGTGATGGTATCAATACAGACAAAACCTATGGTGAAGGGTTTCATATCGTTGCACCATGGAATACCATGATCATTCAAAAAGTAAGACAACAGTCCATTTCAGATGAGATGAACGTATTATCAGTAAACGGTTTGGACATTACCGTAAGTGGAACCATATGGTTTGAACCAGAGTACAGTAACCTTGGAAAACTGATAAAAACCAAAGGGGTAGACTATGTGCGCGAATTATTGAGTCCCGCAGTAAATGCCGCTGCAAAAAGTGTGGTTGGAAGATACACACCAGAGCAACTATACTCAAGCAAACGCGATATCATTGAGTTAGAAATTCTTGAAGAAGTGAAAAAAGATCTGGAAGGACAATACGTTAATGTAAAACGTGTACTGGTAGAAAATGTAAGACTCCCTAATACGATTAAAGACGCCATTGAACGTAAATTAAAACAAGAACAGGAGTCCCTTGAATATGAGTTTAGATTAGTAACCGCTAGAAAGGAAGCAGAAAAAGTGATTATTGAAGCTCAGGGTAAAGCAGATGCTAACCGTATATTAAGTGCTTCATTAACAGATAAAATCCTTCAGGATAAAGGTATAGAAGCTACCATAAAACTAGCAGAATCACCGAATAGTAAAGTGGTTGTGATCGGTTCGGGAGATTCTGGAATGCCTATCATATTAGGAAATCAATAAATTTTTCTTAAAAATTAGGAATTGTAAAAAAAAATTCTGAAAATTTGTTCATAACAAAAACGACATGACATTTATTCAATTACATCATCATTTTCATACTGGCCATCAAGCGAGGTGAAAATGTATTGAATAAACTCAAAATATGTACAAACCCGTTTGATGAATCAAATGGGTTTTTTATTTCCGATAATTGACGCATTTGAATTCTCAAGCCTAAAAATAGAATTCAGCGCATGAGTAACTTAAAAATTGCAGTTCAAAAATCAGGTCGGCTACACGACGATTCTATGAAGATTTTGAAAGACGTCGGCATAGCTATCGATAACGGTAGAGATCAGTTAAAAGCTTCTGCCGGAAATTTCCCTTTAGAGGTGTTTTACCTTAGAAATGGTGATATCCCACAATACCTTAGAGACGGTGTTGTAGATGCAGCCATTATAGGAGAGAATGTTCTGGTTGAAAAGGGAAAAGACATTACAATCATTGAACGATTAGGCTTTTCAAAGTGTAAAGTATCTGTTGCAGTTCCTAAATCTTCAAAAGCACAATCCTTAGCGGATTTAGAAGGGCTGAGAATAGCCACGTCATACCCCAATACTGTAGGTCAATTTTTAGAGGCAGAGCAAATTAATGCTCAACTGCATATCATTAATGGCTCTGTGGAGATAGCACCCAATATAGGTTTAGCAGATGCCATTTGCGATATCGTATCCAGCGGCAGCACACTGTTTAAAAACGGCTTGAAAGAAATAGAAGTATTATTCAGATCTGAAGCTGTGTTGGCGGCTTCACCAAATATAAGTGAGGACAATCAGGCAATATTAGACAAACTTCAGTTTAGGTTGCAATCGGTTTTAAAAGGGCGTCAAAATAAATATGTGCTCTTAAATGCTCCAAATGATAAACTGAATGCTATTACGCAGATCCTACCGGGAATGAATTCTCCAACCATACTGCCTTTAGCTAAAGAAGGATGGAGCTCATTACATTCTGTAATTAATAAAAACGAGTTCTGGAAAATCATTGACGAATTAAAATTAAGAGGTGCAGAAGGTATCCTCGTATGTCCAATAGAAAACATGGTAGTATAATGCAAGTGATTAATAACCCTAAAAAAATGGAGTGGTCTAACTTATTAAAACGGCCAACATCATCGGTAGAAGAAATTGAAGCTACCGTAACTCAGGTATTTAAAGATATTAGTAAAAATGGCGATGCTGCGATTAAGAAGTATACGTCCATGTTTGATGGCGTGACGCTAAATGCCAATGAAGTCACTGATAGTGAATTTGAAGCAGCAGAAAAACAAGTTTCACAAGCCGTTAAATCTGCCATAGGAATAGCTAAATCCAATATAGAAAAGTTTCATAAAGCTCAGAAAACAAATACCATCAAAGTACAGACCATGGAAGGTGTAGAATGTTGGCAAGAGAAAAGGCCTATTCAGAAGGTTGGGTTATACATCCCGGGAGGTACGGCGCCTTTATTTTCTACAGTTTTAATGTTAGCCATTCCGGCACAGATCGCAGGATGTACAGATATTGTGTTGTGTACGCCACCAAATAAAGAAGGGAAAATTGCTGATGAAATACTATATACAGCAAAGTTATGCGGTGTTACCAAAATCATTAAAGTTGGAGGCATTCAGGCTATAGCAGGCTTAACGTATGGCACAGAAAGCGTCCCTAAAGTGTCTAAAATATTTGGTCCGGGTAATCAGTTTGTAACAGTAGCAAAGCAACTCGCTACAAAATATGGCGTCGCTATAGATATGCCGGCAGGGCCAAGTGAACTATTGGTTGTGGCAGATGATATGGCTAATGCAGCATACGTTGCATCAGACTTGTTGAGTCAGGCAGAACATGGTAAGGACAGTCAGGTTGTGCTTATCTCTACATCTGAGCGTTTAGTGGAAGCTGTACTAAAATCAGTAGATGAGCAGCTTCAAAGACTACCACGAAAAGCCATTGCTCAAGATGCTATGGCCAATTCAAAAATTCTTTTAGTGGAGGATTATAAAACCGCATTAGAGATGATCAATACGTATGGTCCGGAACATCTTATTATAAACACGGAAGACAATGATTTCTTTGTAGATAATGTTGCTAATGCAGGATCCGTATTTATAGGTAATTACACTCCTGAAAGTGTAGGGGATTATGCTTCGGGAACCAATCATACCTTACCTACCAACGGATTTTCAAGAGCATATTCCGGAGTAAATTTAGACAGTTTTATGAAAAGCATGACCTTTCAAAAGGTATCTAAAGAGGGTTTAATGAATATCGGAACAACTGTAGAATTGATGGCAGAAGCAGAAGGCTTGCAGGCTCACAAAAATGCAGTATCCATACGATTAAAAGATTTGATATGAATATAACGCAACTTTTGAGAACCAACATTCGGCAATTACAACCGTATACCTCGGCGAGAGATGAGTTTACAGATGCATCAGCAGGTATGATCTTTATGGATGCTAATGAAAACCCATTTCGATCAGAAGTCAATCGTTATCCGGACCCTCAACAAATAAAGCTGAAAGCTCAACTTTCAGTAATTAAGAACATATCACCAAAACAAATACTATTAGGGAATGGAAGTGATGAAGTGCTGGATTTGATCTTCAGAGTTTTCTGTGAACCCAATCAGGATAACGTTATCACCCTGCCACCAACGTATGGAATGTATGGTGTTTTGGCAAAGATCAATGCCGTTGAAAACAGAACCGTACTTTTAGATAATAACTTTCAACCTGATGTAAATGCAATTAGAAATGCTATAGATGCTAACACAAAACTGTTATTCATATGCTCGCCCAACAATCCAACCGCTAATAATATCGACGCTGAAAATATAAAAACCTTGATTAAGACCTTCAAAGGTCTGGTAGTTATTGATGAAGCATATATTGATTTTTCAAGTCAGAAAAGCTGGCTGAGTGTATTGGATGAATTTCCAAACCTTATAGTAACACAGACATTATCTAAAGCATATGGTATGGCCGGAATTCGATTGGGAATTTGTTATGCATCTGAAGCCATTATTTCTGTACTCAATACCATTAAGCCGCCTTATAATATTAATCAGCTCACACAAAACGCAGCGATGGTCAGACTATCAGAAATGAATAAAATTGATGCCGAAATAAATCTTATTATAGAAGAAAGGCATCGCTTGGCAATGCGCTTAAAAGCGATACCTATCATAAAGGTCGTATACCCTTCAGCTGCTAATTTTATTCTGGTGAAAGTTGACGATGCCAATAAACGATATCAGCAATTGATAGCAAAGGGTATAGTTGTAAGAAATCGAACCCATGAGCCATTATGTCGTAATTGCTTACGATTTACAATCGGTACACCAAACGAAAATAATCAACTTATAAACACACTAAAAACCTTATCATGAAACCTGTTTTATTTATAGATAGAGATGGCACTTTAATAAGAGAAACTTCAGATGAACAAATCGATAGTTTTGAAAAGTTAGAGTTTTATCCGAAAGTTTTTCAGAGTCTTAGTAAAATAGCTGGAGAATTAAATTTTGAGATCGTCATGATCACTAACCAGGACGGTTTGGGGACAGCAGATTTCCCTGAACATACGTTTTGGCCGGTACATGATTTTATTATCAAAACCTTTGAGCAGGAGGGGGTGACTTTTAAAGCCCAGTATATAGACCGTACTTATGCTAAAGATAATGCACCTACCCGAAAACCAAATACAGGATTATTAACCAAATATTTTTCTGAATCTTATGATCTGAAAAATTCTTTTGTAATAGGAGACCGATTGACCGATATAGAGTTGGCTAAGAATCTAGGTGCAAAGGGTATTTTTATAAATGATAATACCAATCTGGGTGTAAATGAAGTTACGATAAGCAATACAGAACTGGAATCTTACATCGCTTTAGAAACTAACGATTGGGAAGCCATTTATGAATTCCTTAAAACAACAGAACGCAAAGGAGAAATACAGCGCCAGACTAATGAGACCAACATTAAAATAGCACTTAATCTCGATGGTACAGGAAAGGGGCGTATTTGTACAGGTATAGCATTCTTCGATCATATGCTCGATCAGATTGCACGTCATGGGCAATTGGATTTGGATATAGATGTGGAAGGGGATTTGGAAGTTGATGAACATCATACCATCGAAGATACAGCCATAGCACTTGGCGAAGTCTTTGCTAAAACATTAGGAAATAAATTGGGTATAGAACGCTATGGGTTCTGTTTGCCAATGGACGATAGCCTAGCACAGGTAGCTATCGATTTTGGGGGAAGAAACTGGTTGATGTGGGAAGCAGAATTTAAACGTGAAATGATAGGCAAAATGCCAACAGAGATGTTCTATCATTTTTTTAAATCTTTTACAGATGGTGCCAAATGTAATTTGAATATTAAAGCCGAAGGTACTAATGAACATCATAAGATCGAAGCCATTTTTAAAGCCTTTGCAAAAGCGATCAAAATGGCGGTAAAACGCGATGTGGAAAAAATGATTTTACCTTCAACTAAAGGTGTTTTATAATGAAAGTATCGATTATAAATTACGGAGCTGGCAATATAAAAAGTATACAGTTTGCCTTACAACGTCTCGGTGTAAGTGCAGTTTTGACTGATGATGTAGAAACGATATCAGCTTCAGATCGTGTGATTTTTCCCGGTGTAGGTGAAGCAAGTTCAGCGATGGTGAAATTAAAACAAACGGGGCTAGATTTGTTAATTCCAAATTTAAAACAACCTGTTCTGGGCATTTGTTTAGGCATGCAATTGATGTGCAACGCTACAGAGGAAGGGCATACTCAGGGGCTGGGTGTTTTTGATGTTATGGTCAAACGATTTAACCATGACGTTAAAGTTCCTCAGATGGGATGGAATACAATCAATAACCTCAAATCTGAACTGTTTAAAGGCATCAAAGACAATACATATATGTATTTGGTACACAGCTATTATGCAGTGTATAGTAAAGAGACTGCTATTGCAACTACACATTATGGTTTGCCATACACATCAGCCTTAAAAAAAGACAATTTTTATGGGGTACAATTTCACCCTGAGAAAAGCAGTGTGGCTGGTGAACAAGTATTAAAAAATTTTTTAAATCTATAACATGAGAATTATACCGGCAATCGATATCATAGAAGGCAAATGTGTGCGCCTGACCAAAGGCGATTACAGTACAAAAAAGGTATATAATGAAGACCCATTAGAAGTAGCAAAAGCATTTGAAGCCTCCGGAATACAGTACCTGCATGTTGTAGATTTAGATGGTGCAAAGGCCAGTCACATAGTAAACTACAATATTCTGGAAACCATAGCATCAAAAACCAACTTAAAAATTGATTTTGGAGGTGGTTTAAAATCGAGTAATGATTTAAGGATTGCGTTTAATTCAGGAGCACATCAGGTTACAGGAGGAAGTGTTGCTGTTAAAAGCCCCGAAATATTTCAGGATTGGCTATTGTATTATGGCTCGGATAAGATCATTTTAGGTGCAGATTGCAGGCATGAAAAAATAGCCATTTCCGGATGGCAGGAAGAAAGTCATTTGGAGGTAATACCATTCATTCAAGGCTATCAATCGAAAGGCATATCATATGTCATATGCACGGATATTTCAAAAGACGGCATGCTTCAAGGACCTTCTTTTGAACTGTATAAAATGATAATAAGCCAAACAGAAACTATAAAACTCATAGCTTCAGGCGGGGTCTCTAAATATGACGAACTGGGACAGTTAAAAGCCATAGGTTGTGAAGGCGTTATTATTGGTAAGGCCATTTATGAAAGGCACATCACATTAAAACAGTTAGAACAATTTATACTACAAAATTAAAATGCTAACAAAACGAATTATACCATGTTTGGATATCAAAGATGGAAGAACGGTAAAAGGAATTAATTTTAAAGGCTTAAAAGACGCGGGAGACCCTGTGGAATTGGCAAAACAATACGCAGAATATGGTGCGGATGAACTCGTCTTTTTAGATATTTCTGCCACTCAGGAAAAACGAAAGACCATGCATGATATGGTGTTGAAGGTCGCCGAGTATGTCAATATTCCATTTACCGTAGGCGGAGGCATTTCATCAGTAGACGATGTGGACGATTTGCTCCATTGTGGTGCAGATAAGATCTCGGTCAATTCTTCAGCCGTAAAACGCCCGGAGCTGATCAATGCGTTATCTGACAAATTTGGCAGCCAATGCATTGTGATTGCTATTGATGCTAAGCAGATAAATGGCGAATGGTATGTGCATTTGGCTGGAGGAACCATTCCTACAAGGCTAAAATTATACGATTGGGCGGACGAAGTAGTATCCAGAGGTGCAGGAGAGATTTTGTTTACATCCATGGATCATGATGGTACAAAAAAAGGCTTTGCTAATGATGCTTTGGCAAAACTCTCTGCGATGGTCAATGTGCCTATTATTGCTTCTGGAGGTGCAGGAACAATTCAACATTTTAAAGATGTGTTCACCACAGGTAAGGCAGATGCAGCATTAGCTGCAAGTGTATTTCATTATGGAGAGATACCTATTACAGAACTTAAACAACAATTACAACAACAAGATATTCCCATAAGGTTATAGTTTGAATAAATTAAACAATGAAAATAGATTTTGATAAAAATTCGGACGGTTTGGTTCCTGCCATTGTGCAGGACGCACAAACAAAAACAGTACTAATGCTGGGTTATATGAATGCTGAAGCCTTAGTGCAAACCAAGGCGACTAAAAAAGTGACATTTTACAGCAGATCTAAAAAACGTTTGTGGATTAAAGGTGAGGAGAGTGGTCATGTTTTAAATTTGGTAGATATTAAAGCAGACTGCGATAATGATGCGCTATTGGTATTGGTAAATCCTAAAGGTCCAACTTGCCATACAGGATCTGATACCTGCTGGAATATGGTCAACACCCCATCTTTTGGATTTATTTCCGAATTGGAAGCGACCATAGCTTCACGAGTGCGATCTGCAAGCACCGAAACCTCTTATGTGGCATCATTATTTGCTAAAGGTCTTAATAAGATCGCACAAAAAGTAGGTGAGGAAGCTGTAGAGATGGTGATCGAAGCCAAAGATGAGAATAACGATCTGTTTTTGGAGGAAAGTGCAGATCTTTTATTTCATTATCTTATGCTATTACAAGCCAAAGGATTTAGAATGGATGATGTGGTAAAGGTATTAGAAGGGCGGCATTAAGTAAATTAATGTTTGTTATCATATATGAAGTATAAAACTAGCTACGTTTTTTGGAATCACCAATAAAATAACGTTCTTGTTCTCATGTTTGAAAAGCGGTTTTATTATTTGATTAAGATTCAGTATTTGGGGTATCGGTTTCACGGTTGGCAAAAGCAACCAGATGTTAAAACCATTCACCTAATGATTGATCGCACGCTAAAATATATTCTTAAAGACCAACGCTTTAAAACACTTGGCGCGGGACGTACCGATGCCATGGTTTCAGCTAATGATGCGGCTTTAGAATTATTTCTTTACGATTCGCCTATTGAGGATTTTGAGGCATTTTTAGAACTGTTTAATCATAACTTACCTCAAGATATCAGGGCTTTATCCATTCAAGCTGTAGATAAGACGTTTAACATTATCCAGGATTCAAAAGAAAAGGAATACCATTATGTTTTTTCAGAAGGGCAAAAAAACCACCCTTTTTGTGCACCAATCATGACGACCATCTTAGAACCGTTGGATGTAATGCTAATGCAACAAGGCGCTAAGCTGTTTGAAGGAACACATAATTTTAAAACCTACTGTTATAAAGCAACAGACAATGGTGAGTATGTAAGAACTGTATCGTTTTCTGACATTATAGAAAATACCATGTATACAGCGAGTTTCTTTCCTGAACAGTCCTATGTGTTTAGAGTTAAGGGTAAGGGGTTTATGAGAAATCAAATACGCTTAATGTTTGGCGTCTTAATCAAATTGGGTAGAGGCGAAGTCACATTAGACTATATAAAGCACTCACTATCCATAGAAAGCCAAGAAGTTATGGATTATATTGCTCCGGCTTCAGGTTTAATACTACATGCGGTAGATTTTGATTAGCGTGTTCTTTTCAACGTAATCACAATACCATAACCAATCAGAGCTGCACTGATTAATAGTAGTATAGCACTGGTATAGTTGCCGTAAATTAAATGGCCTATTCCGAACAGTGTGGCATACACTCCAAATGTTCCCAAAAAGAACAATACGACCTTAATGCCAAACCCTTTGAATTTAGACTCACCTTCAAAGATCAATGTATCAAAGCTTTTGAGGGTGTCATTATCTGTAGGTTTGGTGAGTAAAGTCACCAAGATCCAGCCAATAGTAGTAATGACAACACCTGTAACCAATTGCCAATGCGGTTTTAGTTCTACCCATGGCATTTCTTGCTTGCCATTTACAAAGAAGAAAATTGCGATCACAAATGAAATGAGCATAGCGGCAATTTCACTGTAGGGATTGATGCGATGCCAAAACCATCTTAAGATAAATAATAATCCGGTTCCTGCACCAATTTGTAACAGTAACATAAACACATCTTTGGCAGACTGCATGTAAAATGAAAACCAGGCTGCCAATACCATTAATACTACAGTGGAAATTCGCCCTACCATCACGTTTTGTTTTTCACTGGCATTCTTATTGATAAATCGACTGTAAAAATCATTTACAATGTATGAACTGCCCCAATTGAGCTGTGTGGAAATGGTACTCATAAATGCGGCGATCAATGAGGTCATCACAATACCTATAAGCCCGGCTGGCAAATAAGTCATCATGGCAGCATATGCCACATCATCACCTTGCATTTCGGCAGTAAGGTTAGGAAATGCATTAGAAAGGCTTTCAAGATTAGGAAAAATAATCAGGGATGCCAGTCCAACGATGATCCATGGCCATGGTCGTATGGCATAATGAGCAAAATTAAAAAATAAGGTGGCCCAGGTGGCATGTTTTTCGTCTTTTGCGGCAAGCATACGCTGTGCTATATATCCGCCACCTCCTGGTTCTGCACCAGGATACCATGTGCTCCACCATTGTACCGCCAAAGGAATAATGAGCAGCGTAATTAGAGATTCTGTATGACTAAAGTCTGGAAAAAAATTCAATTTATTCACCACATCACTATGAGTTAGTAGATTATCTAAACCCTTAATTTCCGGCATATTCACAATATGAACTGTAGCCCAAATACTTCCCACCATTGCAATAATAAATTGTATAAAATCGGTAATTAGTACGCCTTTAAGACCACCTAATGTGGAGTAGATCATAACAATAATCGAGGCCCATATTAGTGTTTCTGTTTGAGAGAACCCTAACATAATGTTTGCAATTTTAGCACCCGCTAAGCAGACACCAGCCATAGTAATAATATTGAAAATAACTCCCAGATATATGGCTCTGAAACCTCTTAAAAACGCAGCACTTTTTCCTTTGTAACGTAGTTCATAGAACTCTAAATCGGTAGTAATACCACTTCTGCGCCACAATTTGGCATAGAAAAATACGGTGAGCATCCCTGTAAGTAATAAAGCCCACCATACCCAATTGCCGGAAACCCCATCTTGTCTTACCAGTTGCGTAACTAAACCCGGAGTGTCAGCCGCAAAGGTTGTGGCAACCATACTTACCCCCAATAACCACCATGGCATATTTCTACCGGATAAGAAAAACTCATTGGTATTCTTTCCGGCACGTTTAGAAACATAAACACCTATAAACGCAAAAAGCGCTAAGAAAAAAATGATAATTATCCAGTCTATTGTTTCTAATGTCATAATAAAAGTGTTGGTTGTAGCAAATCTAAACGAATTATTAAAAAAAGGTACTAACTAAGATCGTTAATACCTTTTTTATTGATTGGTTGGACGTTAATTATGTAATCCAATGTTTCTTTATGGCATGTTTAGCAAACCATACCAGAAAAATACATACTGCAATAATAAAGATTGGCATTACTAGACTTGGTAATTCTACGCTGGTAAACAAATAAACATGTTGTACTATGGCGCCAATAGCAGATACAATTAATAGAAAATAAGCCCAATTTTTTCGTATTAATAAGGCAAAACTACCGAGAGTACCACAAAATACTGCGAGTGCAAAAGCTGCAGTGTACCAAGCGGGATATTCCACTAAAAATTCAGCTTGTTGCTCTTCTGGTAATGCTGCGATCATTTCATCAGTGGCAAAAGCTCTGGCCAAGTAAGCCATGACACCCAAGCCGTTCCAGATTAAAGCCAATACGCTGACGATCCAAAACCAAACGGGCGGTTTGTTAGAAGATAAATCATTCATAAATGTGTTGATTTAGTTAGTAATATCATGATTTACAACCATGAACTCATCAACAATTTATAAAAAATAATTTTAGGACTAAAATGATAAAAAGAAAAATAGGTAAGAATGCCTTATTCTACAACGTGAAGTACAGGTTCTTTATCTACAAATTTACCATTGACAGATTCTCCCAAAATGATCACTTCTTTGGAACGCTCATACATTTTTATAGCACGATGCATCTGCAATTTAGATTGACTGTAGAGTTTAACGCCTGTTTTTGAACCTTTATTTCGAATTTCAATGTAGTAACCGTCTTTTAACTTCGTCGGTTTAGTAGCTGGTCTCCCCATATAATATTTAATCAATTAGAAAAGTTTTGCATTATAATGAAAATTCTCTCAAAAAACAAGTTATATTCAATATTTAAGGAGGTTTTAAGTACTTTGATGTATAAGTCTCACAGAGATATTAAAAATATAGTTAAAAAACCTGTAATTAAATTTAAGCTGCCTATTTTTATAACAACCATATTTTAAGAATTTGTATGATACCTAAAGCGACATTTACCTTTTTCAACAAGCTGAAAAAGAATAACAACAGAGAGTGGTTTACCGAACATAAATCCGAATTTAAAGCTGTTGAAGCAGAAGTAAAATCAGCCTACAGTGAATTAAATGATATGCTCAATACCCACGATGTCATTGATAAAATGAAAATCTTTAGAATCTATAGAGACGTAAGGTTTTCAAAAGATAAAACGCCATATAAAACACATTTTGGTGGTTCGTATCACAGAAAGAAGCCAGAACTAAGAGGTGGGTATTATTTGCATATAGCTCCAGGAAATGAATCGTTTATTGCTACAGGCTTTTGGGAGCCAAACAAAGACGATTTGTACAGAATTAGAAAAGAGTTTGAGATGGATGATTCTGAAATCAGGAGCATTATCAATGACAAGGCGTTCAAATCGATTTGGGGAGATTTTGTAGGTGATGAATTAAAAACGGCACCTAAAGGTTTTGATAAAGAACATCCAGCTATAGACCTTATTAGGAGGAAGCAATACATTTTTACAAAGAATTATACAGATAGACAGGTGCTAGATAAAGATTTTCTTAATGAAGTCAATACTGCATTTGTGGCCATACGACCTTATTTTGATTATATGAGTGATGTGCTTACCACCAATCTCAATGGGGAATCTTTGATATAATAAAAAACCAAGTGTTTTCACTTGGCTTTTTAATTTCATGGCTGTAATCCTAATTATATTTGACTTAAACCGCCATCAATTTCCAATTCTACCCCATTAATATAAGACGCTTCATCTGATGCTAAAAATAATGCAGCATTGGCAATCTCTTCTGAAGTGCCAAAACGTCCCAATGGTACTGAAGCAGCAAAACCTTTCCCCATTTCTTCAACAACTTCCTGAGGTAATCCCATTTTACCATAAAGTGGCGTTTCAATAGGTCCTGGAGCAATTGTATTAACTCTAATACCTCTCGATTTCACTTCAGAAGTTAGTACTCTGGTAAATGAACGCAGTGCAC
Source organism: Winogradskyella sp. (assembly GCA_965250025.1). GTDB lineage: Bacteria > Bacteroidota > Bacteroidia > Flavobacteriales > Flavobacteriaceae > CBDDLD01. Next base: position 1,482,678 of record OZ252283.1, read on the forward strand.
CTTTACTGGCAGAATAGACGCTCAAGCCATCAAATCCTTTTTGGTTTACAATAGAACCGGTGAATAATATAGTACCACCGTCATTAATATGTGGTAACGCTTCTTTGGTTGCAAGTATTGGACCTTTGACATTGATGTCAAAAATCTCATTGTAATGTTCAGATGTAATATCTGTTGTAGGTGCAATAGGGGCAATGCCTGCATTTAGGAATAGGATGTCTATTTTACCATAATGATTGGTAGCTTGTTGAATAAGGTTAATGTTGTCCTCATCCTTTGCCACATCAGCTACAACTGTGATAAAATCGCCTTCCAATGTTTTTGCAACTTCATCTAATGCCTCTTTTCGTCTTCCCGACAACACAACTTTTGCACCTTCTTGTAAGTAACGTTTAGCCGTAGCCAACCCGATACCACTGTTTGCGCCGGTGATTACTGCGACTTTGTTTTTTAATTTGCTCATAATACATGTTTTATTTGAAACAATCGTTTCAAATTAAGTTAAAAAAAATTAATTCAATCTGTGCATGGTATTGTTTATAATACCTTGCAGTTCGTCTTTCTCATTTACCAAAATACTGGTCATTCTAAACCCTTGTAATGCAGAATATAAATATAAAGCCAAGGCTTTAGTAGTAACCTCAGTCGTTATACTATGATCCGTTTTACCTTTAGTGATCAGATCTTCAAACAATAATAAGGTATCGTTTTGATTAGATCTTAGAAAATGATTAATTGCAGGTTCCTGATTGGCCATTTCAGATTTGCAATTTACAATCATACATCCTTTGTTTACTTTGGTGCATTGCACATCGTTTAGATGCATGTCAAAAATAGAACGAATAGCATTTAATCCCGTACTGGCATTCAGCAGAATATTTGATGTTAATCGCTGATAGTTGGACTGGTACAGTTTTAAGCACTCTAAAAACAAATTGAGTTTATTATCAAAGGTGTTGTAGATACTGGAGCGGTTCAAGCCGGTAGCATCTACCAAATCTTGCATAGACGTTGCATTATACCCTTTGGTATGGAAAACGGTTATGGCCCGATTTAAAACATCTTCTCTATTAAAAACTTCAGTTTTTGGCATTTTATTTGAAATGAACGTTTCAAAATTAAATAATAATTAAAGGTTCTGTTGTTAAAGAAATTATAAATTTACTATACAGCCTTAAGAACTTCAGGTTTGGTTAGCAATTGAATATTATCTATGAGACGTTGTTTGACAATATTCATCATGCGTTTATTTAATGCAGAAGAGTTTTTGATATAAGTTTGGTATTCGGTTATCGTAAATTGACCAATGATCATACCTTTTAAAGAATTCCGGAATTTCATGTCCTTATGAATGGCATTTTCTACATAATCGAGTTGCTTCTGAAGGGACAATTCATAAAACACATTTTTATGTTTGGCGATATAATTTTGAAATACAGCAACGAAAAGATCGTTTTGTAATTTGATAATAGGTCTTAGGGTGATGTTCTGAAAAGCCTCATCGGCATTCATGTTATCATAAACCTTAGCTGATAGAATTTCCGGGCGTATACTAAGTAAGTCTTCAGTGCGATTTGCCATAGCGTTATTAAGTTTAGGTTAATTTGGAATTAAATATAGCGATATGTCATACGCATTTTTAAGGCGGTCTATTATGTTGTTAACGCTGTTATTAACAATGAAGCATTATTCTAAAAAATCAAAATGAAAACACAACTAAAGTAGACGATATGAATTATCTTTGAATAAAACAGCAAGTATGAAGTTTGGACGTGTCGATAATCCGGAAATTATAGATTTTACTTTACCCGAAGACCATTTGGATACTAAACGTGTACTCAATGAGAACCGGTCTGATGATGCATTGCGTATCCATGTCGGTTGTGCCAAATGGAACAAAGCCGACCTGAAAGGGTTTTATCCCAGAGGAACTAAAGATGAATTGGCATATTATTCACGACAGTTCAATAGCATTGAATTGAATGCAACCTTTTACAGAATATTTCCACCAGAGCAGTTTATCAAATGGTACGATAAAACGCCGGAAGGGTTTAAATTCTTTCCAAAGTTAAATCAAGAAATCAGCCATTGGAAACGCCTAAATGAAGTCAAAGCTGTGGTAGAACATTACCTATACAGTGCTGTTAATTTAAAAGAGAAACTGGGTGCTGTATTTTTACAAATGCACAATAATTTTGCACCTAAGGATTTTGACAGAGTAGCAAATTTTATTGAAAGCTGGCCCAAAGCGATTCCATTAGCAGTAGAATTCAGGCATACGGATTGGTATAATGATGCCGGTATCTCAGAAGCGTTATATCAACTTTTAGAAGCTCATAATGTATCGAATATAATTGTGGATAGTGCGGGTAGGCGAGACATTATGCACATGCGTCTGACCAATTCTAAAGCTTTTGTAAGGTATGTCGGTGCCAATCATGAATCCGATTATTCGCGGTTAGACGATTGGGTAGAGCGGTTAAAAATATGGCAATCCGAAGGCATTAATGAGATCAATTTCTTTGTGCATCAGAACATTGAAAAAGAATCGCCATTACTATCGGCCTATCTTATAAAACAATTAAATACAGCATTAAATGTTAACCTTAAGATCCCTAATGAAGATCTGCAACAAAAATTATTATAAATGAGATTTCATACACGAAAATGGGTCAAGCCCGAAGATCTAAATCCAAATGGTACACTATTCGGAGGACGTTTGTTGGCCTGGATCGATGAAGAAGCCGCGTTATATACCATTATTCAGCTCGAAAACTCCAAGATTGTTACCAAATACATGTCTGAAATCAATTTTATGAGCTCTGCAAAGCAAGGCGATATTGTAGAAATAGGGCTTGAAGTCACCAAATTTGGAAGGTCTTCTATTACTATGAAATGTGAGGTAAGAAACAAGATGACCCGAGAAACCATCATTACGGTAGACAATATTATTATGGTCAATTTAGGACCCGATGGTAAACCCACACCGCACGGTAAAACCAAAGTAGAATTTGTAAAAGACCGATTATGATTCTGTAGTGGTAATTGTGGTATTTAGCTCATAAGCTTCCAAATCAAAATACGGTATTGACGCCAATACATGATCAAAAATATCGCCCATAATATACTCGTAATTTACCCACCTCTGATCTTTACTAAAGGCATAGATCTCCATAGGAATACCTTGAGGTGTTGGCGCTAATTGCCTAACCATCATGGTCATATCTTTATGAATTGCAGAATTTTGCTCCATATAGGCGGTCAGATACTTTCGGAACACTCCAAAATTGGTCAGGTTTCTACCATTGATCAATAACGTTTTGTCGATATGATTTTCGGTATTATGTTTCTTAATATCCTGTGATCGTGTATTCAAGTAATCGGTGAGGAGCTGTATTTTTTTGAGGTCTTCAATGTGTTGCTCATCGAGAAAATGAATGCTGGCTGCTTTAATAATGACGGCTCTTTTGATACGTCTTCCACCAGAGTTCATCATACCACGCCAGTTTTTAAACGAATCTGAAATTAGGGCGTAAGTGGGTATGGTTGTAATGGTCTTATCCCAATTCTGAACCTTTACCGTAGCCAGGTTGATCTCAATGACATCACCATCGGCACCATATTTTTCAAAGGTGATCCAGTCACCAATGCGCACCATGTCATTTGCAGATACCGTAATACTAGCTACAAAACCTAAAATGGTATCTCTGAACAATAAAATGATTACAGCTGAAGCAGCACCAAGTGTTGTGGCAAATTCAACAAACGAAACACCAGTAACAATTGCAAAAGATGAGAAAATACCAATGACCCACACAAAGATCATAAACACCTGAATATAACTGTCTATGGGCTTGTCTTTGAATTGATCTAGTGTTTTTAGGTAATCTTTGATGCTATTTAATATGCTTCTAATGATGCGTAATGTCAGTACAATTCCAATGACCATGAGGGTCTTTTCAATCAAATTCTCTACATGATCAAAATCTGAAAAAATAGCAGGCGTAAATTCGATTAAGATCAATAAGGGGATGATATGGGCGACATTTCTTGGCAGCTTATTACTGATAAGAATATCGTCAAAATTGGTTTTTGTACGTTTGGCAATACCCGATGACACACGCCATAAGATGCGTTTAGTTATGAAATCAATAATGAAGGCAATAATAACAACACCAATCAGTAATATGATCATATTCAGATAGGCGGCACTGTGTTCAGAAACGCCTTGGTCAACTAAAAAGTCATATACAAAATGTCTGAGCTTATCCATGCTTAAGATTTTTCAATAGGCGTTTGTCCACAATAAAGGTTGCAAACGGCACAATTGATGCCAGTAGTACTAGGGCAAGGGTTTTTGAAGGCCATTTTAATTTAGCACCAATATAGAATGCCAATCCAATATATAAAATAAATAACAGGCCGTGAGGCATACCCAGTAACTTTACATATTGCGGGTCGTCTTTTAAATATTTTATCGGTGTGGCGATGAAGAGTAATAATATATAAGATACTCCTTCGAGTAGTGCAACAATTCTGAAGAAAGCGATTAAATTCATCTGTGCAAAAATTAATTGCAAAAATACACCGTATTTGTCATTAAAAATAAGGTTTTAACAGCTTTTAAGAAATTAACATCAACTAAATATCTATTGCATATCTTTAGTCAGAATTAAAACGAGTTCAATATATAAAATGCCGTCATTCCGAACGAGGAACGAGGAGGTATCTCATCACGAATGAGATGTCTCGTCGCTTATTCTTCGCTCTGTCGACATGACCATCATTTTATTTCAAAGCTGTTAATCATAAAACTATGATTTAATCTTACATTGAACTCATATTAATTAATTTTTGTTAACCAATCCTTATTAGTATCAATGAGAAAAATATGCTGCATTGCCGTTTGCTTGCTATTGATGTTTAGTTACCATTCTGTAGAAGCACAGTCTAAACGAAAACGAAAAAAAGAAGCCGAAAAGGCCCTAAAGGCAGAACCACTTAAAAAGAAGAAAAAAGGCAAAATAAAAGCGTACCATGAAGTCATTACCAAAGACGCTGTAACCGATGAAGGTTTGTTTGATGTGCATATGGTAGATGACAAATATTATTTTGAGATCCCTAACGATCATCTCGATACCGACATGTTACTGGTCAGTCGTTTTGCCAAGCTGCCATCTAACCTTGGAGGCGGTTACGTTAATGCAGGTACCAAAACCAATACCCGACTCATTACCTGGCAACGTTTTAAGAACAAAGTACTGATTAAAGAGAAATCCTATAGTGCTATTGCTAATGATAGCTTGCCTATACAGGTTTCTGTTTCATCTAATAATTATGAGCCAACACTATACGCGTTTGATATCAAAGCATTTTCTGAAGATTCTACGGCTGTAGTGATTGATGTTACGAGTTTTTACGGTTCCGATGTTAAAGCCATCAGTGGTTTATCCTCGGGATTACGAAAAGCCTATGGCGTAAGAAGCCTGGATAAGTCCAGAAGCTTTATCAATACCGTGAAAAGTTTTCCGGAGAATATCGAAGTCATTCAGGATTTTACCTACAATGCCACCAAACCACCAAGCAATCGTAGTGCTGAGACCATAAGTGTTCAAATGAACCAATCCATGATCTTATTGCCTAAAGAAAAAATGCAACCTCGATATTTTGACGATCGTGTTGGCTGGTTTACTTTGAGTCGATACGATTATAGCAGTGAGGCATTAAAATCCGATCAAAAAACATATATAAGACGCTGGCGATTAGTACCCAAAGATATTGAAGCCTATAAACGAGGTGAATTGGTAGAGCCTGTGAAGCCTATTGTGTATTATTTAGATCCGGCTACACCCGAAAAGTTCAGAAGCTATATGAAAGAAGGGGTAGAGTTATGGCAGAAAGCCTTTGAAGTGGCAGGATTTAAAAATGCGATTATTGCTAAAGACCCGCCATCGAAAACTGAAGATCCGGAATTTAGTCCGGAAGACATCAGGTATTCTGTGATACGCTATGTGGCCAGTACTACGCGAAATGCTACCGGACCTAGCGTTTCTGATCCTCGAACCGGAGAAATCATCGAAAGTGATATCATATGGTACCATAATCATTTAAGATCCTATCGTAACCGATACATGCTCGAAACCGGAGCAGCAAATCCATCGGCACGAACACTAAATACTCCCGATGCTGAAATAGGAGAGATGATGAAAATGGTCATAGCTCATGAGGTGGGGCATACCTTGGGGTTACCACATAATATGTGTGCCAGTAATGCCTATGATGTGGAGAGTTACAGAGATGGTACATTTACACAAAAGTATGGTATTGCAGCAACCATAATGGATTATGCACGATACAATTACATTGCCCAACCGGGCGATACTAATATTAGATTTATAAGACAATTGGGGCCTTACGATGAGTATGCCATTAATTATGGATACCGCTATATTCCCGAAGCTTCATCTGCTGAAGACGAACGTCAAACTTTGGATCAATGGATCATGGACAAAGCAGATGATCCACGCTACAAGTTTGGGAAGCAAAGTAGTCGCTTCGACCCTAGGTCACAAACGGAAGATATTGGTGATAATAGTATTAAAGCCAGTACTTATGGACTTAAAAACTTAAAAATCGTAGCGGCCAATTTGCCAAAATGGACCAGTGATCAAACGAACGATTATAGTGATTTAGCCGAGCTGTACGGTGAGCTTTTGAGCGTGTGGTCAAGATATATAGGCCATGTTACCACACATATTGGCGGCGTGCATGAAGATCTCAAAACACCATCACAGCCGGGTGTGGTTTATTCGGCAGTTGCTAAAGCAGATCAACAAGCTGCCATGCAATGGTTGCATAAGAATGCTTTTACATCGCCTACCTGGATGGTCGATAAAAGTATTATGACCAATATTGATTATGCCGGATACACTGATCGTTTCAGACGATTGCAAGCCAGACATTTAAACGGCATATTAAGTTTTGAACGTTTGGGAAGGTTATTAGATCACCATGCCTTAGATGCAAGTAATTATTCGGCATTACAAATGCTAAGAGATTTACGAAAAGGCCTTTGGTCTGAAACGAAACAAGTTGCTAATGTAAGCATGTATCGCAGAAACTTACAACGTGTTTATATTGATAGAATGGGGTATTTAATGACTGAAAAAATGGATCCTAACCGCAGTCGTAAATACTATAATGTCAATCAGTCCGACGTTAGAGCATTGGTAAGAGGAGAACTTAATGTTTTGCGTAAAGCACTCAAAATTGCAGCAACACAGGCCGTGAATACTGAAACACGATACCATTATAGGGATTGTATAGAACGTATCAGTACGATTTTAGACCCGAAGTAATACTATCAAAGTACTATTAATAAAGAGATTTCTGAAAAGAAGTGATCGTATATAGTAGTTGATCAAAAAACTTTAGATCATATCATTGCCACTGTATTTAATTGTCCTACCTTGCATGGACTATACAAGTATGCTAGCTATGATGCTTTGGGTAATTTGGCAGGAAAGAAATTAAAGAAAGCAGGTGATCATATTTAACCACAATCGTTTTTAGAATTATTACAATAATATAAAGGTACCGTAATCCTAGGAAGCAGATTTTAGTTTAATTTTAAATCAAGGTATCTATATCTACTCTATGGCTAAATCACAGCAAACATTTAACAAAAATGAGAAAGAAAAAAAGCGTTTAAAAAAACGTGAAGAGAAAAAAAAGAAAATGGAAGCCCGCAAACTCGAAAAAGAGACTAACGGCTCTAAAGGGATTCAATTTGCTTATGTGGATCATAATGGGAATCTTACCGATACACCACCAGATCCATTACATAAAATAAATGTTGAGGCTGAAAGCATTGAGATTACTATTCCGAAAAAACAAGATAATGAACCTGAAGAAGATCCTATAAAAAAAGGAAAGGTCGCCTTTTTTAATGACGCTAAAGGTTATGGGTTTGTTTCTGATAATGAAACTAATGAAAAATACTTCGTTCATATATCTGATACCATAGATCAAATAAAAGAAGGCAATCAGGTAACCTTTGAACTTGAAAAAGGAAAAAGAGGTCTAAATGCGGTGAGGGTAAAATTGTCTTAGAGAAGCTTTCTGGCCACATCTAACCAATTATCCACCCGGTCATAACCTTTGGTATGTACATTATGCGGTGATGTAAATAATAAGGTACTGCCTTCAAATGTTTCCAAGTTATAGCTTCTGTCGTCTATAAGCAGGTCGCCACGTAAAATAAACTTATGCCCGCACATAATGCGGTGTTGCCAAGGAATGAATGGGAAGTACTCATCGAGCCAATCGCTTTTCTCACGTAGAGAATTTGGAAACTGTGTGGCAGCTGTAGCGATATATACGTCGTACTTGTGCCAAAGAGCTTCCATTACAATCTGGCTATCTTTTATAGGTTTTAGGGTTCTAAAAAACCCTTCGGTATGTGCATGTTTAAGAATGCTGGATTGTCGTACTTCGGGGACGTTTTGCCATACTTCGCCACTTTCAAAATTGGCTAGTGATAATTCTTCTTTAAACTCTTCATTATAAAGTTCAATGTGTCTGCCATAGGTATCTGCCAACACGTCATCCATATCTACAAAAATGGTCATCTTCTAATCGTTTTTTGCTTATTAAATCAATTTATTAGTAAATGTAAATCAATTTAAACCAAATATATAAGCTTGATAGTAAGCTTAATACAATCGTAATCTTTTATTAGCGAATCGTTAAAGTACTATAATTCTAAGACCAGTTTTTGGCCTACTTTAATTACGGCATTACGCTTTATAAAATTGGTTTTGCATATGGAAGTTACCGAAACATTATTGCGTTGGGCTATTTTAGATAAGGTGTCGCCACGCCTTACAATGTAGATTTTATTTTGCTTTTTAAGACTTTCTAGAGCTTCTTCCTCAGTAAGTATAAGTGCCAGTTGACTTTGCCTTTTAGAACTGTGCATGTGCGGACGTGTCCATTGGTGTGTGACCCACAAATCCTGAGCTCTAATGGTATTGTTCTCGTCAAAACCAAAGAGGTACTCCGGGTTTATGGATACGCCTTTGTAATTCACTACCAAATGCAAATGACTGCCTCTGGCATTTCCACTGGTACCACCTTTACCCAAAAGTTGTCCTTTTCTAACCGTATCGTTGACTTTTACGGCATAGCGTGATAAATGGGCATACACTGTTTCCAGACCGTTGTAATGTCTTACAATTACCGTACGACCATGACCGCTATTATAGCTGGCAAAACGTATAATACCATCTAACATGGCAAAGACACTATCGCCGGTAATAAGATCAATATCAATACCTTTATGTGGTCTGCCTTTGCGCCATCCGTATCGTGAGGTAACAACTTTATCTCTGGGAATAGGGGAGGCGTAAGTACTATCAGAAAACTTTAGGTGTATAGGGAATTTTACCAAAGTATTCTTATAGGGGTTAAATACTTTAGTATTCCAATGCGCTGCTTTAATATCTACAGTTGCTGTGGAATCGTGATCGATTACGGGAATAACAATCTCGTTGACAAAGGTCCCTTTTTTAAATGAGGGCTGTTCTATTGCTAACTTTAATTCAGTGTCAGAAACGGGGATATTCTGAGCTTGTAAATTAACAGATAGAACTATTAGGGTTAGGGTAACTAATAATTTCATTCTATAAAGCCGTTGACAGGTTTTTAAGCTGCCAAAAATTTTTTGATTGACGAATTTATACAAAATAACGTCATAAGGTGTTAATCTATTGTTAGAGTTTTAAACAAAGTAATGAACGGTACAAGCAAAAGACCAATGTCTTTAGTATCGACTAAATAATGAAGGTGAACTAACGGACAATAAATGACTAAAAATGGACTTTTCATTCGTTTATATTTTATATATTTGAGAGAACCATAGCATACAGTGGTCCAAATTCCAAAAAGATTTTTTTAATAGCAATTTAAAGGAGTACATAAGTTTTAAGTACCCCATTTTTATTAACAGATTATACTTGCATTCTATTTATGGCAAAGGAGAACTTAATTGATCAGTGGTTCGATTGGGAAGTTATTCATCAAAAGGATCAAAAAATGGAATTTACTTCCGAAGAAATTATAGCCTTAAATAAGGGGTTTGATATGGCCGAAGACCTTTTTTTTGGTATGGGTGATACCAATCATAATGAACGTACGAGGAAGATTACCATTCAGGATGTGCAGATTAGCGTTTCTAAGCGTATAAAATTTTATCCAAGACTCAGCCTTTTTAAGATCTCAGATTCTAAAAGTGAATTCCCCGTATCTGTATTGTTAAATGACAATTACAAGGATTATTTTAAAAGCAGGTTAAGTTTTATACTGGATAAAACCAATAGAGGCATCTATAGTGCCAATGAACAAAACCATATCATTCTCAAAAACGATATTGACATTGTAGCCTACATTAAATTCTTTTTTTATAGTGTTGAAGGCCGGCACGGTAAGTTTTATTTAGTAGATAACAAAGCGGACATTATTCCTTTTTTAGAGATGTCATTACGTGCAGACGCTTCTAAATCAGGGTTAGAGCGCGATAAAGAAGAAGAGCTTAAAAAACTAAACGAATTTTTCGAAAAGGCATCTGTGGAAACCATAGCGATCAAAGTAACTGAAGCGTTTGATTTTCAAAACCCAACTACTAAACTCAGAATAAATGACGTTTACGTCATTTTTAAAGGGTCCTTATTTAAAACCAATGTTGAAATCGACAGGCTTACAGGTCATATAGTCATGACTGATGATGAAGAGCTCATAAAATTTTACGAATAATATAGTTTATGAAGTTTTTAGACCTGCTGAATAACATCAATTTTTTCATAAGCGCTCCTGCAGACCGGCAGTCGGAATACCAGAGTTTGCAATTGCATGCACACGTGCGTGCACTCACGCTAACCAAAGCCGAAGTATTGTTGTTTAAAAGAGGACTCCCGAAAGGGCGTATCGAATACAATACCAATACTACTAATATCATTAGATCGGAGATCCTCAACTGGTTTTTAAGGATTCCTGAAAGCTATAGGTATAGATTTAGAAAGAACAAATTGCACATTGCCAATGCTAATATTATGAGCATGGGTAATTATAACAAGTATGTTAAAAGAATATACAACCTAAAGCATATCGATACGGATGAATATGTTCTGGATCTGTCTAAAGCACGTATTGATATTGATCTGTCCTTTGATAATTGTGTGTTTCATGGCGGTATTGATATTAGTCATTCTGAAATGAAAAACCTGAAGTTCTCGTATTGTACTATTGGCATTGGTGAAGCCAGAAAGAATTTTTTCAACGATACGGAAATCATACCCAGTATTTATGCGAATGAGGCCTGTATTGACGGGAGTTTGGAGCTAACAGGCGGCCAATCGCTTTATGAGCTGAACAACTATGAAAGTTACATCCACGGCTGTTTATACATGGCTAATATTGAGGTAAGTGGCATTTTTAAAGTCTCAAGTTTAATCTTTCACGAAACGGTAGATATCTCGTTTAGCAAATGCGATGTGTTATCGTTTTATCAGGTGGCCTTCCTAAAAGCCAGTTTAGTAGCCTTATACTGCAATATTAGGAACGTCTATTTTCATTATTCCCAATTCATTTGTGATTTTGAGGCGCCCAATTATATTGCTGCAGATTTTAAAGCGCTTGAAGGTGAGTATTTTTTCTTTAGAAATAAGTGCCTGAGTATCGGTACTATAAATCTATCTGAAGCCACAGTAAACAAGACTATAGATTTCAACGACTCCTTTCTAATTTCGCCTTTAGTCGCTGGTTTGGATGCCGTTATTAATGATAATCTTACGTTGATCAATGCTAAGACGTCCCAAATGTTATTGAACAATAACCTCATAAGCCTTGGGAAAATCAATGCCACTCAGACGGATGCTTCCAATGTACTGTTAAATAACTCTAAGTTTATTAACTATAGCAATCATGATTTCGGTAGAGCAATAGACTTTAGCAATTCTAACATCAGTAATTTATGGAGTATTGTTAATGTGAATCAAAACGATGTTGAGACTTCAGACAGTACTTATATCAAAAGTTTTTTTGATAGCCTTAAAAAGGGGTTTGAGAGTAAAACCATCGATAAGACAGAGACTGCAATCGCCTATTTAAAACGCATTATTGATGTTATGGAAAAAATACTCAATAATAGCGGTTTACAGTTGTTAGAGGTAATAGAAAAGAATGAATTTGATAACGAGATTTCCTCAGTATACCTTTCTAGCAAGAAGAAAAAAGCCTTGCGTAACGAAAAGTACATGCCCAAACACACTCTATTTGTTGGGGAGGTCAATTTATCGAGTTTAAAAATGACCGGAAAATTGGATCTGGCTGGTGGCTTTTACTATTCGCCATCGCGATATAATGCCAGTACTGGTGATGATTCAAAAGCCAAAGAGAATACCGTAAAGGCCATTAATTTAAGGCACTTAAAGCTGGAAGGCGATTTGTTCATTAACGACTTTAAGGACACCAATAGCATTCCAAATTTCAGAGCTGTTGGAAAAGTCGATTTGCATTCGGCCAGTGCCAATCAGTTTTTTGTAAACCCGACCAGAGGGATGTATTCGGATAGCGATTGGCATTTAACAGGATTTAAATACAATTACATCCATTGCTCTAAGGTGAATAAAAAAGTGCTGTGCAGGCGTAAGTGGTTTAAGATCGATTTTGAAGAACCTAACTACCGACAACCCTATGAACAACTGGCTTCTGCACTCATCAAATCCGGTGATGACTCTACAGCAAAAAAAGTCATTATTCAAGGGCGGTTTAGAACCAGTCGAATTAATATTGTACAGTATGTATTGTTTGCTGTTCTGGGATTCTTTTCATTCTTTGGTATTCCCGCATGGCGTTCTTTCTTGGTACTGATCCTGTTATTCTTTATTGGGAAATCCTACAATAGCATTGCCTTTCATCAGGACGGGTTTACGGCAAAAGAGGCACAGTATGCCAATACATTTTATCCGGGACGCTATACTTTTGATAATATGATACCAGTGAAGTTTCAAGAAACGGAATACCTTACGAACGATAATGACATCTGTTTTGATAACGGGGTCCTGTCCCTAAGCCTTCCGACGACAAGAAATTTCAACTACTGTCATAAAATTGCTAGTACGATCTTCTTAACGGTTTTTATTATCGGTATTGCCCGAATTACCAAGCGCGAGGATTAATCGTAGATGTCTAGTCTGTAATCCTTACAATTTTTGAGTATAAAAACTGCTGGTCCCAGGTTTGTGTTTCAAAATTGTAAACGCCTATGGTATAGTTATAAGTATCATTGTCGACATATTGCCATTGGTCAGTGATGGTCATTTGCTGATCGCCAACACCATAGCTGTAAGTGTAATAAATGTCTTTGTTACGGTATTTAATTTCACCTTTGGTAATGCCGCCAAAAACATCAAATTCATAAAATACCATGGTAGTGTTAGTAGCATCAAAAGCCCGGATGCCTTCGTTACGCAAACCACGCTCGTAGCCTGTTTTACTAACGTTGCCATAGGTGGTGGTTTTTAGGAGTTTCCCATTTAGACTGGATTTATATGTAATGTCCAATAGGTGAGGCGTGCCATCGCCCCATTTGGCATCCAAATGCCAAGTGCCACCGATTAGGTTTTGATGTGCTTCAAAAGGCGTCTTGTCATTTTGTGCATAAAACGGTGTTGCTGTTAAAAGTGTAAGGAGTAAAATAAATGTTCTCATGATGTTATGATTTATCGCCAGGCGCCAATAATAGCTCCAATAATAGTAAAATAAAGAATAATAAAACCGCTATTGATCAGAATGTATTTCCAGTTCTTAAGCTCAAACAATGCGATGATGGCAAAAATAGCAGAGGCCCAACCGAAGCCTGTTAAGAAACCTGCAGTAGCACCCCAAGCCAGATCGGTACCGGAATCCCCCAAAAAGAAGGCCATATTATAAGCCATGAGTAGTGCCAGTAAAAACCCTATGCCATACATTTTTAGAGGGCTTGCGGTTTTGAGTTGTGCGTCGGTAAGCTGATTTTCTGTTTTCCAGGCTTTAAAAAAAAGAGCCGGTGAATACCAAACAGCACCCAAAGCCAAATTGGCAATGGCACTAGTAAAAACGGCCCAGTGGTTGATTACAATGTCTTCCATAATCGATGTTTAAGAGTTATGGGACAAATTACGTGGAATGCGATTTGAAAAAATTGTAAAAAATTTACTTTACCGGAAAAAAGTTGGGATAATCCCCAATATCCTTGAGGTAATCTTTTGGATTAAGTCCTGAAAACGACTGAAAATCCTTTATAAAATGCGCCTGATCAAAATAGCCACAATCGGCAGCGATCTTTGTCCATGAGAGGCGTTCTTTGGGTTCTACAGCCGAGAGGATCTCATTAAATCGGGTAATGCGATGCAGTTGCTTTGGGGTGATGCCTACATACTTTTTAAACAATTGAATGAATTGCTTTTGGGAATAGCCCGATGCTTTTGCCAGTTCGGAAATGTTGTTCTCAACTGAGGCCTCCTGAAGGGTTTTGATGGCATTTTGTATGATCTCGGTGTAAAAGTCATCGGCTTTAAACTGGTGCGAAAGCCAGGTTTCAATAGCCTGGAATTTATCTTCTGGCGTCTCGGACTGCTTCAATTGGGCATGCAGTTTTAGAATGGATGGCCCAAAAATGGTGTCGGCCTGTACCACGGTATTGGCTGTGAGATCGGCAGATTGATGAGTGAGGGGGTAACCGGCACCGGGTTTAAATACCACGACCATCATTTCCTCAGATTCGGCACTAATGGTAATATGATCTCTGAGAACGCCCGAAAACCAAACATCGGTACATTCCTGTATTTTGGTTTTAGTGGTATTATCGTAAATGTATTTAGGATGACCGGTAAGCTCAAATATGATGTTGGTAGTGCCATCGGGCAAATACTTTTCCAGGTCATGATCGGGATAATGGTCTTTAATGTAGATGATATCTACCAGATATTTCGATAAAGCTTCAGAAGCCTGATGGGTTTGATAAATCAAATCGTATACGGTTTGCCTGCAATTTAAGGCATTTTATTGTGATTTAGTAATGCGGCGCTTCTGTTAAAAATTGATAAAATTGAGGTTTCAGTAGATATATTTCGTACCTTAGAAGGTAATCTAAAGGTATATAAATGAAAGCTTTACGTTACATTTTCACAGGTTTATTGGTATTGACTTTAGCATCGTGTAAGTCTTCCAAAGCTACTGATGCTCAGATTGCTGCCTTAGATGCCATTGTTGCCAAGCAGGAATTTAGGATCGAGTCGCATACCGCATATCCACAAACCACGTATGCCACACAACAGGTGGTTGATGCGGGCTGGATAGCACCCGGGAATAACAGTAATAGTATTAAACTATTGGATAACCCTAATTTTCTTATGGTATCGGGCGATAGCATATCGTCGCATTTGCCATATTATGGCGAACGCCAGCAAATAACGAGTTATGGTGGTGGAGACGATGCCATAGCCTTTGAAGGTGTTATTGAAAATTATAAAACGGTTAAGCATAAGGATAACAGTTATACCATATCGTTTAATGCCAGAAGCCATTCTGAACGGTTTAATGTTATGCTGAAACTCAGACCCAATAATAGCAGTTATATTGCGCTAACCGGCGGTAAGCGTTTTCCAATTAAATACTCCGGAAACCTGAAGCCTGTAGCGGCTGTAAAATAATTATTGGCAAGTGTCTGGCTGACGTGTTACGGCATTTAAATCTTTCCAAACTGCGTGCTCAAAAGGCTTTGGCGAACATCGGAATATAATGGTAGAAGTAAGGCTGGTACTGCAAAAATGCTGTTCTACACTAATCGTTAAGGTTTGTACTTTTCCGGTGTGAAATCCATCAAAGAACTTCATTTTCCCAATAAATGACTGATTTGTATTGGTGTCAGGGTTTGGAATAAAAAGCACAACAGGATCCGGAAATGTTGTTGCCCAATGGTTGGGTTTCATGAGCCCATTAAAATAACCTTCAAAATTCTGTTCTATGGTTTGGATATCTAATTCGGCAGACGCTTTAACTTGCCAGGCGATGACTAAGGACCAAAACTGATCACTGTCTTTATTAGACCATTGCGGTGAAAATCGTAATTCCTCAAAACCTTCGAGTTGAACAAGCGGTGCCCAGTCTACAGGAAAAGTAATAACTTCTTTTGGCCAATCGGCATTTGCAACTAATACCGATGGTGTTTGCGTATCCTGACTTAATACGGCAGTTGTTGCATAAAACGTTAGGAGTAATGTGAGTACAAATGATTTCATGAGGCTAAAGCTAAAAGGTTTATTGGAATTGTAGTGTAAAAAAATGTCAAAAGAGTGTCAAAGTAAGAGTTTATAATGACACTTAAATAACTATGTAGGGTTGTGGTTAAAATATTCTATTTTACATAATATAAATTATAGAACAATTATAGCAAATGGCGTATAGCTTTGCTATTTGACATAAAACCAGATATAAAAACACGTGAGTGTTTTATATCGTCACCGATATTATGTAAAAGCCATTTGCGGCAATGCTAAACCCAGCCCAAAAACATTATAATTGTAATTCTTGTATTCCGGTAAAACCACGATAAATTTTTATTTGAGCGATTACTCACGTTGTTAATATTGTTTTTGGCGTGTTCGTGAATGCTGCGCATTTCTCGTAAGCTTGCCACAAGAGTATAAAATTTTCCCAGCCGTATAAACTCGCAGATTTTAAAAATTGATACTCAATCAATTTTCAAAACTCATGAGCAAATTTCTATACACTTGTTATATTCGTAACTTCTTTTAGTCTATTTCTTTTTACGCTTAGGTGGTTTTAATGACGGCGTATTTCCAGGAGTGTCTTTATTATCTCTTTGACGTCTATCTGGTTTACCTGTTGATTTTGCTATCCTTTTAGGTCCTGGTTTAAGTCCCATAATTTTAATTTTTAAGTTGAATATCTGTTTTAATTTTAATATTATTTTGAACAAAATTATTTGCCTCTAATCCAGCAGTAATATTGTCATAAACTTTAGTATTATTTTTTGTGTCCTTGATAGTAATAACTAGGCAAAAATCAGTACTTATATTTTCTTGAGTTTTTTCAAGATGGTCTCTGTAAAGGCCTTCAATCTTTAAAAACCATCTTTTTGGATATTCAGTATACCTTATTTTATTTGCTTCAGTAATATCATCAAGGTCTATTGCCCACTTTTTTACAGGTTGATATTTTTGATGATAACTTTTAAGAATCCTTTCTCCACTAAAATTGGCATTCTTTATAATCTCTCTTTTACTATATATACCTGGTGCAAATAAATTCTGACTCAATTTATCTTTTCCAATTGAATTTCTAATAGTCCTCCCCTTTCTTTCTACTTTTTCATTATAAGTACCAAAGTAGACGTCAATATTTGATTGACAATATTCATCACCTTGTGTTGCATCTAAATCTGGAGCACTTACTAAAGTTGCAGTAATTTCTCCGTAATAAAAATTACCTTCAACCATATTTTCCGGATAAGGAAAATCTAAAATTTCTATAAAATTTCCCTTCACTAAAGTATCTCGAATTACTAATGTAATTTCATTTTCAGCATTATATAGGATATTGGTAATATTAGATGGAACACCAAATCCCATTTGCTTTAATCTGTCTTCTAAATCTAAAGTTACAGCTGGATATTTAGCAGAATGAATCATTAACGCTTTTAATAATAAAGGATCAAAATCTTCAGCCAATTCATTTTGTAATCCAGCCATAATTGAAGTCACTCTTGGAGTTGAGAAACTCGTGCCTGCTTTTGGACTAATTTCATCTTTTGCGTTAATTGTATTTACACCTGAAAATGTACTTTGACCTTGATCATTAACACCTGAATTACCTCCATAATGGGTTAATTCGGGTTTAACTAAATTAAATGGTCCTGATCCCATTCTGCTAAAAGGAGAAGGTTCATCTTCTTTCGATATATCATTTGTATCTTGCTTGTGAGCAATAGAACCAACTGCAAGAGCTCTAACAGAATCTGCAGATTTTTGAATTTTACCTTTCGGTTTATTAATTTTAAAGTTGCCACAGTTACCTACTGACGTACAAATAATCACATTATTTTCATCTTGCAATGCATCTAAAGCTGCTCCAAAATCAGAGATTTTGTGAGAATCAATTTCATTGCTCCAACCAACACAAAGATTCCAAACTTTTATTTCAGGTCTATTTTTAATTGCTTCTTCTATATTTTTTCTTAAATCGAATTCAGTAACTGTATTTAATAAATCTTGTTTTGGAACAATTGTGGCATCATAAAGAAAACAGCCATCAGCATTCGTATAATCAGAACTTTCTAATTTATCACCATATACAATAACACTAGCTACTGCTGTACCATGCCCAGTATCAATATCATCATCAATATAATTTGTGTGTTTATCTTTTAAAATCCAAGGCGATAAGCATTTGCTTTTTGCTATACCAGAATCTAAAACACCAACAATTGGATAATTTTTGTTTTCGTTAGGTTCCTTGATTTCTATGAAATTATCAACTTCAGTTGATTCAGAATCAAATGTTATGCTATAAGTTGGCATATCTTCTATAGAACTTAAGCCTTCAAAACTTTGCAAAACAGGCATAGCCTTTTCACTATAAGGTATTTTATATATAATTAAATCATCAGAATAATAATCACCTTCAAATTCAATATCTTGTTCTTTACAGGTTTTTTGGAATGCTCTATGCACAGTTTTATTAAGCTCATTCTCTTGAAAATCAATTAATTTAACCTTCAAATAATCATTATTTTCTACTTCAATTTTTGGTTCAAATAAATTAGTTTCTACTATTGACGCCAAACCAAGCATGTTTTTTTTCAAATTGGAAACATTGTTTCCTATTGCGTGTAGATCTTTTGAATTTTCAATTTTTACTAATAGTGATGATTCATCAAAAAAACCAATTAAATTATTTTTTTGGTTTACATCAATCATCTTTCTAATATTTGATCTATGTGTTTTAGCTAAAGCCTTTTCATCTAGCTTTATTTCAACAGTTACCGGTATAAAGTTATTTTTATTAACTCTTTTGTCAAGTTCATTTCCTACTTCTCCAAGAGTATCAAATATCATTTTAGCCCTTTCTTCTATAGGAACATTTAACATCCAAACAGGGTCATCTCCTCCTCCTCCTTCAGTTAAAGAGTCATCTATTTCTTTTCTTTTCTCTACAATTTTTATAGGAAGATATTTCTTTTTTGCCATTATTCTTTTTCTTTATGTCTTGATGTAATTTCTTTTACCTTACGTAATGATAAATCTGTTACTTCTGTGATTTCTAATTGAGTTATTAAATTATCATTTAAGTAAGCTATCAGTTTTTCATTAGAAACTTTACCATGATTTTTATGTCTAAAACATTCTTTTAAAAACTCAAGATATTTTACAGATTTATCTTTGTTAATTATTGTATTTGTTATTGCATTATTACAGATAGTTTTAACCTCAGAAGGAGTGTAACTTGAAAGAATGCTAGTAAGTCTTTCTCTCTTTTTCTTATCATCTTTAAAATCCAAATCAAAACCTTCAGTAAATGATTCTACTAACATTTCAGTAAAATCTGGAGAAGATGGTTTGTTAACTTCTATTATAGTATCAAATCGTCTCCATACAGCGCTATCTAAAATTTCGCTATGGTTTGTAGCTGTAATTAAAACATTATTAAAATTATCAATACTTTGTAGTAAGCTATTTATTACTCTTTTTAGTTCTCCATGTTCATGCTCATCATCTCTAGCTTTTGCAATCGCATCAAATTCATCAATAAAAAGAATACATGGTTTTGTGTTTGCAAAATCAAATACTTTTCTAATATTTTTTGAAGTACTTCCTAGCAATGATGAGACTAATGTGTCTAATCGTGCTGTTACTAAAGGTAATCCAGATTCTTTAGCAATATAATTAGCCAATGTAGTTTTACCACATCCTGGAGGTCCATAAAGCATCATTGATAAATTTGTTGTAACTCCTGCCTTTTCTAAATTTTCCTTGTTTTTAATTTTCTTTATAAAAGTATCTAATGCATCTTCTATAGATTCATCAATTACTACTTTAGAACTGAATTTTGGATGTTCAACTTCAACCATGCTCATTCTCGATTCTGTGTCAACAGGAGCTTGTGCTGTTATTTCGTCTAAAGTTACCATTCCGCCATATTCAGAAGTATTAAGTGATAACGTCCTTTGCAACCTTTCGGCAAAACGTGAATCACCATCCTTTTTCAATTTCTTAATTAAAAGTTCAGCGTATTGAGAAACTTTTTTTGGTTCCTTTTTTAATCCAGATTCTATTATTCTTATTATTTCAGTATGCATCAATTATATGTTAGTTTGGACAAATATATAAATAATTGTTCTATAAATATCAAATTATGTTCTATTTTATTAATTAAACGTTCTACAGAGTGTAATTATTGTTCTTTTAAGATTGTAAGCCAACTAGTTAAAGCTATTTTTAACATACCATTTCACACACATTTCACTACGCTCCTATCGTCGCTACGCAAAAAGAGTGTTCCAATAACATTGTAAAAGAACTTTATAGAGTAAAATTTTTTGAAGAAACTGCAGTAACAACTTTCGCTTTTATCCAAAGCTCAAGTTACATAACGCAGAACATTATAATACATTTATAGCAAATGACGTATAGCTTTACTATTTGACATAAAATCAGTTCTGTGACGTTCTAATCACATAACGGTAATGATTTTATGTCTAAGCCATTTGCGGCAATGCTAAATCCAGCCAAAAAATATTCCTAATTATAATTCTCATATTCGGGGAAAACCACGATAAATTTTTATTTGGACAATTCTCAGCGATTAGCATTTGGAGAAATAAAGTGAATTTGCGTTAAAAACCTGTGGCGTTGGCATTATCTATTCTGCTTGTTATTCCAGTCGCATCATCTCGCCGCCAACGTTTTATGAGATCAGGAAAAAACTACATCTGAATTCCATTCTGAGACTCAATTGGTCCGGGTATTTCTGAGTCATCATCACCTATCATTTGTCTAATGTCGATTTCTATACCACGTGACATAGTTGTTATTGGAACATCATTAGCGATACCTTCAAATGGATTTTCAGATACTTCTCCTATACGTTCCATGGTATGAAAAATCCAAGAAATTACAACACTAAACGGAATCGTAAACCACACAAAATGGGTACCAATAAATTCAACTATATAATGAAAACCACCTTCAGGATATGGTTTCCAGGTTTCAACCAATTCTAAGACTATATTCCCAATTTTATCAAATTCGTGCATCATTCCAAAGGGCAATAATGCTACGAAAATCCAAATAAAAAATCGATTTAAAGTCGCAAACTGCCTTGGATATGGAAAGTTCTTAATACGTTCTGCTTTGCCTTGTAAGGTAAAGAATTCTACCATCATCTGTTCCATTTCTAAAAAAGAAAACTCCCAAATATGACCACTTTCTTTAAGCTTACGAAGTTGCTTTGATTGTAAATTAATACATGCTGTTTGTTTGTTATTCTTACTTAAAATGAATTGTTTGTCGTCTTCGGTTACATAACCATCTAATTCTACAGCTAAAGTGAATTTACGTTCATTTATCTGAATACCTTCCATATACTCCCTATCCGATTTATTTTTACTGGAAAGCTCCCATGGTTTTGGTGTGCGTAGTGCGTGACGCAATGAAGTCATCCACGCAACATGGCGCATAATCAATTGTTTTTTTATTTTAAAAAGTTCATCTTCAGAATAGTGTTCTTTAGCATGTTCATTGGTAATAAAATCGTTTACCATTATAGCAAATGATCGCGATGCATTAACAATACCTCCCCAAATTTTACGAGCTTCCCAAAGGCGTCCATATGACGCATTGTTTTTAAATGAAATTATAAACGCTAGTGCTGTACCTACCAAACCAATAGGAAGCCAAGGTAAGTGTAACCAATACCATTTAAAAACTGAATATAATATGACAGGAATTAACGATAGAATTACAAAAATGTAAATATAACGCCTTGTCCAACCAAGCATTTCTTTAATGGAATAATTTCTTCGTGTTAACATGGATTAAAATTTAATATGTTGAATTAATCATCATAAAACAATTTAATATGAATTTAGATAGTTTCCAAAGCCTCTACTAACACATCTGGATTAGGACGTTTGGTATAGTCTATGGAATACTCTGCATATTTAATAATACCATCAATTCCGATAATAAAACGTGCTGGTATTGGTAAGGTCCATGAATCATCACCATTGTAGTCTGGTAAGCTTATTTTGAAAGTATCCTTATATAAGGATTTAAGAGGATCTCGCATTGTCCAACGTAAACCAAATTGTGCTGCAATTCTATTTTCTGAATCACTAAGTAGATCAAAGTTTAAGCGTTGTCTCTCTACTATTTGCTTGTTATGTTTTTCTAGTTGTGGAGAAATACTTAACATCGTTGCGTTTTGAGCTTCAAACGGAGACTTATAACGCTTTAAATTACCTAAATCCAAATTACAATAAGGACACCAAACGCCTCTGTAAAATGTAATGATTAAATCACCGCTTTGTAATAGTTCTTTACTTGAAATTATTTTGCCTTCCTGATTTGGAAGTGAAAACTCAGGTGCTTTATCTCCTATTTTTAATATACCTTCTCTAATACCAGAAGTTTCTAAATCTTTAGTTGCTTGGTGCATAATAGCAACATTTTCTTGGGGCATATTTCCCTCTATCTTGTTTTTTAATTTTGCTAGACTGTCTTCTAATGTCATGAGTTAATAGTTAAAATATGTTGCTTAATGTGCTCGTCAAAACGTATAAAATCATTTTCAATGTCTGGGTTTTTCATAACATCGTAAGCTACAAATGTTGGTAGCGTTTCCATTCCGAAGAATTTAAAGTTTAAATGCGTTGGTAAAAACAAGTCATCTACAGATTTACCTTCAAAGAACCATTGGTTTGTATTATTAAAAGCTTCTTTTGGAGCATTAAATGTTAGTGACAACATGTATTTTTTTCCTCTTAAAGTTCCTCCTGTTCCGTACTGCTTGGAAACATCTTCTCGTGTACGACCATCACCAGCACACAATCTACCATCCATTCCAAAAGAATACACATAGTCCTGATATTTTTTGAAGCTCCATGGTGTTCCCATCCAATTCACTGGCGTTTGCACTATAATAACGTCTGCCCATTGATGTTTTGCAATTTCATCATCAATATCATAATCGTCTTTCATAGTGGTAGTTTTGATTTCAAAATCTTCGTTCGGCAACAGGTTTTTAAGACGATTTACAAGACTCTTGTTAAGCTCTCCTTTAGAGAATTCGTATTCCTCATGAGCATTAATTATGAATATGTTTTTCATTTTCTTTATTTCTAATTTTATTGTTTCACAAAGGTACTATTAATAGTTTATTTTTGATACTATTGTGAATTTTTTACTTAAATTTGTGGTAACAAAAAGGTAACTATGGCACGTAAAGTAATAGATAATCCCAATCATTGTTCGTTGGTTCATGCAATGAATATTATTGGTGGTAAATGGAAACCTATAATAATTTATCTTTTAGCGAATGGCAGTTTAAGGTTTGGGAAGCTCTTAATATTTATTCCAAATATTTCTAAAAAAGTACTGACTGAACAACTCAGAGAGTTGGAAAGTGATGGTCTAATTATTAGGGAACGCTTCGCTGAGACACCACCAAGAGTTGAATACTCGTTATCTAAAAAAGGGGAAGCCTTACTCCCTATTTTAAAACAGTTAAGTGAATGGACTGTTTCAAGCTTTGGAGATGTTGAATTTGAAACTTGTAAAATTATTAGTATTTAGAAAGTAATAAACCATTCACCCACACTACACTACGCTCCTATCTCCGGCTCATATGATAAGCGTTCCATTATCTTTTTTAAAAGAGCCTTCGCTTCTACTCTAAGTTAAGTCACATAACTAATGATTTTATGTAAAAGCCATTTACGGCAATGCTAAACCCAGCCAAAAAATATTCCTAATATATAATTCTCGTATTTGAGTAAAAAACCACGATACATTTTTATTTAGGCGATTATCAGTTGGTTTAAAAGGTTGTGTGATCTATCTATTTATATTCATTATCTTAAAGTATGGAAAAGCTTTCTCAATTAACAAGTGATGACTATAAAGCAATATTAATTGGATTATTGTTGTAATTGGAAGTTTTAAGACGAAATAATTTGAAATGTGTTTATTGTGGAAAGAATTTTCGCTTTTAACCAAATGCAAAACATTCATGAGCACATTAGTTTAAAATAGAAATCTAGCGAATAAAGCTCAAGTTACACAACGCGATAACATTATAATTCAGAATAAATTATAATCTGACATTATATAAAATTGCTTTATTAACTTTTAAATCTGGAATCTTATTGTGATAATTTTACAAATTATTTTCATAATCCATGCTTTGATGTAATACACGAACAATTAAAATATCAATATCTGTTGCTAAATAAAAAATGGTGTGAGATTTATACGAAAATCTTTTTAAGGATAAAACAAATTCTGAGGCATCACGTCCAAGACTAGTGTTATCAGCTAATATTTGAAACAGGGTATGCATTCCTAATAAGTATGCTTGAGCTTGTTTTAATCCAAATCTTTCAATGCCATACTCATACATTTTAGCAAGATCGATTTCAGCTTTCCCCGATACTTTATAAACGCCCATCAGCACGCATGCGTTCTTCGACTTCCTTCATAATATCTGGAACAGACTTACCACTAATACCACTTTCCATTCCTTCAGTTATAGCTGTTTTTAATGCTGAAAATTTAGCGTTTTTTGCCTGATCACGTCTCACTAAATCACGAAGATATTCACTGTCATTTGTAAATTCTCCCATTGTAATTCGTGACTTTATCCATTTATCTTGTTTTTCAGTAAATGTTATTGTTTTTCTAATTGTAGACATATTATTTTGTTTAAATAATCATACTATTGATGCAATATAGTGTATTCGATTGAATTTTACAAAATTAAGGAGTCCTAATTTCACGTATTTAGTAATTGTTCCCATCCCACTTCACTCTTATCGTCGCATCGGGTAAAGCGTATTTACTCACACAATCTATTTTAATAAGTAGTCGGCAGATATTTAAATGACCTTTTACAGGTCTTCACAGTCTTTTGACACTTTTTTGACATTTTACTTTCAAGACAAAAGTAGATTTATCCCAAAATATAATGACCATGCAAAAACGCAATTATACCTACCTGATTTTTCTTTTACTTTTAGCGATTACAAGCTCTTGTGCGCAACCAAAAAACGAAACTACCAACGAGGCTTTTATAGCCGAAAAGTTAGACCGCTTTATTAAGACCTATGCGGAATACGAGCAATTTAATGGTGCTGTTTTGGTAGCAAATGAAGGTGATATTATCTATAAGAATGCTTTTGGATGGGCCAATATGGAATGGGACATTCCAAATACGACCCATACTAAGTTCAGGTTAGCATCTGTAACTAAACAATTTACAGCAATGCTTATCATGCAGCTGGTTTCTGAGAACAAGCTGGAATTGCATCAGCCTATTGCCAAATACCTTCCCGACTATCCAAAGCCTCAGGCCGAACAAATCACGATTCATCATTTACTGACCCATAGCTCTGGCATTCCCAATTATACGTCATTTCCTGGTTACCGGAAATCCATGCGTAATCCTACCAATCCATCAGAACTTGTAAAACGATTTGCAGATTCCACACTTAAGTTCATGCCCGGCGAACGTTTTAATTATAGCAATTCGGGCTATGTTTTATTGGGCTACATCATTGAAAAGATCACAAAACAACCTTTTGAAACCGTATTGCAAGACAAAATACTTGGACCTTTGCAGATGGTCAATTCAGGTTATGAAAAAGGGCAAGCACTTATAAAAGAAAGCGCCGATGGTTATTACAGAAGCGGCAGTAACTACCAAAAAGCAAACTCAATAGATCTATCCGTGTCCTATTCGGCGGGTGGAATGCATTCAACGGTTGAAGATTTATTCCTTTGGGATAAAGCCCTGTATTCTGAAAAACTCCTGCCTAAAAAGTATTTGGATACGCTATTTTATCCCCACCAACCGATTGGTGGAACGCATTATGCCTATGGCTGGAGTATTGGAGAAATGCCTATTGGAAATACCCAAGAAACAGTTGCTATTATTGACCATGATGGTGTGATCAATGGATTTACGTCTTTGATAGTTAGAATTCCTTCGAGTAAATCAACGATCATCATTTTAAACAATACGGGTCGGGCACCAATAAATCATATGGCACGAGGCATTACCGGAATTCTTTATAACAAGCCCTATAACATGCCTGTTCAATCGGTTGCAACAGTACTGTCTAAAAAGATAACTGATGTTGGACTCTCAAAAACGTTGGAATTTTATCAATCCATAAAAGCATCTCCTGAATATTATATCAATGAAAATGAAATTAACCTGTTGGCCTATGACTATTTAGAAACAGATAACACAGCAATTGCTCTGGCCCTTTTTAAGCTAAATATGGAAGCGTTTCCAAACGCTTTTAATGTGTATGATAGTTATGCCGAAGCTCTTTTGAAATTAGGAAAAACACAAGAGGCGATTACCAACTATAAAAAATCACTGGAATTAAACCCTAAAAACAATAACGCTAAAAGAATGCTTAAAACCATCATGGAAAAATAGCGGTTTTAAAGAGCGAATGTTTATTTCTTAAGCTCTTGTTAGGGATTTGATAAATAAGTACCCATTCTCATTTGGCTATAATCCCCATACCAAAACATTGCGTGCAAGGCACTTGTCGTGTATCTGAATAGCTTAAGCCATTGCGTCCATAGGTGTCCAATTGTTGTTCGCGTTTGGACCTTATGGCTTTATTAACCATATAACCTCCTTTGGGGTCGGTAATGACATAATACGTATATCTGGCTGTTACTGCACTTTGTTTTTCTTGCTGCGACATAATACGCAATTGTCCCGATCCTCGGCACAACCCGCATGAATGGTAATAATCGCTTGGATTTGTGTCTGCAATAAACACTTTATTGTCTTTAATTATTGCCGGTCCGTTACGGTCGTTTATGTAAATTTCTCCGGCTGTGACCTTAGGAAACGACATGGACACATAATAGCGTTGACGCTCTTCGGGTTTGTTATTAATGCTGTTTAGAGCCTTCTCCCAATTGTTTACGCCGGGATGAATCCATCCAAAACTAGTCAGCCCCTTTTCTGTGCAAACAGTTTTACCTTTATGTTCAGAACTGGACAAATCATTAATAGCAACCCATTTGCCTTTCACTCCACAAGAGGATTGCGATTTCCAGTATGCCAGTTCCTCGGCTTGCGCTTTGGTTTTTGCCTGTTGTTCCTTGCGTGTAGGACCATCGTAATAGGCGCCTTTATAAAACCCTTCTTTAGTTCCCACCGTAGCGTCTCCATTAGGGACTCCAAAAGCATCTACCTCACCAGAAAACGGAATATTAGCCGCATAAGGCAAGGATCTAGAAATAAGACCTCCATTATACTTGCCATTGGTTACAGTAGCGTAGACAATAGTAATTTCTCTGGTATTTTTGCCCAATACGGCCTTATAAAGGCTATTAGTTCTATTAGCAAAGATCCTGCTATCCTTTTGTCTGGTTGAAAATGCTTGACTCTTTGATCTTAAAGAAACTACAACGCCTTCTATCAATTTACCATTTTTGAAATGACCCATCCAGGCAGCATCTTTAGACATGTAGAAACCCGGGCCATGATATTTACCATTAAGCATAAAACCGGTATAGGTGGCATCTGCCTTATTGAGAAACGACACAAATCCATTAGCCTTACCTTCGCTATCCATAATGCTAAACATATCGAGACCATTATCGTATTGCTCTCGCTGACCTTTTGGCTTGGAAATGGTCGTGTCAATTTGAATCCGATTTTCATGTCCAAACCCAGATCTGTACTCAAGCAGCCACTTATCATCTGGAATTTCTTTAATAGTGACGCCCAACCCTTTTAAGATGTAGTGCTTATCGAAAAGGTACTCCTCATTCTTAGGGGAATTGGTTTTCTTTAATCGTTTTAAACTTGGATATTTCGTCTCTGAAGTGATTGCATAATCTCCGGCTTCTTCTGAATGTAACGCTGATGACTGAAATGACATGTGATTAAAATCTGAAAATACAGGGGTTATGATGTTATCTAACAGTTTTAACTTTCCATTAAAGAGCTCGTTGGATATGGCAGTGTAGTGGTGCTGACTCCCAGAAAAAGATTCACGCAAATAAGGAATAAACAAATCATAATAGCCTACAAATCGGCCTTCACTAATTGTATTATCAGTAAACACCCCGGACAGTTTGGGTCTTACATTTTTCACTTCCCAGGCATCTTCAAACTTACCTTTTTTAAGGAATTTATTGAGTTGACTTTTGGCTTTTCCGTTAAGGCTATGGTATATATAACCCATACCATTGAGCTTTCCAGAGGTAAAATCGCCTGCAACATAAATGGCTTTCGTCTCTTTTTCATAGTAATACAACCCACCTTTGAATGTGATTACCAGAGCACCTTTGCCATTTTTACAATCGCCATAAAGGCAGGTGACTTTCCGTTTAATAATGTCTTTATTATCAAATCCATAAAAATTGACTTCGCCAATTAACTGATTGTAGTCGGTTTTGTCAAAATCTCCCTCTACAAAAGCCGTGGCATCAAATTGCGCAAATGCGGAAAGATGAATACCTAAAAAAAGGGTTAATAATACGAGTAGCCTCGTAGATCGGTATTTCATATCTGATAGAAAATGAGTTGGTTATATGTTGCTTTCTAAATTAAGAAATTAATCTAAAATAGCTAAAAAGAACAGATACACCGATCAGAGTTACGTTTAAATGCGTGTTGCTTAAGCTTTAGACCATAATCATTAATCCTTCTTTAGAGCACCTTTTGGCAATCGGTACAGATCATAGATTAATGCCAGTTTATAGGCACTATCTCTATAGCCCGCATACCGACCGGAACCGCCACCATGGCCATTAGAAAAATCGGTTTTTAGTAAGAGTAATTTATCATCGGTTTTAGTAGCTCTAAGCTTGGCTACCATTTTTGCGGGTTCCCAATACCCTACCCGAGTATCGTTTAAGCCTGTAAAGAATAATAAATTCGGATATTTTTGGGCTTTGACATTATCGTAAGGACTGTAGGACTTTATATAGTTATAATATGTTTTCTCTTTAGGGTTGCCCCATTCTTCAAATTCACCAACGGTTAGCGGTAGTTTTTCGTCCAGCATGGTATTTACAATATCTACAAACGGCACATCGAGAATGACCGTATTAAACAACTCCGGACGTTCATTAACCACAGCACCCATTAATAAACCACCGGCACTACCACCCTGTGCCACAATACTACCTTCTTTAGCATAGCCTTCATCGATGAGATACTCTGCACAGGCAATAAAATCCGAGAATGTATTTTTCTTGTTCAATAGTTTACCATCCTCATACCACTCTTTCCCCATATCATCACCACCTCTTATGTGTGCAATGGCATAGATGTAATTGGAATTTACCAAATGCTCTACGACTGGTCCACTAGCCAGTCCCTGGCCGGAACCATAAGCCCCGTAGGATGTTAAATACACTCTATAGTTATTGCCTTTTCGTTTGCTGCGCCATTTGTCGGTAATAAGCGTTAACGGAATCTGTTTGCCGTCTTTGGCAGTTACCCATTTTCGTTCTACAACATATTTCTTAAACCGATGCGTCACCGGTTTACCATATTGCTTTACCAAGCGTTTTTTCTTGGTGGTCATATGATAGTTGTAAATGGTCGTAGGCTTTTGAAAGGTGTTATAGCTGAATTGTAAACTATCGGTTTTAAAATCGGGATTATAGCCGATACCAATATTGTAAAACTCGTCCTCTGGTTCTATAAAGTGATGTTCTTGAGTGGCCTGATTGATAATCTTAATACGCGATTGTGCCTTTTGCTTTTCCTGAATTACCAGAAAGTTATCAAAGACCTGAAACCCTTCAATAAGTACTCCCGGTTGATGGGGAATTAAATCCTGCCATTGGCCTTTTGAAATGGCATCGATAGCCACTGTGACCACCTTATAGTTTAAGGCATTTTTATTGGTGACGATGTAAAACGTATCCTTATAATGGGCAACACCGTATAAATGGTTTTTCTCACGAGGTTTGATGACTTTAAAGTCACCATTGGGATTATCTGTTTTTAAAAACCAGGTTTCGGAAGATGTGCTGCTACCCGTACTTAGGAAAATATAGTCTTTGGATCGGGATTTCCCGATACTAACACTAAAACCGGGATCGTGCTCTTCGTAAACCACAGTATCTTTTGTAGCGTCAGTACCCAGAACATGTTTCATTACTTTTGAAGAGCGGAACGTGCCTTGTTCTACATCCACATATAGAAATGAGGTATTATCTAACCATACCATACCACCAACGCGTTGAATGGAATCGGTTAAAAAGGTTTTACGTTCCAAATCCTTAATTTTTAATACATATTCATCCTTGCCTGTGGTGTTTTCATAAATGGTCATCAGTTGGTTATTAGGGCTGACAGCTCCTACACTGGCCGTGTAAAACGCTTTCCCCTTTGCCATTTTATTGACATTTAGTAACTCTACTTCTGTGGTGTCATTGTTAATGGCTTTTCTATAATATACCGGGTATTCATCATCTTCACTATACTTACTGTAGTACAGATAGCCATTCTTTTTAACAGGCAACGATGTGATGTTTTTTTCCACATTTCTAATCAGTTGACTGTAAATTGTACGTTGCACTTTTCGCAATGGAATGAAGTAATTATCGGTATATTTATTTTCCTGACGTAGGTAATCCATCACGGCTTTATTCTGTTGGGGTGCTTTGGTATCTTTTAGCCAGGCATAATGATCTGTGTACTGTTCGCCGTGGATCTTAAAGCCTGACGGTTCAATTTTAGCAATGGGCTCGGGCATAGAATCGTTTCGGACGTGTTTGTCTTTGAATTGCTTCTCTAAAACCTTTTTCGATTCCATATCCTTTCTAATCACAGGATCAATCGTAGCTACAGCTTGTTCTGCTGTGTAGGTTTCCCAAAAGGCAGCATCATATTCTAAAGGATACTCATACAATTGGTTAGAATTTAGGTTTGCAAAATGGTCTGCTTTTGAGATCTTTTTGACGTTTTGCGTATTAATCGTTGTGGTATTGAATTCAGAAATGGCAGAGTAATAGGTGGTGGTTTGACTGATACTGTCCTTATAGATGAATTCATCTTCATGCATCATTTTATCAATATAATAGCGATCGCCTTTTTTCTTAAACCGCACGTCCAGCTTGTAATCAAAATGCTTGGCGATATTATATTTATACCCGCAAAAGTACTTTTTAAGAATAGTGGGTACTGAGCATTCGTAGCGTACAATAGCCAGGTCATCGGGGTTGATATAAATTTTGCCCTTTAATAATTTTCGCTTATTAGCTCTTGCCCATTGTCGACGATTTCGCTTCGATTCAAGCGCATCTAAATCTGCTTTAGTTGTTTTGGTATGAAACTCTAAGACATACAACCAGGTTCCGGTATCGTCTAGTTCCTCCGATATTTTATAGGTAAAATCCCGGAAGGCCTTTTTACCGAGAAAGCTTTGTTGGTATTTTACCCTGTTTCTGGCAAATAATCCCAATGGTCCACCAGCGATATTAGCATGGAATTCTTTTTTACTTAAACTATTACTAGAACGAGATTCTATGATATTCACATGTTCATCTTTTAGTGTAGTATGATGAAAATGTAAGCGATGTAAACTATTGGCATTAAAACTAAGAGTACCACCAACCAAGGAATAATCAAATGGAAATTGGTAATCTTTCCATTTGTATTTTTTTCTGGTATACGGTAATGCGTAATAATCGCAAACCGCATCCGTATATTTGATATAGACACCATTTTCTTTTAAGGTTTCACGATAATACCCAGAAACCATAGCGGGTGAATTGGTATAATTCTTTGGGATGTTCTTGAGGACTTTTTTTAATAACGATTTGGCCTTTGGTAGTTTTTCAGTCTTGGTGACAACAACTTCATTTAAAGCAAGAGCTTCGGACTTCATGGTAAAGGTTGTTCCGTTTTTTGCTTTAAAATCCTTTACGGTTAGCTGGAGATCTTCAAATCCCAGATAGCTAATAGTAATAATGTAAGTATCGTATTTCTTGGGAATCGTAATCTTAAAGTGACCATCACCATCGGTTGCAGTTCCTAAACTGG
The DNA here is from genome assembly GCA_965250025.1 of Winogradskyella sp. Classification (GTDB taxonomy): domain Bacteria; phylum Bacteroidota; class Bacteroidia; order Flavobacteriales; family Flavobacteriaceae; genus CBDDLD01. The sequence continues at coordinate 1,515,054 of OZ252283.1, forward strand.
TTGTATTGATTTTTAAATACGCATATGGCAAGGGCATGCCATTATCTTTTTCTACCACTTTACCTGTAATGGTGTTCTGTAAGGTCTTACTATGGTTTTGTGAATGCCCAATTGTAAATAAAAAAAATGGTAATAGTAAAAGCAGTTTAGTCTTCATATGTTGTGTTGGCGTTTAGTATCTGTAATAACGATTGAAAAAAAAATTAGTTTCAAAACTAACAGGATTTTCTTACCACCATTAAAGTTGTTTACAGCTTTAACAGGAAAATAAGAAAGTTTTATGACGCTTTAACAACGTTGCAAATTCAAATAAGTTGTTTGGGAGATATTGTAGTATTATGAGGATTTATTGATAAGGTAGTTTTAAAATCTAAATAAATGAGGATAATAGTAAAGATAATAACAAGACTGTAGAATTAATAAATTTATCAAAAGGGTGCTATTTTAGCAAGATCTTTTCTGTCAAAAAGTTTATTAGTCTTCATCCATTTTAATAGTAAATAATTTGCATTAGTTCTACTTTTAAATATAGGTTTAATCCGTTTTGAATTTAACTTTATGGTTTTTTTAGGTAACTCTCCGTTGAGAGTTTTATTGAATACAATATTACCACCTGAGTCCTTTAATTTCCATTCATATACTAAATCATTATTTTTTATAAGCTTCTTTATTATGTTATTTGGATTCGTGAAAGCCTTTTTGTTACCTTTCAAATCGTATGTCATACCTTTAAAACTAAAATTTCGAGCTACGTCTATATTAATTGAATTTGAGATTACAGGAGATGGAGCCTTATCAAAGTAGCAGTAAGAAACAAGTGTAAAAGGAGAACTCCAGTTGAGAATTATAGGTTTTTTTAATTGCTTATTTTTTATTATCAAAAAAAATTGAAAAGTAATTGAGCCATAAAACAGCCTAATTTGTTGATTGTTTTTAATTAATAGAGCGTTCAAATATGGTCCATCTGCAAAAGTTAAAGTAAAGTCCTCAAAAAAATCATCTGATCTTTTGGGTGTTTTAATATTTGTAAATTTATTATCTCTGATATATACACTTTTATATGACTGAACTTTATCTAATAGAATCTTTTTTTTTACACCAAGAAAATTATGGTTAATAAATATAGACTCATGTGGAAAAAGAAAAGGTGAGCTTTTATCAACACAATCTAAAAATGCTTTTTTATTTTTTTTATAATTGAAAGTCTTTTTTCCCCAATATAGCCAATGTAAATCCTCATCTATAATATTACCAACAAAACCAATATCATATTTATATTTATTAATTGGAATATTATATCCCGAAGAGTTATTAGATAGTTTCACCTTAAAATTTATGGACCAAAAAGGCCATTTAATTTTTGCATATGTAGGAGATGTATTTGGACCTGAATCGAATGTAGGCATGGGAGCCCCATCAATTTTCTGCTTATCTTCTTTGAACTCTATATCTATTTTCATTTTTTAAATTTGTATCCCAGTCTTAGGATCATATTCAACTTCAACAGGTACGATTTGATCTGTAGGCAATACCTCTACCCATTGATCAAATATTTCATAATCCTCTGTGGTTTGCGCCTTAAACCCACCTTCCAATGGATAAAAACCGTATTCATAAACTTTATCTATGGGTGTGGCACTTACCGTATTGTCATCATTTATCGGCGGGTATTTTTCTACTTTTTTGGCTTTATTGTGCTTCTTGGCAAGTTTTTCGGCAAGCTCTTGGAGGACTTTTCTAATAGACATTCCGGCATATTCGGGAGGTACATCACCGCCAGACATATAATCAGAATCGAGTCCGTCCTTCCCTTCTACCTCTTCTAACCATTTTAAGGCAATAAGCTCTTTGCCTGGTCTAATGGGAATTACTGCTTTTACCCAGGGCGCATTCAGAAAGGCATTCCTCATATTGTCACCATCGAGTTGCATCAACCATCCCAATGAACTGCCAAGCTTAGCCGGTTGAGATTCTTCAGTTATTAAATAATTGGACGCTCTACGATCACCACCCCAATCCAGTTGTATGTCTTTAATATTTGCGCCTTTTATAGACCGCATGAACGATTGATTTGAGCTCTGTTTTTTTGGACGCCACCAATCGGGAGCAACATAATAAAGCATTTTATTGATATCGAAAATAGAATTAACAACTTCAGAAAACACATGATGTTGTTGTTGATTCTTTTCATTAAAACTATAGTTTTTTCCAAAAGCAGATATCAATAAACTATCAATTAAATCGCGGTAAACCATGATACGTTCTTCCTCTCTCAATCCTCTAAAATCCCTTTCTTTGATATCAGAAGCATAATTTGTGCGTTCTTTTACGGATTCAAAATAAGCCTCTTTAGTTGCCTGTTCAACTCTTTTTTCATAGGTACTTTCAACCTTTAGATTGTTATCATTTACTCTTTTAAAGGAATCCTCTGTAGGAGACCATACACATCTGAAGGTGACTTCCATTTGTGTTTTTCCTCCGAAATCGACCATTTTTAAATAAAGATTAATCTTCCTTCCTGTTTTATCCAAATTAGTTGTGTCTATCTTTAAATCACAGGCTGTATTATTTGTGGAAACCAAGGCGATGTGAGTCAATTGATAATCTGGCTCTGGGGGCGGTACAGAGATTTCATATTGTGGATCTATCCTGGCGTCTCCAGGATGAAAATCATTATCCTTATCAACTTCTTTACCATCCACATAGACCTTATCGGTTAACAACTTATCATGAGATGAATACCGTCCTTGAAAAATTTGTTTGAATTGTAAAGTAACTGTCTGCTCAACGGTCTTTACTTTTGGTTCTTGTAATAACCCTTCTTTTGGGATGCTATCTAAATCTGCTGGTGAAGCAATATGAATCAGGTTAGCCAGACCAATTTTTTTACCTGGATTATCAACAAATGTCTGCCAACATAGATAAGATCCTATATCCTGCACTTGCACACCTACCCTACGCATTTTTCGCCTTAACTCATAGTTAATAAGCCTATCGGTAGTATTGGCCATAACGTACTTTTTGGATTTCACATCTTCATATTCTTCTACCGATCGGAATGAGGTTTGATAAGTACTCTTTAGCTTTGAAGATACCCGGCTGGATTGTTCTCGCATGCGCTTGTGCGCATTTTCTTTAGACTCGTTTCTTACCTGATTAAAATCTAAATTTGTTGATGCATTCATGCTGCCTCCTGTCCAGGATTGATTAACATCAACCGATGCTCCTAAACTAATATCTTGATTATTTTCTTTCTTTACCAATTCAGAAAACTCATCGGTTACTTTGGTACTTTCTTCAGTTTCTTGAGTGCTTTCAAAGGATTGGTTGATGCTTTTTTCAATCAAACGCTTCGAGGTTTTAGTTTCTACCAATGTCACCGATGACCCCGGACTGAGCCATACATGATCAACAGGAGTTCCTAAAAATGTATCAAACTCAAAGAAGTATTGTCTGAAAAGATGTACTATTCCCAGTGGTGATAACACGGTATCTTTCATATTTTCCACAACATCAAATATGGGCTTTTTAGTTAGTGGCATTCTTTGTAAAACAGATAAGAAATCTTCGGTTTGTTTTTTCTGATAGGCATCTTCTTTATCCAAAAGGTATTTAATTTCCTCTTTTTTATCATACTTCGCTAAATCTTTCAGCAATTCTAAGGTTCTTAGTTCTTCAGTATATTTTTTATTATACTTTCCGGTCAAATCCACTTGATTTTGACTAACCATTTTTTTGAGGTTTTTATCACCGTTTATTTCATCGGTAAACATTTCTCTGATACCTGTCCTGATTTTATCTTCCAAAATTTGAATGAAGTCAGACTGTGTATCTTTCAGTAATACAATTCCTTTTTCTACAATATTTGTTTCGCCAGGATAGTATTGTCTGACAGCATCTGAGAAACCAGATAAGACATAGCTTCCAATAAGAACCTTCTTCAAAATGGGTGAACTATCGACCAAATTAAGTTGCCACTGCTGGGTGTCTACTTCTGATGTGCCCTGAATGGCATACTGTTTTAACAACGGACGCATTGAAGCAATATGACTAACATTTGTACTGAACCTTTCTTTAGCTCTGTTAGACTTCCATCCAAGCATGGAGGAATACACGCCATAAATTTCACTTGAATACGGTAAACGCCCTTCGAATTCTTTTAAATCTAACTTCATAATAATTGTTTTATGAACCAAAGCATTTCTGTATATACTTTGATGAATTAGTATATGAATTTAGATCTGGGGCTAAGAAGTCTTAGGGAAAAGAAATTTTGTTTAAGATAAGAAAAATTTGTGTTTAACTAGCGTTTATTGCATAAGGTTTACGGAATGCAAATTAAATTGTCTTTGATGTTAATTTGTTAATTGCTGCGGCACTAAGCATCCTGATTTCCTTATCTCTATGTTTTAACAATTGTTTTAAGGCTTCAACAGCACTTAAATCACCTATTACTGCGATGGTTTCGATAGACTGTTTTGTTAGTTTTGAGTTATTCAAACTCTTTATAAGAGCCGGTAAAAAATAATTATCTTTTGACTTTCTCGCAACTGTAATACAGTTTGCAACTAACTTTGAGTCGTATTTTTTGTTTTCACTGATACGCTTTTCTATATAGCGTGAGGCCTGTTTATTTTTTTTCATTAAAGCTATAACTTGTCCTAACCTATCACGTGCCAAAATTCCAAATAAAGGTTGGCTTAATACGATTTCTAATGTTGCTAACTGTACCTCCGATTCTGGGTCATTAAACATTTTTGTTATAATTTTCCCGTAATCAATAGATCTAATATTGGGATGGCTTGAGCTTTTTAATGCTTCAATACGTACCATCGGCACCTCATCTTTCAACCCCAATTTAATGTAATCCACCACTGTTGGTGAAGCGATTCTTCCAAATGCCCATTGGACAGCTTTACGGATATCAGGGTTTGCATTGACAGAAAATTCTATTAAAGCATCGATACCTGCATCACCTTGATAACCTAAGCTTCGGATGGATTCAATTTTTAATGTTAAATTATCAGAATGCAGGTTGGGTTGCAGCTCTCTTAAAGAGAAATAATCACGTACTATTCTATGAATAAATTCAAAATCTTTTGCAGAGGACTTAAGCAGCAGAGCATTTTCACAATACCTGTGAAACGATTTTGTATTCAATGGTTGATATCTAAACATACCTAATAATTTTTGGGACACCGGACTTAAAAAATAGTTACTTTCCATAACATTGGAGTATTCTAACCATTTCTCTATTTGTTGTGCTATAGTCCTTTTAGAAGCTTTAATATTGTGCCTAACATCTCTATCTCTTAAAAGTTCTAAAATTAGAATACTAAAAGCAGCAATAAACATGCCTATAATTGAACCCTGATTACCATAAAGCAAACTGCCGACACACAAACCTAAAAAAATAGTTAAGAAAGCAGCTAGAGGAAATTTATATATCCCTATAAATGTTAAGCCCAGTAAAATAAAGAAAACGAATATGCTAGTTTCTATATTCTCACCAATCATAATTGAACCAAGACTTATGAGACCGGTAAGAATAGCCAACGTAATAAGAGGAACCGCAATTAAATAAGTATCTCTTGGTTTGTTATTTTTGATTCCATCCCAAATCAACCAACTATAAATTATAAGGTTACAAAACACATTTATAAAACATGTATAGTGCCAAAAATTTGGATTATCGGTTGGTATCATGTTATCTAAGAACAGTATGACTAAAGAGCTTGTGTTAAGACATGTAAGCAATATCATACCTCTTTGAAAATAGATGTCATCTTCGTCATTTTGGACTCTTAATATTACAAACAAAATTAATGAGATAATGAAGCTAAAAAATAGGACCCCTACAGATAGAAAATTCGATCCAGGTAATATGGAAGACATTGTAACCGACAATAACCCTGTAATATAAGCAGCCATTAAAATGACAACTAGTGCAATGATAATATCTTGGGGATTTGATAAAAATGGAACGGAGGTTTTTTCGTTTGATTTACCATATTTAAACCATTGAAATAAGACCGAACCCATTATAATAACACTGCCAAAAATAAGTATAAAAGGCGCATCTGAAAAAAACCTGTAATCAAATATTAGGATAGCAAATAGATACATCAATAGAAGTAATAACCCCTTGCTAATTCCCGTAATCCACCATATGGAAGATTTTGTATCTCTATCAATACTTTGCAATAAAAAATTATAAAGTTGACTGTAAGGAAATGCTGTTTGCATTCTTACACTCATTCTAACTGCCAGCCACCCTAAATATTGATTAATCTTTTTTGGAGCATATTTATAGTTATGTATTGGCACATTATTTTCTTCATTTTCATCAAATGGTATATGACGTTCTCGCCGCTCCTTCCTTTGAAGCATTTTGGCAACATACGAGCCTATGAGTTGATGTCTTTTCTCTGTTAAAGAAAGTTCGGAATTTAACTCTACAGGAATGGCAGAGCCGTATGCGAGTGACATCATACTAAGTATTAAGGGGGTCCGCGCCATTTCCTTTATAGATTCGTCAACAAGCAAAGTATCAATGATTCCCTTACTATTGGTTTGTGCCAGATAGTTAATAATTTGTGTGTCATTGAGGGGTTGAAGTGTAACTGCTCCATCAAGATTCAACCTTTTTTCTTTATGCTCCTGGAACGGTAAATATTCATTTATTCTACTGCAGACCAGTGTAGTGTGATTCGAATACCTGCTTAAAAAAGTTGTATTCAATAATTCTACTAAACGTGCTCGGTGTGCATCATCTACTTCATCCAAACCATCAAAGAATACTGCTATTTTTCCGTCAACTATCCATTTACTGGCAAGAGTGGTCGTGATACCGGGGAATCGGATAAATTCGGAAACGATCCATTGTTCTATTTCTGTTGATTTAGAGTATTTAGGATCTGCTTTATGTTTACGATGCTTAAAATCAAATAAAGATGTATTAGTTTCAAATTTAAACTTAGATAAGTTGACAATTAAAGGCACGGGAGCATTCTCATCTTTCAGAGCATTTACTGTAAGCTTTTTAGCTATATGTAACATGGTCGTGGTTTTCCCAGAGCCAGGACTACCTAAAAGCAACATTCTACCTTTGTAATGGTTAAAAGCGTCATTAATGCTTTCAAATTCAAGTGTTTTATTAGAATCTTTATAAACCCATGGTAAATGTGTGGAAACAGGAGAATCACTAATGCCTAAATCTATAAATCTGGCATTATGGATTGAAGCATTCAATTTATTATTAATGTCATTTTGAATGTATTCCAAATATCTAACGCGTCTTTCACATTCGTTAGAATTAAAATGATCATTTTGTGTACGTTGCTGGTGGGTTATGAGATCTTTAATTTTTTCCCAAAACGCAACTATTGGAATTAAAACTGAACCGATTAAAACTATCCATGGTTCATAATTACCTTGTGGCGACTTAATCCATAATACAGCAAAAACACCGGTTATTAATATCAGTATTATTGTTATCGCAATAATTAATTTCTTCACCATTAATTTAAATTAATTGAATGTAAAACAGATATAGAAATTAGGAGATATGTTGCTAATATAAAAATTTTATTTTCAATACGTTCCATGTATAGTTACTCGTCACAGACACTAATTTTTATGACACAAAACAAGTGCCAGTTATGCTAACAGTCCATAATAGACTAAACAAAAAAAGTGATTGCTTTGCGGCAATCACTTTTAATATATTATAGTGTTTATAGCGTCTTTAATTTTTAATAAGCCCCTGCCCTTCTATCCAAGGTGCACCTGCCTGTTTTAAACGATTTTCAATGTCGGGTAAGGTAGTTTCTGTCATCGTCTTAAGCTGTGCTTTCACATCCTTGAGTTGTTTCTTTACCCGTTGTAAAAAGGCTTTGTGAGTTCCTGTTGGTCCATAAGTATTGGTAAAGGCTCGCCAGGTAATGCCTCTGCCATCATTAGCAGTAGGTTGAGAACGTTCCCCGATTTCAGCTTTTACGGGATGGCCGTCTAATTGCTTCTGAATGCTTAACAGGCGTAAACGAGCAGCATTGATGTCTTTTAAAAGGACATCGTTAGCGGCTGTAGTTTTATTAGCTGCACGTTTCATAGCAGCCACATTTTGTAACTGTTGAGTCATCATTAAGTTTGTGGCAGTGAGATCTTGCAGAAAAGCAAATACCTCTTCCCTAAACTGATTCATGTCATCAAAAGATTTTCTTGGTAATGTGCCGTCATACAGGGGCACTACCTTAAATGTTTCGGGACCCTGTAATATAGTAGTCACACCATCTACGCGCTTAACTAGCGTAGCGGTATACGTTCCAGGCGTTACCATAACACTGCCACTACCAAAGCCATCGCCTTTTTGAGACAAGCGTTCACCGCGTTTATTTGGGTAATTCAATTTCCAGTTGATACGATTGAACCCTTTTTTATTGGTGCCTTTTACAGTGTTTATAATGTTTCCTTTGTCATCTTTAATCATAACTAAAATGAGCGGTCCGTCCTGATGTTTCTCTTTTTCCAGTGCATCCCAACCTGGAAAATCCGTATTGGTTTTCTCACGTGTTTTACGTTCGTCCTTTAATGATTTTACACTATCGGACAGGTAATAGGTAAATCGAGCACCAAATGGTGCATTGGGAGCTTTATATTCTGCATCGCCCTGACTGCCTACTCTACTTGCTTCACGATACCAATAGGCATCTTTAATAGGAAACAAAGTAGCTTGCTCTGATAACATGGTCGTACTAAAATTACGCAATGGTGTAATGTCATCTAAAATAAAGAAGCCTCTACCAAAAGAAGCAGCTACCAAATCGTTTTCTCGTCTTTGTATGGTAATGTCTCTAAAAGATATGGTCGGTACACCGCCTTGTAATTTCACCCAGTTTTTACCACCATTGTATGTAAAATAAATACCATATTCTGTGGCTGCAAAAATCAGATCTTTGTTGATATGGTCTTGCACCAATCGCCATACCAGAAGGCGTTCAGGGAGATCACCAGTAATGATACTCCAGCTTTTTCCCTTATCGATACTCTTTAATATATAGGGTTTATAATCGCCATATTTATGATTGTCTACCGCAGCATAGACCACATTAGCATCGAATAGGTCAGCTCGGACATCATTTACAAAAGGCAGATGGCTTAAACCTTTGATGCTATTCAGATTGTATTTACGCCATGTTGTTCCTCCATCTTCAGTAGTTTGTATGATGCCATCATCTGTACCTGCATAAATCAGTCCTTCTTGTTTTGGCGATTCGGCCAAAGAGGTAATGGTATTGTAATTTGACATGGCATAAACGTCCCAGGCATTGTCCCAGCTTTGTTGTTTGCCATAGTACGGTATGGTCATTCGATCTTGATTTAAGGTCAGGTCTTTAGAAATAGGTCGCCAATCATCACCCCTGTTATCCGATCGCCAAACCCGTTGAGAAGCAAAATATAAGCGCTTTGGATTATGTGGGCTTATTAAAATAGGAGCATCCCAGTTGAAACGTTCAAACGGATCGCCTTCTAAAGCTTGGGGCTGGATAAATACTGTTTCCTTAGTAGTTTGGTCAATACGCCATAGGGCGCCTTGCTGAAACTCACCATAAGTGATGTTTGGATTACCGGGTTCTGTAGCAGATTGATGGCCATCAGCACCCAGAGTTTTCCACCAGTCCCCATTTGTAATACCATCCGAATATAATGTTTGTGACGGTCCGCCATGAGAACCATTATCTTGTGTACCGCCATAGATTTTATAAAAAGGTTCTGAATCGTCTACAGCCAATTTGAAGTATTGTGTGATTGGTAAGTTTCTTACGTATTTCCAACTTTTGGTTAAATCAAAGCTTTCGTACAATCCACCATCCGTACCAAATAATAGGTAGTTAGGGTCTGACGCTTTGAAGGCCATGGCATGGCTATCGACGTGTTTATTCTTTTCATTCATGGTGTAAAAGGTCTTGCCATGATCGTCAGAGATCTGTACATAGTTACTCATTAAGAACAGTTTGCCCTCATGATGAGGAGAAGCATACAACTCCTGATAATAATGAGGTCCTGTACCTCCCGATATGGCATCAGATTGCTTTTTCCAGGATGCACCTCTATTAGTAGAAATAAAAACACCACCTTTTCTGCGATCCAATTCAATAGCAGCATAAATAACATCAGGGTTAAAAGGCGACATGGCCAGCCCTATTTTACCAAGATTAGAACTTGGAATGCCCTTAGTTAATTTTGTCCAGGTCTCTCCCCCATCTGTACTTTTGTGTATGCCAGAACCGGGACCTCCGCCCAAATAGCCGGCAACAGTTCTATGGCGTTGCCAAGTAGCAGCATAAAGAACCTCAGGGTTTCTGGGATCTATAAGCATGTCCGTGGCGCCTACCCATTCATCATCGCCTAAAGTGCGTTTCCAAGATTGGCCACCATCAGTAGATTTATAGATGCCTCGTTCTCCTCCTGAAGTCCATAACGGCCCTTGAGAAACCACCCAAATAGTATTAGAATCTTCAGGATGTATCAAAATTTTAGAAATGTGTTCTGAGTTTTTTAGGCCCATGTTTTTCCATGTGGCACCATCATCATGACTCACGTAAACACCATCACCAAACCCTACATGACGACCACCAACATTCTCACCCGTACCTACCCATATAGTATGCGTATTGTTAGGGTCGATGGCTATAGCACCAATAGAGTATGATGTTTGACCATCAAAAATGGGCTTCCAGGTTGTTCCTGAATTGGTGGTTTTCCACACCCCACCTGAACCTACCGCAACGTACCATACATTTTCGTTATTTGGATGCATGGCAATGTCAGCAATTCTGCCCGAAGTAAAAGCAGGTCCTACATTTCTGAGTTTAAGACCTTGAAAAGTTTTATCATTGATTTCCTGAGCCAATAATGACACAGGCATTGCTAATAATAGCAACCATAGGATTTTTAGCTGTAAAGTTGTTTTCATCTGTTTTATATGTTTCATACTATTTTGCTTAAAACTACGAAACCTTTCTATGATTTTATTAGAGTTGTGAAAAATTAACACGTAACCACAAATAAGAGATCTTAATCTTTCTCCAGTTAATCTACACATAGATTGGTATTAATAATTTCATATATTTGCAACTGAGTTGCATTAGCAAATATAGTCATTTCGATTAATTACAAATGACGATAACACAGTGCATTTTAGAGTACAAACCAACAAGTTATCATACAGTTATAGGCATATGATGATTAGTTTAAGTATAAAATATACTTATAATTATAAAAGCAGTTAAAATGAAAAAGAAGTTACATATTGCAGTATTACTTTTTAGTTCACTACTCATTTTATCGTCATCTAAACATCCCATAAAACTTACGTCTTCAGAAATTAAGTATGATACAGAAAGCCATAGCATCAGTATAGCATGTAAAGTATATATAGATGACTTTTCTTCAGCCATTAGTTCAACGTTACAAAATAGCATTCTCAATTCTAATGTAACCGAAGGACAGAAAGAGCTTATTGAGTTTTACTTTAATACCAAATACAAGATCTCTATAAATGGCAAAAAAGTACCTTTTAAATTCAATACATACAGTGTAGAGTATAATGTAATGAACATAGAGTTTTCAAAAAATTATATGACGCTTAAAAAGGGGGACAAGATTTATATTGAAAATGAACTGCTTTTTGAAGCATTTGGGCCTATGCAATCCAATTGGGTCACGCTAGAAATACCTCCCTTTTTATCGAGTTTTACTTTTGAGAGTAAAATGGATGATTCATCATACGCATACACCTTTTAATCTTTATTTTAATGAATAGTTTTAGTCCTTTTTTTGTAAATGGTTGGGATCATATCGTCGATATCAATGCTTATGATCATTTATTATTTGTAATGACGTTATGTGCTGCATTTAAGTTAACACAATGGAAGCAAATATTAATAATTATCACAGCGTTTACAATTGGTCATAGTGGAACACTTATTTTAAGTGCTTTAGAGTTAATTCCTACCAACCCGGAACTTGTAGAAATGTTGATTCCTTTTACCATAATGATCACGGCAATTTCAAACATCATTGGCTATGATAAAAAAAGAAAATATTCGGATACTAAAATTAAGTATGGTATCGCTCTGGCTTTTGGTCTGATTCATGGCTTGGCGTTTGCCAGTGGTTTTAAGTTTATGCTGTTTGGCGATAGTATTATTATGCCTTTATTTTCATTTAACCTTGGTATTGAGGTTGGGCAATTGTTTATTGTGCTCCTTTTTATGATCGCATTATGGGTCTACACAAAAATAGTTAGAGGAGAGCACTACAAATGGAATTTATTTGTTTCAGGTGCAGGTTTTGGAATTGCAGCTACACTGCTTTTAAATGCTATGTAAGTAAGGCTTACAGAGATGCCGTTTTGCTTAACACAATGTTTTTATGAGCCACATGAATACCATTGACTAGCTTAGTCGTTAAGATCCGATCGGTTTGCCCATGCTTTTCTAAGCGCTTGCGACAACGCTTGGTCAGTAAAGGATCATCATCAAAAATGAAAGAATTTAATTCGTAAGTTGCTTGAGATGGAGCCTTCACTAATGGAAATATTTGCTGTAACTGATTGTAACGTCTATCATTACCGGGAATAAATGTGTGAAATGTATATTTACCATCAGCATCGGTTTTAACCCAGCTTCTATGAAATACATAACGATCTTTTCCGGTGTTTCTCAATTCAAAATCACCATCTTCATCGCGTTGCTCAATATAGATGATGACATCTTTAGCCGGTGTCACACCATCACTTTGGTATACCGTACCCGTAAGTTTTAACTTTTGGGTTTTATTTCTGTAATCGGGGATTGTATCTGTAGGCTGCATTAAAGCAATATCACGATCATAAATGGGATTGTTCTCTGAGGTGTCTTGGGCTAAAACAGGTTGTGCTACACTATAAAAACACAATACGAAGAAAGTAAGAACTGTATGTTTCATGGTTATCAAAAATCTGGGGTTTGTCCAAAATTGCTTCAAAAAAGTGGGAACTCCTTAGAAATCATACGATTGCCTTTTTTTTACGATAAACCGAAAACAAGTGCAAAAATTAACGATAAACTGCATGAGATATTTGCTTTTATGATACGCCATTTTATATTTTAAGCGTACAAAAATTAAAAAACAGCATCCTTTTTAGTGCCTTATTTAGAACTTCTAACCTTCAAATAGTAGATGAGTATTTCGTCGAATTTATACGCTTTTAATCTGGTGTTTATGCAGTTTATCCTATAAATTTGCATTTAAAGTGTTAAAATTTTAGCGTTAAAAAACATGAATTTTAGTTGTTTTTGTGATTTTTTTGTATAGATTTGTTTTCGTTATGTCCAAATCAAAACTAAAAACATGAAAACTAAACTCACTTTATTTGGTACTATTTTATTACTGATGATGAGTTTGAGCCATGCTCAAAAAAAAGAAGATTCTGAAAGCATTATTAGTGGAAAAGTAAGTATTGCAAAATACCACAGCCGAGGGGATCTAGACAAAATGTCTAAAGGCGATTTACTAACCCTTTACATTGAACGTATAGAAGTTATTGTTAATATCTTGCCTAATATTGCCTTTGCTACCAAACCAGGGGTAACTATGGAGTCTTTAGGTATACCAAATACTAAAGACAATAAAAAGGCCTTAAAAGAAAATAAAGAAGCTTCAGACAATTATTTCGAGAGTACCATAGAGTTTCAAAAGAAAATTCTACCCTACTCAGATACCAACGATCTTATTGCTGCCATATTATTTTACGAAGAAACTTTAAAATCCTTACATACTTACAACGATTTTAAAGATTAATTTTATTAGTTATTTTTTAGTTGTTTCAAAACCTCGGTCTTACACGATCGGGGTTTTTTTATACTGAGAATCTATAAGGTATAATTATTAATATGAAGTTTAGATTAAAAAATCTTTATATTTTGTAAGTTTTTTTTGATAAGTATGCAAAAAAAGTGTATTTCATCGAAATTTATTGTATTTCATAGGTTTTGTTCATATGTTTGATATTCATAGAAAACCCCAGATTCTAACATAAACTAATTTGACCGTGATGAAACATTTACTAAAAACAGTGCTTATTTTTCTATTCGTAATAAGCAATGGAGTTGCCCAACAAGAAAAGGGAATCATAGGATATGATAATTGGTTAGACTCTTGGACAGAGTTTAGACCAAGCCGAATAGATTATGGAGAAGCCACTCAAATACTCAGTGGTAATATTACTGACAGCATTACACTTACCAAGAGAAATACCTATTTATTGCTCGGCGATGTGTTTGTCACTAATAATGCGAGATTAACCATAGAACCGGGTACTGTAATACTTGGTGACTACAAATCAAAGGGATCTTTAACCATAAGTAAAGGTTCAACAATTATAGCAGAAGGAACACCAACAGATCCAATCATTTTTACATCGAACAGAAGTGTAAAAAAACCAGGCGATTGGGGTGGTCTTTTTATACTTGGTGATGCGCCTATTAATACTTATGGTAACCAGTCGTCTTTGAATTATGGCTTACGCCCTACTAGCTTTGAGAGTATTAGTTATGGCGGTGAAAATCCGGAAAGCGATTCGGGCATTTTAAAATATATTAGAATTGAATTTGCTGGTAAAAGAACAAAAGCATCGGGTAACTATAACGGATTAACGTTAGCCGGCGTTGGTAATACTACCGTAATTAGTAATGTTATGGTAAGCTACTGCGAAGGTTCGGCCTTTAGCATAATGGGTGGTGATTTGGCCTTGACAAAACTGGTGTCTTATAAAAATCATCAAAACGATTATAAGTTCAATTATGGTACACAATGTGACATTACTAATTCATTAGCCGTACGAGACCCTTATGTGTCAAGCGCAAACGGTTCGCGATGTCTTTATGTGTTGTCTTATGATAATAAAGAAGAAGCTGATCCCGACAATAGTTTAACCTATGTCAATGCTGAAAATCTCACCTTGGTTAATATCTCTGAAAATCTAGAATCCGATATTAAAATAGGCTTGGTAAAAGAAGCTATTTATATCGGTAACGATGTGTCTTTTGTAATCGATAAGAGTGTCATATCGGGTTTTAATCCTGCTGTTATATTAGATGAAGCCATAAAATTAAACGATAACAATCTTAGAAAGATAGAGTTTGTAAGAACGTATTTTAATAATTGTAAAGGCAATATCTATAGAAACAACTATACCAATAATGATGATTTAGAAAGTTGGTACGGTAGCAGAGCTTTCGATAATTTATATTCTAAAGGACCGGATGCAGAAACGTTTATTGATGCACGCCATAAAAAATACCCGGACTTTAGATTAAAGGTCAACAAAATCATTGCATCTAATGATTACGATGACGACGATGAAGATTAAAGTTTAATCCTAATAAGACGATCTCTCATGTATGTAACTGTGTATAATAACAGTTTTAAATATATAATTAAGATTAATCAATTCAATAGCCTATAGTTTAGATAATTACAATACAAGTGGAATGCTCAAATCTACACATGTTCAAAAACTTGTTTTAAGTCTTTGCTTTATTACTCTTATCATACAGGAACAAGCAAATGCACAGTTGGTCATTGGTGCTCCAAATCTGGGGTTTACTCAGGCATGTGCCAGTGACGATTTTAATACGTTTAACACCACATTTGTATTTTCTCCGGAAGCAGCTGTAAGTGCTTCAAACCAATTCATTATTGAAATGTCTGATGCCGATGGCGACTTTTCAGACCCTACGGTTATTTACACTGCTCCAACAGGCATTACCACGTCTCCGGCAATGCTCGATTTTCCAATACCGGAAACAACAGCAGGCGAAAACTATAGGATTCGTATAAAGAGTACTGCACCAGCAGCCACAAGCGCACCTTCAGCAGCTTTTGCGGCTTATTTTAAGCTTCAGGACGAACCGTTTACCATTAATAATTTAGTGTCTACAGGGGCTTATTGTACAGGGGGCAGTTATCTGCTCACCATAGACAATCCTGGGACAGGTAATAACGATTCGCCTTTAAACTACCCATCACTAACGTACAATTGGTATAGAGAAACTGGCCCTACAACTTCAGAATTTGTAGCTGAGGGCACTACTCTATCGGTCAGTGAAGAAGGTACTTATTTTGTGGAAACCAATTATGGCACCTGTACCTCCAACTCATTTTCTAATCGTGTGACGATAAGTGAAGCCGGTTCGGAAGAAGCCGATGCTACCATTGTATCGAGTTTGGGGAATCCTTACTGCCCTGAACAAGGTTTGACCACATTAAATACCATTGGAGGTAACAGTTATCAATGGTTCAAAGATGGTGTCGCCATACCTAATGCTACGGATCAGATGTACCAAACGGATGAATCCGGTACATTTTCTGTTCAGGTAGATTTGGGCGAATGTTCTGCTTCTGGCTCTATTGACCTGATAAGTGAACTTTTTGAGAGTGATATTAATGTCGATGAAGATAACTTTATTGAAGATGATGAAACATTAGCGGTTATTGTTACAACAACAGCTATAAACCCAGTGTTTGAATGGTATAAGGACAACCAACTTATTGTTGACGCAACGACAGATACTTATACGATCTCTGAAGCTGGAAATTATCAAGTGATCATCATGGAAACGGATGGGTGCAATGGCTCCAGAACCTACGAATTTGCGGTCGATGTAGGTTTAAATCCGTTTCCGGATGTCGCAAAAATCCCAAATATTGTAAGTCCAAATGGTGACATGATCAATGATACCTGGATCATACCTACACAGTATGTATCTGGTACCAATACAGAAATAACCATTTATAACACACAAGGGAAAGTAGTACTTCAAACTACAGACTATCAAAACAACTGGCCACAGGAAGATTTAAATCTTACCAGTGTGAATCAGTTGTTCTATTACATCATTACACCTCCTGAAGGTGACGTAAAAAAAGGATCAATAACTATAATAAAGTAAAATGAAAACAAGCCTATTGATCCTAATTCTCCTTTTATGCACCATACAAACAGTATGGTCGCAAGAAGGTGATGGTGTGGTGGCTTTTGATTTACCCATAAGAAATTCTCTTGTATTTAATCGTTTTGCAATTAACCCAACCTTTAGTTTCGTTAGATCTCAAAACCGATATATTACGTTTACTAATAAACGCGAATGGGTACAGTTTGAAAACGCACCAGTAACATTTTTAGGCAGCTACTCAGGCCGTTTTGCAGAGAATATAGGAGCTGGTGTTGCAGCATTTCAACAGAATTATGGTGTATTGACTACATTTGGGGGCTTATTGAATTTTGCATATAATATTGCATTACAAAGTGATAGTAATCTAACCTTTGGATTAAACGTTGGTGCCTACAGTAGTGGTGTTAACACAGGAAATGTAATTACTAACTTTGACGATCCGTCTTTACAAAATGTACCCTCGAATCTCCTTTTAACCATAAACCCAGGGATCAATTATGGGACTGAATTCTTAGATTTTGGTATCTCAGTTCAAAATCTTGTGCTTTATAATTTTGAATCTTCAGAACTCATTGAAGAGGATCCGCAACAAGCCATACAAGCACATGTTATGCATACAGGCTATTTTAATGGTTATGGAATTTTAGATAATGCCAAATTCTCAGGGATTCTAATGTCTGAATTCAGATCAGATGAAACGATTATTTCCGGTATTGCAACATTGAATACTCCAAAAGGTATATGGGCGCAATTAGGTTACAACACACGTTTTGGACTATCTGGTGGGCTGGGCTTGAATATTACCAAAAACATCGCACTGGAATATAATATTGAAAAAGCCATGGGAGATTTGAATGATTTTGGAATTTCACATGAATTTACTTTGGCATACAGGCTAAGTACAAGAAATAATTATGATTACAATGGAGATGATGAAGTCACTGCCCTATTTACTAAAAAACGAAGAAAGCCTTCTAAAGTTTCAAAAGAGGAGTTGGCCGGAATTAGAGAACGAGCGGCAGAACGACGTGCGCAGCGCTTAGCAGAGGAAAAGGCTAAGGAAACTGTTGAAGCCGATGCACAACGTTTAGCAGAACAACAAGCTAAAGAAGCAGCCGAAGCCGAAGCACAACGTTTAGCAAAGCAAAAAGCTAAAGAAGCTGCTGAAGCCGAAGCACAACGTTTAGCAGAACAACAAGCCAAAGAAGCAGCCGAAGCTGAAGCACAACGTTTAGCAGAGCAAAAAGCCAAAGAAGCAGCTGAAGCTGAAGCACAACGTTTAGCAGAGCAAAAAGCCAAAGAAGCAGCCGAAGCTGAAGCACAACGTTTAGCAGAACAACAAGCTAAAGAAGCAGCCGAAGCTGAAGCACAACGTTTAGCAGAGCAAAAAGCCAAAGAAGCAGCCGAAGCCGAAGCACAACGTATAGCAGAACAAAAAGCTAAAGAAGCAGCCGAAGCCGAAGCACAACGTTTAGCAGAACAAAAAGCTAAAGAAGCAGCTGAAGCCGAAGCACAACGTATAGCAGACCAAAAAGCCAAAGAAGCTGCCGAAGCCGAAGCACAACGTTTAGCAGAACAACAAGCCAAAAAAGCTGCCGAAGCTGAAGAAGTCAAAGAAAAAGCTTTAGAAGAAGCAATTACAAATCCTAAAGATGCTATTGGGAAATCCATACTGGAATTGACTCAAGCTACAGCAATTTCTAGCGATCAACAAAATAAGCTTTTACAAGAGTTTAAAGATATCATTGAAATTAAGGATAAGGATCTTAAAGATTTAAAAGAAGAGAACGATTTAAGTGATCAAGGTATTGCTGTAACACCAAAACCATTTAAGAGTGTCACTGCAGAAAATAATAAGCTAAACGCTATTAAATCTGATTTGGATGAAGTTATTGAAGAACGCGGTAAAAAAATCGAAGAACTACAAACACTTTATGATGAACGTACCAGATTTGAAACTATAGAATTGGATGAAGTTACGCTCTTCTACAAGAAAAAGATCAAGCGATTAAAAGAAGAGCAGTTAAAAGCTAAAGAAACGAGACAACAACTTGATACAAAGTTAGAAGCTATTAGAATTGCTACTGAATTTGAAAAAAGACGCCGTATAAAGCGTGCCGAATACGATAATGATAAAGACAGATATGAGCAAGACAGAGCTGCTCTGGAAACTATAAAGCAAACCACGTCCACAGGAAATAGTGTTTTAACCTCTGAAGATTTTGATTTTGGAGAAGATAGAAGTAATAACATTCAGATCTTAAAGGGTATTGAGAATGTGGAGAATGGTTATTACCTAATTATAGCAGTACATAGTGAAGTCAGCAAAAGAAATGATTTTGTAACTAAAGTTGTAGCCTCAGGACGCTCAGATGTGGATTTCTTTTTCGATGTAAATACCAGTAAGTATTACATCTACTATGATAAGTTTGATACTATTGAAGAAGCCAATAGAGCTATGGAAGCCAAAGGCAATAGACCGTATAATATAAAAATGTCCCTCGTGAAAATAGAAAATTAAAATAAGTTAAGCCGTTTTTCATTTTTTCATCGCCCCTGAGATAATGAGAAAGTAAAATTAAGTACCATGAAAAAACCTACGTTTTCAAGAGTCATAATTGTTGTACTTGCGATAAGCTTCAGCCTGCTATCGTATGCACAAAATTATGTGCCATTCACACCAAGATTTGATCAGGATTTGAAAGGGGATATTGTATTGATTGGTAATAATATCCTGGGACCAGATAATAACGCTTTTAATGACGTTAGTGTATATAACCACAATGTAGATATGCGTTATATTGATATTGACAGTGATGCTACAACATTTAGTTCATCTAGTGCAGATTTAGAAATACCAAACCCAAACTGTTACCGAATCATTTACGCAGGACTCTATTGGGGTGCTGTAAATCCTGGAGATGAACCAATTACAGAAGTGAAATTCAGAGGTCCTGTAGGTGGGTATAATGACATTACAGGAACCGTTATTTTTGATGCTAACGGCACTACTGTTGATGGAGGTGATAGTTTTTCATACGCTTGTTTTGCAGACGTTACTAATATTGTAACAAGTTTTGGAACAGGAGTGGATTTAGGAACCTACACCGTAGCAAATGTCTCTTCAGCCGAAGGAGAAACAGCGACTTTTAATCCATATAATGGTACCGGTCAATCTGCCGGATGGTCACTTTTTATTGTATATGAAGATCCTACGCTGCCTGGTAAATCAATTACAAGTTTCGATGGATTCAGTGCCATCAGTGTACCGGGAAGTAATCCAACATTAGATGTGCCTGTCAGTGGATTTAGAACCGTCCCTGCTCCTGCTCCGGTAAGAGCTAATTTTGCCTTTGCAACATTAGAAGGTGATAGTCCTATTCTAGGGGATCGTTTAAGGTTAAATGGTGTAAGCTTATCTACTACAGACAGACCGGTAGCCAATTTCTTTAACAGCTCAGTGACACAACTCGATGCCACACCGGTAAACAATCGTGTACCCAATAGTGCCAATACTTTAGGTTTTGATACTGGTATCATTGCAGTTCCGAATCCGAGTAATTCCGTAATAGCCAACGATGCTACATCGGGAACTATCAGGTTAGAAACCAGCGGAGACACCTATTTTCCATATTTCTTTGCATTTGCTGTAGAAATTATAGAGCCGAATATTGTACTAACAAAAATCGTAGAAGACGATTCTGGAAACGATATAGGCGGTCAGTTGGTAAACTTGGGTGCGCCTCTGAATTATGTGATTGGCTTTCAGAATACAGGAAATGATAATGCTACCAATTTTCAGATCAGAGATGTGCTTCCCATTAACATTATCTATAACCATCCGGAAGACTTAATCTTACCTCCGGGTGTTACTGTATCTAGCTACGATCCAGTCACACGAGAATTGATCTTCAATATTGATAATTCTTTGGTTGAAGAGAACGATCCGGTTTATGAAATTAGAATTGAAGTACAAGTTGTTGACAGTTGTGGCGAATTGGCAGATGCCTGTTCCAATATTATAAACAATCAGGCTTTTGCTACTTATAACGGATTCTTTAACCCTACGTTTCAGATCACAGACGACCCAAGTATCAATAGCAATACAGGATGTTTGCTAGTTCCTCAGGCAACAAATTTCTTAGCTGACCTAGATTGTGAGTTTAGAGAAGAAATTGTACTGTGCGGTGATAGTGTTGAATTGACTGCTGCAAACGGTTACGACTCCTATACTTGGTCTACCAGTCCAACAGGAACACCAGTTATAGGTAATACGCAAACCATTACAGTAACCTCAACCGGAACTTATTATTCCTTTAATAATGCCATAGCACCCTGCCAATCTATTGAACAAATATATGATGTGCAGTTATTTGGAGGAACTATTGAAAACCCTGTAATTCCTTATGCTGATGAAGTGGTCACCTGCCCTAACGATGGTAAACTATTACCAAATATATTTTTATGCGGTGCCGAAGATTCCAGGTTTATTCAAACCAATATAGCCAGTGCAACATCCATTATATGGGAACAATTGGACGAAACAAGTTGTCCGGCCGTATCGGATCCTGATTGTGCCAATGAAAATGATACCTGTACATGGAACGAAGTGGCTACAGGTCCGGATTTTTTAGCCAATACTTCAGGGCAATTTAGATTAACCATTAACTATGAAGGTGGTTGTTTTGTACAGTTCTACTTTAACGTCTATCAGAATATTTTAAATGCCGATGTGATCGCTAAAGATATCATCTGTACAACACCGGGAAGCATTACGGTTATCAATGTACCTTCCGGTTATGAGTATAGCTTGGACGGTACTAACTATCAAACCAGTAATCTGTTTACGGTAACAACACCCGGAACATATACGGTTTATATCAGGCAAGTGGGTATACCAACCAATCCATGTGTGTTTACGGTACCGGATGTATTAATAAGAGATCGCGACTTTAGTGTTTCAACAACTGTTTTACAGCCACTTTGTTTTGGTGATAAAGGTAGTATACAGTTGGCTGCTAATGATGTGGATCCACAATATACGTTCACTATAGAAGAAAGTGGTACAGTTATTAATACCGTTGGTCCTATTGTAGAAAACACATATAGTTTTGAAAATTTAAACCTCGGAACCTACACAGCTACCGTTGAAACTGAGAATGGGTGTTTCCATACCGAAACGATCACAATTACAGAACCACCTTTATTAACAGTAACAGCTGCGATCACAGCTCCTTTAACTTGTAATGATGGTGAGATTACAATCTATGCTGAAGGTGGTACACCACCCTACTTCTATTTTGTAAACAGTACAACAGATTTTCAAACCGTACCTGAAATTACGGTAACTGCACCGGGAACTTTTGATATTACAGTTGTAGATGCCAACAATTGTAGTGCCAGTACAACCATAACGATAGATACCATACCACAGCCAGAATTCACAGTCGACACCACAGATATTTTATGTGGCGGAACCGGTGATACCGGAACAATTACAGTTAACGTTACTAATCCTAATGGCAACAGTATTATGTATAGTATTGATGGTGGCGGGTCATTTGTTAACTCGTCAGTATTTACCGGACTAGTCGCAGGAGATTATGATGTGGTTTTACAATATACCTCCGGGAGTTCAGTATGTACAACAGCACCACAAACGGTTACCATCATTGAAAATATTGCCGTATCAGGAACAGCTGAGCTTTCCACAGCATACACCTGTAACGGTACAGCAACCATTACAGTAACCGGAGTTACAGGAGGCGACCCACCTTATGAATACAGTATTGATGGTATTAGTTTTCAAACCAGTAATGTATTTACCGGATTAACACAAGGTGTTTATACCATTACCATTAGAGACGATAATGATTGTACATCAATAACCAATCAGGTAGTGATAGATGCTTTAGATCCACCGACAGATATGGTGTTTTCCAATTCACCAATAACCTGTCCGACAAACACAAGCGATGTTACTATTACCAGTGTAACAGGAGGAACAGGTATACTGGAGTATCAAATTATTGCACCGGCTTCTGCAGCCACAGCCTATCAAACATCAAATGTATTTACCGGATTAGTTCCAGATACTTACACATTTCAGGTAAGGGATGAAAATGATTGTACTTACAACGAATCTTACACTATTGCTCCTATTCCGGTGCCAACACTAAGTGTTGTACTAAATGAAGGTTTAGATTGTACTGCAACACCAGATGCCCAATTTACAGGCACGGTTACAGGGACAGCACCATACACACATGCCGTTTCAATCAATGGGGGTGCATATACCAATTTAGGTGCAGCAGCAGCGACATTTACCTACAGTACATCAACGGCAGGGACATATCAATTTCAAATTACAGATGCCAACGGTTGTACTGCCGAGTCTTCTGTGATTACCGTTAATCCAATAACACCACCGGCACTAAGTGCTGTAGTGCAGACCCAACCTATTTTATGTCATGGGGATGCTAATGGTGCCATAACTATTACCATTGATACTTCTGTAGGCACACCACCATTTACTATCAATGTTACTAACGATACCACAGGAACAAATTATGGTACACAAACGTCAGGTTTACCTGCCGGTACGTATACGGTAAGTATTACCGATGCAAATTCGTGTACAACCAACGAGACCATAACAATCAATGAGCCGGATGCTATAGTCGTAGCTCATAGTTCAGTTGATATTACCTGTGGACCGGGAGGTGTATCTCAAGGGTCAGTTATAGTAGATTCAGTCACTGGTGGTACAGCGCCTTATAACTACTTTGTAACAGGAACGAACGGCTACAGCAATTCAGAACTTAATACTACGGGTTCTACATCTGTTAGCTTTGATGTTGTGGATTTTGGACTATATGAAATTAATGTTGTGGACGCTAATGGTTGTTCAGTATTAGTTCAGGATGTATTGGTAGCCTCACCTCCAACCGATTTAGATATCAATGTGGTTACTACAGTAGATTGTAGTACAGGCGGAGAGGCTGTTGTAAGTATAGGTTCAACATTAACAAGTGCAGGACCATTCTTTTTCAGTATTTATCAAGGCCCTATTTCGGTCTATCCAAACCCGCCGGGATCATGGATACCTGAAGATGCTCCGGGCAGTCAATCAGCAACATTTACAGGGTTGACACCTGGTGTTACATATACATTTATTGTATACGATCAATCCACAAACTGTAGCTATTATGAACCGGCAACAGCCCCGGTTCCAACAAATTCGACATTAACGGCTACAGCAGTAAGTACAAATAATATCACTTGTACAGGCAGTGCTGATGGTAATGTGTCATTTACCATTAATAGTGTTTATGGCACACCCGTAGACGTCAACTATGAAATATTCGATTCGTTGAGTCTGATTTCAACAGGTGTATCAGGAACAGGCACTGTAAATGCCAATGGATCACTGACAATAACAGATTTAGGGCCACTACCTTTTGGTAATTATTATGTTTCAATTAGTGAAACTTCAGGTCCAAATGCGGGATGTGGTATTGTAACCTTACCATTTAACATTACAGAATCTGCAATTTTATTAGATCTGGCTGTCTCTGTAGATCAAAATGCAAATTGTAACCCAAATTCCGGGCAAATAAGTGCTGTGGCACAAAACGGAACACCACCATACCAGTATCAGATTACAACCACACCTACTGCCCCACTTCCTACAGATGCAGGTTGGGCTTCAGCAAGTGTATTTAACGTTGATGCCGGTAGTTATTACATTCATGTTTTAGATGCTTACGGATGTGTCATTTCTAGTACAGAAACCATAGTAGATTTAGATGCTTCACCGGTAATTTCTGCAACCTTGGACAACCCATGTATAGTTACTGATGGCGATTATGAAATCAGTATCACATTAGATGTACCGGGAACTGCACCATATAGTTATAGTATTGATGGCGGTGCGTTTCAAGTGCAAACCGCACCGTTTACCATTGGCAATCTGTTTGCTGGGACACATACTATTGAAATACAAGATGCTAACGGTTGTGGGAATTTGATCGCGGTTAATATTGCTGAGCCTATTGATGTTAGTGCTGACGCTACTTCGCTGCCTTCATGTAATAATGACGACGGCCAAATCACAGTGACTGGAGCTGGAGGCTCAGGATCGTATGCTTATAGTATTTCACCAAACCCGGCAACTGTAAGTTTAACCGGAACGACATTCTCTGGTGTACCATCTGGAATTTACACCATTACAATTACCGATACGGTATTATCTTGTACAGCTGAAACTACAATTTCAGTAGCAGAAGCCGTTATCCCTACATTTAGTTTAACATCAACAGCTGTAACTTGTTATGGCGATAATAGCGGCACTTTCGATATTAATATCATCAATTACACCGGAACTTATACTTACGAAGTGTTTGATGATCTGGGGACTTCAGTGACAGGTGCTGTTGCAGCTAATACAACAACAAACCCATTAACGGTAACCGGAATGCAATCGGGCGTTTATTCTGTTGTGATTACTGAAACCGATTTTCCATTCTGTTCCAATACAGGCAGTCTGGTTATTGCTTCACCCACAGAAGTATTAACATTAGTACTTTCCGAAACCTCAAATGTAACTTGTAATAATAACCAGGGTACAATTATAGCTACAGCCGAAGGTGGCTGGGGAGGTTATCAATACGAGCTTACTGGAGATGCTACAGTACCATATTCAAGTAACAACACCTTTACCGATTTATCTGCAGGAACATATACTGTTAATGTCATAGACAGTGAGGGTTGTGTGGTTTCAGAAACCATCATACTTGAGGAACCAACACCTATAACAGCAACATTCACCCCTAGTACAACAACGTTATCTTGTTTTGGTGATCAAGACGCCAGTATTACTGTAACTACAGTATCGGGAGGCCAAGGCAGTAACTATACTTATACTTTAAATCAAATATTACCAATAGCGAGTGCATCCGGACCACAAACGTCTAATACCTTTAATGATTTAGGTGCCGGTACTTATAATGTGGTAATCAGAGATGGCTTTGATTGTGAAATGACCTCTTTAGATATTGTAATTGCTGAACCTACATTGTTAGAAGTTGATCTGATCAGAGCATCAACTCAAACCTGCTTGACCGAGTCCACATTAACGTTAAGTGCTTCTGGTGGTACAGCACCATATGAGTATAGTGACTCAGATACATTCACAACTGTTCTAGGTAGTTTTACAACTGCTGCAACCTTCTCAGTGCCAGATGGAACTTACATGTATTATGTGAGAGATGCTAATGGTTGTATTTCTAATATCTCGAATGAAATAACGATTGATCCATTACCTGAGTTAGTGATTAATTTAGAATCTGATAACCCAACCATTAATTGTGCCGGTGATAATAACGGATCGATATTAGCCACAGCACAAGGCGGATTAGGAGATTATGTATATACGCTTCAGGATGAAAATGGCAATCCCATTACTGCAATACAAAATACACCGGGGTATTTTACGGAATTGGTTGCAGGCGATTATAGAGTTATGGTTGAGAGTGACGATTGTAATGTAACGTCTGCAACTATAAGCATTACGGAACCTGCGACGCAATTAGAGGCGAACATTGCAGTGAATGATGTGACTTGTGCTGGTAATGAGGATGGTTCTGTAGTGATTACAGCTACAGGAGGTACAGGAATAATAAAGTATGCCATTTCACCACAATTGAATCAATTTTTTGAAACCAATACTTTTGAGCATTTAGCACCTGGTGACTATGATATTATTGTTCAGGATGCCTTAGGTTGTTATTTAACGTTCAGCGTTACAATTAATGACCCTGAGATCGTTATCCTTTCCATTGTTCCCGATTCATTATTCGCAGAAACTTGTGAAGGCGATTCCGATGGTGAGTTTAGTATTGATATTTCCGGAGGTAATTTGCCTTATAGTGTGAGTTTAGACAACTATGACGGACCATACACCGTTGGCGGACCAACACAAACAGAATTTGATTTTACCAATCTTGGAGGTGGCGATCATATTGTCTATGTAAGAGATGCTGAAGGCTGCGAATCGGTATGGAACATTACCTTCCCCGAATCTGTAAGCTTTAATCCGGAATTAGAAATTGAAGCCGTATGTGATAATAATGCGCTGAGTAATGTTGTTACAGTGACCATTGGGGATGAAGACAATGTAGATGTGGCAGACTTGGATTATGCTCTAAATGGTGGGGCTTACCAATTGAGTAATGTATTTACGGATGTTCCTGTTGGTACTGACCATTATATTAGTGTAAGACATAGTAATGGCTGTATCCAAACCACTGAATTCTTTAATATTGAAGGGTTTGATCCTGTAACGCTAACACTTACCGAAGGTGAACTTAATGAATTTATTGCCAATGCTTCTGGAGGTACGGGAATATATGAATTTACCATGAATGGCGAATATTATGGTGATACCAACAGTTTTATCATCACCGAGTCAGGTGTTTACACTGTAATTGTTACGGATGCTAATGGTTGTACTGCAGAGGCTCAGATAGAACTTGAATTTATAGACATCTGTATTCCAAATTGGTTTACACCAAATGGCGATGGACAATACGACACCTGGGCACCAGGTTGTACAGAAAATTACCCAAATCTAACCTTCGATATTTTTGATCGCTATGGACGTAAAGTAGCCACCTATCATGTTGGAGAGGTATGGGATGGGAAATATAATGGTAACGAATTGCCAACCGGAGATTACTGGTTTGTAGTGAATACCAATGACCCCAATGTAGATAGAGAATTTGTTGGACACTTTACCCTATACCGATAATCTAAATGGACTGAACTAAACCTACTATGATGAAAAGAATTTTACCCTATATACTATTACTAGCTGTAACGTTTGGTTATGGACAGGAATTGAATTTGCCAGTATGGACACAGTATTTAGCCGATAATGATTTTGTGATTTCACCTACCTATGCAGGTATTGGCGATAATCTAAAGATCAGAGCTAATGGCCTAACACAATGGGTAGGTATAAAAAATGCTCCGGATAATCAATCCATATATGCAGATTTTAGAATTTCTAATCGTTCTGGTATAGGCATTTCAGCTTATAATGATAAAAATGGTAATACCAGACAAAAAGGGGTTAAATTTTCATTTGCACACCATTTGATACTGGATTATAAATCGGAACAGTACCTGTCCTTAGGGTTGTCATACAACATTAACAGTTTTAGAATAGATATTGAAAACTTCAATACTACTTACGAGATTCCCATTTTAGACCCGGCAATTACTGATGATCGTTCTGTAAACAATAATAATTTTGATGCCGGTATTTTATACCGATGGCGAAATTTCTATTTGAGTTTTAATGCCAATAATTTGATTTCTAAGGATACGGATCCATTCATTGGTTTAGAACCAAGATTACTACTCAACTATCAATTGTATTCGGGTTATGTGATTAGCCCAATACGAAATAAAGATATAGAGTTTGAACCTTCAGTATTTTTTCAGTTTTTTGATAGCGATAATCGCTCGGCAACTGATATTAATTTTAAATACAGGAAGTTCAACAGGTATGGTGATTATTACTGGCTTGGTGCGTCGTACCGCTTCATTAATGATCAATTCCTCAAACCCCTGAATGTAGGGCCAATGGCAGGCATTTTGCATAATAAGCTCTATTTTGCCTATTCGTATCAGGTAACCATTAACGACTTATCTGGGTTTAATACCGGAACGCATGTGGTAACCATTGGTTTAAATCTATTACAAAATGCCAGTAATTGTCCTTGTACCAGAGGTACGAGTAAAAGTTATTACAGATTGTAATTATTGCAATTCTGTATAGGCAAAGCTTAAGAGTAGGGATATCATTAATTCAACTTAAACCATTCAATAGCATCGGAAATTCCGTTTTCTATAGGGTATTCTTCCAGTTTTAATTCTGTTTTTGCTTTTTGATTCGAGTAGTAATTATTGACACATAATGTTTGAATGTTTGTTGAAGAAATATCAGTTCTAACGTTGAAAAAGCGCAATAAATCGCCAAAGTAACCCATTCCATATAATAAGTACTTCGGCAGTTTGACATAAAAAGATTTCTGATTAAGTCTTGAGGTTACTTTTTTATAAAATGCTTTGTAACTTAAATTTTCGCCACATAAAATATAACTCTCACAATGTTTTCCCAATTCTATAGCGTTTATAACCGTTTTGGCAGCATCAATAACATTAATAAAGCTTTTTCCTCCGGGAGGGTAAAAAATAATTCTTTTATTATATGCGCTTAAAACTAATCTTCCAGAGCTGGGTTTTGTGTCGTAAGAACCAATCATAAAGGTTGGATTTAAAGTGACCAACTTAGTTTTAGTACTACTTTTAGCGATTTGAAACAATCTTTCTTGCCCTTCTAATTTACTTTTAGCGTACAAGGATTTTGAAAAAGGAAATCGAATAGTTTTTGTTTCGTTTCCTAGCTTCTGTAGGCTTCCATACCCAAAACAATTCGCTGTACTTATATAAATAAAGGTCTTTACATGGTATTTTAATGCCGCTTTATATAAAGCTTCTGTAGCTATTGCATTTACTTTTTTATAGATATTATAATTCGTAATATCTTGTCTTGTTAAAGCAGCAGCATGAATGATACAATCTATTTCAGGTAATAGCGATTCGTAGGACTCATCCTTAGTAATGTCGCCAACATGTAGTTTTAAATTCTTATGGGGTGGTAAAACAAATTTTTTTTCATTTCGTAGAAAACCGATAACTGTATAATGATCTTTTAGCAATACAGCAATAATGTTTGTTGCTAATAAACCATTAGCTCCGGTTACTAATACTTTCATTGAACTCAAATTTCTTTTCTCATGGCATTACTCAATAGTTTTACTTTGATATCTAAGGGTAAGATGCTTAAAACAAATTTACTTATTCTATTCAATCTCCCGGGAATGACCCTCTTCTCTCCCCTAAACATTTTGGAAATACTCATTTTAGCAATTTCATTGAGTTCAATGACACTCAGATTTACAAATTTACTTTGACTTTCAATTCTTGAAATAACTTCATTATTGGTTTTCATGGGACCAGGGTAAACCACAGTCACTGAAATGTTCTTATCTTTAAATTCCTCTCGAAGCCCCATTGAAAAATAGTCTATGAATTTTTTTGTAGCCGGATAAACGGTTTTGTATCCCATAGGGCTAAAAGCAGCCATGCTGGAAATATTCATAATATAACCTTCTTTACTTTCTATTATACTAGGCGATAAAAGTTTGATAAGTAAAGAGGTAGAAATAACATTCAGTTGAATAATCTTTTCAATATATTCTAAAGAAACTTCTGTAATTCGTTTCGACCCTCCTCTACCGGCATTATTAATCAGAATAGATACTTTGTAGTTCTTGGCCCAATCTGCAATGGCTAAAACATTACTTTTTATAGTCATGTCGGTTTCAAAGAATTTTACAATTATGCCAAATTCTTTCTCAACTCGATTTGCTGTAATGCTTAGGTTTTCGTTGGGAAGTGAAACTAAGAGCAAGTTAAACTTTCGTTTTGCCAATTCTTCGGCTAAAGCCAACCCTAGCCCTTGACTAGCACCTGTAATTAAAGCAAAACTATTTTTCATCTATAAATGAACGATAATAAACAACTTTTATTGCTATTTACAGTAAGAATATTTTTACATATTGAAGAATGTCAATAGCCACTCTTATATTAGAGGTACGAGTAAAAGTTATTACAGGTTGTGAGTCTAAATGCTCATAATAATCAGATTTCATGAGCATTTGATTATATACTAACATTCAGTTATTTCAATGTTCCCTCTGTCAAATCTTTTATAAGGTTTTCAATAGATGTCAAATAGTTTGAATTTCGTTCTTTTTCGGGCATAGCTAGTAGCATGGTCTTGATTTCTTTGAGATGTGTTATGGATTCAGGAATTTGACCAGTTTCATAATACCCTTCAGCTAGGTAATATCTTGCATTAATAGATTCGGGGAATAACTCTACATTTAATTTTAGGACGTCGAATCCGATATTATAATCTTCTTTTCCCCAAAAAATACCCGCTAAATGATTTAACTCGCGTTCATTCATGTAATAGGTGGTATCATTTATGTGGGTATTGGCTACTTTAGTCATTATGGTTTTACCCTGTTTTGCTACCTTATAAATTTCATTTGCAATGGATTTTTTAGGCATTTCAAAGGGTTCATCAAGAATAATACTCATAATAAGTTTTCTTATAGGTCTTATATATTCGGCATGTGCATTGCTATATAATACTAAAGATATATCCAGATCTTTATAATATAAGAATCGTGCTTTTAAACCAGGCTCGCCGCCATTATGATAGATAATTTTACCATGTGTTTCATGGTCCTCCAATTGGAAGCCTAAACCATAATCGAATGGCACGTGCCATAAAGAATCAGGAATCTGTTTTACTGAGGAGGTAAATGCTTTCTCAAGGGTTTTTTTAGGTAAAATCTGGTACGTAAATAGAGCTCTGTTCCATTTCCATAAATCTTCTAGAGTAGATGCTACTTTGTCATCCCCTACTTTACCATTCAAATAATAAGTCTCTTTATGATACTCTAAATCCAAAGGGTTTTTGTAGCTTCCTGTTAGAGGGTCTAGCACATGTTCTTCAGCAAAATTATCTATGCGTTGTTTTGATAATAAGGTATAGATCTGGGTATGATCCATTTGTAACGGATCAAAGATTTTTTGATTGAGATATTCCTCAAAACCAAGCCCACTGATCTTTTCTACAATAGATGCTAGAAAGACATAGCCTATATTAGAATATCCATATTCAGTACCAGGAGTAAAAAACTGTTCGGGTTGCTGGGTAATGTACATTTTAATAATATCATCATTAACAGCTATTTTGTCAGGATCCCAGTGCGATTTAAACAAAGGATTATAAGGATAAAACCCTGTAGTATGTGTTAACATATGGCGAATGGTAACATCTTTATAAGGCAATTCTGGGAAAAAATCAACAAGTTTACTATCCAGTCTCAATTCCCCGTTTTCGATTAATTGTAGTATTGCAACTGCAGTGAATGTTTTAGATATGGAAGCCGTCTGAAAAACAGTATTTTCATTCAAGAGTTTCTTTGCTTCAACGTTTGAATATCCATAGGCATTTTTGAAAATAACACTATCGCCTTTAGCCACCAAGATGCCACCATTGAACTGTTCATTTTCGTATAATTCATTTAAAACAGTATCTAATTTTGAAGCCGTATCATTCATGGTGTCCTTTTTAGTACACGAGGTATGACATAGGAAAAAAAGTAAAGTAAGGGCTAAGATATGAGATCTTATCATAATTAATTTTGTGTTTTGATTTTTGCCAAAATAATTATTTGCCCAGCATTAGAAGACGCATTTTATAATATGGCACCCACTTATGATGGTGTTTTTTTCTTTTGTATATACTCGGAAGGTGATACATCATTAAACTTTTTAAATGCTCTATTAAAGGATGATTTGGAGTTAAATCCCACATCGTAAGCCAGTCCTATGATTGTTTTCGATTCAAAATCATAACTGTCAATTTGGGACTTAAATGCTTCTAATCTGTAGGCATTTATAAAATCTCTAAACGAGCTTTTTGTAATAGTATTAATTACAGCAGATACTTTATTAGGGTGTAAATCTAGTTGTTTTGAAAAACTGGAAAGACTAATATCTGAATTTGTATAGCATTTTGAAGATTGCATAAAGGCTTTAATATCTTCGAATATAACTTGCATTTCTGCAGTTACGATTTGTTTTTCCGTATTCTCAGCATCAATAAAACTTAATCTAGAAATGGTATCGTTATTTATTTTAAACCCATAGAACCCTATGGTATAAGTCAACACGGCAAATAGAATATAAAACACATAAAATTTAGATGGTGGAAAAGTGAAGCTGTAAAAGTAGGTGTCATAAAGCACAAAAACACACCAAATGCTCCATAAGCCAATAAAACAAATGAGTAGACTTCTAATTCTGTTATGGGTTAATAATAACTTTACACCAGATACCAACTTATAACTTTTAAATAAGAACAGTCCGGAAATTGAGAGTCCTAAAATGTGCTGTATGGCTATGGCATTTACCACCCAAAACCTTTCAAAACCATTGAGCGCATTATGGTCCCAGTGGTTTATCCAATAGATAATAGTTGTAGCATTGTAAAAAACGAATTCAATCGCTAAAGGAACGAATAGTAATCTGATTTTAGATTTTGAAAGTGGTCTCTTTATAAGAAATCTTAAATAAATATAAAAAGACGGCCCTATACCACTGATAAATAAAATAGGTAAAAATTGTAAACCGGGTATAGACTTCTGTATGCCCATATCATACTTTAGCACCCAAAGCAGGTATAAAGATAGCAACAATACCGTGATTCCAAGATAAAACTGTGGGCCTTTAGATTTGCTTTTTATACATAGATATATTCCAAAAATAAAGCTTTGGAGCATACCAAAAGCTATAATACTATTGAATAAATTAAGTGAAAGTTCCATAAGATGTTGATCAAGATGTATGTTTAAGAAACGTCTTAATTCCAAATATATGATTTCTGATAATGACTGTACATACGATTTTTGAGATGAATAATAAACATATCCTACAGATTCAATATTTTAGTACATATATTAGTCGTATTCTTTTTTTATGCAATATCCGGAATTAATACAACTGAAAGCATTTTTAGATACTTATACTATCAAAGTGACTCGTATTGATATACCTCCTATTGCTCAAAGCCTTACGCCAGTAGAAGTATCCTTTCATAACGAAACATTTATTGTACAGATTCAAGATGAATATGACGATCTAAAGCATCAGAATCCCCTACTTGATGGTTTGTTGGTGTTACGAGAATTGGCTATAATTCAGGATAGTACCGATTTTGTATCCTGGTGTAAATCCATAGCATTATCTTTAGACAATAATCATTTATTGAGCTACTACAAACAAACAACAAACACTTTACATAAAATATCTCAAGTGCTTAAAAATAAAGACATTGACTATTTTGTTTCTGACTTGGATTTTCAACTAAATTCAGGGCCTATTCAACAATTAAGATCAAACAATCCTTAACTCACATTAAACTTTAAAAACAATTAATTAATCTCTGTGCATCCATTCATAACTGTTGCATAATGTTCCGTTCTTAATCAGTTAATCTTTGAAGTGTAATTTTCGGATTTTAATCCAAAATGTATACACATGTGTAAAAAAATTACAATTTTAAGTGCCCTTCTACTGATTAATTTTTTAGGCTTTTCTCAAGTATCATTACAAATTACAGAGATGTGGTCTGGAAATGAAAATGGAGATGACCTTACCGAAGATTGGTTTGAAATCACTAATGAAGGTGATGTAGCTTGGACACCAGCTATGGGAGACTTATACTTTGATGACGATTCTCAGGATTTTAGTACTGCCGATTTAATTAGTGGCATTACCTCCATACAACCCGGAGAATCTGTAATAGCAATTGACGATTCTGATACTGCCAACTTTATAGCTGTTTGGGGAAGTGTTTATAACCTCACAAATGTTCAAATTGGCACTTACTCCGGTTCAGGTTTAGGCGGTGGTGGTGACGGTGTTACTTTATTTATGAGTATTGGCGCACCTGTAGACGCTTCCAGTATTGTAGATTTTGAAAGCTATCCTGATGCGGCTTCTTTCCCCGGGCAATCTTACGATGTCAACAAAGCAGGGTTTAGTGTCATTGGTGAGGCGCCAAACATGCCTGTAGCCACAGCAGTAAACGATATGGGAGAATCAGCAATAGGTTCTCCAGGAAATCAAGGACCAGCAATGCCAGATTTACAAATTACCGAAATATGGCCTGGAAATGAAAATGGAGATGACCTTACCGAAGATTGGTTTGAAATTACAAATAATGGCCCTGGTGTATGGACACCGGCTTTTGGAGACTTATATTTTGATGACGATTCTCAGGATTTTAGCACTGCAGACTTAATTAGTGGCATCACATCCATACAACCCGGAGAATCTGTAATAGCAATTGACGATTCGGATACCGCCAACTTTATAGCTATTTGGGGCGGAGTTTACAATCTGTCTGGCGTACAAATAGGCACCTATTCCGGATCAGGTTTAGGTGGCGGTGGTGATGGTGTCACTTTATTTATGAGTATTGGTGCACCTGTAGACGCTTCTAGCATTATAGATTTTGAAAGCTATCCGGATGCCGCTTCTTTCCCCGGGCAATCTTACGATGTCAACAAAGCAGGATTTAGTGTTATTGGCGAGGCACCAAACATGCCTGTAGCTACTGCTGTAAACAATATGGGAGAATCAGCAATAGGTTCTCCAGGAAATCTTGGTCCGGCTGTAGCGGGAGCATTAAGTATTGTTGTAGATACAGTCAATTTAACTGCTTTTTTAAATTTGCCGGAAGAAAATGCAGGGTCAGTAAGTGGTGTTATCAATGACCCTACTGATCCTGCAAGTACAATAGGAATTCCTTTTAATGTTTCTGACGATACCACTCCCGCAGGCAATCTGGTGGTAACTGCTACCAGTAGTGATGAAGCTATAGTTCCAAATGCAAATTTGGTCATTACAGGTACTGATGGTGATCGTACATTAACCATTACACCAATTGCTGTAGGGTTAACTACCATTACAGTTACTGTAGAAGATACAGATATGAATACTGACACATATATCATTAGCTATGCAGCTTCAGCGGCTTCAGTAAATCCCGGAAATAGTAAATTTCATACCGGAGCAGCTGACGGATCTACTGGTATAGCCATAGACGCAAACTACATTTGGATTGGTGATGATGAAGATCAGACATTACGTTTATACGATAGAAATAATTCAGGATTACCGGTAAATGAGATCGATTTCAATATGTCTCTAGGCTCAACTAATGAGGTAGATCTTGAAGGTTCTTTCATTGTAGGGAATACGATTTACTGGACAGGTTCTACAGAAGAAGCTGAGCGATCGGTTATATTCTCAACTACTCTTTCCGGATCTGGAGCAATGTCAACCTTAACCTATGTAGACCAATATATAGGACTTAGAGACGATTTAATCAATTGGGATGCAAATGATACTCATGGTCTTGGCGCAAACTTCTTTGGTTTAAGTGCAGCTTTAGAAATCGAAGCTTTAGCTATAGCACCTGGTAGTACTACCACGGCATACGTTGGATTAAGAAGTACTACCTCTCAAGGTAATGCGCTTGTTATTCCAGTTACAAACTTTACCGCTCTTCCGGGAGCTTCTGCAGGAGCATCAACTTTTGGGGCGCCAATCCTCATTGATTTAAAAGGTAGAAGCCTGAGAAGTATGGAATGTAATGCTAACGGTTGTATTCTCATTGGTGGACCTTTTGGTAATAAAACCGATTTTAAATTATACACATGGACAGGTAATGCTATGGATGACCCGGAGTTAAGAAGTGCCGATTTAACAGCATTAAATGCTAATGGTTCGTTTGAAGGTTTGCCCGAATTACCGTCTACAACATTTATGGGAAGTGATGGGGATACAGATACTGTAACTTTATTGATCGATCTTGGCGCTACAATAATATATGAAAATGGTGAGGAAAATAAGGACCAACGTAGAGAATGGAAAAAATTCAGAAGCGAAGTGGTGACTTTAGGTGCTGTAACAACACCAGAGATTCAAGCTCCTGTTATCAATGAGTTTGTCGTAGATCATACAGGAACAGATACTGCCGAGTTTGTGGAGATTCTTGGTGATCCGTTCACGGACTATTCTAACTACACCATTGTAGAAATTGAAGGTGATGGCACTTCATCAGGATTAGTTGATGATGGTGTTTTTACTTTAGGAACAACAGACGAAAATGGTTATTGGACAACGCCCTTTCAGAATAATGTCATAGAGAATGGTAGTGTTACACTATTATTGGTAGAAGGCTTCACAGGATCAGTTGGCGACGATATTGATACGGATAATGACGGGACTATTGATGTGACATACTGGACAAGCATTGTAGATGGTGTAGCCAGCTCAGATGGCGGTAGCTCGGATGTAGTTTATGCTATTGATTTGACCCCAGATTTTGATGGTGGTACGAATCAAGTTGGAGGTGCATCACGTATCCCAAATGGTTTGGATACAGACACCACTTCTGATTGGTTAAGAAATGACTTTAATGGCGAAGGGCTTATTGGGTTCACCGGTACACCGGAAGAGGGTGAAGCTATTAATACCCCGGGAGCATCTAACAGGCCTGTAGGTCCGGTATTGGAAATCACCGAAATATGGTCAGGAAATGAAAATGGGGACGATCTTACGGAAGATTGGTTCGAGATCACAAACAATGGACCAATAGCGTGGACGCCAGCATTAGGAGAGCTTTATTTTGATGACGACTCTCAAGATCCAACTGCTGCAGATCTGATCAGTGGTATTACTTCCATACAACCTGGAGAATCCGTAATCGCGATCGATGCAGCTGATACTGCTAATTTTATTGCAGTATGGGAAGATGTATACAACATCACCGGAGTTAAAATAGGTACTTATGCAGGAGCCGGTCTATCTGGCGGAGGCGATGGTGTGACCTTATGGATAGGTGACCCAAATACAGTAGGCAATATCGTAGATTTTGAAAGTTATCCTGATGCTTCATCTACACCTGGACAGTCTTACGATGTAGAAAAAGGCGGGTTTAGTGTTGTTGGCGAAGCACCTTACGCCCCTGCTGCAACAGCAGGAAATAATGTCGGCGAATCTGCAGTAGGCTCCCCGGGAAATCTAGGTCCAGTATTGAGTGTTGAAGATGTATCCGTACCTCAATTGACCACCAAAGTATATCCTATACCTTTCGATAACGATATCCATATTGCTTCAAATTTAGATGGCTCTATAGCTTCTACAGTAACAATAGTAGATCTTTTAGGGAAAGTGGTTTACCGTGAAAACAGAATCTTATCTGATGGCGTGACAACGTTAACAAACCTATCTAATCTTACAGAAGGGATCTATGTTCTAAACATTCCGGAACTAAACATCAGCATGAAAGTTATTAAGAAGTAACACATGCTTAATAGTTTTTAAAACCAGTTTGAACTGTCATAAGTTCAGGCTGGTTTTATTTTAAGGTTTAATCGCTATGTTTAGAGAAATAAATTTCATAAGTATCAATAATTGCTTCAAGATCTTGAATACTATCGTAATGTTCTTCTTTCAATGCTTTTTTCAACTTTTCAAAAAGTGTTTTTGCCCACGTTACTTCTTTCTTCTTTAACAAAATGATAGCAATTTTTATAGCATTTAAGTAGCCGATTATATAATCTCTATTTTGTGCTACAGCTTCAGAATATAACTCAAGGCTTTTATATAGTTTTACCTGATCCTCTTGCTCTTGTCCACTTAACATTAAAGCACAAGCATAGTGGGTTTTGTGAAAATGATTGAGATCTTCTTCATTTACATGCTGGTAATCTTCAATAGAACTGTCTATAAACGCTATAATATATGTTTCATTAATTTTATCTTTAGTGGCTAACTCAAAATAGGCATAAGCTCTTATCATATGTAAATCTTGCAAATAGCTTTCAAAAGTAAAATCATTAAGAATGTCTTTTTTTCTAAAGCAATCTTTCCAAACCTCTTCTCTGAGCTGACAATCGTTTATGCCTTGACTAGAAGCTTCATGGGCCAATTCAAAATCCTTAATCTCATAAGCACAGTAAGAAGCTATAATGAAATAA
This sequence comes from Winogradskyella sp., assembly GCA_965250025.1. Lineage (GTDB taxonomy): Bacteria > Bacteroidota > Bacteroidia > Flavobacteriales > Flavobacteriaceae > CBDDLD01. Next base: position 1,553,818 of record OZ252283.1, read on the forward strand.
TAATGAATGAGATCCCCTATTCTATAAATGGAAGTTTCAATAAGTTCTCGCTTCTTCGTCGCATCTTTTTCATTTTTGACATATGGCCATATCGACTCAACATCAAAAACATCAAAAACATAATATTTCAAAGCGTCGTTTTTGGTAGCTCCAAAATCAATATCTAGAAATGCTGTTGCTTTTAGATTGGTATTCTCAGAGTTTAGCCATAATAATCGATCTATGACATAAAGAAAAGCACACAATTCCATCGCACCTGCATATCCGATTTTTGTATCATAATCATCCCCAAATAATCTTTTTTTATCATTGTTGAAATATTTTTCTTTTATAGATTTAGCGACATTACGAGCCTTATCATTATCTATATATTCCGCGTGATACTTTAATTGATCTATAGTTCCTAAGTACAGATAATTTGCGTTATGAAGAATATTTTTTTGTCGTAGATTTTTAATTAAATATTCCAAAATTGAAGTCAGTAGTAATTGAATCCCAACAGCGTGTTCAGTAACCTGTTCTGTCAGTAAAAAAAAGTAAAACAAAAGAAGCTGTTCTTCATCTTCTTGAGCAAGTGCAGAATTATTAGCTATGGTAAGCTGTTTAGCGTTTCTAAACAACTGTTTTACATTGACATCAGAAATCGTATTAAAAGCGCTTTTTGCACCATCTTTTAGAAACTCCAATTGCGTTGCCTCATCCAACATTTCATAGTAATACTTTATAATTTCTTTTTGTCTATACAAGAAAAAGCTACGTACGGCTAATGTTTCCTTGTATGGAATGCTCATGAGGTATTTGGCACAAAAGTATTCGGCAAAACTGGTATGAAAAAAACTATACAGTCCATTACTGTTTCTTTTCAAAATGCCATAATCATTGACCAAACTGGTATAAACATTTTCATAATTAGGAATTGAAATGTTTTTTTCAGTAAAATAAGTCTTGGTTAGATCGTATAAATTTCTTTCATCAATACTCAGCTTAAAATCTCCGATTATATGATATGATAAATACGCACAAAAATCAATAAGCTCATATTTAGAAACATTTGGCAAACTGGAACTGTCTGCTTTTTTTGTAACTCTTGTGGTATTCCATTTTGAAAAAATAAAGTCAATACTATGATCATAAATTTCTGAATAGCTATTAAATACAGTTTTGGTGTTAGAATACAATTCGCAAATAAAGGATAGTAGTAATGGTGATGTAAAAAATACACCCTCAAACTCTTGAATTCGGAACATGCTTAATGTGGTGATACCAACTTCTTCACTGGCAATAGCATCAGTAACTCGATAAAAATGGTTGAGATAACCCGTTTCATAATCGTAACTAGGACTTAATAACTTTGAATATTTCAGCCTTTTCATAAGGCTTTCAGTATTAATCTCTTGTTCGTGATTAGTGGACCATTTATTTATAAAATCTCTTATATATTCTGAAGTTAATGGTTTTATTGTTGCCTTGACAAAATAGTCCGTAAACCTATCGTCTATGGGTCTGGATGTAATAATGACCTTCATCTGAGGGGTATTCCTAACAAGTTGCTGGTATTGATTTTTCAACTTTACTTTATTCCCCTCGCTAAGAATTTCGTCATAGCCATCGAGCATTAAAAGTAGTTTCTGATCCTTTATGAGCTGCCCAAAAAATGATGCAAAGTTATTACCGGTTACAGAAAATTTATCCTGAATAAGCGCTTTGAGATCCTTATCCAAGTAATCGTATTCATTAAGACTAATGTATATGGGTAAGTAATCAAGTTTGTTTTTTAAACAGTCTACGATACATTTTTGTAAAAAGAAGGTTTTTCCTGATCCTGGTGTACCGATTAAAAAAATATCAGTTTCTGATGTGATCAGATTTTCAGATTCAATACGATTATCTTTTATTGTAATATCCGGATCAATATACAGGGAATCATCTTCATATAAGTTATCAATTCCTATACCTTGAAATAAACCGGCATCAGAAAATAAATTTGTGTAATACGATTCAATATAGGCTTTAGTATTTATTATTCCTGCTAAGTCATTACTTTCCTGTACTAAGTGATAATTTGAAGTATGTATATTTTGCCGAATGAATTCTGCAAAACGATCGTCTATCATGTTCAGTTTTGATAGCATTAAAACCGTAGTCTTATCAATTCTATCTGTAGTAACTTTAATGTCATTAATTAAAGTTCCAATTTTACTGACTGCACTACTAATAATCTCATCAGAAACTGAAATTGGGGTGTTCTTGTTCTTTGCTTCGTGTGCTTCCTTCCATTGTTTTAGTAGTTTCGTAGTATAAACGTTTAAATTACGTTTATTGTCAATCATTTTATGGTGCTTAGGACACAATAAAATGAGATTATCATAGAGACGTCTTTCATCATCCGTCATGGTTTCATCGTATCGGGCACCTTCTGGGCTAGCCGCAGCAATATGACAAATTTCGCCATTTGTTGTTCCATCTTCTGCTATAATTGGGTTGGTGCAATTGGGTTCGGCACACTGATTGCCAGAATAAGTGAATAGTGTTTTTATATCCGAAAGTAAATAGTTACGAGGTCCTGCCATTATTGCACTTGATGTAATTTAAAATGTTTTGTCTTAAGGAGTATGATTTGTAGATAGTAATCTAATGAATCATCAGTACAATTTATGAAAACCATCTAAATTTATTGGCATGAATTTTATATGATATTTCTTATGTCATTATAAATGTATAATAATACTTTTGTCCTGAAACAAAACACAGTCGCATTAAGCATCACTACTTCATATTATACAAACCTTATGGTTATCTAAGTCAGTTCGTTAATCATCAAAACCGAAGGCGTAATAAAAAGCTATTGGGCGAGCTTTACGATTTTCCGAAAGGTACTATGGCCATTGGTAGACTTGATGAAAAATCTGAAGGCTTGTTGTTACTTACCACAAATGGAAAGTATAGCGAATATATTCGAAGCGCAAAAGTAAAGAAAACCTATGCGGTTATGGTAGACGGTATCATTACCGATACTGCTATAAGGCAATTGCAAGAAGGTGTAACGATCACCGTTAACCAATCAGCGTATACGACCAAACCCTGCGACGCTGAACGTTTAAATAATATTAGTTTCATCCCAGAGCGTTTTGTACGTGAGGATAGGCATGGTCCGACATCATGGATATGTATTACTATTACTGAAGGTAAGTTTCGGCAAGTACGTAAAATGACTGCTAAAGTAGGTTATCCGACATTGCGACTTGTACGTATTCAAATAGGTGATTTTTCATTAAATAATCTAGGGCCTGGTGAATTTAGACCCATTTTTCCAGAAGGTTTTGAAACGAACTAATTGCCAGCTGTTTTTCTTGCTATAGGCACCTTTTCATTAACAAATATTATGGTTGCTTTTACACCAGTAAGTAAATTCCATTCTTTAGAAGACACCACATTACCCTTATCATCGTAAACAATAAACTCCGCTGTATTAGGCCCCGATGTGCCCTGATTAAGTGCCTGTATGTCTATTTTATTGATGCCATCTACTAGATCTATTTTTACACGTCTGTATGAGCCGGTGAGCAAGATGTTTCGATGTATGAGCACTTCATTAACATAAACACCTACCCGATCACCATCAGGATATTCATGATCTCTACATACAATATTGACAAACTTAGAATCAATACGATGTTCACCAAGAAACTGATCGGACATAAATTGTTTTAGGCCAGATTTCTCTGCGTCTTTATTCCAGCGTTTCTCAAAAATTTCTCCGGGGTTTTTAAGACCATCAGTTTCTGTCATTGAAAAAGGCTTTTTACTTTCTTCCAATATGTACTTCTTCTTTTTAACAGAAATGCCATTGATCTTAGACTTGTCGGTTTTGCTTAAACTGGGTTGGTCTTTTGGTTCTACTTTAATCTTTTTTGGAGTGGAGTCTTTTTCCTTTTCAGAGGCTTCCGCAGGAATTCGAATGGATTTTTCTTCATTATCGATCTGTGCGGATAGTGAATGTTGTATCGCAAATATGCATAGTAACGCTATAAAAATTTTTGATCTCAAATGAATACGCTATGTTTTACTAAAAATAAACTTATGCTCAAAAACCATACCTAAAGTCAAAGAAACATAATTTTTATGAGCTTGCTACAAAGGAAATGTTAATTATTACAACCTGCGTTTTTGAATAAGTTTAAAAAATTCAGCCTTATACGTCTCTCCTATTGGTAGGTGTTGTTGCTGAATACTTACAGTAAAAGAATCGGTTTTATCAATATGCTTTAACGAAACAATATATGATTTATGAATTTGAGCAAAAGCATCTTTTGACAGACTGGCTAGAATGCTTTTTAATGAATGATACGTAATAATCTGATGATCTTTAAGATGTATGGCGACATAGTTTTTTATACTCTCTACATACAGAATATCATCTTTATACACTTTTTCAAAATTGTTCTTACCATCAGTTTTTACAAAAATAAAAGCATCATTGTTGCTAATGGTATTATGATCTGTTTTTATGATCGCTTGCTCTGCTTTGAGTACAGCCTTATAAAAACGTTCAAATGTAATGGGCTTTAATAAATAATCTATAGCATTAAGCTCATAACTCTCAATGGCAAATTGTGGATAAGCTGTTGTGAATATGACCTTAGCATTTGTATTGATCAGTTTGGAAATTTGAATCCCAGTCAGATCGGGCATCTGTACGTCTAAAAATACCAAATCTACAGCTTCGGTATTTAGGATTTGAAGTGCTTCCAGTGGTTTTGTGGTGGCGAGTAACAGCTCTAAAGAAGAGGTCTTCTCCACATACGATTTCAATAAACGTAATGCCGGTGGCTCATCATCAACAATAATACAACGGATGCTTGTCATATATTTAGTGGTATTTTTAAGTAAGTGTTATACATATCGCTTTCTTTTTTTGCATAAAAGCTGTATTCATTACCATATAAGTTATTGAGCCTGCGCTTTAGATTAATACTGCCTATACCCTTTTCGGTATAATTTTCTGCATCAGAAATAGCATTCTCTGATTTTAAAGTTAAAAATTTGTCACTAATAGCGATGTTTATCTGCGCAGGTCGCTCTTTGTTGTTTAGTACAGCATGTTTAAATATATTTTCAAAAAAATGAATCAATAATAAAGCCGGAATACTTTTGTCTTTTGGATTTCCGGTGAGTTCGTAATCAATGTGTAACTGGTCTTCAAACCGTTTTTTATAAAAGTAGATATAATCGTCAATAAACTTCAATTCGCTTTCCAACGGCATTAAATCGCTTTTGGTTTCGTAAGTTACGTAACGTAAAAGCTCTGACAAACGGTGAATATCCTTTGCAGTTTCGGGTTGCGACTCAATAAGCTCTGTGTAAAATGTATTGAGTGTATTGAATAAAAAATGGGGTTCCAGTTGAGATTTCAATAGATTAAGCTCAGCACTTTTGCGATCGTATTCCAACTGATGTATTTTATCTTTCGTAATGATATAATTTTCAAGAAGGTAAAAAACAGTACTGTAAAGTATAGCTTTTATAGCATAAAGCGAATTGTCAAATACGTAATAATAAAACTTGCGGGTGCGTTCGACATAATTATGTTGTCCAGTAATATGGTACACAATAACCTCTTCTATAAGATACCTAAGGCCTGCAAATAAGAACAGTTGTGCAATTACGGCAAAAATGAATTTATATCTTGGTTTTTGATCCAAGTATCTGGGACAGATATATCGATAATTTATCCAATATATGGTAAAGAAGCACAGATTGAATACAGATAATATAGAAAACGGGGTGTCAAAATTCTCTAAAAACCCATCATATCCTTTATATATATAATCACTGATCCAACCAGAAACAAGTATAAAAACAACGAGTAGAATATGGTATTTAAAGGTGCCTTTCTTCATCTTAATAAGCTAAAGTATCTAAATATTCCCATTTAAAATGATTTTTACTGATTACCCCTTAATTTCTTTATACAAAATCAGGAAACCAGCCTATATAACTTTTTGCAGTACAATTTAACCAAGTCATGGCGTCATAATACCACGTAACATAATTGCCAAACTTGACTTTAGTATACAATATAGATTGCACTTGTCATTCATCAATCAAAACAACAGTGACACAATACATTCTTAACTTTTAAATGAATCCTTATGAAAACACATTTAAGCATTTTTACAGTCATAATAGTTATGATCTGTACTCTGGTTGAAAGTCAAAACGTACCCGTTTTAGACGCTACCTACATTTCAGGTAAAGTAAAATATTTTACTGTTGAAGATGGTCAAATCATTGGTGATGGTATGGATTATTGGAATAAGATCATATCTGAATCTCAATTTATTGCCTATGGCGAACGGCATAATTCTAAGTCTACATCACTTCTGTTTGAAGCTTTATTACCTATGGTAGCAAGAGCTAATTACAATAACTTCATTATTGAGGTGGGACCTCATTCGGCAAAAAAGCTAGAAAAATTATCTAAAACACCATCGGAAACGGAAGCTAATATGCGTAAGTTTTTAATGAAATACGGAAGTCTGGAATATGAATTTGAACCCATCCCTTTCTTTTCTGGTAAGGAAGATGCCAAATTTTTGCAAAAGGCAGCTGAAGCACATATGAATATTGTTGGTATTGACCAAGAGTTTATATATGCAGTAAGTTTTTTATTAGATGACATCATGGGACCATTAGTATCGCATCCAAAGTATGATGACATTTTAAAGCTTCAAGAACAAGCGAAATCTAAAATTAAGTATTGGCTTGTGAAAGAAGAAACATCAGAAGAAGACATCTCTGCTTTTAAAGAGATCCTAAAAGAAGATGTGGTCAATACATTCTTTACTGAAGCTTCTAAGCTCAGTATTAAAAGTAAAGCTATTATTAATGATCTACTGATCAGTTGGGATATATACATTCGGTGGCGAGAAGATTCTCATGTGGATCGTATTAGCTACATGCGTAATAACTTTAAGAAACATTATAGCGTACAATTAAAGGAAGCAGATGAACCTAAGTTTATACTTAAATTCGGCAATCTTCACACTTCAAAATCATTTACCAATGGTGCCTATGACTTAGGGCATTTGGTTACTGAATTGGCCAAAGAGAACAATACTAAAGCTACGATCATTAATTCCTGGACACGCTATTACAAAACGGACAAAGGCATTACAGATTACTTTGAAAAGTATAATAGATATTACAACAGGTATAGAGTATTTATGAGTTTTGCAGATAAGAACAAATGGGCTATCATTGATCTGGAGTCCATCAGAGAAGATATAAAACAAGGAAAGGTATTATTGCCTGTAAACGGCGATTACCATAAGTTAAAATATCTTATCGATTCTTATGATTATCAACTGATACTACCCTTAGATTCAGAAAGAACCTTAAACATCAGTAACTAAGTCTATATTTTGAAGAATATGACAGCAGGCCGAATTAAAACTTACCGTTAAAGCTTATCCTAAGCTTTCTGTTATATTCTTCAAATAACCAATCCTTGTAGTTATCAGTACTGTTCATAATACAGTATGAATATTGCTTAATTCTATAAGCGATCTCATCTTGAAGTAACTTGGCCAAAGCTCTGGCATCATAGACATCCTCACTATTCTCAATACAAATTTTTGAATGCTGGGCTATGGATTTTTCAATAACCACAAAAGATTTCTTACCCATATCTGTGGCTTTCTTGTATTCTGCTTTAACATCAAAATCTAAAGATTCAGAGGCGTTAAACTTTTGACGCAGTTCATCTGGCATTACATATACAAAATCGCGTTCTATGGATTCATCATCTATAATATTTTCAAGATAAAAATCAGGATATTTAAAAATATGCTGCCAGTCAACCGGTTGATCCCAGGGGCCAAAACGGGCAATATTGTTTCCTAAATCAATAACCTGAAATGTTTTTCTTCCTTCAAAAATACGAGAGCCCCTACCGATCATTTGAAAATAAAGGGTCAATGACCTTGTTGCTCTATTAAGAATTATCGTTTCTACAGAAGGTTCATCAAAACCAGTTGTAAGGATACTAACTGAAGTTAAAATGGCATTGGGTGTGTTCTTAAACCATTCCAGAGTTTCTTTACGCTCTTGTTTACTTGCAGTATTATCTAAATGCTTGATCTCATAGCCTGCTCGCTTGAAGGTGTAATACACTTCTTTAGAAGTATGTATACCATTATTGAATATCAAGGTTTTTTTTCCTTTTGATAACTCTTCATAAGCATGCAGAAGCTTGCTCTGCATTAAACTATTGGTATATAATGATTCTGATGATTTTACGGTATAATCGCCATTAATACCAATCTTCAAGCTTGTCAGTCCTACGTCATAATGGTACAATTCGGCTTCAGCTAAAAATCCATTTTTTATAAGTGTAGCAATGTCATCTCCAACAATAAGCCGATCGTAATTGTCTTTCATCGGCAACTTAATGTTGCTACTCAATGGTGTAGCAGTTACCCCCAGAATAAAACAGGATTTAAAAAACTTGAATAGCTTTCTAAACGAATTGTAATGGGCTTCATCTATAATCACTAAACCGACATTCTCTAATTCAAAATCCTTATCAGAAAGTCTGTTGTTCAGGGTCTCAACCATAGCAACAAAGCATTGGTATTGATCTTGATCTGGTAAGGTTTTAACCTTGCTGTTAATGACCTTATTTTGAACATTAAACCCGGATAACATGGATGATGTTTGCTTACATAGTTCAATTCTATGTGTCAGGATAACCACTTTTTTATTGTGATCCTGAATGTAGCGTCTGACAATTTCAGAAAATATAACCGTTTTTCCACCACCTGTTGGCAATTGATACAGAAGATTGAAATCTTCCGGAGTACCATTCATAACATCAAAAATGCGATTGAGATCAGAAATCTGATAATCGTAAAGTCGCTTTTTTGATAATGTTTTCGCTTCGTTTTGTACTTCTACCGACATATGTTATAAGGTGAAAAAAAAATTCTCACAAAATTAAGACATAGATTTAGTTATAAAGCCTTTTGTTAACAACATTTTAAAAGTAATTTTTAAAAGCTGTGCATATTGCTTCATAGCTTGTGGTATTGTTTTTGTGATCTATCTATTTCACCAAACACACTCAATAATGAAATCTTACAGACGACAAAATCCAAAAGTCAATGCAGGCTCTATGGCTGATATTGCATTTCTACTACTGATTTTCTTTTTAGTAACGACTACTATTGCAGCAGATAAGGGCATACTTCGCAAACTTCCAAAAGAATGTCCTCCAGGACAAATCTGTGATGTTGAAATTCATGAACGAAATATTTTGAGGATAGTCATTAATGACAAACAACAAATCATGATCGAAGATTCTGAAACAAACCTTAATGATGTAAAAGCTATGGCAATGCAATTTTTAGATAATAATGGAAGTAGAACTTGCGATTATTGTAGTGGTTTACAAAACGATAAACTATCTGACCATCCACAAAAAGCAGTAATTTCATTACAATATGGTGCCATGGTAAAATATGATCTGTTTATACAATTACAAGATGAGTTGACTAAGGCGTATTATGAACTCAGAGCTCAGTATGCATTAAATACATATAATAAAACTGAGGAAAGCCTCACTAAATATGAATTAGAAGCTGTAAAGAAGGCCTACCCTTTTATACTTTCGGAAGTTTCGGTAAAGCGGTAATATGTTAAAACTTGTTAAATTACTACTGTGTAATGCCTAGTAGTGTAACACTTTTTCTTTTTGGTCGTCTATTAGATGTAATCAATAAAAAAACGAACATATCATGAGAACTTTAAACAACAATCAATTAACGAGCGTATCAACAGAAACAAGGATACACGTATGGAACAGTAAAAGACGTTATAGATAAGTGTCTGTTAACAATGAACTTAAAACAACAGTTATGAAAGTATTATCAAAAATTATCAATACATCCAACAGTTGGGATGATGATCTAGACACTATAAAACGATGAAATTACATTTGTTACTAAAATTTACTTAACACGAACCGATGATTTATAAAATTATCGGTTTTTGTTTTTAATAAGCCATTAGGTCTTTTAGCTGACTTTCAAACTTACCTTTAGCTAAGTATTGTTGTTCTAATTGAGATACGAAAGGGATTGGAGTTTCCATACTGGCAACACGTTTTACCGGAGCATCCAAATATTCAAAACAGGTTTCCATAATTAGAGCAGAAATATCACTGGCTATACCTCCAAACATAGAATCTTCCTGAAGTATGATAGCTTTTCCTGTTTTCTTTACTGAGCTAATAATAGCATCTTTATCTAAAGGTTGTAGAGTTCTAAGATCAATAAGGTCAGCAGAAATGTTAGTGTTAGCATCTAGCACTTCCAACGCCCAATGCACACCGGCACCATAAGTAATGATACTTACGGCTTCACCAGATCTTAACAAAGACGCTACACCAAATGGTAATGTGTAATAGTTGGCAGGTACTTCTTGTCTGATGCTTCTATATAGCGCTTTATGTTCGAAGAACAACACCGGATTAGGATCATTAATTGCTGTAGCCAGTAACCCTTTAGCATCTTTGGGGAATGCAGGATACACAACTTTTAGCCCTGGTGTTTTAGTAAACCAGGCCTCGTTAGTTTGTGAATGGAATGGTCCCGCAGCTACACCAGCACCACATGGCATACGTACTACCACATCTGCTTTTTGTGCCCATCGGTAATGGGATTTTGCTAAATAATTAACTATAGGATTAAATCCTGAGCTGACAAAATCAGAAAATTGCATTTCCACTACAGATTTCATACCGGCAATCGAGAGCCCCATGCCAACCTCAACAATAGCAGACTCACAAATCGGAGTATTTCGGACACGATCTTTACCAAACCGATCTAAAAACCCTTCGGTGATTTTAAAAACACCGCCATATTCTGCGATATCCTGCCCCATGATTATAAGATCATCATGCTGTTCCATGGACAATTTTAAACCATCAGATATGGCATCAACTAATCGCATTTCAGAAGATTTACCACCTTCTTTAAATTCCTGATAATCAAAATCATGATATACATCATTTAACTCAGTAGTTTCATTTGGAAGAATGGCCTCTTCTGCAAAAGCAGTTTGCAATCCATTATCGATTTCGGCTTTAATTTCTGCTATATATTTATCATTGGTTGCTTCATCTAAGACCTTAAGTTTAAACAAGTAGTTCTTGAAATTCTCAATAGGGTCTTTTGCCTCCCAAGCTTCCATCAAGTCTTTAGGAACGTATTTTGTCCCACTAGCCTCTTCGTGTCCCCGACGTCTAAAGGTTTTAAATTCTATAAGGATTGGTCTTGGGCGCTTTCTTACACTATCAACCAGCTTCTTTACCTTAGTATAAACCTCTACAATATTATTACCATCAAGTATAAAAGCATCAATACCATAACCTTTACCACGATCTGCCAGATGCTTACAACGGTATTGCTCTGCTGTTGGTGTAGACAAACCATAACCATTGTTTTCAATACAAAATATAACCGGTAATTGCCATACAGAAGCTACATTTAATGCCTCATGGAAATCCCCTTCACTTGTACCACCTTCTCCAGTAAATACAGCAGTAACCTGATTATTGTCTTTTAGTAAGTTTGCCAAAGCAATACCATCAGCCACTCCCATTTGAGGGCCCAAATGAGAAATCATTCCTACAATGTTATAGTCCTGAGTGCCAAAATGAAATGAACGATCTCTACCTTTAGTAAATCCGCTGGCTTTACCTTGCCATTGACCAAATAAACGATGTAAAGGAATCTCCCGGGTTGTAAATACACCCAAATTCCTATGCATAGGAAGAATGTACTCATTGGGCTTCAGTGCCATAGTAACACCAACCGAGATAGCTTCCTGACCGATACCCGAAAACCATTTTGAAATCTTGCCCTGACGTAATAATATTAACATCTTTTCCTCGATCAATCGAGGTTTTAGCATGTTATAATATAACTTTAACAAGGCTTTGTTACTTAAATCCCTTTTATCGTAATCTATATTGCTCTTAACAATTGTTGGCATAGTGGTCTTCTCTTATTATTGTGTCAAAAATAGTTAAAAACACTTAATACCTGTACAATAATTTTTTCTGTGTTTTTGAGTTACTATCATAAATACTATTGTTTTTGCTACATTTGTAGTTATACTAAAAAAATATCAATAACAATGGACAGAATTCCTAGTGTTGATCTTAAAGATTTCCTATCTGAGGATCCTGATAAAAAACAAAAATTTATAAACGAAATTGGTGATGCTTATGAGCAGATCGGTTTTGTCGCCCTGAAAGGGCATTTTTTAGACGATAGTCTGGTAGATCGATTATACAATGAGATAAAGAAATTTTTTGCACTGCCTGTAGAAACGAAACAACGATATGAAATTCCGGGAATTGGAGGTCAGAGAGGTTACGTGTCTTTCGGAAAAGAAAGTGCTAAAGGCAAAAAAGAAGGCGACCTCAAAGAGTTTTGGCATTTTGGGCAATATGTGGATGACGATTCTAAATATAAAGACGAGTACCCTGATAATGTTACTGTAGAAGAACTTCCTGAATTTAATGCTGTAGGTAAAGAAACGTATCAAATGTTAGAAAAAACAGCAAAATATGTACTCAGAGCATTGGCTTTGTATCTGGGATTAGAAGAAACCTATTTTGATAATTATATTCATAACGGTAATTCTATTTTGAGACCCATACATTACCCGCCTATTTTAGATGAACCTAAGAATGCCGTAAGAGCTGCAGCTCATGGGGATATTAACCTTATCACTTTATTAATGGGTGCTCAGGGAAGAGGCCTGCAAGTACAAAATCATGATGGCGATTGGATTGATGCTATTGCCGAACCGGATGAATTAATGATTAATGTTGGAGATATGCTTTCACGACATACTAACAACAAACTAAAATCTACAATACATCGAGTGGTTAATCCCCCAAGAGAATTATGGGGAACATCACGTTATTCTATTCCATTTTTTATGCATCCTGTAAGTGAAATGAAATTAGATGTTTTAGACAATTGTATTGATGCACAGCATCCAAAACAATTTGATGATATTACTGCTGGCGAATTTTTAAATGAACGATTGGTTGAATTAGGACTGATTAAAAAATAATGGATTTACAAGACCAGTTAAAGCAATTATTTCCTGAACATATTTCAGAACCAGAGAGCTCTGATGCTGATAGTGATAATGGGTTATGGATACAAGATGATCCTATTATCTGTAAATACGAAAAACGTAAAGGCAAACCAATTACCATTCTTGAAGGGTATACCGGAGCTACTGAGGACTTCAAACTTTTGGCTAAATCACTCAAAACCAGATTAAGTGTAGGTGGGAGTTTCAAAGATGAAAAGATCATCATACAAGGCGATTACAGAGATCAGATTATGGAAATTTTAAAAGAAAAAGGATTTAAAGTAAAACGTGTAGGCGGCTAATTTATGAATAATGACATTTTGCATATTACCAATGGTAATAGCTTAACAGACTACCTCAAAGACCTAGATTATTTAGGAGATATCCTTACCTGGCAGGAAATGCTTTGTGAGGGACCTACCATCTCAAACATCAATTCTGATGAATTTTTTAACTTAAGACAATCCTTTTTAAAGTCTTATTATGATATTGATGTCAATGTTGAAGAATTAAAAGCTGAATTGGACAAGCTCGAACATACCGATCACTATTCTGAGATTGTACTGTGGTTTGAATACGATTTATTTTGCCATATCAACCTGCTTGGTGTCATTAATTTACTACATCAAAAAGGCATAAAAAAACCTTTATCATTAGTATGCAGTGGTCGTGTTGAGGGCGAAACCAATTTAAAAGGACTGCCTGAACTAACGCCTGAACAACTTAACTCACATTATGTAAATAGAGTAAAGCTCAATCAGGATGATATCGATTTGGCCATCACATTATGGCGTACCTATTGTGGTAAAGACCATAACTTATTTAAACCTTATATCATTCAGAATTCATCATTTAAGTATTTAAGCAATTGCCTTAAAGCACATTTGAAACGATTTCCAAATTATAAAACCGGTTTAAGCACCATAGAGGAGAATATTCTAAAAATCATAAAGGATAAAAGGGTAAAGTCCATTCATCATCTTTTGGGTTACATTATAAACTATCAAGGCTATTATGGTTTTGGTGATATTCAATTGGAGCGCATTATTAGTAAATTAAATGCGTTCTATGACATTGAAGATGATAAAGTCGTACTTAATAGAAAAGGTCATGAAGCATTGATTGGGCAATATAATTTAGCTCATGAAATTAATAATAACATGATTTACGGTGGCGTAAATAGAATGGAGTTTCAGTTCAATTCTGAAGAAAATAAACTTATAAAAACAGTTGCGAATGTCTATTAAACCTTCTGAACTTATATTAAATCCTGATGGTAGTGTTTATCATTTAAATCTAAAACCCGAACATATAGCCGATACCATCATATTTGTTGGAGATCAGGATCGCGTTGAAAAGATTACCAAACATTTTGATAGCATTGAATTTTCTACACAAAAAAGAGAGTTTAAAACACAAACCGGATATTATAAGAATAAACGATTAACAGTACTCTCTACAGGTATTGGACCAGATAATATAGATATAGTACTCAACGAATTGGATGCTTTAGTTAATATTGATCTTGAAACCAGATTACCCAAAAAAGATCTTACAGCACTGAACATTATCAGAATTGGGACTTCTGGCTCTCTACAGGCTGACATCCCTGTAGATTCGTTCGTGATCAGTACTCACGGTTTGGATATTAATGGCATGTTACATTTTTATCAGATTGATGATATAAATAATACAGCTATTGAAAATGCATTTATAGCACATACGAATTGGAGTGAGAATAAGGCCAGACCTATAGTTATTAATAACAGTGATTACCTTCAAGGCATTTTTGATAGTGATAGGGTTCATAAGGGAATGACTGGTACTGCCGGAGGATTTTATGGCCCACAGGGACGGGTATTAAGGTTGCCTTTACAAGACCCAGAATTGAATTCTAAAATGGACAATTTCAATTACAAGGATTTTAGAATCACAAATTTTGAAATGGAAACGTCTGTAATCTATGGGCTTTCTAAATTGCTAGGGCATCATGCACTATCTTTGAACGCTATTATAGCCAACAGAGCAAATGGTACATTTAGCAAGAACCCTAAACAGGTTGTCGAAAACCTTATTCAATACGGTTTGGAGCATATCACAAAAGTAGAATAGTAAAAAACATGCGGAAAATTAATATAGGAGGTGTTCCCGAACATTTTAATCTTGCCTGGTATTTGACCCTTAAAAATGGCGAATATAAAGCAGAAGGTATTAATCTTAGGTGGCACGATTATTATGGTGGCACCGGAGCTATGTGTAAAGGGTTAAGAAATGGAGATATTGATCTGGCTGTAATTCTTACGGAAGGTATCGTAAAAGATATTATTGATGGTAACCCTTCAAGTATTGTACAAATCTATGTGAAATCGCCTTTAATATGGGGAATTCACGTTGCGCATGATTCTTCTTTTAATACCATAGAAGATATCAAAGGTACCAGAGCTGCTATTAGCAGGTATGGTTCTGGTTCACATTTAATGGCATATGTCAATGCCAAACAAAATCAATGGGACATCGGTAAAGACCTTAAATTTGAAGTGATTAAGAATCTCAATGGTGCCGTTGATGGTTTAACTAAAGGTGATGCTGACTACTTCTTATGGGAGAAATTTACGACCAAACCCTTAGTTGATGATAAAGTATTTAGACGAATAGGCAATTGCCCTTCCCCCTGGCCTTGTTTTGTAATAGCAGTAAGAGATGAACTTCTGGAAAATGATCAGGAAATCGTAAAGACCATTTTGGATATCATTAATAATACAACTGCAGAATTCAAGTATATTCCGAGTATTGATAAAACCATTGCCAATCGTTATGATCAGGATATTGAAGACGTTAGAGAATGGTTATCATTAACCGAATGGTCGCAAGATGTTATTAGTAAAACGACCATAACTACCGTTCAAGAACAGTTATATGACTTAAATATCATCGACAGGACTGTTTCCTATGATGAATTAGTTTCAAAAATATAGTATCGTTTTTAGGTATTTCTCAATTTGACGTAGCCAATATTTTTTATGTTATAGAATCGTAAGTTGATTATTAAGATATTGATAAAAACCTTAAGTAAATGACCATAAGTTTCTATATTTCAATTTTTTAATTACATTTGTCATAACCAAATCGTCGTATTTACGACACAATATAGATAAATATGGTATTGACAATTACTCTGATTTTATCTTTTTTAGTTGCTGTGAATTTTCTGCTATTAATTTTTAGTTGCAACAAATCAACCAAGAAAGCAGTTAATATCAAGCCACATATAGTAAAGAAAAAATCACCTACTTTAGTTCCCAATCAATTGGCGCCAACCCAGCTTGCACCAACAGGTAGTTAGTTTTACTAAAATGCTTATTACCAAACCAATAGCCTCTATTTGCACTTAATGGAGATGGGTGTCCACTGCTCAAAATAAAGTGTTTGTTTTTATCAATAAGCCTTGTTTTTTGTTTGGCATAACCGCCCCATAGCAGAAATACAATTTTGCTTTTACCATCGCTTAAGGTTTTGATTACAGCATCTGTAAATTCCTCCCAACCTTGTTTTTGGTGACTCCCGGCAGTATTAGCTTTTACGGTCAAAGTAGCATTTAAAAGAAGTACGCCTTGCTTTGCCCAAGACATTAAATTCCCCGATTTTGGATAAGAATATCCGAGGTCTGCTTCAATTTCTTTAAAAATGTTTATTAATGAAGGTGGGTGCGGTATGTTTTCGTTGACTGAAAAGCATAGACCGTTAGCTTGTCCTCGTCCGTGATAAGGGTCTTGACCAATAATCACAACTTTTGTATTATCGAATGTACAATGGTTAAAAGCATTAAATATCTCAGAACCTTTAGGATAACATTGATGGCTTGCATACTCAGTTTTTACAAAAGCCGCAAGTTTAGAAAAATAAGGCTTATCAAATTCAACTTGGAGTTGGTTGCTCCAACTGGGATCGATATCAACTTTCATAATTAAAATATTACAGCCCTAAAATAATCACATATATTGATTTTTAAGGGTTTTAAAATAAAAATATTACGGTACATATTTCATAGATTTGTACCGCCTAAAATGGCAAATAATGACAACTATTCATAAAAAAACACTTGCGGATTTAGAATTCAACACTGTATTATCTCAGGTAAGCGACTATTGTATAACGGCTCTGGGAAAATCAGCAATTTCTGAAATACTTCCCATCAATGATGAAACACAGCTTTTGTTGGCGTTAAATCGTACCAATGAGTATTTAGCTTCATTTGAGAATGAAAACAGAATACCAAATCACGGATTCGATACCATATCTAAAGAACTAAAGCTATTAGCTATTGAAAACACCTATTTGGAAATCAGTAGCTTACAAAAGATATCAAGCATTTCAATAACTGTAAATACCTTATTAAAATTCTTCAATAAGTTTAAGGAGTATTATCCTCACCTGCATGAATATTCCTCTAAAATTGAAATCACAAAAGCCATTATAGAATCTGTAGATGATATTGTGGATAAGTATGGAGATATCCGGGATAATGCTTCGCCTGCATTATATGACCTGCGAAAAGCCATACAGGTTCTAAAGGGTAAAGTGAATAGAAGCTTCAATAGCGCATTATCGACATATTCAGGATTAGAATATCTTGATGACATCAGAGAAACTGTGGTTGAAAACAAAAGAGTATTGGCTGTAAAGTCCATGTATCGCAGAAAAGTAAGAGGTGCTATAATGGGCAGTAGTAAAACAGGTAGTATTGTTTATATAGAACCAGAAGTGACGTTACAGCATACCCGTGAATTGAACAACCTGGAATATGAAGAGAAAGAGGAAATCATAAAGATCTTAAAACAGGTTACGGATAGTATTCGATTTTACCTACCACTCTTAGAAGACTACCAAATATTCCTAACACAAATAGATGCGATTTCTGCGAAGGCAAAATACGCTAAGTCTATGAATGCCATATTGCCAGAGATAAAAGACGATCGCAGTATGGTTATTAAAGATGCTTATCATCCACTACTCTACCTCAATAATTTAGAAAAAAACGAAACCACATACCCACAGACCATCCACTTAGATAATGACCATAGAATAATAGTCATTTCAGGACCTAATGCCGGTGGAAAAAGTATTACTTTAAAAACCGTAGGACTTTTACAAATCATGCTCCAAAGTGGATTTTTAGTTCCGGTACATGAGCGTAGCAGCATGTGTTTATTCAATAGAGTGTTAACAGATATAGGTGATAATCAGTCTATAGAGAATCATTTGAGCACATATAGCTATCGCCTTAAACAAATGAATTATTTTTTAAAGAAGTGTAACGATAAAACCCTTTTCCTTATTGATGAATTTGGTACCGGTAGTGATCCTGAATTGGGAGGTGCTTTAGCAGAAACTTTTCTGGAAGTTTTCTATGACCGAAAGGCTTTCGGAATTATAACCACACACTATTCGAATTTAAAACTGTTGGCCAATGAATTGCCACACATGCAAAATGCGAGCATGTTGTTCAATGAGCACAGTTTAGAACCCATGTACAAATTAGTTACGGGACAAGCAGGAAGTTCATTCACATTTGAAGTGGCTCAAAAGAATGGTATTCCATACAGTTTGATCAATAGATCTAAGAAAAAAATAGAGCGTGGCAAAGTCCGTTTTGATAAAACCATTGCTAAACTGCAAAAAGAACGTAGTAAACTAGAACGTACAGAACGCTCATTAAAGCTCAACGAGCAAAAGAAACAGCAGGAAGCTGATAAACTAGAATTTATTAATAACAGGGTTCAGAAAAAATTAGAAAGCTATCAGGAACTTTATGACAGCAATCAACGCTTAATCTATTTAGGTCAAAAGGTCAATGATCTTGCTGAGCACTATTATGAGACTAAAAAGAAACGTGAACTCATGGCCGAACTATTTAAACTTGTCCAAATAGAGAACTCTAAACGTAAGAAGGTTTCTGCCAAACAACGACGTGCCGAAAAAGCTAAAGAAGAAAAGATAAAGCAGGAAGCCGAAAAGAAAGTCAATGCGATACGAAAACGAAAAAAGGCAGAAAAAAAGAAAGCAATAAAGCCCGAAAAACCAAAACCTGTATTAAAAATTGGCGACAGGGTCAGAATGCACGATGGCAAAGCTATTGGTAGCATTGATGCTATAGAAAAAAAGAAAGCCATTGTCAATTATGGCTTGTTTACGACTAACGTAAGTGTCGATTTACTCGAACTGGTAGAAGCTAAAAAATAAAGCGGTAATGGTTTCATTACCGCTTTAAGGAATTGCTAGCAATTATCAGTTACAATTCGCTGCAACATCTCGTACTTCGGTTTGCGTATCGACTATATTATCTAAAAACATATTACCACGAATACTGATTTCAACAAAATCGGAACCAATATTAGTAATAACACCGCTAAAATTGCTGATGTACAATTGTGTTGCTATTTCTAAACCGCTCAAAGCCTCTGCACTTTGCGTATGATTGCCCTGAAGTCTCATGCGCTTTACATAAGGCACTTTTACATTAGAATACGTTTGATAGGCATCATAAACTAAAGATGCACTCCCCGAAGGTACAGTCACGGTTCTGTTGGAGAAGAACGTATTGGTTTCGGAAACCGATTCTTCACTGGAGACCGTTGATGCTGTACTTGCCTCAACTGAGACTTCCAATCCTGCAGAGACCTCTCCGGTCACCGATCCGCCATTACCAAAAAAACTAGCTTCAGCAGTAGCACTCACTGATACGTCTACACTTGTTGTGGTTCTACCACTTAACCCAATCGTTTCAGAAAAACCACTGGTAAATGTCGTCGTAACCGTTTTTTCTATACCGACCTCTTGCTCTAGCA
Source organism: Winogradskyella sp. (assembly GCA_965250025.1). Taxonomy (GTDB): domain Bacteria; phylum Bacteroidota; class Bacteroidia; order Flavobacteriales; family Flavobacteriaceae; genus CBDDLD01. The sequence continues at coordinate 1,573,842 of OZ252283.1, forward strand.
TACCCGTTCCACAATTTTTCAATGTACTATTAAAACCAAACGACGTTTCTACCGCCGGAAAAATAGGTTGCAGATAATTTGTACTTAACTCTGTAGCCTGCCATTCGATATCTAATGCAACAATTCTGAAGTATTGTGTACTACCCGAACTGTTCGTGTGCCAATTGATATCACCGCTATTGGTAAACCTTTTTAATGGCATGTCATCTTCCGCCCCTCTAATGGTATATAATCCATTAGGTGCTTTTTGTATTGTAAACCGATAATCGGCCTCTAGTGTGTTGGGGTCAGTTGAAGGATACGAATATGCTCCGGATTGTCTAAAAGTTCTTGTAGAATTACCAATAGTTAAATAACGGTTTGTATTAGCCGAATAAAAAGCAAATAGATTATCGGAATTAGGATATTTATACAATAAGAATTGTTCACTCGTAGTGCCTGAATTAAAAGAAGATGAACGCTCTTCTAACCTAACACCATTACTTAAAGCACTTGAAGGCTTCCATACTACTTTATTACTATAATTCCCATTGGCATCTACGGGCTGTAAATAGTATCTCATATTGTCCTTAAAGTAAAGCTCTTGCTGAATGTATGATAAATCAGACGCATCAATATCAAATTGATTGCCATTGTCTTCAAAGGAAATGACACTATACGACTCTGATATGATAACCGAATCACTATTATCTAAAACTTCAATATCTAAACCAACACCATCTCTAAGCTCATTTTCTGCGGCTTCAGAGAGTTCATCGACAGCTAATACAAGTTGCGCAATGTTAGTAAGTACATCGACTTCTTGCTCCTGATCATAATCATCTTGAGTCGCAGAAGTAGTGATTCTCACTTTAACAGGCTGGTAACCTTTTTTAACTAATGCTCTGGTATTTATTAGTAAGCCTAAATCACCGCTATAGGCATCTAACTCATCAGCATTGATACCATTTTGCTCTTCTATCTGACCTGTACCAGGAGCATCTTCATTATCATCTTCACTACAACCTAAAACGACTAGTAGCAAAGTACACATTAATAAACACTTTAATTTTTTCACTGTTGTTTCCATAAGAATTGATTTTGCGAATTGTTTCAGTATCAAAACTATTGGCAAATACGACCGAAATCTAATTTTTGGTATGGACAAAGTATGGACATGCTTAATAAAAATGTATATACAAGCCTTATATTCTATTCAACACAAATTGAATCAAAACATTGAAAATCAATTACTTAATACCTATTGAACCGTAGTAGTTCGTGGACAAAGCCTAGACGCATTCTAAAGGTGTATATACATAGCATGCTAGGTGCTATATAAATTTAAGTACCTTAGTTGTAGCTATAAATCAATCTGTTTTATCATGTACAATCGATTACTCATTCTTATCTTTCTGTTCTTTATTACGCAAACCTTCTCACAACGACAAGAAAAAATAGATAGTTTGAAGAAAGTCCTTCAAACATCAAAAGAAGACCTTAACAAATTTAATACACTTAACCATCTATGGAGTGAGTCCATAAACTATAGTATGGAAGACTCTGACCGTTATGCAAGTCAGATGATAACACTTGGTAAACACCTTAATATCGATTCTATTATCAGTTTTGGTTATGAACGAAAAGCCGTAGGTTTTGCATATCAAAATAGTTTTGACAGTTCCAGAGTGTATTTTAACAAGGCACTAAAAATGTATAAGGCCAATGACAACTATAAAATGATGGCTGGAGTGCAACGCAATATTGGTCAGGATTATAACATGATGGGCAATCTCGATAGTGCCTATTATTATTATGATACCTCAGAAAAAAATTATAATAAGGCTAAAGATTCTTCTGGATTGGCCAGCATATATAACTCTAAAGGCATACTGTACCTGCAAAAAGGCTACTATAACCTCGCTTTAGAAAATGCCTATAAAAGTTCTGATATTTTAGAACAGCTTAATGAAACGGTAGAGCTTAATCAGAATTATATGGTAATAGCCACCATCTATTCTCAAATGAAGGATACTGTGAATGCAATCAATTACTACAATAAATTAACTGCCTTTTTTGAAAGTCAAGGTTTGCAACGACAACTTTGTAGTAACCTCATATTGGTCTCAAGGCTCGAAGCTCCAAATTCTGGAACATTAGCTCAAGCAGAACGTAACATACTTAAGGCCATAGATATTGCTAAAACTATTAAAGACCGTAGTGCTGAAGAAGAGGCTATGACTAATTATGCAAAAGTTTTGTATCATAAAAAAGCGTATCAAGACGCCGAAACTGTACTTAAAAGCATAATTGCATCCGTCAATGAACGAAAAGATTACCATGACATGTCTATTGTGTATAGTATTATGGGAAAGCTATTAATTGCCCAAAACAAGAATAAAGAAGCTGTGACCTACTTAGAAAAAGCCAATACGGCTTCACAACAATTAAACATTTTAAACAGTCAGGTAGAAATAAATAAACTTTTAGCCACTGCACATCAAAACTTAAACGACAATGCTGAAGCACTCAGATATTACAAACTACATAAGACGCTAAATGACAGTATTTATGATAGTGAAAGTCAGAATCGATTTAATGAACTACAGACCATCTATGAAACTGAAAAGAAAGAAAATGCGCTTATTATTCAGGAAGAAGAAATAAAATCCCTGAATGCTCAAGCTATAAATGATCGACTTACCAAAACGTTATATGGTATAGCTATGATTTCGTTACTCATTATAGCGGGATTATTATACTTTGGTTTTAGACAGCGTATTAAAAAGAATAAGATAGAACGCGAAAAGCAAGAAGAAATATATAAACAGGAAATAGAATTTAAGAAGAAAGAGTTGGCGTCACAAACTTTACATCTTGTTCAAAAAAACACCTTCATTCAGGAGTTGAAAGAAAATCTGGAAAAGATCAAAAAGTCTCCAGAGCTGTTTAAAATTGAGTTTAGGCGTTTGGTCATGCTACTTAAAAAGCAAAGTGCTGAAGATAAGGATTGGGAAGTCTTTAAATCGTATTTTTCGGAAGTCCATAATAATTTTGATCATAAGATCAAGGCCATAGCAAATGATATTACAGAAAAAGAAATGCGTCTTGCCTCTTTTTTAAGAATGAATTTATCAACTAAAGAAATTGCTTCTATGTTAAATGTTTTACCAGATAGTGTGCTCAAATCCAAATATCGACTTAAAAAGAAATTAGCTCTGGATAAGGAGGACGATTTAACGCAATTTTTGAATTCTTTATAAAGAATATCGCGTATTTTTGTATTGTGATTGATGGTGTACCACAAGATAAAAAACTGATCCTATTTGATGGTGTGTGCAATTTATGCAACAGCAGCGTTTTGTATGTGATTAAACGTGACAAAAACAATCGGTTTTTATTTGCACCGTTGCAAAGTGACATCGGTAAGAAAGTCATAACTACTTATGGCATAGACACCAATAAAATAGACTCCATACTGCTATATGATCCTAAACATGGTGTGTCTTATAAATCTTCAGCGGCTATAGCCATCGCAAGGCATTTGAACTTTCCTGTCAATGCCCTGATCGTATTTAAAATCATTCCGGCTTTTATAAGAAATTGGTTCTATGATTTTATAGCAAAGAACAGGTACAAATGGTATGGTAAAAAGGACGCTTGTATGATACCCACACCGGAGTTAAAATCTAAGTTTTTGGCATAAAAAAAGCCCTATGGCACTAGGGCTTGAGTAAGTTTAACAACTAACTTAAAACTAATTTTAACCTAAACAAAATTTGTATTCAATTCATTATTGAGGGAGCTATTGAATTGATTAATAGCACTTTATTTTGTTATGTCAAATGTACCCAAAGCATCTCTTGTGGACTAAAAATATCGTTCTAAAGGGCTAAATTCTTGATTAAGAAAACACAAATGCAAAAAACATCTATGAGATGCATCATTGAGTAACCTAATCGAGTAAACTTACTTATAGAATCCTTTCACTAAATGAAACACACATATCACTCATTAGATGTTTTTTTCCTTGCAGCACTACTTTAGTTTTGAAAGTATAAAAACAAAAACACTATGACTCCACTTATCAATTCAAAAACTTTTAAGGTACTATTTTTAGGTCTTTTTTTATCTCATATTTTATATGCTTATCAGCAACCAAGCAAGATTGAAAATGTAACTGTATATCTTGACGGTGCAGAAATCACAAGAACTTCAAAGGTTTTTGTTAAACCTGGTAAATCGGAAATCAACTTCAGTAATTTATCCCCTTATATTGATGAGAGCAGTATACAGATATCAGGATTAAAAGACGCTTCAATATTGTCTATTAAGTATGGGATAAACTATTTATCCAAACAAGAACAGAACGATTCTATTAAAGCATTACAACAAGAAGTAAAAAAGATCAACTTGAAAATCTTGGATCAATACAACTTTATTTCGGGATATGAAGAAGAATTAAGCCTCATACAAAACAATAAACGCTTGGGTAACGAGACGGAAGTGGTAAGTCTTGAAAAATTGAAAGCTTTTGCCGAGTATTACAGATCCCGCATCACTGAAATCAAAAAGCAGATCAATAATGCTAAAAATGAAATAACACTCCATGAGCAAGATGTAGCAAACTTAAACAAACAGCTTACTGAATTAAACATCAATGATAAAGAACAAACAGGTGAAATACAGCTAAAACTACATAGTGATAGCAATGAAAGCTTACAGCTGGTTATGACTTACAATGTTAGTAATGCAGGATGGTTTCCTGTATACGATATAAAAGCAGAAAAAATAAACAAACCTATAGGTTTAGAATACAAAGCACATATCTTTCAAAATTCTGGTTGTAACTGGGACAATGTTAAACTAACACTATCTACAGGAGACCCTAATACCAATAATGTAAAACCCTCGGTTAATCCTAAATTTTTAAATTTTATCAATTCCTACAGTCATTATAGTCCAAACCGTGCTACCCGAAGTTATAATTATAAATACAATCCATTAGTAAAAACGGTATCTGGTGTTGTAACCGCTTCTTATGACGGGTTACCATTGCCAGGTGTTAATGTAATAATAAAAGGCACCTCGAATGGCACACAGACTGACTTTGACGGGCGCTATTCTATTAAAGTTAATAATGGCGAACAGCTTATCTACTCTTTTGTAGGAATGAAAACCGAAGAATTGCCTATACACTCCAGCCTCATGAATGTAAGTATGGATGAGGACCTGCAACAACTTGAAGAAGTTGTTGTCGTGGGCTACTCTAAAAAGCGTGAAAAACACAGTAGCGCTTCGGTATCGGTTAGAGGCTCGAGTGCCATGAATAGTTCAAAAGAATCGCTTTATATTATTGATGGTAAAATTGTTGATCAAAACGCCTTCAGGTCAATAAATCCAGACGATATCGCAACTTATAATGTTTTAAAAAATGGACAAGCGGTTAATATCTATGGCAACAGAGCTTCTAATGGCGCAATAGTAATTACTACAAAAAACAAAAATGGTATCGTTGTGGATAAAGGCATTACCAATACACAGTTTAAAATTGAAGACGTCTACTCCATTCCTTCTGATGGCGATATTACGGTAATCGAAATTGACAGTTATAGCTTAAGCGCAAAATATAAGTATTTCAGTGCTCCAATTTTAAATGAAAATGTATTTTTAACAGCAACAATCAGTGATTGGGAGCAGCTCAATTTACTACCGGCAGAAGCTAATGTGTACTTTGAAGGCAGTTACTCAGGGAAAACCAATATAAACCCAATGGCCATAAGCGAAGATCTTGTCATCTCTCTTGGTGTGGATCCCAATATCGTAGTCTCCAGAACTCAAACTAATGATTACAAGAAAAATACCTTTATTGGAAACAATAAAGTGATCTATAAAGATTATGAGATTAAGCTTAAAAACAATAAAAACAGTAAAATCAATATTAGTATTGTAGACAGGATACCAATAAGCCAGAACAGAGCCATAAAAGTAGACGATATCGATTATGGAGCATCTACATATGATGATGATAAGCAAATTTTAAAATGGGATATTGATCTTGACTCTAATACCTCTAAAACACTTAATTTTTCCTATTCAGTAAAATATCCAAAGCAGAAACGTATTAACATTTAACTCATCCAATGGGTCATTTCACTCATTAAACTAAAGCAATAACTCAATATTGGTTTTATGGTATGCGCAATCGTTTTAACTTAGAATTGAGTTTTTTAAGTTAATGGTTTTAAGCTTAGTATGTACTAAACCTCAAAGCTGGATTATGTTAGTTTGACCCTGCCTTCCGTTAGGTAGGAATGAATCAAATTCTTGATATGGTGAAAGTCTAACGCTATGTTAGGTATCAGAAGATGATAGACGGAAAAATCTGGTTTTGAGGTTTTTTATTTTAAGCTCTTTAAAATGAAATCGAGGTTTTCATTTTTATTATCATTTGAGAGATAAGCATCGGTATAAAATTTAGCAGGAATGGCCAACCCTTTAGTTGTAAGTTTATTGATAGTATCTATGTAATCTATACTGACTTTACCGGTAAGTAGAACGCCAAGATCTTTTCCTGCTTTAGCGTATTTATATACATTTCTTAAGCCCGACAAATACAAATGATCTTTGGTAAAACCGCCGCCGCGGTGCACTCGTAGCGAAATAGAAAAGGCCTTATCGCGGTTTAATTTATACTGACTGTGCAAAAGATCAAAGGTATCTGCAAAAGCATAACCTTTAGCTAAACTATCTACTGCAATAACTCTGAAAGACAACTCTCGTAGGCGTTGCAAGGTCAGACAACCGCTCATAAATTCTGAATATACGGCTAAGCCTTCCTGAGTTTCTACATTATTAGGGAAACCATTTGAAAACACTTTCACAGGTTGCTCTAAAGCATTAAAAGTAGTCACCATGTGTACTCCAATCTCATGATTGGATAATACTTTCAATTGATTTTTACTGTATTTATGATTTTTGCGTAATACTAAGGTCTGTGTATTGTTAAGCACCATCGCTGCTGCCGACAAATGTGTAGACATCTTAATGTTATATTTAAAATCATAACGTTTAGAAAAGTCTTCAAAATAAGCTTTAGCATCATGCACATCGTATAACGGTAAAAGGTCTTCGTCAAATTCAGAATCGTCAAACCGCAGGATGAATTTTGCATTTTCAATATCTTTTTCTGTTGGTGTACCGAAGCTCTTTAGACTATTATAATAGAACTTACGCCCCTTTCCTATAGTTTCAATACACTCAATTAACCCGGAATACTCATAAATAATATCTTCATAGAGTTGTCTGATGGCATCATCTTCAATACGCTCTAAGCGTTGTGAAAAGAATAAACGATGAAGCTTATAGCCATTGAATTTAATCTTCGGATATCGAAATACCGGGTCGTACTTATATTTTGATGAGAAAAATTGCTTCTTCTCATTTTCAATATTAATCGGATTGATATAATTCAATAATTCAATATTTCTAACTAACCGGTTAAGATTAGCATCAATATCAAACAAGTTCTGAAATTCATCAGTAGTTTTTATCATCATTACTTTGAAAACATATTATAAAACGCTTTAGCATGCTCAGGAACATCAATTTGCAATCCACGGGCAACAGCATCTACAACTTCAGGATATATAATCTGATGGTACTCATCACAATAGACTTTAGCGATTTCGGTAGCAAGCACTAAAGTATTATCGAAATTATTGGTAATATACCTTAAAAAATAACCATTGCCCTGAAAGGTATCATTTATCGCAGCCGTTTGCTTTATGCCGTTAGGCAATGAAAGTTGTTCTAAGCGTTGTCGCCAGGATTCAACAACACCCCCAAAGCGATCATTATCTATATTTGAGGTTCCTAAATTCCATGTTGGTACTTCCCTATCCCAGCGTTGCCAGTTATAGCTGTGCATATCATAGACAATACATACGTTATGAATGGCCTCCAGTTTTTGGATAAGGGCATGCACTACAGTGTAAAAGTTAGCGTGTTTTTCTAAACTCTTTTGCTTTTCATATTCAGGTAGAGGTGCTTTCCAAAGCTGTTTTCCCCATGCAGTATCAAATACAGCATCTTCCGGAAAGCGATTAAGATCATATTCAAATCTAGAGTCCATACCAGCAATTACAATTGGATGCGATGCTATCATACGCTTGGTCTCAGGATCTTCTTCATACCAACGATCGTATTCGGTATGTAAACAATTGTCCCATAATGAAGTTCTGAATTGATGCCCATCATGTACAGCACCACACACATAATGTACATAATCGTCTATTTTAATGGTAAAAGAATAATCGTCTGCTACAGCATGGAAAGGAATTTGCGCATCGATATTTTTAATGATAGCCTCAACAGAAAGTTTTTCCATACGCTTATTTAAAAATTCGTTTTAAAAACAGCATCATATTTTGCTCAGTGACATCAAAATCACCATCAGAAAAGAACAATGCCCTGATGTCTTCTAATAACAAATCAATATCTTCATTGGTGTAATTGTGTTGTTTTAAACCAACTAAGATTTTCTGAATACTTTGGTAATCATTGTCCAGATCAAATTCGTCATGTATCTCCTGAAAAGTATTCATGTCCACTTTAGAAATGATAATATTACGCTCTTTATTTGATTCTTTGAAGTCTGAATGTGCAGCATATAACAAAATATAAGCTACCAATTCGTCGCGGGTCCAATTTATATTAAACATAATGATTAAGCTTCTTCCACAGTTTTACGAAGTCGGGTACGTCTATCAAAAGCCTGGAGTTTATCTAAAACTTTACTTTCTAAGAAATCAATAACTTTTTCTTCAACTTTAACTTTTGGTTTGTATACTTTGTTAATGTATGTGATACCTCCAGGTGACATGACATTAACTTCAACCAGTTTTCCGCCAATAACATCGATACCTACAAAATATAAGCCGTCATTAACTAATTTAGGTCCAATTTGTTTACACAAGGCCTTCTCTACTTTGGTTAATGAATGACGCTGTACACTTCCGCCAGCAGTAACATTAGAACGGTGATCGTCTTTACCGGGAACGCGCTTCATTGCTCCTACAGGCTCACCATTTAATAATAAGATTCTAACATCACCCTCATCGGCACCTTCAATATAATCCTGTAAGATCACATAATTGCTTGAACCATCATTGTTAGTGATGTAAAAATCTAACAAGGAATTGATATTACTCATGGCTGATTTTTCGATCAAAATAACGCCAGAGCCACCAAAACCGTTTAATGGTTTGATGATCATTTTGTCAGCTTTTGATTCTCTAATCTGTTGAATGAGGTATCTTTTATTTTTAGAAACATGCGTATTGGGTATAATATTGCTATGGGCATCTCCAAATGCTGCCGTATATAGTTTATTATTGGCTTCTCGCATACCTTCAAGCGAGTTAACAATAAACACATCATCTTTAACAGAATCTAAAAAGTTGAGCATAATGGGATCCAAAGGTGGATTAGCTCTGAAGAAAATAGCATCAAAACCTGCCAATGGCAGCATTTCTTCTCGTAGCTCAGCTTTTTTGTAAAAGGCTTTAAGACTACTTGGAACTTTATCCATACGCTTTATCACATTGCAAAACGCATTAGTAACACTATCTCTTATCGTAAGATTTGCTGGCGTGCACATAGCCACACCATGGCCACGCTTGGCGCATTCTTTTATCAATGCCAAACTTGTGTCGTTTTCAGCATCAATACTCTCCCATGGATACATTATAAAACAAATGTTCATCTATTTATAAATTAGTTGGTATTTACTTATTAATAAATGTAATAACTTTTGTTGATTATCTAAAAATTATTTTACCTCATCATAATGATCGTCCCATTCTTGTGGATTTGGTTCATGCAATTTGTCTACTGATTTAGCTACAAGCATAGATACAGTAGCATCTCCTGTAACATTAACCACGGTTCTGCACATATCTAGTGGACGGTCAACTGCAAAGATTAATGCCAAACCAATAGGTAATAATTCCGGAGGCAATCCGACAGATTCCAATACAATCACCAGCATTACCATACCTGCTCCGGGTACAGCAGCACTTCCTATAGAAGCTAATAATGCCGTAAGTACTATAGTGATTTGATCTCCAAAAGTTAAATCCAAACCTAATGCCTGAAAAATAAATACGGCAGCTACAGCCTGATATAAACTGGTGCCATCCATGTTTATGGTTGCGCCTACCGGTAATACAAAACTAGACACTTCTTTATCTACCCCAATATGTTCCTCAACACGTTCCATAGTTACCGGAAGTGTTGCCGCACTACTACTGGTAGAAAAGGCTAGTAATTGTGCAGGCGATATTCTACTTAAAAACCAAAACGGGTTCTTTTTGGCAAACACAGAAACCAAAAAGCTATAAAATACGACCATAAGTATCAGCCCTAAAACAACAACGCCTGCATACTTCAATAACGCATAGAGAATATCAGGATCATCTGATGACACAACGACATTAGCCAATAATGCAAAAACAGCATAAGGTGCCGTAAGCATAATAAGGTCAACCATTTTTAGAACTACATCATTTAAGGAATCAAAAACATTCTTTAAGGGTTCTGCACGCTTTTCACCGATGAGTAATAACGATATTCCCAGAAATATGGAAAAGAAAATAACTTGTAACATCAGTTTATTATTACTTAAAGCTGAAAAAGCATTGTCCGGTACCATGTCCTCTAAAAATTGCAAGGGACCGGAACTCATTTGCTTAGACGCTTCAGCTATTTTAGCTTTTACACTACTGTTTTCAGAATATGTTTTGGTAAGCTTAGCAATGGTATCTTCCGAAACACCATCACCAGGTTGCAGTGCATTAACCAAAACTAATCCAATAGAAATTGCAATTACCGTAGTGACAATATAAATACCTACAGTTCGCAATCCTATATTCTTAAACTTGGAAATATCTTTAAGATCAGAAATACCCTTGATCAAAGAAGCTAATATTAAAGGAATGGCAATGAGTTTCAGTAATTTCACAAAAATACTCCCTAAAGGCTTTATCCAATCAGATACAAACCCTTTACCGCCATCGATTTGTAGCATTATAAAACCGAATACTAAACCTAGTAGCATTCCTATTAATATCTTCCAGTGTAGTGCGAGTTTCTTCATAATCTATATAATGATGTTTGGACCAATTAATTATTAATCCCTTCTAAGTTCAGTAAAAAGGCATAGACTAATGCCGTATTTTTATTTCTTTTGAACCGCCCTGATGCACCACCGTGACCGGCTTCCATATTGCAATCCATGATCAACATATTATCATCTGTTTTTAAAGCTCTCAATTTGGCCACCCACTTGGCAGGCTCCCAATATTGCACCTGACTGTCCCAATAACCTGTTGTAACTAAGGTGTTCGGATATTCTTTAGCCTCTACATTATCGTAAGGCGAATACGATAACATGTAGTCATAATATGTTTTGTCTTTTGGATTTCCCCATTCGTCAAATTCAAAAGTGGTCAGGGGAATAGATTCGTCCCACATTGTGGAAATGATATCAACAAAAGGAACAGCTGCTACTACCCCATTCCATAATTCAGGTTCCATATTCATTATAGCCCCCATTAATAGTCCACCTGCTGAACCACCTTGAGCATACAGATGATCACTGCTGGTATAGCCTTCTTTAATTAGATATTTACCGGCATCAATAAAATCAGTAAATGTATTTTTTTTGTTTAAAAGCTTTCCATCTTCATACCAATGACGTCCCATTTCCTGACCACCTCTGATATGAGCTATGGCATAAACAAAACCTCTATCTAACAAGCTTAAACGAGAACTGCTAAATGTTGGTTCTCTACTACTGCCGTAACTACCATAGGCATATAATAATAAAGGAGTTTTATCACTTAAGGTTATATCTTTTTTATAAACTAAAGATACCGGTACTTTTACACCATCTCTGGCGGTTGCATACAAACGTTTACTTTCATAATTCTCAGAATTAAAATCACCAAGGACTTCTTGTTGTTTTAATAACTCCTGTTCTTTTGTACGCATGTTATAATCATAAGTCGTTCCTGGGGTGGTCAGCGATGTGTAAAAATAACGTAATTTATCAGTGTTAAAATCCAAATTAGTACTTAAATACGCTGCATATGCCGGATCATTAAAGTCTATATAGTAGTCCTTTTTATCATCCCAGGTTTTTACTCTTATGGTACGCAATCCATTTTTTCGTTCGCTCAATACTAAATAGTCTTTAAACAATACAAAGCTTTGTAAGAACATATCTTCTCTGTGAGGAATAACATCTTCCCAATATTCTTTTGTTGTATTTTCTATAGGCGTTTTAACAAGCTTGAAATTTTCCGCATCGTTATTAGTTCGGATGTAGAAATGTGTATCGTAATGATCTACCGAATATTTCAAATTACGTGCCCTTGGTTGAATGATCTTCCAGTCGCCATCAGGCTTATTCGCGTCAATAAAACGTACTTCAGTAGATACTGTTTGCGAGCTGTTTATAAAAATATATGCATTAGATTTTGATTTATTCATAAAGCAATTAAAGGTCTCGTCCTTCTCTTCATAAACCAATTCGTCCTGAGATTGCGGTGTTCCTAAAACATGTTTGAATATTTTATTACTTCTCAGTGTAATTGGGTCTTTAGAAATATAAAATACCGTCTTATTATCATTAGCCCAAACGACATTCCCCGACGTGTTATCTATTTTGTCGTTTAATAATTTATCTGATATTAGGTCTTTGAAATAAATGGTATATCGGCGTCTTGAGACCGTATCTAAGGCATAGGCTAATAAAGAGTTATCTATACTTATCGAAGATGCTCCAAGTCCAAAATACGATTTGCCCTCAGCTAATTTTGGACCATTAATATAAACCTCTTCTTCTTCTGAACCGATCTTTTTTCTGCAATAAAGTGCATAGTCCTGCCCTTCCTCAAATCGACTGTAATAAGTATAACCATTATAATCATAAGGTATGGACTCATCATCTTTTTTAATTCGACCTATGATTTCCTCATATAATGTTTCCTGAAGCGTGTCTGTGGGTGCCATCACTTCTTTCAAATACTCATTTTCAGCATTTAGATAATCTAAAACATTTTGCGTTTGTTGGTCAGGTGTTTCAGCTTTTTTCTGTGCATCAGAAAGACGCATCCAAAAATAATCATCAACCCGATAGCTACCGTGTTCTTTCAGGGTGTCCGGTATTTTCTGTGCTACGGGGGCAACTATGGTGTTATGAACTTTTTTTTCTTCAGATTCTTGTTTACAATTCACAAGTAATAAACTTACAAATATTACAATAAAGATTCTTTTCATAATTCAAAATTATTGCGGTTAATCAATGTTTTTTGTTTTTATACTACAACTTACTCATTCTGTCTAATAGAACATAATCGGCTAAAACCAAAGCAGCCATAGCTTCTACAATGGGTACGGCTCTGGGCACAACACAAGGGTCATGTCGACCTTTGCCTTGCATTTCAACGGTTTCTCCAGATGTATTAAGGGCATTTTGTTTTTGTATAATAGTAGCTACCGGTTTAAAGGCCACTCTAAAGTAGATGTCCATACCATTACTGATACCACCTTGTATACCTCCAGAAAGGTTTGTTTTTGTTGTACCGTCCGCATTAAAAAGATCATTATGTTCACTGCCTTTCATTTTAGCACCACAGAATCCACTACCATACTCAAATCCTTTAACGGCATTGATTGAAAGCATGGCTTTCCCCAATTCGGCATGCAGCTTATCAAAAACAGGTTCTCCAAGTCCTACAGGAACATTTTGTAATACACAAGTTATGGTACCTCCTATGGTATCGCCTTGCTTTCTGATCTCATTTATCTTATCAATCATTTGCTGAGCAACAGCATCATCAGGACAACGCACAGGGTTGGACTCTATATTGTCAAAGTCTAATTCCTGATACATTTTATTAATAAAAATATCACCAACAGAGGATGTAAATGCGTGGATTTGTATCGATTTTAATAATTGTTTGGCAACAGCTCCTGCAACTACCCTACATGCCGTCTCCCTTGCAGAACTTCGTCCTCCACCTCGGTAATCGCGTACACCATACTTTTTATCATAGGTATAATCGGCATGACTGGGGCGATACACGTCTTTGATATGTGAATAGTCTTTAGATTTCTGATTGGTATTATGAATCAAAAAACCAATAGGTGTCCCAGTGGTTTTCCCTTCAAATATTCCGGAATAGAACACTACAGTATCAGGTTCTTTACGCTGCGTTACAATTTTAGATTGCCCCGGCTTGCGACGATCCATCTCATATTGGATAGCATCAAAATCAAGTTTCAGTCCGGCTGGACAACCATCAATGACGCCTCCAATTGCTGTGCCATGTGATTCTCCAAACGTAGTAAGTTTAAATAGTTTTCCGAAGGAATTCCCTGCCATTACAATTTATTTTACGCTAATGTAAATGTATTATCAGAGAAAGAAAAATGGATGAGAATATAATATGCATTTAGCTCAAATTTCATGGTAACATTCAGTTAACAATATGCTTATGGTTAATTAATTATGTCATAATGTTTAGGTAAAATGGAAATGAGTTATTTGCACTTAATTGGCTAATAGTAATGAAACTTAAACGTAAGGTAGAAATAGCGGTAATTTCTGATGTGCATCTGGGAACTTTTGGATGCCATGCTAAACAGCTACTTACCTATCTTAATAGTATTGAACCAAAGAAATTAATCCTCAATGGGGATATTATTGATATATGGCAATTTAAAAAGCGTTATTTTCCTAAATCTCATCTAAGCGTCATCAAAAAGATTATGGATTTTGCCGCCAGTGGTGTTGAAGTCATATACATTACCGGTAATCACGATGAAATGCTTAGAAAATTTAGTGATACTACTATAGGAAATATTTCAATTGTAGATAAGGTTGTTTTAAATTTAGATGGTAAAAAAGCCTGGTTTTTTCATGGTGACGTTTTTGATATTTCCATTCAAAATGCCAAATGGCTTGCTAAGTTAGGTGGTTGGGGATATGATTTGTTGATTTTATTAAACCGGTTTGTCAACTGGTGTCTTGAAAAATTGGGAAGAGAACGCTACTCCTTATCGAAGAAAATCAAAAACAGTGTTAAAGGTGCTATCAAGTATATTAATGATTTTGAACAGGTCGCTGCTGATCTGGCCATAGAAAATGGATATGATTATGTCGTTTGCGGTCATATACATCAACCAAAAATGCTGGTTAAGGAGAATAGGTTTGGCAAGACCACATATCTTAATTCCGGAGATTGGGTGGAGAATTTCACAGCTTTAGAATATCAGTTTAAACGTTGGAAAGTATATAACTATAACAACGATAAGTTATCGCCTTTCTTTGCTGACGAAGGTATCAAAGATATGGAAGTAAAAGACCTTATTGCTGCCATCACTATTGTTGAATCGCCTAAGAAAAAATCAAACGATTAAAGCATTTTTCATTACGGTTACCGGATGGAGTGCTTTGCGTTGTGTACCATCTAGGATTTGATGCCTGCAACTTGTACCATTGGCACTTATAATGATTGTATCCGAAGCATTACGAACGGCAGGAAATAATGTTTGTTCTCCAATTTGCATGCTTACCTCATAATGTGCTTTTTCATAGCCAAAACTTCCAGCCATACCACAACAACCACTAGGAATAATAGTAACCTTGTAATTCTTGGGAAGACTCAAAACCTCATAGCTTGAATGTTGATTACTCAATGCTTTTTGATAACAATGACCGTGGAATTTAATTTCCTTTTCTTCATCAGTGAATTGATCAGCACTGATATTACCAATTTTTATTTCCTGTTGCAAAAATTCTTCTATCAAATAGGTATGTTTCGCTATAGATTTTGCAGCATTCACATCATCTGCTAACTTTGGATACTCATCTCTAAATGCAAGTATAGCAGAAGGTTCAATACCGATTAATGGCGTATCTTCAGAAATAACAGATTTAAACACATTAATATTAGCATCAGCCACACGCTTGGCCTCTTTCAAGAATCCTTTTGATATAAAGGATCTGCCACTTTCTTCATGAGATAATAACTTATAGTTATAATTTAAAGCAGTTAATAAAACCGTTAGATCCTTAATGATATCAGATTCTAAATATTTCAGGTATTCGTCAACAAAAAGGTAGACTGTCTTTTTGGGATGTTGTACACTATTAGGTGATATCTTGTATGCTTTTTGAACTTGAGGTAGTGTCCTCTTAGCGTGCATACCTAAAACACGTTTGATAAGACCTGAAGTCACACTATTCTGAAACATTACATTCACCAATTTCGGAGATTTGGATGCTAGTTTATTGTATCGAGTAGCATTAGCAAAAAATGCATCTTTAAATTTATAGCCATTAGCGGTTTGGTACTGGTACTGAAATTCTGCCTTTAAGCTTGCTACATCAACACTGCTGGGACATTCACTAGCACAGGCTTTACAACTCAAACACAAATCAAATACAGCTTTGAGTTCCTCATGATCAAATCTGTTCGACTTTTCAGAATGGGTTAAAAATTCGCGTAAGGC
Organism: Winogradskyella sp.; assembly: GCA_965250025.1. Taxonomy (GTDB): domain Bacteria; phylum Bacteroidota; class Bacteroidia; order Flavobacteriales; family Flavobacteriaceae; genus CBDDLD01. Next base: position 1,590,405 of record OZ252283.1, read on the forward strand.
ATTGGCTCTGGCTCTTGTGGTATCTTTCTCATTTCTCGTTGCTCTATAACTTGGACACATGGTACCTCCAAATTCAGGTAACTTTCTACAATCTCCAGAACCATTACATTTTTCAGCCTCTCGTAAAATACCTTCTGATGCTGAAAAATCTAAAAATGTTTTAAACTTTGGTTCTTTTCGGTCAGGTTCGTAACGTAGATTTTTATCCATTGGTAACGCATTGACTATTTTACCGGGATTAAAAACCTGATGCGGATCGAATATGGTTTTTATACGTTTTATGATTTCATAATTAGCGTCACCTATCATTAGAGGGATAAACTCTGATCGTACAATGCCATCACCATGTTCCCCGGACATTGAACCGTTATAAGACTTCACCAGTTTTGCAACATCAGCAGTGATTTTTTTGAATAAAATAACATCTTCCGAAGCTTTTAAATTCAAAATGGGTCTCAGATGCAATTCACCTGCTCCGGCATGCGCATAATAGACCGCCTTTTGATCATAAGATGCCATTAACTCAGAAAACGCATCAATGTAAGACGACAAATCTTCTAATGCCACTGCGGTATCTTCAATACAGGCTACTGCTTTTTTGTCGCCTATCATATTTCCCAACAGACCTAATCCGGCTTTACGCAATGCCATTGCTTTTGTAATCTCTTCGCCTTTTAAAACAGGGTTGGCATAACACAGTTTGGAATGTTCCACTGTAGCAATAACGTTTGCAACTTCGGTATGTAATAACTCATTTTCATCCGCCTTTAATTCACACATTAAAATAGCTTTGGGATCACCCACTATAAATTGACGGTTAGATTGCTGTGTTTTATTATGCTTGGTTAAATTCAATATGGTGTCGTCTAACATCTCACAAGCGTACAGATCGTGTTGCATGACTAGAGTTACTGCTTTCAGGCAATCTTCAATAGTTTTAAAATGCAATGCAATAATAGCGTTGTGCTTTGGTGGTAAAGGATCTAGCTGTAATGTAATGGCTGTAGTTAATGCTAAAGTGCCTTCACTACCTGCAAGCAGCTTACACATGTTAAACTCTTGCTCAACATCGGAGAAAACATTAGAGGTTATTAAAGTATCAATAGCGTAACCGGTATTTCTACGATGGATCTCTGGTTTTGGAAACTGTGCTTTTATTTCTTGTTGAGTCGATTTCGATTGTAGAGTCTCATAAACGTCTTTATAAATATGCCCTTCTAAAGTATCTGTATTACACTTTTCTTCAAATGCTGCGCTGCTAAGTTTATGAAATGTAGCTGCACTACCATCACTTAAAATGGTTTTTAGTGCTATCAGTTTATCTCTGGTAGTGCCATATTTTATGGAAGTAGTTCCTGATGAATTATTACCCACCATTCCTCCAATCATGCAGCGGTTTGAGGTTGATGTATTTGGTCCAAAAAATAGACCAAAAGGTTTTAAGTAGTTGTTAAGCTCATCTCTTACAACTCCAGGTTGAACCGTTACCGTTTTTGCCGTTTCATTTATGTCTAGTATTCGGGTAAAATATTTGGAGACGTCCACAACGATACCTTCACCTACACATTGCCCTGCTAATGAAGTCCCGGCAGTTCTTGGAATTAAAGATGTCTTATGCTCTAACGCAAATGCTATAAGATGTTTTATATCAGCTTCATCCTTTGGGTAAGCTACTGCCAGAGGTATTTTTCTATATACGGAAGCATCTGTAGCATATATAATCTTAGAAAGATTATCATCATACAAATCACCCTTAAATTGTGACCGTAATTGCTCTAAAACAGATTTTGGAATCATAATTCTAAATAAGTCTGTTTATAAAACTAAAAAGAAATCTAATAATAAATCACTTTTGGCGTTATTTTTGTAAATGATAGTGGAAATCAATAAAAAAACCGAACATTATGAAAAAATTAGTTTTAGGAATTCTATTAGTCGTTGGGTATTCTGCATCTATGAATGCTCAAAACATTGCTGACAATGCCATAGGTCTCAGATTAGGAGACAGTGATGGTTTTGGTGCTGAGATCTCCTATCAGCGCGCTTTGGGAGATAACAACCGTTTAGAAGCAGATCTCGGATGGCGAAGTGGTAATGACTTTGATGGATTTAAGCTTACAGGTCTATACCAGTGGGTATGGAATTTAGATGGTAACTTTAACTGGTATGCCGGTGCCGGTGGCGGTTTGGGTTCTTACGAATTCGATAATGTACCAAACGGTGTGGACGATAGTGAAACCTTCTTTTTTGTAGCTGGTGACATTGGTATTGAATACGATTTTGATATACCACTACTTATTTCTTTAGATTTCAGGCCCGAAATAGGCTTTGGAGATTTTAATGATGATCTGGATTTTGATATCGCCCTAGGTATCAGATATCAATTTTAATTACATCCTGTACAACTTATAAATAAAGCCACTCCAAAAAGGGTGGCTTTTTCTATCGCTAGATTATATTGCCATACACTTATCGAGTGTATCTTCATATATCTGTTCGTATTTTGGTACTATAGCTCGGAGGTCAAATAGCTTGGACTGAGCTTTTGCATTGGCTTTGAAGCTATTGAGTGTATCCATATCCTTTAGGATTTTCAGGGCATTATTCGTCATATCATCGATGTCATTTACATCACTCAAATAGCCCGAATAACCATGTATATTTACCTCTGGTAATCCGCCTGAATTTGTTGAAATAACCGGTACACCAGAAGCCATGGCCTCTAGAGCTGCTAAACCAAAACTTTCGGTTTGTGATGGTAATAAGAAAAGGTCACTAAAGCAAAGTATACGATCTATTTCATTACTATTTCCAAAAAAGACCACCTTATCACTGATGCCCAATGTTTCACACATAGCTTCAGCTTTTTCCTTTTCGGGCCCCTCACCTACCATCATTAATTTGGCAGGTATTTGCTGTTGTATCTTATTGAAAATATTGACCACATCAGGAATTTGTTTTACCGGTCTGAAGTTACTGATATGTGTTATGATACGTTCATGGTCTTCGGCCATCATACTCCGCTGACAGTCCGTAAATCCGTGTTCGTGTTTTGCCAAATCGATAAAATTAGGAACGACAGTAATATCTTTTTCAATGTCAAACAACCTTAAAGTATCTTGTTTTAAGTTTTCCGACACTGAAGTCACAGCATCAGATTTATTGATACTGAATGTAACAGCCGGTTTATAAAACGGATGACTTCCTACCAAGGTAATATCTGTACCATGCAGCGTCGTAACTATTGGCACGTAAATATTTTTCTCCATGAGCATTTTCTGAGCCATATAGGCTGCATAAGCATGAGGAATAGCATAATGTACATGTAGTAATTCTATACCATGTAACTGTACCATATCTACCAGTTTACTGGATAACGCCAATTCATAAGGCTGGTAATGAAACAGTGGATACTCGGGAACATGAACTTCGTGAAAATGTAAATTACTGCTTAACAGTTCCAAACGTACCGGTTGGCTGTACGTAATGAAATGAATTTCATGGCCACGTTTAGAAAGCTCTAATCCTAGTTCAGTTGCAACAACACCACTTCCACCAAAGGTGGGATAACATACAATACCTATTTTCATTTAAAACATTTAAGAGTTGATAAATTTAAGCTTATCCTGTGAATCTGTGAATACTTTAACGTTTTATAAAGGCACTCAATCAGTAATAGCCTCATAGATAAGGCGTTGTATTTCCGTTCTTATATTCTCGCGTAGTAATAGGTTTTTACCCGCTTTTGGGTAGGTTCTGTTAGCTAGAAATATGTAAACAATTTCTTCTTCAGGATCAGCCCAGGCATAAGTCCCTGTAAAACCAGAATGTCCAAAACTGGTCATCGAGATACAACCGCAAGTAGGACCACTTTCACCCAACTGAGGTTTGTCGAACCCTACACCTCTCCGGTTATCAGCATGGCAATAGTAACATTTATTGAACTTGTCTATGGTTTCCGTTTTAAAATAACGTTTACCACCATAAAACCCTTTCTGCAAATACATTTGCATAATTTTTGCAACATCATTTGCATTGCTAAAAATACCGGCATGACCGCCCACTCCATTCTGCATGGCTGCCCCCATATCGTGTACGTAACCATGAACTTTTTGAAATCTGTAGTAATCATCTACTTCACTTGGCACAATATCTTTTAAGCTAAACTTATCTCTCGGGTTATATGTGGTATAATTTGCGCCCAATGATCTGTAAAAATGATCCTGAACCAATTCAGAAAGTGATTTATCGTAATGCTTTTCAATATATTGCTTTAAAATGTAATATGGCAAATCACTATAACGGTATCTCAAACGGTTTAGAAGATCTGTTTCTAGTATGATCTTGTTAATGGAATCCTGATAATCTTTTCGCATAAACAGGTTATTTGTAACCTCGACATTGAATACTTCACTTTTCTTTTGCCTGTAATACTTACGGGATGGTTTCTTGGTTACCGTATCTAAAGTGCTGTAATAAAAAGGTATCCAAGGTTTTAAGCGCGCATAGTGCGACAGCATCTTTTTAATCGTAATAGCTTCCTTATTGGTCGATTTATAATCCGGAAGAATGTTACTTAACTTAGAATTTAACGACACCACACCTTTTTCTTCCAACTCCATCAATAAAGGTAAGGTTGCTAAAATTTTTGTCAAGGACGCAACATCATAAACATCATCAGAACCTACTTTTAACTCCGAATCATAGGTATGCTTTCCGTAATTCTTATTAAAGATTACTTTGCCCCGTCTTGCTACCAACAGTTGTATCCCAGGGGTCATTTTATGATTTATGGCATGGTTTGCTACAGAATCTACTTTGCTTAACAATTCTGTACTCATGCCCACACTTTCAGGAAGTCCATAGCTTAAACTCAATAGCGAATTATAGGTTTCTCCAGTGTTCAGAGGGAAGTATTCGCCACAAGAAACTGGTAGTTTTCCCTTTGCGCCCAGCGCTCCGAATAAGATCTGCGCTGATTTTTGTTGTGCAATTACACTATTCTGATAACTCACTACTATACCTTCTATATTTTCAACGGTCTTCAAATCCATCAAAGCATAAGGTCTGGCAAAAACGTCTAAGATCACGGTATTGGTTCTGGCGATTTCATAGAGCCATACCAGCTCTTTTCCTGAGAATTTATATCCTTTCCAAGGGTGTGCATTGGATTTATGAAACCCTACAATCACTGTGTTGTAATTGTTCAGTTTAGATATAAGCTCGTCTAGTTTTTCGGCTTTTATCTCATGGACTTTGGTATAATTCTTCAGCGTTTTTAGAAAAGGCGAATGGGTATCATCACCTAACGATACATAGGCTATTTTTTTAGTTTCCAAATCTTTGATAGGAAGTACACTATTCTTATTCCTTACCACGGTTATCGCTTCTTCCATAAGCTTGCCATATAACAAGTCATCTTCCAGTCGATTCAGATCTTTGGATATGTTATAGATTCCAACAGGCTTGTAGGCATTTAATCCTACTTTGTACTTGGCCATTAATATCTTTTTGACTGAATGCGATAGGCGCTCTTCAGTGATGTCACCTTTTTTATAGGCTTCCAGTATTTTTTTTGAACCTATAGCCACATTTTCAGACATCAACAACACATCATTTCCTGCCATAAAAGCAGCCAGGTCTATGTCGCCTGTTTCACTAAAATTTGCAGCACCTTTCATGGTCAAAGCATCTGTAAATATGAGGCCTTTAAACCCTAAAGAGTCTTTTAAAATATCGGTAATGATGTGTTTGGACAAGGATGACGGATAGCCTGAACGTCGTTCTAAACTGGGCACGTTGAGATGCGCAACCATAACACTAGACAAGCCCTTTTTGATAAGCTTTCTATAAGGATACATCTCTATTGAATCTATACGTTTTGCGCTAAAATTAATAGTTGGTAAGGTGTAATGCGAATCGTCTTGAGTATCACCATGCCCTGGAAAGTGTTTGGCATTTGCCAATACGCCTGCACTTTGCATTCCTTCCATAAATGCTAGGGCTTTTGTAGTAACGGCATCTCTGTCTTCCCCAAAAGATCGGTTACCAATGATTGGATTATCGGGATTGGTATTAATATCTACAACAGGTGCAAAATTAAAATGTACACCCAATCGCTTACAATGCTCTCCTATTTGTCGCCCTGTTTGCTTGATAAGGTTTTTATCTGCTACAGCACCTAGCGTCATGTTCCATGGAAATGCATAGGTAGAATCTAAGCGCATACTCAAGCCCCATTCGGCATCCATCCCTATCAATAAAGGTACTTTTGCTGCAACTTGTAATTCGTTATTCAACTTGGCCTGACGGTGAGGCCCTCCGTTAGAATATATTAAGCCACCAATATGGTGTTTTTTAATAAGATTAACTATTTGATTTTCATGCGCTGTTCCTTTATTCGAAAACACCTGAACCATAAATAACTGTCCTATCTTTTCTTCAATGGACATGGTATTATAAAGACTGTCTACCCATTTTTTTTGAGCTGTATGATCTTCTGACAGTAAAGGGTTTGGGGTTTCAGATTGCGATAATGCAAGTTGAAAAAATGAACATATAAAGATAATGATGATGTAGCGCATGTATTGTTTCTTTTCGTTGCTTTGATATAACGAATACCATGCCAAAATAGCATAATTTACAAGAAGTTAAAAGACTTTAGGATACTTTTATAAACTGTGTAATTAACAGTCGATTTCCTTATTACAAAAGGTCAATATGACGATCGTGATAGCCCAGCAAATACAATACACCATCCAATCCGATACTCGATATGGAATTCTGTGCATTATCTTTAACTTTAGGTTTGGCATGAAAAGCAATCCCAAGTCCCGCTAAATTGAGCATTTGCAGATCATTAGCACCGTCACCTACAGCTATAGTTTGCCCTATATCTATCCCCATATTATCAGCAAGCAGTTGTAGATACTCTGCTTTTTTATTACCGTCTACAATATCGCCCAGATATCCCCCAGTCAAAATACCATCTTTAATTTCCAATTGATTGGCATATACAAAATCAATATCTAGTTTTTCCTGAAGATAATGTCCAAAATATGTAAATCCTCCTGAAAGAATAGCCGTTTTATAACCGTAATAGTGCAATGTATCTATCAAGCGCTTGGCGCCTTTGGTTATTGGTAAATTTTCTGCTACATCTTTTAAAACATCTTCGCTCAATCCCTTTAAAAGCTTCATTCGTTTCTCAAAACTTTCATTAAAATCTATTTCACCTTGCATTGCAGATTCAGTAATGGCCTTGACTGCTTCACCAACACCAGCTCGCTCTGCAAGCTCATCGATAACTTCAGTTTGAATCAATGTGGAATCCATATCAAAACAAACCAGTCTGCGATTTCTTCTGAACATGGTATCTTCCTGAAAAGCAATATCAACATCCAAAGCTTTAGAAATGGCCATGAATCTTGAAGTAAACTCTGATTTATCAGTTAGTTTTCCTCTAATGGATAATTGAATGGATGCTCTGGGGTATTCTTCTTCCTTTACTAGAGACGTCCTCCCGGTTAATCGCTTGATAGAGTCAATATTTAAATTATTTTCTGAAATGACTTTGGTGACTTCAGAGATCTGTTCAGCAGCTAGCTTTTCACCTAAAATAGTAATGATATAACGGTCTTTCCCTTGCATGCTTACCCAATCTTCATAATCTTCAAGAGAAATGGGTGTAAACTTGGCTGTGATTCCTAATTCATAGGCTTTGAATAGCAGATCTTTGAGCACTGCTGCTGATTTTTTTCCGGATTTGATCTCAAATAACATCCCAAGCGAGAGGGTATCATGAATATTCGCCTGACCTATATCAAGAATCTTTGCATCATATGCCGCCAATACACTAGTCAAAGACGAGGTAAGTCCTGGTTTATCCTGACCTGAAATATTTAATAAGAATATGTCTGTAGCCACAATTTCTCTATCTATCATTAGCTGTAAAAATGGGCAATCTTATTGAAATATGAAAGTTTTTTTGTTGAAGTGTTATTTAATAAACCTACTGTGCCAACTTTCGCTTGCCGGTACTTCCCAGTTCTCCTTAAATTCAGCAATATTAGTCACCAGATTATTAAATACAATGGTGTTTTTGGATACTGAACGGTTCTTAGCCATCTTCTTAAATTCAGCCAGAGGTTTATAAGCTATAAACTCGCCTTGTTTGAAAGAGACATTCATTTTATCCATTAAATCTACATCATAAGTCTTCTCCAAGTCCTGAATAAAATGCACAGAAGCATCAATAGAACACCCTGTAGCTAAGTTCAAGTTTTGATTTAATCCTATAATTATAAAGCGCTTATATACAATATTATAACCAGCTTGTAAGTCTTTACCATGAGCTGTCCAGGCTTCTATAAATGTTTCTATTTTGGGTTTTAACTCTTGTAACTCTTCTTCAGAAAAAGAACGATTGGCCTGATATATCCAAACTCTGGATTCTTCTGGTAAGGTATTAAAATCTACTAGCATATAAATTAAGAATTGGCGATAAGTTCGGCAATGTCGAGTACTTGAATGGTGTCTTCCTTTTCTTTGAACTTTACACCATCACTCATCATGGTATTACAATATGGGCAACCTGTAGCAATAATATCTGGTTGCGTTTTTAAAGCGTCTTCGGTTCTGAGAATATTAATATCCATGTCTCCTTTTTCCGGTTCTTTAAACATCTGAGCACCTCCGGCGCCACAACATAAAGCAGTTTGTTTATGGCGTTTCATCTCCGTAAGATTAGCGTTAGTTGTTTTAAGCACATCTCTAGGTGCATCATATTCACCATTAGCACGACCCAAATAACACGGATCATGGAATGTGATGCGCTTCCCTTTATAAGTATTACCTTCTATAGATAAACGGCCAGAAGCCATAAGTTCTTTAATATATTGCGTATGATGTACCACATCATAATTCCCACCTAAGCTTGGGTATTCGTTTTTTAGGCAATTGAATGAATGCGGATCACAGGTAACTATACGTTTAACTTCATAAGCATTTAAGATTTCAATATTCATCATGGCTTGCATTTGAAACAAGAATTCATTTCCTGCACGCTTAGCTATATCACCGGTATTACTTTCTTCGGTTCCTAATACGGCAAAATCAACATTAGCTTTATTTAGAATTTTTACAAAAGCTTTGGTGATCTTTTTTGCCCTGTCGTCATAACTACCTGCAGAACCCACCCAAAATAAAATTTCAGGTTGTTTGCCTTCTGCCATATATTCTGCCATTGTTGGCACTTTTAGTTCTTCACTCATAACATTATTCGTCTTTCCAGTTTAAACGGTCCATTTGGTTGTAAGGCCAAGGCGCACCATTGTTTTCTATATTAGTCATCATCGTATTCAACTCCATTGGCGCAGCACTCTGCTCCATAACCAGATAACGTCTCATTTCTAAGATAATGGACAATGGATTAATACTTACAGGGCACTCCTCTACACATGCGTTGCAAGTGGTACATGCCCATAATTCTTCGTGTGTGATGTAATCACCAAGGAGTTGCTTGCCATCAGCTTTAAATTCGCCTTTGTTAGCATCTATATTTTTCCCAACTTCCTCCAAACGATCTCTGGTATCCATCATGATCTTGCGTGGTGAAAGTTTCTTTCCGGTAAGATTGGCCGGGCAGGCTGACGTACAACGTCCACATTCTGTACAGGTATATGCGTTAAGAAGTTGGATTTGATTCAGGTCCATAACATCACTAGCTCCAAACTTAGCAGGCTCTTCATCTTCCGTACCTTCTGGCGGAGCTGCAAACGGATCAGCATTGGGGTCCATCATGAGTTTGACCTCATTGGTCACAGCTTCTAAATTATTGAATTTTCCTTTTGGCTCTACACTTCCGTAGTACGTATTAGGAAATGCTAAAAGGATATGCAAGTGTTTCGAGAAATACAGATAGTTTAAAAAGATTAAAATACCTACGATATGTAGCCACCATGCAGTGCGTTCAATTATATGAAGTGTTTCAGGATTATCTCCAAACCAAGGTATTATAAACTGTGAAATAACGTTACCATGCCCCATGTTTTGAAACGTAGTGTCTGTAGCATTCATAATCAGAAACAAACACATGAGTACAACCTCAAAATACAGAATCATATTACCATCATTTTTAGGCCATCCTTTCATCTCTGAGCTTAAGAAACGTTTAAGTTTAATTACATTCCTTCGAACCCAGAATACAATAACAGATACCAGTACCAATACGGCCAGTATTTCGAAACTACCGATTAAGAAGGCATACAATGACTCAGGTAAAACCTTCAACCCGATACGGTGGGTACCAAAAAGCCCATCAATGATAATCTCCAGAACTTCAATGTTGATGATAATAAAACCTACATAGACAATAATATGAAGAAAACCGGCTATTGGGCGTTTCACCATTTTACTTTGTCCTAAAGCAATACGTGCCATATTACGCCAACGCTCGCCTTTTTGGTCACTGGCATCGACGTCTTTTCCCAGTTTAATGTTACGGATAAGTTTCTTAATGTTTCTTGTAAAATAACCAATACCCAAAACTAGGATAATGGCAAAAACTATGTTAGGTATGTATTCCATATTAAAATGGTCTAATTCTTTTGATCTTCAGTTGGCGGTTGGTAAGGAATTTCTTTTTTAGATAAAATACGTCTGTATCTTGCCGGATGTAATTTGATATCCCTTAGCAACTCTTCGAGTTCTTTTGTTGCGCCTTCAAGATTATTATAAACCTTGTCGTCCTTAAGTAATTTACCAATAGTTCCTTCGCCATTTTTAATGCTTTCTAATAACGTATTCATGTTTACTAATGTCGCATCAAGGCTGTTTATGGTTTTAGAAATATTGGCTTTTTTAAGGTCATCAGATAGTTCTGAGAAATTAGCACTGGTTTTATTAACATTATCTAATACCGATGCTATCTTGGCATCATTTGCCTTGATAAGCGTTTGAATAGAAAATGATAATGTTTTAAAAGACTTAAGTGTACTATTTAGCTCGGCAATAGTTTGTTTTAAACCAACTTTAGTGTCGTTAGTTACAAAATCGTTAAGGCTAACTAATAAGGTATCTGCTGAACGTAAGGTGCTATCTAAGTTGGTGCTCAATCCAGAAAAATTGTTCTTCAACGTTGTAATTAGCCCGGGTTGTATCTCCGATGCTATAAAATCACCCTTCTTTGCTTTTTGACCATCATGAGCATCGATGATTGCTAAGGCATTGCCCCCCATGATACCGGTTTCATAGAGTCTTATTTTACTATTTTTAGAAAACTCTAACCTTGGATCTACTTGAAAGAAGACTATTGTTTTCCCTGTTTTAAAATCGTATTTAATGTCTGTAACTTTACCTACGCCATTTCCTTTTACGGTAACAGGTGATGAAAGACTTAATGCATTATAGTCAAATTCAGTATAATAAGATACCGTATCAGAAAAGAGATCTTCTCCTTTGAGATAGTTAAACATGTAGATAAAAAGAACTATTCCTGAAATTACTAATACGGCTGCTTTGACTTCTCTAGAAATTTTCAATATTCAGATGCTTTGGTTGAAAACAAAATTATGAATTAATTTAAAATAAGGGCACTTAATTTGTCGCTGTTTTTAATGCGTCTTCTATTGAAATGCGCTCTTCACCTTTGTACGCTACAATAAAACTTGAGGTATAGCCTTTAGAACGTGCTTCATCTTTAAGCTGTTTTGCTTTATTATAATCTGAAGTATACCCATAATAATACTTGTAGAGATCACCTAGCTTTATTCTACTAATCTCAGATAATCCATTAAAATTATAGGGTTTAGGTTCCAGGCGTCTCGAACTGGCTGCAATTTGCACTTTAAAAATAACACCTTCAATGATGTGTGTTTCTGGTTCGGTTGTAGTAACTTCGGGTTCTACAGTGGTATTATCGTGCTCATCAGCAATAATAAAACTGTCGCCAATATTTTGATCTATTTCTTTTTTATATTCTAAAATAGCATCTTTAATGGCTTTTGCCATTTGCGCTTGTCCCTTTTTAGAGTTCAGATAAGGCCCTTCTTTATTATTAGTTAAGAAGCCTAGTTCCACCAATACACTTGGCATGTATGTATTGTGCATTACCCAGAGGCTGGCCTGCTTTAAACCACGGCTTTTTCGCTTCAGGTCTTTAGAAAAATTATCTTCTATATGTCGTGCCAATTTAATGCTTTGATTGACGTAAACTTCCTGTTCTATATCAATAGCTATTGAGGATTCGGGTGAATCAGGATCAAAACCGTCGTAATTTTTTTCATAGTCTTTTTCAAGAAAAATCACTTCATTTTCTTTTTTGGCTATGGCCTTATTACGCTCTGTATTTGCGACACCCAGGACAAACGTTTCTGTACCAAAAGCCTGAGAGCTATGAGAGTTACAATGAATGGATACAAACAAATCGGCATCTGCTTTATTTGCAATTGCAGAACGTTCATAAAGCTCTAAGAATACATCGGTCTTACGGGTATAAATTACTTTAATATCTGGATTCTTTTCCAAAGCTTTCCCGACAGCTAAAGTCACTTTCAAAGCGATGTCTTTTTCCCTGTAACCGTTACCTAAGTTTCCGGGATCTCCTCCACCATGGCCAGCATCTAAAACCACAATAAACTTAGCTTCACTTTGTGAAAACAGACTTGATGTTAAAGAAGTGATAAAAGTAAAGAGTATAAATACTAAGATATGTTTCGGGTTCGTTCTCATAATTATTCTAACGGCTAAAAACTCGGTTTATGACATGATTAAGGCCTACTTATTGTTTATTTTAAAACTTTATGACGTTAATAAATCATTCACAAAAAAATATATGTAATTTTGGCGTTTCAAAAACCGAGCCATACTTTTACAAAAATACATTTAAAAGGATTGCGTACAAATAGCCTACACATACTTTTTGCTCTTAGTTTTACAGTGTTTATCAACACTTTTGGCTTGGCTCAGGATTTACCCAAATCCCAAACAGAGATTAAGCCAACTACCGTTAGAGATAGTACTAAAACCATAGCCGATTCGTTGATCGGCAATCCTGTTATGGTTAAAGAAATGGACACAATACGTACCGATTCTATCAAACCTAAAGCTTTTCTTGAGGATATTGTTAAGTACAAAGCCAAGGATTACGTTTCTATAAATCAAAAAGAAGAAAAGATCTATTTGTATAATGAAGCCGAAGTCTACTATCAGGACATGGAGATTACTTCCGGGATTATTGTTATCGACTATAGTAAAAATCTTATTTACGCAGGTCGTATAAAAGATTCTTCTGGGTATTCTCAACGTCCGGTTTTCAAACAGGGCAATAATGTGGTTGAACCCGATTCTATAGTTTTCAATTCCGATACCAAGAAAGCTCTAATATTCAACTCTAGAACCGAACAACAAGGCATGAACATATATTCACCTCGTACTAAGCGCGAGAACGATTCGGTGATTTTTATGCAAGATGCCCGTTTTACCACATCTAAGAATCTGGACGATCCTGAATATCAATTTATAGCTTCAAAAATAAAGTTGGTGCCTCAACAAAAGATTGTGGTTGGACCAACCTACATGGAGATTTATGGTGTGCCTACTCCTATAGGAATTCCTTTTGGATATTTTCCATTGACCAAAAAACAAACTTCGGGAATCATCTTTCCTTCTTTTGGTGAGGATACCGGAAACGATCGTGGTTATTTCCTGCAAAACGGAGGGTATTATTTTGCTATTAGCGATTATCTTGATCTGGCCGTATTAGGCGATTATTATACTAATGGTAGTTATGGTTTACGATTGGAAAGCAACTATGCAGTAAGGTATCGATTTAATGGTAACTTGAGTTTTAGGTATGAAAATCTATTGAATAGCGAACGTGGGTTCCCCGATTTTGCACAAAATATTATTTATAACATCAGATGGTCACACAGTCAGGATAGCAAAGCGAATCCGAATTCCAGATTCTCGGCGTCTGTCAACCTTGGTAGTAGTCAGTATTTCAGGCAATCGATCAATCAACTCAATCAATCCAACTTTTTAAATAATACGTTGGCATCATCCGTATCGTATTCCAGAACCTTTCAGGGGGATCCTCAAGTCAATGTTAGTGCTACAGCGACCCATTCGCAAAATACAAATACAGAAGCTATTAATTTAACTTTACCAACCTTACAGACCTCTGTAAGTCGTATATTTCCGTTTGCACCAAAATCGGGTTCTAAAAAAGGGATCATACAAAATATAAACCTTCAATACAATTCCAGAGCCGAATACCGTATTAATACTACCGACTCTTTATTTGGTAAAAGTGAAATGTTTGATGATGCTCTGGCCGGTATGCAACATACCATACCTATATCAACAAACTTTAAATTGTTTAAATACCTGAGTGCTACGGCCGGAACCACTTATCAGGAAAACTGGACTTTAAAAACAATCAACCGTTCTTTTGATGAGGTCAATCAGGAAGTAGTGACTCAAGATGTTAATGGTTTTGACAGTTTTAGAACCTATAATTTTAGCGCCAGTATTGGTACAACGCTCTATGGTATTTTTGATTTTGATAAAAAGAATAAAGGCAAACTGATACAAAAGATACGGCACGTTATGCGACCTTCGATCAGCTATTCGGTAAATCCAGCTTTTGATCAGTATTACGAAACCTTTGAGGTAATTGATGCTGATGGCAATACTACTGCTGATCAGGAATTTACCCGATTTGAAAATTTCCTATTTGGAAGACCGGGTAATCGTTACTCCAGTAATTTAGGGATTAGCATTGGTAATAATTTTGAAGCCAAGGTACGCTCTAGAGATTCTACAGATATAGACGAACCTAAAAAGATTGTTTTACTCAACAACCTTAATTTTACCACATCTTATGATCTTGCTGCCGATTCGTTGCAATGGAGCCCTCTGCGTATTACCGGAGGTACCAATTTATTCAACGAAAAAATGAGTGTTAATTTTGGTGCTACATTAGATCCGTATGCATTGGATAATAATAATCGTAAGATCAATACCTTTAATATCGATAATGGTGGTAGTTTATTCCGATTGACTTCAGCTAATTTAAATATCAGTTACTCATTGAATAGCAAAAGTTTTTCAGGAAATACTACAGCTGACCAAAATGCCATTCAGGAATCTGTACGCTCTGGTGGTCGTGCCGATGATTTATTTGGGAAACCTCAGGATTTTGCCGATCAGCGATTAAACAATGATGACGATGAAGAAGAAAAAGAGGATAATGGGCTATACAATTATGAGATCCCCTGGTCCGTACGCTTTGCTTATGCACTTAATTATGCCAACACCACACGTCAGGATCAGATCTCATCACATTCACTGATGTTTTCAGGAGATATAGAACTTTCTCCCCGATGGTCTGTAGGTGCTTCTTCGGGTTATGATTTTTTAAATAAAGGCTTTACGTTTACCCAATTGCGTTTTGAACGTGACCTTTTGAGCTGGCGCATGAACTTTACCTGGGTACCGTTTAGTAATCGTAGCTCTTGGAACTTTTTTATCGGGATAAAATCAAACCTCTTAAAAGATCTTAAATACGACCAGCGCCGTCAGCCGGATCGTCAATTATAAAAACATATAGATTTATGAAAACCATTATCAATACACCCAATGCTCCGGCACCTATTGGTCCATATAGTCAGGCCGTACTTTCAGGAAATACATTATATACCTCTGGACAAATTGCCATAGACCCTGCTAATGGAGAGCTCATAACTCAAAACATTACTCTGGAAACCGAACAGGTCATGCAAAACCTTAAAGCCGTACTACAGGCTGCAGATATGGGTTTTGAGCATGTTATTAAAAGTACTATTTTCATTAGTGACATGCACAATTTTGCAGCCATTAATGCTGTTTATGCCCAATATTTTGATGAGGCTACCGCACCTGCTCGCGAAACCGTAGAAGTAGCCAACTTGCCTAAGTTTGTCAATGTAGAGATTAGTGTGGTAGCAGTGAAATAATGAAATTTGATTCTTAAGCTGTTTTAAATTGACATTTAAGCTCAATACCAACGATCTCAAAACCTTTTTAGACGAAAAGGTCAACTTATATAATCTTCCTAAATTTATTGAGAGTGATCCTATACAGGTACCCCATCAGTTTTCTGATAAAGCGGATATAGAAATTGCAGGTTTTTTAACGGCTACTATTGCTTGGGGTAATCGTAAAAGCATTATTAATAATGCCAAGCGTATGATGGATCTAATGGATCATGCGCCACACCAGTTCGTTATGCAACATCAGGAGAGTGACCTTAACACTTTTGAAGGTTTTGTACACCGAACATTTAACAGTGAGGATCTCAAGCAATTTGTAAAAAGTTTGAAATCCCTGTATGAAATCCACGGTGGTCTCGAAGCTGTATTTCAACGTTATGCTGATAGTGACTCTCTTCAATTGGCCATTCATCATTTTAAAGCCCATTTTTTCGAACAACCGCATTTGGCACGCAGTACCAAACATGTCAGTGATCCATTAAAGAATTCGGCAGCTAAACGAATTAACATGTTTTTGCGTTGGATGGTACGTCAGGATAATGCCGGTGTGGATTTTGGTATATGGAATAGCCTATCTTCTGCCCAATTGAGTTGTCCACTCGATGTTCATTCGGGGAATGTGGCTCGAAAACTTGGACTACTTACCCGCAAACAGAACGATGCCAAAGCTTTAGTAGAACTGGATAGTAACTTAAGAACGTTAGACCCAAGAGACCCTGTAAAGTATGACTTCGCACTTTTTGGTTTGGGTGTATTTGAAGGTTTTTAAGAGATTACCGCGAAAACCTCGTTATATTCCGTTTCTATCACAATGATCGATTAATACATAAAAAAAGACCTCCAATATAAAGGAGGTCTTTGATACTATAATTATGTCGTATGCTAATTCTTAATTAACCTTTTAACCAAGCATTTCGAGTTGCTATTTGGGCATCAGTTGCATTGTCATCCTCTACAATAGATTCGCTCATAGCATAAGCCTGAGTCAGTTTGGTTTTGATCGTTACTGGTTCACCGTTACGCTCTAATGTCATTTCAAGATCTTGTCCCGGCTGCCATTGAAACATCCCACCAATTATTTGTTGTGCATTAGCCAAAGTTAATGCTGTGCCATTTACTGTTTTTATCACATCATTTGCCTGAATGCCCTGCTCTGCCCAAAATGAATTGTCTAAAGCCTTTTCAGAGAAGAATATTTTTCCTTTTTCCTGATCAGCACCAAAGATGAACTCGCCTCCTGCTTGTATGTAATTGGTTTCCACCTTACTCTTACCCATTTTTAAACCGACATACTCTAAAATGTCCCCATAATTAATTGGCGTATCTCCAACCACATGGGTATTTAAAAAGTCGGCCACACTAGGATAGGTCATTTCTGTGATCTCTGCAATAATATTATCGTCTACAAATGGTTTATTCTTACCGTATTTGCTAGACAGCTCTTTCATTAATGATAACATACTACGATTACCGTTACTCTCTTTACGCATTAAAATATCAATACACATGCCTATCAATGCACCTTTTTGATATACATTAAAGTAATTAGATGCATAGGGCTCTTCTAAAATATTTTCACTCATTACGGTAAAACTCATGGCATCATCCATACGTCTGGAGATGTTAATCTTATCCATCATAGTATTATAAAACTTGCTATTATTCATTAAGCCTTCATAAACTTGAAAATGTTGTGCAAAATATTCCGTAACACCTTCATACATCCATAGGTGCTTTGAAAACGTTGGTTGATTATAATCAAAATAGTGAACGTCTTCCGAGTGCACCGATAAAGGGGTCACAATATGAAAGAACTCATGAGCAACCACGTCGATCATTGAGCTTGCCAATCCATCTGCAGATGAAGCCTCCGGTAATACTACCACAGTGGAAGTGTGATGTTCTAAAGCACCAAAACCTTTTGGTGAGGTATCAGCACCATCTGATAAATACAAATAGATATCGTAGCGTGGTGTACTGTTAACATCGCCTAAATATGCTTTCTGCGCTTCCATCATTTTAAACATGGTATCTTTTAAACTCGCTGCCGTGTGCGTCCCATTTGGTGAATACACACTTAAAACGATCTTAATGTCACCTACCATAAATTCTTCAACATCCAATTCGCCATACATCATTGGGTTATCGGTAATGTCAAAGTAACGTGGTGCAAAATAACTACTGGTAATGCTTTTACCGTCAGGAGCTGTTTTTTGTCCTTTATCTTCTAATGCAGATGTTCTTATGAAATTTGCAGGTGCTGTAACGTCTAAAGCGTACTGATTATTCTTAAGCGAATCGAAATACCCAATAAAACCGTGTAAGTTCAAGACATAGTTTTTAGGCTCTATATTAGTTCCTGCCGGTGAAAACGGAACTTCTCCTCCGATACCTCCGGTAACTTCCACATCAAAAGTATCGTTCACATTGTAAGTGATCTTATCTAAGTTAGTGGCATTGCTTATGGTCCAGGTGTTGGTATCAACTTTCTCTACAGGTAGTGCCTTACCTTCATAATCCAAAGCCTTAAAATCGTCAATATATCGTCCAAAATTACTAATAGAGTATGTTCCCTGTACAACTCTTGGTAGTCTATAGGTTACGGTTTCTTGTGAAAAACGACCCGGATTGATTACAACTGGAGCTTTATCGTCAACGATCTTCGTAAGATCTATAGCCGTAGCAATAGGGTTATTTGCTGCCGAATCGTCTGTCTTTGGTTTTGACGGTCCGCAGGCCACAAGAGCGGCACTTAAACTGATAATAGTAAGGATATGTTTCATGATTGTAAATAAAAATTTTATACTTGACGCGCAAATCTACAATCTGTTACAGTCAAAACCCTAAAGGTTTTGTTAAAATCAGGTTTGTTATATTCGTAGCATGGAGCAGCCGTTGGTTAGTATACTTACACCTTTTAAAAACACTTCTGAATATTTGGAGGCTTGTTTAGACTCCATTTTGATACAATCGTATACTAATTGGGAACTGCTCATTATCGATGACTGGTCAACCGACAATTCTTATACTATTGTTGACGAGTACCAACAAAAAGATTCCAGAATTCGACTCTTTAAGAATAAAGGACAAGGCATTATTGAAGCTTTAAGAACTGCATATCATAAAGCCAATGGACAACTCATTACCCGCATGGATAGTGATGATATCATGACGTCTGATAAGCTAAAAATAATGGTGAATAGTCTTAATACTTATGGTCGAGGCCATGTGGCAGTCGGAAAGGTTAAATATTTTAGTGATGTGGGTATCAGTGATGGTTATAGCCGTTATGAAATTTGGCTAAACGCTTTAACTGAACAGGGAAGTAACTACGCTGAGATCTATAAAGAGTGTGTCATTCCCTCACCTTGCTGGATGCTTTACAAAGAAGATCTCGACCGATGTGGTGCTTTCTTGCCTAATCGTTATCCTGAGGATTACGATTTGACCTTTCGTTTTTATGAGGCACAATTAAAATGCATTCCCTGTGATAAAGTACTTCATCTATGGAGAGATTACAGCACTAGAACTTCTAGAACTCATGAGCATTATGCGCAGAATTATTTTTTAGAGATCAAACTGCATTATTTTTTAAAGTTAGATTATAAGCCCTCTGCAGACCTGGTGGTATGGGGTGCTGGTTTTAAAGGTAAAACCATTGCCAAATCCTTAATTGATCAGAATATTGAATTTTACTGGATATGCGATAATCCAAAAAAAATTGGAAAAGACATCTACGGTAAAACCCTTTTAGGGTTTGAATATATTCAAAGTTTGGAAACTCTTCAAAGTATTGTAACCGTGGCTAATGAAGCCGAGCAACAAACCATTAAAGCCTATCTGAATACACAGAAATTGGTGGGCATGAAAGATTATTTCTTTTTCTGTTGAGCTCTAAAACGTTAAAATTCTCAAAACCGAATAAATATTTTTATCCGGCATTGCATATATTTGACATTATAATATCTTATCAATAGACCTGAATGCAGTTTAAACACCCTGAAATTCTTTATGCCTTACTCCTACTGCTCATTCCTGTTATTATACATTTATTTCAGCTAAGACGATTCCAAAAGGTAGACTTTACTAATGTTAAGTTTCTTAAAAATGTTGAACTGCAGACCCGTAAAAGTTCTCAGATCAAAAAATGGTTAACCTTACTCACACGTTTAGGTATCATGGCTTGTATCGTGCTTGCTTTTGCTCAACCCTATATTTCCGATTCTGAAAACTTCAATACTAAAAATGAGATGGTCATTTATATTGATAACTCACACAGTATGCAAGCTAAAGGGGTTAATGGCAGTCTGCTTAATGAAGCCATTCAGGATCTAATAGGCAACTTGAATGAAGACGAAACTGTGACCATATTTACCAATGATAAGGTTTTTAGGGATGTCTCGGTGAAAGCTATCAGTAACGAGCTAATTCAATTGCCTTACTCCAACGATCAGTTATCCTACGAATCGGTATATCTGAAGGGCAAGCAATTCTTTTCAAAGGATGCTAATGCCATTCGCAATTTGATTCTATTATCCGATTTTCAACAACGAAAATCGGGTCTAGATTTCAATAAGGATACTTCGATCGCTTTAAAACTGGTACAAGCAAAACCTGTAGTGCAAAGTAATATCAGCATAGACAGCACATATATCAATACCGTTAACAATAACAAGGAACTTAATGTGGTGTTGTCTACGAATAGCAGTACACCCCAGGATGTTTCTATTGCGTTATATAATAACGATCAACTTTTGGCTAAAACAGCGGTTGCCGTGAAACGAGATGATAAGGCTACGGCCATGTTTACACTCCCGGAAAACAATGTATTTAATGGCAAACTTATGGTAGAAGATGCCAGTTTACAGTACGACAACACCCTATATTTTAATTTAAATACTCAGTCTAAAATCAAGGTATTAGGTATAAACGATAAGGCTTCTGATAATTTTTTAAAGAAGCTCTATACTGATGATGAATTTGCTTATACGTCTTCTGCTATTGATGCGTTAAACTATAGCTTGATCGCAGATCAGAATTTGATTGTGTTGAATGAACTTGATGAGATTCCTAGTACCCTATCTACAGCGTTAAAAGCGTTTAGAAATGACGGAGGTAACATATTAATTATTCCTTCAATCAACGTAACTATAGAGTCTTATAATCAATTCTTTACATCGAATAACATTAATCAGTATAACGCTTATATCGATGCCGAAAAACGTGTCACAAACATCAATTACGATCATCCCATATTATCTGACGCATTTTATAAACGTGTGACTAATTTTCAGTATCCAAAAGTAAATACATATTATACATTTAGCACTAATAACAATACCATTCTAAGCTTTGAAGACGGCGCTTCGTTTTTAGTAGGCTTGGATGATGTATTTGTATTCTCGGGAGCTATTAATAACGACAACAGTAATTTTAAAAACTCACCACTCATAGTACCTGTGTTATATAATATTGCCAAGCAAAGTATTAAGTTGCCCCGACTGTATTACACTATTGGATCGCCTAATACGATTGAGATCAAAACCATACTCGATCAAGATGATATCCTCTCTCTTGATGATGGCACTCATATGGTTATTCCTCAGCAACGTACTTATAGTAATAAAGTATCGATTATGACAGATGAATATCCCGACACACCCGGTATTATAAATGTGATCAGTAAATCTGAAACGCTTCAAAAATTGAGCTTTAATACTAACAGAAATGAAAGCCAACTGACCTATCTGGATATGAATGGCTTAAATAATGTAACTGTAGATAATAAATTATCCTCAGCTATAGCTACGGTAAAAAGTAATACAAATGTTAACGAGCTATGGAAATGGTTTGTTATTTTTGCACTGGCTTTCTTAATTACAGAAATGCTAATTTTAAAGTATCTTAAATGAATGCACTCCTGAAATCTGCAACCATCGTTGATTCTAAAAGTGATTTTCACAATCAAAAGGTTGATATTTTAATAGAGAACGGAACCATTGTTAAAATTTCTAAACGCATTTCCAACCCCAATCATTACACTGAAATTAAATTACCCAATTTGCACGTCTCTCAGGGATGGTTTGATAGTAGTGTGTCGTTTGGAGAACCCGGTTATGAAGAAAGAGAAACTCTGAAAAACGGATTGCATACTGCAGCTTTGTCTGGCTTTACGGATGTTGCTGTAAATGCCAATACGTATCCCGTAATCGATAGTAATACAGACGTTACCTTTTTACGGTCAAAAGCACATGATCATGCTGTAAACCTCCATCCCTACGGTGCTCTTACTAAAGAAAGCAAAGGCACAGATCTGGCAGAGCTTTTTGATATGAAAAGCGCAGGAGCAATAGCATTTAGTGACTATCAAAGACCTATAACTAACCCTAATCTCACTAAAATTGCTTTGCAATACGCTGCTGGTTTTGATGGTTTGATATGTTCATTTCCTCAGGAGTCTAAAATTACGGGCTTAGGGGTAATGAATGAGCATATTACCAGTACCAGAATAGGACTTAAAGGTAATCCTGCTTTGGCTGAAGACCTACAGATCGCCCGCGATTTATTTATTTTAGAATATACTGGTGGTAAATTGCATATTCCTACCATTTCTACAGCAAAATCAGTATCACTGATACGAGAAGCTAAATCTAAGAAATTAGATGTCAGTTGTAGCGTTGCTATCCATAACCTGTATTTTGAAGATACTGTGCTTGAAGATTTTAATACCAATTATAAGGTAATGCCACCATTACGTACTAAAGTAGATATCGATGCACTTATCGATGGGGTAAAAGACGGTACTATTGATATGGTGACTTCAGATCATAACCCCATGGATATTGAACTTAAAAAAGTAGAATTTGATCATGCCAAATATGGCACTATAGGTCTTGAATCTGCTTTTGGTGCATTGCAAAACCTATTTACATTAAAAAAGACTATTGGCCTTTTAACACAGGGTAGAGATCGATTTAAAATCAAATCATCATCTATAAACACAGGTGAACCTGCTCAATTGAGTTTATTTGATCCGGATGCCTTATCTACTTTTACCGAAGATGATATCATTTCAAAATCAAAAAACAGTGCTTTTCTTGGTCAAACACTTAAAGGAAAAGTGTATGGTATCATTGCGAATAACAAAATAGAAATTACTCATGACTGAACAAACCATAAAGGAAGGTAAGACCTATGCCTTTGTAGCTTATATTACACTCATAGGAACATTGATCGCTTTTTTCATGAATCAGGAAAAGCGCAATAGTTTTACATCATTTCATATCAGACAGGCCTTAGGTTTATGGCTCTTATATATGCTCATTGCTTATTTTTTTGTGAGTAGATTTGATATGTGGATGATATCTTTTGCGTTTTGGACCTTCTTCTTTGTGCTGTTCCTCTATGGTATTATTGGTGCCATGACCGGCAAACTTCATAAAGTTCCATTGGTTGGTGATTTGTTTCAAAAATTATTCAAAAGTATCGGACAGTAGTATGGCTATAGCTTTAGATTACGTTTCTCGTCCATCATCATTAAGTGCCAATGCGCCATTACTCATTATGTGTCATGGTTATGGTAGCGATGAGAATGATCTGTTTTCCTTTGCTTCTGAATTACCGGAAACACTCTACATCGTATCGTTAAAAGCACCTTACCCGATGCAACCTTATGGAAATGCCTGGTATGCTATTAATTTTGATGCAGAACAAGGTAAATGGAATGATAAAGAACAGGCAATAGCCTCAAGAGACCTTATAGCACAATGTATTGATGAATTGTGTCGTGAGCTGCCCGTGGATGCAAACAACGTTACACTTTTAGGTTTCAGCCAAGGTACTATACTCAGTTATGGCGTAGCACTCACCTACCCTGAGAAAGTGACAAACGTAGTAGCCTTAAGTGGTTATATATATCCCGAAATTTTACCTAAAGAAGTCTCAACAAAAGATTACAGTCACCTACGGTTTTATTGTTCTCACGGTAGCGTTGATCAGGTGATACCTGTTGAATGGGCAAGGCAAATAAGCCCTTTTCTGGAAACTCTGAATATTGATCATACATACTCTGAATTTCCTGTAGGCCATGGTGTAGCGCCTCAGAATTTCTTTGAATTTAAAGATTGGCTAAAAGCCAGAATCTAATAAGTATGTATAGGATACATGAAGTAATCTGTAAGTGTGTATTTCAGATTATTGTTTTCATCAATGCTGTAGTTTATAAATAACTCCCCCCAATGTTTACCATCTGTGAAATTGGCAATGATCCATTTGTGATTGATGATCCTAATTTCATTGATGAGCATTTTATTGTCGGTCATTGAAGCATAAGGTACTATTGGATGGTCTTCGCCTTTATGGGCATTCATTTTATAGAGTTCATCATGAATTGCCGGAATAAGCTCATCTACCCTATAGCCTAAACTTTCAAAATAGCTTAATGCCTCTTCATTGCCCTCAATGTTAAAATTGCTCAAATTGAAAATCTTATCCTGAAGGTTGCTAATGGAATCTTTATATTGTGTTGTTTTTGTTTCGCATTTGGTAATCTTCTGCTCATAATCGTCAAGAATGTTTTTGGAATTGACATATTGAAAAATGATCAGTAATACTGAAAAAATAAACAGGTACATAAAAATTCTGCTCTTCATAACTTATAATGTAATTTGTAGATTATCGTATGCTAAATAAACGTGTTGCGGTAACCGTTGTTGTACATCTTCGTGAAATCCCATCAAGTGACTTATATGGGTCAGATAGGCTTTTTTAGGTTGTACAGCCTCAATAAATGCCAAGGCCTCTTCAAGATTAAAATGCGACATATGAGGCTCTTCACGCAGTGCATTAACCACTAACACGTCAAGATTATTGAGTTTTTCCCTTTCTTCATGTGGTACTGTTTTCATATCGGTCAGATACGCAAAATTCCCAAACCGAAATCCAAAAACCTGAAGCTTATGATGAAACCCTTCAATAGGTGTTACCCTTATATTCCCTAGATCAAAAGGCCGATTTTGGATCTCATGTTGTATTACGCTGGGAACACCGGGATACTTCTCTCCTGTAGCAAAAATATAATCAAATCGTTTGCTTAATGCTTTTAAAACGCGTTGGTGCGCATAAACATCAATATCTCCCTGCTTAAAGAAAAAAGGACGTATATCATCTAACCCCATAGTATGATCTGCATGTTCATGGGTAAACAATATTCCATCAATTCTAGAGCATTTTGCATTGAGCATTTGCTGTCTGAAGTCCGGGCCACAATCAACGACATAAGTATAATCATCCCATTCGATCAGAATGGAAACTCTAAGCCTTTTATCTTTTGGATCGTCACTCATACAAACGGGATGAGTGCTCCCTATTACAGGAATGCCTTGAGAGGTTCCAGTGCCTAAAAATGTTATATTCAAGACTGTTAACTTTGTAACAAAAATAGGTTTATTTTTTTGTTTCCTATAGTAAAATAGTACCTTTGTGAGAGTACACAAACCCGAATTTTATGACTGAAATTACGTATAAGGGCGATAAGGAATTTGAGAACATTCCCTCACTAAAGGATAAGGCCTTACGTATTAACCTCAATGCAGATATCTACGGTACTTTTGCTGAAATTGGTGCCGGCCAGGAAACGGTTCGACAATTCTTCAGAGCCGGAGGCGCTTCTGGTACGATAGCGAAAACGATGTCGGCCTATGATAAAGATTTTAGTGATGCCATTTATGGTATTGAAGATGATAAGCGTTATGTTACTGAAGCCCGATTAAGAAAAATGCTAGATCATGAGATGAGCCTTATTGAGAAGCGGATCATCAGAGAAAAGCATCCTAATAAAATTTTCTTTACCTATGCCAATACCGTAGCGACTATAGACTTTGCTAAAAAATATAAGGGTCATGGTTGGGTCGGTATTAAATTTCAGGTAACTCCAGATGGCGAATACAATGAAATTGTACTGCATATCAGATTCAAAGAAAATGATGCCAGATTACAACAAGAAACGCTTGGTATCTTAGGGACTAACTTAATTTATGGTGCTTTTTATAAGTACAATATGCCAAGAAAACTGTTACGCTATTTATACGATCATTTAGATAAAGATCAATTAGAGATTGACACTATTAACTTTTCCGGGCCTGTATTTGAAGATGTAGATAACCGATTGATGAGTTTGCAATTGGTAAAGAATGGCATGACCGACGCCGTAATGTTTGCTCCAGATGGTAATAACGTTCTACCTGCTCGTGTGTTATATAAAAAGAATATTCTTGCTTTAAGAGGTAGTTTCAGACCGGTGACCAAAGTTAATATGGACATGTTTGAAAAATCCTATGAAATGTTCATTAAAGAGAACAAAGTTGATCCTGAAAAAACGCAGGTTATTTTTGAGATCACTTTATCTAACTTAAGAGCTGAAGGTGAAATTGACGAGCAGGATTTTATGGACCGAGCTAAATTATTATGTTCTCTAGGTCAAACCGTATTGATATCGAATTTTCAGGAATATTATAGGCTTGTTGAATACTTTTCACAGTATTCTAAGAACAGGATGGGACTCTCTATGGGGGTTAACAATCTCGTAGATATTTTTGATGAAAAATACTATCGTCATCTTAGTGGTGGTATATTAGAAGCCTTTGGTAAGTTATTCTTTAAAGACCTCAGAGTTTATCTGTACCCGCTACAAAATGAAGATGGTACACTTACCACTAGTGAAAACCTTAAAGTACACCCTAGGATGAAAGAGCTTTATAAGTTCTTTAAATACAATGGTAAGGTTGTAGATATTACAGATTATAATCAATCCATTCTATCTGTATTCTCAAGAGAAGTCTTAAAAATGATAGCTAATGGCGATGAAGGCTGGGAAAATATGCTTCCGGAAGGGGTGTCTAAACTCATTAAAGAAGAATGCCTTTTCGGATGTGAATCTGAAGAAGTATTGCACAAGAATTAACTATAGCATATAGAATTTATAAAAAAGCGGCCTAATGCCGCTTTTTTTATACGTTTTCCAGAATTTGATCCGTATGTATTTTTGCTTTTACTTTGTCGATTACTTTCGCTATATGCCCGTTTTCATCAATGACAAAGGTTAAACGATGAATACCATCAAATTCACGTCCCATGAATTTCTTTGGCCCCCATACACCATAAGCATTAATTACCGTTTTATCTACATCCGCCAATAATGGATACTGAAAGTCAAACTTTTTCTTAAAATTAGATTGCTTACGTTGGGTATCTGCACTTACACCAAGGATCTCATACCCTGAGTCTTGTAAAACCTTATAATTATCGTTCAAATTACAAGCCTCAACCGTACATGTTGGGGTATTGGCTGCCGGATAAAAGAATAATGCTAACTTTTTTCCTTTGTAATCATTTAATGAAATGTCATTTCCATCCTGATCTTTAGCTGTAAAATCAGGAGCCTTATCACCTGCTTTTAAGTGTGTCATATTGTTTAAATTTGTGTTCTGTAAAAATACAATGAATGACAAAGCAAGAAAAGGTAGAATTTGTTATAAATACGTTAAATCAAATTTATCCTGAAATCCCGATACCATTAGAGCATAAAGATCCATATACCCTATTGATCGCCGTGCTAATGTCTGCGCAGAGTACTGATGTTAGGGTCAATCAAATCACACCCATACTATTTGAAAAAGCAGATAACCCTTATGACATGGTAAAACTGAGTGTAGAAGACATACGTGAAATTATTAAACCTGTAGGGCTTTCACCTATGAAAAGTAAAGGCATTCATGGTTTGTCTCAGATTCTAATCGACAAGTATGATGGTGAAGTTCCTAAAACTTACGAAGCGCTTGAAGCGCTACCTGCAGTTGGACATAAAACCGCTGCGGTAGTTTTATCACAGGCCTTTGGCATACCTGCATTTCCTGTAGATACTCATATACACCGTTTAATGTATCGTTGGAATCTCAGCAATGGTAAAAACGTAGTTCAAACTGAAAAAGACGCCAAACGTTTATTCCCAAAAACACTATGGAACGATTTGCATTTACAAATCATATGGTATGGCAGGGAATATTCGCCAGCCAGAGGCTGGGATTTAGATAAGGATATCATCACTAAAACCATAGGAAGAAAATCGGTTTTAGATCAATACTACAAAGCAAAACGGTCATAAACAGTCTTGGTATAATTTTTGTTAGTTTTTTGTAAGAAAAATCAATCTAATGAGAATTGTTTTAATTATTGCACTGTCTGCCGTATTGGCGTCTTGCATTCCTGTAAGAATAGCACCAAAGTTTAAAGATCATAAAGTAATGGTTGCTAAAAAATTCAAGCGCAGCCTTCCGAGAGAGACCTCATTCATCTTTAAGGACCCTAAAGATGCTAACGAGTTTTACAATTACATGAACACTAAATTTCAATTGAACCATGTTGATGTAGCCTATAATGTTCCTTTTGTTATTGAAGATAAAACATACTACTTATCATACAAAGAAATAGGTATAGAAGATCAGATCCTAAATATGCCATTAATATTGATCGATGCTAAAATGGAGCAAGAAGGGCTTGTAAAACTTTTTGAAGATGACCATGTATCAAGAACAGGACATTGGTATCTAGTTTTAACCGTTTATGATGATAATTTTAAAAATTGTTTAAAAGCGTCCTATCTAATGCAACCTAAAATTCTAGAATATCTTAAAGCATTGAAACAAGAATATCTCAATACACAGAATTACGAAGCATTGTTATTTGCAAAAAAATAGTCCTGATTAATATTAATCAGGACTTTCAATTAATTTAGAAGTGCTTCAAACTTCAATTTATTACTATTTATAACACTTAAAGCCTTAGAATAGTTAAGAATGAAACTAATTGTCTCTTCTTTTGGGTTCAAGTTATTTTGCTTTTGGGGACATTCCGAGTAAAGTTTTGCCATTTTCATCAATTGGTTGAGCGTTAATACACACTATAAACGCAGCAAAACTTTTATTATTGTATCAATTGGTTAAAATGATATTATTTTTTTCGATCACCTTTCTTAAATTGATCAATGCATAGCGCATTCTCCCTAAAGCAGTATTGATGCTTACGCCCGTACGCTCGGATATTTCTTTAAAGCTCATATCCTGATACATACGCATTAAAAGCACTTGCTTTTGATCTTCTGGTAACTCTTCTATAATACGTCTTACATCAGATTCTACCTGCGATTTAATGATTGTCTTTTCAGCATTTAATGCAGAATCACTCAATACAGAAAATATGCTAAATTCTCCGGAGTTATCAAATTTAGGCATACGACTATTCTTCCTAAAATGGTCTATGACCAAATTATGTGAAATACGCATCACCCAGGGTAAAAACTTACCTTCTTCATTATATTTTCCTAGTTTCAACGTTCTAATAACTTTTATAAACGTATCCTGAAAAATATCTTCAGTAATATCTCTGTCAAAAACTTTTGAATAAATAAAACTGTAAATCTTTTGCTTGTGTCTGTGGATTAAAACCGAAAGCGCACTTTCGTCTCCTTTAATGTAGCTACTTACTAAAACAGCGTCTGCGATAAGTTCTTGTTTCATAATCATTACTTTAAGGGCAAAGAAGTAATCTTCTTGTGCTTGGGGTTTAGCTTTTTTTTAAAGTAATGTTATATGATACGCTGTTGTTTTATAATTGTTTATGTCTCAAATATAACAACAATCGTTCCTAAAAAACAAAAAATCGCATAAAATTTTAACATTTAAATCAATGAAGTCTCATTTTTTGGGCTGAAATACTTATAGTATCTTTGCAAAATTATACTCAAAAACACCAATGAACAGTAGCATTACAGACGTTGATCCTAAGGAAAATATCATCATAAAAGGGGCAAAACTCCACAATTTAAAAGATATTGATGTGGTGATTCCTCGAAATAAGCTTGTCGTTATTACAGGTTTATCAGGTTCTGGTAAGTCCAGTTTAGCTTTTGATACCTTATATGCTGAAGGGCAACGACGTTATGTTGAAAGTCTTTCGAGTTATGCCAGACAGTTTTTAGGCCGCCTCAATAAACCCAAAGTAGATTATATTAAAGGTATAGCACCTGCCATTGCTATTGAACAAAAAGTAAATTCAACCAATCCACGTTCAACAGTAGGGACTACCACTGAAATATACGATTACTTAAAACTATTGTATGCCAGAGTTGGAAAAACCTACTCGCCTATCTCTGGAGATATGGTAAAAAAGCATCGTGTTACTGATGTTGTTGACTACATCAAAACCTTTAGTGAAGGCACAAAATTATTATTACTATCACCAATAGTATTAGAAGACGGCAGAACCATTGAGAACAAACTCAAAACTTTACAACAACAAGGCTATGCCCGAGTTAAATACAACGACAATGTTATTAGAATTGAACAAGCTATTGAAGCGGACATCAAAACAACAGATCCACTTTATCTTGTTGTAGATCGAATTGTATATAAAGACGATGAAGATTTCATCAATCGCTTAGCAGATGCTATTGAAGCCAGTTTTTTTGAAGGCAAAGGCACATGCATGGTGGAATCACTTTCCGATAGCATACAGAAAACATTCAACAATAAATTTGAACTAGATGGCATGACTTTTTTAGAGCCTAATGTTCATTTGTTTAGTTTTAATAATCCTTATGGAGCATGTCCAAAATGTGAAGGTTATGGTGATGTCATTGGAATCGATGAAGATTTGGTCATTCCAAATACAGCATTATCCGTGTATGAAAATGCTATTTTCCCATGGCGTGGTGAAAGCATGAGTTGGTACAGAGATCAGTTGGTTAATAATTCTCATAAGTTCGATTTCCCGATTCATAAACCTTATTTTCAACTTTCTGAATCGCAGAAACAATTGATCTGGGAAGGTAATGAGTATTTTGAGGGCCTGAATAGCTTTTTTGCTGAACTGGAATCCAAAGCTTATAAAATACAAAATCGTGTCATGTTATCACGTTACAGAGGGAAGACTAAATGTAGTGTATGCCATGGCAAGCGTCTAAGAACAGAAGCTGGATATGTCAAAATACAAGATAAGACCATCATGGATCTGGTAGATCTGCCTTTGGATGAATTGGCAACATTTTTTAAAACACTAGAGCTTTCAGAACACGATACGACTATAGCCAGCAGACTATTAAAAGAGATCAATACACGATTAGCATTTTTATCAGACGTAGGTTTAGGGTATTTAACATTGAATCGAAAGTCAAACACCTTATCTGGTGGAGAAAGTCAACGTATTAATCTGGCCACATCACTAGGCAGCAGTCTTGTCGGCTCCATGTATATTTTGGATGAACCCAGTATTGGTTTACACCCCAAAGATACGGAGAAGTTAATTGGCGTATTGAAATCCTTAAGAGATCTAGGGAATACGGTTATAGTCGTAGAACATGACGAAGACATTATGAAGGCTGCAGACGCCATCATAGATATTGGCCCCGAAGCCGGAACTTACGGAGGACATGTAGTTGCTGAAGGCGATTATAATTCCATCCTACATGCCGATACCCTTACCGGGAAATATCTTAACGGACAACTAGAAATACAAGTTCCCGAAAAACGTCGCCAATCTAAATACCATGTGGACATTATTGGTGCCCGAGAAAACAATCTCCAGAATATAGACGTCACATTTCCTCTGGAAATGCTTACAGTAATTACGGGAGTTTCCGGAAGTGGAAAAAGTACTTTGGTAAAAAAGCTACTCTACCCAAGTTTACAAAAGAAATTAACTGGTTTTGGCGATAAGGCAGGTCAGTTTACCAGTATGGAAGGTAATCACAGTAACATTAAGCATGTTGAATTTGTGGATCAGAATCCCATAGGCAGATCTTCGCGCTCCAATCCGGTTACCTATGTGAAAGCCTATGATGACATCAGGGCTTTATTTGCCAAGCAAAAGTTGAGTAAGATTAGGAACTACCAAGCCAAACACTTTTCTTTTAATGTTGATGGCGGGCGTTGTGAGACCTGTAAGGGTGAAGGTGTAGTTACTATTGAAATGCAGTTTATGGCTGATGTACACTTACAATGTGAAACCTGTGGTGGAAAACGCTTCAAGAAAGAAGTTTTGGAAGTGCAGTTCGAAGATAAATCCATTGATGATATTCTAAACATGACCATTGACAATGCTATTGATTTCTTCAGTAATCATGAACAAACAAAAATACACGGCAAATTGCAGCCACTTCAGGATGTTGGTCTAGGTTATGTTACACTGGGGCAATCGTCCTCTACCCTATCTGGTGGTGAAGCACAACGTATTAAACTAGCGTCGTTCTTAGGCAAAGGCAGTAAGAGTGATAATACGTTGTTCATTTTTGATGAACCTACAACCGGATTACATTTTCATGACATTCAAAAACTGTTAACTTCATTTCAGGCATTACTCCAGAAAGGGCACTCTATCATTGTTATTGAGCATAATCTGGAACTCATTAAATGTGCCGATCATATTATCGATTTAGGTCCTGAAGGCGGAAAACTTGGTGGGCAACTTGTTGCTTATGGCACGCCGGAAGCATTAGCGGAAAATCCTAATTCTATTACAGGTCAGTATCTCAAAGAAAAGCTCTGACATTTAGAGATATTAAATACGAATGACTAAGCGTTTAACGCCTAATACTATTGTACTTATATACTCGCTAGTACATATACGCTTTTTGATAATGCCGTATAACTACTATTAATTATTCATACAGTATCATCTAATTTTATCTCATTATTACATCTGTACATCAGGTTGATTTGAATAAAAACATGGTATTTGAATTGTCTTATACCATGTTTTACTTTTAATAAAACAGGAACGAAAATAACATCAGTATACCAAAAGCAAAAGGCATTACCATAGCCAGAAAGATAAAGGATATGACATTGCTTTTTATAAAACTCACAAACCAATGTTGCTTATAAAAACGTGTGACGGCTACTACCAGATAAAAGAAGGTCGATAATGCAATAAGCCAATCGATCCAATCCGGAATATCCCAAATGGCATTAATTCCAAATATGATACTGAATACCGTAAATAAAAAAGAAAAGAAATAAAAACTGAATACCAGATGATGTGCATAACGCCCCCTGCGATAATAAAACAATTTCAAGATCAATGCAAAAAGCGGTAGTAAAAAAAACATCGCTATAGGAATGGTATCAAAAAAGGTATGCATTAAAGCTCCGGCACCACGCTCCTTATAAAACTTGAGCATCTGTCCATAAAATTTTCTGGTAAAATATCCTGCACCATCTTTCATTCCCATCGCCTTATATACAGTATCATTATCAGCTCCAATTGCTAATAAAGAATCAATGGTTTTTTGATTAAAATCAAAGTTTGTTTTTATATTCTTGGGTTTAGATGCCTCAGATCGAATGACAGAATCTGCTATTTTAAGGTCTTCATCTTTTAAACCCAAAGCCTTTTGATTTTGCTTTATGGGTGCCATGATCTGATTTATTTTGGTAGTATCGAGTGGTGTTATATTAACCAATGGTGAATCTTGTAGTGTCTTATCTTTTAGTTCTGCCTTTAGTGCTGTATCTAATTCACTTGCCGTTTTCCGTACACTAAACGAAATGGCAAAGAAAAAGATTACCGAAACAAACAGATACATCTGCGCAGGATGCAGGTACAATAGACGCTTACCTTTGAGAAACTTTTCGGCCAGATAGCCGGGTCTGAACATTAATGGTATGAAGCTTTTTAAAAAACGTGCATCAAAAGAAAAATAATTACTAATCGTATTGTAAAACAACACCCCGATCGTAAGCTCATCATTGGTTTTTTGGCCGCAATGTGGGCAAAATGCAAAGCCTTTTTCATAAGGTTGTTCGCAGTTTTTACAATTGACTTTATTGGTTTCCATAAATGTTGGCTAGTCAGCTCTAAAATAAACATTTTTTCTATATGTTTTCCTTGTTTTTATAAGGATCTATATTAAAAATTTATCCTAAACCTATCGTAAAACACTAACAATCAAACATATAAAATCTTGGCACGTTAATTGAAAACTCAATTACCAATAGCGTAAGCCGAAAAGCTATAAATGAGTAGGCATCATCTAAATTTTATAATTATGAAAAAATTACTACTACTTTTTACAGCAGGTTTATTGAGCATAACCACTGTAAACGCAACACAAAAGCAGTCTGTAACCTCAGGTAATGATTTAGAGATTACATCGCGCTATCGTTATACACAACCTGTAATGTTTGTAGAACGTGGTGTAGAATTTTTGATCTTTGCTGATGGCAGCTTTGATTTCAATACAGATTTAACACCCCAACAACATAATAATTTTTACTACAGACGTTCTAATACTAAACGCAGTCGTGTCAATCGTACTTATGGCGCTCCGGGGCATACCAATTATCATAATGGTCCAAGAGGTGTATTAGTAACTCACGATCGTTACGGACGTGTTAGACGTATTGGGAATGTATTTATCAATTACGACAGAAGAGGACGTATAAAGCGTGCCGGCACTGTATACATGAACTATAGAAGAGGTTTATTAAAACAAGTTGGTGGTTTACATATCCAATACAACAGACATGGTGACATAGTTGGTACCCGTGGATTTGTAAACTATAGTAATAGAGATTATAATAATGGTGAATGTTCTGTTGGCTATCATGATTCTGATATTGATTGGACGAACACTAATGAAGATTACTATTACTACAGGAAAAATGGTAAACTTGTAAAACAGAAAAAAAGAGGGAGAAAATGACTAAATGCAAATGAATGATTAGTTAATTCTGCGTTGATGAAAATGTCATGAGTTTCCTTAGCCCTGGAGCCTTCCCCAAGACTTCAGGGTTTTTTATATGATCTTATCAACTTGTAGTTAACATGATCGCTACCTTCAAAAAATCACTAATTCTGCCATAAGCATATGATAATCATCAGTGTTATACTTTTGCTAAACTAGTGCATCTTGAAAATAAGACTAATCACGAATTTCCTTTTTTATTATGGCTTCAAAGTCTGCTTTACTACCATCTCTTATGCCTTTTTCAGCATGAATTACTTTCCCTATACTATCAACAATAAAGATGGTTGGAAAAGTGTCCAGCTGCAATCCTTTTGCTAACATATCGCCATTTTCCAAAAACTGATAACTGTAGCCTTTAGCTTCAACAAAGGCTTGTGGTCTCTTAGGTTTATCCATTACGGATATTCCTATGATGTTTAACCCTTTACTATGATAAGTATCATATAATGCTTGCAACTCGGGCATAGCTAACTTACACGGACCGCACCATGTGCCCCAAAAATCAATAACGGTGACTTTATGATTTTTAAAAATAGTATTGTCATAATTGCCCCCTTTAAAATCCTTTAGATCAAAGTTTGGAAAAGTTTCACCTTTGGTAAGCAAACTCTCAGTTTTTGGCTCTTTTCCTGTTATTCTTTTTTCTTTAACGTCTTGGCCTTTGTTAATGTCAAAATGGTGTGTTTTAGCATGATTGATATCTATAATAGCAATTTCTTTAACAGTAACACCACGGTTACCAATATAGCCAATTGGCAAAAAGGTCTCCGTATCAAAGAACCACTCTGAGGTTGACTGTACCATTTGGTTGGAGGCTCTGTTTTTAAAGATTTGGCTAAGTGAAAGCTGAAATGCTTTTTTCCCTTTTATTTTTTGTATACCCTGATACTCTACATGCTCAGCCCTATTGGTAATCAACTCCATGCCACTATTTGAACCATAGGGATTCATCACCACCATATAATAATCTAGCCCAAGTGTACGTCCTACTGCTGTAGCATCCGGATTTTCGATTGTGACGACTTGCTTATCGCCTTCCTGAAACTTAAAATATGTACCATCGTATGAGAACTTAAAATTAGTATTCTTATCAGGAGACGTAATTTCTCCTTCTGCTATAAATTTTGATTCTCCAAGTCCAATATTTTTCACCTCATCCTTTTCCTGAAACACACGAGCAGTTACAGCTCTGGAATCCTGAGAAAAACTTATCTCATACTCAATACGCTTTATACGTTTACAAGCGGCATCTGCTTTTTCTAAAATTTCTGATGCTGGAATCTCCTTTGGAGTCTCGTTTTGAGCACTCACCAAATGCATAAAGAAGACAAGCATTACATAGAAGGGAATTGTTTTCATGACTATTCTTTTCATTTATTAGTGTTTTCCTCTAAATAAATCAAAAAGTATAAAATAGGAGTCCTGAAATAGCATTCAGAACGCTTTTTAATACATCACATTCATTACTAAAAATCGGCAATACAAAATTGCATTGCCAATTTTATCTGAAAAAAACCATACTTCACCGATCACCTACTTAATCAAAAAACAAAACTTTAATTATTATACACTACAAACTTTTTTGTGGTTACATTTTTTCCTGTTCTGATGGTCATAAAATATATACCATTCTGCCAAGCCTCTGTATCTATTGTTTTTACAACATCGGGATTTGTTAATGTATAATCCTCATTCATCACTATAGCACCATTAATCTGCCGTACCACTATAGTATAAGTGTCAGAATTGCGAATTTTTGCTCTTAAAGTGACTTCGTTTTTATGTTGTGGTGTGATGATTCTTACATTATCTTTTTGGAAGCGTTCGTCAACGGATAGGTTAATGCCCGTTATAATTCTTATGTTTTTGGTATTAAAGTCAGTGATATACATGGTATCCTCTGTATCGTTGAATAAGATTCCGTTAGGAGCAGCAAATGTCGCTACAGAAATATCACCATCATCAGTTCCGGCATCACTTCCTGCAAAAACAATAACATCATCAACAGCATCCGGATTAACAATATAGATCTTATGTTCTCCCAATACAGTAGCCCATAACACGCCTTGTGCAAAATTTATATATCCCAAAACAGAACTGGCACCAACAGAAGCGATATACTCTAACGACCCATCTGATAAGACGCGATGGATTTCTCTGGTCTCATAATTAGCAGCATATAAAACCCCATTATCGTCAAAGGCTAATCCAACAGGCGTGTTAAGCCCGGGAGCATCAGATATTAAAGTCACAGTACCATCTGGTGCTAACCGATGAATACTATTCCCGGAATATTTTGTAAAAATCATATCTTCACTATTATAGTCTTTGATGATGCCTGCGGGGAATCCAAACTGTGAAATATTAAGGTTTACAGAACCATCAGGTAAAAAGCTACGAATGCTGCTTGTTCCAAAGTCACAATTAAAGATCTCGTCCGATGAATTGATGGCCATACCAACAGCATTATCTGGAAAATCCGTAAAATCGGTGACATTCCATGAGGCATCATATTTAAAAATCTTTCCTGCAGAAAATGAAGAGGCATAAAAGTTCCCCTCACTATCAATAACCATAGAATCATCCGGTGAACCACCAGTAATGGTCGATACCGTTTGTGCTACGCTATAAAATGAGAAGCCTAATAATAACAGAATAGTAGTTTTTTTCATAATTTATCTTTTTGATGTTAAACACTCTCAACGAAGTAAGTGATAAGCGTACAAAAAGATGATCAAATCAATTACAGATATAAAGCATTCTATCGAATGCTACTTTTTTCGTAAGATTGACATGATCTAATCGATAAAGGACAATGGTCTATGCCTCTGGGATCAACGATGATGCTTTAACCATTGATTGGGTGTGAATCCTGTAACTTTTTTGAAGTTTCTGTGAAATGTAGTCAGGCTTTTAAAACCCGATTTTGATGCGATACCTTCTAAGGTATAGATATTGCCTTCATCATTTTGCAGAAGGTTTTTCGAGTGCTCAACTCTGAAGGCATTGATGTATTCATTAAAAGATTTATTTTTTACAGTATTAATATATTCTGACAGTTGATGCGTTGTGACTTCCATATGTTTTGCCATACTTGAAAGTGTCAACGTTTCATCTAAATACAGTTTGTTCGATACTATTAACTCATGGAGTTGCGATTCTATTTTTCCTGTGTCTAATTTAGACAAGTTGGTGGTTTTGCGTTTTAAAAGCTCAATAGGATTGACAATAATACCCTGATTTGAATAACCTATATAACTAATTACAAAAATGTGAAAGACTAAAAGTGCATTAGTAATGTTATAGCTATTTATTGATAAATTGCTTGCAAATGAATTGGTGAGAAAGAATACTAAAGTAACTAAAGGAAAGCTTAAATACCCTAAAAATAATATCTTAATCCATCGGATATGTTTCTCTCGGGACGTACTATTATAATGGGTATTTTTCGAAAAGGAGGAATTCAGGAATCTAACTGTAAAAATGAGGTAAGTTATAACGTGTACATACCACAAACCAAAATTAAAGACGATACTGTGTGTGTTGTATTTTGAAAAAAGAACATACTCCTCAAGATTTAAACCATTTAAAAAATTTATTGTTTGCTCACGAAACAGTAAAGCGGACATTAAAATAAATATCAATATGGCAGGAAGAAAATGAAAGAACAGAATAGGCATTTTAAAATGTTTTCCGGACTTTTCAAAATGTGAACGAGCATATAAATATAAGGTTGGTCCATACAAATAGAGTACCAAATACTCTATACCGTAAAAAAACCAGAGTTTATTCATGTAGCCTTGCAAATAGAGTAAGTACCATAATAAATCAGCAATAAAAACTATAAATAAAGCAATAGCCCACTTCGTTGTTAACGTTTTTTCTTTCTTAGATATTAATAACGATAAAATGAATATCCCTTGAATGATACCTATGATAGAGACTAAGCTATTTAGACTAAACATGTACTCGTAAAATTGGAAAACAAAGTAGTAAATTATCATTTATGAGTGTCAACTCACATTGTTAAAAATTACATAATAAACTAAAGAGGTTTGTGCTTATTTACAGCTTGTTTTATCGAAGAAACTACTTAAATAAATTATACTTTACAGCTGTTTGTATGGCTTGTACTTTCTGGAAACCAATGATGGCAGAACCTTCCGGCTTATTAAAAATCACATTTTTGTCTGTAATCTAGTTTACTACACTACCTATTAGGGCAATCGCAAGTCCATCTTCATAATGCCAATCTTCTTGGGAGACCTTAGAATTTTCAAAAAACAGGTGTTTTTACGTATTGATTTTCAGGTTATTAGCAACTAAATTTGAAGAATGCCCAACTAGTTATTAACCTATATAATAAAAGTAAGAATTATGAAATCATTCACAGCTCTAGGTGATCATCAATTTATAAACTGCCAGATTGATAGCGGAGAACTACCCATGGGTGGTATGACAAAACGAATAAATGTAGAAGCAGGTACGCCTCTAATTCTTGCAACTTTGTTTAACCCAGAAACTGGGGCATCGCCTTTATCAACTAATGTTCAAATGGTTATAACAGGTCCAGATGGCACAGAATATAACCAAGCAACAAACACCAGTACTGCACTGGTAAGTGTTGTAAATGGCAATACTTATGTGGTCTGTATTACTAATCCTTCAGAAGGTTTATGGACAATTAAGTGCACTTGTACTAATACCAGTTTGTATCGAGCCAATTTAATTGTCTTTCCCACTGTAGATCAAATAAGCACCACAATGTCTACAATGCTACATTATATGGAAAAATCTGATTTTCTTAGAGGTGCACAGCTAACCTATGAACTTTATAAATGGGTTTACTGGCCAGTAAATGTGTTGATCAAAGTTGCTCAATCGACTAGCGCTCTAAAACTTAACTTAGAAAGTTTACTAACAACTATTTTTGGTTCGCCATCTAGTTATAATCAAGATATTATTGCAAAAACTGCGAATCAAAGTGTCGAAGGCGTTAATATTACCGTTGCTCAGATTCTAAATTTAGTAACAGAAGATGTTTATGATGAAGTTCTTCTTAATGGCGCTGCAAACGATAATCTAGAAGATTGGACCATTATTTCTAATGGTGGTGCTGGATGGAGTGTTCAGCAGCATTATGCAAGCCCTATTCAATACACCAATAACTTTGCAGTATCGAACGGATGGTGTAAAAAATCTCAGCTTATTGACTTGGTAAATGATGTTGGTTTGGCTACAGATTTTTTAGATCAATCTCCAGGAATTACGATTAAAGACTTTATAGCTGTAATGTATCCGTCTACTACAAGTAGTAAAGCGCAATACTATTTGAATATTGAGCTTAGAGATAAAAATCATAACGTCATTAAAAGAGTCAATTCGGGAAACATACCACTTACGGAAGCAACCGGACAATCAGCAACAAGTCTCGACTGGGAAGGGGTTTCATTCTTTTTTGAAAACTACGGACCAAATGTACGCTATATCTATTTTGAGCATGGAGGAATTAATCCAGAGGTTTATTCTTCAAATGATTATGGTCTAAAAATGACAGGAGCTTCGGTTAAGGTTCAGTTAATGCGGCCTGAGCCTCCTAATAAAAACGTACTTGAGAATGGTTCTGCTCAGAATGGTACAACTGGCTGGACAATCCCTGCAGGAAGTGCCTCATGGAGTATCGATAATGGAGCAGCCATCGCTTGTCCTGGCAGCCCCGGAACAAAAGACTTTACTTCTACACAAGGTACAGCTACTAAATATCAAGAAATTGATTTGATTGCTAAAGGTTATACTGGAGATTTTTTAGATACAGCACCTTTTATTAATATTTCCGACTGGATGTGTGTGAGTATGGGTTGTGAATGCTCTTATCAATGGCAAATTGAATTATTAGATGCTAATAAGGCGGTTTTAAAGAGTTTTGACTCTGGTGTTGTGAAAATGCCAGCTACAGTACTGAGTGTTGCCCCTTTCGTACGTTATCAAAAAGTATTTACAAATTATGGTAGTGGTGTTCGCTATATAAAGTTTCAGCATTCTGCAACTCCAGAAAATACTGGTATGGCAGCTAAATTAACAGGAGCTTCTATTGAGTTTCCTCCAATGCCTCCTAATAGTTCATTGAAACGATCCGCGGAAGTTGCTATGACAACGCCATCACCAATTCAAAATACGAATGTAGAACCTCTAAAATGGGTTTCGTACTTAACTACTGGAAAAACAGCCGGAACAGGTTGGTTAACGCCTCAGGCAACTCCGGGAATAAGATTGGTAGGTACTGCTGCTCATGTCATAAAATCTGGGGATCAGTCTTGGGCTAAAATGACTATTATACCTGCTGCTGGAAATAATAAGCAACCTTATTCATCACCCTATGATACAATCAAAGTACCAATTAATCACTGTCAGGTACCTTATGAATGGCTAGTGGATGCACAAACACAAGTCGGAGGAAGCACATCTCATGATTATGCGGCCATATATGTAGATCAAGCTTCAAATTGGGATGTAGGAGGATTTACTCCCACAGAAAATCAATCAAATAGTTTTAATGCAGAAATTTCCGGATTCCCAGCAAAAACCAATGCGAATTTTTTTCCTACTAAATTGATTCATGGCGATATGTATTCTGAATCTGTAAAAATAAAGAAGTACAACAACTCTGAAGATTCTACAAATGGTGAACTTGGAGAAGGCTCAAGTGGTGGGGCATTTTATATAAAAAATGGAAACAGTTATGAAGCTGTAGCCATTCAATCTTATTACACTGGGTGGAGTGCTTATGCAATGCGTATCAATAATGAAGCCCTTTCAAGGTTTAATAATTGGAAAACACGACTTTCTCCTAACGATGCAATTACAAAATTACAAATGGTTATAAGAACGGGTGATATTTTTGGAGCCGGAACAGATGCTAACATTCACGCTACCATAGATGGCAAAACATACAAACTAGAAAAACTCTGGGCTGGTGGCTCAGCCTTTTACCGATCTAGAAATGAAAGAGGTGACTACGATGGCTATAATCTTACACCACGTCTGAATGAGCTTTTCCCAAATGGTGCTAAAGTTTCTGACTTAGTCGGTAAAGAGTACAGTATTGATATTGAATTTTCAACCATTGGGGTAAACCTTGATGTTTTTGGTTTATCTAATGAAAGTTGGTTTGTAGAAAGTGCAGCTATTTATGTAAATGATCAATTGCTTTGTGCACATAACTTTAATAATTGGATGCAACCCCAAGGGAGTTCTAGCTTTTTTGCTACTATCAACCTTTAAAACTTAATTAAGTTAAACTTTAAATATAAACAACATGGGCCTTTATAATGATTTATTCGTAAGAGATAATTTCGGAGACAACGGAAATGAACCCGTAACAGATAGTTATGTTAGTGGATCTCCTGATATCATTCCATATGCACAAGATACACTTACTCAAAGTGAACTAATAAGCAATTACGGACCTCCTCTACTCAACAAAGCAATTCAAGCAAATCAATTAAATAACATCTACGTAAGAGCAAAAAACAATTACAATGGTGCTAGTAATGGAAAGATTTATCTATACTATGCGCCACCAAATATTTTGATAAATATCAGCAGTTGGAAAAATAATATTGTTCCAAACAATAATGGAAATTTATACGCAGTAGCAAATGCAACAACCAAGAATCAGATAACTCCTGGTGATCAACCTTTTAGTTTTACACCTTCGGCTGCATTAGGAAGTCATTTTTGTTTTCTAGTTCGAGTTGCTACAAATCATAATAGCAATCCGCTTCCGAGTTCGGACTTTGCATCTTGGGGAGATTTTGTGAATTGGATTCGTAATAATGCTTGGGCAGCTTGGCATAATGTAAATGTGGTCAATACACTTCCGGCTAAAGGCTATATTGGAAATGTAATTTTTCACAACATTAACAACCAATCAGAATTCTATGGGTTTCGATGTAATTATAAAAATATACCCGCTGGAAGTAAAATTAGAATGTACGCTATGGCTTCTTCAAACTTTTCAGGTTTTGATTCTGGTGAAGTCGTTGTAAGTGGTAATGGTGCTGTAGCACAGGGAGCAGAAT
This sequence comes from Winogradskyella sp., assembly GCA_965250025.1. Taxonomy (GTDB): domain Bacteria; phylum Bacteroidota; class Bacteroidia; order Flavobacteriales; family Flavobacteriaceae; genus CBDDLD01. Next base: position 1,633,316 of record OZ252283.1, read on the forward strand.
TCCCTGCAAATTATCAAACGACTGTTTTTGTCACTTGTCAGTTTCCCGGGAACCCAACCACTCCGCCTCCTAACGCAACAATTACAGTTGAAAGTTTAGGTTATGTTCCTTCAGCAACACCTGAAGATTGGGAAAAGCACAAAAGTTATAACTTTACTCCTGAAGAATTAGAGATTGAAACTCCGGAGTATGACGATGCAAGTAGTGGAATGTTTGTACAAATAACGTCTTACAATATTTTATTTTAATTCATAAAAAAGAGGCCTCAAACGGCCTCTTCTTTTTTTCTCAACTTTTGGATTGCTATATTTCTTAATGTTTACCAATGCATTTCAATATGTTCAAAAGAATACACATTAAAATCGTATTTTTTGAGGAGTATTTTAATCTTCAGGATGCATAAAACGTTGTTTGGCTAGGAGCTCATCTTCGGTTTCTACACGGTCTTCATCTGGTACACAACAATCTACAGGGCATACTGCCGCACATTGAGGTTCTTCATGAAAGCCCATACATTCCGTACACTTGTCTGGTGCAATGTAATACAACTCATCACTAATAGGTTCTTGAGTTTCATCAGCATCAACCGTTCTGCCATCTGGTAATACTATAGTCCCTGATAAACTTGTACCATCTTTGTACCTCCAGTCATCAGCGCCTTCATAAATTGCAGTATTAGGGCATTCCGGTTCACAAGCACCACAATTTATACATTCGTCAGTGATTATAATTGCCATAGTAATTTTTCCTTTTTGTTTGCTTAATTTTGCATTGCAAAAATAACGCCAAAACCATTCATAAGCAAATACTATATGGATTTGAATACAAGAATTAATGCGTTTTCCAAACTCGGGGAATTTTTAAGTCAATTTTCAAGAGAAGGCATTAGAAAAAATGAAGCTGTAGCTTATAATGACCTGTTTTTTGATGGTTTTTTACATCAGATGAAATTGGCTGAAGAGCACAACGGTTGGTTTACAAAAGAAAACATCTTGTTCGCTATAGAATCCTGGACCAAGCTTTTAAATATTGATGATTTAAACCTCTGGTTAAGTCCATACACCATTACTACCAAAACGCCAAAAACGATAGCAATTGTAATGGCCGGAAATATTCCTTTGGTTGGGTTTCATGATTTTTTATCGGTACTACTCAGCGGACACCATGTTATGGTAAAACAATCGGATAATGACAAACACCTACTCCCCTTCTTAAGTAAATATCTGGAGCATATAGAACCCCAGTTTAAACATACCATACGTTTTACCCAAGATAAGCTTACAGGTTTTGATGCTGTTATTGCTACGGGTAGCGATAATACTGCGCGTTATTTTGAATACTACTTTAAAAACAAACCGGCGATCATTAGAAAAAATAGAAATTCTGTAGCTGTGCTCACCGGAAAAGAAAATGCTGAAGAGCTTAAGGCGCTAGCCGAAGATATTTTTAGGTATTACGGTTTGGGATGTAGAAATGTATCCAAATTGTTTGTACCCCTGAATTATGATTTTGATCAGCTCTTCAAAGCAGTATACCATTGGCATCCCATTATTAATGAAGCCAAATATGCTAACAATTATGATTACAATAAAGCCGTATATCTCATGAGCGAATTTGATATGCTCGAAAATGGATTTCTAATGCTTAAAGAAGATCCAAGCTACAGTTCCCCTATTGCAACATTGTTTTATGAAACTTATAATGATATAGAAACACTGAAGTTAAAACTCAATACTGATGGGGATAAAATTCAATGTATTGTAGCCCATAATTTTGATGAGACCGAAGTAAAGTTTGGTCTTACGCAACAACCGCAACTGTCAGACTATGCCGATGGTGTGGATACTGTTGAATTCTTGTTAAAAATATAGCTTAAAAATTATCAATTTAATAACAAATACTAACCAATTAATTAGCACCTTTGCAACGGTTTAAACTTAAACATAATGATTAAAAAACACAATTTTAGCGCAGGACCATGCATACTACCCAAAGACGTTTTACAAAAAGCTTCGGAGGCTGTTATTGACTTTGACAATGGCTTATCTCTAATCGAGATCTCACACCGCAGTAAGCCATTTGTAGATATTATGGAAAAGGCCCGAGCGCTTGCACTAGAATTACTAGGATTAGAAGGAAAAGGCTATAAAGCCCTGTTTTTACAAGGTGGAGCCAGCACTCAATTCTTAATGGTAGCATTAAACCTTTTAGAAAAAAGAGCCGGTTATCTCAATACCGGTACCTGGAGTGACAAAGCCATAAAAGAAGCTAAGATTTATGATGACATCTATGAAGTAGCATCTTCTAAGAGTGCTAATTTTAATTATATACCAAAGGGCTATGACATCCCTACAGAGTATGATTACTTCCATTGCACATCTAACAATACCATTTTTGGAACACAGATGAAAAGCTTTCCGGAGTCACCAATACCAATGGTATGTGACATGAGTAGTGATATCTTTTCCAGAACACTAGATTTCTCAAAATTTGACCTTATTTATGCCGGGGCACAGAAAAACATGGGACCTGCAGGAACTACGCTTGTGGTTGTAAAGGAAGATATTTTAGGGAAAGTATCCCGTAAGATCCCATCAATGATGGATTATAAAGTGCATATTAGCAAAGGTAGTATGTTCAACACACCTCCTGTATTCCCTGTATATGTATCTATGCTTACATTACAATGGTTAAAAGACCTTGGAGGCATTAAAGCCATTGAAGAAGAAAATGAAAAGAAAGCAACTTTAATATATTCTGAAATAGACCTAAATCCCCTATTTAAAGGTTATGCAGTAAAAGAAGACCGTTCGAATATGAATGCGACGTTTACTTTAGAAAATGAAAACCTTAAAGAAACCTTTGATGCCATGTGGAAAGAGGCCGGAATTAATGGTCTCAACGGCCATAGAAGTGTTGGGGGCTACAGAGCTTCCATGTACAATGCTTTATCATTAGATAGTGTTAAAGCTTTAGTAGAAGTTATGAGTGAATTAGAACGAAAAGCATAAATTATAAACAACTATGAAAGTATTAGCTAACGACGGTATTTCACAAAGCGGAATCAATGCATTGCAAGATGCAGGTTTTGAAGTCCTTACTACAACTGTAGCGCAGGAGCAGTTAGAAAATTATATTAATGGTAATGCTATTGATGTGCTCTTAGTAAGAAGTGCTACTAAGGTAAGAAAAGATATTATTGATGGTTGCCCTGATCTTAAGATCATAGGACGTGGTGGTGTTGGTATGGACAATATCGATGTGGACTATGCCAGAAGCAAAGGCATACATGTTATCAATACACCAGCTGCATCTTCAAGTTCTGTTGCTGAATTGGTCTTTGCGCATTTATTTGGGAGTGTTCGTTTCTTACATGATGCTAATCGAAACATGCCATTAGATGGTGATTCCAGATTTAAAGACCTTAAAAAGAATTACGCTAAAGGCAGTGAACTTAGAGGTAAAACTCTTGGTATTATTGGTTTTGGACGTATTGGTAGAGAAGTTGCTAAAATTGCACTAGGTGTTGGAATGAAAGTTATTGCCAGTGATAAATTTGTTGGTAAAGCTGAAATTAAAGTTGAATTTTATAATGGTCAGTTTATCAATGTTGAGATAGAAACTGAACCCATGGAAGAGGTATTAAAGCATTCAGATTTTGTTACACTCCATGTGCCGGCACAAAACAACTATGTGATTGGTAAAAAAGAGTTAGAAATGATGAAACCCGGAGCAGGAATTATAAATGCAGCCCGTGGTGGTGTCATTGACGAAGTAGCACTTATAGAAGCTTTAGAAAATGGTAAAATAGGTTTTGCAGGCTTAGATACTTTTGAAAACGAACCAAAACCGGCCATAAAAGTATTAATGAATGGTAAAGTATCCTTAACGCCACATATTGGAGCTGCGACCAATGAAGCACAAGATAGAATTGGTACTGAACTGGCTGCACAAATCATTAGTATTTTAAAAACCGAGTCGGTATAAGTTATTAACAAATAGAGGAATAAAGCTTCTGAATCATTTATCAGAAGCTTTTTTTTTATATTTTGAAAACCTTAAACTAAAACGTAAAAACAATGTCAGGAATTTTAGATCTATTAAATAGTGATCTGGGTAAAACTGTAATCGACGGGATCTCAAAACAGTCTGGTCAGTCCTCAGAAAAAACCAATAATCTCTTAACTATGGCTATGCCGGTATTAATGCAAGCCATGAGACGTAATGCTACAAAGCCACAAGGTGCTGAAGGTTTAATGAATGCATTAAACACTAAGCATGATGGAAGTATCTTAGATAACTTGGGAGATTTGTTCTCCAGAGGCGTTAACCATGATGTCATCAATGATGGTGGAAAAATATTAGGCCATGTCCTTGGTAACAGACAACAAAATGTTGAAATGGCATTGAGTCAAAAATCTGGTATTGATGCCGGATCCGTAGCCAATATCTTGAAGATTGCTGCACCAATCCTTATGGGAATGCTAGGTAAAGAATCCAGACAAAGTAGTGTAAGTAATGCGTCTGGCTTAGAAGGCTTATTGGGCGGTATGCTTAAAGGTAATGCTCCTCAGCAAGAGCAAAGCTTTTTAGAATCTATTTTAGATGCTGATGGTGATGGCAGTGTTATCGATGATGTCGCAGGTATGGTACTTGGCGGAGATAAGAAGAAGAGTGGATTAGGTGGACTATTAGGAGGCTTATTTGGAAAAAAGTAATATTTACAATTCATACATTTTTAAGTCAGTGGGTATATAACCTGCTGACTTTTTTGTTAAAGCGTATTTTATACACCTCATAATTTCGTACTTTTAATATTCAATACATTACATAATGAGAGTTCTATTAATCTTAGTTTTAGTTTGTGTTAGCATTTGTAGCTGTAAATCTGTAGATTATAATACGGTATCTAACGAACCGCGCTCCGAAAGTTTGGTAGCAAATGATACGGTTGTGATTGCCAGTGATGAGAGTGATTATGAGATAATCGTCGTTGAACCTGGTTTTAATGGTTGGTTGGAATCTACAGCAAGACCAAGAGGGTACTATTCTCAATCGTTTTTAGAACAACGAAATAGCATATACGTTACCGAATGGAATATTAGAAGTTCCCAACCCACAAGGTATAATCCCGATCTGTATATATGGCCCATCGATTATGACAGGACCGTAGACTATGGCTATGAAGTAAATTATAAGCTATACAATTATTTCATTTATTTTCAGTTAAAATATAAGCAAAGATTATCCACCCTAAATCCCAGAATTTAGCTTAATTTTGCACTTCGTTTAGTTAAAGACCAAATTCTGAGTACCAGAACATGAAAAAACTTAAAGAACGTTGGGGCATACAATCTAATTGGCAAATACTTGTTATACTCCTCGTTTTTGCGGTTACTGGCACTTCATCAATGTATGTGACAAGGCCAATTCTTAAATTCTTTGGTATAGTAAAAGATAATTTTGAGTATCCAATATTTTATTACACTCTTAAAATTCTGTTAGTTTTTATTGCATATCAGTTTTTATTGGTTTTCTTTGGCTGGATTTTTGGACAATTCCATTTTTTTTGGAACTTTGAAAAGAAAATGTTGCGCCGATTAGGATTTAAACGGTTTTTAGATTGAAGTTGAACACCTACATATCATTCACTATAAAAGCAACTGCTCTACTGTTAGTTTTTATACTTCTAACGCCATCAGCAGTAAAATTCACACATGCTTTTAATCATCATGAACATGATGTTTGTGAAGGTAAAAGCGACACGCACTTTCATACTGTTGATGTTGAATGCGATTTTTATAAATTTAAACTCAATACAACCTATTATAATGAAGTTGCTGATGTACAGCAAGAAGAACTCTTAATATCGAGGTTAACAGAAACCGAACATTATTTCTTTCTTTACAATCACCAACAACTTACATCCTATCTAAGAGGCCCTCCTGGTTTAATATAAACTCAAAATACAGAATACGTTTATATTAAACTATATGCTATAGAATGAAGCCATATTTCATAATCATAGCTTTAGCGATATGTAGCTTAAGTTATGGTCAAAAATGTACCTCTACACTACTTGGCGAATTAAAAGATTTTCATGACGGATCGTCAATCATAGGGGCCACGATATACATAAAAACATTAGATCGGTATACCACATCAGACGCTAAAGGGAAGTTTAAGCTTACCAAGTTATGTGATGGACCATTAGAATTGGTAATCTCTCATATTGCTTGCGAAACTAAACAAGTAACTATTAGTATTGATGGCGATACCTTTAAAGCAATTACATTAGAGCACCATATTGAAGCGCTTAATGAAGTTGCCATTACCGGCAATTCTATATCTAAAGAAACAAAAACCGCACAAGAAACCGTATTAAAATCAGATGTACTAAAAAATTATAGTGCCTTGAGCTTAGGCGATGCACTAAAAGAAGTTCCGGGAGTATCTTCAATTAATACCGGAAACTCTATTGTAAAACCCATGATCAATGGACTACACAGTAGTCGCATATTAATAATGAATAATAATGTAAGGCTACAGGATCAGGAATGGGGTATTGAGCATGCGCCAAACATTGATATCAATTCTGCAAATCAAATTTCCGTCATTAAGGGTTCAGGAGCATTGGCTTATGGTGGCGATGCTATTGGTGGTGTCGTGGTTGTAAAGCCAGCCAGAGTTATTTTAAAAGATACACTCTTTGGTAAAACAACGATTGGAGGTCAAACTAATGGCCGTGGTTATAACATTGCTTCTACCTTAAACAAGAATTACCGTTCCGGATGGTTTGCACAGGTTCAGGGCTCTTATCGAAGAAATGGTGATTTTAAAGCACCCGATTATAATCTCACCAACACAGGATTAGAATCTTTAGGATTCTCAGCTTATGCCGGTAAAAAAGGTCTAGAATCTGGTTTTGAATTGTTTTATAGCTATTTAAATAATGAAATTGGGATTTTAGGGGCTTCACATATTGGTAGTAGTTTTGATCTTATACGAGCTATAAATTCAGGGCAACCTGTACTTATTGAGGACTTTAGCTATGATATCAACGTGCCAAAGCAAGACATAACGCACCATCTGGCAAAAGCCAATTATTATAAACGTTTTCAAAATTTTGGTAAAGTCAGCTTACAATACGATTATCAATATAACCAACGGCTTGAATTTGATGTTAGAATAGGCGATCGTAGAAATATTCCTGCCGTTGATTTAACATTACAAACCCATACACTTTCGGCTGATGTGAATTTAGACGCTAATCTAGATCGAAAAGTGAACTTTGGTGTTCTGGGACGCTATCAGGATAATTTTGCCGATCCGGATACTGGCGTCAGACGTTTAATTCCAGATTATGAGAAATACGATTTTGGAGTATATGCCACTACGGAATGGCGATTAAACGATGATTTAGTTGTTGATGCCGGTATACGATACGATTTTAACAGAATTGATGCCTTAAAGTTCTATCGAAAATCTCGTTGGGAAGAACGTGGTTATGATGTCGATTTTCCAGACATCATTGTTGAAGAGTTACCGACACAATTCTTAACAAATCCTGTTTTTGATTATCATAATATTTCAGCTTCAGTAGGGTTAAAATACGATTTGAATGATTACAGCTACATCATGGGGAATTACGCGTTGGCAAGCAGACCTCCAAATCCTTCAGAATTGTTTAGCGATGGGTTACACCATTCAGCAGCTCGGATTGAACTGGGAGACATTAGGTTTGACAAAGAGATATCAAACAGAATTTCGGCGTCATACGGCTATAACAACTCAAGATTTAATTTCTTAGCAGAAGTATTCTATAACAACATTAGAGATTATATGTATTTAAGACCTTTTGGTCGTGTACTTACCATTAGAGGTCCTTTTCCTCTTTGGGAATACCAACAAACTAATGCTGAATTATTTGGTTTTGATATCACTGCTAGCTATGATCTTACTAATAATTTGCAATTAGAAAATAACACCTCATTTATCAAAGGCTATGATCTTGAAACCGATTTACCACTGATCGACATGCCGCCATTTAATACCATGAATCAAATTACATATAACAATTCTGATTGGTATAATTTTTCTGTAAGCCTTAGATCCGAATGGGTTTTTGAGCAAAATGAATTTCCAGATTTTAATGACGAAGTGGAAGATGAGTTAACCGGAGAAACTTTAGTCGTTGATATCAGCACGCCCCCTCCAGCCTATCATTTATTGCATTTTTACAGTGAAGCGACATTTCCTCTGAGTGAAAAAACCACATTAAATGTTGCCTTTGGAGTAAACAACATATTTGATGCCTCATATAGAAATTATTTGAATCGATTACGCTTTTTTGCAGACGATCTAGGCCGGAATATTACATTACAATTACAACTTAATTATTAAACAAATATGAACAAAAACAATTCAAATTCTAAAACAATGAAAATCAATTTTTTAAATTTTAATTACATGAAAACTATCAAATTATTTGCAATTCCAATGCTAGCATTGGCTTTATTCGCGTCATGTTCTGATGATGACGATGCTCCAGCTCCAGTTCTTGAAGAAGAATTAATTACAGATGTTATTTTGACTTTTGAGAATGATGCTGATCCTAATGACATTGTTACCCTAACTAGTATCGCACCTGACGGTCATGAAGACGGTGCTTCTACTGAAACAATTGATGGAACATTCACAGCTGGTGCAACGTATTCATTAACTCTTGCGCTTACTAATGAATCAGAAGATCCTGCTGAAGATGTATTAAACGATGACATCATTCCTGAAGCTGATGAGCATTTCTTTGTCTATGCAGTAAATACTATAGACTTAGCAATGACTAGAGATGCTAATGATGTTGCTGGCCCTGACGGAAGTAAGTTAGGTGTTAGAACAACCTGGGTAGCAGGTGCAGCCACTACAGGTAACATACAAATCACATTGGTACACGAACCAGTAACAGTAGACGATGCTGACGAATTTGGTTCTGCTACTGGTGGTTCGGAAGATTTCAACATTGTTTTTAACAACGTTGAGATTCAATAATCCATTAAACCACAAAAAAAAGCACTCTTAAAAGAGTGCTTTTTTTATACTTCTATAATAGTTTCCTTGGTTTTAAATACATAAGTGTATAACCACATTAAGGTAAAGGAAGGTATAAAATCAATCATAGGTAATGCTTCTTCTATAAAACTCACTGCTGCTCCGATCTTACCAGTATTTCCTTTATAAAGCTTTAGCATCAACCACGCCGATATTGGTGCCCAGATCACGTCCGAAAACTCTCCGATACCCGGAATTAAAAAACTTGCGGATCCAATACTATCAAACAGGATACCCAAAATTAAAATCTTGTATTTATTCATGTATACGTCTTTTTATAAGTTTGATACTCAATAAGTGTTCCAAAACGCGTATTAGTGTATTTTGCATTGACAACGACTATAAAATATGAAAAAATTGACATCCTTATACACTTTTTTAACGTTTAATTAAGATGTAAGAACTGCTCGACCGTGTAGATTTGTGCATATTTTTATAACCTACCATCAACTGTTAATCTATGAACTTACGTTCATTATCTATTTTGTTATGCTTTAGCATTAGCCTATTAGCTTTCTCTCAAGATAAAAAATCATTGAGAATAGATCGTGCAGCACTTGCTCCCAAGGTAGATGGTGTACTGGACGATGCCATATGGCAAAAGGCGGATATCGCAACAGACTTTATCCAATTTCAGCCCGATGTTGGAAATACACTTCCCCAGGCACAGCGTACAGAAGTTAAAATTGCTTATGATGATAAAGCCATCTATGTTGCTGCATATTTATATGACGACCCAGAAAAAATAATGCGTCAATTGACCAGTAGAGATAATTTTGGTCAGGCAGATTTCTTTCTTTTAGTGCTTAATCCTAACAATGATGCTCAAAATGACACCGAATTTTTTGTGTTCAGTTCGGGTGTACAAGCCGATGCTATCGCTTCACCAAGTATAGGTGAAGATTTCAGCTGGAACGCCGTCTGGGATAGTGCCGTTAAGATCAATGATGACGGCTGGGTGGTAGAAATGAAAATACCCTATCGTACCCTGCGTTTCGAAAATCAGGAAGCACCAACTTGGGGGCTGCAGTTCCACAGGCACTTCCGCAGAGAGCGTTCACAATACACCTGGAATCCGGTAGATGTTACCAAAGGTTATATTGGTTTATATCATGGTGAAATGACCGGACATAAAGATATAAAACCACCGGTAAGACTTAACCTCTACCCTTTCACTACAGGTATTATTGATTCGTTTGATGGTGAAACCGAGACAGACCTTACCTTTGGTATGGATGTCAAATATGGCATCACCGAAAATTTCACTCTAGATGCAACATTAGTGCCCGATTTTAGTCAGGCAGGCTTCGACAATGTTGTACTCAACCTTGGTCCTTTTGAACAAACGTTCTCTGAACAAAGGCAATTTTTCACTGAAGGTGTGGACTTATTTTCTAAAGGTAATCTATTCTTTTCCAGAAGAGTAGGAAGCCGTCCAAGTGGTGAGTTAGATTTGGCAGATAATGAAGAAGCAGATATTCCCAATGAAGTAAAGGTTTTAAATGCTGTTAAAATATCTGGTCGTACAAAAAAAGGATTAGGTGTTGGTATTTTTAATGCGATCACTGAAAAAACTACTGCCAGAATTACCAATACAGACACTAATGAGACCAGAAATGAGGTCGTAGAACCTTTTACTAATTATAATATTCTGGTAGTCGATCAGCAATATAATGGAAACTCTTCCATTAGTTTGGTTAATACTAATGTAATGAGAGAAGGTAGTTTCAGAGATGCTAATGTTACTGCCCTAGTAGCCAGTATAAATAATAAACGTAATACTTACAGGATCAATTCCCAGCTTAAGATGAGTAACGTGAATTATCAGAATGATGGCACAGAAACCGGCTACAGCTCTTTCTTTTTTGTGGGAAAAACACATGGTAAGTTTCGTTATAGTTTTGATCATAGTTATGCAGATACTAAATACCAGATCAATGACCTTGGATTGCAGTTCAGAAACAATTTCAACAATTTTGGAGCTGATGTGTCTTATCGGATTTTTGAGCCTACAAAACGACTAAATAATTACAATATGAATGCCTGGATTAATTACAGACGATTAGCCGATCCGGGAGTATTTTCAAGAATCAACTTTGGAGCAAGGTATAATGCACAAAGTAAAAAGCTCAATAATTATGGTTTTAGATTAAATGTAGAACCTGGCGAACAGAAAGATTACTTTGAATCTCGAGATGGGCGATTCTTCAGCTTTAAAAATTTTGTAAGTACAGGCGGCTATCTCTCAACCAACTATAACAAAACTTTTGCTATAGATCTGGATGGTGGTATAGGCACACTCTTTGAAAACGGTAGAGACTTATTCAATTATAACTTCAGAATAAGCCCGAGGGTACGATTTAACGATCACTTTTTAATGACCTACAGCTTCAGGTTCAATCACAGAAACGGAGACCGAGGTTATGCTACCGAATTTAATGACGAGCCTGTTTTTGGAGAGCGCAACCGCCAAATTGTGACCAATACCATTTCGGCAAACTATACTTTTGATCCCTTTAATGTATTGGCGTTGACCTTCAGACATTATTGGGACACCGTAAATTACGATTATGAGTTATTCACCCTACTCAATGATGGGTCTTTGACTACAGCTTCAGGCTATACTGTTGATACCATTGATGACAATCCTGACATTAATTTTAGCACATGGAATGTTGATCTAAGCTATTCCTGGCAGTTTGCACCAGGGAGTTTTCTAACTGCTTTGTATCGTAATCAACTTTTTAATAACGATGATAATGCAGAAGATGGTTATTCAGAAAGCTTAAACCAATTATTTGAACAACCTATACAGCATACCTTTTCATTAAGGCTACAATACTTTATAGATTTTAACGGTATAAAATCTGTATTCAAAAAAAATAAACTCAGCTCATAAATTAGATGTTATCATTTTAAGTACTATTTTCACAGTCTATGAGTACGATCATTTCCGCCAAACAAATTTTTAAATCTTACGGTGATCTTCCGGTTTTAAAGGGTGTCGATATTTCCATTTCTAAAAGTGAAATTGTATCCATTGTAGGAGCTTCGGGAGCTGGAAAAACCACATTGCTACAAATTTTAGGCACCTTAGATAAGCCGGATTACAAGGCGAATACTGAACTTACTATAAACGATGCTGAGATCAAAAACCTAAACGATAAGGCTTTGGCAGCTTTTAGAAATACCAATATTGGTTTTATTTTTCAGTTTCATCAACTACTACCGGAGTTTACGGCTTTAGAGAATGTTTGCATCCCTGCATTTATCAATAAACAATCAAAAACAAATGCTGAAAAGCGTGCAAAGGAACTCCTGGATTACTTAGGGCTTTCTGATCGCATACACCACAAACCCAACAAAATGTCTGGTGGTGAACAACAACGTGTCGCCGTAGCCAGAGCTTTGATCAATAATCCTAAGATCATTTTTGCTGATGAACCTTCTGGGAACCTCGATAGTGAATCTGCAGAACAATTGCATCAGTTATTCTTCACATTACGTGAAAAGTTCGACCAAACCTTTGTTATTGTTACTCACAATCAGGAACTGGCAACGATGGCCGATCGTAAATTAACTATGGTTGATGGCAAAATAATGGGGTAACCTGTTCACCGCTTGGTATTATATTTTTTGTATTGCTCTATACATTACAAAATAATTCTTCTTTGGTTAATAACTTTTCCTTTTTACATTGATTGAATAGTACAAAACAGAGGCTCTGAAATATAAAAATCACTCTAAAAATATGTAATTTTGTAACTCCTAAAAACACACATATTATGAGTTACAGAATAGAAAAAGATACTATGGGAGAAGTCAAAGTGCCTTCAGACAAACTCTGGGGTGCACAGACCGAACGCTCTCGTAATAATTTTAAGATTGGAAAGCCAGCATCAATGCCTTTGGAGGTCGTGTATGGGTTTGCTTACCTAAAAAAAGCAGCAGCATATACGAATCACGATTTAGGGGTTTTGCCTAAAGAAAAACGTGATCTTATTGCTCAGGTCTGCGATGAAATTCTTGAAGGTAAACACGATGATCAGTTTCCTTTGGTCATATGGCAGACAGGTTCTGGAACTCAAAGTAATATGAATGTCAATGAGGTGGTTGCTAACAGAGCGCATCAAATTGCCGGACATGTTATTGGTGAAGGAGAAAAAACCATTCAACCCAATGATGATGTCAATAAGTCGCAATCTTCCAATGACACCTTCCCTACCGGCATGCACATCGCTGCCTATAAGAAGGTTGTAGAAACTACCATTCCGGGAGTCATCAAATTGCGTAATACACTTCATGAAAAAGCCCTAGCCTTTAAAGATGTTGTAAAAATTGGACGTACGCACCTTATGGACGCTACGCCACTTACATTGGGTCAAGAATTTTCGGGTTATGTCTCACAATTAGATCATGGTCTTAAAGCATTAGAACATACACTTCCACATTTGGCCGAATTGGCTTTAGGTGGTACTGCTGTTGGTACCGGATTGAATACCCCTCAGGGTTATGATGTACTCGTAGCTAAATACATTGCCGAGTTTACCGATCTACCGTTTATTACTGCCGAAAACAAATTTGAAGCACTTGCTGCTCATGATGCCATTGTAGAAACTCATGGTGCATTAAAGCAACTGGCTGTATCATTGAATAAGATCGCTAACGATATTAGAATGATGGCTTCTGGGCCACGCTCAGGCATTGGTGAAATTATCATCCCTGCTAACGAACCGGGAAGTTCTATCATGCCTGGGAAAGTAAACCCAACCCAATGCGAGGCTATGACTATGGTCGCTGCTCAAGTTATGGGTAACGATGTGGCAGTTACTGTCGGTGGTACGCAGGGACATTATGAACTTAATGTTTTTAAACCTATGATGGCGGCTAACATCTTACAATCGGCTCAACTTATAGGTGATGCTTGCGTAAGTTTTGAAGTAAATTGCGCCTCTGGTATAGAACCAAATCATGCGGTAATCAAAGAATTATTGAATAATTCTTTAATGTTAGTCACTGCATTAAACACAAAAATAGGTTACTATAAAGCTGCTGAAATTGCCAATACTGCACATCAAAATGGTACAACATTAAAAGAAGAAGCTATTAATCTGGGCTATGTTTCTGCTGAAGATTATGACGAATGGGTAAAGCCTGAAGATATGGTTGGTAGTCTTAAATAAACGCTTGCAATATCATAATGAAAAAGCACTTTAATTGAAAAGTGCTTTTTTTTATTTAAAAAAATGGTAATCTTTATAAAAAACAGAATCACGTGTCCATACTCATAAAAAATATAAAACAGCTTGTTCAGGTACATGAACATAATATTACCATCGTTAAAGGTGAAGCCATGAAAACTTTACCTTTTATTGAAAATGCCTATTTATACATAGAACACGATACCATTATTGAATATGGTGACATGAAGTATTGCGAAGGCATTGAAGCCGAAACCATTATTGATGCCACAGGCAAAATTGTACTGCCCTCATGGTGCGACTCGCATACGCATATTGTATATGCCGGCAATCGTGTTAATGAATTTGTAGACCGAATCAATGGTTTAAGTTATACTGAAATTGCGGAACGTGGCGGAGGCATTCTCAACTCTGCCAAATTACTTCAGGAAACTTCGGAAGAGGACTTGTATCAACAATCATTACAACGCTTAAATGAAGTTATGGCTATGGGTACTGGAGCCGTTGAGATAAAAACAGGATATGGGCTAACAGTAGAAGCCGAGTTAAAAATGCTTAAGGTCATTAAACGCTTAAAACAAGAAAGTCTTGCAAAAATTAAACCTACCCTACTCGCAGCACATGCTATTCCGGAAGATTTTAAGACCAAAAAAGAAGCTTATGTTGATCAAATTGTCAAAGAACTGATCCCCAAAGCCGCACAATTACAAATAGCAGAGTATATTGATGTGTTTTGTGAAGAGGGTTACTTTGATATTGATGATACTGACCGTATACTAAGCGCAGCTAAAGCCTACAATTTAATTCCAAAGCTACATGTCAATCAATTTAATATCCTAGGCGGTGTTGCTTTGGGTGTAAAACATGGTGCACTATCTGTGGATCATCTAGAGGAACTGAACAACACTGATATCGAGGCCTTAAAGGATAGCCATACCATACCGGTAGCTTTGCCCGGTTGTTCCTATTTTTTAAGCATTCCTTATACGCCTGCACGACAACTTATAGACGCTGGTCTACCTATAGCTCTGGCAACAGATTACAATCCTGGTTCCACGCCAAGTGGTAATATGAATTTCATAGTCGGTTCGGCATGTATTAAACTAAAAATGACTCCAGAGGAAGCTATCAACGCCGCTACCATTAATGGTGCCTATGCTATGGGCATCAGCAATATGTATGGCAGCATTACCCGAGGAAAAAAAGCCAATCTGATTATTACCAAACCTATGACAGATTATAGAAGCATTCCATATCATTTTGGTAATGACCCTATTGATCAAATGATTGTTAACGGAACCCTTTTAACATAAAAAAACCCCGGAATAATTTATATTTCGGGGTTTTGGCTATCAATCAATTAATATTCATCTTATCGCAAAGTAAATTCGGATGTAGATATTAAGTTTTTAGCATTGAAAACATTTACTGTGTAACGTCCTTTTTCAAATTTTTCGTCATCATTAGGTGCTATAAATTCACAAATGTTAAGGTTTCTATTCTCATAATTAAAACGGCTGATCAAACTGTAATTAAGTACTTTATCTTCAAACTGAATCTGATCGTTTGAACCTAAAACATTGTTTTGTGGATCAATTACCTGTACATACAACTCATTATCCCCTGCTTCTGCCAATGGATTCTTAGCCACAGTAAAACATACTTTTATTTTATCACTACGTCTGGCACGCTCGGTAGGGATTTGTTTTCCACTATTTCTTTCGATAACTCCAAAGCCCTTAAGACCAACAGTTTGTAAAGCCGAAGCATCTTCAACAACATTAGCCAGCTCCGTATTTTGTACTAAGAGTGAATCGGTAAACATGGTGCGTTCTGCCAATTGTACTTGTGTACTGTCTAAAGACGTTGCTAACAATTCGTTTTCTACTTTTAATCGATCGTTTTCGGCTAAAAGCACGTCCATTTCTTCCTGTAAGGCTAAGAATTTTTTCTTATACCTCCATAAGCTGTTAACACTATTCTGTGATATTTTCAATGAATCCATCAGCCCTTGAATACGCTCTTTTGCAGCCACTAAATCCTGATTTGCGATCTCATTTTCTCCAATAGCAATGTCATATTGTTTTGCCATATTACTAAGATCTGTCATAACCTGCTTTTTTTCACTAATCAGCATGGCCTCGTTCTCATTTTTTTCCTTAATCAGCTTAGATGTGTAAAATGCAGTCCCAATAAATAAGGCTACCAAAATCCCTAAAGCTATTTTTAAACCGATGTTTTTACTCGTTGTACCTTCCATAAGTTTGTTTGTTTTTAAATTAGTATTAAACAAGTTTTAATTTTTAATTGAGGCATTTGATAATTAAATAAAACTGTATTTTTATTCCGTTTTTAATTTAAATTCCAAATGAAGAATCTCATTCTATTTACCGACAAAGAACGTAAACGTCTTTTAAATAAACGTAAAGGAGAATCAAAATTTGGAGAACATGTTCAGTTAATTGCTAACCTCACTTCTATATACGACGACATTAAGAATTTGGATGTTGACCATGTCATTTTTGGAATTTCGGAAGACCTTGGTGTTTATGCAAACCATGGAAAAACAGGGACTTGCAATGCATGGAGTGCTGCAATAAAAGTTTTGTTAAATATACAAAGTAATCGTTTTACAAGAGCAAATAAGATCTGTGTTCTTGGTAATTTACACTATGATACATTACTTAAACGTATTGAACCTTTAAACACTACCAAAAAACAAATTGTAAAGGCCCGATCACTGGTAGAAGAAATCGATTCTGATGTATCCTATTTGGTAAGCACAATACTTAAAGCCGGAAAAACTCCAATTATTATTGGCGGTGGGCATAACAATGCCTATGGTAATATTAAAGGTACTGCATTGGCTATGAATAAACCGGTGAATGTGGTAAATTTTGATGCGCATTCTGACTTTAGGCCTGAGGAAGGTCGGCACAGCGGTAATGGGTTTTCTTATGCTTATGCAGAAGGTTTCCTCAAACACTATTATATTTTCGGATTGCACGAAAATTATACGTCAGATAATTTATTTAAAACCTTAGATAAACTTAAGAATATACAATATACTACTTATGAATCGCTAGAAGTACGAAAGGAAACCAGCTTTAAAAAATCACTTGAAGAAGCTTTAAAGTTTGTCTCAAAGTCAAATTATGGTATTGAAATCGATTGTGATGCCATTGAGAATATCCCTAGTAGTGCTATGACACCAAGTGGCTTTAATGTGAAACACGCAAGGCAGTTCGTGCATATTATGGGGCAGCATAACAACGCCAAATATTTGCATATCTGTGAGGCCTCACCTAGTAAGAAAACGGAATACATGGTAGGCAAATTAATCACTTATCTCATAACAGATTATATCAGAGCATCTTCTCTAGCCTAAAATTATTGTTCGTTATAGTAAAAAATTCAAAAACATTATTTATATTTACATAAGTACTTATATAAATAATTATATGGATGCATTAAAAGGATTTGGTGAATTGGGTTTGGGTTCCAGATTAAAGCGATTGTCTGAGCACATGATGAAAGATATTCAGTATGTATATACGTATTACAATATTGATTTTGATCCTTACCTGTTTCCCGTCATTAAAATCATTGATAACTACAAAACGGTTACGAACAAACAGATCAAAGAAAGTCTAAAGCTATCTCAACCAGCCATAAGTCAAGCGATTACAAAACTTACAAAAAAAGGCATGATCAGTATTGATAATGATGCTATAGATGGAAGGAAAAAAATTATCGCTTTATCAAAAAAGGGAGAAGCCATAGTAGACCAAATGCGCCCGTTATGGAGGGCTATGGAGCAGACCGTTAAGCAGTATACTCTAAATTCATCTGGTTCATTAATTGAACATATCAATAATTTGGAGCATCAACTTCAGCAACAGTCTTTAAGTCATGCTATTATTGATCGTGTAAAAGATGAGATGAAAACAGCCATACAAATCGTTGATTTTAAAGCAAGCTACGCCACATATTTTTATGATCTTAATATTGAATGGTTGCGAACTTACTTTTACGTTGAAGCATATGATGAGGCTGTATTGAGTGCCCCTAATAAGTACATTATAGACAAAGGCGGATATATCTTTTTTGCTTTAAAAAACGATGCGATAGTGGGTACAGTAGCCTTAATGCCGACTGAAGAAGATGGTATTTTTGAGCTCACTAAAATGGCAGTGCTCCCTGAGCAGAGGGGTCAAAAAATTGGGCAACACCTTTTAAAGTATTGCATTGATTTTGCAAGGCATCAGCACCTAAAAGGACTGCTACTCTACTCCAGTACCAAGTTAGAAAACGCCATTTACCTATATAGAAAATACGGTTTTAAAGAATTAGAACTCGAAAAGGATAATCCTTACGAACGTGCCGATATTAAGATGTTACTTGAAATATAAAACATCCAGTTCTTCACAGTAAGAGTTATTTTCAAGACATAAAACATTCAAGGTTTTAAATAAGTAATCATTTAGCTTTTCATCATCAGGTCGAATGGCGTAAGCTAATTTAAATTCTGAGTACGCTCCATTATAATTTTGCTTGTCAAATCTCCATATTCCAGATTTCATTAAGAAGTTGAAGGCATATTGATCTTGCGTTTCATACAATTGGTTCACTTTTCTGTTATGATCAAACCAAAATGGTACTGAAACTATAACAAATATGGACAACAGAATGAAAATAACAATAGAGAAATCATAGTAAATACCTTTATTTTCGGAAGCCTGTAATTTGAATGTTCTGCTATAAACAGGGAGTTTAGTAAAAGAGGCTTTTCTTTCTGTAGAAAAAGGTTTTCGTGGACGCATTGTATATATCCATTTCTGTAAACCAAATCCCATATACCCCATAACAAATAGCTTTATTTATAGGTAGGGGAAATTTAGTAATTGTTACAGTTTTTCTTTAATACAAAAGACTACTTAACCAGCTATTCTTTGAGCTTTGCAGGAACTTATTTCATCAGTTCTTTTCATTTTTTAAGGAGATTTGTCATTTCGAACGTAGTGAGAAATCTCACTGTAAACTCTAAAAGATGAGATTCCTCGTCGCTACACTCTGTCGGAATGACATGACTCAAAGCAAAAACATCTTCTTATTTAAGATCCCAAATGGTATTTTAAGTTAAGGGAAGTTTAGTGATTGTTACCTGTTTCTGCTACAATTAAAATATTTTAATCAGTTATTCTCCAAAGCTTTAAGCGAGTCGATTTCACGTTGTAAGGCTTCGATCTTTTCATCGTTCTCTGTAGCCTTAGGGATGCTTTTGATCACATTTAGACTATCCTGAAGTACATCGCGGTCTTTTATAGCTTCATTGTAATAATAACCGATACCTTCACTGGACCTCCAGGCTTCGTTCAACTGATTATACACGGTAAGATCCCATTGACTTGGGTGTTTGACATCGATCCAGATGACATCACGGTATTCACTATCAATAAGTACAAGATCTGGTGTCGCCGAACCATCAAACTGTTGTGCATTGGTATCGCTAATAGACGATACGGTCCCTAAGAAAAACATGCGTTTTCGCTCTGCAATATCTTTGATATAAGGCCTGAATTCTACTGGTGTATTGGCTGTCCAGTCATATTCTTTACGGGATTCCTTTACCTTTAATGGCATCGCCGAAACTCCTGCATAACCTTGTTTTTTACTGGCATGATCAAAATAATACAGTTTATCGGTACCATCTGCCGGCACAAAGACACTAAAACTTAAACTGGTGCGCTCATCACCTACCGGTTCTAAGCCAAACCAATGATATAAACCACTGTAAGCATCTGTATTAGTACCAGAAAAATCAAAATCAGTAACATAGGGTTGTTGGTTTTGATCTTTAGGCATTAACGGAATTTTTACTGCCGTTTCCATATTCCATGGTAATGGGTCGCTAAATCCTCCAAGGAACTTCAGAGACTCTGCCTGTAACTGAGAAACCTTTTCTGCCAAGGTATTTTGTTTATTCAAAAACGGGTAATTCTTTATATTATCCGGACTTACATAGGTGCCTTTCCCTATTAAAATGCGCTCCATATAATCCTTAAAATCATGATCCCCGTTATCTATAATCATAACACCTCCAAATGTAGGATATGGAAAAAAGAAACCTTTCCATTTGATAAGACTTACAACTTGTACCCAATCGCCATTATCATTTTTCATATAGTAAGTGTCACTGGGTTCGTAATTGAACAACATCCATGGATTAAAACGCTGAACAACGGCATTATACGTATTTCTACTAAATTTTAAAGTCTCTCCTATGGAAAACGTTACCGGAATACGGTTATCGTTTGAAAACCTTGGAAATGGTGTGGTACTACTTACTGAGAAGACTTCTTCGGTATTATCACTTATACGTTGCATAATATACTTCTCACTAGGCTGAATGGCCATGGTCCATTTGTTTTCATCATCAACTCGTACCAAATGTGGTAAGGATACATCTTTGGTTTCCCCCACACTTTCGTTAGCCATGGAAAAGATATTTCTTAAAGGTTGAATGCGTTCATTTTGCGTTAACGGCAATTCATGGATCTCTACCTTATTCAAATTATTGAACACATTATAGGTTCGCATATAATCATAAAGCTGATAATGCCATCCGAAAACATATAACAATCCAAAAAAAGCAATAAGTATTCCTAAAATACCAAGCCGTTTACCTGTACTCGCCGTTTTTCTGAATTTTCTTAAACCAAAAACTAAAACCAGTATACTAATGATAATAATGAACAGGTATTTTCTTAAAAACAATAACGCTGGCTGATAATCATCTCGTAGAACAAAAAGTGCTATAAGTAGCACTATACCTCCTATTATCGTTATTCGCTTTTGCTTTTTTCCTTTATTCCAGTAAGATCTTATCATGGTAAGTATTTGTCAATCTTGATTTGTTTTACATCAACCCTTTATCTTTCAGGCGTTCTCGTGCACTTTTCTTTTCTTCTTCAGGCTGATCCTTAACAGCTGTAGTTTTAGACGCCAGGTCTTCTTTCTCTTCATTAGGTTTTAGATCTTCAATAAAATCCTTTCCTTTTTCTACTACATCGCCTACAATATCGCCTAGTGAATCGCTTTTCTCTTCTATGACCTTACTCGATTTTATAACGAAATTAGCAATGTAAGAGCCTAATAATGTCCCTGCAGCTACTGATGAAAATGCTGAAATACCATTATAACTTCCAAAAATAGAGATCGGCGTTAAAAACTCTAAGATAAGAGCTACGACCAGGCAAAGGCTTACTACGAAGACTAACCGCGGTAAAAAGGCCTGTTTATATATAAACCCTTTAGGGTTATCCGGTGCCATTTGTAATTCTTTACTATTCACTATTTTGTTTAAAAACCGATAGGCGCCATTACCGTTAGATTCTCTCCAATACAGAAAAATTCCAAATAAAATAGCTGCAATAAAAATGACAAGTTCTAATCCCATATTGTAAGTTTGATGGTTTCTATAAAATTAGTCTAATTATTCTAAATATTGTTACTTATCCTTTCAATGACCCAGTCTTTTAACGAATCGTCCCAGGTATCATAACTTTTATAAAACTGTTCTTTATCATACCAATACAAGAAAAGGACATCTTTTGGTGAAATATTAATCAAAAGTTTGTGTATGAGGTCACGATGCTCAGCAGTCAATGATGAATGGGGTTGATGCAATGCAAAAAACATGGACTGATCCACAACATCAGCAATTTTATAGGCATTACTTTTTTCTAACTTTTCCAAGTATAGCTCCACACTCATCACCTGTTTTCTGGCCTTAATATCGATTTTATTCAAATAACTTTTAAACAATACTTTATCGTTTAAAATATCTTTAATTTGATGTTCGGTGTCTTTTAAAAACTGTGCCAGTTCAAACTTCTTAATCCTATCGTAGATTGGTGTTTTTACTATGGCTTCAAGATCATAATCAACAATTAGATGATCACGGAGTTTCTCAACCAACTCTGGTTGTGAAATATGATAAATCAAAACATCATGAATGGTATCTTTTATCGCTTCTTTATATACGTCTTTACTTTCAAAAACCACAATAGGCTTGATAAAATCCCGTAAGAGATAAATCCCATCGAAAGCGCGTGTATAAAATGATCCTGTCGAAAAATGTAAAGGATGAAGGTTAAGATCTCTATTCCTCAGATCGCCATAGGCTTTAGCCAAATCTAATAGCTGTTTTTGCAGGTTTTCATCTATAAAATTATGTTCCGTTTTAAACTTATCAATCAGACGTAATTGCGTCATCTGAACTTCATTGAGGTCATCAATTAAACGGAACGTGATGCTTACATTATCGTATTTAAGTACGTCTAAAGGCTCATAAAACACGTCTATATCTTGATCAAAATCGATACATATCGCCGAATCTCGGGTAATGTCATTGATCTTCTGACCATGTGTTCTAAATACGTGCTGCATCATTTCCCTATCGAAAGAATGAAATGGTAGGTATACAGGTTTGCCTTTCTGAAGTGGTGAAATGATAATACCGTGTGGATTGGCGTCGCCGTGATTTAGGTATTGTATATCGCCTTTTTCTTCTGCTACTTCAGGACTCCAACCGATGCCATCAATAGAAAATGAGGTCAGTTTGGTTTGCGAAAAACCCAGTGTTTTCAGACACTTATTATAACGTTCAACGAGTTTTCCGCTTACCGGAATAAGCTCGCTTCTGTAAAGGTTTGCTGTTTTGAGTTTTTGCATTTGTATTAACTTTTACCAAACTGCGCTCTGGCTTCAGTTTCTATGTGCATTTGATTCACTCTGGCATCTACTTTTCGTTTAAAATCTGTATCCGCTATAGTGGCTACATTATCTAAATACCGAATCACTTCCTGGCGGCGTATGTCAGAGAAATTCAAGCCTTTCATGTTCGATTTCATCAACTCTTGCAGCATATTGAATTTGGTTTCATAATCCTTTTTAAAATAGATTTCAGGATTTTCAAACCAGTCTTTTTCCAAATCAAAATCGGTTAATCTTAACGAAATGGCTGACTGTATATTTCTGACATCTCTTGATGAGAAGAACGGGAACAGGGTTTGCATTTCTTTATACAAAGCGCCATAAAACATATGATCGTCTTCTTCATGAAGTTTTTCAATGTTATCAAAAGCTGCTTTAACACGTTCTTCAGTAGGGTCTTCTACAGTTTTTAGTATGTCGCCCATATTCTTAGCTAAACCTTGATCTGACAGATATTTATACACTTCTGGATCGTCCATATTAATAAAGCCAGGCATGGTGTCTTGTAACTTTCGCCACCATATATAATCCTGATCCAGAAAATCATGTTCGGTTCTGGCACCGTCAATTTTAAAGCGTCCCTGAACACGTGAGATCACCGCCTTATCCAACATCTCGGGAAGGTTGGTAAATAGCCCTATGGAGCTATTACCATAGTTTACGGCATAAGCGCCTTCTGTGTATCTCAAAAATACACCGATGACCTCTTTGACTCCTGCAGATACGCCTTGGGCTGTACGCTCTTGTAAATTATTCTCCGCATCATCAATAGGTGCAAAAATAAGCTTACTAGGATCTTGAAGCGGTTTCATCCATTCTACCATTTTCTCTGCCGATCCACCTTGAAATGTACTGATCAGTGTGTCTGGCATGGGATGGAAAAGGAATGGAATATCCAATTCGTCACAGTGTTCTTTAAGCCGTGTAGCTATAGCCGCTATAAGCATACTTTTTCCTGTTCCCGGAATACCATAACCCATAAACACAGGCATAAAGCCACCAAGTTCCTGAAATGGGTTTTTTTTGGCTTTAAAATCGTAGCTCAATAAGCGCTCGGTAAGACGACGTGCAAAGTGCTTGGCGTCTCTGTTTCCTACAATCTGTTCAAACTGAATCTTATTGAATTCTACACTCTTTGCTGTACCTTCAAATGTATTGTTCCAACCCGATACGGCGAACTCCGAATTTTCCAGCTTATACGTTCTATCAACTATGGTTTCCGTATATTCTAAAGTACTCTTTCGTAACTGAATCTCAGCGATCAAAGCTTCAAAGAATACTACAGAAAAATCAATAACATCTTTATCTGACTTAATGATCTCAGGGTGACTCAAATACTTATCAAAGTAAAACAAATTACAGGATATCCCTTTTAATGGCGTTAATAAAGATACTTCCGGTAAACCAGCAAATTTTTGCTTCATGACACTTAAATCATCAGAAGCATAAGGCTTGAGATCGTGTAATATTTTATAGGCTATAGCAAATAACATAAATGCTGTTGCCGTATGCATCTTACTTTCAAATTCACGTTTCCCCGAGGCATCCAGAGTAGATTTACGATCACTAAGACTGGTTAATCCAGAGGCATCATAATAACTGTCTTTAATCCACAAGCCTAACGTAATGCCCTCCTGCACAGCATAGAGTGCCTGATTAAGGTATATCGGTAATGCTACCGATTCTGGTAATAATCGTTTTTTTAATGCCAATACTGTTTTAGATACCGAAATGATTTCTGAAGTGCCAGATCCATTATTGGCTCGAGACAGGTACAATAATATGGAATCGTCTTTAGCGTCTTTGTCTTTATTTTTAGCACGTAAACTTTGCTCCCATTGTATGCTTTTGAGATAAGATGTAGCCTCATCTCTCAGCATATCGAGCTCGTTTTGTTTTATAGGAAAAGTTGAATTATGTTGCATACTTTATGTTTTGATCATCACCAAAACTTTAAAATAGTTTGGTATGATTATTTATTATAACTCTGCCATTTGAATTGGCGGTTTGGCTAACTTATTAATGACTTCTGGCGTCTTATTATACAGCATTTGAATCATACGGTGAGGCGCCAGAATATAATTCTGCTGAATAACTTCGCTCCAACGTTGTAACGTTTGTTTTTTAAAGAAGCTGCCTTCTTTAAATTCACTACCGGAGTACACTTCATCAATTTTAAGAGAAAAGGCATACGCTTCCAATGGCAGCTCTTTTTTTCCAATACCATCTAAAATAGCATGTGTCACTTCATTCTCATCTTTTGCAAACACATTATGTAAAGGACCTAAATCTATACGCTTTATATGCTTTGGCAATACATCCGGCAATTTTCTATCAATGGCATAAGCCATGGCATCAAGATTCATTTTCCGATCTGCAGTTTGCCGTATGGCTTCATAAATTTTTGATCGTTCGTTGTTTGGGTTTCTTCCATCATAATCAAAATACATAAAACATATGAACGGTCTATTGTGAGCCACATCATAGAAGCTCCAGCTTGTCATATACTCAGCTTTAACATGATCTGGAGAAGGTATGATCTTACCCTGTACAAACTTATTGAAAATGAATTCTTGCTTTACATTAGTGTAGTAGACTATTGATGCCGCCTGAAACAATCTGGATTTCTTAATGGGTTGCTTTTTTCGCATTAAGGTATCTAAAAATTCGTCCTGTAGCGATTCTATATCAGTAAGCTTATTCAAATACTCTTCTCTTAAAGCAAGATCATTGTACAAATACCTAAATTCCAAATAATTAGGAAATCCTGAATCGGTAAGATCGATTTTCATATTGTCCTCATCATCATACATGTATTTTACACGCATGGCTTCTATAGAATACAATAACAAATCGCAATATTGCTTGAAAAATATCAACTCTTTTTCACTACACAATTGCTGTTGTTGCATTTTTACAATCAATTCCTTTATGGTAAAATCTACCATTTTGTGATAAAACACATATTGTTCCTTGGAATCGAGTTGTGCAGAATCTAAAGGTGTAACAATCATAATTGAACAATCGTCGCTGTAAGGCTATTAGTTAATCTTTGAAGTTAATACTAGTGGTGTATTAAGCACATTCACATATCAAATGTAAAGGCTAAGGAATGTGCTTGTTGTTTTGTTTTATGATAACAAATCGTCTTCACTTTCAGGTTTTGGCGCATCGCCATTTCCTTTATCGCCACCATCATCAGGTGTTGGAGCCGATCCGTCTGATTTATAATACTCTTCAAAAATCTCTTTCATGTCTATGCCATAACGTTCAGCAAAATTCTTCTGGATGTCTACATCTTTTTCTCGGATCTCTTGTAAGGCTTCAGCATAACTGCTGTATACACCTTGCATGACTTTCTCATGAACCGGAATATTATCCATCATTTCCTGACGTGCTTTAGCACTGGCCGTATGCATTGCGGCTAAGGTTTCTCCAATGTGCTCATCGGTTTTAACACCTAGATGTTCAAGTATGGCTGCAAATTCCTGATCTGTTCTGGCCTTTAATGCTATGACATAGCCGTCATAATACTTCAAACGTTCCTCAGTATCACTCTTTAACTTAGCTCTATGTGTTTGAAGGTTGCTTCTTAAAGAGGTCAATACTTTAATGGTAAGATTGTGTTTATGCACAAAACTATCCTTACTGGCAGCCAATGTGGTATAAGCATTTTTTAAGCCTTCCAACTCTTCTACTTTTTGTTCAAGAGTGGTTACTTTACCAATGGCCTCGGCATATTCAGCAGATTGTTTATCTGCTATGTCTTCTAGTTCCTGACGTGCTTGCTTTAGTAACGCATATTCCGTTTCTAACTTATCTTCTACCTCTTTCTTTTTCTCTAAAGCTCTGGTATGATTTTTAGTCGCTTCTACTATAGCATCCTGTAATTTATCTTCGACTTCTTTGATCTCAACTTCTCGGTCTTTCAATCGTTTTACTGCAGCCTGGCTTTTAAAGGACAACTCATTAAGTAACGTTTGAATATCCGCAGATTCTATACGCTGCTGAAACATAGCTTTGGCTTTATTATCTGCTGCATCTCTGTCTTTTTGGGCTGCTTTTAATTCTTCAGCTGCTTTTGCAATCTTACTTTTACGCCCCCACAGATTATTCCACCAGGTATCGGGTTTATTCTCTGCATCTTCAAGCTCAACTTTTGCACGTTCCAAGCGCTTTATGGCATTATCTATTATTTTTTGCTCATCAGCATTGAGAGAAGAAAAGTTTTCAAAAATAATACCAACTTCATCCTGATAATCCGTTAAGTCCTTAATGGCATCCAGTAATGTGGTTCTGTCCTTTTCAGCCATGTGTACAACGTCATCCAGAGTAGCATTTAAAATCTTTTGACGCACTTCAGGATCGTCTTCCTGCGCCAATTTTGACTTCATAGTATCAATGGCTTTACCCCAATTGACATCTACTTGTGCTTGTTTTTCATTGGAATTGGTCTCTAATAAATCGAAATCATCAGACATGTGTTGTAGTTTTTAATTGAACAAAAATTGAATAGGCAATTTCGGTAATTTTTATGAGTATAAAAAGGTCACCAAGTAAATATATGTATCAAATAACATTAAAACGTTACAACCATATAAAAACATCGATATTCAGTATCTTTACGTAAATACTACTTGTTATGAAAAAAATGAAATTCTTGCTTTTGCTGACATCATTATTTGTATTACACTGTAAGGACAAAAATGCTGAGGCCTTGTCTGACAAAAAATCGGATACTACTGATCCTGTTAAAATCATTCCCATAGCACATGGAACTTTAGTTCTTGAGACGAGCTCTGAAGTTATTTATATAGACCCTACTGGCGGTCCAAAAGCTTTTAGAGGTCAAAAACGCCCAACTTATGTTTTAATTACCGATATTCATGGTGATCACCTTAATATGGAAACATTAGAAGGTTTGGATCTAAACAATGTCACTGTCATTGCTCCAAAGGCTGTTACAGATAAATTACCGTCTACTATCTCTAATACTATTGTGACCTTAAATAACGGTGATTCTTATGATACGGAATCATTGATTGTAGAAGCAATCCCCATGTATAATCTAAGAGAGGAAGCTTTGAAATTTCATGAAAAAGGTCGAGGTAATGGTTATGTTATTACTTTAGAAGGCCAACGCATCTATATTTCCGGAGACACAGAAGATATCAAAGAGATGAGAATGCTTAAAGCTATTGATAAGGCCTTAGTATGTATGAACTTACCTTATACTATG
Organism: Winogradskyella sp.; assembly: GCA_965250025.1. GTDB lineage: Bacteria > Bacteroidota > Bacteroidia > Flavobacteriales > Flavobacteriaceae > CBDDLD01. The sequence continues at coordinate 1,661,642 of OZ252283.1, forward strand.
ACTGTAGAAAGTGCTGCAGATGCTGTTTTGGAGTTTACACCCAAAGAAGTTATTCCATATCACTACAAAGGCACTAATGGGTTGAGCGATATTAAGAAGTTCAAATATATTGTGAATACGGAAAATTCTAAAATAAAAGTGACTTTATTGGATTGGTATAAAGGCTAGTGTTTATGCATAATTGGCTATTTATTAAACAATTATGTGTATAAAATGATGGAAATTTTTGTTAAAAAAATGATTATCAATAAAATATATTACATATATTAGCCGTGCTAAACCAAATCATTAATCTACGAATTATGCCTAATTACCTACAAAATAAGGCACTTATAGTAACAACTGCCCAATTGACAATAGTCCTCATTGTTACTGCTACCATTTTCCTTTTCTTTATCATATTAGCCATTATTAAGATGTATAAACTTAAAGCTGAAAACAAGAAGTTAATGGAAACCAATGCCTTTAAAAATGAATTGGACGACTCTTATAAGGATTTTACAGGCGGTCATCTGTACGGAAGTGATAGCCAATAATGTTTAAAATAATATAAAAAAAGCCACGCAATGCGTGGCTTTTTTTATTTATCGAATTAATTTTTTGTATTTGATACGTTTAGGCATCAAATCGCCACCTAAGCGTTTCTTTTTATTCTCTTCATAATCACTGAAACTACCTTCAAAGAAATACACCTGAGAATCACCTTCAAAGGCTAAAATATGTGTGCATATACGATCTAAAAACCAGCGGTCGTGAGAAATGACTACCGCACATCCGGCAAAATTCTCAAGCCCTTCTTCTAAAGCTCTTAATGTGTTGACATCTAAATCATTAGTAGGCTCATCTAAAAGTAATACATTACCTTCTTCTTTCAATGTCATTGCCAAGTGAAGTCGGTTACGTTCTCCTCCGGATAACAACTTTACTTTCTTATTTTGTTCACTACCACTGAAGTTAAATCGACTTAGATAAGCTCTGGAATTTACCTGACGATTACCCATCATGATCAATTCTTGTTCGTCACTAAAATTTTGCCATATGGTTTTTTCAGAGTCTATGTTAGCGTGACTTTGATCCACATAGGCTATTTTGGCAGTTTCACCAACTTTAAACGCTCCCTTATCGGCTTGCTCTTCACCCATAATCATTCTGAAAATGGTGGTTTTACCTGCACCATTTGGTCCAATGATTCCAACTATTCCTGCCTGAGGTAAGTTAAAATTTAAATCTTCGTACAACAGTTTATCCCCGTAAGCTTTAGACACACCGACAGCCTCAATAACATTGGTTCCCAGTCTCGGCCCGTTAGGAATATAGATTTCCAATTTCTCGTCGAGTTGTTTTTGGTCCTGACTCATTAACTTATCATAGTTATTAAGACGTGCCTTTTGTTTGGCCTGTCTACCTTTTGGCGCCATCCTTACCCATTCTAACTCTCGTTCTAAGGTCTTTTGGCGTTTACTGGCTTGCTTTTGCTCTTGAGCCATACGCTTGGATTTCTGGTCTAACCAGGAAGAATAATTGCCTTTCCAGGGGATACCCTCTCCGCGATCGAGTTCTAAAATCCAACCGGCTACATTATCCAAGAAGTATCTATCGTGAGTTACGGCTATCACAGTCCCTTTATATTGTGCTAAATGATGTTCTAACCAGTGTACAGATTCTGCATCCAAATGGTTGGTAGGCTCATCTAAAAGCAAAACGTCTGGCTCTTGTAATAATAATCTGCATAATGCTACACGACGTTTTTCTCCTCCAGACAAGACTTCAATCTTTTTATCGCCTTCCGGCGTCCGTAGAGCATCCATGGCTATTTCGAGCTTAGTATCCAATTCCCAGGCATTAGAAGCATCTATTTGGTCTTGAAGCTCAGCTTGACGATCCATAAGCTTTTGCATTTTATCCGGATCAGAATACACTTCTTCCAAACCAAACATATCGTTGATCTTATTGTATTCATCTAAGATGGCAACCGTTTCAGCTGCGCCTTCTTTAACGACTTCTAATACTGTTTTGTTAGGGTCTAATTGTGGTTCTTGCTCCAGATAACCCACACTGTAGTCCTGAGAGAATACAACATCGCCCTGATAATTCTTATCTACCCCCGCAATGATTTTTAATAGAGTGGATTTACCAGAACCATTAAGTCCCAATATTCCTATCTTTGCCCCATAAAAGAAGCTTAGGTAAATGTTCTTTAAAACTGGTGTATTTGCACCTTGGAAGGTCTTGGTTACACCAGACATTGAAAAGATTACTTTTTTATCATCGCTCATTACACACGCCCTTTTAATGCATTAAACACCCACGCTATTGCGAAAAAACCAATCCCTACTGCAGCAAAGCCATACCCTGCAACATCATCGTATTTGAATGCGCCCAAAGCTATCAGCCCAAGTCCTACTATTATCATTATGGTTGTGGCCCACGCCAATACCGTATTTTTATTCATTGCCATATTAAAAATGATTTTTGTTGTTTAGACGAATTACAAATATCGTTTTTTTATATAAAAAAGCACCCTGTTTTAGGATGCTTTTAAATAATATAACAGATGCAAAACTAATTAAGCTGTAGCATTGGTACTTCTACAATAACCAATTTTGTGTTTGACTGAGCGTTAAGCTTTAAGTTTTCAACGTCCCAAATGCCAATAGCATCTCTATCGTTAAGAACATGATCTTCAATAACAATACGTCCTTCTATGACAAAAACATAAAAGCCATTATTATTTGCCTTAGGCTGTAGTTCTAATTCCCGGTGCTCTTCTAAATCGGCTCTATAAATATAAGCTTGTTGGCTTATTGGTAGTGCAACTCCTTCTAATTTGTCTTTTGGCGCCACTACTGTTTGTAACGCATTTTTCTGTAATGCAGTATCAAATAAGCGCTGTTCATAATTAGGCGCTACATTCATTGCCTCGGGAACAATCCATAATTGAAGAAAATTGACCGTGTCCGTCTTGCTATCGTTAAATTCTGAATGTGTTAATCCGGTTCCTGCAGACATGACCTGAATTTCCCCCACTTCAATAGCGCGTTTATTTCCCATGCTGTCTTTATGAGAAAGTGCACCTTTTAAAGGAATAGAGATGATTTCCATATTTTGATGTGGGTGCGTTCCAAACCCCATTTTGGGTTGTACCAGATCGTCATTTAGCACACGTAACGCTCCAAAATTCATACGTTCTGGATTGTGATACCCTGCAAAACTAAAACTGTGATTAGACTTTAACCATCCGTGATCTGCATGGCCTCTGGTTTCTGATTTGTGAATTACTGTTTTCATTGTTTTTACTTTCTATACTATTAATTTGCGGGTAAAAAGCCCATTTTACCCATTTGATAATCTCTCATAGCTTCCAATATCTCTGTCTGTGTGTTCATGACGTAGGGCCCCCAGGATGTTACTTTTTCATCTAATGGTGTCCCAGATAAGAATAGAAGTTTACTATTTGTTTCTGATTTTAAAACGACGCCTTCACCATCGGAATTGAACTGAACCATCTGAATGTCATCCAATTTTAACATCTCTGAATCATTTATCGTTACGTTACCGTTGATAAGATAGATCAAGCCTTGATGCTCCTGTGAATATTTCAAATGATATTCTCCAGAAGGTTTCATGTCAATCATAAAGGCATTCACAGAGGTTTGTGTTGCTATTTTACCATTTTGATCTTCCAAACGGCCTGCTATCACCTTTATATGAACTGTACCATCAGAATTTACTACCGTATTAAAGTCCTCAGATTTACCATGTTGATAATTGGGCGTTATCATTTTCTTTTCGGCAGGTAAATTCAACCATAACTGTATGCCTTCTATAGTACCTCCCTGTTTCACAAATGCTTTTGAAGGGCTTTCTGCATGGATTATGCCTCGGCCGGCAGTAGTCCATTGTACATCTCCTGCTTTAACAACACTTTCATTACCCAATGAGTCACGATGCAATTGTTCGCCTTGAATTAAAAAAGTTACAGGTTCAAAACCACGATGAGGGTGTGGCCCCAAATCAAATGGATTATGCGCTTCATTTATTTCATATGGTCCGTAATGATGCAATAAAATAAAAGGATCTATGATTTCAAATTCATTTGATGGCAAAGGCTGCCTTAATTGTATTGGCCCCATATCGACATAATCACTACGTCCCCTATTTTTGATTGTATTTCGTTTCATCTTAAACGCCTTTCTTTATTATATTTTCCATGGAAAATATTTGATTAAAAAATTTATCTCATTTTATCAAGAAGATCACTTAGTTGTTTTGCTTCTGCTTCACTTAAGTTCTTCAACAAGTCTTTATTAAAATTAGCAGGAATAGAAGCTAAAAGATCTATGCCTTGTTTGGTTATGGCTATTTTGACTACGCGTCTGTCGTTCTCAGAATGGAATCGTTCAATATAATTCTTAGCACACAATTTATCCATTAATCGAGTGGCATTAGGAGAGCGCTCTAACATTCGATCTTTTATTGTTTGCACACGTAGTGGTTCGCCCGCACCTCTTAAAATCCTCAAGATGTTATACTGTTGTGGCGAAATACCATAATTTTTGAAAAACTCATTTTGACAGCTCGATATCCAATTTGCGGTATATATAATATTTAACAGGGCTTTCACTCTATTATTTTCAAATTTCGAATTGATATCTTTCGCTAAATCTCCCATAGTTTTTCTAAATTAATACATCTGAATATTCAGAGCGTTTTCTAAATACAGCTTTTGCAAACGGACATAATGGTAATACGCTCAATTGCTTTGCTCGGGCGTAGATTACAGCAGCTTCCACCAATTTATAACCTACACCTTGCCCTTTAAGTGAGACATCGACTTCAGTATGATCGATAATTATCTTATCAGGATCCGCATGAATATAAGTCATTAATCCTTTTTTAACACCATTAATTTCATAAAAGAACTCCCCTTTTTTGCCGTCATCTGATTGTTGTATCTTCATCATTATAACGCTGTTTCAAATTGACTTACTTTTTGTTTTAAATCTGAATCCAATTCTGAATTAGAGATTGCTTTATTTTCAAAATTCTGATAAAACCCCGGCAGACTGAAGGTCGCTGTTACATTGGCACCGTGTCTTGGGAAACGGTCTGCTGCCATTTCTAATACAGAAGCTCCTCCTCTTCCTCCCGGTGAAGTTGCCATAAGCAACATTGGTTTTTCCAAAAATGTGTTTTGTTCTACTCTCGAAGCCCAATCAAAAATATTCTTGAAAGCCGATGTATAAGCGCCATTGTATTCTGCTAAAGAAACTACCAAACCATCGGATTCTCTTATCAGCTGTACAAAATCTTCAGCAAGTTTAGGAAAACCTGAATTATTTTCTCTGTCTGAACTGTACAGTGGCATTTCAAAATCATTAAGATCTATAAGTGTTACTTGAACATTATCAAGTAAAGATGTTACATAGCTTACCAATTGTTTATTTATGGATGTGCTACTGTTACTTCCTGCAAATGCTAATACTTTTTTCATTATGAGTTGATATTATTTAAAATTACATTACAAATGTATTGAAAAAATATTTATTTTCCAAGGAAAATATTACCAAGGAGTTATTTTTAAAAATAATTAACAAAAAAAAGTGTCCGAAGACACTTTTAAAATACTATTAACTTCAATTTTATAATTTGACGACCTTTCTACTTACACGACCTGATCTGCTTTCAAAAACAAAATGCAAGACGCCATACCATTGGTTATCTAACGTAAAATTTAAAATGCCTTTTCCACCATCTATGATTTTACTATACAGTCGTTGTCCAAGATCATTATAAATGTATACCGATAAAGGACCTTGGATATTTTTTAAGTTAAACGATACTTCATCACGTGCTGGATTAGGATAAGGTGACGAAATAGCGTTCAATGCCAATTCATCTACAGACAAAGTATTTACTGCTGTTGTCCAATATCCGGCTGGTGCTACTAAAGGTCTGGTTAATTGCTTTCCTGATATTGCTTCTGCCTCTATGTAATAATCAATATTTGTTGCACTAGCAGCAAGAGGAAGATCAACCGTCCAATCATCTCCAGCAACATAACTCATTGTAGCTTCATTGAAGGTAGTTGTGCCTTCTTCTCTCCAAAATACTTTCGCTGTATTAATTCCTGAAATGTGTTTAATCATTGCATCAATACTTACCGTTGAGCCCATAGAAACATTTTCAACAGGTTGATGAACGATCCATAAAGGATCCGCTACTCCAATTGTGTGTGTAATACAATGTATAGCTCCACTTAAAGCAATTAAATTTTCACCTGCATTATCCACATCAATACCAACCACATTATATCCCGGCATTAATTCTTGATACTTTGCTAAGGCCGGACCGTCTACTGCTGGCCTATATGTTGGTACTAATATCGATTTATTTATAATAAGTGAGTTGCTATATGTTCTGTAGTGCCCACCTGTATCCGGATAAAGTCCAGAAGTACTTGATGGTGCATCGATCCACTCCACTTTATAAGGTGTTCCAAATGGAGATTGAAAATTATTCAGCACGTATTGAATATTAGCTTCAATCTGCGGACCATCTGCAACACCATCAGGGTATTTGCTGACCAATAAGGTTTCCTCATCCAATAGTTTCATGTGCATATCAATATGGTGAATTCCGTCATATGGTAAGATCGGCATCTTGATGTAATTATCGATACCCATATAGTTGAGCATAATATTGTCAATTTCACTTTCTGTTTTTGCTGTTACCCCATATGGGTTACCAGGTTCATTTTCTTCAAGAATAAGTTCGGATGCAAAAGCATTTCCAAGCCCATCAGACATAAAATTCCCACCTGTATTCACAAGATCATTAGCACCAGAAATGGTTTCATAAATAGGCACACTCAACATGCTGGCATGAGATACTGGCATGGCATCATCATAAGGTCTGGGACGGTTGTAAATCCAATCGACTAAAGCACGTTCACCAACATCATTAGAATAAATTGTATTTCCGGCATAATCTCTCATCCAAATTGTATTCGATTGAACATTTAAAAAGGAAACATTAGTAAGGTCTACACCATTAGAGGTTAAATAACTCGATACACCTGTTTGGTCTTGAGTGGCTATAATGACTTTGCATTCAGACACACCTACCTGAACGATCTGGCGTAAAATATTCTGAAAGCTTGGAGTCCAGCGTACCACCAAGTATTCCACTTCTTCCCACTCTGCTGCAGTTCTTATCGGACCTGTAGGCGCTTGAGTAACAAAAGCATTTCTAAATTGATATTGAGATACAATAGATCTTTCGGTTTCTGTCAGTGCTTTTGGAAGAGGTGTTTCTTCCTGAGCAAATGTTAGAACAGACATAAATAAGATAAAAACAACCAGAGCGAATTGTTGCTTAATAGGCTTCATAATATGTTAAGTTTAGGTAGATAAGAGATTATTTAAAGTGGGAATAATATGCATAGATAGAACACTGAATTCATGCTGAGTCATTTCAGCATAGTTGGCGGTAATAAAATTCGTAGCAGTTCATAGTACAAGAATATAAAACAAATCGTTTAAAAGCAAATTTTACCGATTAATTACACGTTGTTATTTGTATTACCTTAATATACTGACCTTTGAAAAAATCACTAATTATTAAACATCTTATTGTTTTTTGTAGAACTTGAGTTCGTTTTTAAATCATAATGTTTCGTAAATTCGTAACAAATTAAAAAAGCAATGGATATAAACTTCAACAAAAACGAAGATCATAATAAACTTCTACTCTCAGAACTCAAAAAACGATTGGCAAAAGTTAAGCTGGGCGGTGGTACTAAAAGTATTGAAAAACACCATTCTAAAGGAAAAATGACGGCCAGAGAACGTATCGATTATTTGCTGGACAACAAATCAAAATCTATAGAAATTGGTGCTTTTGCAGGTGAAGGTATGTATGAAGATTATGGTGGATGCCCCTCAGGAGGTGTTGTTGTTAAGATGGGTTATATTAAAGGTAAGCAATGTATTGTTGTTGCAAACGATGCCACAGTAAAAGCTGGTGCCTGGTTTCCAATTACAGGTAAAAAGAATCTCAGAGCACAAGAAATTGCAATAGAAAACAGACTTCCTATTATATATCTTGTAGATAGTGCTGGTGTGTTTTTACCTATGCAAGATGAAATATTTCCTGATAAAGAACATTTTGGGCGTATTTTTAGAAATAATGCCGTTATGAGCAGTATGGGTATTACACAAATTGCTGCTGTTATGGGAAGCTGTGTCGCTGGCGGTGCCTACTTGCCTATTATGAGTGATGAAGCTCTTATTGTTGACAAAACCGGAAGTATTTTTTTAGCTGGCAGCTATTTGGTCAAAGCAGCCATAGGTGAAACTATTGATAACGAAACTCTTGGAGGCGCTACAACGCATTGTGAAATTTCGGGAGTTACGGATTACAAAGCTAGGGATGACAAAGATGCTCTGGACACTATTAAAAGTATTGTTGATAAGATTGGAGATTATAACAAAGCCGGGTTTAACAGAGTCGCCAGTACTGCTCCAAAAGAAAGCCCTGAAGCTATTTATGGCATTCTACCCAAGAGTCGTGCGGACCAATATGATATGAAAGGCATTATTAAATGTTTGGTTGATAATTCAGAATTCGAAGAGTATAAAGAAGGTTATGGTAAAACCATTATTACCGCTTATGCAAGAATTGACGGTTGGGCCGTTGGTATCGTAGCCAATCAAAGACAACTTGTAAAAACTAAAAAAGGAGAAATGCAGTTTGGCGGTGTCATTTATAACGACTCCGCAGATAAAGCCACACGATTTATTGCCAATTGTAATCAGAAAAAAATACCGTTGGTGTTCTTACAGGATGTTACCGGTTTTATGGTCGGTAGTAAAAGTGAACATAGCGGCATTATTAAAGACGGTGCCAAAATGGTAAATGCAGTTAGTAATTCTGTAGTACCAAAATTCACCATTGTTATAGGTAATAGCTATGGTGCCGGTAATTATGCCATGTGTGGAAAAGCCTATGACCCCAGACTTATTGCCGCATGGCCAAGTGCTGAGCTTGCTGTAATGAGTGGTAATTCTGCCGCTAAGGTCTTATTACAGATAGAAACAGCGTCCTTAAAGAAGAAAGGCGAAACCATTACCAAAGAAAAAGAAGAAGCTCTATTTAACAAGATTAAATCCAGATACGATAATCAGGTTTCTCCATATTATGCAGCTTCCCGCATATGGACCGATGCTATCATTGATCCTCTGGATACAAGAACATGGATAAGCATGGGTATTGAAGCTGCAGATCATGCGCCTATAGAAAAGCCTTTTAATTTAGGTGTTCTACAAGTATAATATGCAAAAGGATGCTTCTCAAAAACAGCCTATTTATGTCATAATACTATTAATATTAGCGGCTGAAGCTGTTTTTATTTTACCTTTTGTATTGCAGCGCATCTTCAGGCCTACGTTCTTGGAAGTCTTCAGTATTAATAACGAAGACATCGGTTATTGTTTTTCTGTCTATGGTATAATAGCTCTGTTTTCATACCTGTTTGGTGGACCGCTGGCTGATAAATTTCATCCTAAAAATTTAATGTCCGCTGCGTTAATGCTCACTGCCATTGGAGGGTTCTATTTTGCTACTTTTCCTGAGTATCCGCAATTGAAAATCTTATATGGTTACTGGGGCTTTACTACGATATTTTTATTTTGGGCAGCCATGATCAAAGCCACCAGAATGTGGGGCGGAAAAAGTAAACAAGGGATTGCTTTTGGTTTTCTTGATGGTGGCAGAGGCTTAGTTGCTGCCGGTTTTGGATCTGTTGGTGTATTGATATTCTCATTATTTATCAATACAGAGATTTCTGAAAGTACATTATTGGAACGCCAGCATGCCTTTAAACAGGTTATACTCACCTGCTCAGTTATAGTCTGCATTATTGCTGTATTGGTCTTTTTCTTTTTAAAGCCTTTAAAGAATAAGGATAAGATTACTAATAAAGGACTTCCTAAGTTCTCGGACTTTAAATGGCTTCTCAAATTACCATCTATAAGGTTACTAATGCTCATTATCTTATGTGCCTATACCGGATATAAAGCTACCGATCTATTTACCTTATATGCAACTGATGTTATGGCATATGATGCTATTGAATCTGCCAGCGTGGGCACTTCTCTACTCTATATAAGGCCTGTTATTGGAGTTATTATTGGGTTTATGGCTGACAAAACCCGCGCTTCTCTATGGTTGATTATCGGGTTCTTCCTCACTACCCTATCTAGTATCATATTTGCTTTAAATATCATTAATGATAGTACTACACTACTATTTATCATTAATATAGTATTGATCGCTATTGGCGTATATTCTTGCCGTGTATTGTATTTTGCCACACTCGAAGAGGCAAAAATACCTCTAACCATGACTGGTACGGCTGTCGGTCTTGTATCTATTACAGGATATACTCCTGATATCTTTTCCGGACCTATGTTTGGTATTTTGCTTGACAATCCTGATAAAGTTTTAGGGCTGCAACAGTCTTTTTTGGTACTTTCCGGATTCAGTATCGTTGGTTTAATTGCTGCGCTATGGTTTTATAACATCTCCAAAAATAAAAAGAGCACTTAATAGTGCTCTTTAGTATTATTATATGTGTAAATGCTTAGTGCGAAGCAGCTTCGCGCTTAGCCTTTTTTTCTGCCATTATTTCTTTAAATCTTTCAATTGAAGATCCAAAAATCCAGTAAGGAATTACAAAAGTTAATAGAAATATCATTAACCAAAATCCGATAGTGAGTATTGTTAAAAAAGCTAAAAATCCTAAGTACTGATCAAAGTCAAACATGTCATTTAATTTTATGTCCACAAAGATATAACCAAATTATAAGTTATACAATAGACCTAATCACTTTTATTAACAGGAAATGAACATTATTAAATGGCTTTAATCAGCAGTTCGGCTGTTGCCGGATTAGTAGCCAAAGGAATATCGTGCACATCGCATAACCGCATCAACATTAAGATATCTGGTTCATGCGGATGCTTATCTAAAGGGTCTCTAAAAAATAAAACTACATTGCATTTTCCTTCTGCAACTCTTGCAGCAATTTGAGCATCGCCTCCCAAAGGGCCAGATAATAGTGGTAAAACCTGAAATCCTGCCTTTTCTACTTGCTTTCCTGTAGTACCTGTAGCTATCAAGTTGATATTCTTCTTATGAAGTGTCTCCCGATGTGCGTTTAAGAACTGAACCATTTCAGCTTTTTTCCCATCGTGAGCAATTATCGCTATCTCCATACTATAAATTCTTTATATGATAATCTACCAGACCTTCAATAGGTCTTCTGATAAAGTTTCCTACCTTAAATCCATATTCTAAAGCCACATCATTAATTTCTTCCTGAGAAAAATATGCAATTGAGCCTGCAAAATGTACCGGACAAGATTTCAACTCTTCTTTAAATTGCATGACCATATTTTCAACGAACAAGCAGATTCCTTTCTTTATCAGATTTCTTATGTATTCCGAATCTTTATTCAGGAACATAAATTCTGCAAAATTCGCCAAATAAGCATTTGGGTTGGCTTGTTTATATAAATTGTACTTTATAAAGTCAGCATCAAGATTATATTTATGCTCAAAAGCCAGTTTTATGGTTTGTGGCATTTTATTGAAATAGTAATCTCTTATCAATTGTTTTCCATAATAATTACCACTGGCATCGTCCATTAGGGTATAGCCCAAACTTTTGACGCGTTGGTGCAATTGATCACCATCAAAATAACTGCAATTAGATCCTGTACCCATAATACAAACAACAGCGGCCTCATCATTATGGTTGAGTGCTGCTCTTACAGCAGCCATAGTATCCTCCTGCACTTCAACTTTGGCATTTACAAAAATGTATTGCAATACGTGAGTTAGCATGGTACGCGGTTTCTCTGTTCCACAACCTGCACCATAGAAGAACACATGAGTTACTTCAGATTTATAACGCATCAATTCTTCACTTTCATTGATGATTTTCTTTAGCTTTTCTTCAGTAAGTATGGCAGGGTTTAGCCCTTTAGTTCTAATCTTCTCTGCCAATTGCCGACCAGTATCATCAATGGCTATCCAATCGCATTTTGTTGAACCACTATCCGTGATTAAAATCATAATTATATCTTAAATAAAAATTCCGTAGTCTAAGACAATGCAAATCCTACGGAATTTTCAGAATTCATATTATCGACTATAATGCATTAACTTTTTGCGCTAAATCTACTAATTTATTTGAATACGCAAATTCATTATCGTACCAAGACACGACCTTAAAGAATTTGGAATTCAACTCAATTCCTGCTCCGGCATCGAAGATACTTGTACGTGTATCACTTACAAAATCCTGAGAAACTACACTTTCTTCAGTATAACCTAAAATGCCTTTCATAGCACCTTCAGAAGCAGATTTAAACGCTTCTTTTATAGCTTCGTAAGACGTATCATTTTGCAACCTCACTGTTAGATCTACTACAGAAACATCTGCTGTAGGTACTCTAAAAGCCATACCTGTAAGCTTGCCATTTAATTTAGGTATTACTTTACCTACGGCTTTAGCAGCTCCTGTTGTAGAAGGTATAATGTTATTTAATGCTGAGCGTCCTAGTCTGTAATTCTTACGAGATGGACCATCGACTGTTAATTGTGTGGCTGTTGAGGCATGAATTGTTGTCATTAACGCTTCTTCAATTCCGAAGTTGTCATCTAAGACTTTAGCAACAGGTGCTAAACAGTTCGTTGTGCATGAAGCATTAGATACAATGTTATGATCTGCGGTTAACTCATCATCATTAACACCCATTACAAACATTGGCGCGTCTTTACTTGGTGCAGAGATAACAACTTTCTTAGCTCCTGCGTCAATATGATACTGTGCGGTTTCTAAGGTGGTAAAGATTCCTGTACATTCTGCAACTACATCGGTACCTACTTCATCCCACTTTAGGTTTTTAGGATCGCGTTCAGCTGTGACTCTTATGGTTTTTCCGTCAACAACTAATTGCCCATTTTTGACTTCTACTGTACCGTCAAAACGACCGTGTACGGAATCGTATTTTAATAAGTATGCTAAATGCTCAACATCTAGCAAATCGTTAATAGCAACTACATCCACATCTGGACGCTTAACTGTTGCTCTAAAAACTATTCTTCCAATTCTACCGAATCCGTTAATTCCTAACTTTAAATTTGACATAATTTCTATTACGTTTTTTTGTTGTTTTTTTATTTAAATGGTCATAATATCTGAAACTCTTAACAGTTCCATATTAATTTTTGATTGGCCTTTTATGGCTTGATCTAACGGTGTTAACACCATGATATCATCCTTTAAGCCAACCATACTGTTACTTTTTCCTGTGATTAGGCTTTCTACTGCTTTCACGCCCATTCTGCTTGCCAAAACCCTGTCAAAACATGATGGTGACCCGCCACGCTGCATATGCCCTAAAACTGAGACTCTCACTTCGTATTCTGCCATATTTTCCTCAACATAATCTTTAAGCTCGAAAACATTTTTACCTATTTTATCGCCTTCAGCTACAACAACTATACTTGAAGATTTGCCTGACTCCTTACTTCGTCGTAAGGACTCCAATAACCTGTCTAGCCCTAGATCTTCCTCAGGTATCAGTATTTCTTCTGCTCCGGCTCCAACACCTACATTAAGCGCTATATGCCCAACATCTCTACCCATAACCTCAACAAAGAATAAACGGTTATGAGAACTGGCTGTGTCTCTGATTTTATCTATGGCATCTACAACTGTGTTCAATGCTGTATCGTATCCTAAGGTATGGGTAGTTCCGAAAATATCATTATCTATGGTTCCCGGTATACCCATGACTGGTATTTGGAATTCCTGACTAAATATCATGGCTCCGGTAAAACTACCATCACCGCCTATAACCACAAAAGCATCAATGCCAGCTTTTTTGAGCGCATCATATGCTTTTTGCCTGCCTTCTTTGGTTCTGAAGGCTTTAGATCGGGCCGATTTGAGAATGGTACCGCCTTTGTTGATAATGCCTTTAACACTACGGGCATTCATTTCCACAAAATCGCCTTCTATCATACCTTCATAGCCTCTGTAAATACCATAACATTCAATACTGTGAAAGGCACAGGTTCTGACCACAGAACGAATTGCGGCGTTCATTCCCGGAGAGTCTCCTCCGGAAGTCATTACTCCTATTCGCTTTATTTTATGTAACATATTCGCTAATTCTTTTAAGTAAAATTACTAAGAATAAGCTATAATTAAGTGACTATTATCATAAAATAATGTCCGAAAAAATAATTCAAACGTTTTCGTTAATAACTAATTTGAAAAAAGTACTCTCGCGTGGAAAAAAATAGATTCTTCAGGGCTAATTTTTCTTCATTTTGATGAAGCTTGGTAAGTTATCATCAATTGAATCTGTAGTTGTTTTTGTGGCTTTATCATCTTTTGTAAGCTTTCTGTTCTTTCCTGAGAAGATGATCTGCAGTAATTCTTTGAAGGTATCAAACTCAACATTATAAGATAATCCTAATCCCTGAGTATAACCTATTTCTTCTCCAAAATTACGGATGCTGTTTTCTCTATTGAATACTTTAGCTCTAAGTGTACCATCATCATTTAGCAACCAGTCGATCTGAACATCTCCTGCAATTACCGTTTCATTAGCACTGCCAAATGGTACACCTACCTTACCATTAATTAGTAATCGATCTGAAATTCGTGTTTGCAGTGTGACGCTAAAACGGTCATCCGTTTCATAATCTGGTCGATCCTGCCCAAGTTCTAAATCAACACCAACTTTAAAATCGCCATTCTGATCTCCAAATATTCCATTGATAATACCATTAAGACGTTCAGCAATGGTTCCTGAAAAACTAAGGTCATTGACCCCGCTTGCAAATCCTCCAGTAGCTAAAAGGTATAGTGCCTGATTATCACGATCTTCTTTAGAAGACAAGCGGTAATCTAATTCGGATTTTATGGTGGATGTCACGTTTGGAAAATTGAATGTAAAATCCGGATTGGGTTGCTCTAATGGACCTGTAAGATTAATTTCCAGCTCAACAGGAATACTTTGGTTAATTGGACTGTCTAATAGTACTGACGGATTGGCCTGTGTTTCATATAATGCCTTCAAGTTGATTTGAGCATTTAAAGGGTCACCTTCCCAAACAATATTCCCACCTTCTTTTACTTTAAATTTCTTTTCTACAATACCACGGTATTTAAAATTATATATTCCTTCAAAAACTACGAAGTCGCCCCACATATTAAACTTGCCGTTGGTATTAATCAAAAACCCTAAATTACCTTCTCCCTTACCTTTTATGGTACTTCCAGAATCTTTATCAATGACGATTTCAATCTCCGCATTTTGATTTACATTAAGGTCAAACAACAATTCCAAACCTTTGACTTCTGTTTGTGAGCTCACCGTGCCTTTTGCCCTCGCTGCTTTTTCTTCAGGACTCAGGAATTTTATAAATGAGTTATCACCAAAACTCTCTGTATCGTTGAGCGGTATGTTAAATACAGTTCCCGGTGCGGTACTCCCTTCTACATTAATAACGAGTTGATCGGTCGGACCATTTATCTGCGCATTACCACTTATAAAAGCCGTACCATAGTATAGCGCATCTTCCTTTTCTTCTGTACTTAAGACCAGTAACCTGTCTGTGGTAAGGTCTAATCCTAATTTCCAATCCGAAAAATTATTATGTTCTATATAACCATTCAGGAAACCTCGTGAAAAGTATTCCGAATCGGTCATAGCTACATTATTAAAAATGAACTGCTGCTTTTGTAATAAAACTTCAGAATCAAAATCAAAACTATAATCCACATTAAGATATGGTATTGCTAAACCAGCTCTGTCGAGTAATAGTTTACCTGTAATATCAGGCTTGCTGAGTTTTCCTGAAACTTTGGCCTCACCGGATACTAATCCTCTGATATTACTAATTACCCCTTCTCCAAGCGGATTTAAAGGATCTAATAAAAAATCGTCAAAACTGACGTCTACATTGATTCTTGAATTCTTCTTATTTAGATCCACATTACCTTTGGCATCGAATGATTTTACATTATCATTCTGTAACTCTATATCAATATCATAATTCGTTAAAGAGTTATTACCCGATACCAATGCCTTAAGGTTGCCCAGATTGAAATCATTAACATTAAGATTCTTAATCTCTATATCCGACTTAGGCAAGTATACGCCTTTATTCTGAAGCAATTGTAATTGTCCGTTTACACGACCGGCAAGTGACAGACTGTCGATTCTTGGCGTGATTTTCACAAGCTCAACGTCTTTAAAATCGAGCTTTATATCTTTGTATGTTGAGTCCCTAATAATGCCAGAAAGCAATAGGGTTTCGTTATTCTGGGCAATACTAATATTAGAAATATCAAAATTCTTCAAAGTTTTATCAAAAGTGATCTTATTTTGATCATCTCGTTTTGAATTAATGAACCATTCGTAGCCTTTGAAAAACACATCTGATTTACGAAAGCCTAATACAGATTTATTATCTTCTGTAATGGTATAATATAGATTCAATGCATACTTATCCGAACTCTTAACACCGCCTTTAAATTCGGACTTTATGAGCAATGTGTCGCGTTTTGTAACATTGATAAGACTAAAATCTGACAATTTATACGAACCTGTACTAATACTATCCGACTCAATAAAGGTGTTGTACACCGGGTTACTGTTATCAATATCTATTCTCAAATCATTAGCAAAATAGTCTTGATAAGTGATTCTTGGTGATCTGAATTTTAATTTAAATCGTTTTTCATCAGTTTCTATCCTTCCTTTGACAAACGTATTTTTTCCTATATCCAGATCTTTATAAAACACCTCAGCAATTTGATTGTATATCTTGAAATCAAAGTCCAAATACTGCCCTTCTTCAAGGTCGTGTGGCTGGTAATTAGTATACAAACTTCCTAAAGCGTTTTCTGTTAACTTAAGAACATCCCTAACTCTAAAATGACCTTTAACCTTACCTTCGATGATATCTGGAGAGTTTATGGCAATGGTACGTTCTTCACCTCGAAATGAAGATACTATGGCAAAGTCTTTAAATATATAGCGGTTATCCTGATTTTTATAGGTGGTATTTTTCACATTAATCGTACCATCCAAATTATCTAAACTCGAACCGTTTACCGTCATACTTACTCTACCTTTAAATTCAGAAATACTATCTCTGACCACAAAATTCAGCGCATTGAGATTGGCATAGCCCACATTGGCATTAAAATCGAATTTTCTTATGTCCTGAGACAAGTCAGCAAGACCATCGAAATCTAAGATCAAATTAGGATCCTCTGCTTTCAGGACTCCGTTAAAGATATAATTCCCCAGATCTCCCGATACTTTTATACCTGTGTACTTATAATCATTATATTCCAAATGAAACACATCACCTTCAATATGTGTTTCTAAATCTTTAAGCTTAAACCCTTTACCATCAACATCCAGATTTAATGATGTCGTCTTTACTTTAGGATCGTCGATTAACTGACCCAGATCGAAATCTAAAAGAATAATATTACCCACATAACTGGCATCATCAATAGCATTGACTTTGTCCATTTTTAGATCTGTACTTGCAAAACCGATATCTGTATCAATATCCATATTAGCATCAATCTGTGTAGATGTCACTCTGGATTTCCCTTCCATCTTAAAATTACCCACTTTTGAAAATATACTGGGAATTGAAGCGCCCAGAACATTAGGTAATAGCGCTGTGAGGTCTTTATAGTTGGACGATAGTTTTTTAAAATCGCCTTCCATGACAAAGTTATCAGCCTCACTGTTAAACAAGTTCTTGAAGTTTATATCGCCTCTAATCTCTGTATTTCTCGAAGTACTGAGTTTAAGCTTATCGGCATTTAAATCGTTCAATGTTCCGGATAACTCAACATCGAAATTGGCTTTTTGACGTTTACCAAATTCGTTATAGAACGTATTGAGTTCATCGAGTTGTACCTCCGAATCTTTAAAATTGGCTTTTACTTTTACTTTATCCGTAAAATCTTTTAAATCTTCTCTGGCGTAATCAAATCTTAAATTACCTTTAAGAGTTGATGCTTTGGTTTTGATATTGAGGTTTTCAAAACTCATATGAGAAAGCGTATATTTAAAATCAGCCATGAGGTTTTTCAATGCTAAACCTCTTGAATCTTTAAATTGCAGTGTATTGATTCTGGCACTAACATCTGGGCCTTTTATCAAAAAGTTGGTCGCATTGATATACATATCTTTAAAATTCAGGATCTCAGAACTTTCCTTATTCTCATCTGAAAGCTTAAAGACGCCATCTTCAATGGATATGTCACTGGAAGAAAACAAAAACTCACTTGGTCCTGTCCTCGGATTATTATCATCAAATTTAGCTACAAAAATATCAAGGTTGGTACTGTCAGCATCTTTGTAGGTCTTTAAGTTAAAAACCATGCCTTCAATATCTATATCTCCAAAATTCAATTTACTGTTGTACAACTTTCTAAAACTGATAATAGAGGTATTCAATTCTATAATGCTTACCAAAGTATCCTTTTTATAATCTTCAATATATATGCCTTTGAGTTCCACATCACCATTGAATTGAAGCCCTACCTTAGCTATAGTAATGTTGGTCTTGAATTCTTCATTAATATGTTTGGTGGCGTATTTTCCTAATTTAGTTTGTACAGCGGGAATTGAAAGTACAAGGACAAGTATAATGAACAATAACAATAGTATTGCCAACACTCGACCTGCTATTTTGAGTACCTTCTTGATGATGTTACGACCTGTTTATATATGTAGAATACGCTATCTTTGCATATTCAATACGTTTGTATTACCGCTTTTGGACGGTTTTGATCCAAAAATAAACAATTATTGTGCCTAAAATTCACTATGACAAAAGAAAATATTTACATCCTTGGCATTGAATCTTCATGTGATGACACCTCAGCTGCTGTACTATGTAACGATATCATTTTGAGTAATGTTGTAGCCAATCAATCGATACATAAAGATTATGGTGGTGTTGTTCCGGAATTAGCCTCCAGAGCACATCAGCAAAACATTGTTCCTGTAGTGGATCAGGCATTAAAAAAAGCAAATATTACTAAAGATCAATTAAGTGCTATTGCATTTACCCGTGGCCCTGGTCTTATGGGATCACTTCTGGTAGGAACATCTTTCGCAAAGTCTTTAGCATACGGATTAGATATTCCTCTGATTGATGTCAATCACATGCAAGCACATATTCTGGCTCATTTTATAGCTGAAGAAGGCCATGAACAACCGCCTTTTCCATTTCTGGCCATGACCATCTCCGGAGGTCACACTCAGATAGTAAAGGTAAGCTCGCATTTTGATATGGAAGTTATTGGTGAAACCATCGATGATGCTGTTGGCGAAGCTTATGATAAAAGTGGTAAATTACTTGGACTTGGCTATCCTGCCGGTCCTAAAATAGATCAATTGGCGCAAACCGGTAATCCTAAGGCGTATCATTTTACAAAACCAAAGGTAGATGGTTTGAATTTTAGCTTTTCCGGACTTAAAACGGCCATCATGTATTTTATACAGAGAGAAAGCAAAAAAGATCCTGATTTTGTAGCTAAGAATCTTAAAGATATTTGCGCATCCATACAATATACCATTATAGGTATTTTAATGGACAAATTAAAATTGGCCGTAAAGCAAACCGGTATTAAGCATATTGCTATTGGTGGTGGTGTATCTGCCAATTCAGGTATTAGACAAGCCTTAAAAAATGGGGAACAGAAATTTGGTTGGACAACTTATATCCCGAAGTTCGAATACACTACCGATAATGCTGCAATGATTGCCATTGTTGGGTATTTAAAATATCTAAAAAAAGACTTCTCTGATTTTGATATCATGGCGACAGCACGATTAAAAATTTAAATTCTCAGTTATGGCATATAACGAAACTACAGCTGAACGCATCAGAAGTACTCTCAAAGGTTTTACAGAGGAATTTACTGAAAAACGAATGTTTGGCGGGCTGTCGTTTTTGTACAAAGGCAAAATGACTATTGGTATTGTTAAAGACGATCTTGCCGTTAGAGTTCTAGACCATAAAATGCCTGATGAACTTACTAAGCCTTATGTAAGACCTATGGATTTCACCAAAAGGTCTATGAGAGAATTTATCTATGTCTCAGAAGAAGGTTTTACTACCGAATCGCAGCTGCATCATTATATAACTTTAGGACTTGAGCATGCCAAAACCAAACTGAAGTAATTTATAAATTGTTAAAACTTCTGTTGATAAGCCAATCGACTCCATTGCGTTTTAAGTTTTAAAATTTAGTTGTTTTGTGTTATAAACCATTTCGAAACCATATGAAATCAATTGTTATCCTACTGCTTATTGTATCTTCACTGGGCGTTGCTCAGAATTCTATCGAAAAAGGATTAGACTCCATATCAACTCCCGAAGCTGCGAAATCATTTGCTAAGACGCAGAAACGCAATGAAGGGAAATTCTTCACCTTCAATAAAGAAAAACATAAAACAACTCTGGCGACATCACTTTTTAAATTACCAAAAGGTGGTAGAAAAGTGTACAAAACCGAGCTTGGTAAAACATATTACAAGGTCATAGATAAAAAAGAAACGCCGCATTACAGAGCCAGTATGATCGTTTTTGATTCTAAGCAAAAAACTAAGGATGAGATCGATCGTTTGAGAGAAAAGATAATATCACAGTACCGTGAGGGTTACCCCTTTGAAAAACTAGCCAGAATATACTCTATGGATCGTAGTGCTAAAACCGGAGGTGATCTGGGTTGGTTTGCAGAAGGTGCAATGCATTCTGACTTTGAGGATGCTATAAAAACACACGATAGTGGTGATATTTTCACTTTAGATATTGACGACAACAACTTGTGTTATGTGATCTTAAAAACCCATGATGTTAAACACATTGAGGAAATCTCGGTTCTCAAGGTAACTGCGTATGCCAGATAATGCAACTGTTTTATAATCCAAATATAAATGATAGCGATACAACGTTCAGCTTTGATAAGGAGGAAAGCCGACACATTGTAAAAGTGCTCAGAAAAAAAGAAGGAGATGTACTAAACATTACTAATGGTAAGGGCTGGTTATTTGAAGCCGAAATTGTGATGGCAGATCTTAAAAAATGTACTGCTAGTATCAATTCTAAAACGTTACAAGATAAGCGTAATTACCGCTTGCATCTCGCAGTGGCACCAACAAAAATGAATGACCGTTACGAATGGTTTCTCGAAAAGGCTACTGAAATTGGTATTGATAGTATTACGCCTGTTATATGTGACAATAGCGAACGTAAAGTTATTAAGCAGGAACGCTTGGAAAAAATCATACAATCGGCAATGAAACAATCACTGCAATGTTATTTACCCAAATTGAATCCGGCAATCTCATACAAGAGGTTTTTAGAACAAGATCTGTTAGGGCAACGCTTTATAGCACATTGTGAAGAGACCCAAAAACAATCGCTTAAATCACAACTCAAGCCTAGTACTGATTATACCATTCTCATAGGACCGGAAGGCGACTTTAGTTCTCAGGAGATCGCATTAGCATTAGAACATGGTTTTACTCCCATCACACTTGGGGATACCAGATTACGCACAGAAACAGCAGCCATAGTTGCTTGCCATAGCATTGCATTATTAAATAGCTTATAATGCCATTTGAGCACCGCTCAGCACATCCAGATTTTTGTCTTGTAATAGAAGCACTATAGATAACTCATCGTTGGCTTCAACAATTTCAGGAATGATAACTGAACCACTAGCTTCACGTTCCTTTAGTTCAAAAGCTTGTTCAGCCACAACCACATTACTGTTTACAATAATCTTGTTTCTGTTTTCGCCACGCTTTACAGAAGTTGTCCTTTCATCAATGACTAAAATAACCCTAAGGACCTTATTTGTAGCATCTCCATTTACAGTATAATCAAAAGTAACTTGTTGGTCTTTTTTTGAGGCTTTAGTTATGGCTACCTTACTGCTGGTTTTTGTTTGAGCATGAGCTTTGATCTTACGGGTTACCTTTGCACGATCAGACCCTACAACATGCTCTTTTCCATTAACCACTAATTGTGGTGTGTATATAGTGCTACTGTTAAATTTCGTAGCATAGGTTCGCTGCGCATCGCTATAAGAGGCTTTGCTGAATGGGTCTTTCCATCCGATATAATTCCAATAATCGACATGATACGATAAGGCAATAACGTTATCATTTTCATTTTTCACTTTCTTAAGAAGCACATCCGCCGGTGGACAACTCGAACACCCTTGGGACGTGAATAGCTCCAAAACTACTATATTACTTTTTTCTTGCGCTTGAATTGTAAAAAACAAAGGCATTATAAATAACGTTAAAACTATAGATTTCATAACAATTCTTTTTACATTTGGAATATGACCTTTAGTACGTTTAAAAGAGAGATGCTTACAGCCGTAACGGCATTTGTGATTTGTTTAACAGCTGTAACCGGACATGCACAAAAACTGGCCGTTCTAAAATACAAAGGCGGAGGCGACTGGTATAGTAATCCAACTGCGCTACCCAATCTTATCAAATATTGTAATGCTAACATAGGTACCGCCATTGATGAACGTATAGAAAATGTTGAAGTTGGCAGTTCGGATATTTTTCAGTACCCCTTATTGCATATGACCGGTCATGGGAACGTATTTTTTAGTGAAGACGATGCCGAAAATTTAAGAAACTATCTCACATCCGGGGGCTTCTTACATATTGATGACAATTATGGAATGAAACCATACATTACTAAAGAACTTAAGAAAGTGTTTCCCAATACCGATCTTACCGAAATGCCCTCCAATCACGAAATCTTTAATATTGCCTATAAGTTTCCTAATGGTTTACCTAAAATCCACGAACATGATGGAAAAGCACCAACAGCCTTAGGTTTGTTTTATGAGAACCGCTTAGTATTACTATTTACTTTTGAGAGTGATCTCGGTGATGGATGGGAAGATGCAGAAGTACACAACGATCCGCAAGAAGTAAGAGAAAAAGCACTTAAAATGGGTGCCAATATTGTAAAATATGCTTTTGAAAACTAGTCTATGAAGTTAAGTTATCGCTGCAGTTCTTGTAAAAAAGATAATACTATAAATACCAAAGCTAAAGACAGGCATGGCCTACTAATGGAACTAGGTACCAACGAGTTTAATGAACGATGTAAGTATTGCGGAAATTTTACCAAGAAACACATCAACAGATTGTATGCTGAAGAAAACTACACCTTTGTAATCCTCGGATTTATTTTAGCAGCCATTGTAACTTATTTTCTATGGGACTTTGGTTTTATAAGTACACTAACCGGCACCATTCCCCTATGGTTTTGGACAGAGATGAAGAAAAAAGCTAGTACTTTTAACGGCTCATTAGTAAAATAATTTATACAATTTGCAGCATACCCACTACTCTACAGCATTTACAAAGCAAAAGTTTCCTATCGTATTAATTAGCGATCGTATTACTAATGCTCCAAATATTGGTAGCTTGTTTCGCATTGCCGATGCTTTTGGTATTGAAACGCTGGTGTTTTGTGGTGACAATACGCCTATCGGGAGGCGTATGGCCAAAACCTCACGATCTACTGAAAAGTATGTGAACTATAAAGTAGTCCCCGATGCTGAAACTGAAATCACACGATTAAAAGCTGAAGGTTATCGCATTTTGGCTGTGGAAATTACCAACAATAGCCAGCCCTTGCATAAGTTCAAAATTGCACCAAACACACCCTATGTTATAGTTATTGGTAATGAAAATTATGGCATTTCGGAAACGGTATTAGCCATAGTCGATGCTGTAATACATATAGACATGTATGGCGAAAACAGTAGTATGAATGTGACACAAGCGGCCAGTATTGTGTTATATGAAATGACCAAACAAATGTCTGGTTCTGCAAATTAAGAACTATATTTATCCCATGAACTCAAAAGTCATAGCCAACGGTATTTTAAGAGCACTCGGAATCATTCTGGGCATTGTAATACTGCTGTACTTCCTGTACCAAATACAATCTGTCATAGTATATATTGCTATTGCCGCTGTGATTGCTTTGATCGGTAGACCTGTTATTATCTTTCTCAGACGCCGGTTAAAATTCAAAAATATTCTGGCTGTTATTACTACTATGGTATTGTTCATAGGACTCTTTATAGGTCTGATAGGGCTTTTTATTCCTCTGATTGTTGAACAGGGGCATAACTTGTCCTTACTAGATATAGAACAACTGCAAAACAATGTAGAAAACTTGTATGACGAGATCGTTACCTATTTTGAATTTCAGAACATCGATGTGCAACAATCCATTAAAGATTCTAATTTGTTTTCCAAATTTGATTTTGCACTGATCCCTAATTTTGTAAACTCCATAGTAAGCGGATTAGGCAGCTTTAGTGTAGGGCTGTTCTCTGTACTGTTCATTTCCTTTTTCTTTCTAAAAGACAGCAAGCTTTTTGAAGACAGTATTATGACGATCATTCCTAATAATAAGGTCAACAGAACCAAAAGCTCCATTACTAAGATCAAGGATTTATTATCGCGCTACTTTATAGGATTGGTTTTTCAGATTCTGATATTATTTGTCATATACACAATTGTTTTATTGATCTTCGGAATTGACAATGCTATAGTTATTGCATTCTTATGTGCCTTATTGAATCTGATTCCTTATGTTGGACCCATAGTGAGTGCATTTTTAATGGTGCTATTGAGCATGTCTAGCAATCTGGGTGAAAGTTTTAGCGATGTCATCTTACCAAAAACAACCTATGTAATGATTGGGTTTATCATTGCGCAGCTGGTTGATAACTTCTTCAGTCAGCCTGTAATTTTTTCTAAAAGTGTCAAATCTCATCCTCTGGAAATCTTTTTGGTCATTATCATTGCCGGGATCTTATTTGGTATTATAGGCATGGTTGTTGCCGTACCTTCTTATACAGCAATTAAGGTCATCTTAAAAGAATTTTTATCGGAATATAAGATCGTCAGAAAGCTCACTAAAGACTTATAGTAATTATTTGGATAATTCAATATTAAATATTGATATACAGGAATTTATAAAAAATAATATCAATTCAGATATTGGTACTTTAGTACTTAAAGGTTTGCCATATCCGCCTGAATTAGGCAAAGCCATTATTGAACAAATTGAAGCTAAAAAAAAAGCCGAAAAAAAGTTGCCCACATGGTTCAATACGCCACAGATTTATTACCCTAATAAACTGAATATTGAACAAACCTCATCTGAGCTTACAGCACGCTATAAATCGGAGTTGATCTCAGGAACAGCATTGATAGATCTTACCGGAGGGTTTGGGGTAGATGATTATTTTTTTTCCAAACGCTTTGATAGCGTCACACATTGTGAAGTCAACACACTACTCTCAGAAATGGCAGCTCACAATTACAAGGTTTTAGACATCGATAACATACAATGTTTCGCGAATGATGGTCTTGATGTATTAAAGATGCAAAAACAGTCTTTCGACTGGATCTATATTGATCCCTCCCGACGCGACCAGAAAAAGAGCAAAGTCTTTTTACTATCTGACTGCTCCCCAAATATTGTGGCCTTATTGAACACGTATTTCGAATATTCTCAAAACATATTGGTTAAAACCTCGCCGCTTTTGGACTTATCCGCCACTATTGCAGAGCTATCCTTTGTAAAAGTCATTCATATTGTTGCAGTACATAATGAGGTGAAAGAACTGTTATGGGTATTGGAATACGGTTATAAAGGCGGTATTGAAATCAAAACAGTTAATTTACAAAAGGATACCAGACAGGTCTTTGATTTTAACTACGATGATGAATTTCAACAACAAGCCACATATGGTTTACCTCTAAACTTCATATACGAACCCAATACAGCACTCTTAAAATCAGGCGCCTTCAACACGCTAAGCACATCGCTTAATATTCTAAAATTGAGTAAGCATGCGCATCTATATACTTCTGAAGTTCTCATGGACTTTCCGGGTCGTTCGTTTAAGATAGTAACGGTATTACCATTTCATAAAAAAGCCCTGTCACAGCAAGGCATATCTAAAGCTAACATCACCACACGACATTTTCCACTGTCTGTAGCACAAATTCGAAAAAAATTCAAGATTAAAGATGGCGGTGATCTCTATTTATTTTTCACAACTAATATGCATGATGAAAAAATTGTGATCGTTGCAAAAAAGTAGCTCTTTTTGGACTCTTAAATTTGTACCCTGCATACAGAATTAAAGGCAATGATAAGAGCATTATACGTTCTACCTGCTTCAAAATAAAATGAGTAGCTAGTTTTCTCTGAAAAAACTAAAAAAATTGTTGCGTTCTTTAATATGAAAAGCTACATTTGCATCCGCAATTTAAGAGACGTTCTTACTAGATTGTATTGGAGAGGTGCCAGAGTGGTAATGGAGCAGATTGCTAATCTGTCAACGCGTAAGTGTTGCCCGGGTTCGAATCCCGGTCTCTCCGCAATAACAGTGTTCAAATTGTTAGTTTCGGGGTGTAGCGTAGCCCGGTTATCGCGCCGCGTTTGGGACGCGGAGGTCGCAGGTTCGAATCCTGCCACCCCGACAAGTTAAAATAAAGAAGCGCTCTTTAGACAGTAAATGTTCTAAAGAGCGCTTTTTGTTTTTAGATAAATTAAAGGGACAGCTGATCTAAATAGTTTTGAGAAACGGTTTTACCCAAAGATTTCGCCTTTAAAGCATCTTTCAAGGCTTTTCCTTTTTCCCCTAACTGAAAATATACAATAGACCTATTGTACCATCCATCAACAAAATCCGGAAAGAGACGAATCATGTCACTGTAGGTATTTATAGCTGCTTGCAATTGATTATTTTGATAATAGGCATTAGCCAAGTTGTTATAAACGTTAACCTGATCTGATGCTATTGAAATAGCTTTTTTATAATCAGAAATAGCCTTAAGGTAATTTTTACTGTTTAACCATAGGTTGCCTCTGTTATACCAGGCTTCATATTGATCATCATTGAGAGCTATCGCTTTATTGTAATCTTTCAATGCATACTCATAATTGTTTTGCGCTAAATGTACATTAGCTCTATTCACATAAGTTTGCGTAATGGCTTCATCCAACTGTATTGCCTTATTAAAATCAGATAATGCAGCTTCAAACTGTTGCAATTCATATAAAAATTGTCCCCTATTCACATAAGCTTTTGCATAATCAGGATTGATTTCAATAGCCTCATTATAATCTGTAATAGCATTTTGATATTGACCTAAAGCCCTGTAGGCATCTCCCCTATTAAAATAGTTATGAAAATGATTAGGATTAAGTGATATTGCCTTAGAATAATCGTTAATAGCCATTTTAAACGCTCCTATATCCTTATAATAATTTCCACGTCCAATATATGCATACCAATCTCCCGGGTATTCTTTTATAACTTTAGACCAAAGCGTTTCACTGGACTTCCAAATCTTACTTTGATTCCAGGTACTAAAAGAACACAATATAACAAGTCCTACTAAAAAGCCGGTCATAGCTTTACGATAAGATTTCTGTTTTTTGAATGCATAATCCCATACATATCCTATTATAAAAAACAAACCTATATACGGCAGGTAAGTATACCGCTCAGCAACAATTGCCCTTCCTACAGAAAAAAACTGCAATACAAGAATAAGGTTAATCACAAAAAATACAGTACCAAAAACCACGTATTTGTTTTTGATTCCTTTCTTTAGTATTAAGGCTAGAATAACTGCTATAAGTAATACTGCTGAAACTAATTTTAAAGTCCAAAGGGATGTGCCTTCCGGATAAGGATGCATTACAGAGAAACCGTATGGCACAATACTTTTTACCAAATATATAGATAGTGCGTAGCTGGCATGGCCAATTTTTTCAAATATTGAAAACTGATTCAAATCGCCTATAGCATCATCCTTTTGGATTAATATAGTAGCTACCCCCAATAAAAAAGCACCCACAAATAAAGGAAGTTTATTAAAAACATTTTTAATGGAAATTGTTCTATTCTGGAAGTAATCTATTAGAATTAATACAACAGGAAGTGTTACTGCTGCGGGTTTTGAAAGAAGTGATAATATGCCTAAAAATGTAAATAAAATATAGTACTTAAGAGTCTTTCGCTTACTATAATTAAGATAGAAGATCAGACTTAATAGATAGAAAAAAGTAAACAGTACATCTTTTCGTTCTACAATCCATGCTACAGATTCAACATGCATAGGGTGTATCCCAAAAAATAAAGCTGTAACCAATGAAATTTTAAAATTGTCAGACGTTAACTTCCTAATAAACACAAATACTAATGCCGTATTGAAAAGGTGTAAAATCAAATTTATAAGATGGTAACCAAACGCAGTCTCACCCGATAATTTATAATTTAAAATGAATGATAAGGTGGTCAATGGGTGATAATTTCCACCAATACCTTGATTAAATAGAAGATATATATCAGAAAACTTAAAATTTTTAATGATTGGATTTTGAAACACTATCGTATCATCATCATAATTTACTACACCACCTAATAAGACAGGGTACAGACAAATACTACTGATCATTAGGATAAAAACTAAAGCTAAATGCCAGTTATGCTTTCTGTTTTTGAAAAAACTCATAGGGTTATAGTATTAATTTATGATCAAGATTATGTACTTCTATAGCGATATAAATATAGGTATAATCCTATATCTAGTGCCCATGAATATTCCTTTTTGAAACAGAATAACATACCCAAGTAGTTTACTTATGCTTTTAAAATAATAAAACACTAATAATCAATATCTTAAATAAGAAATAGCGTAAATACCACCATTAAAAACTTGTCGTTAAAAAGACAAAAAAGACGATTAAATGTAAAAAAAGTATTTTTTTATTATTGTTTTGTACGTTTTTTTTCTACTTTTGAATTCGTAATTATTGTATTGATAATTACAGTTAAATATTATGCATAGTCTTTAAGAAAGATGTAATAGATGTTTCTTTAATAAAAAGACTATGGTTTGGAGAAAATGTACTAGGTTTTCGTTTTTGATATCCAAAGTTTTGGAGATTAACTTCCCCTAAGTTAGTTAGAAAATTTAGACCATTGATGAGTTTTATTAATAATTAAACCAAAGTTATAGTCATATAATCCAATCATGCCTTGAAACCTATTTTAACCTACTTAACCCCGTATTTAATCACTTCTTTTTTCTTTTACGGATTGCAATTGCAATCCCAGAATAACTTTATGTTACGACATAATGTATCCTCCGTACTCAAATTAATCTTTAGAATCTATAGGATTACAATTAGTTATGTGCTAACCACTCTCTCATTTCAGGTTAAGATACTTGGTTCAGATGTAATACAGGCCGTAATAGGATGTAATGAAAAACACAAACAACAATACATTTTAAAATATTAAAAAACATAATAATCGATTAATAAGTAACCCAAAAAAACCAGCCCATGTATGTAAAAAAATTACCCTTATCTATCTTATTTATCCTAATGTCTTTAATGTCATTTGGTCAAGTATTTGAATTTAATGGCTCCTCCAATCTAGCTAATGCTTTTGGAGCACAATCACCTGAGTATTGTTCTTCAATAATTACCTATTCACCAGCATCCAATAACGATTTAGACATACAAGCTTGTGAAAATACAACTGGCAGAGGTGGCTTTGGAGGTATATCTTTAGCCGAAGGATCTGGTGAACTATCAGTTTCTGGTGCAGGTATTGGAAATAGTGCCGGAGCTAATAAACGAGTGATCTTTACAAGAAATTCTGGTGACGATTTTGAAGCCCGTAACATTCAAGTTGTTCCACGCTGTTACAGACCCAATTCTGGCTCGCCTTATGAAACCACAGATTTCTCTATAGTTGGATTTAAGGACGGAACACAAACGGGCATTTACTCAGTAAATGGAGCTACTCATGGTACATTATACGATATCGACCTTACTGCACAAACTGGATTTGATGATATCGATGAACTTGTTGTTAATACAGGTGTACAAGATTTTAGAATTTTAGAATTGGAGTTGTCTGACGTTTCTTTAGCAGACACTACAGACCCAGTAATTACTGTATGTGCCTCTACTCCGGCCAATATATCAGCAAATGGATCTTGTCTAGGCACAGCTTCGGATCTTACAGGAGATGTTACCGCCACAGATGATAGTGGTGTGACACCAACCATTACGCAATCTCCAGCAGCTGGTGCTACTCTGGGACTGGGTACTACAACCATTACTCTAACAGCTACAGATGGCAGTGGAAACACAGCGACCTGTACGGTAAATCAAACCGTGGTCGATGATACTGATCCTGTAATCACTGTATGTGCCTCTACTCCGGCTAACATCCCTGCCAATAATTTTTGTCAAGGTACAGCTCCGGATTTAACTGGAAGTGTGACTGCTACAGATAATTGTACAGCATCGCCTGTCATTACGCAATCTCCGGCAGCTGGTGCTACTCTAGGACTGGGTACTACAACCATTACATTAACAGCTACAGATAGTAGTGGAAACACAGCAACCTGTACGGTAAATCAAACCGTGGTCGATGATACTGATCCTGTAATCACTGTATGTGCCTCTACTCCGGCTAACATCCCTGCCAATAATTTTTGTCAAGGTACAGCTCCGGATTTAACTGGAAGTGTGACTGCTACAGATAATTGTACAGCATCACCTATCATTACGCAATCTCCAGCAGCTGGTGCTACTCTGGGACTGGGTACTACAACCATTACATTAACAGCTACAGATGGCAGTGGTAACACAGCAACTTGTACGGTAAACCAAACTGTAGTCGATGATACCGATCCTACAATTGTGGTATGTGCCTCTACTCCGGCTAACATCTCAGCAGGTGCTTCTTGTACGGGTACAGCTCCGGATTTAACTGGAAGCGTGACTGCTACAGATAATTGTACAGCATCACCTATCATTACGCAATCTCCAGCAGCTGGTGCTACTCTAGGACTGGGTACAACAACCATTACATTAACAGCTACGGATGGTAGTGGTAACACGGCAACTTGTACGGTAAACCAAACTGTAGTCGATGATACCGATCCTACAATTGTGGTGTGTGCCTCTACTCCGGCTAACATCCCTGCCAATAATTTTTGTCAAGGTACAGCTCCGGATTTAACTGGAAGTGTGACTGCTACAGATAATTGTACAGCATCACCTATCATTACGCAATCTCCAGCAGCTGGTGCTACTCTGGGACTGGGTACTACAACCATTACTTTAACAGCTACAGATGGCAGTGGCAACACAGCGACCTGTACGGTAAATCAAACCGTGGTCGATGATACTGATCCTGTAATCACTGTATGTGCCTCTACTCCGGCTAACATCCCTGCCAATAATTTTTGTCAAGGTACAGCTCCGGATTTAACTGGAAGTGTGACTGCTACAGATAATTGTACAGCATCGCCTGTCATTACGCAATCTCCAGCAGCTGGTGCTACTCTAGGACTGGGAACAACAACCATTACTCTAACAGCTACAGATGGTAGTGGAAACACAGCGACCTGTACGGTAAATCAAACTGTAGTCGATGATACTGATCCTGTAATCACTGTATGTGCCTCTACTCCGGCTAACATCCCTGCCAATAATTTTTGTCAAGGTACAGCTCCGGATTTAACAGGTTCGGTGACTGCTACAGATAATTGTACAGCATCGCCTATCATTACGCAATCTCCAGCAGCTGGTGCTACTCTAGGACTGGGTACTACAACCATTACATTAACAGCTACAGATGGCAGTGGAAACACAGCAACTTGTACGGTAAACCAAACTGTAGTCGATGATACCGATCCTACAATTGTGGTATGTGCCTCTACTCCGGCTAACATCCCTGCCAATAATTTTTGTCAAGGTACAGCTCCGGATTTAACTGGAAGCGTGACTGCTACAGATAATTGTACAGCATCACCTGTCATTACGCAATCTCCGGCAGCTGGTGCTACTCTGGGACTGGGTACTACAACCATTACATTAACAGCTACAGATAGTAGTGGAAACACAGCAACCTGTACGGTAAACCAAACTGTGGTCGATGATACTGATCCTGTAATCACTGTATGTGCCTCTACTCCGGCTAACATCCCTGCCAATAATTTTTGTCAAGGTACAGCTCCGGATTTAACTGGAAGCGTGACTGCTACAGATAATTGTACGGCATCACCTATCATTACGCAATCTCCGGCAGCTGGTGCTACTCTGGGACTGGGTACTACAACCATTACTCTAACAGCTACAGATGGCAGTGGAAACACAGCAACTTGTACGGTAAACCAAACTGTAGTCGATGATACCGATCCTACAATTGTGGTATGTGCCTCTACTCCTGCTAACATCTCAGCAGGTGCTTCTTGTACGGGTACAGCTCCGGATTTAACTGGTTCAGTGACTGCTACAGATAATTGTACGGCATCACCTATCATTACGCAATCTCCAGCAGCTGGTGCTACTCTAGGACTGGGTACCACAACCATTACATTAACAGCTACAGATGGCAGTGGTAACACAGCGACCTGTACGGTAAATCAAACTGTGGTCGATGATACTGATCCTGTGATCACAGATTGTCCGACTGACTTTTCTGTTGCTCCAGATATGAGTGGAAACTATACCATTTTAGATTACGATGGCATAATTACATTCAGTGACAATTGTACTGCTAATGGTAGTATAAGTACTTTACAAAACCCTGTTGCTGGTACGGTTATAACTGCAGGTACGACGTTAGTTACTTATACAATAACAGACGCTGCCGGTAATGATGATGTTTGCAGTTTTAACATTACGGTAGACTCAACTTTAGGAATTATAGAAAATGAGTTTAATGAACCTAAAGTAAATTTACACCCTAACCCTTCATCAGACATTCTTTATGTAACAACAGCAAACACCACTTTTATAGATGCTGAAGTATATGACCTTACTGGTAGGGTAGTAAAATCTATTAAACGTATTAACCAACAGGATTTTAAAATAGATGTTACAGATCTAGAAAATGCTCAATATTTTCTAAACATTAATTCTGAAAATGGTACTGTTATAAAGCGATTTATTAAAATGTAGTACTATTTATAATAATATATCATAAACAAAAACGAAGCTCTCTTTTGTATTTTTAATATCTTAAAGAGAGTTTTGTTTTTATAAACACCTTTTAATTTTCTTAAGCTGTAGTTGTATTAACTAGCTTATAATTAAAGAAAACGTACGCTGAGATTCCTTTTGATATTGTAGACGATGTAATTTTTTAGTTAATGATTATGCTCTACGTACTCAAAAAGCATCCCTTCAGTTCTTTTATTTAAAAATTGAACATACAGTATTTGTCTTGATTTTTTAATGATGCAACACTCAATCTCTTAAGCCATCATTTAACATTTATTTACATTCTACAAATGTAGAATTAAATATATTTATACACAGCAATTATAGATCTAGCATAACATAAGGTTACGCTATACAAAAACATAACCATGAAAAACACTATTAAGTATTTAATAGGCGTCTTAATACTTTTGACTGTACTATCGTGCCAAACGCCTCAAAATCAAAATAGCAACACAAATGAAAAATCATTCAATCAAGATTTGGTCAATGACATTGACACTTTAAAATACTGGATTTTAAATGCCCATGGCGATCCTTTTAGGTTCACGACTCCTGATAAGTTAAACCATGAGTTTCAAAAAGCTAAAGCGTCCGTAAAGAAAAAGCCTGATATCTCTTCTGATGAGTTTGCAGGGCTTCTTTTACCAATAATTGCAGAATTGAGAGATGGACATGCTCAGGTATTTCCCGCCAATTTAAATGAAGTTAAAGACAGTATATATTTTCCTTTACAATTTTTATTCGTTGACGATAAACCTTTTGTTATCAAAAATTTAAGCAATAAAACCATAAATGCAGGAGCAGAAATTGTGACGATTAATGGTGAAAATGCAGAAGCTTATTTCAAAAACATACTTCCCTACATGCATAGAGACGGTGATATTGAGACTGTAAGATATAGACGCTTACAAAATATCCCTTACTTAACCAGAGTCTTAAGGTTTTTAGGAAAGGTAAGAACCACATATACAGTTAAAATCAAAAACGAAAACGGTAGTGTTGAAGAACATCATCTAAAAGGATTATCTCCAAAACAGTACCAATTAAAAACATCTCGAACTTCTAAACCCTTCGAAGCATTAACATTTCATGTTATAGATAGTTTAAAGTCCACTGCACTTCTGGATATCAATTCTTTTAATCCGACTTATTATCCAAAACAGCGTTTTTATAGTAAAATTGATAGTGTTATAAGAGCGCTAAATACTTCAAAAATCAACAATCTCATCATTGACCTTAGAAATAATACCGGTGGCGAAGACTCCTATTCTATGTATCTGTTACGATATTTATTAAATGAGACCTTTAGCTATGGTAGTGAGGTTACTTTTGTGAAAAACAACTACAAATTTTTACCCGATGGTAAGCATTGGGATATTGATCCTAAGTGTTTTATAAAGAATGAAAAAGGCACTTATGACGCTACCAAACACCTTTGGGAAGATCACCCAACATTAGGATCATTTAAACCCTATGAGAATCACTACAAAGGCAAAGTATTGGTATTGATAAACGCTTTTACATTTTCAGCAGCAGCAGATTTTGCTTCAAGATTACATTATCATAAAAGAGCACTTTTTATAGGGGAAGAAACCGGAGGAAGTTATATTGGTAATGTAAGCGGTTACATCCCTACATTAGACTTGCCAAATTCCAAAGTAAAAATCAACCTGCCATTAATCAGTACCAAAGCACCGTTTTTTGAAGAGCGATTTACCAATAGAGGCGTCATACCAGATATTGAAGTATTACCGACTGTATTATCAGTCATAAACTCTAGAGATAATGCATTTGAAGAAATAGTTAAACATCTCGATTAAATTTCTGCATTTTTATATTGTATAGTTATAAAGAGGTGTTATATTTGCACCGCTCTAATAGCAATGGTCGCGTAGCTCAGCTGGATAGAGCATCTGCCTTCTAAGCAGACGGTCACAGGTTCGAATCCTGTCGCGATCACATTAATCCTCACTATTTTAGTGGGGATTTTTTGTTTTATACCGCTTATTTATTGGGTTTAACCCTTATTTTGTATAGGTTTCTTAGAACGCTCTTTTTACCTTCTATTGCTTAATAAGTTTCTATAAGTTTGTAAAAACCTACCCCTTTTCTTACCCCCTTTTTTATTTTGATAAAAATACCCCTTCTTTTTTTGGTAATCTTATTTGTCGTATAGCTACTACTAATACCAGTTTCCACTAAAAACGTTCGGATTACTTTTCCACACTATTGTTGAAAACTAATTATCGTTGTAAACCCTTGCCATTGCTGGGATGCTTTGAAAATTGTAAAAAAAAGTAAAACTTACCCATGACAAAAAAATGATTTATAGATATAAGTATATAAAAGGGCTTGTTTTAAATCATTGATAAAATCCTATTGTATAATATAAAATTAAAAAAATGAAAACTGTTAATCTTAAGTTTATTGTGAGAACTGATAAGGAAAGAATGGATGGAAAGTGTCCCATTAATATTAGAGTATCTATGGATAATAAAGTGGCTAAACTAATGACAGGAGTTACTCTCTTTAAAGAAGATTGGAGTAAAGAAGCTAACTTTATTAAAAGAAATAAAGATTTAGAGATTGAGAAAAAACGGTTAAGGTCTTGTATGAAAAAAGTAGAAGAGTATGTAGATAATAA
The DNA here is from genome assembly GCA_965250025.1 of Winogradskyella sp. Taxonomy (GTDB): domain Bacteria; phylum Bacteroidota; class Bacteroidia; order Flavobacteriales; family Flavobacteriaceae; genus CBDDLD01. The sequence continues at coordinate 1,697,539 of OZ252283.1, forward strand.
TAACCGTTATGATATTCCTTTTTCTATACAGGATTTAAAAGATGCCTATAATGGTATTGATAATAAAAACTTTTTCCATTATTATGATGAATTTCTAAAACATAAGGAGTTAAATGATGGTGTTACGGAAGATACATTATATATCTATGAAGTTATTGGAAAACAACTATATGAATATAGGTCTGATTTGAAAATAGGAGAAGTCGATAAGAAATTTATTGAGAAATTTTTTATCTATTTAAAAACGATAAAAGGTGTGAATAACCTCTACAATAAGCATAAAAATTTGAATGCGTTTTTTAATAAAATGAAACGAGATAACCTAGTAAGTGAAAATCCACTGCGTGATATACCAAAACCGAAATGTAAACCTGCTATTGTGTTTCTTACTAAAAAAGAGCAGTTTGATTTTTATGATATTGAAACGGAGGGTACTGGATTGGAGTTAAGTCAAGATGCATTTGAGTTTGCCTGTCATACGGGCTTAAGAATTGGTGATGTGTTCAGTTTAAAAAAGAAAGAAGTAATTGATGGTGTTATAATAAAAACACAACAAAAGGTTAAGAGAATTGTAAGAGTTCCACTAGTTTCTAAGCCTTTAGAAATTCTTAAAAAATATGGCTTAGATATCAAGAAAGACGATGATTTTCTTTTTCCTAAAAAGTCTCACCAAGCGGTAAATAGAGATTTAAAAATATTGGCTAAAATGGCTGAAATAGATAAGGATATTAATTTTAAGGTATCGAGGCATACTTTTGGAACTAGATTAGCCGAAAATGGAGTGAGTGCTTTTACGATTATGAAACTTATGGGGCATTCTGATATAAAAATGACTATGCGCTATGTACAGGACGACTTAGATATTTTGTCTAACGCTATGAATAAGTCTGATTTTGTTTAACGGATTAAATAACTATTTTTACCCTATGAAATAAAGTATTTCTAAAAATATTGTTTTAGCGTTAGCTATTGACTGTGTAACTGAAAATCGCCAATTTTAAGCACCACGAAGTTAATAGACTCTCGCTCACGTTATGGCGTGGGCTTGGTTTATTAGTGGTGCGGGTGTTTGGCGATACCTCAGTTGCGGTAAGCTAAAGTTCCACGCTTCTTTTTTTGTATAAACTTTTCGTTTGGGGCTTACGATTATTACTGAGGATAATGAAACAATTACTAATACTACTTTTCTTCCTATTGATTAATAATATAGTTAAAGCTCAAAACGGTACTTCTTCTTATGGTAGTCGTGATATTAACGAAATTAACAGCCAATTAAATAAATTGGATAGAGAGCTTTTAACCTTGAAATACTATATCGAGAAAAATCATAAATCAATATCAAAAAGTAGAGGAAAAACGAGAAGAGGTTATAGAAAGGATAGTGTTGAATTGAGTATAAGATTTGATAACAGTAAAAGAAGAAGGGAAACCTTAATATTGAAAAAAGATTCTTTGATTAACAATATGTCTAAAGAGGAGATTAAAAGTGTATCTATAAACCCTATGTCTGAATTAAGGAAAACTCAATTAAATACACTGCGAAGATTGAGAGAAAAAGCCATAATTTATTGTGATAGTGTAGATTTTAATGCTAAAAGTGTTTATAGCTATAAAATAACAGATAGTCTTCTAAAAGAGGTTAATAAGCGTCATCTTAAGTATAGAAAAATTATTGATGACTGTATTGATAGTTATAATGGGTTTTCTAAACAATTCAAATTAGATGAAGAAGCCTTAAAAAAGGAAAAAATGTCACGTTTTATAGACCCGAAAGAATTTAAATGCATTTATGAATAGATAAAACTGACATTTTGTCTATTTGTTTATATCTAGTTTTTGATCTATTTATGGGTATTTCATCGATGCTAAGTTGTTTTTAGTCTTTAAAAACAATAAGTTAAAAACTTGTTAATAAAGTATTTGACAGGAAATCTCTATTGGCACGCTTTTGGAATTATTACGAATCATTGGAACTAAAAAAAGTCCTAACCTCTGACCGAAAGGACTTTTGAAGTTTAGAGTGATTAAATGGAAATAGAGAAATCACTCTGTGTTTTGTGGGTGCGAAAGTAACACCTTTCTTCGATATACCAAAATCTCTCTTTTTCTCGGTCTAACTAGCCATCTACCGCCTTACTAAAACGTTGGTTAAACTTATATATAATACTATGTCGTATAAAAATAGAAAAGACGAAGTATGGGAAAAGGGAAGTAAAATTAGAGGCAAAAACCCGAACCTTTATAGAAAAGATGCCCAAGGAAATCAAATCTATTATTCCTCTTATGGTAAAAATACCGCTATGGGTTGGGAAATAGATCATTCTAAACCTAAAGCTAAAGGAGGTACTGACCACCTAAATAATCTAAGACCTCTCCAAACGAATGCTAACCGTAAAAAAGGAGACAAATACTAAAGCTTATGACTGATAATTACAAAAATGATATTAGTGAAATTCTTGATGAACTAGGAGAACAATTAGATATTTCTGAAACCGAGTATAATGTAGCTGTAAAAAGCTATGAAGCTGTTGGAGATTGGTTATCTAAAGACACATCACCTCTACATAAATTTAAGCCTAAAATTCTACCTCAAGGGTCTTTTATGTTAGGTACTATGATAAAACCTATTAATGAAGAAGACGATTTAGATATAGACCTTGTATGTAAACTTGAAGGGAAACCTAATGATTGGACCCAAGAAAATCTAAAAGAAGCTGTAGGTGATCGTTTAAAATCTCACGGAACATATAGAGATATGATAGAAGATGACGAAGGAGGTAGAAGATGTTGGACTTTAGAATATGCTGATGATTCAAATTATCATATGGACATATTACCTTCTGTCGCTAATGAAAACTTTACACTTTATTTGAATGAATCTTTTAATAATAGCCAAGATTTAGATGTTAATGATATGGCTATTAGAATCACTGATAAGGAAGAGGATAATTACCCAACAGAAACAAATTCCGACGAATGGATGAAAAGTAACCCCTTTGGTTATGCTAAATGGTTCTTCCAAAAAGCTATTTATTCTAAAACCAAAATGTATTCTTTAAGTGAATCTGTAGACCCTGTAAGGGAATTTCAGAAAGAAAAACTACCACTTCAACGAGTAGTGCAATTACTTAAGAGGCATCGAGATTTAATGTTCTTAGATGATAAGTATGATAATGAAAATAAACCTATTTCGATAATTATTACAACTCTTGCTAGTAGAGCGTATAATAAAAGTGAAAACATTATTGATGCTTATTCTAATATAGTAACCCAAATGCGTAATTATATAGAAGAAAGATATAATTATGAGACGGGTAAAACTGAAAAATGGGTTGTAAATCCTGTAAATTCAGAAGAGAATTTTGCTGATAAGTGGGTAGAGACACCACAAAAAGAAGCTTATTTCTATGAATGGCTTGATAAATTGGAAAGTGATCTTGGTATAATTAAAAATAGTGGAGGTTTAGGTTTACAGAACCTTAATGAATCTCTAACTAGAATGTATGGTAAGAATACCACTAATAAGGCATTTGCTAATTATGGAGAGCGTAAGAGACTATTAAGAGAGTCTGGTCAGAGAAAAATGGCTTCTGTAACTGGCGCATTAGGTGTATCGGGAACTACTATACCTAATCATAATTTTGAAGGCTTTAATGAGTAGTAAGTTTATTAAACGGAAGAGTAGATTATTAGGAAAGCCTACTTTTATGCAGCTAAGTGGTATAAAAAAGGCTTTTCCTGATGCTAAGGTTCTAAGTAAGACTTGGAATAGTTTTGAAGTAACTATTAATATACAACCTACGTCTTTAAGCGAAACTTACACTATTAAAATATGCTATATGAAAGCTGTAATGGTAAGGGTTTATGTTATTGATAAGAAATTGAAAATCGCCCCTAATAGAAAGAAATTACCTCACGTCTATAACTCTGAGAAACAGCAGTTGTGTTTATATTCTCCTTCTAAAAAAGAATGGAAATCTACTTTAAATATTGTAGATACAATAATCCCTTGGGCTAGTGAGTGGTTATATTATTATGAGTTATGGCTTCCCGAAGGAAAATGGTATGGGGGAGGTCATAACGAATATCCTAATGAAATCGAAGTAAATATAATTAATGAAGAGTAAGAAATTTAAAATACTGTCAATAGATGGAGGAGGAATAAAAGGTGTATTTCCTGCTCATTTTCTAGAACTAATTGAAGCTGAATTATTAAATCGTCAAGACGGAAAAACTAAAATCTACCAACACTTTGATTTAATAACAGGAACCTCCACTGGAGGTATTATTGCATTAGCATTAGCTTTAGGTATTCCTGCTTCTGAGGTTTATAATTTATACTTAGATAATGCTAGTAAAATATTTGGGAATAACCGTGGATTCTTTGGTCAGATATTTAATGCTAAGCACGATAATGACTTCCTTGAAAAACTCATTAAAGATAAATTTAGTGAGTATAATGACGGGGTTGACCCTAGATTAAAAGATGTTAAAACCCATGTTTGTATTCCTATTTATGATTTAAACGCTGGTAAACCTAGTGTATTAAAAAGTGATTACCATCCAAATTTTATAAGAGATTTTCATATCCCTATGTACCAAGTAGCTATGGCTACGGCAGCAGCTCCTACTTATCTACCTTCTTACTCTAATAGTTATGTTGATTTAAACTCTATTAAGAAAGAGTTTGCCAATAAAATAGACGGAGGGGTTATGGCTAATAATCCTACTTTAGTAGCCTTTTTAGAAGCTGTGAAAGCATTTGGCAAAGATGTAGCTGAATTGGAGATATTATCTATTGGAACTGGAAATAGAACATTTAGTGATGGTAGCATTAGAAAAAATTGGGGTTTAAAATATTGGTTAAGTCCTTCTAAAAAAAGAATTTTTGATTTGTTTATGCAAAGTCAATCCCAATTAGTAGAGAATTATGTTAGTCTATTATATCAAGGGATTGATAAAACTGAAAGGGATAATCCTAATTTTGTTTATGATAGAATTAATGTAGACCTAACTGCTGATAACTATATTAATATGGATGAGAGTGATAAGGATAGGATTAAAACATTTGCTGAACTGGCTGCTTTAGAACATCAGAGTAACTCTTCCTTAATTATGAAAAAACATTTCTACTAAACCGCTTTAAATAGCGGTTTTTTTATGACAGAATTTAACTAAAAATTAACACTATTTACCGAACGTTTTTTTGTCTAGTTGTTATTAGATAAATGTAATGTTTAACTAAAAATATTCTATTATGAATACATTAAAAAGAAATGCCCTAAGCCAGTTTAAAAGTGCTATGAGGGCTTATGTGTCGAAAGATTTAAAACCACTTAAAAAGCATCTAATTAAGCGTGGAGTAAGAGACTCTCGGAAGATTGAAGAGTTACAAAAAATTATTTACCGTCTGGAGCGTAAATATACTAAAAGCGAGTGGCTAAATACGAAACAACTATTTGAAGAGTATGGTATTGATAAAAATGAGCTTTACAGAATGCGTAAAAAAGGACTCCCTGCTTATAAAGAAGACCCTAATAATACCAAGAGTAAAGTGAGGTTTAAAAGAAAGGAAGTAGATAGTTACTTTAATGAAAATTGGAAAAAATGTTAGATAGAATAGGAACTAAAGGATGTTTAACTGATATAAATACCGATAGATTAATTAAAGACAAGACAAATAAGTATAGTAGAATAACTGGCGAGAGAGTTTTTGATTATAAAATCCCTAGCTTAACTGGTAAAGATGTTTTGGAGCTAAGAATTAGAGAAAAGAGTAATAAAATACAATTGAGGGGGAATCTAAGAAAGTGGCGTTTTGGAAATAGTATTGTAGCTGATTTAAATTTCGGTGATTATATAGAAACTATTGAGATGCTGTCGAATATTTTAAGTGTGGATATTCAGTATTTATGGGATTTGGAGTTTACGAGTTTAGAAATAGGAGGAAATGTAAAACTACCAGCAATATATTCTGGTGTAGAACACGAAATCGTTAGTTTGGGTAAACTTAGTAGAGGTAGATTTAAAAATACCGTGTATTTTAATGGGGAGAAGCATGGCTATAAATTTTATGATAAAACCAAGGAGCACAAAAAGTTGAAAAAAAGGAGTAAAAAGAAAATTAAAAAGGCTTTTCATATGCTCCGTATAGAAGAAAAAATTAAATCTAAGTCTGGCGTACCTAAAAAAGATAAGATTATGACACTTGGAGCGATAAGAGATAACTGGGATTACCTAATCGATGATTGGGCAGGCATAATTGATAGAACTAATTTAAAGGAAGGTAAAAAAGAATTAGCGTTTATGCCCAACAGTATGACACGTTTGGAAATTAAAGACCAACTGGTAAGGAAACGAATTAAAAACAAAGGGATAGAAAAAACGATAGACTATTGTATAAAAAATTTTAATGGTAAGCCTTCTGTGATTAGAAAATATATAATGGAAATATATAACACAGTAATTAAAGGGAGTGAGTATATAGATTATTACGACATCAAGAAATATATAGATTTGAAAGCTGATGAAATGAAATGTAGAACTCCAAAAAAATGGAATTACTGATAGTAGTAAAGAGAAGATAGTAATAAAATCTATTACCTATAACATTAAAGACCTATATAGTTTAAGGGCGATTTTTGGGAAGTAATAATACAAGTACTCTTGCTGAAAAATGATTACGAGTAAAACACGTAGATACAAGTTTATCTTTACTTGATGCTCTACTTGTATTATGCCACATTCTAAGGCGTTTTTTATTCCTATGAAACAAGTAAGTGTGACGGAATGAAAGAAGTGCTTAAAAATGCCTGAAATAGTTGTTATACTTTCCAGTAATATATTGAAATTTTGAAAGAAATATTATTGTAAACCTTAATCGATAAATTGTACTGAATTTTACACTAAAAATCGGTGATTTAGCCCCTAATGTTACCCCCTTTAAAATTTGAATTGCTAAACTTGGTGGCTTATGTGGAGGTTAAAAAAATAGGTGGAAACCTGTCGCGATCACATCAAGCCATTTCCATAAGGGAGTGGCTTTTTTGTTTTTGTGGGTTTTTTATTTTCAAAGCGGAAACACTTTGGTTCAAGAAATAATCCTGTAGTTATCACTTAAGCACTAAACAATTAGTGAAAAAATAAAATTCTTAGGTTCTATCACACTTATTGGAAGTTTACTTTTTGTGACAGACCGGCTTTACTTATAATACAAGCGTTTTATACAAAAAGTTGAGTTACCTTAGGCAACTCAACTTCAATGTCAGCTAAATAACAAATTTAGTTTTTGATAAACTGTTTTGTAAATACTCGTCCTTTATTAGTCTTAATTTTAATCAAGTAGACACCCAATGATAAGTCAGAAATATCTATTGTATTTTTAACTGTTTCTAGTACTTTTTGCCCTTGTAAATTATATAGTCCTATGCTTTCTATGCCATTACCAAGTTCTACATTTAAAAGTTGTGTTGTGGGGTTTGGATAAATTTTAACTTCATTCGCTTTTAAAGTAAAATCGTTTGAACTTAATGTCGTTGTTTCATTTTCAAAAACCGAAACACCACCTTGATTAACAGCTCCCCCATTATTAAACGATACAATAAAATCTAGATCACCATCATTATCAATATCTATAGATTCAACCCAATTAGGGTCTATAACAGTTGATGATAATGTGGTTGGCGCATTAAATGCTATTGATGAAGATGATACACCATCTACAGCAGTGTTTTTAAACAACAAGACTTCGTCTAATACGTTATCAATTACAATAAGGTCTAGCACACCATCATTATCATAATCACCACTGGTTAAAGACACCATGTTCTTAGAACCATCTGTTGTAGATAAAATTGTTCCTTGCCCTGCACCATAATACTTTAAGCTGGTGGTGTTTCCAGCAGCATTAACGGCTATAAAATCTGTATTTCCATCTTCATTAAAATCTCCTTCTACAGTTTTTCTTGTACCTCTAGATTGTGTTGGTTGGTTGGTTATTAAAACAATCCCGAAATTGTAAGAAGGTCCATTGTAAGTATGCACTCCATTTGTACTAACTGTACTCCCATCTATTTCATTACCAGTGCCAAATTTTGAGTAGACCAAATCTAGACTTCCAGTATCACCTAAATCAGTAAAAAAACCATGTAGAGGTCTTCTATTAGCTGTTCTTTGCAGCAATGTGCTTACTATACCACCAACAACATTAAGGACTCTTACATTATTGGTATTATTAGAATCTCCAAGGGCTAGCAATTCGTATTCTGGATCTGCATCAAAATTAACTTTACCAATATACCTGCATCTGTCTAGATTATAAAGGTGTTGTAGGCTGCTAAAGGAGCGATTTCCTGTATTTTCTATCCAATATATACCATCTGCAGCAGTTGAGTTTGCATAATTAGAAAACACAATATCTAAGTCACTATCACCATCAACATCCAAACTAAGTGCAGCCCATGGTTTTATGGTTGCTCCACCAACTAATAAAGAACCATATGTTACTTTTGTGTAGTTGGAAAGGTTTCCTGTGCCATATAAAACAGATATGCTATTTCCTGAGTATTCTGGAACGATAATATCTGTATGGCCATCTCCATCTATGTCTGCAAAATCAAATTGTTGTGGTTGCGACAATCCTGCTGATACATTGTGCTGTGTAAATTGTTGGGCATTACTATAAACTGTAAAAAAAGTAAACATTAACAGTCTTAAATTAATTAGGTTGAATTTTCTAGTAATTTTTTTAAGCATAATCATTTGGTTTTAAATTTTAGGCAAAATTAAATTGGTGCCTCTTACCCTATACTTCAATACACCAACCATTTAGAGCATTCGTTAACCATTTGATTCAAAAAAAACCATTTGCGTCATATGAAATGAAATATGCTTATTTATTCTATATTCAACTTTTAAATAAAAACATAGCTCTTGAAACTAAAAAAATTATATAGTATTTGGGCATCATATGGTCTTTCAAACACATATGAAAATGAAAAAAACAAACGAATTAAAATTTTAAATGGTTATGCTGTTATTTGGCTGCATCTTATTTTAGTCTTCTTTCTAGCAAGCCTTGTTTCTCAAGGTCTTTCTTTTTTTAACGACAACTCCAAACTTGTAATTAATTTAACTGATGCAATAGCTCAAGGGTTAACAGCATTATTTTTACTTCCTGTTTTGCTACTTAACAAAAAACATCAATTTGAAGTAGCACGGGTACTATTTTTAAGTATTGCGTTTATTAATGTTTTTATTTACGCTGTATATATCTTTCCTGGAAACTATACCAAATATTACTTTTTGATTAATGGTGGATTAAGTTTAAGTCTGTTTAAAAAAAATCTGTATCCTTTTATTTTAATGCTGATTTCGTTCTTGTTTTTTTTGATGCCTTATTATCTATTTGATATTTATCCTGAAGATTATATTGAACGTTTATTACTATCGCCAACATTACGATTATTTATCACCCTATACTTGTTGTTTAACTATTTTAAACGATTGAATATAAAAAATGAAAAATTACTGTCTTTAGAAAAAGACAACGTATTGTCTGATAAAATTATTCTTCAAAAGCAAGAAGCTGAATTACGAAAGCTGAACGAATTTAAATCGCACTTTTTTGTGAATTTCTCACACGAAATAAGAACTCCAATTACCTTAATTAAAGGGTACACCAGTCGCATTGATCCTAAAGATGATGAAAATCAACAAAAATTGAATATTGTAAACGAGCAAATTTCTAATATTGAAACCATTTTAAATAACATTCTAGATTTAAGCAAAATAGATGACAATAAATTACACTTAGAGAAAAGTCAAGTGGAATTACTTCCTTTTATCAACAAACATTATGTTGATTTTATTGAACTATATACAAAAAAGGATATTAATTTCACTCTAAAAGCAGACATGCCCAAACTCTTTATTCTTTGCGATAAAGAATTCTTCTCTAAATCATTATACAACTTATTAAGCAATGCTTTGAAGTTTACGTCTCAAAAAGGAAACGTAACCATTGATATAAACTATGATACGAGTTTAACAATTTCAATTATTGATGATGGCATTGGAATTCCTGAAGAGGATTTGGCTAAAATATTCGACCGTTTTTATCAATCTAAAAACGACATCAATCAATCTCAAGGCAGTGGTATTGGTTTAGCCTTTACTAAAAACATCATTGAAGCGCATGGATTCTCTATTAATGTAGAAAGTATCCCAAATAAAATCACAAAATTTACAATTACAATTCCTAGCAAGTTTGTGACTGAAGCGGTTGAATTTTCAAATATCAGTAAAGGTGCACCTGTAATAAACACATTAGATAAACCAACTATTTTAATTGTAGATGATCACTACCAACTTAGAAATTATTTAAAAGAAGTATTAAAAATATATCACATTTTAGAAGCTGAAAATGGTGTGGAGGCCCTTAAAATCATTAAAAACAAAAAGGTAGATTTGCTAATTACCGATTACATGATGCCTAAAATGAACGGAAAAACGTTGGTCAAACATGTAAAAAAAGTAAACGTACAAATCCCTGTTATTATTCTAACGGCACGTATAGATGAATCTGTAAAATTAAATATGCTACGTATTGGTGTAGATGGTTATTTAATTAAACCGTTTTTAGAAGAAGAACTATTGTTAACCGTAAAAAACTCTTTAACTGCTTATGAAACCATATTAAGAGAAAAGAAAAGTTTATCGAGCTTGGAAATTATTGATTTTGATAATTCTAGTTCAGATTTTAGTGTGAAAATAACTCAAAAAATACAGGCTAATATTTCAAATTCAGACTTTGGTGTTCAAGATATTGCCGATTATTTTCAAATTTCTAAAAGTACTTTAAATAGGAAAGTTAAAACTGTTTTAGGACAAACGACTCAACAACTCATCTTGCAAGCCAGACTTGAAAAAGCCAAAGAACTTTATTTACAAAACCCTAAAATGACACAAAAAGTAATTGCTAAAAAAGTAGGACTAAGTAATACGACATATCTATTTAGAAAACTAAAAGAAACTTATGGCAGACACTATGATATTAATGACTAATTAATATATACAAAGGATTAATCCCCACATAAAAACTGATACATCTCTTACAATTCTATTAATCCTTATCTCTAACTCATTTTAAAAAAGGCTCATAAGTTTTAACTCGGAAAATAAATAGTTGAATTCGGAAAAAAGTATTGCGCAAATAGATACTTTTATATTTTTTACGTATGCTAATGCATTCACAAAACATCTGAGGTTTTAATGTTTGATATAAAATGAAATTCAGTTATCTAAAAATCATATTTATTTTAATTACATCTAACTATGCTTTTTCTCAAAAAGCGAGCTATAATGATTTAGTAGAATTAACAACTACGTTTGAGAAAGAACTATTATTTTCAAATAAAAAAGCTAAAGCCATTGCTTTACAAATAGATAGTATTACAAGAGATACCAATAAAAAAGAATTTAGAGCAATTTCTAATTATACTAAGGCATTAGAATTTCTTAAGATTAAAAAGAATTTAGATTCAGCGAAGCTATATGCAAAACATGCTTATGACGATCATGTATTATTAAAAGATACTTTGTATCAGTTTAAAGACATCAATTTGCTTTACAGATGCTTTAGTGTAGAAAATAAACGCGATAGTGCCTTTTTTTATGCCACTAAAGCATTAGAGTTCTCAAAATTAACTTTAAATCCGCTTCATCAAGTAAGAGCTAATTTAGACATGGGGGATGTTTATTATCTAAATAGGCAGCATGACAAAGTTAAACTGTATAGAAACAAGGCGCTTTTTATTGCAAAAAAATACGATTTAAAGCGAGAACTTTCAGATATACATTTAAAAATTGCGCAATCTCATTTAAAATTAAGTGAACAACGTACACAAAAGGTTTTAGATTCAGCGATCTACCATGCAAAAAAATCATTGTATAACGCAAAGCAAGCTAATTATAATTATGGTGTTTATAAATCTACTGTAGTCTTAGCCGACTTTTTAAATGTGAATAAACAATCTCACGAGGCTCTAAAACTTATTGAAACTATAACCAAACTTCCTGATGACGAAATACCTCTAAATTATAAATATACCACTGCATTTTATCATGCAGTAATTTTAAAGGATAACAAAAAATACGAACAAGCAAAAAAAATAGCAAAGCAGTTATTAGCTTCTACTAGAGCAAAAGATTATAGTCGTAAAAAAAGCCTAAACTTTTTTTTGAGTGTACTTTATGCACATAACAAACAACCAGATAGCACAGATTATGCTATAAAACAAGCTGTAATTGCAAACAACTCCCAAAGTGAGTTACGATTTAATGAAAGCATAGCTAAACTACAAACCCAATACGAAACCAAAGAGAAGGAATTAGAAATTAAAAATTTAGAGCAAAAAGAAAAGATTAATCAATTAGAAATAAACGATTTACAGAGACAGCGATTGATACTAGGATATTCCTTATTAATACCAGTAATTATTATCATAGCTGGTGGTTGGTATATAAATAGACGGCGCTTAAAACTACAACTAGAAACCGAACAAAAAGAGTATGCAGTAAAAATGAGTGAGCTTAAAGCATTGCGTTCTCAAATGAATCCACATTTTTTGTTCAATGCTATAAATTCTGTGCAATCGTTAGTTTTAAAAGATAAAAAAGATGATGCTTATGATTACCTTACAAAATTATCGCATCTGATAAGAGAGATACTAAACTTTAGTGATAAAACTCAAATATATCTTGATGAAGAAATTGAACAACTTACTAACTATCTTGAATTAGAAAAACTGCGTTTTAAAAAAGATTTTAGTTATCAAATAACTATTGATGAAGCTCTCAATAGTTTAAAAATTCCGTCTATGATAATTCAGCCTTTTGTTGAAAATGCTATTAAACACGGATTGTTACATAAAGAAGGAGATAAGAATCTCAGCGTTACATTCAATATGAAAGATAAAATTTTAGAATGTATTATTGAAGACAATGGTGTTGGAAGAAAGGCTTCTGAAGCTATAAATAAACTAAAACCTGATTACCAAAAATCGTTTTCAACAGGTGCTATACAAAAACGTTTTGAGCTCTATCAACAGCATTTAGAACAGCACATTGGATTTGAATACGAAGATTTATACCAAGATGATAAAGCCACAGGAACACGCGCAACTATTATAATCCCTTTTTTGACTGATGAAGACTAATTTAAAAGCCATAATTGTTGATGATGAAGAAAGCGCAAGAGACAATCTTCAATATTTAATACAGCGTCATTGTACAGCTATTACTGTGGTTGCAGAAGCGCATAAAGTTGATGTTGCCGTAGAAAAAATAAAGCAACTACAACCCAACATTGTGTTTTTAGATATAGAAATGCCTCAAAAAAATGGCTTCGAATTATTTAAGTATTTCAATGATTTGAAGTTTCATGTTGTATTTGTAACGGCATATAATCATTATGCCGTAAAAGCTTTTGAAGTATCAGCGGTTGATTATTTATTAAAACCTATAGATATACAACGTTTAAAAGAAGCCGAAGCAAAACTGGTAAAGCAAACTCAACTTAACCAAAATTTTCAGGTCTTAAAAGACAATTTAGACTCGCCAGAGCTAAAGCACATTTCAATACCTTATAAGACCGATAGTATCGTTGTAAAAATCAAAAGTATTATATACATACAAGCCAATAGAGCGTATTCTAAAATTGTAGTCCTTAACACCGAAAAGCAAACAGAAACCGCTTATACGTATGCTAAAAAATTGGTGTATTTTGAAGAACATTTACCAAAAAAAATATTTGTTAGAGTACATCGTTCGTGGGTAATAAACTTCAATTTTATTGCTTCATATTCAAGGAAAGACAATATAATTACTCTAAAAAACAAGCAACAAATTCCTGTAAGTAAATCGTATAAAGAAACATTCGAGAAACATTTCATATAAAGTTCATTCGGAAAACAAATCATTACGTTAGGAAAGCTTATTACATTAATTAGAATAAATTAAAGTTTTTTCGTGGTCATAAATATATGATTATGAAAAAAATAAACTTATTATTTCTGGCGTTACTTACCTTGCCGTTGCATGCGCAAGAGTCAGCAGATGTAAAAGTAAACTTCCAAAAAAACGTCCAATACCTCACAACCATAAAAACAATCTTTCATAATTCTACTATGAAAGATAGAACAGACTACCAAAAGTTAACAGTTAAAGAAGTTACAAGTGACAACGCTTTAGTTGAAATTGCTATCGACAAAATTGTAATTAATCTTTCTAACAATGGAAAACCTTTAAAATACGATTCCTCACAAAACGAATCAGAAATGTCTATAGATATTAAAGGTTTGCATTCGCGATTTAAACCAACATTAAATACTGTAATAAGCGAAACCATTAGTAAAACAGGTGTGTCATCAAATAGAAAAAAAGTTAGTGGACAGTTAAATGCACAAATGGCAACACAAAAAACACATTTCATCAAATTGCCTTCAGAACCATTAGTTGTCGATTTAGTATGGACACAATTGGTACAAAGCGATAAAATAAAAGTGTTGTTCAGTTATATGGTTACAGAAATTACCGAAACAAAAATAGTATTAGAATGCATTGGTGAACCACAAGGCATGCTTAAAGGTAAAATAGAAGGTTTTATTGAGCTAGATAAAAAATCAGGAATTCCTACTAAAAAAGAATACACTTCAGACATGACCTTAAACGGTCAAGTTATACAAACTACCACTACAATTATTACAAAAAAAGTTCAACCTTAACACGCCTCTTAAAATGAAAAAACTAGTACTTATAACTATTTTATTAGCACTTTTTAAAGCTACAGCACAAGACGTAATTAACCAATCAGAACAAATAAATTCCTTAAAAACAGGAAAATATATTGCTTTTGATGTAAAGAAAAACAAAAACGGAAATTATAACTATATAGATTTAAAAGGCGAACACGAATTGATGGCTGTAAACCCTGAACCTAATTTTTCTGAACACAATTATTTTGAAATGAAAATTTATGGTGACGATTACAATTTTATACCCGATAACATGGCATTTCCTGTTACCTATGCTCGATTATTTTACGAAGGAAACGCTAAACTTAAGAAACAAGTAGGTTACGTACCACGCAAAATTAGGCCAGGTTCTACAAACCGTATTTGTGTGATAGATGGTATTATTTTCGATCTAGGCACTGATTTTGACCCAAACCAACCAGAGACTTTTAAACCCTATCGCCTTTATGTCCATGAAAATTTTGGAAAAGATTTTAAAGCTTCGGACAACAAAAAGAAAAAGAAAAAACTATCGCTAAAAGAACGCATGGAACAAAGCATGATGAAGAAATTAGCAAAATCTAATGGCTTGCAAGGTGTCTATAATAGCATACAAAAACTAGACGCTATGGATGCGGTAAAGCTCGTGCAAGACTATCTTAAAATTGCTATTGCTAAGCAACAAGCAGTTGAACCAAAATGGAAAAGCATTTCTAGTAACGCCAAACGCTTACAACTTGTTGAAGCGCGAAGAGAGTTAATGAATATTGCCATAAAAAAATACAACGATGATTTAATGGACACGCCAGAATGGAGACGTATTCAAGAAAACAATAGACTTGCTGCTTCTGCTGCTGCAAAAAATAATGTGACACTAAAAAACGATACTGGCAGAGAGATTTACATATATGCTGCAGGTTCTATGAATGGCAGCAGATTAAACAATGGCGCTTCAAACACCTTTAGCTGTAGCACAACATATTATTACGCATTTAGCAGCGATGCAGGTTCGCGCCATGATAATGCTGGTCCTTTAGCTTACAGTGCCAATTCGGGTTGTGGTAGTATAGTATCAATAAACTAAGTATTAATTCTTAAAACCATAAAATTATGAACATAACAAAGAAAAATTCAACAATCAATAGTATTACAAAGTTATTGGCTACACTATTATTTGGTGGTGCTTTATTTATCTTTTCAATCAGTACACTTAATGCTAAAAATCCTGACAAAACATTTAATTTTCCAGAAACATTATCAGCTACAGATACAGCGTTAATACAATCTAGTAATGGTAGATATCAAATGAATCTTCAAATAATTGAAGACTCAGAAGACAAGAAAGTCTACTGGATGGTTTTAGTTTGGGATACACAAACTGGTAAATCAAAATTATATAGTAAAGATCAAAATAAAGGAACCATTCCTGCACACAGTGGTTGGCAGTTACCTGCTAATCCATTATAAGAATTAAGCTAATTAGCATTTAGTTATTTTTTTTAGAGCCTACTTATAAGTACTATAAGTGGGTTCTTTTTTTAGAATTTATATGTGTTAATACGGTTTTAAAATGATTTAACTAACGATCCTATTCGGAAAACAAAGTATGACATTCGGAAAAAGAAATATTGTTACGAAACGTACATAATGTTCTTTTATGTCCAGAATCAAAAAAAACTCATTTATGAAAAACACATTACTTTTAATTGCTTTATGTTTTACCTTATATCTATCGGCACAAATACCAACCGATTACGAAGCACGATACGATTTTACTAATACCTCATTAATTAATAACGCTAATCCTGGCAATGGTGATTTAACACCAAGTAGTCCTACAGGCTTTATTTTTGTAAACGATCGCGACGGTAACTCAGCAAATGCCTTAAGTCCCAAACAACGTACCTTTGATGGGGTAACTACAACTACCAATTCAAATAGTTTTACAATTAGCTTTTGGTATCAGCATGAAAATGATGCTGTGTCAGGTTTTCCAGAACGTGTACTTCACTTATTTGATCAAGGTGGCGATGGCTTTGCTATAAGAAAAGTTGGGAGCGCTTTCGTTTTTAGGCTTACAGCGCTAGCCACAAATGAACAATTAATTTCAATACCATCATTAATAGATGGTAATTGGCATCATATAGCTTGGGTAGTAAATTATAGCTCTGGAACTTATGATAGTACAGTTTATATTGACAATATCGTTAATAATACATTATCTTCAGGGTTGGATTGGACTATTAACAACCCTTTGTTTAATTCACCATCGCAATTTCGTATCAGTCCGTTAATAAGCCAATTAGGTCTACGTTCAGCTGTAGACGATATACGTTTATACCTTCGGCCGTTATCATCAGCAGAAGTGTCTAGCTTATTTTCTGAACCAGCACCTGTTGGAAGTTCCATTGTGTATGTAGATCCAAACGCAACAGGAACAGGTATTGGAGATAGTTGGGCTAATGCTTCTACGTCTATACAGTCTGCTTTAGCTATTGTGTCATCTGGTGCGCAAATATGGGTAAAGTCTGGCACCTATAAGCCAACAAATGGTTCAGATAGATTAATATCATTTGTAATCACTCAAAACGTTGAAATTTATGGTGGTTTTAACGGTACAGAATCGAGTTTAAATGATAGAGATCTTATAAATAATACGCCTAGTATTATAACAGGAGATTTATCAGATAATGATAACAATTTGGTACAAGACAGTAATCCTACTTATAATGATAATAGTACAACTTTATTTAGAATAAATGGTTCAAACGTCACAATAGACGGATTTACCTTAAAGAGCACATACGCAAGTGGTGGTGGTGTAGATGGTAACGGTGGTGCCTTTTATATTGATAATACCATACCAGAAAATATTACAATCTCAAATTGTATTATTGAGCGCCATGTGGCTAGAGGTGCAGGTGCCGGTATATTCTATCAACCTATTACTTCTAATGCAACAGAAGTTTCTTTAGAAATTTCTAATACTATTATAAGAAATAATGCCTCGCGTTATGGTACGGGTATTTATTATTTCAGTGATCATCCTAACGCTAAGCTATTAGTTAAAAACTCACTCTTTTACGATAATAAAACCATTCAAACAGCACAAGGTGCTGGCGCTTTTGGAAGCTCAATTTGGGGACGTTCTCTAGGTTCGTCAAAAAAAATAGATATAGATATTATTAATTGTGCGTTTATTGATAATCAAGAATTACATAATGGATTTGGTACTAGTATACCACAAGATAGAAGAAGTACAATAGCTATAACAAATAGCCTTGGTTTAGATAGTGATGTAACATTAGACGTATATAACAGTATCTTTTTTAATAACACGAACTTCTTAACCAATACGCCTAGCCCTATTGGGAGAGCTTTAGGTAATAGAGGAGCTGTTTTTAATATAGATACAAACATCGATGCTGGTGGGTTTTCGGAAATTGTAGCAACATCGGCAACAGCGGTTACAGGTACTTTAACTACTAGTCCTATGTTTCAGGATTATGCTAATGACGATTTTAGATATGCAAACGGTTCTTCTGGTATAGACGTAGGTAACAATTCTATAATAAACACATTTAATATTGTTAGTGATTTAATAGGTAATAATCGTATAGCTAATACCACAGTTGATATAGGTCCTTATGAGTTTGGAAGTACAACCTTAGGTATTAATAATTATAACTTAGATGACTTTAGTATTTATCCAAATCCAACTTCAGGTTTATTAAATATTGCAGGAGGTGATCATATAAGTTCGGTAACAGTTTATTCTGTATTAGGAAAACTTGTTTTAACGGCAAAGTCAAAAACTATCGATGTTTCACAGCTTAAATCAGGTATTTATGTAATAATGGTTCAGGATAAATCAGGTAATTTTCAAACTAAAAGATTTATTAAAAGGTAGTTTAGTCACATTAGTTTTTAGTTTAATTAGTAGTTAAAGAGCTCATTGGAAACCATGAGCTTTTTTGTTTGCTATTACTTTATTCGGAAAACAAAGTATGTCATTCGGAAAACAAAAATAAAAATTGGTTAAAAAGACTATTGATTTGCTTTAAAAATTAAAAAACCTATTTATGAAAAATACATTACTTTTAATCGTTTTATGTTTAACCCTATGTTTATCGGCTCAGATACAGTACAATGGTTGTACTCAAATTACAGGAGGGTTTACGTATCCTATAACGCTCACACAATCTGGTACAGTAGGAGCTAGAAATACGTATACAAGTGGTAGCCTAGGAGCTTGTAACGCTGGTGTTTGTAGCTTTAGAATTATTTGGAATACAGCTAATAATGCATGGGAGATTCAGCTGAGTAATAATGGGGGTACATCATTTAATAATGTTTTATATAGAAATACAACGGCTTCTGCGCCAAATCCGCCAGATATCTCATTAGGCACTTGGCAAGATGTTTCTGGAGTTAACTGCGGATCATTAATTTCATTAACAGGCGATGTACAAAGTACGGTAAATAGCTGTAATACTTTTGTAAATATACCAGATGCCAATTTTAAAGCCATTTTAGTAGCTGATGTTAATATAAACACCGATGGTGATAATGAGATTTGTACCACAGAAGCTCAGGCATATACAGGTCCAATAGGTGTAAGTTTTAGTAATATATCAGATTTAACAGGTATTGAAGCCTTTACCAATATTACTGCGTTAGAATGTCAAGATAATCAAATAACCACTTTAGACGTAAGTAACAATACACAACTAACACGCTTATATTGCTACAACAACGCGTTAACAACTTTAATTATAGGACAAAACACAATAATTAATAGAATAGAATGCAGTGTTAATCAATTAACAAGTTTAGATGTTAGTCTGTGTCCATCTTTACTTCTTTTTACATGTGCTTCTAATCAATTAACAAGTCTTAATGTTGCCAATGGGAATAATGGAAACATAAGTACATTAGAAGCTAATAGCAATCCAAATTTAACTTGTATTCAGCACGATGCTGGTTTTACACCTCCCGGACACGATGGTATTTCAGGTTGGTTAAAAGATGCGACAGCGAATTGGAGTGATAATTGTGCTGCAAGCAGTTGTACAACATTTGTAAATATACCAGATGCTAATTTTAAAGCAGTCTTAGTTGCAAATTCAGCAATTAATACAGATGGAGATACTGAAATCTGTATAACTGAAGCACAAGCATATACTGGTGCAATTTTTGTAGCTAATCAGGGTATTTCTGACCTTACAGGTATAGAAGTGTTTACACAAATAACAGAATTGTATTGTGACGAAAACACATTAACAAATTTAGATATTTCAGCTAATACAGCTTTAACAATATTAACTTGTGATTTAAACCAACTTACCAGTTTAGACGTATCTAACAACACACTACTTACTGAGATATCTTGCGGAGGAAACCAGCTTACCAGTTTAGATGTAACTACAAATACAGCTTTGATTAGCTTATTTTGTGGTGGTAATCAAATTCCAAGTTTAGATGTATCTTCTAACATAAACCTAGAGAGATTAAATTGTGCCGGCAATCAACTAACAGCTTTAAATGTTGCAAATACAAACAATGGCAATATGACACTTATGTCGGCTATAACAAACTCAAATCTTACTTGTATACAGCACGACAATGGTTTTAATCCAACAACTAATAGTAACTGGGTAAAAGATGCTACTGCAAGTTGGAGTACAAATTGTGCAAATTTAAGTGTTGCAGATGTATCGTTTAACAACACCATTACAATGTACCCAAATCCAGCAAGTACAATACTAAATATTACTTCAAATGATAATACTATTGAAAGTGTAGAGGTCTACAACATAATAGGTAAAAAAGTTATAGATACTACATCACAAAGTATTGATATTAGTACTTTAACTAATGGTATATACATCACTAAAATAAAAAGTGATAATAACAGATTTGCTATTAAAAAGTTTGTAAAACAATAGTCGCCTGTTTATTTGCAATTTCATAAAGCGAATTGTAATTACAATTCGCTTTTTATTTTTTTTTTAATACGCATTCTAATGATAGAAAAAATTAAAGAACATAAATTAGAATTGTTTTTATTCTGCTTTTATTTTGTGGTAGGTTTACTTATAAGAGGATTAATTTTTTAAAAATAGATTTATACTTATTAATATGTCATCTGTAAACTAAAAGCTTAACCTATGAAAAACATCATCCTTGCCGTTACTGTAAAAGGAAGGTAATCGGGTTGTATATATTTGAATTACAACAACATAAAGGATAACAAAAAGTTAAAAACATAGTTTTAAATTTAATGGAATGGTCGAGAGACCAATTCAAACATAGTTGAATTAAAAACCCGATACTAAGTAATCCTTATGGCTACCATTTTTGCATCATACATCAGAAAACCAAAGTTGTTCGATGAAAAACAAAATTAACCAGTTCGTGAGATCTGAACGAAATTATAATCTAAGGAATAGAATGCTAGAGAAAAGTAAACTACAATAATATGATCTGATTATTCTTAATTCCCTATATTTAGAATATGCATAGAGATAGTGGCTTTTTATTTATTGCATTAGGGGCCTTAATGGGCATTGGAGTTATTTATAACGCTTCATACTTTAAAGCGCTGTTATTTGAACCAATTGCATCAACTTGGGATCTTTTATCAAAAGCTTTTATCATTCTCTTTATTCTTCTTATTTTTTATTTTATCATTATTGGTATAAAAAAACTAAAAAGAACTTGACCTGGGTTTCCTCTAGAGCACCTAACACAACAACAAACCATTAGCACAAACGTTAATAGGTATTGTGAACCATCAAAACAAAAAATATCCAACACCATGAAACGTATCTTTATTCTTAGTGTAATAGTATTGTCTTGCTCTATTTCACCGGCATATACACAAGAAACTAAATTTATAGAAGATTATCTGGAGCGTTTAGAGAATTCACGTAAATACTTAATTCTTGTAGCTGAAACCATGCCGGAAGATAAATACAACTTCAAAGCAACTCCAGAATCTTTATCCTTTGCAGAAAATTTACTACATATCGGATTTGCCATGGATTGGCATAGTCAATCCTTATTAGGTGGTCGTGAACCTATTGAATGGAAAAACGATACCCGATACAAAGTTGCAAACAAATCCAAAAAAGAAATGATTGCACTTATAAATACAACTTTCAAGGATAGTATTGAACTCATTAAAGCGTTTAACATCAAACACCTTAACGATACTTTGGACTATTTTGGACTTCAAAGAACAAAGCGACAGATATTGATGTTGCTTGCTGATCATATTACCCACCACAGAGGGCAAATGCTGGTTTACATGCGACTGAATGGCTTAGTGCCACCAAGGTATGTCTTATACCAATAATCATAATGGCATTATAATTTATAAGAATTCTATTACAATTTCATTATCTTTATATTATTTGATAACATCATTTATTGCATTTGTGTATTGTCAAACTTTAACTCTAAATAGAAGAAATGAAATTAGATCAAAAGCAGTTGGATTATCATAAAAATTGGGAGGTTAAAAGAAAAAACAAGTTGCAATATTTTTTGGTTGAAGGCATGTTATACTGGGCATTACCCCTTTCTCTACTTATGATCGTATTTGGATTAAAAGATACTCAACCTATTATATTAAATGCTGTTTTAAAAAAATTTGCTTTGATATTTGTACTTGCTTCCTTTTCAGGAATCTTAAAAGCTTATTTAACATTCAAAGTTATAGATAAAAAATATGTAAAGTTTAAAACCAAAACTTTAATTTAATGGTCTAAAAATAAATCATGAATAGTAATAGTGATTATATCGCTTCAAAATTTGGTGTGTCTGAGGCACTATTCTTTCAAGCTTTAAAGTTAAGCCCCAATGCTGAAGGTTACGTAAACGGTTCTATAACTGAGCTACTACTCAAACAACACTTGGAATTAAAAGGGTTTGAAGTTCATAGAATTAAAGAAAAATGGGAAGGCACCAAGCATCCAAACCATCATGGAGACTTCTATTTTAGAAAAGACGATGATACAAACTGGTTTGTATTAGAAAGTAAAGGCGTTAAATCCAATTCCGAAAAGTGGCATAAGCTCTATAATTATGGTAATTTGGTTAATTTCCTCATTAAACATTCCGATAAAATCGATTGGATAATACCTGATCTCTCTGTACAACGTCAGGTAAAAGAATGGGTTGCTAATAAGCTTCCGGATTTTAGTAGTAAATATGCCGCTACTCTTTATGATTTTGAAGAAATAAAGAAGTATAAAACCCCTAAAAGGACTACTCCGAAGTCATTGGCTATAAGCACCTTAAAACACTTATCCAGAGAGGAGATTTCCAGTTTAATCGATGAAAGACTAGCCTATGTAATGCAGAAAGTTAAAGTATTGGAAACTCACTTTGTTTCAGGCACCTCTGGTTCTAGCCATCGTACTCAGGCGACACCTCGTACCGATGAATTCAATCTCATTTCAATAGATGTATTCTTAAGATTTACTGGTCATGAATTCCTTTATGCAAATCCAAAACATTTAGAAGTATCGGATTCTGACCCCAACCATTTACAACAAAATTATATCATGGGCTTTGTGTTCAACGATAAGGATTTGAGCGTATCTGAAGAATGGCATCGCAATTTTGATCAGGCTTATAACACTTTAGATAGTAATGATTCTGTTTCAGAAGCTGACATGCAGGTCGATAATAGAAACTAAACTCACTTAAAGTTTTAAGATCACACATCTGTGTTTATATTTGTCACAAATGTGTGCCATATGAAATCAAATTCAGACTTCGAATTGTCAAAGACAGATAAGTTACTGCGAAAATTTGAAGAAATCCATAACTTTATTTATGCCAATGACGGGCTCTCTACTCAACAAACGCTGGAGGAATTTATAAAGATCCTCTTCATCAAAGTTGTTGATGAAAAGAAAAAAGAAAAACAGTTTTACATTGATCATGTAGAATTTGAGCATATAAAGAATGCCAAAAAATCAGAGCAATTACTCAAAAGAATACACACACTTTTTTCAAGTACAATTAAAGAGTATTCTGATTTGTTTGATAAAGGCGACCGAATAAAACTAAGTCCTTTGTCTCTGGCACACACCATTAATAAGTTACAAGATTTTTCATTAATAAACTCTTCAAACGATGCTAAAGGCTTGGCATTTCAAAAATTCTTATCACATCAGGAAAAAGATGGTAGAGGACAATTCTTCACCCCCGAACCTATCATTGATTTTTGCGTTGGTATTATTCAGCCAAAACCTAATGAAACCATAATAGATCCAGCTTGTGGAAGTGGTGGTTTTCTAAATGCCTCATTCAATTACATGCTGAAGCATCATAAAAAAGTTAATGTTGAAAAGGTCGTTTCTGAAAATCTTTACGGTTTAGATATCAATAAAAGCATTGCGAGAATTGCTAAAATGAAATTGTTGTTAGAGGCAAACGTAGAAACCAATGTAAAATGCATCAACTCGCTAACAGATTATGATGAAGTGCTGTTAAAAGTAAAAGTTGATAAAGCTTCTAAAGGCTTTGATATTGTTTTAACCAATCCTCCGTTTGGTACAGCAGGAAAAATATCTGATAAAAAGATCTTGTCTTCATTTGATTTAGGTTACAAATGGAAAAAGATAACTGCAAACGAGTTTGTAAAAACCGATAAATTACATACTGGGCAAGTGGCTGAAATCTTGTTTATTGAAAGATGTATTGATCTATTAAAAGAAGGTGGCAGAATGGGCATTGTATTACCGAACGGGCATTTTGAAAACCCTTCTCTGGAATACTTAAGATATTATATCAAACAAAGAACAAAAATTTTAGGTATCGTAAATTTACCTCAAGAAACTTTTATACCCTACGGAACAGGCGTTAAGACCTCTCTCCTATTCGTACAAAAAGACACGCCAAATATTGAACGAACCTACCCGCTGTTTTTTAGTCAAATACGAAAAATTGGTTATCAGGGAAATAAAAACGGAAGTCCGATCTATCTGAAAGATGCATACGGTGCAATTATACGTGACGATAACAAAAATCCAATAATTAATGAAGATCTATCTACCGTAATTGAAGATTACCTAACATTTCATAAAACCAAAACTATCGAAACTACTAACTCGTATTCCATAGATTATAACGAATTGAACGGTCGTTTTGATTATGATTATTACGCCCCTAAAAATCGAAGATTAATTGAATTGATAAAAAGTAATAATGCCGTTCGATTATCTGATGTTGCCGAAATCATAAAGGTTAAGAGTAAAAAGCTGGCAAATAAAAATTCTAAAGTGGAATATGTTGAATTATCAGACATTAACACCCCTTCTTTAGAGATTATAAACTCAACAGAAATGGCTGTTTATGAACTCCCCAGCAGAGCTTCGTATGAAATTAAAAAGGGCGATATCATAACTGCTATAGCCGGTAATTCTATAGGCTCAAGAAAACATGCTACCGCTTTGGTTAATTCGGAATTTGATGGTGCAATTTGTACAAATGGTTTTAGAGTTTTACGTAACTTTAAAATTGACCCTTATTATTTGCTTTATTATTTAAAATCAGAGTATTTCTTAAATCAGGTTTCAATGTTAAGAACCGGAGCAGCCATTCCGAATATTTCGGATACTGACTTTAAGAATATTTGGATTAGTATCCCTGATGATGCAGTGGTAAAAGAGATCAGCAAAAAAGTAAAAACATCTTTTGAATTGAGAGAAAGATCTAAAAAGGCATTAAATAGTATTAACTATCAATTGACATAATCACAGATAAAACCACAAACATAGTTCCATAAAAAATGATTCGGAAAACCTCAATAGTCGAAAATGATATTGTAACCATCACAAAGGCCTACTATAGTGATAAAACATTCATGCCCGATCATTGTCATGACAGAACAGCTATTAGTTTTGTTCTAGATGGTGCCATTAATGAAACCGTTAATGGAAATGATACTTTGGGAGGTATTGCCAATGTCATTATTAAACCTTCCGGAACATTACATAGAGACATTTATTCTGACAATTGTTCCATCATTTGCATCTATTTAAATACTGAGTCCGAGCTAAAAAAGTCAACTCAGCAGCTATTAAAACATTGGAGTTGGTTACCTTCAGTTGATAATTATTCTTTCTTGAATACGATCTTACAATCTAAAAATGAAAAGGAACAACTTGAAAGCATAAACAACTTTATAAGCTATTACAGCGCCAAGAAAGAAAGCATCAGTGACGACCTACAACCCGCATGGCTGAGAGAATTAAAGCAAATTTTAGATGCTTCATACAATGAATCCCTAAAAAGTAGCGAACTGGCAAAAGCGTTTCATATTCATCCCGTATATATGGCCAGAGCTTTCAAAAAGTATTATGGCATTTCTATAAAATCATATATCAATATACTCAGAGCTAACGGCGCTATGGCATCAATAATTAATTCCGAAGACAAATTAGCGCATATCGCTTTCGATAATGGATATGCCGATCAAAGCCATTTTAATCGAAAGTTTAAAGACCTTACCGGTTTTACCCCCAGCCATTTCAAAGCCTTAACACTCTAGGTTTCATTTGTTCAATATTTTAATTGTTATTATTTCATTATTTGACAAATAAAATTTTCTTATAATGAAACATACAGTTATTTACTTTCTTCTGGTAATTCTTTCTACGACCAAAACTATTGGTCAGAACATGCACAAACAACAAATAGATAGTTTTATCACAAATGCAGTTCATACCTTTAAAGAAATTCCTGGACTTTCTATTACCGTGGTGAAAAACGGAGAACCCTTTTTTACCAAGTCCTATGGTTTTTCTAACATAGAAAAGAAAGCTGTATCATCTCCGGAAACCTCATATTATATCGCTTCTGTAACAAAATCATTTGTAGGTCTATTGGCCGCAAAGTTAGATGCAGATGGAATCATAGACATCGATAAGCCTGTAACTCATTATAAACCCATATCAGACTTTAAGGATCAATCGTTATTCGAAAACGTTACCATTAGAGATTTGCTGTCTCATACCAGCGGCATAAGAAATAGCCTATTGACATGGAAATTTGCAAGCATTGGAGAATATAATGACGACGCTATGGTTAGGTTACTGGAAAATAAGACATCGTCGCTATACAATAACAAAAGGTTCCGTTATGATAATTTTGGTTATAATGTATTTGACCTTATACTCAAAAAAGAATTGGGCTTATCATGGAAACACTTATTGTATAAAGAAATATTTTCTCCACTTGGCATGAACCATACCAGTGCATTCATGTCTGAAGCTCAAAAAAAGAAGTGGAATTTGGCAAGTCCTTACACCGCTATAAACGATGAGGAACTGCCTAAAGAAGCAAATACACAAAAAAACGATGATACCTTTCAAGCAGCCGGAGGTATGATTGCTTCTATAGAAGACATGCAAAAGTTTCTGTTATTGAATATGAATAAAGGTAAACTCAATAATAAAATTATTTTTAATGAAGATATCATTTCTGCATCCCAAGCGCCTATTGCTAAAAATAAAGGCAGAAAAGGCCTATTTACTCCTGAAGCCTATGGTTTAGGCTGGAATATAGGTTTGTTCCGTGACAAAAAAGTACACTATCATTTTGGTGGCTTTGACGGTTATTTTTCGCACTTATCATTCTTACCCGATGAACATATTGGCATCGTAGTTTTAACCAATGAAAGTCACTTTGGAGATAATGTTTCAAACCTAATCGCCGGTTTTATATACGACTTACTTACCAATAAAATAACATCAACTTCAGATTATACCAACAAAGTAGAAGACGTTAAAAAAAGAGTCGCACAATTGCAAAAAGATTTCAGAGAAGACAGAGGATTCAGAGCCAAGCGCAAATGGACCTTAATGCATGATTTTGATCAATACTCAGGAGTATACACAAACAAACATATCGGTAATTTGATCATTTCATTAGATCATAAGGGAAACCTCAAAGCAAAGTTGGGAATTAGCGAGGCCATTACTAGTCCCTCTACTGCAGATGAGTCCGTAAGGGTTGAATTTAGAGATAGCAGAGGAATAGACATTCTTTTTATCTCTAATGAAAAAGGAACCATGGCAGCAGTATATCAGGGATATGTTTTCCTAAGGCAGAAATCATAAAAGCATTTGATAGTTATCAATAGTTCTTTATAGTAAACCCAAAGGTTAGAAACGTATCTTCTCGTTCTTGACCAGCGATAACAATACTCTCAAATGTATGAAGGTAATTGATTTTGAAGTTCAAAAACTTCCATATGGGAAGTTCAATATTAAAGTCGGTCTGCCAACGGAAATTATCACTTTGCTCTAATGACGGTTGAAAATAACTTTCATGGCTTAAAATGACCTTGTCCTTAAATAAGTAATACTTGCCATTGACCCAAACGGTAGCCCTGAAAGTATCAATAGAAGTACTGCCATTATAATCCGATCGGTTAAAGTCGGTTTTTGCAAAATCCGTTTGCTCATATTCGCTAGAGAGTGAAAGCTTAAGCCAATGCTTTTTATGGTTCATGATTTGGTAAGTAACACCTACACCATATAACTGACGTAAATCAATTTCTCTCCGAAAATTGGTGCTTACAAAACCTAGTATCTGTGGGTATATTCTTCGTTTCGGATTGAAGTACAAAAAATTAAGACTTAGAATGTCTTCATCTGCTTTTTCTTTTCCAAACTCTTGATACACATAAGAATTCTTAGTTTTAAACACCCATTTTTTCCAGGGTTTGAAACTAAAGTCTGATTTTGCTCTGAAAATCAAGGTTTCCACATTTCCAGATTGCCAAAATCCGGTTAAAGAAAGATTTGCTTTTAAATTAAGGGAATCGCTTTCATTAATTTGAGCTGAAATAAAAACCGGGATACAAAAGAAAAAACACAAAGCCTTTTTCATGGTACTTCGCTTTAAATACTTGCTTTTTAAATTATATGCCCGAAATATACCACTTCTAACTTACAACTCGTAGACCTTCTATATCAGAATGCAATTAATAATTCTAGTGAAGTCAACGATAACTCAAGCAGAGTGAGAGATGTAATAACACCTATACAAGATTTGTTGTGTTTAAATCACCTATAAAATACGACCAAAGCGACAACTTGTGCTGATCTAATTTGTAGTACAATTATCCTCTAAAACGATTAACTGATTTTTTTATTTATAAACGGAATATCTTTCCGGTATAACCATAATACGACAAGACTTAAAAGAAACACTAAAACTGCAGTATAAAACAGTATGCCGTTATCACCATTGACCTCTATACCAAGCATAGTTAAATGCATCATAATGGCACCACCTATAATTCCTATTACCAATACCGAGCCCAGCCATACGGTTCTGGGAATCAAAATGAGTATACCCGCGATCAGTTCTAAAACTCCAATGCCTATACGACCATAGGGCTCTAAACCAACTTTTGAAAAAATATAGACGCTATCTGGATGTCCCGTGAATTTAAACCTAAGAGTTTGTATCAATATGATAGCGATTAAGATTCTTATGCCTAGTTTTAAGTATTTCATCTTCTTATATTTTTTGATAGGATTAAACTAAATTGTTTTCAATATAACAATTCTTTAAGTCCAGATTAATTCTTAAGCCTTACATAAACGGAATAAAAAGTATCCAAACCATGCACAGAACACTATCCAAAACAGCTATAGAATTTCTGCCAGTTCACTACCATTATTTTAACAACTTAATCAATGGTTATTCAGGATATTCAATACGCAGATGATAAATATTAGCCAGTTTGTGCTTTAATACTTTTTTAATGGCTTGAATTTCTTTAAATGTGATGTTTGCATTTAAAAACTGGCCTGTTTCCATTTGTTTGTTCACAATATTCTCAACAAAGTCGTTGATCTTAGAACTGGTAGGCTCTTTTAAACTCTTAGAAGCTGCTTCTACACTATCGCACATCATTAAGATTGCCGTTTCCTTACTAAATGGCTTAGGCCCTGGATACATAAAATCGTCTTCAGAAACCATTTCATTACTCGACTTTTCTTTCATGTAAAAGTAATATACCATACTCGTACCATGATGCGTGCGTATAAAGTCAATAACCCGATCCGGTAAATTATTACGCTTGGCAATCTCAATACCATCCAATACATGGTCTATAATAATTTGAGCGCTTTCCTTAGAAGATAACTCATCATGCGGATTAATTCCTGTAGATTGGTTCTCTGTGAAGTATGTGGGATTCTTCATTTTACCAATATCATGATATAATGCACCTACCCTAACCAACATAGCATTAGCGCCTATCTCATTTGCGGATGCTTCTGCCAAATTAGCAACATTAAGAGAATGGTGAAACGTTCCGGGAGCCTTATTAGACAGTTCTTTCAATAATTTTGCATTGGTATCTGACAATTCCAGAAGAGATACATCAGAAACCAAACCAAAAATCTTTTCATAAATATATATGAGTGGTTGCACAAATAAGGTCGCCAATCCACAAAGAATAAATAATCCGAATGTTTCGAATTTTAAAGTGGTAACCTGTCCTTCATGTATCACAAAAAATGCAAAATATGCAATGATATATATCAAAGTAATTTGACCTACAGAAATAAACAAGTTAGCTCTTTTGTATAACTCTGAAACCGTAAGAATAGTAACAATGCCTGCTATTATTTGTAAGAACATATATTCATAGCTATTAGGTACCACAAAGCCCAAAAGCAATACTGTGATTACATGCGTAAAAAGCCCTAAACGGGCATCAAAAAACGCTTTTAGAACCAATGGCAATATGCACAAAGGCACCACATAAATATATTGCGAGTTATAATTAATCACTAAAGTAGAGATCATTACCATCAATGCAATATTGAAGAAAATAAAAGTAACCTTCGTGTTGTTAAGAAACACATCCATCCTGTACTTTCTTAAAAATAATAATAGCATTAACAATGTCAAAGCTACCAGCATGGTATAAGCTATAATAACCCAATAGTAGTTCGAAGCACTCCATTCTTGAGATTGATACTCAGATTCTAAGGATCTTAAGATATCGTATTGTTCGCCTTCAACGACCTGTCCTTTAGATATGATAAGGGTTTCTCTTTCAATACTTCCCCGCGTTGTTGAAATACTTGATAACTCTTCTTCTAATGCTTTTTGAGTTAGCGATTCATTTAAGGAAACATTAGCCCTTAAAACATCAAAAAATAAAGAGACCATACGATCTTTATATTCTGAAAGGTCGTTATCGTTTAAAGTTTGTGCTAATCTGTTTCTGACATCACTGATTTTATACAGATCTCCAAACCGTATCTGTTTCAGTTGTGTATTTCCCTCAACCAAAAATACCTGACGATCTTCTCGGTAATCGTACTCAGAAGCTAAAAGCCCATAATTATACAATCGCTTTATTGAAGCTCTACCAATATCATATAATTTAGTATTTGTAATAAAAACACCTGATGTATCTTTAAATATTTGATTGTATTCATCTAAGTAATTGGACAATACCTCGCCTTCTGTCGCAGAATTTATATCAAAGTATAAAACACTGTTAGCTCTTATATCAATCTCTTCCTTTTCGAGTTCATCTTTTGATTTTTTAATAGCAAAGTCAAATGGTGCGTATAAATTTTCTGATTGCCATGGTTTGCCTTTTTCAAAAGAATATTTAAACTTCCCCGTTTTTGGAAATAGATATACTATGAAAAGTGTACATGATAAGAACAGTAATACTTTATATACTAAAGCATGATTTTTATACCATTTATTGATAAGTCCATTCATATAAAATCAAATGTAATAAATAAATGAATTCTTAAATAGCTATAATTGAGTTATTCACTTTTTGAACATTAACAATACCTCAATTTTGATTCAAAAAATCTATTAAAAATGATTAATTTCGCAGCATAAAATAAAAAACCGTTAATAAGATGAGCAAAGATGTAGTAATCGTTTCTGCTACCCGAACTCCAATAGGAAGTTTCATGGGAGCTTTATCAACCATACCAGCACCAAAACTAGGTTCAATAGCCATTAAAGGTGCTTTAGATAAAATAAATCTTAAACCAGAAATGGTTGATGAAGTACTTATGGGAAATGTTGTACAGGCGGGAACCGGGCAAGCACCGGCAAGGCAAGCTGCTATTTATGCAGGTATCCCTGATAGTGTACCTTGTACTACGATTAATAAAGTATGTGCTTCTGGAATGAAAGCTATTATGCAGGCTGCTCAAGCCATACAACTTGGCGACGCAGAGATCGTAATTGCTGGAGGAATGGAAAACATGAGCCTGATACCACATTACTATCATGCAAGATCCGCCACAAAATTTGGTCCGGCGACCTTTGAAGATGGTATGCAAAAAGATGGTTTGGTAGATGCCTATGATAAAAATGCCATGGGAGTATGCGCAGATGCTTGTGCTGCTGAATATAATTTCTCCAGAGAAGATCAGGATAATTATGCCGTTCAATCTTACAACAGATCTGCAGAAGCATGGAATAGCGGTAAGTTTACAAATGAAGTTGTACCTGTTGAAGTACCACAACGTCGTGGAGATGCTATGGTTGTCTCAAAAGATGAAGAGTATACCAATGTAAAAATGGAAAAAATTCCGGCTCTGCGTCCGGCATTTACTAAAGAAGGAACTGTTACTGCTGCCAATGCATCTACTATCAATGACGGTGCAGCTGCAATGGTACTGATGAGTAAAGAAAAAGCAGATGAATTAGGATTAAAGCCTATGGCTACAATAAAAAGCTATGCAGATGCAGCACAGGAGCCTAAATGGTTTACGACTGCACCTGCAAAGGCCCTACCGAAAGCTCTGGACAAGGCAGGAATTACTTTAGGTGATGTTGATTTCTTCGAATTCAACGAAGCATTTTCTGTCGTAGGTCTTGCTAACATGAAAATTCTTGGGCTTAATGACACCAATGTTAATGTCAATGGTGGTGCTGTATCATTAGGTCATCCTCTTGGTTGTTCAGGCGCAAGAATTTTGGTGACCCTTGTTAATGTTTTAGAACAAAATAATGCTAAGATTGGAGCTGCTGCTATCTGCAATGGTGGAGGTGGTGCTTCGGCTATGGTCTTAGAACGCTCTTAAGAATATTATATGCAATACGGTGTTTGCAATCTTGGCATTGTACCTATACGATTAGAGCCAAACGATACCTCGGAAATGATTACTCAGGTATTGTATGGAGACCATTTTAAAGTCTTGGAACAAAGAAAAAAATGGAGCAAAATTCGTATTGCATATGACAAATATGAAGGCTGGATCGATAACAAACAATATCTGGAAATTGAAGTTAATCAATACGAAGAACTCAACACATCTGGTTATACGTTGTCTAAAGATCTTGTTGAATTTATCTCTGATAATCAAAGTAACTTATACCCTATTCCATTAGGTTCTAATATAGCTGCTAAAGAATTGCTCAACCAGTCTTTTGAAGGCCATACAGTATCTGGCACACAACACAAATCAGAGCTTATCAATACTGCGTTTCTATACCTCAATACGCCTTATTTATGGGGTGGGAAAACACCTTTCGGTATAGATTGTTCCGGATTTACTCAAATGGTATACAAGTTGAACGGTTATCATTTGTTGCGTGATGCTTCTCAACAAGCTACTCAGGGAGAGGCATTAAGTTTTATTGAAGAGAGTGAACCAGGTGATCTGGCTTTCTTTGACAACTCTGAAGGGCATATTACACATGTCGGTATCATTATGAAAGATAACTACATTATTCACGCTCATGGAAAAGTTAGGATTGACCGTCTCGATCATACTGGTATTTATAATATAGATCGTAACACACACACCCACAAATTGAG
The DNA here is from genome assembly GCA_965250025.1 of Winogradskyella sp. Lineage (GTDB taxonomy): Bacteria > Bacteroidota > Bacteroidia > Flavobacteriales > Flavobacteriaceae > CBDDLD01. The sequence continues at coordinate 1,731,181 of OZ252283.1, forward strand.
GGTTATCAAAAAGATAATATAACAGAATAAAAAAAGCGACCTTATAAGGTCGCTTTTTTTATATAAGTTACTTAATTGTTAGTTCATATTGGCAACTTTTTCTTTCATAGCTTTGAACTTATCCATTTCACCAATGGCGCTATAGATGTTCATCAACGTTTTAGCAGCATCTTTGTTATCGCCTTTTTGTTCCAAAGCTTTTTCTAAATAAGGGATAGCTGACTTATACAAACTAGTACGTTCTGCTTTAAGCTCATCATATCTTCTGTCATCAGCAGAACTATTTCCAAGTCCATTCATTTCTTCAACAATCTTATCTTCACCACCTAAAATGACAACAGCCATATTTATATAAGCATCTGTATAATTGGGATCCAATTCAATAGCTCTACCATAATATTTCTTGGCACCTTCTGGATCATCACCATCTGCAGCTAGAACTCCCAAATTATATTGTAACTCAGCATTTTCAGGATTTTTTAAGGTAGCTTCTTCCATTAATTTTTTGAACTTATCTCTATTACCCATTTCCAAATGCACATTAGCTTCAGATAATAAAAGACCTAAATCATCAGGACTTGCCGCTCTGGCATCAGCCATTGCTGCTATAGCCTTTTCATTTTTGCCTTGAGCCACATATATTAATGCTATATTCTTAACGATCTCACCTGCTTTAGATTCAGACATTTCATCTCTAGGCTTATTATAAAGCTTTGCCTTTAAAGCATAAGTTCTGTTTGCCTTATTATTGAAAACATCCTCTTGACCTGTTTCTACGTTTGTGGCATAATAATTCATTTTTACACCAGTGTAGTTCATATTCTTTAGCTGTAAATAATAATCCAGAGCTGTATCATAATCCTGTGCATTTACAGCAGTTGAAGCAGCATAGTATAAATATGTAGTATCACTAGGTGACATCTTATATGCTTTTTCAAAACGCTTTGAAGCTGCAGTATACTGCTTAGCCGATAATGCTGCGTTTGCTTTGGTTAAGAAGCCTTGAAGCATGGTGTTTTTAATTTCATTGGCTTGCTCTGTATATTTTAGCTTACCCATTGAAGTTTCTATATCTTTTAGCTTATCAAAACTTTTAATAGCTTCATCAATATCAGCATCACTCCCAGCGCCATTTGCATAAAGTGCTTGCGCCTTGAAAAAATAAAACTTAGCCTTAGTTTTATCATCCATAGATCCTAATAAAGCCTCAGCACTAGAAACTGCAGCTTTTGCATCAGCAAAATTTACGTTTTTAACAGCTTTCTCTATGGCTTTAACTTCACTCTTTTGGGCAAAAGACCAAGAGCTCAATATTAAAGCACATACTATAGTTGTTAGTTTTTTCATTTTTTAGATATTTTTTATTTAATTGTCGTTTGCTTCTTTGTTATCAATAGTTGTGCCATCTTCAACAGAGCCTTCATTATCAGCATTTTCAACATCAGTTTCTTCATCATCTTTCATCACTTTTGCTACTGCTGCTATAGAATCGTTACCCTTAAGGTTAATCAGTTTTACACCCTGGGTAGCTCTACCCATAACTCTCAAACCACTGACTTCCATTCTAATGGCTATACCAGACTTATTAATGATCATTAAATCATCTTCATCCGTAACATTTTTTATGGCCACTAAGTTACCTGTTTTTTCTGTAATAGAAATGGTTTTTACACCCTTTCCTCCTCTATTGGTAATTCTATAATCCTCAAGACTTGAACGCTTTCCGTAACCATTTTCTGAAACAACAAGAATGTTACTTTCCATGTCATTAACCGCAATCATTCCAATTACCTCATCGTCATTATTAGCCAGAGTAATACCTCTAACACCAGAGGCATTTCTACCCATAGGCCTTGTTTTAGCCTCTTCGAATCTGATGGCTTTTCCTGATTTTAAAGCCAACATAACCTGGCTTTCGCCTGTAGTCAATTTAGCTTCCAGTAATTCATCATCTTCCTTAATGGTAATGGCATTTATACCATTAGTTCTCGGTCTTGAGTATTGTTCTAAAGATGTCTTTTTAACCTGACCTTTTTTAGTAGCCATAATCACATAATGATTATTAATGTAATCTTCATCTTTAAGGTCTTGTGTACAGATAAATGCTTTTACCTTATCGTCTTGCTCTATATTGATAAGGTTTTGGATTGCCCTACCTTTAGAAGTTTTACTTCCTTCAGGAATCTCATAGACACGCATCCAGAAACATTTTCCTTTTTGAGTAAAGAACAACATGTATTGATGGTTAGTACCCACAAATAAATGTTCTAAGAAATCTTCATTTCTTGTAGTTGACGCTTTCTGTCCTACACCACCTCTGTTCTGCGTTTTATATTCTGTCAACGAAGTACGTTTAATATACCCGGCATGAGATATTGTTATGACCACTTTCTCATCAGGGATCATATCTTCAATGCTTAGGTCACCACCTGAATATTCTATATTAGAACGTCTTTCATCGCCGTATTTGGATTTAACTTCTAATAACTCTTCAGTAATGATTGACATTCTACGCGATTTTTTATCCAAAATGTCTTTAAGATCTTCGATGGTTTTCATAAGCGTTTCATACTCAGCTCTAAGTTTATCTTGCTCTAAGCCGGTAAGCTGACGCAAACGCATTTCTACAATGGCTTTAGCTTGGATTTCTGTAAGCTTAAAACGCTCCATCAATTTCTCACGCGCTTCTTCAGCATTTGCCGAAGCTCTGATTAATGCAATAACTTCATCAATGTTATCTGAAGCTATGATCAGTCCTTCAAGGATATGTGCACGCTCTTCTGCCTTTCTTAACTCATATTTTGTACGTCTGACAACAACCTCATGCCTATGTTCTACAAAATGATGAATTAATTCTTTTAAGTTTAATAATTGTGGTCTGCCTTCAACCAATGCAATATTGTTGACACTAAAAGAAGATTGTAATGCCGTATACTTATATAATTTATTCAGTACTATATTAGGAATAGCATCTCTTTTTAAGACATAAACAATTCGCATTCCATTTCTATCAGATTCATCTCTAATTGATGAAATCCCGTCAAGCTTCTTATCATTAATAAGATCCGCTGTTTTCTTTATCATGTCTGCTTTATTGACCTGATATGGAATTTCATTAACTATGATACACTCTCTTCCGTTTATCTCTTCTATATTAGCTTTTCCTCGCAATACGATTCTACCTCTTCCGGTCTGAAAAGCCTCTTTAACACCATCATAACCATATATAGTTCCTCCTGTAGGAAAATCAGGAGCCTTAATATGGACCATTAATTCCTCTACTTCTATTTCAGGGTTTTCAATAAATGCAACAGTACCATCTACGACCTCACTCAAATTATGAGGCGGCATGTTAGTAGCCATACCCACAGCAATTCCGGAAGCACCATTGATTAACAAGCCTGGTATACGTGTTGGTAATACAGTAGGCTCTTGTAAAGTATCATCAAAATTAAGCTTATGATCTACTGTTTCCTTTTCTATATCTGCCAACATGTCTTCAGAAATCTTGCGCATACGTGCTTCGGTATAACGCATTGCTGCCGGACTGTCACCATCTATAGAGCCAAAATTCCCTTGCCCATCTACCAACATATATCGCAAGCTCCATTCCTGAGCCATACGTACCATAGTATCATAAACTGAAGTGTCACCATGAGGGTGGTATTTACCCAAAACTTCACCAACAATTCTAGCTGATTTTTTATGTGCTGAGTTTGCTCTAACTCCCAGTTCATGCATACCGTAAAGGACACGTCTATGCACAGGTTTTAAACCGTCTCTTACATCTGGTAATGCACGTGACACAATGACTGACATTGAATAATCAATGTAAGCCGACTTCATTTCATCTTCAATATTAATTGGAATTAACTTTTCGCCTTCTGCCATATTAATTTAATTAGTTTTTGTAGGTTTTTCAAAACGTGCTAATATAACCAAAATAAGAGCTTTTTAAATGCATTTCATTTGCCTTTTTGGCACTTTTTATTAACAATAATTCATAGCACATTAGTTAATAAGTTAATGTTATTAATCTTTGATATGAATGGCTTTTTTAGTCTATTCGTTAAAGTGAATTTAAAAAGGTATAGTTTTTGACATACTTATTTAATGAATTTAGTATTTTTAATGCAGAAAGGATATTTACTATGGATGATAATTTTTCCCCAAGAGTTAAAGATGTAATTGCATACAGCAAGGAAGAAGCTTTGAGGCTTGGTCATGATTTTATAGGTACTGAGCACTTAATGTTAGGTCTGCTAAGAGATGGTAATGGCAAGGCTATTGACATACTTAGCGCATTAGATATTGACTTGAACCATTTAAGAAGAAAAGTCGAGATATTAAGCCCTGCTAACCCAAACGTTTCTGTAGCTTCTAATGAAAAAAAGAACCTACATCTCACCAGGCAAGCTGAACGTGCATTAAAAACCACATTCCTAGAAGCTAAGCTGTTTCAAAGCACTTCTATCAATACCGCACATTTATTATTGTGCATTCTAAGAAATGAAAACGATCCTACCACAAAACTTTTAAATAAGTTAAAGGTAGATTATGATAATGTTAAAGACGAATTTAAATCTATGATTACAAGCGAAGAAGATTATTTAGAAACACCTAAAGCCGAATCTTTCTCTGATGATGATATTAACGAAGATGAGGATGCTAAACAAAATCCCTTTGGTCAGAGTACTAAATCCAATAAAAAATCAAAAACTCCGGTTTTAGATAATTTTGGTAGAGACCTTACCGTACTGGCCGAAGAAGGTAAATTAGACCCTGTAGTTGGTAGAGAAAAAGAGATACAACGTGTTTCTCAAATCCTCAGTAGACGAAAGAAAAATAACCCCTTACTTATAGGTGAGCCTGGAGTTGGTAAATCAGCTATTGCTGAAGGTTTAGCATTAAGAATTGTTAAACGAAAAGTATCTCGTATATTATTTAATAAACGTGTGGTTACTCTAGATCTTGCAAGTTTAGTTGCGGGTACGAAGTATAGAGGACAGTTTGAAGAGCGTATGAAGGCCGTTATGAATGAATTGGAAAAAAATGACGATATCATTCTCTTCATAGACGAAATACACACTATAGTCGGTGCAGGTGGTGCTACTGGGAGCCTAGATGCTTCCAACATGTTCAAACCAGCTTTAGCCAGAGGAGAAATACAGTGTATTGGAGCTACTACTCTGGATGAATACAGACAATACATTGAAAAAGACGGCGCTCTTGAGCGACGCTTTCAAAAAGTGATTATTGAACCTACTTCTGTAGAAGAAACCATTCAGATCCTTAACAATATTAAAGGTAAATATGAAGAACATCATAATGTAGATTATACAGATGAAGCTATAGAAGCGTGTGTGAAATTGACCAATAGATACATGACCGAGCGCTTTCTGCCAGACAAAGCTATTGATGCATTAGATGAAGCAGGGTCACGGGTTCATATCACAAATATTGATGTTCCCAAGCAGATTCTTGAATTGGAAAAGCAACTTGAAGATGTTAAGAACACTAAAAATAGTGTCGTCAAAAAACAGAAATATGAAGAGGCTGCCAAGTTAAGAGATGATGAAAAACGATTGGAAAAAGATCTCGCTGCTGCTCAAGAAAAATGGGAAGAGGAATCCAAACTTCACCGCGAAGTTGTTACTGAAGAAAATGTTGCTGATGTTATATCCATGATGACAGGCATACCTGTAAACAAAATTGCACAAACCGAAAGTAATAAACTGGCAAAATTACCTGAACTTATTAAAGGTAAAGTCATTGGTCAGGATGAAGCTGTTGGTAAAGTTGTTAAGGCTATTCAACGTAACCGAGCTGGTCTTAAAGACCCAAATAAGCCTATTGGCTCATTTATATTTTTAGGTCAAACAGGTGTAGGTAAAACACAGTTAGCCAAGGTGTTAGCAAGAGAGTTATTTGACAGTGAAGATGCGCTTGTGCGTATAGACATGAGCGAGTACATGGAAAAGTTTTCAATATCAAGACTGGTCGGTGCTCCTCCGGGATATGTAGGTTATGAAGAAGGTGGACAGCTAACCGAGAAGATTAGACGTAAGCCATATGCTGTTGTATTACTGGATGAAATTGAAAAAGCACACCCAGATGTATTCAATATGCTATTACAGGTACTAGATGATGGTTATTTGACAGATAGCTTGGGAAGAAAGATAGATTTTAGAAATACGATTATTATCATGACCTCCAATATCGGTGCTCGTAAACTTAAAGATTTCGGTCAAGGTGTTGGTTTTGGTACTACAGCCAAAGAAGCTCAGGCTTCTGATCATGCCAAGAGTATCATAGAGAATGCACTTAAAAAAGCTTTCGCACCAGAATTTTTGAATCGTATCGATGATGTAATAGTCTTTAATGTTCTTGAAAAAGCAGAAATTAATAAGATTATTGATATCGAACTGGTAAAGCTTATAGAACGTATCAAAAATCTTGGATATCATCTTAAACTTACCAAAAAAGCTAAAGATTATATTGCTGATAAAGGGTTTGATAAACAATATGGCGCTCGTCCGTTAAAAAGAGCCATACAAAAGTATATTGAAGATGCTTTAGCTGAAGAGATTATAAACTCTAATATACAGGAAGGTGATAAGATTGTGATGGATTTAGATACTAAAACCAATGAGTTAAAAGTAGAGATCCAAGCATCCGAAAAACCTACTGAATCCTAATACAAACATGTTATTATAACTATAAAAACGCTTTCTGTACAGAAAGCGTTTTTTGTTTTCAAAAGGGAAATGATTAACTTTAGTTGTGATAGATAAGTTAACATTCAGTTTTTGCACGATGTCTATTTATAATAACTACCTAATAGCTGTTATGAATGAAGGCGTTACTATTACGCCTACCCACAATCAAACATTAATTGATGTTACAGCAACTTATTTTAAAGATAAGCCTTTTGTATATATCACTCATCGCATAAATTCTTATGCTGTCGATCCAAAAACTTATTTTGATACTTCAAAAATATCAAACCTAGTAGGTTTTGCCGTAGTCTCTAAAAACTTTAAGGCAAAAAGCAATGCGGAATTAGAAAAGATATTCTTTAATAAACCTTTTGAGATATTCAATACTCTGGATGAAGCCATTCGTTGGGCAGACACCATTATCTGTAGCTATTAGTTCGAAACCTAGCTTATTATTATAACCATAGTATATACGATTCATTTTATACCCTCTTATATCTTATCAATAGAAAAGGCAGCTATTAATTATAATAGCTGCCTTTCTGTTAAATCAGTATATCTAATCTAATAAGACCTACTTCCCTGAAACAATTTTCTTAGTCAGTGAATCTTTATTAGTAGTTAACTTCACATAGTACATTTGGTTAGGGTATTTAGAAAGATCTATATACGTTCTACCTTTTGTACCTCTAGTGTATCTTTCATTTACACGCTTAGCTATCATTAAGCCTCTTGCGTCAAATAATTCAATAGTTACACTAGTATCATATTCGAATAAGTAAGATACTGTAATTTCCTTATCGAAAGGTACTGGATAAATATGGAAATCTAGTTTCTCAGCCTTAGCCTCTTTAGCACCCTCATCGCCATCAACAGTCTCTCTTACTAATATTTGAGGAGTATCTTCAATAGACCAAGTGTAAACTACTTCACAGGCATCGCTTGTGTTACCACAATCGTCAGTACCTCTGAATTCTCTCACTTTAGTGTAATAAGTAACACCATTTGTAGGCTCCATATCTACACCTTGACATTGTGACTTGATCACTCTACAATGTGTATGTACCTCAGACCAGTTTGAACCAGATCCTGAGCTTGCACATGGAGGATATAAGCCATCATCATTACTCTTAGCAACTAAGGTATTGCCTTTGCTTAATCTCCACTTACCATTACTGTAGTATAAGTAATATGTACTACCGTAAGCATTCACAGGGTCATAAGTAGCTCTACCATTATTGTCAGTACCACTTTGAGTAAATGTTACAAACTCAAAGGCATTGTAGTTACTATAGTAGTAAGAACATGTAAAGGTAATTACAGATTCCGCAACTGATCCAGGGTTACCTGGTACATAATTAACATGATCCGTATCGTTGTACGCACTCTGTACATCAGTATCACAGTTATCTGTATAGTTTACAGATTCTGCAAAATCAGTAGGTGTTGTATCTACCATACCATATTCTTGACCTGCAGGGCACTCAACCACAACTGGTGCAGTATCATCCTTAACAGTGAACTGACATAGCATAGCATCTACAGAAACATTACCACAACCATCAACTGCTTCAATATAAACAGAGAATGTACGCTCACAATCGTCAGGCTGACCACTATCTACAGATCTTACTCTGTATGTTAAATCATCTGAACAATCTACGAAACATAATGGCATGTATGCACCTGTAGTACCAAGATCGATACCTGCTACAGTAAATAATGCATCAGGATCAACGATATCACCTTGTTGTAAGCCTATAGTTGCATCAGCAGGACACATAGCACCTTGACTAGTCAATAACTCCATAGCCGGCTCAGAACAGTTATCTAATAACTCTGGAGCAGACTGATCGTTACCGTGGTAGATTAACTTAAATGTATCTGCAACGTTTCCACATTCATCAGCTACAGTGTATACGAACCATACTTGCCAGTTACAATCTTCTTGTCCAGGTACTACATACTCTGTACGTTCTTTTGTAACTTGAATAGGCCCTTCACAGTTGTCCTCGTATAATAAAGCAATTTCTTCTTCGGTAGGCTCTCCTAAAGTATCTGTTTCACTTAAACATAGGTCTAAGTTATTCACAGTACCAACAGGGATCTGTTCTCCATCTTTTAATGTTGGAGCTACAGTATCGCTACCAGAATATGTAATGATTATATTGCTAGCAGCATTACCACAAGCGTCAGTAACCGTATACTCATATTCGAAACTCCAGTCACAGTTAGACTCAGACTCGTATTCTCTTATAAGCTCTACAGTAACGTCACTACAGTTATCTTCATATAGTTCTGCTATAACTGAAGCTTTCGGAGCATCAGGAGCATCAGACTTACATGTTAATCCAGAAATGCTTTGTGGTAACTCAGCACCATCAGACAATTCAGGAGCAGATTGATCACTACCAGCATAGCTGATCTTGATTGAACCGTACTCATTTCCACAATCATCACTAATAGTGTATCCGAACATTAATGCCCATCCACAATCATTTTCTATGTATGACTTCACTTCTTTTTCTACAACTACAGTACTACAATCATCTGTAAAGTATGCAGCGATTTCTGCTTCAGACAATCCATAATCAATAGCTGTATCTGCATCTGGTGCACACTCATTGATTCCGTTAAAGTAGTTTGGTAATGTCACACCATCGTTTAATGTTGGTGCCGTAGTATCTTGTACAGTTATTGTTTGTACTTGATCATCTGCTTCATTACCACATGCGTCAACTAATGACCATGTTCTTGTAATTGTATAGTTTCCTGCACAATCACCTTCAGTAATCACATCTTCATAAGTTGCTTCCAGTACTGCTGTACAGTTATCATCTTCATCAACTACATCTCCTACATTTGGATTTGTAGGATCCGTACTTTCAGAACAATCGATCGTTGCATCAGCAGGTGCTGTAAATGTTGGTGCTACATTATCAGTAACAGTAATGATCTGTACTTGATCGTCAGCAGCATTTTCACACTCATCAACTAATGACCATGTTCTTGTAATTACTTTACTTCCTTCACAAGGACCATCAGTAATAACATCTTCATAAGTTGCTTGTAATTCATCAGAACAGTTATCCATTTCATCCTCTACATCTCCAGTTACATCTGGTGATGCATTGAACTCACATTTAGAGTCTGTATAGATTTCAGTATCTCCAGGTGCAGTAAATGTTGGTGCAGTAGTATCTTGTACTGTGATAACCTGACTCTTAGTCGTAGAATTACCACAATCGTCAGTTACTGTCCAAGAACGTGTTAATGTATAATTGTTAGGACAATCACCATCTGTTCTTACTTCACCATTATATACAGCTGTAAGTTCTGGATCACAAAGGTCAGAGTAAGTAATACAGCTGATATTTGCATCATCGCCATTACCAGTGTCTCCACCTCCTACTTCAATGGTTTGTTCTGCATTTGCAGCTCCTGGAGTTTCAGCAGTTGGACCAGACCAAGTGAAATCTGCATAAGCAGAACCTGTACCGGTTAACTGTAATGACTGACCTGCAGGTGTACTACTTGTTTCAGAAAGACCAACATCAGTAGATGTTACACCATCTGCCGGACCACCATCACCATCAAAGCTACCTTCATAACTTAAGAATTGTACTAAATTATCAGCACCATCTGCTAAAGCTATTCCATCAGGTGCTCCATTTTGGATGCCTGAAATGTTTACTACATAATAGTTCACACCAGCATTTGAAGCCGTTGCAGCTCCAAGAACTTGAGTATTGTATGGCGTTCCATTACTACCGTTGTATAATACAACTTTATATCCTGTAGCATCAAAGTTAGCTACGACTTCAACAAACTCACCAGTATCACTTCCTGAGTTATCGTAGTGGAATTCATTGATCCATGCTGCCGGTACCGGAGTTGACCCGCCACCATTAGATCCTCCAGTAGCATCAGGACATACTGGTGGAATGCTATCACACTCTACCGTAATATCTGCTGGCACTTCTAATTCTGGATCAGTAGTATCATTGAATACGATTTGTTGGTAAGCATATGTTGCATTACCACACTCATCTTCTGCTTTAAACTCACGGATAAAGCATTCTACCACAGGACACTCAAGGTCATTCTGTGTAATTTGAAGATTTTCAATAGTCACTGTAGCTGGACCATCCTGATCGTTAGCATAGTTAGTAACACCTACTTCAAACACATCGCCAGCATTAAGATCAATAGTAAAGTCTTGATCTTGTGGCTCTCCAGAACCTCCGTATACTAATGTTCTGTTACCATTTACGAAGTATGCAAATTCATCATAAAATGCTCCAAAATCCTCAGAACTTAGAGACCAAGTGAACGAAATAGTTACATTCTTAACGACAGTTAATCCAACCGTTTTGTAAATATTGGTTGTACCTGTATCTGAACCAGTTACTGAGAATCCATTAGGTAGGTTTCCGAAATCAACGGTACCGTCACCTCCATCAGTTGTAGCTCTCCATGGCGTATAATCATAGTAATCTCCTGATGTTACATTCACCATACCACAAGCATCACCTGCAAGGGCTTCATCAGTAGGTACTGGATCTACACCACATTCTAAGTTTAATTGATCAGCTGGCACAAAAGTAAATTCTGGTGCAACTGTATCTTCTATAGTAAATGTAGCTACTGAAGTAGATGTATTTTCACATTCATCAGTCGCTGTAAAAGTCACAGTAGCTGAACCTGTAGCACCACATAGGTCTGACAATGCGTCAAAGTCATTAGACCATGTTACTGTACCACATAGGTCACTTGCAGTAGCACCTCCGTTAGCGTCTAACCAAGCATTTAATGCTTCGGTATTACCACTGCCATCACATTCTACAGTTTCGTCTTCTGCTTCTGTATCAATTGATGGTGGAGTTGTATCTTGAATTGTAAATGTTGCTGTAGTACTCATAGAGTTACCACAATCATCTGTTGCTGTAAAAGTTACGGTTTCAGAACCTGTATTTCCACAAAGATCAGATAAGCCTGTAGAATTATTAGTCCAGGTAACATCACTACAGTTATCAAAGGCTGTAGCACCACCATTATTTGCTAACCATGCAGCAAACATTTCATCAGATGATAAAACGATTTCACCACAATCAGCAGTAATATCTACCGGAGTATCACCATCACCTTCAGCAACTACTTGCTGTGCTGAATCTAATACTACCCAGCTTGCTTCACCAGCGTAGATACCTTGTACATAAACTGTCATTATTGTATCTCCAGTAGTTACTTCAAATGGCATTGGATCGTTTTCTCCTGGTACAGGATCATCGCCTCCAAATAAATCTGCAAGTGCTAAATCGTCTAACACTATATTTCCATTTACTGTAACATCTACAGTATCACCTTGCCATCCGTCATTTAGTGAATCAAATAACTGGATGTAGTAGGTACACATTCCTGTACTTCCTGGACCACACTCTACAGTTTGATCAGATGCAGGAGTTACTACTGGTGGTAAATTATCTGTTACTGTGATTACTTGTACTTGAGGGATAGCACTGTTTCCACAGTTATCAGTTAAAGTCCATGTTCTGGTAATCGTATAAGATCCTTCACATATTGGAGACGTTTCATCAGTATAACCTGGTTTAAGATCTGTAGAACAATTATCAGCTACTTCTGTTGGCTCACCAGTATTAGCAGGTGATTCATCAACATAACATTGTTCATCTTTAAAGATTTCAATGTCAGCTGGCTTCTTAAACGTAGGTGCTAAATTATCTTTAACCGTAATTATTTGAACTTGTGACTCAGCTTGGTTACCACAAGCATCAGCTAACGTCCATGTTCTTGTAATGATTACTTCACCTTCACATTGTCCTGGTGCTGTTTCATCCGAGTACATTGCTTCTAACTGATTGTTACAGTTGTCAGCTTCGTCCATTACATCTCCTGTAAATGCTACATCAGCATCATACTCACACTTATTGTCACTGTAAATCATAGTGTCATCTGGTGCAGTAAATGTAGGTGCAGTATCGTCTTTTACAACATAAGAACATGTAAATTGATCCGAAACATTTCCACAGTCATCTTCTGCAACAAATGTGATTGTCAATCGATTTTCACAAACATCATCAGATGCTGTTTTATCTATCACTCTTATCATTAAGTCATCCGCAGGTGTACAATTATCACTTACGCAATCCCCAGTTATAGGTCCCATTTGAGCGCCAGCTACAGTCCATCCTGTATTGATATCAATAACATCATTAACATTTAATGAGATCATTGCATCTGCAGGACAATCGTAACCTCCTGACGTTAAAATCATAACATCCTCTACATGACATTGAGGGTTAAATACCGGCGCTAAGTTATCAATCACTGTAATGATCTGTACTTGTGGCGCAGCAGCATTATTACATTCATCAACAAGATTCCATGTACGCTCTATATCATAAGTACCTGCACATTCACCTGGTACGATATTATCTGTATATGTAGGCTCTAATAATGAGCTACAGTTATCTTCAATTTCTGTTGGGAAACCAGTAACATCTGGTGAAGCGTTATATGTACATTCTTCATCAGTAAAGACTTCAAAGTCTCCTGGCTTCTTAAATGTAGGTGCTTCAGTATCTTGTACTGTGATCGTTTGTGTTTCTGTAACATAGTTACCACAATCATCAGTAGCAGTCCAAGAACGTGTCAATGTGTAATTGTAAGGACAATCACCATCGGTACGTACTTCCTCTACTTCACTAATATCTACATTATTATCACAGTTATCTGTTGCTGTTACTACTGGCACATCTGGTACTTTGTCACATTCTACAGTAACATCTGCAGGAATTGTTAATACCGGCGCTGTAGTATCTACAACAATAATGGTTTGAGTACCTGTTACGCTGTTTCCTGAGCAATCTTCTGCTCTCCAGCTTCTGAACAATACATAAGCAGCATCACAATTGTCATCACCTTGCTCAATTTTTTCATCGATAAAAGTTACTACCGGATTAGGGTCACAATTATCTGTTGCTGTTGCAGCACCTTCATCTAAAGCAGGAACCATATCACACTCAACAGTTACATCTGCTGGTAATTGTAATTCTGGGTCTGTTGAATCTATAACAGTAATCTCTTGAGTTTTTTGGTGTGTATTTCCTGAACAATCTGTAGCTAACCAGATTCTGAATATCTTATATGTTGCTACACAATTATCACCATCATTATCTACGATATTTTCACTTACAAATTCTACTCTAACATTATCATCACAGTTATCAGTTGCCGTAGCCTCACCTACTTCTGGTATGTTATCACATTGTACTGTTTCATCAGCTGGTATGGTTAATACTGGTGCTGTGTTATCTTCTACAGTAATAACTTGTACCTGTGGAATAGCACTGTTTAAACAGTCATCCGTTAAGGTCCATGTTCTATTAATAGTATAAGAACCATTACAATCACCTGCAATAACTTCGTCAGTATACTCAGGTTTTAATTCTGTAGTACAGTTATCATCTATTTCAGTTGGGAAACCTGTAACCTCAGTTGAGGCATCATATTTACACTCTTCATCTGTATATATGGTAATATCAGCTGGCTTTTTGAATGTTGGTGCAATGTTATCTTTTACTGTAATAACTTGTACTTGGTCTTCAGCTGCGTTTTCACATGAGTCTGATAAAGACCATGTTCTGGTTATAATAACTTCACCTTCACATTGTCCGGCTACAGGATCACTGTCTACATATGTAGCTTCCATTTGATTGTTACAGTTATCTGCTTCATCTGTAACATCTCCTGTAAAGTCAACACTTACATCATACTCACACTTATTATCACTATAAATCGTAATGTCTTCTGGTGCGGTAAATGTTGGTGCTGTATCGTCCTTAACAACGTAAGAATGTGTAATTGGCTCAGAGATATTTTCACAATTATCTTCTGCAACTAACGTAATTGTTAGCCTATTTTCACAAACATCATCCGATGCTGTCTTGTCTATAACTCTAATGGTTAATTCTTCATCAGCAGCACAGTTATCAGATACATAGCCTGCTAATGGGTTTATGCCGTAACCAGCAACTGTCCATCCTGTACTTACATCAAACTCATCACCAATATTTAATGAGATCATAGCATCTGCAGGGCAATCAAAACCTTCAGAAGTTAATATCATTAAATCGTTGATTAAAGCACCTTCATCAAATACCGGTGCATAGTTATCTACTACAGTTACGGTTTGAGAAGCTGTTATGGTACGGTCACAATCGTCAGTGTAAGAATAACTAACTACAAATGAACCACAGTTCTCTGTAATTGGTGTATATTCTGGCTCTGCTACTCCATTGATAGCACAAGCACCTGCTTCTACACCATTTGAATATGCAAGTCCATCTGGCACGTATGCTCCAAGTTCTTCACATGTAATTTCTACTTCAGCATCTAAATCATCAAATACTGCTTCTGGTGCTGGTAATACAGTGATGGTTTGTGTTCCGGTAACAAAATTACCACAATCATCAGTAGCAGTCCATGTTCTAACGACTACACCGCCTTCACAAGCAATACCTAAACCGTCTGTATTATTATCTACTGTTATGTCTACATCACTATCACAGTTATCTGTAGCTGTTGGTCCTTCATTTTTCTTTGGAATTGAAGGTACCTCATCGATACAATCTACTGTAATATCTGCTGGTACATTGAAAAGCTCAGGATTAATTAAGTCTCTACCCTGATATCTAATTTCAAATGGTGCAAGCTCATTTCCACAATCGTCAGATACAACATAAGTATAGATAGCCATCCACTTACAATCTGATCCTTTAGAATATGTACTTTTTACCACATTAACATTACCACAGTTATCACCGTATAATGCTGCAATTTCTGCTTCTGTTGGTCCTTGATTTTTTTCTGCAAAACATAATTCAGAATTCAAATCACCTGTAGGAATTAAACTTCCTTTAAGTAATTTTGGCGCTTCTGTATCGCCTCCTGAATATTCTACTTTTACATCTCCAAGGTAATAGTTATCACAAGCATCTCTTACCGTGTATGAATAAGTTACTGACCAAGAACAGTCATCTCCTGAAGGTTCTCCTGATTTTTCTACAATCACAGTACCACAAGTATCAGAGAATAATGCTTCTATTTCTCCTTCTGTTGGTCCTTCAGGAATATCTTCAAAACATAGGTTTAGATTGGTCTCTCCACTTGGAATAGTACCATCTAAAACCGGAGCAGTTTGATCTCCTCCTCTGTAAATAGTTTTGAAAATAATTGCTTCATCCAAATCTGGACAGCTAATTGTGTAAGTGTAAATAATCTGCCAATCACAATCATCCCCTTGAATTTCAGGGGTAACTGTAAATGTCAAATCACTTGAACACTCATTTGAATACAGATCTTCCAATTCTTCTTGGCCGAACTGTGGTTCTGGTGCATCTGCTAAACATCGGTCTAAATAGACACTACGCTCAGCATTGAACCCGTACATTGAACCCATTGTAAACACAAAAAGTATGGAAAACAAAATTGTTTTCATACTGCTTGAACGCTTAGTAATAGAATCAATGTTACAACACGATAAATTCGTGATGGATTGCCAAAATTTGACAAGCCCACCACATCGGGTAAAATTGCTCATAAACATAACATTTGGTTTTAAATTAAAATTATCTTAACACTAAAATTTGATAGTATTCAAACACTACCCAGGTCTCTAATAACCTGTTAAGTTTCTAATACATATTATGCCTACACTTTATCTTATATAAAGAAAAATGAAAACATAACAGCCTAATCACTTAAGCTTAAAAACTTGTGCTAAAAATCAATTGCTATGCTATTAAACAATTAATGTATTTGTGCTAGAAATCAATTGTTGTGCTATTAAACAATTGTAAAATGAATGGTTCTGATGGAATTGTTATAAAACAAATTTTCCTAACAGAATTACTCAAAAATAGAGCTAAAGAAACGGTTCGCCAAATAAATTTATCATTTTTTTTAACAATCTACAGTTGAACATTTCTTTCATGCTTTTAATCGAAAAGCAGGTCAGCATCAATGCAAAAATCATCGATGAACTGCACTGATTTTAAAAGCAACTCATTTAAAATCACATCTTCTTTTACAAAATTAACTTCCGTTCTGTATGCATTTAAAAATGTATTTAAGTACTCTGATGTTTGTTCTGGTTCTCTAAAAAACAAAGCCTGAGAAGCACAATTTAATTCTATTGCTAAAACTTCTTTTACATTATATATTAATGTATAGGCTTGTGTTGCCGCATTCGCTCCCATGCTCACATGATCTTCCTGCCCATTAGAGGAAACAATAGAGTCTATACTGGCAGGTGTTGCTAGTTGCTTATTGGCGCTAACTATACTAGCTGCAGTATATTGAGGAATCATAAAGCCAGAATTTAATCCGGGGTTATCCACCAAAAATGCAGGCAAATCTCGCTCTCCTGAAATTAGTTTAAATGTTCTTCTCTCTGAAATATTACCTAATTCAGCCATGGCTATTTTCAGATAATCTAACACTAACGCTAAAGGTTGACCATGGAAGTTACCCCCAGAAATCACTTTATCATCTTCAATAAAAATATTTGGATTGTCAGTTACTGAATTAATTTCTGTTACCAAAACATCAGTCACATAACTTAAGGTATCTTTTGTTGCTCCATGAACCTGAGGTATACATCTAAACGAATACGGATCCTGTACATGTTTCTTTTGTTTTGATATTAACTGACTTCCAGATAAAAATTCACAAATTCGTTGTGCCGTTTTAATCTGTCCATTATGCGGTCTGATATGATGTACCAATGGATTAAATGGTTCTAATCTACCGTCAAACGCATCTAACGATGTGGCGCCTATAACATCAGCAAAATAGGACAACTTATAAGATTCTAATAATAGGTGTATTCCATAAGCACTCATAAATTGAGTCCCATTTAATAACGCAAGTCCTTCCTTGGATTGTAATTGTATGGGATCCCATTGATTAATATCTAAAATGGTTTTTGAATCCATAATATCGCCTTTATAATGTACCTTACCTTTACCTATTAGTGGTAATGCCATGTGCGCTAGTGGTGCTAAATCTCCTGAAGCTCCTAAAGATCCTTTTGTATATATTACCGGATAGATATCATTATTATAGAATTCTACAAGCCTTTCAACTGTGGCTAACTGTACGCCACTGTACCCGTAACTCAATGACTGAATTTTTAAGAACAGCATCAGCTTTACAATAGGCTTCGGCACCAGATCACCCATACCGCAAGCATGGGACATTACTAAGTTTTCCTGCAGCAATGTTAAATTATCGCGTGAAATTTTCACATTATGTAATGCTCCAAATCCTGTATTAATACCATAAATAGGATCTTCTTGCTTTTCCATTCTATCATCCAGATACTTACGGCACTTGTTAATCTTGGTAATGGCTTCATTACTTAGTTTAAGCTTTTTATTATCAGAAACTAAACTGTGGATACTATTCAAATCTATCTGATTTGAGTCTATAATATGGTAATTATTCATTAATTCTCAATTAGAGGATTCAAAATTGAGAATATCTTATTTAGTATGCAACAAATGTTAATAATTCATAATATTGAATAAAATTGTATTTAAATCTTATTTTTGAATATCTTAAAGTTAACTATATATGAAAAGAATTCTATTATTACTCTGCATCACCTGTATTATAGGTTGTAAATCAGAACCAAAGGATTATGTCACGTTATCTGGTAAAATTGATAACATGCATGAAAGTAAATCTCTAAAGGTTTATCAAGGTAAAACTTATGAAAAAATGATCACTATTAATGATGACGGTACATTTAGTGATACGCTTAAAGTTGTTGATGGCGAATACTCTTTTAAACATGGTGACGAGTATGGTAGTATTTATTTAAAGAATGGTAATGTTTCTACCATAGAAACAGATTATGAAGATTTTGATAACAAATTAGTATATGGTGGAGATGATGCAGATATTAACAATTTTAGTATTAGATCTTATCTCATTCCGGGCGATTATTTTACCGATGATCTTTTTGCTAATCCAACAACTGACGGCTTAAATAAAGCTATTGATAATTACAGAAAAGGATATGCTGAATTAGAAGACAGTTATAAAACATTAGATTCTGCACAAAAAGCAAAAGGAAAGAAAGGTTTAGAAAACACTATAAAATCCTATAAAGGTTATTTGGCAGGTAAAATAGCTTTGGCAGAAGCGCTACCTAAAGGTTCGCCTTCACCTACTTTTGAAAATTATGAAAATTTTGATGGTAGTACCACATCACTATCTGACTTAAAGGGCAAATATGTCTATGTCGATGTATGGGCGACTTGGTGTGGGCCTTGTAAACGAGAAATTCCATCTTTAAAAAAGGTAGAAGCACAGTATCATGACAAAAATATAGCGTTTGTTAGTATTTCCGTAGACGATGCGCGTAGAAGTGGGTCTGACGAAAAAGCGCATGCATCATGGAAAAAAATGGTTGCTGACAAGCAGCTTGGAGGTATACAATTATTTTCAGACAAAGCCTGGAATTCGGACTTTGTAAGAGGATATAAAATTAACGGTATTCCAAGATTTATTTTAATTGATCCTGACGGTAATATTGTATCTCCTGATGCCCCTAGACCTTCTAATCCTAAACTAATCGAATTATTCAACGAATTGAGTATTTAACAGAAGTCTTACATTTTTTATCATAAAACCACCTTTTGAGGTGGTTTTTTATTGACCTGTTTCTTCTGTTTCATCTTCCTCAGGTTGTTCTGGAACTTTAAATAAATCAATATATGCCTCACCAATGGTTTCTATGATATGACTAGACAATAAACTTTGATAACCATAATCCTCTAATGAAATATCGGCAGATCTCCCATGCAAATACACCCCAAATAAAGTAGCCTCTATAGAGGAATAATTCTGAGCCATAAGTCCGACTATAATTCCCGTTAACACATCACCACTTCCTGCAGTAGCCATACCAGGATTACCAGTAGTATTAATATACATCTTTTGACCATATACTGTAATGGAGTGTGCTCCTTTAATAACTACTATAACTTTATGCTTTAGAGAAAACTTTTTGGTTTTTTCTAACTTATCAAAATCATCCTTCCAGGCACCTATTAAACGCTCCAATTCTTTAGGATGTGGTGTAAATACTGAATTTTCTGGTATGAATTTCAGTAGCTTTTGATGGTTAGATATAATATTAATGGCATCAGCATCCACAACCAAAGGTTGCTTGTTCTTTTTAAGAAATGCTTCAAAAGCTTTTACTGTTGCGTCCTCTTCACCCAGACCAGGTCCAATTCCTATAACAGTGGGCTTAATATTATAATCAATAGCTGTTATTAATGTTTCTGAAGGATCTGTAATAACCATAGCTTCAGGAAATGCCGTTTGTAAAACATTATATCCACATTTAGGAATATATGCAGTAACCAAACCAGCACCTGCCGACAATGTTGCTTTAGTAGCTAAAGTGATAGCTCCTATTTTACCATAACTTCCGCCAATGATTAATCCATGTCCAAAATCGCCTTTATGAGCAAACTTTTGCCTTGGTTTATATACCGGAAGCATCTCATGCTTAGATATGAGCTCTACCTCGGTCTCTGTTTCCATTAAATACGCTCTATCAATACCTATATCAATGACTTCCCACTGTATGGTATACTTTGCAGTTTCTGGAAGAAAGAAAACAAGTTTTGGTGACTGAAAGCTAATCGTATAGTTAGCATGTACAACACCATTCTCATCCTCCGGCACTTTATCAGTATACAATCCCGAAGGAATATCAACTGCTAAGGTAAACGCTCCGGAAGCTCTAAAATGCTGAAATAACTTCTGTATCCATTCATCTGCCGGTCGATTTAAACCAATACCAAAAACAGCATCAATTATAATATCGTCTCTTCCTATTTCAGGAAACTCCTCTGCACAAGTCAATAAGGTTGGCCATGTTTTAGTGACTCCCTTTATCCTATCATAGTTAATTAAAAAATCTTTCGAGCGTTTATCGCTACAATTGGCAACATAAGTATGAACTTCGTATCCATGTGTAATAAGGTGTCTGGCAATTACCAATCCATCACCACCATTATTACCAATACCGCAAAATACATGTATGGGCACTTGTGCGCCTTGCATACGCATATGCATCCAGTTAAAAATCTGTGTGCCTGCACGTTCCATTAAGTCTGTTGAAGATATCTGTTGTCTTTCGGTGGTAAGCTTATCACCTTCGTATATCTGAGCTTTTGAAAATAATTTCATTTCTGATTGAGACCTTATTACATTTTAAGATTCAGATTCGTTTTTTATCTAAATCTCTTTAAAACATTTTTTTATTCTGGTAAAAATAATACATTTGATAAGTTATCTTATAAAAATGACAACACTGCATGTAAATAAATTTTTCAGATGCATTACAATTTCTAATGTATTGTATACAACCCCTTGGGGTGTGTACTAATATATTCTTCCGTCATTATAAAACTTGTCATTTTCTGACATTATTTTTTTAATTTAATCCTAAAAATCACACATGAAAGTTCTAAAGTTTGGTGGGACTTCTGTAGGTTCTACAAATAATATCAACACTATCATTTCTATTTTAAAAGAAGCTTCTAAAGCTGATCAATTGGCTGTTGTGGTTTCTGCAGTTGGTGGTGTTACTGATATGCTACTGGAAGCCGCTCATCTCGCAGTTAAAAAAGACACAAATTATACAACTGTATTAAATACTATAAAGGAAAAACATTACACAATTGTTAATGCGCTTATTGACCATAAAAATATTGACCATATAACAGCATTTTTAAATACCAGATTTAGTGAATTGCAAGAATTATTAAATGGCATTTTTTTAATCAATGAACTTTCTCCTAAAACCACTGATAAGCTATTAAGTTTTGGCGAATCCATATCTTCTGTAATTGTACACAAAGCCTTAGAGGGGTATCAGAGTGATGTGGTTCTCAAAAATGCTCAAGAACTTATAGTTACCGATCATAACTATACTAATGCCAGTGTGCATTTTGAAGAAACTAACCGTAACATCAAATCTTATTTTCTAAATAATACTGCATCTATCACTATACTCCCGGGTTTTATTTCAAAGTCTTCTGAAGGAGAACTAACCACTTTAGGACGTGGAGGTTCTGATTATACCGCCGCTATTATTGCAAATGCTATTGAAGCTGATGTTTTAGAAATATGGACCGATGTGAGTGGAATGTTCACTGCAAATCCCAGATTAGTGAAACAGGCAAAACCCATACCTGTAATCTCATACCAGGAAGCCATAGAGCTTTCTCATTTTGGAGCCAAAGTACTGTATCCTCCAACGGTTATGCCTGTATTAAATAAAAGCATTCCTATAGTTATAAAAAATACGTTTAACCCTAACGCCAAAGGAACTTTAATCACAGATGATATCAGAGAAGAATATCGTAAACCTGTAAAAGGCATAAGCAATATCAATGACATTGCATTACTAACTTTACAAGGCAATGGCATGGTAGGTATTCCGGGGTTTAGTAAACGTTTGTTTGAAACTCTCGCCCAGGAAAAGATTAATATTGTTTTAATCACTCAAGCGTCATCTGAGCATTCCATATGCCTAGCAGTAAGTCAAAATGATGCTGAAAAAGCAAAGATTGCTGTTGATCAGACTTTCGAAAATGAAATCGCTTTAGAAAAGGTTGATCCTTTAATTGTTGAAAACAATTTATCAATAATTGCTGTTATCGGTGATCAAATGAAAAGTCATCAAGGCATTAGCGGTAAAATGTTTAGTGCCCTAGGGAAAAACAATGTAAACATTAGAGCCATAGCCCAAGGGGCTTCTGAGCGAAATATATCGGCAGTTATTAATACCACAGATGTTAAAAAAGCCCTCAATACTTTACACGAACGTTTTTTTGAGATAAAAACCAAACAAGTAAATGTATTCATTACCGGTGTTGGCAATGTAGGTGAACGACTAATCAATCAAATTCAACAACAAAACAGCTACCTAAAAAAACAACTAAAAGTCAATATGAGGGTTATTGGGTTATCAAATTCAAGAACCATGGCATTTAATGAAGACGGTATCGATTTGAAAGATTGGAAAGTGATACTCGCTAATGGAAAAAAGGCTGACATCCAAAGCTTTTATAATACCGCAAAAGCTATCAATCTAAGGAACTCTGTTTTTGTTGACATTACTGCCAGTAAAGAGGTTTCTGAAATGTATACCACATATTTGAAAGCCAGTATTGCTGTAGTAGCTTGTAATAAAATAGCCTGCTCCGGAAGCTATGAGTATTATAAATCTTTAAAACTATTGTCTAAAGCCTACAATGCACCATTCTTATTTGAAACCAACGTAGGTGCTGGTTTACCTGTTATAGATACTCTGAACCACCTTATTAACTCAGGAGATAAAGTAAAATCCATAAAAGCAGTACTCTCAGGGAGTTTAAACTTTATTTTTAACAATTACGATGGGCAAATTCGATTTCATGATGTTGTTAAACGTGCTCAGGAAGAAGGTTATACAGAGCCAGACCCAAGAATTGATCTGAGTGGTATTGATGTTGCCAGAAAAATTTTGATTTTAGCCAGAGAAAGTAATAATACCATCGATCTGGAAGATATTCAAAGCGAACATTTCTTAACACATAATGCTTTAGAAGCCAAAACTGTAGATGCTTTCTATGATACACTTATTGAAGAAGAATCGCATTATAAAGACTTATACGACAAAGCATCTCAAAATAACTGTAAGTTGAAATACGTGGCTGAGTTTATAAACGGCAAAGCAAAAGTTGGTTTAGAGGAAATTCCAAATGATCATCCATTTTATAATTTAGAAGGGAAAGACAACATTGTTATGTTTTACACAGAACGATATTCTGAACAACCTATGATTATTAAAGGTGCCGGTGCCGGAGCTGATGTAACGGCATCTGGTATATTCGCTGACATCATAAGATTATCCAATAATTAATTATAAGGATTCTTTAAAGAAGAACGCAATGAATGAAATCAAAATATTTTCACCGGCAACCGTAGCTAATGTAGCTTGCGGTTTTGATGTCTTGGGCTTCTGTTTAGACAGTATTGGTGACGAAATGATCCTTAGAAAAACAGCAAAAAAAGGCATCCGAATTGTCAATATTAAAGGTTATGACCTACCATATGAAGCTTCAGAAAATGTAGCAGGTGTATCTGCTTTAGCCATGTATGAAGCTTTAAATCCGGATTGTGGTTTTGAAATTGAAATCTACAAAAACATAAAACCAGGTAGTGGTATTGGTAGTAGCTCTGCTAGTGCTTCAGGAAGTGTGTTTGGTATGAACGAACTATTGGGCAGACCTCTGAATAAAGTACAGTTAACTGCTTATGCTGTTAAAGGAGAAGCTTTAGCCAGTGGATCAGAGCATGCCGATAATATTGCCCCGGGTATTTTTGGAGGATTTACTTTGGTAAAAAGCATTAATCCTGTTCAGGTTTTAGAAATTCCTACGCCAGAACAGTTATATGCCACTATCATTCATCCGGAAATAGAGATAAAAACTTCGGAAGCCCGAGGTCTTCTACCCAATGAGATTCCATTAAACCTATCCATTATTCAATCTGCCAATCTAGGCAGTTTGATACATGGGTTACATACTAGTGATTATCAAGTCATAAAAAATGCGTTACATGATGTCATTGTAGAACCTTATCGCAAGGCATTAATACCTCATTTTGATCAATTGAAAACTGAAACCTTAAATACAGGCGCACTAGGTTGTAGTATTTCCGGTTCGGGTCCATCAGTTTTTGCCTTAAGTCAAGGCGCTGAATTGGCAAAACGTGTTGAAAACGCCATGAGAAATGTTTTTTCCGAATCAGGAATTCCATTCAACACCTATGTTTCAAAAATAAATACTCAAGGGATAAAGATTTTATCATGAAATATTACTCTTTAAATAAAAAAGCAAATCAATCATCTTTTAAAGATGCTGTAATCAGAGGATTAGCACCAGATGGAGGTCTATACTTTCCCGAATCAATAACCCCATTGCCACAATCTTTTTTCGAGACTATCGAAACGCTTTCTGAAGTAGAAATTGCATATCAGGCGATTAAACAATTTATAGTTCCTGAAATCCCAGAACACGAACTTAAAAACATCATAAAGGATACCTTGTCATTTCAATTTCCTATTGTGGAATTAAATAATAACATCTCTACATTAGAATTATTTCATGGTCCAACTATGGCCTTTAAAGATGTGGGAGCACGTTTTATGGCACGTTGTTTGGCCTACTTCAATAAAAACAAGGCCGAGCATGTCACTGTTCTCGTAGCAACTTCAGGAGACACCGGGGGTGCAGTAGCCAATGGTTTTTTAGGCGTTAAGGGCGTTGATGTTGTTATTTTATATCCTAGTGGTAAAGTGAGTGAAATTCAAGAAAAACAACTCACTACATTAGGTCAAAATATCACTGCTATTGAAGTTGATGGTGTTTTCGATGATTGCCAGGATATGGTAAAACGTGCTTTTGTTGATGAAGCATTGAAAGATCACATCCAACTCACTTCTGCAAACTCAATTAATATTGCCCGTTGGTTGCCTCAACTGTTTTACTATTTATTTGCCTATAAACAATTAAAATCGAAACATCACCAGATCGCTTTTTCTGTACCTAGTGGTAATTTTGGAAATATTTGCGCTGGTATGGTCGCCCAAAAATTAGGGTTGCCTGTAGCTCATTTTATTGCTGCCAACAACAATAACGACACAGTAACAGAATACCTCAACACCAGAACTTATCGTCCAAAACCAAGTGTACAGACCATTAGTAATGCCATGGATGTGGGTAATCCAAGCAATTTTATACGTATTCTGGAACTATACAATAATGATTTTAATGCATTACAAAAACATCTGAGTTCATACAGTTTTGATGATGAAACCACAAAAGCTGCTATTCTTGAACTTTATCAAAGTTATAATTACACCGCAGATCCCCATGGCGCTGTTGGATATCTTGGTTGTAAAGCCCATCTGAAAAAATATCCGGACACACATGTTGTTTTTTTGGAAACAGCACACCCTTCAAAATTCATTGATATTGTTGAAGAAGTCACCAAAACCCAAGTTAAATTGCCACATCAGATACAATCGGTCATGGGTAAAAAGAAAGAAGCTCTGGCTATCAAAGTGTATGAAGAGCTAAAAGCCTATTTATTAGGGAATTCTTAGTTACCATCTTATCTCAAGACTTGTAATACTTAAGAATCAGCCATTATTTCTGTCAGTTAGTCGGTATTCTTATCTAAAATGATGAAATTGTTTTAGATTGGATGCCCCATGAAGCAACTAAATATAGCTATATCTTGTGCTGGTAGCGGTATCGGTCAATCTGTAATAGATTCTTTAAAGTTATCTAAATTACCCATTAAAAGGTATGCTCTAGATAGCAATCCCTTAGCCTATGGGATATACGATTGTGATTTTTATATACAAACTCCAAAAGTAAATTCTGAGCATTATATTACAGAAATCATCCAACAATGTTGTAAGCATAACATTGAATTGATAATACCTGGGATTGATGAAGAAGTTCACCTGTTTTCAAAACATATCAAAGATTTTGAAAGTAACGGAATAGAGGTCATTGTTGCAGAAGCACCTTTGCTCAACTTATGTAGAGATAAAGAACTAACAACTTACGAATTACAAAAGGTTAGTGATAGTTTTGTAAAAAGTTACACAAAAGCAGTTTTTTTGGACCTAATAGCTCAGAAAAAAGTTTCTTTTCCGGTCATTTCAAAGCCATCATCCGGCTCAGCATCTTCTGGTGTTCGTATCATACACACTGCAAAAGATATTGAACATATAAACCCAACAGATGTTATCCAAGAACTTGCTATTCCTCATAAAGACGACAGTAATTATTCTGAATACATTAAACAGATAAATCAGGGTATTAATTCTCAACTGTCCGAAATATCCATTCAATTGGTTGCAAATAAAGATGGAAAATTATTGGGAAAAATGGCCACAATAAACAAACTTAAAAATGGTGTTCCTGTTGAGATTATTCCATACGATAATGCAGAATTATGGCATACTGTAGAGCAACTATTACCAAAACTAAAATCTTTAGGCTATAAAGGCCCTTTAAATATACAAGGCAGGCTTACAGATGAGGGATTCAAATTTTTCGAACTAAATGCAAGGTTTACAGGAATTACAGGGTTGAGAGCTTTTATGGGATTTAATGAAGTTGAAGCGTGTATAAAGAGCTGGCTCAATATTGATAAGGATACTATTCTAAAACACAATCCAAATCTGTATGGTACCCGTCAATTTCTTAATAAAACCATTCATAAATCTAAAAATACCTTTCTGGCGAATGCTTTTAAAGCCGCCAATGCTAATGCAAAAGACAAGGAAGTTATACTCATTACCGGTGCTACAGGTTATATTGGCAGAAATCTCATTGATGCTTTATTAACTGAGAATAGCAAATATAAAATATGGGCGTTGGTAAGAGATAAGGAAAATGCTAAATCTGTATTGCCAGAGGCCATCACTATTTTTGATCGCAACGATTTGGATATGGGTGCACTAAGTTTGGGAAGAGTAGACATATTACTGCATCTTGGATTTGCACGACCACACAAACAACATGTAGACATTGCTAAAAGCTTAGCATTTACTATAGCGCTATTTCAATATGCAACACAGGTCAATATCAGTCGTATTATTAACGTTTCGTCACAAAGCATCTATGGTCAGCATCATACACCACCATGGTCAGAAAAAACAAATCCTGCACCAAATTCACCTTATTCATCAGCAAAGTATAGCTCAGAATTGATGTTACGTGGATTATGCAAAAATCATAAACACATACACTTCACCTCATTAAGATTAGCCTCTACTATTGGTGGAGCTAAAGGTTTAGTTAATGCTGATTTAGTATCTAAATTTGTCAAAAAAGTGAAGCAAGGAGAAGACCTTAAGGTTATTGGTGGAATGCAACAAATAGAACGCATCCATATTCACGATACTGTTTCTGCATTAAAAACACTAATAGGATCATCGTCAAAACTTTGGAAGCCAGTATATAATCTTGGAGCCGGAAGAACCTACACACTTCTTGAGCTCGCTGATAAAACCATAACCATAGGTAAAACCTATTTCCCTGAGAGTACTTCTAAATTGTATCTGGAAGAAAAGCATGTTGATATGAAATTTGGCATGGATATTAATTCATTTTCTTCAGATATGAATTGGAAACCCAAACATAATCTGGATGATATTATCCATTCCCTTTTTCAGATGGATTATTAAAATCTTCTGCTATGAGATGTAGCATAGAACAGTAAAAATTATGTAGTTTTGTGCCACAAATTTTGACGCATTAATTACATGAAAAATACAGCTCTATCTGAAACGCATATTGCACTTGGTGCAAAAATGGTGCCTTTCGCAGGATATAATATGCCTGTGCAATACGAAGGTGTGAATATTGAACACGAAACCGTTAGAAAAGCTCTGGGTGTTTTTGATGTCTCTCATATGGGAGAATTCCTAATTGAAGGTCCTAATGCTTTGGAACTTATACAAAAAACATGTAGTAATGATGCTTCAAAACTCACTGTTGGAAAAGCACAATACAGCTGTATTCCAAATGATGATGGTGGAATTGTTGACGACCTGATCATTTATAGAGTTAAAGAAGAAACCTATCTTCTGGTTGTTAATGCCAGTAACATTCAAAAAGATTGGAATTGGTTGTCTTCAAAAAATGATGTTGGTGCCGAAATGCGAGATATTAGCGAAGATTATTCTTTATTGGCTATCCAAGGTCCCAAAGCTGTCGAAGCCATGCAATCATTAACAAGTCATGACCTTTCAGCCATTAAATTCTATAATTTTGTTGTAGGTGACTTTGCAGGCATAGACCATGTTATTATATCTGCTACCGGGTATACAGGTAGTGGAGGTTTTGAAATTTATTGTAAAAATAGTGAGGTTAAGCAAATATGGGATCGTGTTCTTGATGCTGGTGCTGATTTTGGCATCAAACCTATTGGATTAGCAGCAAGAGATACCTTGAGGTTAGAGATGGGATATTGTTTGTATGGAAATGATATAAATGATACCACTTCACCTATCGAAGCTGGATTGGGATGGATCTGTAAGTTCAATAAAGCATTCACCAATAGTGAAGCGCTGCAAGACGAAAAGCAAAGAACTCCTGAACGTAAACTAATTGCTTTTGAATTGGATGAACGTGGTATTCCGAGGCAAGGTTATGATATTGTCGATAGCCAAGGAAAAACTATAGGCAATGTAACCTCTGGTACCATGAGTCCGAGTTTAGGAAAAGGTATTGGCTTAGGATATGTTCCTGTTATATTTTCAGAAGTAAATAGCAAAATCTTTATACAAGTAAGAAAAAAGGCCATTCCGGCCACTGTAGTAAAACTCCCGTTTTATAAAAGTTAGTTATAAGGTTTGAGGTGGATGGACCAATGAAGAAGAAAGACGATCAAAAACATAGGATTCTAATTCTTGGTGCTAGCGGTTATATAGGTAACAGCATCTATAAAGAGCTATGCTCCTATTTCAAAACATACGGTACTTACAACACACCAAAAAAAGAGTTCGAAAAGAATGCCCATTTTTTTCATTATAATGTTGAAGAAGATGATCTTTATGAGATTCTTGAGGTTACTAAACCCTCTATAGTCATTTCGGCCTTACGTGGTGATTTCCATACACAAACCATAGCGCACCAGCATTTAGCTGAGTATGCCGTAATTAATGGTACAAAAATCATTTTCTTATCCTCGGCTAATGCCTTTGATGCATATTCAAAGTTTCCAAGTTACGAACATGATAAAACTCTGAGTCATAGTATTTATGGGCATTTCAAAATAAAAATCGAAAACATGTTATTGCGATTGCCAAAAAAGCAAGTCGCCATATTAAGGCTACCCATGGTGTTCGGAGTTAATTGTCCAAGAATTCAGGAAATGAAGGCCTTAATTGATAATAAAGAAGCTGTAGAAATATTTCCTAACCTCATCATGAATGTTACATTTGATAAAAAAGTAACACAACAAATTCATTACATCATTAATAGAAAAAAATACGGCATCTTTCATTTAGGAAGCATAGACTTAGTGCATCATGATGAATTTATTAAAGACATTTTAAAATTTATCACCACCAGTAAGTATGCTCTAAAGCATGTCTACACTACAAACGAAGATCGATATCTGGCCGTTTTACCTAAGTACAACAAACTTCCAAAACACCTGCAAATAACAAGCCTGAAGGTTTTGGAAGAACTTCAAAAATAAGCTTGAAAAACCGATAATTAATATGTAATTTTATTTTGAATATTACATAATGTTTATGAGCTTATTAGATAAAGATACCATTGAAAAAAAATTATTACGCTATCCAGATTGGGAGTATTATGATAATGCCATTCATGCAGAGTTTGAATTTGATAATTTCAAAGATTGTTTTAGCGCTATGAGCCGTATAGCTTTTGAATGTGAATTGCTAAATCATCACCCTGAGTGGACGAACGTCTATAATGTTCTGAAAATATCTCTGTCAACACACGATGCCGGTGGTGTTACCAAACAAGATTTTAAATTGGCAGAAGCTATAGAAGCCATTGTTGAAGTCCAGGAATAGTAAAATTTTGTAACACTACTTATTTTTTTAATTTTACCGGAATCAAAAATTTAATTTTATGGGAAGAGCTTTTGAGTTTAGAAAAGCACGAAAAATGAAACGTTGGGCCGCTATGAGTAAAGCGTTTACTCGTATTGGTAAAGATATTGTAATGGCAGTAAAAGAAGGTGGTCCGGATCCTGATGGTAATTCCAGACTTAGAGCTGTAATTCAGAATGCCAAGTCGGTAAACATGCCTAAAGACAATATTGAAAGAGCGATAAAACGTGCTTCAGATAAAAATCAAGGCGATTATAAAGAGGTCATTTTTGAAGGCTATGCACCACATGGTGTGGCTATATTAGTAGAAACAGCAACAGACAATAACACACGTACGGTAGCCAACATACGTAGTTACTTTAATAAATGTGATGGCAGTTTGGGTACTTCAGGTTCTGTGGTTTTTATGTTTGATCATACATGTAATTTCAGAGTCAATTCAGAAGGTTTAGATGCTGAGGAAATAGAACTAGAACTTATTGATTTTGGTGCAGAAGAAGTATTTGTGGATGATGATGGGTTATTAATTTATGCGCCTTTTGAGAGTTTTGGAGCCATACAAGCAGAATTAGAGAGTCGCGATATCGAAATTTTATCTTCTGGTTTTGAACGCATACCGCAAGTTACCAAAAAGCTTACACCTGAACAGGTGGCAGATGTTGAAAAACTTTTGGAAAAGATCGAAGAAGATGATGATGTACAAAATGTTTATCATACTATGGAAGAACTTACCGATTAGTTCTAAACTGTAACATAATTCATCTAGATATATGGAGCATTTAATTAAAACGTTTTATCAGGCATTTTCAAATTTGGATGCTGAAACTATGGTTTCTTGTTACCATGAAGATGTTACTTTTGAAGACCCTGCTTTTGGTGTATTAAAAGGAAAACAAGCCGGAAATATGTGGCGTATGCTATGCGAGTCTCAAAAAGGTAAAGATTTTAAGGTGGTGTGCTCCGATATAAAAACTAGTGATGAAAATGGAACTGCACACTGGGAAGCCTTTTACAATTTTAGTAAAACGGGAAGACAAGTTCATAATAGAATTGATGCCACGTTTCAATTTAAAGATGGCAAAATTATAAATCATAAAGACCACTTTAACTTACACAAATGGGCTGCGCAAGCTTTAGGTTTTAAAGGAAGATTATTGGGAGGTACTACATTTTTCAAAAACAAAATGAAAAAACAAACTGGTCTTTTATTACAAAAATTTGAAGCTAAACTTTAAATCGGGTTTGTATTTTAAGGTTTTTAAATTTCAAACGACCATATTAGTATACGTTTTAAATTTTTGATATGAAAACTTTCATTGCTTTATTGTTTGCTATATGCTTCTCCTCTATACTACCCTCTCAAAATATGACCAATGAAAAATTGGAAGCCATTATCACATCTGTTAGTGACTCCATAGAAGGTACTGCTGGGCGTTGGCAATTTAACATCAAAGAAACGCTATTTGTATGCATCACAGATACCAAAAATAACAGAATGCGAATCATTTCTCCTATTGCAGAAGCTTCTGCTATTGATGATGATATGATTAGAGCTTCAATGATTGCCAATTTCCATACAGCTTTAGATGTAAAATACGCTATAGCAGAAAACATTTTATGGTCTGTATTCATTCACCCTCTTAAAGAGCTTACTGAAGCGCAATTAAAAAGTGCTATTAGTCAGGTCTATTATGCTAATGTAAATTTTGGGACTACCTATGCCTCTACCTCCTTAATATTTCCAGGGAAGGAAAGTAAAACACAACAACCGGAGGAAGAAACACCTTTTGAAAAGCGTAAGTTCTAAAAAAAACTATTCCAAGCGACTTAGAATAGTTTTTCTTTGGAGATAATAATGTTTCTTTTTAGGGACAAAACTGTTTACTTTATGTTTCATTATTATCTAACCATACAAAAACAAATTCTATGCCATAAATAAGGGTTAAATACTACTGAATTTCGTAAGTTTTGTACCTTAAAGCAAAAAAATTATGACTTCGGGTTACTCTAAAACACCTTTAGTAAAAAAACTAGGACTTAAATCTGGTTATAAAGTACTATTACATAACGTGCCTAAGTATTATTTTAAACTTCTGGGTGAGCTACCTCAAGACATCACTTATCTGAATACGCCCAATACCAAAGGTGCTGATTTTATACATCTGTTTTTAAAAACTCATATTGAGTTGACAGAAACATTTAAAACCTATAAATCTGCTTTGTTAAGTAACGGTATGCTATGGATAAGTTGGCCGAAGGGTGCTTCAAAACTTAAAACTGACCTCAATAGAGACCTCATAAGAAACTATGTTTTAGAGCATAGACTTGTCGATGTCAAGGTCGCAGCGATTGATGACGATTGGAGTGGTTTAAAGTTTGTTTACAGACTAAAGGATAGAAACGATTAAGAATACTCGGCAACCTTACCTTTAACCCCTTTATAAAACGATTTCATAAATTCAAAATCAGCAATTTTATCACCAGTTGGATAGAATGGCTCCGAAATCTTATTTTGCTTATTCTCAAAATCTAAAGTAAACATTATAATAGGCACCTTAGCTGCCAAAGCTATGTAATAAAACCCCGTCTTCCAGTCTTTTACTTTCTTACGTGTACCTTCCGGAGCTAACGTTAAACGAAATTCATTCTCATTATTAAATAACTGCGCTATGGTTTCAACTTTATTTTGTCCGGAAGTTCTATCTAGAGCTTTACCACCTACAGCTCTAAAATAGTATCCAAATGGCCACCTGAATAATTCTTTCTTTGCTACAAAATTGGTTTTTACTCCTACCACTTTTCGCAATAAAATGCCAATCATAAAATCGTACCAGCTGGTATGTGGTACCGCTATGATCACTGCTTTTTTAATGTCATTTTTGGAAAATGTAGTATTGCCTACTACCTGCCAGCCCAAAAGTTTAAGATAGATAAATTTCGCCAGCCAACGCATACTACATCTTTTTGTATAAAGCTAGCAGATCTTTTCTTGAAATTTTTGATTTCCAGTTATTTCCAAGTGCGTTTTCCCATAAAGGTTCTAAACTTAAAGCAACATTAATCATGATATCAAATTGCTCCTGATCCAGATCTTCACAAACACCTTGGGGCAATTCTATATTGTGCTTAGCCTTCATCTCTTTAAATAGTGACACACCTTCGGGATAATAGTCTTCCAAATGGTCAAAAACGATACAATTGCCTATCCCATGTTTTGTACCTAATACATACGACAATCCATAACTCATTGCATGGGCAATACCAACCTGAGAATATGCGATACTCATACCGCCATGCCATGATGCCATCATGAGTTGATCTTCAGCTTCTTGCTTGCTTAAGCTATCTCCTAAAAAGATCTCTTTGCATAATTCAAATGCTTTCTCTCCGTAACTTTTGCTAAACGCATTCAAAAAAGACCCATTTAAAGATTCAATACAATGTACATAGCAATCCATACCGGTATAAAACCATTGGTTTTTAGGGACATCTTTAGTTAGTTCAGGATCTAGAATTACCTGATCAAAAGGTGTATAATCACTATTAATGCCTAGTTTTTTATCTGGACCAGTAAGTACTGTTGTTCTCGAAACTTCAGCTCCGGTTCCAGAAATGGTAGGTATGCCTACGTGATAAATTGCCGGGTTTTTCACCAAATCCCAGCCTTGGTAATCTTTTGACTCGCCTTTATTGGTTAACATTATAGAAACGGCTTTTGCCAAATCTAAAATTGTACCACCACCAATACCAATGATTCCTGAAGGCCTGTCTTTATGCTTTAGTATAATTTGCTCTACAAGCTCATCGACTTGAAATGTCTTTGGCTCTTCTTCAGCAGATATATACATCAACTCATCTGAATAAGATATTGGTATTCTGGACGTTAACCAGGCATTACCCTTAAAAACATCATCAACTAAAAAAATAAATGGTGCCTTATCGTTCAATCGCTTAGGTTCGATAATATCGGCTAATTGATTAAAACTTCCGCGTCCAAAAACCACTCTGGACACCATTGGGTAATTTTTATATTTCATTTGGTCAATTTCTTTAACAAAAATAAAAACAATGTGTTTATAAACTAAGTATTTAAATGTTTTTGAAAACTTTCTTTAAAAAGTCCAACATGGTAACCATCTGCCAAAGCATGATTAACACAAATGGCTATGGACATTTTTCGCTTACTACCTTCTTCATTAACCTTTCCAAAAGCAATTTTAGGAACCGAATCCATAGCACCGCTATCTGGTTCTTTATGCCCTGTGAAATCAATCCATGGTATAGCCGAGCAATGAATACAATCCTTGCTGTTAACAGGAGGAAACAACGTTTTAGAATTTAGAATTCTGCGTTTCTCTTCCTCGAAATTTTCAAGGAACTTACGAATATCCTTATCAAAATTGATGAATGAAAACCCAAAGGTTTTATCTGGCCTTAAAATCGTTGCTGAAGCATGTATAGTATCATATACAATAACTTGATTTTCTTCCTCAATTCTATACCTAAGATTCTCAACCGCATTAATTGCCTGCATACAGGCATGTAAGTATTTCACAAAGAATGGTATTCCATGCGTTTTTGAATATTTATAAGCCTGTGTAACATCGACTTTAAACGTCACACCAAAATATGGGTCACTAAACTTCATAAAGTGTTCAAAAAGCTGTTGCCTTTCCCAATTATTAATATCTAGTGTTTTCAATTATTTATTTAAATATTTTAATATGTCTTCTAATGTATTTACTGTAATATAGTCTTTACCATTGACATCATTCGCTCCGACTTTTTCATGCTCCCATGTCGTATGAAATGGTACATGAATTGCTTTTGCCCCAATACCAATGATCGGTAAAACATCTGATTTCAGAGAGTTACCAACCATTAAAAAATGATTCGGATCAATATCCAAATGATGTAATAATTTTTGGTAATTGTCTTCTTTCTTTTCACTCAACACTTCTATATGATGGAAATATTTTATCAATCCTGATTTTTCTAACTTGCGCTCTTGATCTAGTAAATCGCCTTTGGTTGCCACGATTAATTTATAGTCTTTTGACAATACATTGAGTACGTTTTCAACACCTTCTAAGAGTTCTACCGGCTTATTGATCATTCGCTTGCCTATTTTTAGGACTTCATCAATAACATCATTAGAAACACTATGATTAGACAATTCTAGTGCCATTTCTACCATCGATAGCATGAACCCTTTAACACCATACCCGTATAATGGAAGGTTTTTTATTTCCATCTTATACAATTCCTGATCAATCTTGTTAGGGGTTTCATATCGTGATAGCAATGCCGCAAATTCTTCTTCGGCATTTCTAAAGTAAGTTTCATTCACCCATAAGGTGTCATCGGCATCAAAACCTATCACTTTTACATCGTTGTATTTCATTTCCATAATCGTTTAGCCTTTTCAAGATCCTCTGGTGTATCAATCTCTACACCTTGTACTGTAGTTTCTATCATCTTTATCTTTCGACCATATTCTAGATACCTTATACACTCTATTTTTTCTGTTGCTTCTATGAAACGCATTGGCAATACATGGAAATCCAGAAGGGCTTGCTTACGAAATGCATATATGCCTTTGTGCTTAAAATAACGAGCTCCGGTGTCTTTATCTCTGGGGAATGGGATTGGACTTCTGGAAAAATATAAGGCGAAATTATTTTCGTCCACAATAACTTTTACTGTATTAGGGTTATTAATCTCTTCCCAATCGTCAATCTCTACCATTAAAGATGCTAAATCTATAGTTTTAGAATGGTCTGTTTTAAAAACATTTAACACTTTTTCTAAACTGTCACGCTCTGTGAAAGGTTCATCGCCTTGAACATTAACAACAATATCGCACTCTATATCTTCAACAGCTTCAGCGATCCTATCGCTTCCAGAATCGTGTTCCTGTTTACTCATTATTGCTTTCCCGCCATTCTTTTCAATTTCATCATAAATAACCTGACTATCGGTAACGACATAAACTTCTTCAAACAATCCAGTAGCCACTGTGGCTTCATACGTTCTTAATATTACTGTTTTACCGGCAAGATTCTGCATCAATTTACCGGGAAAACGAGAGGCACTATATCGTGCGGGAATCATTGAAATGACTTTCATTGCTTGTGTATTGTTATGAATCAAAAATAACCTTTTGCCATTAGTTATGAAACAAAAAAATCATCTTTAAAACCTATAAGATATAATTTTTCTTTTGCCCGGGTTAATGCAGTATATAACCATCTTATGTAGTCTTTATCAATACCATTAGGCAAATAGGGTTGTTCTACAAAAATAGTATGCCATTGCCCCCCTTGAGATTTATGACAAGTTATAGCATAAGAAAATTTGACCTGCAACGCATTGAAATGCTTATTGTTCTTGACACTTAGAAATTTTTTATAATTCGATGTTTCATTCTCATAATCTTTCATCACCTCCTGATAAAGTGTATTGGAATCTTCATAAGATAATGATGCACTTTCAGCATCTATAGTGTCTAAGAGTAGTACGGTTTCAAAAGGTCGCATTCTCGGATAATCAACCATTCTGACCTTAACTTCTGCAAATTTAAATCCATAAAGCGATTTAATAGAAAATATTTCAAGCACTTCAATAATATCGCCATTGGCTATAAAGCCCGCCTCTGTTGTTGGTTTGATCCAGAAATAGTTATTCTTTACAACCATTAAATAATCGCCAGCTGAAAGTTCGCTCTCGTTAAACAGTATACGCTCTCTAATTTGTTTGTTATACAAATTTGCGCGTTTATTGCTCCTTACAATTATTGCCGTTTCTTCATAGCCATTAGTTGCGTATGCATCATTTATAGCATCCATTATCTCATGACCATCGATAAGTCTCACTATATCGGAATAGGATTTTAAATTGAATTTAAAGCTCTCAAAAAAAGACGATTGCAATACTGCTCTTAAAGCTGTGGCATTCTCTAGTATTCCAGAGTTTTGCTCTTGCCT
The DNA here is from genome assembly GCA_965250025.1 of Winogradskyella sp. Taxonomy (GTDB): domain Bacteria; phylum Bacteroidota; class Bacteroidia; order Flavobacteriales; family Flavobacteriaceae; genus CBDDLD01. The sequence continues at coordinate 1,768,656 of OZ252283.1, forward strand.
GACGACTTCATCAAGTTCTAAACCTTTAACATCTTTATTGTAGTTCAGATTTAACGTTGACGGATCTAATGCCGGACTTAAGTCTGATTTTACAGGTGGTAATTGCGCAACATCACCTATTAACAGTAATTTACACTGATGGCCACTATACACGTATTGAATAAGGTCGTCTAATAAAGATCCGTTTTCAAACAATTTAGAATCTGCAGGCACATCAGGAATCATTGATGCTTCATCAACTATAAAAATGGTGTTTCTGTGTTTGTTTGGCTGCATCACAAAACTAACACCACCACCTTTTTGTTTTTTAGGAAAATAGATTTTCTTATGTATGGTAAAAGCTTCCTTTTTAGAGTAATTGGCTATGACTTTGGCTGCTCTTCCGGTAGGAGCCATTAAAACCGCACTTTTTTTGGCTTGCCATAAATTAGAGACTAATGTCCCTATAATGCTGGTCTTCCCCGTACCGGCATAGCCTTTAAGTAAGTATAGGGCATTGGATGAATTATCAAAGATGAAATCTGATAATTGCATGATGACCATATCTTGCTTTTCAGTGGGATCAAAGGGAAACTTTGTCCTAATCAATTTGTAGAAATCTCTTGCAGTAGATATCATGTATTAAAAATAGAATGCCAATATAATACTATATCTTTACTAAAATGATATAAAAAAGTTGTGCTTCTGCTTTTTAATGCATTTTTGCGGATATAGGTTTTTACGAACAAAAAAAAATTGTAGATTTGCGAAAGACCTTAATAAAATAAAAACTAATTATGTTAACAGTAATTCTTGTAATCGTTGCCATTATATTACTCACTATTGGTATCGTATGGCTGATTGATAAATTTGTGCCTAAAAAGATAAAGCCTATTATCAATATTATCCTATGGGCATTGATTTTCTATTTAGGTTATATCACATTTATGTCTGTTTACAGTGACATACAGTTCAATCAACTTAAAAAAGAGCGTTATGCTCAGGTGATCAAACGATTAATTGATGTTAGAGATGCACAATTAGCTCACAAAGAAGTTACAGGAAAGTATACAGATAATTTTGATAATTTAATCAAATTCATTGATACTGCTCAAGTTCCTATTATACAAAGGCGCGACAGTACTGTGTTAGATGAGGAAGCAACAAAACGTTATGGCGGAGTAGAAAGCTTCACTTCTATTGTTTTAATAGACACTCTAAGTTATTATTCTGTTAAGGATTCGTTATTTAAGGGGAGTGATCGTTACAAAACGATGATGAATGTTGGCATAGGAGAAGAAGGTGCTAAATTTGAAATGAAAGCTGGTGAATTGGATGAAATTCCGGTTTTTGAAGTAAGTGTAGATAAGGCAATCATTTTACACGATCAAGATAAAAATTTAGTAGCAAACGAAAAGCAAGTGGTTTCGGTAGATGGGGTTAATGGTCCTACAATCAAAGTAGGTTCTATGGAAGAAATTAACACCAATGGAAATTGGCCAAAAAATTACACTAAAGAACAGTAAGTTTGAATAAAACTAATATTAAAGAGTTGTCCATTCAAGTAAATTTGAGTGGGCTTTCTTTTTGTATATTAAACAGATCAACAAATACCGTTGAGAGTCTTCATAATATTGATTTTGAAAAGAAGCTTACACCTTTCGACCTGCTTAATCGCTTAAAAACGGAGTTAAGTAGTAATACCATTTTTTCAGATGATTTTAACTATGTACAAGTCATACATCAAAATGAATTGTCTACTATAGTACCCAAAGCATTATACAATGAAGATCATAACGCTGACTACCTTAAGTTCAATTCTAAAATTCTTAAGACCGATTATATCTCTCATGACCTTATCAGTATTAATGATGCTGTTAATGTTTATATACCATACATAAACATTAATAACTACATTTTTGAAACGTTTGGATCGTTTGTTTATAAACACGCTTCCACTGTATTAATTGATACTGTACTTCAAAAGCATATTATAAACAATCAAACTCAGGCTTTTATAAATGTAGGTGAACAAGCGTTCGAATTATTAATTGTAAGCGATAAAACACTACAATTATACAATACTTTTGAATATCATAGTACTGAGGATTTTGCATATTATGTTTTATTTACCATACAACAACTTCAATTAGATCCGGAAACACTTATAACGCATCTTACAGGAGCTGTAACTGATGACGATTCTTTATTTATGGTATTACACAAATACATACGTCACGTCAACCTTTTAGAGAGTAGTGATTCATATGGCTATCATGAATCAATATCTGAGCACCAAAAGCGACAAAATTTCATTGTTTTAAATAGTTTTTAATGCGTATTATATCTGGCATATATAAGGGTAGAAAAATCATAGCCCCAAAAAAACTACCTGTCAGACCAACAACAGATATGGCAAAAGAGGCACTATTTAATATTTTGAATAACCGTTATTATTTTGACGACATATCTGTTCTTGATTTATTCGCTGGCACGGGAAACATCAGTTATGAGTTTGCGTCCAGAGGCACAGAACAAATTACAGCTGTAGATCAGAATTTTGGTTGTATTAAATTCATTGAAAATACCTCGAAAGCTTTTGAAATGCCTATAGAAACTATAAAAAGTGATGTGTTCAGTTATCTGGAGAAATACCACTCAAAATACACTATAATATTTGCCGATCCACCTTATGGTTTTTCTGCTGAGGAATTTTTAAAGATCCCCGAATTGGTCTTCAAAAATGAACTTCTTGAGTCTGATGGCTTACTTATAGTTGAACATTCAAAACATACCGATATCTCATCCAATACATACTATAGCCATACTAAGACCTATGGTGGTAATGCATTCAGTTTTTTCGAATTAGATCAAGATAATCTTTCTTAACCATCTGTTTTCTAAAAACAAAAGAGCACAACTTGGTTGCACCCTTTTTTGTTTTATAAGCAAACCTGTAAGCCAAATTCTGTACTCTAAAAGAGCCCTTATCATTTATCTGCATTTACTGTTACCAGCAAATTTTAGCTGCCTACCCTCTAACATCGGACGTGTTACCCTCAAACGTTAGTTTACATGGCATTGCACCGCATAGAGTTTACCTGATTTCACTACAGCATGACCTGTACATACTTTCTGTTGCACTTTTCCTAATCTTACGACCGATGGCTGTTAGCCACTATGCTTACACTATGGTGTTCGGACTTTCCTACCCCAATAAATATCAGGATCGATAAGGCGGTTTGCTTATTGGCAAAATTACATAAATTGTTAATAACTCCTATTAAATTTAAGTTCTGAAAAATTGCTATTCATTGGTTATTCTTAAATTTGTAATTCATTCAATTTTCAATGGAACATTTTGTAGTATCAGCTCGCAAATACAGACCGCAAACCTTCAAGGATGTTGTTGGTCAGCAAGCTATTACCAATACGCTTCGTAATGCTATTGAAAATAACCATCTGGCTCAGGCACTTTTATTTACTGGCCCTAGAGGTGTTGGTAAGACCACTTGTGCCAGAATATTAGCCAAGATGATAAATAGTGATGGCAATCAGACTGAAGATGAGGATTTTGCTTTCAACATTTTTGAATTAGATGCTGCTTCAAACAATTCGGTAGATGATATTCGTAACCTCACCGATCAGGTTCGTATTCCTCCGCAGGTAGGTAAATATAAGGTCTATATTATTGATGAGGTACATATGCTTTCACAAGCTGCTTTTAATGCGTTTCTAAAAACACTTGAAGAACCACCAAAACATTGTATTTTCATACTTGCGACAACAGAAAAGCACAAGATCATTCCTACCATATTATCGCGATGCCAGATTTTTGATTTTAAACGTATCACGGTTAAAGATGCAAAGGGTTACCTTAAGTATATTGCAGAGGAACAAGGTATTACTGCTGAAGATGATGCTTTACACATTATCGCACAAAAAGCGGATGGTGCCATGAGGGATGCTTTATCTATTTTTGATCGGGTAGTTAGTTTCTCAGGAAAAAACCTGACGCGTCAGGCAGTCACTGAAAATCTTAATGTCTTAGATTACGAAGTTTATTTTAAAAGCACCGATCATATTCTTAATCATCAAATCCCTGAATTACTGATACAATTCAACAGTATTTTATCGAGAGGATTCGATGGGCATCATTACATCGCCGGCTTAGCTTCCCACTTCAGAGATCTATTAGTCTGTAAAAGTCAAACCACTCTCGATTTGCTTGAAGTTGGTGAGGATACTAAAACCAAATATTTAGAGCAATGTCAAAAGGCTTCTCAAGCGTTTTTAATGGAGGGCATCAGACTTGCCAATGATTGCGATCTGAAGTATAAGACCAGTAAAAATCAAAGGTTACTGGTTGAACTTTGCTTAATGCAATTAGCCTCTATCAATTTTGATGGAGAAAAAAAAAATAGCAAACCTTACATAATTCCACCCGCTTATTTTAGAGAGAAGGGCATTACACCAATCCCTGTTCAAAAAAAACCAGCACCATCTACAACAACAGGTCCTGAGGTAACAGACCCTATCAATACTGAGGTATTACCAACGAAACCTGAAGTAGAAAAAACCATCCCAAAAATCACTATAGATAAGTCCCTGAAAACAACATCGGGATTGTCGTTAAAAAGCATTCAAAAAAAGAAAGAACATCAGATCAAACAAATGGACGTGGTTATTGATGAAGATCAATTGCCAAAAGAACCTGTTACTCAAGAACGTTTATCTGAGGAATGGCAGAATTATATAGATAATTTGCACCGCAAAGGCGAAAAAATCATGGCTTCTATTTTAGAGATGGAACCCCCGAAGTTACAGGATACGTCTATTTGCCTAGAATATTCTAATGAAACTTTAAAATTGGAATTGGAGAGGGCTCAATACCCATTAATGCAATACTTACGCAAGACATTAAAGAATTATGATCTAAAATTAGATATTTCTGTCAATGAAGAAGTGGCAAAAAAGTACGCATTTACAGCTCAGGAAAAGTATGAGAAACTCAAGGATAAAAATCCTAATTTAGAACTTTTGAGAAAAACTTTTGGTTTAGACATATGACGCTATTATGATGAAATCAATTTTACTATTATTGTTTGTCATACTTATTGGCTTTACTAGTTGTGAAGGCCGAAGATCGATCAACACATCCCTATCAGAAAACATCAACCGATTCAATGAAGAGCATCGCTTTGAATTAAACACTTACCTACCAGAAAGTTATAATGAAACCCTCACGGATACCACCTTAGCTAATGGTTTCAAGATCAAAGTTAAAGTGTATACCAATATGGCTCAAAGCTTGATAAAAACAAAACAAGAAGACCGTATAAGTCACAATTATCATTACAGAGAAGTAAAAGGTCAGGTATATATTACATATAACAACACTTCTATATTTGAGAGAGTTATAAATAAAGCATTTATACAATCTGCAAGCAAAATATCTGAAGACGCTTTTAAATCATATAATTTAGAAGGCATCTGGGTCAATCATGAAGACGCTATAGCTTCAGATTTAGTTAGTTTTGATATTCGCTATTGTACTATAGATACAGGAAACTGTAAAGTTTTTAATCTCATAGTACAACCCGACGGAAGTTTTGATTTAAAAACAAAAAAAGATAATATTTATTAAACATGTTAGGGCTAAAATTACCAACAGATCCTCGATGGGTTAACATCGTTGAGAAAAATATAGAAGAGATCTTAACAGACCATGCATACTGTGAACAAAAAGCTACCAGTACAGCAATTTCTTTAATAGTTAGTTTTCCTGAGTATACAGATTTAGTTAAAGAAATGACAGCTTTGGTAAAAGAAGAGATCAGCCATTTTAAAATGGTACATGATAAAATTATTGACAGAGGCTGGGTATTAGGAAGAGATCGTAAAGACGATTATGTTATTGAACTCGTAAAATTCTTTCCTAAAGGAGGTAGCAGAACAACACAATTAGTGCATCGGTTATTATATGCTGCATTAATAGAAGCCAGAAGTTGTGAACGCTTTAGGCTGCTTTCTGAAGAACTGGAAGATAAAGAGCTTGCTGATTTTTACAGAAAACTAATGGTTAGTGAAGCCAATCATTATACCATGTTCTTAGGTTTTGCCAGACAGTACGGAGAACGAAAAGAGGTCGATGAAAAATGGCAACAGCTTTTAGAATATGAAGCAACTATTATGAAAGATCTAGGTAAGAAAGAAACCATTCATGGCTAAGGCTTAATTACACATTAAAAAAGAAAAGCTCCGATAGTTCTCGGAGCTTTTCTTTTTTAATATATAGATCCAATTTTAGGCTATATCTTAATACCTATACCAAATTGAATGTTATGATTAATAGCTTCGGCCGTAGTTAGATCTTCATCTAATATGTTTGTAAGTCCATATGAATATCTGGCATCGATAAATATTTCATCCGTAATCATATATTCCAGACCTCCAACAGCAGAGAATGCAAACGTAGAAAACCCATCGTTATCTTCCCATGTTTTTAAGCTTAGCTGTGGTCCAACACCAACTTTTAGAGCATCAGTAATATTGTACCTTAATTGTATAGGTAACTGAATGTAATCTGCTCTGAGAGGCTCTTCTTTACCACCTTCGGCAGAATATTGCAATTCTGTTAATAACGAAATTGAATTTGTGAGTCCAAAATCTACAAATCCGGCAAACGCCATACCATTTCTGTGTTTATTTTCAAAAGTGGCATCAGGATCAAAATCGAGATTAGAAATGTTATATCCAATTCTAATACCATAAGAGGTTTCTTGAGAAAAACTAAAACTTAAACATAAAACAATAGCCAATATTGAAAATAATGTTTTCATAATTAAAGTGATTTTATTGGCTAATATAAGTTTAATAATATTCCTACGATCTAAATACTAGATTTTAGTAATAAAAAAGTGGATAAACGGTACTTAAGATAATAAATTACTTGATACGGTTTTATAATAAACGCTCTTTATGATGCCATCAGATAGTCCAATCTTAGGCACGTAAATATGCTTGGCATTACTCCATTTCATGGCTAAGAGATATATCCTGGTTGCCGGAATAATAACATCAGCCCTATCCTGATTAAGATTGAGTTTTGTAATACGCTCTTCGTATGTATAATCCTGTAGTGTCTTGTAATAATTAGTAAGGTAAAAATAGGTCAATGGTTTTCCTATATCTTTACCCGATATTTTAAATATCTTATTAATATTACCTCCTGAGCCTATCAATTCAATTTTATCATAACGCCCAGAGTTCTCTTTAATCCAATGCTCTAGTTCATGCCATGTAGCATCATTAACCATATCGTTCAATAGTCTTACAGTTCCAATCTTGAATGACTTAGAGGTCACTTTATGGCCATTATGAATAATAGAAAATTCTGTACTTCCGCCACCAACATCCACATAGAGGTAGGTTTTATTGGGATCTATAAACGTATTTAAATCTGTAGCAGCAATAATAGTCGCTTCCTCTTCGCCTCCTATGATATCAATTTTTATATTACATTGTTCTTCAATGATCTGAGTAAGTATTTCATTATTCCCAGCTTCACGCATGGCAGAAGTTGCACAAGCCTTATAGCGCTCCACACCATGAGACTTCATTAATAAGTTAAAAGCCGACATGGTATCTACCATTCGTGTTGTGTTATAATCAGATACTTCACCTCTTATAAAAACATCAGCGCCTAATCGTATGGGTACTCTTACCAGAGAATTTTTTTTAAATACCGGAGGACTGCCTTTTTCTTCAATAATATTAGAAATCAGCAATCTTACCGCATTAGAACCAATATCTATAGCTGCATATTTTTTAATCTTCAACATTCTTAATTTTCTAATTTCTTTAAATAATAATTATAAGTATCAAATTGAGCGCGAACTTTAGGAAGATTATTGACCTTATATTTATTATCCTGTTTTGCGTTAATAACCCGAGCCTTGACATTATCATTCCAACAGATTTCAAACAAATCCTGCAGCTCATTTTTAATATCTTTATCATAAATAGGGCAACTTACTTCCACTCTATTATCAATATTTCGTGTCATCCAATCGGCCGAAGAAATGTAAATCTTAGGATCGTTATTATTTGAAAAAATGTACAATCTTGTGTGCTCTAAAAATTTATCTATAATACTAATAATCTCTATATTCTCACTCATACCTTCAACGCCAGGCACCAGACAGCATATACCTCTAACTATCATTTGTATTTTTACTCCCGCTCTACTCGCTTCATACAATTTGTCTATCATTTTATAGCTGCTGATACTGTTCATTTTCAATTTAATGTATGCAGCCTTACCATTCTTGGCATTTTCAATTTCATTATCTATTAGAGCAAATAGTTTAGTTTTGGTATAATGCGGTGACGTAATAATATGTTTATATCTGTTGATTTTATAGTTTACTTCAAAAAAATCGAAGACTTTATTAATATCTTTTAAAATTTTTGAATTTGAAGTGAATAGTGTAAAATCAGTATATATTTTGGCTGTAGACTCATTAAAATTACCTGTACTGACAAAGCCATAACGTATTAGCTTATCGTCCTCTTCACGTTCAATAACGCACATTTTACTATGTACTTTAAGTCCGGTTACACCAAACAGCATATTTACACCCTCATGCTGCATTTGCTCAGCATAGCTAATATTAGCTTCTTCATCGAATCGCGCCCTTAATTCGATCGATACGGTAACTTTTTTTCCATTTTTTGCAGCATTGATAAGCGAACTCGCTACATGAGATATCTGAGCTAATCTGTATATCGTAATCTTAATGGTTTTCACTTTGGGGTCTAGAGCAGCTTCCCTTAAAAACTTAACGATGTATGAAAACGTATGATAAGGTGTATATACCAAATAGTCTTTATTGGCAATGGTTTTGAAAATACTTTCTTCTAAACTAAGTCCTTTTACAGGTAATGGTTTTATCTTTTCGTATAACAATTCATTACGCCCTAAACTAGGAAACCCCATATAATCTCTACGGTTGTGATAACGACCTCCCGGTATGATACTATCTTTAGTATCTATAGCCATACGCTCTAACAAAAAGTTCAATGTATCTTCACAAATATTTTTATCATATACAAAACGAACCGGATCACCTATTTGACGGTCTTTCACACTTTCAGAGATTTTTTCGATAAAACTTTTACTCAAGTCACTATCAAAATCAAGCTCACCATCTCTGGTGATTTTGATCATATGCGCTTCTATGGATTTATAATTAAAAATATTAAAGATGTCATTTAAGCAATACCTAAGAACATCATCAATCATGATAATGTAATCAGAATCGTCTTTTTTAGGCAACACGATGAATCGGTCCATCGATCTTGATATCTCAATCAAAGCATACTGATTAGCACCTGAATCATCTGTCATTTTAACTGCAAGATATGCCGCACTGTCCTTTAACTCCGGAAGGGCAACTTTATCGTCCAAAACAATAACTACAAGTGCCGGGCTAATTACCTGAAAAAAGTAGGACTTGATAAAGTTATGATGATATTGATCAATATCGTCTTCATTAATCTTGAATATCTTTTCTTTTTGTAATTCGTTATTAATCTGAGAAAGAATCTCTAAACTTTCACTTTGTTGTTCAATTACAATTTTAGTAATCTGCTCTAAAAGGTCACTAGCTTTGATACCTCCTAGCTCACTTTTACCACCTTTACCTGCTTCATCAATACGTTTAACTGTGGCATACCTGACCTTAAAAAATTCATCCAGATTGTTCGAAAAAATTCCAAGAAAACGAAACCGTTCAATTAATGGCACATTGGTATCAGCTGCCTCTTGAAGTACACGAGCATTGAATTGTAGCCAGCTCAATTCTCTATTTATATAACTGTTTTTTTCTTTGGTCATTATTTTAAATTCTTAGGTATAATGATTAATTCTGTTTTACCTTTTTTAAGTGCGCTCCACATCTCAATATCTATATTGAGCTTTACCAAACCAGCGGTAGGTAAATTGTCTATAAATTTGTCGCCAAATATATTAGAAATAGATGTGAAAGCATGGTTATGACCAAATAACATTATGTTTTTATAATTGTCAGGTAACGATTTAATAAAATCAATCACCAGATTACCACTAAAATCGTATAAACTTTCTTCAATGTGAAGCATTGAATCCTCTAATTTCAAACCTTCCATAAAAATCTTGCATGTAGACAAAGCCCTGTTTGCCGGGCTAGAAAAAATAACTTCTGGGTAAAAATTGTAACTTTTAAACTGATTTAGAACCAGTTGAGTATCTGTTACACCTCTCTGTTTTAGGGGTCTCTCACGATCTGAAACATCAAATTCCCAAGATGATTTTCCGTGACGCATTAGTAATATTGATTTCATATAATTATCGTTGAAATGCATTTTTTTTCGATAAAATGTTGCATATTTCCGTTTTAACGAGTATTTTGCCGCTTTAACATTTATTTTTGCCTAGCATCTTAGTAATAAGTTGCTTTGTGAAGTAAAATTAATGTAAATGACCCCAAATCAAAAATATATTAATCAATCCATTTTCGTACTTGAAAAAAGTACATCCCTTCCCTCAAAACATTATCAAAGTAAATTAATGACGTTAACGCGTCAATTTTGACATATTGTATTTTGACCAGTTTAATATTGACTGATCAAAAAAAAGAATAACAAATTTATACATACAAAGGATTATGAAACTTATATCCATTTTAATGATGTTGTGTTTTATCAACGTAAACAATGAAGTTATCAATGTCGGTAATTGTAATGCTGAATTAACCGTTGAAAAGAACAGGCATAATAGGTCCACTGACAATGGTACTGCTCGTTTCAGACTCGTGCTGAAAAATACTTCGAACAGTAAGCAGACTTATCAATTATCCACTATGAATATGGATAAGCCTGGTAATAATAAAATGAAAAAGAATTTTAAATCATTACCAGACAATGTTGCTTTCAAGTTTTTACATAAAAAGTCGCTCAAAAATGCTAATGAAGTTACACTTAACGGTGGAGAAGTATACAAATTCATGGTTGATGTAACTGTACCTGATGGAACTCAATACAACACATGGGGTTGTATAGAAGTCACTGCTACAACAGCGCAATGCAAATCGACTGCTAAAACTTTCTTAAATGTATATGTATCAGATCCTTCTGAAGAGTAAGTATCGAAACAAATCTGGCTATTAATCAAAACTTATGAAACAATTACTACAAAATAAAATCGTTTGCAATAGAGTTACGGGAATGATGCTAACATTAGCATTTTTGTTGTTCTCCGGCACAGTATTTGGGCAAGAAATTGTTGCAACCAAAACTGCCGATTACAGTTCTGTTAATTGTAACCAATTTGATGTTACAATAGAAGTTACTGGTAATCCTACCGAAAAAGCACAGGAAGTTGTTCTGATCATTGACAGATCTGGAAGTATGGATGACGGTCCATTTCCTGAACCTATAGATTTTGCACAAGATGCTGCTATTGAGTTTGTTAATAACTTCTTCTTACCTCAAAACAATCCTACGGGTAACAACAGGTTAGCTTTAGTCACTTTCGGCTCAAGCGCAAGTTTAGATTATGGATTATCTGGTAGTTCTAATCGGGCTAACATTATCAATGCTATCAATAATATTTTTGTATCTGGCGCTACTAATACTCAAGCCGCATTACAAGTAGCAGATCAGGAACTTACCAATAATGGTACTTTTAACTGTGATACATCAAGAAGTATTATACTACTCACAGATGGTTTACCTACACGATGCTCAGGAGGATTTAACACTAGTACTTGTATTCCGGCTGCTATAACTGCTGCTCAAAATGCGCAAACGACTACCATTGGCGGAGACGTTTATGAACAAAACATATTTTCAATTGGTTTGGTTGGAGCCCTTAATAGCAGTGAAACGACTATTGCTACTAACTTTTTAGATGCCGTTCAGAATTCCGGTTTATTTATCACAGCTAATAATGCCAATATACAAGGTATCTATGATACTATTCTTGGACAACTTATCCCTGCTGCAAGTCAATTACCTGGACAGGCATTAATCTCTGATACCATAGCAGCTGGATTATCTGTAGTTCCGAATTCTATTTCCATAAATAAAGGAACCATAGATGTAAATAACCAATTGATATCTTGGTTTGTTGATGATATTTTTGATGAAACCATTACTTTAACTTATACAGTATCTGTTACAGATCCCAACCTTTGTGGTGATCAACTCATCGGTACTACAGTCATGAACTATGAGAATTCAGATTGTAACGTATCTTCTTTTAATTTTGACGATGCTCTGGTATGTGTTCCATGCCCAAGTATAACGCCAACAATTAGCAGAGTAGATTGTACAAATGCTATCAATTATGATAGTAACATATCACAATCAGGTGCTTGTAATCCTAATTCAAATTCATACGCTTGGGAATTCACCCTCAATGGTAATGTAATTGGAACATCAAATGCATCTAGTGGTGTATTCACTTACACCGGGACTGATCCATTTCAAGGAACATTAACAGCTAATCTAATCTATTCAGGAATGTATGGTGCTACATGTAGCTCCCCAGACCTTTCTGAAAGCATAAATATAGTTCTACCTAACGTCCTAAGTTCAAATGGTACAGTAACAAACATTGTATGTAATGGAGAATCCACTGGAGCTATAAACGTTGAAGTCACTGGTGGTACTGCGCCATATACCTATTCATGGGACAGTGGTGAAACTACTCAAGACTTATCAGATTTAGCTGCAGGTGACTATACAATAACCATTACCGATGCCAGTGGATGTACTACAACAAATACATTCACAGTTACCGAACCTTCTAATGCCATTTCTGGTTCAGTATCTCAAGTTAATAATGTAACATGTTTTGATGATAATGATGGAAGCTTCACTGCTACAGCTAGTGGAGGCACATCGCCATATACATATTCTATTGATAATGGTACAAATACACAATCGAGTGGTCTTTTTGAAAATTTACCAGCTGATAACTATACGGTTTTAATTACAGATAGTAATGGTTGTACAACGACTGTAGATACTGTAATTACTCAACCAGATGTATTAGAGGTCGACATAACTAACGTTAATAATGTTAATTGTACCGGTGAAGCAACAGGAGATATTACCATTAATGTCACTGGTGGTACTCAACCGTATACGTATTCATGGAACAATTCAGCCACATCGCAAAATTTAACTGATGTTAATGCTGGGTCTTATACAGTTACCGTTACTGATGCTTCAGGGTGTACTGCTTCAGTAAGTACTACTATCTCAGAACCAGCCAGCCCTTTAAATCTTAATATTAGTAAAGTTGATGCCAATACTGCTCAAGGATGTGCTAATGGAGAAGCTACAGCAAATGTTACGGGAGGTACAGCACCATACACCTATCAATGGGGGGCTTCAGCGAATAATCAAACTACAGCTTCAGCAAGTAATTTACCTGTAGGAACACATTCAGTTACTGTAACTGATGCTTTAGGGTGTCAACTTACACAAAGTATTGTTATTATATGTGTTAATACATGTGATGCTGAAATCTCAATAGACAATATTACAAATGTACTTTGTGTTGGAGAAGCCACAGGTTCTGGTGTCGTTTCCGCCAGTTCAAATGCTAATCCTAGTGCTACTTTTACCTTCACATGGAGTAATGGTCAGGTTGATGCCGGAGTAACGTCAAGTACATTAAATAACGTTACCGCAGGAGTTTATGATGTTAGTGTAACCATTGATGGTACTGTTTGTCAGCCTGTTGAAGAAACAATTTCTATAACTGAACCAAATAATATACTAGACCTAACCGCAAGTTCAACTGACGAGCTTGGTCCAAATACAGGTGATGGTACTGCAAGTGCAACAGCTACTGGCGGTGTTGAACCATACACTTATGCTTGGTCTCCTGGAGGTCAAACCACACAAAATATTACAGGTTTATCAGCCGGAACATATACTGTAACAGTAACAGACGCAAACGGATGTACCGATTCAGTAAGTGTTATTGTAAATCCTGGTACTTGTAATAACTTATCTATTTCCGGTTCTTCTACACCGGTAGTTTGTAATGGTGAGAGTAACGGTAGTGTCACTGCTGTTGTATCTAATGGTACTGGTCCATTTACTTATGCATGGGACACCTTATCAGATACTACACCAAGTGTATCAAACTTACCAGCAGGAAGTTATACTGTAACAGTAACCGACCAAACTACGCTATGTACACAAAGTACAACAATCACAGTAAACGAACCTAATGCGCTAAGCTCAGGTATAGCCGTAACTAATATTTTATGTAAAGGTGATGCTACAGGTTCTGTAGACTTAACTGTAAATGGTGGTACTACACCTTATACTTTCTTATGGGATACAGGAGCTACAACAGAAGATCTTATAAATGTTGTTGCAGGGACATATTCTGTAACCATAACAGATGCTAATGGATGTGTTACTACTAACCAATCTACGGTTATAGAACCAGATCAAGAAGTTTCCGGTACAGTCACTCAAGTTAAAAATGTAGATTGTTCAGGAGAAAGCAATGGTAACATTACTGTAGAAGGCTCAGGAGGAATTCCTCCTTACACCTACTCCATTAATAATGGTGCAACATCACAATCTAGTGGCTTATTTGAAAACTTAACTGCTGCAGATTATACGATTTTAATCACAGATGCAAACGGATGTACTTTTAGTGTTGATGGAACCATAGGAACTGATGATACTGAAGACCCTACAATTTCTGTACCTGCTACAATAGTTTTTGAGGGGTGTTCAACTTCAGATATTACAAGTACTAATGCTGTATTTGTATACAGTGATACGCAATCAGGAGATGTACAAACTGTCTTTGCATCCAACTCTGATTATAATGCTGATGATGATTTTAACATTCAAAGCATTACATATATTGATGTTATCACATCTGTAGATAACTGTCCATTAACAATATCAAGAACCTTTACAATAACTGATAATTGTGATAATACAGCAACAGCTAATCAAACAATAACAGTACAAGATACTACTGCACCTACATTTACTGTACCTGCAGATCTAACTATCGAGTGTGATCAGGATGAAAACGATCTGACACTTACTGGTGATGTGACTGATGAAGATGATAACTGTGATACGACTCTAGATGCTACTTATTCTGATAGTGTGGCTGCTGGTAGTTGTGCCAATGAATCTGTTATCACACGTACTTGGTCTTTAACTGACGATTGTAATAACACAACGACTCTGGTACAAACCATTACTGTTGTTGATACTACTGCACCTACATTTACTGTTCCTGCAGATCTAACTATCGAATGTGATCAGGATGAAAACGATTTAACTTTAACTGGTGATGTAACGGACGAAGATGATAACTGTGATACAACTCTGGATGCTACTTATTCTGATAGTGTGGCTGCTGGTAGTTGTGCTAACGAATCTGTTATCACACGTACTTGGTCTTTAACTGACGATTGTAATAACACAACGACTCTGGTACAAACCATTACTGTTGTTGATACTACTGCACCTACATTTACGGTACCTGCAGATCTAACTATCGAGTGTGATCAGGATGAAAACGATCTAACACTTACTGGTGATGTGACTGATGAAGATGATAACTGTGATACGACTCTAGATGCTACTTATTCTGATAGTGTGGCTGCTGGTAGTTGTGCCAATGAATCTGTTATCACACGTACTTGGTCTTTAACTGACGATTGTAATAACACAACGACTCTGGTACAAACCATTACTGTTGTTGATACTACTGCACCTACATTTACTGTTCCTGCAGATCTAACTATCGAGTGTGATCAGGATGAAAACGATTTAACCTTAACTGGTGATGTAACGGATGAAGATGATAACTGTGATACAACTCTAGATGCTACTTATTCTGATAGTGTAGTCGCTGGTAGTTGTGCTAACGAATCTGTTATCACACGTACTTGGTCTTTAACTGACGATTGTAACAATACAACGACTCTAGTACAAACTATTACTGTTGTTGATACCACTGCGCCTACATTTACTGTACCTGCAGATCTGACTATCGAGTGTGATCAGGATGAAAACGATTTAACCTTAACTGGTGATGTGACGGATGAAGATGATAACTGTGATACAACTCTGGATGCTACTTATTCTGATAGTGTGACTGCTGGTAGTTGTGCTAACGAATCTGTTATCACGCGTACTTGGTCTTTAACTGACGATTGTAATAACACAACGACTTTAGTACAAACTATTACTGTTGTTGATACGACAAATCCTATAATTACTAGAGCTGCATCAGATCAAACTGTACAGTGTGATGGTAATGGTAATACAACTGAACTACAATTATGGTTAGATACAAATGCTGGAGCTGAAGCTACAGATAACTGTGGAGATGTTACATGGACCAACAACTTTACCGGACTTACTACTGATTGTGGTAATGCAGGTTTTGCTTTAGTAACATTCACTGCAACTGATGCTTGTGGAAATACAGCATCTACAACTGCATTGTTTACCATAAGAGATTTAATTGCTCCAACTATAGACACACCGGCCTCTGATTTAACTGTAGAGTGTGACGGTCTTGGGAACACTACTGATCTTAACGATTGGCTAGCAACAAATGGAGGAGCAATCTCGTCAGATATATGTAGTAATGTTACTTGGAGTAACGATTTTACTCAGCTTTCTGATGAATGTGGTGCTACAGGCTCTGCTCTAGTGACATTTACTGCAACCGATGATTGTGGAAACGCTGTCACTACAAGTGCTACATTTACTATAGTTGATACTACTGCACCTACATTTACGGTACCTGCAGATCTAACTATCGAGTGTGATCAGGATGAAAATGATCTGACACTTACTGGTGATGTGACTGATGAAAATGATAACTGTGATACAACTCTGGATGCTACTTATTCTGATAGTGTGGCTGCTGGTAGTTGTGCTAACGAATCTGTTATCACACGTACTTGGTCTTTAACTGACGATTGTAACAATACAACGACCTTAGTACAAACTATTACTGTTGTTGATACCACTACGCCTACATTTACTGTTCCTGCAGATCTAACTATCGAATGTGATCAGGATGAAAGCGATCTGACACTTACTGGTGATGTAACGGATGAAAATGATAACTGTGATACAACTCTAGATGCTACTTATTCTGATAGTGTGGCCGCTGGTAGTTGTGCCAACGAATCTGTTATCACACGTACTTGGTCTTTAACTGACGATTGTAACAATACAACGACTCTGGTACAAACCATTACTGTTGTTGATACTACTGCACCTACATTTACTGTTCCTGCAGATCTAACTATCGAGTGTGATCAGGATGAAAACGATCTAACACTTACTGGTGATGTGACGGATGAAAATGATAACTGTGATACAACTCTGGATGCTACTTATTCTGATAGTGTGGCTGCTGGTAGTTGTGCCAATGAATCTGTTATCACACGTACTTGGTCATTGACTGACGATTGTAACAATACAACGACTTTAGTACAAACTATTACTGTTGTTGATACTACTGCACCTACATTTACTGTTCCTGCAGATCTAACTATCGAATGTGATCAGGATGAAAACGATCTAACACTTACTGGTGATGTGACGGATGAAAATGATAACTGTGATACAACTCTGGATGCTACTTATTCTGATAGTGTGGCTGCTGGTAGTTGTGCCAATGAATCTGTTATCACACGTACTTGGTCATTGACTGACGATTGTAACAATACAACGACTTTAGTACAAACTATTACTGTTGTTGATACTACTGCACCTACATTTACTGTTCCTGCAGATCTAACTATCGAATGTGATCAGGATGAAAACGATTTAACTTTAACTGGTGATGTGACGGATGAAGATGATAACTGTGATACAACTCTAGATGCTACTTATTCTGATAGTGTGGCTGCTGGTAGTTGTGCTAACGAATCTGTTATCACACGTACTTGGTCTTTAACTGACGATTGTAATAACACAACTACTCTGGTTCAAACCATTACTGTTGTTGATACTACTGCACCTACATTTACGGTACCTGCAGATCTGACTATCGAATGTGATCAGGATGAAAACGATTTAACCTTAACTGGTGATGTGACGGATGAAGATGATAACTGTGATACAACTCTAGATGCTACTTATTCTGATAGTGTGACTGCTGGTAGTTGTGCTAACGAATCTGTTATCACACGTACTTGGTCTTTAACTGACGATTGTAATAACACGACTACTCTGGTTCAAACCATTACTGTTGTTGATACCACTGCTCCAATCATAACATTACAAGCTACAAATATTGTTGTGGAATGTGATGGTAATGGAAACAATGGTGAAATTCAAAATTGGTTAGATACTAATGGTGGTGCTACAGCTACTGATAATTGTGGTGCTGTAACATGGACTAATAACTATAATGGAGCTACCTCTGATTGCTCAACACCTGTAGAAGTGATTTTCACTGCTACTGATGCTTGTGGTAATTCAACAACAACAGCTGCAACTTATGCTATACAAGATACAACTGCTCCCGTAGTGACAAATGCTAATGATCTCACAGTGGAATGTGATGGTAATGGTAATTTAACAGCCTTCAACGATTGGTTAAATACCAATGGTGGTGCTACAGCTACTGATGATTGTTCTGTTATAACTTGGAGTAATGACTTTACTCAGCTATCTGACGAATGTGGTGCTACAGGCTCTGCCCTTGTAACATTTACTGCTACTGATGCTTGTGGAAATGCAACATCAACTTCCGCGACATTCACTATAGTTGATACAGTAGCTCCTGCATTTAATGAAACATTACCTATTGATGTAACCGTAGAATGTAGTGAAGTACCTACTGCTGAAGTACTAACTGCTTCTGACGATTGTAGTGTAGCTAACGTAACTTATAATGAAGTCCGTACTGATGGAAATTGTGAATCTAATTATACGTTAACAAGAAGCTGGTTAGCTACTGATGCTTGTGGAAATGAAACTTCACATACCCAAACAATAACAGTACAAGATACCACTGCGCCTACATTTACTGTTCCTGCAGATCTAACTATCGAGTGTGATCAGGATGAAAACGATCTAACACTTACTGGTGATGTGGCGGATGAAGATGATAACTGTGATACAACTCTAGATGCTACTTATTCTGATAGTGTGGCTGCTGGTAGTTGTGCCAACGAATCTGTTATCACACGTACTTGGTCTTTAACTGACGATTGTAACAATACAACGACTCTGGTTCAAACCATTACTGTTGTTGATACGACTGCACCTACATTTACTGTTCCTGCAGATCTAACTATCGAGTGTGATCAGGATGAAAATGATCTGACACTTACTGGTGATGTAACGGACGAAGATGATAACTGTGATACAACTCTGGATGCTACTTATTCTGATAGTGTGGCTGCTGGTAGTTGTGCCAACGAATCTGTTATCACACGTACTTGGTCTTTAACTGACGATTGTAACAATACAGCGACTCTGGTTCAAACCATTACTGTTGTTGATACTACTGCACCTACATTTACGGTACCTGCAGATCTAACTATCGAATGTGATCAGGATGAAAACGATCTGACACTTACTGGTGATGTGACTGATGAAGATGATAACTGTGATACGACTCTAGATGCTACTTATTCTGATAGTGTGGCTGCTGGTAGTTGTGCTAACGAATCTGTTATCACACGTACTTGGTCTTTAACTGACGATTGTAATAACACAACGACTCTGGTACAAACCATTACTGTTGTTGATACTACTGCACCTACATTTACGGTACCTGCAGATCTAACTATCGAATGTGATCAGGATGAAAACGATTTAACTTTAACTGGTGATGTGACGGATGAAAATGATAACTGTGATACAACTCTAGATGCTACTTATGCTGATAGTGTGGCTGCTGGTAGTTGTGCCAACGAATCTGTTATCACACGTACTTGGTCTTTAACTGACGATTGTAACAATACAACGACTCTGGTTCAAACCATTACTGTTGTTGATACCACTGCGCCTACATTTACGGTACCTGCAGATCTGACTATCGAGTGTGATCAGGATGAAAACGATCTAACACTTACTGGTGATGTGGCGGATGAAGATGATAACTGTGATACAACTCTAGATGCTACTTATTCTGATAGTGTGGCCGCTGGTAGTTGTGCCAACGAATCTGTTATCACACGTACTTGGTCTTTAACTGACGATTGTAACAATACAACGACTCTGGTACAAACCATTACTGTTGTTGATACTACTGCACCTACATTTACTGTTCCTGCAGATCTAACTATCGAGTGTGATCAGGATGAAAACGATCTAACACTTACTGGTGATGTGACGGATGAAAATGATAACTGTGATACAACTCTGGATGCTACTTATTCTGATAGTGTGGCTGCTGGTAGTTGTGCCAATGAATCTGTTATCACACGTACTTGGTCATTGACTGACGATTGTAACAATACAACGACTCTGGTTCAAACCATTACTGTTGTTGATACCACTGCGCCTACATTTACGGTACCTGCAGATCTGACTATCGAGTGTGATCAGGATGAAAACGATCTAACACTTACTGGTGATGTGGCGGATGAAGATGATAACTGTGATACAACTCTAGATGCTACTTATTCTGATAGTGTGGCTGCTGGTAGTTGTGCCAACGAATCTGTTATCACACGTACTTGGTCTTTAACTGACGATTGTAACAATACAACGACTCTGGTTCAAACCATTACTGTTGTTGATACGACTGCACCTACATTTACTGTCCCTGCAGATCTAACTATCGAATGTGATCAGGATGAAAACGATTTAACCTTAACTGGTGATGTGACGGATGAAGATGATAACTGTGATACGACTCTGGATGCTACTTATTCTGATAGTGTGGCCGCTGGTAGTTGTGCTAACGAATCTGTTATCACACGTACTTGGTCTTTAACTGACGATTGTAGTAACACAACGACTCTGGTTCAAACCATTACTGTTGTTGATACCACTGCTCCTACATTCAATGAGGATTTACCAGAAGATGTTACAGTAGAATGTGATAATATTCCAAATGGAGATGCTTCTACCCTAACAGCTGCTGATAGTTGTGGAAATGCCACAGTAACCTTTGAGGAAGTGATTACTAATGGTGGTTGCGATAATGATTTTATCATTGAAAGAACATGGACTGCAACAGATGTTTGTGGTAATGATACTGTACATACTCAAATTATTACTGTACAAGATACTACTGCTCCGGCCTTGGTATCTGATCTGGAAGAAAATATAACAGTGTCATGTGATGATATCCCTGAAGTGCCAGAATTAACTTTTGAAGATTCGTGCTCTGCAAATATGGATGTTGTGTTCGATGAGGACTCAACTCAGGCTAACGATTTTGAAGATTATGAAATTATACGTACATGGACAGTGACAGACGATTGTGGAAACGAAGCTGTCTTTGTTCAAACAATTACGGTGGAGATAAGTAATGTTATCAATGCCTTTGATAGTACACGATGTATAGAAGATATAGAGTTTGACCTATTTGACTTATTGTCTGGTGATTTTGACACCAATGGTACCTGGAGTGTGATTTCTGGTAATGCGACCATTAATGGTAGTCTATTTGATCCATCAAGTGTCGAACTTGGCTTATATACATTCCAATACGCAATCACTGAAGGTCCTTGTCCTAAAGAAGTTGAAGTTAATGTAACTATAGACGATGATTGTGTGGTATTAGCATGTGGTGAAGATGATGTCGTGATCTCTAAAACAGTAACTGCTAATGGAGACATGTATAATGAATACTTTACCGTAAGCGGAATTGAAGATTGTGGGTTTGTAATTGAACTTGAGATCTTCAACAGATGGGGTGCTAAGATTTATGAATCTAAGAATTACCAGAACGACTGGAATGGTAATGCTCATGGCTCATCTGTAGGAAGTTCAGGAAAAGTACCGACAGGAACTTATTATTATGTTATTAATCTAAGAAATAGTGGATTAGAGCCATTTGCTGGCCCAATCTATGTTGCAACAAAATAAAACTTAACCTATGAAGTTAACTAAGATTTACATTATCGCTATATTACTGTTTAGCAGTTCCTTGTGCTTAGCACAACAATTGCCACAGTTTACGCAATACATGTTTAATACCATCTCTATCAACCCTGCTTATGCTGGTAGTAGAGGAACATTTAGTGCTGTTGGATTACACAGAAGTCAATGGGTAGGCCTTGAAGGAGGTCCGGAAACACAAACATTGTCTATACATGCACCTTTGCGTAATGAGAAGATAGGTATAGGAGCCTCTTTCATCAGTGATCAATTGGGTTATGAAAATTTCTCATACCTCTATGGAGACTTCTCTTATACCATTCAGACTGGAGTGAAATCAAAATTAGCATTTGGTGTTAAAGCTGGGTTCACACATTATACCTTGGATGAAGAATTACTAACAGATCCTTCTGTAGTCAATGATCCTTTTTTCAATGACGTTTCAAACAGATGGAGTCCTAATGTAGGTGCTGGTGTTTACTGGCATACCAACAGATGGTACGTTGGATTATCTGCACCAAGAATATTGAATACGGATTACAATGAAGGCGGCAGTGGTAGTGTTGACTATGTTGCTTTAGAGCGAGTTAGTTACTATTTTACAGGTGGTTATGTTTTTGATCTAAGCGAAAACACCAAACTAAAACCTTCGGTATTATTAAAAGCAACTAACGGTGCTCCACTATCTTTTGATATCTCTGCCAATTTCCTATTCTATGAAAAATTTTGGATAGGTGGTGGTTACAGGGTGAACCAGTCTGCCGGTGCCATTGGCGGTATTGCTGATTTTCAAATCTCTAAACAGCTAAGAGTAGGTTATGCCTATGAATATCCAATTTCTGACCTTAGACCTTACACTAGTGGTACTCACGAAGTGTTACTAATGTTTGAGGTATTTAAAAGTAAACGTATAAAATCCCCTAGATACTTCTAAAAAGAAAATTACTATGAAGACAAGACTATTTATATTATTTTTTGTTCTAAGCTGTTCGTTTTCTTTTGCTCAGAAGAAACTAGCTGATAAGTTTTTTAACAACTTCGGTTATGTAAAAGCCATAGAGCTTTATGAAAAAGTTGTTGAAAAGGGAGATAGCAGTGCACATGTTCTAACACGTTTAGGAGATGCTTATTATAACAATTCTAAATCAGATAAAGCTGCTTTTTGGTATGGTGAGGCCATCAAAAGACATAAAAGTATCAACCCTGAGTATCTGTATAAATATATTCAATCCTTAAGAAGTATTGGAAATTATGATGAAGCTGATAAATGGTTCAAAGCATTCAGGTCGATACAAGAAGGCGATAGTAGAGTTAAGGGTTATGATCCTGATGAAGTCGATATTTATAGCAAGCTGACCTCTGTATCGGGTGACGAGACTGTAGTTACTCTTGTAAATGTGGATTTCAATTCTAAACAATCTGATTTTGGTGTCTTTATGCATAATGATAAAATCTATTTTGCTTCATCTCGTGGAGATGGTAAAAAAGTATATAACTGGAATCAAGAGCCATTTTTAGACATTTATGAAGTCACGGTGAGCGATAATGATGGTAATATAGAATACGGTTCGCCTCAGGAATTAAATGCGGAAAAAATAAATACGGATTATCACGAAGCTTCAGTAGCCATTACTAACGATGGAACAACCATCTATTTTACCAGAGATAATGTCAATAAGAGAAATAAACTGGACTATGACAAAAAAGGAACCTCTCATTTAAAAATCTACAAAGCCAGCTTATCTGGAGATACGTGGAGTGATATTGAAGAATTACCATTTAATGATGATATCTTCTCTACAGGGCATCCTGCTTTGAGTCCTGATAATAAACGATTATATTTTGTGTCTGATCGCGAAGGTGGTTTAGGTCAAACCGACATTTATTATGTAGATATTAACGATGATGGTAGCTATGGAGCTCCAGTAAATATGGGAGAAAATATCAATAGTGAAGGTCGCGAGATGTTTCCTTATGTGAGTAAGGACAGTACATTATACTTCTCTTCTGATGGTTACCTAAATTTGGGGTTATTAGATATTTATAAATCTAACATCATAAAAGACGAAACCTCTAAACCAGAGAATTTAGGTGCTCCTTATAATAGTGGCTATGATGATTTTGCTTATTTTATTGACTCTGATACACAAAAAGGTTATTTCTCTTCAAACAGACCTGATGGTAAAGGAAATGATGATATATACAGCTTCAATGCCTATAATTGTAAGCAAATCATTAAAGGTATTGTAAGAGATAGTAAAACCAATATCATTTTATCTGGTGTTAGTGTTAGACTGATTGATGAAACCGGGAAAGTCTTATCTGAAATGACGACCGATACTTCAGGCGCTTATACTTTTGATGTAGACTGTAATAAAACCTATACTGTAGTAGGAAGCAAAGAGGATTATAAAGACGATCAGAAACAGGTAAATACCGACAATACTAACGAGAAAGAAAATGAAGCGGATCTTCTGTTAATTCCATTGATCATAGACAATCAAATTGTCATTAACCCGATTTTCTTTGATTTTGATAAATGGAATATCAGAACCGATGCACAATATGAGCTTGAAAATATTGTTGATGTTCTACGTAAACACCCAACTATGGTGATAAAAATTGAATCTCATACAGACAGTAGAGGTGGTGACAGATACAACATGAAATTATCTGATCGCAGAGCAAAATCGACAAGAGATTATATCATTTCCAGAGGTATAGATGCTAACCGCATTGAAAGTGCAATTGGTTATGGTGAAACTCAACTATTAAACAAATGCTCTAATGGTGTTAAATGTAGTAAAGAAGAACATCAATTAAACAGACGCTCTTATTTTTACATTGTAAAAGAATAATCTAAGATTCTAATTATAGATACAAAAAGCAAACCTTTATTATGGGTTTGCTTTTTTATTTATAAAACTGTTTTTGATACTCTTCTTCAAGCTTTTTTACGGATAAGGACTTACAAAACAACTCCCCTGATGCTATGGTTAACCAAGCAGTAATGGTTGCCATTTCCATACATTTTTTAAGACTGTAATTTTGATGAAACCCATAAAAAAATCCGGAAAAAAGGCATCACCTACACCTGTATTACCGATGGTTTCATGATAATCACACTCATGAATGGTTTTGGGTGACATACCAGGAAAATTTTCTAATGTAATGACGGCGTTATAAGACGCTCCTCCGGTGAGAAAAACAGGGATCATTAACAGCTATTTGGTTATCTCTATAAAAATAAGAAAATAAAAAAAGCCACTGTATAGTGGCTTTTAGCTATCAATCAACTTTTTAAGCGGCTTAACGCTTTATGAATATGTTTGTGAAATACCATTTACCTTCTTCATTCTGCTCAGCAGAAATATCAAAATCAGTAAAATCGCCTTCAATATTTTCTTTATGACTCTCGCTATTTAGCCATGCATTTACTACAGATTCTGCGGAATTAAAACCATAAGCAACATTTTCTGAAACAATAACAGCACTGGCATTTTGTTGTAAGCTTTGCTTTCTTTGAAAGAAATTATCATGAGAAACATTATCAACTTCAATCATATAATCAGTATGTGTGTATGCTACAGCTTTTATAGTACCATTATCAGACAATGGATTTAAGCCTTTGCCAATTCTGTAGTCATTAATCTGCTCCAAAATTTCTATTTCAATCAATTTTGGTTGTGGTGGATTGTTTAATTCTACAGCACTTGTTTGGTCCTCTGGGAAACTTTCTGTTGAGCATGATGTAAAGCTCAAGAGGGACACTATTGCCAATATAGGCAGTAATCTAGAAACTTTCATAAATAGGTTAAATTTTGATTTGGTCCTACTAAATTAACCTCGAAAGCGTCTTTAATTGTTAATCAAATGTTAAAATCGATAAAAGACATGTATTTCGTCGAAAATAAATGTAAATCATCGACGAAATACATGTTTTTAAAACAAAAAAGGGTGTTTCACCGTAATAAAATGCCTGTTGTCGGTATTTTGTAAGTTAGTGATTATGGTGCTAATCGATCAATTTTCCAATTAAAATCGGTTTGCAACTGGTAACGTATTCTGTCATGTAATCGATTAGGTCTGCCTTGCCAAAATTCAATCTCAACAGGCTTAATAATATAACCGCCCCAATGTTTTGGGCGTTCGACAAGCTTATTCTCATACTCTGACTCTAAAGTTTTCAATTTCATTTCTATAGCATCTCGGTCTTTAATGACTTGACTTTGTGGTGAAGCTACAGCACCTAATTGACTGCCTTTAGGCCTGGACTCAAAATAACCATCACTCAAATTTTCAGCAATTTTTTCTGCCTTGCCTTTAATGATGATTTGGCGTTCGGCACCATGCCAGAAAAAAGACAAGCATACATTTGGGTTTGATGCAATAGCTTTCCCTTTTTCACTAAGGTAATTGGTATAAAAAATGAAGCCTTCATAAGTAAACTTTTTCAAGAGGACTACCCTACTTTTAGGAAAGCCATCTAATCCATGAGTAGATAAAGTCATGGCATTTGTTTCATCTTCCGGAAAAAATGCATCAACTTCTGCAAACCAATCTCTGAATAATTCTATAGGGTTTTCTGGTACATCCTTTAATAAAAGTTCTCCTTTATTGTATATTTTTCGGTAATTACTTAGATCTTTCTCCATAGGAATACGAAGTTACCGCATTTTTTGTTTCCTTCAAAAAAAGACTATATTTGGGATAAATCGACCCTTAACATGTACTTTGAACATTCCGAGATTTATAAGCATCTCAGATGCCATAAATTAGAATTATCCTTTGGTACTTATTACCTATGTGACCATTTCTTTTTATCAGAAATTAATAATGGTGAACATATTGATATTAAAAAAGCTAATATTCTTTTAGAGCATTTATATACATTCTATGGAGAGGGGAAACAATTAGCATACATTGCTAACCGAATGAATTCTTATTCCGTTGACCCCAGTTTATGGGATTACTTTAAAGAGCGTTTTAATTTAGTAGCAGCTAGTATAGTTTGTTATCGAGATTCTACATACCTAAACGCTAATATTGAAAAGCAATTTGCAAGCATTAGTCTTAAGAGAGCACAGACCTTAGAAGAATCCATTACCTGGGTGAAAAATTTAAGAGAATTTAATTAAAACTCGAATACTTTACCATCATTGGCCAACAACACATTATCAAACACAGTTTTGGCTTCACTCTCAAATGGTGTTAGATCATCATATCGTGTGGAATAATGCCCGAGGATGAGTGTTCCTACATTAGCTTTCTTAGCTATCGTTGCCGCTTGTATGGCTGTGCTATGCTTAGTTGGCGCACAAAGGTTTTCATTTTTTTGTAAAAATGTTGACTCATGGTATAAAACATCAACACCTTTTATAATGGGTAATATGGATTCATTGTAGGCTGTGTCACTACAAAACGCATAACTTTTTGGAGGCTTTGGAGACTTCGTAACGTCTTCATTCTTTATAAGTTCGCCGTTTTCATTAACAACATCAGCACCTTGCTTTAATTTTCTGTAATAAGATACATCGATATTGGCATTTAACACTGCATTCATATCTAATTTCCGTTCTCCTGGCTTTTCTTTGAATAAAAAACCATTGGTATAGATACGGTGGTCCAAAGGAACAGTATGTACTTCTACTTTATCATCTTCAAAGACACAGCGTGACGTTTTAAAATCCAATTCATGAAAAATAAGCTTATAATTGGTCCAAGAATCTGATAACTTCATTTGCAAGGTGATGACCTCTTTAAGTCCCTTTGGTGCATATATATGCAAATCTGCTTCTCTGGTTAACAATCTGAATGTGCTGATCAAACCTACTAAACCAAAATAATGATCACCATGTAAATGGGATATAAAAATGTGCTTTATCCGTGAGAATTTCACTTTATTTCTACGTAATTGAACTTGAGTTCCTTCACCACAATCAATTAAAAATACATGATTATTAATCTCCAGAACCTGAGATGTTGGATTTGTATTGGTTCGTGGTGTTGCACTGTAGCAGCCTAAAATAGTTAGCTTCATATTAAAAGCCTAAATCTCTTTCCATATTCTCCATCTCCACAATATCATAGGCTTCCTGAGTGGTTGGTACCACAATTATCTCATCTGGCACATCATCTAAATTGACCTTATCGGAAACAATGACAAACGATTTTTTTGCTGCCCTATGATCGTTAGAAAGTTTTAAAAACTCAATAATACTTTGTAATGAGATTGCTCCCAAACTGGTAAGGTTAATGATAAGGTGATCGTTGGCAAATTTATCGTATGCATTTTCAATTTTTTTTATCAATTCTACGATCGATGTTTTTTCCTGAGTAATTATTGTGATATTTCCATCTCTATCGATAATCATGACCTAGTGTTTAATTTTAGAGGCTAAAAGATAAATAATTGCCATCCTAATTGCAACTCCGTTTTCCACCTGATCCAAAATGATGGCTTGTTTAGAATCTGCAACATCGCTTGTAATCTCCACTCCTCTATTTATAGGTCCCGGGTGCATAATTACAATATCCTTATCTAAACTGTCCAATATGGCTTTATTAACTCCAAACTGTTGGGTATATTCTCTGGTAGAAGGGAAATAACTGATAGCCATACGTTCATTTTGAACACGAAGCATATTGGCTACATCGCACCATTGAAGCGCTTTCATAAGATTTGTTTCAACTTTCACCCCTAGCTTATCAATGTACTTTGGAATTAACGTCTTCGGACCACATACCATAACATTGGCGCCTTGTAACTGAAGTGCATAAATATTGGACAATGCAACTCTGCTGTGGAGGATGTCTCCAACAATAACTACATTCTTACCTTTTACTGTACCTAACTTCTCCCTTATGGAATAAGAATCCAATAATGCTTGCGTAGGATGCTCATGTGCGCCATCTCCTGCATTAATTATGCTGGCATTGACATGTTTTGATAGGAATACACCAGCTCCGGGATTTGGATGGCGCATAACTACCATATCGACCTTCATGGATAAAATATTATTTACAGTATCTATAAGTGTTTCTCCCTTTTTTACTGAAGATTGAGATGCTGAAAAATTAATGACATCAGCCGATAAGCGCTTTTCTGCCAATTCAAAAGACAGTTTAGTACGTGTTGAATTTTCAAAAAACAAATTAGCTATAGTAACATCTCTAAGCGATGGCACTTTCTTGATAGGTCTATTGATAACTTCTTTGAACTGATCTGCAGTTTCAAAAATTAAATTTATATCCTCGGGGGTAAGGTATTTTATTCCCAATAAGTGATCTACACTTAACTCACTCATAGTATTAATTATTTATCAGGTATACAGCATCCTCACCTTCATTTTCTACCCAATTCACTTTTACGCGTTCCTTATTTATAGCATCTACCTGGCGTCCTCTATAATTGGGTTGAATAGGTAAATGTCTGCTAAAACGTCTATCAATCAATGTTAACAGTTCAATATGCTTTGGTCTTCCAAAAGATTGAATGGCCGTTAATGCGGCCCTTATACTCCTTCCGGTGTACAAGACATCATCTACAAATACCACATTTTTATCTTCGACTATAAAATCTATTTCTGTAGTATTGGCTTCTAAAGGCTTATCGCCTCTTCTGAAATCGTCTCTAAAAAACGTGATATCCAATTGACCTAATTGTAAATTTTTAATCTTATAGTCTTCCTTAAGCATTTGTGCTAAACGCACTGCTAAGAACTTACCTCTGGGTTGAATCCCTACAAGTACTGTCTCGGAAAAATCGTTGTGGTTTTCAATGAGTTGACAAGCCAATCGGTGAAGGGTAATATTTACTTCTTTTGAATTCAGTAATACTTTTTGACTCATATATACTCCAAACGTGTTTGGAAGGCAAAGTTAAACTAAAATATTTGAGTAACCAATACAAAAAAGCCTCTCATGAATGAGAGGCTTTTTCCTATTTAATAATTTAAATGTTTTGGGAATTTATTTTTTCCCGTCCATTTTATCTTTAAGTGCTTGTAATGCATCGTTTGCATCTCCCAAAGTAGGCTTAGCTTCAGCAGCAGCATTAGCAGCTTTCTTAGCAGCAGCTTTAACTATTTTAGCTTCCTCTTCTCTGAAGATGGCTGTATGCGATGCTACAACTCTCTTGAATTCTTTATTAAATTCAATGATTTTGAATTCTGCTTCTTCACCTTTCTTAAGTTTCTTACCATCTTCTTTTTCAAGATGACGAGAAGGTATAAAAGCAACGATATCATCATTAAATTCTACTGTAGCACCTTTATCTACAACTTCAGCAATTGCAGCTTTATGTACAGTATCTATAGCAAATTCAGATTCATATTTATCCCAAGGATTTTCTGTAGTTTGTTTGTGTCCTAAACTCAATTTACGACCTTCAACATCTAATTCAAGAACTATAACCTCTAGTTTATCTCCAACATTACAGAACTCGCTTGGATGCTTAATCTTCTTAGTCCAAGATAAATCAGAAATATAAATTAAACCGTCAATACCTTCTTCTAATTCAACAAATACACCAAAGTTTGTAAAGTTACGTACTATACCTGTATGCTTAGAACCAACCGGGTATTTAGCAGTAATATCTGTCCATGGGTCTGGAGTCAATTGCTTAATTCCAAGAGACATCTTACGATCTTCTCTATCTAAAGTTAAAATCTGAGCTTCTACTTCATCACCTACAGATACGAAATCCTGAGCAGAACGTAAATGTGTAGACCATGACATTTCACTTACGTGAACAAGACCTTCAACACCTTCAGCAACTTCAATAAATGCACCGTAATCAGCTATAACGACTACTTTACCTTTTACTTTATCTCCAACTTTTACATCTTCAGCTAAAGCTTCCCAAGGATGCTTGCTTAATTGCTTAAGTCCTAATTGGATTCTTGATTTATTTTCGTCGAAGTCTAAGATTACAACGTTTAATTTTTGATCTAGCTCAACAATTTCGTTAGGATGGTTGATACGAGACCATGATAAGTCTGTAATATGGATTAATCCGTCAACACCGCCAAGATCAATAAATACACCATAAGATGTTACATTCTTAACAACACCTTCAAGTACCTGACCTTTTTCTAATTGACCAATAATCTCTTTTTTCTGCTCTTCAATATCAGCTTCAATTAAAGCTTTATGAGAAACTACTATGTTTTTGAATTCATGGTTGATCTTAACCACTTTGAATTCCATAGTTTTATTTACATATTGATCGTAATCTCTAATTGGTTTTACATCAATTTGAGAACCTGGTAAGAATGCTTCAATACCAAACACATCTACGATCATACCACCTTTAGTTCTGCATTTTACAAAACCATTTACAATCTCTCCGCTGGTATGTGCTGCATTAACACGATCCCAAGCTTTAATTACTCTGGCTTTTCTATGAGATAATACCAATTGTCCTGTAGCGTCTTCACGAACATCAATTAATACTTCTACTTTATCACCTACTTTTAAATTAGGATTGTATCTGAACTCATTTAAGGAAATTACACCTTCAGACTTAGCGTTGATATCAATAATTGCATCACGATCAGTGATATTAATTACTTTACCCTCAACTACTTCATCATCTAGAGTGTCTACAAAGTTCTCTGATACTAATTTTTCAAACTCTTCTAGTTTTTTGTCTTCAACTTGCTCTATACCTTCTTCGTAATTGTGCCAATCGAATTCTTTTAAAAACTTTTCTGGGTTTGATTGCGCTTCTGATACTACTACAGGAGCTTCAACAGTTGTTGCTTCAGTGGTTTCTACTTCAGCATTTTTTGTTTTATTTTCAGCCATTGCTGATAAAAATTTGTATTCTGTGCCTCTTAAAGATTTAGCGAGAGAGTTACAGAAGTGTTATTTATAATTTTACATATATTTCCTTTTATTCTTTACAGGGCTCGCTAAAAGGAGCGCAAAAATACAATTTAATCTTCTGATAACCAAATTACACGCCTTGTTAATAATTAGATTTATGGCATTTTTGAATGTTAAAAACTGAGGTTTAAATTTTTAAAAGTTTGGCATTTAAATTGATATATTTACAATACTATTAATTTATAAAACTTATTATTATGGTTAAAGCAAAGTATCAAGACGTATTAGATCTTGGGGAATCGTTGAACATTCAAAACGGTAACGTCACTGAAGATAATGGTGTACTAAAAGTTGAAGGTACAGCTGGCACTCAGTATGAGAAGAATTTAATTTGGGATAAAATTAAAGCTATCGGTGGTGAGAACCCTTCTGATATTGTTGCAGATATTAAAGTCGCAGATGCTTCTGTTTATCACAGACATGTTGTGAAATCTGGTGAAACTTTAGGAAAGATCGCTAAGCATTATTATGGAGATGCTATGAAGTATACTACCATATTTGATGCCAATACGGACATCTTAAAAAACCCTGATTTAATTCACCCAGATCAAGAATTGATTATCCCTAACTTATAATAAAATTAATTCTAAAAAAAAGCGACTAATAATTAGTCGCTTTTTTTATTGAGTTTTTCTGCAATTAAAATAGTAATGCTATCCAATTGCTGTTGTATTGTAAGATCTGAATTATCAATTTCAATAGCATCAGTGGCCCTCATTAAAGGTGAATCTTCTCTATTAGAGTCTATGTAATCTCTTGAAATCACATTATCTAAAACATCATCATAGTTCAGTTGATGTCCGCGATCTGTAAGTTCTTTATAACGCCGTTGTGCTCTTATTTCGGGAGAAGCAGTCATAAACAATTTCAATTCCGCTTCAGGAAAAACTACTGTACCAATATCTCTTCCGTCCATGACTATTCCTTTATTTGTTCCCATTTTTTGCTGTTGTTCAACAAGCTTTTGCCTCACTTCAGAAACTGTAGACACCTGACTCACATAACTTGACACTTCTAACGTACGTATTTTAGATTCTACATTTTCTCCATTAAGATATACTTCTGCATAGCCTAATTCGGAATTGAATTGAAAATCTATATTAACCTCATTTAGTTTATCAATAAGCTTTTCCTTTCTGAAATAATCTTCGCCAATAAGATCATTATCTATGGCATATAAGGTAACCGATCTATACATTGCACCGGTATCTACATAAATATAATTTAGCTGTGCTGCCAGTTCTTTAGCAATCGTACTTTTACCCGTTGATGAGTATCCATCTATAGCAATGACAATTTTTTTCATTATTGCAGGTTTATTTGTAATCCAAAAAAGCTTGTATTGGCAGCACTGGTGTATCTGGCATGCGTATAACTAAAGCGTAAATTGTTTAGTTTGATACCTACACCAAATGATAGTCCCGAAAAATTACGCTGGTCTTCTAATCGCAATTCTTCAGCTCTTCTAAAATTATAGCCTAATCTTATATTGAATCCCCGATCTGGGAATAGTTCTGCTCCCAAAATTAAATGCCTGAGTGCATTATTAAAAAAACTTACTTTTTCTTGCGTTTGATTTCCATTTAGGTCAGTAGTAGCTCTTGCTGGGTTGGAAACTCCAATAGGCCATTCCTGAAGATTCTCCATAGTTAAATGCCATCGTAAGGGAACATTTTCTAACGTCTGAGACATTCCAAAATTAACTTCAAAAGGTAACCTTTCATTTAAACCGGCATAGGTGGTAATTTGTGTTCCTAAATTTCTAACGGTAATGGCTGCATGAAAGTCCAATTTCTCATTGATATACATGGCTCCTATATCTACCGCAGCACCTATGGAATTGTATTGTTCTAATTGTGATGTAATAATTTTTACGTTCGCCCCAATGTAAAAATCCGTAAATGGTATATTGTAGTTATAACCTGCCGATACTGCAGCTTCATTACCACTAAAACTTCCTGTGGATACACCATTGACATCATAACCATCAAAACTACCGTAATTAATATACGTAACTCCAAAATGAAATGTTTGTATATGTCTATCCCATGTATACGCATAAGCTGCTGTTCCATAATTGATACCACCAAGGTAACTGGAATAATTTACAGCCAATTGATTGTGCATATCGCTATTAATTGAAGCAGGGTTGTACAATCCTTCTGTAACATCATAATCAAAATTAGTAATGATTTTACCTCCAAGAGCTGCCTGTCTTGGCGAAGATACCAGGTTTAGAAATTGGTATGTGGATTCACCACCCAGCTGAGCGAATATGGGGAGGGACATAAAAAGAAGCAACAAGCTGGTAATCCTCTTAATCATAGATTTTGCAAAATAACTAAATCTATATCAAAACGGATATATGTTTTTTTTATTTTTTAATGATCAAAAAATAAAAAACCTCAGAAATGTCTGAGGTTTTTATAATCACAATATTTTGGCGTTACTTACTTTCTGTTTCGTAAGTGCGATCTCGAGAACGTCATTCATGTCTTTAACATAATGGAATTTAAGTCCTTTAAGATATTCCTGTTTAATCTCATCAATATCTCTTTTGTTGTCTTCACAAAGCAGTATTTCTTTGATCTTAGCTCGTTTTGCTGCCAATATCTTTTCTTTTATGCCTCCAACTGGCAATACTTTACCCCTCAGTGTAATCTCCCCTGTCATAGCTAGGCTCTTCTTCACTTTTCGTTGCGTAAAAAGTGACACTAAAGACGTTAGCATTGTAACCCCTGCACTTGGGCCATCTTTTGGTGTAGCCCCTTCAGGGACGTGAATATGTACGTTATAATTATTAAAGATATCAGGATTAATATTCAATCGGTCTGCATTTGCTTTTATGTATTCCATAGCTATTGTAGCAGACTCTTTCATCACTTTACCCAAATTGCCTGTTATCGTCAAACTTCCTTTTCCTTTAGATAATATAGACTCTATGAATAAGATATCACCACCTACTCTGGTCCAGGCCAAACCTGTCACCACTCCTGCCACATTATTATTTTCATATTTATCCCGTTCTAATCTTGGAGCACCCAAAACTTCAACAACTGTATCATTTGTGACTTTAGTATCGTACGACTCTTCCATTGCTATATGTTTGGCAGCATAACGTACCATTTTAGCCAGTTGTTTTTCTAAACCTCTCACTCCCGATTCTCTGGTATACCCTTCTACTATTTTTTCTAACTGTGGCTTTGCGATCTTTAAAGAAGAATTGTCCAGCCCATGTTCTTTTAACTGTTTTGGTAACAAGTGTCGTTTACCGATTTCCACCTTTTCTTCAATGGTATAACCTGTTACATTGATGATCTCCATACGATCTCTTAATGCAGGTTGTATGGTATTAAGACTATTAGACGTGGCAATGAACATGACTTTAGATAAGTCGTATCCCATTTCTAAAAAGTTATCATAAAACTCGTTATTCTGCTCAGGATCTAACACTTCTAACATGGCTGATGATGGATCGCCTTGATTTCCTGCAGACAGTTTATCGATTTCATCCAATACAAAAACCGGATTTGATGTTTTTGCTTTTTTAAGACTCTGAATAATTCGACCCGGCATAGCACCTATATAAGTTTTACGATGCCCTCTTATTTCAGCTTCATCTCGTAAACCTCCCAATGAAATCCTTACATATTCTCTTCCCAGAGCTTCTGCTATGGACTTCCCTAAAGATGTTTTTCCTACTCCCGGAGGCCCATAAAAACATAGTATAGGAGATTTCATATCGTTACGCAATTTCAAAACCGCCAAATATTCTATGATGCGGGTTTTGACATCGTCTAAACCAAAATGATCTCTATCCAATACTTTTCTGGCTTGTTTAAGATCGAATTTATCTTCACTATATTCATTCCATGGTAAATCCAGAAACAAGTCAAGATAGTTCCTTTGAATAGAGTATTCTGCAACCTGAGGATTCATACGCTGCATTTTAGCTAGCTCTTTTTCAAAATGTTCTGCAACGTTATCATCCCATAGTTTCTCTTTTGCTCGCGATCTCATTTCCTCAATCTCCTCACCATAGGATACACCACCTCCCAATTCTTCCTGAATTTGCTTCATTTGCTGATGCAGAAAGTACTCGCGTTGTTGCTGGTTCATGTCACTTTGTACCTTAGATTGAATATCATTCTTCAATTCCAATTTCTGGTACTCTAAATTCATATATTTTAGTGTAGAAAGTGCGCGCTCTTTAAGATCATTAATCTTTAGAAGCTTTTGCTTTTCTTCGACCTTGAGGTTCATGTTTGAAGACACAAAATTCACTAAGAACGAATTGCTTTCAATATTCTTTATGGCAAACGTAGCTTCTGTCGGTATGTTTGGGCTTTGTTTTATGATGTCTAAAGAAAGGTCTTTGATAGACTCAATAATAGCGTTAAACTCTTCATTATCATGTGCTGGTTTGGCTTCTGACAAATCAGAAATCGTTGCACTTAGATAGGGTTGTTCAGAAACAATTTCATTGATTTTAAATCGTTTTTTACCTTGTATGATGATCGTTGTATTTCCATCAGGCATCTTTAAGACCTTCAAAATACGTGCTACCGTTCCTGTTTTATAGATGTCTTCAGATGAAGGGTTTTCAACAGCTTCATCTTTTTGAGCCACTACACCAATAACTTTACTTCCTTTATTAGCATCGTCAATAAGCTTTATCGATTTATCTCTACCTGCGGTTATAGGTATTACTACACCAGGAAATAAAACGGTGTTCCTGAGTGGTAAGATTGGTAGTGATTCTGGTAATATTTCATTATTAATCAATTCTTCATCTTCCGGAGTCATTAAAGGAATTAATTCTGAATTCTCATCAAAATCCTGTAATGACAAACTGTCAAGTCCTATAAAATTAGTTTTTCCCATATTATTTTTAAGTCATTCTGTCACCTAAAGTAAAAGAATTCTATTTTTTAAAAATTACTAAATATTCAAAACACATTGATAATCAATTGTTTGAAATAAAAATAAAGTTAATTACTTTTATATAATTCCAATTCTCATGCCATTAACTCAAAAAAATAAAACTTTTTATTCAAAACTGTAACAACTAATGATCAATCCTATCTATCTATTAAAGCAATTGTTTTTTTGTTACTAACCAATCAAAATATAGAACAGTTACTATTGCTTTGTAAGTCTGGGAATCAGCGCGCGCAGTTAGAGCTATACAACCGATATTACAAAGCAATGTATAATACAGCATATAGAATTGTAAAAGATTCTTATAAGGCTGAGGACATCATGCAGGAATCATTTTTGACGGCTTTCACCAAGCTGGAAACTTTAAAAGATACAAAAATGTTCAGCTCATGGTTAAAACGAATTGTCGTAAACAATAGTATTCACAGCTACAACCAAATTGCAAAAGCTAATGAAACAACATTAGACAATGTACTATACAAAGTGGAATCAGCTGAAGGTATTGAAGAAGACAATTATAAAGACGTAAGAGTTAAGCAGGTTATGGATAATATGAAAACACTCAAAAGCAATTACCAACTTGGTTTAACATTACATCTTATTGAAGGTTATGACTATGAAGAGATCTGTGATATCATGAACATATCTTATGCGAATTGTAGGACTATGATTTCGAGAGCAAAAGATAGTTTAAGAAAAAAACTGCTATTAACTACTGAATCCTGAAAACAATGAAAAAAGATTCAATTGATAATTTATTTAACGAACTGGAAGGTCAGTTTGATATTCATGAGCCTAAAAATGGTCACGACACGCGCTTTCTGAATCGTTTAAATGCCCAGCAAAGCAAAGCAAGACGCAATTTGAAAAACACATGGAAATCTGTGATGGCAATTGCTGCATCCTTAGTCATTTGTATTGCAGTATTCACATCTTTAAATAGTGATCCTGAGTTAATGGATCTGGCAAGTGTATCTCCTGAATTATCAGAAACTCAAGATTTTTTTAGTGTTACTATTGAAAGTGAACTCAAGAAACTAGATCAAGAGCGTTCGCCAGAAACTGAAAAAATTATTGATGATGCATTGAAACAAATCAAGATTTTAGAAGAGAGTTATGAAGCTCTAAAAATAGATCTCACCAATAGCAGTAGCGATAACAGGGTCATTTATGCCATGATATCCAACTTTCAAAGTCGAATAGACGTATTAAATAACGTCTTAGAACAGATAGAAAATTATAAACAACTAAAACTTAACATTAATGAAACTAATTATACGCTCTAAAATAGTTTTAATGCTGTTATTGATTCCTGCAATTGTTTTTGCAGAGGTTGATACGGTTACAAAACACAAACACTCTAAAGAAAAGAGTATTACAAAAACATACGATGTCGATGCAAATGCTACGCTAAAAGTTCAGAGTAGTTTTGGTAATATAGATGTTATTACCTGGAATCAAAATCGTATTGAATTTGATATTACAATTAAAGTCAGTGGAAACAAAGAAGATGTTGTCATTGAAAAACTCAATGAAATTGATGTGGAATTCTCTAATACAGAAAACACGGTTGCTGCCAAAACCCTATTTGGTGAAAACAAAAGCAAATCGTGGTGGAGCTGGGGTAAGAAAAACAAGCTAAAAATTGAGGTCAACTATGTTATTAAGATGCCCATGACCAATAATGTCAATTTAAATAACGATTATGGTAATATTAATTTAGATAAGCTGGAGGGTAAGGCTAGATTAAACTGTGATTATGGAAAAATCACTACCAAAGAATTGATGGCGGATGATAACATTATCAATTTTGATTATAGCCACAACTGTTTTTTTGAATACATAAAAAGTGGCAGAATTACTGCTGACTACAGTGACTATACTGTGGCAAAGTCCAAAAACTTAAAAATAAATGCCGATTATACAAAATCCATTATTGAAGCCACAGAAAACATTACGTACAACTGTGATTATGGATCTTTAAAAATAGAGAATGTCAATAACATTGAAGGTAATGGTGACTATTTAACATTGCGTTTAAGAAACGTCTTTAAAAATGTAAAAGTTAATGCCAATTATGGCTCTATAAAAATAGATCGGATGGCTTCTAATGCAGGTAATATAGAAATCAATTCAGGCTATACAGGAATTACCATCGGTAGAGACACTAATTATAACTTTGATTTTCAGATAGCTCTGGATTATGGCTCATTAAGAGGCACTGATGGCTTTAACTTTACCAATAAAGTTGATAAGTCGGTAAGCAAACGTTACTCGGGCTATTATGGCAATCAGGGTTCAGGAAACAATGTCAAAATTAAGTCTGAATTTGGTAGTGTTACATTCAAATCTATATAATAACAATCATTAAACGAAACAGTAAAATCATGAAACATGTAAAACCGATTCTATTGGTCGCATTTTTAATAAGTAGTTCTCTTATTCATGCCCAATGGAAAAACAAAAAAATCAAAGGCAATGGTGAAGTTACCTCTGTAAAAAGAACAACTACCGATTACAATGCCATAAAATGTGCCGGACCGATGGATTTTGTACTGGTATCAGGTAAAGAAGGTCAAATTACCATAGAAGGGGAATCTAACTTATTAGAATATATTGTTACTGAAGTCAAAAAGGAAAAACTAATCGTTAAAGTAAAAAAAGGGATTAACCTTAAACCTCGCAACTATAAATCTATAATAGTTACTATTCCTGTAGAGTCTGTCAATGCAATTTCATTAGCAGGTTCAGGAGATATTACCAATGAAGGTGCATTAAAAAGTGATAACCTGAAGTTAGCTATTGCAGGGTCTGGTGACATGGCGTTAAATCTGGAAGCCGATAATGTAAAGAGCAGTATCGCCGGTTCAGGAAATATTAATTTAAGTGGAAATGCCACTAATGTTAAAGCAAATATTTCAGGTTCTGGTGATTATGAAGGTTTTGATCTAAAAGCTTCTAATGCCGAGGTGCATATAGCCGGTTCAGGAACTGCTAAAGTATATTGCAGTAACAACTTAAAAGCCAGAGTTGCTGGCTCTGGTGATGTAAAATACAAAGGCAATCCTGATAAAAAAGATACGAAAGTGAGTGGTTCCGGGACTATCCGTGGTTAATCAAATTCACAAACAACTATAAAAGCCTTTTAGTAGTACTAAAAGGCTTTTATTTTGTTCCTGCTTCAAAATCGGTTTTCCACTTGTTCCAGTCATCCAGAAAATAATTTAAAATGATGGGATTGTCTAACGTATTTAATTTTGTTTGAGCAATCGTTATATCCCTAGGAAAAATAAACGATTGCTTCACCTGATTTGCATTTAAATATTCTAAATCTAAAGGAAGATTACCTACTGCCTTTGTTACATTTATGGCTTCATTTTTTGCTATAATAAACCCCCAATCGCCAAAAGAAGGGATGTAGGTATGGTAGGGTTCTACTATTGGAAATACCGATTTCAAAGTATTATTAATACAACTGAATACCGTATTGGAAAAATAGATTTCTCCCGATTGTGTAACAAACACCCCGTCTGGTTTCAGATTTCTTTTTACCATCAAAAAAAACTGCTTACTATACAATCTGGCAATGGCCTGATTAGTGGGGTCCGGTAAATCTGCAATAATAACATCGTACTTGTCAGTGTTATTAAACATATATGTAAAAGCATCCTCTGCTACAAGGTGTACTCTTGGGTTTGTAGCGGCATTTTCATTAATTTTTTTTAGGTAGGGGTTCTCTTTAGCCAAATAAAACATGGTACTATCTATGTCTACAACATCAACACTTCTCACTTTCTCATGCTTTAACACTTCCCTGCTTGCCAGATTCTCTCCACCTCCTAAAATTAAAATGCGCTCAGGTGCATTATGCATACCTATTGGCACATGAACTAATGATTCGTGATATCGGTGTTCATCCGCAGATGAAAACTGAATAACCCTATTGAGGTATAGCCTTACATCCTCATTCTTTTTTGTGATTACTATTTTTTGATAAGGTGTCTGTTCATTCAGAACAATTGGACTTTTATAGATTTTATGATCCCAAACTTTTAGCAGGCTGCTTCCAAATATAACCAAAGCTCCCAGCAAAACTATAATGAACAATCCGACCAACGCATTTCGTTTTTTTTCTTTTAATACTACCACGTTTAATAGGATACCCAAAACAATATTCACAATACCGAATATTAAAGACGAATAATACAATCCTACAAAAGGGAGTATTAAAAATGGAAAAACGAGTGTCGCTATTAAACCTCCAATGTAATCTAAAGACAATACATTAGAGAGGTTATTTTTCACATTACCTTCTTCTATGGCAAAGGTTAATAACGGTACTTCCATTCCTGTGAGCAAGCCAATAATAAAAATCAAAGCCAAACAACAGATTTGCAATACCAAAGGCGTCACACTAACAAATAAGAAATATAGCAAGGGAACGGAAATGCCCCCTATAAAGCCTAAAACATATTCAACATTAATAAAAAATATGAGAGGTTTGTCCTTAAGGTATTTCGCAAAAAACGCGCCTATACCCATTGAAAATAAGTAAACTCCGATGATAATAGAAAACTGTCTGACGCCATCACCCAAAAAGTAGGTTGCCGTTGTACTTATTAATAATTCATAGATGATTGAACACAGTCCGGCAATAAATACAGCAAAAGGGATTAGCGTTTTTTTATTCATGAAAATTTACCTATGTTTGAAGAAATAATCTGGTCAAAGATGAATAAAAAAATAATAACAGGTTTAGCTTTAACGAAAAAAATTGCTTTAACAAGTGTAATTGCAGGTGCAATAGTACTGCAAAGCTGCGGTGAAAGCGACGGTAGCCCAAGAATAAAAGATTCTAAAGAAGAAACCATTTACGAATCTACTAAAGGTGTGGTTACAGAAGTTGAAGAGATTGAACCTGGTGATGATTATAAAATCATCGATGAGCGTATTATTGAAGATAAAGAAAAGTCTATTGCCATAGTACATACTCTAGAGGGCAAAATAGACACTTTATCGCTTCGTAAATTAAAAGATGACAATAGTAGTGCTTCTTATCGTTATTCTGGATTAAGAGGTATTTTATATTACTCTTTAGCTGCTTCATATTTCAATAGAAACCTTGGAAATGTAGCGCCTAATCAAAGTAATTATAAAAATGCTGCTGCTTACAATAAATCTACCGGATTACAAAACGATTTAAAAAGTACCGCGACATCTCGTAAAGTGAGAGTTCCTGGTTCTTCATCTACTGGATATGGAAAAGGCAAGTCGTTCCGATCGTTTGGAGGATAATCGTTTTAAAGAAATTAAACGGTTAAAGAAAAAACACATTCCCCATCGCTTAC
Source organism: Winogradskyella sp. (assembly GCA_965250025.1). Taxonomy (GTDB): domain Bacteria; phylum Bacteroidota; class Bacteroidia; order Flavobacteriales; family Flavobacteriaceae; genus CBDDLD01. The sequence continues at coordinate 1,810,949 of OZ252283.1, forward strand.
ATTGGTATTTAGACGAAGATTATTTCTCTGAAGAGTTGCTTGGTATCTATACCTCTGAAATTGAACAGTTTCGAAGAATTTCTGAAGAAGCATTTTATGTCTTTGAAAAGGCGACTCAAAAATTGCTTTCAGATAATCAGCTTTCAATCCTCAATATTCCTTCGTTCTTTGAAGATTGTATTCGTTACAGTTGGGAAAACAAAGCAAAACACCCTTTTCTTTATGGGCGATTTGATATTAATGGCGGTTTAAAGAACACTTATGGACGTATCATAGAGTTTAATGCTGATACCTGTAGTACTTTACCGGAAACCATGTTTTGGCAACCTTTACAATTAGGTGAATTGAAAGGGAAGCCTTATCAAAGCTTTAATAGCTTAAGATCAGATATTGAGTATACCTTGTCTAATTTAAAAGTCAACATACCAAATACAAGTCCTGTATTACTTGGGAGCTCCTTTGGTTATGAAGAAGACATTTTAAATGTAAACTCTGTTTTAGATATCGCCAATGATTCTGGATTTAAACCTTTTTACACAAATTTAGAGCATGTTATTTTCTCTGATGAAGGCATTTTCTATGCCATTGGTAACGAGTATCAACAAGTCGATGTATGGTTTAAAATGGTACCATGGGATTGGATGTTTTACGAGGAACCCGAATTAGCAAAAACGCTTTCTGATATTATCATTAATGATAAAGCCACAGTACTAAATCCGGCATATACAGCTATATGGCAAAACAAGAAGTTTTTAGCATACATTACCAAGCATTTTCCTAATAATGCAATTGCAGAAACTTATTTACAGCCCATAGATGCCAATAACTATGTCAAAAAACCTGTTTATGGACGCTTGGGAGAAAATATCAATATCAAATTTGATGGTGTTAACAAGGACTCTAAAGGTGACTTTGGTAATCAGGATATGATTTACCAAAAATACTATCCGCTACATCAGGATATGGAAAATTACAACTATCAGACGGGTATGTTTTACACTCATAAAGCTTCGGCAATCAACTTAAGAGCTCAAGAGTCATTAATTATAACCGACGATTGCGAGTTTATGTCTCACTTCATTATTTAATGATTATACGCGAAGTTATTGATTAGAAAGGATCGTGATATCCTCACCGCGTTGAATGCATTTTACAACAACACGATCCGATTTAAATGTTGTCTTCAAAATATCTTCTATGCTTTGGTTATCGAAAGGTTTGCAAGAGAATATATCTACAGCAGCAAAATTGTGTTCAGGCCATGTATGTATACTGACATGACTTTCTTCTAAAAGGATAAACCCTGTTACCCCAATAGGTTCAAATTGTTTGTAAGATTCATTAACTTTAGAAAGTTTCAATTCGTGCACCAATACATTTAGCACATGTTTGACTTCTGCTATAAAAGCTATCGAATTTACATCACAACCATAAACATCCCAAGTGACGTGGGTACCTAATGAATCGGTATTCAAAATATACTACAGGTTTAATTTACTATTCTTCATAGTTTGCAGCTTCTGCTTGTATCAAATCTATGAATTCTCTCGGGTCATAGAGTTTAACTAAAGACGTATACATTTCGTCTGCATCAACTTCGACCATTTCAGGAAGTTTTTCTCTTGGTCCATAATCCCAAGTTACCTTATTAATAACATTATTAATCACTTCATAATTACCTTCGAACTCTATTCCTAAGAAAGTAACTGTTTTATTGGGCATAGATCCCATAAAAGAGTTTTGATATAGCTCTGGTCCGTAGTATTCTTCGTAAGCCAGATACTCCGTAAGTGAGGGATTGATCATGTATAGAGGCTCTGTAAAGTTGTAGTTTATGATACTATCATTTTCTAAAGTGATCATATGTTCTCCTTTGCCCATTTCTACCCAAACAACTTCTTTTGGAGGTACTACCACTCTTAATGTATCCACCATAACCTCTACTGAAAATTTTGTAGGATTGTCTATTGCTAAATCAACGCCGCTTCCGCCACATGAGGTGAATAAAACTGTACTAAACACTAATAAGGCAAAGATTTTTTTCATGTTATTGATTTTTAGATAAACGCAATATAACAATTAAGAATAATAAACTGACTTATAATTTTAATTATTGCTTAACAAATACGAATGTTAGATCTTGAATAATTTCTGAAGTAAAGTCTTCATTAAATATTTGATAGCCATCAGGAACCACTACTGTCATTTGATTCCCGTTAATGATGTAATCGTACTCAATATCAAACTCATCAGTTACCGTTACTACATTTCCGTTTTGTGTCCATGTAATCCCTGTGTTTTCATCTTCAAGGATACATGCCGTAGAGTAAATGTAAGAATCTGTAGTACCTACTTCTATTTCAAAGCCTATGTCCGCATAAGATGTACTCATGATGACACCTGTATTATCTGCATTAAAGACAATCCTTTCATTTTGATAACAGTCTAATTCCACAACCAAATTAGGATCAGCAACACCATCTTCATTAAAATCTACCGGCTCTTCCAGGTTCCATTCTATTAACAACCACTCACCCACAACACTAGCATCATCTTGACTATTGTTAGTACAATCGCCTAAATCATTGATCTCTGACTGAGTTCCACCATCTTCACCACATTGTACTATCAAATTCTCTAAAGCCGATCTGTAGGCATTACAAAGTTCTGTATAGTTATCGTTATTAGCGTTATTGAATGCCGATTGCGCTGCACTGACAGCTGAATTAGCCAAAGCACACTCATTAACACCATCACTGGTGCTACAATCGCCAAGAGCATTTAAAGTTGCTGCTAATGAACCGTCAGCATCTCCACAGGCTGTGATTTGATTTTCTATAGCTGTTCTGTAAGCATTACATAACTGCGTGTAATTTTCATCAGTAACCTCAACAAAAGCCAACGCAGCTTGAGCTGTGGCTAAAATGGCTTCCTGACAGGACGATCCTGTTGGATCTTCAGTAACAAAATCCCCCTCAAGAGGTTCATTATCACAGGTAAATGCTGTGAATAAAATCAAAAAAGAAAAAACAGATAATATCTTTTTCATAATTAATAATATAATTTAAATCTTTTGTGTAAACTCGATAGGTAAAATACTAAGCTACTCTAAACGTTCCCAAACAGAAGTAGAAACTACAGTTGTAACTGCATTTACACCTAAATCACTAATGGTTTGTTGTTCGTTTTGCTGGAATGTTAACGTCTGTCCATTATTACTTATTCCAAATTGTACAGTTTGTTCACCTTCTGCTACTTCAGTGGGCACCCCATCAAAATCAAATTCAACAAAAGAACCATCAACGGTCATGGTATTTCCATCGGTCGAATAGGTTCCTAAGCCCTCAACATTGGTGTAAGAATCCGTAAAGGCAGTCGTTTCACCGTTAACAGTTGTGGAAGCTTCAACCAAGTAATCGCCTTGAGTCGTATAATTAGATTCGGTAAATGTTACCGTATAATCTGATTCATTAATTTCTACCAAAAACTCTGAGGTTAAATCTATCCCTCCAAAATTAGTTTCAGAAGTGATATCAGCATTCATATTTATGAGTTTCCATGTGCCTATTAAATCTTGAGGATTTGCATTTCCATCAACAGTGTTATTACCTTCTTCCACAAAATCGCCTTCTAGGGGTTCGTTATCACATGTAAAAGCTGTGAGTAATACAAATAGACTAAATAAATAGCTAAGTTTTCTCATAAATTTATTGATTTAATTATCACAAACATAAGCATTATTTCTGGGAATCATTTTCAGGAACTCTGAAAAGCAAAACAATGCCTATTAAAAAGAACAGAAATAAGAATAGGATAGCATAACGCATAGAACTTATCTGATCAACAATAGCAAAAATGAGCATCCCAATAACAATCCCTATTTTCTCAGCAACATCATAAAAGCTAAAGTAAGATGTGGTGTCTTCTGTTTCTGGTAAAAACTTTGAATATGTCGATCTCCCTAACGATTGTACACCTCCCATGACCAATCCTACAACACCAGCAGCAATATAAAACTGCAATGGCGTTTCCATAAAGTAAGCATATACACAGATAAACATCCATATCGCATTGACTACAATTAAAGTTTTAATATTTCCAAAGGCTGATGATGCTTTGGAAGTTAATATAGCCCCTATAATAGCAACCAATTGTATGACCAATATGCTTACGATCAAACCAACCGTTTTTTCTCCGTCAGATCCCCATGCTATTTCTTTTTCTCCAAAATATACGGCCATCAACATAATCGTTTGTACAGACATACTGAATACAAAAAATGCATTCAGATAACGCTTCAATCTTAAATTATCTTGTAATTGTCGCCAAACCCCTTTTAACTCCTTAAAACCATTAAACAATATCTCTCTGGTAACTTTGTGTCCGCTAGAAACACCTTTAGGGAGAATATAAAATGTATATTGGCTGAAACCTATCCACCATAATCCCACAGTAATAAAGGAGATCTTCATTGCTGAAATCTTCGCTGCATTTAAGCTCTCTTCTGTTTCTCCAACATCAAATCCAAAATATTGAGGCGCCATGACCATTCCTAAATTCAAGAGCAGTAGTAATACACTGCCTACATATCCTAATGAGAATCCTTTGGCACTTGCTGCGTCTTGCTGGTCTTCATATGCAATATCCGGCAGGTAGGAGTTATAAAACACCAAGCTTCCCCAATAGCCCAGCAATCCCATAAAATAGAAAAGTAAACTTAAATGGATAAAATCCAAATTAAACCAATACAATCCGATACACCCAAGACCTCCCATATAGCAAAAGAATTTCATAAAACTCTTTTTATTTCCTACATAGTCTGCAACACCTGATAAGATGGGAGATGAAAAAGCAACAACTAAAAACGTAAAGGCTGTAACTATGGAAATTAATACAGTTTGTTTCATTTCAAAGCCAAACGCCGATACCAATTCCTCATCGTTTTCAAATAATGTGGAATAAAATATTGGAAATATGGACGAAGCAATAGTGAGTGTATATACGGAATTGGCCCAATCGTAGAATGCCCAAGCATTGATGAGTTTTCTGCTTCCTTTTTCAAATGTTCTCATAGTTGGTTTTTAATAAAAAAAGCTGCTCGTTTTGAGCAGCTTCTAAAGTAATCAATTTATTATTAATTGAATATTAATTAATCGGTCTGAAAGCTGTTACACCAAATTTTCTGGCTTCTTCTTTAGCCTTTGGTGACAATTCCTGTAATGTGGCTATACGGCTATCATTGCTTGGGTGCGTGCTTAAAAACTCTGGTGGTGCATTTCCTCCGCTCTTGGCTTTCATGCGTTTCCATAGTTCTGCAGCCTCGTCAGGGTTATATCCTGCTACTGCCATTAAATACAGTCCTATCTTATCTGCTTCGGTTTCATGACTTCGACTAAAAGGCAATGTTCCTCCTATAGTTGTTGCCGCACCATAAGCTTGCATCCATAACTGTTGGCTTTCAGCACTTTTCCCACTAGTTCCAAAGGCTACGGCACCAGCGCCTAATTGTTGTAACATACCAGAACTCATGCGTTGTTGCCCATGATTGGCTAAAGCATGAGCTACCTCATGCCCCATAATGGCTGCAACTCCGGTTTCATTTTTAGCAATTGGAAGTATGCCTGTATAGAATGCTATTTTACCTCCGGGCATACACCAGGCATTTACAGTTTCCGATTCTATCAATTTATATTCCCACTTGTAATCGTTCAGGTAACTCTGATAGCCATTTGCATTTAACCAACGTTCCGCAGCTACTGCAATACGTTGACCTACTCTGGTGATCATTTCTGCATCTTTTGTTCCCTCAACAACCTTATTTTCACTTAGAACCTGATTGTATTGCTGGAATGACATGGGAAATAAATTGGCATTAGAAACAAATGCCATCGTCTTTTTTCCGGTGAATGGATTCGTGGCACAGGAAATGAATATTCCTGTAATTATTAGACTTAATATACTTTTTTTGAGTTTCATCATGATGGATTTAATGTGTAACTAAAATTACAAAATTCATTATAAACTTAAGACACGTAAAAACCAAATTAGTCACATTTTATTTTCCTATAAGATGCAGTTCAGAAAAATTCTTATCCACAACCATAGTATGTGTGCCATTGATTTTTAAATGTTCCAATGGTATGGCTTCATTATCTAATTGTATTTCATGGATTTCAAAAGGCAACCCATGAATACAGATCTTAAAGGTATCGTATGTGGTGATATATTTCCCTTCTTTATGTTGTTGAATAATAAGTTGATTTTTTCTTCCTGTAAGTTTAAATGTTCTTAAACTGTATCTGCCTTTGGTATAATCATAACCATCATTAGCATCACTATACAACTCTGAACTTTCTTTACCTTCTTTGTAATAGACATCCAAAGCGATCTCTTCTATAGCTTTTTCACCTACATATTGTTGTATCGGATACTTAGGAATTATAGCGCCTTCTTTGATGTAAATAGGCATACTATCTATATCGGCATCTACCCACATTTCTTTACCACCTTTTATAATTTCATCAGTCCAAAAATTGTACCAACTACCATTAGGCACATACATTCGTCTGCCTTTGGCATTAGGCTCCAATATAGGGCAAGCTAATATATGATCTCCAAAGACAAACTCATCGGTTCTGTAATGGGTATGCATATCATCTTGATCGTATAATACTAAAGATTTTAATAATGGTGTCCCATGATCTACATAATTCCAGAATGCTGTATATAAATACGGTAGAAGCTGATATCTGAGCTCGATAAACTTTCTGACAATAGCCGTAACATCTTCATCAAAAGCCCATGGTTCCTGTACACCATGATCTCCTGAGGAATGGACTCTAAAGAAAGGGTGAAAAACACCTAATTGTATCCATCGGGTGAACAATTCTCCTGAAGGCTGTTCTGCAAAGCCTCCTATATCACTACCAACAAAACCAAAACCAGACATAGACATGCGCTGAGCCTGAATGTTAGCTATCCACAGATGCTCCCAAGTAGCTACATTATCTCCTGTCCAAGTAGACGTATAGCGTTGAGTCCCGGAATACGCAGCTCTTGTGATCACAAACGGACGTTTAGGATACGAATACTTTTTTAAGCCCTGATAAGTAGCTCTTGCCATTTGCATACCATATACGTTGTGAGCTTTACGATGACTGCATGGATTGCCATCATAATCGTGTCTAACATCATCAGGAAATGTTTTATTGGGTACTTCCATCACCGCAGGTTCGTTCATATCGTTCCAAACGCCTTTGATACCTACATCTTCTATTAGTTCTTTGAATAATCCTGACCACCAGTCTCTAACTTCCGGTCTTGTAAAATCCGGGAAGTAACATTCACCCGGCCAAACTTTGCCTTTCATATAGGCACCATCGGCGCGCTTACAGAAATAGTCTTTTTCTAAAGCTTCTTTGAATACACTGTACGCTTTATCAATTTTGATTCCGGGATCAATGATTGCTACCGTTTTAAAGCCTTCTTCTGCCAACTCTTCCACCATACGTTTCGGATCCGGAAAATAGGTTTTATTCCATGTAAAACAGCGGAAGCCATCCATATAGTCAATATCCAGGTAAATAGCATCGCAAGGTATCTTTAGCTTTCTGAATGTGGATGTAATCTCCTTAACCTTACTCTCCGGATAATAGCTCCATTTGCATTGATGGAATCCCAATGCCCATAATGGGGGTAATTGGTGTGGTTTTCCGGTTAAATCGGTATAGCTTTCCACAACATCATTCATTTTTGGTCCGTAAAAAAAGTAGTAGTTCATCTCACCACCTTGAGCCCAAAAACTAGTGACATTTCTCCGCTCTTGTGCAAAATCAAAAGATGCTCTGAAAGTGTTATCAAAGAATATCCCATACGCTTTATTATGATGTAAGCCTGTATAAAATGGTATGGCTTTATAAATTGGGTCGGTATCTTTACCATAAGCATAAGAATCCGTTACCCAGTTATCGTATCGTTTTCCTTTAAGGTTAAGATGATTAGGTTTATCGCCTAGCCCATAATAACTCTCACCATCATTAGATACTTTACTCATTTTAACAATATTACCACCATATTGATAGCTCTCTTCCCAATGGAATCCGATTTCATCCTGATTGATAAGGGTATCATCCTTAACATCATATATCGACACGCGTAAACGCTCTTTAGAAATCTCGCACCTCAATTTTGAGGTAATGACTTGATAACAATCTTCACTATCTTTTATTTCCAACTTATTATATCCTGTACTGGCATATTTTGTAATGGCATAGGAAAAGTCATTATCAAAATTACCCACGGTGGTATACCTGAAACGCAAAACGCTATCTCTAACTACTGTTAGCTGCAGAATAACATCATTATCTGTTGAGAAGTATAAGGTATCGACATCTTTCTTGAAATCGACAACTCTAGAAGGAAACAAATTGCCTTTATGTTCTAATTCCGTATTTACAATCATAGCTTAATTTTTGTTGTAAAATGCTTGTAAAAAAACGGAAAAAAAGAAACTTATAAAAGGCTTATATACAGTTATTATGAAGAATTGTTAACTACAACGTTTGAGTGATCTATATTACCTCAAATAGTATTATATTTTAACATGGTAAGACAATATCATAACATTCTTTTTTCGTGCTATCTTGTATTCTTGCTCACTTTGTATACTTAAATACAACCATTCCCAGTGGCGGAATATTAGCCTCAATAGAATCGTCCCTAAACTGCCAAGGCTCGGGCTTTGTAGATCTCATGGTGTTCTTATAGGTGCCTGTACCAAAATATTTTTTAAGATCACTATTAAATACTTCTTTCAGCTTCCCGGCTCTAGGCACACCCAATTTATAATTATCACGAGGTACAGGGGTCATATTAGCTATGACAATCAAATCGTTTTCAAAGTCATTGCCTTTTCTAATATATACCAAAATTGAATTTTCCGAATCGTTATAATCTATCCATTCAAACCCTTCTGCAGTAAATTGTTTTTCATATAATGCCGGCTCTGTTTTGTATAGTCTATTTAAATCTTTTATTAATTCCTGAATTCCTTTGTGGGGTTCATATTGTAACAGATGCCAATCTAAACTCTGCTCAAAATTCCATTCCTCACTTTGACCAAACTCTGCACCCTGAAACAATAGATTTGTTCCCGGATGTGTAAACATATAACTATACAACAATCTCAAATTGGCAAAGCGTTGCCATTCATCACCAGGCATTCTTCCCAAGATGGAACGCTTGCCATATACCACCTCATCATGACTTAAAGGCAACATAAAGTTTTCCGTAAAAGCATAAGTCATGGAAAATGTTAAATCGTTTTGATGGTGCTTTCTGTATATAGGTTCCTTAGCAAAATATTGTAAGGTATCGTGCATCCACCCCATCATCCATTTCATACCAAAACCCAATCCTCCAATATAAGTTGGTTTAGACACCATTGGAAATGAGGTAGATTCTTCTGCTATAGTCTGAACATCAGGAAAGCTGTCATATACAGCTTCATTCATTGCTCTCATAAAAGCAATGGCTTCCAGATTCTCTCTACCTCCAAACATATTAGGTTCCCACTCACCATCGTTTCTTGAATAATCCAGGAAAAGCATGGACGCTACAGCATCTACTCTTAAACCATCAGCATGGTATTGGTCTAACCAGAATATGGCATTACTGATTAGAAAAGACTTCACTTCATTTCGCCCGTAGTTAAAAATCAAACTCTTCCAATCCGGGTGATATCCTCTACGTTTATCCGGATGCTCATACAAGCAGGAACCATCAAAAAAGCCCAATCCATGGGCATCTTCAGGAAAGTGTGATGGCACCCAATCTAATATAATTCCTATATCGTTCTGATGTAAGGTATCTACCAATAATTTGAATTCTTCCGGATAACCAAATCGTGATGTTGGCGCAAAATATCCTGTAAGCTGATATCCCCATGAAGGATCATAAGGGTATTCCATAACCGGCATTAATTCCACATGCGTAAAATTCATCGTCTTGACATATGCTACCAATTCATCTGCCAACTCTACATAAGACAGAGATCTATTTTCATCCATTTTCTTCTTCCAGGAACCCAGATGCACTTCATAAACAGAAAAAGGCGCATCTAAAGCATTATGATCTTTCCGTTTTTTCATCCACTTTTCGTCCTTCCAATGGTAAGGTTCGTCCCAAACAATTGAAGCTGTTTTGGGAGGATGTTCACATCGTCTGGCATAGGGATCTGCTTTCTCCGTTTTAATATCGTTATGATGGCTTTGAATCTTATATTTATACACACTGCCTTTCCCTACATTGGGAATAAAGCCTTCCCAAATACCACTTTCGTCCCATCTTACATACAGTTGATGTTCGCCTTCTAACCAGTAATTAAAATCACCAATTACAGAAACGGTCTTAGCACTTGGTGCCCAAACTGCAAAATAGGTGCCTTCCACGCCATCTAATGTTATAGTATGCGAGCCCATTTTTTCATATAGCCGATAGTGTTTTCCCGATTTGAATAAATCGATATCAGATGCTGTAAAAAGGCTATGTGGTATAACTTCTGCCATAAATCAATGATTAATAATATTTGAAATGCCTTTGAGAGGAATTACTGCCCATCTGGGACGTGAATTCAATTCATAACCCAACTCATATACGGCCTTTTCTAATAATGAATACTTGAGTAAAAAAACACGTTCCTGCTGATAACCTATATTAATATTGGCATTTTGTATTTCTATAACATAAGTTCCCAAGAACAGACCAACAAAATACTGATACAACACTTCAGCAGCTTCAAACAGCTCTTCTTTAGATTGCGTGTACACTTTTAGATTATTAAATATGGTAGCATAGATAGCATAGTGAAAGGATCTGAATAATCCGGCCACATCTTTCAATGGTGGTTGCTTTACTTTTCGGTCTCTGATAGTACTTTCCGGTTCTCCTTCAAAATCCAGAATATAGAAATCGTCTTCTTTTACCAAAATTTGTCCCAAATGATAGTCACCATGTACCCGTAGCCTTTCGCTTTTAAGCTTGGTCCAGTCAAAATTCACAAAACGTTTTCGTATTTCATTCTTCTTTTCTAAAAACGCTTCTGCCAACTCTAAAGCCAGACCGTCCAATTTATGTAGATTATTTTCTACGGCGCTTAATCGGTTTTGAAACTGGTATAATAGTCTGTTTTTTAACCAAACGGTGTAATCGCCATTAAATCGTGTCGGTGTGAACGCTGTATCTTCAAATTCTGAACCCAACGCTATGTGCATTTCCGCAGTTCGCTTGGCCAGCTTCTGTATTTTCATGAAGATATTTAAGCCTGCCCAGTCTATAATCTGAGGCGGTATATCTTTGATATCTAAACGCTCAAAATCTTCCGTTTTAGGTAAACGTTTGATATCAATATTTTTGACTTCTAAATTTGAAAATACCGTATGCAATTCTTTCAGCATATAGTCCCATGCATCGCCATCATTACTCACCATTTCTTGCATAAGACCTATGGTGATATTCACGTTTTCATGATCTTTGATCTGAATGCTTCCCAAATATGCTGGTGTATTTTTAAATTCTTTCTTTTCTGAAAGAAATCGGCTCATTTCATAGTCCGGATTTCTATCGGCATAGATTCTTCTGAAAAACTTCAGAACATACTTTTCATTATAAACAATGGAGGTGTTGCTTTGCTCCATGCCCATGAATCGTGACGATTCGTATATACAATCTGCAAACAGCATACTTTTATTATACTGTACTCTGGTCGTATCATTAGGCAGAGCAGTAAGTATACGTTCAAAAACTACTTTTCGGAAAGCTTCAAGATTAATGGCATCTATAATAAACCCCTTCTGATTTTGAATACTGATAGGAAGTATTCTATCGTCCTTAGCAAAACTCTCGTCTGATACAAATGCTATGGGTAAAAAATAATGTTGATAGAAAGCTTCTACAAAATTGACTTCAAGAATTAATCCGTAATACACCTCTTCGTGCTGCTGAATCCTGAAATACTCTGCAAGTTCAATATACTTTAGTTTGCTTGATTTGCCTCCATACCAGCGTTGCTTAATGATATAATCTTCTAAAACGTCTGATAAAAATACTTCTACAAACTCTTCATGTTCCATCAAGGCTTCCCACACGATATCAAAATTGTATGGAGGCTGTTTTAATGTTGCGAGTTTGGAAGTCTTCTTGGCCATTTTATTTATTTATCTTAAAGATATGAAATGGTAAACTTGGGTGCAACTCTACATAATTCCATTCGTGATGCCAGTTATAGCTACTACCGGTAACTAAATCACTCACTGTAACCTGATGACCTTCGTGAATGCCCAGATCATGTAACGGCAACTGTACATTACCTTGTTGCATATAATAAGGGTCAAGGCTCACAACAATTAAAAGCTCATTGGTTCGCTCCTGATTCCATTTGTAAAATGCCATAAGGTTATCATTTTCAATAGAACAAAATTTGATATTATTGGTTTGCTGTAAGGCTTCGTTTTGATGACGTATTTGATTGATCTTTGCTATGATCTTCGTCAGCTTGTTATCTTTAAACCAGTCGTAATGACATATCTGGAATTTCTCTGACATGTAATACTCTTCTTTACCAGGAATAGCCTCATTGATCATTTGTTCAAAAACAGGACCATAGATACCTATGTTAGAACTTAATGTCGCTGCCAGAACATAGCGTTCCATATATTTGGCTTCGTTAGCACCTTGCAAATGGTAAGGATTAATATCTGGTGTATTTGGCCAAAAATTAGGACGCATATATTCTCGTTGATCTGTTTGCGTCAGCTCGGTGACATATTCTATAAGTTCGTGTTTTGATGTCCGCCAGGTAAAATAAGTATACGATTGGGTATAACCTTGTTTTGCAAGTTGTTGCATAACCTTTGGTTTGGTAAATGCTTCAGCTAAAAACAAAACATCGGGATGTTTCTTTTTGACTTCTGTAATGATCCAATGCCAAAAGTAGTAAGGTTTGGTATGTGGGTTATCAACTCTAAACACATGAATCCCACAATCTATCCAATGTAATAGGGTGTCCAAACACTCTTTCCATAGTGCTTTATAGTTTTTGCTCTCCCAGTATATGGGGAGAATATCCTGGTACTTTTTTGGTGGATTTTCAGCATATTGTACTGTCCCATCCGGACGCCATTTGAACCATTCCGGATTTGTTTTTACCCAAGGGTGATCTGGTGCTGCTTGCAAAGCATAATCCATAGCTATTTCAATACCTAGAGTTTTGGCCTTTTTTACCAAAGCTTTAAAATCTTCCACAGTACCCAGTTGTGGGTGGATGTCTTTATGTCCGCCTTCATGAGAACCTATACCCCATGCCGAACCCACATCGCCTTCCTCCGCTTCCGTGGTATTATTTTTCCCTTTTCTATTAATGTAACCTATAGGGTGAACCGGAGGAAAATATAAGGTATCGAACCCCATTTCTGCTATTTTTGGCAATAGACGTTCACAATCTTTGAAGGTCCCATGTTTACCTTCCATTTCTGATGAAGATCGTGGAAAGAATTCATACCAAGTACTGAATGCCGCTTTTTTCCTGTCGACATAGATTTGGAAATCTTTTGAAGTGTTAACAAGATCTTTTTCAGGATATTTATAAAATATATCGTGTAATTTCTGGCTTTGAGCTTCAGCAATGGCCTTATCATACTGATCTCCTTCTCCGAAAGCTTTAATACAGTCTTGTAAATATACTTTTTCGGAAGCTGTAACCTTTTTTAATAATGGTTTCAGGTACTCTATACCTTCCAACAACTCAGAGGTCACTCTTTGATTATCTTCTATTTTACGTTCAATACCATGTTGCCAATTTAGCGCATGATCTACCCAGCCTTCAACTTTATAGGTATAAAACCCTTGTTTTTCTACAATGAAAGAGGTTTTCCATTCGTCATTAACAACAAGTTGCATTCGTTTTTCTTTCCATGTGCGTGCGTTCTCATGCTTATAGCGTACGGATGCTGAGAGCACATCATGGCCATCTACCAATACATGAGCATCAACATTGACAATTTCATTGACAACTCTTTTAATAAAAAAATCGCCACCATTAATCTGAGGCGATACATAGTCGATTACAACGCGTTTTTGATTTTGCATTTTTGATAATAATTGGCTAATAGATTTCGAATTTACTAAAATTGAACACAATAATCAGGCTATAATATGCAGAATACGCAATATTTGAAATCTACATCGTTTGCGTGTTAAAAAGTTATGCTCTTAAAATTTCAAAAGCTTCTTAAATGACAAAACCTTTTGGAATAACTGCCCCTTTTTTGATCACAACAATCCCTTCCTTAATGAAGTACAAATCTGTTTCTTTATCCTTCAGGTGAAGTCCTCCATTAATTCTAACATCATCCCCAATTCTACAATTTTTATCGATGATGGTATTTTTAATAAAACAACGCTCTCCTATCCCCATGAGTATATTGACTTTATTAGTCTCGATTTCTTCCAAAGATTCATAAAAATCGCATCCCATCATATAGGTATTAATCACTGTAGATTCTGCTCCTATTCGAGACCGAATGCCAATTACTGATCGTTCAATCATAGCGGCATGTATAAGGCATCCTTCGGCAATAACAGATTTATTAAGGGTCGTTCCAGATATTTTAGAGGTAGGTAAAGTTCTCGCTCTTGTGTATACGCGTTGTGTTAGATCGTAAAGATTAAATTGAGGAATATCATCCGTCAGCCCTAAATTAGCTTCATAAAACGAATCTATGTTTCCTATATCCGTCCAGTAACCTTCGAAAGGATAACTCACTGTCTTATGCTTATTTATGGATTGCGGTATGATCTCTTTACCAAAATCTATAGTGTCTGGGTTATTCATAAGTTCAATGAGCAAATCTCTATTGAATATATATATCCCCATTGAAGCCAAATAATGACGTCCTTGCTGTTTCATTTCATCACTGACCTCAGACTCCCAATCGGGTAATAGTTTTGCTTCTGGTTTTTCTATAAACGATGTGATTACATTTTCTTCATCCGATTTAAGTATTCCGAATGATGTAGCATCCTTTGCATTTACAGGGTATGTAGCTATGGAAATTTTTGCTTCAGAATCAACATGACGTTTTATCATATCATTAAAATCCATTTGATACAACTGATCTCCGGATAAAATTAAAGCGTATTGGAAATCATGCTCTAAGAAATGATGCATGCTCTGTCTTACTGCATCTGCAGTGCCCTGGAACCATTCACCACTATTTATAGTTTGTTCTGCTGCTAATACATCCACAAATGCCGAGCTAAAAAAACTAAAATGATAGGTGTTTTTAATATGCCTATTAAGTGATGCAGAATTAAATTGTGTTAGAACAAACATACGCTTGATGTTTGAATTAATACAGTTGGAAATTGGAATATCTACCAATCTGTATTTTCCTGCAATAGGTACTGCCGGTTTAGATCTGCGTTCGGTTAATGGATATAACCTTGATCCCTGACCGCCGCCTAAAATTATACTTAGTACTTTATCATTTATCATTATGCTTCGTAATTAGATTATTGTACAAATTTGCAGTGTCTCTGGCAATAGAATCCCAATCAAAATGATCTTCAACACGCTTTCTTCCTTTTTTCGCCATACTACGCCTTAAAGCCTCATCGTTAATTAGCATGTTTATTTTATCGGCGAGTTCTTGTGAAAATCTATCAGGATCTACAGGCATAAATGGTGGTGTGTTATGCTGTTCTAAAGGGACTAAGAATCCGGTTTCATTATCAACAACAACTTCTTTTATACCCCCTACAGCAGCAGCGACTACAGCAGTTTCGCATGCCATAGCTTCTACATTTATAATTCCAAAAGGTTCATAAATGGAAGGGCAGCAAAATATGGAAGCATGCGAGTAAAATTGAATGATTTCCTTTTTATCCAACATTTTATCAATCCATATGACACCTTCTCTATTCTTTTGGGCTTCAGTAACCCTCTGTGCCATTTCTCTTGCAATTTCGGGCGTATCCGGTGCGCCGGCACATAAAACTACTTGTACACCCGCATTAATATACTTAATAGCATTTACCAAATGGATAATTCCTTTTTGGTGCGTAATTCGCCCCACAAAAAGTACGTACGGGGAAGACGGATCCACGCCGTAACGTTCTAATGCTGTTATCTCATCAACGCGTGTATACTCCTTCAGGTCAATACCATTGTATATTACAGATATCTTTTCATGGGGTATATTAAAATACTTCAAAACATCTTGCTTGGTTTCATCAGATACTGCAATAATAGCATCAGCCATTTCTATAGCGGTTTTTTCAACCCATGAGGATACATTATAGCCATTGCCCAACTGTTCTCTTTTCCATGGCCTTAAAGGTTCTAATGAATGTGTAGTAATGACCAAAGGAATGTTGTACATAAGCTTAGCAAGGATACCTGCAAAATGAGCATACCAGGTATGACAATGTACCACATCCGCATTGACTTCAGAATAATTCATTTTCAGATTGACTCCAAGTGTTTCAAAAATAGGTGTCAACTTGGTATTGAGGTTAGTCAATACGTCTTTATCTATAGCATAGCCTTCAGCAGATAGCGTTTCTGATTTTTCATTCTGGTTTCCAAAACATCGCACTTCAACCTCAAGCAAGTTACTCAATGCTTTAGATAAGTAATCGACATGCACACCCGCACCTCCGTAAATATTAGGCGGAAATTCTTTAGTATAAAAAGCAACTTTCATTGAGGATCTCTGTAAGTTTTGGTTAATTTTTTTGACTTTAAATTAGAATACTAAAATAGCAGTTAGGCTTTAGGGTAATATTGTTTTGTTGATTAAATTTAAGTTAAGGTCTGCTATCTTAGAATCTCATTTATTAAATTTATAAAAAGTTATGGAAAAAGTCTTAATTGTGTGCTTTATTATGTTCTGCTACAGCTGTAACAGTACGGCACAAAAAGTTAAATCAGATGAAAAAGAAACCTTTCCGGTTACAAAAACTGATGCCGAATGGAAAGCACAGCTTACAGATATGGAGTATTATGTTCTAAGAAAAGCAGGTACGGAACGTTCTTTTAGTAGTCCTTTGAATAAAAACTATGAAAAAGGAGTTTACCATTGTACCGCCTGTGATACGCCATTGTTTAAAAGCGAACATAAATTCGATTCTGGTACAGGATGGCCAAGTTTTGATCGAGAAATAAAAGGTAATGTTGCGTATTCAACAGATTATAAAATTGGTTATGCCAGAACTGAAGAACATTGTGCTACTTGCGGAGGTCATCTCGGACATATTTTTGATGACGGTCCAAGAAATACCACAGGAAAACGTCATTGTATTAATGGGGTGGCTTTAAAATTTGTACCGGACAAAAGCTAATATGGAAAGTTATTTAGAGAGTATAAAAAAACAGTTTCGTTACTATAAGTCTCTTGGAGATAAAACCTTTGAACAATTGAGTTTTGAGCAGTTGCAATATGAGTTTGCCGAAGATTCTAATAGCATATCCATTATTGCTAAACATATGGTAGGTAACATGCTCAGTCGCTGGACTAATTTCTTGACAGAAGATGGGGAAAAAGAATGGCGTCAACGTGATGATGAATTTACTGACTCTTACACTACAAAAGATGAACTTATCGCCTTTTGGAATAAAGGTTGGGATTGCTTATTTAATGCTATAAATCCTCTTAAAAACGAGGATCTTGAGCACATCATCTACATACGAAATCAAGGACATTCAGTAATCGAAGCTATCAACCGGCAATTGATGCATTATGCATATCATATTGGCCAGATCGTTATGTTAGGAAAGATGCATAAAGGCAGTCAATGGCATACACTCTCTATTGCCAAAGGGCAATCAGCAGTTTATAATAAAGATAAATTCCGGAAAGATAAAACGCGTAAGCATTTTACGGATGAAGACTAATTTAAGCTTTATGATTCTTTTTATAGGGCCTTATAATTAACCGGGCTTCCCGATCAAAACGGATATAATTATACACCCAATTTACAAATACGATGATACGGTTTCTGAATCCAATGATGAAGAATAAGTGTACAAACATCCATACAAACCAAGCAAATACACCTTGAAATTTAAACTTTTTAAGATCCACCACAGCTTTATTTCTGCCAATAGTAGCCATTGATCCCTTATCTTTATACACAAACGGTTTTAAAGGTTTCTTTTTTACTATCCGTATTAAATTTTCACCCAATGTACGGCCTTGCTGTATGGCTGGTTGAGCTACCATGGGAAGGCCTTTGGGAAAATCCTTTGTTTTCATTAAAGCAATATCGCCTATAGCAAAAATATTGGAGTAACCTTTAACTTGACTGTACTCATTAACATGAATTCGGTTACCAGGCCCAATTAAATCTTTGGCATCAACGCCCTTAATAGTTGCACCTTTGACCCCGGCAGCCCAAACTAAAGTAGCCGCTTCAAAGGTAAGGTCACCATCTGTAGTTACTATCTTTCCATCATAACCAGTGACTCTGACATTTTTCCATACATGCACGCCCAACCGTTCCAAAAATTGTTCCGCTTTCTCTGATGATTTATTACTCATACCGTACAATAGGCGATCTTCACCTTGAACAACATGTATTTGTACCAAACGGGTATCTAAATCCGGGTAATCTTTAGGTAAAATGCCTTTTTTAATTTCTGCCAATGCTCCCGCCAGTTCTACACCTGTAGGTCCACCGCCTACAATGACAAAATTCATCAGAGCATTTCGTTCATTCAAATCTGGGGTCAATAAAGCATCTTCGAAGTTTTCAAGAATCAAGCTCCTTAAGTTGAGTGATTGCGGTATGGTTTTCATGGCCATACCGTGCTTCATAATCTCACTATTACCATAAAAATTAGTTTTAGAGCCGGAAGCAATCACTAAATAATCAAAGTTCAATTCACCTATACTGGTCCTTATCAAATGATGTTCTGGTTCAATGGTTTCTACACGAGCAAGCCTGAAATAAAAATTAGGAAAATCTTTTAATATTTTCCTAATTGGATAGGCAATAGAATCTGGTTCCAAACCTCCGGTAGATACCTGATATAATAAAGGTTGAAACGTGTGGTAATTATTCTTATCCAAAAGCACAACCTGTACGTCTTGTTTTGCTAGTTTTTTGGCTAGGGCGATACCTGCAAACCCGCCGCCGATGATGACAATTCTGGGATTGCTTGTCTTGGGAATATTCATATAAAATGTATTATTACAAAGATAATGAATTTATAGGGTACTAAATTTATTATTCGAATTCGATTTTGTAAATTCGTAACCTTAAAATTCAACTAAAAAATTACTCATGAGTAAATATGATATTATAGTTCTAGGTAGTGGTCCCGGCGGATATGTCACAGCTATCAGGGCTTCACAATTAGGCTTTAAAACTGCTATTGTTGAAAAGGAAAGTTTGGGTGGTGTTTGCTTAAACTGGGGATGCATCCCTACCAAAGCATTGTTAAAATCTGCTCAGGTATTTGAGTACCTTAAGCATGCTGAAGATTATGGTTTGAAGTTAAAAGATGCCGAACACGATTTTGATGCTGTTGTAAAACGTAGTCGTGGAGTAGCTGACGGGATGAGTAAAGGTGTTCAATTCTTAATGAAGAAGAACAAGATTGATGTTATTGAAGGCTATGGCACTCTAAAACCAGGTAAGAAAGTAGAAGTTGATGGTAAAGCATATGCTGCTGACCATATTATCATTGCTACTGGTGCACGTTCAAGAGAATTACCAAGCTTACCTCAAGATGGTAAGAAAGTGATTGGTTACAGAGAAGCCATGACTTTGGACAAGCAACCTAAGAAAATGATTGTTGTTGGTTCTGGTGCTATTGGTGTTGAGTTTGCTTATTTCTACAACTCCATGGGTACCGAAGTTACCATAGTAGAATACATGCCAAAAATTGTTCCTGTTGAAGATGATGAAATTTCTAAACAATTGGAACGCAGTTTCAAAAAGAGTGGTATTAAGATCATGACCTCTTCTGAAGTTACTTCTGTAGACACTTCAGGAAAAGGTGTTAAAGCAACTGTAAAAACAAAAAAAGGAGAAGAAGTTCTTGAAGCTGATATTGTATTATCTGCTGTAGGTATCAAATCTAATATTGAAAATATTGGATTGGAAGATGTTGGAATTGCTGTAGATAGAGACAAGATTATGGTTAATGATTATTACCAAACCAACATACCGGGCTATTATGCTATTGGTGACGTGACTCCTGGTCAGGCATTGGCTCACGTTGCATCAGCAGAAGGAATCTTATGTGTTGAGAAAATTGCCGGTCACCATGTTGAGGCCATTGATTATGGTAATGTTCCAGGATGTACTTATTGTACTCCTGAAGTTGCCAGTGTTGGTTTGACAGAAGCTCAGGCTAAAGAACAAGGTTATGAGATTAAAGTCGGTAAGTTTCCATTCTCAGCATCTGGTAAAGCTAAAGCCGGCGGTGCTTCTGAAGGTTTTGTAAAAGTTATTTTTGATGCTAAGTACGGCGAGTGGTTAGGTTGCCATATGATCGGTGCTGGTGTTACCGATATGATTGCCGAAGCTGTTTTAGGTCGTAAATTAGAAACTACTGGACATGAAGTTTTAAAAGCCATTCACCCTCACCCTACTATGAGTGAGGCTGTTATGGAAGCTGTTGCTGATGCTTACGATGAAGTGATACATTTGTAGCAAACTTCTAGTTCTAATGATTTAAAGGCGGTATTCTTATGAGTATCGTCTTTTTTATAGCTTATAGCCCAAACCTATAAAAAGAATGTTTGGAGATATTTCTTCGAAACCTATGGTATACTTCATATTAATGTCTAACACCTTAGTAAGGTTATATGCAAAGCTCACATCTGCCCTCACTTTAAACTTATTGACGAAAAAATTAAAAAAGTAGTTCATACTCGGTCCAGCCAATATACTGAATCGGCTACCTACATCATATTTTAAATATATAGGAGCGTTTAAAAATTCAAAGTCCCCTAGGCCTTTGTATAATAACTCGGGCTGTACATGAAACCCTTTAGCAATTACAACATCTAAAAAAATACCTCCAAAATAATCCACATCAGTTTCCGGACTTATTCCAAAATCACCTTGATTTTCATTGAAAAATGTGAGACTTAAACCTCCTTTGATTCCAAAATCAGTTTGAGCGTTGGTCATAAAAACGCAACATAGTAGCGCACAAATGAAAAGCTTTAACTTCATAGAATTACTTTAAAAAATAGGCTAAAGCCAATTCATAACTTTTTAGTCCAAACCCTATAATAATGCCTTCTGCATTAGGAGATATATAAGATTGGTGCCTAAAGTCTTCTCTTGAAAATGTATTAGAAATATGCACTTCAATAACTGGAGTAGCAATCGCTTTTACAGCATCTCCAATACCAACAGAAGTATGCGTATATGCCGCAGCGTTGAGTACAATACCATCATAATTAAACCCCACTTCCTGAAGTTTATCAATAATTTCGCCTTCAATATTAGACTGAAAATAATCAATTGTGATGTTTGGGTAATCTGCTTTTAGGTCTTTAAGATGACTTTCGAAAGTCTCAGTACCGTATATTCCGGGCTCTCGTTTACCTAAAAGGTTTAAATTAGGGCCATTAATAATTATGATTTCTTTCATATCATAAAAATATTAAAAATAAAAAAAGGGAGCAGTAATCGCTCCCTTAAATCCTTCTTCTCATACCTAAATTATACTTTGAACACTCCTCCTATATTAAAGGAACTCCTCGAATTTCTGATATCAAAAGGTAATATATTGTTGTCATCTACATTAATAAAACCACCATAACCCTGATAATCAATATAGATTTGAAAATTGTCATTTACATCAAACTTGTATCCGATACCTAGCATTAATCCAAAATCAAAGCCTGTAATGGCATCTTTAATGTCTATATCCATACCACTAACTTCTGCGTTAGCATCAATAAGAAATGACACACCAGGTCCAAAATTCAGATACCAATTTCTATTCTTTCCAAAGTGCCAATTTGCATTTAGCGGAATCGTCAGGTAGCTTAATTTATCTACATTATTTAAGATGTCTTCAGCGCCTTTAGTGTCGTACAGCAACCCCGAACGAAAACTCCACCGATTGTTGAAATAATATTCACCAACAACTCCGCCTGAAAAAGATACTCTCGTATCATAACTGGCGTCCGATGCATAAGTAGAAAGGTTAACTCCTAACTGTGGTGCTAGTGTAAAGTCCCCTTTATCAGATTGCGCACATATGTTTGAAAATCCAAAAACAGTAATAACTGCGATACATAATAATTTTTTCATGATAAGATTTTGAGTTTTAATTGATACAACAAATTAAGTTCTTTTATTTGTAAAAAAAGACTTTCAAACTAATTGTTTGACAAAAAAATAAGGGAAGCTAAAAGCTTCCCCTACTACATGTATTAAGAATTTATCTTCTTACTTGAATCTGTAACCTACACCAACTTGGAAGTTACTTGTATTGATTTCAAATCCGTTAACATCACTGAAGTCAGTAAGACCAAAAGTATAACGTGCATCAAAGAATAAACCTGATTCTAATTCATAAGCAGCACCAGCACCTAAACCAAAGTCAAAAGACTTTACAGCGTTGTCTATGGCATCATCAGCACCAACTTTGAAACCAAAGCTAGGACCAGCTTGTAAATTTAAACCATCAGCAACATAATACTTTGCCATTACCGGTACTCTTAAAAAGCTAACTCCAGCATCAGCACCATTGGCACCTTCAGCACCTTCCATAGAAAATAATACTTCAGGTTGTACATGGAATTTTTCTGAAATGTTAATATCAGCTAAACCACCTACATAAAATGATGTTATGGCATCTGTGTTGGCATCACCTGTAAAGTTTGAGAAGTTAACACCCCCTTTAGCTCCCCAAGTGATTTCCTGAGCATTAACAGTTGCAAAAGCAAAAACTGCAAAAGCAGCTAAAAATAATTTTTTCATAATCTTTAAGTTTTAAAATTGATTACGGCAAACTAAGCACTTTTTTTTCAAATATTAAAGCCAAAAAGACCACTTATCAACAATTTTATAAACAAAAATAACTAAGTGACTGACAATCAATAGTTTATTTTTTTGATTATTAACAATTTTTAACTGAATACTTATTAAAACGTAGGTCTAATCGTATTTAAATACGATTAAATGCTATTTTTACGGCATGAAATGGAGCAATGCCATAACGGATTATAAACATTTTTTAAAGATCGAAAGAGGCTTATCTCAGAACTCTATAGACAATTATGAGTATGACATTAAACGTTTGGTGGCCTATTTAGAGACGCATTCAATTTCTGTTTCGCCAACGGATATTGAACATAATACCATTAAACAATTTGTATATACTATATCTAAAGAATTAAATCCCAGATCGCAGTCCAGAATCATATCAGGATTACGCAATTTCTTCAATTATCTTGTTTTTGAGAACTACAGAGCAACCAATCCTTTAGACCTGATAGAATCGCCCAAGCTAGGAAAAAAACTTCCGGATACGCTTAGTATTAAAGAAATTGACGCTTTGATAGAAGCCATAGATTTAAGTCATCCTCAAGGAGAAAGAAACAGAGCCATATTAGAAACATTATATAGTTGTGGGCTTCGTGTAAGTGAACTTACCAACTTAAAAATTTCTGATCTGTTCTTTGATGAAGGTTTCATAAAGATCACCGGAAAAGGCAACAAACAACGTTTTGTCCCTGTGAGTGCAACAACTCAGAAATACATTACAGTTTACAAGGATGAAATCAGATGTCATCAGAACGTACAAAAAGAAAGCAGTGATATCTTGTTTTTGAACCGACGTGGAAAGCAATTAACCAGAGCCATGGTTTTTACAATTATTAAACAACTGGCAAAAAAAATTGATCTTAATAAAAGCATTTCACCACATACATTCCGGCATTCTTTTGCTACACATTTGTTAGAAAATGGCGCTGATCTCAGAGCCATACAAATCATGTTAGGGCATGAGAGTATCATTACCACTGAAATATACATGCATGTCGATCGTACACATCTAAGCGATGTGCTTGATAAATACCATCCTAGAAAGTAAAAAAGCACCTCATGAGGATGAGATGCTTAATTTTTTGAATTATTTTTTTAGTATTAACTATTTAGCAATATTAACAGCTCTGGTTTCTCTTATCACAGTAACTTTAACTTGTCCGGGATATGTCATATCCGTTTGTATCTTTTGAGAAATTTCAAAAGATAAGCTTGCTGCCTTATCGTCTGAAACTTTTTCGCTTTCAACAATAACTCTAAGCTCCCTACCGGCTTGAATAGCATAAGCTTTCTTAACACCATTGAAACCAAAAGCTACATCTTCCAAATCCTTTAATCGTTGTATGTAAGAATCTAATACTTGTCGTCTTGCACCAGGCCTTGCACCAGATATGGCATCACAGACCTGTATTATTGGAGAAAGCAAGGTGGTCATTTCTATTTCGTCGTGGTGAGCACCAATGGCATTGCATACCTCTGCTTTTTCTCCATATTTTTCGGCCCATTTCATTCCTAAAATAGCATGTGGTGTCTCTACATCTGCTTCAGAATCGGGTACTTTACCTATATCATGTAATAAGCCTGCTCTCTTGGCTAGTTTAGGATTTAACCCTAGTTCTGCAGCCATTACCCCGCATAACTTGGCGACCTCTCTTGAATGCTGTAATAAATTCTGTCCATAAGAAGAACGGTATTTCATACGGCCTACTAACTTTATCAATTCTGGATGTAATCCATGAATGCCCAAATCAATAACTGTACGTTTTCCAACCTCTATAATCTCTTGTTCTATTTGCTTTTGGGTTTTCTTTACAACTTCTTCAATTCTAGCCGGGTGAATTCGTCCATCTGTTACCAATTTGTGTAAAGATAATCGGGCAACCTCTCTCCTAACCGAATCAAAACATGAAAGAATAATGGCTTCCGGTGTGTCATCAACGATAATCTCAACTCCTGTTGCAGCTTCAATAGCTCTGATATTTCGACCTTCTCGTCCAATAATACGGCCTTTAATATCGTCAGATTCTATATTAAAAACAGAGACACAATTATCAATTGCTTCTTCTGTTCCAATGCGTTGAATCGTATTGATTATGATTTTTTTGGCTTCTTGCTGAGCTGTGAGTTTAGCTTCCTCAACTGTATCCTGTACAAAAGCCATAGCATCTGTTTTTGCCTCTTCTCTCAAAGATTCGATCAGTTGTTCTTTAGCTTCTTCTGCCGAAAGTGAAGAAATCACTTCTAATTGTTTTATTTGGCTTTTATGCGCCTTTTCCAACTCGTCTTTCTTCTTCTCTAAAAATTCTAATCTAAAATTATAGTCTTTGATTTTGTCGTCCAAAGACTGGTTAGATTTCTTAGCTTTAGAAAGCTCATTGGAGATTTGAGATTCTTTATCACGAGTACGTTTTTCAGCTTCAGCCATTTTTTTATCTCTCGATAAAATCACCTTTTCATGCTCTGCTTTCAGCTCTATAAACTTTTCTTTGGCTTGTAAAATCTTATCTTTCTTTAAAGCTTCAGCATCGATCTTTGCTTGCTTCAATAGAGATTTGGATTCTGCATTAGCCTGTTTTATAATCTTAGAAGCATTACGCTTCTCTACAGATTTTGATATGATATATCCTAGTATTACACCTAATACTACGCCCCCAACAATATATATAATTGTGTTAGTGTCCATGTTAGTTATTTAGTTTAGTATATAAAAAAAGCCTACATCAGTTTTGGATTTTGTATAAACTCCTTAAAAACAAGTTTAGGGCTAACAAGTTGATCAAAAATCTGCTCGGTGGCAGCCCGATTTTACAACTTAAACTCACCCTTTTTAAAGAATTAACGTTGAGTTTATCAAAAAAAATAACTAATGTAGGCAGTAACCTTAGTATATTTTAAAGAACGTACGAGTTATATATGCAATTTAAGCAATTCATTCAAAGCTTCTAGCTTTTCCTGAACTTCTTCGTTTACATACGCTTTATCTATTGTTTTTTGTTCTACTTGAGATGCAAATTGTAATGCACACATAGCTAATACATCTTGCTTATCTCTCACAGAGTAATTCTGCTCAAACTGACCAATCATTGCTTCTATTTTCTTAGCAGCTTTCCTCAAACCTTCTTCCTGCTTAGGGTGTATGGTTAAAGGGTAAACTCTATTGGCAATTGAGAGTTTTATTTTAAGCTGTTCAGACATCCAAAAATCAGTTAACACTATTCAGACAATTGTGATATACAATGATCAATATCTCTAATTAGTGTATTTATTTTGAGCTTTGTTTCTCGTTTATTTTCGTCACTACCAAGCATTGAATTTGTTATCTTGAGAGTCTCGTACTTTTCGACCCAATTAGATATTTCTTCCTGATATTGAAGTATTTTTTGTTGATGGCTTTCTAATTCTTTAGAAAGCTTGGCATTGGTCTGTTTTAATACCTCTTGCTTGTGTAAAACCTTGCTGATTTTATTCTCTAAGGCATCAACAATATCTTCAATTTTGCTCATTTTAGTAATTCAATACTATTATAACAAAGTTAACATACCTTATGAAAAAACCCAATTGTTTTATAATAATTTTTACAAAAGGTAATTATATTGTTACTAAATGTTTATGTCGTATTATCAAAAAAATATGTTTTGGAAATCTTTATCAAATTAATATTTTAGCTTTAATAGTCCATTTCTATGAAAAAAATTCTGCTCCTCATCTTAATTCCTTTTCAAGTATTCTCTCAAGTTGAATACCCAAAAGATTATTTTAGAAATCCATTAGATATAACTCTGGTTTTATCTGGCACATTTGCCGAACTCAGATCCAATCATTTTCATTCGGGTATAGATATAAAAACCCAAGGCAAAGAAGGCTTAAAAATATATACTGCTGCTGAAGGCTATGTTAGTAGAATTAAAGTATCGCATTATGGTTATGGTAAAGCGCTTTACATTACCCACCCTAACGGATATACTACAGTTTATGCACACCTGAAAAAATTTTCGCCAAGAATTGAAGCTTATATCAAAGAATGCCAATACGATAAAGAACGTTATGAAGTTGAAGCATTCCCTTCTGCCGAAGAGCTGGAAATCTCAGCTAATGAAGTTGTTGCGTTCTCAGGTAATACTGGAGGTTCCAGTGGACCACATTTACATTTTGAAATCAGAGATAATGCCGAACGTCCTATTAATCCTATGCTTTTTGGTATTGATGTTAAAGATACACGTGTACCACATGTATCTGCAATATATGCATATCCGAAAAATGATAATGCTTTTATTAATGGTAAAAATGAACGTGTACAATTACGGTTGATTCCAAAAAACAACAGTGCTTTTAACGTTGAAAAAATTACTGCCATAGGAGAAATCGGTTTTGGTGTAGTCACTTACGACCGACAAGATTTAGCCGCTAACAAAAACGGTGTTAGTAATATTTCTACTAGTATTAATGGTAATCAAAGCCTAGAAATTGATTTCAAACGTTTCAGTTTTGACGAAACCAAACATATCAACAGATTGATTGATTTTGAAATGTACAAAACAAAAAAATCAAGGATTCAAAAATTATTCATTGAAAAAAACAACCCACTGAGCTTATATAAAAACGCTGATAATGATGGGTACGTAAGGATTGAAGACAGTACGTCATCAGTTTATAAAATTGAAATAAAAGACTTTAAGGGAAATTCTACATTAATAAATATTCCCATTATTGGGAAAACTCAGGATGTAAAGATGTTTCCAAAAGAACACGCTGCCGACAAAACACTTATTCCGAGTGAAGAGGCCTTGACATTACAAGATCAGAACATTAGTGTCGATTTTTTTGAGGATACTTTATACGAAGACACTTATATTGACTACGGTGTAAGTGGAGATACTTTAAAACTGCATAAAGATATCATACCATTAAAGAAGAAGTTTACTGTTAAATATGATATTAGTAAGTATAAAGATCCTGATAAAAATAAGTTATTCATAGCCAGACTATATGGATATTATAAAAAGCCCAGTTATGTTTCTACAACTCGGAAAGGCGATATCCTTACAGCAAGAAGTAAACGTTTTGGAATGTATACTTTAGCCTCGGACACTATACCTCCAGAGATAAAACCTGTAAATTTTCAGGATAAAAAATGGTTGAGTAAATACCGTTATCTGAAAGTAAAGATAAAGGATAAGCTTTCGGGAATAAGCAATTACAGGGCTACGGTAAACGGCAAATGGATTTTAATGGAATACGATTATAAAACTGGCATACTCACACACGATTTCAATGATAATGTAGTTAATGAAACAAAAAACAATTTGAAGGTGATTGTAACCGATAATGTCGGAAATAGTACTACATTTGAAGCAACTTTTTTTAGAAAATAAAATCATACACACTTGAAACATTATATTCTATCACTCATTATTACGGTTTTTGCATTCTTATATTCTAATGCTCAAATGGCAACTATAAGAGGTATTGTTCTTGATGAAAACCAAAACCCAGTAAGTGATGTAAATATAAAAGCCGATGATAAAGGAGCCACGACAAATGAGAATGGGTTTTATATCTTAAAGATACCTTCAGGAAAAGATGTGAAAATCGTCTACACACACTTATCCAACGGTCGTGTAGAAATCACCGTAAATCTGAAAAACGGACAAGTTTATGAGTTCAATCCGGTCATGGAAACTGATGCGATACAGATAGAAACTGTTGTAATTAAGGGCGATCAGAGAAAAGCTGTTGAAGGGGTAACTACCATTTCTCCTGAAGTGGTCAGAACCATAAAAGGCGCACAGCCGGGAGTTGAAAATATTTTAAAGACCTTACCAGGTGTGAATATCTCTAATGAGTTAAGTACGCAATACTCTGTTAGAGGTGGTAATTTTGATGAAAATCTGGTTTATGTTAATGAAATTGAAGTCTACAGACCTTTTTTAATTCGATCAGGTAATCAGGAAGGTTTAAGTTTTGTAAATACTGACCTAGTTCAGAATGTGGATTTTTCTGCCGGTGGATTTCAGGCCAAATATGGAGATAAGCTTTCCTCAGTATTAGACATCACTTATCGCAATCCTGTAAACTTTGGATTAAGAACGGATTTAAGCCTCTTAGGTGGAAGTGTTGCTGTTGAAACCGTTTCTAAGGATTCAAAATTTTCCGGGATTATGGGATTAAGATACAGAGACAATAGTCTTATCTTAAACAATCTGGAAACTGAAGGTAATGTGGAGCCAGTTTTTGCAGATGCACAAACCTATTTGACTTACCGATTTTCAGATAAATTTCATTTAAATTTTTTGGGTAATATTTCCTTAAATCAATACAATTTTCAACCACAAAACAGACAAACAAATTTTGGTACCTTACAAGATCCCATTGCCCTTTTAGTATTTTATGAAGGTCAGGAAAAAGATCAGTACCAAACCTACTTCGGCGCTTTTAAGGCCAATTATTTTGTAAATGATGACTTGACGTTAAAACTTATTGCATCAACGTATCATACTACTGAACAAGAGCATTTTGATATTTTGGCACAATACCGTTTAGGAGAGGTGAATACGAATATTGGTGATGAGAATTTAGGTGAGGTTGAATTTAGTGAAGGTATTGGTTCGCAACTTACTCATGCCAGAAATGACCTGGATGCTTTGATTGTCAATGTGGAGCACCGCGGTGATTATAAAGTTGATGATGAAAGCACTTTAGAATGGTCCATAAAATACACGCATGAAGACATCAGAGACAGGCTCGTAGAATGGGAGGTTATTGATTCTGCCGGTTTCTCTATACGTCCGCCTAACTTTAACATTCCCAATTTACAACCCGACCAACCCTTTTCGGGTCCGTTAGTAGCTTTCGAAAATATAAGAGCCCGAAATAATGTACAAATAGATCGTTTACAAGCTTTTGCTCAATACAGTAAACGCACTTCATTAGGAAATCATGACGTGTTCTATAATATTGGTGTAAGAGCTCACAACTGGACGGTTAGTGGTGATAACCTTGAGAGTAATACTCAAACTGTATTTAGTCCTAGAGCGCAATTTGCCATTAAACCCGACTGGGATAAAGATATGTTGTTTAGAGTTGCAGGTGGTCTATACTATCAACCACCATTTTACCGGGAGTTGAGAGATTCTTCGGGAACAGTACAACCCAATGTGAAAGCACAACAATCTTTTCATATTGTATTGGGTAATGAATACAGCTTTAAACTCTGGGACAGGCCTTTTAAATTGGTTACAGAAGCTTATTATAAAGGCTTGACCGATGTAAACCCATACACTATAGAAAATGTTCGTATACGCTATAGAGCGCGTAATAATGCTAAAGCTTATGCTTATGGTCTGGACCTTCGACTAAATGGTGAGTTCGTTCCCGGAACCGAATCCTGGTTCAGCTTTGGATACTTAAAAACGGAAGAAAATATCGATAACAGAGGTTATATAGCCCGACCAACAGATCAACGTTTAAAATTTGGTGTACTGTTTCAGGACTATGTCCCCAACATACCAGATCTTAAAATGTACCTGAACCTTGTATACAATACTGGTGTTCCTGGCGGGTCACCAAGCTATGCAGATCCTTATGATTTTCAGATCCGTTTAAGAGACTACAGGCGTGCTGATCTAGGTATTTCTTATGTTTTAGTAGATCAAAATAAGACCTACAGTTCCAAATGGAAGCAGGCCTTTAAAGAACTATCTATTGGATTTGAGATTTATAACATGTTTGATAATCAGAATTCCATTACGAACACTTGGGTAAGAGATGTTTATAGTAAACGACAGTTTGCCATTCCAAACTTTTTGACACCTCGTGTTTTTAATGTCCGACTATCAGCCAGATTCTAATTTATACAAAATCTATTATTTTAGTACAACACTCAAGTTTCCGACCAAACAGCTGGGTACATTATTCACATTGTTAATAGACACCCATATTTCTATGTAATCGCCACGTTCCAAACTTAAAACGCCTGTCATAGAATAACTACCCACATCGTTTCTTGAAAAACGTCTTTCTGATGATATGGCAGGAACCTGTACCCCATTCTTATAGACATAAAAATTATAAATTCTTGCATTGTTTACCGTATGTTCAAGGGTACCTGAGCATATAACTACAAACTCTCTGGGGCCTGAACCTTCATAGACAATTCGGTTATTTGAAGAAGATGTCCTGAATAAACTACTTGATACCGTTGCGCCAGCAATCTTTACCGGTACATTATTAGTTGACAAATTCGTTACCGTAGTATTGTTGGCCATTGAAAAATAACCTACGGTTGCAGCATCTGATTCCATAGGAACACCAGGGGAATCTACATTCCAATTACTGTCAAAATTATGATTTGGGTAACTTCCTGAGGTATATGGATCTACATAGTCTCCTGCACCAAAAAATGCTGTACTGATTATATTTCCTGAATCTACTGTTGGATTTGAGCTTACGTCTATACCGGTAGCACCTAAAGGCACTTTACAAAAACCACTTACCTTTTCTATAAGATTAAAGGTTCCTGTATAAGTCTCATATGTACCGGCATTCGATTCAAACCATGCCACATTACTCAGTAATAAATTATCGATATTATTGTAGGTTATACCATCATCTAAATTGCCTATATTAATGATATTCATAAATACAATATCAAAATTTGAAATCGTACCTAAAGCATCAGTGGTAGGTCCGGAGCCACTAACGATACTATTCTGAAACAATAGTGTTTCTGCTCCGCTACCAGTAAGATTAAACACAGAACCTCCTGATACTATAAGCGTCAGGTTACGGATACTTCCACCCGATGAGCCTGAAAAAATCGTAGAGCCGGTAATAATTAAACGGTCCTCATTAGCATCTAAACCAGAGATATAAGCTTCATTAAGATCTATAGGATATGCCAAGGCAATTGTACCATTAACTTCATAATAGGTATTAGAAGCCAATTGATAAGTTGTGCCGCCACCAGCAGTTAGTTCATCGGCTAAATCTGCAGCACTTTTAATGAGTTTGTAATTATTGCGCCTCATAGCACCTTCTAAAGCCACCCAACTTCCTGAACTGTAGTAATAGAATGAGTTATCGTCCGTATCATAAACAAGTAAGCCTTCAGCCGGACTTGAAATACCATTTCTCTGAGACGTCGTCATCCGAGGTGTTAATATCCCTTGACTTGTTGAATTAAGCTCTAATAATGATGAAGCATCCGGACTGGTAGTACCTATACCAACTTGAGCATATAAAGGATAATTCATAAAACAAAACAGCGAAATTGCTAAAACGTAATGTAGTTTCTTCATAGTAGGTTAATTGTAGATTTATAAACTTTCGTGACTTAGGGGTATATAAAGAACATTAAAATATGGCTAAAATGCAAAAATATTAGATGAAATGCATGATTTTGTTATGTACAAAGAAATAGCTATATTTGTTTGTCCAATTTTACCTACAATGAAACATTTAATCTACTTAGCTTCACTATTTTTAAGCTTACAGATCTCCGCGCAATTAAGTATTCAAAATGATGCTTATGTCTATGTCAATGACGAGGTTATCTTCGTAAATGACAATGTAAATATTGATGATGCGGATTCTAAATTTTATTTACGAAATGAGGCACAATTAATCCAGGGTACAGGTACCACAGGTAACTCCGGAGTAGGACAATTGAGTGTATATCAAACCGGAACATCAAATCAATGGAGTTATAATTATTGGTGTTCACCTGTAGGTAATAATTCTGCTATATTGGGCAACGAAAACTTCAGAATTCAACTTATTGACGATCCGCTACTTTCAACTCCCTTAGACCCTATTGATAGTCAAGATTCTAATTTCACTTCTGGTTTTGAAGGATCAAGTTCTCCTCTAACCATATCAGACCGTTGGTTATGGACCTTTGTGGCTTCAGATAATTATGCAGAATGGGTCTATGCCGGTAGCACTGGGAATGTTGCTCCGGGATTAGGATTTACTATGAAAGGGACAAGTGGAAATCCAATAGTAAACCAAACTTATGATTTTAGGGGTAAACCTAATAATGGCACCATTAGCAATGCAGTAGCCACAGGTCAGTTCACACTCGTTGGTAATCCTTATCCAAGTGCTATGGATGCTGTTGCATTTCTATATGACACCAATAATCAAAGTAATATTACCGGAACATTATTTTACTGGGAACAGGATAATACTGTAGAATCGCATGTATTACAAGATTATATTGGTGGTTATTTTGAATTCACCATCAATTCTGATGGTTCTATGCCGTCTACTACTCCTGCAACTTTTTTCACTTACGACGAAAACGATAATTCACTTCCTCTACCTCCACCAGGGCAAAATGGCGCTAAAATTGCAAGGCGATATATTCCTGTTGGGCAGGGTTTTATGGTAGAAGGCACTTCCAATGGAACCGTAAGAACTACTAACGATATGCGTGTTTATGAGAAAGAATCTGGCGGTAACAGTTTTTTCTTCAGAACTGATGGTAGTAACACAGCTACTAATGATAATACTGGTATACAATACGATGAGAATGGAATGAATATCATCCCAGAAGGCTACAAACGATTTAGAGTTAATGTCGATTTCACAGTACAACAAACTTCGTATACCAGACAATTATTAATGAACTTTCACAGCTCTGCTACTGATGGTTTTGACTATGGTTTAGAAGCCAGTCGTTCGCAAAACTTAAATTCTGATGCCTATTGGACTTACAATAATAAACCTTATTCTATTCAGGCATTTGATTTTGATACCGCGCTACAGATTCCACTAATTGTAACCATTGAAGAGCAACAACCTTTAAGATTCAGAATATTTGACGTTCAGAACTTCAGTGATTCTCAACCCATATATATTTACGATACACTTAGTGATGTATATGTAGATCTTAGAGCTCAGGACTATAATATTAATATAGAACCGGGAACTTATACTGAGCGCTTTAAAATCATTTTTGAAGCGCCTCAAACCTTATCTTCCAATGATTTTGATAATGATACACTTACCGTTGTACAGAATAACAATGACGCTGTATTGAATGTTCTTAATCCGGAGGCTATAAGTATTTCTTCTGTTACGCTTATTGATATTAGCGGAAAACAAGTAGCCCGTGCAACATACAATACTGTGCAAAATCGTTATCAAATATCGACATCAGCATTAAGCGATGGTGTATATATTACTACCATTACTTCAGACAATAGCAGTGTAATGTCAAAGAAGATTATTGTTAAGAATTAGCAAAGTCGCAAAGCGTCTTTACCACATAATCTATATCTGCTTTGGTATTGTATATCCCAAAAGAAAATCGTACTGAAGGACGTTTTAGTTGTTCGTCACTTAAAATGCTCGACAACACATGCGATTGTTGAGTGCTTCCACTCTGGCATGCACTGCCCTTTGAACAAGCGATACCTTTTAAGTCCAATTGAAATTGAAGCATTGCTGCTTTCTCTTGAGGTAAAGGCAAACAAACATTGATTAATGTATACGTACTGGCATCCATATCGGCAGACAACCCATTAAAGTGGACATCAGGTAATTTGGTCTTCAATTCCTCAATAAAATATTGCTTTAACGCTTTGATATACTTCTGCTCGTCTTCCAAATTAGCATACGCTATTTTTAAGGCTTCGCTGAGCCCCACAATATTATGAATGGCTTCTGTACCTGCTCTATAACCTCGCTCCTGCTCACCTCCAAATATCAAAGGACGTAATCCGGACTCCTTTCTTACGAATGAAAACCCAATACCTTTAGGACCATGAAATTTATGAGCACTGGCAGCCAAAAAGTCAATCTTTACATCTTGTAAATCTATTTTATAATGCCCGATAGCTTGTACAGTATCGCTATGAAACAGGGCGTCATTTGCTTTACATAGGTCTGCAACACGTTTAATATCTAGTCGATTCCCTATTTCATTATTAATATGCATCAGACTTACCAGTTTTTTACCTGGTGTGCTCACTAACCGTTCTAAATCTCCATAATCAATTTGTCCCCTAGCATCCAATTCAACATAAGAAATCTTAATACCGTATTCGGCTTTCAATTCATCTACCGTATGTAATACCGCATGGTGTTCAATTTTAGAGGTAATGATCTCTGTAACCCCCAAATCTCTAACCGAACTGCGCAAGGCCAAATTATCGGCTTCCGTACCTCCGGAAGTAAATATAATTTCAGAAGCAGAGACATTAAAATAAGAAGCGATCTCTTTTCTACATTGCTCTATAATAGACTTTGAAGAACGTCCGTAACTGTGTGTTGAAGAAGGGTTACCGTAATAGGTTTCTAAAGCAGTGGTCATGGCTTCTATAACTTCTTTTCTGATCGCTGTAGTAGCAGCATTATCTAGATAAACTGTTTGCATGCTGCAAAAATATTGTAAATAAAATTATTTTGAGTAAGCCACGTTATAATTTTATAAATCGCTTATTTTTGCTCAAAACCATAATACATATGTACCGATTTTTTTCTCTTATTTGCCTACTCATGTTATTTGTTGCCTGTGATGATGGTGATGTTATTACTGTAGAATTAGAGTTTGAAGGCAACTTAGAACTGTGTGATAACAACACAGAGAATTATATCGTTTACGAAACCAAAACCACTCCCGATGAATCTCTGAGTTTGATTTTTGCCAGAAATGCTACCAATGATCTCATATTCAGTCCGGAAGTGACGCCCTACGAAACCATGCTAACCATAAATGGCAGCAGTATATTTTTCAACTACAGAACCTATAACCAACAACCGACATTCTGCAATGCCATTCCAGATCCTAACGTGGTCATTACTCAAGATTTTTCAGCCACATCCGGAACAGTCACAATAGTTTCAACCATTATCGACTCTGATAACGATGGCATTTCTAATGAGGATGAAAATGAAGCTGAAAATCAGGATACCGATGGTGACGGTATTCCAGATTATATCGATCAGGACGATGATAATGATAACGTACCGACCAGAAATGAGGATGATGATATTGATGGTGACGGAAATCCATTTACCAATCCCAAAGATACCGATGGTGATGGTATACCAGATTATTTAGATGATGATGATGATAATGATGGTGTGTTAACACGTTTAGAGGATGAAAATGAGAATACCAATCCTATTGATGATTTTGAAGAATCTTCAGATATGGAAAATACGCCAAGATACTTAGATGTTTCTGCTAACGAAGCGTTCCCGGACAGTGGGTTCATTCAGAATCAGTATACCAGAACAGTGAGCACTCGCTTTACCATAAACAATGTAGACCTAGGGGTTATCAGTTATGATGCCTATGATTTTGGTACTTATTCATCCAGTACAACTATAATATCAGAATAAGACTTACAAGCTAACGATTTAAGATCTAGCCGTTTTGAAAAATTCTAACTTCTGTAGCACCTAAGCCATAGGTTTTATAATCGGCATCATAGTATTCAATATTACTGTAACGACCAAACATATATTGGAGTTCCAGCCTTAGAATACCCTCTCCTACTCCGTGGATAAAAACAACCTTTGGAATGCGTTTGTGAATTGCGAATTCTAATTGCCGCTTTGCCGTATCAATTTGTAAATTGAGCATGTCATGTTTGGTCATACCCTTGATAGAAGCCGTCAGTTGATGAATATGAAGATCGACAACAAATTTAGCTTTATGGCGATCTTTAGGCTTTACGGAAGATTGCTTCTTAGGTTTGGTGGATTCTTTCTCTTTTTTTACGCTTTCAAAGTCCGCAGAGGAAAAGTTTAAAAGTCTATTATCGTCGTCAGTGTTATACTTAATAAGCGACTGCTTTTCATAATGAAAGGTAAAATCATCTTTGGTAATGATAGTAATACGATTGCCATCAATTTCAATAACTTTACCTATGACAGCATCATCAATAGTCTCTACAATATCACCAACTTTAATCATTTTCATGAGAGGATTCATCATTTTGCGCCTCATTCTCGTATTTACTTGGAATACGGCTTGAAGTCCTGTAAATACCGAATACTAAAAGTACCAATCCCGCTAACAGAAGGTATGTGTTTTGCTCAGCTTCACTTTGGGCATAAAGCGCTAGTAACCCACCTGCAATAATACAGATGTAGTTTATGGTTCTGGATAATTTCATACCACAAAAATACACTGAAATAATAATTCTCAAATATTAATGGAATCCATTACATTTGTATTATGCTAATAGGCGATGGTAAAATGGAAGATTACATGCTTTCCTGCATGTGGAAAAAAACATTCAATGTAGAATGTTTTGGCTGTGGCATTCAAAGAGCTATGGCTTTAATCTTAAGAGGCGAGTTTACCGCTGCATTTTATATGTACCCTGCCATATATACTCTAATTGCAATGTTTTTGTTTTTGGGATTACACATTAAATACCAATTTAAAAACGGTCATAAAATTTTATTAGGGTTTTTTATCATAAATATTAGTATTATTGTAATTAGTTATTTCTTAAAACACTTTTAAATCAACCTATTATGGAAAAACAAACACTACCTAATGCTACCCTTGTTTTAGTCATGGGAATACTTTCAATTATTGGATGCTGCTGTTATGGTGCACCGGGATTAATTTTTGGTATAATTGCAATCATACTTGGGGGTAAAGCCACTAAGATATATAAAGAAAACCCAGAGAATTATTCGGGATATGGCAATGTACAGGCAGGGAAAATCATGGGGATTATAGGTGTTATTTTTAGTGTCTTGGCTATCGCATACATCGTATGGGTAATCTCTTACTTTGGAATGGATGCACTTAGCGACCCAGAATTAATGCAAGAACGAATGGAAGAATTAATGGGTCAGTAAAAATTACAGACATAACTCTAATTAAACAATCATATGGAAACCAAACCACAACGACCGCCCAGTTATCTGGCCTTAGCTATTATCAGTACTATTCTTTGCTGTTTGCCTGCAGGAATCGTAAGTATCGTTTATGCTACTCAGGTCAATAGCGCTTACGAAGACGGCAACTATCAAAAAGCCATGAGCGCTTCTAAAAATGCTAAAACTTGGGGCATTGTCTCTGTCGGCATTGCTCTTGTAGGATGGATATTATACATTTTAATTTTTGGAGTCGCCTTTTTAGGTGCTTTAGGGAGCGGTGACTTTTAATATAAAATCGCTATTCATATTAGTTATAGTGATAGTAGTGCTTGCCATGCTATCACTATACTTTTTTTATGACCCTTCTACAGTTTCAGGTTTATTTCCAAAATGCCCTTTTCACAGCCTTACCGGCAAACACTGTCCGGGTTGTGGCAGTCAAAGAGCCATACATAAATTTTTACAAGGAGATATCATCAACGGTCTAAGGCACAATTACCTTATTGGCCTATTGGTTTTTGTTCTGGTGTATGAAGCCGTTATTATTGCGCTTAATAAGTTTACCTCTAAACACTATAAGAATATCCTACATCGGTCAAAAACCACAAAAGCAATACTAATAATAGTACTGCTTTTTTGGATCTTGAGAAATATCAATGTATTTCCTTTTACAGAGCTTGCGCCCTAAGCTTCAAATGTTTTTAACGTATTGACTATTATTGATACGCAATCTAATAACTGATCTTCAGTCATTACCAATGGTGGCGCAAATCGTATGATATTACCATGTGTTGGTTTAGCTAATAAACCATTATCTCTTAATTTCAAACAGATGTTCCATGCTGTATCACTATCTTCATGATCGTTAATTAGAATGGCGTTCAATAAGCCTTTACCTCTAACCAGTTTTACGATAGTACTTTCTTTAATATATGTATTGAGTTCTGCTCTGAATAATTTACCGAGATATTCTGCTTTTTCAGCCAGTTGTTCTTCTTTAACCACCTCAAGTGCAGCCATAGCTACAGCAGCTGCAATTGGATTACCTCCAAAGGTGCTACCATGATTTCCAGGACGTATAACATTCATAATTTCATTGGTAGACAATACCGCAGATACCGGATACACACCACCACTTAGGGCCTTCCCTAAAATCAGAATGTCCGGCTTCACGTTTTCATGATCTACAGCCAATAGCTTGCCCGTTCTGGCAATACCGGTTTGTACCTCATCGGCAATGAACAACACATTATACTTTTCACACAAGGCTTTAGCTGCCTTCAGATAGCCTTCACTTGGCACATAAACCCCGGCCTCTCCCTGAATAGGTTCTACTAAGAATCCTGCAACATTAGGGTTATTCTTCAATGCGTTTTCTAAAGCTTCGAGATTATCATACTCTATTTTGATGAATCCATCGGTATAAGGTCCAAAATTCTGGCGTGCTACCGGATCATTACTGAACGATATGATCGTTGTGGTTCTGCCATGGAAATTATTTTCACAAACAATGACTTCCGCCTTATTAATATCGATACCTTTTACTTCGTAGGCCCATTTCCTACAGACTTTTAAAGCCGTTTCTACTGCTTCTGCCCCAGAGTTTATAGGCAATAATTTATCAAAGCCAAAATACTCAGTGGCATATTTTTCATAACGCCCAAGCATATCGTTATAAAATGCTCTGGAAGTCAATGTTAATTTTTGTGCTTGCTCAATTAAGGCATTTACAATCTTTGGGTGCCCGTGTCCTTGGTTAAGTGAAGAATATGCCGATAGAAAGTCGTAATACTTTTTACCTTCAACATCCCATACATAAACACCTTCGCCTCTGCTCAGTACTACTGGAAGAGGGTGATAGTTTTGTGCACCGTACTTGTTTTCTAAAGCCATCGCTTCTTGCGATGAAATGTGGTCTAAAACAGCCATTTTAAAATAATTTTTAAAGTGAATAAAATAACTATTCCTTCTGCACCTTTATCCTTTCGAAGTCTCGAAAATTCAGCGTGGGAGAGAAATCATCCCTAGAAAGTTGCAAATTAATAAATATTAATGGCGATATAAAATCTTAGTCTGACATTTTTGAAGACAAGGACGAGACCTGAAGTTCTAAACGCTTCATCTCTCTTAAAATGGCTTTTTTGTCCATTTGCATCCATGCAAAAACCTTAAGCATGCTTACGCCAAATAAAAATACAATACCTCCTATTCCCCATTTTAACATATCATTGGTGAGCTCGGTTCTAAAAAACTGAACCGTACAGTATATAAACAGTCCAAAAAATACCAATGTCATGATATTCATAAGGAACATGATCCATTTGTTTTTCCCAACAAATAAACCCATGACCATTTCAAATATATTCTGCTCTTCCAATTCATCATAGAATTTAGCTTCCTCTTTAGTTAATGTGTCTTTGATCAGTTGATCAATGTCTTCCATATTAGTTTTCATAATTTCTGTGTTTTAATGTTTCTTTTAACTTTTCTCTGGCATAAAACAGTCTTGATTTTGCAGTACCCATGGAAATATGCAACATGCTACTAATCTGCTTTAGACTATAAGATTGTGTATAAAATAAATTCAAGATTTGTTTTTGCTCTTCAGGCAACTCCTTAATTGCTTTTAGCAGTAATCGTTCTAAATGTTCTTTTTCTGAGGTTACATTGTCATCATTGCGTTCAGCAACACCATTAATTTCACTTTGACGTTGTTTTGCTTGTAACCTTAACCAATCCATTGCTTTATTACATACAATCCTGTATGCCCAATACTTAAACTGTTTTGGGGTTTTAAGCGTATCTATTTTTTTGATAATAATGGTCCAACTATCTTGAGCAATATCCTTTGCTGCCTCTTTATCTTTTACCAACCAATACGCCTTATCACAAAACAATTTATGCCAACGCTTTACCAATTGAGCTAAGGCTTTTTGGTCTCCGGATTGAATCCGGGTCAAAAGCATTTCATCAATATGTTGGTCTTTTTTATTCATGAATAACGAATAGATCTCTATAACAAAGACGTAGAAATTATAAAAAGGTTCATTTAAATTTAGACTTCTATTAAAGATAATCCATTTAAGGTATTCATTTATTTGATGCTATTCTTATTTTTGCGGCATGTCTCGAAAAAACAGAAAGCAACTTTTTACTCAGATTGAAGTCATAGATGCAGGTGCTAAGGGTAAATCTATAGCTAAGGCACCCGATGGTCGTGTTATCTTTCTTAATAATGCTGTTCCGGGTGATGTTGTTGATATACAAACCTATAAGAAACGTAAAGCCTTTTATGAAGGTAAAGCGACACACTTTCATAAACTTTCCGAAAGAAGAACAACACCCAAATGCAAGCATTTTGGGACCTGTGGCGGTTGTAAATGGCAACACATGACCTATGCTTCTCAACTGGAATACAAGCAAAAAGAAGTTGAAAACAACCTCACTCGCCTTGGTCATTTGGATCTACCAGACGTTAATGCCATTTTAGGTTCTGCAGAGCACTATTTCTACAGGAACAAGATGGAGTTTTCCTTTAGTAATAACCGCTGGTTAACGCAGGAAGAAATTGATTCAAATGACGATCTTGGAG
The DNA here is from genome assembly GCA_965250025.1 of Winogradskyella sp. Classification (GTDB taxonomy): domain Bacteria; phylum Bacteroidota; class Bacteroidia; order Flavobacteriales; family Flavobacteriaceae; genus CBDDLD01. The sequence goes on from OZ252283.1 coordinate 1,852,467, forward strand.
ACAGAAATGCCTTAGGGTTTCATATTCCGGGCATGTGGGATAAAATTTTAGATATCGATAAGTGTTGGTTACAAGCAGACCCTTCCAATGCCATTAGAAACAGCGTAAAGGATTTTGCTGTAAAACACCAGCTTGAATTTTTTAATACTAGGGCGCAGAATGGCCTGTTACGAACCCTAATGATTCGTAATACGAGTATTGGAGAACTTATGGTTTTGATTCAATTTTATGATGATGATAAAACCAAACGTGAATTGCTTTTAGATCACCTAGTAACTGTATTCCCTGAGATTACGTCTTTACAATACGTTGTGAATCAGAAAGCCAACGATACCATATATGATCAGGAAGTCATCTGTTATTACGGTCGTGATCATATTTTTGAAGAAATGGAAGGGCTTAAATTCAAAATTAACGCCAAATCATTTTACCAGACCAACTCAGCACAAGCATATGAATTGTATAAGGTTACTCGTGATCTTGCTGCGTTAACAGGTAAAGAACATGTATACGACCTATACACAGGCACGGGTACTATAGCCCAATTTGTAGCGAGACACGCAAAACATGTGGTGGGCGTTGAGGCTGTTCCAGACGCTATAAAAGCCGCGAAAGCGAATGCACAATTTAATGGTATAGAAAACGTTGACTTTTTTGTAGGTGACATGAAAACGGTTTTTAATACCGATTTCATTGAAGCTAATGGAAAACCAGATGTTGTAATTACAGATCCACCTAGGGATGGTATGCACAAAGACGTTGTAGCCCAGCTTCTGAACATTTCGCCGAAACGTATTGTTTATGTTAGTTGTAATAGTGCTACACAAGCCAGAGATTTAGCATTAATGAAAACCGATTACAAAATAACAAAAGTACAGCCTGTAGATATGTTTCCGCAGACGCATCATGTTGAAAATGTTGTACTTTTAGAAAAAAGATAAATTGTATTAATGGCCAGAATTGTAAGACTACTTTTTCTCATTGCTTTTGTTAGTGTACTAAGTTGCGAACGCGACGATATATGCACAAGTAACACACCAACAACACCACGTTTGCTGGTAGAATTCAGAGATATTTTAAATCAGGATGAACTAAAAAGTGTCAGACGTCTAACGGCATTTGGTGAAGGCTTGGATGAAAGCACACGAAGTCTGGTTTTTAATAGTAACGCTAATGCATTAGAATTACCTCTCATTGTTGGTACCGAAGGCGAAGAAACAACGACCCGTTTTATACTCAGAAGAGATGCCGATTTTGATTTGGATGATGACCCTAATACCGCTTCTAATGAAGACATATTAGAAATCACATACGTTCCCGAATTCGTGTATGTTTCAAGAGCATGTGGCTTTAAGAGTGTTTTTAATAACTTAACTGTTAGTATTATTTCTGATGGTGATGTGTGGGCGCTTCTTACAGACTTTCCAAATAGCAATACAAATAATATTAATGTAGAAGATGAATCAGAGACACACCTTTATATTTTTCATTAGTATACTAACGCTATCGATGTTTACAACAACACTATACGCTCAAAACGATAGTATTGTAAAAGACAGCATTGTTTATAAGCAAAAGTATGGACTACGCATTGGTGGTGATTTATCAAAAATAGTACGTACTGCCATTGATGACGATTATACCGGCTTTGAGATTAATGCCGATTACCGACTCACCAAGCGCATTTATTTGGCAGGTGAATTAGGCACGGAAGAACGCACACTTTCTGAAGACGCTATAAATGTGACTGCAAAGGGCAGTTATTTTAAAGCTGGAATTGACTATAACCTATACCGCAACTGGTTAAATATGGAAAATATGATCTTTGCAGGCTTAAGGATTGGGGCCAGTACATTCAGCCAGAAACTTAATAGCTACAGCATCTATAATGTTAACAATCAATACTGGGACGAGCAAGTTGTTATAGAAAGCGGTGAAGAAACTGATGGATTAACAGCTTTATGGACTGAACTTATGTTTGGTATAAAGGCAGAAGTTTTTAATAATCTTTATGTTGGGCTCAATGTGCAGTTGAAGATCAGAATCTCTGATGATCAGCCAAATGGCTTTGAAAACCTATACATTCCAGGATTTAACAGGACATACGATAGTGGCCGATTTGGTGCCGGATTTGGATACAATATCTCATACTTGATACCAATCTTCAAAAAAGATAAAATAGTACCTAAGGTTACTGAAGAAGATAACTAAGGTCTGTATTTTAATTTTTTAAAAATTTCGTTATCTTTTCCATAGCAAACTACTAAACTATGGATAAAGAAACTATTGCCCATCTTATTGAAGAAAAGCATAGTGCTTTAATTCAATGGTTAAAAAGCCAACCTGATGCATCTTGGGAAGAAGGTCCTGAAGGCAAATGGACCTCTGGTCAGCAAGCTTTACACTTACTACAAAGCATTAAACCGTTAAATACAGCCATGAGCTTGCCTAAGTTTTTACTAAAATACAGATACGGCAAAGCCAACCGCCCCGTAAGAGATTACGATGCCATAGTAAAACGCTACATGGAACGTTTGGAAAAAGCCAAAGGAAAAACCTATAAAGGCTCTCAAAACATGAAAGTTCCATCGCTAAGCGAGAAAAAGTATATCCTCAACCGATTACAGGTAGAACAAAAAAAGTTGCAGTACAAAACCAAAAAGTGGAAAGATCATGACCTTGATAACGTAATCTTACCACATCCGCTCATGGGAAAAATGCCGGTGAGAGAAGTTGTCATGTGGACGGTATATCATGTAGAACATCACACACAATCGCTACAGGCTAACTATTCATAAGCATCGCCTTAAGTTTAATCTATAATTTTATCCTATCGTCGTATTAATGGCAGTCATGTGAATGAAATAATTACTTTTGGTAGCCTAACCTCTGCTATGGCCAATAAACTAAAAATAGGTATTCTCATTGACGATTATAAGCTTTCTAACTGGGCATATACTATTATTGAGACTATTCAAAATTCGGATTATGCCGAGCTACAGCTGGTTATAAAAAACGATTCGAGCGCAACACATTCGGCATCTAAACTGGCTAAACTCATAAAAAAAAGGCATCAAATTATACATAAAGCGCATACACTGTTTGACGCAAAATTATTGGGAAGACATGTTACTTACAGTACTGAAAAAGAGATTACTCCTTTAATTCAAAATGTTGATCAAATTGCAGTAACTCCCACCCGGACCAAGTTTGTTGATCGATTAATTGAAGATGATGTTAAAGCTATAAAGGCTTATGGACTGGATGTAATATTACGATTTGGTTTTAGAATCCTAAAAGGGGATATCCTTAAGTCTGCCAAATATGGTGTATGGTCTCATCATCATGGCGATAATCGTGACAATCGGGGTGGTCCCCCCGGATATTGGGAATCTGTAGAAAAGTGGGGAACATCAGGCTTTATGCTACAAATCCTGAACGAAGATCTGGACGGTGGTAAAGTCATGTATCGTTCTAATCACCTTACCGATTACTTATCTATAGAAAGGAATAAAAACACCTTCTATTGGCGATCTTCACACATCGTTCCACGTGTCTTAAAAGGTATTTATCTTCATGGCGAATCGTATTTGAATGCTATGATTTCCAGATCAAATAAAGATCTTATTTCTTACGACAAACCGCTCTATAAAACACCACGCAATTTTAAAGCGCTTCAAAACTTTTTAAAGTTTGCTTATCATTTTATTTACAGAGCCATACAACACACATTTTATATCAATTATTGGTATGTGATGGTTAAGCCTATAAAGGGTGAAAGTGAAATCCGATCTACCTCCATAAGAAAGTTAAAACCTCTTCATACAAAATCAAAAAAATACTGGGCAGATCCTTTTGTCATATCTAAAGAAGGTAAGAACTATATGTTTGTTGAAGAATACATATGGAAAACCAACAAGGCACATATCAGCATTGTAGAACTCGATGCCAAAGGCAATTATATTACAGATTATAAAATTATTGATACGCCTTATCACCTGTCCTATCCTTTTGTTTTTGAACATGAAGGCGAATTATACTTGATTCCTGAAAGCAGGTCTAACAGGTCTGTAGAACTTTATAAATGTACTGAGTTTCCTCATCAATGGGAATTTGAAATGACCCTTATGACATCTGTAGACGCTGTGGATACCACACTGTATTACGATGGTAAATTATGGTGGCTGTTTTGTAATTATGATGAAACCGGAGGCAAATCATCATGTGCTGATGAACTTCATATATTTTATGCTGAAGACTTTAAAACTCAAAACTGGACACCGCATAAGCTCAACCCTGTAGCATCAGATTGTAGAACATCACGGCCTGCCGGTCGCTTATTCTCATTAGATGGGCAGCTTTTCCGACCTTCCCAACGCTCAGAATATATTTACGGAAAAGCATGTAATATTTTTGAAATCAAAACTTTGAGTAAAACGGAGTACGAAGAGCAGTTGGTAACTACCATTCACCCGGATTGGAACAAAAAAGTGCAAGGCATACATACCTTTAATTTTTCTGATAACTTATTGGTAGTAGATGCGTTTATGTACCGTCCAAAATTCTCCTTTAAACCTTTCAAAAAGCAATTTTAGTGGTTTAGATTGACAATTATCATAAAAATTGTTGATCGAAATACGGATCTTTAAGTACATCAAAATACTTAAGATCATGACATCTAAAATTACATTTTACCTCATCCTACCCTTCTTAATGTTCGGATGCGCTTCAACATCATCGGTTGTTTTTGATTATAATCTGGATATTGATTTCAATAACTACAACACCTATGTACTATGTGTTGAGGATTTATTTGTAGAAAACGCAAACTACCCCAACAGAGATAATGAGTACCTCAGGCAACTTATTGGTGATGCACTAGAGCTAGAAATGGAAGAAAGAGCTCATAGCACTAATGTGCTTAACCCGCAACTTCAAGTTGGTTTCAAAATTGTTATTAAAGAGGAACAGGTAAGTTTTAACAATTGTGAACATTCTGGAGAACTTGAATACTGGGAAAATTGTAAAGTGCATAACCAAACCTATCATCAGGAAACTCTGGTAACTTATGTTTCAGATTATACTACGAATAAAGTTTTATGGCAAGCTTCTATTGATTGTAGTATGAATAAGTCGAGAAAAAAACTTAAGTCTTATGTTGAAGGTATTGTGTCTCAGCTATTTGACACCTATCCAAAAGATATTACAACACCTTAACTTTGCTGTTTCTTTGCTTTACGGCTGCCTTCATACATCTCATACTTTACCAATCGTGATTCTAACTTGGCATTAAAAACTTTTATTTTTCTGGATGGACGAAGCCCAACAAATTTTAAAGCTTCAAGATTAGACGTTATCAGCCACGCATTAGTATTTGGATAGCCATGTTTTAAAGTCGTTCCTATATTGCCATAAAATTCCTGAACATTCAAATTCTCTAAACGTTCACCATAGGGCGGATTAAAAACCATATGCAATTTATCAGTTCCTGCTTTTTGGGTTTTAAAAAAATCCTCGTGCTTAATACTGATAAATTCATCGAGATGAGCATTTTTTATGTTTTCTTTTGCCTTTCTGACTGCTGAAGGCGATTTATCGTACCCTAAAATCTTATGATGAAAATCACGGGTTTTCTTTAGGAGCGATTCTTCAATCTTTTCAAACAGGTCTACATCCCAATCCTGCCAACGCTCAAAAGCAAATTCTTTGCGCATCAAATTTGGCGGTATATTACAAGCAATCATAGCCGCTTCTGCAAGCATGGTACCACTTCCACACATGGGATCCATAAAGTCCGTTTGTCCGTCCCAACCGCTCATCATAATCAATCCGGCTGCTAAGACTTCATTAATTGGAGCAATATTGGTTGCTATTTTATAACCGCGTCTGTGTAAAGATTCGCCAGAAGTATCTAAAGATATGGTACAACGTTGTCGGTCAATATGTACATTAACTTTGAGATCAGGAAAACGCAGATCGATGTTAGGGCGTGTGCCCTGATTTTCTCTAAAACGGTCAACAATTGCATCTTTGGTTTTTAATGCGGTGTACTGCGAATGTGTAAACACACTATGATGAACGGTAGCATCGACAGCCAAGGATCCTGAAGGCTTGAGATAATTCTCCCATTTAATGGCCTTTACATTAGTATACAAATCTTGCTCCTTAACTACCCTGAAGGATTTAATAGGTTTTAAAATTTTTATAGCCGTTCTTATTCCAAGATTAGCTTTATACATAAACCCTTTATCACCTACAAAACTCACATTACGTACGCCTTTCTCAACTTCCATAGCACCTAATTGCTTAAGTTCAGTTGCTAAAATATCTTCAAAGCCAAATAATGTTTTGGCCACCATCTTGAAATTATTGTCCATATGATACGTCAAATAGATTGCAAAAATACAGTATTTTTGCAGGAGGTCCTCCATAAATTTATATGGATATAATGTTATGGGAGTTTCAAGATAAAAGCTTAGAAATCAGCAACTATCATGGTGATCAGTCATTTCTTGAAATCCGGTAACATTCGCAAACAACAGAAATTAAAACACGCGTTTGCTTAAGAAAGACGTATATGACTAAACCCGCAAAACAATGGTACGCATCGTGGTTTGATACCCCGTACTACCATATTTTATACAAAGACAGAGATTATTCCGAAGCGCAAGTTTTCATGGATAACCTTACCAATTATCTTAATCTTCCTGCTGGCGGGACAATTTTAGATCTGGCTTGTGGTAAAGGTCGACATTCCGTCTATCTCAATACATTGGGATATCATGTAACCGGTGTTGATTTGTCCAAACAAAGCATCTCACATGCTAAGCAATATGAAAACGACACTTTGAAATTTGACGTTCATGATATGACAAAACCTTATCCTGAAACCTTTGATGCCGTTTTTAATTTATTTACCAGTTTTGGGTATTTTGAAGATGATATCTGTAATCTCAACACCATTACTTCTATAAAAGCAGAATTAAACACCTATGGCTTTGGTGTTATTGATTTCATGAATGTTAATTATGTTATTGACCATTTAGTTAAAGAAGATACTAAAACTGTTGAAGGTATTGACTTTCACCAAAGAAGAACATTTAACAATGGCTACATCATTAAAGATATTTCTTTTAATGTTGATGGGGAGGCATTTGAGTTTCAGGAGCGTGTAAAAGCCTTTACTTTAGAAGATTTTAAAGTATTATTTGAAAAAGCCGGCGTTCATTTATTAGATGTGTTTGGGGATTATAAATTGCGTAAATACGATACCAAAACTTCCGAACGCCTTATTATGATTTTTAAGTAAACTGCTCGTATGAACAAGTATCTTTTTCCTGTTTATGCCATTATTATAGGTATTACAATAGCTTTCTTATCTAAGAATAAAAAACCTTTATTCACCAAGCTATTGTTATCGTTCAGCGGTGCATTCCTATTAGCACTTACGCTATTTGACTTGCTCCCCGAAGTCTATGAGCATCTCGAGGCAAAACGTACAGGTCTTTATATTATGTGCGGTATACTGCTTCAGATCATACTGGAGTTTTTTTCAAAAGGTGCCGAACATGGTCATGTACATATTCATAAAAATGACACTCAATTTCCATGGTTATTGTTTATAAGTTTATGTATTCATAGTTTTTTAGAAGGTTTTCCCATTCACCAGCATAACGATATGGTATTTGGTGTTTTTATACATAAAATACCTATTGCTGCCATGATCACTACGTTTCTTTTAAAATCGAAACATAATAGGTTACAAATTATTGGCTTCCTCATCTTATTTGCAGTAATGACACCTTTAGGGACAATTATCTCAAACAACACAACCATTGCTGCAAATGATATCAATACTATTAATGCTATAGTTATAGGTATCTTTTTACACATATCTACAACCATATTGTTTGAAACAGGTGAAGGTCATAAGTTTAACTTATCTAAACTTTTAGCTATTGTTTTGGGTATTTTAATAGCATACTTTATATAGATGTTTTCTAAAGAAGAAAGTCGTTTGTTAAGACAGGAATTCTGGACCAGCTTCGGAAAATCATTTCCGAGAAAATGGGTATTGTACAATACAAAAATCAAAGGGCTTTCATTCAAGTTTTATTTTGATACTAAAAAAGCTTTAGTCGCTTTAGATCTCGAAGATGATTTGGAAAACCGAATTAATTATTGGGAAAAACTATGCGCTTTAAAATCCATCATTCATAACGATTATCTGCCCGATGCTATATTTGAAGAAATTCATTATCTGGATAATGGAAAAGAGATCTCTAGAATATATGTGCCCTTAGATCAAAAAGTATCCATTCATAACAAAAACACCTGGCAAGATACCATGTTATTTTTTAATCAAAAGATGAGTGCATTTGAAGCTTTTTTTGAGACTTATGAAGATGTGATTAAAAGCCAGTAAATAGTTTAAGGACTGTAATAATTTATATCACATATAAAAAAATCATAAAGAAGTGGCATATGGCACCACCAAGCACAAACAAATGCCATATCACATGATTAAACGGAATGCGCTGTATGGCATAAAATATGATCCCTACGGTATAAGATAGACCTCCTGCAAATAACCATAATACACCACCAGATCCTATAGCTTCAGAGAGGTTTGAAAAATCAAAAACAATAAGCCACCCCATAACCAAATACAATAAGGTAGAAAACAATTCAAACCTCCCCGTAAAAAACAATTTTAAAACCACTCCAAAAGCAGCTATACCCCATACCGTCCAGAACAAAGGCCAGCCCAAACTAGCTCTTAGAGTTATTAATAATACAGGCGTATAGGTGCCGGCAATCAATAAATAAATACTTATATGATCTACAATTCTAAAATAATGCTTACGCCGCTCCCCTTTTACAGCATGGTAAAACGTTGATGCTAAAAAAAGGACAATAATAGAGATCCCGTATACAATAACACTAAAAAGACTCCAGGGTTTGGATGCATCATCACTATAAACGATAAGTAATACTAAAGCAGCGATACCCAAAGCGGCACCAATGCCATGACTCCATGCATTTAACGGTTCTTCCAGCGAAGATTCCTGTCTGATTACTCTTGCTCTTTTTGGGGACTGGCTAGCCATTTATCGGTAAGGTCATAATAATTAATTTCAAAAGCCGGATCCTGACGATCTAATCGTCCATTTTGAAATGCTCTCAGCAAAATATCTTCGATCATAAAATCCTCCTCTACTTCTAAAGGTACATATTCTCTTTTTAAAGAGATGTCAAACAAACTGGCCGTATTATTGAACCAAAACGCACGCCAGCCATTTCTTAATTCTTTAATTAACTGAAATGCTGTCTTTCCCGTTTGCCTGTGAATCAATTTGATCAAGATCTGACCTTCTGTTTTAGTTAACTTTTTAAGCTCCGCTGAAAATTCTTTTTCGAGATATTTATGAATACGTTTGGCATAAATACGCTTTTGCCGCTTACGTTCCAAATTAGCCAATCGCTCATTTAAAGTTACCAAACGTTCTGCTGCCAATTTAGCATACGGATATACTTTAAGTGTTTTTCGCTTGAGTATAAGATATTTTACCCGCTCCTTCCTGTTTTTGAACTTGAGTTTTGGCATAACTATGACCTCATCCAAATCAATAACGGTTCTGGGTATAGAATCACCTTCTATAATGATATACTCAACATCTGTAGAATCTTTCTCGACAGGTACTTGAGTATAAGCCATTACAGGCAGCATGATAACTATGATAAAAAGTAATCTCATAAACGCGTATGATTTAGATATTTTAAGGCGCTATAAATACCACTGACCAAAATTAAGAATTTACTATTCCTTTAACCTTAAAATCCTATTAATATTATTATTTTAGGGGAAAAATTTTAGAATGGCAAAACAAAATATACTGAATAAAAAGTCGATGGACTTTTTAGAAAAATACCTTAATAATGCTGCTCCAACAGGTTACGAATGGGATGGTCAAAAATTGTGGATGGACTATCTAAAACCTTATGTTGATGAATTCATCACAGACACCTATGGTACAGCAGTAGCAGTAATAAATCCGAAAGCAAAATACAAAGTGGTTATTGAAGGTCATGCTGATGAAATTTCATGGTATGTTAATTATATTTCTGATAAAGGCTTATTATATGTCATTAGAAATGGTGGAAGCGATCACCAAATAGCACCAAGTAAAGTCGTTAACATTCACACTAAAAAAGGCATCGTTAAAGGTGTTTTTGGATGGCCTGCCATACATACGAGAAGTAGAGTAAAAGAAGAACCGCCTAAACCCGATAATATTTGTATTGATATAGGCGCAAAAGATAAAGAAGAGGTAGAAAAAATGGGCGTTCATGTAGGTTGTGTTATTACCTACCCCGATGAATTTCATATTTTAAACAAAGACAAATTTGTGTGCCGGGCTTTAGATAATCGTATGGGAGGATTTATGATCGCTGAAGTGGCACGATTACTTCATGAGCATAAAAAAAGTTTGCCTTTTGGATTGTACATTACCAATTCTGTTCAAGAAGAAATTGGGCTTCGTGGCGCAGAAATGATAACACATACCATACAACCGGATGTTGCTATTGTTACTGACGTTACTCACGATACAACCACACCAATGATAGACCAGAAAAAGCAAGGCTACGCAGAAATCGGCAAAGGTCCTGTAATAGCGTATGCTCCTGCCGTACAGCAAAAATTAAGAGATCTCATTACAGATACTGCCGAGCAAAAGAAAATTCCGTTTCAACGTGCGGCATTATCTAGAGCTACGGGTACCGATACTGATGCTTTTGCTTACAGTAATGGAGGGGTCGCTTCTGCCCTGATTTCACTTCCGTTGCGCTACATGCATACCACAGTAGAAATGGTACATAAAAACGATGTCGAAAATGTGATTAAGCTTATATATGAAACATTACTAAATATTAAAGCTGGTGATACATTTTCATATTTTGATTAAATACAGCTTACCGATTCTTTAATGGAGGAATATATAGACATCCTAGACCGTAATGGACAGCTTATAAAGTCTAATGTTTTAAAATCTGAAGCTCACATAAATGGATGGTACCATAATACCATCCATTTATGGCTTTATACCAAAGATCATAAGATACTCTTACAGCAACGGTCTCATAAAAAAAAGATACATCCGCTACTATGGGATGTCTCAGTTGCAGGGCATGTAGATTCCGGAGAAGAACTTGAGGAAGCACTTATTAGAGAAACCAAAGAAGAAATTGGTTTAGATGTCTCATCAAAAGACTTAAAAAAAATAGGCGTATTTAGGCACGAAACCCATTATGATACCATAAAAGATTACGAGTTTCATCATACATATATCGCTGAACTGAAAGTAAAAGTAGATGACCTCATCCCTCAACCGGAAGAAGTAGAGGCTCTAAAATTAGTGAGTTTTGAAGACTATTTGGATCTTTTAGAGCATAGTGAAACCAATTTACACTTCATTGCAAGTAATAAAGATTATTACCTATCCGTATTAAAAGCTATTAAAGATCTGAATGACTAATCTCGTATTATTTGCCATAGCACCGGTCCTTATTATTATTCTGTATATCTACATACAAGATAAATACGAAAAGGAACCTCCGGGCTTGCTCATCGTCAGTTTTTTAATGGGCGCGGTACTGAGCATTATCATCACCACAATATTATATTTGATAACCGGTAGGTTAATTCCTCTGGTAGATAAGTATAGTGTATGGCAGCAGTTTATTCAGGCATTTTTTATGGTCGGATTATCAGAAGAATTCAGTAAATATGTCATCGTTCGCTACTTTGCCCAACCCAAGAAAGCATTTAATGAACCTTACGATGGTATTGTTTATGCCGTAATGGTTTCTATGGGATTTGCTGCTACTGAGAATATCTTGTATGTTTTGGAAGGCGGGTACCAAACTGCCATTCTGAGAGCATTCACGGCAGTTCCGGCCCATGCCACCTTTGGCATCTTAATGGGCTATTATATGGGAAAAGCAAAATTTTCTAAAAACAGGGTTAAATTAAACCTCTGTGGTCTTTTACTTGCCGTTGGTTTCCATGGTGCCTATGATTTTTTTCTATTTATTAATTTCATTCCGGGCATATCAACAGGCGCTTTTGTATCGTTGATATTAGCCATTATATTATCCAGAAAAGCCATCAAAAAACATCAAGATAATTCTAGTTTTAAAACATGACAATTTTCATAAAACATATCATAAACATTAAATAATTTAGCCAAACTTCATAAAAACAAATTTCATGTATAAAGTCAAAGTCAACACCTCCAAGACATTTGAAATTGATGATGAACATCTTCAATCAATGGATGTCATAGAAACTTCTGACCACACGTATCATATTATTGACAAACATCAATCTGTACAAGCCAAAGTGTTACAATCAGATTATAATTCCAAAACCTATAAGGTACAAGTTAATAATAGTGTTTACGATGTGGTGATATCTACCCCTCTGGATCAGCAAATTGAACATATGGGGTTTGCATTAGGCAGTTCAAAACAAGTAAACTCCATAAAAGCACCGATGCCGGGACTCATTCTGGAAATGAATGTAGCTGTTGGCGATGACGTTCAGGAAAACGACACTTTACTCATTTTGGAAGCTATGAAAATGGAAAATGTCATTACATCACCAAGAGCAGGTCGTATTAAATCTATTGAAGCTCAGAAAGGCAATGCCGTAGAAAAAAATCAATTATTAATCGAATTTGAATAATATGAAAAAGATACTGGTAGCAAATCGTGGAGAGATCGCTATAAGAGTTATGAGAACTGCAAAGAAAATGGGCATCAGTACTGTTGCTATTTTCTCTGAAGCAGACAGGTATGCACCTCATGTAAAATATGCTGATGAAGCTGTTTGTGTAGGGCCAGCTCCTTCAAACCAATCCTATCTAAAAGGAGACACTATCATTGAAGTTGCCAAATCCTTAAATGTAGATGGTATTCATCCAGGTTATGGCTTTTTGAGTGAAAATGCAGATTTCGCTGAGCTGTGCGAGCAAAATAATATTGTCTTTATAGGCCCGAAATCAAAAGCCATACGAGTCATGGGTAGCAAATTAGCTGCAAAAGAAACGGTTAAAGCTTATAATATTCCTATGGTTCCAGGCATTGACGAAGCCATAACTGATGTTGATAAAGCCAAAATTATAGCCAAAGAAATTGGATTTCCAATTCTTATTAAAGCTTCCGCTGGCGGTGGTGGAAAAGGCATGCGTATTGTCGAAAAAGAAGCCGATCTGGAATCGCAAATGCATCGTGCCATCAGTGAAGCCACTTCTGCCTTTGGTGACGGTTCCGTATTTATCGAAAAGTATGTGAAGTCGCCAAGACATATTGAAATTCAGGTTATGGCAGACAGCCATGGTAACATTCTTCATTTCTTTGAACGTGAATGCAGTATACAGCGGAGGCATCAAAAGGTTGTGGAAGAGGCGCCTTCAACGTTATTAACACCCGAATTAAGAGAAAAAATGGGCCAGGCTGCTATTGATGTTGCCAGATCATGTGACTATTTGGGAGCAGGTACAGTAGAATTTTTGATGGATGCTGATCATAATTTTTACTTTTTGGAAATGAATACCAGACTACAGGTAGAACATCCGGTGACCGAAATAATATCGGGAGTAGATTTGGTAGAGCTACAGATCAAAGTCGCTCGTGGAGAAGCATTACAAATCAAACAGGAAGACTTAGAAATAAAAGGTCATGCATTGGAATTGAGAGTCTATGCAGAAGATCCTATGAACGATTTCCTACCTAGTGTTGGCCGTTTGGACACCTATCAACTTCCGGTTGGAAAAGGCATCAGAGTAGATAATGGGTTTGAGGAAGGTATGGATATTCCCATCTATTACGATCCCATGCTCTCAAAACTTATTACCTATGCAGAAACACGTGACGAAGCTTTACAATTAATGATTAAGGCCATAGACAATTATCATGTTAAAGGTGTGGAAACCACATTGCCTTTTGGAAGATTTGTCTGTGAGCATCAAGCTTTTAGAAGTGGTGATTTTGATACTCATTTTGTGAAAAATTATTATTCACCAGAACTTTTGGAAGAAAAAATAAATGAAGAAGCAAGAATTGCAGCCCATATTGCTGTAAAACGCTATTTAGAAGATCAAAAACTATTAAGACTACCGAATTAAACCACTATGGACTCTAAAATAAAAACACTAAACGAAAAATTATCTCAGGCCCATTTAGGAGGTGGACAAGCCAGAATAGATAAGCAACACGAAAAGAAAAAATTAACTGCCAGAGAACGTATTAGCTTTCTTCTGGACGAAAATTCTTTTGAAGAAATTGGTGCTTTAGTGACCCACCGTACTAAAGATTTTGGTATGGAAAATCAGAAATTTTATGGCGATGGTGTCGTCACCGGATATGGCACAATAGATGGTCGACTGGTTTATGTATTTGCACAGGACTTTACCGTTTTTGGAGGCTCACTATCCGAAACCCATGCTGAAAAGATCTGCAAGATTATGGATCTCGCTGTAAATGTGGGAGCACCTTTAATCGGTTTGAATGATTCTGGAGGTGCTCGTATTCAGGAAGGTGTACGGTCTTTAGGTGGTTATGCGGATATTTTTTATAGAAATGTACAAGCATCTGGAGTAATTCCACAAATATCGGCTATCATGGGACCTTGTGCCGGAGGTGCTGTATACTCCCCTGCCATGACAGATTTTACAGTTATGGTAGAAAATACCAGCTATATGTTCGTAACCGGTCCTAACGTGGTTAAAACTGTAACTAATGAAGAGGTTACCAGTGAAGAATTAGGTGGTGCAAGCGTGCATTCTACAAAATCGGGTGTGGCACACAAAACATCATCAAACGATGTGGAATGCCTGCATGATATAAAAAGGCTATTGAGCTACCTGCCGCAAAGCAATAAAGAATATCCAAAGGCTTATGATTATGAGCTAAAAGACGAGGTAAGAGATGTGCTATCTGATATTGTACCAGAAAATCCTAATAAACCTTATGACATGCATGAGGTTATTGATGGTATTATAGATGAAGATTCCTTCTATGAGATCCATAAAGACTATGCAGAAAATATTATTGTTGGTTTTGCCAGATTAGGTGGAAAAAGTATTGGTATCATAGCCAATCAGCCAATGTTTCTGGCAGGGGTTCTGGATGTTAACAGTTCTAAAAAAGCAGCACGTTTTGTGCGTTTTTGTGATAGCTTTAATATTCCCTTATTAGTATTGGAGGATGTTCCCGGTTTCTTACCTGGAACTGATCAAGAATGGAACGGCATCATTGTTAATGGCGCAAAATTACTCTATGCTTTTAGTGAAGCTACAGTGCCGCGTGTAACTGTGATTACACGCAAAGCCTATGGTGGCGCTTATGATGTTATGAACTCTAAACATATAGGATCGGATATGAATTTTGCCTGGCCTACAGCAGAAATTGCAGTTATGGGTGCTAAAGGTGCTGCAGAAATCATTTTTAAACGCGAAATATCTGCCGCAGAAGATAAAGAAGCCAAATGGAAAGAAAAAGAAGCCGAATACGCTGAACTTTTTGCCAATCCGTATAGTGCAGCTGAGCGTGGATTCATTGATGAAGTGATTTTACCAAAACAAACCCGTAGAAAATTGATAAAAGCATTTAGTATGCTTGAACAGAAAGAGGTGAATACACCTTTACGTAAGCACGGAAATATTCCACTTTAAGTGGCATAATCCATATTAAGTCATACAATCGGCACATTGACCTGTCAAAAGTACATCGGCAGATATAATGTGTCGATTGTCTAGTTTAGGAATCGCTATATTAATATCTAAACATTCTACCTTTCCGCAGTCCTTACATTCAAAATGAGGATGTATATCATCATGATGATCTGTTGAACAATGGTGACATTTTGCATACCATTTATAACCATTAGTTCCAGTAAATGAATGCAATCGTCCTTCATTCTCAAGACGCTCAAGAATACGATAAACGGTAGTTTTATTCATGTTTTCTTTTAAATGTTCCACTAAATCAACTACCGAAACTGCATCATCCCTTTTATCAAAAATAGATAAGATGGTATTAACAGATTTTGTTTTTCGCTTTATACTCATATCACAAAATTAATGTAACTCAGTTGCAATATCAAATTTTATGCTAATTTTGCAACTGAGTTGCGTTAATATACTACATTATGATTGCTATAAAAGAGGTCTCTAAATCTTTTAAAGATCACGTCGCAGTACGTGACCTTACGTTAGAAATAAAAAAGGGTGAAATCTTAGGGTTACTTGGTGCCAATGGTGCTGGTAAATCTACTACTATAAATATGATTCTGGGGTTTACAAAACCAGATTCTGGTACCATAACCGTTAATAATATTAATGCCATTACACAATCAAAAAACGCACGTCAGGAAATTGGCTATATTCCTGAAAATGTTAATCTATACCCCTATTTATCAGGTTTAGAGAATTTAGATTATTTCTGTAAACTGGCTGGCATTAAATACAGCACATCCGAATTGGGTGATTATTTGTCACGTTGCGGTTTGCAAACTGAGGCTCATCATAAAAGAGTTTCTTCTTATTCTAAAGGTATGCGTCAAAAAGTAGGTATTGCCATAGCTTATGCTAAAAAAGCCACAGTGCTCTTACTTGATGAGCCAGCAAGCGGTTTAGACCCTTTGGCGAGTAATGAACTCTCTGTCTTATTAAAAGAAATGGCCTCTAATGGCACGTCTATCCTTATGGCTTCACATGATATTTTCAGAGTAAGAGAGGTTTGTGATCGTATTGGTATTCTCAAAAATGGGGTTTTAGTTAAAGAATTAAAATCTGATGCTGTAAGTGCCGGTGAATTAGAAACATTGTACATACAATACATGCAAAACTAGCAATCATGTGGAAGACAATTGTTAATGAATGGCGCTTTTTATACAGAAGTAAAACACTATTACTCTTAAGCTTAGGATTTGTTTTAGTTCTTATACTCTGTATTGTACTTGCAGAACAACAACATCAAAAACAAAACGAAACTTATACAAAAGCCAAGAATGAGTTACGTGATCAGTGGGAAAGTATCGATTCTATGAATCCACATAGTGCAGCGCATTATGGCACCTATGTTTTTAAGCCTGTCAATATACTTTCTAATTTAGATGAAGGTATTACGAGTGCTACAGGAAATGTATTGCGTGTTGAGGGGCATGTTCAAAATGAAATGGTGCACTCTGAAGCTTCTCAAATGATGGTTGCATCAAAATTTGGAAAGCTAAAGATTTCTCTTGTACTTCAATATATTTTGCCCTTAATACTTATTTTTCTAGCATTTAACTCCATACACAGTGAACGACAGAAAGGGCGTTTAAAATTGCTCGTTCTTCAGGGTAGTAACCCGCGTCGACTCCTGTTATCAAAGGTCATAGCAAATTGGTGTTATGGCTTAATACTTTTGGCTATTGTCCTAATCTTTTACAGTATTGTTTATTATAATGACCTAGATCCTGATACGATAACACGACTAGGCATGTTTACTCTTAGCTACAGTTTATACTATTTTATAATAGTAGGGTTAATTGTATTTATTGTAGCACGCTCCCGATCTGCCATGCTTGCCTTAACCGTTATGCTTGGATTATGGATACTTTGGACCATTTTTATTCCAAACATTATTCTGACACAAGTAGAACAATGGCACCCGTTACCAAGCCGGAATGATTTTACTACTGCCATGAGAGAAGACCGCTCCAAAGGTATTGACGGTCATAACCCAAGCGATGAACGTGGTAAAAAACTCAAACAAGAAGTATTAGAAGAATACAAGGTAGATAGCCTATCCCAATTGCCTATCAATTTTGACGGCATTCGTATGCAGGCTGACGAAGAATATGGCAATATCGTTTGGGACAAACATTTTGGAAATTTGGATAACGTATTAAAGCAACAAAAGCAGAGCTTACAATATTTCGGTATTCTTAATCCTTTTATTTCATTACAAAATTCAAGTATGGCTTATACCGGAAATGATAATATTCATTATCAGGCTTTTTTAAGGCAAGTAGAAGATTACCGTCGTGTCTTTATAAAAACACTTAATGACAAGCATACTTATGGCGGCTCTAAAACCGGGAATTGGAGCTGGAAAGCAAATAATGATTTTTTTAAATCTATAAAAGATTTCTCATACCAACCTTTGGCTTTAAAGGACGTTTTTACAAATTATATGATTGATATCTGCCTACTATTATTATGGTCATTAGTTGTTTTATGCCTATTGATTTTTGGAATTAAAAAAATGGTATTAGAATGAAAGTGAATTCAATTTTTGTATACGAATGGCGACACTTCAGCCGTAGCCCATTTAAATATTTAGCACTTGTTTTATTTGTGTTGGCGGCAATCTATGGTCTTCATAATGCCTCTAATCTATATACAAAGCAGCAATCAGAAATTGAGCGCATTCAATTGAAGGCAAAAGAGGCTCAGGACAAAATGCTAGCCTACTACAACAAAGAAAAAGAATGGCCAAAAAGCAGAGCCTGGGTTAATATAGAAAAGCCTTTTTGGGCAATATGGAATGCCGAAATCTATAGATTTAAAACCCCGTCACCTCTATTGGTTTACAATGTAGGGCAAGCAGAACAATATGGATTTTACAAAGAGGCTAATTTTTTAAGTAGTCCTTATGATGCAGATATGGTAGAAGAGATCACTAATCCTGAACGTTTACATACCGGATTATTAGACTTTTCATTTGTCATGCTCTATTTGACACCTCTATTATTACTTGTTTTTCTTTACGACATTAAAGGTGCCGAAATAGATCAGGGATTTATCAATCTCATCATGATCCAAAACAAAAATAACACAGTATGGCTTTGGTCCAGAATCCTCTTTTATTTCTTTATTACATGGCTTATCACATTATTACTAATGTTATATGGCGCTCTATTAGCTCCTGTTTTTGAGCAATCTGCAAACGGCTTTTGGAAAGTATTCTTGTGGTTTAACCTGTATCTATTATTTTGGATCATCGTATATGGAATTATACTATCAAAATCCACATCTAGTATTGGTAATACACTTAAAATGACAGCGTTTTGGCTTGCTTTTGCTTTTATCATCCCTGGTGCAGTTCATCAATGGGTAAGCACTATACATCCTGTAAACCTTATGACCGATTTTATTGATGCTACAAGAGATGAGCGTGATAAACTGTATGAACTTCCGGATAGTACATTTCAAAAAAAGTTAAGTAAGCTATTTCCAGAAATTGTAAACTCTACTGTAATGAAAGACAGTCTAAAAGCTAAAAAAGCTAAAAATGAATCGATCTACGCTTTAACCAATGAGATAACTAGAAATAGCTTAACCACTATTGAACAAAATCATAAAGACAAGAACGATATCATTGCTTCCAGCTACTGGTATAATCCTATAACATGCTTTCAAAATACATTAAATCGGGTTACCAAAACGCACTTCGACGATTATCAAGCTTACAGAGATGATATACAGCATATTATAGACTATCAAATCAAACTAATGGTTATTGATATCTGGAACGATAAGACCGTTGATAAAAACGAATATTTAAACTATATAAAATTATTGGATGACTATAAAAACGCTTTATAAGAATAATTCAGATACCAT
Organism: Winogradskyella sp.; assembly: GCA_965250025.1. Lineage (GTDB taxonomy): Bacteria > Bacteroidota > Bacteroidia > Flavobacteriales > Flavobacteriaceae > CBDDLD01. The sequence goes on from OZ252283.1 coordinate 1,872,143, forward strand.
TGGAGCACTAGCCAGTAGTCTATGTCTCATACACTGTATTGCTACACCTTTTATTTTTATAGCGCAGTCTTGCTCTGCCACATGTTGTGACAGTTCTCCTTTATGGTGGCAAAGTATCGACTATATATTTATTGGTGTTTCGTTTTTTGCAGTGTATTGGTCTGCAAAGCACAGTTCAAAATCATGGCTAAAAAATGCATTATGGTTGAGCTGGGCATTATTATCTGCTACGATTCTTAATGAAAAATTTGAACTCATTCATTTGCCCGAAAGCATTATATACATTCCGGCGTTTGCACTAGTCGGGTTGCACATATACAATAAAAAATACTGCCATTGTAAAGACAATACTTGTTGCAGTTCAATATCATAACTCCAGATCATGAAAACATCTAACATAGAATTTTTAGGCGATAATCATATCGCTACAAATGTCGAAACACCATTGAGAGAAGATGCCTTTAATAAATCGGATGACGAAAAAATACAGGCGATACAGCATCATTTCAAACAAATCATGTTAGAATTGGGTTTAGACCTCAGCGATGATAGTCTTTCTGGCACACCATATCGTTTTGCCAAAATGTATGTCAAAGAATTGTTTTATGGGCTCAATCCAGCAAATAAACCTAAACTATCTACCTTCAATAATTCTTATGGCTACCAAAAGCTACTCATTGAACAAAATATTACGATTGACTCTTCCTGCGAACATCACTTTTTACCTATTGTTGGTAAAGCACACATCGGATACATTCCAAAAGATAAGGTTGTAGGCTTGTCAAAAATTAACAGACTCGTTGATTATTATGCCCATAGACCTCAAGTTCAGGAGCGTTTTTGCTTGCAAATATTAAGAGAACTGCAAACGGCCTTAGAAACCGAAGATGTAATTGTAGTGGTCAATGCCAAACATATGTGCGTCTCTTCGAGAGGAATAAAAGACAAGAGCAGCTCTACAACGACTATGGAATATGGCGGGTGTTTTGAAAATGAAGCACAGAGACATTCGTTCCTTAGTCAATTGCAAAACTCCAGTTCTGATCGATTATGAAAAACGCTTTGATAATAAAGTTTTTTTACGCGTTTTCATTATCAAATAAATGGCGAAAACTTTTAAACGTTTTCATTGTATTATGTTTTCCTTCTACAATTTTAGCACAGTCGGACAATAACTTTCCACCTCCGGATCAAGCTCCGGAAATAAGAGCTACAAAAACCACAGATGCCATTACTATAGATGGTGTTTTAGATGAACCTGCTTGGGCATTAGCAAATACGACTAGTGATTTTTTTAGAATGGAGCCACGACAAGGAGGTCAAATATTGTATAAAACCTATGTCAAAGTATTATATGATAAGCGACACATATACATAGGTGTTTTTGCTAAGGATTCTTTAGGAAAATCTGGTATCCGTATTCAAGATCTACGACGCGATTTTAGTCCAAGTGAAAATGATGTCTTTGGGGTTCAGATTGACGCTCAAAACACCAAACAATATGCAGTGTCATTTCAATCCACACCCTACGGTAACCAAAGGGATCTGCAAAGTTTTAATGATCAGATCACAGATACGGACTGGAATGCCTTATGGAGTGTAAGAACACAACGCGTAGATTCCGGTTACTATGCTGAGTTTGCTATTCCGTTCAAATCCATAAGATACGACAAGCCTCTAGCTGGGAAACCCACCACTTGGGGAATAACGTTTTACAGGTTGGCTCGCAGAGATTTTGAAAAAACCGTATTCCCGGCCATACCACAGTCATTTTCTCAAAACAGAATGGTTTATGCCGCAACTTTAACAGGGGTAGAGGTCCCAACGCCATCTGCTAATATACGTGTTGAACCTTATACCTTATATCAATACGATGAAAACTACTCGGGGGATGAGTTGACAGAAAAGATCAACAATCCAAAGGTTGGTGGAGATGTAAAATGGGCCATTAATCCCAATGCGGTTTTGGACCTCACTATCAATACCGATTTTGCACAGGCCGATGTAGATAGAGCAGTTAATAACCTTGAGCGTTTCAATATATTTTTTCCTGAACGGCGTCAGTTTTTCCTTGAAAATTCTGGACTTTGGGCTGGTGCCGGAAACTTTCAAATCAGGCCTTTTTTTAGCAGAACTATTGGTTTGGAAAACAGCTTCAATGCTTCACCTGCTCCGATAGATATTGGCACAAGGTACACCGACAGAACAGAAAAGCGCAGCATTGCCGGTTTGATCGTTAGACAACGTGAAACGGATAATAGTGCCGCCAGTAATTTTGCAGTAGCCAGATACATTAAAAACTATAGCAAAGAGAATAATATCGGTGCCATGGTAACCCATCGCATCAATGATTCTTCAAAAGATTTACAATTGTCTTCAAATTCAAATACAACTGTAACTGTAGATGGTCTTATTCGCCCTAAACCAGAATTGACATTATCGTATATGGTCTCTGCGTCTTCGGATACGGAAATCGATGATTTAGGACTATCAGGACGATTCTTTGTAGGCTCCAGAACCAATGATTATTATCTGGGTTATGTCAATAATTTTGTGAGTAGGGATTACACCCCCGACATGGGTTTCGTCTACCAAAAGGATGTCATGTATCATAGCCCAGGAGGTTATGCCATATTACGTCCAAAAAAATGGTCATTCATAAGACGATGGGATCCTGGTGCTTTTTTTAATTATTATCACGACGTTCAGGATTTTGGGAATTTTCAACAGGCAAATATATATCTGTTTCCTATCTTCCTTTGGTTTAAGGATAATAGTTTTTTTGAGGCTTCATTGACACCAACATGGCAAAATATCAATTTTAATTTTTCACCTCTGGGCATCACTCTTGCTCAAGAAAAATATAGTTACACCAGGTATTTTCTACGTTACAGAACAGATCAATCCAAGAAATTTTCCACGACATTGAGTTATGATTTTGGAAATTTTTATAACGGATCTCGCAATACTCTTGAAGCTGGTTTACGTTATGCACCTTCTCCACATATAGCTATTAATGCCAATTATGAATATAATAATATTAATAGTCTTGGTATAGAACAAACACATTTGGACACCAATCTCTATACAGCAAATCTACGTGTGGCCTTAAACCCAAGAGTTCAATTCACTACTTTCTATCAGTACAATAGTTTTGACGAGCAAGGGCGTTGGAATGTAAGATTCAGTTGGGAATATATGCCTCTATCCTTTGTGTATTTGGTCTTTAATGATATTGAAACCAATAGCTTCGACCCTGTTGTCCAAAGCACACAATTCATAAGTAAAATAACTTTTATGAAGCAGTTTTAAAGGTTGTTGTTTCATAAGTAAAGCCTGCCATCTAATCAGTGGCAGGCTTTTATATTTTAATCCAAAAGGGTTATTCTTCAGAAGTTTCAACAGGAGCGTGGTCAGCCATAATTTTGTCATGATCAGCCTTCATTACATCGTGGTCTACTTCCATTTGCTTATGATCGTCTAACATTTCCTGATGTTCTGCTTTGATCGTTTCATGTTCAGCTTTTACCTCCTCTGTACTCATTTTCCCTTCTTCGTGCTTGGCTTCCAATTCACTATGTTTTTTAACCAAATCGTTATGTTTTTGAATTAAGTCACTATGCCTTTTAATTAAAGCTTCATGTTTGGTTTCTATAGCCATATGCATAGAATCTGTTTCAGGTAAAGCTGCATGTGCTTCTACCCAAGATTCATGGGCTTTAACTAAATCTGAGTGGGTTTGTTCTAAAGACAAATGGTCTTTTTCCAAAGCGGTATGCTCTGCTGCGATCTCTTTATGTAATGCCTCGTCAAACTTTGGTTTACATGACCAAAAGCCTATCAATAATACCATCAGGCATAATTGTATAAATGATGTTTTCATGTGTTTAGAAAATTTAGTGATTACCTAAAAATACTAAAAAAATGTTAAAATTGTTATTTCACCCATTAAAAGTTAAGCACTTAATGACTGACTGATTAAGATAATAATAACAAATCCATAGGATAAATTTGACGTACCTTTGCGCCATGCAAAATAAACAACAATCACAATTGGAGTTTGTGGTATTAATGGCGGCTTTAATGTCTTTAGTTGCCCTTTCCATAGATGCCGTCCTACCTGCATTACCAAACATGGGGAATTATCTCAACGTTATAAACACCAATAATAATCAGTTGATCATTACCATGATCTTTCTCGGTTTAGGTTTTGGGCAGCTTATCTTCGGTCCTTTGTCTGATAGTTTTGGCAGAAAACCTATTGTCTATCTTGGGTTTATTGTTTTTGTGATTGCTTCCGTAATATGTATGACGACTAAGTCTTTTGAAATGATGATTATAGGCAGGGTGCTACAAGGCATCGGATTATCCTCACCAAGAACGATGTGTATTGCCATGGTGAGAGATTCTTATAGTGGTGATTACATGGCCAAAATTTTGTCGATTGTTGTTATGGTGTTCATTTTGATCCCGGTTATTGCCCCTACTTTGGGTCAGGTATTACTCAAATTTTATTCATGGAAAGCCATTTTTGCATTTACCCTAATTTATGGGGTATTGGTCGTTATATGGTTTTGGAGAAGGCAACCTGAAACGTTACGAGATCGTCACAAAATACCATTCAGACTTTCTATTTTTAAAACAGGTACAATTGCATTTTTTAAAATACGAGATGCTGTAATCTATACGGTTTTATCAGGATTTATAACCGGATCATTCATGGTATACTTAAGCACTTCACAACAAATCTTTGAACAGCAATATGATTTGGCTGAAGAGTTTCCTTATATCTTTGCCAGCTTAGCTATTTCAGTTGGTCTGGCAACATATTTTAATAGTATTCTGGTAGTGAGGTATGGCATGCGAAAGATTGTAAATATCTCGATGCTGTCTTATGCTTTAATCTCTCTGGTATTTGTTTTACTTTACTATAATGGCAATCCCAGTGTATATACTTTAGTGGCCTTTTTTGCATTGCAGTTCTTTTCTGTTGGCTTTATGTTTGGTAATCTAAGGGCTTTAGCAATGGAACCGATAGGGCATATTGCTGGTATTGGTGCTGCAATTAATGGATTTATTTCTACAGTAATGGCTGTACCTATTGCAAATTATATTGGCAGTTTTGTTAAGGATTCTGTACTTCCGTTGTTTATTGGCTTTACATTATGTGGTTTTATCTCGCTATTAATCTTCTATGCTAACAGTTCTAAGGTGAAACGGCTTTTAAAATTAAATTAAGAACGGGTATTAGAAAATTTCTAAACTCCCCTTACCTTTCCTGATAACCTCGGGTTCATCTTTTGAAAGGTCAATAATAGTCGAAGCTTCATTATCGCCATAACCCCCATCAATAACGATATCGACTATACTACTCCATTTCTCAAAAATCAACTCAGGATCTGTAGTGTATTCTAAAATATCATCGTCATCATGTATGGACGTTGAGACTATCGGATTACCCAGAACTGTAACCAGCTCTAAAGCTATTGCATTATCCGGAACTCTGATTCCCACGGTTTTTCTCTTTTTAAAAGGGTTAGGCAATGTTTTAGCTCCGGGTAAAATAAAGGTATAAGCTCCCGGTAAGGCACGTTTTAGTATTTTAAATGTTGACGTGTCTATTTGTTTTACATAATCACTAAGGTTGCTCAGGTCTTTACAAACAAATGAAAAGTTAGATTTTTCCAATTTCACACCCTTTATTTTAGCAATGCGTTCTAAAGCTTTGATGTTTGTAATATCGCAACCCAATCCGTATACCGTATCTGTTGGATAAATTACCAATCCTCCGGATTTTAAACAATCGACTACTTTCTGTACGACTTTTGGATTAGGGTTTTCGGGGTATATTTTTACAAACTCTGCCATATACTAAAGGTACTAAATAATTGAATAGTGCTAAAAAAATCTTAATAATTAAAAAATATAGTGTAACATATTGTAATTTTAGAAGTCTATAGAGTATGCGCCAACCCATCAAAATAATAATTGCCTTTCTATTATGCTTTAAGCTCAGTGCCTTAGAGGATAAGAAATCGCCTCCGATTATTTTTACCAATGCAGAGACATTAAACAGCAATACGACACGTATTCCTTTTAAAGTTATTGATCAATTGATCGTTGTTGAAGCTGAACTCTTAGATAAAAAAGGGAATTTTATTATTGATACAGGTTCTGAAACCCTCATTTTAAACAGCACTCACTTTAAAGTGTCTTTCCGATCGTATAAAGACGCCAAAGAAAAATCCGGTATCAATGGACGTATTGATGGTGCGGAAGAAAAATTTCTGAATGAATTCAGGTTGATGAACTTAAGGCTAAGTAAAATGAATGCTGATGTTATAGACCTGTCTCACATAGAAAAAACCAAGAAAATGAACCTCTTGGGAATTATTGGTTACAGCATACTTAAAGATTTTGAGATCTTTATAGACATGCATCTTAACCAGATAACATTAAGTCGTGTAGATAGAAACGGCGAAAGACTTACCAAAAATGTATATGCAGAAACAATCATAGATAGTACGGATTTTAAATTAAAAAAGCATACTATTGTACTTCAGGCCCGTGTTGGTGGTAGAAAAGTGAAATTTGGATTAGATACTGCAGCTGAATTCAATCAGTTGAATAAAGATATCGATCCTATAATTTTAGAATACTTTTATCCATCAAGAAAACTAAAACTTTCTGGAGCCAGCGGAAAGAAAATAGAGGTTTTGGCAGGAAAATTGTATAGGGTTAGTTTGACTGACGCTATATATTTTGGTCCTATGAAAACAGTAGTTGCTAATTTACGTAAAATGAATGAGGCTTTTGGCACTCATTTGGATGGGGTTTTGGGTTTTGAGTTTTTTGCTCAAAAACGTACCATTATTAATTATAAAAAACGTAAATTATACTTTATTAAAAATCCGATATTAAAACATTGAAGGTTGTAAAAACGCATATATTATTATTCTTAATCTGTCTTTCCTCATATAGCTTCTCGCAAAATACCAATGTCAAAGGTTATCGTATGGATGGTGATGAAGTGGTGTTCACTTTTAAACCATCAGATTATAACAAATTAAAACATGATAGTGGCGATATTACATTAGAACTTGATGAAGTTAATATCAACAATGTCTTTGTTGCCGGAGAATTCAACGATTGGTCAAGAAATCGATGGAAAATGGTTAAGGTCAATGACTCCATTTATGAGCTACGAAAAAAAATGTCTGATTTTATAGATGAGTTTGACTGGGAATTTAAATTTATCATCAACAGTACGTATTGGGCCGAACCCGATGAGAGCACAAGTAATATAGCTCATGCCAAATCCATTTATGGCAAGCCTTTACATGCTTATAATTTAAAAATGTACACTGCTTTTGCTTCGGAATCCGGCAATGCCAATTTCAGATTAAAAGGCTATCACGATGCTACAAATGTCATCTTGAGTGGCACATTCAATCGTTGGGATGAATCGGTTTTTCAAATGAAAAAAACAGATTATGGTTGGGAACTTACACTGCAACTTAAACCCGATCTCTACGAGTATAAATTCATTGTAGATGGTGAATGGATGGAAGATCCTAATAATCCTTCAAAAAAGAAAAATGAATATCATGGCTATAACTCTCTGATCGATATCCAAAAGGAAATTGCCTTTGAACTGTGTGCATACGAAAATGCTAAAACGGTTATCCTTTCGGGTGATTTTAACGACTGGTCCTGGGAAAAATACAAAATGGAAAAAACACCAAATGGATGGCGCTATACCATAAACCTTTCCCGCGGGAAATACCATTATAAATTTATCGTAGATGGTGAATGGATCATAGACCCTGGTAACAGTGTTGTAGAATACGACAGTATGGGTAATATCAATTCCGTATGTATGGTTAAGTGATACCTGCTCTAACTTAAGACTTCTAATTTAGCAAACCTAAGCAACAGTTTTTTTACACCTCCATTTTCAAACTTGATTTCTGCTTTAATATCGGCACCCTTACCTTCGATCTTTATCACTTCACCTTTTCCAAAACGTTGATGGTTAACAACATTACCAACTGTAAGCTTACTATCAAACAGGTTACTATCTAACGCGCTGGATTTACCCACAGGCTTTAATTTTTTAGGTGTACTCACCTGAAAGGTATTGGCCTTGGCCTTAGAGTCCTTCTTTTTAATTTTAGGCGTCTTAGGCTTTGCAAATCTAATCTTATTGGGTTCCACATCTCCAAAAATAGAAGCGTCTAACATAGGATTGAAACGCCGCTCTTCCAAAGGCGTAATAATATCCAAATAGGTGTCATCTATTTCTTCGATAAAACGACTGGGTTCTGCATCAATGAGTTTTCCCCATCGGTATCTCGATAATGCATAAGTTAAATAGGCCTGTTTTTCTGCTCTTGTAAGTGCTACATAAAACAATCGTCGTTCCTCCTCTAGCTCACTACGTGTATTCATACTCATAGCACTTGGAAAGAGATCTTCTTCCATCCCCACAATAAAGACATGTGGAAATTCTAATCCTTTAGCCAAATGAATGGTCATTAGAGCTACCCGATCTTCATCGCCGGTATCATTATCCATATCCGTAGCAAGCGCTACATCTTCAAGGAATTCGGTCAGTGAACCTGTACTATCGGCCAATTCTTTTTGACCTTCAACAAAATCCTTAACACCATTAAGAAGTTCTTCTATATTTTCCATTCTGGCAACCCCTTCGGGCGTGCCATCTTTATTAAACTCTCTGATCAATCCGGAGGTTTTAACCACGTGTTCTGCCAACTCAAAAGCATTGGCACTGGCATTCATTACCTGAAAGCTTTCAATCATTGTGACGAAGTCTTGTAATTTCCCTCGGGTACCTGAATTGATCTTAATATCGATCTTATCCAAATGTTGAAGTACTTCAAAAATCGATTTGTTATAGCCATTAGCTGCAACAACAAGCCGATCTATCGTAGTTTGTCCAATACCTCGCGCCGGGAAATTGATAATACGCTTTAAAGCTTCTTCATCTGCCGGATTAATAATGAGTCGCAAATACGACAATACATCTTTGATCTCTTTGCGCTGATAGAACGATAATCCGCCATATATACGGTAAGGGATATCGCGTTTTCTCAAAGCATCTTCTATAGATCTCGACTGCGCATTTGTTCTGTATAATACTGCGAAATCCTTATTATGTAACTGCTCTTGCATCTTCGCTTCAAAAACAGTGCTTGCTACATAGCGTCCTTCATCACCATCGGTTAATAATCTGTTGACCTTTATCTTTTGACCTTCTTCATTAGCCGTCCAAACCACCTTATCCAATTTGGTTTGATTTTTATCAATCACAGAATTCGCAGCATTAACAATAGTTTTGGTTGAACGGTAATTTTGTTCCAATCGAAACACCTTCACACCATCATAATCGCGCTGAAAGTTTAGAATATTGTTAATATTAGCGCCTCTGAAGGCGTAGATACTTTGTGCATCATCACCAACCACACAAATATTCTGAAAACGGTCAGACAGTGCTCTGACAATAAGGTATTGCGAATGGTTAGTATCCTGATACTCATCTACTAAAATGTAACGAAACCGGTCCTGATACTTCGCCAGTACATCCGGGAAACGTGTCAGTAGTTCATTGGTCTTAAGCAACAAATCATCAAAATCCATTGCGCCGGCTTTAAAACAACGCTCCACATAGTTCTTATAGATATCACCAATCCTTGGTCGTCTTGCTGCCGTATCGGCTTCTATAAGCTCCGGGTTATTAAAATAAGCTTTAACAGTGATTAAACTGTTTTTATACGATGAAATGCGCGAACGGATTTGTTTGTACTTATAGACATCCTTATCCAAATTCATTTCCTTGATGATCGCAGCTATCAACCGATCAGAATCCTGAGTATCGTATATGGTAAAGTTACTAGGGTACCCTAACCGATCGGCTTCAAATCTTAATATTTTTGCAAATACCGAGTGAAACGTACCCATCCATAGGTTCTTAGCCTCGCTATCCCCTACAATATCAGCAATACGTTCCTTCATTTCTCTGGCCGCTTTATTCGTAAAGGTTAAGGCCAGAATATTAAAAGCATCTACCCCCTGACTCATTAGGTAAGCAATACGATAAGTAAGCACACGTGTTTTCCCAGACCCTGCTCCGGCTATAACAATCATTGGACCATCCTTCTGTAAGGTTGGTGCTAATTGCGCATCATTAAGTTGACTTAAATACTTTTCCAAAATAAATAATTTCGAACTGTGAAAATAACTATTGTTAGACATTTATGAGTCATAGAAATATCAATAATTATAAACAATTCTCAATCTTATCGACATTTATCAAATTTCAATACCTTTAAACAAAAAACCATTTGTCATGAGACACCTTCTAATCATCTTATGTTGCATTTCCGCATTAGGATATTCTCAAAACACTATAGAGCAAGACATCATCAATATTGAAGAAAAAGTTATAGCATGGCGACGGCATTTTCATCAGAATCCTGAGCTGTCTAACAGAGAATTCAAAACTGCTAAAAAGATTGCGCAACACCTAGAAACATTAGGACTTGAAGTAAAAACTGAAGTTGCTAAAACGGGGGTTGTTGCTCTACTTAAAGGCAATCAGCCGGGAAAGGTTATTGCACTGCGAGCAGATATTGATGCGCTTCCTGTTACTGAACGCAACGACTTACCGTTTAAATCAGAAGTAAGAACCACGTTTCTCAATACAGAAACCGGTGTAATGCATGCTTGTGGTCATGATACGCATACGGCTATACTCATGGGAGCCGCAGAGGTACTCTCTAAACACAAGGACAAAATTAAAGGAACTGTCAAATTTATATTTCAACCCGCAGAAGAAGGTCCTCCACCCGGAGAAGAAGGCGGTGCTAAATTAATGATAAAAGAAGGCGTGTTAGAAGCGCCTAAAGTTGATGCAATTTTTGGACTGCATATCAGTTCTGAAACACCAGTAGGCACCATTACCTATAAAGCTGGTGGTATCATGGCTTCAGTGGAACGTTTTGTTATTAATGTTAAAGGTAAACAGACACATGGTTCTCAACCCTGGTCTGGTGTAGATCCTATTCTGATATCCGCAAAAATCATAGATGGTTTACAGACCATTATCAGTAGAGAGTCTAAACTTACGAATGAAGCTGCCGTTATTACTGTTGGTAAGATTACTGCCGGAACGCGTTTTAATATCATCCCTGAAAGTGCTGAGCTTATTGGAACTGTAAGAACTTTAGATCCTGCAATGAGAGCCCACATTGAAAAGCGCATGAAAGTGATGGTAGAAACCCTTGCTAAAGCTTATGGTGGTGAGGCTACTATAACTTTTCAGAACAATACTTCAATTACATATAATGATCCCGATTTAGTGGATCAAATGTTACCATCGCTTCAAGCTGCTGCCGGTACTGAAAATGTCATTTTAAGAAAAGCCACAACAGGAGGTGAAGATTTCTCCTATTTTCAGGAAATCGTTCCAGGCTTCTATTTCTTTCTTGGTGGTATGACTCCAGGAAATACTGAGGCTTTTCCTCATCATACACCAGATTTCATCATTGACGAAAGTGGTTTGCTATTAGGTGTCAAAGCATTCACCCAATTGACATTTGACTATTTAAATCACTAGCGCCAAATAATAAATTATTGTTCAAATTAATACTGATTTAAAAACCACATAGCCTTCGTTTAATGCCGGATTTTTTTATTTTTGAGCAAACACTTTCTCTACTATGGATGCTTTTTTTCATTTTTTAGGATCTATTCCTTGGTGGTTATGGATCGTTATAGTTCTGGTACTAATTGCCATTAGAGATGTTTTTTTACAAAAAAGGCATACAATTAGCCATAACTTCCCTATTATAGGGCATTTCAGATATATCTTAGAGCATATTGGCCCAGAGCTTCGACAATATCTGGTTGCCAATAACCGGGAAGAGCTTCCTTTTAATCGTATTGAACGGGGGTGGATATATGCCTCTGCTAAAAAGGAGAACAATTATGAAGGCTTTGGTACAGATAGAGATATTTACACGCATCAGCACATCTTTATCAACAATGCCATGATGCCCTATAAAGTCACGGAAGGTCATCCGAGTGCTAAAGACAAAAGCTTTATTCCATGCGCTAAGGTAATAGGCGCTTATCATAAACGTAAACGACCATTTCGCCCAGCATCTATCATCAATGTTTCTGCTATGAGTTTTGGGTCTTTATCTGCAAAAGCTGTGGAATCGCTTAATAAAGGGGTCAAAATTGCCGGAGCATATCATAATACCGGAGAAGGTGGCTTATCGCCTTATCATTGTCACGGCGGCGATGTGGTATTTCATTTTGGTACGGGCTATTTTGGTGTACGTACCAAAGATGGTGAGTTTTCCATGGAAAAAATGGTAGAATTAGTTAACAACAACCCTTTTATCAGAGCTATAGAAGTTAAACTTTCTCAAGGCGCTAAACCTGGTAAAGGTGGTGTTTTACCGGGTGCAAAGATCACTAAAGAAATTGCTGAAATCAGAGGTGTGGAAATCGGAAAAGATGTTTTATCGCCTCCTAACCATAAAGCATTTTCTAATGTACCGGAATTGGTAGACTTTGTAGAATCAATTGCTGAAGCTACCGGACTACCCGTTGGTATTAAAGCAGCTATTGGAAAGCTGGATCAATGGGAAGAATTAGCAGATATTATGAAAGCTGAAAATCGCGGCCCGGATTTCATCACTATTGATGGTGGTGAAGGCGGTACCGGAGCTGCACCTCCAAGTTTTGCTGATCATGTTTCCCTACCATGGATTTACGGATTTAGTGATATTTACAAACTTTTTCAGCAAAGAGATCTAACACAAAGAATCGTATTCATTGGTAGTGGAAAACTAGGCTTTCCTGCAAAAGCAGCTATGGCCTTTGCTATGGGTGTTGATTGTATCAATGTAGCCAGAGAAGCCATGATGAGTATCGGTTGTATACAAGCTCAGGTATGTCATACGAATCGTTGCCCTTCTGGTGTTGCCACACAAAGCAAGTGGTTACAAAACGGAATTAATATTCCTTTGAAATCAGAACGTCTGGCACAATACTTCAAAACCTTCAGAAAAGAACTTCTTGAAATTACGCATGCTGCAGGTTACGAGCACCCTTGTCAATTTAATATGAACGATATTGAAATGAATGTAGACGATCATAATCTAACTAAGAACTTTGATCAAACGTTCAGGTATCAAAAAGATAAAGTTGCTTTTGAAGGCATGCAAACATTAAAGGATTGTATACATTTGGGCGGCAAACATAAATAACAACAACTTACTTATATATAACTATGGATACTGATAAACTATTTGATCTATTTCTCTTTGTAATTCCTGCAGTAGTTACTGGCGGAATTGCCTACTATTTTTTTAAGCAACATATCGAAAATGAATTCAGTCAAAGACGTTTTCTCATTCAAAAAGATCTGCAAAAGGAAGCTTTCCCCATGCGTTTGCAAGCTTATGAACGCATGGCCCTATTCTTAGAACGCATTTCACCTTCTAAATTACTCATAAGAGTACATCCAACATCCTCTAATAAAGAAGATTACGAATCTTTACTTATAGCAACTATTGAACAAGAATTTGAACATAATTTATCGCAACAAATCTACGTAAGTGACGAATGTTGGAGCATTATTAATGCTGCAAAAAATGCTACCATTCAAACCATTAGAAAAGCAAGTCTATTAGAAAAAACAGATACCGCCAATAAGCTTAGAGAAGTCATTCTTACCGACCTAATGGATAAACAACCTCCAAGCAATGCTGCATTATCTTTTATTAAAAAAGAGGTTAACGAAATGTGGTAAATAAGCTATGCTAACGGGAAAGCTCATGTTTTTGCTCAGCATAATCATAGCCTTGCTGCCACCATTTTACCATTAATCGTTTACTAAAAATCAAAGAGTTCTCTGTTAATGTTGTCGGCGTGTAGTACAGATTAAGCTTCACATTGTTAGTTTTTGCAGCAAGTTTACCTATTTCAATATCGCTACGTTCTACCTGATCTAACAGATGCCCAAACAAACTGATCATCAATGAAAAAGGATTTTTTCCCAATACTTTTTGTTTGTTTAGATTTTCAGATTCCAAAACAATAGCATCTACTTCGGTAGCACCACGTTTAATGGCTTCTCTTATCGGAATCACACATCCTAAACCTCCATCTGCATATTCATACCCATCAACTGTAGCTAATGACATGAACGGTATATAGTTACAGGAAATCCATATCCAATCACAGAAGGCTTCATAAGTACAATCGTTAATAGACTTATACTCCACTCTATTTTTAGAGAGATTAGATACTGTTACTACGACATCATGCCTTTCAGCTTTTATTTTATTAAATTCTTCTTCCGTGAAGTTTCTTTTTATATTGCGCTTAAGCGCTTTACTTTCTCCAAAGGTTCTCTTAAGGCGTATAAACTGCCATAACGAGTTCACGAAATCAATCGACACATATTCTCTATCGCCTTTTTTTCGCTGTACAAAGGGACTAATACTAAAGATATCATGCTGTTGTACATTGGTGAAAATATCATACAATTTCGGAATGTCATTAACCGCTAAATGCGGTACTAATAAACTCCCTGTAGACGTCCCTAAAAACATATCATAATTACGATGCTGACGTTCCATAAGGTATTGCGCCACACCACCTGCAAACGCACCTTTACTCCCGCCTCCGGATATCACTAATGCCCGCATAATACTATTCCTCTTTTAGTTGTTTCATGTGATCTTTAGCAAATTTCACCAATCGCCAATTGTGATGAGATCTTGCATTTTCAAGATTTCGTCTACATTGTGTATTACATGCTTTAATAAGATCAATATAATAAAATGCATTTAACCGTAATTCTGCGGAATAATCTTCAGACGTGTAATTGATAAGCTCATCATAGATTTTTTGCTTATCTCCGGGTTCGTATTCAGGAGTGTTCAAATGCAACACCAACCATAACAACCTGACATTAAGATCACCAAACCCTTTAATGTCCTTTGTAACATCAAGATACGCTTCTCTGTTTTCGGGAAAATTAACCCATAAATTATATAACGCGTATTCTTTAGTGAGGTAAGAGTCATCATTTAAAAGTGTTTCATAGGCTGATCTTAAGTCTTGCGGTATTTTAGTAAGATATTGTGCAATTGCCTGACGCACTTTAACACTACTCCTAAAGACATCTTTATTAACCAATTCAGGCATTTGCGATATGACTTTTACCTTAGCCTCATCCGATACACCATATTTTAAGTACTCCGTACATTTTGAATTTCTAGCTTCACAATCCACCATAAGAAACTCCTGGATAAACGTAGAATGTGTTTTTAGTAAATGCATCGCATCTTCATAAGGAAATGTTTTATTGAGCAGCCACTTTCGCTTAAAGTCAATTAGATCTTGTTTTGATTGCCATACGACTTCCTTCAAAAAATCATCGGTATTAACATTACCGAATTGATGTTGTTCCAAATACGATTTTACAGCTGCTTTGAATGCTTTACCTCCTATTTTAAGGCGTAATGCATACAATACCCATGCACCGCGCTGATAAAAAGTAAGACTACTGGATTTAGGGTCTAACAATGATGTCCCTTGTCCCAGCTTATCTTGTTGCCAGAGTTGTTGTGCAGACTCGTAGAGTTTATAATCAAAATAATCGGCTCCAAAAATATGCCGTTCTGCCCGCAATGCATAATACGTAGCAAATCCTTCTTGTAACCAATGATGCACTCCCGAGGTTGCCGTAACCATATCTCCAAACCATTGGTGCGCCAACTCATGGGCATTAACATTTACATAATTCTTATCATTAAACCCCACAGCATCTACAACATAAGCATCAGAAAACAATGTTAAACTGGTATTTTCCATGCCTGCATATAAAAAATCATGAACCGGAGCCTGTTTGTAATTTTGCCACGGGTAAGGCACACCAATCTCTTTTTCCAAGAGATCAAACATACGTTTAGAATAGCGATAGGTAGGCTCTGCTTTGAGTGTATCTTCCGGATAATAATACATTTCAAGAGGAATTCCGCTTGCCGAGTATATCTTGTTTTTCCTATACTTCCCAATAGCTAATGCCACCAAATAACTGGACATAGGTTGCTTCATATCATATTTCCATACGGTAACACTGTCTTTCACCACTTTATCTACCAATCGCCCATTAGCCAAAACCTCATACCCGTTTTGATATTCCACGCTCAGATCAAACACCACTTTTTCATTAACATCATCAAAACTTGGTAACCAATTACTGGTGTACTTACCCTGTCCTTGCGTCCATATTTGCACATCGCCTTGGCGTTTAACAAAATACAGCGCCTTCTTTGGTGTAGCCTCATAAGTAAAAAACAACTTATAGGATTCATTTTTAACGAAATCCGACTTAATAACCAGCTTAGAACCGTCATAGAAGTGTTCATACATAACACTATCTTTATAAGCTTGTTTAAGCCGCACCTCATTAAAGGTCATAGTTCTGGCATCTATGACAATAGAATCCACAGGCTTTTTAATCTTAAAGTCATATACGCCATTACCTAATACTTTAGACGCATTCACATCAAAGCTAATAGCAGCATCCAATGTTATAAAATCCACATAATCGGTCTGTTGTGCTCTACTTACAGCACACAAAAGCATAAAAAAACAAATACTAAAAAATCGCATATTACACATATAGCAAAGCTTAAGCCAAAATAAAAAAAGTACGTTAAAATAACGTACTTTGAAGCTCTTTATGTTTTTCGAAAATCATTATTCCACAACATTAGGCTTTGTAATTGGTGTATTACTTTTCACCACCACAAATGTAGAAATAGCATAATACGCATGTATATTATCTGCTGTGGACTGTAAATTATTAGTCCAATCTTCAAAATCATATTCAAAATCAAACGTATTGCCAGCCATTGATGTTGCAAAATGATTTACCCTTACCGGCACCGCCATTCCGGGACACCATCCTGCTCTATCCGGAGCCCAATTCCCGGCCTGAGGACTAACAGGGTTCGTATTACAACCCAGACCTTCCATACTATGTTGGAATGCTGTTGCATTGTTGATTTTCACATCATGAGTCCTGTAACACCATTCAGCACAAGGCCTGCCATCCGGATCACTTGGTGTAGCGTGTCCCCATCCGGTAATAATAGTTCTCAAATGTGTAGATTCTGCATTTGAGGGTACACTTATGGATTTAGTCAAATCAAATGCTGAAGCATCTTCTCCATAAATCACACCTTCAAGAGAATTTTGGTTGTATTGCACCACTCTTGATATCGCATAATAAGGGTAATCCGGCGCATCTTCAATAAAATCGAAATCTACGGTTAAGTTCCAACCATCACTACCCCAAACCTCAATGTAAGCTCTCAATTCAACATTTCCTGTTAGCAAGGACTTAAAATCCGTGACATCAATCTCAAATCCTCTGTCCAACTGGTTATTATCAATACCGTAAGGTGTTATATAGCGTCCCATTTCATACCATTCGCCAGAGTCCACATCCCTTACCTGAACATGTGCAAAAACATCCCAAGCATTACATCCTGCTGTTGGACAATCTAATCTAACAAACATTTTCACGGTTGATATATTAGTAACATCATCATGCAACATGAAGCTTTGCTGTGAGGACTGACTCGCGCCACCTCCAAAGGCTAAGTGTTGTTGATCAAATGTTAGGTAATTATAACGTACAGCCAATCCTGTACCCGATAAAGCAATCTCTACATTTTCTGCATCTGTACTACTAAGGGTTAACGTTCCTGTTGTGTTTACAGCTTCAGATGGTTCAAAACGCAAATACACTAACGTGTCATCATTGGCTATAGCTGCAGGTATTTGCACTGTATCAGTAAATGCCGCATTATCTATAGAAACGGTAAAACCTTCCGTAACACTTAAAGCAATATCAGATGTAAGGTTATCACCATTAATCGTCATATTAATTGACTGAGAAACTTCACCTACATTAGTATCACTAAAGCTTAAATTATTCACTGGTACATGAATCATCGGATCAGTACTCAAACCAACACCACTCAACTGAATGGTTACTGTTGATGCCTGATCACTTTGCAGCGTTAATGTGCCGGTATTTTGCCCAATAGCATTAGTTGCCGGGGAAAATCTCACATAAACCGAAGTATTCGAAGCATTAGCATCATCTTTAGCAATACTCACTTGTCCAGAAAATGTATTATCATTTAAAGACACTTCAAAATTTTCTGAAGCACTAATAGTCATATTAGCATTTAAGTTAGACCCTTTCACCTCAATACTCTGAGAAGCAGAGTGCTCCGAGACATTTGTAGGGTCGAACACGGCTACAGATCCTGTAACCACTATCTGCGATGCAGGTGTACCAGACCCTTCAGAAGAATCATCACCACTACAATTAACGATAAACAATACTATTGCTATTAATGATAAGGCCTGCATGACCCTATTAAGTCGATTGATTTTCATAGATAATTTGTATTAGATTTAGTTGTTGATTGCATTTTTGGTTTGCACAATTTATAAAATATTAGTGTTTATTTTGCAAATCATGTATTTTAGTTTTTCATAAATACATTGTCAAGCATACAAAAAATGACCCACCCTTCACTTCAAACCCCTATTGATTACCTAAAAGGTGTAGGACCTAATCGTGCGGACTTATTGAAGAGTGAACTTGGCATACATACCTATCAGGATCTTATTAATTTATTCCCCAATCGTTATATTGACAGAACTCGGTATTATAAAATCAAAGAACTACAAAGAAATAATTCTGAAGTACAAATTATTGGTACAATCACTGGTTTTAGAGAAGTGGCTCAAAAACGAGGCAAGCGTCTGGTAGCTGATTTTAAAGACGATACCGGTACTATGGAGTTGGTGTGGTTTAGAGGCCAAAAATGGATCAGAGAGAGCTTAAAAGTCAACCAGCCTTATGTTATTTTTGGTCGTGTCAACTGGTATAACGGCAAATACAACATGCCTCATCCTGAATTGGAACTGCAAACTGAGCACCAAAAAAATCTCAGGTCAGCGATGCAGGCTATTTATCCATCTACAGAAAAATTATCAAATAAGGGCATTACTAATCGTGTGATCGCCAAAATCATGCAACAGCTATTTTTGGAAACCAAAGGCCAGTTTTCCGAGACCTTATCTCAAACTTTAATAGAAGAATTAAAATTAATTTCTAAATCAGAAGCACTATTCAATATCCATTTTCCCAAGACCCAGGAGTTACTTGCTAAAGCACAATTCAGACTCAAATTTGAAGAACTATTTTACATTCAATTGCAATTGATTTTAAAAAATTTGATTCACAAATCCAAGATCAAAGGTTTCACTTTTGAAAAAGTTGGCAATTATTTCAACACGTTTTATACACAGCATTTACCCTTCAATTTGACCAATGCTCAAAAACGTGTTCTAAAAGAAATCCGATCAGATTTAGGCAGTAACGCACAAATGAATCGTCTTTTACAAGGCGATGTTGGTTCTGGCAAGACCATAGTAGCCTTTATGTCAATGCTCATGGGACTTGACAACGGTTTTCAATGCTGTTTAATGGCGCCAACTGAAATTTTGTCAGTCCAACACTATAACGGATTAAAAGAATTATGTAAACATCTAAATATCAGTATTTCAATACTAACAGGTTCAAGTAACACTTCAAATAGAAGAGATGTCCATGAAAATTTAGAAAATGGCACTTTACAGATCTTAATAGGCACTCATGCGCTACTCGAAGATAAAGTAAAATTTAAAAATTTAGGGCTTGCGATCATTGATGAGCAACATCGTTTTGGAGTTGCACAACGCAGCAAACTTTGGAAAAAGAACACGTCCCCGCCACACATCCTGGTCATGACGGCAACACCAATTCCAAGAACCTTAGCCATGTCTGTTTATGGTGATCTGGATATTTCGGTGATTGACGAATTACCTGCAGGAAGAAAACCTGTGAAAACAGTTCATCGCTACGACACAAATCGACTAAAAGTATTTCGGTTTATTAAGGATGAAATTGCTAAAGGCAGGCAAGTCTATATAGTATATCCATTAATTCAGGAAAGTGAAACAATGGATTATAAAGACCTCATGGATGGTTACGAAAGTATCGTAAGAGATTTTCCTCCTCCCGATTATCAAATCTCTATAGTGCATGGTAAAATGAAACCTGCTGATAAAGACTATGAAATGCAACGCTTTATAAAAGGCGAAACACAAATTATGGTAGCGACTACAGTTATTGAAGTTGGGGTAAACGTCCCTAATGCTTCAGTAATGATCATTGAAAGCGCTGAACGGTTTGGTTTATCACAATTACATCAATTACGAGGGCGCGTTGGACGTGGTGCTGAGCAAAGCTACTGTATTTTGATGACCAGCTATAAGCTAAGTAATGATAGTAAAACCCGTTTGGAAACCATGGTAAAGACTAACGACGGTTTTGAAATTGCAGAAGTAGACCTTAAGCTTCGTGGTCCGGGAGATATTATGGGTACGCAACAAAGTGGTGTTTTGCACCTGAAAATTGCAGACATTGTAAAAGACAAAGCTTTATTACAACAAGCCAGACACAGTGCTAAACTAATACTTAACTTAGACCCCACATTACAATTGCCTGAACACCTCCCTATATTAAACACCTACAGGCAACTGGCGAAGTACAGAAATATCTGGAACTACATTTCATAAAAAAGGCCTGCCCCAAAAGAGCCAGACCTTCTTAAACATAAATGAACGTGTCTTGATGATTAATTATTGTTATTTCACCCCTAGTTCCTTGAGGTGCTTCTCTGAATTTGCTTTTACATTAGCCGGTGGGTTCAACGATAGTGATTTTTTAAAATTCTTTATCGCATTCTTTTTATCTCCCATTGTTTTATAGCATTCTCCTAAACTATCATATGCGTTCGCATTTTTAGGATTATTAGCAACATTCATTTTAAAATATTTTAACGCCCTGTCGTAGTCCTTAGCATTAAGCATTGTGTAAGCTATTCTGTTCAATTGATTGGCATTAGCCATACCTGCTGCTTCATCCATCGTCGTTCCATAAGCTTCAGTTTTACCCATCCTATTCAAGATCTGCGCTTTAATAGCAAGGTTATTAAATGTTTTTTGACTGAAAAACTGCCCAGAAATAGCACTGTCGATCCAATTAAGGGCCTCATTAAGATCACCACCATTGTTTAATGCAAAACTGGCAGCCTGTTCCCAATTTTGACGAGAAAACCCTTTTTGGCCTTTGAATTGAGATCTGATATCATTAAGCACGATAGTCGTAACATCCACCTCAACAGTAAAAGGAATCGCTTTCTTTTCCCATACCAGAGATGCAACTGTAGCATTTGCAGTAACCGAATTAAATTCAAAAGTCAAGAGTTCATGGTGCGATGCTGATTTAGTCTTTACAGCTGCTCTTAAGGCATCATTGGCAGGATCGTAAAAATAACTACCCCATGCATTAGTGTCTTTGGATAAAATAATAACAGCATTGTCATCATCCTTAACTTCAATATGTAGTCCATAAGTTCCGGCAGCTAACGGTTGGCCTTCTATCTTTACATCGTGAGTAAAGCTAATAAGTGTGTTCTCATTGGCTCCAGCTCGCCATGGTGCAGCGGTAGCTGTACCAAATCCAAGATTATTCATGCCATAAGGCACCAGTTTACCCCATATTTCTCTACCATTAACACTAGGTCTGGAATAAGTAATGGTAATATCAGTCGTCCCAACACGCTGCATTACAGAGGCCATTTGGCTTCCGCGTGGTGTATCTAATTGAGCTTCGGAAAAAGTGCTAACAGCCAGAAATGCGCATATTAACACCTTAAAGAGGTAGTTGTTCTTCATCTTATATTGATTTTGAGTGATTATTAGTTATTAGCAAGTTAGGCTCAAATAAAAAGCTAAAATGTTATTGTGTTGTTAAAGAAATTCTTGACTTTGTTAATTAACGTATTCTTAAGAATCTTTAACATATTCAAATTATGCATACATTTAACACCTCTAACATTACAAAGTCACCACAAAACAAATACATCAATACTCATGAATGATAATCACATTAATTATATAGAGTTTACAGCTAATGACCTTGAAGCGGTAAAAGCATTTTACATTAAAGCTTTCGGATGGACATTTACGGATTATGGTCCTAACTACACAGCATTTTCGGAAAGTGGTTTGGAAGGTGGTTTTGAACAAAGTACTACTGACGTAGTTAATGGTGCCTTGGTTGTATTGTATCATCGTGATCTGGAAACCGTAAAACAAAATATCATCAATGCAGGCGGCAAGATCTCGAAAGCTATTTTTGCTTTTCCCGGAGGGCGCAGATTTCATTTTACAGATCCTGCCGGTAATGAGCTGGCCGTTTGGTCAGATCAGTAGATTAAAAATTTAACTTTTTGATTGGTTTAAAAACACATTTTGGTTTGTACCTTTAATTAATCAAAACTCATTTAGCATGTTAAGTTAATGGATACACAATGGCTAGAGATAGTTCCTGTAATACCAAGTCAGGATATAGACCGTGATGTGGCATGGTATCAGAAACATGTTGGTTTTGAACTTTTACATAAAGACCATATGTATGCTGTAATGAAAAGAGAAACCACACATATTCATTTACAATGGCATGCCGATACTGATGACGATCCCTTATTGGGAGGTTCTGTGATAAAGCTGTTTGTTAAACACATCACCCCAATTTTTGAGGAATTCATTGAAAGAGGAACCGTAACGTCAGATAAGTTAAGACATCACACCCCATGGCACACCAACGAGTTTGGGTTTTATGATCTTAATAATAATGCGATTTTTATTGTAGAAGACCTTTGAGCTTTCACTCATTACAAGTATGGGTTTACGTATACAAGCGTCCCATTAGCTCAGTATAACTTTACAGAGAACACACAAAATGCTAGATTTGAAGAAAAATAATTAGAATTATGAAAGCACTTTTAAAATTAATTCCAAACTACAAAGGTTTTAGCACCTTAACATTGATGAGCTGCTTTTTATTTGCAGCTGTAATTTGTAATCCAGTCGTTGCTCAGGAAAGTAATGCAGAAATTACAGTTAAAGGCAAAGTCATTGACGACGATGGACCATTAGCTGATGTTAATATTTTACTCAAAGACACCTATGCAGGCACAAAGACAAAACGCGATGGCACTTTCGTTTTTCCGATAGAATTAAAACCAGGCAGTGTCCTTGTGTTTAGCTATTTAGGCTACCGTACAGAAGAAATAGAGATCACCGAAAATACTAGTTATATTGAGTTGACCATGGCATTAGAAGACATTGATATTTTAGAAGCTGTAGAGGTAGACACACCATATCAAAGTAAACGCACCAATAAAAAACACTAATTGTTGATGTCATTAGCAAATAAACTAACATTGTTAGTTGGTTTAGCATATGCATTATCGGGGCATGCACAAGTATCTGATTTTTACCCTGTCAACTTCAAGAAGGCAGATAGTATGGCGTTCTTATGCAAAAATGAAACGCTCGACAACCTACAGGAATTAGCCCAAAAGCTAACTAAAGGCCTAAATACTGATGTGGAGCGTTTTAGAGCCATCTACAAATGGACCTGTGACAATATCGCAAACGATTATAAGCTGTATTTAAAACACAAACGCAAACGCAAGCGGTTTAAAGATGATAGCCTGAAGTTGATGCAATGGAATGAAAACCTTAAAAATATAATATTCAAAAAGTTACGCAAGCGTCAAAAAACCATTTGTACAGGCTATGCCTATGTCATTCAACAGCTTTGCAAACAGGTTAACATCAAGTGTACAATTATCAATGGCTATGGTCGTACCAGCACCAGTAGTACTGATGATTTTTATAGCCCAAACCATTCTTGGAATGCCGTAAGACTTAATGGCAAATGGTATTTGAATGACGCTACCTGGTCCAGTGGTTTGATTGACCCTAATACCGGAAGATTTAATTTCCAATATAATAATGGGTATTTTTTAGCGCAACCTGATTTTTTTGCGAAAACCCACTACCCTATAGATACAAGGTGGTTATTATTGGAAGGGGGTATCCCCACATTTGAAACCTTCTTGCAAGGTCCTGTCATTTACGGAAAGGCCTACAAGCATTTAGCATCTCATAATGCGCCTGTGCAAATGCACGACACTATTAAAAAAGGCGATCGTATGCATTTTAAATATCAGTTACAAACCAAAATACCTTCAGATCAAATCCGGTTATTAATAGATAATGGTAAAGACATTAATACCATCAAACCTGAATTCCTTATCGACAATACAAATACCTTAAGCTTTAACCATCAGTTCGAAGACGCCGGATTTTACGATGTACACTTTAAAATTGCTGATGATTATATTGCAACCTATACCGTTAGAGTTGAAAACTAACGCTAACTCCATAGCAATAAGGTTGTTCTAAAACGTTTATCTTAGCAGCAATCAACATCGTATCTTAATGCTTACCAAACTCGGTCAAAAATTTACAGACAGCTTCACCAAGTATATGCCCAGTGCTTATGTATTTGCCCTATTACTCACACTACTCAGTTGCATATTAGCATTACTATTTACAGATACCAAGCCTATTGGCATTCTTAAAGGATGGTATGATGGGTTCTGGAAATTATTGTCTTTTGGGATGCAGATCGTTCTCATTATCATTACAGCATATTGCATTGCACAATCCTCACCGGTAAAAAAAGGTATTGATTATATCACACAATACATAAAAACACCAACGCAAGTTTATATGATTGTCATAGCGCTTGGTGCTTTATTATCTTTAATTAGTTTTGGTATGGTCGTTATTACTGCCATTTTGGGTAGAGAACTGGCTTTACGTATCAAAGGCATCCACTACCCTTTTTTAGTCGCTTGCGTGTACTTCTCGTTTAACGGTTGGGTTTCTGGTTTATCGAGCTCTATTGCCTTACTATTGAATACTGAAAATAATTTTTTAATACAGGAAGGCACACTAAACAGCACCATTTCTACGGCATTGACTTTAGGAGCACCACTGAACATGCTCATGATTACACTCTTTGTTCTGATAACCCCTTTTTTGTTTTTAGTATTACAACCCAAATCAGCCAAGGGTAAAACATTGAAAGACCTTCAAACCGAAACTCATGAAACTGAAATTCCAATACAACAGGAAGCTTTATCCTATAAACTGCCCTTTAAAGCTGTTTCTGATACCTTGAACAATGCTGGCTGGTTACAAATTGCCGTAGCACTTCTGGGGCTCATATATATTGTACATCACTTTGCTACCAATGGTTTTGATCTCAACTTCAATATCATGATCTTTATTTTCCTGATTACAGGATTGTTTTTACACATAACCCCCATGCGTTATAGTATTGCCATGAAACGTGCCAGCAGTAACATTTCGGGAGTTTTGTTTCAGTATCCGTTTTACGCAGGTATCATGGGGATTATGACTGTTACGGGCTTAGGCAATCAGATTAGTGAATTTTTAGCATCTGTAGCTACAGTAGACTCCTATGCCTTTATAGCTTATTTAACCGGTGGCGCTGTTAATTTTGCCATTCCGTCTGCCGGAGGCGAGTTTGCTGTCATTGGTCCCAGTATTATCAATATGGTACAGGAATTAGGTTCAGGACTCGATTCAAATCAGATCAATGCCATGACCGCCAGAGCAGCTATGTCTGTTGCCTATGGCGAAAGTCTCAGTAACCTGCTACAGCCATTTTTCTTATTGGTCGTATTTCCTGTTATGGGTGCAGGCATTAAAATACAAGCCAGAGATGTCATTGGATATTTATTTATTCCGTTTGTAGTGTTATTTATCATTCAGGCACTGATGGTGACTTATGTGCCACTATAGATAGTTTAGTTAACTCCCAACCGATTAAAATGTAGCATCTTTATTTAGTACTTTAGACATTACATATCAAAACATCAAATTGACGTAAATCACCATTGCGATAATTTTCATGAAAAACCAGAGCTTTAAACCAGGGCAATACAGCGGAAAAATAGAAGATAAAGTCGCCATTAATGGAAGTCTGGTGACCAGAACCTATTATACGCCAAATAGCAATCCAGATTGGCACTATCATGAAAATATGCATATTGTTTTTGTATTCCAAAACGGCCTTAGTCAAACCAAACGTCGATCAGTATATACAGATCATAAAGGGCAGTTGATCTTTTTTCATGCTGGTGAAATACATCGGTACTTATCAACCGAAACCATCTCTAAAAGTGCCAATATTGAGCTTTCAAAAGAGTTTATGAAAGCCTATAATATTAGTGAACATGAAATTTTCCATAATCTCAAAAACATGGATACTGCCAAAAGCATCATGTTAAATATCCAATCAGAACTCATTAATAAAGAGAGTAATTACCAAGAGCATATTTTGGCTCTACTATTAGAATTTATAACCACCCCAGACATCGTACCCAAATCACTTCCTAGATGGTCTGTCCAACTTCACGAAATATTGAATGATCATTGGAATCAAGATTTTTCATTAGATCAATTAAGTACAATGTTGAATGTGCATCCTGTCACAATTTCAAAAAAGTTCAGGAGTTATTACGGTTGCACATTGGGTGAATATAAAAGAAAAATACGTGTAGAAAGAAGCATAGATTTCATAAGAAATCGTGATCTAAGCCTAAGTGAAATTGCTCATTATTGTGGATTCTCCGACCAAAGCCATTTCATCAGAAACTTCAAAGCACAAACGAAGCTTTTACCCAGTTTTTATAGAGCACTCTAGGGCTAATTTCATTCTATTTTTTATAAAAAAAGCCTATTATTTTAGCACCACAAATTTACAGTCCTATGAAATTAAAACAACTTTGGTTTTACACCATTTCATTTCTAGTATCAGGATTGGCTTTTTCTCAAGCTCCTGATGAAGTAACAAAAAAAGAACTAAAATCTCTCATCAAAAACATCTCCGACTCTTTAGCTTATTACTATGTTTCAGTAAAGGAAGGTCAGCAACTAGGCAATGCTCTTAAATCAAATATGAAACATCATAATTACGACACTATAACATCCCCACAAGCCTTGGCTGAACAACTCACTAAAGATCTAAGGAAAGTCAATGGTGATCTACATCTATTTGTCAATTATACTAGCAATACAAACCCAGACCTACAGCAACAAAATTCAACTACGAATAACCATGGTTTGGAGCGTATTAATTTTTTAAAAAACGATATTGCCTATCTAAAGATTAAACATTTCTCTAATGCAACACATGCCAATACAACGCGTCAAAAAATTGCTGCAATGATGCCGCTTTTAGGCACTTCCAAAGCCCTAATCATAGATGTAAGAGATAATAATGGTGGTGCACCTTATGTGGCATCATATCTTATTAGCTATCTTTTCGAAAAAAAGCGTGTAAAACTGGCAGAACTCTACACACGTTTCAATGATCACAGTTATAGTATCTATACAGAACCTTTCATTTCTGGAGAAACCTATCCAAATCTACCTGTATATGTGTTAGTGAATAAAAACTCGGCTTCCGCAGCAGAGGAACTTGCATTTTGGTTACAAAATAAGAACAGGGCCATTATCATAGGCGAAAACACTTCAGGCGCAGGTTATGGCGCTATGGAACATCGACTTAATGATCGGTTTTCCATATCTATTTCTAGTGAGGTGGAGCGTGATCCTGATTCGAAAAAAGGTTTTCAGATCGTTGGTGTACAACCTGATATTCTGATAGATAATGAAAATGCTTTGAGTGTTGCTTTAGAACTAGCACAAGAACATATCGAAAATCAGGAAATTTCCTCATTATCGATAGAAAGCTTACATGCATTTTTAGAACATTCTAGCGAAATACTGAATGAAGCTACCATCACAGCTGAGGTAATGAAATATTATCGAAAAGATGTTTTAAATCACATTACCATTAATACCTTAGGTTATGAATATCTCTCTATACCTCAAAAAGCAAAAGCCATATTAAAGGCTAATACAATCCTACATCCTTTTTACCCCAATAGCTTTGATAGTTACGCTGACGCCTTATTTGCAAACCGGGATTATGAACTTGCAAGAGAGAATTACCAAAATGCCGTAACCTTAGCCCGATTGAAAAGCAACCCTAACATTGCTTTATTTGAAGGCAATATGAAGCGTTTTGAACAGCAATTAGATTCAATATTACAAAATGAAAACGCTATAAAAGCCGCCTTAATGCATTATATCGAAGGTACATCTAATGGTGAACCAAAGCGCTTAGAAAAGGTGTTTCATCCAGATCTCAACCTTTATTCCGTAAGTAAAACTGGCGCGTTAAATGTCTGGAAAGGTCAAGATTATATTAGTGGATATAAAGAAGGTAAAAGAACAGATAGAATAGGTAAAATTCTATCTATAGATTATGAAAACAATGCCGCTATTGCTAAAGTGGAAATCAAAACCCACGGACGTGTATATATCGATTATTTTTTACTGTTAAAACTGAATAATAACTGGACGATCATCCATAAAAGCTATACACAAAAGTAACATCATTAATTGCTCAGGTATTGATAGAAAACTCATCAATTGTAAATTATGTAAAAAGAATCTTAGAATTGATTATTAGAGTTATTACATTAATAATTTAGTATAATAGCTTTAAATTTGACAAACAACAAATCTCAAATTAACGGCGCTATTATGAAACTCAACAATTCGCTACTTACTATGCTTTTGTGCTTTGTTTTAGCTTCCAGTTTTGGACAAAATGATGCAGTTTCAATAAATGGAAGCGGATTTGACTCTATCTTTCAAAATAGAGAAACAGGTAATTTTAGTGGTACAGTAAACGGAATTTTGATTCTTCAGGATTCTAAAAACAAAAAGACTTTATTGGATTTTCAGGGTAGCAATGCCAAACTGGATATCGAAAAGGACAATGATGAAGTATATGATGTAAGTTTTAAAAAATATACTGGAATAACATCCAGTGGAAAAACCACCATATACTATGAAACCTACGCTTCTGCCAACTCATTTGAGATTGAACTCAATGGGAAATTGTATCGTTTATCTCTAATTGATGGCGGTTGCGATTTAATTATAAATGGTCTTGAATACACTTATGAATCTGAAAAAAATGCAGAATATTTAATCCTCAGAATTACAAAAGAAATTAAATTAACGGATAACAAATCTCATAAATCCATTATACTATTGCCTAAATCCACTTTGGTTTTTGCTATAAACAGCAACCGATAAAAGTCCACACAACATATTCTGTTTATCACAGATATCAACGAATTTCTATCACTCTTCCAATAATGTTGTTACAAATGCCTCAAACTCTTTTTTAAACTCGGTATATTTATCGCCCGTCGCCGGCCCGTTAAAACCGGTATGAATTTTACGTACTTTTCCGGTTTTATCAATAAAAATAGATGTTGGGTACGACAGTACATGATTGAGCATCGGTAACTTTTCCTGTGCCTTGGTTTTACTCGATGTTCCATACTGCGCTAACAAAATCGGATATTCAATCGCCAAACGTTCTCGTAACCTTTTGATACCTTCAAAGGCAGCCTCTTGCGTTTTAGCATATTCAAAAGCCAAAGCCACGATCTCAATATCCTTATCTTTATTAGCCTCATAAAACGTCGTGTAGTACTTACTCTCATCCAAACAATTGGGACACCATGTTCCCATAATTTGTACAACTACAACTTTATCTTTAAAACGATCATCGGTTAACGCTACCATAGCGCCTTGTTCATCAGGAAACTCAAAAGCCAGCGTGTCATAACCTTCTTTTAAAAAGGTAAGTGCGTTAGCACTTGGCAATTCGTATTCCGGATTGCGTTTAGCAATAAAAGGTTCTTTCCAATGGTTTCCTGAATAAAACTGACCTTCCATGGTAGAATCCGACACTTTTGCCGTAAATAAAAAGGCATGTGCCCCATCAAATGTAGAAAGTTTCATAACATCTCCATCCATAATCCCTTCCAGATAACGATAATCGCCGGTTGTTGTTCTAAAAGTACCATACACAAAATGATCTACCTGTTCAAAAATCCCTTTAGCGATATATGCATCATCTTCAACATCAGGACTGAACACGGTTTCCCATACGCCAGCCACACTTCGGGTCGTCGGACTGTATTTTGGTTTCGGAAAACGTACATCATTATTATATTCGGCTTCAAATGGCACTACTCTATTCAAGCTTTCTTTAATAAAACTACCTTTTAAATCTTGGCCGTCAAATACAGCAGCTATATACCCTTCAAAAACCGGTGCTTTTATAAATACCGAATCGTTCCGGTAGCTGACTTCATCGACTTCAATCACTTCCTCAGCATTTAGAATTTCCAACGATTTTGGCCCTTTAACATGCATAATGAATGGCAATACTTTCTGATCTTGCACCTTTAAAGTTGCACGGTAAGATCCATTTTGTAACGTTTGCAATTCGTTTTTATCCTGGCAAGACAGCACCATTACAGCTAACAAACATCCTATTATTGATCGTATCATAAAAAAAGCTTTATTTAAAGTATCGAAATAACAACAAATACCTTACATAAAAAAGCCTAAGTACAGTTTCATTAAGACCATACTATTATTATCTTTGCCTCTTGATTAAATTAACCGCATGAAGATTTCATACAACTGGCTCAAACAATTTATTAAACTGGATTGGGACGCTGAAAAAACCGGAGAATTACTTACGGATCTTGGACTGGAGATTGAAGGCATAGAACGCTACGAATCCATAAAAGGTGGTTTGGAAGGTGTTGTTATTGGTAAAGTATTAACCTGTGAACAGCATCCTAATGCTGATCGCCTAAAGGTTACCACTGTTGATGTTAATGGTGACACACCTCTGCAAATCGTTTGTGGTGCACCTAATGTTGCAGCCGGACAAACGGTTGCCGTAGCCACTATTGGCACCACATTATACACGGCTGAAGGTGAAGCCTGGAAAATCAAGAAAGGAAAGATAAGAGGTGAAGAAAGTCACGGAATGATCTGTGCTGAGGACGAATTAGGCTTAGGGCAATCTCATGATGGTATAATGGTACTTGATGATACGCTTAAGGCAGGGACACCAGCTGCAAAAGTTTTTGATATTGAAAATGACGATGTATTTGAAATTGGATTAACACCCAACCGTGCTGATGCCATGAGCCATTATGGTGTAGCGCGCGACCTTAAAGCTGGACTTTTACAAAAAGAAATTGCTCTGGAACTTATAACACCATCTGTAAGTGCTTACCATGTAGATAGTCGCACTTTAAAGATCGATGTTGATGTTTTGGATAAAGAAAAAGCACCACGCTATTGTGGTGTAACCATTTCAGGAATTAAAGTAGAAGCATCACCTGAATGGCTACAGCATCGACTCAAAGCCATAGGGTTATCCCCAATAAACAATGTTGTTGATATCACAAATTATGTATTGCACGAATTAGGGCAACCACTACATGCTTTCGATGCCAATAAGATCGCAGGTAACAAAGTAGAAGTTAAAACCCTTCCGGCGGGCACCAAATTTATCACATTAGACGATGTAGAACGGGAATTGCATGAGGACGATCTTATGATCTGCGATGCCGAAAAGCCAATGTGTATTGCCGGAGTATTTGGTGGTATTCATTCGGGTGTAACCGAAGGCACTACCAGTATCTTTCTGGAAAGCGCTTATTTTAATCCGGTCAGTACACGTAAAACAGCAAAACGTCACGGATTAAACACTGATGCTTCGTTCCGTTTCGAACGTGGTATAGATCCTAATATTACAGAATATGCATTAAAGCGTGCTGCATTAATGATTACGGAGATTGCAGGTGGTGAAATATCTAGCGATATCATTGATGCCTATCCCAATAAAATAGAAGATTTTCAAGTTCGTCTCAGTTTTGAAAATGCTAAAAAACTGATTGGAGAAGAGCTGCCAAGAGAAACCATAAAAAGTATTCTTACCTCCTTAGAAATCAAAGTCAATAACGTTACCGAAACCGGGTTAGGACTTACCGTACCGGCTTATCGTAACGATGTACAACGCGAAGCTGATATTATTGAAGAGATTTTAAGAGTATATGGCTATAACAATATAGGAACTACAGAAAAGCTAAACGCTTCCATCTCAAACACTACGCGATTTGAAGATTACAAACTTCAAAACATTATAGGTAACCAGCTAGCAGCACAAGGGTTTTTTGAAATTTTAGCCAACTCATTAACTACAGCAGAATACGCAACACTTAGTGAACAGTTAAAAGACGAGCATCATGTAAAAATGCTAAACCCGTTAAGTAATGATCTGGCCGTGATGCGACAATCCTTATTATTTTCAGGATTAGAAGCTGTAGCCCATAATATCAATAGGAAGCGTCACGATCTCAAACTGTTTGAATTTGGAAAAACCTATCACAACTATACTGAGCAAAGAGAAGAACACAAACATTTGTCGCTCTTTGTTACCGGGAACAAATCTGAAGAACGCTGGAATACTGCGGCTTCTCCCGGTGATTTCTTTTATCTGAAAGGTACTGTTGAAGGCATATTGGAACGCTTGGGTTTATCCCGATTAAAAGCGTCACCTATAAAAACCGATCTATTAAGCGAAGGAATGTCTTTAGCTTTAGGCAAAAAGACAATGGTAGATTTTGGTTTGGTTAAAAAATCAATATTGAAAACTTTCGGCATATCGCAACCTGTACTTTACGCTGACTTTAATTGGGACAATGTATTGGATATGGCTAAACACAACACCATTAAATTTAAAGCCATTCCTAAATACCCAGAAGTCCGTAGAGATTTTGCATTATTATTAGACCATCAGGTTACCTATAATGACATTTACACCATAGCAAAACAAACCGAAAAACAGTTATTAAAATCTGTCAACCTCTTTGATGTCTATGAAGGAAAAAATCTACCAAAAGGCAAAAAAAGCTATGCGGTGAGTTTCACATTACAAGATGAGAACAAAACTCTCACTGACAAGCAGATTGATAAGATCATGAATAAGCTTCAGGCAAATTTTGAAAAGCAGCTTGGTGCTGAATTAAGATAAAAATTCATCAATCACTAAAACTCAAGTTCTTGTAAGTTGGTTAATAACCTCAGATTGATTTGGGAATAGTTTTAGTAATTCAGTACGCTCTGGCATATAAAAATCTTTAAAATTGAATCCGGGAGACACGGTACAACCGACTAATGCGTACAAGTCTTTTCCCGGTACTTCAGCAGCAAAATAATCACCGCCTTTCACAACATATTGAGGCACTTCACCACGATCGAGATGATTACCGATCATGATGGAATTATAATTACCAGATTTGGAAATAACATGCAGCTTTATTGGTGATCCTTTATAAAAATGCCATACCTCATCCTGGTGAATCTTATGAAACGCAGAGAAGCGATCTGAGGTCAATAAAAAATAGATACAGGTACTGTAATTACGTACACCATCATATATAGGCTCAAGGCATTCACTACCTATGATTCCTGAACTTCTGTAGGTTTCACGAAAGTAACCACCCTCGGGGTGTGGTTGTAATTGCAGGCGTTCAATAATTAGGTCAGCTTCATTCATTATCATAGTTTTCAATAAAGATAAACTTTAGTCATTATTTAATATCTAATAAGACTAATAATGTTTATTTTTAACTACAAAAATAACACATTATGGCAGCAATCACTTTAGGCGGCACACCTGTAAATACTTCTGGTAATTTACCAAAAACAGGCACAGTAGCTCCCGACTTTACACTCGTAGCAAACGATCTTTCAACAGTATCTCTTAATGATTATAAGGGCTCACAGTTGATCCTCAATATATTCCCAAGCGTAGATACCGGAACCTGCGCACAATCGGTAAGGCAATTTAACAAAGAAGCCAGTGCATTAAATAACACCAAAGTATTGTGTGTTTCACGAGACCTTCCTTTTGCTCAAGCGCGTTTTTGTGGTGCTGAAGGTTTAGATAATGTCATATCGCTATCAGATTTTAGAGATGGTAGCTTTGGAAAAGCTTATGGCCTGGACTTTACAGATGGTGCTTTTGAAGGTTTACATTCCAGATGCGTCGTTGTGGTAAATCCAAACGGTGAAGTCGTTTATACCGAACAGGTATCAGAAACTGCCGACGAACCAAATTATACCGCGGCATTGGAGGCATTATCTTAGAATTATGTATGTCTAAAAAGGAATCTTTTTTAGTCAACCGACTTAAAAGTGTCGGGTATGCTTTTAAAGGCATGGTTATTTTGATCAGGACCGAGTCCAGTATTAAAATACAATTGTTTATCGCAGTTGCTGTGACTCTGGCAGGATTGTATTTTAACATCAGTAAAACCGAGTGGATGATTCAGATTGCAATGATCGGTTTGGTCATGAGCATTGAAGGTGTAAATACAGCTATAGAGTACATTGCAGACTTTATACACCCTGAACATCATCACAAGATAGGCCTGATTAAGGATGTGGCTGCAGGAGCGGTGTTCATCGCCTCAATTGTTGCTGTTATCATTGCCGGTTTTATTTATTTACCAAAGTTTCTATAAATACCAAATCTACTAGGATAAACGTTAGTAATTTGTATTTTTGTTTTAATCTAAGGCGTGCTTAATGGCGAAGAAGACAACTAAAAAGAAAA
The DNA here is from genome assembly GCA_965250025.1 of Winogradskyella sp. Classification (GTDB taxonomy): domain Bacteria; phylum Bacteroidota; class Bacteroidia; order Flavobacteriales; family Flavobacteriaceae; genus CBDDLD01. Next base: position 1,906,854 of record OZ252283.1, read on the forward strand.
CCAAGGCTAAACCAAAGAAGGCCAAACCAACACTTAAAATACCATCCTTTAAATTATCGAGCCAACAAAAGTTAATTTTCGGAAGCTTGTTAATTATACTTGGTGTATTGCTTTTTATTTCGTTTTTATCCTTTCTATTTACCGGTAAAGAAGACCAAAGTATTCTTTCTGAATTTCCTTCCCGAGATGTTGAGGCTAAAAACTGGGCAAAGCTTTTTGGCGCTAAACTTAGCGATTTATTTATCACTAAAGGTTTTGGTATCCCTTCTTTTATATTTTCCGGATTACTATTCTTATCTGGTGTTTATGTCACTCTGGATATCAACAAGGCAAAATTACGCAGGCATTGGATCTGGGGAACTTTAATTGTAATTTGGAGTTCCATATTATTGGGCTTTTTTACACATAAATACGATTTCTTAGGCGGTACTATTGGTTATGAAATGAATCATTTCTTCCAGGATTATGTCGGGAAAATAGGGACTATCCTGCTTTTAGCTTTTGGACTCATTACGTATTTAGCCATTCGGTTTAAAGTTACAGGAGCCTCTATTGTGGCAGGCTTTAAAAACGCAAAAAAAGAGGTTCAAACAGATTTTGAACCTTCGGATGATACTTCTGAAGAAGAACCTGTTGTTGCTCTTGATAATGATCTCACTGCAGAAGCTGAAGCCATTAAGTCGGCATTTGAAATTCCTTTGGAAAATCTGGAACCAACCATTAGCAAGCATTCTAAAATAGAAAAAGAACCTGCAAAGCTCGAAATTGAGACACCTCCTGTAGAAGAAGTAGAGGCCGTTGAAAAAGAAGCTATTGCTATGGAGGTTGAAACTGCTAAAGAAGAACAATCCGAGACCGATAACCTTGCTGATAAACTGGTGGAAGATTTTGGTCAATATGACCCTACATTAGAGTTGAGCAACTACCAATTCCCTACTCTAGATCTTCTTAAAAAATACGATAATGAAGGGATTGCCATCAATCAGGAAGAGCTTGAAGAGAACAAAAATAAGATCGTAGAAACCCTGAACAACTACAAGATTGGCATCTCTAGCATAAAGGCCACCATAGGACCTACGGTAACTTTATATGAAATTGTGCCTGAAGCAGGAATCCGTATCTCAAAGATCAAAAACTTAGAAGATGATATCGCGCTATCACTATCTGCATTAGGTATACGGATCATAGCACCCATACCAGGTAAAGGAACTATCGGTATAGAAGTTCCTAACAAAAATTCGACTATCGTATCGATGCACTCGGCGATAGCCTCACAGAAGTTCCAAAAATCAAAAATGCAACTGCCGGTAGCCTTAGGTAAAACCATCAGTAATGAAACCATGGTAGTCGATCTGGCAAAAATGCCGCATCTACTTATGGCTGGTGCAACTGGTCAGGGTAAGTCTGTAGGACTTAATGCCGTACTGACTTCTCTACTCTACAAAAAACATCCGGCAGAAGTTAAATTTGTATTGGTTGACCCTAAAAAAGTAGAACTGACACTATTTAACAAAATTGAACGTCACTATTTGGCAAAATTGCCCGACAGTGAAGATGCCATTATTACAGACAATACCAAAGTGATCAATACGTTGAACTCCTTGTGTATTGAAATGGATAATCGCTATGAGCTGCTAAAAAATGCATTTTGTAGGAATATCTCTGAATACAATGCCAAATTCAAGGCCAGAAAGCTCAACCCGAATGACGGTCATCAATTCTTACCCTATATCGTATTGGTTGTAGATGAGTTTGCTGATCTTATTATGACTGCCGGTAAAGAAGTCGAAACACCAATAGCCCGATTGGCACAGTTGGCCAGAGCCATTGGAATACATTTAATTATTGCCACACAGCGTCCGTCGGTGAATGTCATTACGGGGATCATTAAAGCCAACTTCCCCGCTCGAATCGCTTTTAGAGTAACTTCGAAAATAGACTCCAGAACCATTTTAGACAGCTCCGGTGCCGATCAGCTGATTGGTCGTGGTGATATGCTATATACTCAGGGAAATGATCTAGTACGTATACAATGTGCATTTGTCGACACACCTGAAGTAGAACGCATTACTGAATTTATCGGAGCCCAAAAAGCTTATCCCGATGCGCATCTGCTTCCCGAATATGTTGGAGAAGAAAGTGGCACAAGTCTTGATATAGATATTTCAGAAAGAGATAAGTTGTTTAGAGAAGCTGCAGAAATAATTATTACGGCGCAACAAGGCTCGGCATCATTATTGCAAAGAAAGCTCAAACTAGGTTATAACAGAGCCGGAAGAATTATTGATCAGTTAGAAGCCGCAGGCATTGTAGGGCCTTTTGAAGGCAGTAAAGCCAGACAGGTTTTAATCCCCGATTTTGCTGCTCTTGATCAACTTCTGGAAAATGAAAAACAATAAAAAATTAAAAAAGAATGAAACGTATAGTTGTATTACTTACATTGATAATTAGCAGTACTGTTTTTGCTCAGAACGATACCAATGCAAAAGCACTGTTGACCGAAGTTAGTAATAAGGTAAAAGCTTATAAAAACATTAGCATCGATTTTAAATACGAGCTTAATAATGTCAGTGAAAATATTAAGCAGGAAACGAAGGGCAGTGTAACCATTGAAGGCGACAAATACGTACTTAATGTCTTAGGCATTACCCGAATATTTGACGGAAAAACCTTGTACTCCATTAGTCCGGAAGATGAAGAAGTGACAATATCTAATGACAATTCCGACGAAGAAGGTACCATAACACCTAGTGCTATGTTATCATTTTATGAAGATGGTTACACCTATAAAATGGACATTACGCAAAACATCAGAGGACGAAAGATCCAGTATGTTAAACTAAGTCCGATGGATACCAATTCGGAAATAAAACAAGTATTATTAGGTATAGACGCCAATACCAAACACATTTATAATTTGATAGAAGTTGGTAAAAACGGAACAAAAACCACTTTAACTGTTAATTCTTTTAAAACCGACGAAGTCATATCAAAAACCTTATTTACATTTGATGAGAGTAAATATGAAGATTACTACATCAATAAAATAGACTAAGGTTGAAGATACTCGATCGGTACATACTTACCACCTATCTCAGAACATTTTTGAGTGTTTTTGTAATACTGATGTTCATTTTTGTATTACAAACCATATGGTTATACATTGCTGAGCTGGCCGGTAAAGATTTGGACATCCTTGTTGTGGGTAAATTTCTTTTGTATTTTGCCCCAAAGATGGTGCCCTTAGTGTTGCCACTAACCATACTTTTGGCATCCATCATGGTTTTTGGAAATCTGGCCGAAAATTATGAGTTTGCTGCAATGAAATCTAACGGCATCTCATTACAACGTTCCATGAGGGGTCTGAGTATTTTTATCATCGGGTTATCTGTTATCGCCTTTTTCTTTGCTAATAATGTAATTCCATGGGCCGAATACAATTCTTATAACTTAAGACGAAATATCGCCAAAATGAAACCGGCAATGGCCATAGCCGAAGGACAATTCAACCAAATAGGAAATATCAATATAAAGGTTGAAGAGAAAAGTGGCGATCGTGGCCAGTACTTAAAGAATGTTGTCATACATCAAAAGAAATCCATTAAAAATGGTAATTACACGGTAATCATCTCTGAAACTGGCGAATTGATCAGTAGTGAAGATTCCAACATTTTACAATTGGAATTACGTAATGGCAATTATTATGATGAGATTGTAAGCAAAGATGTTAGAAAATACATCAATACAAAACCACATGCCAGAAGCTACTTTGAAAAATACATTATCAATGTAGATTTGGAGAGTTTAAATAATGAGGACATCAATGAAAAATCGGTGGATAATAGGTACAATATGTTTAATGTCAGTGAATTGTACTACACTATTGACAGTCTTAAAGTAGAACGTGTTAAAGATTATAAAGCCTTATCCAACACCCTATATAATCGCTCTACTTATAGTACATTAAATGCCAATATTGAACCCCAAAAAGATTCCATATTTAATGGTGATGTCCTGGATCTATTCTCTACTAAAGATAAAGTACAAGTATTAAATCTGGTTCAAAATACGGTCAATAGTACCAATCAGATCTTAAAAACTAATGCTACAACCTTCGGCACGCGTAGCACCTGGTTAAACAGACACATTATCGCTTTGCACGAAAAATACGTCTTGGCTTTTGCCTGTGTCATTCTCTTTTTTGTTGGCGCACCTTTAGGGGCTTTGATCCGTAAAGGCGGGTTAGGCTTACCCCTAGTCATTGCCATTCTACTGTTCCTTACCTACCATTTCATAGGTATCTTTGCAAAGAACAGTTCTAAAGATGGTACTTTAAACCCTGTATTTGCGACATGGATGTCTACTTTGATCATGCTGCCGCTCAGTATTTATCTAACCTCGAGAGCTACAAAAGACCGAAATCTTTTTGAAATGGATTTTATCCTTGTACCATTAAAAAAATGGTTCAACATTAAAGATAAGACCAGCACCATACAGTCCTCAAAAGCTTACACCTATTTTAACGACTATTCTGTAGAACAATTGGTAGAAGTTATAAAGGATCAAGGACAATACGATCTGGACAAAAGTCCAAAGCAAATGGCCTTACAGCACCTTTCGGACAGAAATATTACTCTTAATGAATTGGCGGATCACGGGTTAACTGTTCCTGAAGACATTACAAAAGCCAAAACGCATTTAAAAGATTACATTGATTATTCTACAACCAGTTTAGTCACCTTTTCTATCGGAGTTGTGCTTCTTATTCTTCATTTTGTATTTAAAAATAATAAGCTCCCGGAATTAGCATCGGCTGTTTTGGATCTAAGCATTATTTCATTTATCATTTTCGCCATTTATGTCGTGGTCAGCTCGTTGCGGTATTCAAAATTCTACAAGGTAATCAACAAAAGCAATAAAAGAATTAATCCTTTATGGATCTTGTTAAGTCTGCCCATATATCCATTAAAATATATCTTCTTAAAAAGCAAAATACGGAAAGACTTCCATCAGTCATGCTTAGAAAATATAAAATAAGCAATATCTTTGCATCTATAATCATAACTCATGACCATTCAAACACAACCTTTGGATACTACCATACAACTAAATACTATTGAAGAAGCCATTGCCGATATTAAAAAAGGCAAGGTCATTATAGTTGTCGATGATGAGAACAGAGAAAATGAAGGCGACTTTTTAGCTGCTGCAGAACTCATCACTCCCGAAACCATCAATTTTATGGCAACACATGGCCGGGGATTGATCTGCGCGCCCTTAACAGAGCACCGTTGTAAGGAATTAGACCTTCACATGATGGTTAACAACAATACAGATCCTATGGAAACTGCATTTACTGTCTCTGTAGATCTAAGGGGGAATGGTGTAACTACAGGTATCTCTGCCGGTGACAGGGCCAAGACAGTACGGGCATTAATTGCATCGGACACCAAGCCTTTTGAATTGGCAAGACCGGGTCATATTTTTCCTTTAGTTGCTAAAGAAGGTGGTGTACTACGACGAACAGGTCATACAGAAGCTGCTATAGATTTTGCAAGACTGGCCGGTCTCGAACCTGCAGGTGTTATCGTTGAGATCATGAATGAAGATGGTACAATGGCACGTTTACCACAATTGATTAAAGTGGCCCAAAAGTTTGATCTCAAGATCGTTTCTATTGAAGATCTCGTAGCCTACCGTATGGAACATGATTCATTGATCGAAAAGAAAAACGATTTTAATATAGAAACGCGTTTTGGCAACTACAGGCTTAGAGCTTACCAGCAAACTACCAACGATCAAATACATATAGCTCTAACAAAAGGCAACTGGAAAACAGACGAACCGATTCTAACGCGTATCAATTCTACACTGGTTAATAATGATATTCTGGGAACACTAACCAACAATGCCGACAAAAAACTTGATGACATGTTTAATGTCATTAATAATGAAGGTAAAGGTGCTATTATATTTATCAATCAGCAAGCTCAATCCATGAACCTTTTAAAACGCCTTTCCATACTAAAGGATGACCAAGTGGAAGGCACATTGGTCAAAGCACCAAGAATTGCTATGGATACTAAAGATTTTGGTATTGGGGCACAGATCCTTCACGACCTTAAGATCAGTAAGCTACGTTTGATCTCTAATAGCGAGCAAACCACCAAACGTGTTGGTATGATTGGTTACGGTTTGGAGATCATCGATTACGTAACGTATTAAGCACGTTGAGCTCTTATGATCGATGCCATGGTTTTGGCTCGAGTTATAACTTCATCTTCGGTCCAGGATAGTTTTATCAAACAAGATATATTTCTGGCAATAAAATGATCAGATTGCTCAAAAGAAGCTGTTTGAAGCCCTGCCAGACCTTCACGCACTTCTTTACTGATGGGGTATAATGATTTTAAGTTTTTAAGATGTTCCCACTTTCTAACGTAATGCCAGTTATTATCATAATAATGAAAACAAGCATCGATACCTTGATCTTTAAAAGACTGTGACACGTTACGAGCCGTATTCAGATCGGGAAGAAAGAAATTCAAAAAGGCACAACTCTCCTCGCCGCCTTCAGGAACGGTTCTAAACGTTACTTCCGAGAGGTCTGACAGTTCATTTCTTAACAAGGTATAATTCCTTTTCTGAAGGGCTATAAATTCCGGTAGTCGTCTTACCTGTGCCAAACCTACTGCAGCATTCAATTCGGAAATCCTAAAGTTATAGCCTAAAAAGGGATGGGATTCGGCACCTCTGTCATTTCCGACATGATCGTGACCATGATCAGAATAATGATCGGTATGTTTATAGTATGATGGGTTGTCCGTAATTACTGCACCACCCTCACCACAAGTAATGGTCTTTACAAAATCGAAAGAAAAGCATCCCAGATCGCCTAGGCTTCCTAAAGGTTTTCCATCATACATACCGCCTATAGCCTGACACGCATCTTCTACCAATATCAAATTGTGTTTGTCACTAATAGCCCTTAATGCATTCATATCGCCCATACTTCCACACATTTGTACAACCATAATGGCTTTGGCTTTTGAAGTGATGGCTTGTTCCACAGCTTTTGGATCTAAACACAGTGTATCATCAATATCTACTAATACGGGTATGGCACCCAACATAAGAATAGCCTCAAAGCTGGCTACAAAGGTAAATGTTGGCATAATGACCTCATCGCCTGCACCAACACCTGCTGCTGCTAAAGCTACAGAGACGGCAGCCGTTCCGCTAGAAACCAACTGTACATGATTCACTTTAAAGGTGTGCTGTAATTCAGCCTCAAGACTCTTGGCTTTCCAATGACCGTTACGCATACCATCAAAACCGTATCGCATAAGCACACCATTGTCTAAGACGTCATTAACTTCTTTGCGTTCTGCGTCTCCAAATAATTCAAATCCGGGCATTGGTTATAAAGATTTCAGGAAATTCAAATAGGTTTTTGAGGCTTCAGAACTAAAGTCAGCTTGCTGTTCTCCTAATTTTTGCCCCTTATTATTAATGACCAGTATTGAAGGGTAAGCCTTCATTTTATTATAATGAATGTCTAAGCGCTGATTATACATTTTGGTAGTGGCATCACTACTGTTTAAATCAACCTTGTAAAACACGTACTTTGAGCTTAAGTTTTGTAAGGCCTGAGTATTCAAAAAATTAGCATCTATTCCACTTTGCGATGCCTTATCGGCAAAGAACAACAACATCATTTTGTCTTGAGAGTTTACCAATTGTTGTGCTTTACTATAATCGGTTTGCCATTGTATCGCAGCAGATTGTTGCGCATAGATCTGAGTGCTACAAACAGCAATAAATAAGATGATTAACTTTTTCATATTCATATTTTTTATAAGTACCTGTAACGATCAGGCGTTCAACAAATATAACATTTTGTAATTATAATCGTATAGAATTACAATTCAATTACGACATCATCCACAGGCTTTCTCACCTTCTTGAATGTTGCAAACTTATCGTCTTCAGCACGGTAGCCTACAGGCAAAAGTAATACAGACCTAAGTCCATGAGCTTTGAGGCCTAGGATCTCATCAAAAGCGGCCCTGTCAAACCCTTCCATGGGGCAGCTGTCAATACGCTCTACGGCACATACGGTCATCAAATTACCCAAAGCAATATAAGCCTGATTTACAGCCCAATTGTGCTTTTCATCAGCATTCATATTTCCCAGAGTTGACTTTAATTGGGTTCGGAATGGTGATACTATAGATTCGGGGGTATCACGTATGGTTTTTACATTTTCAAAATGCACATCCACATCCGTATGGTCAATATCATTTTGCACACAAATGATAAAAAGATGTGACGCATCAGCAACCTGACGTTGTTCATAAGCGTATTGTAACAAACCTTCACGCCTGGTTTTATCTTTTAAGATTACCAATTTAAGCGTTTGCAGACCGTATGAGGTCGCTGTTAGATTAAACGCTTCCTTGAGAAGCTGAATTTTAGCATCTGATAATACTCTGGTGTTGTCAAATTGTTTGGTGGCATATCGCCAGGATAAAGCGTCTATGATGGCCATGTTTTTTTAATTGCAAAAATAACCAATAATCCACTAATGCTAAAGAGGCTATCATTAAGACCTGTACAAAAAAATCGGTTGTTGAAATGCATCCTGTAATATCCCACAAATCTTATTACATTTGAAGATCAATATATTGCACCATGCAAATTCTAACTACCAAACGCCTAACTCTCGAACATGCTACTGTAAAAGACTCGGATTTCTTTTTGGCATTATTGAATAGTCCCGGGTGGCTTAAATATATTGGAGACAGAGGTGTTAAAACACTTGAAGATGCAGTTAAGTATATTGATAATAGTCTTATCGATGCTTATAAACAACAGGGTTTTGGATTGTATAAAATGACCATAAAATCCCATAAAAAGCCCATTGGAATTTGTGGTTTTGTAAAACGTGATTATCTGGATCATCCCGATATTGGATTTGCCATTTTACCGGACTATGAAAGTCAGGGTTACACTTACGAGGCGGCTAAAGCCATTATGAGCTATGGTAAAAACACGTTGAATCTAGAGCAGATTCATGCCATTACCGATGCGAACAACATCCCTTCTCAGCAACTGCTCATAAAATTGGGGTTATCAAAAACCGGCATCATAACACCCGATAATACCCCTTTATTATTATTTTCGGATCAAGGGAAACACCAAATTAACAATCATTAGCTTTTCACCATTCAAATCAAATCGAATGAAAAGAAAGATACGAAAGACTTTAGCACGATTAGGGTATTGTACCCGACCAGATTTTATAATCATTGGCGCTCAAAAATGTGGCACATCCGGACTATTCAAAATGCTTGAAGCGCATTCTCATATGGCTCCGTCTCTGGTCAAAGAAGTTCATTATTTTGATAATGATCAATGGTACCAAAAACAAAACATTCATGAGTACCATTCGTTCTTTCCCTTCCCGAAAGACATATCCAAGGGCTCAAAGGTATTTGAAGCTACACCCTTATATATTTTCCATCCCGAAGTGGCATCAAGATTATACAATTACAACCCTAAACTAAAGCTGATCCTCTTGTTACGAGATCCTGCTGAACGGGCATTTTCTGCATGGACCATGTTTCACCATCATTTTAAAACCGGAAAGCATGCTCATTTGCACGATCCGCGTCCGTTTTCAACAGCCATAAACAAAGAGATTCAACAACTTGAAAACACGTCTTATAATGATAATAGAATTGCCTATGTAAAGCGTGGTATCTATGATACACAGATCAAAACCTACTTAAAGCATTTCAATAGCGATCAATTACTGATTCTTGAAAGTAAGGCTTTAAAAACGCAATCCTCTAAAACGCTTAAAACCGTACAGCAGTTTATTGGCGTACCTTATGAAGAGTTGCCTTATAAAAGTCAGAACGTCAGCAAAGTTTCAGAAAAAGAACTTTATAAGGACGATATCAATGCGTTGAGAGCCTTCTACCAACCGCATAATGAAAGGCTCTTTGAGCTTATCGGAGAGACTTGGGATTGGTATTAGTTAAATCAATACGCTTTCATCAACTTTATGCCTTTTCCATTTTTGGAAGCATGATCTCGTTTTTCTCATGGTAGCTTTCCATACGCGACAGGATTTTTGTCAATAACTGTAGCACATCGCTCATGTAAGGTCCTTTATTCAGCATGATACATTCGGCTTTTAAAGAGTATACTGCATCGGTGATTTCGGATCTTGAAGGGAGTCCTTTTTTGGCAAAATTTTCCAGCACCTGTGTCGCCCATATTACAGGGATATGAGCTGCACTACACAATGCCAGTATTTCTTCCTGGATCCTTCCAATATTCTCCCAACCGGTTTCTACTGCCAAATCCCCACGGGCAATCATGACGCCAATATGCTTAACGTTCATAGCCGCTAATAATATATCTACCAGATTGTCGAATGCAAATGCAGTTTCAATTTTTAAAATGATATTCAAGGTGTTCGTCACGTTCCATTTTTCCAATTCGTGCAACAATGCTTCGACGTCTGCTCTTGAATTGACAAATGAAAAATTAACAACATCTGCATTTTTGGCCACAAACTCCAAGTCCAGTTTATCTTTTTCAGTTAGGCCACTGATTTGAAGGTCGGTTTTGGGAAAGTTCATACCCTTCTCGGCCTTTAATTTAGAGCCTTTCTCTTTGGCTCTGGTGATTCTGACCACCATGTGATCATCGAACATGCTTTCAATATGCCCCTCAATTTTACCATCATCAAACAAAATAGGGTCTCCAACACCTACACGATTGAATATTTCAGGAGTCTGACAGGATATGTGTGCGTTTTCAATGCGTTGACCTTCATCATCATAAACTGCAGGGTGACCGGGAACAGGGGCTTTGGTAATGATCAGTCTATCGTTTACCTTCAGTAGCAGGTGCTGTTCTATGGGTGGTAAATTACCAACATGAGTCTCAGGCAAATCGGGTCGATCGCTGGTTATTAAGGTGCCTTCTTCGACATACGCCGTTTCGTAAGCATGAACGATCACTTTGGATTCCAAAACCTCAATCACTTTAAACTCCCGTGCCTTACCTCTGGCATCCTTAAACGCTAATACATCTCCAAGCTTGAGATGGGTCAACCAGTCTTCTGAAACAGGAAGTGCATCATTTTCAGAATCTTCTTTTAAATATGGGACTAGTTTTACTATAGCAGGATCCGTAATTCGTCCTGAATCGTCGCGTTCCGGTGATATTTTTTTGATCTTTGGTCCTGGTGTTATCTGACCGGTTCTGATCTTAGGTCCCGCCAGATCCATAGCTATTTTTACGCGTTTGCCCTGAGCCTTGGATGCTTTCTTTACGTGACGTATCATTCGTTTCCAAACCTCTGGGTCATCATGGGCACAATTGATCCTTGCGCAATTCATACCGCGTGCTACCATCTCATACACCAGATCATAATCGTAGGCGGCCTGTGTGGGCTGTGTGACCATAATTCTAACCCTTCGGCCTTTAGAGCGATATCCCAAAAGTTCCTTAGCATGTTTATTTAATAATCGTTTGCTGTTTTTAATGGATAGTCCCGACTTCAAAACTGTTGGGGGTTGCTCATCCAATAATTTATAGAGTATAAACCTGGTTTTGATTAAACTCGATAAGATATGCCCTTCGGCCTTAGCCAATCTGGAAAGTCCCAAGTGACGTAATTTCTTTTGTAAAACCCTCAGGTCTATCTTTCGAATGCTATTATAATGGATCAGATTTCGTGCACTTTTTTGATATACCGGATGAATCGCCTCTAATAAATTAGCATAAGATGCCTCATCATCATACAGCGAGGTTATTAAAGCCTCTATTTGCGTAATAAGTGCATGGATTTTTTTACGATTAACATTCATTGCCCTTTGTTTAATCTGTAGATTTCAACAGTTTTAGTATGAAAAACTCTAAATGCAAAGGTAACAGGTTTCACTTTGTATTTACCGTGACTTATAGTTATGCTAACATTAACTTTTTATACTCGTAAATTGTTATTATTTGTCTATTTACAGCTCACATCCAAGAAAAATTTATTGTAGTTTTATGGTCTTATAACCTCTTTGAATTCCAACATTTGTAATCTAAAATGGAATCTAGAATCAAATATGAATTTTCAACAACCATGTGGCAGCATCAGGCACCGGGTGGTTGGTATTTTGTGGCTTTACCCAAAGCCATATCCGAAGAGATCCGAACACACCTAAAATGGCAGGAAGAAGGTTGGGGTCGTATGAAAGCTCAGGCTGCCATTGGAAGCGTACAATGGGAAACCGCCATTTGGTTCGATACCAAACAAGGCACCTACTTACTTCCCATAAAAGCAGATGTCCGAAAAAAAACGGGTATTGTTGTTGATAAAGCAATTGCAATGTGTGTTTGGGTGTGATTGAAAGAGGCTTTTAAACACACAAAAAATGGATGGCGCATTTATAAAACTTAAAAAGTGTATTAGGTATAGTATATCCAATATGAGTGGATTACTACACTTTCAGTACGGTGATCCCAAAAGGGAATTCTAGGCAAGTATAAAACGATTTCGCCCATTCCTAAAAATGCAAAAACCCGCAACATACGTTGCGGGTTTCTTTTGCGGAGGAAGAGGGATTCGAACCCCCGGAGGTGTGACCCTCAACAGTTTTCAAGACTGCCGCATTCGACCACTCTGCCATTCCTCCAATACATTTGCTGATTACGGGCATGCCCGTCGGAGCAAAACACCCATGCGTTGCAAAGGCGGGTGCAAATATAAAATCCTTTTTTAATCATGCCAACTTTTTTTCTAATTTTTATGGCTCAACCTTTCAAATTTTTCACAAAAATTAGATTCATTCAATTTACCATTGTATTTTCGGCACAATAAATGATATTATTATCGTTATTAACTAAACTTTTCGATCATGAGACATTACCTATTCTTATGTTTATTTATCGTCTTCGGACCGTTCACCATAGCCCAAAACAATACCATTGCCGTTGGTGAAAAGCTGGTATACACCGCATCTTATAACATGTCTGGTCTCTTAACCGACATCGCACAGGTGACCATGGAAACCAGTGAGGTCAAAACCTCAAAAAATACACTCATGCGTCTCAAATGTACAGCTGCTACTTATAACCAATGGGACAGCTTCTTTAAGATTAGAGATTTATACGAGAGTTATGTGAATCCTAAAACGCTAACGCCATACCTCTATAAAAGAGATATTGATGAAGGTGGTTACTATAAGTTCATGCAGTACAAGTACAGTCATAAAACCAAAACGGTCAATAGCCTAAAACGTAAACGAAACAGTAAAGGCGAATACTGGGAAGAAAAAAACAAACTCAATATAAGCCCTTCAGCCAAAGATATTGTAGCTACACTCTATTACATAAGAAATCTGGACATCCACAAAGCATCAGTTGGCGACCAGCAAAGCTTTAAAGTGTTATTTGATAATAAGGAAACCTTAGTCACCGTCAAATACATTGGCAAAGAAACCATATCTACAAAGATCGGCAGTAAAGAATGCTATAAGCTGGCACTATCTCTAAAAGGCAGTGATGTGCTTAGAGGAAAAAATGCCAATCTGTTATGGTTAACTGCTGATGCTAACAAAATACCGGTATTTGCCAAGTTTAAGATTCCGGTTGGTAATGGCGAACTAAAAATAACTTCCGCAACCGGATTAAAACATTAATGGTATGAAAAGAGCACTTATTATCTTAGGATTTATCACCGCCATACTGGCCGTAGTCTTAGCTGTGACACCATTATCTAAACTGTCTGTAATTCCTATTGTTATCGCTTTCGCAGCAGGATTAGGCCTTTTATTTATCAATAAGAAGAGTGAGAAAAAAACCAAAACCGTACAGTACATCTTCCTGTTGGTCATCATATCCTTAAGCCTTACCATATACAAAGCCGTATTTACAAAAGCAGAACTTGGAGATGTTGAAGATCTGGAGCAACGTGAAGAAGAATCTGTAGAAGATTCTAAAGAATTGCTGGAAGATATTGAGATTGACGAATAAAATTGAAGTAACGGCATCTTTATTTGCCTATAATTGAAGCATTTATTCATTTTTAACTTATTTTTGCCGCAAAAATTTGATAGAATGAAAGTACTGGTTGCTTCAGCTCTTGCATTAGTCGGTTCATGTGCCACCCTGAGACACAGTGAAAAAATAAAAAACCTCAAGGAAAGTATAGTATTTGAAGATAAAAATACCATTGAGACCTATGCAAATACAATAACTGCTGAAGAGCTTAAAACCCACGTTTACGAGATTTCTTCTGACAAATACAACGGCAGAAAGACCGGAGAAATAGGACATGATAGGGTTTGCGACTATATTCGAAACCAGTATCGGGAATACCTCATACCCGCACCAGAAGGCTTTCTTGACTATTATCAGGAGGTACCCTCAGAAGCACTGCCCGACGATTTGAACGACTCCCAAAATATTATTGCCTACATAGAAGGCGAAGAATATCCTGACGAATATGTTTATGTTGCAGCACACTCTGACCACGAAGGCATTGTAGACGGTCAGATCTATAATGGTGCCGACGATAATGGTTCTGGCACCTCAGCCGTTTTGGAGATTGCAGAAGCCTTTAGTAAAGCAGCACGAGAAGGTCACAGGCCTAAGCGCAGTATCGTATTCTTACACGTTACCGCAGAAGAAGTAGGACTCCATGGCTCAAGATATTATACCGAGCACCCTATTTTTCCTTTGGAAAATACCATCACAACTCTAAATACTGACATGATTGGTCGTGTCGATGCCAGGCATGAGGATAATGAAGATTACATCTATGTTATTGGTTCGGACAGAATGAGTACAGAATTGCATTACATCATACAACAAGCCAATGACGAATTCAGTCAGCTTGAACTCGATTATACCTATAATGATGAAAACGATGTCAATCGCTATTATTACCGATCGGACCACTACAATTTTGCACTTCATGGCATTCCTGTAGCGTTCTTCTTCAATGGCGAACATGAAGACTATACCAAACCCACGGATACTGCCGATAAAATCAACTATCCGCTATTGCAGAAAAGAACACAACTGATCTTTGCCACCACATGGTATATTGCCAATTCAGAACTACCATTAAACCGGGAGATCATCTGATCTTAAATACATCTGAGTTTGACATATAAAACACCCAATATTAACAGTTAAAAAAAGGTGTTGTCATTCCGAACGAGGAACAAGGAGGAATCTCATTATGAGAGAGATGTCTCGTCGCTCTTTCTTCGCTCTGTCGACATGACCAATCATTTTATTTCAAGATGTTAAGAATAAAACTTATGATTTAATCTTACGTCGAACTCACGTTAAATGCAGTTTTAACACGGTATTTAGCATTTATTTTGTAATCTTGACCTTTATTACAACCTTATAATTTAATAGGAATGAACAAACTATTATATCTATTATCACTTTCTATAATCCTTGTCAGCTGTGGCAGCTCGCAAAAAAGCACTGCCGAAACACCTGCAAAAGTTGCCGATCCGGTAGCTTATGCCAACACCATTACTGCCGATGAGCTCAGTGAAATGCTATATATCTATGCGTCTGACGAATTTGAAGGGCGGGAAACCGGAGAACCCGGACAAAAAAAGGCCGTTGCGTATTTAAAAGCATTGTACCAGGATATGCGCATTCCTTCTCCCCTATCTGCTAATGATTACTTTCAGGAAGTGCCATTGGAAAAACAAAAGGTTGCTGAAGCCAAATTAAATCTGAATGGCAATACATTTGCACCGTATGATCATCATATTGTTATCGCATTACCAAATAGCGTTAGTATAAATACCGATGAGATCGTGTATGTAGGTTATGGCATTGATGATGAGAATTATTCCGATTATAAAGATCTGGATGTCGAAGGTAAAGTTGTTTTGGCCAAAGCAGGCGAGCCTAAAGATACCGAAGGTCTTTTTATCACCTCCGGAACTACAGAACCTACAAAATGGACCAATGGCAGACAGGCTTTAGCCTCTAAAAGAGATGCAGCCATTGCACATAAAGCAAAAGCCTTCTTATATTTAGACAACACCTTGTTTTCAAGATACGCTTCTTATTACAGAAATCTGGCACAATCGGGTATTGCAGGTCGCCTATCGCTAAAAAATAGTGAGAATAACACTGCTATCATGATGATCAATGAAGATCTGGCCAAAGCGTTATACAAAGATATAGCAACGCATAATCAACCTAAAGTTTTAAATACAGCATTAACCCTTAATATAGAAAACCAATCGGAAACCATCATTTCTGAAAATGTATTGGCCTATATCAAAGGTTCAGAAAAACCTGATGAAATCATTGTCATCTCAGCGCATTTAGATCATGAAGGAGTAAAAAAAGGCGAAGTCTACAACGGTGCTGATGATGATGGTTCTGGTACCATAGCCATTATAGAAATTGCAGAAGCTTTTAAGACGGCTGAAAAAGAAGGGAATGGCCCAAAGCGCTCTATATTGTTTTTGCACGTTACCGGAGAAGAAAAAGGCTTATTGGGCTCTAGGCATTATACCGATAATGATCCTGTATTTCCTCTGGAAAATACCGTGGCCAATCTTAATATTGATATGATAGGCCGTACCGATCCTAAACGTACCGAAGGCGACAGAAACTATCTGTACCTGATTGGAAGCGATAAATTAAGTACGGATCTGCACAACATCTCGGAAGCCATAAACGCCAAGTATTGTAATATTGAACTGGATTATAAGTACAATGCCGAGAATGACCCTAACCGTTTCTATTACCGATCGGACCATTATAACTTTGCCAAAAACAACATTCCTGTTATCTTTTATTTCAATGGTACACATGACGATTATCATCAACCTTCTGATACTCCAGATAAGATTGAGTACGATCTATTAGAGAACAGAGCGCGTCTTGTATTTTATACCGCTTGGGAATTGGCCAACAGAGCAGACAGAATTGTTGTGGACAAAGCCACAGAATAACTCAAGAAAACCCATATGTAAAAGCCTTTCATGATTATGAAAGGCTTTTTTAATACCACAAAAAAAGCTCCTCATTACTGAGAAGCTTGTCTTTTTGGGTGGAAGATCGGTCTCGAACCGACGACCTCCTGAACCACAATCAGGCGCTCTAACCAACTGAGCTACAACCACCATTTAAAATCGGACTGCAAATGTAAATTATTTACCTTTTTCTACAAAGTGTTTTTAGAACTATTTCAGATCAAATAACGATTCTACAGCAGGACAGCGCTCAACCGTATACCCTTCCGCATACTCAACATCTATTAAACGCCCTAGATTTCGTGCCCTGTATACAATACTATCTGTAAAGTTTTTACTCGATATTGGCGTTTCCGGTGCTTTACTCTTTGGGTCGTAAAACTGTGTTTTATAAGCCAGCACTGCTGCCATCTTCTGATCCATAAACCCTGTGACATCTACAGCAATATCCGGTTGCAGGTCTTTCCACTGGATGTAATGGTAAACGGCTTTTGGACGCCATGGCTGCTGCCACTCGTCATGGTCTTCATGCTTAGTATCAATTTTAAGCAATCCACTTAAAAAGCAGGCATCACTCACCAATTGGCTGCCTTTTCCATGATCGATATGCCGGTCATCAATCGCATTACAAATCACAATTTCCGGACGATAGAGACGTATCATTTTTATCAGTTCGATCTGATGTGCTTTATCATTAACAAAAAAGCCATCAGCAAACTCCATATTGGTTCTTATAGTTATGCCTAAGAGCTTAGCAGCCTCCGCCGATTCTTCATCTCGGGTTTCTGCCGTGCCCCGGGTACCCAATTCGCCTCGGGTCAGATCTATAATCCCTACTTTTTTACCGTTGGCAACCGCTTTAGCTATGGTCGCTCCGCAACCCAATTCCACATCATCAGGATGCGCACCAATGGCCAATATGTCTAATTTCATGTATTACTTACTTTTTGTCAATGTCAAAAATATTAAAAAGAAGGTAGATTATCGCTTTCTTTCTATTTCGAAAACGGTTTCGCTTTTAGAATCTTCTGCATAGCGCCAAAAAGAATGCCTTAAATTGAAAAATCCGTAATTCGCCAATAGTATGACATTCGTCATAATTTATGGCTGTTAATGCTTCTAACTTTACAATAGAATTTATAGCTTTAAAAGGGTTTAAATCTATAAAAATTACAACTATGAGTTTAATGTTAGTCATCCTTGCTATTACAATTGGCCTTTTCATATGGGGTAAATTCACACCCGACATTATTGCCTTACTCTCTATGTTGAGCCTTTATATTTTTGGGATTCTGGATTTGAATGAAACCTTAAGCGGGTTTAGTAATCCAACCGTTATTATGATCGCTGCCCTATTTATTATCGGTGAAGGATTATCACAAACCGGTTGGACGGCCTTAGCCGGTAAAAAATTCATGCATCTGGCAGGAAAAAGCATCACACGACTGCTCCTTATCACGACTTTAGGTTCCGGGGTTTTATCGGGTGTTGTCAGCAATACCGGAACCGTTGCAACTTTAATGCCGGTGACCATATCTTCAGCGTGGAGCATGGGTACTTTACCTTCAAAATTACTAATGCCGGTTGCCTTTGGCTCTAATACTGGTGGGCTGCTCACGCTGACGGGAACACCTCCCAATATCATTGTTAACAATACCATGATAGAAAGCGGTTTGGAAGGCTTCTCCTTTTTTGAATTCAGCTTGATCGGTATCCCTTTACTATTGGTTACGCTACTCTATTTCAAATTTATAGGGTACCGATTATTACCAAGCAACAAAACCAATAACAAACCAGTAGACATACACACCACATTACACAAATGGATAGAAGCATATAAAGTGGATGGCGATTATTACCGATTGAGAGTGCGCTCCGTATCTCCATTATTAAATACCAAACTGGGCGAATGGGATTTTGAAAACAAACACCAGGTCTCCATCTTACGCATTAAACGAAGACACCCGAACGTACTAAAAAAAGGCAGTGAGCCTTTTATAGAATTTCCGGACGATCATACAGAATTCCTATACCATGATATTATTACCGTAAAAGGTGATACTAAAGCCATTAATGCACTAATGATCAAATTCAGACTAGGGCTATTGCCTTTAGAACCTGTTGCCGATGAGTTGCGCAATAACCTCATCAATCAAGAAGTAGGTATGACCGAAGTGATCGTAACACCAAAATCCGTTTTGGTAGGTCGAAAAATACGTCTGGGAAATTTCTTCAAACGTTTTGGAGTACAACTCATGGCTGCATCCCGAAATAATAAACCTCTGACCGATCGTGAAATTACAGTTAAGGCTGGTGACGCCTTTTTGGTTAGGGGTTCTTGGAACAATATCGAACAGCTAAGAGAACATCATGAGAATCTGGTCATCTGCGGTAGTCCTGAAGGTATGGCCAAAACTGTAACTAACATTACATACAAATCCTATATCGCATTATTTGCACTGCTCCTTATGATTGGTCTCTTGGTATTTAAGGTCGTTCCCGGTGCTATCGCTGCATTGATATCCGCAGGCATCATTTTAATTACTGGTTGCGTACCTATATCTAAAGCTTATAAAGGCATTAGCTGGATTAGTGTCGTGATGATAGCGGCCATGATCCCAATGGGGATTGCACTTCAAAAAACCGGAGCTGCTACTATGATTGCTAACGGATTGGTAGACACTTTGGGCAGCTTGCATCCGGTTACCTTGCTAGGTGGCGTGTTTTTATTGACTACGGGATTTAGCCAGGTGATCAATAACTCGGCGACTGCGGTACTTATGGCCCCTATCGTTATCATTGCTGCAAATACTTTAAACATTTCAGCAGCGCCATTTATGATCGTAGTAGCCATCAGTGCATCTACCGCATTTTTAACACCGGTAGGTACTACCACTAATGCCATGGTAATGACTGCGGGAGCTTATAAGTTTAAAGATTATTTGAAAGTCGGAGGACCACTACTCCTACTCTTTTTAACAACCACATTATTATTAGTGCCTTTAATATGGCCATTTTAAATACAATAACATTAAAACAAGTACTCATGGAAACCTCATTAAAACAACCGATTATGAAAACAAAAGATTTAACCAGATACGGGTTGAAAGACACCAATGCACATTGGAATTTATCCCCTGAAGAATTGCAGGCCATTACTATTGAAAAAGGTATGGGAAAAGCAACAGCAAATGGCACCTTAGCCATCAACACAGGAAAGTTTACCGGACGTTCACCTCAAGACCGATTTTTAGTTAAAGACGATTACACTACAGATCGTGTATGGTGGGGCAAAACCAATAAACCTATTACTCCTGAGAATTTTGATTACTTACAATCTGAAATTGAAAACTACCTGAGTGGTAAAGAGATCTATGTGAGAGACGGTTATGTTTGTGCCGATCCGAAATACCGCATGAATGTCAGAACCATTACCGAATACCCATGGTCAAACATGTTCATATTTAATATGTTTTTAAGACCTGAAGCTTCAGAGTTGGAAAATTTTGAAGAAGAATGGCTGGTCCTTTGTGCCCCAGGATATGAATGTAGCGAGCCTTCTAAATATGGCTTAAGACAAGGTAATTTTTCTATATTGAATTTCACGAAGAAAATAGCCTTAGTTGGAGGTTCTGCGTATACCGGAGAAATGAAAAAAGGGATTTTTTCTGCATTAAATTTTATTTTGCCCACAGAGAAAAATGTATTGCCAATGCACTGTTCTGCAAATGTTGGTGAGCAAGGCGACACTGCCATTTTCTTTGGATTATCCGGTACGGGTAAAACCACATTATCTGCAGATCCTAACCGAAAACTTATTGGGGATGATGAACATGGCTGGACTGCCGAAAATACCATCTTCAATTTTGAAGGCGGTTGTTATGCCAAAGTAATTGATCTTACTGAAGAAAAGGAACCGGACATTTACAGAGCTATAAAACCCGGTGCTATTTTAGAGAATGTAATCTTTAAGGACAATAATGAAGTGGATTATATGGACAGTAGTATTACTCAGAATACACGTGTAAGCTATCCGATTTATCATATTGATAATATCCAGCAACCATCGTACGCTGATAATCCTACGAATATTTTCTTCCTCACCTGTGATGCCTTTGGGGTATTACCTCCGGTATCCAAGTTAACACCCGGCCAGGCGGCATACCATTTCATTTCAGGATACACTGCAAAAGTTGCGGGTACTGAAGCCGGAATCACAGAGCCTGTACCTTCGTTCTCTGCATGTTTTGGAGAACCGTTTATGCCGCTACACCCAACCGTATATGCCGAAATGTTAAGCAAAAAAATGCAAGATGCCGGCGTAAATGTTTGGCTGATCAACACCGGCTGGAGTGGCGGTCCTTATGGGGTAGGTTCACGAATAAAATTAAAATACACCCGAGCTATGATCACTGCCATACTCAATGGCGAATTGGAAAATGTAGATTTTGAACAACATCCTATCTTTGGTTTGTTCATGCCTAAATATTGCCCGAATGTCCCTTCTGAAATGCTAGACCCAATGAATACCTGGTTACAAAAAGGGGCTTATGTGAGTAAAGCCATTCAACTGGCACATTCGTTCCATTTAAACTTTGAAAAGTTTGCCAGTGAAGCGTCGCAACAAATTATTGAAGGTGGTCCGCTAATTGATGAGCATCATCATTTAACCGATCATGTTTAAGAGTTCCATGACTGAAAGGGCCTTTGGATAAAGGCTCTTTCTTTTTAATCAAAGTAAAAATGAAGAGCATTCGGTTTTTATTGGTATTCTTTATCGTTCAGACTTTGTTACCGGCCCAAAACCCATCAGAGGATCATTTAGGCTCTTGGTATACTTATTCTGGGCATCATCGACTTTCCGAACGTATAAGTCTATCTCCCGGATTACAATTCAGGTATTACGAAACCTCATCAAATTACAATTTGGGCCTATTCTATATTGGAGGTAATTATCATATCAATTCAACATCCACTATTGCTTTAGGCTATGCTTTTCTGGACATCGATACGGTGTTTGAATTTGATCACCAACCCAATATCAAAGAGCATAGGACTTATGAGTATTATACCTATAAACATAAAATTAAAGCCTTTAACATACAGCACCGTTTTCGTCAGGAACAACGCTTTTTATCTTTCAGCGATCGCAATGAAGTACAGCACCGTTTCAGATATCGTATCAGTGCCAGTTATCCTATCCATAAAATAGTATCTCTGAGATTATCCGAAGAACCATTTATAAACTTTCAGGATCAGGTATTTCATGAAAACCGGTTTTATATAGGGCTAAGCATAACCCTTTTAAAGCATTCGCAACTGCAAGTGGGTTATTTGAAACAGCACATCAGAAAAAATAATCTTAACCGCATTCAGATAGGCATCAATATCAAAACCGATAGCAGAACACCTAAAACTACTGTATCGCTTTTATAGCCTGCTCTATATCTCGTTTTAAGTCCTTTACATCTTCAATCCCTACTGAAAACCGAATCAACTGATCACTAATACCTACGGCTGCTCTTTCGTCCTGACTAAGCAAAGCATGTGACGTTAAATGCGGGGAAATGACTGTGCTTTCAACACCAGCCAGACTCATAGAAGATTTGATTAATTGTAAATGTTTCTGAAACTGATACGCATCCAAGTCGCTACTCAGTTCAAAAGCTAACATGGCACCAAAATCATACATCTGGGACTTTGCCAGTTGGTATTCCGGATGCGATTTTAATCCCGGGTAATATACTTTTGAAACCTTAGGGTGTTTTGTCAGCCATTTTGCCATTTTTAGAGCATTTTTAGTTTGTGCTTTTACCCGAAGGCCCAATGTTTTTATACTGCGTTCTAACATCCAAACGGTCATATCACTAAGGCTTCCTCCCAGGTTTTTACCCACATGCCATATACGTTCTATATGTTCGTTTGAGGCAGCTACCGCTCCTGCACAGATATCACTATGACCACCAAGGTATTTTGTTGCTGAATGCATGACCATATCTATCCCCATATCAATAGGTTTCTGATTCACCGGCGAAGCAAATGTATTATCAATTGAAGTCGGTATTCCTCTGGTTTTTGCCAATTTGGCAATGGCTTTTACATCTGTGATGGTGAGCAATGGATTTGATGGCGTTTCAAAATGGATCAGTTTGGTATTCGGCTGTATAGCCGCTTCAAAATCGTCAACATTATAGCCTTTAGTAAAGGTATATTCAATGCCATATTTTGGGAGTTCTTCCTTAATGAAATTTACCGTGCCGCCATACAGCGTATTCTGTACGATCAGATGATCGCCTTTTTGTAAAAAGGCCAAGAACATAGTACTTATGGCAGCCATTCCGGAACCAAAAATCATGGCAGCTTCGGCATGTTCTAAAGCTGCAATTTTTTTCGATAAGAATTCCTGATTAGGCGTATTGAAATATCTTGGATAGCGTTTTACATCGACATCTAAAAATTCATACGATGAACTGAGGTATATCGGAGAAACACTGCCTTTGAATTGTTCATCTTTAATTTCTCCAACATGGGTACATATAGTATTTAATCCTATTTTTTTCATGTTATGAATTTATTGAAATTAAAGTTACAATCCACCAAAACTATTTTTTATTTACATAATGCATCACCACTACATGTGGAATAGTGATACCGGCTAAAAAAACAAAAAATAAAGTGATGAAGCTAATTTGTATGAGGTGAGAGATATACAAGACTACGACCAAACCAAGAATCGATACCATCCAATAGAGTACTGAGGATTTAAAGTACAGTATATAACTTGCTTTATCTAATTTACCATATAAAACATAAGTTTGGTCTCTTAATGAAGGAAGAGAATGCCAAACGATAAAATATATAGTGAATCCCCATAGCAATGAGGCCATCTTAAATAGTATGGCAAAAAGAAAGATCAAAAATAACTCCTGAAAATAATTGAACTTTTTCCTGAACCCTTTCCGATTGAGATAAATAGAAAGAAAGCTCAGTACAATACCAAAAATCAGAAATACATCAAATATGTAATTGTATACCGTAAAACCTGTTAACTCTATAATAATGGATGAAGTCTCTTGTTTGTTAAAGTAAAATAATAAACCAAAAATCAACATCCCATAACCTAGGTATAAAACATGCATCTTAAAGTTTTGTTGTTTAAATTGGTTGTGAAAATGTTGCTCTCCAAAATGATAACAACTAAATAGTATAAACGCCATTAAAGCCAGTAATGACGATACTGAAAACAACAACGCTGTTAACCCAATTAGCCCTAAGTATGCGGATAATAATTTATAGCCTTTATACTTGTATTCCCGGGTAAGGTAACTGATCAAAGACAGATCATTTGAACCGTGTAAAATACCAACGGTTAAAATAAGTGCATAAGCAATATACATCTCATGTACCACATCAATCCTCATGGTAAGCCAAAATAAGAATACTGTAAATATTAAGCTTAATATCGAAAATTTCATAACATAAAGGTAGTTAAAATAATTTTTGTTTAATTTTTTTGTGAAAACTTTAAACATTTTTTGTTTAACAATATGTAAATTTGATTAAACAAAAATAAATAATTATGAATACGCTAACCACCCTTTATGCAGGAGTAGACAAAATTGCTACCGATGACTACGTTGGCTTTACATTCTTTGTAGGATGTATGGCCATGATGGCCGCTTCGGCCTTTTTCTTTTTCTCGATGAATAGTTTTGATCGCAAATGGAGAACCTCTATTCTGGTTTCAGGTTTAATAACTTTTATTGCAGCAGTACACTACTGGTATATGAGAGATTATTGGGCTGCAAATGCTGAATCACCAACTTTTTTCAGATATGTGGATTGGATTCTTACAGTACCTCTCATGTGTGTAGAGTTCTACCTGATCCTTAAAGTTGCCGGCGCCCGAAAATCGCTTATGTGGAAGTTAATCTTCTTATCTGTAATAATGCTCGTTACCGGTTACTTCGGTGAGGCCGTTTACAGAGATCAGGCTTGGCTATGGGGATTAATTTCTGGTATTGCTTACTTCATTATCGTCTATATGATCTGGCTCGGAGAGGCAAAGAAATTGGCTGAACAAGCAGGAGGTGCCGTATTAAAGGCCCATAAAACATTATGTTGGTTTGTATTAGTTGGTTGGGCTATATATCCTTTAGGCTACATGGCTGGAACTCCCGGATGGTACGACGGTATCTTCAGTGGTCTACAAATGGATGTTATTTACAACATAGGCGATGCAGTGAATAAAATTGGATTCGGTCTGGTTATCTATAACCTAGCTGTTAATGCCACATCCACTTCTGAAGCTTAATTTTAGTTTAGTTAGAAAAAAACCTCTCAGTTGAGAGGTTTTTTTATTTCTAGACTTTAACGGATTTCCAATGTCCTTTTTTAAACCATATAATACCAATGACTGCTATTAATACTTCAGCTAAGGTTATAGCCATAAATACCCCCAAAGGTCCAAAATCAAAGTATATAGCCATCAGATAGGCAAATGGCAACTGAAACAGCCAAAAGCATATAAAGTTGATATAAGTCGGAGTTTTGGTATCTCCAGCCCCATTGAAAGCATTGATCACAACCATACCGTAACCGTAGAAAAGGTAACCGGCTGCTATGATCCTAAGGCACAGCGCTCCATTTTTAACCACCTCTGCTTCCGGAGTAAATAAAGTTATGATCTGAGGCGCAAACAATAGATATACTACAGAAACCAATGCCATGAATATGGCACTGTATTTACCTGTCTTCCATACGGATTGTTCTGCTCTGTCTGGCTTCTGAGCACCTAAATTTTGTCCGACTAATGTTGCTGCTGCATTACTCATTCCCCATGCCGGCATTAACGTAAACATCATTACACGAATGGCTATGGTATATCCGGCCAGTACCTCGCTACCAAACTCACTCATAATTCGCATAAGTACCACCCAAGAGGAGGTTCCTATTAAAAACTGACCAATACCTCCTAAAGATACTTTTATAAGATTGAGCATTACCGATACCCGAAGTACCAGATCTTTAAACCCTACTTTGATCCTACTCCAACCATAAAACAGTACCAATAATTGGAACACAACTGCCGTTCCTCTTCCTATAGTTGTGGCAATAGCAGCACCTTCAACACCATATTCAGGAAATGGGCCGATCCCAAAAATGAACAATGGATCGAGAATAATATTCAATCCGTTGGACACCACCAAAGCCCACATGGCGACTGAGGCATCTCCGGCACCTCTGAAAATGGCATTGATCAAAAAGAGTAGCATGATCGTTACGTTACCACCAAGTAAGATTTGAGTATAGCCATACCCCTCTTCTATAAGGTCGGCTTCACCGCCCATTAAACCAAGGATCTCTTTGGGGTAAAGTATACCAATAACGCTAATTCCTGCGGCTACCAAGATGCCTAAGAAAATCACCTGAACAGCAGACTGTGACGCGCCTTCTTTGTCTTGTTCGCCAATACGTCTTGCCACTATGGCTGTTGCAGCCATACTCAATCCTATAGCCACAGCGTAAACCAGAGTAATTACCGATTCTGTTAATCCTATCGTTGCCACAGCATTGACGCTAACTTTAGATACAAAGAAAATATCGACGATAGCAAATATAGATTCCATGAGCATTTCCAATATCATTGGAATAGATAGCATAAAGACTGCTCTACGAATACTACCGGATGTAAAATCTTGTTCCTTACCAGAAACTGCGATTCTAAAATATTTGAAAAATTGTTTTATTGAGATTTTATTTGATTGCATGATCTTAATATTAAATATAAAAATTGGTCAAACAGAGTTATTTGACTCTTAAACATCACTTGAAGTTGTGATAACTTTTTCCGAATATTTTACTTATGCAATCATGGTTACAAAGATGTAAAAAAAATTGACACCTGCAATCAAAAAATTAATCTAATCCTTTTTCCCAATTTTATTATAAGCCCGTATCATGACTATAGCCCACACAGCTACCAGAAATATAACAACACCCGAAAACCAAAAAACAATATCATTTGCTTCCATTATCAACGAGTTTTAAATAGATCATTACACCCAATAATGTAGGGGCCCATAAGCCTACAAATATTCCGTGCATTTGATCTCCGGTTAAAAATAAGTATTCAGCAACAAGAATTATAACTGCACATAATACCAACATAAAAAGGTTAGCAGTTCCTAATTTTTTGAAGTAATTCATCTTGAGGGTTCATTAATTTAGCGTCCTCAAGTTAATAAAATTTTAACATTTTTTCACTTCTTATAGAAGCGATTATAATTGCGGTATGCAAAAAAGGCAATGATGGCAATAATGGCAAGTGTAATAGCTATAAACTGGAAGCTTAATATCTGATCACCACTAGCGTAAGAATGTAAGCCTGATAAATAAAAGTTAACACCAAAATAAGTCATCAGTATTGTACCATATGCCAAAACAGACATTAGATTGTAAAACCATCGGCCTCTTAATCCGGGAACCAGACGCATGTGTATTACAAAAGCATAGATCATAATACTAATAAGTGCCCAGGTTTCTTTTGGATCCCATCCCCAATAACGTCCCCAACTTTCGTTGGCCCACATACCTCCTAAAAAGTTTCCGATGGTAAGCATTACCAGTCCTACTGTCAAGGCCATTTCATTAATAACCGTTAACTCTTTGAGGTTTAAAAGCATACGCTCTTTATTCTTTTTATTGGTAAGAATCATGAGTAATAATGCAACTAAGCCCAGGATCATACCCAAAGTAAACGGACCGTAGCTTGCTACAATTACAGAGACATGGATCATTAACCAATAGCCTTGTAATACCGGTTCTAAATTTGCAATGGCAGGATCCATCCAATTCCAATGCGCAACCATAAGTATTATTGACGCTACAAATGCGGTGGCGGCTATCGTAAGATTGCTTTTTCTTCCAAATAATAACCCAAATAACATGGTAGACCAAGCCACATATATCATAGATTCGTAGGCATCACTCCACGGTGCATGACCTGAAATGTACCAACGGGCAATCAACCCAAATACATGTATCGTGAATAACACAATGATAACACCTACAAGTATTTTGACCAATACCTTAATGGTCTTGCTTTGATGTTTGAATATCTGCACAATAAGCAGTATAAACAATAATGTTCCGGCATACATGTACCAACTGAAGAGTTTCTTGAATACATCATATTTGTTATATAAGATCTCTGTTTTGATCTTATTATCAGTAAGCATTACTTCGGCACCATATTTCTGCTGCGTTTTTTTAATGCCCTCCAAAACACTCTCTGCTTTTGAAAAATCTCCGGTTTGTTTGGCATTATTAAGTGTCAACAGATAGGCAGAAAAGCCATTATTGATGAAATTACCATATAATGTATCTTTGATCTGCGTTCTGAGATTTTCCTCCCTGAATTCTAGCGAAGACACCCATTTGTTATTCTCATCATCCGGAATTGGAAAAATCTTTATCGATCGGCCTTCAATAGTATTGTATAATAAGTTTACACGCTGATCGGTCTCTTTAAATTCTTTTTGAAATCCATTCGGTACCTGTGCTTTGTACGCATCTTCCAGATAAGGCGCCAATTTATAGCGTCCGTTTGGTGTAAAAAAGTCTACCAAGCTCACATACTTTTGACTCTTGTCTACGCCTATAATAGAACGAATGGAATCGCCTTTCCGTGGTTTCAAATAGATGACAGGCACATTATACCATAATAACGGACTTTCCTGTATGGATAAAAACACCTGATTGGCATCAAAAATACCGTAATGGTCTTTCTTACTCAATTTACGTAACATCTCCGAAGCATAGGTATTCATTGGCATCATACGACCACTATAATCTTGAATAACCATTTCACCAAATTTAGCGGCATGTGCTTTTGGAGTAACATTGACTTTTAAGATGGAATCTATTTGAGTAACACCGGGTTTGGAATGGTCATGGCCATCATTGGCAGAATGTTGTTGTGCGAATCCATTTAATCCAAATAGAATAAGCAGTACAGCTGTAAGCTTTGATTTTTTGGTTTTGATTTTCCCTAGGCGTTTTCTAAGCTCATCAAAACGGGTATGTCTGGCAAATAAAATGGCCATTAATCCAAAATAAAGCATCATATAACCGGCATAGGTCAGTAAGGTTCCCCAATAATCATGATTTACAGAAAGTATGGTTCCTTTTTCATCCGGATCAAAACTGGCTTGAAAAAAACGATATCCCCTATGATCAAGGATATGATTCATATAGATATGATAGTCAAAATCCCCTTTTTCTTTATCAATAACGGTGACCTTACTTTCATAGGAAGAATAACTGTTTTCGGTTCCCGGATAACGCTCAGCAATAAAATCGTTGAGCTTTACCTCAAATGGCAACTCCAGTATTCTGGAGCCGTATTGCAATGAGATATCCAATCCCCCTACTTTAATATCTTCAAAACCGTTAAAACTGCCTTTACCGCCCAAAAGGTTAACCTGCTTTGTTTCGCCGTTAGCAGTAACTTCCAAAACAATACCATCTTCATCGCCTTTGAGAATCTGTGGCTTTTTAACAATATCAAAATGCCCTTTCACCACAGGCTTTGGAAATACCATTTGCATATTTCCGATGATATAACGCGATCTCAGATTAAGGGGTTGTATACTGTCTTTTACAAGTTTTCCCGTAGCTCCAGTTGCCATCGTCATATACTCCCCTTCATAAGGTGATTCTATAAACAACCCTTCAGGAGTATTGGTAATATTAATAGCACCATTAATCTTATTGTTCAGTGAGATCAGGATATTATGTATGCTCTGTGTCTCTCCGTCTTTTAGAAAATGATTATGAGGTTGGCCATTTCCCGCTTCGACCAATTTAAGGTATGAGGTTCCAGTTTCATCTGGAATGATATCTTTTTCTGCCCCGGTAATAAACTTCTTCAGTTTAAAGTTTACAGGTGTATTATCATAGGTTATGGTTTCATCAAAGGTATTATTCAAACGTTCTGAAAAATCGACTTCCCTATAAAAATTATAGCGTTGTAAAACCCCGTCAATTTTATAATCGCCTACAATGTATGCTGTGACATATGTTTTTTGAGATAAAAACTGATTCTCGGTGGCGCCTTCTCTAATAGACATCATCCCTTCATAACCAATATATCGTGTTACAAATGCTCCAAGGAGAATGAATATGAACGCCAAGTGCAGAATTAAAGTCGCCCACTTTTCTTTTTTAAACAATCTGTATCTGAAAATGTTCCCCATAAAATTGATGACAAAAAACACCATTATAGCTTCAAACCACCATGCATTATAGATCATGGTTCTGGTGTAAGGTGTAGGCGACGTTTCCATATTCCTATCCAGAATAGTTCCCGTTGCCATGGCAACAGCAAAAACAATAAAAAGGACAGCAGTAAGACGAGTTGAAAAGAGGAAGTTTGCGATTTTCTTTTGCATAGCGAAAGGGCTTTTTTAAGCTCGTGCAAAGATAAGGTTTTTTAGTGATTCTAAGGTCCGAAAAATGCATGCAAATTCGACTGAATCATTTTCTGGATTCAAATATCTTTAAATATAAAAACGTTCCCATTTTTCGGGCTCTTCGTTTGGCATTTTCAGCATAGTCCCCTTCAAAAAGTTCATCGATAGTCTGATACCACAAATTAAGCCATAATCCAAAGTGTAATTCTGTAATGCTATGATGGTGTTGTTTATCAACCTTAACATGGGCTTCTAAGGGATTTCCTAAATATTTAGTTTTTAAGAACAAGCTCGATTCCCAAAATGTTGTCAACAACTCCAAATGTGCCTCCCAATCTTTAATCGTATTATTAAAAAATGGTCCGAGCACATCATCTGCTCTTACTTTTTCATAAAAAGATCTTACCAATAAGGCGACATCTTCACGGGTTTTAATATCGTGTTTTTGCATTTAGCTAAAATATTAATTCTGTTTATAAAGCATACACGCCAATAACAATTGCATTGACCACCAAACTCAACAGTAATAAGTTAAAGGTAATTTTATATCTCAACTGTGCCAATACCGAAGCATTATATGCCATACAAACGATGGTGCATAACGATAAACCTATAATAAAATTGGTACTTATGGCCATTTGAGAAATATAAAAAACGGCAACGGATCCAAGACAACTCTGAAAAATAATGCTAAGTGGAATGTAAGCGTAATAGTTTTTTTTAAAATCTTCGAATAAATGGTTGTAAATTTTCATAATTATCAGCTTTAATTAGTAATTCAAAATTCTTAAGATTACTTTTACTTTTTTATGATTCAAATCATAATGAAATGATTCCGACCAAAGTCCTTGAAGCTCATGGTGCCGTAATAAAATCGTATGGTAAAGCATCTATTATTTTTAGTGAAGAGACTCCTGCTAAATTTTATTTTCAGATCAAATCAGGGAAAGTGAAAGCTTTCAATCTTACAGAAGATGGTAAAGAATTTGCCCAAGGTTTTTTTGAGTCTGGCGACTCCTTTGGGGAACCCCCTTTAATAGGTGAGTTTAATTATCCTGCCACAACAGTAGCCATTGAGAATTGTGAACTTTACGTATTGCCCAAAGCTACTTTTTTTGAATTGTTGAAAACACATCCTAATCTTCATCTGAAGATTACTCAAGTCATCTCTAAACGCATGATGTACAAGGCCACGATTATGAAAGAGATATCCATTTACCCTCCTGAACACCGCATCTTTACCTTATTAAACTACCTGAAACAAACGTCTGAAAGTCAATCGCCTTATGAAGTGACATTGACACGTCAACAAATCTCAGAATTAACAGGGTTGCGTGTTGAAACCGTGATTAAGGCTATAAAAAAATTAGAAAGCGCTCAAAAATTATCTATAAAAGACCGGAAAGTATATCTTTAAATATCCCTATTTTAGCAACATGATTTCAGTTGTAATTCTGGGTGCCGGTAATGTAGCCTCGCACTTGTTTAAAGCGTTTCAAAATTCAGAATCGGTAACGATAGTACAATGGTATAACAGGTCTATCAATGCCATCTCATCTTATGGTAATACGGTTAGCATTACGGATAATCTGGATGATTTAGTAGATGCTGATGTTTATCTTATAGCGGTCAGTGACACTGCCATTAAGCCACTATCGCAACGTTTAAATTTTGATAATCGCCTTGTAGTACATACGTCGGGAAGTGTTAATATTCATGATATTGATAAGAAGCATAAACGTGGTGTTTTTTATCCGTTACAGACCTTTTCCAAGGCTGCTGAAATCGATTTTGGAGAGGTACCTATCTGTATTGAAGCCATTGATAAAACAGATTTGGAGGCCTTAAAACAATTGGCTGAAGCTCTGGGCAGCAACTATTACAAAATAAGTACCGAGCAGCGACAAACATTACATGTTTCGGCGGTGTATGTCAATAATTTTGTCAATCAATTGTATAGGATCGCTCATGAGATCAGTGATGCTAAAAGTATTAATTTTGATATTCTGAAACCGTTGATACTGGAAACCGCCAAAAAAGTTCAGGAATTGTCGCCTTACATGGCGCAAACGGGTCCGGCAATGCGGAATGACAAAGCGACCATAAAAAAGCACCTCAAGCTAATAGAAAATGAGGAGCATAAAGCCATATACGAATTACTAACGCAATCAATTAAAAAGACACATGGACGACGATAAAAGCTATAAAGAATATCTGGAACACATTACCACATTCATATTGGATGTCGATGGTGTGTTAACCGATGGTTATGTTACTGTGACTACTGAAGGTGAAATGTTAAGAACCATGAACATCAAAGATGGGTTTGCTTTAAAAACTGCCATAGATGCAGGGTTTCATGTGTGTATTATTTCGGGAGGCTCTAATGAAGGGGTCAGAAAACGGCTTGAAGGTTTAGGTATTAAGGACATTTTTTTGGGAGCACATCAGAAAATAAATCAATTAGAAACGTATCTGAATGACAATAATATAAAACCGGATCATGTTTTATATATGGGCGATGATATTCCGGATTACCCGGTTATGAAAATGGTTGGCTTACCCTGCTGCCCTCAGGATGCTGTTCCGGAGATCAAAAAGATCTCCAAATACATATCGCATAAAAACGGTGGCCAGGGATGTGTAAGAGATGTAATAGAACAAGTCCTTAAGGTACAGAATAAATGGAACAGTAACTTTGACGCAAAGTACGATTAAACTCAAAATACCATTTTACGAAAAAGAAGACATAGTACAGGTTTTGGCTACATAGGCTTTGGTAATAATCAATCAACATTTAACCAAAGTTCAAAGGTTCCGTTTTCAAAATACAAAGAGAAATTAGATCTGGAAGCACATTTGCATTATGAAATGCATTTTATGCATAAAGACTTAACAAAAGCAGATAAAGAACGTATTAAAAACAACATCAGACGCTATGAACGACATATAAATATAAAAACGCTAATCATAAGCATTATCATTTTTATTGGTCTTGCCTATTTAGCAAGTCATCTCATTCAACAAATTTTATCACGCTAACTCTATGACATACCTATTTGATCTTATCCGCTGGAAAAATCTGGTCATGATTGCCTTGGTGCAATACTTAGTAAAATATGGGCTTTTAGAACCTTTTATTAATTCTCATGGTGTAACAACTACCTTGAGTGGTTTTGGTTTTGCCATTTTGGTACTATCGACATTGTGTATTGCTGCAGCAGGTAACATTATTAATGACATTTACGATGTGGAAGCCGATAAGATCAATAAACCCAATAAGGTTTATGTTGGCACTCGCATTTCTGAAAAAAATGCCTTAAACCTTTTTATTACACTAAATGTGATTGGTGTTTGTCTTGGGCTTTACATTTCTAATGTGGTAGGCAAAAGCCAATTCTTTGTCTTATTCGTTATCATTTCCGCACTACTTTATGTATATGCTTCATTTTTAAAACAGATAACCCTCATAGGTAATATTGTAATCTCGGTCCTTGTGGCCATGTCGCTCATCATTGTTGGTATTTTTGATCTAATTCCTGTACTGAATACTGAAAATAGTGAGATACAGTTTACCTTTTTAAAGATCATAAGAGACTATGCCATATTTGCTTTCATTATCAATCTTTTGCGTGAAATTATCAAAGACATTGAGGATATCGATGGAGATTATAAAACAGGACTAAAAACCCTACCTATTGTTATAGGTAGAGACCGAGCTACAAAACTGGCGTTCATTCTCTCGCTTACTCCTATTGTAGCCACGATATATTATGTGACTGCCTATTTGTTCAAACAACTTCTGGCAGTTGGTTACTTCCTCGCTTTGGTCATCGCACCTTTACTATACATCACCTTAAAACTATATACTGCTGAGCATAAAAAACAGTATAGCCATTTAAGTATGGTATTAAAACTCGTTATGCTTACCGGGATGTTTTCCATGATGCTCTACAAATATATTTTGATCTAAAACATGTTAAAAGACTTATTACAACCCTTCCATATTATTTTAGCGTCTTCTTCTCCAAGACGCCATGAATTCCTGAAATCATTTGGGCTGGATTTTGAAATTCGATTAAAACCTGTTGAAGAGATCTTTCCGGAGACACTTACAGCAAGTGAAATTACGGATTATCTGGCGATCCTTAAAGCAACTCCTTTTTTGGATGAATTAAAACCTAAAGACATTCTAATCACCAGTGATACGATCGTCTGGCATCAGAATAAAGCCTTAGGGAAACCAAAAGATGATAATGACGCATATCGTATGATAGCTTCTTTAAGCGGATCAACCCATGAAGTAATATCTTCCATCTGCTTTACAACGCCTTCCGGTCAAAAGGTTGTAAACACCACAACAGAAGTGACCATGACCCGTTTTACGGATGAAGAAATATGGCATTACATCAAAACCTGTAATCCTTTGGATAAAGCCGGTGCATATGGTATTCAGGAATGGATCGGCACCATAGGCATTACCCATATTAAAGGCAGTTACAACAATGTTGTAGGGCTTCCCACACATTTACTTTACCAAACGTTAAAAACCTTTGTAAAAGCAGAATAGGTTCGTAATTTTATAAAAAATTATGCCATGAATCGATCTGTGAAGCCTTTATTGTATTTTTTTATCATCATTACCTTATTGGTAGTCATTACGTCCTGTAATAATACTGAGTCTAAAGCAAACCCGGTTATAGCTGAAAATGTGGCTGTAACACCCGACGAATTAAAACCGGCAATGCCACTTAATGACACCTTTAATAGCTATTGGTATAATGGCGAGGCAGAGATTACATCATACCAACTGGAACAAGCGCGATATGGAGAGCTACGAACCGGTAAAGCTGTGCTTGTCTATGTTACTGAAGATTTCTTACCAGAAATTCAAGTTAAGGCCGATCGCAGAGCCACAAATAACATTCCCGTATTAAAACTGAACGCCACCAAAAAATTCAATACCGGAATATATCCTTATTCTGTAATGCAGAGCACATTTTATCCGGTTACAAATAATCAACATGCCATAAAAATATCCTCATCCATTCAGGAATGGTGTGGTCATGTTTACACGCAGTTAAATAACAGAGCTGCTTTTGAAATTACATCCCATTCGTATTTTGAAACGGAAGCCGATCAGAATTTTGAATTGGATAAAGCCATTACAGAAAACGAACTTTGGGTACAATTACGACTGGACCCTAAATCACTTCCAACAGGAACCATACGGGTTGTGCCTTCTTTAGAATATGTTCGATTAAAACATGTTAAGCTCAAAGCTTACGAAGCAAATGCCGTTAATAAAGATGGTGTATACGCCTTGACCTACCCTGAATTAAACAGATCCTTGAAGATCAATTACAATACGGCTTTTCCTTACGATATTTCAGGTTGGGAAGAAACATTTAAAAGTGGTTTTGGCGCTTCAGCTAAAACATTAACGACCAAAGCTACCCGATTAGAATCTATAAAATCTCCTTACTGGAATAAAAACAGTAATTCGGACGAATCATTGAGAGCCACATTAAAATTACAGTAGAATTCCCTAAACTGGCTTATCTTTGTTAAGGACCAACCCTCTTAACATGACATCGTTTTACACCAACTATCAGGATGAGATTATCAATACGCTAATACTCTTAGTCATTTTCATCATCATAAGAGCCATCATTGTAATTACCGTAAAGAAAATTGGCAAACGTAGTGGTACGACTGAGGCTCGTGCCGTGCTTATCGGAAGATATGTAACCGTAACCTTGGTCGCTATTGCGGCACTAATAGAAGCTTATATTTTGGGCGTGGAAACCGAACAACTTGCTCTGGTATTTTCTTCTGTCTTTGCCATAATAGGGATTGCACTTTTTGCAGTGTGGTCCATTTTAAGCAATCTGACGTCAGGGGTTATCATGTTCTTTTCATTTCCCTATAAGGTTGGCGATAAAATTAAAATACATGATAAAGACTATCCTGTAGAAGCTATTATAGAGGATATCAGAGCGTTTCAGATCATCCTAAGGGAAGACAATGGAGATCTTGTTACCTACCCCAATAATCTGATTCTGCAAAAAGCAGTA
The DNA here is from genome assembly GCA_965250025.1 of Winogradskyella sp. Taxonomy (GTDB): domain Bacteria; phylum Bacteroidota; class Bacteroidia; order Flavobacteriales; family Flavobacteriaceae; genus CBDDLD01. Next base: position 1,943,442 of record OZ252283.1, read on the forward strand.
ACTTTAATGAAAAAGGATGCTCTAGGAAATAGCAATATTTCATAACATAAAAGAATCTATGGCTAAAAAACAAGCACAAAACACAAAGAAGCATATTGGTCAGATTCCCGGAGCAGTCATTTACACCGGTCAAAAGCCAAATCAAAAACTTCGAATAGATTCTTTTGATTATAATAAAACTAAACTTGAAGAAACTCAGATTATAGATATCAGTGATGCTGAACCTTTCAGAGATTCTGAATCCACAACATGGATTAATATTAACGGACTCAATCATACTGATAAAATTGAAGCTATTGGTAAACATTACAATCTGCATCCCTTAGTATTAGAAGATATCGTTAATACGAGTCAGCGTCCAAAAATTGATGAATCTGACGAGTACCTGTTTATTGTATTAAAAATGCTGTATTACGATCGTAATGAAAATGTTATTTCTGAACAGGTGGGTTTGGTTTTAGGTAAAAATTACGTCATTACCTTTCAAGAATCTGAGGGGGATGTTTTTGACACTATAAGGGATCGATTAAGATTAAACAAAGGTCGTATCAGAAGCCTAAAATCTGATTATTTATTATATACTTTAATCGATGCTGTAGTAGATCATTATTTCAATATTATTGAAACTCTGGGTAATAAAATTGAGGATCTGGAGACGGAACTATTCGAAGGAAACCCCAGAGAGGATATTAATATTGAAATTCAGCAATTGAAACGTGAGATACTAAAAGTACGCCGCGCAATTTTCCCTCTTCGCGACATTATCAATCGTATAGAGAAAGAGCGACATCATCTCATATCAAAAAGTACAATCACTTATTACCGAGATGTATACGATCACCTAATTCAAGTTTCAGAAAATATAGATATATATCGGGAAATGATTTGGAGCTTAATGGATATGTACATGACGACTATCAGTAATAAAATGAATGAAGTCATGAAAGTCTTAACTATAATAGCCACCATATTTATTCCATTGACTTTCATTGCTGGAATCTATGGTATGAATTTCGATAATATTCCTGAATTACACTACAAACACGGTTATCATATTTTATGGGGTGTAATGATTGTACTTTTTATAGGTATGCTTATTTACTTTAAGCGAAAAAAATGGCTATAACACCTTCTTTCTAAAGGAGAATGCATAGTTAAATAAACATTAAAAAATATACTTCACTACCTAACTTTCATATATTTGAAAGGTAACAAACTAACAACCTTTTATGTATCGGATAAGACTATGTATTCTGCTTATTATAAGCACAATAGTTTCTTTACAAGCACAACAACCTCAAAAGCTTAATTCTTCAGAAATATACGAAGCCATCCAAAAACTAAATGTTTTGGGCTCTGTATTATACGTTGCAGCGCATCCTGATGATGAAAACACCCGACTTATCGCCTACATGTCTAATCATGTTAAGGCGCGTACCGCATACTTATCACTAACCCGTGGCGATGGTGGTCAAAATCTAATAGGTCCGGAGATCAGAGAACTTTTAGGTGTTATACGAACTCAGGAACTTTTAGCTGCCCGACGTGTCGATGGTGGCCAACAGCGTTTTACCAGAGCTAATGACTTTGGGTATTCCAAACACCCCGACGAGACCCTTTCCATATGGGATAAAGATGAAGTGCTTGCCGATGTGGTCTGGGCGATCAGAACCTTCAAACCCGATGTTATCATTAACCGTTTTGATCATCGTACACCCGGAACCACACATGGTCACCATACCACATCAGCCATGTTAAGTATGGAAGCATTTGATCTGGCAAATGATGGTTCTAAATTCAGTTCTCAGTTAAAGCACACCTCAACATGGCAACCTAAACGTTTGTTTTTCAATACTTCATGGTGGTTTTATGGCAGTAGAGAAAAATTTGAAGAGGCCGATAAAAGCAATATGATTAATTTTGATATAGGGGTCTACTACCCTACTAAAGGCTTATCTAATAATGAAGTCGCAGCCATAGCCAGTAGCCAGCACTTGTGTCAGGGATTTGGCAGATTGACCCAAAGAGGCACCCAGCAGGAATACATTGAGTTTTTAAAAGGCGAACCATTAGATGGTAGTAATAATCTTTTTGCGGGTATTAATACCACATGGAGTCGTGTTAAAGGCGGTGAAGCTATAGGTAAAATCCTTTATGATGTTGAAGCTAATTTCAATTTTAAGAATCCTTCTTCACACCTGCCGCAACTCGTAAAAGCGTATCAGCAATTACAAACGATTGAAGATGAACACTGGAAAGCCATAAAAACCTCAGAACTTAAAGCCATTATAGAAGCTTGTTCCGGCCTTTATTTAGAAGCCTCTGCAACAGCTTCAAATGCGTCTACAGAAACAACGGTTAAAGTCAATATTGAAGCGCTTAATAGAAGTGACACCACTATTGAACTTATGGCATATTCCATTCCGGGTGTTGAAACGTCTATACAAAAAGACATACCATTACCCGCGAACAAGAAGATCAACTTTTCCGAAGCGTTCATCATCCCAAAAGCTACAAAAACCACATCGCCATACTGGTTAAATACTAAAGGATCTTTGGGCATGTATCAGGTAGATGAGCAAACACTTATAGGCCTGCCGGAAACCCCCAGAGAACTCCATGTCGATTTTAAGCTTAGCATTAATAATGTAATGATCAGCTTCAAAAAGCCCATCATATATCGCTATTCTAAACCCGATAAAGGCGAATTGTACAAACCCTTTGAGGTCATTCCGGAAGCATCGGCGAGTATTGCTGATAAGGTTTATATTTTTGATACTGATCAAGCTAAAGCCATTGAGGTTATTGTAAAATCAGGGAAAGAAGATCTAAAAGGGCTTGTTAGACTTGCTTATCCTGATGGTTGGAATGTGCATCCCGAAGTACAACCTGTCAACATTAAAAATAAAGGCGATGTACAAAAGGTCAACTTTACTATCATACCACCGAAGCATCAAAGCGAAGGCCTCATAACGCCAATGGTTGAAGTGGATGGTAATATTTACACCAGAGAACTTATTGAAATTGATTACGGTCATATCCCGTTCCAAACGGTACTGTTACCTAGTGAGAGTAAAATTGTACGCTTAGACATCTCTAAACGCGGTAACAATATAGGTTATATTTCAGGTGCCGGAGATGTTATCCCGGAAAGCCTGAGACAAATAGGTTATAATGTGACCATTATAGACCCTAAAGTAATTTCAACCGATAATTTAAAACCATTTGACGCTATTGTCGTAGGCATTAGAGCTTATAATGTTGTTGACGAATTAAAGTTCAAACAAAAATTCTTATTGGATTATGTGAAGGAAGGTGGTAATCTCATTGTACAGTATAATACCAACAGGAGGCTCAAAACCGAACAATTGGCGCCTTATGATCTTCAACTCTCCAGAGCCAGAGTTACCGACGAGAATGCTGAGGTCAGACTTCTGAATACTGATCATCCACTACTTAACTTTCCTAATAAAATCACTCAAAAAGATTTTGAAGGCTGGGTTCAGGAACGTGGTTTGTATTTTCCGGGACAATGGTCTGAGAAATTCACACCGCTGTTATCACTTAACGATAAAGGAGAAACACCAAAAGAAGGCAGCTTACTTGTAGCTAAATACGGAAAGGGTAATTACATCTACACCGGTTTAAGCTTCTTTAGAGAATTTCCTGCCGGAGTATCCGGAGCATATCGATTATTTGCTAATATGCTATCTGCTGGTAAAGAGAATATCACACCCGCGAATAAACTAAACGATTAAAATGCAGGAACAACCTAAACCAAAACAAAAGTGGGATAACATGTACACCCTCGTTTTAGTGGCTAATATGGTGTACATCATATTGTTTTACTTCATCACAAAAGCATTTTAACATGGTATTAAATTGGATAGATTGGGCAGTACTTATTGCCACACTGTTAGCCATTGTTGGCTATGGCACCTGGAAAACCAGAGGTCGTAAAAGTGCTCAAGATTATATCAAAGGTGGAAATACCACAAAATGGTGGACTATAGGCTTATCTGTTATGGCTACTCAGGCCAGTGCTATCACCTTCTTATCAACAACTGGTCAGGCATTTTCAGACGGTATGGGCTTTGTACAGTTTTACTTTGGCTTACCTATAGCTATGGTTATTATCTGTTTGGTATTTATTCCTTTATATCACCGACTCAAAGTTTATACAGCTTATGAATTCCTGGAAGATCGATTTGATCTTAAAACGCGTAGCTTAACAGCTATTCTGTTTTTGATCCAACGTGGTTTGGCAGCGGGAATTACCATCTTTGCTCCAGCCATTATCTTATCTATTGTTCTGGATTTGAACATTGTATACCTGAATGTTATCATTGGTGTATTGGTTATCATTTACACTGTTTCTGGAGGTACAAAAGCGGTAACGGTAACCCAAAAGCAACAAATGTTTGTCATTTTTGCCGGCATGCTGGCTGCATTGTTTATTATATTAAACCTGATTCCTGATGATGTTTCTTTTACTGATGCTCTGAAAATAGCAGGTGCCAGTGGTCGTATGGAAGTTTTGGATTTTTCTTTTGACCTTGAAAATCGTTATACGGTATGGACGGGTCTTATTGGAGGTACATTTTTGATGCTATCCTATTTTGGTACAGACCAAAGCCAGGTACAACGTTACTTATCTGGTAAAAGCATGAAAGAAATGCAAATGGGACTTATGTTTAATGGTCTGTTTAAAGTGCCTATGCAGTTCTTCATTCTCTTGGTAGGCATCATGGTTTTTGTATTCTATCAATTCAACCCATCACCTTTAAACTTTATAGATGCTTCGACTAAAACTGTTTTAGCCTCGGAATATGGAAATGAATACCGGGATCTTCAGGAGCAACAACAAGTCCTATTTGAAAAAAAGAAAGCCTTAACAGTTACCATAGCTCAATCTAAAGAAGACAGTTATAAAAGAGAAGCCATACGTTTGGACAGTATTGAAAAAGCTTATCGATTACAATCCAAGTTCCTGATAAAAAAAGCTGTTGACCCTGAGTATGCTGCGGAATACCAAAAACTGGAAAATGATTTGAAGCAACTATCAGATCATGAAAGTGAAACCTATATAGCCAAATCAGAAGCACTAAAGACTTTGTATAAAGATTCTGCTAAAGATACCAAAACCAATGACAGGGATTATATGTTTATTCGTTTTGTATTAAATCATTTACCCATTGGTCTTATCGGCTTATTACTTGCTGTAATCTTGTCAGCAGCCATGTCTTCTACTGCCTCTGAAATCAATGCCTTAGCCACCATAACCTCTATTGACTTATATGGTCGTAATCTTAAAACGAAAAAAGACGATGCGCATATGGTAAAGATGACCAAATGGTTTACGCTATTATGGGGTATTATGGCCATTATTATTGCATGTTTTGCAAACTTGGCTGAGAATTTAATTCAACTGGTTAATATTATTGGTTCTATATTTTACGGTAATGTATTAGGTATTTTTCTATTGGCCTTTTTCTTTAAGCATATCAAAGCCAATGCTGTTTTTACAGGCGCACTAATTACACAGATCATTATTATAATTGGTTGGTGGTTTGACTGGATGCCTTACCTATGGCTGAACCTTTTTGGTTGTGTTCTGGTCATTATTATCGCTAATCTATTACAGCTGTTTGACCGAAAATAAAATGCGATTTAGCACAATAAAAAAGCGCATCTTAACAGACGCGCTTTTTTTTATTTAAGTGCATTTACTATCTATAATGCGCCCCACTCTTTAAGTGAGTCCATGTTCATTTTGATGTAATCATCATTTTTAGAAGCTTTAGCGTCTTCTAACGATTTTTTAGCTGTTGCTATAGCTGCTTTTTTATCACCTAATTTTGCATAGATTAAAGACTGTTGTCTCAATTGCCAAAAACGTGGCTTCTCAATCATGGACATCGCTTTATCCATCCATTCTTTAGCTTTATTTAGGTCTCTATCATTTCGAGCATAATATACAGCCGCTGAATAGTAATCTCCCGCAGATGGACCGCCCATTACTTTATCAATAGAGGCATCAACTATAGCATCAGTTGGCACTTCAAACTTTACACCTGCATAAACATTCTCCCAAATGAATCCCAATTGTGCTGAATCGTTCTTTAAATCGTCAAATGAAATGGTAAACGTCTCCACTTTCATTGGCATTTTGTAGGTCTTGACAGTGGTCTTTACAGCAACTTTAGAATCGTCCCAGCTTCCTGGTGTTCCCCAGTTATTTGTATCTGAGTAAAATACAACTTCCCAGGAATCTTGCGAAGGCTTTACAAAGATCGCATAAGATCCCGCTTTCAATTTTTCACCATCGACCATAACATCACCACTAAAAGTAATCGTTGTGTTCTTGTTGGCTCCAGCTCTCCAGTATTTCCCATAAGGTACCAAATCACCAAAAATTGTTCTTCCTTTCATACTAGGACGTGAGTATTCTAAGGTGACATCCGTTAAGCCTACTTTTTGCTCCACTTTAGTAAATGGGCTGGGCTGTGGTGTTTCAATTTGCGCATTTACCGCAGCGACTAATACAACGGCAAATACAAATGATAATAGTTTTTTCATTTTGATTAGAGTTAATTGTTGTTCTATAATTTGGTAAAATTACGTATAAGCATAGGCTATCATTGTTAACAAATCCTTAAAATCATAGGTTGTATCTTTACCAAAATTTAAATGTTTTTATGAAACGTTATATCGGTGAACTTATAGGCACATTTGCAATGGTATTTTGCGGTTGTGGTGCCATGACCATTAATGAAATTACCAATGGCAGTATTAGCCATGTAGGGGTAGCCATAACCTGGGGGCTTATAGTCATGGCCATGATCTATGCGTTTGGTGAAATCTCTGGCGCTCATTTTAATCCTGCTGTCACTGTAGCATTTGCATTTGCTAAAAAATTCAGTTGGTCTGACGTTCCGAAATATATCTTGTTTCAAGCCATTGGTGCATTTTTAGCTATTGTCATGCTATGGATACTTTTTCCGGAGAGTCATAGTTTTGGTCACACCTATCCTGCCGAAGGTTTTGAGCCCTATAAAGCTTTTATTCTGGAATTGTTGTTAACCTTCTTTCTCATGGTGGTTATCATTAATGTATCTACCGGAAGCAAAGAAGTTGGCACTATGGCTGCTATATCCGTAGGTGCTGTAATATTATTAGAAGCCATGTTTGCCGGCCCTATGACCAAAGCATCCATGAATCCGGTAAGGTCATTAGCTCCTGCCATCATTTCAGGCCAAACAAAAGACCTATGGCTATATCTCACAGCGCCTTTTATAGGTGCTTTGTTGGCTGTTGTGAGTTGTAAACTTGTTAAAGACGAGCAATGTTGTAACGACTAGCATCTTTGCTTGCTTGTTTCTTTATTATCAAATAATCTATGGGTGTTAAATTTTGTTTAACTTTATCTTTTTAAAGTTAAACATTTTGTATCTTTACCATTATAAATCATTTATAATGGCTAAAAAGAAAACCATAACAAAATCAGACATCATTACATTATATATGGATTATGTCTTAGAGCACAATCACAATCCTAAATCTGTATACAGCTTTGCTAAAGCTCATCATTTTGAAGAGCAGAAATTCTATGAGTTCTTTGGATCATTTGAAGCTTTGGGACAGTCCATATTCAAAACATTTTTTGATAAAACTACAGACATGCTATCGAAGAGTGATGATTATCAGTCTTTTGATGCACGTAATCAGCTTCTAAGCTTTTATTACACGTTTTTTGAGATCCTTACGGCCAACAGAAGTTATGTTGTCTATGCTTTAGACACTCATAAAAAACAAATGAAGTCATTAAAAGCCTTATCACACCTTAAGAAAAGCTTTTGCAACTACATTGAACATCTGGACATTAAAACCATAGATCTAAAGCAAGAACAGCTTGAGCGCATACAAAACAGAAGCTTAAAAGAATCTGCATGGTTACAATTGTTAGTAACCTTAAAATTTTGGTTAGATGATAGCTCCTCTGGTTTTGAAAAAACAGACATTTTTATTGAAAAATCGGTAAGAGCAAGCTTCGATTTAATAGATATAACGCCCCTTAAAAGCATTATAGATCTCGGTAAATTTTTGTACAAAGAAAAAATGCACATGAACTAAATGAAAACTATTGACAACATTCCAATATCTAAAATTTCTAGAGCCTCAAAACTTGTAAGTACCGGGGCTAAAGTTGGTGTTAACTATCTCAAGTATTATGGCGATAAACTGGTGAATCCAGAAGATGAAGCTAAAGAACGTCTCAACCAGAATAACGCAGAAGACATTTACAATAGTTTAAAGCAACTTAAAGGCAGTGCACTCAAAGTAGCACAGATGCTGAGCATGGAAAAGAGCATTCTGCCTCAGGCCTACGTTGAGAAATTCTCATTATCTCAATTTTCTGTGCCGCCCTTATCACCGCCTCTCGTTATTAAAACCTTTAAAAAATATTTTGGGAGACACCCCGAAGAACTCTTTGATACTTTCAATGCAACTTCAGTAAATGCTGCCAGTATTGGACAAGTCCATCTGGCAGAAAAGGATGGGAAAAAATTTGCTGTGAAAATCCAATACCCTGGAGTTGCAGAAAGTATTGCTTCAGATCTTGCTTTAGTGAAGCCTATTGCTATAAAAATGTTCAACATTAAGGGGAAAGACTCTGATAAATACTTTAAAGAAGTCGAAAACAAACTAACAGAAGAAACCGATTACACTCTGGAAGTCGCACAAAGCAAGGCTGTGGTTGAAGCCTGCAAGCACATTCCTAATCTAAAATTCCCTCAATATTACGAAGCCTTATCCTCCGAACGTATCATTACTATGGATTACATGAAAGGCGAACACCTTTCTGAATTTGTAGCACACAATACCGATCAGGAAAAATCAAACATTCTTGGGCAGGCATTATGGGATTTCTACATGTTCCAGATTCATAAACTCAAAAAAGTACATGCCGACCCACACCCTGGTAACTTCCTGATTTCTAAAAACACAGAATTGATAGCGCTTGATTTTGGCTGCATGAAGGTTATACCAGAGGATTTCTATACGCCTTACTTTGAACTCGCAAAAAAAGAATGCATTAACGATCCAAAATCATTTACAGAAAAGCTGTATGAGCTAGAGATTTTAAGACCTGATGATACTGAAGAAGAAATAAAATTCTTTAGTAACATGTTTCATGAACTATTAAGCCTATTTACCCAACCATTTCATGAAACACACTTTGATTTTTCTGATGCTGATTTTTTCAACCAGATATCAGAAATGGGACAACGCTATTCTAAAAGCACAGAACTTCGTAATATGAACGGAAATAGAGGTTCTAAACATTTCATATACATTAACAGAACATTTTTTGGGCTTTATAATTTGATGTTTGATTTGAAGGCTAAAAATGTAAGAATCGATAAATTCAACACACTCTGATGACTGAAATTAGTGCCAAGGCTATTGATCAAATGCATCACTTATACCGAATCAACCTCATTAACAGTTGTTCGGGGTATAAGTCTGCGAATCTAATAGGTACTAAAAGTAATGATGGTGTCTCTAATGTTGCTATTTTCAGTTCCATCACACATTTGGGTTCTAATCCTCCCCTATTAGGTTTTTTCTTAAGACCAACTACAGTTATACGCAACACTTATAACAATATTAAATCCACAGGTGTTTACACCATAAATCATGTTCATCAGTCTATTCTTGAAGATGCACATCATACCTCAGCTAAGTATGAAGCGGCTATTTCTGAATTTGATATGACGCATCTCAAAGAAGATTATAAGGATAATTTCGCAGCTCCATTTGTAGCGAATAGCCCAGTTCAAATAGCCATGCGTTATGTTGAAGAATATCCTATAAAGGCAAATAAAACGATTCTATTGGTTGGAAAGATTGAAGCCTTGTATGTAGAGGACGGATTAATCGAAAAAGACGGTTTTATTAACCTTTCTAAAGGAAAAATAGCAACCATAAACGGACTGGATGGCTATGCCATACCAGAACTCGAAATGAGACAAGCCTACCAAAGGCCAAAAACAACAATAACAGATCATTGATGTTAGCTGTATTAATCAACTGTTATACTATAAATACAAGTTGGAATGAAAATACTCCTCACAGGAACAACAGGTTATATTGCCAAACGATTAGCGCTACGTTTGCTTGAGGACAATCATGAACTTGTATGTTGTGTGCGCGACATGATTCGTATTCCTGACGAAATAGAAAACCACCCAAATATCACCTTTGTAAAAGTAGACTTCCTCAACATTGAACATACAATACTTCCCCAAGACATCGATGTGGCCTACTACCTCATACATTCTATGACGACATCTTCAAAAGATTTTGAAGCTTTAGAAAAGGAATGTGCTGCAAACTTCAAACATCTAATTGCCCAAACGAAATGCAAACAGGTCATCTATCTTAGTGGTATTGTAAATGACAACTCATTATCAAAACATTTAAGATCTAGGTTACAGGTCGAACAGGTTTTAAGGTCAAGAGACTATGCACTAACTACATTAAGAGCAGGTATCATTGTAGGTAGTGGCAGTGCCTCTTTTGAGATCATCAGAGATATTGTAGAGAAACTCCCTGTAATGATTACACCAAAATGGCTAAATACCAAAACGCAACCCATAGGCATACGAGACGTTCTCACCTACTTGACCAGAGTCATAGGAAAAAAAGAACTTTATAATAAGTCCTACGATATATATGGCCCTGAGATATTGACTTATAGAGAAATGCTTTTACAATTTGCTGAAGTACGTCATTTAAAACGCTATATATATACCTTACCGGTACTTACGCCCAAACTGTCTTCATACTGGCTTTATTTTGTAACCTCTACATCATATCAACTGGCCACATCACTAGTCGACAGTATGAAAGTTGAGGTTATTGGTAAAACAAGTAATATTAACGAGATCATTGACATAAAGCCCATAACGTATAAAAAAGCTGTGGAATTGGCATTTCAGAAAATACAACAAAATGCTGTAGTGTCTAGTTGGAAAGATGCTGTAAGTAGTGGCGTTTTTAAAGACCAACTTTCAAAACACATTGAATTGCCTCAGTATGGTTGTTTTAAAGATGTAAGGCATAGAGTCATTGTTAATGAAGACTATACTATGAATAAGCTATGGTGTATTGGAGGACGTAATGGATGGTACAGTTTTAACAGTCTATGGAAGTTAAGAGGTTATGTAGACAAATTATTTGGAGGCGTCGGGCTTAGACGTGGTAGAACGCATGATACCTACTTAGAACCAGGAGATCCACTAGATTTTTGGAGAGTGTTACTGGCTGATAAAAAACAAAAACGACTACTCCTGTTTGCTGAAATGAAACTACCCGGTGAAGCTTGGCTAGAGTTTAGTATTGTAAAAGATAAGTTATACCAACGTGCTGTTTTCAGACCTAAAGGTGTTTGGGGGCGATTGTATTGGTATATGGTATTACCATTCCATGCTTTTGTTTTTAAAGGTATGATTAACGCATTGGTAGATATCAAACAGTAGAAATAAATAATGAAAAAACAACATCTTCCTGAAAAACTATGTCCGGTATGTGACAGGCCCTTTACTTGGCGAAAAAAATGGAAAAAGTGTTGGGACGATGTGAAATATTGCAGTGAAAGATGCAGAAGACAGAAACCATAAATGCCCTAGTCTGGTTTAGAAATGACCTGAGAATCCACGATCAAACAGCGCTATATCAAGCCTGTTCAGAGCATCAGCAGGTTTTAGCTATTTATTGTATAGATCCACGTCAACAGCATGAATCGGTCTTTGGATTTAAAAAAACCGATAAATTCAGGATTCAGTTTCTGTTAGAAACGCTAAGCGATTTAAAACAGAAACTTAAAAGTCTCAATATTGAATTTTTAATTTATAACGATTTCCCAGAAGCAATTATTCCTGAAGTATGTCAAACTTATTCTATTAGTGATGTCTATTCACAAAAAGAATGGACTTCTGAAGAGGTTAATGTAGAGAAAAACGTAAAAACTAAACTACAGAACACTGTTTTATGGCATACCTATTACGATCAGTTTTTGTACCATCCCGATGACGTTCAAATTCATTTTAAAACCATCCCACAGGTGTTTACCTCCTTTAGAAAACGACTCGAAAAGTATGCTAATGTACGTTCGGAATTAAACATCAAGATCAAGCCAATACCTTATCAAATAGAAAACACAACTCAAGTCCCTAAACTTGAAGATCTGGGTTATGAAACTTATCATAATCACCCTAATACCGCTTTCCCTTTCAAAGGCGGAGAGACTGAAGCTTTAGCACGGTTGAACGATTATACATTTAATACTAAAAAGCTGGGGTATTATAAGAAGACACGTAATGGTCTTATAGGTAAAGATTACAGTTCTAAATTATCGGCGTGGTTAGCCAATGGGAGTCTATCTCCAAGAACAGTCTATTGGACTGTAAAACAATTTGAAAAAACCCATTTTAAAAACCAATCCACTTACTGGCTAATTTTTGAATTGATATGGCGCGATTACTTTAAATACATCTCAAAGCAGCATGGTTCCCAAATTTTTAAATTGGATGGTATTCTCAAAAAACAATACTCGTGGTCTAACGATCAAATTCAAGTTCAAAAATGGATTCACGGAGAAACTTCCAATGATTTTGTCAATGCAAATATGATAGAACTTAAGACTACCGGTTGGATGAGTAATCGTGGCCGACAGAATGTCGCCTCTTATTTTGCAAAGACATTACAATTGGATTGGCGTATTGGTGCTGCCTATTTTGAATCGCTTTTAATTGATTATGATGTGCACAGCAATTATGGTAACTGGATGTATGTTGCAGGTGTAGGTAATGATCCCAGAGATCGTGTTTTTAATGTGGAACTACAAGCAGAACGTTACGATACTGATCATAGATACAGATCACTATGGTTGCAAACAAGCTTATTTTAATACGCTATGGATTCAGTTGTACTCATATTTCCACATCAGTTATTTAAAGATCATTCTGCTTTAAAAAACAATAGTGTTATTTATCTTATCGAAGCGTATTTATTTTTCAACCACTATAAATTTCATAAGCAAAAAATAGCATTTCATCGTGCCAGTATGAAAGCCTATGAAGCTTACCTTATATCTAAAGAATACAACGTTCGCTATATCGAAGCTACAGATCCTTTAAGTGATATACGCTTGCTTATACCCCAGTTGGTAAAAGAAGGCATAAAGACCTTACATGTTACCGACCCTACCGACAATTGGTTAGAGAAACGTATTAAAGAAGCTGGTAAAGAACTTAAGATATTTTGGTATGAAAACCCTTTATTCATTAACACAAAACAAGAACTCGGATCGTTTTTCAAACCTAGTAAAAAGAAATTTTTTCAAACATCATTCTACAAAACACAACGCCAACAACGCAATATATTAATGCAATCAGGAATGCCTGTTGGTGGAAAGTGGACTTACGATACAGAAAACAGAAAAAAATTTCCAAAACATAAAACACCTCCGGTAATTCAGTTTCCGGATGAGACTAACCATCATATTGAGGCCAGAACTTACGTCTATAAAAACTTCGATGCGCATTACGGAGAGCTCAATAGCAATACGCTTTATCCTATTGATCATGACTCAGCTTCATTATGGTTAGACGATTTTTTAGCGCATAGATTCTACGATTTCGGAATTTATGAAGATGCTATTGTAAAGCATGAACAGTATCTCAATCACAGTGTACTTTCCCCATTAATCAATACTGGTCTATTAGATCCTAAAGAAGTCATACACCGCGCAATAAGTTATGCAAAAGCCAATGACATACCATTAAATTCAACTGAAGGCTTTGTAAGACAAATTTTGGGATGGCGAGAATTCATCAGAGGCATCTATGAAGTTAAAGGCTCAGAAGAACGTACAAAAAACTTTTGGGGGTTTACGCGTAAAATACCTCAGTCATTTTATACCGGAAATACAGGTATTGAACCGGTAGACGATGTTATTAAAAACGTATTAAAGACAGGCTATGCACATCATATTGAACGCCTGATGATCTTGGGGAATTTTATGATGTTATGCGAATTTGATCCTAATGACGTTTATCAATGGTTCATGGAACTATTCATTGACGCTTATGATTGGGTTATGGTTCCCAATGTGTACGGAATGAGCTTATATGCCGATGGTGGCCTAATGTCTACAAAGCCTTATATCAGCAGTAGTAATTATATTAAAAAAATGAGCAACTATCCAAATGGTAACTGGCAAAACATATGGGACGGTTTGTTCTGGACATTTATGGATAAGCACCGTGATTTCTTTTTGGGCAATCCCAGACTTGGAATGCTTATTAGGACATTTGATAAAATGCAGCAGAGCACTAAAACCGATCACTTAAACCATGCAAAAACTTTTCTAGAACAATTGTAATGGCATCCACAAAAGAACATATAAATGTTGTTTGGTTAAAGCGCGATCTGAGATTAGAAGATAATGAAGCCATAGCCAGTGCCCTAGCCCATGGCAAACGCGTACTCTTACTTTATGTTTTTGAACGCATTTTATTAAATGATGACCATTACAACGAACGTCATTTTAATTTTATAAAAGAATCCATACAAGACATCAATAGCGTACTGCGACCCTTAAAAACCAAAGTACTTTCTGTTACCTCAGATATTATTACCGTTTTTAATCAGCTACAGTCCATATATCACATAGACACTATCTATTCTCACATGGAAACCGGATTATTAGTGACCTACAACCGGGATAAGGAGTTCAAACGCTATTGCAGAAACAATATGATTCGTTGGATAGAAAACATCAACAATGGTGTTCAACGCGGTCTGACAGACCGAATCAATTGGTTTGAAAACTGGGAAACTTACATGTACAGTGATCAAAAGGTTTTCGACCCGCAAATTGATCAGTTGCTGAGTATAAAACATATCAACGCCATTGAAAAGCTATTTTCGGTTACCGATCTTGAAACGCCAAAAACTTCTACATTCCAGAAAGGAGGTAGCAGTATGGCATGGAAATATGCCAACTCTTTTCTTGAATCCAGGCACATGAATTACATGTTTGACATTTCTAAACCGGAAGCATCCCGGAGTAGCTGTAGTCGATTATCACCCTACATCGCATGGGGAAATCTTTCCATTCGACAAGTTTTTCAAAAAGCACAAGATGTAAAGGCAAATAGTAATCACAAAAGGCACCTTGGCGCATTTATCTCCAGATTACGTTGGCAAGCCCATTTTATACAAAAGTTTGAGATGGAGCACACCATGGAACAGGCCAGTGTAAATAAGGGCTACCATAAGCTCAAAAAAAAGATCTCTGACACTTATTTAAAAGCCTGGAAAGAAGGGTATACCGGATTTCCATTAGTAGATGCCAGTATGCGCTGTCTTATTGAAACCGGATATGTCAACTTTAGAATGCGTGCCATGCTAGCCTCATTCTTAACACATATCTTATGGCAACCATGGCAAGCCGGAACAACTCACCTATCGCAATTATTTTTAGATTTTGAACCCGGCATTCATTTTCCTCAATTGCAAATGCAGGCTGGAGAAACTGGCATCAACAATCTTAGGATATACAACCCTACAGTTAATAGTATAAAGTTTGACCCTGAAGCTACTTTTATAAAAAAATGGGTCCCTGAATTGGCAGGCTTGGAGACTCCTTTTGCTCATGAACCACATTTGATGACTCCTCTTGAACAAGAGTTATATGATTTTAAGCTCGGCAGAGATTATCCAATGCCTATTGTTGACATAAAATTAAATCGTAAAAAAGCCAGTGACATCCTATGGCGTATGAAGGCCGATCCCGAAGTACTAAATGAAAGTTATCGCATTTTAAAACGACATACTATAAGTGACAGAAAACGTATGTTAAAATCCGACTGATTCTGATTTTTACCAAACACCATTTTGCTATCATAATTATCTGTTAATTTTTGTTTAAACTTTATTGAAAAAGATTAAACATTTTGTAAATTTGAGGTAATAATGATTTTAAATACTACATATCATAATAAAGATCACAAGCAAATTATAGACGATTTGGTAGGTGCTTCTTTCTCTTTGGTACAAAAATTGAAATTTAAGGGTGTGGGTTCTAAACGCATGATTGTTGATGAAGTGAGTCCAAATATGCAATCTTTAATGAATACCATAGCTGATATCAACTATGCAAACATTGAATTGCGCCCTAAAGGTATTATTATACTGATAAATAAAGGCCTAAAAAACTTTTCATGGATCATACCCTATTATCAACTGGTATTGTATAAAACTAATGGTACTAGCATACATGCTCAGGGAAGATTTATACACTTCAGAAATAATAAAACCTTCAAAGAAAATAAAAAGTTCTTTGATAAACTGCTTAATGAAAAAGTAAAGTACGATATGAATCATAGCATGCCAGAGGGAATATGAATATAAGTATAGAAAATATCGATAGAATTATTGAAATGGCTTGGGAAGATCGAACGACCTTTGATGCTATAGAATATCAGTTCGGTTTGAAAGAACAAGAGGTCATTGCAATCATGCGAAAAGAATTAAAGACTAGCAGCTTCAAATTGTGGCGAAGTCGTGTACAGGGACGTTCAACAAAACATTTAAAAAAGAGAACATTCGACAAAGGCAGATTCAAATGCTCAAGACAGAGAACAATAACACATAACTCTATTTCAAAACGTTAACCCGTGCTTTGATTTAAGCTTGGAGTACTTAAAGACAGCACATTAAAAAGACAGTATGAATACGCAAACATTATCCAAAAAAAATGGTCATCAGCTCAATGGATTTACTATTGATGATATCGGAGATGATCATTTATTCACCAGCTTAGAAACCCCAATGAAACCTAACGCTTTTGAAATGTCTGATCTGGAAAAAAAAGAACGTATATCAATTTTATTTTCTGAGATCATGGATGTTTTAGGCTTAGACCTTAATGACGACTCATTAAAAGGCACACCAGACCGTGTAGCGAAAATGTATATTGAGGAAATATTTTCCGGCCTAAACCCCAAGAATAAACCTAAAATCGCATTATTTGATAATAAATATCAATACAATCAGATGCTTGTTGAAAAGAATATTACTTTCTATTCCAACTGTGAGCATCATTTTGTACCAATCATAGGAAAAGCACATATTGCCTACAAGTCTTCCGGTAAAGTCATTGGCCTTTCTAAACTTAACAGAATTGTACAGTATTATGCCAAACGTCCACAAGTTCAAGAACGTTTGACCAATCAGATAGCCAATGAATTAAAAACCGTATTAGGTACAGATGACGTTGCAGTCATCATTGATGCCAAGCACTTATGTGTATCTTCTAGAGGTGTCAAAGACGATACCTCCGAAACCATAACCACATATTACGGAGGTATTTTTAACACACCGGAAAAAATCAGTGAATTACAGAACTATATAAATAATTAAATTATGGAAATGATAAATAGAGCTCTTGAATTCGAAAACAGAAAGTTTTCTTTCAAAACCACAAGCGATCGCATTTTAGCATCAAGAGAAGCCAAAGAACTTATCTTAGGTTTAAATGAAATATACAAAGAGAAGAAGGATGCCAAGATCATGGATATCATGAAGCGGCTTACAGTGATAAAACAAAAAATTGAAAAACGTTTAAAAGGTCGTCCTTTAACTGCAGCATAAACTATGAACAGATTAATAGTCATTGGAGGAAGTAAGGGTATTGGCAAAGCTATTGTACAAGCTTTACTTCCTTCCTCTAATGTTCTTAATATAAGTAGAACTGCCCCTGAATTTTCTCATCCCAACCTCACACATTTCAATTGCGATATTACCTCAGGCGAATTACCCGATATAGATGCTGCTGATGGATTGGTATATTGTCCGGGAAGTATTAACCTAAAACCAATCAACAGGTTAAGTATAGAGGATTTCAAAAGCGATTTTGATATTAATGTTATTGGTGCAGTTAAAGCCATACAGAAGTATTTACCCATACTAAAAAATGCAGAACATCCGGCAATTGTACTATTTAGTACCGTAGCATCAAAATTAGGGATGCCTTTTCATTCAAGCGTAGCTGCATCTAAGTCCGCTGTAGAAGGTTTAACTAAATCTTTGGGAGCAGAATTAGCCCCTAAAATACGGGTCAATGCTATAGCTCCAACAGTAACCGACACTAATTTAGCTTCAAAACTATTAAGGAACGAGCGTATGGTGGAAAATATGATCGAACGCCATCCACTTAAAAAATACTTACAACCTGAGGAGGTTGCTGAAATGGCTACTTTTCTGCTATCAGAAAAAGCATCCGCCATATCTGGACAAATATTTCAGATGGATTGTGGTATTGTAAGCTTTAAAATATAATTTATGAATCCTTTTAAAGCATTTATCAAAACACTTGGTGTAAAAGACAACAGCAGCACGCCTCCTTTATCCTCTATCTATGATATAAGCATTAACACTTTACAAGGGCAACGTATTAATTTGTCCGAATTTAAAGGTAAGAAAATGCTCTTTGTTAATGTGGCTTCAAAGTGTGGGTTTACCCCTCAATATAAAGCCTTACAACAATTACATCATACTTACAAGGATCAACTCGTAGTTATAGGTGTGCCTTGTAATCAATTTGGCAAACAAGAACCCGGAGGCTCTCATGAAATTCAGGAATTTTGTGAGGTTAACTATGGTGTGTCATTTTTGATTACAGAAAAGATCAAAACCAAAGGTGATGATCAACACCCACTATACAATTGGTTGACACAAAAACGCCATAATGGCAAAAAGAATTCAAGTGTAAAATGGAACTTTCAGAAGTATTTGATTAGTGAACATGGCAGACTCATAGATGTTTTCTATTCAACGACCAAGCCTTTAAGTTCAAAAATCACATCGCATTTAAAATAAGACTCATGTTTGGTATATTTAAAAAAACGTCAAAGGTAGATAAGTTGCAACGGGACTATGAAAAGTTAATGAGTGAATGGCACAAACTATCCACAACAAATAGAGCAGAAAGTGACAAAAAATATGCTGAGGCACAGCAAATTATTAATAAAATTGAAGCTCTAAAAAAAGACAATTGAAAAAAGTACAATACTTTATATTGTTTTTAATTATCAATTTTGGCGGCTTGGCTTTGGGCAGCTGGTTAATGAATGATGGCCCCAGATCGCTATGGTATGATAATTTAAGTAAAGCACCATGGACACCTCCCGGATGGGTTTTTGGTGCCGCATGGACTACCATCATGGTATGCTTTTCGATATACCTCGCTTACTTGTTTTCGATCAGAAACTCGAGACATGTGAAATTTGTTTACATATTACAAGTCGTATTAAATGTAAGTTGGAACTATATTTTCTTTAATCAGCATCTTATCAATATTGGACTGGTAAACTTAGTTTTACTTACTCTGGTCATCCTCTATTTCTTTATAAGTTTTGGTGATGAATACCTTAGTAAATTAAGATACCTCCTACTTCCTTATTTGATATGGTTATGCATTGCCATATCACTTAATGCATATATTGTAATTAATAATTAGTTATGAAAATCTATACACTTCATAAAAAACAAAACCTTCCTATATCTATAGATGAAGCATGGGAATTTTTATCAAGTCCCGAAAACCTAAAAACCATCACTCCCGATTACATGGGTTTTCATATTTTATCTGGAGCAGACCGTCCTATGTATCCGGGACAAATCATTCAATATATTGTCACTCCGGTTTTAGGAATAAAAACCAAATGGGTGACTGAAATTACTCATGTAAAAGACAAAGCTTATTTTGTAGATGAACAACGTTTTGGCCCTTATGCTTTATGGCATCACAAGCATTTTATAAAGCCTATTGAAGGCGGTATTGAAATGGAAGATATTATTGATTATAAAATTCCTTTTGGTATCTTGGGGCAGCTTATGCATCCAATTATGGTAAGACCCAAGCTTGAAGAAATTTTTTCATATCGCAAAGAGAAGCTTGAAGCTTTATTTGGTAAATATCAAAACCCATAAATGAAACCATCTGTTAGTATTTTTTGGTTTAGAAGAGACCTTCGCTTACATGACAATACGGGACTTTATCATGCCCTGAAAAGTGATTTCCCTGTATTACCCATTTTTATTTTCGACACTGAAATATTAAGTAAATTACCCAAAGATGATGCCCGGGTCACCTTCATCCATGAGACCATACAGGAAATGCAATTAGAGCTTCAAAAAGAAGTTGGCAGTACCATAGCTTTATATCATGGTAAACCTTTGGACGTTTTCCAACAGCTGATACAGGAATATGATATTAAAGCCGTATATACCAATCATGATTATGAACCCTATGCCGTACATAGGGACAAAACCATACAAAGCGTCCTAAATAAGCTGGGTATAGATTTCAGAACTTATAAAGACCAGGTTATTTTTGAAAAAAATGACATTGTAAAAAAAGACGGCAACCCTTACGTGGTATACACGCCATACATGCGCGCCTGGAAAGAAAGGTTCAAAACACTTGACCTAGAGTCCTATGACACCAGCCCCTACCTTAACCAGTTATGGAAAGGTACCGATTTGCCGAACTTAGATCTTAAAACGATAGGCTTTGAAACCTCATCTCAAAAAATTCCTTCCTATACTTTAACACCACATTTAATACAAGAATACGAGTCTACCCGTAACTTCCCTGCTTTGGATGCAACATCCAAATTAGGACCTCATCTGCGTTTTGGTACAGTGAGTATACGAGAGATGATAAAAAAAGCAACTCAAGAAGAGAATGAAATTTTTTGGCAGGAATTGATATGGCGTGAGTTTTTCATGCAGATATTATGGCATTTTCCTCACACAAAAGATCAGGCTTTTAAAGCTAAATACGATAGGATTGAATGGCGAAATAATGAAGCTGAATTTAAAAGATGGTGTGATGGTACTACCGGATACCCTTTAGTGGATGCAGGAATGCGCCAGCTTAATAAAACAGGGTTTATGCATAACAGAGTTCGAATGCTGGTGGGTAGTTTTCTTTGCAAGCATTTACTAATAGATTGGCGCTGGGGAGAAGCTTATTTTGCTGAAAAACTTCACGATTATGAGATGGCTAGCAATATAGGCAACTGGCAATGGGTTGCTGGTTCGGGTGTTGATGCGGCACCGTATTTTAGAATTTTTAACCCAACCACACAAATACAAAAGTTTGATAAGCACTTAAACTATATAAAGAAATGGGTGCCAGACTTTCAGGAATTGACTTACCCTTCACCCATAGTAGATCATAAAGAAGCCAGAGCAAGATGTTTAGAGACTTATAAATCAGCTTTAAATAAATTTTAATGATATATACAATAAAATAAAAATATATACGTTAAACGAATTAAGACAGTTATTGTCTATGCTGAAATAACCATTTCTAAAAACAATTTTAAAAAGCTCTGACTCCTTGCAGAGCTTTTTTAATACCCAATCACAAATCCTAACATTATTTTAATATTTGCTCTCGTTCTTTTAGGTATTTTTAAAATCAAACAAACTATTAAATCTATACAAAATGAACACTTCAGAGGTAGCCAAGAAATGGTATGAAATGTGCAGTCAAGGTCAAAATTTAGAATGTATTAACGAACTTTATGACGAACAGATTACCAGTAAAGAAATGCCGGGAATGCCTGGTGAAATAGTAACGGGTAAACAAAATGTTTGGGATAAAAACAAACAGTGGTTAGACAATGTTGTTGAATTCCATGGCGGAGAGATCAGTGAGCCAATTGTTGCCCACAATCATTTTACAACTAAAATGACATTTGATGTCACTTTTAAAGATCGTGGACGACAACAAATGGAAGAAGTTGTTGTGTTTGAGGTCAAAAATGGTAAAATCGTTAATGAGCAGTTCTTTTATACCATGGAACAGTAAAAGAATAGTCTCTAAAAAACAAAAGCTTCAGGATTTCTGAAGCTTTTTTATTATTAATAAATACCGTTTAATTACCTTCTATGCGCTCAATTTTAGCACCAATTGCTCTGAGGCGTTCATCAATGTTTTCATACCCGCGGTCTATCTGTTCTATATTATGTATGGTAGATGTTCCTTTCGCTGAAAGTGCAGCTATTAATAATGATATGCCGGCTCTGATGTCTGGTGAGGTCATGGTAGTTGCCTTTAGCTGAGATCTAAAATCGTGTCCAATCACTGTAGCTCTATGCGGATCACATAAAATGATCTTAGCTCCCATATCTATTAGCTTATCTACAAAAAACAAACGACTTTCAAACATTTTTTGGTGAATCAATACTTCGCCTTTTGCCTGAGTTGCAATAACCAATACAATACTTAATAGATCTGGTGTAAATCCTGGCCATGGTGCATCTGCTATGGTCAGAATAGAGCCGTCAATATAGTTCTGAATTTGATAACCATCCGCATGTTTAGGTATATGAATATCATCGCCTTGCTGCTCTACAGTAATCCCAAGCTTTCTGAACACATCAGGAATTTGCCCTAGATCGTTCCAGCTGACATTCTTAATCGTAAGTTCACTTTTGGTCATTGCAGCCAACCCTATCCAACTTCCTATTTCAATCATATCTGGTAGCATGGTGTGTTCCGTACCGCCCAAACTATTTACACCTTCAATAATAAGCATGTTAGAACCGATACCCGATATTTTAGCACCCATTCTATTAAGCATCTTGCATAATTGTTGCAGATAAGGCTCACATGCTGCATTATAGATGGTAGTTTGTCCTTTGGCCAAAACAGCAGCCATAACAATATTTGCTGTTCCAGTTACCGAAGCTTCATCTAAAAGCATGTACGCACCTTTCAGCTGCTCGGCTTCAACACCATAGAAATACTCTTCTCGGTTATATCTGAATTTAGCACCTAGATTAATAAAACCTTCAAAATGCGTATCTAATCGACGTCGCCCTATTTTATCGCCGCCAGGTTTTGGAATATAACCTTTTCCGAACCTTGCTAATAGAGGACCAACAATCATGATAGAACCTCTTAAGCCTCTACCTTCATGCTTAAATGCATCAGACTCTAAATAAGAAAGGTCGATATGCTCGGCCTTAAACGTATAGGAATTAGCAGATAATTTTTGAACGTCTACACCAAGATTACCCAATAACTTGATCAATTTATTAACATCTACAATATCCGGGATATTATGGATGGTTACTGTTTCCGGTGTCAATAACACAGCACATAATATCTGTAATGCCTCATTTTTAGCACCCTGTGGTGTTATGGCGCCTTTTAGCTGATGACCGCCTTCAATTTTGAATGTTCCCATACGCCTTAATAACGTTTTCTGTTATTGGAATATTTCTTTTTATTATTCTTTTTGTTGCTGCCTGAGTATTTCTTTTTATTACGCATTAAACTTGAAGAATCAGTCAGGTCTTCTTCACTGCCTTTTAAATTGATTTTACCTTCCGACAATTCGTATAAATGGTCAAAAATAACACTATCTTCAACCGTATCCTTGTTCCAGTTCAGAAAGCATTTTTTCATATGGTTGGCAATGGTATAAGTCAATGCCTCTTTCATTTCACCATCTTCCCAGGTTACAGCAACATCAATCATGGTTTTGATATTATTACCATAGAAACGGTATTTGGGATGGTTTTGAGGGTATTTTAAGGGTTCTGGGCGAGCTCGTAAAACTTCAGCTGATGGCTTTTCGTAAGGCGAATCTGCATCCAACTCAAAATTAGACATGATAAAAAGTTGATCCCAAAGTTTATGTTGAAAATCAGGTACATCTCTAAGGTGTGGTTGCAAATTACCCATTACAGAAATAATGGCTTTAGCTAATGTATTGCGTTCTTCTTTAGTTTCTCTAGTTTTTGCGTGGTTGATCATCTTTTGCAGATGGCGTCCATATTCGGGGATTATCAAATGCTCACGCTCCGTATTGTATTCTAAATCGTCAATCAAAATCATAAAAATGTGTGGTAAACAAATATGAACACGTAGTTACTATGCTCTAGCGCAAAGTACAAAAAAATAATAATGTAAACCTGTTTTTAAAGTGAAATTACACCTTCAACATTTTCGGCCACTTCTTTATATTTGGCGATAACTTCATCAGGGTTTTTCATTCTTACATTAATAGATATGCTGGTATACTTTCCGTTTTTTGAAGCTGTTGTATTTATAACGGCTCCCAGATTATTAAACAATGCTTCTACCTCTGCAATCTTATTTTTATCTGTAGCAACAATGAATTTATATAAATATTCAGATGGCCATAATGTTGTATCGTATAGCTGTTCTTTCAGTTTTTTATAAAATGCTTCAGACTTTTCTGGTGTATTCATAATCAAAATTTCAGACGCAAAGATACATTTAACTTTACATTTTTTATTTAATTTTTTAATTCCGATTTTTACGGTTGAAAAGATTGCCGATTTGAATACAAAAAAGATTGTCATTACAGGGGGACCCGGCACCGGAAAATCCTCAATTATTAATGAATTATTAGATCGTAAATACGTTTGTTACGAGGAGATCTCAAGACAAGTCACCCTTGAAGCTAGAAAAGAAGGTATAGAGCAGCTGTTTTTAACAGACCCGTTATTATTTAGCACCAAACTTCTTGAAGGTCGTAAACAACAATTCATAGATGCTTCCAAAACGGGAACAGATGTTATATTTTTAGATCGTGGCTTGCCTGATGTATTGGCTTATATGGATTATGTGAATGATCCTTACCCTAATTATTTTGTAGAAACCTGTAAGACCTACTTGTACGATAAGGTTTTTGTATTAGCGCCATGGGAAGCCATTTTCACTAGTGACAGTGAACGCTATGAGAATTTTGAACAAGCCATAGAAATTCATGATTACTTATTAAAAACCTACCAAAGATTCAATTACGAATTGGTAGATGTACCATTTGAAAGTATCGAAAAGCGTACCGATTTTATTTTAGAGCAATTAAATTTGTAGTATGCAACTGCCCATACAGATTTTAGAACAGTATTGGAAGTATACTGCTTTCAGACCACTGCAAGAGGACATCATCAATGCTGTATTAGACAATGAAGATACTTTTGTTCTAATGCCAACGGGTGGTGGTAAGTCGTTATGCTTTCAAATACCTGCACTGCTAAAAGACGGCATATGTATTGTTATTTCCCCTCTGATTGCATTAATGAAAGACCAGGTCAGCGCATTAAAATCCAAAGGCATAAAAGCGATTGCTTTAACTTCGGGCATTTCTCAAAATGATCTGGATACACTTCTGGATAATTGTATATACGGCAACTATAAATTTTTGTACCTCTCGCCTGAACGCTTACAGCAAACTATAGTTCAAAATCGCATTCAACAAATGAATGTTAATCTTATTGCTGTCGATGAAGCACATTGTATAAGCCAATGGGGTAACGATTTCAGGCCCGCATATAATGCCATTACTATTCTCAGACAGTGGCATCCCCACACCAATATTATAGCACTTACAGCTACAGCCAAAAAAGCAGTCATTACAGATATTATAGAAAATTTGGATTTCATCAGTCCAAAACTATTTAAGGCTTCATTCTATCGGCCAAATATCTCTTATCAGGTTATACATTCCGATGACAAGCTTTATCGACTGGAACGCCTTTTACAACAATATAATGGGCCTTCTATTGTATATGTCAGAAACAGAAAGGCGACAAAACAAATATGCGCTTATTTGGAAAGTAAAGGATTCTCATCAACATTCTACCACGGTGGCATAACCAATAAAGAAAAACAGCAACATCAATTGGCCTGGACCAATAATCAAAAGCAAGTTATAGTGGCAACTACTGCTTTTGGTATGGGAATTGATAAACCTGATGTTAAAACCGTAATCCATTATCATCTGCCTGAAAGTCTCGAGAGTTATTATCAAGAAGCAGGACGGGCAGGGCGAAATGGCGAAAAAGCGTACGCCATAATTTTAAAACAACATATCGATACAGATCAATTAAAACAGCAGTTCATTGGTACTTTGCCTTCTATAGATTTTGTAAAGCACATTTACAATAAACTGTGCAATTACTTCCAAATCTCTTATGGTGAAGGTGAGCATAGTGCACATCAATTGAATTTTAAAGCTTTTTGTAATACCTATAATTTAAATAGCACATTAACCTACAACAGTTTAAAGCTATTAGACCTTAATAGTATCATTACGTTAAATCAACAGTTTAATTACAAAACCCAAATTCAGTTTGTAGTAAGCAGTGCTCAAGTATTCAATTATATTGATCTAAATCCATCGATGAATTTTGTAATTAAAGCTTTATTGCGTTCTTACGGTGGTATTTTTGATCATCCTACTAAAGTGAATATTGACTTTATCGCTAATAAATGCGATCAATCTGAACACCAAATTATTAAATCCTTAAAAACTTTAGAGGCTGACCATATCATTACTTTAGCACTTGCCAACACAGATGCCGAGGTAGTTTTTGTTAAACCCAGAGAGGATGAAAAAACCATAAACCCTATTGCAAAGACGATCAAACAACAACAACAGTTAAAAAAAGAACAGGTAAAAGCGGTTATAGATTATATAGAAAATGATAAAACATGTAGAACTGTTCAGCTTTTAAACTATTTTGGCGAAGCCAATAATACGAACTGTGGAAAATGTGATGCCTGTTTATCTAAAAGCGTTAACACAAAAGCATCTGAATTGAACCGTATTACAACTTATATACTTAATCAGTTAAAGGTCAAAGATCTAAGTTCTAGAGCCTTATTGGACAATTGCAATTATAGTGAGCAGGAATTAATAAAAGGACTAGAGCATTTATTAGCACTAGATAAAATAGATATAACACCAACCAACACATACAAGATTAAATGACAACGCAACGAGACATTAGAATAGTGTTCATGGGCACTCCCGATTTTGCAGTGGCTACCCTCAAAGCACTTATAGCATCAAATTATACTATTGTAGGGGTGATAACCGCACCCGATAAGCCTGCCGGCAGAGGAAGAAAGCTAAATACTTCTGCTGTAAAAACATTCGCTGTAGAAAACCAGCTAAACGTACTGCAACCCACAAACTTAAAAGATCCGGATTTTATTAAAACTCTGGAAGCATTACGTGCCAATCTTCAAATTGTCGTTGCCTTTAGAATGCTGCCAAAAGTTGTCTGGAACATGCCCGAGTATGGTACTTTCAATCTCCATGCATCCTTATTACCTCAATATAGAGGTGCTGCGCCTATACACTGGGCTATTATTAATGGCGAACAATCTACTGGCGTCACCACATTCTTTATTGATGAAAAAATTGATACAGGAGCGATCATATCACAAAAGGAAGTTGCCATAGCTGATGATGAGACCGTAGGTGAATTACACGACAAATTGATGGATGTTGGCAGTACATTGGTAATTGATACTGTAAAGCAAATTGAAAATGATACGGTAATTACTACCATACAGCCAAAGTCTACAGAATTAAAGACGGCATACAAACTCAACAAAGACAATTGTAAAATTGACTGGAATGCGCCTTTACAATATATATACAATAAAATAAGAGGCCTTAACCCCTTCCCTGCCGCCTGGTGCTATTTACAACAAAATGAGGAAGAACTGGCTGTAAAGTTATATGACATAGATGCTATTGAAGAAGTTCATAATCACGATCATGGAAAAATCCTTGTCGATAAAACGTCTATAAGAGTAGCCTGCGAAAATGGATATATAAAGATCAAAACCATACAACTTCCCGGAAAACGAAAAATGGATGTTAAAGCATTGCTTAACGGATTTAAGTTTTCGGAAAGCTCAAAACTGTGCTAAACCCTTATTAGTGTTACGATTAGTGAAAAATCCGATGAAATACCCGCGTTTATTAACAAATGCTCTAAGTTATTAACAAAAACGCGCATTTCCCTTGCTATTACTTGCGTAGGTGGATTATACTAATAAATTTGTGTGTAGATTTTAACAATCAAGTTTAAAACCTAATATTTAATAATTTAAATTTAACATTTATGAACAAAACAGATTTAATCAATGGGATGGCTGAAAATGCTGGTATTACTAAAGCTGCGGCTAAGAAAGCATTAGACGGTTTATTAATCGATATTGAGGGTGCTTTACAAAAAGGACAACGTGTATCTTTAGTAGGATTTGGATCTTGGTCAGTATCTAGAAGAGCTGCAAGAGATGGAAGAAACCCACAAACTGGTAAGACTATCAAGATTAAAGCTAAAAATGTAGTAAAGTTCAAAGCTGGTTCTGATTTAAGCGATGCTGTAAACTAAGACATTTTTTGTCAACAATATTAAAGCCTGCTTTTAAAAGCAGGCTTTTTTTTGCTGTAGAATAAAGCTTTTAAGTTGTTTTTTTAACAAATTAGTATTAGATTTATTATCAATCCTATGAATAATGACCTCTGAAAAACCAAAAAAAGGAAACTTACTAATCGCCGAACCTTCTATAATAGGTGATTTGTCATTTAACAGAGCCGTGATCTTATTAGCAGATCACAACCGGTTGGGCTCCGTTGGTTTTATACTAAACAAACCTTTGGATTATAACTTAAAGGATCTTATTGATGGTACAGATTCAGAGATCACCGTATATAATGGCGGCCCTGTAGAACAGGACAACTTGTATTTCATTCATAAATCTCCTGAATTAATTCCCAATAGTGTGGAAATTTCCAACGGTATCTTTTGGGGTGGTGATTTTGAAGTCGTTATCAATCTTCTTAATGATGGGCTCTTATCTTCTAACGATATTAAATTCTTCTTAGGATATTCGGGATGGGATGAAAATCAACTGGATTCTGAATTAGAATCAAAAGCATGGCTGGTAACCAGTAATACGTATAACAATGCCATCATATCTAAACCGGGAAAAACGTTTTGGAGAGAAAAAATGTTGGAATTGGGTGGCGATTATAGCATCTGGTCTAACGCTCCTGAAAATCCAAGCTATAATTAAGACAATCGTATTTTAATATTAAGCTTATTAACACATGCCTTAGCTACAGTGTTCGTGTATTGCTTTTTACGGTATTGAGATATGGATTGAATGCCTACGATTACGTTCGTAACAAATAATTCATCAGCTTTTTGCAATTCAAAAGGAGAAATCGACTCTTCTATCAATTCTAAATGCTCATCCGATGTAATGATATCTATAATTTGCTTACGCATAATGCCTCTTAAACAACCATCTTCTAAAGGCGGTGTTTTTACAACATTACCCTTCACTAAAAATAAATTGCCGTTCAAAGCTTCAATAACACTCTTGTTCGTGTTTAATACCAAGCAATTATCAAAATCATTTTCTTTAGCATAAACACTACCCATTACCTGCAATACTTTATTATTGGTCTTTAAGCCCGATAACAATCCGGGTGCTATCATAAAATCTTTATACAAGTCTACGATATACTTTTGGTCTTTAACGGTATAAAAAGGTTGAGGGTATAACTCTGCTGTTATACTATAATTCACTTTTGTGTTAGACGGCAGGTATTTTCCACCATCACCTCTATCTATACTAAAACGGACACGCGCAGAAGTGCTTTGTAAATTATTAGCTTCGAGTGTTCTTATAATCTCTGCTTCGAGAAACTCCATCGTAAAATTCATAGGTATATCAATACGTAGTATACGCATAGATGCCATTAATCTAAAATAATGATCTTCCCAGAATAATAGCTTTCCGTTTATGACTTTAAGGGTTTCAAAAAGGCCATCGCCATATTTATAGCCCCTATTGTCTACATGATATTGAGCTACAGATTCACTACTTAGGTTTCCGTTAAAATTTACCATAAAAAAAGTCTCGATAATATCGAGACAAATATAGTGTAGTCTTTCGACAATTATTTATGCAGAACCTAAAACTTGCTTCAAGCTTGAGATTTGATTTTCCCATAGCATTTTAGTTTCTTCCATCTCATCTTCTTCTGCAAAATCGGTTACCATTAAAGAAACATCTTTAGTGATTTCATCAACCTGAATTCTGATTTCAAAATAATACGATTCTCCATCTTCTTCATCAGCAAGCCACCTGAATTTAATACGTTCTCCACTTTTCTTTCCTAATAATTTAGCCTGCTCTTCACTACCGTCCCATATAAAAGTGAAAATCTCACCTCTACTATTCACATTATCCGCATACCATTCCGAGAGTCCCGAAGGCGTAGAAATGTACTGAAACAAAAGCTGCGGTGATGCATGTATAGGGAACTCTAACTCAAATTTTATTTTATCATCCATAAAAAAGGTATTATTCGCTCAATATATACATTTAAAGTTTAGTTTAAAACATAAAATGAAAAATATTTTTTTTAGAATGTTATGTTTGCTCCCAATAAATTTGTTTTTATATTTGCAGCCGCAATTACGGCGAGATAGCTCAGTTGGTTAGAGCGTCGGATTCATAACCCGGAGGTCCCGAGTTCAAATCTCGGTCTCGCTACAGCAGTAAAACCTGATGTCTTTTGACATCGGGTTTTTTTGTTAAGGATGCTTGAGCACCGCTCAATAGCATTCCAAAACAAAAAGATTCTAAATGCTAAGCATTTGGGTTTTTACTATGGATATAACAGAAAAGTATCCTAAAATGTTTAAGCTAAGTGATGATGGGAACCGATCTAGAATTCGACAATAGTATATCAACAAGAGATCCCTCATACTCGTCTGAATCATTCACTATTTTATCCGAATCCCATTTCAATTACCTGATGAACGTTTCCAACCATTACGGCACCAAGTACGGTTCCTATCTTAGTTATAAGACTATATCGCTGTATGTTTTAATTTATGGCATAATTACTGCCTCCACTTTACCCATATTATAGCTGTCGGGTCATTGACAGGACCTCCAGTGCTTGAAGCATAAATGCTTAAAAAATCACCGGCATCAAAATCAATATTGTAATCCATATAAACGAAACGTCCGCCAGCTAGGTTAAAACGTCCATCTATTGTAGGATCTGCATTATTACCTACATTGACGCCATTAATTCTTATATCCATGCGCTTGCTTGCATTACCCCCGGAACTAACAATACTGATGCCTGTAATGGTTCCGTTGTAAGGCATTAAAGCGCCACTACCATTATCTTCTACATCACCGCCAAACCATAGGTTAACACCATCTGCACCTCCGGCATAACCGTATTGTAATGGAATTAAAGCTACGGACAACCATTTTATTCTCGTTGCATCGTACATAAACAATTTGTCTCCAATGACTGATAACTGCCCTGTAGCTGTTCCTGTGGGAGCAGTTTGTGGATTCAATTCCAGAGCAGGAGCTCCAGTATTGGTTGTAGCCACTTCTAATTCTGCTGTTGGGTTTGTAGTTCCTATACCCACCTGTGCTGTGGATACATAAGTACTTATCACTAGTAAGGTCAATAGTATTTTTTTCATCGCTGTTATTTTTTAGTTCGTATTTAATGTAACTTTATGTAGGGTGTTGTACTCTATGGAGTTATAAAAGCCTATCAATTCTCGATACAGCACATCTACACATATCTTTTCCTTAAAGTTTTTCAGTCTGTCACTTGTCAACATATATTGCTCAAACTTTGACAGTTTCATCTTCATAACTTTACCGTCATAGTCTAGTCGTTTTAATAGCTCCAGCTCCAAAGCTCTTCTATAGGCATTATACCAACAGTTGACTTGAAGCTTTTCTAAAATGCCTATTTCCATTTCTGATATATCGTCTTTGGAGAAGAGAAAGCTTCTCGTGATGACCTCTCGCTTAAACCCCTTGTATCTTATCACTAGATAATCTCTCTCTGAAGGGTTTAATGAAAACGCCGACAGTCCCTTTTCCAGATGTTCTTCTTTTACTCGCTGATGGCATGTTTTTAAGACATTCAACACATCTTCTTCTATGGTCTTCATAGCTTTAGAAAGGGCGCGTTTCTTTGCAAAATATGTATCAAACAACATGTGCGCACATATTGACATTTCCGATTTAACAGACGCATTTACAAAATCGTAAGCATTTAAAATATTCATCTTAAAGGCCTTGATTATCGTATCACAACAATGACTTGTATTCAGCTTTTGTTTTACCTTCTGCTCTACTACCTGAAGCTCTCTTTCAGTCAGTTCTAAGTAATTTTCTATTTCCTTATAGCTGTAATTGTGTACCAATAGCTTTAAATAATAGAGTTCTTCTTTGGTTAATGCATCTGTTGCAATCATACTTTATCCTGTTAATGATTGAACTTTTGACCGGTAACTATTAATGATCTCTACATGTGAACGGAGTACACGAACATATAACTCTTTTAGGGTGATGTAACATTGATCCGAATTGCTTGCCTTATTCATATATACATTATAAGCCGTACCAAAGGCTATATGTTGCTGATGTTCCAGAAAGTAAGTGTCAATATCAAAGAGCTGTATCTCATACGACCGTTTTATCATGTGGATATCACAATTCACATCAAGCTTTGCCCGAAAGTCTTGTTTTGATTCCTGATACGTGTCATAAGACCCCATAAACACATCTTTTATAATCTCTTGTTTGTTTACGCCATAAGCGTACTTCTTTATAAACAACAATTCTCTTGAATTAAATATCCTAACCATCTTTATTATCAAGGTTATTAGTTCTGCAATACGATAAACTCACTTCGCCTGTTTTGACGGTGTTCTGCTTCCGTACATCTTGCACAGGTATTGAGCAGTTGTGTCTCGCCGTAACCTTTAGCCGATAGCCTGATCGGGGCTATCCCTCTTTTTATCAGATAGTCCTTAGTTGCTTTAGCGCGTTTGTTGGACAACGCCATGTTATATGCTGCTGAAGCTCTGCTATCGGTGTGCGAACGAATGTTTATCCTAAGGTTAGGATAAGTCTGCATTGCAGCTACAATCTTTTCAAGTTCTACTTTTGCGTCTTCTTTTATTGTAGCCTTATTCAAATCAAAATAAATGTGCTTTACCTTTAATAATTTTGATAAGTCTGTTTGGTTTTCATTGATCTCAAAGACATTTCTAACCAGTTTAAAGTCTTTTTCATAAGCTTCTTTCCCTTTTTCTAAAAAAGCATCTGTGGCTTCATAGTCTTTGTTGTTAACGGTTATGGTATGTGATTTGAATTTATTTAGTGTGGTTTCAAAAATGCCTTGTTCATCAGTCTGTATCTTATATTTTATGGTTTGATCTTCACTGGCTATCGTTACTACGGCATTAGGTACAGGCACACCTGTATCACTATCCACAATTTGCCCCTTCAATCTTGATTCCAGAAGTTCTTTAATAGGCTTGGTTTCTGTAAAACCATAAATATTATCGGTGGCTTCGCGATTTGAACTAAAGAAACCTTTCTTAGTATAATCATTTATGGAAAAGGCATAATCATCGGATGCACTGTTTATTGGCTTCCCTACATTGAGCAATTGACGTCCTGTGGTTTTTAAGTCGATATAGAACACATCATAGCCGCCCAATCCATAATGTCCGTCTGATGAAAAGTACAGCGCATTATCTTCAGTTATGTAAGGAAAGGATTCCCTGCCTTTGGTGTTTATCTTTGGTCCCAAATTCACAGGTTTTCCTAAGGAACCGTTGCTATTAATACTTACTGCATAGATATCAGTCTGACCTATAGTTGTTGGCATGTTAGATACAAAATATAAGGTCTTTTCATCCGGACTCAGCATGGGGTGTGCATTGGAATAGTTATCCCCATTTATCGATAAGTCTTCTATATTAGCCCATGCGCCATTAACTTTTGTGGCACGATAGATTTTTAACTCTGTTCTTTCTTTTTTTGATTTCTTTATTCTGGGCGTACTGTTGGTTCTGGTAAAATACATCGTTTGACCATCTCTGGTGAGTACCGGTGAACATTCGTGAAACTTTGTATTTATATCGCTGTCTAAAGGAATAGGATCTTCAAAGGTATTTGCCTTTTCGTTGTAGGCTACACTGTATATGTCCAGAAAAGGCCTTTCACTCCAGGAATCAATGAGCTTCTTCTTTCCTAAGCTTCTACATGAAGAAAAATACAACGTACCTTCATGAACGAATGCTCCATAATCAATCCCATCGGAGTTAATAGATAAGGATTCCACCTTATATCTATTACTGTTTTCTGCTATAATTTCTAGATAATCTGCCGAGCTGGTATACTCGTCGTTTAAAATCCCTGAGGTTTCTAAAAATTCGTTATAGACACCTTCTGATTTTTTTGATTGCCCTGTTGCTTTTAAACTTTGTGAATATCTTAGAAGGTATTCTGATTTTAGACCAGATGGCTTTAGTGCATACAACTTCTCATACCATTTTTCTGCTTCTGTATACTGGGATTTAAAATAGTATAAATCGCCTAACTTTTGATATAACTCTTCCGATTCGTAACCCGATTCGGCAACTTTCTGATAAATCTTGGAGGCTTCTATGAAATTATAATTGTTAAACTTCGCATTGGCCTTGTCTAGTTTTGAACTCTGAGAATATGCCCCACAGAAGCACAAACTTAAAAGTAGGTATGTAATTTTTTTCATGATAAGCTGTTTTAGAATTAAAAGAATCTTGGAGAGACCTTGCCTTTGATTTTACTTAAGATCTGGAACCTTAAAAAGAATTCATGAGACCCTGAATTATACCGGGTTAATTCCGTAGTATCAAAATCATAGGCATAGCCTAGCATGATATTATTAGAGATTTGGAAGCCTGCCAAAGCACTGACCGAACTGTCCAATCGGTATGATGCGCCTAAGGTGAAACGCTCATTTAGTAAAAAATTTGCTGAGATATCAAATGCCAGTGGCGCACCCGATACGGCTTTTAATAACGTGGCGGGCTTAAATTTTAAATTGTCGTTTAACTCAAAAACATAGCCGCCAATAATAAATACATGCAAGCGTTCCGTGGCTGTAGAAACGGCCAATTCATCATAATGATCTGTCTTTAATAGATTTGGTACTGAGGCTCCTACATACCACTTGTCAGTGTACAGAAAGGTTCCCACACCTATTTGTGGTGCTACCTGACTTACATTTTGTTGCAACTGCGCATCGGTTGGATCATAGGTATTCAATCTTGTAAAATCTACCTGAAGCGATTGTAAGCCGGCCTTTAAACCAAAGGCGAACTTTAAGTCATAGTTGAATGTCAGGGTATATGAAAAATCGCCTGCGATGTATAATTCTTCAGAGGGTCCGATCTCATCGTTGACTACTGATAAGCCCAGTGCCGTATTGCGTCTTCCAAAAGGGGTATTTATTGAAAAGGCTTGTGTTTTTGGTGCCCCGTCTAAGCCTACCCATTGCGAACGATGCAACAAGTTTATGTCTAAGGCATTACTACTGCCTGCATAGGCAGGATTGAAGGATACGGTATTGTACATGTACTGAGTGAGTTGTGGATCTTGCTGTGACCACACCGTATGGCTACATATCAATACTGTTAATATGGCTATATATCTTATGATTCTCATGATTGTAAGTTTTAGGTTGATTGGAGCTGTTATTTTTCAGCTTTAGTTATCATCTTTATTGATGTACAGATAGCCTGCTTTCTTTACTGCACCGCCACCACCATCGTAGGTTAGGATATAGAAATAGGTTCCGGTAGGCAGGCGGTCATCTTGTGAAAAGGTGATGCGTCCGTCTGAGGTGCCATCAAATACACGGTCTGTATTATTGTAGCCTCTGGTTTCGTATACTTTTACGCCCCAACGGTTAAAGATCGTTACGCTATTATCCGGGTACCGTTCTATGCCGTCTATGAAAAAGAAATCGTTATCGCCATCGCCATTGGGTGTTATGCCATTATAAATCACAATATCGCCAGGTAGAACTAGCTCTTCTTTGACTCTGGCTAAGGTAAAAATACCATAGCCTGATACTTCTGAAATGGTGGTTACCCTTTGGTTCACTTCATCTACAATACCGCCTTCATCGACCCAAAAGCCTTGATCGGCGTCCCAGCGTACAATGTGTATCGCCGATAGATTTCCTGATATGATCTCTGATGGTGTGGTATCTGTATTCCAACTCAAGGTCAATACCACATTACTCGCGCCTTGTTCATTGTTTAATATCCAGTATTCCGTATTGTCGATAAGCGCTATAACACCGGCTGCTAAATCATGAGGGTATTGTGTATTACTATTTTCTAAAATATATTGAGCACTAATAACATCACTGATAGCATCAGGGGCACTGATTGCCGCCATTCGGTAATGGTCCTGATCCCCTATCGGATATTCAAAGTCGGTATCGCCATTTTTAATTACCAATCCATCCACATGACTATCGTCACTGGTATGGATTGAATAGCCTAAGTTTTCAAAGGTGATACTACCGCCATGGGCGTCATTATTCACTACACCTATATCAAAATCGGCTTCATTTACAATATTGATGTCTCCAATAAGCTCAAAAGCAGGTTGTGCGGAAGGGTTACTAAACAACACATTGTAAAATTCACTATTGGACGAGCCTGTAATTTGCTGAACAGCTGTGCCCTGAAAACGGGTTAAGCCTTCATTGGCAGCATCGAAATAGGAGTACAAACCGTCGTTATTGAAATTGGAATACAAAAACAGCTCCCCATCGTTCATGGTACTGCCTGTTATGCTATTATTATAAGCATCCAAAATGCTCATTTGGGTATTCGCGCTTATGGTGAGTTCTCCGATATTGGTCGTTTGCGCACCTGTTTGTAGTGTAATCGCCAGCAACACCCCTATTATATTATATCTATATGTTCTCATTTTATTTCGTTTTTATATTGTTAAAAAGAGGAGGCTTTAGTCCCCACTAAAACGTCTCTGATGAATATGACTCCTCCCCTTTTTTAAGTGCTTTTATTTAACTGCTAACCAAAACTTAAAAACACTTATTTTCCTTCAGAAAAGGAAGGGATTATTTGTTGCTATTAACCTATTGAAGTTCATCCCTTCCTTATTGCATCTACATTAAGAATCCCTAACCAATTCTTATACTCTAAAACATAAATGCATATTTTTAACTTTTTAAAACTTCATGCGTTGTTCTGTACCACCTTGGAAATACTTTCCATGACGCATAAAGTCATTCTGAATAATTCCAAATGTGAAATATTTAACACCATCAAAATCTATAATTGCTTCCCAATTGACACCATTTTGAACTAATGGTACGATCTGAATATTTGTACTAAAGCCTGCATTGTCTGACACTACCAGAGCTATACCTGTTGTACTGGTAAAGCCTGTAAGAGCACTGTTAGGTATCTGCACTAAAGTATTACCAACACTACCAGTTTCATTGACTAACCAATTACGGATGATCTTTTCTGCAAATAGTGGAGGAATCCCTGAATTGGCTACTGATATACTGGCATCATCATTACCCCACAACAAAAAATCTTTATCATTGGTAAAACTATTGGTATTGGCGGCATTGGTCGCAGAAATCCCTCCCAAGCCTAT
The DNA here is from genome assembly GCA_965250025.1 of Winogradskyella sp. Taxonomy (GTDB): domain Bacteria; phylum Bacteroidota; class Bacteroidia; order Flavobacteriales; family Flavobacteriaceae; genus CBDDLD01. The sequence continues at coordinate 1,980,916 of OZ252283.1, forward strand.
AGTAACTACAGCATCTGAATTAACAGACTTTGACTGCTTTTGGTCTAAAGCTGATATTTCATCTGTTCCAATACCTGCTATATCATTATCATAGCCACCTCCTAATGTCCACAATGTAGTTCCTGCGCTACCATTCCAATCACTGGCATAATAATTATCCTTTAATGTAATCCCATATTTAATAGCTGTATAAGTGTTTACACGTTGACGTTCGTGTGTTTCAAGAACGCGATCATACAATATCACTTCACTTATTTCTCCATTATATACTCCATTTTGCACTGCACCAATATGCACTCCATTGGCTACAGGAAAAGAGAAGTTTACTGTATTGACAGTTGATGTTGCTTTAAATTGACCATTAAATTGAATCCCCCAATTACTAGCCTCACCATAAGTACCATAAATGTTCCAATCAGACACATTTACAGGGTCTCCAACAATAGCTGACACTCCTGATTTACCATCTACTATAGTGTTATTTAAGGGATGAAATCCTAAACGATCCGTAGTAAAAGATCCCTGATAAACATTTCTATCACTCCATGTGTAATGAAAATCTCTGGATCCTCCTCCAAAATCATAAGGATGTCCATTTTGAGCTGTTCCACTATTATCTTTTGTGACCGCAATAGCTTCAGCAGCAGTAAAACCTGTTGTAAACAAAGGGTTTGGACTTATAGTAAAATAGTCATTTCCATCAAAGTTAATTACAGGATTAAAGTTGAGATCATTCGTAGCATAATCAGGATCGCTATAGCTAATACTTGCACTTCTCGCAAAAGAAGACTGCCCGTTCCATGTTGTTATAGGAGAACTCCCTATAATGCCTGCATCTGCTTTTAACCAGAGATTTAAACCAGGAGACACACCTCCCGGAGTTGGTTGTGTAAACCCAAGAGTAAATACGTCATTATTATTAAGATCTATGCCTGTGAATGTAATTGTGCCTCCCGATTGAGTGCCTCCTGTTACTACTGTAGCATTTGTAAAATCACCATCACCATCAGTATCAATATATAATTCAAAATTATACGCTGAAGGGCTAACTGCAAGGGTTTCAAATGTTACAGTCAAATTATTAACACTCCCATTTTCTGACACCTTCCACTCGCGGCCAATACGATGTAATGCATTAGATGCTATAGGAAGTTCTGTAGTTTGCAACGCCACACTCGCATTGTCATTTCCCCAAATTAAAAAATCTTTATCTGCTGAAAATGTATTGATATTGGCTGCATTAGTTGCTGCAATTCCTCCCAAACCTATGGTAACTACAGTATCTGAATTAACAGATTTGGATTGTTTCTGCATTAAAGCTGACCCATCGTCTCTACCCACAGCTCCAATATCAAAATGATATGCATTATTTACAGAGGCATCCCAAATTGTAGTACCATCCGAAAGCACATAATCGCCTTCATTTATACCATCGGCATTTGGAGCCTCGAAAAGTGAAGTATTGAAATCCGTATCTGCACTTAGTGTTGTACCATATTTTATGGCCAAATAAGTATTGACTCTTTGTATTTCTGTATCTGTTAGAACACGAGTATAACGTATATGTTCGTGCATATCTCCATCATAAAAATAGTTTGGAACATTACTTCCGCTTCTTCTTGCTCCTAAATAATAAATCCCTATTGTACCTCCCAAAGCAGTAGATTGATTCCCTGAATAGGTTTCTATCTTTGCACCTCCAAAATAATAATCGGCAGCACCGTCAGCTGCTGTTGGTGTAGAACCCCCAGTCATAGCCATACCATTTATGGCAATATCTCCTACAGTAGCTTGGTTTGGATAAGTATCGAACACATGTCCGCTCAATCCTGTTCCAACATAAGGTGTTTCTATATACATAACAGTATTTGCATAAAAAAAGGAACGCCCTCCGTTATTAGCACCGCTACTATGCCTGTTAAAACTCCATAAGGCTCTGTTTACTATATTGTCTGGAACATCTACAGTAAATACAGAAATATCGTTACTATTTAGATCAATATCAAAGTCTCTACCCAAATATCCCGTACCATCAAACTCTATGGATGGATTAAAGTTTGTGAGACCTGTAGTAGTATTAAAACGCTGTGTTCCTGTACCGTTACTTCCACTTTTGTCGAATGCTTTTGCTGATATATAGCCTTCCCATTGTTCTACGATATCCCCATCGTTTGCTAATGTTGTTCCTAAATCTGAATACACATAGTCATCTGCCCTCAACCACAATGCCAGATTTGCCCTAACACCTCCTGGTGCAGGCGCATATCTATAATCTACCTCTGTACCTCCATTTGAATTTGGTAATGTCGTTGGATCATCTAAGCTACCGTTAACATCAGCATAAGTAGGATTGGCTATTATGCCTACTTCTATTGCATCATCTTGTCTATCATTATCACTATTTAAATCTTTATAATCCGGAGTATCCTGATCGTCCGTGTTTTGTGGTATTATGCCTCCCAAATAAGCTGAATTGACACCATTATTTGCTATATAATCTGCAGGTGTATCTACATTTGGAGAAATGTATCCTATAGTAGGTTGTGCTTCTATATTATCCGGAATACCATCGTTATCTGAATCTAAATCTAAATGATCTGGTGTGCCATCACCATCAGAATCTATAGGTTGTAAAGCAAAGCGTGTATGCCCCCAGCTTCCTCCGGAAGTGTTTCCTTGTCCCACAAAACCTGTAAAGCCTGTGGTAGTAATAGCTATAGCAAAATTACCAAGACCATCGCCCAGATATACTTCAAACTTGTCATAAAAAGAACTTGCGCCTACAACATCTAAATGCCCATCACCGTTTACATCTAACAACCCTGCTTGAACTGTATTATTATCATACAGTGTCGATGTGCTTGATGCCGGAGATATTATAGCAGTGGTATTAAAGGTGCCATCTGGATTTCCAGTATATACATATATATTATTTGTTCCTGTAAAGCCTTGCGTAAACACCATATCACCAACACCATCTCCATTTACGTCGCCAAATTTAGTAGCGCCCCAACTACCGCCTGTAGTGTTTCCATAGCCTGCGAATCCTGTATAGCCCGTTGTTACTACATAGGGTAACAAATCAAACCTTCCGTTACCATCTCCAAAATAGGTTTCGAATTTGTCTGTAAACGAGTTTACACCTACGATATCCAAATTCCCATCATTATTCATATCTATCATACCTACTTGTGAATTGTTACTGTCATACAACACAGATTGTATTTCTGTAACAGGAGTGAGTATGGCAGTGGTATTATAAGTACCATCGCCATTATTCAAATACGTGTAGATATTATTTGTTCCGGTCCAACCTTGTGTAAATACAATATCGGCATAGCCATCGTTATTGACATCTCCAAATTGAGTGGATCCAAAACTACCACCAAAAAGAGTATCTCCATGACCAATAAAGCCAGTAAAGCCAGTAGTCGTAATGGGGATGTTGGCAAACCCTCCCGCATAATTACCCAAATACACTTCTATTCTGTCAAAACTAACATCAGAGTTTATTCCTATAGCATCTAAAATGCCATCATTGTTAGCATCAGCATACCCCATAGAAGAGTTTGTATTATGATATAATGGGTTGTAAGCTCCAATAGGAGATACTACTGCAGTAGTATTAAAAACACCTTCATTATTTGCCTTGTAATAATAAATATTATTAGGTCCTGTATGACCTTGTGCGAATATCATGCTTGGCTGCATCTCCTGTACATCCAAAATACCATCATTATCATCGTCTAAATCTATGGTATCTGGTACACCATCGTTATCAGTATCTTGTCCATACCCCATATTAACAATACCTATAAAACACAGTAACAGCAGCAGATATTTATATCTTTTTATGGTTTTCATTGTATGGTTACTTTTTATAATTCAACGTGATATCCCCTATACGTACTTTTTGAGTATCGTCATTTGGCGCACTAATCATTTTTAATACTATTACCCCTGTTTCACCCGGTGTTGAAAATGAACTTAAAGCTCCTGAACCAAAACTTAATTCTTCCCAATTTCCACCTCCAATACCCGGGGCATTAGTGATTATTGATGTTCCATCTTCTCTTAATATACTTACCCTTAAAGCAGCCGTACTCAAACCTGTTATTTGATGATCTATAGTAATAGCATTAGAACTACTCCATTCTACAAAATCACTTGGCAAGGTAAAGCGTACGATCACATCATAATCCTGCGACGTAGCCTCTCCACTAGACCATTCGTAATAGTTCATATAATTTCCTGCAGGGCCTGTATTATCTGAAGTCATCATACCCAAATTGTCCGAACCATCTGCATATAATGTTGCACCTGCATATTCTGCACTAAGCACTTCCGTTACGTTTGCATTGATGTAAGCGCCTCCATCAGTCCCTACCTTTACCGCATTATCTGCATTAGCACTTACAACATTTAATAACTCTCCGCCATTAACTGCATCATCATTGACTCCGTTTTCATCGGTATAAATAATAACTCCTGTCGCATTGTCTTGAGAAACAGATGTTATTGTTTCATTGATATTAACTGCAGGTAATGCTCCTGCACCATCCGGGTCGTGTGTTGCAATGGTTTTTGCAGTTCCAGCACCTACAGCTGTATCATCATTTGTCCCTACTTGTGTTAATGTGGATGTATTTGTAGCTGAGGCGTCTAACATTACACCACCATCTGTTCCTGTCGTTAATGCGTTACCTGCATCAGTACTTAAAAGTGTAATATCAACTGTATGATCGTTTGTCCCTGATTGTGTCACTCCTGTTGCATCACCATCAGTTGTAACAACTAATGCTGTCTCTTGAGCGGCTACTAATGTGCCCAGGTTGACTTGGGTGGTATTGCCGTCTTCGTCTGTATAGTCTAAGTTCACACCATCGGCATTCAAAGCCAGTGTAGTTAAAGTCTCGGAGTTGGCAATCACTGTAGAGATATCGATCTGAGTTGTGTTCCCGTCTTCATCGGTATAATCCAAGTTGATCCCATCAGCATTCATAGCTAAGGTGGTCAAGGTTTCCTGAGCGGCGATCAGCGTACCTAAGTTAACTTGGGTGGTATTGCCGTCTTCGTCCGTGTAGTCTAAGTTCACACCATCGGCGTTTAAAGCCAGTGTCGTTAAAGTCTCTGAGTTAGCGATCACTGTAGAGATGTCGATCTGAGTCGTGTTGCCATCTTCATCGGTATAATCCAAGTTGATCCCATCAGCATTCATAGCTAAGGTGGTGAGTGTCTCCTGAGCGGCTACTAATGTGCCCAAGTTGACTTGGGTGGTATTGCCGTCTTCGTCTGTATAGTCTAAGTTCACACCATCGGCATTCAAAGCCAGTGTAGTTAAAGTCTCGGAGTTAGCGATCACTGTAGAGATGTCGATCTGAGTCGTGTTCCCGTCTTCATCGGTATAATCCAGATTGATCCCATCAGCATTCATAGCTAAGGTGGTGAGTGTCTCTTGAGCTACGATCAGCGTGCCTAGGTTGACTTGGGTGGTATTGCCGTCTTCGTCCGTGTAGTCTAAGTTCACACCATCGGCGTTTAAAGCTAAGGTCGTGAGTGTCTCTGAGTTGGCAATCACTGTAGAGATGTCGATCTGAGTCGTATTCCCGTCTTCATCGGTATAATCCAAGTTGATCCCATCAGCATTCATAGCTAAGGTGGTGAGTGTCTCTTGAGCAGCTACTAATGTGCCCAAGTTGACTTGTGTGGTATTACCGTCTTCATCCGTATAGTCTAGGTTCACACCATCGGCGTTTAAAGCCAGTGTCGTTAAAGTCTCTGAGTTGGCAATCACTGTAGAGATGTCGATCTGAGTCGTATTCCCATCTTCATCGGTATAATCCAAGTTGATCCCATCGGCGTTCATGGCTAATGTGGTGAGTGTCTCTTGAGCGGCTACTAATGTGCCCAGGTTAACTTGGGTGGTATTACCGTCTTCATCCGTATAGTCTAGGTTCACACCATCGGCGTTTAAAGCCAGTGTGGTGAGCGTCTCTGAGTTGGCAATCACTGTAGAGATGTCGATCTGAGTCGTATTCCCATCTTCATCGGTATAATCCAAGTTGATCCCATCAGCATTCATAGCTAAGGTGGTGAGTGTCTCTTGAGCAGCTACTAATGTGCCCAAGTTGACTTGTGTGGTATTACCGTCTTCGTCTGTATAGTCTAAGTTCACACCATCGGCGTTTAAGGCCAGTGTGGTTAAAGTTTCGGAGTTGGCAATCACTGTAGAGATATCAATCTGAGTCGTGTTGCCATCTTCATCGGTATAATCCAAGTTGATCCCATCAGCATTCATAGCTAATGTGGTGAGTGTCTCTTGAGCAGCTACTAATGTGCCCAGATTGACTTGGGTGGTATTACCGTCTTCGTCCGTGTAGTCTAAGTTGACACCATCGGCGTTTAAAGCCAGTGTGGTTAAAGTTTCGGAGTTAGCGATCACTGTAGAGATGTCGATCTGAGTCGTGTTCCCGTCTTCATCGGTATAATCCAGATTGATCCCATCAGCATTCATAGCTAAGGTGGTGAGTGTCTCTTGAGCTGCGATCAGCGTGCCTAGGTTGACTTGGGTGGTATTACCGTCTTCATCCGTATAGTCTAGGTTAACACCATCGGCGTTTAAAGCTAAGGTCGTGAGTGTCTCTGAGTTGGCAATCACTGTAGAGATGTCGATCTGAGTCGTATTCCCGTCTTCATCGGTATAATCCAAGTTGATCCCATCAGCATTCATAGCTAATGTGGTCAAGGTTTCTTGGGCTGCGATCAGCGTGCCTAGGTTAACTTGGGTGGTATTGCCGTCTTCGTCCGTATAGTCTAAGTTCACACCATCGGCGTTTAAAGCCAGTGTGGTGAGCGTCTCTGAGTTAGCAATCACTGTAGAGATGTCGATCTGAGTCGTATTCCCATCTTCATCGGTATAATCCAAGTTGATCCCATCAGCATTCATAGCTAAGGTGGTGAGTGTCTCTTGAGCTGCGATCAGCGTGCCTAGGTTGACTTGTGTGGTATTACCGTCTTCATCCGTATAGTCTAGGTTAACACCATCGGCGTTTAAAGCTAAGGTTGTGAGCGTCTCTGAGTTGGCAATCACTGTAGAGATATCAATCTGAGTCGTGTTGCCATCTTCATCGGTATAATCCAAGTTGATCCCATCGGCGTTCATGGCTAATGTGGTCAAGGTTTCCTGAGCTGCGATCAGCGTACCTAAGTTAACTTGTGTGGTATTACCGTCTTCGTCTGTATAGTCTAAGTTCACACCATCGGCGTTTAAAGCCAGTGTGGTTAAAGTTTCGGAGTTGGCAATCACTGTAGAGATATCAATCTGAGTCGTGTTGCCATCTTCATCGGTATAATCCAAGTTGATCCCATCGGCGTTCATGGCTAATGTGGTGAGTGTCTCTTGGGCGGCTACTAATGTGCCCAGGTTGACTTGGGTGGTATTACCGTCTTCATCCGTATAGTCTAGGTTCACACCATCGGCGTTTAAAGCCAGTGTGGTGAGTGTCTCGGAGTTGGCAATCACTGTAGAGATGTCGATCTGGGTTGTGTTCCCATCTTCATCGGTATAATCTAAATTGATTCCGTCGGCGTTCATGGCCAAAGTCGTTAGTGTCTCCTGAGCGGCTACTAATGTGCCCAAGTTGACTTGGGTGGTATTGCCGTCTTCATCCGTATAGTCTAAGTTCACACCATCCGCGTTTAAAGCCAGTGTGGTGAGCGTCTCTGAGTTAGCGATTACTGTAGAGATGTCAATCTGAGTCGTATTCCCGTCTTCATCGGTATAATCCAGATTAATCCCATCGGCATTCATGGCTAAGGTGGTCAAGGTTTCCTGAGCTGCGATCAGCGTACCCAAGTTGACTTGTGTGGTATTACCGTCTTCGTCCGTATAGTCTAAGTTCACACCATCGGCGTTTAAAGCTAAGGTCGTGAGTGTCTCGGAGTTGGCGATCACTGTAGAGATGTCAATCTGAGTCGTGTTCCCGTCTTCATCGGTATAATCTAAATTGATTCCATCAGCATTCATAGCTAAGGTGGTCAAGGTTTCCTGAGCGGCTACTAATGTGCCTAGGTTAACTTGGGTGGTATTACCGTCTTCGTCCGTATAGTCTAGGTTCACACCATCGGCGTTTAAAGCCAGTGTGGTGAGTGTCTCTGAGTTGGCAATCACTGTAGAGATATCGATCTGAGTTGTGTTCCCATCTTCATCGGTATAATCCAGATTGATCCCATCAGCATTCATAGCTAATGTGGTCAAGGTTTCCTGAGCAGCTACTAATGTGCCTAGGTTAACTTGGGTGGTATTGCCGTCTTCGTCCGTATAGTCTAGGTTCACACCATCGGCGTTTAAAGCCAGTGTGGTGAGCGTCTCTGAGTTAGCAATCACTGTAGAGATGTCGATCTGAGTTGTGTTCCCATCTTCATCGGTATAATCCAAATTGATCCCATCAGCGTTCATAGCTAAGGTGGTCAAGGTTTCCTGAGCTGCGATCAGCGTACCTAAGTTAACTTGTGTGGTATTACCGTCTTCGTCTGTATAGTCTAAATTCACACCATCGGCATTCAAAGCCAGTGTGGTGAGTGTCTCTGAGTTGGCAATCACTGTAGAGATGTCGATCTGAGTTGTGTTTCCATCTTCATCGGTATAATCCAAATTGATCCCATCAGCATTCATAGCTAAGGTGGTCAAGGTTTCCTGAGCGGCTACTAATGTGCCCAAGTTGACTTGTGTGGTATTACCGTCTTCGTCCGTATAGTCTAGGTTGACACCATCGGCGTTTAAGGCCAGTGTAGTTAAAGTTTCTGAGTTGGCGATCACTGTAGAGATGTCGATCTGAGTCATGTTGCCATCTTCATCGGTATAATCCAGATTGACCCCATCAGCATTCATAGCTAAGGTGGTGAGTGTCTCCTGAGCGGCTACTAATGTGCCCAAGTTGACTTGGGTGGTATTGCCGTCTTCGTCTGTATAGTCTAAGTTCACACCATCGGCGTTTAAAGCCAGTGTGGTGAGCGTCTCTGAGTTGGCGATCACTGTAGAGATATCGATCTGAGTTGTGTTCCCATCTTCATCGGTATAATCCAAGTTGATCCCATCGGCGTTCATGGCTAATGTGGTCAAGGTTTCCTGAGCTGCGATCAGCGTACCTAAGTTAACTTGTGTGGTATTACCGTCTTCATCCGTATAGTCTAGGTTCACACCATCGGCGTTTAAAGCCAGTGTGGTGAGCGTCTCTGAGTTGGCAATCACTGTAGAGATGTCGATCTGAGTCGTATTCCCATCTTCATCGGTATAATCCAAGTTGATCCCATCAGCATTCATAGCTAAAGTGGTCAAGGTTTCCTGAGCTGCGATCAGCGTACCCAAGTTGACTTGTGTGGTATTACCGTCTTCGTCTGTATAATCTAAGTTAACACCATCCGCGTTTAAAGCTAAGGTCGTTAAGGTCTCTGAGTTAGCGATTACTGTAGAGATGTCGATCTGAGTCGTATTCCCGTCTTCATCGGTATAATCCAGATTAATCCCATCGGCGTTCATGGCTAAGGTGGTGAGTGTCTCCTGAGCGGCTACTAATGTGCCCAAGTTGACTTGGGTGGTATTACCGTCTTCGTCCGTATAGTCTAAGTTCACACCATCGGCGTTTAAAGCCAGTGTGGTGAGCGTCTCTGAGTTGGCGATCACTGTAGAGATGTCAATCTGAGTCGTGTTGCCATCTTCATCGGTATAATCCAAGTTGATCCCATCAGCATTCATAGCTAAGGTGGTGAGTGTCTCCTGAGCGGCTACTAATGTGCCCAAGTTGACTTGGGTGGTATTGCCGTCTTCGTCTGTATAGTCTAAGTTCACACCATCGGCGTTTAAAGCCAGTGTGGTGAGCGTCTCTGAGTTGGCGATCACTGTAGAGATGTCAATCTGAGTCGTGTTTCCATCTTCATCGGTATAATCCAAGTTGATCCCATCGGCGTTCATGGCTAATGTGGTCAAGGTTTCCTGAGCTGCGATCAGCGTACCTAAGTTAACTTGTGTGGTATTACCGTCTTCGTCTGTATAATCTAAGTTAACACCATCCGCGTTTAAAGCTAAGGTCGTTAAGGTCTCTGAGTTAGCGATTACTGTAGAGATGTCGATCTGAGTCGTATTCCCGTCTTCATCGGTATAATCCAGATTAATCCCATCGGCGTTCATGGCTAAGGTGGTGAGTGTCTCCTGAGCGGCTACTAATGTGCCTAGGTTAACTTGGGTGGTATTACCGTCTTCGTCCGTATAGTCTAAGTTCACACCATCGGCGTTTAAAGCCAGTGTCGTTAAAGTCTCTGAGTTAGCGATCACTGTAGAGATGTCGATCTGAGTCGTGTTGCCATCTTCATCGGTATAATCCAAATTGATCCCATCAGCATTCATGGCTAAAGTCGTTAGTGTTTCTTGTGCAGCTACTAATGTGCTCAAGTTAACTTGGGTGGTATTACCGTCTTCGTCCGTATAGTCTAGGTTGACACCATCGGCGTTTAAGGCCAGTGTAGTTAAAGTTTCTGAGTTGGCGATCACTGTAGAGATGTCGATCTGAGTCGTGTTGCCATCTTCATCGGTATAATCCAGATTGACCCCATCAGCATTCATAGCTAAGGTGGTGAGTGTCTCCTGAGCGGCTACTAATGTGCCCAAGTTGACTTGGGTGGTATTGCCGTCTTCGTCTGTATAGTCTAAGTTCACACCATCGGCGTTTAAAGCCAGTGTGGTGAGCGTCTCTGAGTTGGCGATCACTGTAGAGATATCGATCTGAGTTGTGTTCCCATCTTCATCGGTATAATCCAAGTTGATCCCATCGGCGTTCATGGCTAATGTGGTCAAGGTTTCTTGAGCTGCGATCAGTGTACCTAAGTTAACTTGTGTGGTATTACCGTCTTCATCCGTATAGTCTAGGTTCACACCATCGGCGTTTAAGGCTAAACTCGTTAAAGTTTCACCGCCAGATACAATCGCTGATAATGGTGTACTTACTGCATTTCCTTCTGAATCCGTAAGCACCAAATCAGCCCCTACTACCGCCAATCCTGTATTCACTGTATTCGTGTCTACGCCTGCTGCTATATTAGATAATGGTACTGTTGCTGTATTTCCATTTTCTAAAGTGATACTCAGGTTTGTTCCTACAATACTAAAGTCGGTGATGACTTGATCATCGGATAACAAAGCATCATCTTCTGTAATTATTCTATGCCACTTATTATTTAACCAATAATAATAGCCTGGTGTTATCCCTGCTGCTGTATTGGTATTGAATACCGTTAATGCATCTACATTGCCATTGACTATTGTCGATCCATCTGTGATCGATGTCAACGCTACTCTTGGTATTAAAAGTCCACTGTTTGTTGATACAATATCTAATTGGGAGGAGTTATCGGGTAATGCTGTCCCGATACCTACTTGAGCGTAAGTTACTGATCCAATTAAAAATGCCATTAATTGTAATGTTTTTTTCATAATGTGGGTTGATTTGGGTTAATTCTATTTGGTTCGATTCACATTCAGCAGGCACTCAATACAAAGTCCATGAAATGCAAAAATCATCGATTAAAAGTAGAAACAAAGGCACTTGACTGCCTCGAAAAAAAAAGGAAGTGTTTATTTTTTTAAACTATCGGTAGTTTACAGATTATAAACGGTAGTTTTTGCATAAACAGGAATCTTTTAAAACTTGTTGGATCAGTATACATCACAACTATAGCGTAATGATTTTGTTAATCATATGCTTAAGTGATACACTACAAATGTTGATAGAATGGGTATATATTGAATTAAAAACCCTAACTGCTTTTATAAAGTTGCTTTTGGATCTCTTCTTGCTTACGCCTTGATATGGTTAACGTTTTGCCATTTATTAATTCACAATAGAACCTATCTGAGCGATATATTGCCTTAATGAATAGCGTATTCACAATGTATTTCTTATGTATTCTTAAAAACAATTCTTTTGATAGTGCATTTTCGTAAAACCCAATATTCCCGGAACAAAAAATCTTTTCTTCATTTTCTAAATGAATGAATGTGTAATTGCCATTAGATTCGCAAAACATGATGTCTTTCAATTTAACAAGTCTAATTTTTTTACTTGTAGAAATGGCAATATAATCTTTATCTATGCTTTGTTTTTCAGCTTGTTGCTCTTTAACTCTTAGTATGGCTCTGTTTACAACATCTTTGAGTTCTTTTATACTAATAGGTTTTAACAGAAAACCTACGGGCTCATATTTAAATGCTCTAATAGCAAATTTTTCGAAACTGGAAATAAATATGACTTGTGCCTTTGTATAATTTATAATTTCCAACATATCAAATCCAATATTATCATTTATTAAAATATCTAGAAATATGATATCTGGTCTCAGTTTCTCAATTAAAGTAATTCCTTCGTTAAAATCTTGAGTTGATTTTAATAGTTCTAAATTTGGACAAAACTTTTCTATATAATGAGACAATAATTGTATACTCTTTATCTCATCATCTATAATCAGGGTCTTGTATTGTTTCATATTCAAAGGATTATTAATTACGCTGTAAACTATATATTAATTCTAAGTTCTACTTCTGTTCCCATAGCTATCTTATTATTTTTTAAATCTTCAATCTTCATATTTATATACTCTGTACTTATTTTGTTATTCAAATCAATTCTATTGGAAATAATACCGTGTGCATGTTGCTTGTATTGATTACTTCCTTTTGATCGTTTTGAAGCTTCTCTACCTATACCATTATCTTTTATTGTTACTATAAGTATATCTTCTTCTATCTGAAATTGGATTTGTAACTCTCTATTATTCTTTTTGGGTTCTAATCCATGAATTATTGCATTTTCTATTAAAGGCTGTAATAACATGCACGGAATCTTTACGCTTTGTATATCAAAATTTTTAAGTGCTGTCTTAATACTATAATTTAGATTACCGTCTAACCTGTGTTTTTGAAGTTTTATATACGATTCTATGTATTCGAGTTCCGAAGCTAAATCTATTTTTTCTTCAGTAACCATATCCATGGTCTTTCTTAAGAGTTTTGAAAATGCTTGTATATAATCATTAACTTCCTGCTCCCCTTTAAGAACCAAATCACTTTGTATACCATTCACTACACTGAATATAAAATGAGGATTCATTTGCAACCTCAGTGCTTGTATTTTAAGCTTTCTTATGGTTTCTTTTTGATGTTTTTCTCTTTCCTTTTTTTGAATGTTTTTTCGAATAATAATCAAAATCATAAGCATTAATATACTTATGGAGCATATAATAAACCATGTGGTTTTGTAAAATATTTGTGAAACATATATTGGTATTACAATTTGATTGGTAGAAAGTTGCCCCTGATCGTTTTTACCAGAGATTCTCAACGTATAGTCGCCTGAAGGTATCCCATAAAGTCGCAATGTGGATTCGTTATTGATATCCACCCAATCATCGACCCAATTATCAACCTTATATTGATAGTTATTACCAGTAGGATCAAATGTATTTGTTAATGCATATTCTATTTCAAAAAAATTCGTATCATATTCCAGATCAATTCTTTTTATATCAGAAACGTTTTCATATCGTTTCTCAACACGATTCTTATCCGTATTCTTTGACTTAACACTTACAATCCTTAGTTCATCTCTATATTCCTCATGATGTACCTTATTAGCATTAATCTCATAAATACCATCAACACTTCCAAAAAGCAATATAGAGTCGTTTAGTTTATGAAACGAATGTCTGTTAAATTCAACATCTAAAAGCAAACTTGTGGCTTTTACGTCTGCTTTAGTATCTTTTAACTCAATCCTATTAATACCCCCATAAGTGCTTACCCATAAATGTTTTTGAGTCTCTAAAATTCCACAGCTAATGGTGTTTGACAACCCATCTTTCTTTGAATAATTATAAATCTTTTGATTATCAACGATACAACTTAATCCCTTATCGCCTGCCAACCATATGTTACCATACTTGTCCTCGTGAATATCATTAACAACATTGTGTGGTATATATTTTTCTGAAGAATTATTGTAACTTATAACTGCTTTAGTTTTTGGGTTGAAAAAGTAAGCGCCTTTATCTGTACCCATCCATAAGTTACCCAAAGATGTTTCCAAAATATCACCAATAGCTATGTTTTCTAAAGGTAAATCCTTGTACTTAGTGTAAGTTTCTTTTGTTTTGTCAAACACATATAACCCCGAATATGTACAAATCCAAATAGAGTTATCATTTCTGGGTCTTATTAGAAAAGCGTTTTCTGGCAAATCAAAATATGTCCTTTTCGCTCCTTTTAATTGCCATAAATAGGATCTGTAATAACTCCCATGTGAAGCCCAAAGCAAGCTATCATTTTCTAGTATTAAAGAATAAAAAGGATAACGGTATTTATAGCCATCTTCATGCTTATATATTTGACTAATATCATTTTCACTTTTTATTTTAAAAAGCCCTGAATAACTGGCAACATATATATTTTCATTAGAATCTGATACGATACCCCTAGTACTAATCGGGTTTTTGAATTCACTAAAGTATTTTTTAACATATCCTTTATCCTTAATCCTTAATTTTTCAATTTTGTCTGAGTAACTTAGAATATAATAGTCCTTTACTGCATGTATTGACTCTGGAGCATTAGTCAATTTAACTTTTTTTAAATCCCTAAATACTAACTTGTTATTTGAAAAACTAATGCTTTGTATGTGTAGAGAGTCTTCTTTTATAAATGCCAGAGTATTTTCTACCAAGACCCATTTTTTGAGATAATTGTAGAGTAATTGTCCAGAGACATGTTCCATCGATTTATGATAAATCTTGAACATTCCAACTTCTGATAGGTATTTATAATTACTACCTGTTGGATTATTAGCAATAATAGAGTCTTTTTGCTCTGACTCTAAATCTAAATCATCTGTTAATATGTCAAAATATGCTTTATTATCAATAAACTTGAAAGAATCTTCTTCTAATTTAAAAATATGATCATTTTTGTTATATACAACAATATCATTGTTTTTAGTTCTCAACGTTCTATAAAAAAACTCTGTACCTCTTGATTTTAACATTTTTTCATGAAATGGTATGACTTTCTGTATACGCTTATCGTTATACCATAAAAGATGCGTATCTGACAGTATACAAATAGCAGAATCTTTCTTTCTTACATTAAAGGCTGTAAATCTGGAATTTTCACTTTGCTTGTCTTTTTTCCATTGTAATAATTCATAGGTATAATCTTTAGGGTTTATGATATATGCCCCTTTATCACAACCTATCCAAACTTTATTGTTTAAATCTTGAAAAATATCAAACACTCTGGAAGTATCATCTGAAAGCGTAAATTTTAAAGGGATAAACTTTCTTTTTTCCCCGAAATCTCGATAAACACCATTAGGAGTAGCATACCATAAAAACCCTTCGTTATCTACCAGCAAATTACTATTCATGTATGTTTGGTCACCTTCTTTTATTGAATAGCTATAGCGCTCTACTTCCTGAGATGTAAGTGTTGCGCACCAAAAAGTACCTAAACAAAATAATATGAGTCTAATTCTGTTTTGGAGTGTACTTGCTATTTTAGTCTTCTTAGGGGGAAGATCATTCATCTAATAAAATACGCTCTGGTAAGTTATAGTCTTGATAGCTTATTTAGTAAATAGTAAAGGGCTTATTTGACCATAAATATCATATTAATTTTTTGATTTTATATCCATAATTTTCAGATAAAAAAATATTGCTTCAAAACCGATTGATTTTCAGTGTTTTTTCATCAATCTTAACTATTTAAAACCTATAAAGGGTAACTCGTACAAATATTATATCGGATAGACGTGTACAACAGCTCCCCGTTTCCCCTAACAAATACAACTATTTGAAACGTATCATTGAACAAACAACTTATTTATAATATACTCTATATTAATATCAGGACTCTAAACCTATTCAAGATTCAAATACACTCTGGGGTTTTCTCTGGCAATCTGATCAAATTCCGCTTCAGTTAATCCTGCCCGCATGTCTGCTAAAATAGCCTTATCGCTCTTATGATTTCTTACCACATAAAAATCGCTTCCATAAAGTACTTTAGTATTTAACTCCCGATTACTTAAGGTCTGTTTCAATAAAGGCAAGATGATTTCATCATGTAAAATATAACTGATATCAGCATACACATTATCGTATTGCAACATAATACTACAAATAATGGTATACCAATCGACATACTTCCATATGTATGCTAATTTCCCTGGGCTCGGCAGCCCTTTGCTATTATTAAAAAAGTCGATGCCCTCTTTTGGACGTAATAAAAGCTGACTCGTATAATTATCACGATCACTCTCCAAAAAACGTTTCCATTGATCATCACCTCCAAAATGCGCAAAACAAAGCTTAAGTTTTGATAACCCTTTTCCTTTTATCACAGTTTCATTTTTATCATCACAAGGAAATAAGGCTTCAAGTGTTTTCGGATCTTTAGCTTCTTTGATTACTTTATACAGCAATTTTTCGTCCAATAAGCACAGGTAATTAAGAGGATTGGTAAAGTTGTTACAAAAGTCTATATTCTTTACCTCATTTAAATACAATTGGTTATAAGCATCATGTTCTATATAATCCGATTCAATATCGAGCTCTATTTCTACGCTTGCTTTATCCTTAAGCTTACCTTCTGTAAAAATCGGGTGCGTATCCCATTCGTTTTTTTTCTTACCTCTATAAAATATGGTACCTTTAATACAATGCGACATGATAGGAATATTGTGATCCGAACAATATTTCCATAAAGGTAGAAGCACTTCATCAAACGGATAATATCCCAAAGCCGGATAGATTTTTATTCCTGAAAAACCAGCATCAAGCCATTGTTTTACCAAACAATCCTTATCTAAAATCACATTATGATCCTTATCCACTGTATATTTAAAATAGTTTGGATCGCTGGTTATTCGCCTTGGGTCTGCAAAAATAAAAGGATGGAAAGTATCCTTATGTTTTTGTTTGATCGCTGCCAGACCTTCCATTTGAGTTCTTATATTAAAGCCTCCACTCAAATCCCCTGCATCCATAAACTCCATATCCATTGGTAATCCAACAAAATGAGTATCTTTTGGATATTGTCGCTTTAGTTTTGCATAGATCCCGGATTGCTTTTTATATTTTGAAAATAAACCGATTTGCACATAACGGTAAAATAAAGCCGTAATATGCTTACCCGGTAGTATCTTAAATTGTCTCAATAAAGCGAATACTAAATTTCTTATAGACTTAAAAAAAGTCAGTATCAGCAAAAAGAAAACAATTTTGAAAAAGGTATTGGGTACTGTAATAATAAAACCACAATCGTTTAAAAATACTAACGCTTTCTGAATTAGCTTTTTAAAGAACCCCTGATATTGGTACTCTAAATCAATAAATAACTTACCGACATAAAAGAACACAGCCACAATTAGGTACAGTTCAATCAGAAGTTTAAGAGCCCCCAAAACGTAATAACGTTTAAAAAACATTTCGCACTGGTACATCATGCGCTTAAACCATTTGTAATTATTCTTAAATTTCAGCGGTTTGACTTTACCATAATACCATCTCAAACATTTAATTACAAATTTTAAAGATACCATATGATATAGTACCGGAGGTAAATACGTTTTTGCCAAATAAGGAGGCACATAATCTCCCGTAAACACATGGGCATGGGAATTAATTATTGGCTTTTTTGGTGTTGACATGATAGTATATAAATAATAGATTGATGTTATACTTAGAGTAACAAAACTCGAAAAAATTCTTATTTAGTCAACAAAGGAGAATTAATATTCGAAAAGTAGTAAAAAATCTTGTGCTTAAAAAAAACATTTTATCAAAAACTACAAACATCTGATAAACAGATAATTATTTTTATCATAAAACCCATTTACTACTACTATTAATAATGGTGTAAATGTTAAAAAAGTGCATTTCATCGATTTTTTTAGCATTTCATGGATGTTTTTGCAATTATTCTTCTATATTAGCCGCTGAAAAAATCAATTTAATCCCCAATCTGATGAAAAAAATTACCCTCTTTGGGTTGTTGTTATTATTAACCGCTCAAATCAGTTTCTCCCAAGAAAAGGCAAAACGTATTACCATTAACCACGCTAACCATGAAACACTTCACCGCTTGATCGATGAAGGCATAGATATGCGCTGTGGTACAGAAGTACATGGTAAAAGCGTTACACTAGAATTACAGAGTCATGAGCTGAATCTTCTAAAAAAGAACGGTATTGCTTACACTGTAGAAATTGATGATCTTCAAAAATTCTATAAGGATCGAATTAATAAAACACGTCGTCAGGCACAACTCGATTACGAAATTGAACGTGCTATGGCCTCGGTACAACACCGTTCCTCAAACTCAAGTACTACCATAGACAATTTCATGGAGTACGTCGGTTGCGATGAAATTGATTGGGCGACACCAGCTAATTTTCCCGCACCAGCCAGTCTTAGTATGGGAGGTTGTTTAACCGTGACTCAAATGGAAACCGAGTTAGATGAGATGCGTGCCTACTCTGTTGATAATGCATTAGATATTGTCTCTGTGAAGCAAGATGCATCACCATCTGGTCAAACCACTTGGGGTAATCCAAGCTCTACCATAACTAACAATGGCCTTACTTATTCTGGTCAAGGTGGAACACGATGGGATCCTCAAACCATGTATTATGTACGTATCACCGGTAATGAAAGTTCAACGGCTGAAGGTACAAGACCACAGATTCTATTTACCTCTATGATTCACTCCCGAGAAGTGGGTAGTTTAATGAGTAATATCTTTTTCATGTGGTATCTTATCGAAAACTACGATACCAATCCGGCGGTAAAAAACCTAGTAGATAATAACGAATTATATTTTATTCCTGTAGTTAACCCTGATGGTTTAAGGTGGAACCAACACGTATCTCCAGGCGGGGGTGCATTCCAACGTAAAAACTTAAGACCAAATACAGGAGGTACAGGAAACACTTCCACTGACCGTGGTGTAGACCTTAACCGTAACTTTAATTATTTTTGGGGATCGGCTGGTTCCGGTTCTTCCGGAACTCCAAGTAACGATTCTTATCGTGGACCATCAGCAGCTTCAGAGCCAGAGACTCAAATTCTGGTAGATTTTATTTTAGCACGTAATTTCAAAACGTGTATCATGAACCATACAACGGCCAATGGTATTCCTCATCCCTATGGTGGTAATCCAACATTTGTATCTGATCGTGAAGATGAAATGCACAAATGGCATGAAGACATGACCCGTTACAATCGCTATGTTTCAGGAGCTCGTATTTTCTCTGCGGCTAATGGTATTGCTGACGACTGGATGGTTGGTGGTGATCCCGATGGTAATGGATCAAGCGGTTCCGGACAAAAGATTTTAGCCACAACACCAGAACACGGTGATTCAGGGTTTTGGCCACCATTAACAGACATTATTCCTATAGCCAAGCGCTCCATGCGTATTTCATTCATGACTGCTTACTATGGAGGACGTTATGCGAAGTTCCATGATCTTACACAATCGGATATTCAAGGATCTCCAGCTACGTTGACGTTTGGAATAGAACGTTTAGGGCAAACTGCAAGTGACTTCACATTAACAGTTACTCCTGTTTCTGCGAATATAGACAACATCGTATCTCCTGCTACACAATCGGGAATGACGATTTTAGAACAACGAGAAGTTACTGCACAACTTACTTTACTTCCGGGAGTACAGCCCAACGATAAAATTGAATATCGGGTACAATTGGCAGATGGTAATGGTAACATTTTCTACGATGCTAATTTTGAAAAATACTACCAGCCTAACACACTCTTAGCGGACAACCCGGATACAGATATTTTAACAAACTGGACATCTTCAGGTTCTGGAGACTGGACAGCTTCCACAGCCGCAGGTGCCAGATACTCTGGCTCCAGAGGTATCAAACAAGGTGGAAACG
Source organism: Winogradskyella sp. (assembly GCA_965250025.1). GTDB lineage: Bacteria > Bacteroidota > Bacteroidia > Flavobacteriales > Flavobacteriaceae > CBDDLD01. The sequence continues at coordinate 2,000,916 of OZ252283.1, forward strand.
CTATCAACCCATACAGTAATAACGATTCTAGTACGTTGACTACAGCTTCAACTTACAATTTCTCAAATGCTAATGAGGTCTTAGTGCAATTTTATACCAAATGGGATTTAGAGCGCAACTATGATTTTGTAGAATTTCAAGGGTCTACTAACGGTAGTACCTGGCAAACGCTATGTGGTAGATATAATAAACCCAATTCTACCAGTTCTACCAACTCAGCTCACGCCCTTAAAGGTAGTAGTGCATCGTTCCAATCCTCTAACAGTTCAGGGCAAGTATATGATGGTGACCGATTTGATAACTGGGTGATGGAAGAAATTGTAATAAATGCATCCAACAATAGTTTTTTATTAGGCGCAACTAATGCGCAGTTTCGATTTGTATTTGCTTCAGATGGTGACAATCAAACAGAAAATTACTCTACTACCAGAGATGGTTTCTTCTTTGATGATTTCAAAATCATAGAACTTCAAATCCCATGTGATGCCAGTACACCTCCAACAGGATTAAATGCTGATATTGTAACTTCAATATCAGCTTCTGTAAGCTGGGATGCTATTCCTTCAGCAACCTATGATCTAAGATATCGTGAAGTTGGTGCTCCAAGTTGGAATGAAGTGACTGATTTATCTACTAACACCTATAATATCTTAGGTTTAACACCAAATACAGATTATGAGGTACAGGTACGTACACGTTGTACAAGCACCACATCTTCATATAGCAGTTCAGAGACTTTCACAACACCTAATGCTGTAGCATGTACCGGAGGTAATGATATTACTGTTTTCCCATACAGTCAAGGGTTTGAAAATGCCAACTTAGGATTTTGGTTACAATCCGCTAATGGAAGTGTCGATGACATCGACTGGACAAGAAACAATGGTCCAACAGGATCCACAAACACAGGACCAACAGGTGCTTCTGAAGGTTCGTTTTATATATACACCGAAGCTTCAACCAACGTATCTCCTGCTGGTAGTCCAAACAAAACAGCTTACTTAACAAGTCCATGTATTGATTTTTCAGGTTATGAAAACCCGCAAATTCAATTTGACTATCACATGTATGGTGCAGAAATAGGCAGCATTACACTTGAAGTTAGTACAGATGGTACACTATTTAACCCTGTGTTTAGTATTTCAGATCAGCAACAAACCAGCAATGGTGAGGCATGGCGAACTACTGACCCCATAGATCTATCCCTTTACAGTGGACAAACAGTAAAACTAAGAATTACCGGATTGACCGGCTCAGGCTTTAATAGTGATTTGTCTGTTGACAATATCAATATTACTGCAGATGCATTATCAGCGCCACCAATTGCGGCATGTCAAGACATTACTGTACAACTGGATGGCAGCGGTTCTGCAAGCATTATACCTTCTCAAATTAATAATGGGTCTTCTGATGATGTAGGCATTACCAGTTTTAGTTTAGATATTGATACTTTTGACTGTTCTGATGTCGGAACAGTTACGGTAACACTTACTGTAGAAGATGCCGATGGACAAACTGATACTTGTACTGCTACAGTCACTGTAGAAGATAACATAGATCCAGTACCAACAACAGGAACGTTGGCAGATATTAATGAATCTTGTGAAGTAACAACACTTACTCCTCCTACTGCTAATGATAATTGTGATGGCGTGATCAATGGTACTTCACCAGCGACTGCCAGTTTACCAATTACCAGTTCAACAACCATTACTTGGACCTATACCGATAGTAACGGAAACAGTGTACAGCAAACTCAGGATATCGTCATCAACGATACTACGAATCCTGTACCTACTGCTGGTTCGCTTGCCGATATCAATGCACAATGTGAGGTGACTGCTTTAACACCACCGACTGCAAATGATAATTGTGATGGTGTGATCAATGGTACTTCTCCGGCTACGGCCAGTTTACCAATCACAAGTTCAACAACAATTACTTGGACCTATACCGATAGTAATGGCAATAGTGTACAGCAAACTCAGGATATCGTCATTAACGATACTACGAATCCTGTGCCTACTGCTGGTTCGCTTGCAGATGTCAATGCACAATGTGAGGTGACTGCTTTAACACCACCGACTGCAAATGATAATTGTGATGGTGTGATCAATGGTACTTCGCCGGCTACGGCCAGTTTACCAATCACAAGTTCAACAACAATTACTTGGACCTATACCGATAGTAATGGCAATAGTGTACAGCAAACTCAGGATATCGTCATTAACGATACTACGAATCCTGTGCCTACTGCTGGTTCGCTTGCAGATGTCAATGCACAATGTGAGGTGACTGCTTTAACACCACCGACTGCAAATGATAATTGTGATGGTGTGATCAATGGTACTTCGCCGGCTACGGCCAGTTTACCAATCACAAGTTCAACAACAATTACTTGGACCTATACCGATAGTAATGGAAACAGTGTACAGCAAACTCAGGATATTGTTATCAATGATACTACGAATCCTGTGCCTGTATCTGGTACACTTGCAGATATCAATGCACAATGTGAGGTGACTGCTTTAACACCACCGACTGCGAATGATAATTGTGATGGCGTGATCAATGGTACTTCTCCGGCTACGGCCAGTTTACCAATCACAAGTTCAACAACAATTACTTGGACCTATACCGATAGTAATGGAAACAGTGTACAGCAAACTCAGGATATTGTTATCAATGATACTACGAATCCTGTGCCTGTATCTGGTACACTTGCAGATATCAATGCACAATGTGAGGTGACTGCTTTAACACCACCGACTGCGAATGATAATTGTGATGGCGTGATCAATGGTACTTCTCCGGCTACAGCTAGTTTACCAATTACCAGTTCGACAACCATTACTTGGACCTATACCGATAGTAATGGAAACAGTGTACAGCAAACTCAGGATATCGTGATCAACGATACTACGAATCCTGTGCCTGTATCTGGTACACTTGCAGATATCAATGCACAATGTGAGGTGACTGCTTTAACACCACCTACTGCGAATGATAATTGTGATGGCGTGATCAATGGTACTTCTCCGGCTACGGCCAGTTTACCGATCACAAGTTCAACAACCATTACTTGGACTTATACCGATAGTAATGGCAATAGTGTACAGCAAACTCAGGATATCGTGATCAACGATACTACAAATCCTGTGCCTACTGCTGGTTCGCTCGCAGATGTCAATGCACAATGTGAGGTGACTGCTTTAACACCACCGACTGCTAATGATAATTGTGATGGTGTGATCAATGGTACTTCTCCGGCTACAGTCAGTTTACCAATTACCAGTTCAACTACAATTACTTGGACTTATACCGATAGTAACGGAAACAGTGTACAGCAAACTCAGGATATCGTCATCAACGATACTACAAATCCTGTACCTACTGCTGGTTCGCTTGCCGATATCAATGCACAATGTGAAGTAACAACACTTACTCCTCCTACTGCTAATGATAATTGTGATGGGGTGATTAATGGTACTTCGCCGGCTACGGCTAGTTTACCAATTACAAGTTCAACTACAATTACTTGGACTTATACTGATAGTAACGGAAACAGTGTACAGCAAACTCAGGATATCGTCATTAACGATACTACAAATCCTGTACCTACTGCTGGTTCGCTTGCCGATATTAATGCACAATGTGAAGTAACAACACTTACTCCTCCTACTGCTAATGATAATTGTGATGGGGTGATCAATGGTACTTCACCAGCGACTGCTAGTTTACCAATTACCAGTTCAACTACAATTACTTGGACCTATACCGATAGTAACGGAAACAGTGTACAGCAAACTCAGGATATCGTCATCAACGATACTACAAATCCTGTGCCTACTGCTGGTTCGCTTGCCGATATCAATGCACAATGTGAGGTGACTGCTTTAACACCACCTACTGCGAATGATAATTGTGATGGCGTGATCAATGGTACTTCACCAGCGACTGCTAGTTTACCGATCACAAGTTCAACAACCATTACTTGGACCTATACCGATAGTAACGGAAACAGTGTACAGCAAACTCAGGATATCGTGATCAACGATACTACAAATCCTGTGCCTACTGCTGGTTCGCTTGCAGATGTCAATGCACAATGTGAGGTGACTGCTTTAACACCACCGACTGCTAATGATAATTGTGATGGGGTGATTAATGGTACTTCGCCGGCTACGGCTAGTTTACCAATTACAAGTTCAACTACAATTACTTGGACTTATACCGATAGTAACGGAAACAGTGTACAGCAAACTCAGGATATCGTCATCAACGATACTACAAATCCTGTACCTACTGCTGGTTCGCTTGCCGATATCAATGCACAATGTGAAGTAACAACACTTACTCCTCCTACTGCTAATGATAATTGTGATGGGGTGATTAATGGTACTTCGCCGGCTACGGCTAGTTTACCAATTACAAGTTCAACTACAATTACTTGGACTTATACTGATAGTAACGGAAACAGTGTACAGCAAACTCAGGATATCGTCATTAACGATACTACAAATCCTGTACCTACTGCTGGTTCGCTTGCCGATATTAATGCACAATGTGAAGTAACAACACTTACTCCTCCTACTGCTAATGATAATTGTGATGGGGTGATCAATGGTACTTCACCAGCGACTGCTAGTTTACCAATTACCAGTTCAACTACAATTACTTGGACCTATACCGATAGTAACGGAAACAGTGTACAGCAAACTCAGGATATCGTCATCAACGATACTACAAATCCTGTGCCTACTGCTGGTTCGCTTGCCGATATCAATGCACAATGTGAAGTAACAACACTTACTCCTCCTACTGCTAATGATAATTGTGATGGCGTGATCAATGGTACTTCACCAGCGACTGCTAGTTTACCAATTACCAGTTCAACTACAATTACTTGGACCTATACCGATAGTAACGGAAACAGTGTACAGCAAACTCAGGATATCGTCATCAACGATACTACAAATCCTGTACCTACTGCTGGTTCGCTTGCCGATATCAATGCACAATGTGAAGTAACAACACTTACTCCTCCTACTGCTAATGATAATTGTGATGGGGTGATCAATGGTACTTCGCCGGCTACGGCTAGTTTACCAATTACAAGTTCAACTACAATTACTTGGACTTATACTGATAGTAACGGTAATAGTGTACAGCAAACTCAAGATATTGTGATTAACGATACTATAGACCCTGTTTGTATTACTCAGGACATCTCTGTAGAGTTAGACGGCATGGGCAATGCAACGATTACCGCATCTCAAATCGATGATGGCTCTTCTGACAACTGTGGTATTGCTTCTATCAGTGTATCTCCATCAAGTTTTACAGTTTTAGATATAGGTGATAATACAGTAACCTTAACTGTAACTGATACGAATGGAAATACTTCAAACTGTAATGCTACAGTCACAGTCACTGCTAATACATTAGGTATAGACGATGATATTGAAAATGAAGATTTAAGCATACAACCTAATCCATTTAGAGATCGTATTACTATTAAATTACCATCATCATTAATTGGCAATACTATAGACATCAGAATATTTGACCTCAACGGTCGATTGGTATACCAAAAGAGAAAATCAAGTGATACAGATGGTAGTATCATTGTGAATGACCTGGATGACTTAGAAGAAGCACCATACTTTATAAGATTGACCGATCAGTCCACAGGACTTAACAGTATGAAGAAACTTATAAAGTACTAAAACATAAATTCACCATTTTATGGCGATACAAACAGCTAAATGGCAATCATTTAGCTGTTTTTTTTATTTCTAATACTAACTGAAGTGCATATATAATACTAATGGCAGTTTTTAAAAAACAACTAAACACCTAAAAATCAGCATTTTAAATAAATTTTAATGCATTTCGTCGATTTTTTTTGCATTTCATGGAGTTTTGTTTTTATATTTGAACCAATATTTAGTCCCAAACTAAAATTAACCGCTTATGATGACTACTATTACACTTTCGTTAAGAAAGTATGCCCTAATTCTTGGTATACTTTTATTTTCAAGTTATTCATTTTCACAAACCTGTGGTTCCACTATTAGTTCTTATCCATATACTGAAAGTTTTGAAAACACTTTTGGGGGATGGACTCAAGATACCGCAGATGATATTGACTGGACGAACCGTACAGGAGCGACACCTTCTGGACAAACAGGACCAAGTGGTGCTCCAGATGGAAGCTATTATATTTATACCGAATCCTCTTTTAGTGGTGTAGGGTTTCCAAATATGGAAGCCAATCTAGAAAGTCCTTGTTTTGACCTCTCTGGTACATCTAGTGCGCAATTCTCATTTAGATATCACATGTATGGTGCAGATATGGGAATATTAAATGTTGATGTCAGTACAGATAATGGCACTAGCTATCCTACAACACTTTGGACACAAAACGGGCAAGTACAAACCAGTCAGGGACAATCTTGGAATACTGTCAACCTTGATCTTACTGCTTATGTTGGTCAAACCATTAAGCTACGTTTTAATGGTACTACAGGTACAAACTACAGAAGTGATATGAGTGTAGACAACCTTTCCCTTACTGTAGTAGCAGCAGCAGCTCCTGAAATAAATATTGTTGGAAATGGCTTCAATATTAATGATGGAGATATAACACCTTCAGTAACTGATGATACTGACTTTGGTGATGTAGACGAAGCTGCCGGTACAAATGCTAATTCTTTTACTATAGAAAATACAGGTACCTCAAGTTTAAATCTTACAGGTGCTTCACCATATGTTGTCATCTCCGGAACTCATGCCGCAGACTTTACAGTAACAGCCAATCCAACCACTCCAATAGCCCCTAGCGGTAACACTTCGTTTACGATTACTTTTAACCCAAGTGGTCTGGGGTTGAGAACTGCTACAGTCAGCATTGCCAACAATGACAGTAATGAAAACCCTTATACCTTTGATATTCAAGGAACCGGAACCACAACCTTACCAGAAATTAACATTCAAGGCAGTGGTACCGATATTGTTAATGGAGACACAACCCCTATAGTTACTGATAATACCGACTTTGGGAATGTAGATATTGCAGGTGGTACAAATACAAATACATTTACCATACAAAATGTAGGTACTTCATTAGCTTTAAATTTAACTGGCGCATCTCCCTATGCGACAATAACTGGAGCCAATGCTGCAGATTTTACAGTAACTATTATTCCTAATGCCAGTATTACATTCGGGAATAGCACTACTTTAGGCATTACATTTGACCCCAGTGCTTTGGGCTTGAGAACTGCTACAGTCACTATAGCCAATGACGACACTGATGAAAATCCATATACGTTTGATATTCAGGGTACCGGATTTACTCCACCGCCTTGTGGTAACACAGTGATACATACAACAGATTTTGAAAGTGGCCTTTCCGGTTGGGTTTCCGGTGGTGCTGATGCTTCACGGGTTAATAATGCTACCTGGTCATATTCTAATAACTACAGTTTAGAGATTAGAAGTGCTGATGCTGCCGGATCTACTACGTCTTTTGATTCGCCATTATTTGATTTATCAAGCTATGATAAAGTTGATTTTAAATTCTTCTTTTCAGCTAATGGCATGGAGGACTTAGAGGATTTTATTATTGAATACAGTAGTGATGGTGGGACAAACTGGACTGCCGTACAAGCTTTTGAAAGTGGTCAGGTTGTTGATAAAGATGCTGATTTTGAGAATACCACCTCTACAATCTTTTATGGTAAAGTAGTGACACTTTTAGATGCTGATTATTCGTTCCCAGCAGGTGTAAATTCTAGATTTAGAGTTCGTTGCGATGCCAGTGACACCAGCGATCTTATATACATAGATAATATTACCATTACCGGTACTACATTCTGTACACCAACAAATGCTCCTGGTGGAGTCACATCGAGTTTAGACTTATGGTTGAAAGCAGATGAATTAGATGGTAGCACTGTGGGTACTGATGGTGCTGGAGTAACACAGTGGTTCGATAGCGGTAAGGGTAATCATGCCGAGGTAATGGTTACGGGTCAGGAACCGGTGTATAGAAATAACACAACCCGAAACTTCAACTTTAATCCCGTTGTAGATTTCGAAAACAATAACAACACTGCCAATAGAGATATGACCTACATCATAAGTGATGGTAGTAGAGATGAATTAACAGCTACTGCTGGTTTTAACAGTAACGACATGTACGTTGTGCTTATGCCAGACCCGACGATTACAACAAGCATGATTCCATTAGATACATTTACGAGTACGGATCCAACTGCTAATGATATTAACGCCGAAGATGTTACTGCTTTGGTTATGGTAATTATAGTCAACGTTTCACTGATGAATACTTCGGATATTGTATTGGGACCTCACAGACTGGTCCTCCACCTACAGGTTATGGTAGAGGCGACACTTCCGGCTCTACAGATTATAATCAAATTAGTATCGTTAACATCAGGCATAATGCAGCAGTCAATGACATGGAGATCTACCTTAATGCCAATCAGGTAGGTAATGTTACTAATGATGCCACAGATTTCTCTGCGGTTAACAATACCAGATATTGGCTAGGAAGAAGTCAGTATTGGAATGGTAGTTTTGATGGACGTATCGCTGAAGTTATCACATATTCCAACACAAATAATGATGCCGACCTTACCAGAGAGCGTAACAGAATCCAATCGTATCTGGCTATCAAATACGGTATTACTTTGGGCACTAACGGTACAACTCAAGATTATGTAAATAGCGATGGTACTGTGATTTGGAACCAAGCAGCCAATGCCGGTTATAATTATGATATTGCCGGAATCGGTAGAGATGATGTTTCAGAATTGAATCAGAAGCAATCGAGTAGCGTTAATGATGCCGTAGATGGTTCTGGCCCTACAGAAGGGATATTAACAGTAGGGCTTACTGACATTTATGATACTAACGAACTGAATAAAAGTACAAATCCTACAACACTTAATAATAAAGAGTTTTTAGTTTGGGGGAATAATGGCGCTGATTTAGATCTAGCCGCTTCAACGATTACCGTGAACATGAGTTCTGGGATTTCACCTGCACTTACTACTAATGTAACTTTTACTGGGATGCAACGTGTGTGGAAATTTGTTGAAACTGGTGGTGATGTTTCAACTGTAAAAATTTCCATACCTCAAAATGCCATAAGAAATATCAGCCCTCCGGGAAGTTACTACATGTTTATCTCTGATAATGGTATTTTTGATCCAACAGCCGATTATAGAGTTATGACTGCAGATGGCAGTGGTAATCTCGAAACCGAATACGATTTTGATGGCACCAAGTTCGTTACCTTTGGTTATGCACCAATGGTCGTTGTAGAACGTTCTGTATACTTTGATGGCGCTGTTGATTATATCGACATGGAAGACCGATTAGACCTAAATCCTACTGAATTTACCATATCTGCATGGATAAAACGTGATGCCGCTGATTCGGGCACTGCTTCAATCGTCTCTAAAAGAGATGCTGCATTTACGCAAGGTTATGATCTAAGAATCTTAAATGACAACACAATACAAGTGTTCTGGAAAAACGGTAGTGATCAATCCTTAACCAGTAATACCAGTATTCCTGATGATGAGTGGCACCATGTTGCTGCTTGTTATGATGGTACAACTATTTCATTATATATAGATGGTGTATTAGACAATTCAGCCTCGAGAACAGCTCCTGTAGACACAGATGAATCCTTCTATATTGCTGCTGCGGGTAAAAATACACCTACTGCTCACTTTCAGGGTAATATCGATGAAGTACGTGTTTGGAGTGCCGGTTTAACTGCCGACCAATTAAGGTACATCATGAACCAAGAAATACAAGACAACAGTAATTTTGTAAGTGGTATGGAACTCCCGGCAACAGTAACTAAAGATGAAGTTGCTTCTATAGCCTGGTCTAGTTTGGAAGGTTACTATCCGATGTCTGTTTATACGTATACCAATGTTGAAGATGCTTCAGGCAATAGCAATCAAGGCGCCCTCAGAAATCTCAATACGGTAGACCGTCAAACAGCACCGTTACCTTACGAATCAACCCAAAACGGTAATTGGGATGCTGATGCTACATGGATTAATGGTAATGTACAGTACATTCCGGGATCTGCTTCAATAGTTGATCCAACACGTACTGTAGACTGGAATATTGTCAGAACATCACACGATGTCACCATGGATAATTCGACACTACCTTCAGGTAATAACGACAATAGAACTGTTTTAGGGCTTTATGTTGATGCCAACGAGCTGACTTTAACAGGAAATAATGCTACACATGTTGGTAATGGTATCACTGTATCACATTATATGAGTCTTACCGGTAAACTGGATCTTGAGGGGGAATCGCAATTGATTCAAACTACAGACAGTAATTTGGATGTTGCCATCAATGGGGAGTTAGAAAAAGACCAACAAGGTACGGCTGATACTTTCACTTATAATTACTGGTCATCTCCTGTAGGCATTACAGACTTAGGAAAAAATGAATACCGATATACAGTTCAGGATATTCTTAATGATGGTGTTAATGATGTTAATTTCACAGCCTCAGGGCATGATGGTGCAGCATCAAATCCTATAACCATTGCAGATTATTGGATCTGGAAATATGCCAATCAACCTAGTGATGATTATTCGGCATGGCAGCATGTAAGACAGTCTGGGACTATCGATGCTGGTGAAGGATTCACTATGAAAGGTCCTGGTACAGGTTCGATACTTACCGATCAAAACTATGTATTCAATGGGAAACCAAATAATGGAGACATTAACCTTACTATCAATGCCAATAACGATTATTTAGTAGGTAATCCATACCCTTCTGCTATTGATGCCAACCAGTTCATAATAGATAATGGTCCTGAGCTCGATTTTGACGGCACACCGGATAGTACGCCTTTAATTAGTGGTACGCTCTACTTCTGGGAACACTGGGGAGGCGGTTCACATATTCTTCAGGAATATCAGGGTGGTTATGCAACGTATAACTTTTCCGGAGCCGTGGCTGCTGCTTCTTATGGTACAAATGATCCTGATGTAGCTACTGGAGGGACACCCACTAAAATACCCGGACGTTATATTCCGGTTGGACAAGGGTTCTTTGTTGTTGGTGAAACCACTGGAACCATCAATTTTAATAATGGTCAACGCGTATTCGAAAAAGAAGGTGCCTCAAGCTCAGTATTTGTAAGATCTACCAATCCTGATGCAGATTTAAGCGCAACAAACACTAGTGATAGTGGTCAGGATACCAGAATTAAATTCAGGTTTGGACTTAATTCTATCAACACCATTCACAGACAATTGCTACTAACGATTGATGCAAATACAACATACGGTGTGGATTGGGCATATGATGCCAAACTGAATGAAGCACAGCTTGATGATATGTACTGGATGATAAACGATGAAAAATATATCATACAAGGTAGTAATCAACTACAATCCGATACGGTATATCCGTTAGGTATATCCATAGATAATGATGGTATGAATACAATCACCATAGATGCATTAGAAAATGTGCCTTCTGGCATTGATATTTATTTACATGATAAAGATTTAAATATCTACCACGATCTTAGAGCATCAGATTATGACATCTTTTTGAATGCCGGAGAGTATCTGGAACGTTTTGAAATTACATTTAGTTCTGATGAAAACTTACTAGGTATAGATGATAATGCAGTAAAAAGCTTAGACGTATTATACTCAAATGATATTGAAAAAATTGTACTTATAAACCCGAATAATATTGAAATAAAATCAATTCACTTGTTTAATATTCTTGGACAATCTGTACAAGTTATAGACGATATTTCAGAGAGCGGTTACTCTGAATACGAAGTTAAGAACCTAAGTACTGGAACTTATATTATTAAACTACATACTGTAAGCGGTTCAGTATCTAAAAAAGTTTTAGTCAAATAATTTATTACCCAAATCTTAATCTTAACTTACAAATAAGCCCTGAATTTAATAATTCAGGGCTTATTATATATTTAAAGTTATATTCAATAACTCTTAGTACAAAATTGACATTACCGCTTTATTTCAATTTAGAGATTAACGCATCAAGTGAAAGCTTACTTTGCTCTCCCGATGTCATGTCTTTAAGCGTATACGTATTAGAATTTAACTCCTCCTCGCCTACTAAGATCACATATGGGATTTGACGCTTGTTAGCATAAGTCATTTGTTTCTTCATCTTAGCATTATCAGGGTACAATTCGGCTTTAACACCTGCTTCCCTTAAGGACTTTATCGCTTTTAAACACTGTAAGGCTTCAGCATCTCCAAAATTAATGAACAGTACTTTGGACGTTTCTAAAATCGTTTCGGGAAAAAGATTCAAGGTGTCCATGGCAATATAAATACGGTCCAATCCAAAACTGATGCCTATACCACTCATATCTTTTAACCCAAAAATACTCGTCAGGTCATCATAACGGCCACCGCCTCCAATAGATCCGATAGACACACCCTCTGGTGCCGTAACTTCAAAAATAGCACCGGTGTAATAGTTTAACCCTCTGGCTAAAGTAACATCCAATTCTAATTTTGCAGCATGCAAATCTAATTCTATTATGGCCTTATTAATAAACTCTAATTCTTTAATACCTGCCAGTCCGTTTTCAGAAGTACTTAAAATGCTTTTGAGCTGTTTTATCTGAGCGTCAAAATCGCCATTAAGACTAAATAGGGGTTGTAGTTTATCAATACCGTCTTGAGAAATGCCTTTAGACAACATTTCCGCTTTTACTTTAGCCTCCCCTATTTTATCCAATTTATCTAAAGCTACCGTAAAATCTATCAATTTATCCTGTTCGCCCATAACCTCAGCTATGCCCGATAATATCTTACGATTATTAAGCTTTATGGTGACACCTTTAAGGTTTAAAGCCGAGAATACAGCATCGTATAATTGTACAAACTCCACTTCTTGCCATAATGACTTTGAACCAACCACATCGGCATCGCATTGATAAAACTCTCTGAATCGTCCTTTCTGAGGGCGATCGGCACGCCATACCGGTTGTATCTGGTAACGTTTAAACGGAAATGCGATTTCATTTTGATGTTGTACCACATAACGTGCAAACGGTACGGTAAGGTCGTAACGCAAGGCTTTTTCTGAAATATAAGACGTTAACTTACGACTGTCAATATCAAATACACGTCCAGTGGTTACAGGCATATTACCAACTTTATCGGCATCATATTGTTTATTGAAATCTGAACCAAAAGTCAGTTCAGTATGCGTCTTAAAATCTTTTAAATAATCGCCGGAATTTAAGATCTTAAAAATCAAACGGTCACCTTCATCACCATACTTTCCCATCAAGGTTTTGGAATTTTCAAAACTAGGCGTTTCAATAGGCATAAAACCATACTTTTGGAATTGCAGTTTTATGGTTTCGAAAATATAATTTCGTTTGGCGACCTCTGCCGCACTAAAATCTCTTGTGCCTTTAGGAATAGTTGGTTTCTGAGCCATCTGTTACTTAATTTTTCACAAAAATATTATAATTTTCAGAGGCAAACCTAAGTAATTTCATTTTTATAGTAACTTTATTGGCTGTTAGTAGTCTTATAAGAAACTAAACTCAATTTTACTACAGTATTCATGTTTTCATTAGTTGGAGAAAATATCAGAATTGCCTTTGGATCTATAAAAAGTCAATTGCTCAGAACCATCTTAACCGTTCTCATTATTGGTATAGGTATTATGGCCTTGGTGGGCATTTTAAGTGGTGTTTCTGCTTTGGAAAATACAATTTCAAGTGATTTTTCATCTATGGGTGCCAATACGTTTAATATTCAACGCTATGAGTTCAATACACGCCGAACAGGTAGAGGACGTCAAAAAGTCAATCCTATAATCAGCTACAGGAATGTTAAAGATTTTCAGGATAGCTATAATTTTCCTTTTACCAAAACTTCTGTATCATTCTACGGTACCAGTATTGCTGAAGTTAAGTATGACAATATTAAAACAGATCCCGAAGTAAGAGTATTGGGTGCTAATGAGCATTTTATAGAAAATTCTGGCTTAGAGTTAGAAGCCGGGCGTTCTATTAATTTCTTTGATGTTGAAAACAGCAATGCCGTTTGTGTTATCGGTAGTGACCTTGTAAAAGCATTGTTTAAAGATGAAAATCCCCTTAATAAAACCATCAGCATCAGAGGGTCAAAATTCAAAGTCGTAGGGTATTTAAAAGAGAAGGGCGCTACTTTTGGTAATAATCAAGATCTTCGTGTAATTCTACCTATACAAAAAGCACGAACCATATACACCAATCCAAATATCAATTATTACATCAGTATTAAAACAGATAACAAAGACATGTTAGATGGTGCTCAAGATGATGCCATACTCACTTTTAGAAACGTCAGAGGCCTAAGTCCTGTTGAAGAAAATAATTTTGGAATAGAGCGTAGTGACGATTTGCTTAACCGATTGGCTGAGACTTCAAAGTATTTATACATTGCGGCTTGGATCATCAGTATCGTTACTATTTTTGGTTCTACAATTGCTCTGATGAATATTATGTTGGTGTCAGTCACTGAACGTACTCGCGAAATTGGTGTGCGTAAAGCTCTGGGTGCCAAAAGAAGCACCATTGCTTTTCAGTTTTTTATTGAAACTGTAATCGTTGGGCAGCTTGGAGGTCTATTGGGTATTGCTTTAGGCATCCTGATAGGTTGGATATTCTCTGCCGCCATTAACTTGCAATTTACCACGCCGTGGTTTGCTATGGTTTGGGCGACCACCATCGCTTTTATTGTTGCTGTGGTATCAGGATTGTACCCAGCTACAAAAGCGGCTAAATTGGACCCTATAGAGTCTTTACGTTACGAATAAATTAGCCTATTAATCTTTCGAAATATTGAAATAATTCACCTTTAGTAATATTGGCACCTTGTTGAATGATGTTAAAAATATCCTGATGCTTGTCTTCCGAATAGGGTTTATTGGCATTGTAAAATTCAATAGTATCAGATAACAAGTTTTCTCTTAGCCACTGAAACCCTTCTTTGGTGGTAAGATCAACATCCTGAGTTTTGAGTTTTAAAGCAATCAACTGCATTTCTTTCTCATTACACTTAAAAAGATGCAACTGCTGTGGAGATATGTGTTCTAAATATTCTACGTTATCCAAAACACCGTACCATACTAAGTCACTAAAAACATCCAACTCCTGCTCTGCGGCTTCCGGTTTGTTGGTTTTGATTTCCTCCCACTCTTCTGCGGTGATGGATTGCGTTGCCAGAAAGTTGATAAATTCCTGGTGCAATTCTTCAAACTGTTCCTTAGTTAGTCTTGTATATTTCATAATAAAAATGCGCCCTTATAAATAAGAGCGCAAATTTACTAATTTATATAATGTATTTACCTAGAAAATATAGCGAATACCAAACTGTGCTTGCCATCTTGATAGAAGGCTTACATCTGAGCTAAAAGTCTCTGTTAAATTGCCATCAAAAGTATAAGTAGGCACATTGTTAGCATCTACTGTAACTCCTAATGGTTGTATACTGTTAGGTACTTCTACTACACCCCAATCGCTATTGATAAGGTTACCTACATTAAGAATATCTGCACTTAATTGTATTGTATGTGTTTTACCTCCGACATTGAAGTTAAAATCCTGAAGAATTTTAACATCCCATCGGCTTCTCCATGGTGATAATGCACCGTAACGCTCAGCATAACTTCCTCGGTTATCGCTTAAGTAGTCATCTTGCTGTATAAAAGCTTCGAAGGCTTCTGCCTGTCCGGCACCAGAGAATTGCATTTGCTGTACTTCTTCTGATGTTGGAATGTAAATAAGATCATTAAAGTTAGAACCATCTCCATTGATATCACCACCATAAGTGTAACTAAAGCGTCCACCTCTGGCATATTCAAAGAATGTTGAAATCGTGGTTGCAAACTTATCTTTTCCATAAGTGAACTTTTTAGAAGCTACACCAATAAATCGGTGTGTATCGCCATATCTTGAATAGGATAATACATCATCATTAGCATTGCCTGAAATGGCATTGCCTGCAAAAGCATCACTGGTAATTTCTGCTTCAATGGAATTCACGTCTTTTGAATTCAAATAGTTGTATGCCAAACTGGTATACACCCCATTATTAAAGGTTTTTTGGGCTTTTAATGTCGCATTCCAAATACGACCTTTATCAGAGTTCGTAAACACATAAGCGTTTGTAGGTCCTCCAAATTCATTCGTAGCAATATCAGAAGCCAAATACGTTGGTCTGTTATCTACACCTTGTAATGTTCCTGAAGGATTACTCAATGCCCAATTTTGTACATGCGCACCGTTAATATCTTTAGTATAAGAGATATCAGCACTTAATGTAATGTTATTTTCAAAACGGTGATCCACACCTATATTACTACGCCAAACTTGTGGCCATTTGAAATCCGGATCTACCAATTGATAGAAGAAGAAATCCGTTGCCTGAACCTGATTTCCTAACCATACGAAAGGAAAACGACCGGTAAAGATCCCTGTACCTCCTCGAACTTGTGTTCTATTCTCGCCTTTAACATCCCAGTTGAACCCTACTCTCGGAGATACTAAAAAATCTCCGGAAGGTAATACTGTAGAATCTAAATTTACCGATTCTCCTGTATCTGGGTCAAAATAATTGATACCGGGTTGATAAGGTCCATCAGGGAAGGTACCGCCTTTTCTTGCTATATTTTCTCTGATCTTATCGGCCGTATCAAAATACAATGGCTTATCGAAACGAATACCATAGGTCAATTTAAAATCTTCGGTAATATTCCATTCGTCCTGCGCATAGAATGCCAATTGTCCGACATTGGTCTCGGCTAATGACCATCCTCCAGGATTACCTACCCCAGCAGAATTTAAATTAGTATTGGCTGTAATCGCTGCATCAAACAAACCTTGATAGAATGCTACTAAACTGGCTTCGGCAACAGCATTATTTTCGGTATCTCTAAAAGATTGAATGTCTGCAGTTGGGAAAAATACACCTTGAGCTCCGTAAGCACCTAAGTTAAAGGAATTATCGAACGTAAACTTCTCAAATGAAAGTCCAACCGTAAAGGTGTGACTTCCTTTTACAAAATTCAGATTATTAGTAAACTGATACACTTTTTGGTCTAATGTATTGTTGATTGAAAATGGTTCATGGCCTGCTATGATGTAATTAGACCCACCTTCTGTAATTGTAATAGTAGGTGCAGGTGAAGACAATGGGTTTCTAAAATCATCAAAATGTGTATACCCTATTTGAAGTTTATTACTGATACCTTCTCCAAGTGTACTGTTTAATTCTAATTGGAAAGAATCGATATTGTTATTGATCTCGTAACCTACGTTCTGAAATTGCAGCTGATTTGGTCCCGGTCCTCGGAATCCTAATGCTGAAGGGTGAGCCGGTTGTTCTCTAGACGCTTCAAGGAAGTTATAGATAAACGCCAATCGGTTATTCTCATTAATATTCCAATCTAACTTAATGATACCTTTTGTTGAATTACTATCAAAAGTAAAACCTTCATATGCGCCTGGATTGTAGAAAATACTTTCTCCATTACCATTTTGGCCGATTACAACTTGTCTTAGAATATTATCTACCAAATCAAAATCTGAAGCCAATACGCGCGACTCTCCTGCTATACCTGTTCCTCTGTTAGGTAAAAACCCGTTAGTTCCCAAATCGGTACGTTGGTCCTTTTCAAAATTGGCAAAAAAGAACAATTTATTCTTAATTAATGGTCCTCCGATACTAAATCCAAACTGATTTTGCTCTAAGTCCGGTTGTAATACATCATCACCATCGACTTTACTACCGGTTAAATCTTCATTTCTAAAGAAACCATATACCGTACCATGAAATTCGTTGGTACCACTTTTGGTAACCGCATTAACTGATGCTCCGGTAAATCCAGACTGTGTTACATCGTATGGCGCCAAAGAAACCTGTATCTGATCAATAGCATCTAACGAGATAGGCTGAGCTCCTGTTTGCCCTCCCGGAGTTGGTGAATCTAAACCAAAGGGATTGTTAAAAATTGAGCCATCTAAAGAAAAGTTATTGAACTGATCGTTTCTACCCCCAAAGGAATTACCTGTAGAAGAGGGTTCTAAACGTGTAAAATCTGATGCGGATCTTGATATGGTTGGTAATCGGGTAAGTTCCCTTCTCCCTACACTTGTCTCTGCACCTGTTCTATCACTACTAAATGTCCCTGTTGCAGACCCTGTAATAACTATAGCATCCAGTTCTTCACTATCTGGAGTCATTTGATGATCTATATTTTCAGTATTACCCAGTGATAAGTATACGTCGCTATAGACTTTGTCTTTAAACCCTATATAACTTATCGTTACAGTATAAGGCCCACCTACTCTTAAGTTGAGTAAGTTATAACGCCCTTCGTAATTTGTTGCCGCACCATACGTTGTACCTGTAGGTGTATGAACTGCAACCACATTAGCACCCGGTAGAGGCTGTCCGGTTTCATCAAGGATCAAACCTTTAATGTTTGCTGTAGTTACTTGAGCATAGCTTGTAAAAACAGCAAAGAGAAACATCATTAGTAAGAGTAATTTCTTCATTTGCATTAAGTTGAATTAGTTAATAATATGTTAATAGTCGTTTAACACAAATTTAATAAATAAAAAAGGTCACCATGTGGTGACCTTTTTTATTTATTAACGAAAATTGTTACTTATTAACTTTTTTCAGCTACGACCTCAAAAGGAAAATCAACTGTAACTTCTCTGTGAAGTCTTATTATTGCGTTATATTTTCCTAAGCGTTTTACATTACCTCCAATAACATTGATATACTTTTTATCGATATCATGTCCTGCTTTTTGTAATGCATCGGCAAGATCTATATTATTTACAGATCCAAATAGCTTATCTCCTGCTCCAACTTTAGATGCAATTTTCACTTCTAAACCAGACAAAGCTTCAGCTATCTTTTTAGCGTCATCAATAATCTTCTTTTCTTTAAATGCACGTTGCTTTAAAGTTTCTGCCAATACCTTCTTAGCAGATGCTGTAGCCAGTACTGCCTGACCTTGAGGAATTAAAAAGTTTCTACCATAACCGTTCTTAACTGTTACAATATCGTCTTTAAATCCTAAATTTTCAACGTCTTGTTTTAATATAAGTTCCATTGTTATGATATATTTATTTTAATAAATCTGCTACGTATGGCATTAATGCCAAATGTCTGGCACGCTTAACAGCTACGGATACTTTTCTTTGATATTTTAAAGAAGTTCCGGTTAAACGTCTTGGTAATAATTTCCCCTGCTCGTTTACGAACTTTAATAAGAAATCAGGATCTTTATAATCTACATATTTAATGCCTGATTTTTTGAAACGGCAGTACTTTTTAGCTTTTGAAGTTTCAATATTTAAAGGCGTAAGATATCTGATCTCACCATCCTTTTTTCCTTTTGCTTGTTGTTCTATAGATGACATAATTAAGACGCTTTTTGTTTGTTTCTTTCTCTTCTTCTCTCAGCCCAAGCAATAGCATGCTTGTCTAATTTTACAGTTAAATAGCGCATAAAGCGTTCGTCTCTTCTGAACTCTACTTCTAAAGGAGCGATAGCTTCTCCTGCTACTGTGTACTCAAATAAGTGGTAAAATCCACTCTTTTTGTTTTGAATTGGATACGCTAACTTTTTTAGCCCCCAATCTTCCTTAGCAATCATCTTAGCACCTTTAGAAACAAGAAAATCTTCGTATTTCTTTACTGTTTCCTTTATCTGATCTTCAGATAAAACGGGATTTAAGATGAAAACAGTTTCATAATGATTCATAAATAGTTGTTTAAATGTTAAAAACGGGTGCAAAAATAGGCATTTATTATCTATCTGGCAATAGTTTCATAAACAATTATTTAAGTCATGAAATAATGTTAAAATTTACAGTTTGTCGGTAATTTTTGTTTTTTAACCGAATTTTTTGTACTATTGTCAATATCTTAACCTAAAATTAATAAATGTTATGACTTTAAACTGTGTGGTTGTTGATGATTCTGCGATTCAACGTCTTTCTATAGTAAAGTTGATAGAGAATCATTCCTCTCTTAACCTTATTGCAGAATATAGCAGTGCGTTAGAAACTAAAAATGGACTTAATACCCATAAGGTCGATTTGATTTTTCTAGATATTGAAATGCCTGTTTTAAACGGATTTGAACTGTTAGATGTCCTCAATAACAAACCCCAAATTATCTTCGTAACCGGTAAAACCGAGTATGCCTTCAAGGCATTTAATTACGATGCAACAGATTACTTACAAAAACCTATTACTAAAGAACGTTTTAATACTGCGGTAGAAAAGGCCATTGAGCAGCATAAATTGAAGTTAGACTTTAATGAAACTGATGGTGAACACATTTTTGTAAAGAGTAATCTTAAAAAACGTAAAGTATACATTAAAGATATCAAATGGATTGAAGCCCTTGGTGACTATGTCAAAGTAGTGACTGAAGAAAATAGTCTGGTTGTTTTATCTACAATGAAAGCTTTTGAAAAAGAACTTCCTGAAGGTAAATTCTTGAGAATCCATAAGTCTTATATTGTTAATTTGGATAAAATAGATCGTTTTAACAGTAAAAATGTTGAAGTCGGTGCTTATGAAATACCTTTGAGTAGAAATAAGAAAACACAATTGGTAGATGCTTTAAATAACATGTAAATTTTAATAGTTATCGATATTTAGAATTACATTAACAGCCCTAAAATCTTTCACACTATTGAAGCTATTAAGTATTTTATTAATAGCTTCTTTTGTTTTTGCCAAGGACTGTTTTGGAGGAATCTTCACCAACACATTTTTGTGATACCTGTTCCTTATTCTGGAAACAGGTGGAAACTCTGGTCCCAGTACATGCTGTTTAAATGTTTGTCGTAACGATTTGGAAAACCACTCGGATGCCAGATTCACCCGATTATAATCTTTATGCCTGAATGTGATCTTAATCAATTTATATATGGGTGGATACTTAAATTGATAACGTTCATTGATCTGCTCATTATACATGGTTTCATAAGCATTGGTTGACACCTGTTGTAATATATTATGATACGGGTTGAATGTTTGTATTAGTACTTTACCCCGGTCTGCTGTACGTCCTGCGCGTCCCGAAACCTGTGCCATTAATTGGTAACTGCGCTCATGTGCTCTGAAATCGGGAAAATTCAATAAATTATCAGCATTCATTATGCCTACTAATTTGACATTCCTAAAATCCAACCCCTTTGTTACCATTTGTGTTCCGACAAGAATATCAATTTCTCCCTGATCGAAGGCAGTAATCAATTTCTCAAAAGCATACTTTCCTCTGGTCGTATCTAAATCCATACGCGCCGTTTTTTTATCCGGAAAAATAATATTCAGCTCCGACTCGATCTGCTCCGTACCAAAACCCAAAGTATCTAAAGTTGCATTACCACAGGCCTGACAGTTGTGAAGCATTGCCATATGATACCCACAGTAATGGCAACGCAATTGGTTTCTGTATTGGTGATAAGTGAGACTGACATCACAATTTGGACATTGAGGCGAATGGCCGCAGGTAGTACATTCTACAATTGGCGAATACCCCCTTCGATTCTGAAACAATATGATCTGATTTTCGGCTTCTAAAGCTTCTGTCATTTCTTCAATTAATCGATCGCTAAAATGTCCATTCATGCGCTTGCGCTTATACTTATCTGATAGATCAACCAGTTCAATTTCTGGCATAAGCACATTATTATAACGTGTTTTTAAGGTTACCAAACCATACTTTCCTTGATTGGCATTGTAATAACTTTCCAGACTGGGTGTCGCAGACCCCAATAAGATTTTCGCTCCAAATAATTTAGCCAATACTACGGCTGCATCTCTGGCATGATACCGTGGTGCCGGATCAAACTGCTTGTATGAAGATTCGTGTTCCTCATCTACAATAACCAAACTTAAACTTCTAAATGGCAATAGTAATGCTGAACGTGCACCCAGAATGATCTGTGCTTTATCTGATTTTTCAAGTATATTTCTCCAAGCCTCCACACGTTCGTTATTAGAATATCTCGAGTGAAAAACAATGACTTTCTCTCCAAAGTAATTCTGCAAACGGTTAACCAATTGCGTAGTTAAGGCAATTTCAGGAAGCAGGTACAGTACCTGATGACCTTTACTTATCTCAGTTTCTATGAGTTTTACATACAATTCTGTTTTTCCTGAAGACGTTACGCCATGTAATAAGACCACGTCTTTTTCCTCAAACGTATTTTTAATTGCATCAAAAGCCACATTTTGTGCTTCGGTTAATGGCTGAGTTGGTAGTGACGCTTTGCCTTCATAGGTCACACGATCGGTTTGCTGATAATACGTTTCCAAAATCCCTTTATCCACCAATGCTTTTACTACTGCGGTTGATACGCCAGACCGTTTGGCAAGCTCAGAGAATTTGATTGGCTTTTCCCGTACTGTTCTCATAGCAAATAAGGCCATGATAACCTGCTTTTGTTTGGGCGCTCTATTTAGAGTATCCAGCAAAACTTCCAGATCCGAATCGTTTTGATACCGATCTTTTAGCTTTACATAACGCACTTGTTTAGGCTGGTACTTTTCATAGAATTCTTCATGCAGCACTAAGATGTCTTTTTCTACCAATCCGTTGACAACCGGTAGTACTTTTTTCTTATCTAGTATGTGCATCACATCAGAAACTTTCAGACTCGATTGGTATTGTAAAGCTTCATAGATTAAAAACTCATCATCATTGAATGCAGATTCATCAATTTCAATGTTTTTATTTCTGGATATAACAGTTTCACTTTCTAATAAAAATGCACTTGGTAGTGCTGCGCGCATTACCTCGCCCAAACTACACATATAATACGCTGCAATCCACTCCCAATGCTTTATCTGTATAGTCGTCACTATCGGCCTATCGTCTAATATCTGGTGCAAGGATTTTGCTTCGTAAGCCAAAGGCGGCTGTTGATGTATTCTATAAACTATGGCCGTATATAATTTTTGCTTTCCAAAAGGCACCACAACACGCATGCCTGCTTTTAAAAAATTGGCTTCGGCCTCCGTAATATGATAAGTAAATGCTTTTTGAATTGGGATAGGCAATACTACATCGATAAAATAAAGTGATCTATCTGATATAGGCTCTGGCTGCTGATCGTTAATATTCATCATCCTTATTTTTCACGAACCCAGTACTGCGTCTTATATAAGAACCCCAAATACCCTCTAACCTGCAATGTATTTACATCTGCTTCTAGTTTCAAACGACACTTGTACTCTTTTCCATTTTCCGGGTTTAATATTTTACCGCCTTCATAAACATCACCATCGCTTTCTAAACCTTCAATAATGATTAAGCCTAATATTGGCTTTCCGTGATTTTCACCCTTACATTTATCGCAGGTTGGATTTTTTCTTTTTGGATTGAGTATTTTGATGATCTTACCGTAAATCTTTCCTTCTTTTTCGTAAATCTCAACAATAGATTTCTCTTTACCGGTTTTATCATCAATAGTTCGCCATGTTCCAAAGATATCTTGCCCGGATACCCATCCGAAACACACCATAAATACCGTAGTTAATAATAACTTCCTCATACTTCTTTCAGTTTATGCAATCGTCTTAATGTCGCATTCAGTTCATATCCCAAAAGTAAGATATTGGAATTTAGCCACAGGTACAACAGTAAGATCAACAGCGCGCCAATAGAACCATACAACTCATTATATTTGGAAAAATTGTCTATATAAATACCAAATAAATAGGATGTGAGTATAATCAGTAAAGTCGTTAGTAGAGCTCCAATGGAAAAGAACCGTGTGTTTCGACCTTCTTTAGTACCAAAATAATATAAGGTTGCTGTAGCGAGATAGACCATAAATACAAAAAACAGGTATTTAGCAAAAACGACCCATCCCAATCCGGAACCTTCTTCTAAAAGTGTTTCACCACTGACACTTTCATATATGGGTTTTAAGACATAAATTTGGAAATACCCAAATACGGCTACTGTAAGCAATAATAGGATTGCTAAAATTAACGCTACCCCTAGTGCATAGAGATATTGTTGAAACACATTGCGTGTTAATTGTTCGTGATAGGAATTTTCAAAGCCTGAGAAAACAGCATTAACACCATTGGCCATTAAGAACATAGACAATAAAAATACCGACGATAATAATCCTGCCCGTTGTCTGCTCTCAATATTTTCAAAAATATTAGACATAAAAAAGTCTGATGTTTGCGGCGGAAGAAAGGATTGTAAGAACTTTAAAAACTCCTCCGGGAAACCTTCTATTGGTATATGAGGAATAAGGATGATAACGAATAACATAAATGGAAAAATTGCTGTAAAAAAACTAAACGCAATTGCACTGGCTCTGGTAGTTAAAGTGCCTTTTACGATACCCAAAATGTATAACTCTAAAAGATCATAAATAGATAAGCCCTCAAAACCCGGTAGTTTGATCTGTTTAAAAAAACGTACCAACCAGTTAATGACAGGAATTTTATCTAACTTATCTTCTATCTCCTTAGACATATTTCTTTTCAACCGATATGGTTAAACTGCTTTTAGACTCAAATCCATATTGTAAACAGAATGCGTCAGGGCTCCTGAAGAAATATAATCAACGCCGCATTCGGCATAATGCCTCACTGTATTTTCATTGATCCCGCCAGAAGACTCCGTAAGGCACTTGTCTCCAATAAGCTGTACTGCCTTTTTAGTGTCTTCATAATTAAAGTTATCGATCAGAATACGATATACACCATCACTTTGTAATATTTCTTCAATTTCGGTAAGATTCCTTGCTTCAACTATTATTTTAAGATCTCTGTTGGTCGCCTTCAGATAGTTTTTAGTTTGGTCAATGGCTTTGGTAATACCTCCTGCAAAATCTATATGATTGTCTTTTAACATGATCATGTCATACAGTGCAAATCGGTGGTTTTCTCCTCCTCCAATTTTTACAGCCCATTTTTCAAGTGCTCTTATACCTGGTGTTGTTTTCCGGGTATCTAATATTTGAGTTCCGGTGCCTTCAAGCAAATTCACAAAATGTCGGGTTTTGGTAGCAATAGCACTCATACGCTGCATGGCATTTAGTACCAATCGCTCAGCTTTTAGAATGGATTGAGAGGCGCCTTCAACATAGAACACAATATCGCCATGTTGTACTTCTGTGCCATCCTGAATTAGTGTTTTTACGGTCATTTCAGCATCCACATAATTAAACACTGCTTTGGCAAATTCAACACCAGCTATAACCCCTTCATCTTTAACCAGTAATTTTGCTTTACCCATTGCTTCCTTAGGAATGCATGCCAAAGAGCTATGATCCCCGTCTCCTACATCTTCGCGTATGGCATTACTTATAATTAATTGTATCTCTTTATCAAATTGTGCTTTTGAAATCATATACTATTTATATTTCATGTAAAAATAGGAATAGATTTCTAATTATATAGGGCCAAATGTTACAAGATCATCTGTGTTTCGTCTTAATGGTAAATCTATAACCATGTATGTATCTATCATCGAAAAATTTCATGCAAAAATTTACAATAAAACGGTTTACAAATACTTTACCTGGTTTACAAGAATAATGCTCGCTATTGCTTTCTTACCTTCAGGATTAACAAAGCTATTGGGAAATCGATTTACTTCTATCTCGACAGATCACCCTGTTGGTTTTTTCTTCGAAGCTTTATATCAAACAGGATGGTATTGGAACTTTTTGGGCTTTATGCAGCTTCTGGTGGCTTTTCTACTACTAATTCCAAGGTTTTCCTTTTTGGGCGCTATTCTATACTTACCGATCATCATCAACATATTTTTAATGGTAACTTCTATGCATTTTACCGGCACACCCATAGTCACCGGATTAATGCTACTGGGAAATGTCTATCTCCTTATGTGGGACTTTGATAAATTGAAGCGGATCATGGCATTAATTTTTCATAAGCCTCCACTACATACTTAAGGATAAGGTTGTAGATTTGCATCATGCAGATTAAGCTTTTAGCCATAGGAAAAACCGACGATAAGAATTTGATAACGCTCATTGATGACTATCAAAAGCGTTTGAATCATTATATTAAGTTTGATTTTGAAGTTATCCCAGATCTTAAAAAGGTAAAACACCTTTCTGAAAAACAACAAAAAGATAAAGAGGGCGAGCTTATCTTATCTAAAATTGCTAAATCGGATACTGTCATTCTATTGGATGAGAATGGAAAAACTATGGATTCCATTACTTTCTCAAACTATCTGCAGAAACATATGAACTCGGGCATTAAACAGCTTATTTTTATCATTGGTGGCCCTTATGGTTTTTCGGAAAGTATCTACCAACGTGCTAATGCTAAACTGGCATTATCTAAAATGACATTTTCTCATCAAATGGTACGTTTATTCTTTATTGAACAAATATACCGAGGGTTTACCATCTTAAAGAATGAACCTTATCATCACAGATAAAATAGTAAACCCCGGATATTACAAACTACCTTAAAAACTAATAGGTTTTATATGCTTCTTTTCGTTTTTCGAGCTGTCTTTTCAAGTCATTAATAGTTTCATTAACAGCCATTTCATAGGTTTTCTCATTAGATGTTGCATAAATACGAGGTCCCGGCAAGCTTAACTCGATATTACAAATCTTTCCAGCTTGGTGATCTTTATCGTCGTGCTTGAAATACACTTGTGCTGAAATTAAAAATTCATATTTATCAGATAATCTATCTAACTTATCAGTGGTAAATGCAGAAAGGGTCTCACTTACATCGGTATTAACGTATTGAAAATTTACAGTCATAATACTTACTTATTTAGCGTTTAATTCTTAAGTCTAAGATACTGCAATCCGATGCTTTTTGAACTGATTTTTATCATAAAATAAAACTAAACTTTAGGTTTACTGAAAGTAACGCCATAGCATTTCGTCTATTCTATAGTAAATGAAATAGTTATGGATAATCTAATTACTAAAGACATTATAATCTTTGATGGTGAATGCAACCTCTGTAATGGTGTTGTGGGATGGTTACTAAAATTTGCACCTAAAGATCTATTTCAATTCGTAGCATTTCAATCGCGTTATGGTCAGGAATTGTTAAAAATTCATGGTTTCCCAACCGAACGTTTAGATACGGTCATTTTAATTGATAGTGAAGGGGTTAAAACACATTCTGACGGCTTTCTGAGAATTGTCTCCAAAATACCTAAATGGAAGCGTGTAGCTGCACTATTGGCTTTTATTCCCAGAATGATTAGGGATTTCATCTATAAAACGGCTTCAAAGAACAGAGTAAAATGGTTTGGGCAATCTAATAGTTGTACTATAGACTTCAGATAATCCATAATTATAATACTGGGTAATCTACCTTGGGGCTCCAGAACATTCGTAAACTTAAGCTTTGAATGCGTCTGAAGAAAAATTTAAATACCTAGTCTTTGATCTTATACTTTTACCTTTTTGAGCATTACATCAGGATAACTTTTAAAATATAAAATCAATATCAGTATATCTCATTACCTTTGATGTCTAATACTGTTTAATGAAAATTGTTTTTGCCACTAATAACTTCAATAAATTAAAAGAAGTTAAAAGTTTAGTTCCAGATCATATCGAAATTGTAAGTTTAGCAGATATCGGCTGCTCAGAAGATATCCCGGAAACACAACCCACCATTGAAGGTAATGCCATTCAAAAAGCAGAATATATCAAAACACACTATGGTTATGATTGTTTTGCTGACGACACGGGTTTGGAGGTAAATGCATTAAATGGTGAACCTGGTGTGTACTCGGCCAGATATGCAGGCCCAAAACGTGATGCCAATGATAATATGGAGAAATTGCTTTATAGGTTAGCAGATCATTCAAACAGAACTGCACAATTTAAAACTGTAATTGCACTACACCTAAATGATACTATCCATACATTTACTGGCATTTGTAAAGGGGAGATCACAACAGAAAAGCATGGTAGCGAAGGTTTTGGTTATGACCCTATTTTTAAAGCTGATGGTTACGAAAAAACCTTTGCAGAGATTTCACTGGAGGAAAAAAACCAAATAGGACATCGCGGTAAGGCCATGAAGTTACTTATTGCATTTTTAGATCAATTGTAATAGTCATAAAATGTTAATGGTGTAAATACCATAGTTGGAGTGTATGCAATAATGCTATATCTTTAAAACACTAAATCCATTGACATATGAAAAAAATTACTCTAGTACTTTGCATAGTTTTCTGTGCATATCAGTTACATTCACAAGCTATTTTTGACGACACTGTTCACACAGCCACTGCATTTGGTAATGTGAATTCTCCCGGAGGAGAAGGCCCTCAGCAAATTATCGACCAAAATGATCAAACCAAGTTTTTAGATTTTAATGCAGGAGCAGGTTTTGATGGCCTTGGTTTTGAAGTTAATTTAAATGATGATGGTGACCCTAATGATACTGATGAAGTTATTGCTACATCTATTAGGATTGTAACAGCTAACGACGCGTCTGAAAGAGATCCTATGGATTATGAAATTTTTGGTTCTAATAATGGTACGGATTATACAAGTATTACTACCGGTAATATTCCATGTGTAACGACTCGATTTTTGTCCAGAACATATAATTTCACCAATACTACTGCCTATTCTTACTACCGATTAGTATTTACTAACCCATGTGGCGTAACAAACATCATTCAAGTTGCTGACGTTCAACTATTTGGAACTATTGGAAATCCTCCGGTTATCAATTGCCCAGGAGATATTGTTATTAATAACACCTCGGGACAATGTGACGGTATTGCGAGCTTTACAGTAACTGCAAATGATGCTGAAGATGGTGCTTTAACCCCTATGCAGACTTTAGGGCTACCATCAGGAAGTGCCTTTCCTGTTGGCGTAACTAATATGATTTTTTCTGTATCAGATATGGATGGTAATATTGTGAATTGTGATTTTACAGTGACTGTAAATGACAATGAATTTCCTGAAGTCACATGCCCAAGTGATATTACTGTAAATTTGGCTAATGACGGAGATTCTGGTATTGTTGTCGATTATACGGTAACCTCAACCGATAATTGTTCATTAATCAATCCTCTTACCGGATTTACACCTTTAATTAACATTGCTGGTAAGGCTTATTATGTTTCTGACAATACATTCACTGGTGCTAACGCTTTTGCCGATGCTACCGCTCAAGGTGGTTTTGTCGGAACCATCAGAGATAGTGCTGACAATTTAGCCATAAGTAATGCTTTAGCGCAGAATGGTATTTTAGAAGAAGTTTTCATTGGCTTTAATGATAACAATACCGAAGGTAATTTTGAGTGGCAAAGTGGTGATGCTTCTACTTACGATAACTGGAACGCCGGAGAACCTAATAATGCCGGCAATGAAGATTATACGGTATTAAACTTAGTTGATAATACTGATGGTCGTGTATGGAATGATGTCACAGCAATTGTTACGCACAGATATCTGCTGGAACTTGATTACGTTCCTGTACAAACTGCCGGGTTGTCTACCGGTAGTGAATTTCCTTTAGGTACTACAACGAATACTTTCGATGTTTATGATATTGCCGGTAATACAGACACATGTAGTTTTGACGTTGTAGTCAACCCGGCATTGAGTATTGATGAAAAGCAACTAAATGACGCCGTTAGCATCTACCCTAACCCTTCAGATGATAAGGTTACTATAACTAATTCCTCAGGTTTAGTATTACAGTATGCGACCATTTATGACATTAGTGGACGAGTTATCAATACCATAGATCTTAGTGCTATGAATGATTTAAAAACTATTGACATTTCTAATTTAAAAACCGGTTTGTATCTAATCAAAATTGAAGGACAAAATCAAAGTACCATAAAACGTATGCTCAAAAAGTAATATTCTTGATTTTAGATATAAAAACTCCTTAGCATAACAGTGTTGAGGAGTTTTATTTTTATCTCCAAATAATGAATATTGAACTGTAAAAATCAATTATTCAATTAAAAACGTATCTTTGCGGCTTTAAATTCCTCAGCGTGAGGATGTGTTGCAAGAAGCATTGGGTTTAAGTATGTCGATACACTTCTACTGTAGCACGAATAATAACTATCGAAATACTTAAAACGAATGAGTACCTTTCAAGAATTAGGTCTTAATGACGACCTATTAAATGCCATTAATGATCTTGGCTTTAAAGCACCAAGTGAAGTCCAGGAAAAAGCTATACCCTTATTATTAGAAAGCGATACAGACCTTGTAGCTTTAGCGCAAACCGGAACAGGAAAAACTGCAGCTTTTGGGTTTCCAATGCTACAAAAAATCAATGTTAACAGCAGAACTACGCAGGGTCTTATTCTATCACCTACCCGTGAGTTATGCTTACAAATTACAAACGAATTAAAACTATATGGCAAGTATTGCAAAGGTTTAAATGTCGTAGCTATATATGGAGGAGCCAGTATCACTGATCAGGCCAGTAAAGTTAAAAAAGGCGCTCAAATCATTGTAGCAACTCCTGGCCGTATGAAAGATATGATAAGCCGCAATATGGTTAACATCTCTAAGATTGAGTATAGTGTGCTTGATGAAGCTGATGAAATGTTGAATATGGGATTCTATGAGGATATTACTGAAATTTTATCGCACACACCTCAGGACAAAAGCACATGGTTGTTCTCAGCTACGATGCCAAAAGAGGTGGCTAGCATTACTAAAAAATTCATGTACAATCCCGATGAGATTACTGTAGGTCATAAAAACGTCGGTAGTTCTCAAGTTTCTCATGAGTATTATTTAGTTGGTGGCAGAGATCGCTATTTAGCCTTAAAACGCTTAGCTGATGCCAATCCGGATATATTCTCAGTTATTTTTTGCAGAACCAAGCGTGACACTCAAAAAATTGCAGAAAAACTCATAGAAGATGGTTATAATGCAGGTGCTTTACATGGTGACCTCAGCCAAAACCAACGTGATATGGTTATGAAATCATTCCGCAATAAGCAGATACAAATGTTGGTTGCCACTGATGTTGCTGCCCGTGGTATTGATGTTGATGATGTTACGCATGTGATTAATTATCAACTCCCTGATGAAATAGAAACCTATACTCACCGATCAGGACGTACCGGTCGTGCCGGAAAAACTGGTATTTCCATGGTTATTGTTACCAAAAGTGAGCTTCGAAAAATAAAGGCTATAGAACGGATCATTCAAAAATCCTTTCAGAAAAAAGCCATTCCGGATGGCTTAGAAATCTGTCAGGTACAATTGATGTCGCTTGCCAATAAAATTCATGATACAGAAATAAATCATGAAATTGACAACTACCTGGACGAGATTAACCATTTGTTTGAAGATACCAGCAAGGAAGAACTCATCAAGAAAGTATTTTCTGTAGAATTCACACGCTTCTTTAACTATTACAAAAACGCAAAAGATCTTAATGCAGAAGCGCAACAAAGTAGTGAACGTGATACAGCTTCCAGTAAAAACGCCACGCGATATTTCATTAATGTCGGTAGAAAAGATGGTTATGATTGGATGAGTCTGAAGGATTTCTTAAGAGATGTTCTGGAATTAGGCAAAGACGATGTGTTCAAAGTTGATGTCATGGATAGTTTTTCTTTCTTCAATACTGAAACTTCATTAACCCCAAAAGTATTAGCCTTTTTTACCGATTTTAAATACAATGGCCGATTCGTTAATGTTGAAGTTAGCGAAGATAAAGGTCGTGGCCGTAGTGGTAAAAAGCGAAGACGTGGCAGTGAAAGGTCAAGAAAGGACAAACAGGGGTATAGAGGTGACTCTAAGAGATCGTCCGGGGGAAGACGTTCAAAATCTGCCAGTAGCAGACCAAGACGCTCCCGAAGAAAGTAAAAACGAAATGACTTGTTAATATTAAGTCAAATTGGTAATAACACTATTACAAAATGCGTTTTGTTTAGTACCTTTACAGATAATACTTAATAAATGAAGCAATACCTACTTCTTTTTTTATGCCTTGTAACTATCTCGAGTTATGCTCAGGATTCTACTTCTGTAAAACTACCTCAAAAGGTTAAAGGTACCATCATCAGTACAACGACCAATGCTCCAATGGTAGATGTGAATATTGTTAACCTGAATCAGGTTGTAGGAACCTCTACTGATGATGAAGGTAATTTTGAGATCAAAGCAAAAGCCAATGATACCTTACACCTGTCGTATTTAGGCTATAAATCCATAAAAGTAAGAGTAACAAACGACTGGTTAAAATTTGGGAATACTAAAATTGAAATGACAGAATTGGCTCTGGCTCTTGAAGAAGTTGTTGTAAATCAATTAAGGCTCACCGGTTACCTTGAAGTCGATATCAGACAAGTTCCTGTAACCTCAAACAACAGGTATAGAATCTCCGGTATTCCTAATCAAGGTTACGAAGCTGGGAAACCAAATGTGGTGACAAAAGTTCTAGGCTCTATTTTTAATCCTGCGGACTTCTTATATAATATGTTTGGAAAGAAGCCTAAGGAAATGCGGAAACTCAAACAAATGAAGCAAGATGATGAAATCCGAAATCAATTATCGCAACGCTTCGATAGAGAGATGCTCATGGTATTGCTAAAAGTAGACAAATACGATCTGGATGAAATTGTAAACCAATGTAATTACTCCAGAGATTTTATTCGTACAGCTAACGACCTTCAAATTTTAGATGCTATTAGCGAATGCTATGAAGAATACAAGGTCATTAGTAGAAACAAAGACCGCAAGAAGCGTAAGAAGAATAAAGCCTAAATTTATTGTTCGGAATGTAATGCTATCCTATTACCTTCTGAATCAATAAAAACGCCCATATAACCATGTTCCTCTGAGATTTGCGTTTTTGGTTGATATACCTTACCTCCTGCTGCTACTACTTTATCTAATACTCCTTCAATATCTTTAGAATTGAAATAGACCAAAGTGCCTTCCTGACTTGGCACGTAGCTTTCTTGTTTTATTAAGGTTCCAGTAGCACCATGTCCTTCATTAGGAAACCATCCCATTTTCAAACCACCAAAGTCTACGTCCTTAATCGTAATACCAAAAACAGTCTCGTAGAATGTTTTAGCACGTTGCATATCATTAACAGGAATTTCAAACCAAACAACTACCATAGTTATAAATTTAGGATTCTAAAATATGTTTAAGACTTTCTAAACCCTCTTCAAAATCCTTACCAACAGTTTTATCCATGTTAAAGAATAAAAAGAAAATATTAGACGGTGGTTTATTTACTCCCGAAAACCCCCAGATCACTTTTGTGGTATTATCGTTTATTTTTTCAACCTTAAGGTAAGCATCCGATTGCGATTTCCAGGGTTTGTAAAAACGCAACTGACTTTCTATAACATCATTATTCACAATACGTGTAATCTCCTGCTCTCCCGTACCAACGTCCTTATTACCTTCCCAACGCGCTACAAAACCTACTTCTCCATCTGTTCCGGCATGTTCCTGTTTCATATCAGGATCTTTTTTCTTCCATGGTGACCAATGATCCTGATTCTTAATATGTTTTAAATAATTAAAAACCTCATCAATAGGTTTATTTATATCAATACTTCGATTAACATGATACTTTTTTGGTGCTATTAGTATTAAAAATATAATTACTAAGACTATAGCGCCCAGAACGTATAAAAAAATTGACATCTCTATATGATTTTGTTAGTAATGGATTAAAATTACAAAAATTATAGACTACTATAATAGCGTTCTACTATGGCTTCGTAATTTTTTATAGTCTTCTTAATCCAGTCAAAACGTTTGTTGATAATTTCGGCTTCAGAAAGCTCCCATTTGACATCACTCACTTTTAACCGTTGCGTGACATTCTGAAGAATAATAGCTGCAGATACTGAAATATTAAGACTTTCGGTAAATCCTACCATGGGTATTTTTAAAAACCCGTCTGCATGGTCCAGTACATACTGTGATAAACCTTCTGTTTCCCTACCAAAGAAGAAACATGACTTTTTAGTAATATCAAAATCCTGTATGTTGGCATCTTCAATATGTGGTGTCGTGGCAATAATTTGGTAATCCTTTTTTTGTAAGTACGTAATGCAATCCTTAATTGAATTGTAACGGTACAAATCGACCCATTTTTGAGCACCCATAGCAATCTCCCGATCTATACGTTTAGAATTGACTTCTTCAATAACATGAATGTCCTGTATCCCAAACACATCACAAGACCGAATAACAGCACTTGTATTGTGTAATTGATATACATCTTCCGTAGCAACCGTAAAATGTCTTGTACGCTGTGAGAGCACTTCTGCAAAACGCTGACGTCTATGCGCTGTAAGGTAAGTTTCTAAATATTCTAGGAGTTTTAAATCTGCCATGGTGACAAATTATTAATTATTTTTAGAACATGAAACATATAGTTGTATTAACAGGTGCCGGCATGAGTGCCGAAAGCGGTATAAAAACTTTTAGAGATGCTGATGGTTTGTGGGAAGGACACAATGTCATGGAAGTTGCTTCTCCGGAAGGCTTTAGAAAGAACCCAAAGTTGGTATTGGATTTTTATAACCAAAGACGCAAACAACTTAAAGAGGTTTACCCCAATAAGGCACATAAAGATCTGGCCAAACTGGAACAAGATTACAAAGTCACAATTATTACTCAAAATGTTGATGATCTGCATGAACGAGCTGGTAGTACCAATGTTATTCATTTACACGGCGAATTAAGAAAAGTAAGGAGTACAGGGAATGTAAATGATATTAAAGTATGGACAGAAGACATTTACTTAGGAGACACCTGTGAGAAAGGGCATCAATTACGCCCACATATCGTATGGTTTGGCGAAGCTGTTCCTATGATTGATAAAGCCATAGACATCTGTTTAACTGCTGATGTCTTAATGATCATTGGAACATCCATGCAGGTATATCCTGCTGCAAGCTTAATGCATTATGTTAAACCGGAAACTAACATCTACTATATTGATCCCAATCCGGCTATGGACAATAACACTAAAGTTACAGTTGTTCCGGAACGGGCAACAATAGGTGTAGCTAAAGTGATCGGTGGTTTAAATCCATAACCAATACCAAAAAAAGCTGTTCTGAAAATTCAAAACAGCTTAATCTGCTATCGACTCTTAATAATTATTGTTTTGTATATACCAGTGTGATATCTTCATCAACATAGCTAAAATCCATACCATCATACATTTCAATTTCAAAAGAATCCCGAACGGTTACAGTCAGGGTATTTCCTGAAACAGTCCCCATTAGATCTTCAGACCCATTCTCTACGGTAACGTTAGCTCCATTTTGTTCCCAGGTGGATTCGTTATCAAAACCGTTCAAGCATTCATAGGTATATTCCCATTCTGTACTACTAATTACATCGACCTCAATTGCTGTTAACGCTGAGACAATATTCACCGTACCATCTGCTCTAAAGTTGATAAAATCTCCATCATAACATGGTGTTTCCATAAATAGATCTCTTGTGGCTGTACCGTCTTCATTAAAGTCAAAAGCCGTCTCCACACGCAAAGAGGTAAGTATCCAAACGCCTTCAATATCAACAACGATATTACCGTCATCATCAGAAGAACATGCAACTAATGCGAACACACACAGAATCATAAAAAAGTTTCGAATTTTGGTTTTCATAATAGCACTTATTTAAAGTTATACTACTATATCGAAAACCAGAATTAATGTCATCAAAAAATAGTTTACTTGTTTTTTGCTTCAATCCACTTACTCATGTATTTTGTGCTTAAAAGTGAATGATGCCATATGATCTGTCCTGTAAAATTATCTTGTCGATGGGTTTCTAAATGGTCTTGAAGAACTGTTAATCGTTCAAGAAACCGCTTACTGTGATTTGCTTTATCAAAACGCTCGTTAAGGATATCATATCCTTGACGTTGACTTTTTGACCAAAGGATACTGTTGGTATATAATTCAATAGCTTTTCTTGCAAAATCTTCAGGGTCGTCCTCAACAAAACCGTTTGGTTGTATTGCTCCAAACATACCTTCTGCTGCAATCGTAGACATCATACAAGGTGTGCCATATTGCATGGCATCAATAAGTTTTCCCTTTAACCCTGCACCAAAACGCAAAGGTGCCAGACAGACTTTAGCAAATTGCATTACGCTACCGAGATCTTCAATAAATCCTTTTATTAAAAACCGATCATGCGTATGATTTAATTGTGATACTTTTTGCGATTCATAAGCGCCGTAAATATGTAATTCTGCTTCTGGCAATTCCGTTTTTATCAGCGGCCAAATGGTTTGTCTAAGATATAATACAGCATCATAATTGGGTTGGTGCAAAAAATTTCCAACAGTAATAAAATGTTGTCGCTGATCATAATCTGGCAATGTGTTTATACTATCAGAGCTTACCGGATCTAACAAAAAAGGCACATAACAAAGTAAACTGGCATCCACCTTAAACGTTTCGATCAATAGTTTCATCTCTGACTCAGAGATTATTATACTCAAATCACAACGGTAAATACTTGCTATTTCACGCTTAGTGATGTCATTTTGCAGGT
The DNA here is from genome assembly GCA_965250025.1 of Winogradskyella sp. Taxonomy (GTDB): domain Bacteria; phylum Bacteroidota; class Bacteroidia; order Flavobacteriales; family Flavobacteriaceae; genus CBDDLD01. The sequence goes on from OZ252283.1 coordinate 2,037,567, forward strand.
GATCTATCACAGGAGCCTGATCTGCCTTTAAAGCGAATTCACGACCTTTACGAAGACCATGCAAATCTTCGGTATCCAATATTCTAATAGCGTTAGGGCATTGCTCTGCAACACGCCATCCGAATTGCTCTTCTGTCATAAAACGATCAAAAAGCACTGCATCTGGATTGTAGGCTTTTATAAAAGCGTCAAAACTAGAATGATTTAATTCAATAGGAGCTACAGATATACCTATGCTTTCTAAGTCATAGGTATTGGGAGTTGGTTTTGCCGTACTAACAAAAGTGATTGCATTCACTTTTGGTTTGAACAATTCAATAAGCTGTAACATTCTGCTTCCTGCTGCGGAACTCTTAGGCTCTGGCCACACAAAGCCTATGATCAGTAATTTATCTATCACTTAGGGGTATTCTATTCCGGTTCCTTTTCAAAAATGTATTTCATTCTAACCTGCTTGGCCCAGGATACTACAGCTTCAATCTGCTCTGGCGTTAGGTCAGCTTCCCCATGGGTCCATGTATAACTCGGTAATGGCATATGCTTTTCTTCGACTTCTTCGACCAACTCTTCCAGTTTATGGTCCTTTTGTTTAGGGCTGTAATCGTTCCATTTTGAGACGTTAAAATCACCCTTGCCATGATTTATATGATCATTTAACCAATAGTTTACAGGTGTTATTGCATTATACCAAGGATATCGTGTGTGATCACTATGACAATCTAGACAGCTTTCTTTTAAAATGGTCTTAACATTCTCTGGGGGATTGGTATCCGCAAAGAAAGGTTCTACCGAAGCGATATCTCCTTCATTTTTTTCCGGCCCAAAGAATTGAGCAATAACGAATACGACCAACAGTAATAACAACAGCTTTTTTAGAATCTTCATTTTTGATTAATTTAGAACCCTAAAATAATAAAATTACATTGACCAAAGCAGAACTTTATGAAGAATTAAACTATGTGAATCACTCCCGTGAAAAGCGTTTGTATTATGCCAACATGGTTATTAGCAATCCTGATTTGATCCCGCCATTATTAGAAATTCTTTTTCAGGTAAATGATAAAGTATCTTGTAGAGCAGCTTGGGTCTTTGAGTTTTTATGTGGTAAAAAATTAGAAGCCATCATTCCTTTTCTGGATGATTTTACTAAAAACATGCACAAAGTACATTTAGATTCGGCTGTGAGACCAGTAGCTAAAGTATGTGAATATCTAATCTTGGCCTACTACTCCAAAACACCTAATCCTATTAAAGAAAATCTTTCCCAAGCCCATAAAGAACATATCATAGAGGCGTGTTTTGATTGGATGATTAACGACGAAAAAATTGCGCCCAAAGCTTATGCCATGAACTGTTTATTTTTATTGGGGAATGATTACGATTGGATTCATCCAGAACTGGTAATTATTTTAGAACGCGACTATCAAATGCAAAGTTCTGGGTTCAAGGCCAGAGCAAGGCAAATCTTAAAAAAGATAGGTTCGCGTTAAAAGCATATAAAAAAACGTTTAAGTTACTGTTCTGCCGTTCTGATTTATAACTTAGTTTCTTATCTTTGGCTCTTCTTAAAAACAAAATATTCATGGCACTTTCATCCCTTAATGCGATATCACCGATAGACGGTCGTTACAGAACTAAAGTTGAAGAACTCGGTAATTATTTTTCTGAAGAAGCGCTTATAAAATATCGTGTTTTAGTAGAAATAGAATATTTCATTGCGTTATGTGAATTGCCTTTACCTCAGCTCAAGACTGTTGACCATAGTATCTTTGAACCGTTAAGGGCTATTTATAAGAATTTTACTGCTATTGATGCCTCTGCGATTAAATCTATTGAAAATGTGACCAATCATGATGTTAAGGCTGTAGAATATTTTATAAAAGAAAAATTCGATGATCTGGGATTGTCTGAGTACAAAGAGTTCATTCATTTTGGGCTAACTTCTCAGGATATTAATAATACTGCTATTCCCTTAAGCATCAAAGAAGCCATGAATGCAGTTTATGTTCCTGAATATTTTACACTCTTAGAAAAGATAGAATTATTGGCTGAAGAATGGCGTGAAGTTTCTATGCTGGCACGTACGCATGGACAACCTGCATCTCCTACCCGCTTGGGTAAAGAGATCAATGTTTTTGCCGTACGTCTCAGAGAACAATTCAACCTTTTAAATGATGTCCCAAGCGCTGCAAAGTTTGGAGGGGCTACCGGTAATTTTAATGCCCATAAGGTGGCTTATCCTGACATTGACTGGAAAGCTTTTGGAACTCAGTTTGTACAGGAAAAGTTGGGCTTACAGCACTCTTTCCCTACAACACAAATTGAACATTACGATCACGCTGCCGCTTTATTCGATAGTATGAAGCGTATTAATACCATCATCATAGATCTGGACAGGGATATCTGGACCTATGTTTCTATGGATTATTTCAAGCAAAAAATAAAAAAAGGCGAAGTGGGAAGTTCTGCAATGCCTCACAAAGTCAATCCTATAGATTTTGAAAATAGTGAAGGTAACCTTGGTATTGCCAATGCACTATTTGAATACTTATCGGCTAAACTTCCTATCTCAAGGCTACAACGTGACTTAACTGACAGTACCGTATTACGTAATGTTGGTGTGCCTTTTGCACATACCATTATTGGCTTTAAATCCACGCTTAAAGGATTGAATAAATTATTATTGAATGAGGCAAAGTTTAAAGCTGATTTGGAAAATAATTGGGCTGTAGTTGCTGAGGCCATACAAACCATATTACGCCGTGAGGCCTACCCAAATCCTTATGAAGCCTTAAAGGGATTAACGAGAACTAACGAAACCATTTCTCAAAGCTCTATTTCAAATTTCATTGATACATTGGACGTTTCTGATACTATCAAAACAGAGTTAAAGGCTATTACACCTAGTAATTATACAGGCATCTAACATGGCATTGATTAATAGAAATACAATAACCTTAACCGGAGCGGTCATCGTCAGCTTAGGCTTTTTTATAGCCGGTTTAACGAATGTTCTGGATTATTATATTGTTAAGATATTACTTTTTACCGGGTTCAGTATGTTATTGTGCCTTGCTATCGTAACGGTTTTACAAAAGGCAAGCAAAAAAAATCGCCTTGAAAATTCTTCTCAAGACGATTCTATTAACATTAATTAAGTATCATGCAAGTTTAGTTTGCATCATTTAAAGAAATCCATCATATTACCGATTTCAGAATCGCTAATATTAGCATTCTCTAAAGCTTTACTGAGTTTTACGATCTGATTGAGATTCATGTCATTCCCCAATACTCTCACTATGGCAAACCCTCTATCTTTAGCACTACCAAATAACACCAACTCATCAATATCCTCAGGTTCACCAATAAACTTTATCATAAATTTACCTTCGTTAGTGCTTCCTCTCATAAACTCATCGTATTTAGGATCTTTGAGTATGGTTTTAATTTTAGCTAATTCAATATCGTACTCGTCCTTATTATCTTCTGAAAGTACAAATGCCAGCATATTTAGCTTATCGACAGAATCATAAGCTTCTTTTTCTTCTTCTGTTAAAGACGTTTGGTCTATATTTAAAAAGCTTGTTGGGATGTCTAATGATGTAAAACCAGGTTTTAATTCATTATCTACATAATAGGTTTGCAATGTTAACCCTTGATTACAGCTTGAAAAAGCTGTAATCAAAAGTATAAACAAAGCCGTTTTTTTGATTGATTGTAACATGTGTTATGTAGATTTTAATTTTTAGATCGTTTAGCTTTTTTAAGCTGATCGCCTCCAGGCATATCCATACTATTTGTAAGCTTAGATATCTGTCTTAAATCTATATCTCCTGTAAGTGTAAGTAATACGGTTTCAAATTCTCTTTTCTTACCATTGATTTCTATATTTTGACCTTTAGTAAGTTCTTTAAGACCAGTAACGAACATTAATAGTTCTTTGACATGGTTCTCGTCTCTTCCTTCCTTAACATAGAACTTAACCGTTTGATTACCATCCTTAATACGCATTAACTCATCTAGTTTAGAGTTTTTAAGGTATTTAGAAACCGTAGCCTTCATATCTGCCGAGACACTTTCGCTGTCTGTCGTAAATACTTTAAGACCGGTAATCTTTTTTACCATATCTAAATATTCCTGAGCATCTTCATCATCTAAATCTATATCTATAGTAGCAATCATATTGAACATTTTTTGGTTCACAATTACTGAGGCTACATTATCCATATCTTCATACTTATCAAAGATACTCTGACCAAAGGTCATTATTGGCGCCACTAAAAGGGCAGTTATAATTAATAATTTTTTCATAATTCTAATTTTTGAGTGTGTTTACTTGTTTTTAAAAATTCTGTTTGTTGTTTTTGAAAATTCGCTCAGTCTACTGGCACCTTCAATACCTTGATTAAAATTGCTGGAAACTAAAGCAAGTGCATTTTGAGTTTTACCTTGATTAAGCCCTAGTGAAAGAATATTCATAGCTTCGTTATAAGCCATAAGTGCTTCTTCTTTTTCTTGCTGCGTAGGACCGCCAAAACGGTTATTAGACACAAAAACACTAAGCATCAGAACAACTACTGCAGCGACAGAAATCCATTTGTACGGTAATGTCTTCTTAGATTTTAATGGAACGTCTTTCGTAAACTGTTCTTGTTGCGTGTTAGAAAAGTATAAAAACAAGCTCTTGTAGTGCTCTAAATGCGGTGCAACATTAGCTCCGGAAAAATACGCTTTAAGCTGTGCTTCTTCCTGAAGTGTTGTTTCTGCATTTTCATACTTTTCTATTAATTTTTCTATATTATTTAATACCATAACGATGTGTATTAGTTAATTTCTCTCTTATTGTTTTTCTTGCTCTCGATAAGGCCACTCTAATTGCAGTTTCATTCATATCCAGTACTTTAGAAATTTCTGCAAACTCATACTGCTCTATATCTCTCAATTGCAATATTATTTTTTGTTGCTCTGGTAAGCCTTCTATAATCTTGCCTACCCAATCCACACTATCTTTAACTTCTACCTGCTTCTGTAAGGATGCGCTTTTATCCTGATAATTGCTATGTACAATTTTTAGGTTTTGCGCCTGTTTAGATTTTAAACGGTCTAAACAAAAGTTCTTGGTCATGGTCATAGAAAATGCTTCAACATTTTTGTATTCACTAATTTTCTCTTTATTGTTCCATAATTTCAAAAGAATCTCTTGTGTTGCGTCTTCAGCTTCCTCTCTGGAAACTAAAAGTCGCTTCGCTAATCGAAACATTTTGTCCTTAATTGGCATCACTAAGCTTACAAAATCTGCTTGTGTCATTTCATTTTTGATTGGTGGTAAAGTCGCTTTTTATACGCCTTCATAATTACGACGATACACTTATATTTTTGTTACAAACTTTTTTTTATTTTACAATAATGTAAGTAAATTTAGAGTTTTGAAGACTAAATACTAAGATTGCTATATAAAGAAAAAGATGAGAACATTAAAATTACTTCTGTTAAGTTGTGTCGTTGCGACATTATGCACCAATTGTTTTGAAGACCGAGATGATAATTTGGTATCTGCCAGTGAAATCAATGATTTTGTATGGAAAGCTATGAATGCTATATATGTATATAAAGATCAAATTCCGGATTTGGCCAACGATAGATTTAGCAATAATGAAGACTATGCGAATTATTTGAATTCTTTTTCTTCCCCGGAAGATTTGTTTGAATCTTTAATTTACCTTCCTGATGATGTTGACGAATTTAGTGCTATTACGCCTAACTATTTTGAGTTAGAACAACAATTACAAGGTACAAGTGTAAGTAATGGTATGGCTTTTCAGCTGCTTCCAACGCCAAATGGTGATGCTCCAGTATTTGGTTATGTACGTTATGTAATGCCCAATACCAGTGCTGAGGCGCAAGGTGTAACCAGAGGGATGGTGTTTAATACTGTAGATGGCGAGCTCTTGTCTTCATCAAATGCTTTTGATTTACTTTTTGGTAGTAACTCTACTTATACAATTGGTCTTGCTAATTACGATGATAACGGTACGCCTCAAGACATTAATGATGATGTTATAACCTCGGGTACAGAAACCATCACCTTAACCAAAGCGCCTTATACAGAAAATCCTATACTAACTAGTGATGTCATTACCATAGGTACAGACAACATCGGATACTTAATGTATAATGGCTTTAGGTTTGGCAATAACAATCTCTCTGAACTGAATAGCATTTTTGGGCAATTCCAAGCTGCGGGCGTTACAGATTTAGTTCTTGATCTCAGATACAACGGTGGTGGATCGGTTGCCACTGCGACTTGGTTGGCGTCTATGATTGCAGGACAAGACAATGTCGATGATGTATTTTTCACTCAAGAATGGAACAGTCAATTACAAGCCGTTTTCGAAGACCAGAATCCTGATGCTTTAATAACGCGATTTACAGATGAAATCGTAAAGAGAGGAAGTAATAATCAAATTGAATTTCAGCAATCTATAAACAGTTTAAATTTGGGAAGGGTTTATGTTCTAACTACAGGTAGTACGGCTTCCGCCAGTGAGTTGGTCATCAATGGTCTAAGACCTTATATGAATGTTATTCAAATTGGTCTAACCACTAGAGGAAAGCCACAAGCTTCAAGGCTTGTATACGATTCAGAAAATTTTAGCAGATCTGGTGCTAATCCCGGGCACACTTATGCATTATTACCCTTAATTTACGAATCTGCTAATGCCGCTGGTGTTTCAGATTATTACGATGGATTAGAACCTTCTACTGGCTTTAGAATGAGAGAAAATTATGGTAATCTGGGCGTTTTAGGAGATCCTGACGAACCTTTATTAGCTACCGCTATTGCAAATATAACCGGTGTAGGTAGAACGTTGCCTGATTCACCTACATTATCACCAATTATTGAAATTTTTGACAATAATTTTAATAATCCAACATTAAACCGAATGTTTGATTCTGGTCGTAATTTATCTTTAATAAAAAATTAAAAGCCAAGGCCTTTTGTAAAGAGCTTTGATTTTAAGCTTTCGATATTGATTTCTGAGAATGAGCCGTTTTAAAACCTATCTTAATTGGAGTTCGGGAAAAGATGCTGCCCTAGCATTGTATCGTCTCATGCAAAACAAATCTTTTGATGTAGAACATCTTCTTACCACAGTAACCAGTGGCTATGATAGAGTTACTATGCATGGTTTGAGGAAAAAATTACTCTTAGCTCAAATCGAAGCCATAGGTTTGCCTCACAGTATTGTTGAGCTTCCCCAGCAGTGTAACATGAGTGTATATGAACATAAAATACTGGAAGCAGTTACAGTCTTGAAACATCAAAGCTTCACCCATAGTGCTTTTGGTGATATCTTTTTAGAGGACTTGAAAGTTTACAGAGAAGAACAGCTCAAAAGGATAAATCTCAAAGCCGTTTTTCCACTCTGGAAGAAAGATTCCCTGCTATTACTTGATGAATTTATAGAACTAGGATTCAAAGCCATTGTCGTCTGTGCTAATTCAACTCATTTTGACAAAAGTTTTGTAGGTACAATTATAGATAAACATTTTGCTAGTCAACTCCCAGAACATGTTGACCCCTGTGGAGAAAACGGAGAATTTCATACTTTCTGTTTTGACGGTCCTATTTTTAAAAATCCTATTTCTTTTTCCATTGCAGAAACTATATATCGTGAATATGATACCCCAAAAACAGACACAAACACTTCGAACACAAAATCTGGATTCTGGTATTGCGATCTGTTGCCATAAAAAAAGCCGCTAATCAGCGGCTTTTTTATTAGGTTATCCTACTTGCTTTTCCAAAGCTATAAAATGCGTTTTATTACCGTTGGTGTGTAATGGAAAAACCTTTACCTCACAGCGGTATAAACTGCCATCTTTTTTATAATTGGTAATAACCTCTTTAAAAGGCATATTGGTATTGAGCTTTGTCTTTATACGGTGTTTAGCTGTAACTGAAGTCTTTGGCCCCTGTAGAAATCGAGGGGTTCTGTTTAAAGCTTCCTGTTTGGAATAACCGGTCATTTTAGAAAATCCGCGATTTACCCATACGATTTTCTGATTTAAATCTGTTACCAGTATCGCATCAAATTCCGGTTTTTTAAATATTTCGTCCATGTCGTTTTGCCAATTCAGTTTTGCAGCCAATAATTTAACCTTTGTAACATCCTGAGTATTTCGTACCGTTTGCAATCTGTTTACATTATGGTCATGATAAATATCCCAACTCATAAGCGGTAAATGTATCGCTTTAGAATTCATTACGTTTTGAGACGCCTCTCCATAATCCTCATCATTTAATGATAAAAGATAAATATCCAGAGCCATCATATCAAATAGATTATTTTTCATGCTGTATGTATTGTAATTGACACGAATTAAAACGATTAGTTAAAGTGGAAACTGTTCGGAGCTACATCAGTAGTTATCGTTTTCAACAAATTACCAGACACATCATATTCAAATGCGGAACCTGCAGAAGCAAAATCTCCGGCATCAGCAATATACAGCACACTATTTCTGGCAGCAAAGCCATACATGGCTCCAAATTGAGACGTAGACGTATAAGTCATTATTGGAGTATCTGAAACAGTGGTACTTCCCATAGCATAACGATATACTGAAGTTTCGCTTGTAAAATAAGTTTGATTACCATCAATATCTAAATGCTTTGGAGCAGTTAATGTTGTTGGTAAATCTAGCGAAGAATCAATAGTATCATCTGCCAAATCAATTTTAAATACTTTTCCGTTTGAAGCAGCATCATTGGTTAAAACGTATAAAAATCCACCTGCAGCTTCAAATGAATTTGGTGAGTTTCCTGTACCTAAATCAATAGTTGTTAATGCGTTAGAATTTGCCGGGTCTAAAATGGTCACAGAGTTACCAGAGCCAAAAGAACCATTCGTAATGTATAGTTTCCCATTTATGGTTTCAATGCGCTCAGCAACTGTTCCTATAACAGTAGTGGTTGTAGAATAATCAGAAAGGTCTATTATAGTTACAAAATCATCTGCCGAAGTTGTAAAATCACCTGAATTGGTAACATAAGCCTTTCCATCATAAACTGCTCCATAACGTGGATTTTGGAGATCTGTGTCTACAGTGGCTATAAATTCAAAAGTATATCTGTTTACTACGGTTACAGTACTTGCCGCACCCGAAACAATGTATGCTCTGGTGGTGTCAAAAAACAAATCTTGCTTAAAACCTCCTATAGGGTCAGCTTCGGGATTTACAGTTTCGAAGACCTCTGAGACCACAGTACCATCTTCATCAACATATGTTACTGGTGTAATGATACCTCCGCCTTCATGTAAAATAAAATAGCCATTTTCATAATCGCCCAGTGGTTCAGACGGTGTAAAATCGTCATCGTCACTACAAGAAGTCACAAAAAGCCCAAGAGTTAAGGCGTATAAAAAAAGCTTAAAAAAATGTTTCATGATTTAAAAATTAAAGTTTAAGTAAAAATTATAATTTATACCAGGCATGTAACGATTAGCTACACTTTGGTAATTTTTGTCAAAGATGTTCTGTACCCTAAGTCCAACAGACATCAGTTTAATAGGCTTATATTCTACACCCAGATTATGCACCCAATAAGCATCTACTACACGATTGGGATTATTATCGGATTGAAAAAATACCTCGCCGGCATAAGCACTTTGCCAATAAGTACTAAAAGCTTTATAAGCATAGTTTAACGCCCCCGAACCTTTATGAAATGGCACATAAATTAACTGCTTATCTGTGGCTTGATTTTCTGAAACTGTATACCCGTAATTGGCAGAAAATTGCAGTTGGTGTTTTCCAAAATGATAGTCATAGCTGAGTTGTGACTCTAGACCATATGACACCACATGATCTGTATTAATAGGGCTCCAAATACCATTACTATTTGGCACCCAACGTATCATGTCTCTAATATCATTGTAAAACCCTGCAAGGGTCAACTGCCATCGCTTGAAATTAAAACTATTTCCCAGTTCTACTTGATGAGAAGTTTCCGGATTTAGGTCGGGGTTACCACTACCTTGCCAGTACAGGTCATTGTAAGTAGGAATTCTAAAATTCTTAGAGCCATTGAAACGCAATTTATAAAGGTCACTAAACTGATATTCCATCCCCAAACTATACAATAGAGGGCTTTCATAAGTATTAGTAATCTCTTTGCGTATTGTCGTTTCGTAATAAAAAGATGCTATCTGCTGTTTAAATAATAAGCTAAAAGCCGTGATTGTCCTGGAGGCTTCAGGAATACTGGAACCTTCTCCGGCAGTGTAATTTACATCAGCTACACTTACCAATTTAGCAGTTGGGGTTATAGTATAACTCAATTGATAATTACCAATAAACGATTGGGCTTCTCCAAAGCTATAACTATCACTTTCGATATTACCAAAATATTTATACGACTCTTTAAGATATGCACCTCTCAAAACCGAAAGAAACTGACCATAACGCCCCTCCCATTCTAACAGTTGACGCACATTGAAATCTTCGTATTTTGTAGGGATTTCAGTAGGAAGAATGAGCGAAAAATGACGCTCACTATCAAATATATAACTGTAATACCGTAGTGTATTTTTTCTATTTATGTTGTAGCCCAGATTTGCTGATAATGCTACATTATGAAACTGTCCGTTTAGATTAGTTCTATCTTGCCCTCTAAACTCGTAATCGTAATCATTGTCTGAATGTACACCAGATACAGTAAAACCAACACTAAATCTTTCACTAGCATATGCCGTTTTATAACTTACATCTTGAGTATTAAAGCTTCCAATACTAGCAAACAGGGTATTTTCAAACGGTTTGTTAAATTGAACCTTATCGTTTAAATGTATACTCCCGCCAATTGCACCACTGCCATAAAGCACACTACCACCACCATGTCTTATGGTAATTTCATCAAAATTTCTGGTGGTTATGGTATTGAAGTCGGTTTGTCCATTCAGTTGCGAATTGATATTGATACCATTCCATATGACTGCCGTTTGCTGGGCTGTCGTACCTCTAAATGATGGCGAAGACACCATACCTAAACCGTTTTCTTTAAAATAAATAGGCGAATTATAGTTAAGTAATTGTGTCAAAGATGAAGCATTACGCGTTATAACACTATCTGTTAATATTTGTGTTGTTTGCGTTTTTGAAAATGTTTTCAATAAACGATCTGCACTCAATACAACTTCATCCAGACGTTGGAGCGAATCTAGCGTTTGTGCACCGGCTACAAACGACAAGAATACCATAAAAAAAACAGTCAAATACTTCATACAACACAACGCTTTTTACCCGAAAGCTTGTTTTGTTAAATGAAATTGGCAGGTCTCCTGACTTGCGTCTTGCTGTTGGTCTTCCCAGATTTAATATCCAGTGACGTTGAAGAAATAACAACAAGCTTACTAGCTCACAGTTGCGGGAACAGTTCCGGATTTTCACCAGATTCCCTTTTAATCGACTTGATCATACCAAATCGAACCTAATTTCGCAGCAAATCTAAACAATTTGCAGGTAGTAATTCCTAAAAAATTAATTAATCTTATTTTTGAAAGAAATTAAAGGCTTTGAAACATCTCATCTATTTCCTCATATTCTTTTTAGTTTTTTCATGTAAAAATGAATCAAAACAGCAACTTCCTGATAGCGACCAAGCCAAACAGATCGACTTAAAATATGCTACCGGCTTCTCAATCAATGATTACAACACACACAAGGTCATAGAGATTTTAAGTCCATGGCCAAAAGCGGATAAAACATATAAATATTTATTTATTTCTAAAGCCAATATGGCAAAAATGACCTTCAATAAAGAGGACTATGATGGTATTGTTGTGCATCCTATTGAAAAAATAGTAACGACTTCTACCACTCACATCCCCGCTCTTGAACTGCTTGGCGTAGAAAACACGCTTGTGGGATTTCCTGGAACAGATTACATTTCTTCTGAAAAAACCAGACAGCGCATCAATAATGGTAGCGTCAGAGAGCTTGGTAAGAACGAAGGCATTAATACTGAAGTTTTATTAGCATTACAACCCGATCTGGTTGTAGGTTTTGGTGTAGATGGTATTAATAAAACCTTTGAAACGATCAAAAAATCAGGTATTCCGATATTGTATAATGGGGATTGGATAGAAAGCTCCGCATTGGCAAAAGCAGAATGGTTAAAGTTCTTTGGAGTGCTTTTTAATAGAGAGAAAGAAGCCGATTCTATTTTTAATACCATTGAACGTAATTATTTAGCTGCAAAAGCCATTGCTAAAAATGCAAAAAACAGACCCACAATATTTAGTGGTGCTATGCATAAGGACGTATGGTATTTACCAAATGGATCCAGTCCTGAAGCCCAATTTCTGGCTGATGCCAACGCACTTTATTTATGGCAGAATACTACCGAAAGCGGAAGTTTAGCTTTGAGTTTTGAGTCTGTTTTTGAAAAAGCGAAAGATGCCGATCTATGGTTAAGCCCATCGTATTATTCGAGTTTGCAACAATTACAAACGGCTAGTGATTTGTATACAAACTTTAAAGCTTATAAAACAAAAAATGTCTACTCTTTCTCAAATACTACAGGGGAAACCGGAGGTGTACTCTATTACGAATTGGGTACGGCACGACCAGATCTGGTACTAAAAGACCTTATTAAAATATGTCACCCTGAATTGTTAAAAGACTATCAACCCTTCTTTTTTAAAGCATTAAAGTAAATTGAACAGCAATACCTCATACCGGTTACATTTTATTATACTCACCATACTATTGGTATTATGTTTTGTGTTGAATGTTAGCTTAGGGTCCATATACATTCCATTTGAAAGTGTTCTTGGCAGTCTATTTGGTAGTATTGAAAATGACACCTGGCAGGTAATTATAACGAATTACAGATTACCAAAAGCCGTTACTGCCGTACTGGTAGGATCAGGATTAGGCATTTCAGGATTATTAATGCAAACGTTATTTAAAAATCCACTGGCTGGACCTTTTGTTCTAGGTATCAGTTCGGGGGCCAGTTTAGGTGTCGCATTAGTCATATTAGGTTCTGGACTTTTTGGTGGTCTTTTTGCAACGGCCTTAATCTCTAAGTGGGGCATAGTCGTTGCAGCAAGCCTTGGTAGTTTCCTGGTTTTACTCGCTGTATTAGCAGTTTCTGCTAAAGTTAGAGACACTATGGCAATACTTATCATAGGCTTGATGTTTGGAAGCATTACCGCAGCTGTGGTCAGTGTACTTTCGTATTTCAGCTCTGCAGAACAACTCCAACAATATATCTTCTGGGGCTTTGGTAGTTTAGGCAACCTGTCCTGGGAGGAACTCTTAGTATTTTTACTCATTTATAGTATTGGCATTGTGTTAAGTATTACTGCAATAAAAAGCTTAAACGGTTTACTGCTGGGAGATCATTATGCAAAGAGTTTAGGGTTAAACCTAAAGAAAAGTCGCCTTATTATCATTTTAGCGACCAGTTTACTGGCAGGAACTATTACAGCATTTGCAGGACCAATAGCATTCATTGGCTTGGCCATTCCCCATCTTACCCGTCAAATATTTAAAACTTCTAATCATAAAATACTACTACCAGCGGTGTTTATGTATGGCGCAGTTGTGATGCTGATCTGTGATAGTATTGCCCAAATTCCCACAAGTGATTTTACTTTACCGATCAATGCCATCACTGCCTTAATCGGTGCACCGGTAGTTATTTGGCTATTAGTAAGACAACGAAAGATGATATTTTAATATGAATAACGATACTTTAAATATTATTCTAAAAGCCAATCAGCTCTCTATTGGTTATAAAACCAAAAATGCCGAGACCATGATCGCTACCAATATTAATTTTGAATTAAAAAAGGGACAGCTTATTGGTTTAGTTGGTGCTAACGGCATCGGTAAGTCTACACTATTACGCACATTGATTAAAGTACAGCCTGCGTTATCTGGTTCTATATCACTTAATGGTAAAGACATTCAATATATCTCAGCATTAGAATTGGCCAAACAACTCAGTATCGTTTTAACCGATCCTCTATTGTCAAAAAATCTTGCCGTATATGAACTTGTAGCTTTAGGAAGACATCCCTATACCAACTGGATCGGGAATCTTACATTGGAAGATATTGAAGCCGTAGACCAGGCATTATCATTAGTAAACCTTACTGATCTTAAAGAAAAAAAATGCTATGAATTAAGCGATGGACAACTCCAAAAAGTGATGCTCGCCAGAGCATTGGCTCAGGATACGGATATTATTGTCCTAGATGAACCGACCACACATTTAGACATGTACCATAAAGCGTATATTTTAAAATTGCTCCAGAAACTAACTAAGGAAACCGGAAAGACCATCCTGTTTTCCTCTCATGAAATAGACCTTGCCATTCAACTATGCGATGCTATGATCGTTATGACAGAGAATGCGGTGTTAACTGATCAGCCGTGTAACCTAATCTCTGATCGTGTTTTTGAAACACTATTTCCTAAAGACCTGATTATATTCGATCATTCCACAGGAAGTTTTAGGGTGAAGAAATAACTGCTTTTGCGTTAAAAACTTAAAGCCTGTTGCTTTCATGCTTCTTCTTAAAAGATTTATCTTTGATAAATTTCAATATCAAAAATGAACGACTCGCTTATTCTATTCATATCTATATTAATCTCTGCCGGCATTGGTGCTTTTATCGGTTTAAAGTTTGCCCAATTAAAAGGTAACAGTAATAAAAGTGCTCTTGAGGAACGTCAAAATCAACTTCAGCATACCATTACTGAACTCAAAAAAAATATAGAAAAAATTGAAAATGAGCGCGAAGAAATACGTCGCGAAAAAGAGTTTATTAATACTGAGCTTTCCCGAAGAAATACTGAATTTGAACATCTTCAGCAACACAATTTAAAACGGGATGAAGAATTGGCAAAACAACAGGAGCAACTTCGAAAAGATTTTGAGCTAATGGCTTCTAAAATCCTAGAAGAAAAATCCGAGAAGTTTACGCTTCAGAATAAAGAGAACATTAAAAGCATTTTAAATCCATTGCAGGAAAAAATTCAAGGGTTTGAGAAAAAGGTGGAAGACACTCAACTGAAAAGTGTAAAAATGCACTCGGCCTTAGAAGAACAATTAAAAGGGCTAAAAGATCTCAACCAGCAAATGGCTAAAGAAGCTACTAACCTTACCAAAGCCCTAAAAGGCGATAGTAAAACTCAAGGGAATTGGGGCGAGTTGGTTTTAGAGCGTGTACTAGAAAAATCGGGATTGGAAAAAGACCGGGAGTATTTTGTACAACAAAGTTTTACTTTGGATGATGGCTCACGGGTTATGCCAGATGTAGTATTACATCTTCCCGATTCTAAAAAGATGATCATTGATTCTAAAGTATCTCTAACCGATTATGAACGTTTGGTTAATGCCGAAGATACGGATAGAGAACTGTATCTAAAAGCACATGTAAATTCTATTAAAAAACATGTAGATCAGCTATCTGCTAAAAATTATCAGGATCTGTACGATATTGAATCCCCTGATTTTGTACTTATGTTCATCCCTATTGAGCCTGCCTTTGCTGTAGCTATAAATGAAGACAATACCCTTTACAATAAAGCTTTTGAGCAGAATATTGTTATTGTAACACCTTCGACACTATTAGCGACATTACGTACTATTGACAGCATGTGGAACAACGAAAAACAACAACAAAATGCTATAGAAATCGCAAGACAAGCTGGTGCTTTATACGATAAATTTGAAGGCTTAGTACAAGATTTAACTGGAGTTGGTAAAAAAATCGATGCTGCTAAAAATGATTATTCAGCAGCTATGAACAAACTGGTTGAAGGTAAAGGTAATTTGGTATCTCGAGTCGAAAACATCAAAAAAATGGGTGCTAAAGCCAAAAAATCGCTCCCGGAGAATATTCTAAAACGTGCTTCCGAAAATGAAAACTAATATATATCGTACTACTGAAGAATCTACCATTCAAATCTCTGAATTGATGTTACCTTCTCATGCTAATTTTGGTGGTAAAATCCATGGTGGTTATATCTTGAGTTTAATGGATCAAATTGCTTTTGCTTGCGCTTCAAAACACTCCGGAAGCTATTGTGTAACGGCCTCCGTCAATAAAGTAAATTTTTTAAATCCCATCGAAGTTGGTGAACTGGTGACCATGAAAGCTTCTGTAAATTATGTAGGGAAATCGTCTATGGTTGTTGGAATTCGTGTGGAATCGGAAAATATCAGATCTGGTGTAGTTAAGCACTGTAACTCCTCCTATTTTACTATGGTAGCTATTGATGACCACGGTCAAACTGTAACGGTACCGGGGTTAAAACTCACCTCAGAAATTGCTGCAAAACGTTTTATAAAGTCTATTATTCGTCGAGAAAATGAAGCTAAGAAGCTGAAAGATTTAGAGACCGTCTACAATAATTTAGATCAACATTTGGAACTTCTCAAAGATTACCGTGTTAAAACCCTTTTCTAATAAAAAAAGCCACTCCCTTTCAGGAATGGCTTGATTTTATTATTTATTATAAACTTAGTTACTGTTTAATAAAGCGCTTTGTTTGTGTGATTTCATCATTAGAAATCCTTACCAAATATACGCCGGTCTTCCAATTGGATACGTCTATAGAAGATACAAGCTGGGTTAATGTGCCTTGATGAACACGCTTACCCAATACATCATATACTTCAACCTTCATATCAGAGTGATTATTAGTTAAAGTAATATTTAACTCCGACTGACTAGGGTTAGGTGAAATTGAAAATTCTTTAATTTCTACATCTTCCTGAGAAGACAGTGTAAGTCCTACAGTTGTCATACCTCTACTTAGACCATGCCATTCAAGGGTAAAACCTTCAAATCGTGATCTTGCCCATACCAAATCGATGGATAAAGCAGACGTCGAAAACACATGATCTGCACTGTCGCCACTATCTGTATCTCTAGTCGCTACTAATGTTCTAACACCAGAGTTAACGACATCAGATTGTACAGTCCAATCCTGACGTTCATCGACCATTGGCTCAATACCAATACCTAAAAAACTTCTATCAGATAAAGTTGTTCCGTCATATATAACAACGTCTCTACCATTAGTCATCGATGTAGCATCAAAGCCCAATCCTAACCATCTATTTTCGGGCCCCACCATAGTCAAAGTGACTTGTGTTGCCGTAATATCAATTTGTGCTGAATACTCTAAACCTGCATCATCAGAAAGCTGTATCATACCTGTAGAATATGTTTGAGCTTGTATAGATAGTGAGGCAATTACAAAAAGTAATAATGCATAGGTAAAGTTTCTCATGGTTATTTCTCTTTTTTGAGCAAGTTAATAATTTTTTTGTTTCCTATGGTAATGGCGTAATCAAGAGGTGTTTTATTTCGATTATCTGCAGCATTGGTATCGGCATTTTTATTCATCAAAAGCCTTACAATATCTTCATTTTTTAACATCACAGCATAATGGAGACTGGTGGTTCCATTCACATCTGCAATATTAGGATCAGCTCCTAATTCTAGCAATTCATTTGTTAGTGAAGTATGTTCTTTAAAGACTGCTGCCGTCAAAGGTGTCCCATAATCTGAATTGACATTAATATTGGCAACATGCTTTGCGATGTACACTGCAACATCATGGTTTCCATAATAGCAGGCTAATGTAAGTGGATAATAACCTCTCTCGTCAGGAACATTAATACAATTCTCATCCTTTAGAATGGCATTTTTTAGTTCTGTCAAATTCCCCTTTCTTGCGATATCGTATATTGCTTTTTCTTGTGAAAAGCTTAACGAGACTGTTAATATTGTATATAATAAGATAAGGGGCTTGAGTATCACTGAAGGGAAAATATGAAGGTTTCTATTGTTTAATAAATCGTTTGGTCTGTGTTAGCTCATCATTAGAAATCCTTACCAAATAAACACCGCTTTTCCATTTCGAAACATCTACAGACGATTCCAGATTACTTACAATCCCTTTATAGACACGTTTGCCTAGTACATCAAATACCTCTAAGTTCATGTCTTCGTTGGCATTAGGTAATGTAATATTAAGTGTGGTTCTTGCCGGGTTGGGTCTAATACTAAACTCTTTATCAACTTGATTGAATTTCTCAACATTTAAAACATCTACAGCCGTGATATTATCATAATCTGATTGTAATGCCAATTTTTGCCCTTTGTGTAGGGGATCCTCAGTAGTATTAGAACCATCGTTACTTAATATTCTGACGATACCAACATTGGCCATGACACTGGCTACTGTACCACTGCCTTGTGTCATTACCAAATCTGAGACTTTTGTAGACATTGAAACTGAGGTCCATGTTGTTCCTGGATCAATCACTAATGCAACTGCAGAAGCTGCCCAATCTGAAGGTGATGTGGCACTTCTAAAAGCTAAGCGTAAGTGAACTCTGTCTGTACCCAGATTTTGAACGTCAAAAGTTAGCGCTATTATTCCTGTACTTGTGTAATCGCCTCGCCACTCAGCACCATTATTAAAAAAAATGTGTCTGGATCCTTCATCTCCTGTTCCAGAGCTTGTAGTTCTAAGAAAAGCATCATCTACCCCATCAGGTCCGCCTGTAGTCACCTGAACCGGATCATTAGCACTACTTAGCTGATGTCTCCAACCCTGTGTACCATTCTCAAAATCACTAGTTTGACCCACAGAAATTTGTGAGAAACCATAAAATGAGAATATTGCCAGTACGACAAAAAGTAGAGTTTTTTTCATAGATTTAAGCTTATTACAAAAGCTAAAGTAATAATTTATAACGAATTATATGTGTCGCTCATCGAAAATCCCCTTTATTTACTGAGATACATCTTACGTCTGGAATATAAGTCGTAGAACTCGTCTTCTTTTAAACTATCTATGAATAAAATACTTTCTCCGGTACTCTTCATCTCTGGTCCTAACTTCTTATTCACGTTAGGAAACTTATTAAAAGAAAATACCGGTTGTTTTATCGCATAGCCTTCCAAATGGGGTTTGAAATCAAAGTCTGTGACTTTATTATGACCTAACATGACCTTTGTAGCATAATTTACATAGGGTTCACCATAAGCCTTAGCTATAAAAGGTACTGTTCTTGATGCTCTTGGATTAGCTTCAATAATATATACCATATCGTCTTTAATGGCAAACTGTATATTTATAAGTCCTACTGTATTTAAAGCTAATGCGATCTTCTTTGTATGATCTTTGATTTGCTGCATTACAAATTCTCCCAAGTTGAACGGCGGTAATGTGGCATTACTATCTCCTGAATGTATACCACACGGCTCAATATGTTCCATGATGCCTATAATGTATACATTTTCACCATCGCAAATAGCATCGGCTTCCGCCTCTATAGCGCCATCTAAGTAATGGTCGAGTAGTAATTTATTATTAGGAATTTTACGTAGTAAGTCTACGACATGTTCTTCTAACTCTTGTTTATTGATAACAATCTTCATGCCTTGCCCTCCCAAAACATATGATGGTCTTACCAAAATAGGAAAGTCCAATTTATCGGCAACTGCTAATGCTTCGTCAGCAGTTTCGGCAGTATCGAACTCTGGGTAAGGAATGTTATTTTCTTTTAACAAGGTTGAAAAACTACCTCTGTCCTCTGCCAAATCTAAGGACTGATAACTCGTACCCATGATCTTAATACCATAACGATCGAGTTTTTCTGCCAGTTTTAAAGCCGTTTGTCCTCCCAATTGTACAATGACACCTTCTGGTTTTTCGTGCTGTATAATATCGTATATATGCTCCCAAAATACCGGTTCAAAGTAAAGTTTATCGGCAATATCAAAATCGGTAGAAACAGTTTCCGGATTACAATTGATCATGATGGTTTCATAATCGCACTCTGACGCAGCTAAAACCCCATGAACACAGCAGTAATCGAATTCTATACCTTGCCCTATTCGGTTAGGTCCAGACCCTAAAACAATAATCTTTTTTCGGTCTGTCACATGGCTTTCATTAGCTACAGACACTTGACCATCTGGAGTTTCTACTTCACTTTCAAATGTAGAGTAATAATATGGTGTTTGTGCTTTAAATTCTGCGGCACAGGTATCTACCAGCTTATATACTCTGTTAATTTTTAAAGCTTTACGCTTATTGTATACTTCACTCTCCAGGCAATTTAACATATGTGCAATCTGACGATCCCCATAGCCTTTCTGCTTAGCCTCAAGTAATAGATCTCTATCAATAGTTTCGATGGTATATGTCGAGATCTCCTTTTCCAAATGGTACAATTCTTCATATTGTCTCAAGAACCACATGTCTATTTTTGTGATTTCATGAATTCTACTGAGAGGAATTCCCATTTGAATAGCATCATAAATTACAAATACGCGATCCCAACTGGCATGGGTTAGTTTTTCTATAACCTGATCATAATCCTTATACCCTTTTCCATCTGCACCAAGACCATTACGTTTAATCTCTAAAGATTGTGTTGCTTTGTGCAGGGCTTCCTGAAAAGAACGTCCAATGCCCATCACCTCTCCAACAGCTTTCATCTGTAAACCTAAAGTTCGGTCTGAACCTTCGAATTTATCAAAATTCCAACGAGGAATTTTAACGATGACATAGTCTAATGTAGGCTCAAATAATGCCGAGGTAGATTTAGTAATTTGATTATTCAATTCATCAAGCGTGTAACCTAATGCAAGCTTTGCTGCAATTTTAGCAATAGGATATCCTGTTGCTTTACTTGCGAGGGCAGAAGAACGAGATACTCTTGGGTTAATTTCAATGGCAATGATTTCTTCTTCTTCATCAGGGCTTACTGCAAATTGCACATTACAACCTCCAGCAAAATCACCAATACTGCGCATCATATGAATGGCCATATCTCGCATTTTCTGAAATGTCGTATCTGATAAGGTCATTGCCGGAGCCACAGTTATAGAATCTCCGGTATGAATCCCCATTGGATCCATATTTTCAATGGTACAGATAATAACAACATTATCATTTTTATCTCTCAACAGCTCAAGCTCATACTCTTTCCATCCCATCATTGCTTTATCAATCATCACTTCATGGATGGGTGAAATTTCCAAACCTCTGGTTAAAGATTCGTCAAATTCCTCTTCATTATATACAATAGATGCTCCTGCACCTCCCAGAGTAAAAGAAGCTCTGATACATAATGGGAATCCAAATTCCTGAGCAATTTCTTTACCTTTTAAAAAGGATGTTGCAGTCGCCTGAGGTGCCATTCCAACACCTATTTTAGTCATCAGAGCTCTAAACTGCTCTCGATCTTCAGTAATGTTAATGGCCTCTATATCAACTCCAATAATATCAACATTAAAATCTTCCCAAATACCTTTTTCATCAGCTTCAATACAAAGGTTTAAAGCTGTTTGTCCTCCCATTGTTGGTAAAACAGCATCAATTTGCGGATGCTCTTTTAGTATTTTAATTATTGACTTTGTGGTTAAAGGCAATAAATATACATGATCGGCCATTGTTGGGTCTGTCATTATGGTAGCCGGATTGGAATTGATCAGGATGGTTTCGATACCATCCTCTCTTAAGGATCTTAAAGCTTGAGATCCGGAGTAATCAAATTCGCAGGCTTGTCCAATAATAATAGGTCCTGAACCGATGAGTAAGATAGATTTAATGTTTTTGTTTTTTGGCATTGCTAAATTTTTTGGTCTACAAAAATAGTTATCGATAGGGTATAAAAAAAGGTGTTACACCTAAGTAACACCTTTAAAATATTAACAATTGTTAATCATTATTTTTTATGTCTTAATTCTGAAGATACAGACAATTTCTTTCTTCCTTTAGCTCTTCTACGTGCTAAAACTTTTCTACCATTGGCAGACGCCATGCGTTCTCTAAAACCATGTTTGTTTCTTCTCTTTCTCTTTGACGGCTGAAATGTTCTTTTCATTGTCTTGTATCTTTAGGTATCTTTTATATTATGCTTTTTGTTTTGACAGCTTTCTCAAAACTGCGTGCAAATATACAACAAGTTTTTACTTTAACAAGAGATCAAATGAAAATAATTTGTAATTGTTTTATTAACTTTGCAGTCCAAAAATTCAGACCTCATGTTCAATAAAAATATAAAACTAATCATTGCCGCCCTAATTATCGCTTATGCAGTATATCAATTTACCGAAGGATATATTGGCAATGGCATTATGTATATCTTACTATCACTGATATTTATTTTCTTATACTTTAAGAATGAAATGATCTTATTGGCATTTTTAAGATTACGAAAACAAGATTTTGAGGGCGCAAAAAAGTGGCTGAATAAAATTAAGAATCCTTCGGCTTCTCTAGTCAAAAAGCAAGAAGGTTATTTTAACTATCTTCATGGTATCATGGTTTCTCAAAGCAATATGAATGAAGCCGAGAAGTACTTTAAAAAAGCTTTAAGTCTTGGCCTTTCTATGGACCATGATCTTGCTATGGCTAAATTAAACTTAGCCGGTATAGCTTTTTCAAAACGTCGAAAGCAGGAAGCTCAAAAGTTACTTTCTGAAGCTGAAAAGCTTGATAAAAGAAATATGCTTTCTGACCAGATCAAAATGATGAAGCAACAAATGAAAAAAGCTGCTATTCCTAAACAACATTATGGTCAGCCAACTTCTAATAGACAACACCGTAGAAGCAGAAGATAGCCTTTATTTATAGTGGCCTTTTTCAGGTATTTCTATCTGGTATAATTTTCTGGATTTGTTATTAAGATGTTTTTCGCGTAACCAAGGGTTATGAATCTTTAGGATTTTATAATTAATTCCAAACGTTTTAGCAAATTTTGCAAAATCAGTTACGGCAGTATCTACGGCAACTTTGTAAGTTGGCACACTCTTATACAAATCGTTAGGTTTAAAATTGAACCCGTAAGTCTCCGGGTGTGTTAATATTTCTTTTAAAGCAACTATCCTAAAGACATAACGTCCTGTTTCTTCTCCCAATAACAGATCATAATAATCAGAAACCTCTTGTTTTTTAAGTTGCTTAGACACCCCTGCATTGCCGGCATTATATGCAGCAGCAGCCAATGTCCAAGATCCAAATCGCTTTTTGGCATCTAATAAATAGTTGCATGCTACTTCAGTAGCTTTCTCCAAATGATAACGTTCGTCAACATTATCATTGATCTCCAAACCGTTTTCACGACCAGTAATTTTCATGATCTGCCAAAATCCTCTGGCGCCAGCAGGAGAAACAGCATTCGTAAGCCCACTCTCTGCAATGGCCAGATATTTAAAATCTTCTGGAATACCATTCTTTTTCAGAATAGGTTCAATAATTGGAAAATATTTTTGAGCGCGCTTAAACAACAATAAACCATTAGATTGCCAATAAGTATTTACTAACAATTCCCGATCCATACGCTCGTAGATGTCCGGATTTTGCAAAGGCATGGCTTCTCCGGCAAATTCTAAGTAATTCGGAACTTCTAATGCATATACATTATAATCATTAACGTCTTTAAAATCTTTAGTAACCGGTTCTTCAGAAGGGGCTTTTTGTGCGGCAAAAATGAAAAATCCCGATACGGTTACAAGCCCTACAATGGCTAAAATGTTTTTAATTGTCTGCATCATCCGTTTTTTTTATAAATATAATTAATTATCCTCAACACTTTAAAATTCAATCAAGTATCAATTTTGGCAAATGCTCATTAAACCACTTATACTTGTTGATAATCATGATATGCGTACCTCCATTAACGACCACACAATTGCCTTGACATGAATGTGGAAAAACAGCATCCTTACTTCCATGTATATAAATAGCATTAGGATGAGGTTCATCCTGTTCCCAGCAAACCACCTGTTTTATGGCCCAATCTAAATACTGCTTATCATTAACTGAAAGGTATTTTTTATACAATTCAACACGCTTGTTTATGGTTTCTCCAAAGGCATATTTTGCCAACAAATCGATATTACCTAATAATTGAGTCGGTAATATTTGGTAAGCTTTCGTATACTTTAATAATTTTAGACGCTTTGGCAATTCGTGTTTAGATTTTATGCTGGATACAACAATCAGTTTTCTCAATGTCATGTATTTACTCATTTCCTGTACCAACATACCACCGAAAGAAACACCTAATAACACGGCATGTTTATGAATAACTTTTTGCGTCATTCGTTTTGCATAGTCTTGCAGTGATTCTTCTTTATCAGGCAAGATCCATTCTAACCAATGGATTTCAAACTGATCTTCGGGCAGTTTTATATACTCAAAAATTGATGGATTCGCTGCCATCCCGGGCATTAAATATACATGTATCTTTTCTTTAGACATGCTTATAAGATATTAGTAAAATTTAAATTTTAACAGGCGTTTTTGTTAAGTTTATGTGGTTTAAAAATTACGTAATTGTTTCCTATGTAAGGATTTAAGGGTAATTCTGCCCAAAATTCACAGATTTTTTGTACCTTTGCACTGCAAAACTATATAATATATAGTTACCACCCTACCAACCGCTAAATTTAAATTAAAAATAATATGATTGAAGCTGCAGAACTCATTGACAATGATTTTTTACGTCAATTTGAATTAAAGGTTGAAGATGAATTAGCTAAGATTGAATATTCGTTACAGGAGCGCAAAATATTTTTGACTAAAATGATTATTCCTGAAACCATATATAGCGAAGATTTTGAACAGGATTTTTTAGCCATGGTTTTTGATAACATCAAGGATAGAAATATCAGTGTGGTTCCTACAAGTCCTGAAATTGCAAAATTTGTTAGACGCAATAGAAAATATAAGCGAATGTTACCTGTTGGTATTCGCATATAATTGAGAAAGAAATATTTATTATTTAAACCTCGGCAAGTTTTTGTTGAGGTTTTTTTATGCTGTCAATTGTTTGACAAACTCAAACCTTACCAAACCATCATCGTCAATATTAGTAAGCGTTACAGTATGCATCGTATTTACCAATTCCGGATTCCATGGTGCTTTTACTTTCACATAATTCTCGGTAAACCCGTGGATGTAACCTTCTTTATTTTCGCCCTCAAACAAAACGGTTCGTGTTGTCCCTAACTGATTTTCATAGAATGCACGTCGTTTTTTTGCAGATAGACCTCTTAGCATTTTACTGCGTTTTGCCCTCACTTGCTTTGGTACTACACCATCCATTTCAGCAGCCTTGGTATTGTCGCGTTCAGAATACGTGAATACATGCAAATATGATATGTCCAATTCACTCAAGAAATTATACGTCTCTAAGAAATGTTCATCCGTTTCTCCCGGAAAACCGACAATAACATCAACGCCAATGCAAGCATGTGGCATTACTGTTCTTATAGCTTTTACCCTATCGGTATACAGTTCGCGCATGTAACGACGGCGCATTAGTTTTAAGATGTGGTTACTCCCACTTTGTAACGGAATATGAAA
This sequence comes from Winogradskyella sp., assembly GCA_965250025.1. Taxonomy (GTDB): domain Bacteria; phylum Bacteroidota; class Bacteroidia; order Flavobacteriales; family Flavobacteriaceae; genus CBDDLD01. The sequence continues at coordinate 2,062,995 of OZ252283.1, forward strand.
ATGAGGGACAAACGATCTGCTTTTGGCGACAAAATCTATGGTTTCATTCTTAAGCAGGTTAGGCTCTATTGATGATATTCTGAGACGTTCCACACCCTCAACATCATCTAGAGCTTGCACCAATTCATAAAATGTATGTTCGTGTCTTTTATTCCCAAACTCGCCTTTACCATAATCGCCAATATTAACGCCAGTAAGTACAATTTCTTTAATGCCTTGTTCTGAAATTTCTTTAGCGTTCTTTAGCACATTTTCTAATGTATCACTTCTGGATATTCCTCTGGCTAAAGGTATCGTACAATAGGTACATTTGTAATCGCACCCGTCTTGTACTTTAAGGAATGCTCGGGTTCGGTCTCCTATAGAATAACTTCCAACATAAAAATCGGCATCCTCTATTTCGCAAGAGTGTACTTCCCCAAAATCATTTTTAGAGAGGTCATTAATATAATCCGTGATCTTAAATTTCTCCGTAGCACCAAGTACAAGGTCCACACCATCGACTGCAGCCAATTCTTCAGGTTTTAATTGTGCATAACAACCAATGGCAGCAACAAAAGCTTCTGAATTTATGTTTTGTGCTTGCTTTACAATAGTTTTAAAACGCTTATCTGCATTATCAGTAACCGAGCATGTATTGATAACATAGATATCGGCAAACTCTTTAAAATCCACACGGTCAAACCCTTCATCATCAAAGCTTCTCGCAATTGTAGACGTTTCAGAGAAATTCAGCTTACAACCTAAGGTATAAAATGCTACTTTTTTTCTTGCGTTCATTCTTGTACTTTTACCAAGGGTGCAAATTTACAACTAATATCTTTATATGATCACACAAATTTCAAAGCTATTGATGAATTCAATTTCCTATTTATCAATCTGTTGTATTCTTTTAATGGCTTTCTCCTGTGCTTCTGACTCTAATGCTCATTTAGATCATTTGGTTTTCAGATATAACGAACATAAGAATATTAGTTCTTTAGACCCTGCTTTTTCTAAGGACCTTGCAGATATTTGGGCAACTCATCAATTATTTAACGGTTTGGTTCAAATGGACGATCAGCTTCATGTACAACCATGTATTGCTAAATCATGGACCATTTCTGATGATGCGCTTAATTATCGCTTTACATTACGACAAGATGTATTGTTTCATAAGGATGGCCTTTTTGGGAAAGATTCTACCCGACACGTTACAGCCTCAGATTTTGAATATAGTTTTAATCGCCTTCGGGATAAGCAACTCGCTTCACCAGGTAGTTGGGTGCTCAATAAAGTGGAAGGTTTCAGAGCTGTTAATGACTCTGTTTTTGACATTCAACTGCGTCAACCCTTTCCGGCATTTCTTGGCCTACTGACTATGAAATACTGTTCTGTTGTACCTAAAGAAATTGTTACACATTATGGTTCTGATTTCAGAGCCCATCCTATTGGTACCGGTCCGTTTCTTTTTAAACGATGGGAAGAGAACATCAAGTTGGTATTTCGAAAAAACCCAAACTACTTTGAAGTGGATAAGCATGGTCAGACATTACCTTACCTTGAGGCTATAGCCATTACTTTCTTACCTGATAAACAAAGTGAGTTTTTACAATTCGCCCAAGGAAATATTGATTTTGTATCGGGATTAGATGCTTCTTATAAAGATGAGATCCTTACGGCTAAAGGTACGCTTAGGTCTTTATATAAAGCTGATGTCAACATGATTAGAGGGCCTTATTTAAATACGGAATATCTGGCTTTTCTTATGGATACCGAAGTTACCGAACTACAATCAAAACTAATCCGGGAAGCCATTAACATTGGTTTTGACCGAAAGAAAATGATAACCTACCTAAGAAATGGTATTGGCATTCCCGCCCATGGTGGTTTCATTCCTAAAGGACTTCCCGGTTATGACAATTCTATTGGCTTTAGTTATGATCTCCAAAAGGCTAAAGCTTTGGTAGATCAGTTCAAACAAGAAACGGGTATTTTAAATCCTAAAATATCATTGACTACAACCAGTAATTATCTGAGTTTTTGCGAATACATTCAACGTGAGCTGCAAAAAACCGGTCTCGATGTTACCATTGATGTCATTCCGCCATCCAGTTTAAAAGATGCTAAAGCTAATGGTCAATTAGATTTCTTTAGAGCCAGCTGGATTGCAGATTATCCGGATGCAGAAAACTATCTCTCTTTGTTTTACAGTAAGAACTTTGCACCCCAAGGGCCTAATTATACCCACTTTAAACAAGAACTTTTTGATCTTTTATATGAGCAATCCTATTTAGAAACTGACCCTGATAAAAGAGCTGAATTATATACTCGAATGGATTCGTTAGTTATGAAAAATGTGCCTATTGTACCGTTATTTTATGATGAAGTGGTACGCTTTACAAGAAAAGATGTTACTGGTTTAGGGATTAATGCTACCAACTTACTGGAACTAAAGGCTGTAAAAAAGCATCAATCTATTGTGAAATAGAACAAGTCATCGCCTCCTTTGCCATGCAAACGTCTCGATGTAAAATAACCGCTCTTGGAATCTTCAAAAATAAAGAACGAAAAATCATTGCCTTTACTATTTACAGGCTCAGGTAATGGCTCTGGTTTTTCTGAAATATCATTAGTATTCAATGGATATTTATAAATATCCAAACCACCCAAACCGCCTCGACGATTTGATGCGAAATAGAGACTATTATCATTACTCACGTAAGGAAATAATTCTGTTCTGGGAGAATTAATGGTATCGTTCAACCGATCGATTTCACCATAAGTTTCATGCCCATGTACAGATACTTTATACAAATCTGATTTTCCCTTAGCCCCTTTTACATTAGAGATAAAGTATAAGGTTGTTCCGTCCGGGCTAATTGCCGGATGTGCATAATTGTAATTTGTATCACAAAATGGCAGTGTTGTAAAGTTGGTCCAACCTTTACCTTCTATAAACTCTGCGCGCTGTATAACCAAATTATAGGTGTCGTAATTCTTTGATTTGTTTTTTCCGGTGTGGAAATTATTAGTTGTAAAATACATGTACTTCCCATCTTTAGTAAATGTAGCTGTGGACATATTAAATTGTCCCTTTTCTGTTTTGGTGATCAATTGTGGATTTTCTATTTCCCCGTTTTCAGTAACGGTCCCTTCATATAAACCATATATCTTTCCTGAATATTTATCCAATACCGGTTTACCTCGTTTATTGACAAGATTACAACTGAAGTAGATCTTATTTCCTACAACTACTGGAGCGTGATGATCTAGTTTATTATTAATCTCAAGAGATTTTACATTATACTCTTGTGCAGCAGCATAACCTAGAGATAACAATAATGATAGAAAAAGGGCTTTTTTAATCATGGTATTATTTATTCTTCGCGTCTGTAGGTTTTTGTATGTTCAAAAACATGCTCTAAAATTGCTTTATCTTTCTCCGTGAATTCTACATTACGCCTGGCCATAACCATTTTAGCAACTTCAAACGCTTTATTCGTTTTATAAGTTATAAATCCTTTACTTCCTCCCCACGAGAAGCTCGGCACAAAGTTTCTCGGAAATCCACTACCAAAGATATTGGCACTTACACCAACAACCGTACCAGTATTAAACATGGAATTGATGCCACACTTACTATGATCTCCCATCATAAGCCCACAAAACTGCAATCCAGTTCGTGCAAAACCTTCAGTGTTATAATCCCACAACCTTACTTCGGCATAGTTGTTCTTAAGGTTTGAGTTATTGGTATCTGCTCCCAAATTACACCATTCTCCCAGAACAGAATTCCCCAAAAAGCCGTCATGTCCTTTATTAGAGTATCCAAAAATTACTGAGTTATTAACCTCACCGCCTACTTTACTATATGGTCCTATTGTAGTTGGACCATAGATTTTTGCAGACATTTTAACGGTAGCACCTTCACATAGTGCAAAAGGCCCTCGTATCATACTTCCTTCCATAATCTCTGCATGCTTACCAATATATATAGGACCATTGGTAGCATTGAGTGAACACAATGGTAATTTGGCACCTTCTTCTATAAAAATACGATCAGATTCAAAGGCTACCGTAGTTTTGGGTATGGGTTGAGACGTTCTTCCTTCAGTTATGAGATCAAAATCTTGTTTTATGGCTTCCCCATTTTTAGAAAAAATATCCCAGGTATGTTCTATTTTTATAAGTTCCTCTTCATATTCAATAGCTTCAAAATCTTCAAATTTAATCTGATCCTGTCCTTCTTTTGCAAAAAAAGCGATTACATCTTCACCTTTAAAAATAGCCTGATTAAATTCTAATGCTTTAACCATTGTCGCTATCTTTCCATTTGGCAGATAAGATGCATTGATCATGATGTTATCTTCCATCTCTACCATAGGATATTTATCCGACAAATAGTCTTCAGTAACAGTAGTCGTGGTGTAATCCAGATACGATTCCCATTTTTGTCTAATAGTTAATATTCCAACCCTAATATCGGCTACAGGTCTTGTAAAAGTGAATGGCAATAGGTTATTACGATGTGGCCCGTCAAATAAAATATAGTTCATTGAGAAAGTCTTTGTGTAAAAATAAAAAAGCCTTTCTATTGTAGAAAGGCTTTTTGTAATTATATCTATAGCTAAATTATTTCTTAAACTTAGCGTATTTGTTTTTGAATTTATCAATACGACCAGCAGTATCTACCAATTTAGATTTACCAGTGTAATATGGGTGTGATGTTCTAGAGATCTCCAATTTAACCAACGGATACTCTACACCATCTACTTCTAAAGTTTCATTTGTATCAGCAGTAGACTTCGTTAAAAACACATCGTTATTAGACATATCTTTAAATGCTACTAGTCTATAATTTTCTGGATGTATACCTTTTTTCATCACTAAAAGCTTTATAATCGTTTCGTTTTTTCGAGCTGCAAATTTATGCAATTTTTATAAATCCACAATACTTTTATTCGTTTTTTATTTCTTATTTAAATTGTAACGTTTTAGTACCTTTATATACTAACTAGGCACTAACTTATCAAAAATTTATTATGGAACATCCAAAACCGTCTATTAAACCAGTAGCATACACTTACGGATTATACTTAGGATTATTATCAATAGCAGGTATAATTATACTTTATGTATTAAACCAAGAGAAAAACTGGATAGTCAGTGGTATCAGTATTGTATTAACCATTCTTATATATGTATATGGTATTGGCAAATACAAAAAAGAAAATGCTAATGTTTTAAGTATTAAAGATGCCCTAAAAACAGGAATGGGCATGGCGTTAATAAGTGGTATCATTGCAGCCATATATGCCGTGGTTCATTATGGGTTTATAGCGCCCGAATTTATTGAAGGCATCAGAGAAAAGGCCATGAATGATATGCTTAGTCAAAATCCAAATATGGCAGGCGAGCAATTGGAAATGGGGACTAAGATGGTAAACATTTTTACTTCAAAATTCTTTATGGCAACTATGTTTCTTATCTCCAGCCTCTTTTTCGGATTTATCATTTCGCTCATTACAGGAGCTATAATGAAGAATAATAACTAAATATGCTTTAAATAATTTCTTTACTTTTGACACGTAGTAATAAAGTAAAGTTATTTACATGGACATATCAGTAGTTATACCACTACTTAATGAAGACGAGTCTTTAAAAGAATTATATGATTGGATTGTAAACGTATTACAATCTAATCATTTTTCTTATGAAATCATTTTTATCGACGATGGTAGTACCGATAATTCATGGAAAATCATTGATGAATTATCACAAAAAGACCATAATGTCAAAGGCATTCGATTTGTAAAAAACTTTGGTAAATCTCAGGCATTACATGCCGGATTCAAACACGCTACTGGTAATGTGGTTATTACAATGGATGCAGATCTTCAAGATAATCCGCAGGAAATCCCGGAGCTTTACAAGATGATCTCTGAAGATCAGTTTGATCTGGTTTCCGGATGGAAAAAGAAACGTTACGATTCTCTATTTGCAAAGAATCTACCTTCCAAATTGTTTAACTGGGCTGCCCGAAAAACTTCAGGTTTAAAACTACACGATTTTAATTGTGGGCTTAAAGCTTATGCTAACGATGTTGTAAAACATATTGACGTCAACGGTGAAATGCATCGTTATATTCCTGTTTTGGCTAAAAATGCCGGATTTACAAAGATCGGAGAGAAAGTGGTAAAACATCAGGCTCGTAAATATGGAAAAACCAAATTTGGTGCCAGCAGGTTTATTAATGGTTTTCTCGATCTGATTACCATATGGTTCATTTCCAGATTTGGTAAACGCCCCATGCACCTGTTCGGTGCCTTAGGCGTCATCATGTTTTTAGTAGGAACAGTATTTGCCTTGTACTTAGGCATAGACAAACTGTTTTTAAATCCTGCCGGACGACTTATCACACAACGCCCTCAATTTTATATTGCTTTAAGCACCATGATCATTGGCGCTCAGTTCTTTATTGCCGGCTTCTTAGGTGAACTTATCTTACGTTCTAAAACCGATAAACAACGCTATTATATCAAAACAAATGTAAACCTATAATGACATTTAATTAATGGTGTATCAACAAACACCACACTATAAATGTTTATTTTTGTGATACAAACTTTAAGAATATTATGATCTACATAGAACCTGAAATCCTGGACAAAGTTAATGCATGGCTTACTCCTGCTTTTGACCAAGACACACAAGAAAAAATTAAACACCTCATTGCTTCCAATCCAAAAGAGCTTAAAGAAAGTTTTTATAAAAGCTTAGAATTTGGTACTGGTGGCATGCGAGGTATTATGGGATTGGGAGACAATCGCATTAATAAATACACGTTAGGTAAAAACACACAAGGTTTAAGTAATTATCTCAAAAAGGCATTCCCAAACGAAGCTCTCAAGGTTGCTATAGCTTACGACTGCAGGCATAATAGCGATACTTTAGCTAATGTGGTGGCAGATGTTTTCTCTGCCAATGGCATTACTGTATATCTCTTTGAAGAACTAAGACCTACACCAGAGTTATCGTTTGCTCTTAAACATCTAAACTGTCATTGTGGTATTGTGCTAACAGCTTCTCATAACCCACCTGAATACAATGGTTATAAAGTGTACTGGCAAGATGGTGGTCAGTTAGTACCGCCTTACGATTCTGAGATCATAGCTGAGATTAATAATCTGGACTATTCAGAAATAAAATTTGAAGCCAAAACCTCCTTAATTCAATATATCGGAAAAGCAGTAGATGATGTTTTTATTAATGCCTCTGTTGCAAATGGTAGTTTTGATACCGATCAAAGTGCAAAAGATGAACTCAGTATTGTATTTACCTCATTACATGGCACATCCATAACTGCCATACCCGAAACTTTAAAACGAGCAGGGTATACTAATGTTCATATTGTAGAAGAACAAGCAAAGCCAGACGGTAATTTTCCAACTGTAGCTTCTCCGAATCCAGAAGAACCTGCAGCATTACAAATGGCCTTAGAATTGGCTGAGAAAGTAAATGCTGATATTGTTATTGGTACGGATCCAGATAGTGACCGACTGGGTATTGCCATTAGAGATCTTGATGGCAATATGAAACTACTAAATGGTAATCAGACCATGGTAGTTATGACCGCTTTCTTACTCAAACAATGGCAACAGGAAAACAGATTAACCGGCAATGAATTTATAGGTTCTACTATTGTATCTACACCGATGATGCTAGCATTGGCAAAAGCCTACAATACCGAAATTAAAGTTGGCCTTACCGGCTTTAAATGGATTGCTAAAATGATCAAGGATTTCCCGGAATTAGGGTTCATCGGTGGCGGAGAAGAGAGTTTCGGTTTTATGGTTGGTGACTTTGTTCGCGATAAAGATGCAGTGACCTCAACACTTTTAGCCTGCGAAATTTCTGCTCAGGCAAAAGCTAATGGCAGTTCTTTCTACAAAGAACTTATAGATTTATATGTAGCACATGGCTTCTATAAAGAACGTTTGATCTCTTTAACAAAAAAGGGTATTGAAGGTGCTGAAATTATAAAGCAAATGATGATCGATGCCCGAGAACATCCTTTGAAGGAAGTAAATGGTTCTAAAGTGACACGTATCGAAGACTATCAATTGTCCATAGCAAAAGATTTGGTAAATAATACGGAAGACACCATTGATATTCCAAAATCAAATGTCCTTATCTACTATACTGAAGACGGTAGTAAAATTGCATTACGACCAAGCGGCACCGAACCAAAAATCAAATTTTATATCAGTGTGAACACTTCACTTGACAATATGTCTGATTTTGAAAAAACGGAGCAATTATTGGAATCCAGAATCGATGCGATCCTAAAGGATATGAATTTATAGTTGATGGATTACCTTAAGAAACTTTCGAGATTTATTGTACCATACAAAAGGTATGCGTTTTTAAATATATTCTTTAATATACTATATGCGCTTTTCGGCACCCTATCGTTTGTGTCGTTAATGCCCATGTTGAAGGTATTATTGAAAACAGCAGAACCTATTTCAAAAAAACCTTTAAGAACCGATTATGATGGCATTCTGGAGTATGGAAATTACCTTGAAGATTCTCTGAACTTTTTCATTACCCAAAAAATAGAAGCTGACGGTCAGTATAGTGTTTTATTACTAATGATCTGTGTGGTTTTAATGACCTTCTTATTAAAAAATGCTGCCGGTTATTTTTCAAATTTCTTTTTGGCCTACCTGCGTAATGGGATTTTAAAAGATATTAGAAACGAGCTTTATGAAAAAACCGTGGAGCTTCCTATTTCGTATTTTTCAGAAAAACGTAAAGGTGATATTATTGCACGAATCTCTGCAGATGTTAACGAAATACAGAATTCGCTATTAGCTATTTTAGAGTTGTTGGTGCGCGAACCTCTGACAATTGTGTTCACGATCATAGTCATGTTCACCATTAGTCTTAAACTGACCATTTTTGTTTTTGTATTTATTCCGATATCCGGGATGATTATTTCCTGGGTTGGTAAAAGTTTAAAGAAGCATTCCCAACGAGTACAAGAAGAAAACGGAGCGTTCTTATCGGTTTTAGATGAAACGCTGAATGGATTAAAGGTTATTAAGGGATTCAATGCCGAATCGCGTTTTACGGCCATCTTTAAGAATTCTACATCCCGATTGTATAAGTTTGCTAACGATCTGGCACATCGTCAAAATCTAGCCTCCCCCACTTCAGAATTTTTAGGTATCGTCGTTATAGCCGTTATTCTACTATATGGTGGTCGTATGGTATTGGTAGATCAGACCTTAACTGCCGATGAGTTTATAACGTATATGGCGTTGGCTTATAATATCTTAACACCGGCTAAAGCTATCAGTAAAGCCACTTATAAAGTAAAATCAGGAAATGCATCAGCTGATCGTGTCTTGGAAATTCTCAATACGACATCGGATCTAAAAGACAATGAAAATGCTATAACCAAAGAGGGCTTTAATTCAGAAATTAACATTGATAACATTTCCTTCAAGTATAAAGATGAGTTTGTACTTCGTAATTTTTCAATCACCATACCCAAAGGAAAAAGTGTAGCACTGGTTGGTCAGTCTGGTAGTGGTAAATCTACCATTGCCAATTTGGTCACTCGTTTTTATGATGTCAATAAAGGCAGTATTGCCATTGATGGTGAAGACATCAGAACATTTACCAAACACTCATTAAGACGCTTAATGGGACTGGTAACTCAAGATTCTATCTTATTTAATGATACCGTAAGAAATAATGTATTGGTAGGGAAAGAAGATGCTACAGATGATGAAGTTATGCATGCCTTAAAAATTGCCAATGCCTGGGAATTTGTAAAAGATTTAGATGGTGGTTTAGATTTTAATATAGGAGACTCGGGAGGTAATTTATCGGGAGGGCAAAAGCAACGTTTAAGTATCGCCAGAGCGGTATTGAAAAACCCCCCGATCATGATTCTGGATGAAGCAACCTCAGCGCTTGATACTGAGAGTGAGCGTCTGGTACAAGATGCATTGGATAACATGATGAAGAACAGAACTTCTATCATCATTGCACACCGATTATCGACCATACAAAATGCTGATACTATCGTCGTTATGCAAAAAGGAGAAATTGCAGAACAAGGCACACACCATGAACTCATTGCTAAAAACGGGGTGTATAAAAAACTTGTAGAAATGCAGAGTTTTGAATAATTCAACACTAACCCTATAGAAAATAAGAAAGGATGCATCTAACGATACATCCTTTTCTTTTTGTTACCAGATTTGGGGACACTGGTAACGATTAATTAGGTTAAGCTGTTTCAAACATATAATAAATTATTCAACTGACCAAGAAAAAAATGCTTTTTATCGTATTTTTTTGCATTTTATCGATTATAATATTAATAACTAATTGATTTACAAACATTTAAAAAAATAGCTAAATTTCACTAAATCCGGTTAAACTTTTAGTATTTTTCATAGTCTTAATAAAAAAAGTCATTTGGAAGACGAAGTTGAATTTATAGCACGTTTAAAATCTAAACCAACCAAAGAGACAGCCTTTAGAGAACTTCTAAACCTCTATAAGGAACGCTTGTATTGGCACATTAGAAAAATTGTGATCTCTCATGATGATACTGATGACGTCTTACAAAATACTTTTATTAAGGTGTACAGAAGTATCGATAACTTTAAAGGAGAAAGCAAACTGTTTTCATGGCTGTACCGAATTGCTACCAACGAATCCATCACCCATCTCAACAAGAAGGCTAAACGTTTACAAATCTCTGATAGTGAGCTACAGGAAAGAACGGTTAATAACCTTACTGCAGATGTGTATTTTGAAGGCGACGACATTCAATTAAAACTTCAAAAGGCCATAGCAACATTACCCCAAAAGCAACAGTTGGTCTTTAATATGAAATATTTTGAGGATATAAAATATAAGGACATGGCTGAAATATTAGATACCAGTGAAGGTGCGCTAAAGGCATCATACCATATCGCTGTAAAAAAAATTGAAGCCTTTTTAACCACAAATTAAACCAATTGTTTAATTTATAGTCCAATTAACAAATGAAAAGGAAGCCATTAAAACATATAGCATCAACAGGATTCAAAACTCCTGATAAATACTTCGAGACTTTCGAAAGTAAACTCAATGCACGTGTAATGTCTGAGGAGAGTATTAAAGGCATAAATAATCCGGGTTTTAAAATTCCAAATGATTATTTTGAAACTCTGAATGATAACATCCTTGAACAAGTTTCAAAACCCAATACTAGGGTTATTACACTGTTCAACAAAAGAAATCTTACCTATGTCTCTGGTATAGCTGCTGCACTTCTCATTGCATTTGCAGTATTTTTCAATGAAGGGGTAACTCCCGATATAGAAAGTTTAGATGCGGAAGTTGTAAAATCATACCTTCAAGATGAAGACATCAGTAGTTATGAGCTTGCGGCATTATTGACAGATGAAGAGTTATCTGATATCAACTCAGAAATTATGGAAGATGCTTTTCATGAAGAAAGTATAGAAACTTACTTAATAGATCATATTGATTTAGACGAACTTATAGAACAATAACATTATGAAACGTATAGTTGCCATTATCATATTATCTCTGGTATGTACCCTGAATACTCAGGCACAACATAAGGAAAAAATGAAAGAAAAGATAAGAGCTCAAAAAACAGCTTTTATTACTGAGCGTTTAGACCTTTCAACTAAAGAGGCTCAAGAATTTTGGCCAATCTATAATGCTTTTGAAGAAAAGCTTGAGCAATTCAGGAGAAATGATCTACGGGAAATTAAACGCGCCATGAGAAAAGGAGATTTATCAGAAGATGAAGCCCAAAAAGCCTTGGATAAATTTCTTTTAATCGAAGATAAGATTCATAACCTCAAGAAGCAATTGGTTAAAGATTTAAACGATGTCATTCCACCGCAAAAAATCATGGCATTAAAAGCCGCTGAAGATGCTTTTAAAACCAGACTTTTAGAAAGCTTAAGAAAACGCAAAGCCAAAATGAAGAATTTTAAGAATAATTAAAGAGGAAGCGAATCGCTTCTTTTTTATTCTCTGAATATCAACTTGCTTATCCGCCCCTTACCGGCTGCATAAGCCACAGAATCGTTTAAAAAACGGATGGTATAAAAGCCTTCGTCGCTCAAATGCTTCCAGGTTTCTCCGGCATCGTTACTATAATCGATACCTTTAAAACCAACTGCAACCAGTTCTTTAGCATCACTATTCGGCACGTACTGTACACAACTTCGATAACCCGGAGATTGGTTTTTAGCAACTAACTGCCATGTTTTTCCACCATCCTGTGTTCGTATCTTATTCGCAGAACTATCTGCCGGTTTCGTATAATCACCACCTATGGCAAAACCATGTTTTTCATCATAAAAGTCAATTGAATACATGCCTGTTGTTTCCAAACCTTGAGCTATAGGTGTTTCATAAATTGTCCATGTGTTTCCCTTATCGGGAGAGTACAACACTCTGCTTGCCTTGCCTCCTGTAGCCACCCAGGTATGGTCTCCAACAATGGCAATATTAGTATCACTGGCCGCAAAAGCCGCTTCCCCTTCCTTTGCTTTAGGTAGAACATCACATGACAATTTTGTCCACGTATACCCGCCATCTCTGGTAATGATAATACTCATACAATCGTCTGTAGGGTCGCCAATGGCAATACCTTCTTGATCGTTCCAGAAGGCCATAGCATCGTAAAATACTTTTGGGTGGTTTTCTTCGTAAACCAAGACGCCATGTTTATATAGTTTTGCCGGTGCACCTATGGTTATTGCAAGATTAACTTTTAACTCACTGTTTTCAAATGGCTTAATCTGAGCAACAGCTCTAAAGTTATTATTACCAATAGAATCAATATTACTACCTATAACGTCACTATGATCAATAGCACCAAAAGTTACACCATCTGAAAACAAGCCATAAAACTTACCGTCTGAAGCAGCAGCAAGAACATCAGATTCATAAACATCCAAAGCCCGAACATTTAATAAAGAATCTTTAAATAAGGTTTCAATTTCTACATCAGAAAAATGCTTTATAACTTTATTTTCTTCAGACTTGCATGCAAAGAAGCCTATACATAAACAACAGGTGATAAATAGTTTCATGATAAAAATGATTAAAATAAGAAAAATCTTACATGAATAACGTTAAAGTCTTTAAATAAATTGCAATCAATCGCATAAATTCAGCCTCAATATAAAAACTTTAACTCAACTGGTGTAAAAAGTCCCAATAGATCAATAATAAATAGTTCTCATTAAAATATGTGTAAAACCATGAAAACATTTAATTGGTCGTTATATAAATTCTCAAAACCATTAAATAATCTTACCTTTGCCCGCTATATTTTTTTAAAATGCGATTACATAGAAATTTATGCTTTGCAGTAATTGATGGTCTGCATCTCATCTTTAACGAGGATGAGTATGCCGATAAAGTCATACAAAAACTACTAAAGCGCGATAAACGTTGGGGAAGCAGAGACCGTGGGTTTATAGCAGAAACTACCTATGAGATTGTCCGATATAAAAGACTCTATGCTGAAATTGCAGATGTTAAAGTACCCTATGACAGAGACAATCTGTGGCGATTATTTGCGGTGTGGGCTACACTAAAAGGCATACGTTTACCCGATTGGAAATATTTTGCAGATACCCCAACACGAAAAATAAAAGGACGCTTTGATGAGCTTTCAAAAATCAGAAAATTCAAAGAATCCATTCCAGATTGGCTAGATGAACTGGGAACTCAGGAGCTGGGCGAAACACAATGGACTAAAGAACTCAGCATGCAAAACCAACAAGCTGATGTCATCCTTAGAGTAAATACATTAAAAACCTCTAAAAAAGACCTACAGATTAAACTCCAGTCCGAAAATATCGAAACTGAGTTTTTAAAACACCATCCTTACGCTCTGAAACTCAAAGAACGTGCTAATGTATTTACTACTGAAGCTTTTAAAAATGGATGGTTTGAAGTTCAGGATGCCTCGTCACAACTCGTTGCAGACTTTTTAGATGTTAAACCGGGCATGAAAGTTGTAGATGCTTGTGCCGGTGCCGGAGGGAAAACACTTCATTTGGCATCCTTAATGCAAAATAAAGGACAGCTTGTGGCCATGGACATCTATGAAAGTAAACTCAAGAAACTTAAGGTTAGAGCCAGACGTAATGGTGTTCATAATGTAGAACTCAAAGTCATCGATTCTACCAAACCCATAAAAAAGCTTCATAATAAAGCTGATCGTTTACTTATAGATGCACCTTGCTCAGGTTTGGGTGTTTTAAGAAGAAACCCGGATAGCAAATGGAAATTAAAGCCTGCTTTCATTGAAAACATCAGACAAACGCAAGCAGAGATTCTTCAGAAGTATTCAAAAATGGTAAAATCTGGAGGTCAAATGGTATACGCTACTTGTTCTGTACTACCATCTGAAAACAGAATGCAAATTGATGCATTTTTAACTTCAGAAGCAGGAAAAGCATTTACCTTTGTAAAAGATAAAAATATATTTGCCTACGAATCTGGCTATGACGGATTCTATATGGCGCTATTGGAAAAGAAATAACAACTTATGATGAAACAGTTTTACACACTTATACTCACCCTTTTTTCAATTATTGGAGCCTTCGGACAAATCCCGCCCGGATATTACGATTCGGCAACCGGGACCGGTTATGCGCTTAAAAGTCAATTAAAGGTTATCATTACTAATGGCCATACATGGGATGCAGGCAGTTACGATGACCTGTTCAATGCATATACCTTATCTGATATAGACAATTACTATGAAGATGATGGTACGATATTAGACATCTACTCTGAAAACCCAACAGGTTCAGAAATTGCATTCTCAACATCAGATCAGTGTGGTGGAAATATCCCAAACGAGGGCTTATGTTATAATAGAGAACATGTATTTCCTCAAGGCTTTTTCAATAATAACGACAACCTTCCAATGGTCTCAGACATTCACCACGTTATTCCTACTGATGGTTTTGTTAATAATGGTCGTAGCAATTACCCTTTTGGTGTTGTGACTAATCCAAATACGACTTACGCTAATGGTTCGCGCTGGGGTACCGGAAATAATTATGGTTATACGGGAAGGGTCTTTGAACCTATAGATGAGTTCAAAGGTGATATTGCACGTATATTATTATACTTTGCAGTAAGATATGAAGACAATTGGAACGATTCCGGATGGGATTCTCATACAACTCAGAACAATCCTTTAAATGGTACCAGCGATCAGTTCTATGAAACCTGGGTGATAAATACCCTTTTAGATTGGCACAATGCAGATCCGGTGTCACCACGTGAAGTAGATCGAAACAATGCCGCTTATAATTTTCAGGGTAACAGAAACCCGTTTATAGATAATCCAGGTTATGCGAATGCCATATGGGATGCTGATCCTGATACGACACCGCCTACTGCACCTACCAATTTAATGGTCACTAACGTAACCAGCAATACTGCAGATTTATCGTGGACAGCAGGTACAGATGATATGGGTATTGTTTCGCACAACATTTATATTAATGGTACTCTAAGTGGTTCAAGTGCTTCTTCAAACCCATCGTTTACAGCATCAGGCTTATCCCCCGAAACTAATTATTGTTTTAGAGTATCTGCAGTGGATGCTGCCGGAAACGAATCGCCATTAAGCAATGAGGTTTGTGTTACTACAGGCACAGGACCTGGAGGCAATTGTCTTGATGAAGATTTTTCAAACGTACCCGGTAGCTCAAGTAGTTATTCTGACAGAACCTGGACCGGTAATGATGGTAAAACATTTAATGCTACTGATGCAAGAACGGATCAAAATCTGGATGGAAAAGCCATAACCATAAGAAATGGGTCTTTAGAAATCACACCAATGAATAACGAGTATATTGACGAATTAACGGTAACCACACAACGGGTTTTTGGCGGAAGTTCCGGAACTTTTGATTTGGTCATTAATGGTAGTACCGTAGGTACCATTCCATATAGTGATACTGCTACTACGACAACAATTCCTGTAGATATTAATAACATTACATCATTAGTAATCAATAATAACAGTGTTGCTTCAAACAGAGTCATGTTCGACAACCTCTCATGGACCTGTGGGCTACTCAATGTTAATGAAACTGATATCAGCAACATTCAGGTTTATCCTAACCCTGTTGATGGTGATTTTGTATATGTCAACACTAAGGAATCTATCAATTATCAGGTTTATAGCATATTAGGAAAATTGGTGCTTAAAGGTACAACGACCCAAGGTCAAATAAAGGTTGGTGGCCTTAGTAAAGGTGTATACCTTATAAAGATCGTTATAAAGAATCAAACCAAAAGTCTTAAACTGATTAAGCAATAGTCTTTATAAAACAGTCATTGAAAAGCACAGCTACAGAAGCTGTGCTTTTTTGTTCAAAACCTGTTGAATAACTTCACCAATTCGCAGTGACTTTTTATACTAGAATCTCTTAAAATAAATTAACTTTGTGTTTTTATTTTTCACATCAAAATCATGACAATGATCCACTTCTTTGGAAACGTAAACAGCAAAGTATTTGCTGTTCAAACAGCAGAAGAATTATCCACTGAAACCATCTCAAAACTTATATGGTTATTTGGCAACCAGCCCAAAATAGAACAAGCATCCTTAGATGCTTTTTTTGTTGGTCCCAGAGCAGCCATGATTACGCCATGGAGTACTAATGCCGTTGAGATTACTCAAAATATGGGCATCTCGGGCATCGTTCGAATAGAGGAATTCCAATCCGTTTCTAAAGATGACCAAAATTTTGATCCTATGATCTCGGAAAAATTCAATGGTCTGGATCAGAATATTTTCGATATTGACATTGAACCGGAAGCTATTAAGAACATTGAAAATATTGCAGCATATAATGAGCAGGAAGGTTTGGCACTCAGTGAAGAAGAGATTACGTATTTAGAGAATGTTTCCAAAACTATCGGTCGACCATTGACAGATTCTGAAGTTTTTGGGTTTTCGCAAGTGAATTCAGAGCACTGCAGACATAAAATATTTAACGGTACATTTGTCATTGATGGTATAGAGCAGCCGACATCTTTATTCAAATTGATTAAAGAAACCTCAAAGCAAAATCCTAACACTATTGTTTCTGCATACAAAGACAATGTTGCATTTATAAAAGGTCCAATTGTAGAACAGTTTGCACCGACACGAGCAGATATTCCGGATTATTATACGACTAAAGATTTTGAATCCGTCATCTCACTAAAAGCAGAAACTCACAACTTTCCAACTACAGTAGAACCTTTTAATGGTGCTGCTACCGGTTCGGGTGGAGAGATCAGAGACCGACTGGCCGGAGGAAAAGGTTCCATTCCTTTAGCAGGAACTGCGGTATACATGACCTCATATTCTCGTTTGGAAGAGGAACGCCCATGGGAAAAAGCCTTTGAAGAACGTCAATGGCTGTATCAAACACCGATGGATATTTTAATTAAAGCTTCAAATGGCGCTTCAGACTTTGGAAATAAATTCGGTCAACCTTTAATATGTGGATCGGTATTGACATTCGAACATCAAGAAAACGATCACAATATAGGTTATGATAAAGTTATCATGCAAGCCGGAGGTATTGGTTACGGTAAAGCAGATCAGGCCATAAAAGAAATTCCAAAAACCGGAGATCAGATCGTTATCCTCGGTGGTGATAATTACCGAATCGGTATGGGAGGTGCCGCAGTATCATCGGCAGATACAGGTGAGTTCTCTTCAGGTATTGAACTCAATGCTGTACAGCGTTCTAACCCTGAGATGCAAAAACGTGCTGCCAATGCTGTAAGAGGTATGGTAGAAAGCAATGATAATCATATCGTTTCTATTCACGATCACGGTGCTGGTGGTCACCTGAATTGTTTATCAGAACTGGTAGAAGATACCGGAGGACATATTGATCTGGATCGATTGCCTGTAGGTGATCAAACCCTCTCTGCTAAAGAAATTATAGGCAATGAATCTCAGGAACGCATGGGCTTGGTAATTGCAGAAGCGCATATGGCTACCTTAGAAAAAATAGCGCAACGAGAGCGTTCACCTATTTATAATGTTGGAAGCGTTACAGGAGAACACCGTTTCACATTTGAA
This sequence comes from Winogradskyella sp., assembly GCA_965250025.1. Classification (GTDB taxonomy): domain Bacteria; phylum Bacteroidota; class Bacteroidia; order Flavobacteriales; family Flavobacteriaceae; genus CBDDLD01. The sequence goes on from OZ252283.1 coordinate 2,081,152, forward strand.
TCCAAGTCTAAAGGTGATAAACCTATGGACTTGGCTTTAAGTGATATGTTTGGAAGCTCTCCCAAAACCATTATGAACGATACTACCCTTGAAAAAAACTATGATGCCGTATCGTACCATTCAGATCATTTTTACGATTATTTAGACCAATTATTACAACTTGAAGCTGTAGCCTGTAAAGATTGGCTAACCAATAAAGTAGATCGCTGTGTAGGTGGAAAAGTAGCAAAGCAGCAATGCGCAGGTCCTCTACAACTTCCCTTGAATAATGTTGGTGTTATGGCTTTAGACTACAAGGGTAAAGAAGGTATTGCAACTTCTATAGGACATTCACCGATTTCCGGACTTATCGACCCTGAAGCCGGCAGTAAAAATTCAATAACAGAAGCCTTAACCAACATCATGTGGGCACCGTTAAAAGAGGGGCTCAAAAGTGTATCATTATCTGCCAACTGGATGTGGCCATGTAAAAACGAAGGTGAAGATGCCCGCTTGTACAAAGCAGTTAAAGCTGTTTCAGACTTTTCTATTGCTTTGGGCATTAATGTTCCAACAGGAAAGGACTCGTTATCCATGAAACAAAAATATCCGGATGGTGATGTTCTGGCTCCGGGTACTGTAATCATTTCGGCAGCTGCCAATTGTAATGATATTGCAAAGGTTGTAGAGCCGGTATTTCAACAGGGCAAAGGTGACATTTATTACATCAATCTTTCTCAGGAAGATTATCAACTGGGCGGAAGTTCGTTCGCACAAATTGTAAACAAAATAGGAAACCATGCACCTGGTATAAAAAGTGCAGATTATGTAAAAACGGTTTTCAATACCATTCAAAAGCTTATAAAAGAGGATCAGATTGTAGCAGGTCATGATGTGGCTTCGGGCGGACTCATTACAACACTACTGGAGTTATGCTTTGCTGATAATAATCTGGGAGCCGAACTCGATATTACGGCTTTAGGAGAAAACGATGCTTTAAAAGTCCTCTTTGCAGAGAACTCGGGAATCGTATTTCAGGCAAAAGATACATCTATAGAAAATGAATTGTCCAAAGCTAATATCGAATTCTTTAACCTTGGAAAGGTAACGGCCTCTGATGTTCTAAGTGTCATAAACGGTAGCGAAGTGTTTACCATGACCATATCTCGACTAAGAGATCAGTGGTTTAAAACCTCTTACCTACTCGATCAAAAGCAAACCGCAAATGGTTTAGCGGAAGATCGCTACACCAATTACAAACACCAACCTTTACAATATCTGTTCCCTGAACATTTTACGGGTAAGTTACCAGTTATTGATACTACCAAACCCAGACCTAAAGCTGCCATTTTAAGAGAAAAAGGCAGTAACTCTGAACGTGAAATGGCTAATGCCATGTATTTGGCAGGGTTTGATGTAAAAGACGTGCACATGACCGATTTGATTTCAGGGCGAGAAACTCTTGAAGATATCCAATTTATCGGAGCGGTTGGGGGATTCTCCAATTCTGACGTTCTGGGGTCTGCAAAAGGCTGGGCAGGTGCTTTTAAGTATAATGAGAAAGCTAATACCGCATTAAAAAAGTTCTTTGAAAGAGAAGACACCTTATCTGTCGGTATATGTAATGGTTGCCAGTTATGGATGGAATTGGATCTCATAAATCCGGAACATGAAGTTCATGGGAAAATGACCTACAATGACTCTCAAAAGCACGAAAGCGGATTTACTTCCGTAAAAATTCAGGAGAATAACTCGATCATGTTATCATCTCTTGCCGAAAGCACATTGGGGGTATGGATATCTCATGGTGAAGGGAAGTTTAAATTACCCTATTCAGAAGACAAATACCAAATTGTAGCGAAATACGGTTATGAAGCTTATCCGGCCAACCCTAACGGTTCGGATTATAATACAGCTATGATGTGCGACAAAACCGGGCGCCATTTGGTAACTATGCCACATATAGAACGATCAACCTTTCAATGGAATTGGGCTAACTATCCGGAAGGAAGAAAAGATGAAGTATCACCCTGGCTGGAAGCATTTGTCAATGCCAGAGTATGGCTTGAGAATAACTAATTTTATTATTTTTTGCTAGAGTAGCTATTGAATCTATACGAATTGTAGGGTAAATTTATATATTTTCGTAAATTCCCATACTAATTTATATTGCTACAATTAAATGACAGACGTAAAACGCCTTTTTGACTTTCCATATTATCAATTAGAAAATAAACCTACTAATGCCGCATTAGTCACCAAATATAATGGTGTATGGCAATCCATGTCTACACAAGAATATGTTGACAAGGCAAATGCTGTGAGTAGAGCACTATTACGCTTGGGAGTTAAAAAGGATGATAAAATTGCGGTCATATCCTCAACAAACAGAACCGAATGGAATATTATGGATATCGGCGTATTGCAACTGGGCGCACAAAATATTCCTATATACCCAACCATTTCTGCTGAAGACTATGAATACGTACTCAATCACAGTGAATCTATCTACTGCTTTGTCTCTGATGAAGAAGTTTTAGAAAAGGTCAATAAAATAAAGTCAAAGACAAAACTCAAAGACGTTTATTCGTTTGATCATATCAAAGGTTGTAAACATTATTCAGAGTTATTCGAATTGGGTAAAGACGACAGCAATCAACAAGAAGTTGAAGCCTGTAAAGCAGTTGTAGCTCCTGATGATTTAGCAACCATTATTTATACTTCAGGAACTACAGGAAAACCCAAAGGCGTAATGCTCTCACATTGGAATATTACAAGTAATGCTTTAGATGCATCTCTACGTCTCCCTAAGATTGATGGGGAAACCAGAATTTTAAGCTTCTTACCCATTTGTCATATTTTTGAACGCGTCCTCATTTATATATATCAATATGCGGGCACAAGCATATACTTTGCCGAAGGTTTAGATAAGATTGGTGATAATGCCAAAGAAATTAAGCCCAATCTCATGAGCGTTGTACCAAGGTTACTCGAGAAGGTATTTGATAAGATTATGCTGAAAGCCGAAGACCTGTCTGGAATAAAATTTAAATTATTCCATTGGGCTGTTGCTCTTGGTGAAAAATGGCAACCCTATAAAGCCAATGGCTGGTGGTATGAATTTAAGTTAGGTATTGCCCGTAAGTTAATTTTCAGCAAATGGCAAGCCGCCTTGGGGGGTGAGCTATCTGTAATGGTTTCCGGAAGTGCCGCTTTACAACCGCGATTATCAAGAATTTTTTGTGCAGCTGGGATGCAAGTCATGGAAGGTTATGGCCTAACTGAAACCTCTCCTGTGGTGGCTGTAGGCATGTACAGGGATCATCATTTTAGAATAGGTACTGTGGGTAAGCCCATAAGAAATGTTGAAGTAAAAATTGCAGAAGATGGTGAGATACTCATCAAAGGTCCTAATGTAATGCTCGGTTACTATAAAGATAAAGAACGAACAGCTTCGGTAATGACAGGAGATTACTTCCATACCGGAGATAAAGGCGAAATAGACAATGACGGATTTTTAAAGATCACCGGACGTAAAAAGGAAATGTTTAAAACATCGGGAGGTAAATACGTTATCCCTACACTATTAGAAAATGAATTAAAACAATCCCGATTTATAGAGCAGGTTATGGTTGTTGGTGAAGGCGAAAAAATGCCAGCCGCTATCATACAACCTAATTTTGAATTTATCAGAGACTGGATCGATCATAAAGGTAAAGATATTGGGACTTCTGAAAAAGAGATTGCGACTTCTGAAGTCATTATTAAGCGTATTCAGAAAGAAGTTGACAAGTGCAATGTCCAATTTGGTAAATGGGAACAAATCAAACGATTTGAATTAACTCCTGAGGCATGGACTATCGATGATGGTCACCTTACACCGACTATGAAAATGAAACGCTCTGTGATCAAAGAGATTTATATCGATTTATACAATAAAATCTATCAAAATTAATCACTGCCGCACCTCTTATCGGTTCTTTTTTCAGATCTAAAGCATACTAAACACCTGTGAAGTATACTGTTGAATAGCCTTTATTTTATAGGGTTTTATACCTTTTTAGTCCTTTTTTCGTTCTTTTTTCAGACCTGTAAAAGTTTTTATTTGCCTCTGATCTGGATAGCTTTGCTAAACAATTTTAAATTTTATCAATCATGAAAAGATCAATTCAATTATTCACGTGCTTATTTGTATTTATATCCTTTTGCACTCAGGCGCAGCAAAACAGCCAAAGCAGCTACAAATACCGTACTGGTCAGCACCAATGCAACTCTACTTCTTCTGTGAGAACTATAGAGCTAGACAAGAGTTCTAACAAAAAAGACATTAAAATCGATGTTACAGACAACGCCAAAGCCATGTCAGTTGCTGTAAATAGCACTATAAATTCCGGGTTGTTGACCATAGAAATATACGATCCTAATGGCGACAAGAAAGGTCATTTTTCCATTGAAGCAGCTGGCGATAAAACAGAGTTAGTGTCTGGTCAGATGCAGAAACATTTCGAAACTCCCATGAAAGGTGACTGGGTCGTAAAGCTAATTCCCAAAAAGGTATCTGGAGACATCTCTATTTGCACTTCAACGAATCAGTAGCATATCAATCAACCCTATCCACATGCATTTAAAGAACCTTGTTTTTTTGCAATTATTTATAGTATCAGTTAGTCTTAATTGCTATTCTCAATCACAATCAAAAAACGAGCAGTTTATTCGAGGTAAACTACAGCTAGACTCTATTTGGGAACCTGTAGTTTACCTTTCTCAAATACCCGCCTTTAAAGACATGTATACCATGTCGAATGAAATGATCATTGCTGAAGCAAAAATTGACAGTACCGGTGCTTTTCATTTCCCTGCCAAAGTCCTCCCTAATGACGATTATATCTACAGAATTCACCTCTCAAAAAAGGAAGCTCCACCTGCTTCATTGATCATAGGAGGTCAAGAAGAAAATCATATTTTCTTTATAGCCAATCGCAATTCAGATATAAATATCCGTAATACAGTCGGCAATGGCTTATTTGGTGAATATCATATTGAAGGCTACCGTCCAAATGACGATCTTAAAATCATCAACACCATTATCAATAAAGCTGAAGTCACAGATCTTAAAGAAAGTGCACTCAAAAAAGAGTTTGTTGATAAAACATTACATGAGCAGTTGCGACACATAGCAGATACCAGCGCTCACCCCATAGTGTCTTTATATGCTTTAAATCATAGCAAGTTTGAATCCACATTTTTAGAGCATCAGAAATTCTACGAAACTTATCTTGAAAAATGGGAAACTGAAAACTCATCTTACTTTAAAGAATTGAGAAACAAACTTCCTAAAAGTGAACCCTCTTCCTTATTATGGTATATTATAATTGGTATTAGCTTTTTTGCTTTGGGTTATATTATTAATTATAACCTTGTATCAAAACGAAAAAAGAATGACAACCCTCTAAAATCATTAAGTGTTCAGGAACGAAAAATATTTATGCTTATCCAATCGGGCAAATCGAATAAAGAAATATCCGAAGTATGCAATATAGGGTTGAGTACCGTAAAAAGCCACGTCAGTAATATTTATTCAAAATTGAATATAAAATCCCGAAAAGAGGCGATGAATATTAAATAAAAACAAGTTATAAAATGCATTTCAACAAATGCATACATCTCACTAATAGGGCTTTACACTGTTTAAAAATCAATTATTTAGTTAAAAAATTATATATTTATCATTAATAACTAAATAAAACTAACAAAATGAAAATTAAGAACTTTTTAGTCGGTGGTATCATCGGCGGTATAGTAGATTGGCTTTTAGGCTGGTTATTCTATGGGATTTTACTTAAAGACTTTTTTCCACAACCCGAAGAAAGTACCACTACCATGGTTTACATTCTTTTAGGATGTATCTTCTTTGGTCTGTTTATTGCCTTTATTTATACCAAGTGGGCGCAAATAACCACCTTTGCTACAGGAGCAAAAGGCGGTGCTGTTCTAGGATTGCTGTTAGGCATATTCTATAATTTCTTCAATTTGGCAATGATGCCCGGAGCCACATATGAAACCTTCGCTGTAGATGTAGCAGTCACTACTGTTATGACAACAATAGTAGGTGGCGTTATTGGTGCCATTAACGGAAAACTAGGTTAATAAAATAACGATAAATGGTAGTAAGAACCTACCATAAGCTTAGGATGCGTTAGTTACTTAGATCGTCTTAAGCATTATTATACTATGCGTGCATAATTTTTTATTAATTATTATGCATGCATAGTATTTTTTAGTATATTTGAAATTCAACACTACACTATGAAAGATAAAACCATTGATTATGTATTGCGAACGACCTGGTTAGCAGTAAATAAAATGTACAATGAAGAAGCTGCAAAATTTGAAACCACTATGGCTACAGGTTTTGCATTATTAAGTATTGACCCTGAGTCAGGCACACCATCTACTTCTTTGGGTCCAAAAATGGGTATGGAAGCCACCAGCCTCTCCAGAACACTTAAAACCATGGAAGAAAAAGGGCTTATAGTTCGCAAGCCCAATCCTGAAGATGGCAGAGGCGTATTAATTCATCTCACTGATTTTGGAAGAGAAAAACGCGAATACTCAAAAGAACGTGTCATTATCTTCAATGAAGCTATAAAAAATAATGTTTCAGCAGAACAACTTAAAAATTTCTATGAAGTTGCTGAAATCATAAACAATATGATCTCTAATAAAAAAATATACAATCAAAAAGAACACATTTTAAAGTAAAAATGAGTAAACGCAGAATTAAAAAAGTCGCTATTATAGGTTCTGGTATCATGGGAAGTGGTATCGCCTGTCATTTTGCAAATATTGGTGTCGATGTCCTTCTATTGGATATAGTCCCCAGAGAGTTAAACGAAAAAGAAAAAGCAAAAGGACTTACATTAGATGATAAGGCCGTTAGAAACCGCTTGGTCAACGATGCCCTTATTGCATCTCTAAAATCTAAGCCCTCACCTATTTATCATCAAAAATTTGCCAAACGAATTACAACAGGTAATCTCGAAGATGATATTGCTAAAGTTGCTGATGTCGATTGGATTATGGAAGTCGTTGTTGAACGGTTAGATATCAAACAACAAGTATTTGAAAATATCGAAAAGTATAGAACACCGGGCACAATTATTTCTTCCAACACCTCTGGAATTCCAATTAAGTTCATGAATGAAGGCAGATCGGAAGATTTTCGTCAGCACTTTGCCGTCACTCACTTTTTCAATCCACCGAGATACTTAAAGCTTTTTGAGGTAGTTCCTGGACCTGATTGTAAACAGGACGTTACGGATTTTTTAATGGAATACGGCGAAAAGTTTTTGGGTAAAACATCAGTATTAGCAAAAGATACTCCTGCCTTTATAGGCAATCGTATTGGTATATTTGGCATTCAAAGTTTATTCCACCAAGTCAAAGAACTGGGACTTACTGTAGAAGAAGTTGATAAACTTACAGGCCCTGTTATTGGCAGACCAAAATCTGCAACTTTTAGAACAGTAGATGTTGTTGGTTTAGATACATTGGTACATGTTGCTAATGGTATTTATGACAATTGTCCGGATGATGAAGCGCATGAATTGTTTAAGCTACCTGACTTCATCAATACCATGATGGAGAATAAATGGTTAGGTAGTAAAACCGGTCAGGGATTTTATAAGAAATCAGTAAATACAGAAGGTAAAAAAGAGATTCTGGCACTAGACTTAGATACCATGGCATACCGTCCGTCTAAAAAAGCAAAGTTTGCGACTCTGGAATTGACAAAAACCATAGACAAGCCTATAGATCGATTCAAAGTATTAGTAGGAGGTAAAGACAAAGCCGGAGACTTCTATCGTAAAAACTTTGCTGCCATGTTTGCTTACGTTCAAAATAGGATTCCCGAAATTTCAGATGAACTCTATCGTATTGACGATGCCATGAAAGCAGGATTCGGATGGGAAAACGGACCCTTCGAAATATGGGATGCCGTAGGCATTAAAGACGGTATCGCTCTTATGAAAGCTGAAGGTTATGAACCAGCGGCATGGGTTACTGAAATGTTAGACAAAGGCGAAAATGCATTCTATACCGTAAAAGATGGCTCTACCTATTATTATGATGTTGCTGCCAAAGCACAAGTTAAAAAGCCGGGACAAGATGCATTCATCATATTAGATAATATAAGAACATCAAATGCCGTATTTAAAAATTCTGGTGTAGTTGTTGAAGATTTGGGCGATGGTATTTTGAATTGCGAATTCCAATCCAAAATGAATACCATTGGAGGTGATGTGCTAGCCGGATTAAATAAAGCACTAGATCTGGCAGAAAAAGATTTTGATGGGCTGGTTATTGGAAACCAAGCAGCTAACTTCTCAGTAGGAGCTAATATTGGTATGATTTTTATGATGGCCGTAGAACAAGAATATGATGAATTGAATATGGCTATTAAGTATTTTCAGGATACCATGATGCGCATGCGTTATTCTTCTATACCAACAGTCTCAGCACCACATGGCATGGCTCTTGGAGGTGCCTGTGAGTTATCCATGCATGCAGATAAGGTTGTGGCGGCTGCCGAAACTTACATCGGCCTGGTTGAATTTGGTGTTGGTGTCATACCTGGTGGTGCGGGTTCTAAAGAAATGGCATTAAGAGCCTCAGACACTTTTCATAAAGGCGATGTTGAATTAAATGTATTGCAAGAATATTTCTTGACTATTGGAATGGCTAAAGTGGCAACTTCGGCATATGAAGCTTTCGATTTAGGCATATTACAAAAAGGTAAAGATATCGTGGTAGTTAATAAAGACCGTCAAATCGCAACTGCAAAAGCACATGCCAAATTAATGGCTGATGCCGGTTACACACAACCTGTAAAACGTAAAGACGTAAAAGTGCTAGGGAAGCAAGCCTTAGGAATGTTTCTGGTAGGAACTGATGCCATGGAAGCGAGTCATTATATTAGTGAACACGATCAAAAAATAGCAAATAAACTGGCTTATGTTATGGCTGGAGGCGATCTTTCAGAACCTACTTTGGTAACTGAACAATATTTACTGGATTTGGAACGTGAAGCATTCTTAAGTTTATGTACGGAGCGTAAAACTTTGGAAAGAATTCAGCACATGTTAAAAACCGGAAAACCACTACGTAACTGATCATAACTCAATACTACAAATAAATGAAACAAGCATATATAGTAAAAGGATATAGAACCGCCGTTGGAAAGTCTAAAAAAGGAGGGTTTCGATTTAAAAGAGCTGATGAACTGGCTGCTGAAACCATTCAATACATGATGGGCAAATTACCAGATTTTGATGTTTCAAGAATAGATGACGTCATTGTAGGGAATGCTATGCCCGAAGGCTCTCAAGGTTTAAACATGGCGCGTATTATCTCGTTGATAGGCCTTAACACAGTAGATGTACCAGGTGTTACTGTTAATAGATTTTGTTCTTCAGGATTAGAAACTATAGCCATGGCCGTAGCTAAAATCCAGTCAGGAATGGCCGAATGTATTATTGCCGGAGGTTCAGAAAGTATGAGCTCTGTACCAATGACCGGCTTCAAACCCGAATTGAATTACGACATTGTAAACTCCGGACACGAAGATTATTATTGGGGTATGGGAAATACCGCTGAAGCTGTTGCTGATAAGTATAAGGTTTCCCGTGAAGATCAGGATGAGTTTGCTTACAACTCACATATGAAAGCCCTAAAAGCATTAGATGAAAATCGTTTTCAAGATCAAATTGTTCCTATAAACGTTGACGAAACTTATGTCAATAGTGATGGTAAAAAGTCTACAAGACAATTTACCATTACCAAAGATGAAGGCCCGAGAAAAGGGACTTCTAAAGAAGCGTTGGCAAAGTTAAGACCGGTATTTGCTCAAGGCGGTTCTGTTACAGCTGGCAATTCATCACAAACCAGTGATGGCGCTGCATTTGTTTTGGTTATGAGTGAAGCTATGGTTAAAGAACTTAATCTGGAGCCTATAGCCAGACTCGTAAGTTATGCCGCAGCTGGTGTAGAGCCAAGAATTATGGGTATCGGCCCGGTTGCAGCCGTACCTAAAGCCTTAAAACAAGCTGGGTTACAACAAAAAGATATAGAGCTTATAGAGTTGAATGAAGCTTTCGCTTCGCAATCTTTAGCTGTAATTCGTGAATTAGGACTGAATCCGGATATCATCAATGTTAATGGCGGTGCCATTGCTCTAGGGCATCCATTGGGTTGCACCGGCGCTAAATTATCAGTACAACTATTTGATGAAATGCGTAAACGCGACATGCAAAGTAAATATGGTATGGTTACCATGTGTGTGGGTACGGGACAAGGTGCCGCAGGCGTATTTGAATTTTTAAATTAATGCAAAATCAAGAAATCAGAGTTGAGTAATAAAATGCTCAATACTAATAACAAAAACCTATTATTAAGATGGAAACAGTAGAAAAAGAAATATTACGTGGCGGACAGTTCTTGGTGAAGGAGACCAGCTGTGAAGATGTCTTTACCCCTGAAGATTTCAATGAAGAGCAACGTATGATGAAAGAAGCGGTAATAGAGTTCAATGACCGTGAAGTCATTCCGCATAAAGATCGTTTTGAAGCTAAAGACTATGCACTTACAGAAGCATGTATGCGCAAAGCCGGTGAACTTGGTTTTTTAGGTGTAGCCGTACCTGAAGCTTACGGAGGTTTAGGAATGGGGTTTGTATCTACCATGCTGGTATGTGACTATATATCTAGTGGTACTGGCTCTTTTAGTACAGCATTTGGGGCGCATACAGGAATTGGCACCATGCCCATTACGCTATATGGAACAGAGGCACAAAAACAAAAATACGTTCCACAACTAGCTACAGGAGAATGGTTTGGCGCTTATTGTTTAACAGAACCAGGAGCCGGTAGTGATGCCAACTCAGGAAAAACCACTGCAGCGTTAACTGAAGACGGAAAACACTATAAAATCAACGGGCAAAAAATGTGGATATCTAACGCAGGATTTTGTAAGTTATTCATCGTTTTTGCCAGAATTGAAGATGATAAAAACATTACAGGGTTTATTGTAGAAAACGATCCCGAAAATGGCATTACTTTAGGAGAAGAAGAGCATAAATTAGGGATTAGGGCATCCTCTACGCGTCAGGTGTTCTTTAATGATACTATGGTACCTGTAGAGAACATGCTCTCCGAAAGAGGAAATGGTTTTAAAATTGCTATGAACGCCTTAAATGTTGGTAGAATTAAACTGGCAGCTGCATGCTTGGATTCTCAACGCCGTATCACAACAATAGGTGTACAATATGCCAATGAACGTAAACAGTTCAAAACGCCAATAGCAGATTTTGGAGCTATAAAAGCTAAGTTAGCTGAAATGGCAACTAGTGCTTATGCAGGTGAATCGGCATGTTATCGTGCTGCCAAAAACATCGAAGACCGTATTGCCATTCGTCAAGCTTCAGGAAACACACATCAGGAAGCAGAGCTTAAAGGCGTGGAAGAATATGCCATTGAATGTTCCATATTAAAAGTAGCCGTTTCAGAAGATGTACAAAATTGTGCCGATGAAGGGATTCAGATTTTTGGAGGTATGGGATTCTCAGAAGAAACACCTATGGAAGCCGCATGGCGAGATGCCAGAATTGCAAGAATATACGAAGGCACCAATGAAATCAACAGAATGCTTTCAGTAGGTATGCTAGTTAAAAAGGCCATGAAAGGGCATGTAGACCTTTTGGGACCAGCTATGAAAGTAGCAGATGAGCTTATGGGGATACCATCTTTCGATATCCCGGATTATTCTGAGCTCTTTTCTGAAGAGAAAGCAATGGTTGCCAAACTCAAGAAAGTATTTTTAATGGTAGCCGGTGCAGCAGTTCAAAAGTTTGGTCCAGACTTGGAGCAACATCAGCAACTGCTAATGGCAGCCTCTAATATTCTCATCGAAATATATATGGCAGAATCTACCATACTAAGAACTGAGAAAAATGCTAAACGCTTTGGTGAAGAAGCTCAAAAAGAGCAAATTGCCATGGCTAAATTGTATTTATTCAATGCCGTAGAAACTATTAAAAAGAATGGTATGGAAGGTATTATTTCTTTTGCAGAAGGTGATGAACAAAAAATGATGCTTATGGGTCTAAAGCGATTCACAAAATATACCAACTATCCTAATGTGGTAGATTTACGCAATACCATTGCAGAAAAAGTAAAAGCAGAAAACAAATATTGTTTTTAGATTAAGTTAGAATGGATGTAAAAGCCAATTCATTAGCTTGAATTGGCTTTTTTATTTCGTTATATTTAGTGCTTTGAACTTCCAAAGCAATGAAAAAGATAATCGTACTCCTACCCCTACTCTTCTCTAGCATACTAATTGCTCAAACCGATCTTAAGATTTATGATATTATAGATGCTATATCTTCTGAGCGAATTAAAAATGACGTAAAGACTTTAGCCGACTTTGGCACCCGACATACCCTTAGTGATACCATTTCTGAAACCCGCGGTATTGGTGCTGCAAGACGTTGGATAAAGTCAGAATTTGAAAACATCTCCAAAGACTGTAATAACTGTCTAGAAGTTTTTTATCAAAGCGATTTAGTAGAAAAAGGGAGCAATCAACGTATTGTAAAAGACGTTATGGTGGTTAATGTTGTCGCCATTCAACGCGGTACAACCTATCCAAACCGATATATCATAATGAGTGGAGACATCGATTCCCGAGTATCAGATGTCAATAATTATACCTCCGATGCGCCGGGAGCCAATGATAATGCATCAGGAATGGCAGGGGCTATCGAAGCAGCCAGAGTGCTGTCTAAATATCAATTTAAAAGCAGTATTATTTATGTAGGGCTTTCAGGAGAAGAACAAGGGCTTTTTGGCGGACAAGGTCTGGCCAAATATGCGCAAAAGAACAATTGGGATATTATTGGCGTTCTTAATAACGATATGATCGGTAATATCAAAGGTGTGGATGGCATTATAGATAATAGAACATTTCGAATATTTTCAGAACCCGTACCTCCTACAGAAACGGAAAAGCAGCGGCGAGCACGCCGTTTTTATGGTGGTGAAGTGGATGGCATTTCAAGGCAATTGGCACGCTATGTCTATAAAACTACAAAAATATACATGCCCGAAATGAATCCTATAATGATATACCGCTTAGATCGTTTTGGCCGAGGCGGTCATCACAGGCCTTTTAACGATGTAGGTTATGCAGGCATTAGAATCATGGAAGCACATGAGAATTACACACAGCAGCATCAGGATATAAGAACAGAAAATGGTATTGCTTATGGTGATACTTTTGAGCATGTTAATTTTGATTATGCTAAAAAATTAACTGCGGTAAATGCCATCACCATGGCCAATTTAGCCTCAGCACCACCACAACCCAAAGCAGTTGGTATTGGAGGTATTGTAGAACCTTCAGCTAAATTAAAATGGCAAAAAGTTAATGGTGCCAAAGGTTATAAAATCTATTGGAGAGCTACCACTTCCCCAACCTGGGATCACAGTCGGTATGTAGGAGACGTTTCAGAGTTTACATTAGAGGGTATTGTTATCGACAACTATTTATTTGGTGTTGCATCCATAGATGATGAAGGTCATGAAAGTCTTGTTGTTTTCCCTAATCAAATCATCAGATAAACCTCATAAATCAATCAAAGAATGAAGTATATTAAACTTATTGTAGCTGTTATCGTGATTCTATTGTGTGCGAGTTGTAATAACGCTCCACAGGAAAAAAATATTCCGGTTTCACAATTACACCTCCCTGATATGGGTGTCTTATTTGAAGGCTTTGAAACACTCGACAGCGCTGCACATTATCAAAAATTTGCCAATAAACTCTACCGTAATAACAGAGATCTAAAGGCTTCAGAAATGTATGTTTATGCTGCATGGATGTACGGTAAGGCTTCAATGATAGATTCAGCAGCTTCAATGATCCATTTATCAATAGATCATGGCATGTCTAATCCGAATGTATTATCGAAGTTTGAATTAGACGAACTTATCAAACCCACCGAGCATTGGAGCACATTACAACCCAGATTAGATTCTATTCGAAATCAATTAAGAAATATCGATAACTTTGGTATTCAACTTGAATCCATGGATGCATTCTGGTCGTATTTTGAACGTGCCAAAGCGGATACTTCCAAATCAAAACAAGTACTTAAAGAATTTATATTTAAGGGCCCTAATGAGCTTAGGGATTATTATGTCATTCGTTATAATAGTTTAAAAGCTATGGAAGCTCAAATTATCAAGCAAACGCCAGAATACTATACATATTTAAAAACTCAATTTGATCAAGATAGTGTCATGGCACTTAAGCAACAAATCGCAGGATGGATGCAAAATTTTAAAACCCTCTACCCTAAAGCAGTATTCCCTAAAGTATATATTGTACCTGGATTATTAAACTCTGGAGGAACAGCTTCAGAATTAGGCATGTTTGTTGGTGGTGATATGTATGGCAAAGGTCCTGAGATGCCTCAAAAAGGAATGACCCCCTGGCAAAAAAATGTGATCGGCGAAACGGCAGACATGTCAAAACTCATCATTCATGAGCTTATGCATTTTCAGCAGAATTACAGTGACGGAAACAATGCCGAAAATGTTTTGGGAAGTATATTCTTTGAAGGGGTTTGTGATTTCATGGTCGAACTTTGTACAGGTATAGAGCTTCAAAATGATAACACTGCATTTCTAGAAGATGAAGACAACTTAAAAATGGTATGTGATGATTTTATCAAAGACCGATATACTAATGATTTTACGAGATGGCTTTATAATGGTGAGATTGAAGACAGACCATATGACTTAGGATATACATTTGGTTATATGATATCAAAATCATATTATGAGAATCACACAGACAAAAAACAAGCCATTTATGAGCTTTTAAACACGAACGATTATACTAAAATATATAGAAATAGTGATTATGCTTTTCTATTAGATTAACTCTATTTATATGAAAATAGCAACATGCTTCATAGCTTTAATATTATCCTTTAATTGCTTAGCTCAGGGTTTACTAAGTGAAAAACAGCATTTTAATCGACAGGACACTTTAAGAGGAAGTATAACGCCAGAGCGTGAATGGTGGGACTTAAATTATTATTTCTTAGACGTTAAAGTGCTTCCTGATAAAAAATTTATTTCCGGGGCTAATACCATTCAATATAAAGTATTAAAACCCTATCAGATCATGCAGATTGATCTTCAGGAACCGATGACGATTTCCAAAGTCACTCAAGATGGTCAGGAGTTAGACTTTAAACGCGATGGTAATGTCTATTACATCACACTCAAAGCAAAGCAAAACGTTGGTGCTATAAAATCGCTACAAATCACCTATAAAGGCTACCCAAGGCAAGCCAAACGTGCGCCATGGGATGGTGGTTTTTCATGGAAAAGAGATGAAAATGGCAATCATTTTATAGCGACATCCTGCCAAGGTTTGGGCGCCAGTGTATGGTGGCCAAACAAAGACCATATGTACGATGAAGTGGATAGTATGCATATTAGAGTGACCACACCAAAAGGCTTAATACCTGTATCCAATGGTCGACTCGTGGAAATTAAAGACCATCCTAAATCAAACATCTATACCTGGTTTGTAAGCAATCCGATCAATAATTATGGTGTTAACATTAATATTGGCGATTATGTTAATTTTTCAGAAGTCTATAAAGGCGAAAAAGGCAATCTGGATTTAGACTATTATGTTTTATCCTATAATCTGGAAAAAGCCAAAACACATTTTAAAGACGCTCCAAAAATGATGAAAGCCTTTGAACATTGGTTTGGTCCTTATCCGTTTTATGAAGATAGCTTCAAGTTAGTAGAGGTGCCTTACCTTGGCATGGAACATCAAAGTTCTGTCACCTATGGTAATCAATATCGAAAAGGGTATTTGGGTAATGATTTATCCCGAACCGGTTGGGGCTTAAAATTCGATTTTATCATTATTCACGAAGCTGGCCATGAATGGTTTGCTAATAATATTACCAATAAAGATATAGCAGATATGTGGATACACGAGAGTTTTACTTCATACTCGGAAAATCTGTTTTTAGATTATTATTATGGTAAAGACGCTAGTGCAGACTACGTTATTGGTACCAGAGCAAATGTTGTTAATGACCGTCCAATTATTGGTCTTTATGATGTTAATAATGAAGGGTCTGGTGACATGTATTATAAAGGAGCTAACATGCTTCATACTTTACGACAACTCATTGAGGATGATGAAAAATGGCGACAAATACTTCGTGGACTAAATAAAACATTTTATCATCAAACGGTAACCTCAAAACAAGTAGAAGACTACATTAGTGAGCAAAAAGGCGCGGACCTGACAGCATTTTTCAATCAATATCTTAGAGACACTCGTATTCCTACATTAGAATACATTATCAATGATGGCTTACTTAAATACCGTTGGACAGATATCGTTGAAGATTTTGACATGCCTGTTGTAATTTATATGGATGATAAAAAAGAGTGGTTGTTCCCTAAATCCGAATGGCAAAGCAAACCCATTGACGCTGATAATATAACTGTAGATCGCAATTTTTATGTTAACATAAAACAAATGTAACTTATGGAATTTGAAGAATTGTATTTTGAACGCGATACCGATTGGTACGATTGGTTACTCAACAATCATAAACAATCAAAAGGCGTGTATCTCATTTTCTATAAACTAGAAACCAACATCCCTACCATGCGCTGGGAAGAAGCGGTTAGAGTGGCATTATGCTTTGGCTGGATCGATTCCACAGTAAAAAGCCTGGGCAATGGTAAGCGCCGACAATACTTCTGTCCACGCAATCCTAAAAGTTTATGGAGTAAAGTCAATAAAACCCACGTAAAAGAATTGATTGCTGAAGGCTTAATGCAAGATGAAGGTCAAAGAATGATTGAATTGGCAAAAACCACCGGCACATGGACGGCTATGGATGATATAGAAAACGGTATTATTCCAGAGAATTTACAAAAAGCTTTTGACCGCAACCCCAAGGCATTTGAAAATTATCAAAATTTTGCCAGAGGCTACCGGAAAGCTTATCTATCATGGTTATATAGTGCAAAACGTGAAGAAACCCAACAAAAACGCATTGAGGAGATCATCCGCCTTTGTGAGGCAAATATCAAAAGCCGCAGTAATTGGTAAGTTTTATTTAGAACATTAATTCTTTGATATTATCCATATAGCCTCTGCTCACTCTTACCACATCTCCATTTTTCATGGTCACATCATAACTTTTGGCATATTTATTTAACTCTTTTACATTGTGAAGGTTAATGATTGATGAACGATGTACCCTGATGAACATAGAACCATTGAGTTTTTCTTCGAGCGTTGAGATGCCATAATTACTAATATAAGTTTTAGCATCGGTAACCAGTTTAGAATAATCACCATAAGCTTCAATACGTATGACCTCTGCCAAAGCTATAGTAACCAGTTTATTTTGAGTTTGTACCAAGATACGCTCGGGAAACTTATTGGCATCCATTAGCAAGCTTTCTGTAAGTGGTCTGGCTTTATTATCGTCTGAATCATACTTCAATTTGTCTACAGCTACTTTAAACCGCTCTCTGGTATAGGGCTTTAACAAATAATCTACAGCATGTACCTCAAAGGCCTTTAATGCATATTGATCGTATGCTGTTGAAAAAATAATCTGAGGTAATTCTTCTAAATGCGTCAAAACATCAAAACCTGTCATGCCAGGCATTTGGATATCTAAGAATACCAAATCGGGTTTGAATTCATTAATAACCTTTACGGCATCTACACCATTGTTAGCCTCACCTAAAAGTATCAATTCTGGATAATCACCTAAATATTCCTTTATCAACTGGCGCCCAGCTGCTTCGTCATCTATGATAATTACTTTCTTCATATTGTAAAGCTAATTTTTAACCCTTGTGGAGTATTATCGGATAATTTTAGAGTACTCTTATATATTTTTTCGAGACGTAGTCTCGTATTGGTAAGTCCTATCCCTTTATGAAATACTGAATCTTTATTTTCAATACCAATGCCTGTATCTGCAATTTCAAAATGTAGTTTTTCGTCTTTCTTAATAATTTTAATGGATATCTTACCACCTTCAATCAATGATGACAGACCGTGTTTGATAGAATTCTCTACCAAAGGTTGTAATAACATCGGAGGGATTAATTCTTCATATAATGTTTCAGCAACATCCATTTCAATGTTTAAGCGTTCCTGAAAGCGTTCTTTTTCCAGAGCCAAATACTTATTTACAAAATCCAATTCTTCTTTAAGCGTAACTTTATCTACCTGCGATGCCTTTAACTGATAGCGAAACAAGTCTGAGAGTTCAGCAATGAGATATCTGGTTTTCTCATTTTTGGGAGGCACTGAAGCACTTATCGTATTAAATGTATTGTATAAAAAATGTGGATTTAATTGCGCTTTTAAAGCAGAAAGCTCACTTTTTAGAGCTGCATGTCGCAACTCACCTTCAAGTATTAGTTTTCTTCTATTCTCAAGATAGAAATTATACGAGTGCATAATACCAAATTGAAGAATATAAAACAATGCCGGAATATAAATATCCCAAATACGTCCTGTTCCGCCCAAATGAAAAAAACCAATAGCCTCACAGATCTCATAATATAATTGCTGCCAAACAATTACAAAAATTGGTAACAAAATAACGTGTAATAAAAGGCGCTTGGTCATTGTCCAATGCTTTAGTTTTCTGAATAGCAAATACCAGATGGGTAACGTTAGTATTAACTTTATCATATAGTCCAGACCACTATCATCGATCACTATCCAAAAGTCAAAAAATTTATCTTCTCGTTCACTATAACCCTGTCTATTGATATATAGCGTTACATAGTAAAACAAACTAAAGAATATATAAAATCCCAGAAATGCCAGGATGTCACCCACTCTGACTGTGAGGAATCGTTTATTAAGAAAAGAAGTATCCATTATTAATATAGTTTCGACAAATCTAAATGTACTTCATATTATCTAATAATACTAATCGACGAGTTGACCTATACGTCGTTAAATGGGCCGGTCGACTCATCAGTTCATAGGCCCACTCAACGATAAGCACGTGTATTGCCTTATGCTAAATTTCATATTTGCATTGTAATCAAAAACAACACTTATGAAAACTTTCATACTATGTCTTTTAATATGCTTCTTTAACAGCATAACAGCACAAAACAAAATATCTGGTATTGTAGCAGACTCTGAAAATCAGTCCATACCTTCTGCTATAGTATCATTATTAGATTCTGAAACTAAAGCTTTCATTAAAGCCAAACTGTCTGGTGATAATGGAGTCTTTATGTTAGACAATGTACCTGATGGCTCATATCAATTATGGATTACCAGCTTGGGGTATAAAGACTATTACACAGAACCTTTTACTATTGAAAGTACAAACAAAAGTTTTGACTCAATACTGATGGAGGCTGACACAGAAGCCTTAGACGAAGTAACTATAACAGCAGAAAAACCACTTATACAGGTGTTGGCTGACAAAACCGTATTTAATGTGGCTAATACCATCAATGCCGTTGGAGATTCTGGGTTTGAATTGCTCCGAAAAGCTCCGGGTGTCATTATCGATAACTCAGACAACATCATTGTTGAAGGTAAAACCGGAGTATTGATTTATATAGATGATAAACCTTCGGTACTACGCGGTCAGGATTTGGTTAATTATCTAAGAACCCTGCAAGCCAGCGATATAGAGTCTATTGAAATCATTACTCAGCCGTCCTCTAAATACGATGCTGAGGGGAATGCAGGTATCATTAACATTAAGCTAAAACGTGATAAATCATTGGGTACAAATGGTAGTATATCCTCTGGAGTAACAGTAGGAGAACTTGCCAGATTTTACAATTCGGTTTCATTCAATAACAGAACAAAAAAAACCAGCCTTTATGGTACGTACAGCAATCGTTTTGGTAGAGGTACCAGCTTTATAAACTTAAATCGTTTTCAAAACAATACTAATTTTAATGCCAGAACAGAAAGTGTCTTTGATAATAATATTAATAATCTCAGATTGGGATTTGATTTTTACGCTAATGCTAAATCAACTTTTGGTATCATTGCTACTGGAAATTTCAACAATTCTGGCTCTGAGAGTGACTCCAGAACTCCAATAACACCTTTAGACAGCCAAAATACTTCTGAAGTTTTAGTGGCTGGTAGTGATTCAAAAAATAAGACTTCAAATATCTTTACCAATATCAATTACCGATTTAAAGATACTTTGGGGCATACGCTTAATATTGATCTGGATTATGGAAAGTATACCAACGACAGAACCAACCTACAACCTAATCAATACTTTAATGGGGATGAAACCGAAATTTTGAGTCAAAACATTGCTTTTTTTGACACGCCTATTGATATTTCCATACTTTCTACGCAAGCCGATTATTCCCAAAACCTATTTAAAGGTGTACTAAGCCTTGGGGCTAAGTTTTCAAAAGTAAAGACAGATAACAGTTTTGATGCTTTCGATCGTACTAATGGGAATAACGATCTGGACACCTCCCAATCAAATGACTTTAGTTATGATGAACGCATCAATGCAGCCTATTTTAACTATAAGCAAAAATTTGAGGCATTCAATATTCAATTTGGATTGAGAATGGAAAACACAGTTTCTGATGCTCAATTAGAAAGCTTACAGGAAAATGCCAATAACCGCGTAAAACGTAACTATACGGACTGGTTCCCTAGTGCCGGCATCACCTATCAAATGAATCAAAAGAACAGTTTAGCCCTCAATTACAGTAGACGTATTCAACGTCCTACCTACCAAAGTTTAAACCCTTTTCAGTACCGTATAGACGAACTATCATTCAGACAAGGTAATCCCTTTTTACAGCCTCAGTACACTGACAATCTAAGGTTATCGCACACATATAATTACAGACTAACAACATCACTTAGTTATAGCTTCATCAAGGATTTTTTCGCGCAGGTTACTGAAGCTGGAGAAGGTAATTCTAACTCTTTGATCAGCAGAAACGTAGCCAATCAAAAGATCATTAATCTTGGAATTTCATACCCTACAAGATTTACGGATTGGTGGAATGTTTACATCAGCCTAAATGCATACCGAAGCATCTTTGAAGCCACCAATCCTGATTTCATTTCCATTAGTCAAAATACGTTAAGTTTCTACGCACAAAATACGTTTAAACTTCCTAATGACTTCAGAATTGAAGTATCTGGATGGTATAATTCTCCTTCGGTATGGGGTGGTACTTATGAGACACAAAGCATGGGGTCACTCAACCTAGCATTTCAGAAGCGTTTCTTTGATAATACCCTGACAGCAAGATTAGCATTTAACGATATCTTATTCACTTCACCATGGCGTGGGACAACTCAATTTGGTGACTTATCAATTCGCGGAGATGGTGGTAGCGATAGTCGACAGGTACGCTTTAACCTCACTTATAATTTTGGTCGTAATGAGATTAAAAAAGCACGCAAACGAAAAACAGGGATTGAAGACGAAAAAAGCAGACTGTAACCAACTACAAAAACTAATATCATGAAAAACAAGAATCATATCTTAAGCTTTTTATCACTGATTTTTATTATAATATTCGTGTTAGGTGGTCAGGCGCAAAACACC
This sequence comes from Winogradskyella sp., assembly GCA_965250025.1. Lineage (GTDB taxonomy): Bacteria > Bacteroidota > Bacteroidia > Flavobacteriales > Flavobacteriaceae > CBDDLD01. Next base: position 2,102,846 of record OZ252283.1, read on the forward strand.
TACTTAAAAATCTATGAAGATTATAATAACAAAAAGGTAAAAATGTATCCGCCGGGCACTCAATTTGAATTAAAAAACGAACATAATCAAGTCGTCTTAAAAGCTAATGAACGCCCTTCTATTTATGACATTGATGGCTCTTACACATTGATTGTTTATCCAAGTTACAAGTCTGGTAAAGATATTTACAAACTCAATAAAGGAAGGATTGAACTGGCTTTAACTAAAGATTTTGGAAAATCGAAAAGGAAAGGCATTTATATTGACAAAAATAAAGTCACTGCTCATAAGAGCATTACGAATTCAAAACAATTAACTGGTCAAAAGAATTTGATATTCGAATTAAGCAATGGTATCATATTTACTTATACTGATGGTAAATATTTAGCAAAACTTGATGGCAAGTACTTAAATGTGACCAACAAATATATTGTACGAAGTAAAATTGGGATTCTAAAACTAAGTTTTAATCCCAATAACGGTGAAGTCTGGTGGATTTTTGACAAGAATGAGTAAGTCTGGATTAAGAGAAGGGTTTTTTGCCCTTCTCTTATATACCACTAATAAAACTCCCATAAGGGTCTTTAAACTGTAGACCTTCAGTAAAACGGTATTTACTTAATTGCTTAAACTCTACCAAAGCCCAGAGTATAAACTCCTTAACGAAATAAGTATCTGCTGTATTTAAATTTGGCTGATACTCACCAATAAGATCATCTAACGGAGCTATACTATTCAGAATGGTCTGGTATTCTTTATCCTTGACATGGTCTAATAGTTCAAACCCATCCTTAAGATTAAAAAACCAGGATACCAAATGGTCATACGGTGTTTCTTCATCCTGTTTCTGTAGTTTCTCAATCTTCGGGAAATACTTAGGGAACAACGTTTTTATTGCGTTTTCTATCAATATGCTGGCCACAGCATCAGCGCCTTCTTGCTCACCTTCATAGACCAATTCTATTTTGCCAGTAATTGCCGGTATGACTCCCATAAAATCGGATAATCTTACTATTGTCCTTTCATCATTAGCTAATAATGCTCTACGCTCAGCCGTACTCAATAGGTTTTCGTAAGCCGTGATACTCATCCGGGCACTCACACCACTTTTAGCATCTACATATTCACTATCTCTGGCCTCAAAACCTATCTGCTCTAATAATTCTTTAGCTAACTCCGGCACGTGAATATGACCGGCTTGGGCTTCTACGAGTTTTGCTTCCTGAGCTGTTATGGTCTTTGCTATGGTAACATTATCCGGGTAGTGTGTTAAAATTTGAGAGCCGATTCGATCTTTTAATGGAGTTACGATACTCCCTCTGTTGGTATAATCTTCCGGATTGGCTGTAAATATGAATTGCATATCTAACGGTAATCGCAATTTAAACCCTCTAATCTGTATATCACCTTCCTGTAAAATATTGAATAATGCTACTTGTATTCTGGCTTGTAAATCCGGAAGTTCATTAATTACAAATATACATCGGTTGGCTTTGGGAATCATGCCATAATGAATCACTCGATCGTCAGCATAACTCAATTTTAAATTGGCAGCTTTAATAGGATCCACATCACCTATAATATCTGCGACAGTGACATCTGGTGTTGCCAGTTTTTCTGCAAAACGTTCTGAACGATGCAACCATACGATTGGCGTATCATCGCCTTTGTCATCAATTAACGTTTTGGCATATCTGGAAATGGGTTTTAGAGGATCGTCATTAATCTCTGAACCTTCAACAATTGGTATATATTCGTCTAATAAATTTACCATTATCCGCGCCAAGCGTGTTTTAGCTTGCCCACGTAATCCCAACAAATTAATATTATGCCTGGACAAAATGGCACGTTCCAACTCTGGTATTACTGTATGTTCGTAGCCATGAATACCTTCAAAAGTCTTAATCTTACTTTTGATATTGTTTATCAAATTGTCTCTTAATTCGTCTTTAATAGATTTTGATATGTATCCTGCTGCTTTTAGCGCACCCAGAGTGGTGATGTTTTCAATTTTCATAGTTAACCTTTAATTCTTTTTTTTCGATTGGTTTCATAATCTTCAAAGATCATTTCTCCTAAACCTTTAAGTCCTGTATAAAATGCTTTCCCCCTGTTTGCTTGCGTAAACTCGCGTACAAAACGCATAAGGTAAGGGTCTTCAGCAATCATAAATGTTGTAATAGGAATATGTAACCTTCTAGCTTGCTGAGCCATGGCATAACACCTGTTAGTAATATATGGATCCAGACCATTACTATTCTTATAATATTGTCCATCAGGAAGCTTTAAACAACTTGGCTTACCGTCAGTGATCATAAAAATTTGTTTATTAGTATTGCGCTTTCTCCGTAGCATATCCATGGCCAGTTGTAATCCGGCAACAGTATTGGTATGATACGGCCCTACTTGCAGGTATGGTAAATCCTTAATAGCTATTGGCCAGGCATCATTACCAAAAACTAAAATGTCTAAGGTATCCTTTGGATATCTGGTGGTAATAAGCTCAGATAAAGCCATGGCTACTTTTTTGGCCGGAGTAATACGATCCTCCCCGTATAATATCATACTATGACTGATATCAATCATAAGTACAGTGCTCATCTGAGACTTATGCAGTGTCTCTTCTACGACCAAGTCATCTTCAGTGAGCTCAAAATTTCCAATGCCATGATTTATTTGTGCATTACGCAAACTTTCGGTCATAGATACTTTCTCTATGGCATCACCAAATTGATACGTACGAAATTCTCCGGTATGTTCATCGCCTATTCCAATACCTTTACTTCTGTGATTCCCCGAACCACTGCGTTTGATACTCCCAAAAATATGATCTAAAGCTTGTTGACGAATGGCTCTTTCTGTCTTTGCTGTAATGGCCATACCACCTTTGCCATCTGGTTGTATTTCTTCTCGTATGTACCCTTTCTTTTTAAGGTCTTCAATAAAATCTTCGATGGTATATTCTGATGTAGTAAGCTTATATTCTTCATCCAGTTGCCTCAACCAATCTATGGCTTCATCAAAATCTCCCGAGGTATAAGTAATAAGCTCTTTAAAGATTTCAAAGAGTTTTTCAAAAGGGGACTGACTAGGCGCTTTGTAGGTTTTAAATACAAAGCCCGATCTTCTATTAGGATTATTCATAGCATTATAAAAGTAATGCTTTTTTGCAACAATAAACAGACGAATCTATGATCTTAACAACGTCTTAAGATTTATTCAATCCACTTCAATCCGTTGTAATTTTCGATCTTGATCTGCTTCCCTGAAGTTGATATATACCCTTGTTTTTTGAACTGAGATAAGATTCGTATTGCCGATTCGGTAGCGGTCCCAACGATACTGGCATAATCTTCACGGGAAATGACAATGCTCATAAACCCATTTTCATCTACACCAAAGTTATCATGAATATACATCAAGGTTTCTGCCATGCGTCGTTTCACAGATTTCTGGGCCATATTTACAATAGACTGATCAGATTCTTTCAGATCCTCTCCCATCCGCTTCAAAACATCCATTGAAAAATTAGGATTCTTTTCCAAATCGGTCATGATCTCACTCTTAGGAATAAAACACATTTCCATATCATTAAGGGCTACAGCACTCAAATTTGTTTTTTGCTCAGTGACTAAAGAACGTTTTCCCAAAAGACCACCTTTCACCACAAGTTTTACAACTTGGTCTTTACCATTTTCACTAAGTTTAGTCAATTTACATACGCCATCTCTAACACAATAAATACCATTTAGTGTTTCGCCTTCTTCAAAAATCACTTCGCCTTTTCTGATCGTCTTTCCTGTTTTACAAGCTGAAATCCGGACAAGTTCGTCTCTTGTCAGTGCTTTGAGAGAGTTAAATTCTCTCACTATACACTGTTCACATTTACTCATACCTATTAAGTTTTAATACCTTCTTCAAATTTAATGAAAACATGACAAATATCATATTATAAAGCATAGTAAAATGTAATATTTGTTACAGGTAAAAAAGAGCAAATTGTATGGCATCAAAAACGTGTTTCCATTGTGGTGATCCTTGCGATAAACACATCATCATGTTTGAAGAAAAACCGTTCTGTTGCAATGGTTGCAAAACGGTTTTTGAGATATTTAATTCTCATGACCTCACTTGCTATTATGACTTGCAAAATGCACCCGGGGCAGTTCCTAAAGAAATCAAAGGCAAATACGATTTCCTAGACGATGATAAAATTATTGAAGCACTTACAGAATTCAATAGTGAACAAATAGAGATTGTTACTCTTTACATTCCACACATCCATTGTAGTTCTTGCATATGGATTTTAGAAAACCTGAATAAACTCAATCCATCTATTACCGATTCTCAGGTTAATTTCGGTAAGAAAACTGTAAGGGTTACTTATAACAAGTCGATAACGCTGAAATCTGTGGTTGAGCTGTTAAGTTCTATTGGTTATGAGCCTTACATCAGTTTGGACGATTACAATACTGGTAAAGCTCAAATTAACAGATCTATCATATATAAACTTGGTGTTGCCGGTTTTGCTTTCGGAAACATTATGTTCTTATCATTCCCCGAATATTTTGAGGTTAATGAATTCTGGTTAGAGCGCTACAAACATTTATTCAGATGGTTGATGCTATTCTTGTCGCTACCTGTTGTTTTTTATTCAGCACAAGATTACTTTGTCTCTGCTTATAAAGGACTAAGGTCTAAACTACTAAATATTGATGTTCCCATTGCTCTGGGTATAAGTGTGCTTTTTATAAGAAGTGCCATTGAAATTGCCTTTGATCTGGGTTCTGGTTTTTTAGATAGTTTAACCGGATTGGTATTCTTCCTGTTAATCGGTAAATTCTTTCAGCAAAAAACGTATGCGTTTTTATCTTTTGAACGCGATTATAAATCGTATTTTCCTATTGCAGTTACCAAGTTAGAACGTAATGGTAAAGAATCGTCAATACAAGTTTATGACATTAAAAAAGGAGATCGTTTACTAATAAGGAATGAAGAACTAATCCCTGTTGATGGTATACTCATTAATGGTAATGCTAAAATTGACTATAGTTTTGTTACCGGAGAGTCCCAAACGGTTTCTAAAACTTCTGGCGATAAAGTATTTGCGGGCGGCAAACAAACTTCAGGTGTTATAGAACTCGAAGCTTTAAAATCCGTAGAACAAAGTTATCTCACCCAATTATGGAGTAATGATGTATTTAATAAGAATAAGGAAGAATCCTTTACCAATCTTACCAATACTATGAGTAAGCATTTTACCATAGCCATATTAAGCATTGCTATTGTGGCTTCAATATTCTGGCTAATCTATGATGCTAGCAAGGTTATGAATGTATTTACCGCGGTGCTGATCATTGCGTGCCCATGTGCTATAGCCCTATCTGCGCCTTTCACATTCGGTAATCTTTTAAGGATTTTTGGGAAGTTAAAGTTTTATGCAAAGAATGCCAGTGTTATTGAGCAACTGGCGGCAATCAATACGATTATTTTTGACAAAACAGGAACGATCACTTCTAACAAAAAAAGTAATGCCGTTTATGAAGGTGAAACATTATCTGAAGAAGAGTCTATCTTACTAAAAAACACACTTCGGGGCTCTAATCACCCCTTGAGTAGAACCCTGTATTCTATTCTAAAAGATAATGATATTGTTACTTTGGATCATTATGAAGAGCATATTGGAAAAGGTATTGAAGCAGAGTATAATAATACCGCAATTAAGATCGGATCTGCCAGTTTCGTTAGTAAAACTATAGCAAATACATCTCTAAACACAACTGTACACGTCAGTACTAATAATGCATATAAAGGGAAGTATGTGTTTTATAACAGCTATCGTAAAGGGGTCTCCAGACTGTTCAATCAATTAAAACAACAATACGATCTGGTTATTCTCTCTGGAGATAATGAAGGAGAACGAGATAATCTTACAAAATTATTGCCTCGTAAAACCAAACTCATCTTTAATCAAAAACCTGAAGACAAACTGGAATATATCAAGTACCATCAATCTGAAGGTGCAAAAGTATTAATGATTGGCGATGGTCTTAATGATGCCGGAGCATTGGCTCAAAGTGATGTTGGCATTGCCATATCTGAAGATGTCAATATCTTCTCTCCTGCCTGTGATGCCATTTTAGACGCTTCAAAATTCAATCAATTATTTAATTATATAAAAGCCTCCAAATCTGCCATAAAAATCATTAAATGGAGTTTTGTGCTATCCTTCTTTTATAACATCATAGGATTATACTTTGCTGTTACCGGTCAGCTTGCACCTGTGGCAGCAGCTATATTAATGCCATTAAGCTCTATTAGCATTGTAGTTTTCACAACTATAGCAACGAATTTGGTAGGTAAAAGATTGAAATAAAAATTAATTCATTGAACATGATTTTTATCATGTTTTAATAAGGATGTCAGAAGTATTTTTGAACCATAACTTCAAATAGGTATGAGCGTTATTTACATTTTACTAACCATAAGCATCATTGTAGCAATACTATTCTTTATAGTATTTATTGTTGCAGTTAAAAAAGGTCAGTATGATGATGGTTACACACCATCTGTACGTATGCTTTTTGAAGATGAACTTGTAAAACAACAAGCGAAACAAACCATTAAAACCAAAACAGACTAATCATATATTACTATGGAAATGCAACAGTTCTATTACGATAATAAAATCGTTAAAAAATTCGTCTATGCGACCATACTTTGGGGAGTTGTAGGTATGCTAGTAGGTTTACTACTGGCATTTATGTTTCTATTCCCTAACCTTACCGACGGTATATCCTGGCTAAGTTTTGGTCGTTTAAGACCTTTACATACCAATGCCGTCATTTTTGCTTTTGTGGGTAATGCCATATTCGCTGGGGTCTACTATTCTACCCAACGCTTACTAAAAGCCCGAATGTTCAGTGACTTTTTAAGTAATTTTAATTTCTGGGGATGGCAACTACTCATCGTGGGTGCTGCGATAACTTTACCCCTAGGGATAACTACTTCAAAAGAATATGCAGAATTGGAATGGCCTTTTGATATTGCCATTGCTCTAATCTGGGTAGCTTTTGGAGTCAATTTAATTGGAACTATTTTAAAGCGACGTCAACGTCATCTATACGTAGCTATATGGTTCTATATCGCTACCTTTGTTACCGTAGCGGTATTACACATCTTTAATAGTTTAGAGCTGCCTGTTAGTGGTCTTAAGAGTTACTCGGTGTATGCAGGTGTTCAAGATGCCTTAGTACAATGGTGGTATGGACACAATGCTGTGGCTTTCTTCTTAACCACACCATTTTTAGGACTGATGTACTATTTTGTGCCTAAAGCAGCTAACCGTCCTGTATATTCATATCGACTTTCTATTGTCCATTTCTGGTCTTTGATCTTTATTTATATCTGGGCAGGTCCTCACCACTTGTTATATACAGCTTTACCGGAATGGGCACAACATTTAGGGGTTGCTTTCTCTGTAATGCTTATTGCACCATCTTGGGGTGGTATGATTAACGGACTACTTACACTTCGTGGTGCTTGGGATAAAGTACGTACTGATCCGGTACTTAAATTCATGGTTGTAGCGATTACCGGATATGGTATGGCAACTTTTGAAGGCCCTATGCTATCGCTTAAAAATGTGAATGCTATTGCTCACTTTACGGACTGGATCATTGCTCACGTTCACGTTGGCGCATTAGCTTGGAATGGATTCCTTGCTTTTGGTATGATCTACTGGTTAATTCCAAAATTATTCAAAACTCGATTGTATTCTACCGGATTGGCTAATGTACATTTCTGGGTAGGTACTTTGGGTATCATTTTATATGCGCTGCCTATGTATGTTGCTGGCTTTACACAAGCCAGTATGTGGAAACAATTTGAACCAGACGGTACTTTGGTATATGGTAACTTCTTAGAAACTGTTACTGAGATTATCCCAATGTATTGGATGCGTGCTATTGGAGGTACCTTATACATCTTAGGAATGCTGATTTTAGTATATAATATCATAATGACTGTAGTGAAATCAGAACATAAAGTTACTGATGAACTGGCTGAAGCTCCGGCATTACAACGTGTATCAAAACACAGAGTTGCAGGAGAAGGCTGGCATACTTGGTTAGAGCGCAAGCCTGTATTATTAACGATATATGCTACTATAGCCATTTTAATTGGTGGTATTGTTCAAATCATACCAACATTGGTTGTAGAATCTAATATTCCGACAATTAGCAGCGTCAAACCATATACCCCTCTAGAGCTTGAAGGTAGAGATATCTACATCAGAGAAGGTTGTGTGGGATGTCACTCTCAAATGATCCGTCCATTTAGAAGTGAGGTGGAGCGTTACGGTGAATATTCTAAAGCTGGTGAATATGTCTATGACCACCCGTTCTTATGGGGAAGTAAACGTACCGGTCCTGACTTGCATCGTGTTGGTGGCAAGTATTCTGACAACTGGCATTTCAATCATATGTACGATCCTCAAAGTATCTCTTCCGGGTCTATAATGCCAGCTTATCAGTGGTTAATTAGAAATGAACTCGATAAATCCATGACTGAAAGAAAAATGGAAGTTATGATAAGCTTAGGGGTTCCTTATACCGAAGATGATATTGCTAACGCACAACAAAGCATGCTGGAACAAGGGACTCAGATAGAGAAAAACCTTTATGCAGATCCGGATTTTGTAAAGAGTTATGAAGCGGACAAAGCGTCTTCCGGAACCGATTTTGTAGAAATGCGTAATAGAGAAATTGTTGCTTTAATTGCTTATCTGCAACGTTTAGGTACAGATATCAAGGTAAAAGATATAGAAAACACAACTGCTCAAAACTAAGACATTATGCTAAAATTTGTAAAACATCATATGGAAAGTATCACTGGGATCGAAATATACCCCTTGATATCCTTAGTCATTTTTTTCACATTTTTTGTGCTACTATTTTGGTGGGTATTCACTGCTAAAAAAGAATACATCAAAACGGTAAGCAATATTCCATTAGACAATAACAACCAAAACGATATTATACTATGAGAAATTTAATTCCTTCATATATAAGGGTGCCGGTAGTATTCTTTACCATTGCCGGACTTGTTGAATATTTTGTAGATTCTGGTGATCAGCCTGCATTTATAGAACAACCATTGATCTTATTATTTCTTTTATTAGTATTACTCATTTTAATTGCTATTGAAGGGATTGTAGGCTCTATAGATAATGTCCTTTACCAAAGTTTGGATGAAGATGCCAAAGTACGTTATCTGGAAGCTAAAAATAAAGTTCCACTTGCTAACTGGGTAAAGCGAACTTATAAAAAGCTCTTAGGTAGTAAACCTATAGAAGAGGAAGGTGAAATCATTTTAGACCATAACTACGACGGTATCAAAGAGCTGGATAACTCTTTACCGCCATGGTGGTTATATGGCTTCTATGCAACCATCATTTTTGGCGTGATATACATGATACGCTACCATGTTTTTAATGCAGATGATCAATTTGTAGAATATGAAATTGAATATGCCGAAGCACAACGTGCTATCGAAGAGTACAAAAAAACAGCCAAAGACTTGGTAGACTTCAACAGCGTAGAGCTGTTAACTGATGCTTCGGATATCAATGCTGGTAAAACCATTTTCAACACCAATTGTGTCGCCTGTCATATGGCAGATGGTGGCGGTGGTATTGGCCCTAACCTAACAGACGAATATTGGATATTAGGCGGCGGTATCAAAAATGTATTTAAAACTATCTCCGAAGGTGGTCGTGACGGTAAAGGTATGGTGGCCTGGAAAGCAAGCTTAAAACCTTCAGAAATTGCTCAAGTCGCAAGTTATGTTTTACAGTTTCAGGGTACAACACCTGCAAACCCAAAAGATCCTGAAGGTGATATTTGGGTAGATGAATCAACTGACGAAACAGAGGAGACCGTTGATGGTGTTGATGCTACAGAAGGAGATATAGAAACTGATAGCAAAGAAACGGAAGACAATACTTCTACCGATGCTAATGAAACCAGTTCTGTTGCTGTAACTAATTAACTTAAAAACGGAGATTAAATTTCGTCCATAATGGAAACGCCACCAAACGAAGTATTTAGAGATTCTATTGGTACTATAAACGAAGAAGGTAAACGCAATTGGGTATATCCTAAAAAACCTTCAGGACCTTATTACGATAAACGTAAAATAGTAAGTTACTTCTTGTTGGCGTTTCTATTTATATCACCATTCATAAAAATAAACGGTAACCAGTTTTTGATGTTCAATGTACTGGAACGCCGTTTCAATATTTTTGGTTTTCCTTTTTGGCCTCAGGATTTCCATTTATTCGTCATATCCATGATTATTGGCGTGATCTTTATCACGCTATTTACCGTTGGCTTTGGTAGAATTTTTTGTGGTTGGATTTGTCCTCAAACCATATTCATGGAAATGGTTTTTAGACGTATTGAATATTGGATCGATGGTGACCGCGGAAAACAAATACGCTTGGATAAACAACCTTGGAATGCCGAAAAAATTAAGAAACGTACTCTAAAGTGGTCTATTTTTTTAATTATTTCATTTCTGATCGCTAATATATTTCTGGCTTATCTAATAGGTAGTGATAAACTCTTGAAGTATATTATCGATGGCCCATCATCTCATATGGGAACGCTTATTCCTTTAATCATTTTTACAGGTGTTTTCTATTTTGTTTTTGCATGGTTTAGAGAGCAAGTGTGTATCATTGCATGTCCATATGGACGTCTGCAAGGGGTATTACTCGACAACAAATCTGTTGTTGTAGCTTATGATCATAAACGAGGTGAAAGTACCAATGGCAGAAAAAAATTCAGAAAAAATGAAGACCGGGAAGCATTAGGTCACGGCGATTGTATTGATTGTTTTCAATGTGTTCATGTATGTCCTACTGGAATCGATATCAGAAATGGTACGCAATTAGAATGTGTGAATTGCACAGCCTGTATGGATGAATGTGACATCATCATGGAAAAAATAAATCTTCCTAAAGGTCTTATAAGGTATGCCAGTGAAGAGAATATAGAAAAGAAAACGCCTTTTAAACTTACGGCCCGCATGAAAGGTTACATTGCGGTACTAACTATTTTAATCGGTGTTCTATTGGGAATGCTAGCCTTAAGAAATGATGTGGAAGCAAATATTTTAAGACTCCCAGGACAATTATATGAGCATAAAGAAAATGACATTATCAGTAATGTTTATACTTATAAACTGGTGAATAAAACAGTGCATACTATTGAGAATGTCAGTTTTAAATTAAGAAAAATCGAAGGTACCATAAAGTTGGTCTCTACAGAAAATACATTTACTGTGCCCGAACAAGGCATAGCAGAAGGAACATTGTTCATAGAATTAAAGCAAAGCGATCTTAAAAGCGATAAAAATAAATTAATGATTGAGGTTTACAGTAATGATGATCTTATTGAAACCACATCCGTTAACTTTTTAGGCCCTCGTAGTTTTAAATAGTTAATGAAAAAACATATAGAATTATGAAAATAAATTGGGGAACAGCCATAGTTATAGCATTTATTGGGTTCATAGGATTCATCATGTATTTTGTAGTTAGCATGAGTACTGATGACAAGTACGACCACGATTTGGTCGTAGAGGACTATTATCAGCAGGAATTAAAATATCAGAACGACATTGACAAAGAATCACTGTCTAAAACTTTAAAAACTAACATCAAGATTAAAAGAACACCAGATGGTATTACAGTTGTATTTCCTAAAGATCTAAACATAGAAGATATTAGTGGTAAAGTGTTCCTATACAGACCATCTAATAAGCAACTCGATTTTGAAATCCCGATTTCTTTATCAAACAACAATTTGCTCATACCTGACAAACGCTTATTAGATGGTCGCTGGAACATTAAGGTGGATTGGAAATACAATAACACGGCATATCTATACAAAACCGAAATCGTATATTAATGTTACTGTCTGCTTTCATATTAGGTTTATTAGGCAGCCTGCACTGTGTTGGCATGTGCGGCCCTATAGCCTTTATGTTACCGGTAGACAGAAGTAACAGTTATAAAAAAGTTACCCAAATTACATTATATCATTTTGGACGCTTACTAGCTTACAGTAGTATCGGATTGGTTTTTGGCCTTGTTGGTAAAAGCCTGTACATTTTTGGCATTCAACAACAACTTTCCATCATCATAGGAATTCTTATGATTATTATTGTATTGATTCCTTATAAACATTTTAGTAAATACAACTTATCAAAACCTATTTTTAAGATCATTTCTAAAGTAAAAAATGGTCTTGGAAATGCGTTAAAGAAAAAGACAGCGGATACTTTTCTAACTATTGGTTTTTTAAATGGTTTCTTGCCTTGCGGGCTTGTTTATATGGCAGTATTTGGTGCTATAGCTTCGGGCAGTATCGCACAGGGGAGTTTATACATGCTGTTGTTTGGATTAGGGACTATTCCTTTAATGACCTCAGCAATATATCTCGGAAAATTCCTGAATAGTCGCATCAAACAACGCATACAAAAAGCAATTCCTGTTTTTGTAGTAATCATTGGTGTACTATTTATTTTGAGAGGTTTAGGCCTAGGTATCCCATATCTTTCTCCTGCCCCCATTGCTGAAATGGCTTCAGGTCAAATTAACTGTCATTAATATTTATATATTTGAGCATTATTAGTAATGCCTGATGAAAAATAACACGCCTCGAATTACGCCCAGAACGTATATCAATATCACCATACTATTTCATACGATATTCACACTGGCTGTACTTTTATTTGGCGCCTTTGTGTACTTTACCGTTAGTGATCCTAAAATGAATCTTTTTGATTCCGAAGATATCTTTTTCTATATATTACCATCCATCGTTATTGCCAATATATTAATCAGTTCTATCATCTATAAAAGAAAACTAACAAGCCTAAAACAAGAAAAACATCTTAAAACCAAAATGCACATGTATCAATCGGCAAGAATGATTAGATATGCTTTCTTGGAAGGCTCTGCTTTTTTAGCTTGCATAGTTTTCATGAATACTGAAAACCTTTTTTATATTATGATTGCCTGTGTGCCTCTTTTATATTTTATAGCCCTCAGACCTACTAAAACAAGCATCATAAATGATTTAAATTTAACCAGAGAACAACATATACAATTTCAAAAATCAGATGAAATTATAGAATAAAAAAGCGCCAGAAAATAATTCTGACGCTTTCCTGCTTGATTATAACGCTAACTAATAACTAAAACTAATAACCACCAAAGAACTACGAACTTCTAATCAAGCTTATATTTTAAAAGTCATTACCGGTAATGTGGAATGATTGGCTAAATCTTCAGATATACTACCTTCAAAAAAGTGTGACAATCCTTTTCTACCGTGAGTCGCAACTGCTACAATATCTGCTCCCATAACATTTGCAAAGTTTAGTATTCCTTTTTCAATAGAATAATCAGATACTACAGTAACCTTGCTCATGTTATCTAAATTACCATCTGCTTTTTTCAAAAACTGTGAAACTTTCCTATCAATTTCTGGTGAGCTCTTAAAATTACCATCTGGTGAATTCACATAGACCAGATACATTTTAGCGCCTAATTTATCAAACACTTGTTTCGCGTTTATGTATGGCCTAATGGCCTCATCCGAAAAATCACTTGCAAAAACTGCATTTTCAAAATCTAATAGTATGGGATTATGCTTGATGATCAATACCGGAATATCGGAATGACGAACCACTTTTTCGGTGTTAGATCCAATTAAAAACTCCTTCATTCCACTAACACCATGAGATCCCATAACTATCAGATTGGCGTCTTGCTCTCTTGCTACATCATTAACTTCACTAAAGACCTTAAAGTGTTTTACAATGGGTACTATGTTTATGTCTTTTAAATAGTCTCTATCTAAAAATTCTACAAATTTCTGTTCTACAAGCTTAATATAAAAGACAGATTCTTCAATAATAGCATCTCCAGAATGCGTCAGAAGTTCATTAGATAGTTCTAACATGTGTAATACAATCAATTCTGAATCAAACTTTTTTGCTAAACCTGCTGCGGTTTCCAAAGCGTATTCTGAATACTCAGAAAAATCTACAGGTACTATAATTTTTTTCATGCTTATCATCTTTGGTGTTGCACTTTTCAATTTTATATAGTCATGGAAAACAATTGTCTTTCCGGTTGTTTTCGTTGTAATAAAAGATCAAAAGCCATGCATACATTTCTTATAAATGGTTTTCCATGTTTTGAAACATATAATGTATGATCTTCTATATATATTAATCCGTCATTCTTCATTTCCTCCAGGCTGTCAATAACTACTTCCAATTCATCAAATCTCATAGCCTCATCTTTCCATGACGTCTTAAAGCCACACATTAGATTTAGGATATGTTTTCTTATTTTTAAATCCTCATCATTGAGTATGTGACCTCTAAATACGGGTAAGGTATCACGCTCTAAAGCTTTGTAGTACGCTTCAATCTTCTTCTCATTTTGCGCAAAGCCATACCAGCTATCACTTATAGCTGACACGCCTAAACCAATCATTGCTTGTGTTTTAGATGAGGCATATCCCATAAAATTTCTGTGTAATGTATGGGTTATTAAAGCTTTGTATAATGCGTCGGTAGGTAAGGCAAAATGATCCATTCCTATCTCATAATACCCGGCACTTTCTAACAAAGCTTTGCCAATCTTATATTGATGACGTTTTAATTTTGCTGAAGGCAGATCTTCATCGTTAAAGCCTCGTTGCCCATTTCCTTTAATCCATGGAACATGAGCATAGCTATAAAATGCTATACGATCTGGGTTTAAGAGTCTCGTCTTATTAATGGTGTTTAAGACGTCCTGTTCGGTTTGAAATGGTAACCCAAAAATGATATCGTGTCCCACAGAAGTATACCCAATCTTACGAGCTATTTCTGTAACGTACTTTACATTATCAAAAGTTTGCACTCTATTTATGGCACGCTGCACTTTAGGACTGTAATCCTGAACACCAAAGCTCACACGTCTAAATCCCAAATCGTATAAGGTTTCTAAGTGCCAGGCAGTGGTATTATTTGGGTGTCCTTCAAAACTAAACTCATAATTTTCAGCCAATTTAGAATCTTTAAGCAAATTGGTGATAAGGTATTTCAGATGTTCAGGAGAGAAAAACGTGGGTGTTCCGCCTCCTAAATGCAGCTCTTTAATAATTGGCGTATCATTGAAAAGCTCACCATACAAACGCCACTCTTTTAGAATAGCTTCAATATATGGCATTTCTACACTATGCTGTTTTGTTATGCGTTTATTGCATCCGCAGAACGTACATAAGCTCTCACAGAATGGTAAGTGAATATATAAGCTAAGTCCTTCACTAGTATTACTCTCATCATAAGAACACTTTACTGACTGCTTCCAATTCTGAATAGAAAAAGTATCCGGGTTCCAGTATGGTACCGTGGGGTAACTGGTATATCTGGGTCCGGCTACGTTATATTTATCAACTAATGTAGAATGCATAACTATGTATTGATATTCAAAATTAGTGGGAAGTGCTCATAAAAAATATGATATTTGTCATATCCAAATATAATTGTGCAATTCATGCTAAAAAGCCAGCCTTTTGAAGTCGCTCTAGCCAATAAGCAGCGTGTTATTATTCCGCATACTGTCTTACAACCCTTTATTGATCGAAATCAAAAACGGGTAAAGGTTGTAGCAAGATTTAATAATAGGCATATTGAATTTTATGCGGCTTTGATAAAAAGCAAGACCAACATATACAGTATTTATTTTAGCAATGGTAAGCAAAAAGAGCTTGGTATTTATATGAATGATTATTTTACACTTCAATTTTTTGAAGATCAAAGCAAATATGGTGTTGAACTCTCTGAGGAGCTCGAAGCGGTCTTATTGAGTGACCATGAAGGTTATCTTATCTTTGAAGGCTTAACTCCAGGTAAGCAACGCAGCATTATATATACTATTCAGCGTTATAAGACTGCTCAATCTAGGGTAGACAAAGCATTATTGATTATAGAAAATCTTAAACGTGGTATTTCTGATCCTAAGTTGTGGCTTAAGTCCAATTGATTGTATTTGCAATTACTTAATTATCTACTTAACTTTAAACGCCAATAAAAAAGACACTCATGAAAAACGTATTACGCTTATCTATAGCATTATTAATCTTAGTTACATCTTGTAAAAATGATACAAAAGAAAATGAAACTGTTGTAGAGGATACTAAAGAAGAAACTACAAAAGACTCAAAAGAAACGATTAACGTTCCTGAAAAAGTTGTAAGAGACAAAAAAGTAACTGTAGACTTAAATCCTAAAAATGATAGTTCGGCTTCCGGAAAAGTGATCTTCTCAGAGAAAGATGGTGTGGTATCTATGTTAGCAAGTATAAAAGGCCTTCCGGAAGGGGAACATGCCATAAGTATCCGTGATAAAGGAGAAGTCGGCAACTTTACTGTTGAAAAAAATGGTAGAGGTACTGCAACGATGACGACTGATGAATGGTGTATTGGATGTGGAGATGATGCTAAAGATATTATTGGAAAAGTAGTCATGGTTCATCAAGGAGGAGATCAACCTTCTGATAGTAGTATAAGCTGTCAGGGTATTATAGAATAAACGTTAATACAAACTTTATACATAAAAAGCTACCCTTTCTAGTAGCTTTTTTAATTTTATAAGTAACTAATAAGATTATTATGAATCCTTCTGCACATGGTTGGATAAAAAAATTATTACTGGAGATTCCTGAATACAACATGTTTCAGTATGATTCTGCAACGTTTTACAACCATTTAAAATCCAGTGGTTTTATATATGGAAGTAATATCAGTACCATTGATAATACCATTGCAAATCCTGATTTTACAGAAGAAGAACTGTGCAAGATCAATCTGATACTTGCATTTTATTACATTCATTATTCTGAACAATCTTCTGCTAATTTTGTGGAAAGTGTTATCAGCTTTTATGAGGCTATAGAACAACATAAACGTTCTATATTATCAGAACTTTTCGGAGAAAAAAGAACAGATAGCCTTTTAGAAAAGATCATACATAAACGTATTCATGTAGACGACAATCTTATTACCAAAAACTTCAATTACTTCCTTATTAATGCACTCTTGTTTATTGATGTCTTAGGATATAAGTCTTTTATAAAAGGTCATTCAGACATTAAAGCCTATGTCAATGATTATGAAGCTGCATTAGAAGCCATTGTTTTTAAGGTATTGGATTCTAAAGTTACCAAGACCAAATACGATGAAAATCTGGTGAGGTTATTTGAAGCCTCTTTACGTCACAACCATCATACAGAAACGACTTATGAAAATATCATAAATATCATAACAAGTCCGCTTGAAAAAAGGTATATCATTGATATTGTTTGTATGGCTTCATGGAGTGACAAACATATTGACAAAGAGGAATATCAATACCTTAGTCAATTGAAAAAAGACCTCGATCTAAATACCAAAGTTTTAACGGAATCGATTGATAGTATTAACACGTTTTACGAACAAAACAAATCTAAAATTGCTTTCTTAAGTTCAAAGAATCTGGCTCAGAGTTTCTACGATAACAGTAGTAAAATGGTTTCTAAACTGATCAAAAGAAATAGCAAAAGGCTATTGAAAGAGCTCTCTCAGAGTAAAGAAGCCATGGTTTTACTTACACAATCGACACAACGCAGTTTAACAGAAGATGAGCAGAAAAAGATTCAGGATCAACTCTTGGATATCTTTAAATCCATACCCAGCCTGGCTATATTTATGCTGCCAGGTGGTATGATATTATTACCACTATTTGTGAAGTTTATTCCTAAATTACTACCTTCTGCATTTGACGATAACAGAATCGAAGAATAATGTGTTAGCAGTGCAAGCTTATTCCAACCAGATTCTAAAATCCTTTACGCGTTCTCGGGCCACTATAATCTCTTGTTCATTAAAGCTGTTTAGTTTGACTTTTAATCGCGAATTTGTATAGCTGATAATATCCTTTATAGCATCGATATTCACATAAAACTTTCTGCTTACTCTAAAAAATGTATGTGGTTCCAATTCGTCTTCTAGTTGCTCTAAAGTATGATCCAAGAGATAGTTTCTTCCTTCCTTGGTATATGCATAAGTGCCTTTATTTTCACTGTAAAAGCATTCTATATCTTCGATATTAATCAGTTTTAAATGTTGCCCTACTTTAACTGAAAAACGTTTCTTGTATTCGCGTTCAATAGGATTAACCAATAACTTTTTTATATCGTTAAAATCTAAAGTCACCGATTGCTTTTGTGGTGCGCGTTCCTTGAATTTTTCTACAGCTATTTTCAGGTCGTCTTCATCTATAGGCTTAAGTAAATAATCTATACTATTAAGCTTAAAGGCTTGTAACGCATACTCATCATATGCTGTGGTAAAAATGACTGCTGAATTAATATCTATAGCTTCAAATATTTCAAAAGACAGACCGTCACTTAGTTGAATATCTAAGAAGATCAAGTCAGGGTGCTCATTCTTTTGAAACCAATCTATGGATTCTTCTACAGAATGTAGCATGGTATCAGCTTCAACATGTAATGATTTTAGCATACGCTGTAAACGTCTTGCTGATGGTTTTTCGTCTTCAATAATAATTATCTTCATTGTAATGATTTAAAACTTACTCCCAGTTTTTTCTTTCTTTGTCCATATATTCTTCTATTTTTCGCTTTTCCCAATCCTTTCCAAAAATAAAATCGGGTCCAAAAACAGCAAAAAAATGAAATAACAAGCCAATTCCCCAAAACAATGCCGTGGCATAAGGACCAAAACCGAAAAATCCTTGCTGCGTATTTAATGCTATTAATAGTATTAAAAATATATTTATTACAATGTAAACAGCTAAATGCCAGTAAAAACCTATCAGATTGTCTACTCGTTTTTTTGCTCTTATATAAGCCTCTTCCCTTCTGAAATCCGTATTAGCATTTTCTCCTCTATAAGGTTCTATATCATACTTTTCCATGTGTTCTATAATTCTTTATCCATTAGTTCTTCTATCTTCTTATCTTCCCAAGTACCACCAAATAGCTTTGGAAATACGTACACTCTGATACCATGCATTATTATAATAATTCCCCAAATTAACCAAACTGAAAGCGTATTGAAATTAAGTAGTGCTTCTTCAAGGGTTCTACCATTACTCATCTTGTTTATCAGCAAGATAGTAGAAATTGCAGTACTTATAATTACATATATCGCTATATGCCAATAAAATCGTCGAAGCTTTTCAACTTTATGCTTAGCCTTTAAGTATTTTATACCTTTATCTTTACTTTTCATACTATATAATTACCTCCAACGGTTTTCGTCTTCTTTACGCATGTATTCCTCTATTTTTCGTTTTTCCCAGTTTTTACCAAAAGCACCATTATCCACAAACACCCTGTAGGCGTGTATTGCTAAGCCTATACCCCATCCAAACATTGGAAACCAAAACCATTGAATGGTATTGCTTGTAAAACGGTACCATATAAAAATTAAAAAAGGAATAACCAGCACATAGGAAATTAAACTATAATAAAATCCCTTTAACTCTTCTACTTGTTTTCGTGCTCTGACGTAACTATCATTAATATATTCTTGTGATCTTTCTGTTGTTCTCATTATTGATATTTGTTTTGTAAGCATAGGAATTGCAACTGCAAAACGCTTTGCTTGTTGATTGATGATGACTCTTTTTTCTGTAAGAAGATTGTAACGTTGCTTAATATTTTCAAGACCAACACCACTACTCTTCTTTACAATTTGTTTGGGTTGAAGATTGTTCATCACCACAAGATGATTATCATCTTCATAAATCTTTATGTGTAACGGTTTGCTTGATGTTACCATATTATGCTTTACTGCATTTTCTAGTAATAACTGAAGTGATAATGGCACTACTTTACTTTCTGGGTTAGATGCACGATCCGGGATCTCAAAAATAATACTGTCCTCAAATCGCATCTTAAGCAATGACATATAAGTTTTAGCAAAATTCAATTCTTCATCTACAGTAACCAAATCTTTATTTTTCTGTTCTAAAACATAGCGATAAACCTTTGACAAAGACGTAGTGAATTTCTGAGCGCTATCTGGGTTTTCCTCTATTAAACTGGTTAATACATTTAAACTGTTGAATAAAAAATGTGGATCTAACTGATTCTTTAGCGCATCAAACTTAGCACTTGCAGTTCCTGCTATGACCTTTTGTTCCTTAACTTTTGTTTTTTGCAGTTCTCTGTAGTAGTACACTGCATGGAAAAACAAAGAGATGACCAGTGTAATTAGTAATGCACTAAAATAAAATTCCACTTTTTCCGAAGCTATAAATTCTTCAAAAGTCTCGCCTTCAATGACGATTTCTATAAAAGCTCTGACAAAGAATATGGTAATTAGTGTAATAACTACCGACCCTACAAACCCAATAGCCATTCTGTACTTCTTATAACGATTCCAAACGACTTTCTCATTCAGATAGTCAAAAAAATAGGAATTGACCATGGTTAGTGGAACGGAATACAGCAGATAATACAATAAAGACAAAAAGAACTTCGTATTAAACCTTATCACAGTACCAGAAAAATAACGTATCGATTGATCAATGATCATAATCACTACGGCTACTATGGTACCGGATACTATTATTTTTCCTAATCGTTTCATTGGTTATTTTTTACAGTCTGCTGAAACTTGTTTGGCTCGTTTCTCTCCCCAATTTGGGCTAAACTTGGTTTCTGGTTTAAAGTTAGCAAAAAGTTCTATTGATTTTTCGATCTCCACACAGTATGGTGCGGTATCTTTCCCAAAATACTTTGCGCTTCCCATTTGCCATTCTGCTCTACAAAATGCTGCTCTTGGATTCTTGGGAGATAACTCAAAGGCCTTATTATACAATTCTGTAATCTTGCCGGCATACTTCATGCCATAAGTAGCGCCGTCATAAGCTACCCAATTGGTATATACTTGTGCCTGAAGTATAATGATCTCAGCATTATCTTTACTTTTTTCAAAAGCAATATCCAAATGTTTCTGTGCTTTGTCTAATTGTGATTTAAGCACTTTCTCATCTTTTACATTCCAGCTTTTTAAGCTGTTCATTTGAGCAATGTAATAGTTGGGCAACCATTCTTCAGGCTCAGCGTTGGCAATACGTTCAAACATATTTTCAGCAGCTTCCCATTTATTTTCCTGCCAAAGGTCAAATGCTTTTTGCATGCCTTTTTCAAAATTGGTTTGTCCATTTATCAAAGAAGATGCAATGACAAAAAGTACAGTAATTAGTTTTTTCATAATTGATGGTATTTATGGTTTTAAATCTGAGACAAATATCTCTCAGAATAACAGCAATAAAAAACCTATGTAACCCAATTGTAAAAAATAAGGGATGAATTGTAAATGCCTGAAAAAATAGTAATTTAGATTGCCCATAAAGACAACTATTATGTTTAAAAATATGTCTTAGCTTAAAAAAACTATTTTTTTTGTCCCCTTATTGAATTGTGCAAACGTCTTAACTATATAATCAATAAAACATATAACTATGAAAGAATTTATGATGATTTTCATTGGAGCAGATTACGCTGAATTGGGCCTTTCTCCTGAAGAGCTTCAAAACAGAATGGGTAAATGGTTTGCCTGGAGTGAAAAAATGGAAAAAGCCGGTATTTCAAATAGTGGTAATGCATTACATCCTCAAATGCGAAGAATCGTTGGTGAAAATCGTACAGTTACAGATTTAACTTCTGCCGAAGTTAAAGAAATTGTTGGAGGGTATTACCTTGTCAATGCCAAAGACTTTGACGAAGTAGAAAAAATTGCTCAGGATTTCCCGGATTACGATCTTGGAGGCACTGTAGAGATTAGAGAAGTTATGGTATTTGACCAATAATGGAATCTGAACTCATAGACCATCTTTTCCGTCATCACAGCGGAAAGATGGTCTCTGTACTTACTCGGATATTTGGTTTAGCCCATCTCGAAACCATAGAAGATGCGGTACAGGATACTTTTGTAAAAGCCAGTATAGCTTGGCGTAATCAAAAACCTGAGAACCCTGAAGCTTGGCTTACTCAAGCCGCAAAAAATAGAGTATTAGATATTTTCAGGAAGTTAAAAACTGCACAAAAACACCTGCCTAATATCCATATGGGTACGGACGCCATTGCCATACATGATCTGTTTTTGGACGCCGAAATTGAAGATGCACAACTTCGCATGATCTTTACAGCCTGTCATCCAACACTACACCCAAAAGATCGTATTTCTTTTGCTTTAAAAACCGTATCGGGTTTTAGCATCAAAGAAATTTCTTCGGCATTGCTAACCAAAGAAGAAACTATTAAAAAGCGACTTTTAAGAGCTCGAAAATCTATTAAAGATGCTGATCTGAAGTTTCATATTCCTCAAGGTAAGGCTTTACCCGAACGCCTGGAAAGTGTAATGGAAGTCTTGTATCTCATCTTTAACGAAGGTTTCCATTCTAATAAAAAAGAAAAGCTGGTACAAAAAGAATTGTGCGCTGAAGCCATGCGATTATGTCAAATATTATTAAAAAATGAACATACCCGATCCCCGGCCACCTATGCATTATTTGCTTTAATGTGTTTTCATTCTGCCAGAATAGACACTAAAACCAATACCGATAATGAGCTTCTGGATCTTAAACATCAGGACAGAACACAATGGCACTTCCCTTTAATGACTCTTGGCAATACGATGATGAATAAAGCGGTTGAACACAATGATTTTTCATGTTATCATTATGAAGCGGCTATTGCTGCCGAGCACTTAAGAGCACGTCGTTTTGAAGACACAAGATGGGATAAAATTCTGTACTGGTATGAAGCGCTTTACCATTTACAACCTATGCCCACACATGCTTTAACTATGGCAGTAGTATGCCTACAGAATAATGATCATTCCAAAGCTAAATATTATCTGGATAAAGTAAGTTCTGAAGATTTCGAGCAACGTTCTTATTTATATTACGGTACATTATCTGATTATTACAGGGCTATTGGAGACACAGCAAAGGCACTAAAATATATCAATCTCGCCCTTGATTGTGTGAATAACACGCTTGAAAAGGAGTATTTACAGAAAAAGAAAAGCCTGTTATTTTAAATAAAGTGCTTATTTAATAACACAAACTTGTCTTTTTACTCCACTATTTGCCATTACACGCCACCATACTTACACTTAATGTATTGATTTTAAATATTTTAAAACCTATCCTCTTTAATAAGGCCTAAGACTGAGTGTTGTTTTGTACAAATACAATTTGTTCCTTTATACAATAATCTTAAATGGTTTTAAGACAGTTATTTATGCTGTGACACACCCAATTTGAATTATAATTTTATTGAGTCTGTAAAACCTATTTGTATATAAATTAATGAATTGATTAATGTATGGAAACTATATACACCAAATCTCACATCATGTACCATTTATCCCAATTGTTTTACTTTAATGAAAGTACTTTCATTGGGGACTTAATTAGAAGTGTTGAATCTAATATCACATCTCATGAATTTGATTCAAGATCAATTGTCAAACACATTTTATATCTCGGCATTATTTCAGAGAAGATATGTATTAAAGCCAATTTTTTAGATCAAGACACAATGGTATATGATAAAAGTAAATGTACTAGCTTTCTAATTGAAATTGAGAACCAATGGCATCTGGTTTCTAATGAAAATAATTCTCTATTCTATTATGGCTACAAGATTATCCACACAGAAAAGTGGAAGAAAGAACTGAAAAGAATGGCACTTAAGAATAGGACGATTTCAAACAAAAGGAACAACTAGCTTGTAAATTAGAATCGTATCTAAAACAAAGCGCACCCTATGACATAAGGTGCGCTTTGTTTATTATAATAAAAAGTTATGAATTACTTCACATCCATTAATTCTACATCAAACACCAAAGTCGCGTCTGGTGGTATAACACCTCCTGCACCTCTGGCACCATAACCTAGATCACTTGGGATAACTAATCTGGCTTTATCACCTACATTAAGCAAGCAAATACCTTCGTCCCATCCTGCTATAACCTGTCCTACACCTACCTGAAAATCTAAAGGTTGGTTTCTTTTATAAGACGAATCAAATACAGTACCATCGGCCAATTGCCCTTTGTAATGCACGGAAACCATACTTCCTTTTTCTGCTTTTTTACCATCGCCTTTTTGTATGATCTGGTAACGTAATCCACTCTCAGTCTCGTCAAATCCTGCAGCCAATTTATCTAACTCTGCTTTTCTAGCTTCGCGCTCAGCAGCTATACGCTGTGCTCTGGCGCCTTCAAAAGTTCTGAATGCTTCTATAGCATTAAACTGTTCAGCAGTTTCTCCTACTCTAACAATTTCTATACTTTCAATAACATCATCTTGAGCAACAGCATCTACAACATCCTGACCTTCGGTAACCTTACCGAAAACAGTATGCTTACCATCTAACCATGGCGTTTCAACATGCGTTATAAAGAACTGACTTCCATTAGTTCCTGGTCCGGCATTAGCCATAGATAATACACCTGGTCCATCGTGCTTAAGGTCTGGGTGAAACTCATCATCAAACTGATATCCAGGATTTCCTGTTCCTGTTCCTTGAGGACATCCGCCTTGAATCATAAAATCAGGAATCACTCTATGAAACTTTAAGCCATTGTAATAAGGATTACCTTGTGGCTTTGCCGAGTTTTCAAGGTTACCTTCTGCTAAAGCGACAAAGTTACCTACTGTTCCGGGAGTTTTCTCAAACTCTAAATTCACCAATATTTCGCCTTTGCTTGTATTGAATTTTGCGTATAAACCGTCTTGCATCTTTTATGTTTTAATTTGAAGCTGCAAAGATACAAAACTATGGAGTATTCTAATCAACAAAGTAGTTATTAGATCATTGAAAATAATGCCTAGTTGGCTACCTCACTCATGAACTTAATGCGATATAACCTTAATTCATCTTCTTCATAATCGCCATCAAATTCTTCTATGGCTTCAGAGATCTTATCTGTTTCTGATTCCATGAAGTAATCATGAATTTCTTCCTGCTGATCTTCATCCAGAATTTCATCAATCCAATAGTCGATATTTAGTTTAGTTCCTGAAAATACAATAGCTTCCATTTCTTTAATAAAATCAGGCATTTCCATTCCTTTTGAAGATGCGATATCGTCCAAAGGTAATTTTCGATCTACATTTTGGATAATATAGAGTTTTATGGCTGAATTTGTTCCTGTAGATTTAACCACCATATCTTCAGGTCTGATGATATCGTTTTCTTCTACATATCGGCCTATGAGCTCTACAAAGTCTTTACCGTACTTTTTGGCTTTACTTTCTCCTACACCATGCACATTACTCATCTCCTGAAGGTTAATAGGGTATTTAAGTGCCATGTCTTCCAGAGATGGATCCTGAAATATAACAAAAGGGGGCACTCCTAACTTCTTGGCATTTCGTTTACGCAGATCCTTTAGTAATGCCATAAGTTTTTCATCTGCTGAAGCCCCTCCACCTTTAGCATTGGTAATAATACCATCATCTTCTTCCTCGCTGTACACATGATCTTCAGTCATCATAAATGACTTTGGCTGATTTAAAAATGTAGTTCCTAAATCTGTCAATCTTAGAACACCATAAGTTTCAATATCCTTTTTTAACAAATGTGCTATCAATAACTGACGTATGAGCGCCATCCAATGGCGACTGTCTTTATCTTTACCCATACCAAAGAATGGCTGTGTATCTGTCTTATGAGACGTAATCATAGCATTCGATTTCCCTACAATCACCTGAACCAAATCCTTTGATTTATACTTCTCGTTGGTTTTAGAAACCACCTCCAGAATCACTTTCACATCATCTTTCGCTTCCTTTTGTGTCTTTGGGTGTCGGATATTATCATCCATGTCTCCACCTTCTCCGGTCTCATTATCAAATGCTTCTCCAAAGTAATGCAGTATAAACTTTCGTCTTGAGATCGACGTCTCTGCAAAGGCCACTACCTCTTGTAATAGCGCATGTCCTATTTCTTGTTCTGCCACAGGTTTCCCCGACATGAACTTCTCTAATTTTTCAATATCCTTGTAGGCATAGAACGCCAAACAATGACCTTCACCTCCATCTCTTCCTGCTCTTCCTGTTTCCTGATAATAACTTTCTATACTTTTAGGAATATCATGATGAATGACAAACCGCACATCGGGCTTGTCAATCCCCATCCCAAAAGCTATCGTTGCTACCACGACATCTGCTTCTTCCATAAGAAACATGTCCTGATGCTTCACTCTGGTTTTTGCATCTAAGCCGGCATGATATGGTACGGCATTAATGCCATTTACCTGAAGTACTTGCGCCAGTTCTTCGACACGTTTTCTACTTAAGCAATATACAATACCCGATTTGCCTTCGTTCTGTTTTATAAATCGAATAATATCGGCATCTACATTTTTCGTTTTGGGCCGGACTTCATAATACAAATTGGGTCTGTTAAAAGACGCTTTATATTTTACGGCATCTGTAATGCCCAAGCTCTTTAAAATATCCTCCTGAACCTTAGGTGTTGCTGTTGCAGTAAGCCCTACAATAGGTATATTTTCACCAATACGTTTTATTATATGCCTCAGATTTCTATATTCGGGTCTAAAATCATGCCCCCATTCACTAATACAATGGGCTTCATCAACAGCCATAAAAGAAATAGGTACGGTTTTCAAAAACTCTACATATTCCTCTTTGGTAAGTGATTCTGGCGCTACATATAGTAGTTTTGTAATGCCATTTATAATGTCTTCCTTTACCCGTTTAACTTCTGTTTTATTCAATGACGAGTTTAAAACATGTGCCACGCCATCGTGTTCTGAAACACCTCGTATGGCATCTACCTGATTTTTCATCAAAGCAATTAATGGCGACACAACTATTGCCGTTCCTTCTTTAATTAGAGCCGGCAGTTGATAACACAATGATTTTCCTCCACCTGTAGGCATAATAACAAAGGTGTTATTGCCCGCTACAACATTTTTTATAACATCTTCCTGAAGCCCTTTGAACTTTGAAAAACCAAAGTACCTTTTTAGCTCAGAATGCAAGTCAATTTCTGTAATACTACTCATTAATCCCTATTAGTATTTTATATACATTTGCAATAAGTTTAAAGATAACAATTTCTTTAAATTTGTGAAACTCAAAAAATAAAAGTTTTGAACACTCAGCAATCCATTTTACAGACTGCAAAAACCACCATAACCGCTGAAAGTGAAGCCATTAAGAACCTCGTCAGTTTATTAACTGATGATTTTGCAAAAGCTACTGAGTTAATATATAACTCAAAAGGTCGTGTTATTATTACCGGAATTGGTAAAAGTGCCATCATTGCTAACAAAATTGTGGCGACTTTAAACTCTACCGGAACACCTGCTGTATTCATGCATGCTGCAGATGCTATTCATGGTGATTTGGGGCTTATTTTAAAAGATGATGTTGTCATCTGTATCTCTAAGAGTGGAAATACTCCAGAAATTAAGGTCCTTGTTCCTCTGATAAAAAATGCAAACAATACGATGATTGCCATAACAGGTAACAAAGACTCGTTTCTTGGTCAGCAAGCAGATTATGTACTCAATGCTTATGTATCACAAGAGGCCTGCCCTAATAACCTGGCACCTACAACCAGTACAACTGCTCAATTGGTTATTGGCGATGCTTTAGCAGTGTGTCTGCTAGAACTCCGAGGGTTTTCAAGTAAGGATTTCGCCAAATATCATCCTGGCGGTGCATTGGGTAAACGTTTGTACTTAAGGGTAAATGATCTTTCTTCCCAAAACCAAAAACCTCAGGTTAATCTCGATGCTAGCATCAAACAAATCATTGTAGAAATTTCTGAAAAGATGCTTGGTGTTACTGCTGTTGTAGAAAATGATAATATCGCAGGCATCATTACTGATGGTGATTTAAGGCGTATGTTGAGTAAAAGTAATGATTTCACCAATCTAACCGCTAAGGATATCATGAGCAGTAGCCCTAAACGTATTGATGTTAATGCCATGGCCGTTGATGCTAAAGAACTTATGGAAGATCATGGTATCTCGCAATTGTTAGTAGAAGATAAGGGCAAATACGCCGGAGTGGTACACTTACACGATCTCATCAAAGAAGGTATTATATAATGGCCAAAAAGAACGTAAATGACATGTCGTTTTTAGATCATCTTGAAGATCTGAGATGGCATTTAATAAGAGCAACATTAGGCGTAGTAATAGCTGCAACACTGGCTTTTATTTTTAAAAAATTCATCTTTGACACTATAATTTTTGGACCTACGTCCATGTCATTCCCTACCTATAGCTGGTTATGTAAAATGTCTCAGATTATTGGTGTAGACACAACGTTTTGTGCCGATAAACTACCATTTATTATACAAAACAGAACAGTTGCAGGGCAATTTACAGCTCACATTTGGACGTCCATATATGCCGGATTCATTATTGCATTCCCATATGTGATATACCAACTATGGCGATTTATCAGCCCGGGAATGAAAACCAATGAACGTAAAAACTCCAGAGGCTTCATTATTGTATCTTCCTTTTTATTCTTTTTGGGTGTTTTGTTTGGGTACTATGTGGTAACACCTCTATCGTTAAACTTTTTGGCTAACTATAACGTTAGTAGCAAAATATCTAACGAGTTTGATTTAAGTTCCTTCATTGCCATTGTGAGGTCTTCATCTTTAGCGTCAGGTATTGTTTTTGAATTGCCTATTATCATTTATTTTTTAACTAAAGTCGGCTTGGTAACACCTAAATTTTTAAAAACCTACAGGAAGTTCGCTTTGGTTATTGTACTCGTATTAGCAGCAATTATAACACCTCCTGATATTGCCAGTCAGGTTATTGTCGCCATTCCCATATTAATTTTATATCAAGTAAGTATATATATTTCTGCTATTGTAGTAAGAAATCAAAAACGAAAAGAACAGCATGTCTGATATTATAAAAGAATTCAATGATTATCGTACTAAGATGAACGATAAAATCTTAGCTGATAATAACAAGATTATAAAACGCATTTTCAATCTGGACACTAATGCCTATCAAGAAGGTGCTTTGGATGTAAAAACTAAGGAGCTTTTAGGTTTAGTAGCTTCTACTGTTTTGCGTTGTGATGATTGCATACGATATCATTTGGAAACTTGCCATAAAGAAGGTGTTTCTAAAGACGAAATAGCTGAAACTTTGGGTATAGCCACGTTGGTAGGCGGTACCATCGTTATTCCTCATCTACGAAGAGCTTATGAGTTCTGGGAAGCATTGGAATCGCAAGCATCATAGAAATATAGCGTGTATTTATATGATTTTAGCTATTTTTAGCGTTTATTACTTCTAAACCGGAGCAAAGCAAAGTATTTCATGAAACTACGTGCAGAGAATTTGATGAAGTCCTACAGTGGACGAAAAGTTGTTAAAGATGTTTCCCTTGAGGTAAATCAAGGAGAAATTGTTGGATTACTAGGGCCTAATGGCGCCGGAAAAACCACGTCTTTTTACATGATCGTTGGAATTATAAAACCTAATGGCGGTAATATTTTTCTGGACAACACCAATATTACCAAATACCCCATGTATAAACGCGCTCAAAATGGTATTGGTTATTTGGCACAAGAAGCTTCTGTATTCAGAAAGTTAAGTATTGAAGACAACATTTTAAGTGTGCTTCAATTGACCAAATTAAGTAAGAAAGAACAGCATGATAAAATGGAGTCTTTGATTGAAGAATTTGGTCTGGGTCATATCCGTACCAATCGTGGCGATTTATTATCCGGTGGTGAGCGTCGTAGAACTGAAATTGCTCGTGCTTTGGCGACCAATCCTAATTTCATTTTACTCGATGAGCCTTTTGCCGGTGTCGATCCAGTGGCGGTTGAGGACATTCAACGTATTATTGCTAAACTTACTAAAAAAAACATTGGTATCTTAATTACCGATCATAATGTCCAAGAGACATTGGCAATTACTGACCGCACATATTTAATGTTCGAAGGCGGTATTCTTAAAGCTGGTGAGCCCGAAGAACTGGCTGCTGATGAAATGGTGCGTAAGGTATATCTTGGCCAAAACTTTGAGCTTCGTAAAAAGAAACTTGAGTTTTAAACTTTTCTACGCTTATCGCTTTATAAAATCATAGGTCGTTTGTTCTACCTGAGGGTCTAACTTAAGGGTGAACTGCTTCACTTTTCCATCCGCAACTTCAAACGGAAATATAGAAACGCCATATAGCACATTACTAAATTCTGCTAAAAACTCATCATCTTTAGTGTGTCTTAGGGTTACCGTGAGGTCTTCATGATGTTCAAAATTAATCTTTAGAGTACCTTCATCAACTTTTTTAATCTTTAACCATCCATAGACCTTATTATCATATGTGCCTTCAAATTCAGAAAGTGTAACACTTGGTTGTTGTTTTTTAGCAACTTCAGCCAACCATGCCTCTTTTTGTTTTTTCTTATTGCTTTGATTACTCTGGTAATAGTTATGGTATATTCTACTAATAGCCCGATGTGGTTTATCCAAATAGGCATTTAGAATATCATACTTAAGCCCTTCAAACAGATAATTACTGTCTGTATTGGTGAGAATAACAACACCAAGGTTTTTATCAGGGACCATTGTCACTGAAGTCACATAACCGTGTATACCTCCGGTATGCATGATCAATTTATGCCCTTCATATTGTTGAATATCCCAACCCAACCCATATAACCTAAATGGATTGGCTGCATTACCCATGATTGATCGCGGTGTTATGGTAGCATTGATAGCTGCTACCGGAATGACTTGTTTATTTTTATACCTTCCATTGGCCAATAGTGCAATAACCCACTTGCTCATATCCGCTATAGAGGAAGAAATACTTCCGGCTGGTGCCGTAGAATCTATATCTCCGTATTCAATAACTACCGGTTTACCATCGATAATAGTATGTGCTAAAGTTCTGTTATCTGATGTTTTAATTGCTTCAGATAAGGCCAGAGAATTGTTCATTTCCAAAGGCAAAAACAACCGTTCTTTAATCTGTTCCGCCCATGTTTTGCCTGTAGCTGCCTCTATGACCTCTCCTGCAATAGTATACCCCGTATTAAAATACCCCCAAGTTTCTCTGTATTGGTGTATTGGTTCTATCAATGCAAACTTTTCTATGATTTGCTTTGGTTGTAGAGTATTATCAAAATTTAAAAAATCCCCCTGAAAGGTTTGAAACCCTACACGATGCGATAACACATCTACAAGATCAACCTTTTCAGTCAACCACTCATCACTAAGCTTAAAATAAGGCAACCATTTCTTTACCGGGTCTTTAAGAGAAAGGGCTTTGTCTTGTTCTAATGTCGCCATGAGTATTGCAGTAAACGCTTTAGTATTACTGCCGATCATAAACAATGTGTTTTCGTCTATTGGTGTATTACTCTTATAATCTGTAACACCTTTAACATACGTTTTTACAACTTTACCATCTTTTACTATGGCAACCGCTAATGCAGGTATTTTCCATTGTTCTTGTTGAGACTCAATATAAGTCTCTAAGCTGTCTTTTATAAAGTCTGGTTGATCTCCCTGAGCATTTACAGAAAAGCTTGTAAATGCTGTAAGCGCTATAAAAATAATTGATTTAAGCCTCATGATCTTTTTTATTGATACCATTCTGTTTTTCTCTAATGATCTTCTTCTGATACTTACTTTGCACTATATCTACAACTACTAAAACAACAATCACAAAGTAAAATGTTGTTTTACTCATATGTTCAATAGGGTTATTAAATACCATTAAACCCGCTAATTCACCACCTTCAGTGACTAGCATGATCCCTACTATAAACAGAATAAATAACCCCAGCACTTCGTACATTCTATTTTTTTCCAAAAAATTAGCCACTTTATCTGCTAAAACGATCATTAGCAAACCGCCTATAATAATAGCACTAGCCATCACCCAAAAGACATCTGTTAATGCCATTGCACTCAATATAGAATCAAATGAAAATACAACATTCATAACGACGATCATAGTAATCACTTTTCCTAAGCTACTTGCTCTGTTTTTCTCATTGCCTTCATCCTCTATATTTTTCTTACCAATCATATGCCATATTTCTTTGATTGCGGTGTAAATGATAAATATACCTCCAGCCAATACTATAAAACTCTCAATAGTAAAAGCTCCAAAGAACACATCATTTACGGGAATGGTGAATACCGGATCCTTAAAAAATCCTATAATATTTATTAATAAAAATAGTAGTCCAATACGTAGGGCTATAGCCAGCAAAATTCCAATCTTGCGCACATAGGCCTGTTTTTCTTTAGGAGCTCTTTTACTTTCTAAAGAGATGTACAATAAATTATCGAACCCTAGAACTGCCTGTAATAATACAAGCATCAGAAGTGTAAAAATATTTTCAGCCATAAGTGGATTAATTAGATGATATGTTGCCTATAACAGACATTACAATATATAGAACTACGATTAATGGAATCGCAGCAAAGTGCAATACAACCAGTAATGTTAAACTCAGTATGATAAAGATGTAGCGTATTGCATTAGTTTTAAAGCTCCAATCTTTAAATTTAAGTGCAAAAAGTTTGATTTTAGAATTTAAAAGATAACAGCTTAATATTGTTACACCTATTAAAAACCATTTATTTACAATAATCGTATTGATAAGGTCATTATTTTGAAATTCCAATATTAACGGCAATGAAATAATAAACAAGGTATTAGCTGGTACCGGCAATCCTTTAAAATAAGTTTGCTGATCCTCATCCAAATTGAATTTTGCTAAACGATACGCTGAAGCCATAGGTATCAATAGTCCTATCAAAGGAATTAAAGACAATTTAAAATCCTGCCAGTGTAGTATAGAATTCCAACTGTTGTATACAGCACCATAATCAGCTGCATCTACTGTTAATGATAATAGCTTATACATAATGATACCCGGTACTACACCACTGGTTACAAGATCTGCAAGAGAGTCTAATTGTATGCCTAACGGGCTTTGGGCTTTGAGTAAACGTGCCAGTAAACCATCAAAAAAATCAAAAAATATGCCTAAAAACACAAATATTGCTGCGGCAACAAAACTTCCATTTACTGCAAAAATAAGTGCTATACAGCCACTAAAAAGGTTGAGAAGTGTTACAAAATTAGGAATGTGCTTTCGTAGGCTCATTGATATAATTTGTGTAAAAATAAAAAAGTATTTCTGTTTGAAATGATTATTACACAATAACTATGAGGATTAATAGTTTAATAGATAGAAAAATATTGTGCATCTTTGTAAAAAAATTTTGCTGTTGAAAAATTACGTTGTAATTCTCTTAACTCTAGCATCGCTTATTACTTCTGCTCAAACCACCAGAAAATATTCAAATGAATTTATGAATATCGGTGTTGATGCTGCTGCATTGGGTATGAGTAATGCGGTTACATCTCAAACTGCTGATGTCAATTCAGGGTATTGGAACCCTGCTGGCTTGGTTCATCTTGAAGACAATCAATTGGCTTTAATGCATTCCAGCTATTTTGCCAATATTGCCAATTATAATTATGCAGCCTTTGCCATGCCACTTGATGACAGAAGCGCCGTAGGTATTTCACTAATCAGATTTGGTGTTGACGATATTTTGGACACCACGCAATTGATCGATGATCAAGGGAATATTAATTATGATCGAATCAATACATTTTCTACGGCAGATTATGGGCTTACGTTTTCTTATGCCCGAAAGTTACCCATTGAAGGTTTGAACTATGGCGTTAATGCTAAAATCATTAGACGTGTCATTGGTGATTTTGCTTCTGCTTGGGGGTTTGGTTTGGATGCTGGTATTCAATTTCAAACCAGTGACGATTGGAAATTTGGCTTTATGGCCAGAGATATTACAACAACTTACAATTCTTGGTCTATTGATGAAGATAAGTTTGAACAAATCAGAGGTGCTATTGAAGGGCAAAATCAAGAATTACCAGAAACTACAGAAATCACATTGCCCAAGTTAGAAATTGGCGTTTCTAAAAAATGGATATTTCATTATGATTATTCGTTACTAACCGCTGTAAACCTAAATGTCAGATTTGCTGAAACCAATGATATTATTTCTACATCTTTTGCCAGTATTGCTCCTGCTTTTGGATTTGAGTTTGGTTATACAGATCTTGTCTTCTTGAGAGGTGGTATTGGTAATTTCCAAAATGAACTTCAAATTGATAATACAGAAGACCTTACTTTTCAGCCTAATTTTGGCGTTGGATTCAAATATAAAGGCATACAGATAGATTATGCTTTTACTGATATTGGCGATCAGAGTGCTGCGCTATATTCTAATGTATTCTCCTTAAAATTGGATTTCAGTATCTTTAGATAATGAAACAAAAACTACTCCTGCTTTTTTTCGGAATTCTTACTTATTGTGGTGTTAACTCTCAACAGATACAGCTGTCGGAATTTGCAGAAATCAGTGTGTTAACCATTGGTCCGGGAAAAACATTGAATGATGCTTTTGGTCATTCTGCATTTCGTATAAAAGATCCGATGTTCAAATTAGACATCGTATATAATTATGGTGTTTATGATTTCTCAGCACCAAATTTCTATCTGAAGTTTGCTCAGGGGAAATTAGATTATCTTATAGGATTAGATACCTTTAATCAGTTTTTGAGAAACTACAGGTATCAGGATCGGACTATTACAGAACAAAAGCTGAATCTTACCAAACCGCAAAAACAAGAGTTATTCAATTATTTAAGCACCAATCATCTTCCAGAAAACAGAAAATATAAATATGATTTTTTCTATGATAACTGTGCTACTAAAATAAGAGATGTTATTAATACATCAACCCTTAGTTCTGTTCAATATAATACGCCTGATGGTTTGCAGGAATCTACGTTTAGAGATCTAATCTATGAACATGTGAATAAGAACTCCTGGAGTAGTTTTGGAATAGATCTGGCTCTAGGGTCTGTTGTGGATAAAACAACGACTTCTAACGAATACATGTTTTTGCCAAAATACATTCAAGTTTTTTTTGAGAATGCTACCGTTAACACTACTCAACCCCTAGTCTCTTCAACAAAAGTTTTATACACTAAAAAAGGTAAAAAAAATCAATCCAGTTTTTTTATCAGTCCTCTGTTTATCATGGGAATCATAAGCTTAATCATTATTCTTTTTACTGCAAAAGATTTTAAATCGAGTAAAAGAACCAAGTGGATAGATGCGTGTATTTTTGTAATTACCGGTTTGATTGGTATTATGTTATTATTGCTGTGGTTTGCTACGGATCACTCTGCAACGGCTCAAAATTACAACTTGCTTTGGGCATTTCCTCTTAACCTTATATTGATTATTGCCATAGCCAAAAGATCAACAAAAAAGTGGCAGATTGGTTTCTTGAAATTTTTGGTCATCATGCTCTGTTTAATGACGTTTCATTGGATATTTGGCGTCCAGGTTTTTGCAATTGCCTTAATACCGCTAATTATTGCACTGTTCATCAGATATATTTTTCTGATCCACTATTTTAAGAAACATATCAATAATTAACTCCCTTTACTGACCTCTATAGTATAATATAGTACTTAGGGTTTTTATAACAATATTAAAATCTAAAAAGATACTGCGATGCTTAATATAATACAGGTCGTATTGCAGTTTTGTTAAACTATCGTCTATGGATGATCCATATCTTGTTTTTACTTGTGCCCAACCTGTTAAACCTGGTTTTACGATATGTCTGGTTTCATAAAACGGAATAATTCTCGCTAATTCATTAACAAAAAACGGCCGCTCCGGTCTTGGTCCTATAATACTCATATCGCCTTTAAGCACATTGTAAAATTGTGGAATCTCATCTAATCTGGAACGACGTAAAAAATTACCAAACTTGGTAATGCGTTTATCATTTTTCTGTGCCCACTTTGCCCCATCTTCTTCAGCATTTACAACCATAGTCCTTAGTTTTATAATTTCAAAAGCCTGGCTATTCTTTCCTACGCGAATCTGAGAATAAAATAAGGGCCCACGATTGCCTATTAGATTACCTATAAGTATAAATGGTATGAGTATAATTCCGGTTATCAGGCCCAAAATAGAAAATATAATATCAAACATTCTATGAAAAAAAATGTACAATTTATTTTCGTTACTACGACTAAAAGGGAAATACTTATAAAAATCTTTACCTACAAATTGTATTGGTACTCTGTGTAACAGTTCTTCATACACCTGCGTATACTCTCTGATCTTGAATCCTCTCTCTAACAAAGTCATGAGATCATGATAAACCTCAGCTGTAATAGCCTCCGCATTGAAGCTGGCAACTAATACTTCCGATATGTTATAATCCTGAATAACTTCTAGCATATTCTCAGGATTAAACTCTTTAAGGCCTTTAAATTTAATACTATCTTCTTGAACTGTTTCGCTATTTACAAAACCTACAACCTTATAATTAGGATCTGTTACACCTAATGCTGCAATAATACTCTCTATATTTGAAACTTCACCTACAATAAGGACACGTTTATAAAATCGTGGAGATTCGATAAGAGTTACGTACAAAAATCTGCCTAAAAAGATAGATATGATAATTGCTAAATAAAAATAAAGGATCTGCTGACGTCTTTCTGGTAGAAAAGGAGTCAAAACAGGTGTTAAAAGGTAAAATGTAATGACTATTGAAGATGTAATCACAATGTTTTTAAAACTTACATCCAACTGACTGGCCTTTTGAAGGTCATACAATTCAAAAACCGTCCCGAAAATTGTAATATAAATGGCAAGAACTGCCAGAGGAATTGCATTATCACTACTTAATACTAAATAATCAAAACTAAAGAGAAGGCATAAGGCATATATACCCAAAAAGGTCATTACGATGTCTAATATCCTAAGGAGAACCTTACGCTCGGATATTTCAAAATGTATTCCTTTTTTAGAGGCCATTATATAACGTTAGTTACTGTAAATATATAAGTCTTTTTGATTAATATTGCAGCTAAGATAAAATTGTTTTCCACAGTCGTTCTACCAGTACCCAGCTAAAATTCTCTACTTTACGTCTTGCAGACTTCGCTATTGTAACAGCCCTTTGTGGATTATGATAGAGTTTTTCAATTTCATCTGCCATGGCTTTTGCATTTTCTTTTGGTACCAAAACCCCATCTAAATCATCTTCAATAAGAAATGGCATACCACCTACGTTTGTTGAAACGACAGGCAATCCTACAGCCATAGCCTCTATAACACTCAACGGTGTGTTATCAAAATTTGTGGTATTTATAAAAATATTATGGGTCTTAGCTTCTTTAATCCAAGCCGTTTTCGTCATTTTTCCTTTTATATCTATCTCCTGTTTTAAAGTCTGAGCTTTTATTTTGGTTTTTTCCATACTACCATCAACATCTGGACCTATCATGCACAATGATACTTCATACCCTTTGTCTTTGAGAGTTTTCAATACTTCTACTGCTAATCCCGGATTATAGATACTTCTGAATGCTCTTACCCAGAGCAATCTAATTCCATTATCAAAATTCCTTGTGATATGCTGATAATCTTCAATTGTTATAGCATTTGGCACATGTTGAATATTATGAAACCCTTGAGCTTTAAAGGCTTCTTCTAAGTATTTAGATGGTGCCACATTGAGGTATGCATGTTCAAATATCTGTTTGCATAGTTTTGGGTGCGACTCCAAGCGTTTTGGTAAATTACCACCGTGTAAAATGGGAATATATTTTATGGATAAAACTCTACACAACTGACTTATAACATAGGCATAATAGAAATTAGATGTACTATATGTATCAATAAGTACATAATCTGACCACTTACTACTTATTAGTGTTTTATAAACCATTGACAGTAAACGTAATCCTTTATAACGTTGTGAAGATGAAAACCTAACCGTATACCCCAGAGCTGCCAGATGTTGCCCCAGACTAAACATGTAAGTAGGGTTAACTTTACTGACCTTGAGGTAATTTCCTATGTATAGGACGTTTTTCATAAACTACGTTTAACAATGAAAGTGCATAAATCAACGCCGGAGCTGCTATTCGCATTGCCGAATGATTAATGGTTGCAAACCAAAACGCTAAAAATGCGTAAAAGAAATAATTCCGCTTGTTCTTAGCTCTGAAAGCCATTGGTTTTAATAATAATATCAAAAGTATAAGAAGGGCTATAATACCATGTTCAGAAAACAATCGGCTAATCTCATTATGTGATGTTTTTAACCCTAAATTATTCTTCAGTCTCAACTCCTTAGCACCACTTGCACCAACACCTACAAATGGATTTGAGAAAAAGCCTTCCAAATCATTTACAAATAACTCTATTCGTCCAGTGGACAAGTCTTCCTTTTCATTTCCTAATTTATCCTGATTGGCATATCGTTTATCAATCAATCCTCCGGTTTGACTCGAACTAATTGCCCATGTTATTGCTCCAAAAAACAAGAACAAAACAAAAGAAGACATGATTCTTCTTTTTTGCCTACGAGAAGAGTTGACATAAAATATAACCAAAAAAGCAAAAATAACCATAATAGCACTAAGTACTCCTCCTCGACTAAATGTTACTATAGCTCTGTATGATACAGCCCCAAGTAATACGACATTTAATATTTTTAACATTAAGGAAGGGGATTTCATGAACAATCGCACTGCCAGTGCAAACATCCCCAGTCCAAGAACAGAAGCCACCTGATTGGGCCCAAAACCTCCCGAAGCTGCAAAGTTGGATTGTGTTCCTTTCAGGACATCTTTGATATTTGGTGTGTAGAGAAAAAGATAAGTCGTCATGCTTATTATAGGCAGACTCATATACATAAATGTTGATAAAAGGTCTTTCAATGTTACTTTTTTATCATAGAAAAATAAAGATGCCATTCCAAGACACACTGGTCCACTAAGCACAAAGGCAATATTAGTTCTGAAGTTTGCTGTATAGCTTAAGTTCATTGATGCCACTAATACAGATGGAATCAATAATATCAAATACATAAAATAAGGATAGGCTTTACCAGACATTCCTAATGAAAATAGCCCTAATGACACATATAAAATGATTAGATATTTTGATGCTTCATAAAAAATAGTACCAAATGTCATCCTAAATAGAACTTCTGCTGAAATGACATAAACACAGGCAATCAGTATTTCTTTAAACTTTCGTTTTTTTGGCGCAATGGTTATGGTAATAAAAAAGTAAGCCACCATGCCCAAAAAAAGTACACGAGACATAAAAGGTATGAGCCATATTAAAACTCCAAAAACAATATGCACTCCTATTAGAAGGATGTATTTTTTTTGGTCTAGAGCTTCAAAACGTTTCTTAATTCCCTGCATTTAGTATGGCATTATAACGTTCTATAATTTTATGTACTATGGTTTTTTCCGAAAAGTTAGCTATTACTTTTTCGTGTAATACCATTGCCTTTTCGTTCCTATCTTTTTCATGAGTAATATAAGCTTTTATAGCTTCTTCCAATGCTACAATATTTTGAGGTTGAACTAATACTCCTTCAGAAGATGATGAAATGACTTTAGAACAGTCTCCAACATCCGTAGCAATAACCGGTATTTTTCCCATGCCATATTCTAACAATGCTAAGGGCAAACCTTCTGATACTGAAGCCAAGACTCCCATTGCACTTTGAGATATGATATTTGATACATCATTACAGGTACCATAAAAATAGATACTACTCGACAATTTATGATCTTCTACATAGCGGTATAAGGATTCGGAATAGTCATCCTCAAAATCTTTACCTACACAGTGAAGAGTCCAGTCCGGATATTTTTCAATAACATTTTTAAATGCCTTAAACAATGTCATATGATCTTTTTGGGCTCTTAAATTCGCCAAGCATAATATGCGCTTAGTATTCTTGCCTTTTAATATGGTCTGTGGATCAACAGACACTTCACTTACAAAATTATTAACATACGTTATCTGGTTGCACCTCAAACTTTTATTAGCCCACGTTCTCAAATGTTCATTGACAACAATAATCTCTGAAAAATACCTTGAACAAAACTTTAAAACCCTCTTTGGTCTCTGTTCTAAAAACTCACTTTTACCATAATGATCATGCCATACCAGCTTAAAATTAGGGTAGATCAACTTTACCAGTGTTGCAATGAAATATGAGCTTGAATGCGCATGGACAATATTAATTTTATGCGCTTTGATATAAGTTTTGAGTTGTAAAATGGCTTTAATATCTATAGTAGATCTTCTGTTTAAAAACAGAAAGCCTACACGTTCTTTCACCGAAGATTTTAATATTCCTTCAGCTCTTGTTGCACACAAATGCGAATCTTCTAGGGGTTCAGAAAACGCATTGGCCAAATTAACGGCCATTCGCTCTGCGCCTCCTGCATTTAGTGTATCTATAAGCTGTAAGACTCTCATTATACTTCTAAAACTTCTTTTATATCTTTTTCTATGCGTTCTAAGGTGAATTGTTGAGCCCATTCATAAGCAGATAAAGACATACTGCGAATTTTAGGTTCATTATTAATATTACTTAATATCTCATTGACAGCTTCTTCCAAATTTGACGTTATTAATATTCCTCTTTCGCCATGACCTAACATCCATTCTAAACAGGATATTTTTGTTGAAACGGGTATGCAGCCAAAAAACATTGCTTCTGCAATAGCTTTGGGCCAGCCTTCGCTTTTAGATGGCAAAATACTAAAATCACTTGCTTTTAAGGCCTTCTTGATGGATTCTCTATTTTGATTACCGTGTAGCTTCACCAGCATTTGCAAGTTGTAACTTTCTATATACGTTTCAATTTGCGGTTTTAGTAAGCCATCCCCATAAATATCTAAGGTAGCATGTATTCCCTTTTCATTGAGGGCTTCAATAATTTTTATACATAACAAAGGCCTCTTCCCCTTAACTAAACTGCCAATAAAAACAAATTTTAATGGGTATTGATATCTACGTTTAATATATGGTTCACTTTCTTTTTCCGAATAGGATGCAGAAACAAAAGGTATGATGTTCTTAGATTGATTGGCCCATTCTCCAAATACCAAAGCCTTCATTCGCTTGGTCAGAGTACTGGACAATAAATACTTTTGAAACTTGTATCCGATGGGTTGATCACTTTTAGGATCCCAATTCCCGGCATACTTGGCACTTTTAGATTTTGATGGAAAAAACAACTGCACTACTAATGCTATTGCTGCTACATTACTGGGACATCTGAAATGTAAGTGCGATGCATACCGCATGACTTTCTGCATCTTATAAACCATGATCGGTAAATACAACACTGTTTTTATTATACCTGCTATACTTTTGACATTAAACTCCGGTATACTTACCAATCTTATATTAGAATGCTCATAAGGTATCTGTAGGTCATCAAGATTAACACCTTTTGATTTGGGTGCTACAACAATAACCTCTTCTGCATTGGTGATCCATAAATTAATCTGACGTATATATGGTGCATAACCATAATACTGACCCTTATGGTGTGTATGTTTTACTAATGTAAATATGGCAAACTTCACACGTTATCTTTTAACTAATTCCCATGTACTAAACGGCTATAAAAGTCGACATTTCTAT
Organism: Winogradskyella sp.; assembly: GCA_965250025.1. Lineage (GTDB taxonomy): Bacteria > Bacteroidota > Bacteroidia > Flavobacteriales > Flavobacteriaceae > CBDDLD01. The sequence continues at coordinate 2,144,583 of OZ252283.1, forward strand.
CGATGATCTTATCCGGGTTAAACTTTTCATGCACAAATACTTTTGCTTGTTTTCCTATAGTTTCTATGTTATCCGAATTTGAAAGAAACCAAGATATTTTTTCTGCAATGTCTTCTATATTGTGTGGATCGCACAATAACCCCGTTTCAAAATCTTTAATTGTTTCGGGTCCCGGACCTAATTTAGAAAAAACCACCGGCTTTTCCATGGCCATAGCTTCTGGGGCCACCAAGCCTTGAGTTTCCATATGTGACGGAAACACACACACACGAGCTTTGGCATATTTTTCGGGTAATTCACTGAAAGGTATCACCCCATGAAATGTTACTGCTGTTTTTGTTATTGAATGGTATTCACGCTTAAGCATTTCTATATATGAACTTCCATCTTTATACAACCAATCCCTTCCGTATACATGCAAATGTAACTCAGGATATCTTTCTCTTAAAGATTTCATCGCCATTATCAGTTGTCGTATGCCTTTCTTTTCACAGACTGTGCCTGCAAAAGTGATATTATTCTTATCGATAATACTATCTGGTCTCGGAGAAAATTTAACGATATCTATAGGATAATTGATGACCTCCACAGGTTTATTATGATACGACAGATATTTTGAAGTATGGGACTTCACATAATCAGACACCGCTACAAAACCATCTGCATTTTTAAAGGATAATCGTTCTTTGTATCCTTGCCACCAATGTACTTTTCTCTGTTCTGATTCTGCAAAAAAGTGATGCCCTCCATGAAGTCTTATAACGTATTTTATAGCTGGAACTTTTTTAATAAAAGCTAAACCCAGCTCTGCAGATTCTACAATATCAATTGGCGTACTTAAATGAATCTCTTTTATTCTGGCACTTATTCTTTTGGTATTGATTAGAAACTTACCATAAGATATTTCTGGTTTTGCCAATCTTATAATCTCTACGCCTTCATCATGCAACAGTTCTTCCTCTTTAGACACCCCCATACCTATTACAGTAACTCTGTGCCCTTTTTTAACCATACCTCTCCCAAAAGTTTGTAGAAAACTCCCAACACCTCCCGACTGCCATAAAGAGTATTCGCTAGAAATGAAACATATATGCATTACACGATCTTTTTTGATATTATTTCTGAATTCTTTTCGTAAGGGTGGGCTACCAGTTTTTGCAACCATAGCTGCCGGTCTTTGCCGACTTTACCTTCAAATGCTTCTGATATTTTGTCCCTAATATCTGAAATGGCATTGATGAATCCTACCGGCTGCATTCCTTCCATAGATCTGAAATGCTGAAACTTGTATATAAACGCCGTTGTCCAGTTCTTATCTTTCACAACATCATAATTCAAATACAAACAAGGTTTATCAAAAGTGGCAAAATCTAATGCCATGGTACTCCCTAAATTAATTACCACATCACAGTGATATGCTAGATTTACCTGCAAACCAATATCTTCCGGCTTAGAATAATATCCAACCCATGATGTTGCCTCAGTATGCCATAAAGGATCAATACTTATGATATTGTTGTGACGCTTTAAAACCTCATCATAGCGATTAGAAAAATCTACAGGACACCTTCTGAATATGATCTGAATTGGTTTCTCATCTTGTGGTAAATTTTCTGCAATATGATTAAGGTATTCCGGGTCGTATGGTGATGTTAACTCATCATCACCGCTAAAACATATCCATTTAGCATTAGGATTTAATCCATAAGTATTGGCAAACCGCTCTCTTTCTGTTAGCTCTGCCTCATTTTTATAAAACTCAAACTGTGGTGTTCCGGTTACCAACACTTTTGATGATTCTATTTCTTTATAAAACAATTGCATTTCTGCTTTCATCCATTCTGACCATACTAAATACTGATCTACAGAAACGTTCAGCCTTGCTTTAGGTAAATTATCCCATGAAAAAATGACTGTTGATGTCTTAATATTCTTTTCTTTTGCCGCAAGACATATAGGCATTAACCCGGCAACTCGTTGATGCGTAATGAACAAAGATGTTGCTCTCATATCTTCAAGCTCACTTTTATATGCATCTATCAATACTTTTGGCCAATATGCTTTTGCTTTTTGTTCCAGTTTCAGTATTCTACTATACTTAAAACTAGCCCATAAACCAATCAATTCGGCCAGTTTATAGAGTAATAACAACTTAAAATTACGTTTTGGCAAGCGCCAATTCTTGAGGATTGTAGAGTTATCTGTGACCTTGGCATTATACTTTAAACGGGCAAAAGTTGTTGCCTCTCTAAGCAATCGGGTTTTTATACTTTCTGTATGTAATTGTAATGACTTGTATTGGAAGTCTATTCCATGCTTTATTTTTAAGGCTTTAAAAGTAACCTCGGGTAATGTTGACCAAATGGTAATTTCGGCTTTATCTTTTAGAGATTTTAATAGGTTCGAATATAAATAGTTTTTTACGCCTACACCATCTGGTACTATAAAAACAACACGATTATTCTTCTTCATGATGATCTCTAAACTGTTTTTGATGGTTTAATGTCCAGATATCTTCTGACTTAATGCTTTCTATAAATTTAGCGGTACTGTTGCCTTCTCCAAAGGCTTTAGTACTACCAAAATTTAATGTTTCTACTTCCGATATGGCTTTTGCTATTTCATGCTTCTCGGCACTGACGTTCAATACCCCCGGTAAAGTAGCTCTATTATTTTGTCTCGTCCCTATGTTAATACCAGGCACACCATAACAGGGTGCTTCACGTATACCTGCACTACTGTTTCCTATAATAAATTCTGAATGCTTAAGGAGTGTTAAAAAGTATTCAAACCTAAGAGAAGGAAATATTCGTACTCTCTGATTGTTCTTTAATTGTTCGTATGCCTCTAATATCATTGTACTCCCAAGATCATTATTTGGATAAATAACGATGTAGTTTTTCTCACTCTCTAATAAGGCTTCAACAAAACACTGTGCGTCTATTGCTATTTGATCAACTTCAGTGGTTACCGGATGGTACAGTACTAAGGCATAAGTTTCGAAGTCAATTTCATAATAGGTTTTTGCGGTAGTTATCGATGGTAGGTCTTCAGAGAACATGATATCAATATCTGGAGATCCTATTGTAAATATAGATTCGGGCAGCTCCCCCATTTGTATCAATCGTTGTTTTGCTGCTTCATTTGACGTGTAATGGATATGGCTCAATTTAGATACTGAATGTCTTATTAATTCGTCTATAGTACCCGATAATTCACCACCTTCGATATGGGCGACCAGAATATTATTGAGACTCCCAACTATAGCACCTGCCAATGCTTCTACACGATCACCATGTACTATAATGAGATCTGGCTTAACCGTTTTAACATATTTTGAAAATCCTTCTATGGTTTTTGAGAGTGTCAGGTCCATTGTGGTTTCATGCGTATGGTTCTTATACGTATACACATGACTAAACCCGCAGCGCTCTACCTCAATTAATGTATAACCATAAGTTTCCATAAGGTGCATTCCGGTCACAAACACATAAGGTTCATAATCTTTATCAGCCTCTACTGCAGATATCAGACTTTTTATTTTTCCAAAATCAGCTCGAGTTCCTGTTAAGAAAACTAATTTTCGTTGATTACTCATAAGGTTTGCATTCGGGTTGTAGACACTACAGTAGTATGGTCTTTCACATCTTTATTTATAAGTGTATGTGCACCTATGGTTACATTATTTCCTATGCATAGTTGCCCTAGTATGGAAGAATTGCAATACATTTTCACATCATTTCCTATTCGGTTACCATCACCGGCTCCATTCACTTTATGGCCTACAGTACAGCCCTGATGGATTATGAATCCTTTTCCTATGACATTTCTACTTCCGATCACTGTGCCTTGCCCATGAACAATGTAAAACCCTTCTTCAATCTGATTATTGAAATAGATTTCACAAGCGCATAAGTCCTTCAATAGAAAATGTAACTGGGGCTTTAAGTCTTTGCGCCCTTGATTGTGAGCACTGTTTCCAAGTCGAAATAAAAAGATAGCTAATTCATTTTGATTGTTTACAATTCGATCTTCAATGACCTCCGGAAGTAAATCCGAAAAGTGATAATTTACATCTTGTTTGGTAGCTTCCAAAGCCTCCAAAATGAGATCATCTGGAATATCAATAGCATTGTATAAGCGCTGTTGTATGAATTTTATATAATTTATGATTCTATGTCCTGCCATGTAAGGTGCTCGTCTTTTAAGATGTCTGTTTTTGCTTTCTTACCAAGAATATCATTGTAATGCTCAGCTAAGATCTCTCCTGTTCCGGGGCGTTTCACCCATATATTTGATTCGGTATAATATTCGCCCTTCTTTACATCTTTTGTGGTGCATACGGTTGCAAAGGCAAAATCTATGGTTACCTGTTCTTCTTTTGCCGGTGCTTTGGTACCACCGCGCATAGTCCATATTTCTTCACTCCCTAAAATAAGCGTTTTGCAGGTATTTTCATCCATACTACATATGATGTCTGGTCCTGTGCGATCCATATGGTCTGTAAAATGACGTTCTAATACAGAAGCACCTAATGCTACTGCTCCTAAACAGGCATTGTTATTTAGCGTATGATCACTCAATCCGAATACTTTTTCAGGAAAAGCATTATGAAGTTCTTCCATAGCTCCATAACGCACAAGATGCGATGGTGTTGGGTACAGATTGGTCGTATGCAATAGCGCTAACGGTATTTCATGTTTATCAAAAATATCTACAGCTTTTTGTACACTTTCTATGGTATTCATGCCTGTACTTAATATTACAGGTTTCCCAAATTTAGCGATGTGTTCTAATAAGGGATAGTTATTACATTCACCAGATCCTATCTTATAAGCGGATACATCCATACTTTGTAATCTGTTGGCTGCTGCTCGGGAAAACGGTGTGGATATAAAAATCATACCCTGAGCTTCCACATAGGTTTTCAGTTCAAGCTCGTCTGCTTCATTAAGCGCACAACGCTCCATAATATCGTAAATAGACACTTCTGCATTTCCAGGAATCACAGATTTAGCGGCTTTACTCATTTCATCTTCTACGATATGTGTTTGGTGTTTCACAACTTCAACGCCAGCCCGTTTTGCTGCATCTACCATTTGTTTGGCGACTTCTAGTGAACCTTCATGATTAATCCCTATCTCCGCTATGACCAATGGTGGATAATCACGTCCTATTTTTCGTCCTGATATTTCAATATAGGGGTATTTCATACTAATAGTGTTCTGATACAAATTGTGCGTATTTTAAATCTTCAATCGTATCAATGTCTACTTTACTGTAAGGGTGATCTACAATATAGGGACAGTTATACTTACCTAAGATCTGGTGTTTTAAAATCAAATCGGTTGACGTGATATACAACAACCCATTTTCGAAATACAAAGGATCCATATCCTGACTTCTCTGACCCATGGTATAATTATAAGGGGAAAATGAGCCTTCTACAATTTTTCCTAACTTTTTTCGATGAGTGGATACCGTCATCAAACTTTCATATTTGCCATCTATATACGTTTTATAGGCTTCAGATAATAATGTCTTTGGACGTAATGGATTGGTAGGTTGTAATAAAATAATAGTATCAGGTACCGTTTTTAATGTTTCCGCTGCATGCTTTAATACCGCAACCGTGCTGGTATAATCATCTGCAAGCTGATCTGGACGGTCTATAACTTTTGCACCTTCCTGTAAAGCTATTTTTTTGATGTCTTTGTCGTCTGTAGATACATAGACCTCTTGTACAATACTTTGATTTGATATGGCATATTTAATGCTGTGTGCAATTAACGGCATGCCATTAAGCGCTATAAGGTTTTTGCCTGGTAGGCGTTTAGAACGACCTCTTGCCGGTATGATGACTACATTATTCATCGGCTATTATTGCTTGTTTAAATCGGGATGCCCAATCTTCATAATTCCATATACACCTACTATCGTCCATGGACAACCTTTGTTGTTTTTGATGCACGTCTTGCTTTGCCATATTGAAGGCCTCTACCCATTCGTCTACGGACTCCGGATTTTGAATTAAGTATGTTAAAACCCTGCCTTCGAGTGCTTCCGGAATGGCTCCCAACTTAGATGCCATTACAGCATTTCCACATTTGTAAGCTTCTATCATAGATAATCCAAATCCTTCTTCATATAAAGTGGTAAACATGTAATAATTACCCAATTGTAAATATTTTGAAACCTGTTCATTTGGTAATCTTCCTACGGTATTTACTCTGGGATGATCTATTGTTTTTGTTGTTCCTATAGTAATAACCTTCAATTCTTTTTGAATTTCCAGTAATTGCGCGACCACTTTTTCAAAAATATGAAATCCTTTTTTAGGTCGGTCATTGGCCATCCATATTAATATCTCATCAGAACTTTTATACCCGATGGTTTCCCTTTCTTTATTAAATGTGTTAATATCCAGAGGGTAAAAAATGCTAGAATCTACAGCATTCCCTACGACAATTGATTTGGGAAAATTACCCGAATATAAAGACTTGTTTTTTTCTATTCCTGCTTTTGACAACCATAATACTTTATGAGTTTTTGCCAAAGTATCTGTTCCAATATTCAATTGAAACCCATGAAAAGAATATATTACAATTAGCTTTTTAGATATTTTCGACTTTAAATGTGTTATGGCTTCCAAAAGATGAGGATCGTCCATAATCACTATTTTAAGAATGGCATAGTTGTTAGCGATTTCTTTTATAGCCTTTGTATAGTCCCTTGCCACCCAATGCTGTAACTGTAACTTTCTTACGGATTGCTTCCAGGTTATGAACTTACGTTTACTACAATACAACGCATTCGATAGTTCCCCTGATGGAGACAATATGTATTGAAAAAACGTTGGCTGATCTTTTATAAATCGACTCATTCTTGTTGTCCAACTTCCTATATCTGTATTTGGAAGTGCAATATTAGACACCAAAATATTGGCAGTATGACGCATTAGTAAGCCGATTTAATTCCTTTGGCACTAAAATATTGCTTTTTGAATGTTTTAAAAAGTAGCTTTCTCAATAGTTTGCCAAACTTATAACCAAAGTTACCAACAGATACGGCTTTGGGCAGTGCTTTGAGTATTTGTGTAGGTTTATCTGTTGCTCTGATAATTTCCATAGTCTCTTCCATCCAGGGTTCAAACTTATTCCCCAAATGGTATGCATAATTATCTAATGTTGCTAGTCGTAAAAAGCCTGCTAAATCATTTGGCTCATCAAAATATTTACTTTCACTCCCGCCTACAATTTTATGTTGACAAACTCCGGGCGGGCTGCTTAAAAACACTTCCGAGCGCATGGTTGCTACAAAATGACCACATCCTATAACAGCACTATTCTTTTTATTAGATACGGTCAGATACTTCTCTAAGTGGATCTTATCGTACATTTCCCGTCCTATACTTTCCTGAAATTTGATCAATCCTTCCGGATTCACCACATCTTTAAATGCAATCTTACCCTTAAACACACCATAGTACATCGTGCTATTTATAAATTCACTTCGGTAACCTTTACTACTTGGCACTGGTGAAACCATTCCGCATTCCGGAAAATCTCTAATCAATGCTTCTACTTCCTGTTGCCATTTGGGTAAGAACATAACGTCAGCATCGGAAATGGTGATCAAAGGTTCTAAGTTGCTCTTTACTGCTGAATATATAGCATTCACCTTACCAAGGTTTATTTTAGAATTCAGAAGTTGATCAATAGCATTATTCTCTTGATACAAGCGCATCATGTATTCTCTTACAACATCACAACATCCGTTATCTATAAGCGATATCCTTGTTTTTGAATGTATGGTTTGTAATAGAGATTCAATACAGAGTTTAAAGATTACCAGACCATCCTTGAAATATTCATCGCTTAGGTTTGGAATATATACTGGTATAATTACCCTATGATAATGTTCTAATGAGAGTTGATTATTTTCTTTTTCGGGATTAACTCCTATTCTCATAAAATGCTATTAAATGCTTCAGTCCGTCTTCTAAAGGTAGTAAGTTTCTACCTAATAAGCTTTTCATTTTTGTATTATCCGGACAACGTCTGGCCATATCGCCTTCTTTCAAAGCGGGTAAATGCACAATATTGGACTTTGACTGGGTTAATGCTATAATTTGCTTTGCCAACTCTAGAATGGTCATCTCCTTATCACTCCCAACATTTAATACCTGATTGGCGTGAGCTTTACTATTCATGGCTTTTATACAAGTATCAACATTATCATCGACATAGCAAAACGATCGGGTTTGCATACCATCTCCAAAAATGCTGATATCTTCATTTGAAAGTGCTGCCCTTAAAAATCGTGGCACTACAAAGTCATCGCTTTGATTGGGTCCGTAAGTATTAAAAAATCGGAATATGGTATATTCCAGTCCATATTCCTGATAATAGGATTTAAAAAAAGCTTCCCCTAAATTTTTCACAATGGCATATGGCAATCTGGAATTGAGTGGGGTAGTATGCTCGTTTTGCGGTATTTCGAAGGGCTCTCCATAAACCTCTGATGAGCTTGAATAAAACACGCGTTTTACCCCTGTATTTTTTGAGAGGTTTAATATGTTCTTAATACCTTCTATGTCTTCTAATACAGACATTGGATTATTTAAGGTACGTTCTACACCAACCACAGCAGCATAATGAAAAACATAATCAAAGTTATAACGCCCATAGATCGGTACGATATCATTGTAATTATTGACATCTGCCTTTATAAAAACCACATTAGGCAATTCAGGGACTTTATGCTTATTCCCAGTGGTTAAGTTGTCAACAACAACTATAGTATTATTACTGTCTTCAGCCAGCTTTTTAGTCAATGCACTTCCTATATTACCTGCACCTCCTGTTATTAGAACAATTGCCATAATGTATTATTTACTTAAATAAAAAGTCTCCTTTTCCTATTTTTTTTATTAAAAAACGAGCGAAAGTTATTTTATTTTTTTCATAAAATGTAAAATAGTTATTCATTTTTTTTGTGATCTCTTGTTCTAAATTATGATACCCATTTCTTACGCTTTTTTTTAGTACTTGTTTTATGCCTTGCTTAACAATTGCCTTCTCAGATACTGTTAATTTATGTCCATATGTTTTTATAGCCATATGATTGACCCTAAAATTTGAGCGTAATTTTTCTTCTGTTACATTACCGTGAGATATGCTGTTTTGATGCTGTCTAAAAAACACCAATGGTGTATTATCATAATGATAGTCTTTTACAACATCTAACATCCTGATAAAGAAATCACGTTCTTGAGATTGCGATAATGTTTCGTCGTATTTTAACTGGTATTTCTCTATAAAGCTTCTTCTGATCAAGGGTGCCTGTGTTAACCATTTGATTTTATTGGTTACAAAATCTCCAAAAAAATTATTCGAATAGACATTCGGATTCCTTAATCCTATGACGCGATCAATAGTATCTTCAAATACTAATGTCTGGCAAATGGTAAACGGAGCATCATTGTTTATCAGATGCTCAACTTGCACTTCCAACTTACGATCGCTCATAATATCATCACTATCGAACCAATTAATAAACGCGCCATTACTCTTATCAAATCCATAGTTTCTACATGCGTTAGCACCTTTAATCATTACCTCTGGGCGTTGATAATATTTAAACTTAGAGCTTTTTTCGGTGTATTTCTTTATCAACGTGTTAGTATCATCTGTACTCCCATCGTCAACAATAATACATTCCCAATGGGTATACGTTTGCCTATCAATACTATCTAGGGTTTCAGATAACAAATGTGCTCTGTTATAGGTAGGAATGATAATACTCACCAATGGTTTTTTACTTTTTCCCATAGTTTGTTATCCGTTTGACAGTGTATTGAAATAGCGATTTAAAATAATAGTTTCTCACTTTATGACTATTATCAAAGTGCTTTAAGAGATTAAGATCAAATACTCTTTTTTTATTTTTCCATACATAATATTTAATATAATGATCTATAAGCGCTTTATACTTTTCCGTTTGTCCGAAATACTTTAGATATTCTATTTTTTCTATATAAACAGACTGCATTCTCAGCTTAGTATTTAACGCGGTCGTTGATTTTTGATGCTGTCTAAAATAATTTAAATACGCATTGTGGTGTATAAAATGATTACCGTTTACCAAATAGGTCCAGAAAAAAATATCTGAGCTTTGCTTATGGCTAAAAATAAAATCAGGTACTTCTTTAGCCGGTGTTCTAAACAACACACTACTGGCATTAGTAATGTATGTATTTAGGGGCAATTTACTTATAAGCATATAGCCCTCAAACACTTTACTGGTATTATTGGGAACATTCAAGGATTGTGTTCGTTTAGAAGAATTATATAACGTCTTACCCTTTTCATTAACATATGTTGTTCCTGAAAAACACAGGCTAGCATTTTGATTTTTGTCTAAATTATCGACCATGACTTCTAAAAAGTTACGATCACAATAATCATCGGTTTCTGCAATCCATATGTATTCGGAATCTGATAAGGCTATGCCTTTTTGCCATGATAAATAACCGCTCCCACTATTCTTTTCATGCTTTATAAATGCTTTTACCGGAAAGTTATGCTTTTGAAGGTATTCTGAAATAATGTCAACGCTATGATCTGTTGAAGCATCATCAATAATTATGGCTTCCCAATGGGTATAGGTTTGCTGCCGGATACTCTCCAAACGCTGTACAATATAATCTGCATGATTATAATTGGGTATGATGATGGTAACCTTTGCCAAAACAGATCTAATTTGTTTTAAGGATTTGGGTCCACGCACTTACAATATCTTCTTCCTCTACTGCCATACTATACTCTGACAATATAAACTCTGAAGCCTTTTTTGTTTTCATTATAAAAGGATTCGGATCTTGTTCATAAGCCTTTATTACAGATTCCAGTGTTTTCACATACTGTTGTACATTCCTATCCGGAACCGGATACGAAAACTCAGGTTTAAATATTTCATTACCGCCTTGCCCTGTATATCCTACTACAATGCAGCCACAAGCCATAGCTTCTGCTGGTGGCATACCAAAACCTTCATTAATATTAAAGCTTAAAAAAATGGCACTTTCTTTCATACATTGTGCCACTTGCTGCTCACTCATGTTTTCAATAGGTTTTATACTCCAACCTTCAAGAGCGCCTCTGAATTTCAAAATGTTTACGACTTGTATAATATCTGAACGTAAACGCCTTGGCATAAAGCATATTTGCTTCTTCTTGGATTCTGCAATAGAAAAGTTCTTAGCATTAAAACCATAATGTACACGATACACATTAAGTTGAGGAAATGCCAGAGACATGTATTGCTTTGCGTCTTCAGAATTCACAATAACTGCCAATAAGTCTTTACTTTTATAGGGTGTATCTATAGCCTTAAGATCTAATTCATAGCCAAAAAACGTTTGATATGCACCTTGATTATATATGACCTTTTTTATGCCTTCATATAAAGTCGCGATCTTAGGGCCATACACTTCTGGGAAAACCAAAATATCATCACTATTAAATACAATATCTGATTTCAATTTTGATTTAGACCATACTGCTTTTAGTACTGTTTTTAGTTTCTTCTTTATTGATTTTGGTGCAGTTGCTTTTAATGCTGCAATTTGCTTGAATAGTGACTTATGATAAACTACCGGTGTCGAATTTTTAAACCAACGGCACTTGAACCCTTCATTTTCATGCAAAATATAAGCTTCAAAGCCATTGGCATTTAGCACATCGACCTGCCGATAGATTTGCTTAATGCCTCCTGAAGGCTTGGGGTTATCTGGACATACAAATAATAATCTTGGCATGCTTAGTATTCTATTTTAAGTCGGTGATCAAACTCCGGATAATAAAAAAACTTATAACCTTTCCCTAAATACTTCAAGGTCATCATTCCTGTCGCTAATCTACTCTTTTTATTAATATAAGGTAATTTTGACAACGCCTTAAGCTCTTGATAATGCTCTGAAATTATGCGATCCTTATCGGAGTTTTCAGATTTTATGACCATATTATAAAATGCAATACTCATCCTAAAAAACGTGTATTGCAATAAGCGCTTTTTATCGGTATTATCTGATGCTAAAAGCTTACGTTTCACATTTGTAAAGTACTTAAAGACTGATAGGTATGCACTTAATGTATCCGAATTACTTTTGATGCTCTGATGCCCTACACGCACCCAAAACAAAAATGCTTCAACAAAAATATATTTTGGCGATTTACACATAATATTAAAATGAAAATCGGCTTCTTGCCCTCGATGCAAATCTTCATTAAATCGCTCAGAAGTTTCTAAAAATGAACTTCGCCACAGTGGCGATGGCGTTGGAAATATATGACTTTCTAGCAGATACGAGCGTACCGGATTTTCCAAATAATCAATATCTGTATAGGGTTTATTCTTCATTCTGGATCCATCAGATCGCCAGACTTCCCAATAAGCAGCACAAAAATCGAGATCAGGATTGGCCTCTAAGCATTCTACTTGCTTCTGAATAAAATCCGGACACATGATATCATCACTATCAAAAAACTTGATATACTTTCCTTTAGCCAATTCCCAACCATAATTTCTACATGCGTTAGCGCCTTTTGGTTTGGTAGTAGGCCTTTCATAGACCTGTATTCTTTGATCGCTTTCCTTATACTTAGTAATAACATTACAGGTCTTATCCGTACTGCCATCATCTACAACAATGCATTCCCATTTGGTATACGTTTGTTTAATGATACTATCCAAAGTTTCACCGATAAGGTGTGCCCTGTTAAATGCTGGTATGACTATAGATACTAATGGATTTGTCATATCATTTATTTCAAAATCTGATCTAGATGCTCTTGTAAAACAGAAATATGCCGTTTTAGATTATAATGGGTTGCTATATGCTTCTTACCGGCTTGCCCCAATTGCTTAGCATAAGCATTATCTTTTAATAAACACTGCATGTGTTCACTCATCTTCTTAACATCATGTTCATTGCAAAGCAAGCCTGTTTGCTCATGTACAATCACATCTGATATTCCTGCATGATATGTTGATATTACGGGCAACCCTGCACTACTGGCTTCTAAAACTGCTAACGGTGTGCCCTCCATATCGCCATTGTCTGCAGTAATGGAATGCTGTACGAAGGCCAGGGATTCGGATAAATATTCTGCATATTCTTCCGGGGTTATGACACCTACGAAGTCTACATTATTCTGAATACCTAGGTGGTTTGCTATATTTTTAGATGAATTAAGCAACATTCCGTTACCTGCCATAATCAGTTTAGCTTCCGGATAAGACGCTAGTACGTCCTTAAATGCGAAAAGCGTATAATATGGTGCTTTTTTGTCTGTAAATCTACCTATGGCTATAAATTGTGGTTTGGAATATTTAGGGCTCACTTCTGCAAAATGTGGCTGCGGACCATAAACATTATATACTAGCTTTTCTGAAGAACATCCTTCTAACAATAATCGTTTTTGCATTGCTGTTGACACTGCAAATATCTTAGATGCTCTGGCAAAAACAGCTTTATATTGATCATGAGATTTTATGATCTTGTCCACACTCGCATCATAACCGTGGAAATGTACGGCAAACGGCAATTGCGTTTTCTCTAATAGTGGTATCAATCGATGAGCATGAGTACCATATTCTATCAGAACAACATCTATTTTATGTTTTTTCAAAGAACGCGCTACTTTGCTGATCCATATGTAGTTTGCCGGTTTTTTGAATAGTAATTGTCTGGCTTTTAAACGTAATCGTTGGGACGCACTTAATAGTGATTCATGCCCTTCAAGATTTATATGATCGCCAACACCATAATAGAAAAATACTTTGGTTTTTAGATAACGTTTATGTGCCTGAATAAAAGTTTCAGAGTAAGGATTTTGATTAGGTGTGAAAATAGCTATGTTCATATACTTCCGTATGGCTTGAAATTTATTGCAAGCGGTTTTTAATACGCTTAATTATCTTTTTTATACTCTTATGACGCAATTGATCTATTTCAGTTTTATGGAAATCCATCACTTTCTTGGCTTTATCATCATAGGTTTTATCAAAAAAGTCATTGAGCTGATCTATTAATTGAATTCTATCGTTATGAAATTGTATTTTTCGCTCGTTTGCTGTAATGCCACCTTCGTGCTTTCGATATACACTCATGCTTCCGTCCAGAAGTTTTAGATCTCCTTTTTTAGAAATGATAGCCAATAAAGCCATATCACCACTTACAATCTGAAAAAACCAATCCGGAAATTGGAAATCATCATTTCTAAACACATAGGAAGAAGTATGAAAAAGAGCTCTTGTTGTTATGGTATCGATCTGATAAAAATCGCTTCTGTTATATGTTCTCCAATTGTAGGTATCCTTGGGTTTGGAATAATGCGAATACATCACATTATGAAAGCACCCCGCATAATTCTTATTGGCTTCTAAAAAATCAACTTGCTTTTGTAGTTTTTTTGGGTCTGTCCAATAATCATCCCCTTCACAAAGTGCAATATACCTCCCTTTAGCTGCTTTTATATTTTCTGTAAAGTTGTATCGCCCCGTTGGTTTTCCGTTAATAATTATAGCATCTTTTCTACTTCTAAGAAACAGTTTGATCTTATCCGGAAACCTTTTAGCATATGCCATGCATATCTCCCGCGTACCATCCTTACTATCGTCTTCTCCAAGAATAATCTCAAAACTGTATGTTGTTTGTTGCTCTAAAATGCTATTAAGGCATTCTTCAATATATGTTTTATGATTATATGTAGTAACAACAACACTTATATCCATTGGTCCGGTCACTTATTCTTGAAATTTATAATAGGCATCAGGAAGCTTTCTTTTCAACAATTCTTCAAATGCTGTATTACCTTCATGATAGAATGTTTTGAGTTTTGAGAATCTTTCAGAATTTGCAGTATAGTTAAGAGGTTGTTCTTTTTTAATGCCTTCCAACTGTTTTATCAGTTGTCGTTTAATCAATACATCAGAATAGGTTGCTTTCTCTTCTTCAAAATATTCCAGATCTTCTTCCAGATAAACTTTGATCCTATGTTTTTCAGCAGATTCCAACAGATGGTTCCCCAGATCATGTCTTTGTGCTTTATTAAATTCAGCTTTAATAAGAATTTTATCTGAAGCTATAGATTCATTGAAATGCTCAAGGTTGGGTTTATGACTTGACAAGTTTAAAAAAGCATTTAGATCCTTAAAAAGTCTTATTTCTTCATCATCAATAATCATATTCCCTTTATCATCCCTGTAGTCTTCAAAAAAGAAAACACCCACATTTTCGGATCCAAATAACGATGTATAGGTTTTATAAATAAGATCATATCGAAAATCATAAACGAAATTTCTATCCTGATACTTATACAACAAATCTATAAATAATTTAAAGTCACCTATAAAACCTACTCTGACACATTCTCTATACAAAGACTTAATAAGATCAACTTGATTTCTCACGATCATTATAATCTTTGTCTCTGCTCCAAATAACTTCAATAATCTTTCTGCTTTTTCCTGGGCACTAATGCCATCATAAGAAAACGCAAAACTTAAGTGTTCTGACGACACTCCAATCGCTTTACATTTGTCGTGTTTAATGTTCCATAAGGAACTAAAGTGCTGTATTAGATGGTCTTCTTTCTCCTTGTAGAAATAATGCTTTGCAGTCTTGAGATATACTTCGAATGCTTTTTCTACTATAGAATCTTTATATCCCAAATTATGACCAAGACCAATACCCAGATGATAGATTTCCGGATGTACTGAAAAATAGTCTCTTTGCAAAGAGGTTGAAAAATTCTTAGGAAACCCTATATGTATATACTTTACCATAATTATAAATCCATTGTAGCATAACCGAAACCACTTGCCCCAAAGCCGTTTCCATTATAAATCAGGTAGCGCTTATTTTTATGCACATAAGTAGTACAATACTCGTTCATTATTGAATCCCATCCTTCATTACTCTTATTTAAGCCTGCCAGGTGATCTAGTCGCTTCCAGTTTTTACCGTCTTCAGACTCAGAATAACCTATACTATAGCTGCAATTTTTATCCGTTCTATAACCTATTGCTTTTCTGTTAGAGTGCAGCATTTTATAGCGTCCATTTTCCTTGTATACACAAGGTCTCCCTATAGCATCAATAGTACCAAATTCAAAATCAATACAAATAACATTATTCCGCTCCCAGTTAATTCCATCCTTAGATGTTGCGTATTTTACGTTATAAAACGGTTCAGGGTGGCTATTTATCATCTCTATCTTCTGACAGCTCAAATACCACATTTTGTATATATCGTTTTCTTTTATAACACAGGGCTGTCCTACCCATATGGGGTCATTGATATTCCTGTCTAATATAGGGCCATTGTATAGCCTTTCGAAACTCAAGCCTTTATCATTACTTCTTGCAATGCCAATAGATAAACGATACGAGGCTTCTACACTTTTGTTCCAGGCAGTATAGTACATGTAGATGCTTCCATCCATCTCTAAGAACCAGGATGGCATTACGCCAGAGTCATCAAAGGTTCCCCGATCTCCTTTTTCTATAACTGGACGGTCATGAATATAAATTACTTTTGAGGGGTCCTCGGCCTCCACATCTATAAATGATACTGATGATCTGCTTTGGTCATCTCTGGTTGCATAAAAGATACGAACCTTATCATTTTCCATTGGAAAGGCAAAAGGTACTTGAGCATGTGACTTGCTCCAGTTTAAATTGCTTTCTGGTTTAAATATAAGGCCTTTTTTATGCCATTGTAAAGGTCTAATATAAGTCATAGCTCTTTTTATCACCTAATTTTTTTGCAGGCGTTCCTAGATATACACCCCAGGCTTCTGTCTTTTGTTTGGTTAAACACGCACCCATTGATAGTAATGTCCCTTCTGCAATATGCGAATAATCTCTGATAGTAGCATTAACACCAAAGAAACAATACGATTCTATAATACAATGACCAGACATAACCACATGCGATGTAAAAAATACATGATCTTTAATTTCACCGTGATGTCCTATATGATTGCCACTCCATAGTACTACATTATTGCCAATCTTTGTAAATGGTTGAATGGTATTATCTTCTAAAATAAAACAATTCTCTCCTATTTCATTATCAAAGATTGTTGCTTTAGAACTCACATAACTAATAAATGTATACCCCAGAGTTTTTCCTCTTTGATAAACAGATGCCCTTAGTTTGTTCATCCCTTTTCCAGTCATTGGTGCAAATAAACAATAGTCTTCTTTTGGATATTCTTTTTCTATGACTTCAAAATCAATTACCGGCAAACCTTTAAAAGTATCTACTGTTCTGTATTCGCGGTCAACCGTAAAAGCCACAACATTATGTTCAGAATCATTTTCCAGATAATAATGCGCTAACTCTGCAGTATCCAATAATCCAAAAATCACTATATCTGCCATACTATATAAGTTTATATGAGTTTAAAAATTGTCGAATGGTTGATTTATCATTAAACATGATAACATCTATTATAGATAAGTTTGGTATAAAATCATTTTTATACTGTTTATATGATATAGGAGTACTTTCGATAAAGTTTAGCAACAAGCCATGTTGTATAAATCTATCTTTACTGTAAAGCTCCGTTCCTCCTATCGGATTAATGTATACCGTTGCATTCTCTTTATTGGAAATCGTCATTAATCTGGTTTCTTTTTCTTGTCCCATAGAATCGAAATGTTCGGTAGAACTTATTGCCCATTTTGTGTCTATATCTAAATATGAAGCTATAAATTTAACACTTGATATAGACAAATCAGCAATGGTTATGCTCCTATCTTCTTCTATAAAATTTTTCATAAGCGGGAAAAATGCTTCATAGAAAGGCGCTTTTTTATATGCAAACTCTATAGTTCTTAAGAATATCGTTTTTGCTTTTGTATCAAAACTGAGTGCTATTTCATTGATGCGCTTATTCTGACTAATATTTTTACACGGTATTGTAAATACATGTTTTTGATCGTTTATTAGTAAGGCATTTCTATTGATATATCCTTTTTTTATAAAATTAACATCATCATAAAACACAAATTTATCTACTGCATTTATCAGTTGAAAATACCCTATATAAGGAAATACATAAGGTTGCATGATGGCTAACTTCATAATGCACTTTTAATTAATGAAACGATTTTTTGGACATCTCCTTCTGATAAATCATGATACAATGGCAAGCACAGGATCCGATTAGCAATATCTTCAGAAACAGGACATTCCTGATCGTTGAGATAAGGAAGTTTGTTTAGGCTGGGATAGAAATAGCGCCTCGCATATATCTTATCGTTTTTAAGCGTTTCTAATATGCTATATAGTTGCGCTTCATTTTCAAAAATAACCGGATAATAGCTATAATTCCATTCGGTTTCTTCTCTGATATTAATCAGTCCTAAGTTTGTGTTTTTAAATCCTTTATTATAAGTTTCTACTATGGTTTTTCTACGCTCTAATATGTCTTCCATATGAGGTAGTATTGCCAAGCCCATGGCAGCTTGTAATTCGCTCATTTTTGCATTGATCCCTAATCCTTGGAATGCCTCTTTGCCTTTATGTCCAAAATTATGATGAAAGAATATTTGCTCTTCAATGGCTTCATTATTTGCAAATATGGCTCCACCCTCTCCGGTGTGAAATAGTTTTGTAGCATGAAAACTTGTAGTACTTATATCTCCATAATTAAATACGGAGCGCCCCTTGTATGTAACTCCAAAACAATGTGCTGCATCATATATTACTTTCAGCCCGTAACGTTTTGAAATATTGTCTATAACTTCAAGATTACATGGATTACCAAAAACATGAGTAGCTAATATTGCTGATGTTTGTGGTGTTATTGCTGCTTCAATTTGAGTTTCATCTATGGTTAAAAATTTTGGATCGATATCTACAAACACAGGTTTACAATGTTCCCATACTATACTGCTTACTGTTGCGACATAACTAAACGGCGTGGTAATTACTTCTCCTTTTAAATCTAGAACTTTAATAGCTATTTGTAATGGCAAGGTACCATTGGTCATTGCCAAAAGGTGAGATACGCCAAGATATTTTTTTAGTTCAGTCTCTAGTTCATTAACTAAAACACCGCGATTGGTTATCCAGTTTTGCGACCAGGCACGCTCTAAAATGGCCGTATACGCTTCATAGGGAGGTAAAAATGTTTTAGTTACGTTTATCATTTAATATCACTGGTTTTATTTTCCCATGGAAATGCTTCATACAAAGGTTTCTTACCTAAGAAATCGCATAACTTCAAATAAGCATCTTTATGAGATACATTTAAAACAAGTAGATTGTCCTTATATCTAAAATAGTCTATTATTGATGCATTATGATCATTATAATAAGCTTTTAGAATGGTTTCGTCATAGGGATCATCCTCTTCTGTAAAACCATAAACCTTTTGGCGAACATTCCATACGTAGCCTTTATACCTGTAGGCTGCATTCTTTAAATCTTCAACAGTCGGAATTCGTTCTCCTTTAGCGAAACGCTTGCTATGAAATGTTTTAAAAGAATTGAACCATTGCTCATCCGAATCTCTAATGGTTAAAACAAACTTAGCATTGGGATAAGCTTGATCTAAAGCCATATAAGTATACTTAAAACAAAACGGCGCATCCTGAAAGGCTTCTGCTGATCGACAAAACTTTACAATGGTCTTAAAATCTCGCTTTGCATAAGCCTCTATCAGTAACTCTCCTTTAGCCTGATCTCCCAGTTTATACCCAAGATCTTTCAAAGCTTTCTCTAAAGATGTGGTTCCTGTTTTTCCGGTACCTATACAGAATATTTTGGATCTCTTATTTAACATACTACTGTTTTTCCCAATCTAATTTAATTCTTAATGGCGTTCTGCTTTTGCCCATCCATTTCCCTAGTGCCTTTTTATCCTCAACGATCATAAATGATATAATATCATCTAATCTGGCGATGATCTTTTTTTCGTTTTCTACAAATAATACATTGACATAAAAGTCCTGAATATTGAAAAAATTTGCCGGAAATTTGACCTTATGAGTTATTTCCCCCTCTTGTGAGGAATTATTGAATGTTGCGTCCATACCACTACCTGTGGTTAATACGTAATTACCATTAGAGGATTTTAATTGTATGGTTGTATCTATTTTAGCATTTGGATCCAGTTTATCGAACGTTATTATAAATTCTACTTCGTCAGTAGCTTCAATGGGATCTTCATAAGCCTTATTTATAGCTTTTATACCAACCGATCGTAATTTGAATTTATTGGCTACTTTGTGCCTTTCATCATAGACCTTATAATTTTGGATATCGTTTAAAGAATCCATTTTCAAATAAAAGTCAACAGCAGAAGTTACATCACTGTTATATACGAGTGCCCCATTTTCAAGAACGATAGCTCTGGTACACAGACTCTTTACTGCTGCCATATTATGGCTTACAAACAATACTGTTCTGCCTTCTCCTCTTGAGATATCTTGCATTTTACCTACGGCTTTCTTCTGAAACTCAGCATCACCAACGGCTAATACTTCATCAACAACTAAAATATCGGGTTCTAAATGTGCTGCTACTGCAAATGCCAAGCGTACCCGCATACCACTACTGTAACGTTTTACAGGTGTATCTATATAGCGCGCACAACCACTAAAATCAATAATTTCTTCTTCTTTTCGACGTATTTCTGCTTTAGTCATACCCAAAATTGCACCATTAAGATAGATATTCTCTCGTCCGGTCATTTCTGGATGAAACCCTGTTCCCACTTCTAACAATGATGCTATTCGCCCTTTTGTTTTTATTATGCCTTTGGTTGGACTGGTGACTCTTGATAATATTTTTAGCAGTGTTGATTTTCCTGCACCATTTTTTCCAATAATTCCCAAAACTTCTCCACGTTTCACTTCAAAATTGATATCGTTCAAAGCCCATACATAATCACTATGACCTTTAGTGCTTCTGTCATTGGTTTCTCCCACCTTTAAAAACGGGTCTTCTTTACCTCTTAAACGGTACCACCAACGGTTAAGGTCATGACTTATAGTTCCAGTTCCTATAACACCTAATCGGTACTGTTTGGCTATATGTTCTGCTTTTAATATGACCTCTGACATGTTATACTGTATCTATAAATTGTTTTTCTGTTCTATTAAATACAACCAACCCTATCAGAAAAACACCGGATGAAATTATAAACGTGCTCAAAAAACCGGTCCAGCTAAAAGTTCCTGTATTTAATAGCATTACTCTGAAGCCTTCAATAATTTGTGTTAAAGGATTGTATTCTACCAATGATGAAACTAATGGCGGAAACTTCTTTTCTGCTTCTGACAATGGGTAAGGTACTGCAGATACATACATTAAGAGTTGTACTCCAAAACCTACCAACACTGTAAGATCTTTGTATTTAGTAGTCATCGACGAAATGATCATTCCTAAGCCTAATCCCAACAATCCCATCATTACAATATATACTGGAAATAGTGAAATCAATTCTAAATTTATTGAACCAGATTTTCCCTGTATGTAAAAAAATATATAGAAGCCTGTGAACACAAGCAATTGGATCCCAAACTTCAATAAATTGGATATGGTGACAGACATTGGCATAATGACTCTAGGAAAGTACACCTTTCCAAAAATATTTTGATTTTTTGTAAACGTGTTGGACGTTCCTGTAAGGCACTCCTTGAAATAATTCCATGCGGTGATACCTGCCAAGTTAAACAAGTACGGATCTATACTCCCTGTTTCTATCTGTCCTAAATTGTTAAATATAAGTGTAAATATTACCGAAGTAAATAACGGTTGGATGATATACCACAACGGCCCAAGAATAGTTTGCTTATAGAGTGTAATAATGTCTCGCTTAACAAAAAGAAAAAGCAAATCCCTGTAACGCCAAATCTCATTAAAATTGAAGGCAACAAGGCTTTTCTTAGCAGAAATCGTATATAGCCATTTGTCCTCTGATGTGGAATTCAAATTAGTTAGATTTAGTTGATGCTAATATACCAATTATTAGCTATTCCCCTAAAAATACAATATATATTAATGGCTAGGATTAAAGTAATCCCAGGTAATTTTCAAACCTTCTCTTACAGTATACTTAGGTTCGTACCCTAGTAATTCTTTTGCTTTGGATATATTTGCCAGAGAATCTCTTACATCGCCCTGTCTGGGTGGCCCATAAATCGCTTTGAGTTCCGAATCAGCAGCTTGGCATAGTGAATCCCATAAATAATTGACACTAATTCTTTCGCCACATGCTACGTTGAACACTTCGTTTGCCGCTTCCTTTGACGCAAAAAACCCTCTAACATTGGCTTGAACTGCATTATCTACAAAAGTAAAGTCTCGAGTTTGCTCGCCATCACCATTGATCTTTGCCGGCTTATTGTCTTTTAATGCCTGCATAAATAACGGAATTACCGCAGCATAAGCCCCATTAGGACTTTGTTTTGGCCCAAAAACATTAAAGTATCTCAAGCCGATAACGTCTGTGTCATATGTTTTACCAAAAACATCTGCATAAAGCTCATTAACATATTTTGTAACCGCATAAGGTGATAATGGTTTCCCAATCTGCGCTTCCACTTTAGGCAATGTTTTACTATCTCCATAAGTAGAACTCGATGCGGCATACACCATACGTTTAACTGATGGGCTTTCTTTCAATGCTATCATCATGTTTAAAAACCCTGATATGTTTACAGCATTGGTAGTTCCGGGATCGTTAATTGAGCGTGGCACAGAGCCTAAAGCAGCCTGATGCGAGACATAATCCATACCTTCCATAGCTTTAACACATGTCTCTAAATCTCTAATATCGCCTTCCATAAGCTCAAATGCAGGGTTGGTATGAAATGCTGTAAGGTTTTCGCGATAACCATTTGAAAAATTATCGAGAACACGTACTTTTTTGGCGTTGTATTTTAATAAATATTCTACGAGATTAGAGCCGATAAACCCCCCGCCTCCAGTAACCAAAAAGCTATAATTTGAAAGGTCTTGGGTATGATATTGATTGGTATACATATTATAAACGTGCGTCTACTTGTTGTTTTGGTAATAAGGATTTCACATCAAAAATAACACCTTCATTAGCTTTTAGGGCATTCATATCCAAGCTTAAAAATTCCTTATGAGATACAGCCAATATAATGGCTTCATAGTCTGATTTTAACTCTCCCTCAGCGGTAATGAGATCAAAATCATATTCATGTTTTACTTCTGCTTTTGAAGCCCAAGGATCATATACATCTACGTTGACATGATACGATTCTAACTCTTTTATGATGTCTATAACTCTTGAATTTCTGATATCTGGACAGTTTTCTTTAAAAGTAATCCCTAATACTAAAGCGTTGGCACCTTTGATTGTTGCACCTTTATTGATCATCATTTTCACAGTTTCCTGAGCCACATAACTTCCCATGCTGTCATTCATCTTTCTCCCTGCTAAAATAATCTCCGGGTTGTATCCGGATTCAATGGCTTTTTGAGCTAAATAATACGGATCTACACCTATACAGTGCCCGCCTACTAACCCAGGTGTAAACTTCAAAAAATTCCATTTGGTTCCTGCGGCTTCCAATACCGCCTGAGTATCTATATCCAAAAGTCTGAAAATCTTAGAGAGTTCATTCACAAAGGCAATATTGATGTCACGCTGTGAATTTTCAATCACCTTAGCCGCTTCCGCCACTTTAATTGAAGGTGCCAAATGCGTTCCTGCTGTAATGACCTTTTTATATAGTTCATTTACTTTTTCAGCAATCTCAGGTGTAGAACCAGAAGTAACTTTCAAAATCTTGGTTACCGTATGCTTCTTATCCCCCGGATTAATACGTTCCGGAGAGTATCCTGCATAAAAATCCGTATTAAAAACTAATCCTGAATGTTCTTCAAGTATTGGCACGCATATATCTTCAGTTACCCCAGGATATACAGTAGATTCGTAAATAACGATATCGTCTTTAGACAGTACTTTTCCTACCGTTTCACTAGCTTTGACCAGTGGCGTAAATACAGGCTTGTTTAAAGCATCTGTTGGTGTTGGCACAGTAACTATGTAAACATTGGCTTTAGCTATAGCTTCGGATTGGTTGGTAATATACAGACCTTGTTCTGCATTGATGTCGTTTGTTAACACAGACTTAAGATCTTCATTTTCAACCTCTAAAGTCTTGTCTTCTCCTGACTGCAATTCACTAACGCGTTCTACGTTAATGTCAAAACCTATGACAAAAAATTGTTTGGCAAACTCAACCGCTAATGGTAAGCCAACATAGCCTAAGCCTATAATTGCAATTCTATCTTTAGAGTGTGTCATCTATTGAATATGGATTTAAAAATGAGAATCAAATCTAAATAAAAACTGTAATTTTCTACATACTTTCTATTTATTTTCACCTTATCTACCCAAATAATCGTTCTATTGTAGGTTTCAGGATCATCTTGCTGAGCAAGAAGGGTTTCCTCATTTTTATACTTCAGTGTTGCTTCTCCTGTAATTCCTGGCTTTACCATTAATACCAATCGGTCATCACCCATAAGTATATCTGCAAATCCCGGCACATCAGGTCTTGGACCCACAAAACTCATATCCCCTTTTATAACATTAAATAGTTGAGGCAGTTCATCTAATTTAGTTCGCCTCAAGAACAAACCCAATTGGGTAGCACTTTTTTCCAAATGCCCTAACTGATGGACTTCATTTTTCAAGGTTTTAAGCTTGAAAATCTTAAATAATCTCCCATTTTGTCCTACACGCCACTGTGAAAAAATACCCCAGCTTTTTGTATCTAGAGTTGACAATAGTGTAAGAACAATGATCGGTAAAATTAAAAATGGAAGCAGTAGGATTGCCAATACAACATCAAAACAACGTTTAACTTTAAGTTCGGTTCTGGTAATCAACACATTATGATTTAATAGTTTTTCAACTATACTTTTAGCTTCTTTCTAAGCTTTTTCCAAAATGACTGTTTATCCTGTTCATGATAGGCATCTCCATAAGCACCGTAGCCATAACCGTAACCATAGCCATAACCATAGCCATATTTATGACTGGCCTTATGTTTATAGAAGTTGAGCACAAAACTAATATTCTTAACTTCTCCTGATCTGTATTTGGCATTAATCAGTTTCAACATGCCTTTCTTGGTATAATCTAAACGGATCATAAAGATCGTAGCATCTGCATAATGAGATAGCTCCAATGCATCAGTTACTAAACCTAATGGTGGTGTATCTAGTATAATGATATCATATGTACTTCTCAACTGATCCAGTAACTCTTTTAACTTTTCACTCATTAAAAGTTCCGAAGGGTTTGGAGGTATGGGTCCGGAGGTTACAATATCAAGGTTTTCTATATGAGTTTTTGATATCACCTCATTTACGGAGCTTTCACCAATGAAGTAATTCACAATGCCTTTCTCATTCGTGATGTTAAAATCACCAAATATCTTTGGTCGCCTTAAATCTAACCCAAGTAGTATGGTCTTTTTACCGGACAAAGCATAAACCGTTGCCATATTTATAGAACAAAATGTTTTTCCTTCTCCACTTATCGAAGATGTGATCATTAATGTTCGTCCGCCTTTATCACTCGCTTGTTTTCTGTATATGAATTGTAAACTGGATCTTAAAGCTCTAAAAGACTCCGCTACTACAGATTTTGGTTTTTCATAAACAATGAGATTATTATCATGCTTATACTTACCAATCAACCCTAATACAGGAATTTTAGACAATTGACTCACTTCATCAGGCCCATGAATATTGGTATCTAATAGAAACAATACAAATATTAAAACTATAGGTATAGAGAAACCCAACATGGTCGCCATAATATAGTTTAAAGATTTATTTGGTCCTATGGGTCTATCTCCAATATCCTTAGCTTCATCAATAACCACAATATCCGATACGTTGGCTGCTTTTACAATGGCAGCTTCACTTCGTTTACTTTGGTATACATTGTACGAATCTAAACTGATATCCAGTTTTCTTTGAATTTTCAAATATTCCTGTTGGTCTTCGGGCAAATCCCTTAATTGGCCTTCAAATTTGGCAATATTTCTGTTTATAGCGTTGAGTTGGAGATTTATAGTCCGTTTTGTTGCAGTAATAGTTTCTAACAATACATTCTTCTCTGCTGTAATCCTTCGATCTAAATCTTTAAACAGTACATTATCTTCCTTGGTACTATACTCTAGTGTTTTTCGTTCAACTGCCAAGCCTGTGATACTCTTCACACTACTTATAATATTAGTTTCTGTAATACCTACTGAGGTCGGAGCCGCTATTTTGGTATAATCTGTTTTAGTATGCAGATACTGTTCTAAAGAATTTAAATACTCTAACTTGGTCTTTTCACCTTCTTTTTCACGATCTAACTCCTTGAGGTTATTGGCTACGATATTCAATTCTTCAGTAACATCAAAGACCTGATTCTTCTTTCTGAAATTATTCATTTCGTCCGTAACATCCTTGAGATTATCATCTACAGCAGCCAGACTACTATCGATAAACTTTATGGTATTAGAGGCATACTGATTCTTTCGATCTAAAGCTGTTCTACTCAAAATAGCCACTGTAGTATTAAGGTAATCTACAATTTTTGCTTTGTTCTTTCCTAAAAGGGAAAGTCGCAATACTGAAGAAGCATCTCTGGAAAACGGGCGTATACTTACTGCATTTTTATATTGATTGACAATACCATCAAAGTTATTGTATCGAATAAAAAATACATTTTTTGATTTAACATACGTTTCCGGATTAAAATTAATTGTAACATTTAAAAATGAAAGTGTTATAGCTTCTCCATATTTAAATATTTTTTTATAGGCCCCGGGTTTAACACTAGCCCTTACCAAACTACGGTCCTCATATATCTGACACATTGGCTTAGCGCCTTTAAACTCAACATACAATTCAAAGGATGTGTCATCTATATGCGTAAATTGAATATTTTTATTTAATAATTGTGGTTTTGTTTTATCTGTAATAACCTCAAAAGGTGCATCTTTATATATATCAATGAGATGGTACTCCCCTTGTTCAAAACACTGCTTATAAAACTCTAAAGAATCCACAACCATTTCGTTATGACTTCTTGTATTTATTTCTGTGATGATCTTCCCTACTTTACCCGAAACACCTCCCCAATTAAATGAGATACTGGTATTGGCTGTAAAAAAAGGATTTTGATCATTTTCTATAGAGATTAAACTTTCCAGACGATATATATACTCCTTTCTAACATTAATATAATATGCTATACCAAGGCCTATCAATACACAGATGACAATCAGTTTCCAAAAGCTGATGATTTTGAATAAAAACCCTTTGATATCAAAGCCTATCCCTCCGGAATCATTATCGTCCATATAAAACTCACTATTCTCCATAAGCTATAATCTATCTATTAACAGTATTGTAGTGGTCACTAAACTTATAACGGTAATTAGTGTGGTCAACGTTTGAGTTCCTGTTTCCCCGGTTCCCCATGCTTTCTGCTTTATGGGTTTTACATAGATCATATCATTATGCTGTATATAATAATACGGTGAATTCATTACATTAACATCTGTTAGATCCAAATGATGAATTCGTTGTCCTTGAGGGTACTGCCTTATAATAAGCACATCTCTGCGATCGCCACTTACGGGTATCTCTCCTGAATTGGCAATAGCTTCAAAAATATTGACCCGTTCCTGATATAACGTTTTACTTCCTGGTCTGCCTATTTCTCCACTAGCCACATAACGTAAGCCTGCAAGTTTTACCGTGACAAAAATATTAGCAGTCTCTTTAAACTGGTCTTTCAACAATTTTTCTTCAAGCATGTTTTGTATCTCTTCGGTAGTATATCCCAGAACGTTGATTTTTCCTAATACAGGTATACGAATATTGCCATGCAGATCTACTGTAAAACCATCAAAATAGGCACGTTCTTCACCGCTAGCATTTAAGTTTTCATCTCCAATAGGATTATAGATACTTACCTTGTCTTGATCCAGAGCCTTAACTCTTATATTTAAGATATCATTAATTTGTACACGATACGGCTTTTGCACCTCTTTTAAAACCGTTGTAGAATCTGTTGCCTTTTCTTTATTCTGAAGATAAACCAAATTTTTATGGGGCACACAAGAAGATAAGCTGATCAATACAGCTAAACCAAAAAACAGAATGTAATGTTTCATCAGTACGTTTAGGTATTCACACAAATATAATGTATCACTAGGAATAACAAAACTATTAGTATTGTTTTTGGTTATTTACGTTATTTGCAAAAAAAAGTTTGAATTACCTCAATGTAGAACAGATATCAAAATCCTATGGAGAGCTAGAGCTTTTCAGTGGTATCTCTTTTAGTATACATAAAGATCAAAAAATTGCTTTTGTAGCCAAAAACGGCAGTGGTAAAACCTCTATTTTAAATATCATAGCTGGTACCGACCAACCAGATACCGGGCAAATTGTAGTAAGAAAGGGAATTCGAATTTCTTTTTTGGCTCAAGAACCTGTTTTAGATGGTTCGCTCTCTATTGAAGAAACCATATTTGCAACAGACCTTCCCATTTTAAAAGTCATTGAAACCTATGAAAATGCGTTAAAAAACCCCGAGGATACCGAAGCTTATCAAAACGCTTTTGAAGCTATGGAACGCTATGATGCCTGGGAATTTGAAACTCAATACCAGCAAATATTATCGCAATTACAACTCAAAGATCTCAACACTAAAGTCAGTACATTATCTGGTGGTCAGAAAAAACGCTTAGCACTGGCACAAGCATTAATAAGCAATCCTGAAGTATTAATACTGGATGAGCCAACCAATCATTTAGATTTGGAAATGATTGAGTGGTTAGAAAGCTATTTCTCAAAGACACAACTAACACTATTTATGGTGACACATGATCGCTATTTCCTAGAACGGGTGTGCAATGAAATCATAGAATTAGATCAGGGTAGACTTTACACTTATAAGGGTAATTATTCTTATTATCTAGAAAAAAGAGAAGCCAGAATTGCTTTAGAAAAAACGGAGCTCAGTAAAGCCAAACAACTGTATAAAAAAGAGTTGGATTGGATGCGGCGCCAACCTAAAGCCCGAACAACCAAATCCAAAAGCAGAATTGATGATTTTTTTGAAATCAAATCCAAAGCCCATAAAAGACGTAAAGAGCATGTGGTACAATTAGAGATCAATATGGAACGTCTGGGAAGTAAGATCATTGAATTTCATAAAGTATCAAAGGCTTTTAAAAATAAAAAGATACTCGATGGCTTTGACTATGTTGTAAAAAAAGGAGAACGCATAGGCATCATTGGTAAGAATGGCTCGGGAAAATCTACATTTCTCAATATGCTTACGGGTAGCATAGTTCCTGATAACGGGAAAATCATTATTGGAGATACTGTAAAGTTTGGGTATTACACTCAGGGAGGTATCACTGTTAATCCCAAAGATAAAGTTATAGATGTTATAAAAGCTTATGGCGATTATATTCCTTTAGCTAAAGGCCGACAAATAAGTGCTCAGCAATTATTAGAACGGTTTTTATTTGATCGTAAAAAGCAATACGATTATGTAGAGAAATTAAGTGGCGGTGAGCAAAAGCGGCTTTATCTATGTACTGTTTTGATTCAAAACCCTAATGTTTTGATCTTAGATGAGCCGACTAACGATCTGGATATTGTAACTCTAAATGTGCTCGAAAGCTTTCTAATGGACTTCCCCGGATGCTTGTTTGTCGTTTCTCACGATCGCTACTTTATGGATAAAATTGTAGACCATCTTTTTGTCTTTAAAGGCCATGGTAGTATAGATAACTTCCCCGGAAATTACTCAGATTACAGAACTTATGAGGACAGTATTCCTAAAAAAGAACTCACTACCGGTTCCTCTAAGACAAATCATAGCAAGGCGCTCACAGAAAATAAGGCTCAAAAACTATCGTATAACGAACAGAAAGAATATAAAAATCTGGAGTCTAAAATCAGAGCTTTAGAACTGGATAAAAAAGCGCTTGAGGCTAAATTCAATGATGTCAATCTGAGTCAGGAAGCTATCAAAGAATTGTCTGAAAAACTTCAAAAAATCATTGATGACATAGAAGAGAAAGAATTAAGGTGGTTTGAATTATCTGAAAAATTGGAGCTGTAATATGTATCAAATTGTCAGCTATATAAAGTTCTTACTCAGGTCTACAAATCACCATGGGGTTCACTCGCCTTTTGTTTACAATTTTGTCACAAAATGTTTATACAATAAAACAAAATATGAGGCTTATAGAATGCTCAAGGATTATCGGAATGATCTATTATCCTCTACATCTGCTATAGAAGTTTTAGATTTGGGTGAAGGCTCCAAAGTTTTAAAAAAGGGAGCACGCCCTATCAGGCAAATGGCAAAAACATCAAGCAGCTCAAAAAAAAATGCAAAACTGTTATACCGAATTGGACGGTATTTTAAATTCAACTCCATATTAGAGTTAGGTACTTCTTTAGGTATGGGTACCTATGCTATTGCATTAGGCTGTCCAAATGCTAATTTCATTACTATAGAAGGTTGTCCTAATACTTCTAATTTCACAAAATCAAAGTTTAAAGCTCTAAATGTGAAGCCGCCTCATTTTATTAAAGGTGATTTTAAAACTGTAATACCAGATTTGAATACTGATAATTATGATTTTGTGTTTTTTGATGGTCATCATAATAAAAAGGCAACATTATACTATTTTGAAATGCTGTTATCAAAAATGAATAATGATTCTGTGTTTATTTTTGATGATATTTATTGGTCAAAAGAAATGACTGAAGCCTGGGAGCATATCAAGGCACATCCAAAAGTCACTGTTAGTATAGACACTTTTCATCTTGGAATTATCTTTTTCAGACAAGAACAAGCCAAAGAACATTTTAAGATAAGACTGTAACAAGATTCTGTTTTTAACGTCATACTAAATAATAATTTACTGTATCTTTCGACAAGTAAAGAGCAAACAACATTACATGGTTATGAGTGATAACGTCATCGAAATAAGAAACATTATCAGAGACTTTAAATTGGGACAGGAAACGGTTCATGTTTTAAAAGGTATTGACCTTGATATCAAACGAGGAGAATATGTAGCAATAATGGGGCCCTCAGGATCTGGAAAATCTACATTAATGAACCTTTTGGGTTGTTTAGATACTCCAACCGGTGGCACCTATAATTTGAATGGAAAAGATGTAAGTCAGATGACCGATGACGAACTGGCAAATATCAGAAACACGGAAATAGGATTTGTATTCCAAACTTTCAATTTATTACCCAGAACCACAGCTTTAGATAATGTAGCATTACCCATGGTATATGCAGGCGCCTCTAAAAAAGACCGTGAAAAACGTGCTAGTGAAGTCCTTACAGATGTGGGATTATCAGATCGTATGGATCATAAACCCAATCAACTCTCAGGGGGACAACGGCAACGTGTAGCCGTAGGTCGCGCGTTGGTCAATAAACCCTCTATAATTCTGGCTGATGAGCCTACTGGTAATCTAGATTCTAAAACCGGTATTGAGATTATGGGGCTTTTTGACGACATTCATAAGGCAGGTAATACTGTAATTATGGTTACTCATGAAGAAGATATCGCTGCCCATGCCCATCGTATTATTCGCCTCCGCGATGGTATAATAGAGAGTGATACTAAAAATAGGTAACCCTTCCAACGCTTGTTTTCCTTATTTTTGCATTTATGAAAGTTTACACAAAAACCGGAGATAAAGGCACTACTGCTCTATTTGGAGGTACTCGTGTCCCAAAACATCATATACGAATAGAAAGTTACGGAACAATCGATGAATTAAACTCATACATTGGACTCTTAAGAGATCAACCAATTGATGCTTTATACAAAAATACACTTATAGACATTCAGGATCGATTGTTTACTGTAGGTGCAATACTTGCTACTGATCCTGAGAAAGCAACCTTAAAAAATGGAAAAGCAAGGTTGAATATTCCAAAAATATCCGAAGAAGATATTAAACGTTTAGAAGATGAAATGGATCTTATGAATGCCGATCTACCGCCCATGACACATTTTGTTCTTCCCGGCGGACATCAAATAGTGTCATTCTGTCACATTGCACGTACAGTATGCCGCAGGGCGGAACGTTTAGCCTCTGCTTTAAATGACATAGAGCCCTTTCAACCCGAAACATTAATGTACATTAATAGACTATCTGACTATCTATTTGTGTTGGCACGGAAATTGTCCAAAGACTTACAAGCCGAAGAAATTAAATGGGTTCCTAAAAAAGAATCCTGATCGTAAAACCATCCCGTTTTATTTGATTTATTTTTTAAGGTAAAATTCATTTTTAGTCCCCTAAAAATGGACGTTCTTTTATTAATGATTAAATAATTTAATTTTTTCTTGACTTTTTGAACTAAAAATTTATTTTTGCAAAAATTAAAAACGCTAAACAATGTATTGGACATTAGAATTAGCATCCTATTTAAGTGATGCCCCTTGGCCAGCAACTAAAGACGAGTTAATAGATTATGCTATTAGAACAGGTGCGCCTTTAGAAGTTGTAGAAAATTTACAGGCAATAGAAGACGAAGGTGACTCTTATGATTCTATTGAAGAAATTTGGCCAGACTATCCAACTGATGAAGATTACCTCTGGAACGAGGACGAATATTAAAATATAAATTTAAAGTAACTAAAAAGTCTCTTCCGAGTTCTCGGCAATGAGACTTTTTTGTTTAAATAGGTTTTTATAACCTATCACATAATGTATCTTTGAATGCTTTTGAGCATTCTAACATAATAATCAAAAAAATAAAACGAATTACTATAAGCGTTTTATCAAAACATATAATACCATGAGTTTACTAAATTCTGTGCTTAAAGTATTTGTTGGAGACAAATCCAAACAAGACGTCAAAGCCATTACTCCTATAGTTGACAAGATTAAATCATTTGAATCGCAATTAGAAGGATTATCACACGATGAGCTAAGAGCTAAAACAATAGCATTTAAAGAAGAGATTGCTAAAGCTCGTCAACCCCATCAAGAAAAAATAGATACTCTTAATAAAAGTGCTGAAGCTACTGAAGATATTGACGAGCGCGAAGATATCTATCAGGAAATAGATAAAATAAAGGACGATATCTATACCGTTACCGAAGATGTATTAAACACTATTTTGCCTGAAGCCTTTGCCGTGGTAAAAGAAACTTCAAAGCGTTTTGTTCACAATACTGAAATAAAAGTTACGGCAAATGCTTTTGATCGTGAAGTATCCGGAGCTAAGGATTATGTGATTTTGGATGGCGATCATGCCATTTGGTCCAACTCATGGGATGCCGCCGGAAAGCCCATTACCTGGGATATGATTCACTATGACGTACAGCTCATAGGAGGTATTGCTTTGCATCAAGGTAAAATTGCTGAAATGCAAACCGGAGAAGGAAAAACACTTGTGGCTACACTCCCTGTTTATCTTAATGCTTTAGCAGGCAGAGGTGTCCATCTGGTAACCGTAAACGATTACTTAGCAAAACGTGATAGCGCATGGATGGCCCCCATATTTGAGTTTCATGGCCTAAGTGTTGATTGTATTGATAATCACACACCTAATTCCGCAGCACGAAAAAAAGCATACCTATCAGATATCACTTATGGTACTAATAATGAGTTTGGTTTTGATTACCTTAGAGATAACATGGCACATTCGCCAAACGACCTGGTACAACGCCCGCACCATTATGCCATAGTTGATGAGGTAGACTCAGTACTCATTGATGATGCGCGAACACCATTAATCATTTCAGGTCCTATACCAAAAGGAGATGAGCACGAGTTTAACGAATTAAAACCTAAGGTTAGCGAAATTGTTTCCGTACAACGTAAATACCTTACCGGAGTCTTGGCTGAGGCAAAAAAACTTATTGCCGGAGGAGACACAAAAGAAGGTGGCTTTCAGTTATTAAGAGTCTATCGTGGTATTCCAAAAAATAAAGCTTTAATCAAGTTCTTAAGTGAAGAAGGTATAAAACTGTTATTACAAAAAACTGAAAACTTCTACATGCAGGATAACAATAGAGAAATGCCAAAGGTTGATGCGGAACTCTATTATGTTATTGATGAAAAAAACAATCAGGTAGAACTTACCGATAAAGGTGTGGACTTTTTATCTGGATCTGATGATCCCAATTTCTTTGTTATGCCGGAAATGGGTATGGAAATAGCTAAAATAGAAAACAAAGGATTATCGGTAGAAGAAGAAGCTGCTTTAAAAGAAGACCTCTTTAGAGATTTTAGTGTAAAATCGGAGCGCATACACACCTTGAATCAATTGCTAAAAGCTTATGCGCTTTTCGAAAAAGACACACAATATGTTGTTATAGATAACAAGGTCATGATCGTTGACGAGCAAACAGGTCGTATTATGGATGGTCGTCGATACAGCGATGGTTTACATCAAGCTATTGAAGCCAAGGAAAATGTAAAAATTGAAGATGCGACCCAAACATTTGCAACAGTAACATTGCAAAACTATTTCAGAATGTACCGCAAATTAGCAGGTATGACTGGTACAGCAGTTACTGAAGCCGGAGAGTTATGGGAAATTTACAAACTCGATGTGGTAGAAATCCCGACTAATAGACCTATAGCCAGAGATGACAGGGAAGATTTGGTATATAAAACCAAACGTGAAAAATACAATGCCGTTATTGATGAGGTTACACAGCTTTCACAAGCCGGAAGGCCTGTTCTTATTGGTACAACTTCTGTAGAGATTAGTGAACTTCTGGGTAAAATGTTAAGTATCCGAAAAATCCCGCACAATGTCCTGAATGCAAAACTTCATAAGAAAGAAGCTGATATTGTAGCTGAGGCCGGGCAACCGGGTCAGGTAACCATAGCCACTAACATGGCAGGTCGTGGTACCGATATCAAATTGATCGATGCTGTAAAGGATGCCGGTGGTTTAGCCATCGTGGGTACTGAGCGTCACGATTCGCGTCGTGTAGACCGTCAGTTGCGTGGTAGAGCTGGTCGTCAGGGAGATCCAGGAAGTTCTCAGTTCTATGTGTCTTTGGAAGATAACCTCATGCGTTTATTTGGTAGTGAGCGTATTGCAAAAATGATGGACCGTATGGGACTCAAAGAAGGTGAAGTCATCCAACATTCCATGATCTCCAAATCCATAGAACGTGCACAGAAGAAAGTTGAAGAAAACCAATTTGGTATACGTAAACGTCTTTTAGAATATGACGATGTAATGAATGCACAGCGTGAAGTCGTTTACAAGCGTCGCCGTCATGCTTTACATGGTGAGCGTTTGAGGGTGGATTTAGCAAACATGATCTTTGATACTTCCGAAGGGATTGCCGAAACCAATAAAGAAGCCAATGATTATAAAAACTTTGAGTTTGAATTGATCCGCTACTTTTCAATGGCCTCTCCTATTACTGAAGGGGAATTCGGAAAGCTATCAGCCAAAGATATTGCTGGCACTATCTATAAAGCAGCATTTCAACATTACAGAGATAAAATGCAACGAAATGCAGATTTAGCATATCCTGTTATTGAAAATGTATATCAAACCCAACGCGATCGTTTTAAACGTGTGGTTGTACCATTTACAGATGGTGTAAAAAACCTTCAAGTGGTTACGGATTTAGAAAAGGCCTATGAAACTAAAGGAAAACAACTGATCAATGATTTTGAAAAGAACATCACTTTAGCCATTGTAGACGACGCCTGGAAAACACACCTGCGTAAGATGGACGAATTAAAACAATCCGTTCAATTAGCAGTACACGAACAAAAAGATCCGTTATTGATTTATAAGTTTGAAGCTTTTGAATTGTTTAAGACCATGATCGATCAGGTTAATAAAGATGTTATTTCTTTCTTATTTAAAGGTGAAATTCCACAGGAAACAGCAGATACAATTCAAGAAGCCAGAGCACGAAAGCAAGAGAAATTAGAAACTACAAAAGAAGAGATCCTAAATTCTGATGAACGTGCTGCTCAGAATAGAGCTGCCAGTGGTAATACGCAACGTCAACATGAAGTTGTAGAAACCATAGTACGCGATAAGCCTAAAATTGGTCGTAACGACCGTGTTACCATAAAGCATGTGATGAGCGGCGAGAATAAGACCGTTAAATACAAACAAGCCATCCCTTTAATTGATAAAGGCGATTGGGTATTAGTTGATGAGTAATAAAATATCATACAGTAGTATAGAAAAAATCCTGAGGTAGTACCTCAGGATTTTTTATTGCTTGATATAACTAATCATGTTTAGTTCTTTACAAATTTATCTGTAAATGACATAACCTCCGTTTCTATAGTTAAAAAGTAAACCCCACTGGATAGGTTTTCAAGATCTATAGCTCTTTCCGTTATGCCTTCCTTATAATTAAAAGCACTAATAACTCTTCCATTGATATCTGTAATTTTTACACCATCAAATACTAAATTACTTTTAATCGTTAATGCATTGTTTACAGGGTTAGGATAAATATTCATTCTTGGTGATAAACTCTCCTCGTCAACAGATAAACGGTTGACAATCTCAGTCATGTAATTGTTTGTAATTATTGGAAAATTAAAATCGAAATAGATTTCGGCTTGATTTTCAAAAGTATCTCCTAACTGAAGTGTTTCTAAAGTTTTAATTTTAAACAGAATATAACCATCATTATTAGCATCATCAAAAGGTAAGTTGATATTCTCAAAGATAAACTCTACTTCGTTTGTATTTAGAATTCTAGTAATGAATTCATGACTTGAATCTAAGGGAATTAAGGTAGATATGTCAAATTTAGAAGTATCAATAACATCTTTAACAACAATATTAATTGCACTTGCGGTTCCTGTATTTTCGAATCGTATTAAATAATGAACAAAATTTCCAACTCGATCCGGTAAAATAGAACTGCCTTCTAAACATCTTATATCATTAGGATCAAAGGAATTCACTACAAATTGCCTTAATGAATATGAATTATCAAAAAGTGTTTCATCTGTTTCACCTGGGTTTATTAGAACATTATAACTCAGTACATCTCCTGCATTTAGAGGGAAGTCGGGGTCAGTAGGCGTATTTAAATTCATTGTGATAAAAATCTCTCTAGATTCAAAAGGGTGCAAGTCATAAAAATCAAAAAACAGCATTCCGTCAACACTAGAATCCGGCAATGGATCAGCTCCAACATAAGTAACAGTATCTTCAATATATGCATAAGTAAACCGAATATCTCCAGACAGAATAGTATTTCCTTTATTCTTGTATAAGAGT
Source organism: Winogradskyella sp. (assembly GCA_965250025.1). Lineage (GTDB taxonomy): Bacteria > Bacteroidota > Bacteroidia > Flavobacteriales > Flavobacteriaceae > CBDDLD01. Next base: position 2,181,956 of record OZ252283.1, read on the forward strand.
TTATAATTAGCATCAAAGCCAGGGCGTGCTTCATTCAAAGGGATTATAATTATTTCAAGATCGTCGTGCACACCATCTGGAATTATGCAAAAATCTTGTTCATAAGGAGATGAATCATTAGGGAAATCCACGGTAAATTCTGTAGGTGATACCGTAAAATATTCAAAATTTTCAAGTCTCGGGGCTATGGTATATTCTCCTTGTTGTAAAGGCATTGAGTACGAACCTGAATCACCAGAAACATAAACACCATTAGAAACCCCATTACTTATATTATAAACTAAATAAGGTGCGATAGGATCCTCTGGCTCACAACCATTGTTATCTACGTCAATATTTGTAGTTCCACTAACAGTATAAAAATCTCCACCTGGATTAAAAGTACAATACGAGTTTATCGCACAGTTAGTGTAACCATAATCGTTTAATCTATTTTGAATTGTAGTTACTTCATCTGAATCTACACAGATATACTCAATATTTGGATTATAATCAAAGGAAACATAACTCTCTGTTTGTCCATTTTTGATGAATAAAGACGTTAATTGATTACTTTCACAAAATAGAGCTGACATATCCTTATTCGCATTTAGATCTAAAGTTGTAAGTAAATTGCCTGAACAACTTAACTCAAAAAGATTGGGATTTCCACTTACATCTAAGGAAGTTAATTCATTTGAATCACAAAAAAGTAATTGAAGGTTCTCATTCTGAGAAACATTAATATCAGTAAGCATATTAGAAGCACATGCTAAATAGCCTAATGCAAGATTTTGGGAAAAATCTAAAGTTGTAAGTTGGTTAGAATCCGCTATTAACAATTCAATATTTGTAAAACTCTCAATACCGTTTAATGAAGCTATATTTTGCCCATTGACTATTAAGCTAATAACACTTTCTGCCTCTGACACCTGTATTTCACCATCATTATTAGTGTCTGCTGTAATATCTCCAGAATAATCCCCATCTAAATCTACACAATTAGTATTAATCAAAGCATTTTTAAAATTAGCATCAGGTATATTAACAATCTGGGCATGAGAAATTAACGTAAATAAGAAGATAAAAAGAAAAATGTAAGACTGTTTCATATGAGTATTATTAGTACGAAGACCAAAATTATAATAAAACTCTTACTTGCAGACATTAAATTTAAGTTATGTTATTAGTTCTTTATAAAACTAACTTATTTTCAACAGCAAATTAGGATCAGGGCAGTTGTTTTTATAAAAACTCAATAGATTCAAACTACACACACCGGGATAATCGCCAATATACCCTTGCATATCTTTTATGATTTGGAAATGCAAATGAGGTGGGTAATCTCCATTAACTGTGGCGTCTCCTAAAGTGGCTATCTGATCGCCTTTTTGAAAAGGCTGCCCAATTTTAAGATCATCAATAGCGCTAGAGCTCAAATGACCATATAGTGTATAAAACGTAATACCTTTAAGCTTGTGTTCTAATATAATAGTTGGACCATAGTCGCCATAGTTCGTATTGTTAGCAAAACTATGCACAACACCATCTAAAGGTGCATAAACAGGTGTCCCAGCCATTATCCAAAGATCTAACCCTAAATGAATATTTCGTGTTTCATTTGAGTTGCTATGATTAAAATAATGGCTTCGATTATAAATATTGCGCTGCTCCAAATAACCACCGTATGCTATTATAGCCTGGTGTTTTTGAATATGATTTTGAATGAAATGGTGCAACTTGGTTGATGAAGACACATCAACGGATTGTAATTCTGAATTGTTTGAAGATAGGTCTATTGGGCAATAATCGGTTAATAAAATTGAAGGCGATACAACCTTTAAGGGATGGCTATCAATAGACTTAAGGAAGGTAATAAATGGCGTAGCTGTCATGATTGCAATTCAACTACTCAAAAATAGTAAACTTATTGCATAACCACAGAGCTGTATTTAGCATTCACTACAATAGTCCTATCTGTAGCATTTCCGCTGGGGTAGTTCTTAATGATCTTGTTTGAAGTAGACTCATTATTAAAGCGTGACCGCTCACCTTTAAATAAAACACTATAATCTGCATTAGGCAAAGCAACTAAGGCATCACTATTCTCCAAAACTAGGTTAAGGTTTTTAAATGAATCGGATATATTCGCTACAATAAGATCACCAAAACTCCCATCTATAATAGCATTTCCGGCAAGATTTGCTATCGTAATATTGGATGAGTTTGAGCTTAACATTAAACGGTTAGCAGTATCAATTTTGGCTTCGTCTACATAGTTCAATTTCAAATCACCATCTACCCAATTAGAGATCAATACCGGCGAATAAGATACATTGATGGAAGTATTACTTCCATCAATGCGATCTGCTACTAATGTTGAATGAGAAATATTAGCCTTAAGATCATGTATAACCGATGAGAATTTCAACTCTCCATGTCTTACATTCATCTTAAGCTTAGCCTTTTTAGGCATCTTTATCTTTATAACCTTCTTTACTCTACTGTCTCTGCCTCTTATCACTCTACCTTTTATTCCTCTACCTCTTGTGACTCTTCCTAAAGCTTCCCTCTTGTCTCGCATTTCAGCAGCACGTCTTTCTAAATGCACCATACGTTCTTTAAGTTGTTTTTTACGGGCTTCATTTTTCTCAACTAACATCTCTTGTCTTTTGGCTTCTCTTTCCGCTAGCATTTCAGCTCTTTTTGCCATTAGTTCTTCACTTTTGTCTAAAGCTTCATTACGTTTTTCCATGGCTCTGGCATGCTTTTCAACTTCCTGATCGTAACGTTCAGCCCATTTTTGCATACGCTCTTCATAATCCTTACCCCACTGCTTTTCTACTTCTTTACTCCATTTCTCCCATTGCTTACCATACTTTTCGCCCCATTTCTCCATGTCTTTTGCCCATTTACCATCAAATTTCTTAGCATACTCCTGACTCCATTTATGTATCTGTTTTTGATAATCGGACTCTCCAAAACGCTTTCCCCATTCTTTCATTTTTTCTTTGAACTCTTTACCATATTTAGCTTCATACTCTTTGCTCCATCGCTCCAAATATTTATCACCTTCTTTTTTATACGTTTCATAATCAAAACTGATGGCATTTACATCATCAGGAAGGTCTGGTAACTCAGGAAATTCCGGCATTTCTGGCATCTCGGGCATCTCGGGCATTTCAACAACTGTAGGCATTTCGTTCAAACCTGGTAAAGCTGGCATTTCTGGAATTTCAGGCATGTCAGCCAATCGAATCTCTAACTCTCGTAGTGCTTCACCATAATCAGAATCATCCCAGAAACCTGTTGCCAAAGTCCCTTGTGACGAAATCTCAACATAGTCCCCTGCTCCCGAAACATCAAGTCCCCATTTATCCAAAGCATGTTTTAATTCCTCCTTTGAAAGCTTACTGCTTTCCATATAAGCTTCTATTTCTACAATACCCTTATTCCAGGTTTCTATTTCTATTTCGCAATAACTGGTATTTAAATCTATGGTAACGTCTTTATCGACATTAATAGACTGAGACACTTTTGTTTGCTTTTGTTGGCCAAACAAACATGCCGATACCATACAAAAGGCTATTATTTTTAATTTTAGAGTGTTCATCTTGTGTATTTTATTATTCTGTTCGTTTTTTGATTACTTATTATCCTCTTTGTGGAGCATAATCAGTATTGAATTCTTTAAGCTTTTCTTTTAAGCGATACAATAAATTGAGACGTAGTTTAAGATTATTAATCAAAGCATCTACTGTAAGTTCATTAGCACCACTCTCTGTAAGTTCTAAGGTCAGTCTGTCGTATTCCTTATTCAATTCTTCCAGTCGTGTAATGTAACCATCAAACAGTTCTTTATTTTCTGGTGTTAATTGTATCTTAGATAACTCTAAATTGATACTTGCCAAATAATAATCTTCTACTTTTTTGAGGTCTGGTGAAAGGTCACCAAGAGTTGTCATTGGTACAGTCTCTTTTGCTACACCGCCACCGTCTACAGAACCTCCCGAATTAGGATCGTCTAAAAACTTAACGATACCAAAACTAAGTCCCAGAATCACAACAATACTAGCTGCAATATTTAAAAATCCGAAATGACTGGATTTTTTCTTCTCTGGTAAAGCCTCATCAAGCTTTTGCAGAAAACGAGCCTCATGCCCTTTTGGCATATTGCCTTCTTGGTTGATGGTTGGTTGGTCTTTAAATAACTGTCTAAGATCTTGTGCCATTTTTTTGTAATTTTAATAATGACTGTAATTTTACTTTTCCTCTTGAAAGTTGCGTTCTTGATGCTATTTCGGAAATATTCAGTATTTCTGAGATTTCCTGATGATCATACCCTTCTATTAAATACAACATAACAACATATCTGTACTTCTCGGGTAACTCCTGAATAGCAGCTTTAACTTCTTCAATAGTAATTGTATCTTCTACTAACCATTCGTTTTCATAATCATTATCAACGACATTAAGGTGCACTTCTTCCAAATCTATTAAGCGCTGCTTTTTAGATTTGAGTACGTCAATACTCTTATTAATTACGATACGTTTTAACCAGGCTCCAAAAGTAACTTCCGCTTTATATTGATTCAGTTTTGCAAATGCTTTTATAAACGCTTCCTGAACAATATCTTCAGCTTCCATACTATCCTTAACAAAACGTTGCGCTACGATAAACATGCCGTCACAATATTGATTGTACAACTTCAGCTGTGCCTGCCGATCGTTTTGTTTGCATTTTTCAATGATATCTACTTGAAACGTGCTGATAATACTTTTGGTTTTTGATTAGTTCTCTTAAAAGACGCCTATTTTTTTTTAGTGTTGCAAAAAATTATATTCTTTTTTGAAATTCTATAAGATTAACATAAAATTCGGCTATTATCTCAATAAATTTAGGGAATTCATTTATCTTTATTTTTTAAATACAATCATTAAATCATTTAGCTAAAGTATGTTTTTAAAACGTATCCTCATTCTTCTTTTCATTGTGGCTGTAGGCTTATTTTTATATTCCACTTTTGTTGAAAACATTTTTGCTGAACGCTTGAGCCCTAAGGATTCTGCTCGTATTGAATTGAATGACCTTGAGCTGGAAGTTTTTTATAATCGACCTTCTAAACGTGAACGTGAGATTTTTGGTGCACTGGTACCTTTTGATAAGGTTTGGCGAACAGGAGCGAATGAGGCTACTACTTTCTCCACAAATAAAGACTTAATGATAGAGGGCATCTTTCTACCTAAAGGTAAATATACCATTTGGACCGTTCCTATGGCACATACCTGGAAAGTTATGTTCAATTCCAAACAGTACGAATGGGGTGTTGATGAAAATATGGAGCCCATGTGGAATCCTAATTATGATGTTGTGGAAATCATTGTTCCAACCGTAACTATGGATACTGTTGTTGAAAAATTCACCATTGCATTCGACAATACTACCGGTAATTTAAAATTGACCATGGCTTGGGATAATACTAAAATTGAAGTCCCTCTAGAAGTTGTTCCTACCAAACCACACTAATTCTATATGCTAAGTGGCAAAAAAAGATCATACATATAAATCCGCATTGCATGAAAAGGAAGGTATTAAAGATCAAAGTACAGTAAATACCAACTCTATAAATTCTATAAAGAGAAAACGTTCTAAACAACCTTCAGTAGAGGCTTTGGTAGCTGACATCAAAACCGGAGATATCACTGCATTAAGTCGAGCCATTACTTTAGTAGAGAGCACAAATAGTAACCACTTAAAAAAAGCTAATGCTATAGTAAAAGCTTGCCTGCCCTTCGCAAATAACGCCATAAGAATTGGTATTACAGGAGTTCCCGGTGTTGGAAAGAGTACTTTTATCGAGGCCTTTGGCATGCATTACATTGAAAAAGGAAAAAAAGTAGCGGTATTGGCCGTAGACCCAAGTAGCACATTGAGCAAAGGCAGTATTTTAGGCGATAAAACTCGTATGGAAGATCTGGTAAAGGCTGAAAATGCATTTATAAGACCTTCACCTTCAGGAGACTCTCTTGGTGGCGTAGCCCGAAAAACCAGAGAAACTATTATATTATGTGAAGCTGCCGGATTTGACACTATTATTATTGAAACGGTTGGTGTAGGCCAAAGTGAAACTGCCGTTCATAGCATGGTTGATTTCTTTTTATTGCTAAAGCTTGCAGGTGCAGGTGATGAACTACAAGGCATTAAACGTGGTATTATAGAAATGGCTGATGCTATAGTTATCAATAAAGCAGATGGTGATAACTTAAAAGCTGCCAAAAGCGCCAAACTTGAATTTAACAGGGCATTACACTTATATCCTGAAAAAGCTTCTGGATGGCAACCTAAAGTACTGCTATGCAGTGCTCTTAAAAAAGTGGGGATTTCTGAAATCAGTGATATGATAACGTCTTATGTAGATAAGACCTCAACCAACGCGTATTTTGAATCCCATCGAAACGAGCAAAATACATTTTGGCTGCTACAGACTATTGATGAGCGTTTAAAATCTGATTTTTATAACCGCCCGGAAATCAAGAAAGCTCTGAAAGCGCAAATCGCAGCTATTGAAGCAGGTAAAACCACACCTTTTGCTGCTGCAGAGTATTTGTTAGATTTATAAAAAGTTCTCCTTATACCAAGCCACCTGATAGCGTACACTATCAATCAATGAAGTTTGCGGATTGTAATTGAGAAGTGTTCTAGCTTTATCGATATTGGCTTTAGTCCTGGTTTGATCTCCTGCACGTTTTGGTTTGATGTCAATCTTAATTGGCTTTCCAATGACTTTAGCAACAGCATCTATACCATCTTGCGTGGTATGTTCCACTTCAGTTCCCAAATTAATCACTTCGCCATCGATTTTACTTTCATTCCCAATGACACTCACTACGCCATCCACAATATCACCCACATAAGTAAAACTTCTTAAATGTTTATCGCTGCCTTCAAACAAAGGAAAGGCATCACCTTTAAGTCCAAGAGCTATAAGTTTAGTATACATCTTTTCCGGACGCTCTCTTGGTCCTATTACAGAGTATAACCTTAAAGAACAGGCCTTCATTTGTTGCTCTCTGCTTTTTTGAAGTACCAACTGTTCTGCGGCTAATTTGGTTACGCCGTAATGAGATGCCGGTTTAGGGGCCATATGTTCCGGATAAGTTGCTTCCAAACCATAGATAGACGATGTTCCTATATTAACAAACAATTTCAAACCTTTGCACTGTAAAGCATAATCTACCAGATTTTTAGTAGCAATGATGTTGTTAGAAAAGTAGTCTTCGAATGTTGAGCTCTGAGAAATACCCGGCTGTGCTGCGAAATGAAATATGTAATCTATAGCTTCTGGCAATTGTGCTACAAGGTCATCTGTGCGCAAATCCAGTTGTAACACTTTAGCACCTTTAGCAGTTACAGCATCCGCATTCATAGTCTTTAGCGTAAGGTCGTAATAAGGTGAAAAATTATCCACCCCAATAACCTCATGTCCCATACTGAGTAAACGCTCTGCAGTATGAGAACCAATAAAACCTGCTATTCCGGTAACTACTATTTTCATTATCTATTATTTAGGTTAAGTACAGTATAGTAAAACCTCACTGCCATACCTTACAAATTAACACCAATTTTAGCAATCCGCCTACTGCATTCGGTGTAATGCAAAAAAACAATATTTTTGTGTAGACTAATCCTTTCTTAAGAATGCCATATAAACTCACGATTATAATTCCTGTGTATAATGAGGCAGATAATCTTGATCGTGTTGAAACTGAACTGATTCACTTTTTGGATATTGCACAAGTACCTACAGCCGTATTATTTGTTAATGATGGTTCAAAAGATAATAGCCTTTCAATCATTGAAAAGATGTGTTTACGTCATCCTGCATTTGAGTATATCAGTATGGACAAGAATTATGGTTTAAGTGCAGCACTTAAAGCCGGGTTTGATACTATTAACACTGAATATACAGGATACATGGATGCCGATCTACAAACTTCTCCTGAAGATTTTAATTTACTATTAAATCATATTGAAGAATTTGAATTGGTCACTGGTTTAAGAACCAATAGGAAAGATCGAATCCTAAAACGCTTATCTTCAAAAATAGCAAACCGTATCCGACGAATGTTCACCAATGATGGCATGGACGATACTGGCTGTCCTCTAAAAATCATCAAAACCGAGTATGCTAAACGTATTCCCATGTTTAGAGGGCTTCATCGGTTTCTACCCGCTATGGTTTTATTACAAAATGGCAAGATCACCCAAGTCCCTGTAAGGCATTATCCCAGAATTAATGGAACTTCTAAATTTGGACTTAGTAATCGTTTTTTGGGACCATTACTGGACAGTTTCGCCTATCTGTGGATGCGCAAGCGGTATATTCGCTATAACATTACAAAGAAAAGCATCTAACTTAATTAGGTAAAGCGTTTTAACACGTAGCCATTTATCTTGTAGAATAAAAATCCGGCAAATGCTCCAAAGGTCATTCCACATATAATATCTATAGGATAATGCACGCCAACATATATTCTACTGTATGCTACAATAGCACTCCAGAGCAATAATAAGAATATTAAGTTTTTATAATATGGCTTTAGCAATAAACCTGCAAAAACAGCTGCTGCCATTGAGTTTGACGAATGACCTGAGAAAAACCCATATTTTCCACAGCGCTCAGCTATAAAACGCATTATGCCGTTTAGATCTTCTTCTCTACACGGACGGGGTCTCATGAATGTATCTTTGAAGACATTGGTAATCTGATCGGTAAAAGTAATCATCGCAGCGATAACTAATACCATCAATAATAATGGTTTAAGACCAAATTTTTTGTAGATCAAAAATAGTAGTATAGCGTATAATGGAATAAAAGTAAGCTTATCAGTAATAATAAGCCATAACCAATCCCAGGTTTCTGAACCCAAATTATTAAGGTATAAGAATAGATCCTTATCGTATTCTAGTAATTTGTCCATAGCTTATTCGTCATATCTGTTGATTTCTCTATCGTAAAAATCTGTTGCAGCCTGAACGAGGTTACCCATTTCATTTTCCAGCTCCTTTTCATCATGCGCATCAAACTCTTCAAACCATGTGACTTCATCGTTCTCCAAATTGATAATGAACCTTGGGAATTCGGTATGTATTATAAAAATAGCCTCAGGATAATCGGTATTATCACCAAGAATGAATTTTGGTAATTCCATATATTAAATTAAACGTTTTAGATATCTCGGGTGCTTAAAACCAAGAATCGACAATTTCAAATTTATACAAATCTACAATTTATGTCGTATTGGTTTAATTATGTTTGGAAAATACTTTTGCTTTACTTCGGAACAGCTGTATTAATCAATCGTTTAGTCAGATAATTAAATCGAAAATATAATAGAACTGCTGCACTGCTTAATCCGGCTAATAAACCAAGCCATATCCCTAAACTGCCATAACGCTCAGGTTGCCCCAGATAATAACTCACCGGAAAACCTATTAACCAATAGGCTATAAAAGTAATTAACGTAGGTATCATGACATCTTGTAATCCTCGTAATGCACCTAATGCTATAACCTGCAAACTATCACTAATTTGGAAAACAGCCGCTGCCAATAACAAGGTGGAAGCTATTTCTACTACTTCAGCTGTATCTAAGGCATTGGTAGGATCATCGAGATTAACATAAAGCTGTGGCAAAAACTCATGGAAGGCTACAAATATCAATGCAAATACTACCGCAAAACATACCCCTAAAAATACAATAGATTCTGCTATACGTTTTAAGGCTTTATAATCTTTCAGTCCCTTCTGATTACCCACACGTATCATAGCTGCTACACTGAGTCCCATAGCCACCATGAAGGTCATCGATGATAAATTGAGAGCAATTTGATTGGCCGCCTGTGGGTTTTTGCCCAAAGTACCACTTAACCATATGGCTGCTGTAAATATCGCCACTTCAAAAAGCATTTGCATTGCACTTGGCAACCCTAAATTGGTAACTTTTTTAAGCATCTTAGATTCTAGTACCATTATTTTAATATGGATCACATAAGGTTTTGATTTTTTTCTAAGAGTTAATAATTTCCACAAAAAGAACAGCATTACAAATCTTGACACTAGTGTGCCCACTGCAGCGCCTACAATACCTAATTTAGGGAAGCCTAAAGCTCCAAATATTAACACGTAATTAATGGCTACATTAAGAAGATTGGCAATTATGGTTGCATACATTGGGTATTTGGTCATGGATAAACCATCACTAAACTGCTTAAAAGCCTGGAATATAATTAAAGGAACTAATGAAAATGCCACAAGATCGAGATAAGGTCTTGCCAGTGCCACCACCTCTTCAGGTTGATCCATAACATACATAAGTGGCTTACTAAGCATCAGCATTCCAAACAGGATTAAGCCTAATATCGTGCATAAAAATAAGCCATGCTTGAATGCGGATTTGCCATTGGCAAAGTTCCCTTCAGTATCAGCTTCTGCTATCAATGGTGTAATGGCTGTTGAGAATCCGATGCCTAAAGACATGGCTATAAATATAAAACTGTTACCCAACGATACGGCTGCCAGTTCTGCTGAGCCTAATTGCCCTACCATAATATTATCTACAAAGCTCACAAAGGTATGGCCAAGCATGCCCAACATTACCGGTGAAGCCAATTTAAGGTTGTATTTAAATTCTTTGGTGTAATTACGCCATATCATGACGCAAAAGTAGCGCAATGGTTTTAGTTGTGCGAATTATTTTTTATTCTGAACTACGAAATGCTTTTAACAACTCTGGTAAGTAATCATCTATCGATTTATAATAACTTCTACGACTTTCATAATTGAGAATATTTTTCTCTAAAGCTTCCAAATAGATAAATTTCCTATTGTGTATATAATGCTCTCTTATTCTTTCTGCTCTTGTAGAATCTCCCATAGCGTAAGATATTCTTATCTCTCCTAATCTTACAATATGTTCTGCCACACAAGTTCTCCAATTTCTATAACCTTGTTCCTGCATGTCCTTCTTTATAGGTTCAAACAGGTATTCATAAGAATCAATGATTCTTTCATTTTCAGGCCGTTCGGTAACCGGATTAATAAAAGAATGGCCAAACTCATGAACTGTAAGCTCATCTATTGCCAAAACATCATTAAAACCATACCCAAACTCTAAACTGTCTTTTGTAACTATTAAAGGCCCAAAAACATTAAATACTTTAAAACCTTTATTGGCTTTTATTCGTTTCCCAAAACCCATGGTATGATATAAGGTCGGTGAGGGTATCAAAGTGTAAGACTCATTTTGCTTACCATAGTAATCTTCCATAGTGGTTATAAAATGTTTACTAGGCAGGTTCTTTAGAACTTCATTGTTGACTTGTTGATAGTAGTTTTGATGTGTTTTAAAAAAAGTTTCCAAATCAGCATCTCTGTAAAACTTGTTCAACGCATTGACCAATCGGTTTATCAGTTCTGAAGCTTTATCCTCAGGTAATCGTTTTTGGGTAGACACATCCAATTCATACATTAGATACGACTCGGGTATTGGCGAAGATTTTAACATTACTTCTGTCATCGCATCCAACCAAAAGCCATGACTTACTAATGTATCTATAAGCTGGATCGCTTCGTGGTCTTGAAACGTCCTAAACCTACTTCTCACCTTCTCTTTGATGGGTTGATAATCCTTAAAAGGGAAATTCCAAAATCCCTTATCTGCTATTTCGAAGCAAATGAACAGGGTTTCAATATTATAATCTGTCCTAACATTTATCATTTTACGCTCTGATACTTTAGAGCAGGTAAATAAAGTCACCGCAATTATAAATAACGTTATCTGATTTCTCACAAGTTTTGGTCTTTAAGTTGATTATGTGACATCATAAATCTCCTTCTAATGATAAAAAATGAAAGCAGATTATAATCACATCTGCTTTCATTACCCTCATCTATTAACTTAATTGCATATTAGTCTTCTAAAAATCCTGTTATCTTACGTATTAATCCTACTCCGCCCTGAGCCACATATATGGTGTTACCGTCCGGAGATACCACTATCCCGTTAGGTCCTTCAAACAGTGCTTCAAAACCATTTCCATCAGTAACACCGGCTACCCCCGGAGTCCCTGCAATGATCTCATATGCTCCGTTACTATCAATCTTATAAACGACATGATCCATTATGGCAGTAGCATAAAAATAGCCTTGTGAGTATACAATGAACGATATCCCTCCCTGAATTAATGGTATCGTTGTAAACGTACTCTCTACACCTGTCTCAGCATCTATCTTATGTATAATTCCATTATCATAATCGGAGATGTATATGTTATCCTCATCATCTAATGTTAGAGTGCTGTTATTCATTGCCGAAACATTAATGACGGTTTTATTACCATCAGGGTCTATTTTGGTAATGGTACTGTTAAAATTATTGTTGGTATATAAATTACCGTTAGAATCAAATTCTACTGCTATTGGCGATGCTACAGCACTAGCTATAATATCAACAGTGCTGCCGTCTGGCGATATCCTAGCAATATCTGAAGCACTGTAGCGTGCCAAATACATATTACCATCATCTCCAAATACCATTCCGGCTGCTCCCGGTTGATTTTCTGCAAATGTACTTATGGCTTGGTTAGTGTCTATTTTATAGACTACTGATTCTACATAGTTTGCGGCATATACGTTACCTGCATTATCTATAGTCACACCATCACCCGCCTGTAAAATAGCATAGGTAGTGACCTCAACCGGCGAAGGCTCTTGTGGATTTGTACTTGCTGTATCCTGGTCATCTTCAGATGGTGCATTGTTACCCGGTGTGGAGTTAGGATCAAGTAGCGTTGATGCTGTAATTTCAGCACTATTAATATAATTTCCTTGAGAGTTTACCACTGCTGTAATACTAAGGCTTGCTGATCCTGAGGCTGCCAAGGTTGGTAAGGTCCAAATACCTGTTGTTTCATCATAGGTTGTGGCTGTAGCACCATTATCACTAACAAAAGTATAGCCTGATGGCAATACATCAGTAACTTGTACTCCTGTTGCTGCATCTGGGCCCTGATTACTTATTGTAATTGTAAAAATCACATTGTCTCCAATGAAAGGCGTACTATTATTTACCGTCTTGGTAAGACTAAGGTTAGCTGAAGGGTCTTCTATTATTGGGTCCGGATCAGGGTTTTGGGGATTTGGCGTATCATCACTAGAGGAACAACCTAACATTCCCACACACAATAATACGAAGTAGTACTTGATTCTTTTCATCATTTTTTGCTTTTAATGTTTGAAACAAATAAAAATGTAAATGACTAGAATAAAGTACTGATTTAGGAATCAGAACTAGTTTTAACGTATAGGTAATATTGTATTTAATTCTTATTTGAAGCCCTGAATTCAGAAGGCGTTTGGTGAGTTTTCTTTTTAAAAGCTGTATAAAATGCTGATTTAGAATTAAATCCTACTTCAAAATAAATCTCTTTAATGCTCATATCAGAGCTTAAAAGTAACTGCTTGGCTTCTTGTACTCTAAAATCGTTAATCCAATCGTTGAAGTTCTTTTTATAGGTACTATTTATAATTTTTGAAATCTGATTATAATTTAATGCCGTTTCTTCAGCTACTTTTTCTCTATTCAAATCGGGGTATTTGAATGCCTTTTCCTGACTAACATAAGTCACAATCTTATTGAGTTCTTGTTCATCAATGGTTGTGTCATTATGTTCATAGGGTATTCTGATAACTGCATTAGAAAAATGCTTTGGATTGATAAGTATTTGCTTAATAGCCATCAATAGAAAGGCAATAATAAATATGTTTTGAATTGATGTATTTACACTGGATACTTTTACTGCATTTTGAATGTTTTCAATATTAATATTTATCAGTACGACTTCAACGATATGCAATATTAACAGTGCGCCAAAGCCTATGGCTATGGTTTTGGTCCATAATTCATGTTTTTTAGCTGTCTTCCTTTTCACAAGTAATACCGTAGCTCCAAAATATACTGCTAGAATAAAAGCATAGTTAAAACTAAATAACCATTGTGGTGTATAATAAACTGCAGTGATATTGAGTATCACCAAAAGAAAATGACTTAACTGTGATAAGGTCAGATGCCATATATAATTTTTGGTATTTAGGTTGTATAACTTACGCGTATAAAAATATAATGATGGTCCAAAAGATATGACCATACTCACGACAATTACAGAATAGCTGTAATGGTGTAAAAAACCTAAAAGTAAAAATTGCTCACATAATAAATGAATGCCCAAAGCTGATAATAGCAGTAAGAAAAAAATATTCCGCTTTTTAGTCCTAGCCGGTAATATCCATAACATGAATATTAAAACCATAACAACGGATAATGTAATGACATTTAAAATATACTGCCACATATCTTATTGTATTCTGCTCATTTACAATGCGGAAACATTATGCTTTGCAGCTTCAAATTCTTTCATCATATCAGCTACAATCTCTGCTACAGGCTTGATATTGTGTATGAGGCCTGATATCTGTCCTATTTCGAGCTCTCCATCTTCCAGATCGCCTTCAAACATACCTTTTTTAGCTCTGGCACGTCCTAAAAGTGTTTTCAGTTGTTCTGGTGTTGGGCCTGTTTTATACAATTCCTGCACTTGGTTGTAAAACTTATTTTTAATCAATCGCACTGGAGCTAATTCTTTCAGAGTCAATTGTGTATCTCCTTCTTTAGCCTCTACAACAACTTTTTTAAAAGCTTCATGTGCTGAAGATTCTTTACTGGCTACAAATCGACTTCCTACCTGAACCCCATCGGCTCCCAACACCATACATGCAAGCATGGCATTTCCTGTGGCAATTCCGCCAGCTGCAATAAGCGGAATTTGTAATTGTTCTTTAACCATAGGAATCAATGTTAATGTTGTTGTTTCGTCTCTTCCGTTATGACCTCCAGCTTCAAAACCTTCTGCTACCACAGCATCAACTCCGGCTGCTTGTGCTTTTAAAGCAAACTTCACGCTACTTACCACATGCACCACTGTAATCCCTTTATCTTGCAACCATTGAGTCCATGTTTTAGGGTTTCCTGCCGAAGTGAATACAATTTTAACACCTTCCTCGACGATGATATTCATAATCTCCTCAATGTTTGGGTATAGCATAGGAACATTTACCCCAAAAGGTTTATCAGTTGCTGCTTTACACTTTTGTATGTGTTCACGGAGAACATCCGGGTACATTGAACCTGCTCCTATAAGCCCCAGTATACCTGAATTACTTGCTGCTGAGGCTAATCGCCAGCCACTATTCCATATCATTCCGGCCTGAATTATTGGATATTCAATACCAAAAAGTGTTGTTATTCTGTTCGTCATTAAGATTTTAGTAATTTAAATGTTTTTGTTCGTGATCCGGATACTACTCTCACCAAATACACTCCTGTTGTTATTCCAGATACATTAAGCTGATTGTGTGCCCTAGTCAATGTAGATTTTAGTACACGCTGCCCCAACTGGTTGTATATGGATATTTCTGTAGTATTAACACCTCCGGGAAATGTAATGTTGATGATATCTGTTGCCGGATTCGGTGAGAATTTAAAGATCTCAACTTCTTCTTCCAATACACTCAAAGCTATTTGTCTCGCCAGAGATAGACTTGGTATACCATGTCCCAAAAAATTATCTGGCGTACTGTATTGCGATGCTGATTCTCTAACAATCTGCATCATTTGTATTGGTGATAGATCTGGTAATGCCTGCCACAAGGAAGCAATTCCTCCACACATAATGGGACCGCTAAAAGAGGTACCACTATTTTGAGTTACTGTATTACTTTCTGAAACCACAAAAGCACTCTGCCCTCTGGCAACTACATCAGGTTTTTGTGTAGGTTGTGCATTACTTCCTATAGAGCTGAAACTGGCATAATTACCATCAGCATCCACTGCTCCAATGGATAATACCTCCGGTGCATCGGCAGGTGCGCCTACCGTTTGCCAATCAATACCTCCTGCATTGCCTGCACTAACCACAACCAGAATCCCTTTTTCTACAGCTATAGATGCACCTCTGGAAATAAATGCTGTTTGACCATTCATGTCTGCAGGTGTATAATCGTAATCCGGATTGTCATACACACGGTATCCCAGCGATGTGTTGATCATATCAACTCCAAGGCTATCGGCGCGTTCCGCAGCCTCTACCCAGTAACTTTCTTCAACAGGGTTCTCACTTCCTGCATCTTCCGTCCTGAACAAGTAATAAGAAGCATCTGGAGCAGTCCCGACATACTGATCTTCTATAAAACCAGCCATAGTACTTAATACCCTAGTACCATGCGAGTTAGCCGTGTAGGCATAAACATCAGATGTTCGATCTACAAAATCATAACCATTGAGTAGACTACCGTTGTCTCGTAAACGCTGAAACGCTCCCATGGTATTGACATTAGGAAATCCGGAATCCATAACTGCTATAGTAATACCTTCTCCTGTGAAATCGTCAATATGCAAATCGTCTGCATCAATCATTTCGACCTGATTTTGGGTACTTCCATAATTATAGGTTACCAACGTTTCTTCAACTTCAAACTTTTGTTCTTGCTGTGCTGTTCTCGATAAGGTATTTAAGCCGTTATTAGCAAAGTCTATAGTATCTACAAAACCCAGTACTATTAATGCATTAATATCTGACTCCGTGCCTCTTACATGTACAGCATTGAACCATTTGGATTTTGCCATTACAGTAATACCCGTTTGCTGCTTGAGCTGTGTGATATAGTTTTCATTGACCGGTACATCCCGTTCATCGATTGTTATATTATGTCTTTGCTTTCGATCTATCGCTTTTTGCGTGAGAATGGTTATAGGGTTTGCCAGAGCATCCTGCACATTCGGCTTATCAGTAAGGTACACCCATGCATCTTGCTGTGCATATGCATAAATTGACACATGGAACACTAAAAGCATTAAAATCTTACGGATCATAGCTTTTTCTTTTCCTGCAATTTAAGAAATAACTCCCGAACCTACTAACTCATCATCAATATACCACGCTACAAATTGACCTTCTGTGATTGCAGATTGTAAATTTTCAAACTCTACGTATAATCCTGAATCTACTTTATGGAGTATTGCTTTTTGTAAGGGTTGACGATAACGAATACGTGCTTGTACTTGTAGTGTATCATCTGTTTTTAAAGCCATGTCTTCTCTTACCCAATGCAATTCATCATGAGATATGAACAGGGCTTTTTTCAATAGTCCCGGATGTGATTTACCTTGACCGGTATAAATAACATTACTCACTACATCCGTATCGATAACAAATAATGGTTCTTTGGTTCCTCCTACGGCTAAACCTTTACGTTGCCCCTTAGTGAAATAATGAGCGCCTTGATGATTACCAACCACTTCTCCATCTTGGAGTGTGTAATCTACTTTCTGGGTAAGGTATGCCAACGCTTCTTCTTTTGAATCAAAGCTAGGTGTTTCCTTGTTATAGTGTTGGTGAGCAGCATCTATTTCTACTATAACCCCTGTTTTGGGTTTTAATTGCTGTTGTAAAAACTCGGGCAATCTTACTTTACCTATAAAACATAGGCCTTGTGAGTCTTTCTTTTCTGCGGTAATTAGATTCTGTTCTGCGGCTATAGCTCTGACTTCAGGCTTAGTCAATTCTCCAATTGGGAACAATGCTTTGGCTAATTGCTGCTGTGACAATTGACACAGGAAATAGGACTGATCTTTATTCGTATCCACACCTGCCAATAATTGGTGGGTCGTTTTACCATTTACTTCTATTGTGCCTTTACGACAATAGTGTCCTGTAGCTACATAATCTGCTCCGAGTTCCATGGCAATATCCATAAAGACATCAAACTTTATTTCTCTATTGCAAAGTACATCAGGGTTAGGGGTACGACCTTTGGCATACTCATTGAACATGTAGTCTACTATACGTTCTTTATATTGTACACTTAAATCTACCGTTTGAAACGGAATCCCCAGCTTATCTGCTACAATCATGGCATCATTACTATCTTCTAACCAAGGGCATTCGTCCGAAATGGTTACAGAATCATCATGCCAGTTTTTCATAAACAGACCAATAACTTCATAGCCTTGCGCTTTTAATAAATATGCCGCAACACTTGAGTCTACTCCCCCTGAAAGTCCTACAATAACTCGTTTCATTATCTGTTTGGTCTGAAATTTTGTGCAAAATTACAAAATAAAAAAGGTAATCGTATACCGATTACCATTCTCTAAACTTATACACCTTATAGTAAAAATCTATGGTTTCATTTTTATCACCTCCTTTGTGGTATGATTTACTTTTTTAGTCAGTTTTCCTCCTTTGTAATATTCCCAAATTCCTACTTTTTTATCCGATTTATATGTTCCTTTTGATTTTATATTGCCATAGATATCATAATATGTAGATTCTCCATTGAGTTCCCCATCTTTGTATATCGATGTTTTGATCAACGTATTAGATTCTGAATACCAATTTGCTTCTCCGGAAAGCTTCCCTGACTTATAATTCGCTTTTTCTGCTATTTGCCCATTGTCATAGTATACCATTCTATTTCCACTGAGTTGTCCTTGCACATTATAGTTTTCTTCTATCATTATTGCATTCGATTTTCTGTGATAGAAAATCCATTTTCCTATATAATTTTTACCATCCATCATGCCCTCACTGATCAACTTACCTCTTGAGGTAAAAAACTTGACACTAGCCTTTTTGTCTTTATCATTAAATACCTTAGTGGCACTCAAAACACTTTTTCCTTTTGATAATTTATAGTACTTAAAAGTGTCTATCTCTTTACCATGTCTAAAATTTCCAATGTACCTCACCTGATCGGTACCTTCGTAGTTTTTTGTCCATATTCCGTGCCTTTTACCGTTTTTATCTAACTGATTAACTGATTTTTGTGCAAAACCATTTGTTAAAATTATCGTAAAAAAAAGTATGAGATTGATTTTTTGTTTAATCATTTTTTAAATTTGTTAAACAAACTAATGTTTAAATGTTGAACAATTAAAACTCAAAAAAATGAAAATTATTTCAAAAACATTAAAGTTGCTACCATTATTTCTATTGGTTTTAGGTTTAAATTCTTGTAGTGATGACGATGACAACAACACACCGGCTCCTCAAACAAACACTATTGTAGATGTAGCTGTTGCAAACGGTTTAACTTCTCTGGCTGCAGCTCTGGAAGCTACTAATCTGGTTGGCACCTTACAAGGCCCAGGTCCTTTTACAGTTCTTGCGCCTAGTAATGATGCTTTTACTGCTTTCCTTACTGCTGCTAACATTGATTTAGATAATTTGTCTACTGAAGAAAGAGCATTGGTACGTAATGTATTATTAAATCATGTTATAAATGGTGAACTTGCAGCTGCTGACCTAATCAGCTTAGGTTCCGGATATACTAGTACTAATGCAGTTGGTGCCGGTGATAATAATATGAGTATTTATTTTAATGCTTCTGCTCCTGCTAACGTACGATTTAACAATGTCTCTTCTGTAACTACAGCCGATGTTGACGCTGATAATGGGACTGTACATGTAGTTAATGCAGTTATTGGTCTACCTACCATTGTTGACTTAGCTGCTGCTAACGATGATTTTTCTAGTTTGGTTGCTGCATTGGGTGCTGCAGATGGTGATCTGGTTACGACTTTGAATAGCGAAGGTCCTTTTACAGTACTGGCACCAAACAATGCTGCTTTTGCTACATTTTTGGATGGAACACCTCTAGGGAATGTTGATACAGCTGTATTATCACAACTACTGTTGAATCATGTCATTAATGGTAGTATCAGTGCTGCTGACTTAACCGGTTTAGGTTCGGGCTATAGTAATACTCGAGCTTCTGGTCCATCTGATGAAAATTTAAGCATCTACTTTGACACCGATGGTGGTGTAACTTTCAATGGCGCATCTACCGTTTTTAATGGCGGTGCTGATATCGTAGGTACTAATGGTATTATTCATGGTGTAGATACAGTAATAGCCATTCCTACCATAGCAACGTTTGCAACTACAAATCCTGCACTTAGTAATTTGGTAAGTGCTTTACAACTTGCGGATACGGGTACTCCTACTGTAATGCCTTCGTATATTGAAGTGGTATCTGATGATACAGCTGGTCCTTTTACCGTATTTGCGCCTACCAATGATGCCTTTGCTGACCTTCTGTTAGAATTAGATCCTTCTGGTAGTACTGCCTTAGGCGATTTAGATCCGGCAACTGTTGATGCTGTGTTATTGATGCACATTGTAAATGGTAATATACAGTCTACTGGATTACCCAATGGAATGGTAACGACCTTAGGTGGTGATATTACAGCTGACAATACAGCATTTACCTTAACTGATCCTCTTGATCGTGAAATTTCAATCGTTACAACTCTTGTAGATATACAAGCTGCTAACGGTGTTGTACATGTGGTTGGACGTGTTATACGTCCTGGCATCTAAGCAATAAAATGAAAAACTATGAGGCTGATTACCTCACATTTTTATATTGATTGATTTAGTTAGTAAAAAGCCTCTGATATTTGCAGAGGCTTTTTTAATTTAAAAATATTTAAGATATTTACTGTATTAAAGACATTTAACGACTAACTAACCAACCTTAAAAAGTCTTTTGATTTATTCAAAAGGCTTTTTATCTTTTATAAGATATCGTCTTTTAGACCAATCTAAAATGCCTAAGACTAAGTATCAATACTACTGAAACTTTTTTATTACAAAAAGCCCCAGTAATTCTTACTGAGGCTTCTCTTTCTTTACAATAATCTTGGATTACTATTTCTTTCTACGTTGCTGTGCTTGTTTTTGTTGCTCTGCCTGCTCCATCATTTCTTTCATTTTACGTTGAAAACGGTTCTCCTTTTTAGGTTTGGCTTTATTCACTTCGATCTTAGCCAATACCTTTTCTTCATCAATAATATAATTCTTAATGACTAACATGATCCCTATACTAATAAGGTTAGATATAAAGTAGTATAAACTCAAGCCCGAAGCATAGTTATTAAAGAAGAACAACATTAGTAACGGCGAGAAATAGATCATATATTTCATCATTTTACTCATATCGGGCATGCCTTCCTGTGTGGGTTGCGATGCCATTTGCTGTCCCGTGGTCATCTTCATATAGAAGAAGATCGCAATAGCGGCCAATAATGGAAATAAACTCACATGGTCACCATAGAACGGGATACTGAATGGTAATTCTAATATGGTATCATATGACGATAGATCTTCTGCCCATAAAAAGCTTTTTTGTCGTAGGTCAAATGCTGTTGGGAAGAACATAAACAGGGCATAAAATACAGGGATTTGCATTAATCCCGGCAAACACCCACTTAGAGGGCTAGCTCCCGCTTTACTTTGTAAAGCCATGGTTTCCTGCTGTGCCTTAAGCTTATTGTCTTTATACTTCGTTCTGATAGCATCCAATTCTGGTTTTAGAATACGCATTTTTGCCTGAGACAAAAACTGCTTATACTGTACAAATGATAAGAGTATTTTTACCAGAATGGTCATGACTATAATTGCAATACCATAAGGTAAAAAGCTACTTAACCATCCAAATAATGGAATAAACAATGCTTTATTAATCCAGCCAAAAATACCCCATCCAAAAGGAATACTCTCCTCTAGCCCTTTTCCATATTGTTTTAATGTCTTGCTATCTGTTGGACCGTAGTATAAGCCTAAGTTCTCATTCAACTGCCCACCTTTGAACTCTAAAGGTAATTTAGAGGTATATAGTTTTGTATACAAGGTATCTACTTCCTCATCTTCTACCAAATCTTTTGAAGATAACGCCACTGTTTTGAATGGTTGTTCAGCTACTAATATGGAGCTGAAGAAATGCTGACGATACGATAACCAGGATACATCTTGCTCCGTTTCTTCATCATCGCCCATTTGAGATAATTTATCTATTTTATCACCATCGTGCTGATAGGTCAGCCTTGTATATCGATTTTCATAACTGATACTTTTAGCATGCCTGTAACCCTTTTGAACCCAACTTAAGTCGATTTCTTCAGAACCACTGATGACACTTTCTAAACCTTGTGACCTTATGGTAAAATCGATCATATAATTATCGGGCTGCATCTCGTATCTGTACTCTAGAAATTGAGATTCAGAAACCTTTAATTTCATTGAAACTATAGTATTCTTACCATTCTTAGTTACACTTGGTTGAAAATACTGATCTTCTGTATTTAGTGTTCTATTAGCTGTTGTACTAAAGTTGATGTTGAATTTAGCATTCCCATCTTTTACGATGTAAATGGGTAATGAATCGTAATCCACAAACTTTACCAGTTTCACTTGTGTTAAGTACCCGCCTTTATTACTGAACTTCAATTCAAAAACATCAGTGTTTACTACTGTTTCTTCATCTTTGGCTGAAGGTAACATAGAGGCATAAGCAAATGCTCCCAGTTTATTTCTTAAGGCTACTTGCTGTACTGAATCTGTTACTGAGGCATTAGAATAATCTTCTGAGGAGGTGACTAAACTTTCATTTTGCTCTTCCGCTTTGGCTTTTTTATCTGCTTCTACCTGTTCTTGTTCTGCTTGTTTTTGAGCTTCAATTTCTTCTGGCGTTGGTGCCTGTTGATACATGATCCATAATAAGATTCCGAATATGAGTACAAATCCTATTATTGAATTGATATCTAATTTCTTTTCTTCCATCTATATATTCATATTTAATGGTCTTGCTAAATGTATACTATAACAAGACCATATTGCTTTTAATGAGACATCAAAAAGCTATCCAATATTAATTTTGTGCCATACTGACACTATTATCCTGATTTTTGAAATTTAGGGCTGCACTTACAAATGCTACAAATAAAGGGTGAGGATTGGCTACTGTACTTTTGTATTCCGGGTGGTACTGAACACCAACAAACCAATTATGCTCTGGAATTTCTACGATCTCTACCAATCCTGTATCGGGATTTAATCCTGTAGCTTTCATTCCTGCATTTTCTATCTGCTCTTTATAATCATTATTAAATTCATAGCGATGTCTGTGACGTTCCTCAATACGAGGTGATTCATAGACCTTCTCTACAATACTGCCAGTTTCTATCTGACAACTCCAGGCACCTAATCGCATTGTACCACCTTTATGAGTAACACTCTTTTGTGCTTCCATAAGGTCAATTACCGGGTGCGATGTTTGCTCAGTCATCTCAGTAGAGTTTGCATCTGATAAACCTAATACATTTCGCGCATATTCTATGACTGCCATTTGCATTCCTAAGCATATACCAAGGAAAGGGATATTATGCTCTCTTACATATTGTACAGCTTCTATTTTACCTTCTATACCGCGTTCCCCAAAACCAGGTGCTACCAATACACCGTGCAGATGTTTTAACTTGCCTTCAACATTTTCCTTAGTAAGGTATTCCGAATGAATGGACTCTACCTTAACTTTAACTTCATTTCTGGCGCCGGCATGTATAAATGCTTCTAAAATGGATTTATACGAATCCTGTAATTCTACATATTTCCCAATAAGCCCTATAACAACTTCATTTTTAGGGTTCTTATGTCGGTTTAGAAACTCATTCCATCGTGTCAGATCGGGTTGTGTGCTTGTAAGCCCTAATTTGTCGAGTACAACTTTATCTAAACCTTCTTCTAGCATCAAATTCGGAACGTCATATATGGTAGATGCATCTATGGATTGTATCACTGCGTCTTTATGTACATTACAAAAGCGTGCTAACTTGATCTTAATACTTTCATTAAGCTCGTGTTCTGTTCTGCATACTAACACATCAGCCTGTACACCACTCTCCATTAAAGTTTTCACACTATGCTGGGTAGGTTTTGTTTTAAGTTCTCCTGCAGCTGAAAGGTATGGCACAAGAGTTAGATGAATAACCAAAGCATTTTGTTCACCCAATTCCCATTTTAATTGACGTACCGCTTCAACATATGGTAAAGACTCTATATCTCCAACTGTACCTCCTATTTCCGTAATAACGATATCGTAATCTCCTGAATTCCCCAATATTTGGATGCGATGTTTGATCTCATCGGTAATGTGTGGAATAACCTGAACCGTTTTTCCTAAAAATTCGCCTCGACGTTCTTTTTCTATAACGCTCTGATATATTCTACCTGTAGTAACGTTATTAGCCTGTGAAGTAGGAACGTTTAAAAAACGTTCGTAATGTCCTAAATCCAAATCTGTCTCAGCACCATCATCGGTAACATAACATTCGCCGTGTTCATACGGGTTTAAAGTCCCCGGATCAACGTTAATATAAGGATCTAATTTTTGTATGGTTGTTCTGTAACCTTGGGCCTGAAGTAGTTTGGCCAGTGAAGCTGCTATAATTCCTTTTCCAAGTGAGGATGAAACCCCTCCGGTAACAAAAATATATTTGATTTCCTTTGTCATCTTGCGTTGTTAACGCAGGCAAATTTACGAAATAAAACGAGTAATTTAAGAATTGTTTAAGGTTTGTTGATATGTTGTTTATCCATCGGATGATATTCTGATAAGCTACTAATAATCAATATTTCTTGTGCATCTTTTTGATGTTATAAATCAATTCTTCCAGTCCGTTGATCTTAATATCATGCATTTGCTGCATCATTAACCCTAATTTTCCTTGTGGAAACCCCTTTTGTTTAAACCAGGTATAGTAGTACTCAGGGATATCAATAAGATATTCGTCTTTATACTTACCGAATGGCATTTTGTAATGCGCTAATTCTATTAAGGCTTCTTTATTATTATCCTGAAACATCTTATTTAGATTTATAGCGCTCTAAAGCTTTGAGTTCTTCACGGATTTTTTGATGCCATGCGCTTTGCATTTCAGAATTAATAGAGTGATTACTCTGTTGATCATATTGATGTTGCATCTTCGCTATAGCTATATTTATGTCTTTATGCAACTGCTCTAATTGCTGTTTTATATTTTGTGATACTTTCAACTGATTAACTTGTTGTCTCAGCTTACGTGCGTGCAATTCTGTTATATCAAAGTGTAGCTGCTCGTGATTCAAAATGTGATTATTGGCAATATCCTTTTTGTACCACGATTTATTAGGATAGAACAAAGATTCAACTGTAGCATTGAATCCTACAACCTCATCATCAAGTCGTTTTACAGAATATCCAAAAGTAATTCCGGAAGCTGTTAACGCGACTGCATCAGATTGTACATCTGGATTGGCTTTAAAATCGGCCCATGTTAACTTTCTATTTTCATTCCATGTGATGGTTTCTTCATTTTCGGTAGTTGCCAAAAATAAAACACTACATAAAATGATAAATAGATGCTTTAACTTCATTTATTGCCAATTGAAAATCACCTCTTTTTCGATATCCGGATGTAAACTGTAATGTACCGGACACGTATTCGCAGTACGCTCTAGTATAGTTTTGGTTTTAATATCTGCCTCAAATGGAAAGTTAATGACCACTTTTATCCCGGAGATACGTCTTGGGTCACTCGCCATAGTTTTAGTAACTTCTGCTGATGTACCTTCCATATTAACTCCCATATCTCTGGCCTTTATTCCCATTACTGTTAACATGCAATTTGCTAATCCTGTTGCAACAGTATCTGTAGGTGAGAACGCTTCACCTTTCCCATTATTGTCTATTGGCGCATCGGTGATGTATGTATTCCCCGATTTCAGGTGTTTATTTTCAGTTCTTAAGTTGCCGGTATAAACTACTTTAGAAGTCATTAATCTACGTTTACAATTTTAAGGTTATCGTATTTTACAATATAAACTGCCTCATTGGTATAACCTCCGAATAGCTTTTTTGCATATCGAAACTTGTTTTCGATGTACTCGGTTTCTATAGCATTGGATGAGGCTTCATATAGGTTATCTTTTGATGCCAGACGTAACAAGACATCCAATGTAAGGTCGAATCCTCTTATGGCATATTTATTAGGAGATACGCCATACTTTTCAGAATAAG
This sequence comes from Winogradskyella sp., assembly GCA_965250025.1. Taxonomy (GTDB): domain Bacteria; phylum Bacteroidota; class Bacteroidia; order Flavobacteriales; family Flavobacteriaceae; genus CBDDLD01. The sequence goes on from OZ252283.1 coordinate 2,207,950, forward strand.
CTTTAATAAAACCATTGGGACTATCCACATCAAAGCTTTTGTTTACCGAAGGATAATGAAATTGTAAATTTGATAAATGGTAATTGTCTACTTCATCACCTTCAAAGGCTTTATTCTTGTCTGTTGTTGTCAGAACAATTTGTATATCATCCACAGATTGACTGTTTAACATACTAATTACACTTGAAGCAAAAGCTTCATTACGGGTTTCCAGGAAAACCACATTAATTCCTTTCACAAAAACATTTTCCAAATCTAACGGATAAATAAAATAAGCGTCTTTTCCTTTTTTATTATTCCGTGAAAAAATTTGCTTGGCTGCAGGAAACTCTTTTTTCAACATGTTACTTGTTGCTCTTTGACTCTGATCTGCTATTACGATCACTTTAGCTTTTGTACTATCGGTTTTAATATAATTTACTATAGCTTTTGATAATAGTTCTTTATTAGGGATGGTTTGAAATACATGATCATGAACTTTCGTGGGCTTTGATAAAGGTGCTATTACCGGCACTCTATCGCCTTTTATTTCAGCTGAAAATCTATCAAAGGTTTTACTCATCATCGGGCCAATAATAGCGTCATAGTCTGAAAAATCATTATCCTCCGCAATACGTGCTACTTGTGATACTCTATTCTCGGTATCTAAAACTTTTAACTGAGTAGAAATGCCCAATTGCTTAGCCGAATCTAAAGCCATGAGCACTCCTGAATGAAAATCTAATGATGCTGCTAATAATCGATCTTTTTTCATAATGGCCTTAACTTCTGCTACCGAATCCATATCGATTCTGTTCAATCTAAATGGTAACAGCAAGGCTATTTTTTTAGTTTCCGTATTGGTAATATTATACTTTAGATCCGTAATATTAGTCTCATCTACCGATTCGCTATAAACTTCCACATCCAAGGGTATCTTTAGTACCATTCCTGCCTTAAGCCCTGAATCTTTAAGTTCCGGATTTAATGTTTCTAAGACTTCTTTGGTGAGCCCTAACTTTACTTTAAGTCTGTAAAAACCTTCTTTTGGCTGAACTTCATAATAGTTATAATCGGTAGCCGTTTCTTTTTCTTCGTTGTTAGCAATATTAGGCACATTGAGTTCATCGCCTGGTTGTAAGACCGGTTTCATATTTGGATTCAATGCCTCCAATTCCGGTACAGTAATTCCAAATTTATAAGCTACACGCCATTTGCCTTCTTTAGGCTGTACTATATACTTTTTAAGGGTATTGCTCAATGTTTGCTGAGACACTACTGTTTTAAATCTTGGGATCTGGATACGATCACCTTTTCTGAGGTTCTCAGCATATAAGGATGTATTGTATTTTTTAATATCCGCAATGGACACACCATATTTTTTGGAAATACTATATAAAGTTTCTTTACGTCTAACCTTATGCTTCTTAAACCCTATGACTTCTTTCACTTCCTCTTGAAGCGGTTGATTTTTGACTTTAGAGTCTGGAATAATCAACACTGTGTTTTCTTCAAAATTTGTTTTTGCATCTGGGTTTAATGCATAAATATCAAATGGTGTTACCAAATACATTTTCGCAATACTCTCAATAGTCTCTCCTTCTTTTACCTTATGCGTTTTATATTCCTGAGCACTAAGGTTAAAGCCTACTAACAATATGATTATTAAAAGAATTTTCTTCATGTATTTGTAACTAAAAATTATTCCCACTCAATAGTGGCTGGCGGTTTAGAGCTGATATCATATACTACTCTATTAACGCCTTTGACCTTATTTATTATTTCATTCGAGGTTTTTTGTAAAAACTCGTATGGTAAATTCACCCAATCTGCAGTCATCCCATCCGTACTTTCAACAGCTCTTAATGCTACACACTTTTCATAAGTTCGCTCATCGCCCATAACTCCCACACTATTCACAGGTAATAACATTGCTCCTGCTTGCCACACTTTATCGTATAAATTCCAAGAACGCAAATTATTTATAAAAATAGCATCCACCTCTTGTAATATACGAACCTTTTCTTCAGTTAGATCTCCAAGTATGCGAATTGCCAGTCCCGGCCCCGGAAATGGGTGTCTTCCTAATAATTGTGCATCCATATTCATAGAAGCTCCCACGCGTCTCACTTCATCTTTAAACAAAGCTTTTAAAGGTTCCACGACTTTCAGCTTCATGAAATCCGGTAAGCCGCCTACGTTATGGTGACTTTTTATGGTTGCACTTGGTCCTCCTGTTGCAGATACACTTTCGATCACATCAGGATAAATGGTGCCTTGTGCCAACCACTTGACATCTTCAATAAGATGAGCTTCATCATCAAATACCTCAATGAACACACGACCTATGGTTTTCCGTTTTTCCTCTGGATCGCTCTTTCCTGCTAAGGCATCCAAAAAGCGTGCCGAAGCATCTACGCCTTTAACATTAAGCCCCATACCCTCATATTGATGCAATACATCTTCAAATTCATTTTTACGGAGCAAACCGTTATTAACGAAGATACAATATAAATTTTCGCCTATGGCTTTATGCAATAACATTGCAGCTACTGATGAATCTACACCTCCTGATAAACCAAGTACGACTTTATCATTGCCTAATTGCGCTTTTAATCCATCTACAGTTTCTTCCACAAAAGATTGTGGGGTCCAATCCTGGCTAACGCCAGCGATCTTAACCAAGAAATTTTGCAGCAATTGTCTCCCATCTGTAGAGTGGTATACCTCAGGATGAAACTGAATGGCATAAGTGGTTTCACCCTCTATCTTGAATGCTGCATTTTCAACATCGTGAGTTGATGCTAATAGCACTCCATTTTCGGGAAGTTGCTTAATCGTATCACTATGGCTCATCCAAACCTGACTACCTTCATGGATGTTTTCTAAAAAGTCCTCACCAGACTTAATGTATGCTAAATTCGCCCTACCATATTCTCTGGTATTGGATTCTGCTACTTCACCACCAGAAAAATGTGCCAAATACTGTGCGCCATAGCATACCGCCAGCAATGGTTTTTTGCCTCGTATCCTGGATAAATCCGGATGCAATGCCTGCTCTGAGCGTACTGACATCGGGCTTCCCGATAATATCACTGCCTGATAAGTATCTACTTCTGTTGGAATTTTGTTGAATGGATGTATCTCGCAATATATGTTGAGTTCCCTAACTCTACGTGCAATAAGTTGCGTGTATTGCGAACCGAAATCTAAGATTAATACCTTATTGTGTTGCATGCGCAAAAGTAATACTTATAGAAAAAATAAAATGAAAAAAATGAAAATTATTCCATAGAATCAAGAATCTTCCTGATATCGTTTTCTGTCGTATCAGGATTTATAAAGCAAAAACGATAAACCGTTTCAAAATGACTTCCATTTTTCCACTTGGTTGGCGTTACCAATGCAAATCCTTTTTTATGATTTTCATAGGTCCATTCCGTGTAATCTTCCGGTTGCCATCCAATTCTTCTAAACAAAACACATGATAAACTCGGCGCCCTTACCAATTCTAAACTTGAACTGCTTTCGATCATTTCACCTGCGATTTGAGCTAATTCTATACCCCTTTCCACAGCTTCTTTATATTTATCAGTACCGTGTGTTGCCAGTGAAAACCACAACGGCAATCCTCTTACCCTTCTCGTAAGTTGAATTTGATAATCTGTTGGATTAAAACCATGAGCGCCTTCATCTTTAAATATATCTAAATAAGAGCCTTGTTGAGAATGCGCTTGTTTTGCCAATTCCGGATGCTTATATAGTACTGCACCACAATCATATGGCGAAAACATCCATTTGTGAGGGTCAATAGTAATACTGTCTGCACGTTCTATACCATGAAACAAATGCCTTACTGAATCCGCTACTAAAGCTCCTCCACCATAGGCCGCATCGACATGAAACCATAAGTTCTCAATTTCACAAACTTCTGCTATACCAGACAAGTCATCTATAATACCTGCATTGGTGGTTCCTCCTGTAGCCACTACAGCAAACAAACATTTACGTTGCTGTGGTGTTAATTCTTTAATTGTAGCTGTCAGATCTTCTCCTGTCAATCGTTCCTCAGAATCCACTAAAAGAATATCCACATCTGCCACTTTAGCCATGGCTTTAATTGATGAATGTGCTCCTATCGAAGTAATGATCAGTCCTTTTTCTCTTTTATAATCGATATTTTGTCTCCAATTTTCTCGCGCTGTAACTATGGCTGAAAGGTTTGCGGCAGTGCCTCCACTGGTAAATACACCAAAGGCCCCTTCTGGCAAACCGGTTAACGACACAATCCATTTCATAGCCTCATTTTCGCAAAAGATACCTCCTGCACCTTCCATCCAGTACGCACCATGTATGCTAGAAGCTGAAGTTACCAGGTCGAACATAATCGCGGCTCGTGTTGGAGATGCCGGAACAAATGCCAGGTTTCTTGGGTGGTCAACAGGAACATTGGCTTTGGCCAGATGCTTTCTCCACAATTTAAACGCATATTCTCCACCTATACCTTCAGACGTTATGGTTTCTCCTACCAAAGCTTTAAGTTCTTCCGCTTTTTTAGGTTTTCCGATTTTAGGATTTGTAGATGCTATTCGGTCTATGGCATACTTCATGACATCTAGGGTCATTTCTACCAATTCAATATCTATTTTGTGCATTATTTATAGATTGAGAATTAAAAACTCGCCTTTTAAAGGCTCAAGATGTTTAGACAAAAAAGGGATTAGTGCTTCTCCATATTCCAGATAAAACTCTGAAAAATTCACTTTGCGTTCTTGCAGAGATTGCCCGGGAAATAATTGTTCTTGTAAATCAGTCATTCGCATCACTTCATCAGAGAGTTTACGCTTTTGTGCTTTCAGAAGGCGTTTTTCTAAATGATTTAAACCTTTTAACTGTTTTTTCTCTTGTGCTTTTACAGCACCTAAAAACGATTTATCAGTGGAAGCCGCTAAGTTATACATATGCTCAAACTGTACCTCTAATGCTTTTCGTTGTGGCGAAAAATCAATATCTATGTTAGATATTTTGCGTACTTTTTTATTGATAAACGTATCACGTTTAAGAAACATATCTTTAGTGGATATGTCTAAGCGTTCTAGTTTTTCCAACTGTTTTTTTGACCTTATCAATACTGAATTCCTTAATAATAGTATTGGAAATGGCACACTTTGAGCTTCAAAATTACGCTTTAACTGCAACCAATAGGCCAATTCTCCACCACCTCCTACATAACATAGGTTCGGCAGAATGACTTCCTGATATAACGGACGCATAATGACATTTGGCGAAAATCGTTCCGGGTGGTCTTCGATCTCTTTCTTTAACGCTTCTTCACTCCATGTTATGTTAGTATTATTTACCTTATAACTATCCTCTTCGTATACAACACGCTCTCTAAGTCCCTTTTTAATATAGAAGAAATTAATGGTTCTCGGATTGACCTGTACTTTATAATCCAAGTCTTCAATAACACGATTTGCTGCTTCTACTTCCTGATGTGAGATGGTGTTCAGTAGATCTTTTTCTATATAAGGGGCAAAGCGTTGCTTTAATGCTTTATCATCTGCATCTATGATAACTAAACCATAGGCTCCAAATAGTTTATTTGCTATGTATCTGGTTGCTCCGGAAAGGTTTTCATGCGTTGTGTAGGCTTCCTTAAACCATTGTTTCAAGGTTTCTGCATTTTCTCCTTTTCCAAATTCTGAAGCTATAACCTCGTACAATGCTTCAAGACCTTCTGTATCAAAATGTCCAACTGCTCCAAATGCGTCTTTATTCCACTGTATTTTTTTGCCTTTAAAATTGAAATAGTTGATCTCATCAAAATCATGATCCTCCGACGCCATCCAGTAGACAGGCACAAAATTATAATCTTGATACTGCTCTTTCAGCTGCTTGGTCAAATTGATTACCGATATGATCTTATAAAGAAAATAAAGTGGTCCTGTAAACAGATTTAATTGATGACCTGTAGTAATCGTATACGTATTCTGATCTTTTAAATATGCAATGTTTTGGAATGTCAGATCAGACGTTTCAACACCTTTATATTGTTTTTTAAGCACTTCCGCTAGTACTTGTCTGTCTTCTATTTTAAAGTGTTTTGATTTTTCTTCTATCTGAAGTTTGAAGTTCTCTACAGTTGGAAACCGGTTGTAAAGCGCTTTTAACTCTGGTTTTTGATCAAGATAATCGCAAATAATCCTAGAGAAGTAATTCGTTTCCCTAAATGAAATGCATTCCGTTGGCATAGTGTAATAATTATGCGATAAAGATAATGCGCTTCTATATTTTATCTGCTAATATTTAGTTAATTCGTTTTCACCATTAATTTTCATTAGTTTTATCGCAAATAATATAACTCTAATGCAAAAGATTTTCACGCTTTTATTATGCATCGTAAGCTATACATTAACAGCGCAAAGTATAGCTTCTCCAAGTCAGTTCTTAGGATATGACATTGGTACTGAATTTTCCAGACATCACCAGGTTGTTGACTATTATAAACACATCGCTGATCTTCTTCCTAATCAGGTAAAGCTAGAGCAATATGGTACGACTTACGAACGTCGACCATTATATTTAGCTTATATCTCTAGTTCTGAAAACATACAAAATCTTGAGTCTATCCGTGAGGATAATTTAAAGCGTGCTGGTCTTCTGGAAGGCACCATTACAAATCCTAACATCGCCATTGTGTGGTTAAGTTATAATGTACATGGTAATGAGGCTTCCGCTACTGAAGCATCTATGCTGACATTGTATAAATTATTGACCGAAAACCAAGAATGGTTGAAGAATACTGTGGTTATTATTGATCCATGCGTTAATCCTGATGGTCGTGACCGCTATGTCAACTGGTATAATGAGACAGCAAGTAAACCATACGATATTGATCAACAAGCCAGTGAACATCATGAACCCTGGCCTAGTGGAAGGCCCAATCATTACCTTTTTGATCTCAACAGGGATTGGGCTTGGGCTACTCAGATAGAATCGTCTACCAGATTATATGCCTATAATAAATGGTTACCACATATTCATGTTGATTTTCATGAACAAGGGATTAATGAACCTTATTATTTTGCACCTGCTGCCGAACCTTTTCATGAGATCATCACGGACTGGCAACGCGATTTCCAAACTGAAATCGGAAAGAATCATGCCAAGTACTTTGATAAAGAAGGGTGGTTATATTTTACCCGTGAACGTTTTGACCTCTTCTATCCAAGTTATGGAGACACCTACCCAACATATATGGGAGCTATTGGTATGACCTATGAGCAAGCCGGTCATGGTATGGCAGGATTGGGTATTTTGAATGATGAAGGTATTGTTCTTACTCTGGTTGATCGTTTGACCCACCATACCACTACAGGTTTATCCACTGTGGAAATGGCTTCAAAGAATGCCGACAAACTGACCTCTGAATTCTCAAAATTCTTTGATAATTCCAATCTCAAATATAAAAGTTATGTCCTTCAAGGGAATGAGGATAACATCAATCGTTTAAAAGTACTTCTCGACAAGCATGACATCAGTCATACTAACGCCAATCAAAGTAAGGTTACCGGATACGATTATAGTACAGGAAAACAAGGTTCTATGAATCTTACAAATGCTAATATTGTTGTACATACAAATCAACCTAAGGGTAAAATGGTTAAAGTGCTGTTTGAGCCTAATGCCAAATTAAGTGATTCACTAACTTATGATATTACAGCATGGAGTGTTCCTTATGCTTATGGGCTAAAAGCTATAGCTAGTACTTCTGAAGTGAGCAGTACAAAGCTAATGGAACGAAAAGCATTACAAAAGTTAACTGATGCTTATGGTTATGTCAGCAAATGGAATTCTATTGATGATGCTCAATTTTTAGCACAATTATTAAAACAGCAGTTTAAAGTACGTTTTTCAGAAAAACCTTTTACCTCAAACGGACAACGTTTTGAACGTGGTTCTTTGATCATTACTAAAGGCGATAATAAACACATCAAAGATTTCTTAGGTCAGCTCAATAGTATTGCCCAAGAGCACTCACAAACACTCTCAATCATAAACTCCGGATTTTCAGATGCCATTCCAGATATTGGTTCTCCTGATGTGAAGTTGATCAATAAACAAAAGATTGCTTTACTTTCTGGCGAGGGTACCTCTTCTCTGAGTTACGGGGAGTTATGGCACTTTTTTGAACAACAATTGCACTATCCAATAACCACTATTAATACCGATGATCTTGGCAGTACAAATCTTGATAAATTTAATGTACTCATCATGCCAAATGGTTATTACAATAGCATTCTCAAAGATAATGTTATGACCAAACTTAAAGACTGGATAAGACGTGGCGGTAAGCTAATAGCTATAGATGGTGCTTTACGAAGTTTTGCAGGAAAAGATGGTTTTAGCCTTAATTACAAGAAGAGCGAAAAAAACCCTCCTTCAAATAACCTCACTCCTTATGCGGAACGAGAACGTGAGTATACCAATTCATTAATTACCGGAGCTATTTTTAAAGCTAAAATAGATCACACACATCCCATGGCTTTTGGATATAATGACCATTATTTCACACTGAAACTTGGCAGTACAGCATACGATATACTAGATGGCGGGTTTAATGTTGCTCATATAGACGACCCTAAGGTTTACTCGGGTTTTGCTGGAAAGAATGCACTTAACAATTTATCCAACACTTTAGTTTTTGGAGAGGATCGTATTGGGAATGGTAGTATTATCTATATGGTTGATAACACGCTGTTCAGAAGTTTCTGGGAAAATGGTAAACTCTTTTTAGTGAATGCTATTTTCTTTGTAAATAACAATGCTTACGAACTGTAATTTCTATAGTTATGTGGGAAGACGAGTTAAAATTCTATGATAGTCTGGTTACTAAAAACCCTAATTTTGAGCGCAAGGGCAAGAAGATGATTTATACATCGGCTAACGGGTATATGTTTTCATTGCTTAATAAAGCGGGTGAAATTGGCATACGATTGCCTAAACCTGTTGCTAAGCAGTTTATGGAAGATTATAACACTGGAGAGTATAGATCTTATGGTGCTAAAATGAAAGATTATGTCTTAGTGCCCAGAACATTATACGATCAAACAGAGGTAATTGGTGAGTATTTACAAATGAGCTATGAATACGTCATGTCGCTACCTCCGAAATAGTACAAACAGATCAATTAACAACCTCACCATAAAGGTCAAAATCTTCAGCCTCAGTTACTTTTATTGTCGTATACTCTCCTGTTTTTAAATACGTTGTTGACGCATCAATAAGAACTTCATTATCTACATCCGGAGAATCAAATTCAGTTCTACCTATAAAATAATTGCCTTCTTTCCGGTCAATAACGACTTTAAATTCTTGTCCTATTTTGGACTGATTCAATTCCCAGGAGATTTGAGATTGAATTTCCATAATCTCATTGGCCCGTTGTATTTTAATCGCCTCCGGGACATCATCCTCTAAATTATAAGCATGCGTATTTTCTTCATGAGAATATGTAAAGCACCCTAAGCGTTCAAAACGCATGGCTTTCACCCATTGTTTTAAAGTCTGAAAATCATCTTCGGTTTCACCAGGATAGCCTACAATTAACGTAGTTCTTATAGTCATTCCAGGTACAGCTGCTCTAAAATCCTTAAGTAGCTTCGTGGTTTTTTCTTTGGTAGTACCTCGTCTCATACTTTTTAGAATACTGTCTGAAATATGCTGTAATGGTATGTCGAGATAATTACATATTTTAGGTTCGCGTTTCATAACCTCCAATACATCCATTGGAAACCCAGTCGGAAAAGCATAATGTAAACGTATCCATTCAATACCATCTACTTTAACCAAATGCTCCAGAAGCTCGGCAAGATTTCTTTTTTTATAAAGGTCTAAGCCATAGTATGTAAGATCCTGAGCAATCAATATCAGTTCTTTTACGCCATTAGCTGCTAATTTTTCTGCTTCGGTTACTAAATCTTCAATTGGCGTAGAGCGATGTTTACCTCTCATTAGTGGTATAGCACAAAAACTACAAGGCCTGTCACAGCCTTCTGCTATTTTTAAATAGGCGTAATTTTTTGGCGTAGTGGTTAAGCGTTCTCCAATTAGCTCATGCTTGTAATCAGCACCTAATGCTTTTAAAAGTAATGGTAATTCAGTAGTACCAAAATACTGATCGACATTAGGTATTTCTTTTTGCAGATCTGGCTTATAGCGTTCACTAAGACATCCGGTAACAAATACTTTATCAACTTCACCATTTTCTTTCTTTTGCATGTACTCCAGAATGGTATTCACGCTTTCTTCTTTGGCATTATTTATAAAACCACAAGTATTAATGACTACAACATTTCCCTCCTGCTCATGAACAACTTCTTTACCATTAGCTTTGAGTTGCCCCATTAGCACTTCACTATCGTATACATTTTTACTACAGCCTAATGTAATGACATTGATCTTATTCTTCTTTAATGTTTTTGTACGCATGGCATTCTAAATGAGTTTGCAAAGATACAAGGTAAATTAAACCTTTTGGTATATTTATGAGTCTTATGTAAAAACTTAACCATGAAACTTATACCATTTCGCATACTTTTATTATGTATCACAGTCCTACTATCTTGTTCAAGTGACAATGATTCTTCTAATGATCAAGGGGCAGTAATCGAAAACATATACTTTCCGCCTCAAAATTCAGACCTTTGGGCAACGAAATCAATTTCAGAATTAGGATGGAATGAAACCGAACTCCAACCGCTCCTTGAGTTTTTAGACGATAAGCATACTAAGAGCTTTATGATGCTTCATGATGGGAAAATTGTTATTGAATCTTATTTTGACGGACACACAAACACGACACCTTGGTATTGGGCCAGTGCAGGTAAAACTTTAACCTCAACAGTTACCGGTATTGCTGAAGATGAAGGTTTAATGACTATTAATGACAACGTTTCTGATTATTTAGGTTCAGGTTGGACAAGTGCTCCACTTGAAAAAGAAAATTTAATCACTTGTAAACATCTATTATCGATGAACTCCGGATTAGATGATAGCTTAGGAGATGATGTATCGCCTTCAAACCTACATTATATTGCTGATGCAGGTACGCGTTGGGCTTATCATAATGTTTATGTAAAACTTCAAGATGTTGTAGCTGCCGCCAGCAATCAAAGTTGGTCAACATATTTCAATACTAAACTAAGAGATCGAATAGGCATGACAGGTGCATGGATACAAACAGGTAACTATAGTGTGTATTGGAGTACTTCGAGGAGTATGGCACGATTTGGATTATTGGTTTACGCAGATGGCAAATGGGAAAATGAGCAGATTATTCCTGAATCTTACTTATACGATGCTATAAATACTTCTCAAAACATAAACCAAGCTTATGGCTACATGTGGTGGCTTAATGGAAAATCTTCATTTAGATTACCTCAATCTCAAATTGAATTCAGTGGCGAATTTATTCCGGGTGCGCCAAACGACATGTACTGTGCCTTAGGAAAAAATGATCAAAAAATATATATCGTTCCTAGTCAAAAACTCGTTATTATTAGAATGGGAAACGCTGCTGACACCGAAAATTTCGCCTTATCGGATTTTGACAACCAATTATGGCTAAGAATTAATGCTTTGATTGATTAGTTCTATTTGAAAAACGAATCTACGAACTCGTATTTATTGAATACTTGTAAATCCTCTATGCCTTCGCCTACCCCTATGTACTTAACCGGTATTTGAAACTGATCGCTTATGCCGATAACTACACCGCCTTTAGCTGTACCATCTAATTTGGTCACTGCTAAAGAAGTGACTTCTGTAGCTGCTGTAAATTGTTTGGCTTGCTCAAAAGCATTCTGACCTGTTGAGCCATCTAAAACCAACATGACATCATGCGGTGCATCATCAACTACTTTTTGCATGACACGTTTTACCTTGGTCAGCTCATTCATCAGGTTAACTTTATTGTGTAATCGACCAGCAGTATCTATGATCACCACATCTGCATTATGAGTTACTGCACTTTGTAATGTATCAAAAGCTACAGATGCAGGATCACTGCCCATAGCTTGCTTTACGATAGGAATATCAACCCGATCTGCCCATACTTGCAGTTGATCTATAGCTGCTGCCCTGAACGTATCTGCTGCTCCTAGAACAACATTCAATCCTTGTTGTTTAAATTGATATGCCAGTTTTCCAATAGTAGTGGTCTTACCCACACCATTGACACCAACAACCATAATAACATGAGGTTTATTACCTTGTGGTATTGAAAACTCAGTAGCTTCGCCTGTATTTGTCTCGGACAATAGTGCTGCTATTTCTTCTCTAAGAATCCTATTAAGTTCTGAAGTTCCTAAATATTTATCTTTTGCCACCCGTGCTTCTATACGCTCAATAACTTTAAGAGTTGTATTTACGCCAACATCACTGGTAACCAATACCTCTTCAAGATTATCGAGAACATCGTCATCGACTTTAGATTTACCTGCAACAGCTTTATTTAGCTTATTAAAGAATGAAGATTTAGATTTTTCCAGACCTTTATCTAAGGTTTCCTTCTTCTCTGAGGAAAATATTTTTTTGAAAAAACTCATGAGATTTTTATTTGCTTTGGTAGTACAACAACCTTGCCTAACTGATTAACTGAAACCTTGTCAGGTTATGTACCAAATATAGCCATAAAAAAACTGCTTTCAAATGAAAGCAGTTTTATATATCTGTATAGATGTCAGATTATTTTTTACTTAAAAAATCATTGACAAATTCTGGTGCCATTACTGATTCTACAAACATGTATGCACCTGTCTTTGGAGATTTAACCATTTTTATAGCTTTTGTCAATCTCTTTGATCCTGTTTGTAACGATGCTACTGATTTCTTTGCCATGACTTAATTATTTTATCTCTTTATGTACTGTCATACGCTTAAGGATAGGATTAAATTTTTTAATCTCCATTCTGTCCGGCGTATTCTTTTTGTTCTTAGTTGTAATGTATCTTGAAGTTCCTGGCATACCAGAAGCTTTGTGCTCTGTGCACTCTAAGATGACCTGTATTCTATTTCCTTTTTTTGCCATTGTAAGTATACTTTAGCTTAAATACTTTTATTTATAAAATCCTTTCGCTCTAGCTTCTTTTAGCGCTGCAGAGATACCAATCTTATTGATAGTCTTTAAAGCTGAAGTAGAAACTTTTAACGTTACCCATTTATCTTCTTCAGGAATATAAAAACGCTTTTTAATTAAATTCGCATCAAACTTGCGTTTTGTTTTATTCATAGCATGAGAAACATTGTTTCCAACCATTGCTTTTTTCCCAGTAAGTTCACAAACTCTTGACATCTTTTTCTAACTTTAGGTATGTTATTTTTCTCTGTTAATTTTTATTTTTTTATTCATCAGAAATGATATTCTAAATCCTAAATTCAATAAAATCTAAATATTCAAAACTTGGATATTTTAAAACAGGGTGCAAATTTAGTAAAACTTTATGTTTCAACAAACTTAAAACTCTACTTTTTTAAAATTTCTTTTTGCAGCAATTCCAAAGCTTTATTTGTGGCTTTGGTGATTACTTTTTGGCGGTGATTACCAAAATTAAAATGATATGAGCTTACACCGTAATCAGTGGCAAGTGCTATCCATACGGTACCTACTTCTTCTTCTGAATCGCCTTTATCTGGTCCGGCATTTCCTGTAGTACTCAATGCATAATCACTTTTGAACATCTTTTTAGACGCTATAGCCATAGCTTCTGCCACGGCTTTACTTACTACTGAGTGTTCTTTAATAACTTCGGAATCTATTCCTAAAATATCAACCTTACTTTGTGTGGCATAGCTTACGACACCGCCTTTAAAATAATTAGAGGCTCCTGGATTCTGTGTAAATATCTGAGCAATATTACCTCCTGTACAACTTTCTGCCATTGATAGTGTTTTACCCATATTAGTCAATTGCTTTCCTATAAGAGCTTCAATGGGTTGGTGGTCTTCATAGCCAACAAAAATATCATTTATTTGTGGCAACAATAAGTCTATTTGTTTGTCCATCTCTGCTTCGACCATAGCCTTATCCATAGCTTTTGCAGAAAGCCGAAGCCTTACCTTTCCTAAATTGGGCAGATAAGCCAATTTAATAAAATCCGGCAAAGCTAATTCCCATGCTTCTATTCTATTTGCGATAGCACTTTCTCCCAGACCGTAGGTTAAAAGTGTTTTATGCATAATGTAAGGAAATTGGAACGTATTTCGTAACCTGGGAATGACTTCATTCTTAATTAAAGCTTTCATCTCATAAGGTACTCCAGGTAGTGATACAAATACCTTATTATGCTTTTCCATCCACATTCCCGGCGCAGTACCAAACTGATTCATCAACACTTTGGATCTGGATGGCACTAATGCCTGTTGTCTATTAATATCTGAAATCGGTGTATTAATATATTTGGCAAAAAGCTGTTCTATGTGTTCTAAAACCCGACGGTTTTCTACCAAGTCATCATCGAAGTATTCGCAAAGGGTGCGTTTAGTAATATCATCTTTGGTAGGCCCCAGACCTCCGGTAATAATGATGATATCCGCATTTTCTTCAGCTTCTTTTAGCGCTTTCAGAATGTGCATTTTTTCATCCTGAACTGAGGTGATTTGATAAACAGAAACACCTACTTTATTTAGCGTTTTGCTAATAAATGCGGAGTTGGTATCTACAATTTGGCCGATGAGAATTTCATCACCAATGGTAATGATCTCTGCTTGCATTAGAGGTTAAAATCAGATCGTATTTCTTGTGACGCGTTCTCTACAGCAGTAAGCACTATTTGTAGTTGCTGATCAACATTTTTATCAATCTGCTCAAATTTCCCCCAATCCTGTACTTCTATCAATTTATCCAGAACACCCAATTCGAATAAGTCTATTGTGGGCTTCATTTTATGTGCTGCCTGATAGGCTTCATAATAATCTTCTTCAGCTACTGCAGTTTTAAGACGCTCTGCATCTTCAGGTACTTCTTCTATAAAAGCGGCTGCTAATGCTGCTATAAAATCTTCATCATCATCTGCCATCTCTCTTACTCGGTGTAGTTTGTAGTGTTCTGCCATTTATTTTATTTTGATAGAAAACAATTCCTTATTCTCTATGTATCCTGTTAATTGATCGCCTGCAATTACTTTGCCAACACCTGCTGGTGTGCCTGTAAATATAATATCTCCAATCTTTAAAGTGAAATATTTTGAAACATATTCGATAAGCTCGTCTATTTTCCACAACATCAAGCTTGTATTTCCCTGCTGTACAATTTCATCATTCTTTTTTAAGCTAAAGTCGATATTGTTAATCGTATTGAAATTGGTTTTAGAAATCCATTTTCCTATTACTGCTGAGCCATCGAAGGCTTTTGCTTTTTCCCAAGGCAGTCCTTTAGCCTTCATTTGAGATTGGATATCTCGAGCTGTAAAATCTATTCCAAGTCCAATGTCATCGTAATACTTATGTGCATACTTTTTATCAATATACTTTCCTACTCTATTGATCTTTACTAAAATTTCCACTTCATGGTGTACGTCTTCAGAAAACTCTGGAATAAAAAATGGTTGTTGTTTTAACAGTATCGCTGTATCGGGTTTTAAGAATACAACAGGATCTGTCGGTTTTTCATTTTCTAATTCCTCAATATGATCTGTGTAGTTTCTACCTATGCAGATAAGTTTCATTCTGTTTAAATATTTGGTCTAGACTTTTTTTAGTTCGACAAAGTTAAGGATATCGCCGGAATTACTTTTTCATCACTTTGATATTTATTTGATGCATAAAAGCGCCATTTTCCGGAATTATACATCGCTACTTTATAAATACCTTCTTCTTCGCAAGTACCAGAAAATGTAGGATTGTATTTTAAGCGTTTTTCGTTCTTCCTATTCTTATATTGAAAGGTAACTTTTTCAGCATTATATGGGATATATAGCCATTCAAAAGCCACATAAAATCCTTCTCTTGGGAAGATAATGCCATGATCAGAAATATCTACATCCATGTTTTTTTGCTTTTTTTTCAAGCTTACAATTACATTTTCTCTCAATAAATCTTTATCCGGGAGACTATCTTTCCCTATCGAAAATATTCGTAGTCTAAATTTTGCTTTATTATTCTTGAAGTTTCCAAAATGAAACCTTACAGACTTGAGGTATTCCGTGTTTTCGTATGCTTCCTTAAAAGGGAAATACACTCCCAGTATCCAGGGGTTTTTTGCATGTGATCCGTAGCCTTGGCAAAGGTCTTCTTCTTTTATTTTATTTACTACCAGAATTATTTCTTCCTGTTGTTTTGTAAGGCGTACTTCTGGCAATTTTTCTATTATTGGCTTTAAATAGATGTCCTTTAGTTTAACAAAATCTGCAATTTTGAGAATACTATCCTTGTAGCCTAATGACGATAGTTTGACACTTTTATTAAGATCTTCATTTTTGATTGATAGCTTGTAACTACCATCGTCATCACTTGAAGTGCCTACAGATGATTTAAGAATACTAATATTGACATAGGGTACAGGTGTTTTAGTAGCATGATCATAGACAAATCCTGTTGCTATTCTTTCTTGTGTTTCTTGTGAAAAAGACAAAAAGCTTAGGAGCAGAAAAACAAACTTCATTTCAGTTTTTATTGATAGCCGGGACTTAAGGAGTCTTTAATTTAACTCAATTTATTGTTAAACTGCCGTAGTTTAATAGCCGTTAACACTTTTTTAGTATATAACGGAAAATCGGCATTGAGTAACCAACCAAAATACCCGGGTTCCTGATTT
The DNA here is from genome assembly GCA_965250025.1 of Winogradskyella sp. Lineage (GTDB taxonomy): Bacteria > Bacteroidota > Bacteroidia > Flavobacteriales > Flavobacteriaceae > CBDDLD01. The sequence continues at coordinate 2,224,745 of OZ252283.1, forward strand.
AAAATATCGACCACGCGCTTGCCTTTATGCTTACCAAATGAAAAACACTCTTCGCCGTCTTTATTGTAAGTAATAAACCCTGCAAAATCGGCGAACTTTTTTCGCGAACTAAAATCTGCTAAAAACTTCATATCGTTCTCGAGGTCATCATACTTCGATAACTGAGCTTTTAAAACTTCATAAGTGGCCATAGTATCTGCTTCCGCACTGTGCGCATCTTCAAGATTTTTATCACAATAAAATTTATATGCTGCGCTTAGAGTACGTTGCTCCATCTTATGAAAAATGGTTTGTACATCGATAGATTGCCTGTGCTTCATATCAAAATCTATATCGGCACGTAACATCTCTTCAGCAAGGAGAGGTATATCAAACCGGTTGGAGTTGAATCCTCCTAAATCTGAATCCTTAATGAGGTTATGAACTGTTTTGGAAATGTCCTTAAAAGTAGGTTTGTCAGCCACATCAGCATCTGAAATACCATGAACTTTAGTCACTTCAGGAGGTATAGGTATGGTTGGATTAACACGCTGTGTGTAACGTTCTTCTTTTCCGTTGGGATGTACTTTCAAAATGGATATTTCCACAATTCGATCCGCAGATATATTGATTCCTGTTGTTTCCAGATCAAAAAAACAAATTGGTTTCGTTAAGTTGAGTTGCATGTACTATTAATTTGTACAAAGGTACTCAGATTTCGTTAATATTATAAAATCAGGATGCAATAGCTTAAAAAACTCATCCGTCAATATTTTATTCATTTTCAATAGATTTATATAAAGAAAAAGCACGATTATATAATCGTGCTTTTTCTTTATATATCTTATAATATCAACTCTAGATCTCTCGATCTGCATCCCAGGCTTCCAGATAATCTTTTACAGCCTTTACAAACTGACCTCCTAAAGCGCCATTAACAACACGATGATCGTAAGAATGTGACATAAACATCTTATAACGGATACCTATAAAATCACCTTCAGGAGTTTCTATGACAGCCGGTACTTTTCGTATAGCTCCTAATGCTAAAATACCTACTTGCGGTTGGTTTATTATTGGAGTTCCCATAATACTACCAAAGGTCCCTACATTAGTTACCGTATATGTTCCGTCTTGTATTTCATCTGGTTTTAATTGCCCTAATCGTGCTCTGTTAGCCAGATCGTTTACCTTTTTGGCCATACCGATAAGGTTCAGTTGATCGGCATCTTTAATTACGGGCACTATTAGATTTCCATCACCTAATGCCGCAGCCATCCCTAGGTTAATATGTTTCTTTTTAATGATCTTATCGCCCTGTACTGAGATGTTCATCATAGGAAAATCTCTGAGCGCTTTAGCCACAGCCTCCATAAAGATCGGTGTGAATGTTAGATTTTCACCTTCTCGTTTCTTAAACGCATCTTTATGTTTTTTACGCCAGTTCCATATGTTGGTAACATCAGCTTCAATGAATGATTGTACGTGAGCTGAAGTTTGTACTGACTCGACCATGTGCTTCGAAATGAGTTTCCCCATTCTCGACATCTCAATAATCTCATCATCGCCATTGGATACTATTGGTTCTTCTGCTTTCACTTCTGTTTTAGCTACTGCAGGTTCAACTTTTGCAACTGGTGCAGGAATTACTGGTTTTTCTATCGTGGCTGGTTGTGCAGTACGATTTGAAATGTAAGCCAAAATATCATTTTTAGTGACACGTTGATCTTTGCCCGTACCGACAATACTGTTTAATTCTTCTTGAGATATGCCTTCCTGCTTAGCTATGTTTTTTACTAGAGGCGAATAAAAACGGCCTTCTGTTGATACCACTCCAGCAACAGCTGTTTTTGCTACCGTTACTGTTTGAGCGACTTCCGCAACTGCTGTTTGTAGTTCTGGCTCAGCAATAACTTCTTGTTCCACTGCCTTTACTTCAACAACCTCACCACCTTCTGTTTCAATCACGGCAATTGTTTGTCCAACCTGTACAACAGCATCAACTTCAAATAGTTTTTCTACTAAAACACCATCAACTTCACTCGGCACCTCACTATCTACTTTATCGGTTGCTATTTCTAAAACTGCTTCATCTGCTTCAATAGTCTCACCAACATCTTTAAGCCAAGAGGTTATTGTTGCTTCAGCTACACTCTCGCCCATTTTCGGTAATTTTAGTTCAAACTTTGCCATATTTATAATCTGATAGTCGTTATTTGGAATTCGGATGCAAAATTAATAAAAAAAGTAACAGTTTACTGGCAATAGTTTAAATATTAATTAAAATTTAATAACCTCACCACGACCTGTCGTACTATCACTTCCGAGGCTAAAATTACTATTTTTTGGCCATATTCTGAAAGCTATATTTTGCTTTTGGTTATTGGCTTTCATTGCCTGAATAATAGCATTGTAAGACAATACGTTAGCATCCAAAATCACCAAACTGTCTGCCTGAATGTCTTTGAGATCAGAAATCGTAATCAACGGTTGCGGCAATTGCACTCTTTTAATAGTATCTGAGCGGTCTGAAAAGATCAGTGTTTGAGACCATGATACTTTATTTTCTTTAGCCTCTGTTTTTAATAGTGATGCTACTTTTATGCCTATAAACACTACAGTATTAAATACCACATTGGATTTGAAATGTTTTTTATAGAACAACTTCATAGCTCCAAAGAAGCGTTTTGCATAGGTCTTATTTCTTAATGTGCTCTCACCTTTGAAATGCATCACTGAAACTTTTCCATAGTAATAATTGGAATAGCCTTTATTAAGGATTTTATAAGACAGGTCAATATCCTCTCCATACATAAAATAGTCTTCATCAAACCCACCTACTTCATCATACACCTGGCGTTTAATAAGCATGAAAGCCCCTACCAGCACATCTACTTCTGCCACATCAATTCTATTAACGTGATTTGCATAATATGCTCTTGAATGGCCCAACATCTTTTGTAATGCGACCCATGGCGTTGGTATGTTACGTTTACTTTCGGGTAAGAACTTTCCTTTACCATCAACGAGCTGACAACCAAGAATTCCCATATTACTTTTACCCTCTGCAAAATCTAACAACGTTTTAAAGCCTGTTTCGGGCACTACAGTATCTGGATTTAAAATGCAGATATATTCGCCTTTAGCAGCTTTGACTCCAATATTGTTTCCTTTTGAAAATCCTAAATTCTCTGTATTCTCAATAAGTTTCACTTCTGGAAACTCTGCTTTTACCATTTCACAACTGTCATCATCAGAATCGTTATCAACAACAATAATTTCTGCTTCAATATCAGATACAGCTAATACCACACTTTTTAGACACAACTCTAAAAAATAACGTACATTATAATTAAGTATGATTATTGAAAGTTTCAATCTATGATTTTAAAGACGTTTCAAAAGGAATCCGATCTATAATGCTTCTTCCCAAGGTAACTTCATCTGTATATTCTAATTCATTACCAACAGATATACCCCTGGCTATGGTAGACGTTTTTATATTAAAATCTTGTATTTGCCTGAAAATGTAAAAATTTGTGGTATCGCCTTCCATTGTTGGGCTCAAAGCAAAAATTAATTCTTCTATCTCACCTTCTTTCACTTTATTGACCAGAGATTGTATGTTTAAATCGTGAGGTCCAACACCATCCATTGGCGATATTTTACCTCCTAATACGTGGTACAACCCTCTAAAAGAACCTGTATTCTCAATAGCCATAACATCCCTCATATCTTCAACAACACATACCAAACGCTTATCTCTATGTGGGTTAGCACATATCTCACATATTGTGGTATCGCTAATATTATGGCATGATTTACAAAAATTAATCTCTTCTCGTAATTGCTGTATTGCTTTTGCCAGAATTACAGATTGCTCTTTGGGCTGCCTCAACAGATGTAATACCAATCGCAATGCCGTTCGCTTACCTACTCCGGGTAATTGTGCCATTTCGTTAACTGCATTTTCTAATAGCTTTGAAGAAAATTCCATAACTGCTAAGGTACTTAATTTTAAAAATAAAAGTCCAATTATGAACCTTTCATAATTGGACTTTTATTCGTTAGTATCTGTTATTATTTTACAATAACTTTTTTAGTGACTTCGCCTTCAAAGGTGTTGATCTTTACGAAATACACACCAGAATCATATGTTGAGACATCAATCGGTACTTTATTAGAAAGATTACGATCTTTAGAATAAAATAAAAGTTTTCCTCTTGTGTCATATATTCTTATAGACACTGCGTCTGGCCTATTCCATTCAATATTGATCTCATCTGTTGCCGGATTTGGATATACTGTGATGGTATTTAGTTCATATTCATCAACACTAAGACTGGCATTATAAACATCTGATCGCCACAATCCACGTCCATAAGTACCTGCATATATCTTATCGGTTACTGTATTAATTTCCAATTCGCTAATAATTACATTAGGTAAGTTATTGCTAAATGGCTGCCAGCTATTTCCTGTTGTATTATCAATATAATATACACCATAGTTCATGCCTAAATACAGACCATCTTGTCCATTATCGTGCCACACCAAAGCTCTGGCACTAAAATTTGGAAGGTCAAACAAATAGGAATTCCATGTATTTCCACCGTTAGTAGATACATAAACCTTTTGGTTTCCTGTTGTTGCTATTGCTACTTTATTAGGGTCTGATGGGTGTATGGCAATAGAATTGATAAACCCAGCAAAACCATTAAGCTCTGTCCAGTCACCAGCTAAACCTCCAACTGTTGTTTTAAACAATCGTGTTCCTTCGGAAGCATACATGACAAGATTATTAGATGGTGCTATCTTCAACTCGTCTATATCATCGCCAAAGTCTTGAGATATTGATACCCAATTTGTTCCCCCGTCAGTTGACTTATACACCTCATCATATCCGGCATATATGACATTTGGAGTTGTTGGGTCTTGTTCAAAAGGTGTCACCCATTCTCCGGACTGTCCGAAAGGTACATCTATAGCCGCCAAGGATATTCCACTATTAAATGATTTATACAGTGTACCATTTTGAGAGGTCCCGTATAGTATATTGCTGTTATTTTTATCTACAAAGCCTTCCATACCATCAGCTCCAAGCCAATCAGTCCAATTGCCACTACCATCCATTACTGATGATCCATTATCCTGAGAACCACCTGTAACTATGGTTTGTGCCGTTTGACTGATCCCTATTCTGTAAAACTGTCGGATTCCCAATCCAGCAGTCAAATCTGTATAATAAGTACTATTAACTACCAATGGGTTATTTGCTACAAATATACCACCATCACTTCCTACATATAACTTACCATCCACATATTCCATAATATCAATATCCGCATGGCAATATCCAATATTCAATGCATTAGCTGTTCCTGGTATCCACTGAGAGGTAATATTAAAATTAACACCTCCATCGGTTGAACGCCAAGATAGAATACCTGCTATGTGCACATCATTCGCATCAGCTGGGTTAACTACTATGTCCATATCTCTTGGTGCTTGTCCACGGTCATCAGAAGCCGTTGTGCTATATCCAAAATAGTTTTTTCCGGTATGATCTAATTCTGTAAATGTTAACCCGCCGTCGGTCGATTTGTGCAAGCCTCCAAATATACCGCCATCAGCCTCTACCACATATACCGCATTAGGATTATCAGCAGAAACACCAATCATTTTTGGACCATTGGCAAATGTGTTTGGTGCGGATTCAAACCCATCTGAGAATACAATTCCCAAAGTGGCATCTTCAACTGAAACGTCATCTATGGTCACCCCCCGGGCATAATTTGCCTTACCTTCAAAAGCAATATAGTAATCCGAAGACTGATTTGGTAAACTTAAAGTGATGTCTGACCATGCTGTAACTTCAGTTGTATATGTTGCTAATGTTGTCCAAGCTCCAGCAGCAGAAGTTTTATACAATACTCTTAATTCATCAGTATCACCATACCATGACACCTGAGTATGAGAAAATTTCAACTCAGGATTAGAAGCTCCAGATAAATCCAATGACGGGGATACTAATCTTGTTTCTGGTTGAGAATAATTAGCTACATAAAAATATGCCATTGAAGCTCCTGTTTTTGGTGTTACAGAGCTATTTTGATTAGAATTAGCTGTAGACCAATCATTGCCACCACTCACATATTCCTGAGACCATTGGGTAAGACCATTAGGTACGTCAAAAGTAATGCCGCCATCTGTAGACATAAAATATTGATTCCCTGTTGCGTAAATTGTATTTGTGTCTCCTGCCTTAAATTCTATATCATAACCATTTGTGGCCGTTGCATGAATAATAGTCCAATCTGTACCTGCGTTGGTAGATTTGAATATTCCTCCACCTTCAGAAGTACAAAACATCTTATCAGTATTTGTTGGGTCAATTAATATCTTATTGACATTACCTCCGCCTATGTCAGCCAACAAGTTCCAAGTGGCTCCACTATCTGTAGATTTAAAAATCGTACCATTAGAACTTCCCCAGAAATAAGTAGAAGCATTGGTCGGGTCTATAGCCAACGAATACACTGTTAAATTAGAGAGGTTGTCGGTAAGTACAGCCCAATTAGTACCGCCATCTGTAGATCTCCAAACACCTCCTGTTTGTGCGCCTACGATGATGTGGTTGGTATTCCCTTGTTCAAATGCCATTGACGTAATGCGGCCTACTCCAGGATTCCAACCACTGGTTTGATTCCAGTTTACAGGTCCCAATTCTTCCCAAGTGCCGACTGTAGTTCTATAAGCAACGCCATCTTGGTTTATAAAACCGTTATAATTTTCAAGTTCATTGAAATAGAATTCGGGTGTTTTTAACATCCCATTTTCATCCATATTTCTTAAGGCTTGATATTCCCATCTTTTAAATGGCTTGTAGCCTTTGCCTCGTTCTGTGCCCGTAAGCGCAAAGTAGGATTCGGCTTCATCAATAATTTCTTGTACGGTGTACGTTCCTTTGGTGATCATTCTTTTATACTCTTGACTAAAAAGTATCGAAGAAAAAAGTAGGAAACTTAGAAAAGGAGCTATTTTTTTCATAAACAATGCTATTAATTCTATAAATTCCCCCAAAAATACTGTTTTTATTATATTTTGAAAAAAATCTTCGTTATATGACACCCAATGAGATCATTATCCTTGTAACACTATACTTTAGTGTGCTTTTTTTAATTTCTTATTTCACTGGTAAAGACAGCAGTAATGCGGCTTTCTTTAAAGCTAATAAATCTGCACCATGGTATTTGGTGGCTTTTGGAATGATTGGTGCTTCTTTATCTGGAGTGACCTTTATTTCAGTTCCCGGTGCTGTTGAAGCCAAACAATTTGGTTACATGCAAGTTGTATTGGGCTATTTTTTCGGCTATCTTGTTATTGCTTATGTTTTGCTTCCTTTGTATTACAGGCTCAATTTAACCTCTATCTATACCTACCTTAAAGATCGCTTTGGAATCATAAGCTATAAAACCGGTTCTATCTCTTTCCTGATCTCCAGAACCATTGGTGCTGCATTTAGGCTATTTCTTGTTGCTAAAGTTTTACAATTATTGGTTTTTGATCTGTTTAACATTCCATTTACCATTACTGTTATCATAACCATAGCGTTGATATGGTTGTATACATTTAAAGGCGGTATTAAAACCATCATATTTACAGATACACTTCAAACTTTATTTATGCTGATCTCCGTCGTTATTACAATCGTATTTCTAGCTTCAGCATTAGATATCCATAGTATTTCTGATGTTGTTTCTAATACGGTAAACAGTTCTTATAGCAAAGTCTTTTTCTTTGATAATTCTAACGACCCTCAATTTTTCATTAAGAGCTTTCTATCCGGGATTTTCATTACTATAACCATGACAGGTTTGGATCAGGATATGATGCAAAAAAACCTGACGTGCAAAAACTTAAAAGAGGCTCAGAAAAATATGGTTTCATTCAGTATTGTTTTGATCCTTGTAAATGTTTTATTCCTGGTCCTAGGCCTTATGTTGACACAATATGCTCAAAAGCATGGTATAGACGCTCATAAAGATGATCTGTTTCCTACATTAGCCATGCTACCGGAAATTGGCAAAATCACTTCTGCCTTCTTTATCTTAGGCTTAATTGCTGCGGCGTATTCAAGTGCCGATTCGGCTTTAACCTCATTAACCACATCATTCTGTATAGATATTATTGATATTGAACAAAAATCTAAAGAACAACAGGTTGCTATCAGAAAAAAGATTCATGTTTTATTTAGTCTTATTCTGGTCATTGTTATCGTTCTTTTTGATACGATTTTTAAAGATGTCTCTGTGATATGGGAACTGTTCAAAGCTGCCGGATATACTTATGGTCCCTTGCTAGGTCTATTCGCATTTGGATTATTATCTAAACACCAATTAAAAGACAAGTATGTATGGATTATTGCTATTATTGCCCCAATTGCTTCTTATCTTTTGAATCTATATTCTGCGGATATCTTTAATGGTTATGAAATTGGCTTTGAAATACTTATTATTAATGGGCTTTTGACTTATATGGGGCTATTTTTCATTAAATCAAAACCTTCTAATATTGATCAGTAGCCAGTAGCACTAATGTACATGCAACTTCGTATGGTATATGATGCTGTTGTAATAAATCATAGAATTCAGGGTTCTCAGTACCGGGGTTAAAAATAACTCGATTAGGTTTTAAGCTAATCAAGTAATCATAATACTGTTTTTGGACTTCCGGATTGATATATAACGTTACAGTATCGACGTCATCATAAGCCTTTAGATCTGTATCAATGCGAATGGTTTCTATAGTCCCTTCTTTTAAACCAAACGCCCTGACACTATGCCCGTAATTTAAGAGTCGTTTTACTGCTATATTAGAATATCTATTAGGGTTTAACGATGCTCCGAAAACCAGTGTTTTATTTTTCATTTGTTAAAAAGGTGTTAAGTAGTGTTAAAAAGAGTAACACATGGTAAATATAGTCGTCTATCACTACATAAACTATCGTCAATCAATCAAAAAATGAAACAGTTATTGTTATTTTTTGCTGTTATATGTTCATTAACAGCAATTTCACAACCCCATTCAAATTCTGATGTAAAAAGCGGATACATTTCCGGTAGAGTTATGGATGCTGCACTCAAGCAGCCTTTACCTTATGTTAACGTTATTATCAAAGATGCAAATCAAAAAATCATTACCGGTGGTATTACCTCTGATGATGGTACATTTAAAATAGAAAAGATTCCTGAAGGTCTTGTTAATGTTGAAATAAAGTACATTGGTTACAAAAAGATCAACAAGCAAGTTACCATTGGTCAAAACAACTATAAAGTAGACCTTGGTGATATTATGCTAGAGGAAGATGTTGAAAGTCTGGATGAAGTGACTGTTGTTGCTGAGCGCTCTACCATAGAACAAAAAATAGACAGAAAAGTTATCAATGTTGGAAAAGACCTTACAACATCTGGACCTACAGCTTCTGATATTATGAATAATATTCCTTCTGTAAATGTGGATCAGCAAACAGGAGCTATTTCGCTCAGAGGAAATCAGAATGTTCAGGTCATGATAGATGGTAAACTATCTAATATTCCGGCGGCACAATTACTGAGACAAATTCCTTCCACATCCATTAAAAAAATTGAACTTATTACCAACCCTTCAGCGAAGTATAATCCGGAAGGCATGAGTGGTATCATAAACATTGTATTGCATAAAAACGTGAATGTAGGTTTCAATGGTAATTTAAATTTAGGATTAGCTTATCAGGATGAACCTAAGTTCAATAGTAACCTCGATTTAAATTATCGTAATGGTAAGGTTAATGTTTATGGTAACTATGGCAACAACATTTCTAAAAATGCTAATTACGGTAATATCCTAAGGCTGGTTGATCGCTCTGAACAACTGTTCAATTTTCTGGACGATTCTCAATCGCATTTATACAAAGTAGGTGTGGATTTTTATCTGAATGATAAGCATACGCTTTCATTTTTTACGAATCAAAATGTTTTCGATGGTGGCACTACCGGAAGAACTGAAGTTGCTTTCTTAAACGCTATGGAAAATAACCAGTTACAGACGTTTAGTAATAAGAATGAGAACTCATCATCTCAATACAACTTTGATTACAAAATAGATTTTGACGATGAGGGTCATAATATTGAATTGGAAGTAGACTATAATGTGTTTGATGGTGATGTCACTACAAACAATCTTTTCTCAGGCATTGGAAACAGACCTAATTTCAATGAACTAACAGCCACAGACAGAAATCGTACAACCGTTAACTTAGATTATGTACGACCACTAAAAAATGACGCCAAGCTAGAGCTTGGATTACAGGCCAGATTGTTTGAAAATGAAATTGACTACATGTCCAATGCACGTGTTAGAAATCAATTGGGAGACTACATCCCTACAATGACCGATTACGATTATAGTAGAGATATCTATTCCGCATATGTAACTTATGGCAGAAAGTTTGAAAAATGGTCGGTATTATTGGGAGCAAGATTCGAAACTGTAGAGGTTAATGCCTTTGCTTCCGAAACGGATCTTACAGATAACACCGTAACCGAGTTCCCTTTTGAAAATGACTACACACAGTTATATCCTTCAGCGTTCTTTACTTACAATCCTTCAGAAAAGAATTCTTATCAGTTAAGTTATAGCAGAAGAGTTGACCGCCCTGGTATTGGTCAGGTCAATCCTATACCGGAGTGGAATACGCCTTTAATATCATCATTTGGCAACCAGGCATTATTGCCACAGTTCACCAATTCTATTGAAGTAAATTACACCAGACAACTTGAAAAAGGAAGCATCACCGGAGGTGTATTTTATAGAATTATTGAAGACGAGATCAACAGAGCCGTATTTATTGACCGGTCTGATCTGACATCTGGAAGGGTAATATTGACCTTTGATAATTTTGATAACACCAGTGCTTATGGTATTGAGCTATCTAGCCAATACAGACCCACAAAATGGTGGAATTTCAATGCCAGCTTTGATCTTTTTGCACGAACACAAAAAGGAATCACTGAAACATTAGATAGAACCATTACAAACCCTACAGATAATGATATCATCACACAAACTGTTGAAGTGGATAATGTGGCATGGAACTTCAGAATGTTTAATAATTTTAAAGTCAGCAAGCATTTAACTTTCTCTGCATTTGGTTTTTACAGAGGATTAAATAAAAGTATTCAGTTTGATGCCAAAGAAATGTATTTCGTGAATGTTGGAATGCGTTATAACTTCCTTGAAAACAGAAATGCAACATTCAGTCTTAATTTCAACGATATTTTCAACACCATGCAATTTCAATTTGAAGGTGATAACCCATTTCCTCAAGAGGGTGCTTTCAACTGGGAAAGCAGAACTGTCTTTGCTGGATTATCGTATCGCTTTGGAGGTGGAAAATACAGAGCTAAATCTCGTAAGCGTAGAGATAATGACGAAAAATCGGGAAGCGGCGGATTCCTATAAATCAATAATATAATTTAATAACCCTGCATAATAGTTGATGGTTAGTGTTAATGTTAGGTTATTAAAAAAGAACCCGAAGCGTATATCGTTTCGGGTTTTTGTATTATAAATGTAAGGTATTGATTTTTCGACGTCTAAACAATCACAGTTTTAAGCTGAACTGGTTAGAAAACGTATTAGGTTTTTGAATTGATTAATAGCTGAAAAACCAAAGCAAATTGCTTTGGTTTTTTTATAAATGTTAATTACACGTTAAAATTATATGCTTATGAAATAAAAGCAGATTTTTTACGTCTATAGTATTGATAAGTTTTAAGTAATAATAGCTATAACATTTTATGTTATAGAATAGTGTTAGTTAAAGTTGGTTAATAGCTGAAAAAGCCGAAATTGAATAATTTCGGCTTTTTTTATTTGATATTATTTATAGTCACTACCAACTACCATTTAATTATGGCACTTCCCCATGTAAACCCACTACCAAAAGCAGCTAGTACAACATTATCGCCTTCTTTTATTTTTCCTTCTTCCCAAGCTTCAGTAAGCGCTATAGGTATTGATGCTGCCGTAGTGTTACCATATCGCATAATATTATTATATACCTGATCATTCCCCAAACCAAATTTCTTTTGGATAAACTGAGAAATTCTAAGATTGGCCTGATGAGGGATAAGCATATCAATATCTTCTTTTTGCAGATTGTTTTTTGTTAATCCTTCAATAATGGCCTCGCTAAATCGTACAACGGCATGCTTGAATACAAATTGCCCATTCATGTATGGATAATAAGACACATCATCAGGATCATTATCTTCCATAATAGCATCTACCCAACGCCCTGTACTTGGACCTTCTAAAGCCAGTTCTTTGGCATATTTACCTTCAGAATGCAAATGTGTGGACAGAACGCCTTTGGCTGTATCTTCTTCTCTGGTTAGCACAGCAGCACCGGCGCCATCACCAAAAATAACAGTAACACCTCTACCTCGGGTAGAACGTTCCAGGCCTCCGGAATGGTTTTCACTACCAATAACCAGTACATTTTTATACATTCCAGTCTTTATAAACTGATCTGCTACAGACAATCCATAAATAAATCCAGAACATTGATTTCTTACATCCAATGCCCCTATAGTGGGCATATCGAGAATTTCTTGCACTCTAACACCTCCTCCCGGGAAGTACATATCTGGGCTTAATGTGGCAAATACAATAAAATCAATATCATCTTTAGTAAGTCCGGCTCTTTCAATAGCTATCTTTGCTGCTTTAGCCCCCATTAGAGATGTAGTATCATCGCTGGTTTTTGGATCTATCCAACGTCTTTCTTTGATGCCTGTGCGTTCCTGAATCCATTCGTCACTAGTATCCATCCACTGCTTTAAGTCGTCATTTGTAACTACATTCTCCGGAACGTATTTCCCTAATCCTATTATTTTTGAATTATACATTAAAACTTATTTTTAATTTCTGTCCAAACAGAAAATCCGTTAATTGAACAAAAATAACCATATTGATATGTTTTATTTTTTAATGACTCCGGTATTCATTATGCACGCATAACAAACAACTGTTAAACTCTGTGAAAACAATAGAGTTTTAACAATTCTTAAAAAGAATGCGTCATGATTTTAATTATCTTGAAAATCTTAACTAATCATTCTTTCATCATGAAAACGATCTTAAAAAGTATTATGGGTTTATTTGTATGTTTTATACATGCTCAAGACAACCTAACGTATCAAACTCCTCCACAGGAAATTTTAGAACTTGCCGATGTTGATCTGGCTCCTGCAGTACAAATTGACAGTAAAGGAGAGCACATGGTTTTGATCTATAGAAATCAATACAAATCCATAGCAGAGCTATCCGAAACCGAATTAAGACTTGCAGGGCTTCGAATTAACCCTGTAACCAATATTGGAAGCAGAACTACCTTTTACACCAATTTAAAAGTCAAAAAAGCTACTGACAAAGTTGCCAAGCAGGTTTCTGGTTTACCTAAAAATCCAAGATTATCAGGATTCAGGTGGTCTCCTGACGAATCTATGATTGCATGTCTTAACACCACCAGCACCGGAGTTGAAGTATGGGTATTGGATGTTAAATCCGGACAGGCCAAAAAAATCACAGATGCCAATGTTAATGCCAATATGGGCAGTGTTATCAATTGGTTTGAGGACAACAAAAGCTTATTAGTAAAAATGCTACCTAAAAGCAGAAAGCCACTGATAGATACTAATGTAGCGGTTCCTACTGGCCCAACAGTATCTGTAAGTGATGGTTCTAAAGCCCAAAACAGAACCTATCAGGATTTACTTAAGACGCCTAACGATGAATTTAATTTTGAACAATTGGCACGTTCAGAAATAAAAAAGGTATCTATTAATGGTGAGGTTTCTGATTTTCTTCCCGTAGACATGTATCGAGGCATTAGTTTTTCGCCAGACGGAAATTATATCATGGTTACTAAGATCAAACGGCCTTTTTCTTATTTGGTTACCTTCACACGTTTTCCCAGTGAAAGCAATGTATACGATACAAAAGGTAAACTTATAAAAACAGTGAATGAGGTACCATTAGACGAAGTACGCCCTAAAGGCTTTATGTCTACACGTATGGGTAAGCGTAGAATGGCATGGCGGTCTGATCAGCCAGCCACTTTAATATGGTCTGAAGCGCTTGACAAAGGTGATGCTAATGTTGAAGCAGACTACAGAGATGCGGTATATGAAATGAAAGCGCCCTTTAATGGAAAACCTAATCTGTTATTGAAAACCAAACAACGTTTTGGAGGCATCAGCTGGTGCAATAATAATATTGCTATCGCCTATGACTATTGGTGGAATACGAGAAATACCAAAACGTACTTATTTAATCCGTCAGATGCCAGTCAACAACCCGTAATCATATCGGATCGTAATTATCAAGATCGGTATAGTGACCCGGGGAATTTTGTAAGTTCAAAAAACAAATACGGAAGTTATTCACTGGAAATGAATGGTGACGACCTATACCTTATGGGAGCCGGTTACACCAAAGAAGGGCAATTTCCATTTATTGATGCCTATAATGTAAAAACCAAGCAAACCAGAAGGCTATACCAATCGGAATATACAGACAAGCTAGAAAATTTGAATTCAGCTCTCGATATGAAAAAAGGCGAAATTCTGGTTCGAATTCAATCTCAAACCGAATATCCTAATTATTACATCAGAAACATCAATAAGAAAAACGACCTTACTGCTATTACTTCATTTGAAAACCCTTTCAAAAGCATAGAGAATGTAAATAAGCGTGTCATCAATTATAAACGTGATGATGGCTTGGATTTGGAAGGGACCTTATATTTACCTTTAAACTATGAGGCTGGCAAAAAATACCCAATGATATTATGGGCCTATCCAAGAGAATATAAAGACAAATCGAGTGCTTCTCAAAGTACTACGAATCCAAATGAATTTGTATATCCGTACTGGGGTTCTCCTATATATTGGGTTACCCGAGGATATGTGGTTCTGGATAATGCTGCTTTTCCTATCGTAGGGGAAGGTGATGAAGAGCCTAATGACAGTTTTAGAACCCAACTTGTCGCTAATGCTAAAGCAGCCATTGACGCCGTTGATGAAATGGGTTATATTGACAGAGATAAAGTTGCCGTGGGAGGTCATAGTTATGGTGCGTTTATGACTGCCAATTTATTGTCCCATTCCAATTTATTTGCTGCCGGTATAGCACGAAGTGGTGCATATAATAGAACATTGACGCCTTTTGGCTTTCAAAGCGAAGAGCGCAGTTATTGGGAGGCTCCTGAAATATATTATAACATGTCGCCTTTTATGCACGCAGATAAAATGAAAACACCATTATTACTGATACATGGTGTTGCCGACAACAATTCAGGCACTTACCCCCTACAGAGTGAACGCTATTTTAATGCTCTTAAAGGTTTGGGCGCACCAGTACGCCTGGTGATGTTACCAAAAGAAAGTCACGGATACCGTGCTAAAGAATCCATTATGCACATGTTATGGGAGCAAGATCAATGGTTAGAAAAACATGTAAAAAACAAAACAGAAAAAGAAGAAGCCATTGAAAATTCTAATACGGAAATGAAAAACTAGAAGCCATACTATTTTTTACTAAAAAGTCATCTTAACTACAAGATGACTTTTTTTATGCCATCTTGTCATAATTGACCCATTGGTATTTTTTTTGACAATGTAGATAGTAAATAATTAATCATGTCTCACGCAAGTGAGAAAAACATAAAATGTGTTCATTATGACAAAAGGAAGTATTAATGTTTCGGTAGAGAATATCTTTCCTCTCATTAAAAAATTCTTATACAGCGATCACGAAATCTTTTTACGTGAATTGATCAGTAATGCTACTGATGCAACTTTAAAACTTAAACACCTTACCAATATTGGCGATGCTAAAGTTGAATATGGTAACCCTCAGATCGAAGTTAAAATCGATAAGGACAATAAAAAACTACATATTATCGATCAAGGTTTGGGTATGACAGCTGAAGAAGTTGAAAAATATATCAACCAGGTTGCATTCTCGGGTGCCGAAGAGTTTTTAGATAAATATAAAGATTCAGCAAAAGACTCTGGAATCATTGGTCATTTTGGGTTGGGATTCTATTCTGCATTTATGGTAGCAGATAAAGTAGAGATCATTACTAAATCGTACAAGGATGAACCTGCAGCGCATTGGACCTGTGACGGGTCTCCGGAATTCACATTAGAGACTGCTGATAAAACAGAAAGAGGTACTGAGATTATTCTTCATATCGCTGAAGATTCTACAGAATTTTTAGAAGATAGCCGAATACGTGAATTGTTGCTGAAGTACAACAAGTTCATGCCTATACCAATTAAGTTTGGTACTAAAGAGGTCAATGATCCTGATTTTACACCTAAAACCATTAAAGGTGAAGACGGTAAAGACACTACAGAGCCACATAAGCAGATCACTGTAGATGATATTATTAATAATCCGAATCCGGCATGGACTAAACAACCTACGGATTTAAAAGATGAAGATTATAAAAACTTCTACAGAGAATTGTATCCTATGCAATTCGAGGAGCCTTTATTCAATATTCATTTGAACGTTGATTATCCGTTCAATCTCACCGGGATCTTATATTTCCCGAAAATGACAAATGACCTCAACATCCAAAAAGACAGAATACAGCTTTATCAAAATCAGGTATTTGTCACTGATAATGTAGAAGGTATTGTTCCAGAATTCTTAACCATGTTAAGAGGTGTGATAGATTCACCAGATATTCCTCTTAATGTATCTCGTAGTTATCTGCAAGCCGATGGTAATGTTAAAAAGATATCCTCTTACATTACTCGTAAGGTAGCCGATAAGTTAAAGTCGTTATTTAATGACAACCGTGAGGATTTTGAAGCTAAATGGGACGATATTAAAATCGTTATTGAATATGGGATGCTTTCGGAGGAAAAATTCTTTGAAAAGGCAGATGCTTTTGCATTGTATCCTTCTGTAGATGGTAAATACTATACGTATGAAGAATTATATAATAAGATAAAAGCCAATCAAACAGATAAGGATGATAAATTGGTAATCTTATATGCAGCAAACAAAGATGAGCAACACAGTTATATAGAAGCAGCCAAAGCCAAAGGCTATGAAGTGCTATTATTAGATTCTCCTATAGTAAGTCACCTTATGCAGAAGTTAGAATCTTCTAAAGAGAATATTTCATTTGCTCGTGTAGATGCCGATCATATTGATAACCTTATTAAAAAAGAGGACACTACCATTTCTAAGCTAAGTGATGATGAGAAATCTACACTTGATGACCTATTGAAGGATGTTGTACCATCAGAAAAGTTCATGATTCAATTGGAAGCTATGGATAGTGAAGCTGCTCCATTTATGATTACACAACCTGAGTTTATGCGTCGTATGAAAGAAATGCAAGCTACTGGAGGCGGCGGTATGTTTGGTATGGGTAATATGCCGGAAATGTACAACTTAGTAGTTAATACTAATCATGATTTGGTAAGCGAAATTTTAAATACCAAAACCAAGAAAAAGCAAGAGCGTTTAATTAATCAGAGTTTAGATCTGGCTTGCTTATCTCAAGGTTTACTCAAAGGCGAAGCTTTAACAAACTTTATAAAGCGTAGCTACGAAATGATTAAATAATGATTTCATTGCTTTATTGATATTTATAAAAAACCACCTTATTTAGGTGGTTTTTTATTACTGTCTAATATTTGATCGATGCTATTAAGCATCAGAGCTAACCTCTACCTTTTTATTAGAGAAAAGATATATCCATATGATTCTTGATAGTCGGAAATTTATTGTACTAAATAATAATGCCGCTATAATAACTCCAAAAAAGGAGGTCAATACAGATAGGCCTAATAAGAAATAACACACTACAAAAGTTGCAATGAATTGAGCAACAGCTAAGCCGTAACTTACAAACATAGCTCCAAAGAAAAAACCAGGCTCTCTCTCAAACTTAAAATTGCAGTTTTCACACCTATCATTGATTTGAGGAATCTGAAATAATAATAAATTTCCTTTCACTCCAAAAATCTTTCCTTTTTTACAATTGGGACATTTTCCTTTTACTATAGAATTCAATAACATACCTCAGAATTAAAATCATTATACAAAATTAATCTTCTATTGCTAATGATCAGTCATACCATATTCGCATTTTTTTGTACTTTTAAGACATTTAGACGCATTTCATGAAAATCATTCCTGTTTTAAACATCCAGCAATTTGAGCAGCATGTGTCCATGTCTGATTTTTATAGCAATGATCTTAGCAGTCACTTAGAAAAAAACAAAGATCTTTTTCACAAACCACATAAACACGATTTCTTTCTATGTGTCATTTTCTC
The DNA here is from genome assembly GCA_965250025.1 of Winogradskyella sp. Lineage (GTDB taxonomy): Bacteria > Bacteroidota > Bacteroidia > Flavobacteriales > Flavobacteriaceae > CBDDLD01. The sequence goes on from OZ252283.1 coordinate 2,243,136, forward strand.
CAAAGGTTCAGGAGTACACGAAGTGGATTTCAACAGGTATATTGTGGCACCGGGAGCTGTATATTTCTTAAGACCGGGACAAACACACTACTGGAAGTTTGACACCCAGCCAGAAGGCTATATTTTTTTTCATACTAAGGATTTTTATGAGACTTTCTTTTCTATCAGTAAGCTCGAACAATTTCCTTTTTATTTTTCTCATAAAAACACCCCATCCTTAAACCTAAGTTTAAGTGCTACTATAGCTATAGCATCAAAATTTAAAAGTTTGAATGACGAATACCATAAAAACCTGCCTTACAAAAAGCAAAAACTATCAAGCTTGGTAAATATGATCTATATTGATCTGGCCAGGTACTACAGTACAATTGAATCAGATCGATACAATATTTCCTCTACTTACATAACCATTCTCAGAGCTTTAGAGAAGACTATCGAAATACACTACAAGACACAAAAATCAGCCAAATTCTATGCTGATGAATTAAACATTACACCAAAACACCTAAATAGAGTCATAAAAACAACACTGGGAAAAACTACAACAGACCTGATAACAGAGCGTGTCATTCTGGAATCAAAACGTTTAATTGTACATTCGGATAATGCCCTATTTGCTATTTCTGAAATCCTAGGTTATGATGACTATGCTTATTTTTCAAGAGTTTTTAAATTAAAAACGAATACCACACCCTTGGAATTCAAGAAAAGCTATCAACAAAAGTAATTGCTTTTCAGAAAGAAATTCTGATCAGAAAATGTTGAAAAAAGCCTTATTCAGACTAATTCCAATTATTAATTTTCAATTAACATCTTAACATAAGGATAAACTTTTGGTAATTAAAACGCATTAATCCATTAACATCAAAAGCATGCTTGCTTGGTAATTTTGATCTCATTATTAAACCAATTACAAAACAAGCATTATGATCAATTTGAAAAAACTTATACTACCAATAGCTATGGTATGTACTTTAGGTCTAACATTCACAGCATGTGAAGATGGAGAAGATGGAAGAAACGGTATAGATGGTGTTGATGGACAAGACGGACAGGACGGGCAAGATTTTGAACCTGAGCCAACCATGTTTTCTAACAAATCTAGTTTCCCTCCATTAGTAGCTATAGATCCACAATTTAATTATGTAGAAGCTTATTCTTTAATAAGTACTCCTGATGTTATCGGAGATTCTAACTTTCAATTAGCTGGTTCTGCTGACGGTGCTGGTTTTTTAACTGATAATGATGGTTATATATATGTGGTAAATTGTGAAGACAGTTATGCCGTTGCCAGAATCCGATTGGACGAAAACCTAACGCCGGTTTCGGGAGACTACCTGTTAAACTCAGGTGTTGGTGATTTTGCAAGACAATGTTCAGGAACCATGTTTGAAGCAGACATCCATGGTGGTTCTCAGGACATCTTTTTATCCGCTTCAGAAAGTATTAACTATGATGTTAAAGGAATTGACCCTAGAACGACTACGCCTACGCCAACTGCTGACTTTGGACTAGATGCTTTAGGAGAATTCTCATGGGAAAACGCAGTACCATTACCTCAAGGGGCTTATTCTGGCAGTACCGTAATTATAGGTGGTGATGACGATTCTAGTGGATCTCAAGGTCAGGTTACCATGTATCTATCTAACAGCGGCGATGCCGATTTAACAGGTGGTAGTATTTATGTTATGCGTTTCAAGCAAGTATCTAATGGTTCCGGTGGTGTTCAAAATGTTGCACCTAATACTATATACAGTGAAGCTAACTTAGATTTTGGAAGCACTTATGATGTGGAATTTGTTCAGATACCAAATGGTAGTAGTTTAACCAAAAACGAAATGGAAACTGCCTGTACTAATGTTTATGCTTCTCAGTTTATGAGAGTTGAAGACGTTGATTATCAAAAAGGATCTGATGCCAATGGTAGAAATGTATACTTTGCTGTAACTGGTAGAGGTCCAGGACAAGGTACTTATAACGATTGGGGAACTGTTTATAAACTAGAATTAGACGCTAATAACCCATTGGAAGGTCAATTAACACAAATTGTTAGTGGTAATACCAATACCAATAATATGGACGGTAACTTACCAGAATTACAAAGTCCTGATAACATTACTGTAACTGAGAATTTTGTTTACATTCAGGAAGATCCTAATTCATTTAGCAGAGGGCATGCCGCATACATCTATCAATCAGACTTACAAGGTAATAACATTGCTAAAGTATTAGAATTGGTTGTAAGACAAGATTTGGCTGAAGATAACAGTACAGGTCTTAGCGGTGAGTTTGGTTCTTTAGTAGATATTTCTGATAAGGTTGGCGTTCCTGGAACATTCTTATTAGCATTACAACCACATTACTGGAGAAATGATGATTTCCAAAATTTAGACGGCCATACCAATACGGTATATGAAGACAACCAATCTTCTCAAATCGTCATATTAAGAGGACTTCCTAGATAGTTCTAACAGATAACAACCATAAAAAAGATCTTCATTTAAAAAAATGAAGATTCTTTTTTATTTATACAACTCAAGGCATGAAAAAACAACTATTCTTTTTATTCACACTTCTATTTATAACGACATCCTGCAAAAAGCAACAAGACCAAACGACTGCAGTATTAGATTGGAATACTGCTCAGAACTATTATTTAGAACATTTGGATGACACTATACGGCTATTGGAAGAATTAAAAAATGTTGGCGCCAAGAGTGATAAGGCTAAACCGCTTTTTAAAACTGCCAGAATTGCATTCAAACAGTGCGAACCTTATGCTTCTTACCTGAACCCTGCCGTTGGACATCGTGTTAATGGCCCTGCCCTTCCGGTATTTAAAGAAGATAATAATAAGATTCTAAAACCTGTTGGCCTACAAAAAATAGAAGAAAGCATTTACGAGGGTGAGACTTCCGCTGCCGATTTTGATATGGAGGTCAGCATTACTATTGGCATGCTAAAAACACTACGAAAAGGTTTAGTAAAACGAAAATTAAACCCTCAACGTTTTTTTATTGCCACACACCAACAGTTATTTCGGATCATCAGTTTAGCCATTTCCGGTTTTGATACGCCTGTTAGCCAATTGGGTATTAACGAAAGTGCCATCTCTTTAGAAAGTCTGGATACCATATACCAATACACCATACAGCATATCATACAGGAAAAGGATAAGGAACTGGATAGCCGATTTCAAAAACATATTTCTGAAGCTGTTTCGTATATCCAAAAGCATCAAGACTTTGACTCCTTTGACCGTTTTACATTTATCCGTGATTATATGAATCCGATCACCAGAGATTGGGTAGCTATACGAAAAACATCAGAATTGTGGGAAGGCGTAAATACACAACCTTTCAATTACGATGCTGAAACTTTTTTTGATGATGACGCTTTTAATGTGGCGTATTTTACTCCCGGAGTAAACCTGAACCCAACGGAACAGCAAATACAACTGGGTAAAAAGTTATTCTTTGAACCAAAATTATCTGCAAAAGGTACCATGGCATGTGCTACCTGTCATATTCCGGAAAAAGGTTATGCGGATGGCGTGGCTCTTAACTTGGATAATGCCGGAAATCCGCTTCAGAGAAATACGCCTACGCTCATCAATTCGGTATTCCAGCAGAGCTTCTTTTTAGATGGTCGTGCTAACGATTTGTTAGATCAAATTTCAGCGGTATTTACCAACGATAAAGAATTTGACACCAATGTTCACCAGTTTTCTACTGCGATTTTACAAGACAGTAGCTATGTGGACTTATTCAATAAAGCCTACGGTGGTCTGTCACAACGTAACACCGAAGTCATAAAAGCCATTTCTTCTTACGTCTCTACGCTTAATGGATTTAATTCTAAATTTGATCGTAACATCAGAGGTGAAGAAAATACATTTACAGCACAAGAAAAACTAGGTTTTAATCTCTACATGGGTAAAGCCCTTTGTGCTACTTGTCATTTTATTCCACTGACCAATGGTACAGTGCCACCCTTCTTTAGTGAAACCGAAAAAGAAGTTATTGGTGTTCCTGAAACGGCTGAAAATAAAGCATTAGATGACGATCTAGGGTTTTACTGGCGGTATAATGAAGCATTACATAAAGGCATGTTCAAAACTCCAACCATAAGAAATGCTGCCCTCACAGCACCATATATGCATAACGGCGTCTATAATACACTTGATGAAGTTATGAACTTCTACAACCTTGGCGGCGGAGGTGGCTTAGGCTTTGATTTGGAATTCCAAACCCTGCCATTCGATAATTTACAGCTCACTGACGAAGAGTTGGATGCTTTGGTCGCCTTTGTAAAAACGCTTACGGATGATAAGGTGGATGATGTACTCTATTGATTTTTGTGCATTGTAAAACAGAATAAGTGTCTGAGTTTCTTTTTTAACTTACTTTTGTTCCATCTAATCAAGCTATCAGATGACGGCAATAAATCATAACCTCAACACTTTTAGAACGCTGTTTTTAGTCAAAGGCATTTTAACGCTTTGCTTTTCGATATTCTTTATGATCTATATCGGTATGGGATTTGTATTTACAGTGCTTTTTGCACTTCAACCCGATGAAGCACCTTTCAATCCCGGGATCATATTCATAATCTTTGGCAGCATTGGTATAATCGTTACCATTACTTTGGGGGTTTTTACACTTATAGCATCGAAATATCTGAAAGAAGTTCGTAACTATAATTTCATCTTTGTTATGGCTGCAATTAATGCACTTACAGGAATTTTAGGTATTCTCCTATGTGTCTTTACATTAATAGAACTCAATAAGCCGGAAATAAAAGCGCTATTTGAAAAAAAGCATCTATGATTAAAAATCACAGATGCTTTAAAATCATTTGTTTTTTAGGGGTTTTTGTCGGGCTTTAAAGTGATGGTATCTTTTCCCAACCCCATTAAACCATTCACCAATTGAATATTGATTGTATTTGCGGTATTATCGAGATGCTCACCAACAACTAGCATTTTGTCAAATTGCTCTTTCCTTTCACCTGGTTTTATAACGGTTTCCACCTCACCATGAAAAAATGCTGAATCGTAGCCTTTTGTAATTAGTTTATAAGGCGTTTCAGGTTGAAAGAAATAAAGGGTAGAATACTCCGACATTACTTTAAACGTTTTAAAATCTTCCGTAAAATTATATAGGAAATATTTACTGTTGAAATCAATGATCTTATTATTTGCACCTATTTCTCCTAATTCCACTTTAGTAAATTCAGAATTTAGAAGTGAATTGTTTAGACGCCCTATGGTTACCGCTTTAGTGTTTGCAAAATTGTAGCTTCCGCCATTAACAGCTTCTGCTTTGAAGTAACCATTATCAACATCAAAACTGTTCAACCCATGCCCCAAGGTTTTAAATTTTAGCTTGGAATTTCTACTATTAATGGTAGCCCGGTTTTCGAAATCATCCTTAAATACAATTTCTGAGTTTTCTATCGTTCCTCTGACATGTACATGCTTTGGTATTTCAATAACCATTCTTGCCATACTAATCTTTTGATTCTTTTTTTGCCTCTTGGTATAGCCTTTAATATTGTTTTTAATGTAATAGTTATGTAAACGCTGTGCATCTGTCAAATTCATCTGAGCAATAACAGAGTCTAATGATTTTTTAGTTATCATTTTAGTTACTTTAGCCGTGTCTGTTTCTCTAAACAACTCTCCTATCAAATTATGCTGTATCGCATAATGATTGATGTAAAAAGGAGACTTACTTTTTGCTGTAAATGTTATTTTATTGCCTTCTTTATTCCCTACAACTCGTAATCGATTTAATAAATATCTTATATGTCTTTTTTTTTGGTTCTTAAATGCCATGGTATAAGAAATATGCACTTTATCATCTGATGATGTTTTTATTTGAGTTGTTGTACTATTCAGATCCAAGACTAACGCTGTGTAAGCATCTGTTGTAAAACTCTCTTCATAAACCGTATGTATTTCATCCATCTCAAGATCAGAAAACTTTTGTCCATGCATTACTTGTACTGTGATGAAGAGCACAAATATTGCTTTAAAATGTATTTTCATAATGTTCGTTATTTTGATTTAATATTTTAATATGTTCTTGTATGTCTTTTAAGATTTGAAGTCGTGTCTGCAGATTATTAACCAGCGCTTCCACTATTAGAACATTATTGGCATCTTCTTCAAATTGGATTGAGATGGTTTTATAATCGGCATCCAACTCATCTAGCTTTTGCTGAAATCGTGAAACCAATGAAGAATCCTTGGCTACAGCTATAAAATTTTGCCATTCGGTTTGTATCGCCTTCAAATACCCTTCTTCCGTTGCTTTTACTTGCGCTATTAGCATCAATTCTATGTCGTCTTCATCGGTTTTTTGATTGTCATACAACAATTGGTATCCAACAGATAATAACAATAGTACAACAGCGGCAACCTTTAGCCAGTAATAAACATTGTTCTTGGTCTTTTTACGATCTCTGAGTTTTTTCAAAAATGCTTCTCTATGACCTTCCGGGAGCGTCTTCAAGTCTGAAGTAACTTCCTTATCGAACAACTTCCTAATATCTTGTTTCATTGTATTGTTTTTTCAATAATGTCCTTAATTTTAATTTACCTCTTCTCAAATGTGTTCTTGAAGTTTTTTCGGGAATCCCCAGTATTCGTGAAATTTCTTCATGATCATAACCTTCGATCAGATACAGTGTTACTACAATATTATACTTAGGTGTAAGTCTCGCTATGGCCTCGAGGATCTCGGTTTTGGTTATTGTAGCATCAAAATCCCAATTGTCATCGTCAATTACATAAACATCGCCTTCATCCAATTCACTATACTTGAGGTGTCGTTGCTTTAATACATCGAGGCATTGGTTTATGATAATGCGTTTCAACCAAGTGCCAAAAGGATATACAGGTGTATAGTGTTCAATTTTTGTAAATGCTTTTAAAAATCCCTCTTGCATGGCATCTTTAGCATCTTCAGTATTCTTCAAATAACGACACGCTATGGTATACATCGCCCGACTGTAACGGTCATAGATTTGCATTTGGGCTTTTTGATGGCCTTTTTTACAATGCTCTATTAGCATACTTTCCGATTCGTGCATATGACTGTTACTTGTTTTCAATTATAAAAACGAAAAAAAACAAAAAGGGTTTCAATTTCTTATCTAAAAGATTAGTTTTAGTTGATTTTTTTTAACTTTTAAGGACTTAAAACATATCCAATTTAAAAAATGAGTAACGATTATAACAATCCTGCTTTTAAAAAATTACTTCAAAAACTTCAGGAAGAAAGCTGGCAATTAGAGCTTATTATTTCTGGTTTTGCAATTCTTGGTTTGGTTTCAGCCTACCCACACATTAAAATAGCTGCCAAAGCCGCAAAAAATGAAGAACAACTGTATTTATTTATTATACTATCTGTCGCATTGATCTCTTGTGCAATATTGATTTTTAATCTTTTATTACATGTCGTATTAAGAGGCTTGTGGATCGGTGCTTTGGGCCTGCGTTATGTTTCGGGAGATATTGATTATGAAGAACTCAATTACAGTCAAAAGTTCTCCAAATATCTAAAGAAAAAAGTGGGATCTTTTGACAGATATATTGCAACACTGGAAAATTACTGTAGCATCATCTTTGCCATTTCATTCTTATTAATATTCTATGTTCTGGCTTTTACTTTTTCTATTGTTACTATAGTTGTCATTGTGAAACTATTCATTGATAATGAGCACGTTCATGAAATGATTAGTATAGCTGTCGGGTTACCACTATTGGTTTTTATTAGCATTGGTATATTATTGACGTTTATTGACTTTTTAACCCAAGGCTGGCTAAAGAAAAAGAAATGGACCAGTCGTATTTATTTTCCTTTTTATTGGGTTTTTAGCAAAATTACACTGTCTTTTTTGTACCGTCCTTTGGTCTATAATTTTTTAGACAATCGGTTTGGTCGTCGTATCAGCTTGGCGCTTATTCCCATATATATTATCATTCTTATAGGCACCAGTATCAATGACAGGCGTTCAAACTATTTTAGTGAAGGCTATATGAACTCCAATAACGTCATTGCTAACTCTAATAACTATGAAAACGAACTTGCTGAAGATCAATTTATTGAATCTGTAGCCATCTCGTCTAAAGTGATTACGGATAATCATGTAAAAGTTTTCATTCCTTTAGATGATAATATTGATGATTATGTATTTTTATTTAACCCTGGTCTAAAACCTAAAAAAGACACTCGGGGGATCAATTCTGACATCTTTTTTGATGTTGATATTCCTTGGTCTAAACGCGATTCTCTAAGAAAAGCTTATGTAAAAACCTTAAATGAAGTCTTTACTGTCAGAATAGATTCGCTAGATTATAAGTGTGAATTTATTTTAGGTGAAAGCATAAAGAAACAAAAGGGGTTTGAAACCTATATTGGTCTTAAGGGCCTTAGTGAAGGTAAGCATCTGCTAAAACTGTTAAGAAAACGAATACGAAAAAACGATACGATACGAACCATAAAAGCTCAAGTTCCGTTTTGGTACTTTCATAATTAAACCGACATACGTTTATTAAAATAATGCTTTAGAAGCGGAATTTGAATGGTAATCATAACCGCTAGTAGCACCATAGCATACATTAGCGTTTTTGAAAAGTTAAACGATATGTTTTCAAAAGGATTGATCGTTAATTTTGACAGATCTATATACTTTAGCCAATCACTACTTTCTGAGGGTGCTTCAAGATAAGAGAACCCTAAAAGCACTATCACGCCTATAAAGACCAATACCCACACAAATTTGGGAATTAAAGGCCGGTATACCATTGCATTTGAATCAGAAAGTTGTTCAACCTTATGCATCACCGCATCTGTGAAGTTCTTAGAAGGTTGTTCCAATTGATCTTCTGCCATTATCTTGCTTATGAAAGCTTCTAATTGATCCTCATTATGTTCCATAACTCATAGTGTTTTGTGGCTCTAAATGTTGTTCCAAAATTACTGCCAATTTTTTTCTTGCTCTGAACAGTTTTACTTTAGCAGTATTAGCTTCTACATTTATGATTTTAGAAATCTCATCTAAAGATAACTCTTCAAAATAAAACAGCGTTAATAACACACTACTTTCGTGAGGTAACTGTGCTATACATTTCTTTATCAAAAGACGTCTTTCTTCTTTGATCAAATTATCTAGAGCATTGTCTATAGTATCTAATTTATTATAAGTAAAATCATCTATTGGTACATCGTTATGATGTTTCTTGTTTCTTTTTATACGGTCCAGACACGTATTATAAGCTACTTTATATACCCAGGTTGACAATTTGGAATCGCCTTTAAACTTACCAATCGACTTAAAAATCTTAACAAAACTATCCTGAGCGACCTCTTCGGCTTCTTCCCTATGCTTCAGCATACGCAATGCTACAGTATAGACCAAATCCTTATAACGATCTACTAATAGCGCAAAGGCTTTAGCATCTCTATTTATAATAGCAGCTATTATATGTTGATCGTCGTTGGTGGTCATTTGTATCTAAGACGACCATTTTTAATAAAAGGTTACAAGAATTAAAAAAAATCAAAACAAATTGTAACCTTTCAGTTGAAGGTGTCGTCATAAGTTCTGAATACATAAAAATAATCAATTAAAAAATAAACATTATGAAGCCATTATTAATCAATTCAGGTGAAGCATTTTCAGAAGTCATTATTCCTTTAAGTCTTTTTCTGGCCATATTTGGAGTTGTTTACTTGTATTTTTCCACAAGAAATAAAGAACGTCTGGCGCTTATAGAAAAAGGTGCAGATGCCAGTATTTTTATGAAAGGGAAGCAGCATACGGCTCCCATATGGAAAGTACTGATTTTAAATCTGGCATTACTATTAATGGGCATTGGTGTTGGTATTTTCATTGCATCCATCTTACATTATTCCTTTGGTGTTGATGATGAAATTGCATTACCGGGAACCATTTTCTTAATGGCGGGTATTGGATTGTTCGTAGGCTACACACTTACTAAAAATATAGATAAAGAATAAACGTCATCTGTTTTTTTGTCAAAATGCCTTAATCAGTTATCGGTTAAGGCATTTTTAGTTTCAGATAATGTATCTTTAGTCACCCAAATTATCTGGATAAATGAAAAAATTACAGCTTTTACTTTTTATTTTCTTATGTTCAATGTCTGCAATTGCGCAAATAAGGATTACAGACAGCATCAATAAGATACCAGTTTCCTATGCTACCATATCGTTTGGTAACGGTAATGGTTTGTTTGCAGACGACGAAGGACAATTTACATTCACAAAAAAGCTGTACCCGGATATCGATTCTTTATTTATCTCTGCATTGGGTTATAAAAGTTTAAAACTAAACACCTCTGACTTAACCAACCAATTGTATATGGAACCTCAGGCCGACGAGCTTGATGAAGTGGTTATCGATGTCAAAATTAAACGAGATCGAAAGTTTAAAGTTGAAAAATTAAAGCCTTATCTTGATGATGATTACTATAAGTGCTGGTTACCAACGATAGAATCTGAGATTGCCGTATATGTTCCCAAGACATCTACTAAAGACCAAAAGGTAAAACATGTATTATTTCCTATTGCTTTAGAATCCAGAGACTGGAAAAAACGCAAGCGATCTAATAGCGATAAAAAACCATTTTCTACCCTATTTAAGGTGCAATTCTACAGTCAAAAAGACGGTTTCCCAGATAAGCCGTTAACCTACGAAACTATTGTTTTTAGAGCTACAGAAAAAAATGGTGACAAGTTTGAGCTGGATGTAGAAGCTTATAATATTTTTATTCCAAAAGACGGTCTTTTTATATCCCTACAGGTTTTGGGATATACGGATAAATCGGGAAAATTATTACCTAATAAGAAATACAAAGAGATCAAAACCAAAAGTGGTATCGTGAAGATACCTACTAATTTCAGACCTTTACTTCCTTTTACAGACGGTATAAAAGCATTCAATACTTATATAAAACGTGTATTTATCAATGGTAATAAATGGGTGCAGTTTAAAAAAGGAAATGGATTCAAATCCAGTCTTTTAGATAACAATTTATACAATTACGGTATTGGTTTAAATATTCATACTTATAAAGATCAATAGCTAAATTCTATACTTATAAAGTCTTATTCATAGTGACATATTTAGAGGTGATTGCAATTCTGATTTGAGTACCCTTTGCCAATAAAATTTGGTCATACGCTGTTTTTTCTCTTATATTGAAGACCAACCAACTATACCCATACATTTGAAAAATTACATTCGTACCCTAAGTCCGGTTTCAGTCTACGCTAACCATTCCGTTAATGCTTCAATTCTAAAAACTACTGTAAAAGACGAATACATTCCGTATAAGAGAATTAAACTCAGAGAAGGGATCCGGTGGTTTGAAGTTATACTACCGGACAACAAATTGGGTTATGTAAAAAAAGATAAAGACGCAGTATTTAAATGTAAATATGCAGAATTGGAAGATGATGAAGCTTATGGTTTTAATTATATTTTAAAAACAGATGAAGACCTATCTTTTTATGATCTTTTTAAACCTTACGACGTATCTAAAAAAGGCGAGACTACCGAAGATACTGAGCCTGTAAATGCACATCTAAAAATAGTAGAAGTTAAGCGTGTTAAGGACAAAGAGAAAAACAAGTTTGAATATATACAATTGCAATACGACAGCAGTATTGTAGAGGTCAATCCGGTAGTTCTAAAAAAGAAACAGGTCTTGCACATCACTTATGAGCCCGAGGTATTATCTAAAGAGCCCTTCATAGAAGTCAGTAACTTTAAAGAGAAGCATGGATACTTTTTGAAGAAATCGAGTTTTGGGTTAATGAAAGATAAGTGGATGACTTATCTGTCTTATATCATCATTATCCTAACCACCATAGCTACTTTTCTTATATGTTTGGCTTCAGGTTGGCTGGTTATTGGTCTCATACTCCTTATACCTGGGATCATTGCTGGCTTCCTGATAATGCTGGGATTACAGATTGTAATTTCGATATTAAGAGGTGTATTTCATGAGATCTACATAAGACTATAATGTATTACTCGATCTCAAAATCAAAATAGGTATTAGGAAAGGGCTCGCCGTTTAAGGTGAAATGCCACCATTCTTTCGAATAATTTCGAAAACCATATTTCAGCATTACTGATTGTAATAATTGCCGGTTTTGCTTTTGTTGTGGTGTAATGTCTTCATAATTCACCCAGGATTGCTGGCCAAAAAAATCAAATGGACTTCCCATATCTAAAGGTTCTCCGGTTTCTCCATTGGTAATGGTAAGATCAACGGTGCTCCCTCTACTATGTCCGGAACGTGAAGCAATATATTCTTCTTTAAACAGATGACGCTTAGCCACATCTGGATAAAATTCAGCTTTATAAATCGTATCATTTAAAGCCTTTGCCCAACGTATAAAATGGTTCACAGCACGCTGCGGACGATACCCATCGTACACTTTCAAGCACAGGTTTTGTTGCTGTAACTCATCCTGTACCAATTTCAATTGTTCCGCAGTAACCTTGGTAAGGATTAAACGATTACTCTTATAACCATCGATAGTATCGCCTACAAAGTTATATGTAGAATAGTACCTGAGTTCCACGTCTATATCGGGAATTACAGTTTGCACATCTACAAAGCCCTCAGGCCATGGAGAGGTTTTTTGTTCTACTTCTAAAACGAATAATGTACAGAATAGTATGATGAGGCTTTTGTAGTTCATGAGCTATTGCTAATTTAGAAAAAAATAATGATGGATCTCTTTTCTGAAGAAAAACAACACTTTAATTTACCTCAGGCAGAACTGATCTACTACCCCGCATTTTTTAATGGCTCTGAATCTGATCAGCTCTATCGGACTTTACACAAAAACACACTGTGGCAACAAGATGACATCACCGTTTTTGGAAAAACCTATCCACAGCCACGACTTACAGCACTTTATGGGACGGACAATAATACCTATACCTATTCTAATATTACCATGTACCCTAAAGCGTTTACAAAGGAACTACTCTATATTAAGCATAAAATTGAAGCTACAGTAAGGCAATCGTTCAATACAGTATTGCTTAACTATTACAGAAGTGGTAGTGACAGTAACGGCTGGCATGCCGATAATGAAAAGGAACTAGGAACAAATCCGGTAATTGCATCGTTAAGTTTTGGAGCAGAACGCTATTTTCACTTCAAACATCGAAAACTTAAAACCCAACGCCATAAACTATTACTGCATCATGGCAGTCTTTTAATTATGAAAGGAGAAATGCAACATTATTGGCTGCATCAAATTGCTAAAACAAAACAACCAGTTGACGGGCGTATTAACCTAACATTCAGATCAATCAAAGTATTATAAATTGAAAAACCGAGATCCCTCAATCTCGGTTTTTCGCAATTTGCTTTTTATTTACATCGGCAGATTTAGGGTCTCTAAAGCCAACAACATAATGCAAATATTAATTAATTAATCCATTGAACTAAAAACTAATTTAGTACATGCCAAATATAAAATGTTTGTGACAATATATCTGCTGAAATACTATATTAATCGATGAAATGCATGTTTTTTTAACATTTGCAAGGGTATTAGTGCATTTCGTCGATAAAATCTTATCGACAGAGTTATAAAATTCAGAATTTCTTGTCTAACTTTGAAACGTACATAAGAAATATATGACGTTTGTCGTTTATGTAAAAAAGTATAACAATGAAACATTTACTTTTATTAGGTATCTTTTGTTTTTGCAGCTATGGTTTTAGTCAGAGTGATGGCTTTACTTCAAAAGAAGTTGCCGTTACCAGTCTTATTGATGGCACACTCCTATATCCAGATAATGTCGCAAAACCAAATTTAGCTATTATCATAGCCGGCTCTGGTCCTACTGATCGTAATGGCAATCAAAATTTTTTAAAAAATAATGCTTTAAAGAAACTGGCTGAAGGTTTGTCCAAACAAGATATAGCAACCTTTAGATACGATAAAAGAATTGTCAAACAAATTCGAAGAGGTAAAGTAGATAAAACCATTTCTTTTGATGATTTTGTTAAAGATGCTAAAGCTGTTATTGACCATTTTAAAGCTAGGGGGCAATACAATAAGATTTTTGTCATTGGACACAGTCAGGGCAGTTTGGTAGGCATGTTAGCTGCCAAAGAAGCTGGAGCAGACGGATTTGTGTCTCTGGCTGGTGCCGGTCAGAATATAGGAGACGTCATTACAGAACAAGTGAAATCTACCGCACCAATGTTTGCTGAAGACACCCAACGCATTATAACCCTCCTAAAATCAGGTAAAAAAACCTCAGATTACCCTCAGGCATTGGCATCCATGTTTGATATTAGTCTTCAACCCTTTATGATAAGCTGGATGAAATACCATCCCGAAGAAGAAATCAAAACGCTAAATATTCCAATTTTACTTATCAATGGCACTAAAGATCTACAGGTAAGTATAAAGGAGGCCGAACGTTTAAAGGCTGCGAATAAAAATGCAATACTGGAAATTCTGGAAAATATGAATCACGTGTTGTTTGAAATCAAAGGTGATGATCTTGAAAACTCTAAATCTTATAACGAGCCATTCCGACCAATCATGCCGGGACTGGTTTCTGTAATCACCAAATTTATAAATAACTGATACGCAATTCTTTCACAATAAATCAAAATAAAAAAGCACCTCTTTCAAGGTGCTTTTTTACTAACTAACCAACCAAAATGTAATGTTTACGCTTTTTGAATATGCTATTAATCAATCTATAAATAGCGTAGGATTTCATTACGATTTATTTAAGACAATAGTTGTGCCAAAATCGTTTTTTGAAAAAATATTTTGATATTAATTGGCTTTGGGAACTATATACAACTTTACATTAAATTTTTTTTCTGTTAATTATTATAATTCTGTTACCATTGATAACTCAATTCTAAATCAACTGCTATTGGTTGGTTAGAATCAAAAATGGTTAATGTGTTTGGAAAAGCATTATCGTTCTCATAAATAAAAAAAGACTGTGCGGCCATGTTTTCATCTGCATCAGGAAAGTCATAATCAAACAAACTAATGATATACGGAGATAAAGCATCAGTGATTACAATTGGAGAATCAAGTGAAAATTCGTGATTATTAGCTACATCTGCATTTTCAAAAAAAGTAGGGCTATCATATATAACCTCTGAAGGAGGGGTTACTAATTGGAAATAAAGGTCTGGCAATACATTATTTCCAATTAGATTATCCCAATTACTCCCATCAGGTCTCAATGCTGGGAATAATTGTACGGTAACTTTTGAAATCATAATCTGTGTTGGAGTCACTTGTGTTTCACAATTGGTTCCTGTATAGCCTTCAGGACAACTACACTCGCAGTCAATAAATACACCTCCATTTTGGCATGCAATGGTTTCACACGATGAGTTGTTTGAATCTGACGAGCATCGAGCCAAAAAAAAGATCGACAATACCAATAAGATCAATAAGGAAATTTGATTTTTCATAAAAAATGTTTTTTGATCTCATCCAAACCCAAAATGAAGTTATTACCAATAAAAAAGCGTGGGTTTGTAGCTTAATCATAATCGGAGGTTCTGGTAAACCTTGTAACATGAAATAAGTACAGTAGCCCACGCCATATAGCATGAGCATTAGTTATTTCATCCTGTGTTACTTTGAAATTTACCAGATTTCCGATTACAGAATAAATACTAACGCTTGCGTTTAATATATTTACTGCAAATATATGGTTTTTAATGTCTTGATTTTATGTAGTAAAGTTTTAGTTTAAGTGTAATTAATTACTATATTTGAATATGTTTGACGGTAAAATAAAATCCATATTAGATTTCGACAAAGCTTTTCCAAATGAACAGGCTTGTATCGATTATTTAGAGCATATACGATGGAAAGGGAATGTTGTCAGTCCTTTTGATCCATCATCTAAGGTTTATAAGTGTAAAAACAATCGTTATCGATGTAAGAACACAGGAAAGTATTTCAATGTTAAGACTAAAACGTTATTTGATAACACCAAGAAGCCGCTTAAGGTTTGGTTTATCGCTATTTGGCTTATCACTTCACATAAAAAAGGAATTTCATCTCTACAGTTAGGAAGGGATTTAGGGATTACGCAAAAGACAGCATGGTTCATGTTGTGCCGTATAAGAAAGTGTTTTGGATTAAAGAAAAAAGAAGATAACGATCAGCTAAAAGGCGAAGTTGAGATCGATGAAACCTATATAGGCGGAAAGTCTAAAAACCGCCACGCTTCCATTAGAAAAGACAAGAGCTTTGAGACTGTGGATCGATTCAGAAAGTCAACCGTACTTGGAATGATACAAAGAGGCGGTAAGCTTATTGCAAAGCACGTTGGAAATGCAACTGAACGATCTTTAATTCCTCCAATACAAGACAATATCGATCATAAATCTACTATCTATAGCGATCAATTAAGAGCATACCAACGTTTAGGACAATTATACGATCATCAATCCGTAAAGCACAATCAGGGCGAATATGTTCGTGGAAAGGTTCATACAAATACAATAGAAGGGTTCTGGGCGATATTAAAGCGCGGGCTTTATGGGATTTATCATTATACTTCCCGAAAACATTTACATCTCTATATCGATGAATTTGTGTTTAGATATAACAGTAGGAAGATGAAAGAATTTGAAAGATTTCATCTATTTTTACAGAATCTCGAAAATCGTATTACATATCAAGAATTGACACATGGATAATCACATCAGGAAGATTGATCACAATGGAGAAGAATATGGCTCTATTAGGGATATTCTAAAGTTATTGAAAAAGGGAAAGTCGATTGATGAAATCAAATCGATTTTAAGCCCTGAAAAAACGGATGAATTTGATTTAGGCGATGCGCTTTTTAAGGCAGTCAATTATAATCCTTATGAATATGAGCATGAAGTACAAAAATCGGGATGTGAGGAATCACTAAATAAATACAAATCTTTAATAGGAAAAGAAATATCCCATAAATCAGATACCTCTCAAAAGATTAAAATTCTTAAGTTAGAATGTGAGGAATCTGAAACAGAAAATGGATTTCACATTAAGGCTTATTATATAAATAATAAATCCCATATAAGAAACACTTTAATAGATGAATTGCACGTCTTACAGAAAGCCTTTAAAATCCCTGTTTTATAGCTTCTTCAATAGCTTTAACTTCTGATTTTGTTTCAAAATCAATTTTAGGATAGTTATTATCAAATCTAAAAGATATCCTTTCAATTATATTATCATACTTTTTGGTGAATTCTTTTAAATGATCGATTAGAGAGTTGTATTCTTTGTTAAAGACATTCCAAGCATCATCCCAATTATTTAATGGCTTCTGATTTCCATTTAGTGTATGCTGAATATTTTTTAAATATGATTCTAATTTCACCCCACTAAATAAAAACTCAATCATAGGTTCGTTAGAATTTCTTTCAAAACTAAAACCTATAATACTATCCTTATATTTTTTGGTAAGGATGTTTATTTTTTCAATTATATCGATCTTATCTCGATTATAATTTTCGACTTTGTTGTTCATAATTATATGATTTTTAGAGTTTTATAAAAATTTGTGATTTTTTTAGTGTAGAGAAGTATATAGTTCCCTTGGCTTTATCATATATTTATGATATCATTTTAATATCAATATAAATTCAACAATCATGAAAGAAGAACACATTATCATACCTGCCAATGGTTACCTGATGCTATTTGTATTTCTTATATTATTCTTTGGAAGTATCGCTGCGATCATTATGACCCATAATCCCCTATTTGGCATTACTGTCTTTTTAGGCATCATCACCGTTTTTGGTTTTGTCATGGTTCAACCCAATAATTCCAGAGTATTACTCCTTTTTGGAAAATACGTGGGTACCATCAAAAAAAACGGATTCTATTGGGTAAATCCATTTTATACCAAAAAGAAAATATCATTAAGGGCTAGTAATTTTGATAGTGAGCGCTTAAAGGTCAATGATAAATTAGGAAATCCGGTAATGATCAGTACCATTTTGGTATGGCGCGTTCTGGACACCTATAAAGCTGCTTTCGATGTTGATAATTTTGAAAACTTTGTCAGAGTACAAACCGATGCTGCCGTAAGAAAGCTTGCCAGTATGTATCCTTATGATAACTTTGCAGATGAAGGTCATGATGAAGACATTACTTTACGTTCCAGCGTTAATGAGGTTAGTGAAGCCCTTGAAAAAGAAATTGAAGAACGCCTCAAAATTGCAGGTATCGAAGTGTTAGAGGCTCGAATCGGTTATTTGGCTTATGCTCAAGAAATTGCAAATGCTATGTTGAAACGTCAGCAAGCCACAGCCATAGTAGCCGCACGTCATAAAATCGTAGAGGGTGCCGTAAGTATGGTCGAAATGGCTATTGAAGAGCTCAATAAAAATGAAATCGTTGACCTTGATGAAGAACGTAAAGCCGCGATGGTAAGCAATCTGATGGTTGTACTATGTGGTGACAAAGACGCTTCTCCTGTAGTTAACACAGGTACATTGAGTCATTAAAATCTTTATCATATATTATGAAAGAATATAAAGTAGTATCGCCAAGATTAGGATTACGAAACCGTACACAGGTTTTTGAAGATTTCTTAAACCAATATGCCAGAGAAGGCTGGCGCGTCAACCACGTTGCTCAAGGTTGGGCAAGTGTAGTATTTGAACGTGATAAAAACCGATAACCATGAAAACAGAAAGACCTATATTAAAAGTACCCTTAAAGCATATTGATATCGCTGTAGAGTTATTATCCATAGCACTACTACTCTTAATGTGGCTCTACATCATTACCGAATATCATAATTTACCCGATATCATTGCATCCCATTTTAATGTCAAAGGGCAGCCAGACGATTATGCCAACAAAGGCTTCTTATGGTTCATCCCCACTATAGGTACTGTTCTATATGTAGCGTTGCTCTACCTTAACCGTTATCCACATAAGCACAATTACACTGTAAATATTACTCCGGAAAATGCCTTTAAGCACTACCAATTTAGCACAAGAGTCCTAAGAACAGTTAACTTTTTGTGCCTCCTATTATTTGCTTACATTACTTATGCCATTATAAAAAGTGCTAAAAACGGACAGAGTGAACTGGGTTTTGCCTTCATTTATATTGTTATAGGTATAAGTATTCTGCTGCCAGTGATCATTATTATATATAAGAAAAAACTAAACTCATGAAAATCATTAAAACCATCGTATTGGCAATTGCCCTTATATCTACGAGTTTTGCTCAACAAATAACTTCGGAAGAACTTTTAATCCTCAATGACAGCATTCAGCTTCCGGGGACATTGACCTATGATAAAGATTTAAAAACACAGCCCTTGGTTATTTTTATTCACGGTTCGGGAAATGTAGATCGTAATGGCAATCAAAGAGGTATGAATGCTAGTGCCAGTTATATCGAACAATTATCAAAAGCGCTAAATAATAACAAGATCGCATTTTACAGATACGACAAACGTACAGCGACGCTAGGTAATATGAAGTTTTTAATACAAGGCGTAACTTTTGACTCTTTTGTAGAGGATGCTAAACTTGCAATTGACCGGTTTAAAGATGACAGCAGGTTTTCATCTTTGATTTTAATAGGTCATAGTCAGGGATCATTGGTGGGCATGCTGGCATCACAGCAAAATGCACATGTGGACAAGTACATTTCTCTGGCCGGTCCTGCTGATGCCATTGATGTGACCATTACCAATCAGGTACGCACACAAAATGGCGATTCTATAGCCGATATGGTCAGTGCACATTTTAAAGAATTAAAAACGAAAGGAAGCATAGAAACTGTTAACCCCAATTTAATGAGTATTTTCAATAAATCAATGCAGCCTTTTTTTGCCTCTTGGATGCAGTACACACCTACTGATGAGATTAAAAATCTTAATGTTCCAATACTCATACTCAATGGCACCAAAGACATTCAGGTGCCTACAGAAGATGCCAAAGCTTTACATAAGGCCAATCCAAAATCAAAACTGGTACTGGTTGAAGACATGAACCATGTTTTAAAATCCATTAGTAAGGATGAGGACAATTTAAAATCATACCGCACTCCGGATTTTCCATTATCGGAACAACTGGTAAGCACTGTAACGACATTCATTAAACAATAAGCTCATCTAATGTCCAAGAAAAAAGCCTTTGCACTAAGAATCAATGAAGACATGCTAAAAGCCATTGAAAAATGGGCAGCAGATGAATTTCGTAGTACCAATGGCCAAATCGAATGGATGCTAATGCAATACCTAAAAGCCAACAAAAGGCAACCCAAACCCAAACAAGACCCGGAAGATAAAACGTGATTGTAAGGCTCACGTTTTTTAGCTTTAATTTTTTGTATTTTGCGGTCAAACAAACCATAATGAGTAAAAAGATTAGGAATATCCTTTTTTGGGTATTAGGTATTATAGCGTTAGTAAGAGTTATTATTTTCATTTATAACGTATACGACAAACCCAAAGAACCGATATTTACCAACGATGCTATTGTCTTTGGGCTGCTGATGTTGGCGCTAGGATTTGTTTTTTTCACCGAATCTAAAAAGCAAGGCTTTTGGCATAAGTTTTATAAAATTGTTCCCGGATTATTAATGTGTTATCTCATTCCGGCTATTTTTAATTCTATGGGATTGGTATCGGATAAAGTCTCACAAACCTATTACATTGCCAGTCGCTATTTACTACCGGCATCTTTGGTATTATTAACTTTAAGTATTGACCTAAAGGCCATTTTCAACCTGGGCTGGCGTGCATTGGTCATGTTCTTTACAGGAACAGTAGGGATTATTATTGGTGGCCCCATAGCCATTTTACTCATTTCTATATTTTCTCCGGAAACTGTTGGCGGTGCTGGTTTTGATGCGACCTGGAGAGGATTGGCAACATTAGCCGGGAGTTGGATTGGTGGAGGTGCTAATCAGGCCGCTATGCTCGAAATCTATGAGTTCAATCCCGAAAAATACGGTGGTATGGTACTTGTAGATATCGTCGTAGCAAATATCTGGATGGCCATCATACTGTTAGGTATTGGTAAACGTAAAAAAATTGACAAATGGCTTAAAGCCGACAATACCGCCATTGACGAACTACAAAATAAAGTACAGGCTTTTAGCGATAAGATTACCCGAAATCCATCGGTCACCGACCTCATCATCATTCTTACTTTTGCCTTTGGAGCTGTGGGAATTGCTCATTTGGGATCGGAACATATTTCCACCTTTCTCAAAACCAATTTCGAAGCCGTTAGCGATCCTAAAAGTGCTCTGTCTTCATTTGGCAGTGGGTTTTTCTGGCTGATTACCATAGCTACCATCATAGGTATTTTATTATCCTTCACCAAAGCCAAAAACTATGAAGGTGCCGGCGCCAGTAAAGTAGGTAGCGTATTCATTTATGTTCTTGTCGCCACCATAGGCATGAAAATGGATCTGGGGAAAATTCTGGAAAATCCGGGATTAATACTGATTGGTATAGTTTGGATGACCATTCATGCCGGACTCCTGATCTTAGTAGCTAAACTCATCAGAGCACCATACTTCTTCCTGGCTGTTGGCAGTCAGGCTAATGTAGGCGGCGCAGCTTCAGCTCCTGTAGTAGCCGCTGCATTTCATCCTTCTTTGGCCACAGTAGGTGCCTTACTGGCCGTTTTTGGATATGTGGTAGGAACCTATGGTGCCATTGTATGTGCCGAGCTTATGAAAATTGCTTCCGGAGGTTAGCATTTCAACAGATAATATCAGATATTTGACGACCCATAAAAATTACAGTTCAGCCAGATGATCAGAAACATTATAAAAACACTTGGTATTTTTTCATTACTTATTAGTAGTATTTCATGTAGTGATGCTAAAGCAGACTTTACCTTAAAAGGTAATATTAAAGGTCTAAAAAAAGGCGTGGTGTATTTACAAAAGTATAATGACTCGACATTAGTTACTGTAGACTCACTGGTTGTACAAGGCAATCCTGAATTTGTATTGCAAACTAAACTGAATGAACCTGAAGTCCTGTATCTTAAACTCTTTAAGAATGATGGTAACGATTACCATATAATCCCGTTCTTTGCCAACAAAGGGACAACAGAGATCAATACCACACTTAAGAATTTCAGTTACGATGCCATCGTAAACGGTTCGGAACAACAACAGGTACTGGAAGATTATCTTAAGATTATGGAACGTTATAAGGACCGAAACCTGGAGCTTATAGAACAGAATTTTGAAGCTTTAAAAGCCAATGATACCGTGGCTTCCGAAAACATCATCAAGCAATCGGATAAGCTTTTTAAACAGAAATACGCAGCGACCATTAATTTTGCTTTAAACCATACCGACAGTGAAGTCGCACCATATTTAGCCATCTACGAAATTCCGGATACCAACACCAAATATCTGGATTCTATCTACAACCAGCTTTCCGACAAGGTCAGATCCTCCAAATATGGTCTGCAGCTTCAAAAGGTTTTAGAAGATCGTAAAGTTGATCTTAAGGCACAGTAAGTAACAAAAAGTCAAACTCTGCTATTGGTAGCAGTTATTAAAATTTTATTTCTGTTACGATCCTCTTAGATTTGTAGGTGTAAACATAGCAGCTAATTAAAATAGTATGACGCCTAAACAAAATCTAAAAACCTTTGGATATGTACTTCCCAATGCATCCACTCCCGGCGGCAGCTATAAGTCTGTAAACATCAGAGCAAATATCGCTTATATTGCTATTCAGTTTCCGATCTTAAACGAGGTATACAAATTTCAGGGACGATTAGGAAATGACATCTCTACTGAAGATGGATATAAAGCCATGGAGCTATGCGCCTTAAATGTTTTGGCTCAAGTGGATAAAGCTGTTGGTTTTGATAATATCCTAGGCTTAAATCATATCGATGCCTATTTCCAATCGGGAGAGAACTGGGATGAATCTCCCGAGGTTGTTAATGGCGCTTCGGATGTGTTTAAAAAAATATTAGACGCTAAAGGTGAGCATTCAAGAGCCATTTTTGGTGTTGAAAAACTTCCACGAAATTTTTGCGTCGGACTCACGGCAACATTCACAATAAAGGAAAAATGAAACAATCCATAGTACATATTGCATTGGTAGTAAAAGACTATGATGAGGCCATCGAATTCTATACCAAAAAGCTGAATTTTGATTTGATTGAAGATACATATCAACCGGAACAAGATAAAAGATGGGTAGTTGTTGCACCGCCTAATTCTATCGGAACTACAGTTTTACTGGCCAAAGCTTCAAAACCCGAACAAGAGGAGTACATCGGAAATCAAGCCGGCGGCAGGGTTTTCCTATTTTTGAACTCTGACGATTTTTGGCGCGACTATAATGAGATGATATCCAAAGGCGTTGAATTTGTAAGAGCGCCCAAAACAGCAGATTATGGAACCGTAGCTGTATTTAAAGATTTGTACGGAAACCTGTGGGATTTATTACAACTGAATGCCGATCACCCTATTGCGAAAAGAATGACATAAACGCTACAAAAAACATGAAATGCCTGCTACAAATAGTGTTAATCTCTTTGATTCTTAGTGCCTGTAAACCCAATGGACAGACACACAACAGTTACACCTCTGAAGCATTAAAAATTGAACGTATCAATGATAACGTATTTCAACATACCTCCTTTTTGGAAACACAAAATTTTGGCACCGTACCTTGTAATGGCCTGATATATATAAATGACAATGAAGCCCTTATATTTGATACGCCTGTCAATGAAAAAGCCACAGCGGAATTGATCCGCTGGATGGGAAAAACAAAGATTAAAGCAGTCGTCGCCACTCATTTTCATGTGGACTGCCTCGGTAGTTTAGAACAATTTCATTCTAAAGGCATAACAACCTACGCCACCAATCAAACCATTAAGCTTGCCAAACAAAATAATGAAACCATACTTCCGCAATATGGTTTTGATAAACAAAAAGCGTTTAACATTGGCAGTGAAACCGTTTATGCAAAACATTTTGGCGAAGGACATACAAAAGATAATATTGTCGGCTATATTCCTTCCGAAAATGTATTGTTTGGAGGATGTTTGATAAAATCATTAAATGCTCCAAAAGGAAATTTGGAAGACGCAAACACTTCCGAATGGTCTTCAAGTGTTGAAAAAATAAAAGCGGAACTGACCGATATAGAACTTGTAATTCCGGGACATGGAAAACGTGGAGGGACAGAACTTTTAGAATATACCATTGAACTGTTTCGCAACGAGAAAAATCCGATGCTTTTCTTTTTGCACAACCGGTTTCTGGAGACACATGAATTAAACGATTTACATCCTGAATATGGCAGAACAGCATACAAAGAAATTTTAGTTGAATTTGAAAAGAGCGGACTCACCGTTATCAGCGAACAAAGGAATGGCAATGTAAATGCCCGTGAATATGCTATGGGTGTTGTAGATCAAATCGATAGTCTAATTTCAACAGGTGTCAAACCAAATAAAATAACTGTTGTCGGAACATCAAAAGGCGGCTATATTGCACAATACGTTTCTACGCTGGCCAATAATCCTGACTTGAATTTTGTATTTGTAGCAAGCTTTCAGGAAAATGATATTCAAAACATTCCCGAAATCAATTACTGCGGTAACATCCTAAATATTTTTGAAAAGTCTGATCCTTTCGGTGTTTCCGCACTTCAAAGAAAGCTTAATTCTACCTGCGAGATTAAGAACTTTAAAGACATCGAACTCAATACAGGCATGCGTCATGGTTTTTTGTTCAAACCATTACAGGCATGGATAGCACCATCTATACAATGGGCAAAAGGCAACTATGACATAGAATAACGGGCTGTTGCATAAGGCATATCCTCCTCTCGAATCATAATCTAAATGCCGTGTTCTACAATTTATCAACTGTTAGATTTGTGAATATCAACATAGAAAGCATAATATTTCTTAGTTTCGTAAGCCAATTAATGGATCTTCAAAAGACAAATAAACAATCATCTGCAACACAGCGCCAGCTTAAACTGAAGCAAAACTTCAGTATTAAGGAATTCTTCAGTATAAGTATTAATACCAAAAGGATCTATGGGCTTGATATCCTCAGAGCTCTTGCGATTTTATTTGTAGTCGTCGGGCATGGAAGATACCAACTACCTTCGGAACTTCAGAAACTACATCAAATTATCATTTTTGATGGTGTATCCATATTCTTTGTTCTCAGTGGGTTCTTAATTGGAGGCATCTTAATCAAACTGCTCGATAAAAATCAACCGACAAAAGAGCTTATCGTTAATTTTTGGATTAGAAGGTGGTTCCGGACTTTGCCAAACTATTTTTTGATACTGTTTTTATTATTGGGGTTTAGTTTTATCAGCAATGATGGTGTAACGATTTGGAGCGTAAAAGAATATTTTGTCTTTGCTCAGAACTTATTTACCGAGCACCCTGATTTTTTCCCAGAGGCCTGGAGTTTAAGCATTGAAGAATGGTTCTATATAATAACCCCTATTTGTATTTTTTCACTTCTCTATTTTTTTAAAATTAAATCTAAACAAGCGGTTCTTACAGTAGCTATTTCCGTTTTAGTCATGATCTTTCTATTCAGATGCTTCAGATACTTAAGTATTGATGTGAATTCCCAAGGCGAATGGGATAAGCTATTCAGAAAACAAGTAATTACAAGATTAGACAGTTTAATGTTTGGTGTGATAAGTGCTTATATACAGTATTACACAAAAGCTGTATGGTTGAAATATAAGAAGGTGGTGTTATTCACAGGCATAGCAATTTTTATTACCACCAAGGCATTGTTTTTACTTCATGTGATTCCATACACCGGATTTTACAACTGTGTTGTTTCTTTTTCTATGACTTCCATAGCCACAGCATGCCTCCTTCCTTATCTAAGCGATTTAAAATCGGGTTCCGGAAAAATCTATAAATACATTACTATAATTAGCTTGATCTCTTACTCTATGTATCTGTTAAACTTATCCGTTGTTCAAATGCATATCATTAATAGAATCCCCTGGAAGCGCTTTATCGATAATACGTATTTAATTATCTTCTTAAGATATAGTGCCTATTGGATACTTACTATATTAGGTTCTATACTGTTGTATAAGTACTATGAAATTCCAACAACCAAACTCAGGGATAATAAAACTGTAAAAAAAGCGATTGCCAATATCTTAAGTAAGTAATGTTGTTACTAAAATTGATGTTTTTGTTCAGCAAGAGTGTAGTGTAAGAGTGTAACATTCTATACGCTTTTTTATCTATTAATTATAGCATACATGAATAAGCAGGTTTATTTATTGACACACTTCAATACAAATCATAGGTGATATGAAATCAATTTTAACACTACTATTTTGTTTTTTAATTCTTACCAAATGTGATAAATCTAATAAAACAGAACAGAAAGAGGTGCTCAACAACACGCCAAAGGTTTCAATTTTAGGCGTATTTCATTTTGCAGGAACTTCAGACTTTTCTTCTGTGGAATTTGAAAGCCTTGAATCGAAAAAAAGACAGAATGAAATCAAAGATATTATAGAACAACTTAAAGTATTCCGACCAACCAAAGTCATGCTTGAATTTCCATCTTCTGATGCTAAATATTTAGATAGCTTGTATATAGAAACTTTAAATGGAAATCGTAACTATACTATTAACGAAATAGAGCAATTGGGTTTTAGATTAGCAAAAGAACTGAATCATAACCATGTGTATGCCATAGACTACAAGCTAGATTTGCCGTTTGAAAAGCTCATAAAATATGCAGAAAAGAATGATCAGGAGCGATTTGAGACTATGGTGGCTTCCATAAAAAAACAAGATCAGAAAGAATCGGACTTTTTAGAAAAAAATTCGATACTCGATTACCTTATCTATCGCAACTCAGATGAAGAAGATATTAGAAACAAAGACCAATACTTAAATCAGTCGGCAAAATTTGTCAACGACTCAAGCTATATTGGCGCTGAATTCGTATCGAAATGGTGGGAACGAAATATTTACATGATGACCAACATTGACCGCCAGATGACTGAGAATGATAGAGTTTTGGTCATAGTGGGAGCTGCTCACAGAGCGGTACTAAAAGATTTCTATGAAGACCGAACAGACGTAGAGTATGTAGAAATAAGGAATTTTTTAAAACGTAAATCTACTCACTAACAATACCCTACTTTCCCCCAACCCCAAAATCCTAACCATTAACTACTAACTACTAACCACTAATAATTAAAAGAGCACATTTATAGCTACAACTAGATATAAACAGTAATACATTTTTTACAAATGGCATGATTTTTGTTTAATTTTCCTACAAATTAAAGCATTCAAAAAATCATCAAAAAATGAGAAACACCTTATTGCTAATTCTGTTCTTTACCTCTTATATAACTTTTGCACAAAACCAAATAGACAACAAAGCAACCGATACTCAAAAGAATAAAGGTTATTTCAATATTACTAAAATTGGTTATATCACAAATTACAATCTAAAACGAGATCTTTTCATTGAAGGTGTTGGTGGTATCTATTCTGAACTTGAATCCGAGAGGTCTCATGCATGGAGTTTACAAACCGTTAATGGCTACTTTTTATCTCCAAATTTCTCACTTGGGGTTGCAATAGGACTAGATGGTTATCATAATCCAAATTTCAATACGTTACCAGTCTTATTGGATGTAAGAGCATATTTATCTAAGAAAAAAAACTCTGTTTATTCTTTTTTAAATATTGGTCCCAGCTTGAGACTTGGAGGTGAAAATTCCGCATTAAGAAAAGGCATGGTTTTTAATATTGGCGTAGGCTACAAATATAAAGTTGGGAAAAAGCTATTTCTAGTCTCTGACATTGGGTTTTCTCATAAAACGATAAGTTTAACAGAGGAATGGATAAGCACGTCTGATGATACCGTTAAAGCCAATGGAATCGGTTTTAGTATTGGTATTATGTTCTAATATCAAAATAATTCTCGCCACATGTTACCTATTAACAGCCCAATAATAAAATTCACGAACCTTAAAAATAAGATAATTATTACATTTTATGGTTATGTATAAAACACGCCTAATTAACTATTAAATTTTAAAAATTAAACCTAATTAATATGAAAAAGCCCTTAATACTATTGTTACTTATAACACTTACTTCCTGTAGTTCTATTTTATTGAATTTTGAGTTTGAAAAATATGGTATACTTAATACAAAAAATAAGCTTAGCATTTTAAAAAGTGAAAAACAAGAATTAATATTTATCGGAATGAATCATATCGGCAGAAAAGAATTCTATGATGATGTCGCATATAAAATCGACTCTCTACAAAAATTAGGCTATACCGTTTTTTATGAAGGTGTTACTGACGGCAAGGAAATTGATTCCACAACCACTGCAATTAGTAATATGAAACTAAGAAAGCTAATAGGCTTCTATCCTAGTCAACATATAGACACAACCACAAACATTATTGAGGGTAAAATAAAATATAAAGGCGCATATAAGTTGGTCAATCAACCAAAATATAACGAATTAAAGATCGATAGTTTAACTGCGATAAACGCCGATGTTGGCACTACCGAATTAATTACTGAGTTTGAAAAAAATTACACAGAAATAAAATTAGACAGTTGCGATTTCAAAACAAAACTAAAGGACCGAAACTATAAATGTAAAAAAGTAAAAAAACGTTTATATAAAAAATTCATGAAAGAATATGTAAACGACTATAGAAATGATCATTTAGCCAATACGATACTCAAAAGTGGAAACAATAAAATTGTAGTAGTTTATGGAAAAGGTCATTTTTGGGAGTTATATTTCAGACTAATAGCCTCAGATAAAAGCTATATAAAAGAAAAATATAAAGGTATTACACCTAGAACCTAACACCTAAATTACCTACTAACGATTATTTCATAAAAATTTACAGCCACCCTAAAGTAGGATTAATCTTACTTTTGTATATTTGAATATTATTATGGCTGAACTAATTATCTATAGAGATCCTGACGAATATGCAAATAGTCTTAGAACTATTAATCTATATGTTAATGGTAATCGATACGATATAAAAAGTGGAGAAAAGCTGTCAATTGAATTAAAAGAAGGCAAACACTCTGTTTATGCCAAGTTAGATAGGGGGACTTCTAAAACTAAGCTTTTAAATTTGAGACAACATGAAAAAATCACAATGAAACTGACCAGTGTTTTTGGAAGTAAAAAAATAGTTTCACCATTTAAGACACTTGTATTAGATTTCACTCTTGTCTTTACAACATTTATATTACCATTTTTGAATGGTAGATTGATAATACTAAATATAATACTTTATATAGTTACAGGATTTATGGTCATTGATTTAATTCGAAAAATAACCTATTATACAATCTTATCTGATAGGCTACTACTTTTAAAAGAAGTAACCGGGCATAACACGGTGTATAAACATAACTAATATATGCTTCGTTAAAAGATTAAGCACATCATTTATAACGATCATAAGATTCTTAATTGAGCTTTAAAGTAAATATTAATTAATATGAAAAAGGATCTAATACTGTTACATTTATTTCCCTTATTTCCTGTAGCTCAATTTCACTTAACCAAGCTTTAAAAAACATGGTATTTTTAATACTAAAAGTGAATTAGAAATTATAAAAAAAATGAAAAAAACCTTATTGCTAATTCTGCTTTTTACCTCTTATATAACTTTTACCCAAAACCAAATAGATAACAAAGTAACCGATCCTAAAAAGAATAAAGGTTATTTCAATATCACTAAAATTGGCTATATCACAAATTATAAACTAAAACGAGATATTTTTATTGAGGGTGCTGATGGTATCTATTCTGAACTTGAATCCGAGAGGTCACATGCATGGAGTTTACAAACCATTAATGGCTACTTTTTATCTCCAAATTTCTCGCTTGGGGTTGTAATAGGATTTGATAGCTATCCACATTTCAGTACGTTACCGGTTTTATTGGATGTAAGAGCATACTTATCTAAGAAAAAAAACTCTGTTTATTCTTTTTTAAATATTGGTCCCAGCTTGAGACTTGGAGGTGAAAATTCCGCATTAAGAAAAGGCATGGTTTTTAATATTGGCATAGGCTACAAATATAAAGTTGGAAAAAAGCTATTTCTGGTCTCTGACATTGGGTTTTATCATAAAACGATAAGTTTAACAGAGGAATGGATAAGTACATCTGATGATACCATTAAAGACAATGGAATTGGTTTTAGTATTGGCATTATGTTCTAATTTTCATCACTTAACACCTATTCCCTACCTCCCACCCACCGACAATCAGTTTATAAAACCTAAGACTCTTCATTAAACAAGTTTTAATTGTAAGACAAATCTGTTAGATTTGTGGGTATAAATATAACTGGGATAAACACCATTGTGTTTATGCGCTAGTTAGCCAACATTTGAAAACCGTCACGAAAAATAACCTCGAACAGAATTTAAAAGAAGCCACTTCTTCTCTATTAGAAATGGCAAGAAATTCTTGTTGGAATAAAATTTCAAATAATACAAGTTACATTATTTCGGAAACAAAAAATGATGTACCGAATCGAACTGAACGAAAAAAGGTAAATAATAAAAAAAACCTAAACCACTCGGAAAAATAACGACTGAATTAAACGCATTTTATGAAAATCTATACGATATAAACTTGTACATATATAAATGCCATAAGAACAAGACAATAATTGAAATTCAATATTATCCAAAATCATCGCTCGAATCTGACTTCTATAAAACTGTAAAAAACAATGACCCAATGCTTCATTATAAAATTAGACTTCCAAGTTATCGAAGAAATGATACAGACAAATTTAATATTAATTGGGAATTGGGTGGAATTCGTCACGAATGGAATAGTTTTTTAGGCAAAATTCGATTTAAGATTTGGGAATATAAACGTAAGATGAGAAAAAGATTAAGGAAAATTTAATGAACATAAGTTTTGACCTTGATAGCACATTAATTCCCAATGGAAAGGAATTTGAAACCGAAAACCGTAGTGCAATTGCTAAATTGTTTGGAATTGAAGAAATGCGAAAAGGCACACATGAATTAATATCTGACTTACAAAGTCAAGGTCATAAAATTCACATTTACACAACGTCATTTAGAACTAAAATTAAAATAAGGTTGACTTTAAAGTATTACGGAATAAAAGTCAATCGAATAGTAAACGAAAAGGAAAATCGTCGAGTTTTAAAATCTCGGAATATTAACTCATCGAAATTTCCGCCAGCATTTGACTTTGATTTACATATTGACGATTTAAAAGGCGTTGGGATTGAGAGTGAAAGATTAAACTTTAATGCAATTATTGTCGAACCAACAGACAAAAATTGGATTGAAAAAATAAAAATCGGAATAAAAAACGTTGAGTAGTAATGTGCATAATTCATTGCTAGTAAAGGCTTACTTACGAAAATTCTGCTGGAGTTTTCTACCTGTGATTATTTACTAACTTTAGTGCTTAAACACATAACGAAATCACACACGAGGCCATTGGCAAACATTTAAAGCAACCTTTTTGTGAATTTTACATCTTATAATAAAAACACCACTTAATGATAAGAAAAAAGATTTCTAAATATTATTTATACAATCTAAGTATAATAACAATTATAGCTTTTTCATACTTAAGTTGTGAAAATGTAGACGAACAAGTTTACAGGTTCAATATTGTAAATAATAGCGATATTACGTTGCATTTTTACAGAGGAGATGTTTCAGGTGGGTTAGTGTATCCTGACACAACAATTGCAGAAAATATTACACCAAATACAGTACCGCCAAATTCTATTTTTAGGCTTGGTGGATTTGCAACACCCGAAGAAATTTTTGACAGATTACCAAATGACACTTTATCTATTTATTTTTTTCATCCAGATACTTTATCAATTTACAACTGGAATGAAATTAGAAACGAATACAAGGTACTTAAAAGATATGATATAAGTTTAGAGGACTTTAGATTACTAAATCTTGAAATTCCATATCCGCCAACAATAGAAATGGAAAATATTAGACAATTTCCCGAATATGAATAAAAACGATTTGCCAACACCTCGTATAGCTAATTGACTGAAGAAGTAAGTGCCAATCGGAAAACTCTTTGAATATTCCTCAGACTTGTCAACTTTTCTTAAATTAGTTACCAAACCATGCAACTATTCTTATACGAACCGTTGTGCACCATTTGAAAATGAAAATTTACGATAAAACATTACTAATTCTCACTATAGTTCTGTTCTATAGTTGTTATGAAAAACAAAATAATGTTGAAGCTTCAAGTATAAAAATTGCCGAAGTTAAAACTGATTCTAACAAAACAGAAACTTCCAAAACTTTAGAGAATTCAAAATCTGACAAAATAGTTGGGATGTATTATGTAGATAACTTCTATCATTACTTAAAGAGTGGCTTTGAACTAAAAATCAAAAAACCGGAAGATAATTTTATACTCTATACTTTTGAATTCAAAAACGATGGAAAAGTTGTTTTTAAAGACTTAACCAAGTTTTATGATTGTGGAAATGGAATTTTATCAATTGAGAATGGCAAATGGAAATCGAATGGAAATGGAATTTACAAATTGACCTTTGACGGAGAATATGCTCTTGAATCGAAGTTTCATACTGTTTCAGAATATAAGTTATTTGACTTGGAAGATGGAAACCTTAAAATGAAATTGATTAAAGTCATTGAAAATAAAAGAAAACAAGCGTGGGAATAAGAAATGAGTTTTTTAAAATCAATATTTAGTAAAAAAGAAAAACCTATAAATTCATACTCTGACTTCTGGAATTGGTTTGAACGGAATGAAAAAAAATTTCATAAGGTTCTAAAAGACCAAGGAAATGTAAATGAAATTTTTTTTGACAGACTTGCACCAAAACTGAACGAATTAAAAGATGGGTTTTGGTTTCTCGCTGGAATGTATGATGATAATACATCAGAATTGGTTTTGACAGCTGATGGAGTAATCAAAAATATTGTATTTGTTGAGGAATTAGTTCAGTCAGCACCGAAAATGAATAATTGGAAGATTACTGCACTCAAACAACCCTCTGACCTAAATCAATACGGAATTGAAATGGACGGCTATAAATTTGACGAAAGTAAAATGAACTTTTATTCAACTGAGCATAAACAAATGCCAGACGAGATTGACATTACAATCACCCACAAAGATTTTAGCGAAGAAAACAGAGTTGTAATGACAAATGGTGTTTACCTTGCTTTGGACAACTCTATTGGCGAATTAAATTCAGTTACCACAATTGACAACGTAAATATAATTAACCCAAAAGATGCGACATCTGAATTAATTCCATTAGAAAAACTAAAGGAATTTTTGAATTGGCGAGCAAAAGAGTTTGTGGAAAAATACCAAGGTTTCAGACACAACACAGAAAACGACAACTATTCTGGATTCGAAGCGACTTTAAAAAATGGACTTCCTTTAGTTGCAGTTATCAACACAGATTTATTGAATTGGGATAGTAAAGCGTCTCATTCTTGGATTGCGGTAATGGAAATAAAATATGATGGGAAAAATAACAATGGAATGCCTGACAATTCCACTTATCAACTTCTCAACGAAATTGAGGATAAAATAATTTTAGAATTAAAAGATTCTGATGGCTATTTAAACATTGGAAGACAAACAGCAGATTCTGTTCGAGAAATATATTTTGCCTGTATCGAATTTAGAAAGCCGTCAAAAGTATTACACGAAATAAAAAAAGAATACATAAATAAAATTGAGCTAGACTTTGACATTTATAAAGACAAATATTGGCAATCATTTAACCGATTTAGTTCGAATTAAAAAAACTGTTGCCAATAACTAGAATAATATTGATTTAAAACTTAAAAATAGAATTACCAGAATTGAATCTAACCGAGAACTATATAAAAGTAAAAGAATTCATTTCTGAGTATTATTGGATAGTTGGCATACCATTTCTGTTTTGGGGATTTTTTATGGTAATGACAAAAAAAGAGGATATCAAACAGAATAAAACTGAAACTTTCGGAATGGTTTATGGCTCTACACCTATTTACAAACAATACAGTAAGCGGAATTATAGGTATGAATTTTATTATAAGAGTAGAAAATATACCGGAACTTCAACTGCTTATAATTCTAAAAATGTTGAAAATGGAAATTTTTATAAGGTGGAGTTCTCAGATAAAAATCCCGAACATAGCAGAATGATTTTTGACGTGGAATATGTACAAGAACTAAAAACTGACGAAAGCGGAAAAGTTATCGACACTATGTATATTTCCAAAGATCAAAAAATGAATAATGATATCAAAAAACGGATAGAAAAGTTTAAAATTAAACCAGATAGCATAACCTCTCCCCAACCACTTAACTAATTACTACCAACTACTATTTACTAACCTCTTCCTACAAACCCTACAACCCATTGATAATCAAACCATAAAACCTAAAACTCTTCATTAAACAAGTTTTAATTGTAAGAAAAATTTGCTCTATGGATTCAAATATAACAAGTGTAACACAATGGTGTTTATACACTAATTAGCAATAACATTCACGCAACGTTTTTGATAAATTACTATCTACAAGAAAAAGAAATCTATTTATGAAAAGAGTTTTAATCGGACTATTACTATCTATTTTCATTATCTCGTGTAATTCAGAAGATGATTGTCATGAAGTAGTAGCAAATTTAGTTATTCTATCAGTTGAGTTAAATGAAACAAATGGAATGAACTTATTTGACAATGAAAACTTTGATGTTTCATTACTAAAAATTTTCCCTATCAATAATAACAACGAAGAACTTGAATTTTCTACTCTTCAGTTAGAGGGAAAAGACATTATTGAATTTGAATATATAGGCGATATTGTTTTCAATTATAATGGTGAAAATAAATCAGATTTAAAATTTTCAAACATACAATCTGAATCAAATGATTGTGGTGCCTTAACTAATTTTTCTTTCACAGCAGAATCAAATGGTCAAATTATTTGTGAGTGTGATTTTAATGATAGGATTGAAATTAAATTTGACATATAAAAACTATTGCTATAAGTAATGGCAATGTTCTCCCTACTTCTGAATTTTCAGCCTGTTGTCTATTTGCTAAGCTAATTTCTAAACCTCATAACTGAGATCGTTGTGCATAATGTGAATCCAGTGCAAGCCCACTACTAAAACAGCACATTTATTTTTCCCGAAACGCTGTCCAACACGAAAAAATAAAGAGTTTTTTTTATCCTTTGCACTCAAATAAATCGTTAACAAGATTGTGAACAAACAGGACGGAATTTGTTGTGAATTGCTTTCAGAATTTTGTTTCTTTACTGATTACGATGAGCAAGAAATATTCGGACATAAAAAAAGAGTTGCAAATTAGAGTTGACAAGATAATCGACAACGATTTAGCATACCTAACACACTATTTTCAAAATCATAAAAATGGTGTTTCTCAATATTTTAAGCCAACTGCAACTAAATATCTTACAGAACTACACAAGGAAAACAATATTGCGAAAGAACCGGATTTTCAATATTATATGCCAATTGAATGGGATATTCCCTTTCCACCACCGAAAAATCCAACTTTTAAGTTTATCGACCTTTTCGCAGGAATTGGAGGAATAAGACTTGCCTACCAAAATAACGGTGGAAAGTGTGTGTTTTCAAGCGAGTGGGATAAATTTTCAAAACAAACTTATGAGGCCAATTTTGGCGAAGTACCTTTTGGAGACATCACTCAGATTTCAGAAAAAGAAATTCCTGACCACGATGTTTTGTTAGGAGGCTTTCCTTGTCAGCCTTTTTCAATTGCTGGAGTTTCTAAGAAAAAATCCTTGGGAAGGCAACACGGTTTTTTGGACAAAACACAAGGAACTTTGTTTTTCGATATTGCTCGGATAATCGAACATAAAAAGCCAAAAGTTTTTATGCTAGAAAACGTAAAAAACCTTGTTTCTCACGACAAAAAAAGGACTTTCAAAGTAATTACAGAAACTTTGACTGAGTTAGGTTACTCGCTTCACTACAAAATATTAGATGGCAAATATTACGTGCCACAACATCGTGAACGGATAATCATTGTTGGTTTCAAAAAATCAGTTTTTAAAGGCAAAGAAACCTTTGAATTTCCACAACCTGAAAATGCGAATTTTGCTATTCGAGAAATTCTTCAGAAAAAGGTCGATTATAAATACACACTATCAGATAAACTTTGGAACTATCTTAAAGAATACAAGAAAAAGCATCAAGCTAAAGGTAACGGTTTTGGATTTGGATTAACCGACCTCAATGGAATTTCAAGAACGATGAGTGCACGTTACTATAAAGATGGAGCAGAGATTTTAATACCACAAAGAGGTAAAAATCCAAGAAGATTGACACCAAGAGAATGTGCGAGACTTCAAGGATTTCCGGATAATTTCATAATTCCTGTTTCTAACAACCAAGCATACAAACAATTTGGCAACTCTGTTGTAATGCCTTTAATTCAAGCAGTCGGTAACAACATTGTAAAAGAACTTTCAAAATTAGATGAGCATATTAGAGAAAGCAATTCAATCAGCACAGCAGTCTGAGATAGCATTCAGTAAATTCATTAAGCCTAATGATACAGGTTCAACTGGAGGGCACCAAGCTGGTTTCCACTTGCACAAAAGTTCTTGGCCACTATTTTTTGAAACAGAGGGACAGAAAGGCTCGAACAAAGATCATTTCGCAACAATTAAATGGCAAGATGATTTTGAAACAACAAGCAGATTCATTTATTACGGGAAAGGCACAAGGAATGAGTATCGTTTAACTCGATTTGGCAGAGGTTTTCCATATTTAACAGACGATAATGTTGGCGATTTGCTGGTAATCACAAAAAAGTCGAACGACTATTTTGAGGCATTTGTTTTAAGTAGCGATGAAGATATAGAGAACTTTTTTACCGCTTTAAATATTTCATCTACTGAAACTAACGGAATAATCCCTAAGCAGTTAGAGCAAACAGCTGAAGACCAACTAATTGAATGCTTCTCACAATATATCAATGCTTTGGCTGTCGATTTTCCACCAACTTTAGAAATTGCGACAAATGCGAGAAATTGTTATATCAATTCCTACGGCGTAACAACAAACCAAATTAAAGCAAACCCAGATAAACAAATTCTAAAATGGCTTGAAACAGAATACGACCTATTCAAAACATTGGAAAATGACAGATATGCCGAATTGATTAAAAATCCTTTTCCTTCAGTTGAAGAATTGGTTATTTCCGCCAATACAATCCTTAATCGTAGAAAAAGTCGTGCAGGTAAATCCCTAGAACACCACTTAGAAAAGATATTCAGAATATCTGAACTTATTTTTCAAACTCAAGTAACAACAGAAAATAATAAAAAACCTGATTTCTTATTTCCACATATTGAGGCTTACCACAATCCGAACTTCAATGAGAATAAATTGATAATGTTAGCATCAAAAACAACCTGTAAAGACAGGTGGAGACAGATTTTGAATGAGGCAGACAGAATAAAAACAAAACACTTGTTTACCCTTCAACAAGGAATATCAAAAAATCAACTTGCGGAAATGAAACAATACAACGTGCAATTGGTAGTACCAAAAGCATATTTATCGAGTTTCCCATCAGAACATCGAGCTGATATTATGATATTGGAACAATTTGTTAATCGAGTAAATGTAACTCAGAATTAGCCAATGCCACGAGTCATACATATTTACAGTCGTTTAAACCGTCGCACCACCAAAACTGTAAAAAAGTATGCCTCTGTTAACGCTACAAACAGAATGGAAAATCACTATGCACAACAAAGAACTGAGTTAAAAACAAGTCTTTTTAACTTAATCTAAAAACCTATAACTCATTTTTTATTAAACCATTATTTAAAGTATCAAACTCCAAAGCAATTCGTTGTACCACATCCAATAAGTCTTATACATAACGAGAAGCCGCAAGTACTGTAATCTCAGAATCCACACAATACGTTCCCAAATAATGCACATGTTTTAAAGACTCGTAATGATCCTTAGCTTCTTTATGTACTAATAATTCCAATAATACTTTTTGAGCCGGAGTGACTTCTACAAATTCTGTCTTCATAATCATTTAGATTTTAAAACTTGTCATATATGACATTAAATGACACAAATATAAACCTTTTCTTGACTTGTCAAATATGGCAAGTATGGAAAAATCAGAATTGTTAAAAATAATTGGTCAAAACATCAAGACCATTCGTCTTGAAAAAGGCTTAACACAAGTGGATTTGGTCGGCAAAATAGAAGCGCAAATCGATACCACAAACATCTCCAGAATAGAAAAAGGAAGAACCAATGCCACCATTCATACCTTATATCGAATCAGCAAAGCTTTAGAAGTGTCATTGGAAGAAATCTGTAAACTAAGCTAAAGTAACTTATCAGAATATTATAAAACAAAAACGCCGAAACTGAGTTTCGGCGTTTTGGACGCTGAGAATTAACTCAACTTATTAATACGGTCTATCAGGGCTCGGCCTTTGGCTTCCAGCGCCTCATTAATACCTTTAAAGTGTGCTTTTTTATCCGTTACACTTCTGTCGTTAACCTTAGCGATCAGCTCATCAAAAGAAGCAATAGCATCGTCTATAATGGCTTCGCTTTCTTTGGTAGGTTGCGCAGAGTGTTCTAACTCCCAGTAGTATACGGCTTCTATAATATCGCCAAACACATAATTTATATCTTTCTTAAGGTCTCTTTTATTCGCCATGTTCTTATAATTTGAATTGTAACAAAAATAACAAAACTGTGCTTTATTTGCTCCAGTTTTTAAAATAAGATGTCCTAGACATAAACTTCCAGTAGTTTTGCCGAATTACTGCTTAAATGGTAATGCTTAACCGCAGCCGGTAACAATACGGTTTCCCCTTTTTTCAGGGTTTCAGTATGTCCGTTGACTTCGAGCCTTACCTCACCTTCGGCACACATGTAGATCACAAAAGAATCCTGTGTATTGGTTTTGGTCACAGTGGTATCGAGGTCTATATAATTGGTTATAAAATATGGGCAACTGACCATAGTATTCGATTGGTTTTTGGTCTTATCGTAAGCCACTCTAAAATCATCCTCCATATCAAAGTCTATGGCATCGATCGCCAGATCGTTATGCAACTCCCGGGCATTGCCTTCATCATCTACCCGGTCCCAATCGTATACTCGGTACGTGATATCACTGGTCTGCTGAATCTCAGCTAGCATTACACCTGCGCCAATAGCATGCACGCGTCCTACCTCAATGAAATAAGTATCGCCGGTTTGTACCTTATCAAAATTCAGGATATCGGTTAAGGTCTTGTCCTCCAAATGGGCCAAGTAGGTTTCCGGAGTTACCTTCTGGTTAAAGCCTACGATCAAATTGGCATCTGTATCGGCCTGCATCACATACCACATTTCGGTTTTCCCAAACGAATTATGACGCTTGGCAGCCAACTCGTCGTTAGGATGTAGCTGAATGCTCAGATCCTGTTTGGCATCAATGAATTTAATAAGTAAAGGAAATTTATTGCCAAATCGCTTATAGTTCTTTTCACCAACCAAAAGCCCTTTATAGGTTTCAATACAGGTTTTTAACGATTGGCCTTTTAAGGTACCATTACTAATGACCGAGGTATCGCCCTCTACATCACTAATTTCCCAGCTTTCGCCGACATTGGGCAAATCTGAAACTTTATGCAATTGATGCACCAGTTTATCACCCCCCCAGATCTTGTCTTTTAGAATGGGCGTAAACTTTAAAGGATAAAGTAAGTCTTCCATATGTATTATCTATCTATTGCCTGAATAGGAAACAAAGTTCCTGGGGGTTTCGTAAAGTGTAATTTCCAGATCCAGATCGCTGTTAAGTTTTGGTTTTATCTTATTATAAATCACCACGGCAATATTCTCTGCCGTAGGATTAAGTGTTTTAAATTCGGGTACTTCCAGATTTAAGTTCTTATGATCAAAAGCATCTTCCACCTCAGATTTTATAATGCTTTTTAGGATTTTCATATCAATAACATATCCGGTTTCCGAATCAATAGCTCCGGTAACGCTAACGATAAGCTCGTAATTATGCCCATGAAAATGAGGGTTATTGCACTTCCCGAATACGGCTTCGTTCTTTTCAAAATCCCAATCTTTACGATACAAACGATGGGCAGCGTTAAAATGTGCTTTTCGACTTACAGTAACTCTCATGGATTCGTATTTATGTGTTCGTCATACTTCTCAAAGATAATCTTAAACCAGGCCGTATAATGCTCTGGATGGTCTTTAATATCCGTCTTTACAGCATCCAAATCCATCCATTTCCAGTCGTCCACCTCATCGGTGTTGATCACAGGGTCCGCATTGTAATGACCGATCATAACATGATCGTACTCGTGTTCGGTAAGGCCATTATCAAAAGGCGCTTTATAAATAAACGATAAGGTTTCTTTAAGCTCGGTAACAAAGCCCATTTCTTCCTGTAAACGCCGTTGCCCTGCCGCTATATTAGATTCGCCATCGCGCTGGTGACTGCAACAGGTGTTGGTCCACAATCCCGGAGAATGGTACTTATGTAGCGCACGTCTCTGTAACATTAACTGCTGTTTATCGTTAAATACAAACACAGAAAACGCCCGATGGAGCATCGCTTTTTCGTGAGCTTCCATCTTCTCCATAAGCCCTATTTGTTCATCATGTTCGTTAACTAAAATCACTTTTTCTTTGTCCATAACACAAAAATACCACCTTATCTGTTAAATTTTATTAGCAATTTCATAAAATAATAACCTATTTTCTTCAAAGTAGTATTAAATACAGCCCAGATTACTATAGTTGTAAAGAAAACGATATTTTTGCGCATCATATTTTAGACATGAGCTTAGCAGAAGAAATTAAACGACGACGAACATTTGGTATTGTATCTCACCCGGATGCCGGTAAAACGACCTTGACCGAAAAACTGTTACTATTTGGAGGCGCCATTCAGGAAGCCGGTGCAGTAAAGAGTAATAAGATAAAAAAAGGCGCTACCAGTGATTTTATGGAGATTGAACGTCAGCGTGGTATTTCTGTGGCTACCTCTGTTTTGGCTTTTGAGTACAATGGTATAAAAGTTAATATCCTCGACACTCCCGGGCATAAAGACTTTGCTGAAGACACCTTTAGAACACTTACTGCTGTAGACAGCGTAATTGTAGTGATCGATGTAGCCAAAGGGGTTGAGGAACAAACCGAAAAGTTGGTTGAAGTCTGTAGGATGCGTAACATCCCCATCATTGTATTCATCAATAAGCTGGATAGAGAGGGTAAAGACGCTTTTGATCTCCTTGATGAAATAGAGCAAAAACTTAAGCTCAAAGTAACACCACTGAGTTTTCCGATAGGTATGGGTTATGATTTTAAAGGCATTTACAACATCTGGGAAAAGAATGTAAACCTCTTTAGTGGCGATAGCCGAAAAGATATTGAAGAGACCATAGAAATCTCGGATCTTGCAGATACTAAGCTTGACGATCTGGTGGGCAATTCTGCTGCGGATACCTTAAGAGAAGAAATTGAATTGGTACAGGGCATTTATCCCGAATTTGATAAGGACGCCTATTTAAATGGCGATCTGCAACCTGTATTTTTTGGCTCGGCTTTAAATAATTTTGGTGTTAGAGAACTGCTGGATTGTTTTGTGGAGATCGCCCCGAAACCAAGACCTAAACAAAGTGAAGAGCGTGTCATTGAACCCGGTGAGTCTAAATTTACCGGTTTTGTATTTAAAATTCATGCCAATATGGACCCTAATCACAGAGACCGTTTGGCATTTATAAAAATTGTTTCTGGAGAGTTTAAAAGAAACACACCTTATTTACACGTCAGACTCAATAAAAAACTAAAGTTCTCGAGTCCAAATGCTTTCTTTGCTGAAAAAAAACAAATTGTAGACATATCCTATCCCGGAGATATTGTAGGACTTCACGATACGGGGAATTTCAAAATTGGAGATACCCTTACCGAAGGCGAACTTATCAATTACAAAGGCATCCCTAGTTTTTCACCCGAATTTTTCAGGTATATCAATAATGCAGATCCTATGAAATCCAAACAGCTGTACAAAGGTATCGATCAGCTTATGGACGAAGGTGTGGCTCAATTATTCACCTTAGACCTCAACGGACGTAAAGTTATTGGTACTGTAGGTGCATTACAATATGAAGTAATCCAATACCGCCTCGAACATGAGTACGGTGCCAAGTGTACGTATGAAAACCTTAATGTTCATAAAGCATGTTGGGTAGATCCAGAAGATGAAAAAAGTGAAGAATACAAAGAGTTCTTGCGTGTTAAACAGCGTTTTCTGGCACACGATAAAAGAGAACAACTGGTATTTTTAGCCGATTCGGCATTTTCATTACAAATGACACAACAAAAATACCCGAGCATCACCTTTCATATGACGTCAGAATTTAAATAAGCATATTCTTACTTTTTTAATTATAGACTTTATTATCATAGATCAGTGTTTCACTGATCAGATCTATAAGACTTAATATCCCTCTCACACATTACCTTGAATGTACGATCAAGTGTGTTTCAAATAATCCTAAATTAAACAAGAACATCTTATAACACACTGAAAATAAAATACATAATATTAAACCCCTAAAAAACCACATTCTCTTTTCGAAACGGACGTGGTGTCTCACCCCCACATTTTCTCCATTTACGCTTATAAATTCGTATATCCATACACGCTGATATACTCCCATACGTGAATCAAATATATTTGACATAAAATACTTACAGTAATTTCACCGCATATTGTTTAACCTTAAATTAAAAACGAATCAAACAATGAAAAGAACAATTACTTTCATGTGCTGTGTGTTCTATGCATCCATGATGCTAGCCCAGAACACATCGTTATGGCAACCCGCTACTAAGAAGGCTGAAAAAACTGAAGGCCTTGAGTATTCTTATGCCAAATCTTCTTATTTTTTAAATACCGACTTGCTCAAAACCATGCTTACCAAAGCACCAATGCGCGAGCAAAAATCTAAGGCCTCTGACCTGGTCATTGATTTTCCAAATTTTGAAGGCACCATAGAACGTTACCGCGTCGTGGAAGCGCCAGTTTTACATGCCAGCATACAAAAAAAACACCCTCAATTAAGAACCTATTTAGGGCAATCTGTTGAAAACCCGGGAACCTGGATTCGCTTTCGTATTTCGCCGAACGGGTTTAAAGCCATCCGATTCTCTAATGGTTCTAAAGAAACCTATCTTAATGCCAAATCCGGAAAAGGCATCTCATGGTGTACGGTATACAAAAGCAATTCTAAACGTGCTTTCCATACAGAATGTGGTGTTACTAATGAAGCATTTCATAATATCGTGAGTAAAAACAACAGCAACGTTGTTACCAACGCCAATGATGGCATTAGACGTAGCTACAGGCTAGCAGTAGCGGCTACCGGAGAGTACACACAACAACATGGTGGTACTAAAGCCTTGGCGTATGAAGCCATTACCGATACCGTATTATTTTTAAATCAGGTTTTTGAAAATGATTTTAATGTCTTTCTCGAACTGGTGTCTGACGAAGATCTGGTTTACACAGATCCTGTTAATGACCCTTATAACTTTCTTCACAATTATTTTGATGAAGTTCACTCGGATCTCAACAACCAATTAGGAGCTTCAGCGTATGATATTGGGCATCTTTTTGGAGGAAAAGGCTTTAAAGGAAGTTCAGTTGGCAAAGGTACTGTATGTGATGACACTTCAAAAGCTATGGCTTATTCCTCAATAAGCAACCCCATAGAGGATGAATTTAACAGACTGGTGGCTCATGAAATGGGACATCAGTTTGGTGCTAATCATACCTGGACACATAGAGGTAGTGAGAATACAGGTATGCAAGTTGAACCGGGTAGTGGATCAACCATCATGAGTTATGCTT
The DNA here is from genome assembly GCA_965250025.1 of Winogradskyella sp. Classification (GTDB taxonomy): domain Bacteria; phylum Bacteroidota; class Bacteroidia; order Flavobacteriales; family Flavobacteriaceae; genus CBDDLD01. The sequence goes on from OZ252283.1 coordinate 2,287,217, forward strand.
CAACTGCAGATGCTTTTGTAAAAGTTGAAAATATGCCTGATCCATATTTTCACGCAGTTTCTATTGAACAGGTCATGACTTTCATTACGCATAGTACCTGCCAAAATAGTGTATCAACATTTAATGCCTTCCCTGTTGTTTATGCAGGCCCCGACGTTACAATACCTATGGGCACGCCTTTTGTATTGGAAGCTACAGCATACGATCCGGATTCTAACGAATTATTAACCTATTGTTGGGAACAAATGGACGAGAATAATGCTTCAACAATGTTCCCTGATGTCAATAGCTCTACTGGTGTGGCTTTTAGGTCATTCCTACCTTCCATATCTAGAAAGCGCTATTTTCCAGGTATGGAAACCATAAAAGAAGGATTTACATTTAATGACTGGGAAGCCATTCCAAATGTGAGTAGAGATCTAAATTTCAGGCTTACTGTAAGAAGTGAAGAGCTGTTTGGAGGAAATAACAGTGATGACTTAAAGGTGATTGTTAATGCTGCTGCTGGTCCTTTTAAGGTAATCTCACCAAATACTGAAGTTACCTGGATAACAGGAACAACAGAAACCATAACCTGGGATGTAGCGGGCACAAACACCAATGGAATAAACGTGAGCGAAGTAGACATCTTCTTATCTGTAGATGGTGGTGAAACTTATCCTATATCAGTTGCAGAGAATATACCTAATACAGGCAGTTATTCTTTACAAGTCCCTGACTTTCCAAGTACAGAAAACCGGATTATGGTAAAAGCGGATGGCAACATATTCTTCGATGTTTCCGATAAAGATTTTACCATCGTAAGATCTAATTCTCAAACCTCCTACTGTGCTTCGAGCGGAAACACCAGTGACGAGCACATTTCCAATGTCCGTGTGGGGGATATTGACAATAATAGTGGTACATCTTCCGGTTATCAAGACTTTACCCACCTCAGTACAGATTTAGCTAAAGGAAGAACTCACGAAGTAAGAGTGACCTGCTCATGGTCGAGTCAAACTTATACTGAAGGTTATTCCATATGGATCGATTACAATCAGGACATGGATTTTGATGACCCCGGTGAACTTGTAGGTCAAAGAGTTCCAACAACCTTTACACCAATAACGGGATTATTCACCATCCCTCAATCGGCTATGAGTGGCCCAACAAGAATGCGGGTTTCTATGGCCTATAATGATGTCCCCGGACCATGTGGTTCTATAAATTATGGCGAAGTGGAAGATTATACCATAAATATTGTAGATGACCAAGACACTACACCTCCTATAATAGGGCTTAATGGAAGTAATTATATTGAGATTCCTGCCGGTAGCACTTATACCGAATTAGGTGCTGTAGCAACTGATGATATCGATGGTGATATCAGTTCAGAAATTGTAATCAGTGGTGATGATGTTAATCCATTCTCTCCGGGAACTTATACTATAAAATATAATGTGTCTGATAGCTCAGGAAATGCAGCTACTGAAATCAGAAGAGAAGTTATCGTAAAACCAACTTTAGAATCCGGGTATTGTTTATCAAATGGCGATAATCAGCATGAACACATCTCTAAAGTCCTATTTGGAAATATTGAAGCGAGCAGCAACCCTTCTCTTCAAGGCTATGAAGATTTAACATCCTTAAGTAGTATGAACATCAACAGGGGGATGAGTCATACCATTAGTATCAAAAGGGGGCCATTACCCGTATCTAATGATGCCATAGGATATGCCGTATGGATAGATTTTAACAACGACATGGATTTTGAAGATGGTGACGAACATGTGCTATCAATTCAACCCACAACAGACTGGCCGGCGAACGGTACCATAGTAATCCCCAATTGGGCAAGTCTGGGTAAAAAACGAATGCGAGTCTCCATGAGTTATAACTCAGTACCAACAAGTCCATGCGGATCAGTAGGCTATGGAGAAGTTAAAGATTTTACTGTTGATATTATAGAAAATATACAAGATACCCTTGCACCAGAGATTATGCTCAATGGTAGTACTGTCGTTGATCTTAATTTAGGAGATACTTACAATGAACTTGGAGCCATAGCTGTAGATGATATCGATGGTAATATTTCATCTCAGATAGTTATAGGCGGCGATGTAGTAAATACCTCTGTAGCCGGAATCTATATCATAACTTATAATGTTGCAGACAGCTCCGGCAATGCAGCAACAGAAGTCACCCGAACAGTGATCGTAAACATGGCACAAACTTCTAATTATTGCTCTGCAACAGGAAACACGCAGTATGAATACATATCAAATGTGAGCCTGGGAAGTATTAACCATAATAGCGGCGGATCATCCAATGGTTATTCGGATTTTACATCCGAAGAAACGACTTTAGCAAAAGGAGCTACTTACAACATCTCTATAGATACGAATAGTGGTTACAGACAATTTTATGCCGTTTGGATCGATTACAATCAAGATGGCGATTTTAATGATCAGGGGGAACAGGTATTCACAAAAGAAAACACGTCAAACCACCCGGTCAATGATGCCATTACGATACCCCAGCAATCGCAGTTGGGTACTACCAGAATGCGAGTATCGATGAGATATGGTGCTTTACCGAGCGCTTGCGGATCATTAACTTACGGCGAAGTAGAAGACTACACGGTAAACATTACGCAATCTGCAAGCACAACTACGTATTGTGAACTTGCAGGAAACACACAATATGAGCACATCTCTAATGTCTCTATAGGTAGTATTAATCATAGTAGTGGCGGATCATCTAATGGGTATTCGGATTTTACATCACAGCAAACACATTTAGAACGAAATTTACAGCATGCTATAAACATTACCGTAGTAAAAGGAAGCCAAACCGATAGATTAGGTTACAAAGTGTGGATAGATTACAATGATGATGGTGATTTTAGTGATCCTGCCGAAACGGTATGGGTTAAACAGCCGACTTCAGACTCACAGATCAGTGGTTCCTTTAATGTACACAATTCTGTAAATCCGGGAATAAAACGAATGCGTGTGGCCATGGCATATAATGAGATGCCAGGATCACCATGTGGCTCTGTAAATTATGGTGAAGTAGAAGACTATAAAGTAAATATCACCAGTACAGCATTTAGACAGGCGTCATCAGAATATGAAGCGCTCACCTTACATCCCAATCCAGTAAAAGGAAATCAACTGAAAGTCGTTAGCAAATCATATGACATCCAATCCTATGTACTGTTCACTGCTGTTGGACAGTTGATCTCTGAAAAGAAACAACAAGGCATAGAGGTTATTGATGTTTCAGGTTTAGAGCCGGGAATTTATAGGATTCGATTTGTTGTTTTAGATAGCCTCAAAAAACAAAAGGTGATTGTAAAACAGTTTATAAAACAGAAATAGTAATTATAAAACGAGTTATACAGAGCTGCTTTAACAGATCTAACGCCCAACCATTATGTTGGGCGTTTTTATTGAATCGCAAAACCGGCCAGCAATGTTTACTGCTCAAAAATATCACTATTCGGTTCGAAGATTAGCACAATATCTGTATGTCGTTCGTCGATAATCGCATATAAAATTTGTATTTAAACGTATTTTTAATACATTTAATCGATAAAAAATTAAAATCTTGTTATTAATTTTATAATTTTCTTGGTGAGATTAACCCCAAATTGATCTGCTTATGAACACAATAACTCATGTTTTCAGTAATAACGATATTACTGTAACCTACCAAGCTTGTAAATGCATCAACGCTGAACGTTGTGCAAAAGAACTTTCGAGTGTTTTCAGACAATCGGTAATTCCCTGGATAGATTTGGATGGTGCATCCAACGAAAAGATTATGACCCAGATTAATAAATGTCCTTCGGGAGCTTTAAAATTTCAAACCCATACAAAAGAAGTCGCCTAAACTCAAGATACTGCAACCGCAACAAAAAGCCCATAGTTAGTAACTATGGGCTTTTTTATTTTTAAGCTTGTCCTGTTGGGCCAAAATTTAAAGGAATTGGTGGTTGTTCATAGTCCTTGATCTCTCCATGAGATTTTTCAAACCTGCTGATATTATCACCTAAAGCCTTTAATAAACGTTTAGCGTGCTGTGGTGTTAATATGATACGGGATTTTACTTTACTCTTCGGAGTTCCAGGCATAATATTTACAAAATCGACTACAAACTCCGATACGGAGTGATTGATTATTGCCAGATTAGAATATGTGCCCTGAGCCGTTTGCTCGTCCAATTCAATATTTATTTGCCCTTTTTGAGGGTTATTTTTATTATCGTCTGCCATTGTATATATTTTTATTTCTATTAAAAGACAAAGGGTTCAAAACTGAACCCTTTATACGTTTTAATTAAAATTCATTTCCTCTTTTGCCTTCATCATTTCATCAAATTCTTCTTTAGAACCTACAATAATACTATCATAGTCTCTAACACCTGTACCGGCTGGAATTCGATGACCAACAATTACATTTTCTTTAAGGCCTTCGAGTTTATCTACTTTACCATTTACTGCGGCTTCGTTAAGAACTTTTGTAGTTTCCTGGAAAGAAGCTGCTGATATAAATGATTTGGTTTGTAATGATGCTCTGGTAATACCTTGTAGTATTGGTGTTGCTGTTGCCGGATTTGCATCTCTGGCTTCAACTAACTTTTTATCCTCTCTACGCAGTACAGAATTCTCATCTCTCAATTGTCTTACAGATACGATCTGACCAGATTTCAAGCTTTCTGAATCTCCTGCATCTTCGATCACTTTCATTCCAAAAATCTTATCGTTCTCTTCAATGAAATCAGATTTATGTACCAATTGATTTTCTAAGAAAATAGTATCTCCAGAATCAATGATTCTTACTTTACGCATCATCTGTCTTACAACCACTTCAAAGTGCTTATCGTTGATCTTCACACCTTGTAAACGGTATACTTCCTGTACTTCATTTACTAAGTACTGTTGTACCGCTGATGGTCCTTTAATATTTAAGATATCATTTGGTGTTACTGAACCGTCAGATAATGGCATTCCTGCTTTTACATAATCATTTTCCTGAACAAGGATCTGATTAGATAGTTTTACAAGATACTTTTTGATCTCTCCCAACTTAGATTCAATAATGATCTCTCGGTTACCTCTTTTGATCTTACCGAAAGAAACCACACCATCAATCTCACTTACTACCGCTGGGTTAGATGGGTTACGTGCTTCGAATAATTCGGTTACACGAGGTAAACCACCTGTAATATCACCAGCCTTAGCAGATTTACGTGGTATCTTCACTAATACTTTTCCGATTTCGATCTTATCACCGTCATTGATCATTAAGTGTGCTCCTACCGGTAAGTTGTATGAACGGATCACGTTACCTTTACCATCTTCGATATGAAGTGTTGGAATCAGTTTCTTATTTCTGGATTCAGAAATTACTTTTTCCTGGAAACCTGTTTGTTCATCAATCTCCACCTGGTATGTTACACCTTGCTCTATATTTTCATAGCTTACTTTACCTGCAAACTCAGAAATGATAACGCCATTATAAGGATCCCATTGACAAACGACATCGCCTTTCTTAAGTTTACTACCATTCTTCACATAGATGTATGAACCATAAGGAATGTTATTGGTACTTAAAGTGATGCCTGTTTTTCCATCCATAAGCTTCAATTCAGAAGTTCTGGAGATCACAACATCAACTTCATTACCTTCATTATCCTTTGTCTTAACCGTCTTAAGATCTTCGATCTCGGCGACACCATCAAACTTAGTAACTAACTTGTTCTCTTCAGAAATGTTACCTGCAATACCTCCCACGTGGAATGTACGTAATGTCAGCTGTGTACCCGGCTCACCAATAGACTGTGCCGCAACAACACCAACTGCTTCACCTCGCTGTACCATTTTACCTGTAGCCAAGTTACGTCCGTAACACTTCACACAGATTCCTTTTTTAGCTTCACAAGTTAATGGCGAACGTACTTCTATAGATTCAATTGGCGAATCCCCAATTAGTTTAGCAATATCATCATCAATATGTCCTCCTGCTTCTACTAAAAGTGCTTCAGTTAATGGGTGGTATACATCGTTAAGTGACGTTCTACCTACGATTCTGGCCTCTAATTTTTCAACAATTTCTTCATTCTTCTTAAGCGCAGAGACTTCAATACCTCGTAATGTACCACAATCTTCTTCGTATACAATAACATCTTGAGAAACATCTACCAAACGACGGGTTAAGTATCCTGCATCCGCTGTTTTTAATGCGGTATCGGCAAGACCTTTACGCGCACCGTGAGTAGAAATAAAGTATTCTAAAATTGAAAGCCCTTCTTTAAAGTTAGAAAGAATCGGGTTTTCAATAATCTCACCACCACCAGCATTAGATTTTTTAGGCTTAGCCATTAATCCACGCATACCGGTTAACTGACGAATTTGCTCTTTCGATCCACGGGCTCCGGAATCAAGCATCATAAATACTGAGTTAAATCCTTGCTGATCTTCTCTAATACGCTTCATTGACAATTCGGTCAATTCCGCGTTAGTAGAAGTCCAGATATCAATAACCTGATTATAACGTTCGTTATTGGTAATTAATCCCATATTATAATTAGCCATAATACCATCGACTTGCGTGTTGGCTTTGTCGATCATACTGTGCTTTTCTTCAGGGATAATAATATCTCCTAAACTGAATGATAATCCACCCTGGAAGGCAAATTTATACCCTAAGGTTTTGATCTCATCTAAGAACTCAGCAGTTTCTGGTACACTAGTCACTTTAAGGATATTTCCGATAATATCTCTTAACGATTTTTTAGTCAATACCTGATTGATATATCCTGCTGCTTCAGGTACTTTTTCGTTGAAAAGTACACGACCTACAGTAGTTTCAATAATTTGAGTTGTAAGTTCGCCGTCTTCATTAAAGTCCTTAGTTCTTACTTTTATTCCTGCATTAAGGTCTACTTGCTTTTCATTGTAAGCGATAGTAACTTCCTCCGGAGAGTAGAACGATAAGCCTTCGCCTTTTACCGTATAATCCTTATCAGTCTTACGTAACTTGGTCATATAATACAGCCCAAGTACCATATCCTGAGAAGGTACAGTTACCGGAGAACCGTTAGCAGGGTTAAGAATATTATGAGACGCTAACATCAATAGTTGTGCTTCTAATATAGCTTCTGGCCCTAATGGTAAATGTACAGCCATCTGGTCACCATCGAAATCCGCATTAAATGCCGTACATACTAACGGGTGTAATTGTATTGCCTTTCCTTCAATAAGTTTTGGCTGGAAAGCCTGAATACCTAAACGGTGAAGTGTAGGTGCACGGTTTAGTAATACCGGATGTCCTTTAAGAACATTTTCTAAGATATCCCAAACTACAGGCTCTTTTCTATCTATAATTTTCTTAGCAGATTTAACCGTTTTTACAATACCTCTTTCAATCAGCTTTCTGATGATAAAAGGTTTGTATAGCTCAGCTGCCATATTTTTAGGTAAACCACATTCAAACAATTTCAATTCCGGTCCTACAACAATTACCGAACGTGCAGAGTAATCAACACGTTTTCCTAGTAAGTTCTGACGGAAACGCCCTTGTTTACCTTTTAATGAATCGGATAATGATTTTAATGGTCGGTTAGAATCTGTTTTTACTGCAGATGATTTACGTGTATTATCAAATAATGAATCTACAGACTCCTGAAGCATACGCTTTTCGTTACGTAAGATCACTTCCGGAGCTTTAATCTCTACCAAACGCTTTAAACGGTTATTACGGATAATTACACGACGGTAAAGGTCATTCAAATCTGAAGTTGCAAATCGACCACCATCAAGAGGTACTAATGGTCTTAATTCTGGTGGTATTACAGGAATAGCCTTCATGATCATCCACTCTGGCTTATTCTCTCTGTTCATGTTAGATTCTCTAAACGCTTCTACAACCTGAAGACGCTTTAATGCCTCAGTTTTACGTTGTTTAGAGGTTTCATTATTGGCCTTATGTCTTAGATCGTAAGATAACGCGTCTAAATCGATACGTGCCAAAATATCTATCAAACACTCTGCACCCATCTTAGCGATGAACTTATTAGGGTCTGTATCTTCAAGATATTGATTTTCCTGAGGAAGTGTTTCTAATATATTCAGATATTCTTCTTCGGTTAGGAAATCCATTTTTTGAACAGGTTCTCCTTCAGCATTCATTGCGATACCTGGTTGAATCACCACATAACGTTCGTAATAGATGATCATGTCTAATTTCTTAGACGGCAATCCAAGAAGGTATCCTATTTTATTTGGTAACGAACGGAAATACCAGATGTGTGCAACAGGAACTACCAAGTTGATATGCCCTACACGGTCTCTACGTACTTTCTTTTCTGTTACCTCTACACCACAACGGTCACATACAATACCTTTGTATCGTATTCTTTTGTATTTACCACAGGCACATTCGTAATCCTTAACAGGACCAAAAATACGCTCGCAGAACAATCCGTCACGTTCTGGTTTGTGAGTTCGATAATTAATAGTTTCTGGTTTTAATACCTCGCCTCGAGATGCTGCTAAAACAGACTCCGGAGATGCTAAACCAATAGAAATTTTATTAAACTTCTGTACTGTATTCTTATCTTGTTTTCTTGCCATAATATTTTGAGTATTCAGCCTGCTTAATGCAGGCTAATTACGACTTATAAATTTATTCTTCTAATCTAATATCTAATCCTAATCCTTTCAATTCGTGCATTAATACGTTGAAAGATTCAGGTAGTCCCGGTTCTGGCATTGGTTCACCTTTTACGATTGCTTCGTAAGTTTTAGCTCTACCAATAACGTCATCTGATTTTACAGTCAAGATCTCACGTAATGTGCTTGATGCGCCATAAGCCTCAAGAGCCCATACCTCCATCTCACCAAAACGCTGACCACCAAACTGTGCTTTACCACCTAATGGCTGTTGTGTGATCAATGAGTATGGTCCGATAGAACGTGCGTGCATCTTATCGTCAATCATGTGACCTAGTTTGATCATGTAGATCACACCTACTGTAGCCGGTTGATCAAAACGGTCTCCCGTACCTCCATCATACAGGTAAGTATGACCGAATCTTGGAATGCCAGCTTCATCAGTGTACGAATTGATCTGATCTAATGTTGCCCCATCAAATATTGGTGTAGCATAGGTACGACCTAAGTCTTGACCTGCCCAACCTAATACGGTTTCATAAATCTGACCGATATTCATACGCGACGGTACCCCTAATGGGTTTAATACGATATCTACCGGTGTTCCATCTTCTAGGAATGGCATATCTTCCTGACGTACAATACGCGCTACGATACCTTTGTTACCGTGACGTCCTGCCATCTTATCACCTACCTTAAGTTTACGCTTTTTAGCAATGTATACTTTAGCAAGTTTGATGATTCCTGCAGGTAATTCGTCTCCAACAGAAATGGTAAACTTCTCACGTCTTAAAGACCCTTGAAGATCATTCTCTTTGATCTTATAATTGTGAATCAGATCTGCTACCAATAGATTAGTTTCATCATCTGTAGTCCACTTTCCTGAGGTTAAGTGTGTATAATCGTCTACAGCATTTAACATTTTCAAGGTATACTTCTTTCCTTTTGGTATGATCTCTTCACCAAGGTCATTGTATATACCCTGAGCTGTTTTACCATTGACTATGTTAAATAACTTTTCTACTAAGATATTTTTAAGATCGTCAAAACGATTATCGTATGCATTTTCTAATGCTTCGATATCTTCTTTATCCTGAGCTCTTTTACGTTTATCTTTAATTGCTCTGGCAAATAGTTTTTTGTCTATTACCACACCATTTAATGATGGAGAAGCTTTTAAAGATGCATCTTTTACATCACCAGCTTTATCACCGAAAATAGCTCTAAGAAGTTTTTCTTCTGGTGTTGGATCACTTTCTCCTTTTGGTGTAATCTTACCAATTAAGATATCACCAGGCTTGATCTCAGCACCAATACGAATCATACCATTTTCATCCAAATCTTTCGTTGCTTCTTCAGATACGTTTGGTATGTCATTTGTTAACTCTTCATTACCCAATTTGGTATCTCTTACTTCTAATGAATACTCGTCAATGTGTATTGAAGTGAAGATATCATCTCTTACTACTTTTTCAGAAATCACGATAGCATCCTCAAAGTTATACCCTTTCCAAGGCATGAATGCTACTTTCATATTTCGTCCTAAAGCCAATTCTCCATTTTGAGTTGCATACCCTTCACAAAGTACCTGCCCTTTAGTTACTTTATCGCCTTTCTTTACAATCGGCTTAAGGTTAATAGAGGTTCCTTGATTGGTTTTTCTAAACTTCACTAAAGGATACTCTTTGGTATCGCTATCAAAGCTTACCATGGCTTCTTCTTCAGTGCGCTCGTACTTGATAATAATCTTATCTGCATCAACGTACTCAACCACACCTTCACCTTCAGCATTGATCAATACTCTGGAGTCTGATGCTACTTGTCTTTCTAAACCGGTACCTACAATTGGTGCTTCAGGACGTAATAATGGTACAGCCTGACGCATCATGTTAGAGCCCATCAGGGCACGGTTAGCATCATCATGTTCCAAGAATGGAATTAAAGATGCCGAAATAGAAGCGATCTGGTTTGGTGCAACGTCTGTGTAATGTACATTTGTTGGGTCAATTACCGGGAAGTCTCCCTCCTGACGTGCAATAATTTTATCTTCTAATATTTTTCCGTTGTCATCAACTTGAATATTAGCCTGAGCAATTAACATATCTTCTTCTTCCTCAGCACTCAGATATGTTGGTGCATTTTTAATATCTACGACACCTTCTTCTGCTTTTCTATATGGGGTTTCAATGAATCCCATAGAATTCACTTTTGCATATACTGAAAGTGAAGATATTAAACCAATGTTTGGTCCTTCAGGAGTTTCAATCGGACATAAACGTCCATAGTGTGTGTAGTGAACGTCACGCACCTCGAAACCTGCCCTTTCTCTGGATAAACCTCCAGGTCCTAAAGCCGATAAACGACGCTTGTGTGTGATCTCTGCTAATGGATTAGTTTGATCCATAAACTGAGATAACTGATTCGTTCCAAAGAAGGAATTGATCACTGAAGACAAGGTCTTGGCATTGATCAAATCGATTGGCGTAAACACCTCATTATCACGAACGTTCATACGCTCGCGAATGGTACGTGCCATACGTGCCAAACCTACACCAAACTGCGATGATAATTGCTCTCCTACTGTACGTACACGACGGTTAGATAAGTGATCGATATCATCGATCTCAGCTTTTGAGTTAATCAACTCAATTAAATACTTTATGATAGTAATGATATCTTCTTTGGTAAGTACTTGCTTATCCATTCCGATATCTAATCCTAATTTCTTGTTCATTCTGTAACGTCCAACTTCTCCTAAAGAGTAACGTTGGTCACTAAAGAATAGCTTGTCAATAATACCACGTGCTGTTTCCTCATCTGGTGGTTCAGCATTACGTAATTGACGGTAAATATGTTCTACAGCTTCTTTTTCAGAGTTTGTAGGGTCCTTTTGGAGTGTATTATGGATAATTGCATAATCACCTTGTTGTGCACTTTCTTTGTGTAAAAGAATGGTTTTAACACCTGCTTCAAGGATTTCTTCAATATTATCTTTGTCTACAATAGTATCACGGTCTAATACAATTTCGTTACGCTCAATAGATACTACCTCTCCAGTATCTTCATCAACGAAATCTTCATGCCATGTATTTAATACACGTGCCGCTAGCTTTCTACCAATAACTTTCTTCAATCCTGTTTTTGATACTTTTACTTCTTCAGCAAGGTCAAATATTTCAAGGATATCTTTATCTCGTTCAAAGCCTATAGCTCTAAATAATGTAGTTACAGGTAATTTCTTTTTTCTATCAATATAAGCGTACATAACGCTATTGATGTCTGTAGCGAATTCAATCCACGAACCTTTAAATGGAATTACTCTGGCAGAGTATAATTTTGTTCCATTAGCGTGAAAAGACTGACTAAAGAATACACCCGGTGATCTGTGTAACTGAGATACAACTACACGTTCAGCACCATTGATACAAAATGTACCACTTGGTGTCATGTAAGGTATGGTTCCTAAATATACATCCTGAACGATGGTTTCGAAATCTTCATGTTCTGGATCTGTACAATATAATTTAAGTCTGGCCTTTAGTGGCACACTATAGGTTAATCCTCTTTCAATACATTCTTCAATAGTATATCGTGGTGGATCGATGAAGTAATCTAAGAACTCTAATACGAATTGATTACGAGTATCTGTGATTGGAAAATTTTCCATGAAGGTATTGTAAAGCCCTTCATTACCTCTTTCTTCTGATTTAGTTTCTAATTGGAAAAAATCCTGGAAGGATTTTATTTGAATATCCAAAAAGTCTGGGTAATCTGTTCTATTTACAATAGAAGAGAAATTAATTCTTTCAGCCTTTTTTGCTAACATTGATGAACGAGATTTTTATTAAAAAAAATATATAACGTGTACATACCATTTATATACACAAAAGGGTTTAGGTCTTGGAGAACACTCCAGACCTAAACCATAATTTGTAGGCTATGGTTAAGCTTACTTAAGCTCAACTTCTGCTCCAGCTTCTTCTAAAGATGATTTTAAGCCTTCAGCTTCGTCTTTAGAAACAGCTTCTTTGATGGTGCTTGGTGCATCATCAACTAATGCTTTAGCATCTTTTAATCCTAAACCTGTTAATTCTTTAACTAGTTTTACAACTGCTAATTTAGAACCTCCAGCGGCTTTAAGGATAACATCAAATTCTGTTTTTTCTTCAGCGGCTTCTCCACCACCTGCAGCACCTCCACCTGCAGCAACTGCAACAGCAGCAGCAGCTGGCTCGATACCATATTCTTCTTTTAAAATATCAGCTAATTCATTAACTTCTTTTACAGTTAAATTAACTAATTGTTCTGCGAAATCTTTTAAATCTGCCATTTTTCTATCGTTTTAATGTGTGTGTTTTATTTTTAATTTTTTAGTGCGTACGCGCTTTGTTTATCCTTCTTTTTCGGATAATGTTTTTAAGATACCTGAAAGTTTACCACCTCCTGATTTAAGTGCTGAGATAACATTCTTAGCAGGCGATTGTAATAATGTAATTACGTCACCTATTAACTCTTCTCTGGACTTGATATCTACTAAGGCATCTAATTGCTCATCGCCGATGTAAATTGCTTCTTCAATAAAAGCACCTTTTAATAAAGGCTTTTCAGATTTTTTACGGAAGGCTTTTATTACTTTGGCAGGAGCATTTCCTGTTTCTGAATACATTACTGACGTATTACCTTTTAAAGTCGTTGGAAGTTCTCCGAAATCTTTATCAGAAGCTTCCATGGCTTTTTCCAATAATGTATTTTTTACTACAGACAATCTTACGTTAGCTTTAAAACAAGCTCTACGTAGATTTGAAGTGTCTACTGCATTTAATCCAGAAATATCTGTTAAATAGATATTTGTATTATCTGCTAATTCAGCAGTTAACGCTTCAATAACCTGTGATTTTTCTTCTCTTGTCATAATATTAAAGGTTTACTACTAGCTAATTTTTGGATCTATTGCAATACTTGGACTCATGGTACTTGACATGAAAATACTTTTCACGTAAGTTCCTTTGGCTGCTGTTGGTTTCAATTTGATTAATGTAGATATTAATTCGTTAGCATTACCTACTATTTTATCGGCACTGAATGATGCTTTTCCAATAGGAGCATGTACTATTCCTGTTTTATCTACTTTAAAATCTATTTTACCAGCCTTTACTTCACTAACAGCTTTAGCAACATCCATTGTTACTGTACCTGTTTTTGGGTTAGGCATTAAACCTCTTGGTCCTAATATTCTACCTAATGGTCCTAACTTACCCATAATGCTTGGCATGGTAACGATAACGTCTACGTCTGTCCAACCATCTTTTATTTTCTGTAAGTACTCATCTAATCCCACATAATCAGCTCCTGCTTCTTTTGCTTCGGCTTCTTTATCTGGTGTTACTAATGCAAGAACCTTCATGTCTTTACCTGTACCGTGTGGTAAGGATACCACACCACGTACCATTTGATTTGCTTTACGAGGATCTACTCCAAGTCTCACAGCTAAATCTACTGAAGCATCAAATTTTGTATACGTGATTTCTTTAAGTAAAGCTGAAGCTTCTTCTAGTGAGTAAAGCTTATTTTTATCTACTTTACCTCTAGCTTCTTTTTGCTTTTTTGTTAATCTTGCCATTTCAAAAAATTTAGTTTGGAGCTTCTCCTCCTTTAACTGTGATACCCATCGATCTTGCTGTTCCAGCTACCATTTTCATAGCTGATTCAATCGTAAATGCATTTAAATCTTGCATTTTGTCTTCTGCAATAGCCTTTACTTGATCCCAAGTGACTTTTGCTACTTTTCTTCGGTTTGGTTCTCCAGATCCTTTCTTTACTTTGGCCGCTTCTAATAATTGTACTGCTGCTGGTGGTGTTTTGATTACAAACTCAAATGATTTGTCTTTGTAAACAGAGATAACCACAGGTAATACTTTACCTGGTTTATCTTGGGTTCTTGCATTAAACTGCTTACAGAACTCCATGATGTTAACTCCAGCGGCACCTAAAGCGGGTCCAACCGGTGGCGATGGATTCGCTGCACCTCCCCGAACTTGTAATTTAACTACTTTGTCTAGTTCTTTTGCCATTTTAAAATAATTAGTGCGTTCTTCTAATAATTTGGAAGCTTAGAGTCACGCTATCTATTGTAACAATTATTATAACTTTTCTACTTGCATATAGCTAAGTTCTAATGGTGTTTTTCTTCCGAAAATCTTAACCATTACTTCTAGCTTACGCTTTTCTTCGTTTATCTTTTCTATGGTACCATCAAATCCATTGAATGGTCCATCGATTACCTTTACAGTTTCTCCCATCGTGTAAGGGATTGCAACATTAGCATCAGCTTCTAATGCTAACTCGTCTACTTTTCCAAGCATACGATTAACTTCCGATTGCCTTAATGGCACAGGATCTCCACCCTTTGTTTCTCCTAAAAAGCCTATAACATTGGTAATAGACTTAATGATGTGAGGAATCTCTCCACTAAGATTAGCTTGTATCATGATGTAACCCGGAAAATATACTCTTTCCTTGTTAATCTTCTTACCATTACGTATTTGGATAACTTTCTCTGTAGGAACCAAAACCTGATCTACATAGTCCTGAAGTCCTAATCTTGAAATTTCGTTTTCTATGTAAGCTTTGATCTTGTTTTCCTGTCCACTTACAGCCCTAACAACGTACCATTTCTTATTTCCACTATTTTCAGACATACTCCGTTCTTGTTGTTATTTCTAATTACTTGATCCAGCTAAAATATGCTTCTACCACTCTGCTAAATACAGTATCTACTCCCCAAATAGCTAAAGAAAATAGAATTGAAAACACCGCTACTATCACGGTTAACCTTTGCGCTTCAGGCCAAGGGGTCCATGTTACATGGTTTTTCAACTCATCAAAAGATTCTTTTACGTATGTAACTATTCCTGCCATTTGATCTTGTATTTTTTTTGGTAAGTTTTCTGTAAAAAATGTATTCTATTACACACTTACCTCATCTATTTTTAATCTTGCACGGGTTGAGAGGCTCGAACTCCCGACACCTGGTTTTGGAGACCAGTGCTCTACCAACTGAGCTAAACCCGTATTTAAAACTCTACTTTCTTAATAAAACTCTGTAGATTTTATACTGTTTGGGTTGAAATCGACACCTGATTTTGTCACGCCGTGGCGTGATACCAACTGAGCTAAACCCGTAAATATAAATCAAGGCATCTTGCATTTTTGCAAGACACCTTAATTAATATTTAGCTTATATTATTAGTCTAAAATTTCAGTTACCTGACCAGCACCTACTGTTCTACCACCTTCACGGATAGCGAAACGTAGACCTACATTCATAGCGATTGGCTGGATAAGTTCTACAGTAATTGTAAGGTTATCACCTGGCATTACCATTTCTACACCGTCAGGTAAAGAAATATTACCTGTTACGTCAGTTGTACGTACGTAGAACTGTGGACGGTAGTTATTATGGAATGGTGTGTGACGACCACCTTCTTCTTTTTTAAGGATATATACCTCAGCTTTAAATTTAGCATGTGGCGTTACTGAACCTGGCTTAACAATTACCATACCTCTAGAAATGTCTGACTTCTCAATACCTCTTAATAAGATACCTACGTTATCACCAGCTTCACCTCTATCTAATATTTTACGGAACATCTCAACACCAGTAATAGTTGATGTTAATTTCTCAGCACCCATACCAATGATCTCAACAGGATCTCCAGTGTTAGCTACACCAGTTTCGATACGACCAGTTGCCACAGTACCACGACCTGTAATTGAGAATACATCTTCGATTGGCATTAAGAAATCTTTATCTACATCACGCTTTGGTAATTCGATCCAAGAATCAACAGCTTCCATTAATTCCATTACTGTATCAACCCATTTTTGCTCACCGTTTAAAGCACCTAATGCAGAACCAGCGATTACAGGACCATTATCACCATCGTACTCATAGAACGATAATAAATCTCTGATCTCCATCTCAACTAATTCTAATAATTCCTCATCATCAACCATATCCACTTTGTTCATGAATACAACGATTCTAGGAATACCTACCTGACGTCCTAAAAGGATGTGCTCACGAGTTTGAGGCATAGGACCATCTGTCGCAGCAACAACTAATATAGCACCGTCCATTTGTGCAGCACCAGTTACCATGTTCTTAACGTAATCCGCGTGACCTGGACAATCAACGTGTGCATAGTGACGATTAGAAGTTTGGTACTCAACATGAGATGTATTAATAGTAATACCTCTCTCTTTCTCTTCAGGAGCATTATCGATAGTATCGAAATCTCTCTTCTCAGATAAACCTGCATTAGCTAATACAGTTGTAATCGCAGCAGTAAGTGTGGTTTTACCGTGATCAACGTGTCCGATAGTACCTATGTTAAGGTGTGGTTTCGAACGATCAAAAGTTTCCTTTGCCATTTTTAATTTATTTTAATCTTAATTAAATATTAGTGTTCAAATTATTGTTTCAAAACTGAGCCAATGACGGGATTTGAACCCGTGACCTCTTCCTTACCAAGGAAACGCTCTACCCCTGAGCTACACCGGCGTAAAGTGTTTATTCCTACAACCTCCAAAGCATCTTCAATACTAAAGATGCAATTAATTGAAAGAAGAGATTCCTGCCTTCGCAGGAATTTTAGAGCGGGAGACCGGGTTCGAACCGGCGACATTCAGCTTGGAAGGCTGACGCTCTACCAACTGAGCTACTCCCGCTTTTTCTCTGATTTTATATCAGAGTATTTTATTCGTGGGGAGAGCAGGATTCGAACCTGCGAAGTTAAAAAACAACAGAGTTACAGTCTGTCCTCGTTGGCCGCTTGAGTATCTCCCCAAAAATATACATTATGTTCTAAGAACTTGAGCCGATAGAGGGACTCGAACCCACGACCTGCTGATTACAAATCAGCTGCTCTAGCCAGCTGAGCTATATCGGCTTTTCAACCTCTTTTTCACACCAAATTTTCAGCATAAAAAAGTCCGCTATTTCTAACGGACTGCAAATGTAATGTTTTATTTTTTTAATCAAAACATTTTTGAAAAAATTTTATCAGATATATGACCTTAATTTTTGTTTTCGCTTTTTTAATTGCCGTTCTAATGACGAAGCAGCCATGTCTGCGCCTTCTTCAAAACTCTTACACTGCTTTTTAACAATCAAACTATCTCCGGGTACACTCACTTTGGCTTCGAATATTTTATTCTCTTTATCACTAGTGTTTTCTACTTTTAAATACACTTCTGATTGAATAATCTTGTCGTAGAATAAATCTAATTTATCCATTCGCTTTTGAATGAAATCAATTAATTTTTTGTCTGCTACGAAATTTACAGATTGCGTGTTTACCTTCATAGGTTCTCTTTTATTTGGTTAAACATTCTACTTGTTAAGATTCCTGGGGTGTGATTTTGAATAGACTTTTTTTAGCTCAGCAATACTACTATGGGTATAAACTTGTGTAGCAGCCAAACTTGTATGTCCCAAGAGCTCTTTAACAGCATTTAAATCCGCACCTTCATTTAATAAATGTGTCGCAAAAGAATGTCTTAATACATGTGGACTACATTTCAACTTAGAGGATGCTTTACTAAAATACTTATTTATAATTCTGTAAACAAGCATTTCATATATTTTATGGCCTTTTTCTGTTAAAAAAAGAACATTATTATCATGTATAACCGGTAATTCATTCCGAAGTTTCAGATACTCTTTTAAAGAATTAAGCACTGTGCTTATTAGTGGTATATACCGCTCCTTATTACGCTTCCCTAACACTTTAAGCGTTTTTAATTCCATATTGACATCTGTCAACTTAATTTCTACAAGTTCTATTCGTCGTATTCCTGTAGCATAAAATAATTCTACCATCAACCGATTCCTTACACCCACAAAATCATGCTCTTGAGCAAGCAGCTGTATCACATCTTTAAGTTCATTTTCTGAAAATGGCACCTGTACTTTCTTAGCCACTTTAAGTGCTTTATGCTTTTTTAAAGGATTACTCTCAATGGCACCTATTTTTTGCAAATATTTATAATAGGAATTTAAGGCTGATAGTTTTCTATTTATGGTTCGGTTAGATACTTTTCGATCTACCAGGTTTATGATCCAATGCCTTATCAATGCGTATTCGGCCTCTTGTATTTGCTGTTGATGTTCTACATCCAAAAAGCTCTGAAACATTTCTAAATCTCTCACGTAAGCACCTACCGTATGATTGGAGTACTTTTTTTCTAACAACAAATATTCTGAAAATGATTGCACGGACATTCTAACGGTTTTTCAACATTAATAAATGTAACAAATATTTGATTGCTGACAGATATTTTCAAAAAAAAATCCCGCAAATTGCGGGATTACTATATTCTATACAGAAAGCTTATATATCTTCCTGATCTCTTAGTTTTTGAATATATTGAGCTTTTTGAATCTCTGCTCTACGCTTTACTGAAGGCTTTGTGAATTGCTTTCTCGTCTGCAACTGACGCTTTGTACCTGTCTTATCAAACTTTCGCTTAAAACGCTTTAAAGCTCTATCTATATTTTCACCTTCTTTTATTGGAATTATTAACATAGTGTCTTAACCTCCTCTCTTTTAAATTTTGTGGGTGCAAATATAGGAAGGAATTTAAAACCTCAAAATAAAAAACTTATCTTTTTTAAAAGAGTAGAAATAAAACTTATTCTTTAAACAACGATGCTTTCTTGCTCAGATCATTAATTAATTTTTCATCTTCTTCACTTTCTAACAAGACATTGTAATTCTTCCAAAAATCCTTATTGTATGGTCGTGATGCAAAAATATCAGCATCCCATTCGTGTTGTAATGCTTCTGAAACGATTTGATCGTCGTCTATAATTTCTGTAAATAAAATCTCTTGTACGGTATAATAAAAGCGCTCTTCATTGTAATACTTTGCTTTTTCCTTTTCTGTAAGTTTTTCGTCATTTTTTAGCCCTACATTAACAAGTTTTGGCGTTTCGTAATAGATATACTTGGGATACATTTTACCGTTGTATTCCATATAGGTCATGATCAACTTATGATTAACCTGAGTTCCAAATAAGGTTTTACTTCTGCTCTTTTGTGCTTTAGAGGCAGCAATAAGCTCATACTCTATCTTCTTTATGGCATAGTTATCCCAGTAAATATAGATCCACCCCTTTGATTTATAACCCTCATTATAAATACCTTTGGTACCAAGACCTATAAAATCATCACTTTCAGAAATCTGTATTTTATATAGTTTTCGGTCATTATCCACCAGAACAGTATCGAGTTTAAACTGGTGTTTTTGTAGTACATCATCGCCAAATAAGGCTTTGGACACATTAGAATTTCTAACCAGGTTTAACTTTCCTTTGAACAGATTCTCCAAGCCATTAACTCGAGTATCGTTCCATTTTATAGCCTTAACCAAAGACGATTTATCTATAGTATCGCGTTTTAAATTTTTTGCTTTGAGGTTTCTGTAATTCGCATAACGTTTAAGGTATGTGTAATAAGAAAACATACTATCCAAATCTCTGAGATCGTAACTTTTACGTACTTCATCAACATTAACTTTAAGGTGATCTTTTGCTGATGCGGCATAACCCGAGTCATAAACCGTTATTGCACTTTCTATAAGCCATTTAAATTCTTTAGAATTGCGCTCTTTATGCCTTAGAAACCCCTTTTGCAGATAGGATGAGTCTGGTAGATTTTCGGAAAGTTCCTCTAATGCTTTTAAAACAATATCGTTTCCGGTTTTTGGTCTGGTTTCCGCCATAACAACAATCTCATCTAATTCTGCAACATCAGCTTCCAAGAAAACATCAAAACTATTATCAAATTCATCTATTCGTGTCTTGAACGTTTTATAACCGATTGAAGAGATTACTAGCGTATCTTTTAAGTGATTGTCTGGTACAACTAAAGCAAATCTACCATCTGAATTACTAATGGTACCTATAGTTGTATTTTTAATGTAAATGCTTGCATTTTCCAGAGGGAGTAGTGTACTGAAATCAACAACCTTATTTTTTATCTCTTGTTGACCGTTTATACCGTGTTGGAATAACAAAACACCACTAAGAAGTAATAGTCTTAATATCCTGTTCATGATTTGTCGTTTGAGATTCGAAAGATAATCTATTTTAAATGAATAGTCATATTAGCTATGCATTTTTACTACTGTGAAAATGATCAATTACATTAAGTTGCAGGCTTGTAATCCTTATCATCGATGATCATTTTATCGACATTGTAAATTATTTTCGCTAAAATGACCTAATAAATCTAGGTTGCAGGCTTGTAATCCTTATTATCGATGATCATTTTAGCGACATTGTAAATTATTTTCGCTAAAATGATCTGATAAATCTAGGTTGCGGGTTTGTAATCCTTATTATCGATGATCATTTTAGCGACATTGTAAATTATTTTCGCTAAAATGATCTGATAAATCTAGGTTGCGGGTTTGTAATCCTTATTATCGATGATCATTTTAGCGACATTGTAAATTATTTTCGCTAAAATGATCTGATAAATCTAGGTTACGGGTTTGTAATCCTTATTATCGATGATCATTTTAGCGACATTGTAAATTATTTTCGCTAAAATGATCTGATAAATCTAGGTTGCGGGTTTGTAATCCTTATTATCGATGATCATTTTAGCGATAATCTCTCTTAGGATTTCAGAAGTGCCACCACCTATTGGTCCTAATCGACTATCTCTTGATAATCTGGCCAACGGGTATTCTTCCATGTAACCATATCCACCTAAAAATTGCAAGCATTGATATATAACATCATCGGCCATTTTTGTAGACTGTAATTTAGACATCGTCGCTTCTTTAACAACATATTCACCCATGTCTAAACGTTTTGCTACGTAATAATTAAATTGCTTGCATATTTCCATTTGCGTATAACAATCAGCCATGGTGTGTCTTAAGGCTTGAAATCGATCTATAGTTTTCCCAAATGCAGTGCGTTCAGACATGTACTGCTTGGCATATTCTAAAGCATATTCTGCTCTTGCATGGGCATTGACCCCCATAATTAAACGTTCTAAAGAGAAGTGCTGCATGATGTACGCAAATCCTTTGTTTTCTTCTCCCATTAAATTAGATGCTGGTATTTCCACATTATCAAATGCTATTTCTCCAGTATCAGAAGCTCTCCAACCTAGCTTATCCAATTTGGTTGCTGATATCCCGGGTGTCTCTCTGTCCATAATGAATATACTAATACCTTTATTACCTTCTTGAGGATTGGTTTTAGCAGCAACTACAAGATAATCGCTATAAACACCATTAGTTATAAATGTTTTGGAACCATTGATTATGTATGTATCACCTTTTTTCTCTGCTGTAGTACGCATTCCGGCAACATCACTACCTCCAAAAGGCTCCGTAATACATAAACAACCTATTTTGTCTCCGGAAATGCTTGGAGCCAGATACTCTTCTTTTATACGTTCATCACCTTCTTTATTTACATGAGTCATTGCCAAGTAGGCATGAGCCCATATCGCTGCAGCAAAACCTCCTGAATTTATTCGTTGTAACTCTTCAAGTAGTATTACTGTATAAAATAAATCCAGATCTAAGCCCCCATAGGATTCCGGATATGCCAACCCAAAATATCCCATATCGCCGAATTTTTTCCATATGGCTCTATCTATCGTACCTGTTTCTTCCCATTTTTCAATATTGGGAACAACTTCTTTTTGTAAAAAATCTCGTAAACTTTCTCTGAATAATTGATGCTCTTCGGTGAAGTACATTTTTGACATAAAATTGAATATTTCTTAGAATTGCAAATATAATTTAATTATATCATATTTTTTCACCGGAAATTCCTCAATTTTTGTTAATTCTTCAATTGACTTAAAACCTTCTCTCAAGGTTCGTTGTTCAATAATTTGATATGCAACTTCATAATCAATGTACGGAATGGTTACCAATTGTTCTATTGTAGCCGTATTGATATTCATTTTAAGTATCTGCCTTGGTGTCTTTACCGTAAAATCGTTGGTAATTCGTTCTATAACTTCAGGTTTAAGGCCATAAACAGCCTTCAATTCTACATCATCAACAAAACCACCTTTGAACTTATTTCGATATTTAATGATACGTTCAGAAAGCTTTTCTCCAATACCATTGACGTTTTGTAATTGCTCAGCCGTTGCTGTATTCAAGTCTGATTTTTGAGCATAGGTTTTGGGTTGGTATTGCTTAATATTGGATGTCTTATAGTTGTTCGATTTAGGATTGGTTACCCACTCCGGGAACTTAAAATATGGTGAGATTTTTTGTAATAACGTATCTGATACTTTAGTCACCTTCTGAAACTGAGCTATTGAATTGATCCACAAGCCTTTGTTTCTGTAAGCATGCAAACGGTCTATTTCGTCATTAGTCATACCTAAGGTGTAACCTTTGTAATCCGTAACAAAATTGGGGTTAAAAGGATATAGTTTAGGCTTTTTGCTCGCTATAGCTATTTGTTCTAAAGTTTCTACCTCAAGACGAAATGCAGCCATCTCATCTTCACTATAAGCGGTTTCTTTTGATGGCACGTTCACAAAAACATAGATCAACTGTAATACGATAATGATCAGTACCAATAAAAAAATCCCACTTCGTTGTTGTTTTGAAAACCTGAAATGGGATCTTATATGCTTTAACACGTCTTAGGCTCTTTTTGCCTTTATGGCATCCATATATTTCTTAAGTTCTTGCTTAACTTTTGGTGCCAAAATAACAAGTCCGATCATGTTTGGTACCATCATAGCAAAAATCATAGCATCTGAAAATCCTATTACTGATCCTAAACTTGCTGCTGCTCCTATAATTACGAAAACACAGAAAATCACTTTATAGGCATATTCCATTTTTTTAGTTCTTCCAAACAAATATGCCCAGCCCTGGAATCCGTAATATGACCATGAGATCATAGTACTAAAAGCAAACAACACTACAGCTACAGTTAATACATAAGGGAACCATGATATTGCAGATTCAAAAGCTCCTGAAGTTAATAAAATGGCTTGAGCATCATTTAATCCCGCATTTGCTGAAGTTACATTTCCTGTAATGATTAATACTAAAGCTGTCATTGTACATACCAAAACAGTATCAATAAAAGGTTCTAACAAAGCCACCATTCCTTCACTGGCTGCATATTTTGTCTTTACTGCCGAATGTGCTATGGATGCAGAACCCACACCAGCCTCATTTGAAAAAGCAGCTCTTCTGAAACCTTGCACTAATACACCTATGGCGCCCCCGGCTACACCTTCGGGACTGAAAGCACCTTCAAATATCTGAACAAAGGCAGAACCTATCATATCGTAATTAACGAAAATAACAAATAGAGAAGCAGCCACATATATAACAACCATGAATGGTACGATCTTATCTGTAACCTTAGCGATCTTTTTAATTCCACCTATAATCACTATACCAACAAGCACAGCCATTACCAGTCCAAATGCCCAGCCGTAACCATGTAAAAATGAATCCTCACCTCCTGTAATATTCTCTACCAATTGGAACGCCTGATTTACTTGGAACATATTACCTCCTCCGAAGGATCCTCCAATTACAAAAACAGCAAATAATGCCGCAAGTATTTTACCCAATCCTCCGAAACCTTTGTTTCGCAATCCTTTGGTCAAATAATACATCGGCCCACCATATACAGTACCATCCTCAGCAATATCTCTATATTTTACACCAAGTGTACATTCCACAAACTTTGAAGCCATACCCAACAACCCTGCTACTATCATCCAAAATGTTGCTCCGGCACCACCTATGGAAACCGCGATAGCCACACCTGCAATATTTCCTAAACCTACTGTTGCGGATAGGGCAGCAGTTAACGCCTGAAAATGCGACACTTCGCCATCATGTCCTTCAACAGCTATAGTTTCTATGGCATCACCTCCTGGAGTCGAGTCACCAGCAGCTACCATAGATTCATGATGATCAATATCATCGTATTTACCTCTAACAATATTTACTGAGGTTAAAAAACCTCTGATATTTATTAATTTAAAATAGATGGTGAAATAAGTAGCTCCAATAATTAAGGGAAATAAAACCCAAAACACTTTTACACCTCCGCCAAAATCTATCTGATAAAATATAGCTTTTACAAACCAACCCGTAAGGTCTCCAAAGGTTTTATCGATTTTTTCATCAATGCCCATTTCCTGAGCCTCCTGAGCAAAATTTAAAAGCGGTAATAATAGTGCAAAAACTGAAAGAAGATACTTCTTCATATGTAAAATGTGTTTAGTTAGTTTTAACTTAAAGCTGACAAGATGCTAAAAAAAAATGAGTTTTTAAAGTCGTACTTGTTAAAATGGCGCTCTACATTAATTAATATCATAGGTAGAATTTAATTTTTCTATCTGTTCTGGCCGACCTAAAACAATAATTTTAGAGCTAGGAATTAATTTTGTATCTGCCTCAGGATTAACAAGGTATTCACCGTCTACACCTTTAAAACCAATAACAGTACATCCTGTTTTTTTCCTAAGATCGAGATCTCTTATGGTCTTTACATCCTGTGTATTGTACAATTTTTCTACCTCTACCTCCTCTATATTGATGTTCTGTTCTCCTACAATACCTAAATTATCGATAAACTCAACTAGGTCTGGTATGACCACCAAAGATGCCATATGATCCCCTCCGATCTTATCTGGCAAGATGACATTATTTGCTCCAGCCAATTTCAGTTTATCGTATGATGTTTCTTGAGATGCTCTACTAATGATGTGCATTTTAGAATTAATTTGTCTCGCCGATAGTACAACAAAAAGATTATCAGCATCATTTGGCAATGCTGATATAAGTGTACTGGCACGTTCAATTCCTGCCAATAAAAGGGTTTCGTCTTCATTAGCATTTCCTAAAACAAATGGAATCTCTTCCGATTCAAATTTTTCAATAATTTCCTTATCCTTTTCTATCACTACAAAAGGTTTTTTGTAGGTCAATAGCTTGGTTGCTGCTTGTTTACCATTACGTCCATAACCACAAATAATAATATGGTTAATCATTGCATCTATACGCTTTTGCATTTTCTTTTGTTTTATGTCTTCGAAATTATTTCTACTCAGTATGTATTCTGTAATTACCTTAATGGCATAACCTACTATGATAACACTGGCTAATATCAAAAAAACCGTAAATATTTTAGCATTAGCATCTAAAGGTTGTACTTCCTGAAAACCTACGGTAGTAATTGTAATTACCGTCATGTATATAGCATCTACCCAATTGTAATCTGCTATAATCTTATAGCCCAAAACCCCAATTAACAGCAAAACAAGCATTAAGATTAAGGCTGGATATATTTTAGATCTAAAGAGTCGTATTAATGGATTCTGCATATTATAAATCGAATACTGAAGTGCGTTTGGTGTATATAATATCTTTGATTCTCATCCAGAAAGCTAAAAACAGATACAACGCAAAACCGAAGCCAACTGTTACAAATGTGAGGTACATAAATGATGTACGAACTATCTTTGCTCTGATACCCAATCTGTCCGCTATACGCTGACAGACATAGTAACCACGCTTCTGAAAATAATGCAGCAAATTATAGAAAAACTTCATAATTGCAAGATAATTAATTTTTAAGGATTAGACGATTTCCTACTGCACATTGTATACATTTATTAGCATCACAATATTTTTTCTTTAGCTGAATTAACGCTTGTGAGATCGATGCATTTTTATCCATTGATCTTATTGCAAAAAAACGCTCAACAATGCTATTTTTTTCTACAGTAAGAGCTTTCATGATCTCTAGCAAATGATCGTTATCAACACCAATACTCTTGCTGTAAGTAAATTTCACAGGTATTATCGTATTGATAATAAGCAGTTGTGTAAACGCTTTTGATACTTTTTTTCGCAAGGCTTTAGATGTAGTTCCAAATGTAAAATGATGTGTCCAGTAGTCCGAAGCTTCTATTTCAAATATGGTGTAAATATCCTTTAAAGTTTCTGCTTTTACACATCGAGAAAACAGACTTTGATGTTTGGCATACAGGCATGCTAATTGAGAAAGCCTTACAGTGGGAAAGTTATATGGCCGTAATCTAAAAAATCGTACTGGCAAAACGCCTTTAGCACTTAATGAAAATTTATGCTTGATATAATTATAATCGCTTTTAAGTTGATCATAGTACACATCTTCTATCGTATCATTTAATAATCCTGCCTGACCAAAAAATAATGCCTCTAATTGTGATGCTTCAGCATGTAGCTTTCTCACCACATTAAAATCAAACGAATTGGCAATACTCATGAATGCTTCCCCATTAACCTTTAATCCAAAATTTTTGAATAACAATGTGAACAATACGGCTTCCCAATCGTTATTTGTAGCTTCTAAAAAACGAATGATCTGTTCTGATTTTTCTTCTAAACGCTCGATACATAATCGTTCCAACCAATTATCGAGAATGAACTTATCAACCTCTGCAAAACTCTTTTCACAATTGATCCAAGTTGTGGTATTTCCTATTAGGCTTTGATAATTATTTAGTATTTGATCAGAAATATGCTGTTTAAGAACCAATGTAGGAATCTTGCTATTGTTACTCCTAAAAATTTCTGTGTCATGTTCCCAAACCACATGAAGGATTACATTATCATATGCTTTATCCTTTTCATGGTGGTGTACATACCAATCTGAGGAATTGACATGAATTTCTACATTACCAGCCCATAGCTGATCATCGATAAAAATTTGAGCATTAAAAAAGTCCGGTCCTGAATTGGTATTGGCCATTCCAGCATGCTTTACTTCTACTTGTGCACCACATACAGTATTGAGAGGAGATATTAGCTTTTGGTATTGCCATATATAATGTAAGAAAACTTCCTGCATGGCTCTAAGATATACAAAATGTAAAAAATAACTTACAATATCGTGTAAAATATACGTAAGGTTACGTATTTACTAGCATTGCTTTATATTATAACTTGTATAGCTCTATACACTACTAACCATACCATAATGAGATACTATGCACTTAAAAATGATTTTCGTGAGCATACCGAACGCCATAGGGTTGTAAAGCGTTTGGTAAATCTTAAAAAGGATTTAGAGCAGAAGATACCTATCAAGGCATTCAACGAAAATGTACTTATTGCCACTTGGAACATACGCGATTTTGATTCCGATCAATATGGTTTTGGACCCAGAGAAAAAGAGGCACTTTATTATATAGCTGAGATCATTTCCAGCTTTGATCTAGTTGCTATCCAAGAGGTCAACGACGATTTAAGTAAGTTTAAAAAGCTCATGCATATCCTTGGAAAAACATGGGACTATATCATGACTGATGTTACAGAAGGACGTTCGGGTAATGGGGAACGCATGGTATACATTTACGATACCAACAGAGTATCATTTGAAAAAATTGCAGGTGAAATTGTACTGACTCAAAGTAAACTTATCAAAAACGAAAAACAATTTGCACGTACGCCTTTTCTGGTAGCTTTTCAATCTGGCTGGTTCAAATTCAAGCTCTGTACGGTTCATATTTATTTTGGTTCAGATTCGGGAAAAAAATTAAAACAACGGATCGAAGAAATTGATGCGATTGCAGAGAATATCAAAAACAGAGCAAAAAAGTATGGTGAAAACCTCATCTTACTTGGTGATTTCAACATCTATAGCCCAGAACACGAAACCATGAAAGCTCTTAAAAAACATGGTTTTGTTATTCCTGAAGGCATTAAAAACAACCCGTCAAATATGTTTCAAACCAAACATTACGACCAGATTGCTTTCATGGAAAAGAAAGGAGAAATCATTCATGGTGATAGCCTTAATAGCGCCGGGGCATATAACTATTATCGAAAAGTCTTTAGCACGCGACAGTTTAAAGATTATCAAAATCTAGTAATAGCTAATATCGATAGGAAAATCAACGAACAACAACAAAAACTCATTAGCGAACAGGATATTGACAAAAAAATAAAGATTCAAAAGGCCATTGATGATTTTATAGCCATTAAAAATAATGAGGATAAGCAAAAAACGTACTACAAGAAAAAGTGGCGTACCTTTCAAATGAGTGATCACCTTCCTATGTGGACCGAATTGAAAATCAACTTCAGTCTTAGCTATTTGGATAAGATCAAGAATAAAGACATTATATAAATTGTGCATTGTAAAATGAACACAACCTATCAAAACCTGTACTATGGATCCTAAAGATTATCATTTTAAACTCCCTAAAGATCAGAAACCTACTAATATCAAATTGCCTGAAGTGTGGTATCCAGGTATACAAAAGCATTGGAAAAGTAAAACGACCAAGCGCATATACAATCCTATTTTTGGCATTAAAGGTATCGTCATTCATGCTACAGCTGGCCACTCATCTGATGGCGCTGTATCTGTAATGCGGAGCCCAAATGGTCAAGGAAGTTGGCACTGGTTAGTTCCAGATGAAAATGAGGCCGAGCACGGTAAGCTAATCTGGGCATGCGCTCCAGAGACTTTAGCAGCCTGGCATGTCCGCAACGATAAATTTCATCCTGATGTCAATGGTGGTAAAAATAAAGTAAACCATTGGTCTTTAGGTATAGAAATTGTAAACAGTCAAATCAATGATCCTTTTTCGGATTGGCAGGTTAAAATAACAGCCGATATTGTAAAATACTGCTGGGCTAAATACCCTAACTTGGAAGATATCGTATCACATGCTAAACTCGATCCACAGCGCAGAACGGATCCCGGCGTACAATTTCCCTGGGAAAAATTTAAAGCTTTGGTCCTTGATGATAACGACTATGATGGCATAAAAATCTTTGATGATTTAGTGACTGATAAGGCAAAAAACATGGCTTTCATTGATGCTGTTCATCATGGAGATATCTGCTGTTAGCTCATAAGGATTGTTTCACTTGCTTTGCAAGATACTTTCAATCAAAATATGTTTTGATTTCAGTAGTGTTCGCAATGACATTACCGTGAAAACAATACTAAAACATAACGTAATTACGAGGAATGAAATGACGACGTAATCTTATAATTCAAACCTAAGCTTCACTACGCTCACGATGGTATTAGAATTATTCTATGTAACCCATTTTACGCATCCAGTCGTCATTGAACATTTTCCCTACATAACGACTACCATGATCATGAAATAGAACTACGACAACATCCTCGGGTTTAAAATGGGCCTTGAGTTGTAACACACCTTTAATTGCCGCACCTGCTGAATTTCCTAAAAACATCCCTTCTTCTTTGGCCAGTCGCTGGGTATATACTGCAGCATCTTTATCAGTAACCTTAGTAAAACCATCAATGATGCTAAAATCAACATTCTCTGGTAAAATATCTTCACCTATACCTTCGGTGACATAAGGGTATATTTCATTCTCATCAAATTCTCCGGTTTCGTGATACTTTTTAAATACGCTACCATACGTATCTACACCCCATATTTTTACATTTGGATTTTGTTCTTTTAGATATTTACCCACACCAGAGATGGTACCTCCTGTACCTACGCCTACCACAAAATGAGTTACTCTACCTTCTGTTTGCTTCCATATTTCAGGTCCGGTACTTTTATAATGTGCTACCGCATTACTAGGGTTATCGTATTGGTTCACGTACCAAGAGTTTGGTGTTTCTTCTCCTAAACGTTTTGACACTGAATAATAGCTGCGTGGGTCGTCTGGCTCAACATCAGTCGGACATACCACAACCTCAGCGCCAACAGCTTTAAGGATATCTACCTTTTCTTTAGATTGTTTATCGGCCATAACAAACACACATTTATAGCCTTTTACTATAGCTGCCAATGCCAAGCCCATCCCTGTATTTCCAGACGTTCCTTCTATAATGGTTCCTCCTGGTTTTAACCGACCATCAGCTTCAGCATCTTCTATCATTTGTAATGCCATCCGGTCTTTTACCGAATTCCCGGGATTGAAAGTCTCATATTTAGCCAATACCATACAAGGTAATTCTTTTACTAAAGCATTGAGTTTTACTAAAGGTGTATTCCCTATGGTTTCAAGTATATTTTTTGCGTAGTCCATATTATTTATTTGCGATGCAAATTTAAATGAAAAGTAAAAGGTAGCATATCAAATTTTGAATTTGTTTATTCTTGTCTTTGTATATGTTCAGGTAATAGTCTAAATAAGAGGGGTTAGACAGATTGCTTCACTATCTTCGCTATGACTTACTATTCGAAACGTATGGCTTTTACCGGCGAAATTTTAGAGATGACTACAGATGGTACCAATAAAAGCAGAAAGCAGGCTACAAATGTCCCTATATTGAGCATAACTATATAATCCAAGCTAATATATACTGGTGCTTCGGTGACATAATATACATCTGGATTTAACGGAAATAGTTTTAAATATTTTTGAGCAAAGAGCAGGCCTAAACCAATAAGGTTTCCCCACAACAATCCTAAACCAATAAGGTATGCGGCATTGTACAAGAATATCTTTCTTATGCTTACGTTTGAACTTCCTATTGCCTTCAGAATACCGATCATTTGTGTGCGTTCTAAAATTAGCACTAATAATGCCGTAATCATATTAATACCGGCAACAATGATCATGATGCCTATTATGCCATAAGTATTGTTATCAAATATTTTAATCCATTCAAAAATAGTATAATACTTTTCTGTTACCGTAGTACTATTCAATAATGGGGATGCCATACTTTGATATACCGCCCTGTTTGTAGTTTCCAATTCTGAGAAATCCTCTACAAACACTTCGAAATTTCCGATCTCATCATCCTTCCATTTGTTTATACGTCGAATATGTTTAATATCTGTAATAACATACTTCTCATCCAGTTCCTGAAAACCCGAATTGTATATGCCTACCACTTCGTAATTTATGATTCTTGGCAGTTTATCTCCTGTGCTTTCTCCAAAAAGGGTATTGAATTTATCACCCACTTTCAACCCCAATCTATTGGCGATATATTGTGATATCAAAGCCTCTTCGTTGCGTTTACCAGAATAATCAGGTAGGCGTCCTTCCCTCAGAAAATTCTTGAAATAAGACCAATTATAATCTCCTCCAACGCCTTTTACTATAACCCCTTCGAAATCATTTTCGGTACGTATAACTGCGAATTTGGTAGCAACTGCTTGTATGTGCGATATGCCTTCTACAGTTTTAAACTCGGGATAGAACTCTTGCGTTATGGATATTGGCACCTGAGATTCATCTGAAGCATTACTATCGTAGTTTGTTATGGTAATATGGCCATTAAAAGCACTAACCTTATCTCTTATTTTTTCCTGTAATCCTAATCCGGTTGCTATAGCAATGAGCATGACAATAATGCCTATAGCAATGGCTGCAATACCAATTTTAATAATTGGCGCCGAAACACTACTTTTATACGCTTTACTACTAATAATGCGTTTTGCTATAAACAATTCTAAATTCAAACCTCTTATGCGTTTTAAGGTTTTCAAAAATACAGTTTTATTCTTGGTTTTAGTAGTTCTCAGTTGTGGTTCTAAATCCAAAGAATCTACAATAGAACATCAAGCTATTGCAAATGACTTATTATCTACTTCTAAAACTAACGAGCATCCGGATCTTATTATTACTGTTGGCGCTAATAGCATACCAGAATACTTGCCTTTATTAAAAAACAAACGTGTGGGTATCGTTGCCAATCAAACTTCAGTAATTTTCAAACAGTACCCCAACGAGTATGTGCATTTGGTGGATTCATTATTAAATTTAAATGTTAGTATTAAGGCGGTTTTTGCACCTGAGCATGGGTTCAGAGGTACTGCTGATGCCGGCGAATTAGTCAAAGACGGTATAGATCTCAAAACCGGATTACCTATAATTTCACTCTATGGAAAAAACAAGAAACCTAATCCTAAACAACTTGAAGGTATTGATATCATGATTTTTGATATTCAGGATGTTGGTGCACGATTCTATACTTATATTTCTAGTTTACATTATGTTATGGAAGCTTGTGCTGAACAAGGCATTCCGGTTCTGATTTTGGATCGTCCCAATCCTAACGGACATTACATTGATGGTCCCGTACTGGAAAAAGAGCACCAAAGTTTTGTAGGCATGCATCCTGTACCTGTTGTTCATGGCATGACTATTGGCGAATATGCTCAAATGATTAACGGTGAAGGTTGGATGGAAAATGAAGCACAATGTGAATTAACCATTATTCCTGTTAAAAACTATACTCATAATACTTTGTATAGCTTACCCATAAAACCATCTCCAAATCTACCTAACGATCAAGCCATTAATCTATATCCAAGCTTGTGTTTTTTTGAAGGCACTAGCATTAGTATTGGCAGAGGTACTGACAAACAGTTTCAGATCGTTGGCGCACCGTTTTATTCCTTAAAAAAACACAGTTACAGCTTTACACCTCAACCCAATGAGGGCGCTAAATACCCTAAGCATGAAGGTAAAGTTTGTTATGGGTATGACTTGTCTCAACACCAACGTTTAAATACACTTAACCTCTCGTGGTTGATAGAATTTTACAACATCAATGAATCTGCAGAGGCGCCTTTTTTTAAGGCTTTTTTCACAAAACTGGCTGGCACCAAATTGCTACAAGAACAGATCGAAGCCAATTGGTCTGAGCAAAAAATAAAAGCATCGTGGCATGATGGGCTTGAGACTTACAAAAAGATAAGAGATCAGTATTTGATCTATAAGGATTGATTACCTTCTTGGAAATAACTTCGTTGTTATACGTTCCGCAGAAAAATAACATGAAGGTATATAGTATGATTCATCATTGTGAACATAGTGAAGTAATCTCTTGAATTTTAGTTGTGATCCATGAGATTACGTCGTCATTTCATTCCTCGTAATGACGTTGTGCTTTAGTAGTATTGCTTTCTTGATAATGTCATCATGAATACTACTGAAATTAAAATATATTTTGATTGAACATATCTTGCAAAGCAAGTAAAGCAATATATCCATTTAAAATTGTGAGATGCCGTATTACTTCTTATTTTCATTCAATACCATTTCTGTAGCTCTTATTGCTACAGGTTTTTTAGCAGGCATTTTTTTTCTGGGTTTTGGTATGTTAACAGGAATCTCTTTGAGTACATGAACAACAAAAACAATTCTTAATGGCGATTGTACAGCTACAAACACATGCTTCCCCATACTTAGTTTATTTAAAGGCAATTCATAAGCAGTAGTATCAATATAAAAGTCCAATTCTCTATTGTAATCTTTATTTATAGAATACAGATAATTGATCTTCTTTTTACTCTTTAGAATCAGTGTATCTTTTGAAGCGTTAAGATCGTGGTACAAATCTTTAGCCTGAACATTTCTGTTCTTATCGATCTTAGCATACGCCGTTTGCGCCTGTAGAAAAGAAAAGGTAGTTAATACACTACCTACAAATAACATCTGTTTGATGTTTTTGAAAAAAAATACCATTAAGTTTAAAATAAAAGGGGTTTTCAACTCAACAGTAATTAATTAATCCACACTAAACATAACTAGTTTAATGATATCAAAAGGAATAAATTCTATGAACTACACAAAAATCAGAAGAACAACAATAAATTGTTAACAACTTGTTGAAAACCTTAATTGCTTAATAGAATTTTAAGTTGATCCGGGTAATCAGTAATTATGCCATCAATCTCCCATTCAATAAATCTTTTCATGAGGTCTACATCATTAATTGTCCATGGTATCACCTCATACCCTTGTGCCTGTAGTGCTTTAATTTTAGTTTCATCTAATAATTTGTGATATGGGCTTATGATCTCTGGCTTATAACTTAGTGCCTTAGACTTATCATCTATAGATTCCCCTTCATCTACCAAAAGTGCCACTTTAGTATTTGGCGATTGCTTTTTAATGACTTCTAAAATATTAAGGTCAAAGGATTGCAGATTAGAGCGCTCTTCCATACCATTATCTGCTATAGTTTTTAATACCATACTCACATAAGCTTCGGGTTGTGGTGTATAAATGCCATAATATTCAGGTTTTGATTTGATCTCTATATTAAATTTCACTTTCGCTCCCTTAGCTTTCACCATATCAAAGACTTCGCTCAACAGTGGCTTATAAACCTTCATTTTCTCCTGTTTTGGGTATCCGGAGTGAAACTTTGTGCCACAGTCGAATTGCTTAATCTGCTGATGCGTCATCTGATATAAGTTATAATGCTTATCCAAATCCTCAGGGATTTCATTCCCTTCGGCATCCAAACATATCTTTCGACTCATAAAAGGCTCATGAGACACTACAACTTTATGATCTTTAGTAATGGCAATATCCAATTCTAAAGTATGCACACCAATATCTATGGCCTTTTCAAATGCTGGCAAGGTATTTTCCGGCAAAAGTCCTCTACAACCTCTATGCCCTTGGATATCTATACTAGACTTGCTGCTACAACTCATCATTAATAAAACAATTACTAGATATACTTTATTGGTCTGCATCTGGAATAACAGTTGGTTTTTGATATTTTTGAAATGGCTGTTTCAATAACTCCGCAATATTATTATTTTTCACCTCATCGGGAAACACATCTACACCATACACTAGCTTTTCTCTATCAAATTTCATGAATGTTCCAAATAACCTGTCCCATATCGAAAAAATATTGCCGTAATTAGAGTCTGTATATGGTAATACATAATGATGATGCACTTTATGCATGTCGGGAGATACTAATACATAACTTATGATATCATCCACCTTTTTTGGAAGCTTAATATTGGCATGATTGAATTGGGTTGAAACCAACGACATGGATTGGTAGAGCATGACTATAGCTATTGGTGTGCCTATAATGAACACCCCCATAAGGGTAAATGTAAATCGTATTACACTTTCAAGCGGGTGATGCCGGTTTGCAGTTGTGGTATCGACATTATGGTCGCTATGATGTACCAAATGCACCATCCATAGTGGTTTTACCTTATGCTCAACATAATGCGGCAAGTAAGCTCCAATAAAGTCCATCAGCAAAATGCCCAATACGACATATAACCATAGCGGTAAATTTGGTATCCAATTAATAATCCCAAACTCATTTGCTACCACCCAATCCGCGGATTTAAGTAACAAAAATGCCAAAGCAAAGTTGACGATAATGGTGGTTAATGTAAAAAACAAATTGGGCAGGGCATGCCGCCATTTTTTATATTTAAAATTAAATAATGGCACTGCACCTTCAATCAACCAAAAAAGTGTAAGGCCTCCAACCAAAATAATACTTCTGTGAGATGATGGAATGGTTTCAAAATAGTTTAATAGGGTTTCCACGAAAGCAAAAATTTTAGTTTTAAAGATACACTTTTTTAAAATTTAATCCTTGCTTTCATTTCTTCTACAATATGAAATGCAGCAGGACATATAGCGACGTTTTTAAGTGTTAAGTTCGATATTTGTTGAAATTTTTTCCGATCAGTATGTGGAAACTCTCTACAAGCTTTAGGGCGCACATCATAGATAGAGCAATAGTTGTCAGCTCCCAAAAATGTACAGGGTACCGATTGCAACACATAGTCGTTGTCTTCATCAACACGAAGATAAGTTGCAATAAACTGCTGTGGCTTCATTCTAAAATGCTTTGCAATTCGCTCCACATCTTTATCGGTAAATAATGGCCCTGTGGTTTTACAGCAATTGGCACAGTCCAGACAATCGGTATGTTCGAATTCCGTCTCATGCAATTCCTGCATAAGATAATCCAATTGCTTAGGAGGTTTTTTTTTGAGCTTAGCAAAGAACGCTTTGTTTTCCTTATGTTTGTCTTTGGCAAGCTTAGGGAGGTTATCTATGATCTCTTGCATAATGCAAAATTACTATTTTATGAATGATATTTTCGGCAAAGCCTTATTAGATTATTATAAACATGGGTCTTCTGATGATATCGTGACCTGGACTAGTATCTCTGACAAAGATGTATTGCCATTACCTTATCTGTTTAGAGATTATGATAACATGCCGAAAATTGAACAAAAAGCATTACAATTGACTAAAGGGTTTGTGCTTGACGTAGGTTGTGGCGCCGGGAGTCATAGCTTATGGCTTCAAAATAAAGGGTTTAGGGTAAATGCTATTGACGTTTCCAAAGGCGCTATCACAGTATCTAAAGCACGAGGTGTTATTCATACTAAAGTTCATTCGCTACTTGAAGAAAAAGACAGCTACGACACCATTCTTTTATTGATGAACGGTACTGGGATTTTTGAAGAATTATCAAAAGTTCATCTTTGCTTGACGCATCTTAAATCCTTATTAAACCCCGGTGGGCAAATCTTGATCGACTCTTCTGATATTGCTTATATGTATGAAGATGAAGATGGGGGCATTTGGCATGACATTCATGCGAATTATTATGGTGAACTGGATTACTACATAAGTTACAAAGGCAAAAATGAAGTTCCCATGAAGTGGTTGTATCTGGATTTTAACACTTTACAAACAGCCTGCCATGCTATTGGCTTACACTGTGATAAAGTTATGGATGGTAAGCATTACGATTATTTGGCCAGGTTATATTGATTTTACTACAGATTGCTTCATTATGTTCGCAATGACATTATCATGAAAACAATACCAAAACACACCGTCATTACGAGGAATAAAATGACGACGTAATCCCAGAATCACAACTAAATTCAAGAGATTGCTTCACTGCGCTCGCAATGACGTTATATATAAAAATTGTAACTTCATTATATGGAAAAATCCTATGTCTACTTTATGACTAATAAAAATAATACTGTTATATATATTGGAGTTACTTCAAACCTCATCAAACGTATTTATGAACATAAGGCGAAAGTGTATAAGGGATTCACTTATAAATACAACTGCAACAAGCTTGTTTATTATGAAGAGTTTTCAAATATTCATGATGCAATAAAGAGAGAAAAGCAGATAAAAGCTGGTAATAGAAAACGAAAAGACATTCTAATAAATACTGTAAACCCTGATTGGAAAGACTTGTCAGAAGGTTGGTTGTTTTATTTTGATTAGTTATTGCGAGGAATGAAATGACGACATAATCTCATGGATCACATCTAAAATAAAAAGATTGCTTCACCATGTTCGTAATGACGTTATCATGAAAACAATACCAAAACACACCGTCATTACGAGGAATGAAATGACGACGTAATCTTATGAATCACATCTAAAATTAAA
Source organism: Winogradskyella sp. (assembly GCA_965250025.1). Taxonomy (GTDB): domain Bacteria; phylum Bacteroidota; class Bacteroidia; order Flavobacteriales; family Flavobacteriaceae; genus CBDDLD01. The sequence continues at coordinate 2,325,120 of OZ252283.1, forward strand.
AGATTGCTTCATTATGTTCGCAATGACATTATCATGAAAACAATACCAAAACACACCGTCATTACGAGGAATAAAATGACGACGTAATCCCAGAATCACAACTAAATTCAAGAGATTGCTTCACTGCGCTCGCAATGACGTTATTGTTATTGCAACTGTCCTCCCACATAGGTTTTCTCCACTTTTAAATCAGGTATTTTACTTGCAGCAACGGTCATAATGTCCTTATCTAGTACTATAAAATCGGCAAACTTCCCGACTTCTATACTGCCTTTTTCCTGATCTTCAAAATTAGCATATGCTGCCCAAATAGTCATTCCTTTTAACGTTTCCTCCCGTGTCAAAGCATTTTGCTTTTGAAATCCTCCTTCGGGGTATTGTGCTGTATCCATTCTTGCTACTGCAGCATAAAAGGTGAGGAACGGACTCACTTGCTCTACCGGAAAATCAGTTCCTAAGGCTACTCTACCACTCGCTTCCAGTAATTCTTTATAAGCGTATGCACCTTGTATGCGTTCCTTACCTAAACGATCTTCTGCCCAATACATATCACTTGTAGCGTGTGTTGGTTGTACCGACGGTATGATATTATCGTTTCTAAAATAGTCAAAATCGTTATCGGTTAGTACTTGAGCATGCTCTACGCGCCATCGTCTATCCGATTTCCCATTCAATATCTCTTTATAGATTCTCAAAACAACGCTATTGGCTGAATCGCCTATGGCATGTGTATTCATTTGATAGTTAGCTGTCTCTATACGTTTTGCCAAATCCTGAAATTCTTTGTACCCTATAACCATAGCGCCAAAGTGGTTTTCTTTGTCTGAATACGGTTGCTTTAAAGTGGCACCTCTAGAGCCTAAAGCACCGTCTACGTATACTTTCACGGATTGTACATTGAGACGATCTGTTTTTACTTTTCCTGTCTTCAAATAATGATCAAGGTTTTCAGGTGTATTAGACACCATAGCATATACCCGCATGTTTAGTGCTCCGGATTGCTGTAGACTATCAATAAGTGTGATCACATCTTTATCTAGTCCGGCATCAGACACTGTGGTTAGTCCCAGATCAAAACAAATTTTCTCAGCTTCTTTCAAAGCGGCAATCTTTTGTGTTTGCGTTGGTTCAGGATACGTCGCTTCGACCAATTCCATAGGATTATCAATAAGTATTCCTGTAAGCTCTCCATCCTTCATAAGGATATCCCCGCCTTCTTTAGAGGTATTCTTATCTATTTTTGCTGCATCTAATGCTGCCTGATTACACAACATGGCATGCCCGTCGATTCGGGTTAAAGCTACTGGTGTATTAGGGAATAAGCGGTCTAATAATAATTTATGAGGAAACGTTTGATCTTCCCAGTCGTTCTGATCCCAACCTCTTCCTATAATGTAATTTACATGGCGTTCATTCTGAAAATCGAGCACACGTTTCATGACATCTTCAAAGCTTTTTGTACCCACCAGATTAACTCTGTTTTGTTGTAATCCTAAGCCGTAAAAATGACAGTGCGCATCAATAAATCCTGGTATTATTGTTTTTCCTTGCGCGTTTAACGTATCTAATGCTTCATACTGAGCTTGCAATGCTCTTGTAGTTCCTACAGCTATAATTCTACCGTCTTGTACTGCAAAAGCTTCTGCTTTTTCAAAATTTGGATTCACAGTGTATATGTTAGCATTATATATCAGCAAGTCTGCTTGCTCTTTTTTTGAGCAACTTGTTACTATTAAAATGACAAAAAGAAAAATATATTTACGCATGGTTCGTATTTTAAGCCTCGTAAAAATAATAAAAGCGAACCAATTGGTTCGCTTTTATTATTGAGTGTAACACTTATAATTTTTTATTACTAAAAATCAAATTGGTAGGTTGCTCCTGCTAAAAACTGTATTCCTTGTACCGGGAAATTAAGCCATCGGTTATAATCCTGATTGGCAATATTATTTGCTTTTGCAAACACAGACAACTGGTCATTGATCTTGTACCCTAAATGAGCATTGGCATCGAAATAGCTATCCAAGGCTATGGTCTGAGGTGCTACCGGTACTAATGTGCCTGATACGGTTAGTTCGTCCTTACGTTCACCAACAAAGAACAGACTTGCGCCTGCGAACCAACGCTCCGCTATCTGATAATCCATAAATATAGAACCTGTGATATCAGGCAAATTCCATGCTTCCGCCTGATCGTCCATGTTATAATTAAAATACTCGCCTTTGATTCCAAAAGTGAAATTTCGATTGATATCGATATTCAATTCACCTGCAACTGAAAAGGTAGTAACATCGTCATAAATGATATTAAAGGAGTTTCCATATTGGTAATTCTCTACAGCAAAGGTCTGTGTATCATTAGCCTTGTACAGAGCTTTGTCTTCTTCTGCATAATAATTACCTTTTATGTTATAACTGACATTATTAGATAATTTCCCCTTAAACCCAATGAATGCATGATAACGTTGATCTGTTGGTGCTATTGCTAGTGTTGGTGACACAAATGGGTTTTCATTGGCAAAATCAAAATATGAGTTTTGTATGAGGTTTCCTGTAACACCACCATAACCAATTAAAATCTCATTAACCAATCGGTATGAGGCTTCTATATTTGGATAGATAAAGAATTTATTATCGCTAGCCTCTGTATCGTTCAAATAGACCAATTTCACCCCCAGATCTACTGTAAGATCATCTTGTTTTAGTTGATAGGAAGGTAATAATCCCACGGTTACGTTTCCATAATCAATAGCTTCTGTCGTAATGTAATTACGATCAAAGCTACCACCGATATAATCTACATAAATCCCTGTATTAATTACTTCTCCTCGTATGGGAATATCTAAATTAGCTTTAGCTATAAATCGATTTTCTCCCGAATCCTGATCGTCACCAAATCGTCTGAACAATACACTACCATCGTTCAACATAAAATCATCAAACTTCAACTTACCGCCCACATAAAAATTATTAAAGGCGTGTCCCGGATCTATCATAGCTATGGTATTACTATCAAAAACATTTTGCGGCAAGCCATACCAATTGTAGGTTTGAAAGTCATATCCCAAATCGATTTTCCATGAAAAATCGCGTAATTTTTGCGAATAATTGACATTAAGTGTTGTCTTTGTGAAATCATCGTCCAATACCACACCATCAATACCACCTTGCGAAGAATGATGACTAAAATAACCGCCTACATTTTCTGTGCTATTGAGTGCATGATTAAGATATACTTCTCCCAAAATGGTTGTATATGTGCCTACTCCCAAAGAGGCATAATTATCATATAACTTTACTGCTTTTGCTTTATCTACATTTGCTGCTTTCCCTTTTGCCGGGGTAAATGTCGATGCAACTGGTATAGAAAATATATTGTATTTAACAGCTTTCTTTTTAGTTGTTGTTGAATCGTTTAGATTTGGCACTTCTTTAATCTTAAACGCATCTGATATGGTAGGTGTGTAGGGTTTTACTACGTTAACAACTTGTCCGTCGATAGTATCTTTGGCGCGTTCTTGTGAAAACCCAAATAGCGTTATACAAACGGTTAGGATGGTTGTGATATATTTAGATTGCTGTAACATATGCTGTCTTTTTAGTCTGAAATATTAGATTGATGAAAACTGGGAACTATTAATTATCGTCGGTTTCTACTGATGAATTGGTTTTGGCTTCTTCAGCTTTTATCGTGTTCAGTTCTTCCCTGGCTTCTGTAACGATTTCTTCAAATTCCGGAAAATTTTGAATAACACTTTCTAAGATATATGTCGCTTGAAAAGCATCATTTAATGCATAAAAATTCTTAGCCATTACCACTAAACCTTTAGCACTGTAGTATTTATAACTGCTATAGTCGCGCGCCAGTTTCTGAACTGTAGTATTAGAGGCTTCGTACTTACCGTCTTTATGTTTAAAATATGCATTGTAGTATAATGCTTCTGCAGCTACCTCACCTGTAGCTATTTTTTCAACCTGCTCATAAGCGGTTTTAGCCTTAGGTTCATTTCCGGTTTTAATTGCAGATCGGGCAATAATGATTCTGGCATCTGTTTTTACTTTTCTGTCCAGCTTATTATTTTTAAGCACTTCTTCTGCATAGGCTTCTGCTTTGGTATAATCTTCTGTTTGATAATAAGCGTTCATCAGGTTAGACTGTGCATATAGTTTATTTTGAGGGTAATCCGCTTCTTTCTCCAAACGCTCTAATACTAAAATAGCCTCCGACCAATTGGATGCGTTAAGGTAGATCTCTGAGAGCCTTACCATGGACTGCTCTGTATATTCGCCTTTGGGCTGGTCTACAACATATTTATAATGAGGTTGAGCATTCTCAAACAATTCTTTTTTGTAATACAATTGTGCCAGATAAAAATGTGATTTTAATGCATGTATTCCATTCGGAAACTGATTAAGGTAGCTATTGAATTGTCGGATCGCCCTATCGGTATTGTTATCTAAATACTGTTTTTCCGCAGCGAGATATGTGGTATTATCTAACTCTGCATCTGTAACTTCCACATAATCCAACGTTCTTACCCATAAGGCATATTCATCTACCCTGCCTAAATCAATATATATTAGTCGTGCCGTAGATACTGCCTGTACTGCTTCTTCAGAATTAGGATAGTCCGATGCTACTTTTTTGAATTTCTTTAAGGCCTGTTCATTAGCATTAGCATTGTAGTGTACCAAACCTTGCCTGAGTAGTGCTTTAGGAATAAATACGCTATTTCTATACTCTTTGCTTAACTTATCGTACATAGCCATAGCTTTATCCACCTCATTGATCTTCACATAAGAATTTGCAACTTCATAAATAGCATCGTCCCGTAATGCTGAGTTCGGATAGCCTTCAATGAAAGTGTTCAATTGCTTAATCTTAGCTTGCCCTTTTCCCATATAACCATTACTCATGGCTTTTTGAAAAGCAGCATAATCAGACTCTATTTCATTAATTGAAATTGCTTTATCATAAGCATCTATCGCTTTTTGATATTCACTGGACACAAAATAACCATCACCCAATCTGAGATAGGCATCATTACGTCTTAACTTATCATCTACATTGCTTGAGATAAAACGCTCAAAGTAATCAGATGCCTGATTATAATCTTTTAATTTAAAATAGGTGTAGGCTAAATTATAATTGATGTTGGTATGCTCTACCGTATCGCCTGCTCCAGATTGCTGCTGAAATTGTTTAAAGCCGATTAAAGCATCGTTATAATTGGTCAAATTGTATTCCGTTTCAGCTTTCCAAAAGGTTGCTCTGGTAACAAACTCAGGGACTCTTGGTTCGCTTAGTGATTTTTCGAACATTTCGAGAGCTTCAGTGTAATTCGTTTCATTATACAACTCTATACCTCTATAGAATGCTACTTTTTGATAGGCTACTTTATTTTCAAAACTGTTTTTTCCTTTTAGCAGTTTAAGTGCTTCTCTGTAATTTTTAGAAGTGATGTAGGAATCTATTAATAAGGTTTCCAGCTCTTCTCTGTATGGTGTATCCGGATAGGCTTCTAAATAGCCTGTGAGCACCTGAGGTACGGATTGGTATGGATTTCCTATCTCATAACTTATCTTAGCATAATTTAACCAGGCATCTTCTTTGATCTTTGCATCATAACTCATTTGCGATGCATTTCTGAAAGCATTTAAAGCTTCTTGTTTTTTATCTAGATTTATATAGCTTTCACCCAAATGGTAATAGGCATTTTGCGCGACACTATTATTACCATCAACTATTTTATTGAATTCTGATATGGCGCTCTCGTAATTTCCTTGTTTGTAGTACGCATACCCTAACTGGTAATAATCTGTATTATTCCATTTCCCTCGCTTGCCTTTATAATCCTGAAGATAAGGGATGGCCTTTTCGTACTGCTCTAAATTAAAATAGCTTTCTCCTATAATTTTTGACAATTCTGATTTTTCATCAGCATTACTTTTTGGTAATTGCTCTAAAGCTAATGCTATTGCTTTCTCGAATTTACCCAGTTTAAAATTAAGATCGGCCTGATAATAGGATAGCTTTTCTTTATATTTTTCATTATCACTAACCTGGTCAAAATATTCACTGGCTTTATCATAATCGTCTCCCTCATAGGCCATGTAACCGATATAGTACTTTGCTTGCGATCCATATTCTTTAGAGTCCGCAACCCGATTTAAATATTTAGATGCGCCTCGTTTGTTATTTGTGGCATACAGACTATACCCATAATTAAAGTTAAAGCGGTCTTGTTCGCTACGAGAGATACTTGTTTCATCTACTTTTTCATACCATTTTCTGGCATAAGGATACTTTGAGTTTTCAAAATAATAATCTGCAACATCCAGAAACGCTGTATTTCTTTTTGTACTTGTAGGATACTCTTCCACAAATTCTTCAATGAGATCATCTGCATTTTTTTGATTCAATCGCACTGCGCAATTGGCTATGTAATAGGAACAATCGGATTTCAACACAGCGTCATCCGTATTGTATTTGATATCGTCAAAGAGCGATTGCGCCGCTTTATATTGTTTGTTATTATAAAGTGTTAATGCCTTCTGGTAATCTTGAAGGTCACTTGTATAAATGGCTGATTTCTGTGCAAAAAGAAACATATTGAATATCAGCATTACAAACAACACGTTACGTTTTATCAACTTCATAAGATTTCGTTTTTTGATTGTTATTTAACGGTGACTCTAATTTGAAATTCAAATATAAATCAATACAAAATCTATAACGACAGAAATTAATTATAATTATAAACTAACTTATCAAATACAGATATCAAAATGCCTTATTTTACGTTTATCTATTTTAACACTATTTGATAATTGGCATTATATATAATACTTTTACAACCTTGCTTATTTATTTAGAGTATGTCTGAAACTATTTTACAACTTAAAGATGCTACCATATATCAAGGGGATAGCATGGTACTTTCTAATGTTAACTTTGAAATGCAAAAAGGTGATTTTGTGTACCTCATCGGTAAAACCGGTAGTGGTAAAAGCAGTTTCATGAAGACACTTTATGGCGATCTTGAGCTGACTGAAGGTAATGGTTCGATCGTGGGTTTTGATCTTAGAACTATGAAGGAACGTGACATCCCTTATTTAAGGCGTAAACTAGGTATTGTTTTTCAAGATTTCAAACTACTCCCGGACAGAACCATTAATCAAAATCTGGAATTTGTATTAAAGGCTACAGGATGGAAAGAAAAAGAAAAAGTGGAAGAACGTATAGCTTCTGTGCTTGATAAAGTGGGTATGAAAACCAAGGGCTTTAAATTTCCTCATGAGCTTTCCGGAGGTGAACAACAACGTGTTGCTATTGCCCGGGCTTTATTAAATGATCCTGAACTCATTTTAGCTGATGAGCCTACGGGTAATTTGGATCCTCAAACCAGTATCGAGGTTATGGAATTGCTTCAAAATATTAGTAAAAACGGAAATACTATTCTTATGGCTACTCATGATTACGCTTTGCTACTTAAATACCCTAGTAAAACTTTGAAATGTGATGAGAATAAGGTTTTTGAAGTGGTACAGCGTAAGAGCTGAACAGACTTTTTCATAACCTCTTGTACTTTACGTCATTAAATTTAACACCTTATAAAATAGTTACCAACATGAATTACTTGTAGCTTAATCCACTTTTAAAGTTAAAGATTAAGCATCAGATATCTTATATTGCTGGTATTAAATAAATCAGTAATTTTAGATCGTACGGAATCCGTTTTTCTTCATACTTTTAATAGTCATTATGTTATTATATCACTTGCGTCTGATATTTAATTAAAAAGGTTTTAAATCACACTATGAGAGTTCTTTGCTTAAGCACATTTGATAAGTTTTCACGTTTTTATCTGGATATAAAACGAGACTTGGAAACTAAAACAAGTGAAAAGCTATATTTTAAAGTATTGAGCATTTATTTTAGTGGTTTTTTATATACACTTACTCGATGTCAATACAGTTCATGGATCGCTTTAACAGTATGGTTACGCGCCAAGAGACACAAGAAACGTTATTTAAAGGTTGTCAACACTTCAACAGTTTATAAAGGTTGGGATTTTAATAGTTTTACTCGTTTTCATACCCATCTCAATAACAGCACTTCTGTTAAAGAATTACAGATACAAGCACTAGCTTATATTGACTTCTTTGACAATCTTTATGACCGTATTCAACTCGATTACCTGATTACTATTGGCGACTCTAGAATGTGTAATGAAATTGCTATAGCCATAGCTAAAAGCAGGAATATTAAAGTAAGATATATTGAATTAGGACCTTTTAACACTACTTTTTTTGATGACCATGGTGTAAATGCAAATTTAAGTATTCGATCTATTTACAAGCATCATACAAGTACGGATCAACTTCATAAAAAGTGTGATAGCGTATTAGGTGATAAAAATGTAAGTTATAACAGGTCTATAGTATATAGAGCTATGGATATGGTATTCATGAAATGCTTTGAATCTACTAAACTTTACCCTCCGGATTTGAAACACACCGATTTAAATAGTTATATATCCAAAAGGCGTAAAAAAAAGTTAAGCACCAAGCTGTTAGATATTGAGCAACCTTACTTTCTGCTTATCTTACAAGTTCCTGTTGATGTAAATATGATTTACCATAGTCCACATTTTAAAACACATTTTGAAATTGTAAAATCAGTTTTTGAAAACCTACCCCATGGTACAAAACTAGTTATCAGAGAACATCCGTTGTATGTTAACAAATACAGCCAGAAACTTTATAACTATATTGATAAATATGACATTATATTGGATAATAATACTCCATTAAAAAAGGCTATAAACCAAGCAAAAGTGATTATTGTTAATAACTCTACCGTTGGTATTGAAGCTTTATTTAGTTATAAAGTAACTGTTGTTTTAGGCAATGCTTTCTATGACAATGATCAAATATGTCTGAAATTAAAAAGTAAGGTTCAATTAAAAGCCATTTTAGCAGAAGCTTTGGTTTATTCCGTAAATCATAAGCATATAAATCAATTTAAAGCATTACTTTTCGATACTGTTATGCTAGAAGGTAGCATTACAGATAGAAACTTAAAATCATCAAAACAAATCGCCGAATATTTAATAGCCCATAAATAACATGCCTTTTTTTTCCGTTATTATACCTTTATACAACAAGGAACACTATATTAAAAATACATTAGAGACCGTACTTCAACAGACTTTTGAAGATTTTGAAATTGTAATAGTTAATGATGGCTCTACTGATAATAGTGTAGGTATTGTAGAGCGTTTTTCTTCAGAAAAAATAAAGCTATTTCATCAAGATAATTTAGGAGCTAGTAAAGCCAGAAATAATGGTGCAACATATGCAGAGGGTAAATATTTAGCTTTTTTGGATGCAGATGATAAATGGACATCAAATCATTTAGAGTGTTTAAAAGAGAGTATTAGCGCATACCCTAACGCTGGTTTATATGCTAATAATTATCTTATTAAACATAGTAAGACCTTCACAGCTCCAGCTCAACTAAACATTGAATTTAATACTAATGCTCCTGTTTTATTAGAAGACTTTTTTAAAGCCAGTCTAAAAGATACTATCGTATGGACTTCTGCTACTGGTATGAAAAAAACTGTATTCCAAGAGTTTGGTATGTTTAATCCTATTTATTTGAGTAGTCAGGATTTAGATTTGTGGATAAGAGTAGCATTAAAAAAACCAGTTGTTTTTCACCCTAAAGTTACTATGATATATAATAAGTCTATAGATAACAGTTTGGGCAAATTTGAGGATAACGATGCCCGGTACACCTTATTTAATTCCTTTTCTAATTATGAAAAGCATAATATATATTTAAAAAAATACTTAGATATAAAACGTTACGGTTTGGCATTACGCACCAAAATAAATGGGGAATTTAAAATATATAAGGACACCAAAAAGAATATAGATTTCAAAAACTTGAGTTTTAAACAAAAAGTTTTACTGAACACACCACATTTTGTTTTAAAAATACTGAATACAATAAGACCTTTAGTCATAAAGAATACATTATTTCTAAGCCTTTTTAAACGCTAAAAACGCTTCATACTCTCTTATGTAATCTTCTTCATTATATTCTGAAGATGCTAGCACTAGACATACACATCCTGAAGAGAAATTATCAATTTCTCTCCAAATCCCCGGGACAATCAACAAGCCTTTGTGTGGTTTGTTAAGCGTTATGGTTTTGGTTTCTTCCCCATCCTTTAAATGGACATTAAAGCTACCGGATAATGGAATTATGAGTTGGTATAATCCTTTATGTGCATGCCCACCTCTGTATGCATCATTTGGTACATCATACAAATAGTAGACACGTTTAATTTCAAAAGGGAATGTGTCTCCTTCTACAACTGCTAAAAGCCCACGTTCGTCATGAACTCTTGGTATTTCTATGATACTAACATCTGATACTTTGGTATTTTGCATTAATCTTCAATTAAATTCTTCCAATGTGAAGCTATTGTGGTTACTTTAAATGCTTCTACACTTTTTTGGGCGCCATGTTTACAGCTAAGATATAACTTTTCATCTTCAACAAAAGTGTTAAATGCATTTGCTAAAGCTTGAGGGTTATGATTTTCAACCAAAAGCCCGTTTTGCTTATCCTTAATCACCCCATCTTGGAAATTTTGATACTTTACACTCACTACTGGTATTCCACATGCTAAAGATTCTAATACAGTCATAGGAAAACCTTCAAATCGACTAGACAAAACTGTGAATAACGATGTATTTACATAAGCAAATGGGTTTTCAGAAAATGGCAAAACTTTAATATACCTAATTAGATTCAAGCGTTGTATTTTTTCGTTAATAGCTTCTTTATCTTTACCATCTCCCATCAATACCAATTGAATATTCTTAGCATGCAAATTTGATTCTTTATAAGCATCAATCAATAACGAAATGTTTTTTTGTTCTTCTTCTAATCTACCATACCAAAAGATAAATAAACCGTCGATAGCAACAGGTTTTATTTTCAATTCATTTATATAGTCAAAATCAATAGGATTATATATAGTAGATACATTGTCAAAACCATACACTTGTCTAACTAAATGCTCAATACCATCCGAGACACAAACAATACGCTTTGCTTTGCTATATAATAACTTCGTCATCTTTTTAAATGGTGGAAAGTACAGTTCTATCGCAAAATTATGAATCATGTATATAACGGCTTTGGGATAAACGAATGCTGAAATAATATATTCCGAAAAAGGCTTAGAACGCACACGATGGTCAATAACAACATCTATTTTTTTTGCTCTTAAAAACTGTTTCAACATCAACAGCCTTTGAAATCTTCCTAAAATCGTATCATTTTTCTCCTTAATTTCACCAAGATTAAACAATATACCTTTGTAAGGATATTTTATACTGTTTAGAATTGAAACAATATATACATCATAACCCAAGTCATTAAGAAAAATAGATTGCATTGCTGCAACTCGATCTGCTCCTCCCTCACTTAGAGAACGCGTTACTATACAGATTCTTTTTTTATGTTTACTTTGCATGTAAATAATTAGACCTTGTAAATATATTAAATGAAAGTCTTACTTTTTGGAGAATATAACAGAACGCATTGGAATATTAAAAATGGGTTACTGGCTCTTGGCCACAATGCTATAGTAGTTAGCACTAGAGATGGCTTTAAAAAAGTAGATGTTGATATAGAAATAAAGAACCCTTTTAGATCTTTAATTCTCAAGAAAATGAGAATTGGAATTAAAAAGGTCACTGGAATAGATGTTTATGCTTTATACGTTAAACATCAAATCAAATCTAAAAAGACCTTACTTTCAGGTTTTGATGTGATTCAATTTATTAATGAAGCCCCTTTTGATTTTGACAGAGCCATACAACTAAAAATATTTAAATGGTTAACGGCATGGAACAAAGATGCTTATTTATTATCCACAGGGCTCGACTATCCTAGTGTTTCATTTGCTCATGATAAAAAATTCAGATATTCTATATTAACCCCTTACTTTGAAGGTAAGGGTTCTAAAAAAGACTTCTCCCCTGCATTAAGCTACCTTTCTGAAGCCCATTTGCCTTTACACGATTATATTTTCAAAACCATTAAAGGTGTTATAGCTAATGATTTAGATTATCATATTCCGTTGATTGGTCATAAAAGTTACTTAGGGATGATTCCACATGCTATAAATCTTAGTGAGTTGACATATAAAAAGCCCGTCATTGATAACAAGGTTGTTATTTTTCATGGAGTCAACTCAGATAATTATTTCAAAAAGGGAAATGATATTTTTGACGAAGCGCTTGAGATCATATCTCAGAAGTATCCTGAAGATGTTGAAATATTGATTGTTAAGGATTTGCCCTATAAGGCTTATATTGAAAGTTTTGATAAAGCCCATATCTTATTAGATCAGGTGTATGCCTATGATCAAGGCTTTAATGCCTTAGAAGCCATGGCTAAAGGAAAGGTCGTTTTTACCGGTGCTGAAAAAGAATGGTTGGAATATTATAATATAGAAGAAGACACTGTTGCTATTAACGCTCTTCCCGACGCTAACAGTATTGCTAAAAAACTAGCATTACTTATTAAAAACCCCCATATGATTGAGCATATATCCATAAATGCCAGAGCGTTTGTGGAGCAATATCACGATCATATTAATTGCACAAAAATGTATCTAAAACATTGGCATTCTTGACTAAACCTTAGGAAACCTCAATTCTAGTGACACTCTGGTTACATCATGATTTTGATTTACTGCAGCACCATGTATAAGAAATGGTGTAAATATAAGTGCTTCACCTTCCTTAGGGTTAGGCCTGATCATTTTCATAATGCCTGCTTTGGTTTCAAGAATACAAGGCACAAAATATGTATTACCATTAATGCTGGCGCCTTTACTTTCCGTTCTCAAAATCTCATTTTCAGATAGCAAATGACTCCCTGGTAAAACGGGAAGTGAAGATTTCTCATTGCATCCGACTATAGGCACCCATACATTGATAATATCTTCCCAATAGCTCAGATAACCGTCCCTATGCGGTGGGTTTATATCTAACGAATTGGGACGACTGATCCTTACTTGTATGTGAGATTTTTGCAGCTCTTCTATCCAAGATGTTAATTCAAACCCTAAAATACTTCCAAATTTACCCGCAAGTGCATCGATATTGAAATCAAAATCCGAATTATTCAAATTCCTTGTAATGTTTATGACTTTGTTATGCAATTCATCAGTAGTAACATATTCATGATACTTCTCTAAACTAAATGTCTCTTTTTCAAAGTTTGGTATATGCTCAGCAATTGCGTCAATAATATTTTTTTCTATTGATACTTTTAAATTATTGAACTCTTCTTTAGAGAAAATATCAACAACTCCATAACCTTTACTTTCCCATTGCATTTTAGAAATCACACTGTCATCTGCCTTGTATAACAATTCCTCACTTCCCCAAAAAAAATGACCTTCTACATCAAATCCATACTTTTCATTGTCTATATATAACTCACATTGTTTATTCATTAGAGTGCCTTTTTTGTTTTTCAAAATAAAACCAAATTGCTAATATTACAATTACAAAATAGATAATATACCTTATTAAATGTGCTATTACTACTCCCTCAGTACCATAACTTCCAATGAGGGTTATTGATAGCGTGTAGAACATGCCCAAAGAGATTAGTTCTGTGACCACAAAACTCTTTACCATTCGTTTAGCTAAAAATTGATGGGCAATAACCAAAGAACATAATCTTATAAAATCGCCCAGAAGTTGCCATTTAAATAGTGGTTCCATGCCATCAAAGTCCGGATAAATGATCTGAATAATATAATATCTGAGGACGTAGACTAACAGCATTCCTAATCCAAAAATCGGAAGAATGGTTTTATATATATGAATGACTTCATTATAAAAGTCCTTTTTATCTTTCAACTGTGCAAATTTCGGCAGCACATATAATGTAAACAAGCCTGTTGCGAATACCATATAGTTCTTAGAGATGAATGTCATTGCCGTCCAATATCCGGCTTCATTGACACTAATTTTATCTGTGATTAAAACCCTTACATCCAACTCTATATAATTGATTAAAAATGTTGATACGAATGACATTAATGTAAAAGCCACTAACTCCCTGGCATATGTTACTTTAAAACTTAGCGCTTTAAAGCGTATATATTCTTTTAATACTTTACCAAAAACTAAAAGTAATATTATGAGCTGAATACATGGTACTATGGCTACAGCGATTAGTACACCGTCAAGACTATAATTATACAACCCATAAAGTAATACTACAGTTCCTATTACATACCCAAAGAACTCAATCTTTGCATACTTTTTATAATCGGAAATCCCATTGATTACTCCTCCAAAAACCCTATGTAAAGCAATAAACGGAATTACAAATGCCAATAGCTTAAAAATATAACTCCACTCTGAGTCATTGAATACCCGCTCCGAAATAATCTCAGAACCAAAAAAAAGTATTCCAGCCGTAATTACAGACCCAATAACCGTAAACACAAACACTGTAGAAAACAGTTTTAACAATTCTGGTTGATCATCTTTATACTCAGCAACGTATTTAATAATGCCATTAAATACGCCCATGGTAGAAATACTGGAGAGCATGGAAAGAATATTTCTTATCTGCCCAAGAGCTGCTATACCGGCTTCTCCAACACCTATGGCTAACAATCGCTGTACAAACACAGAAATCACCAGCCTAGTTGTAATGACCACAGCATTTAATGATGTAATCTTTAAGACCGAATTGTTAGCAATGTATTTAGGAAGTTTCACAAAAGTCGGTTATCAATTATATTTCATCTGTATTATTAGAAATAACACCAAACAGAGAACTTCCAAAAATTAATAAAATTATCCCGAAGTGCATAAAATAACTCAAACAATACCCCATAACAGCTCCTTTGATGCCAAATATATCTACAAGATAAATGCTTGAAAAGTACATGATGACGAATAAAAATATCTCTATGATGATAAAATGACCAAACATTTTTTTAGCTAGAAACTGATAGGCTATTACCATAGACAGTACCCTGACAAAATCTCCTATTAGCTGCCAGCCAAACAACTCTTCTACAGGTTTAAATTCTTCAGTAAAAACAATGGTAATAATGTAGTGTCTTAATATATAGATTAATAGTAGTACAATACCAAATACAGGCATTATTTTCCTGTAGAAACTGAATACTTCCTGCCTAAACTCTTTCCTGTTATTTATTTCACTAAATCGAGGTAATATATAAAGCGTCATTAGCGAATTAATGAACATTAAATAATAATGAGAGACTCGATTCATGGCTTCCCAATAGCCTGCTTCTTTAATGCCTATTTCATTGATGATATAATTCCGAATGATTATCAATACTATTGGTATAGCTATAGCACTAACAAGAGCCATAATAGCATATGGGCTTAATCGTTTTAAAATTCCAAGGCTAAGATTGTTAATCTTTATCAATGGTATTAAGCTCTTTCGATACAAAATACCTACCAGGGAAATCAATAAATTAAGGGCCGGTGTAATAACTACAGCAACCAATGCACCATCGATATTATCCTGCCAAATGAGCAATAGCGTTACTAATAATCCTAAAATCTGACCAATAATGTTAATGATCAATAATATCTTGTACTTGGAAAAGCCGTTCATTATGGAGAACACAAACATGTTCAAAGCATAGAACGGCAGCACTATAGCTAATATCTTTATAACATATACATAGTTATAGCTTTCAGAAAACAAAAATGCATTGATATACTCGGCATTATAATAGGATAAGAATGCAATAAACATTGTTGTAAAAAACCCTAAGTAAAATACTGTAGACAGTGTTTTACTCAATGCCTCACTATTGCTTTTAAATTGCCCTATAAACTTCACAACGCCATTATACAAGCCAGCTATTGCAAAGGATTGTACAGCACTCAAAAAATTTCTTAGATTCCCTATCAGAGCCATACCTTCTGCTCCAATAAAAACAGCAATGGCTTTTGAAGTCAATACGCCTGCCAAAATCTTTACTCCAATGGTAATTGAATTTAGGTTGGCTACTTTAAAAAGCACATTTGCATTGATATATTGAATAAACTTCTTCAATTAGTAATTATTTATCACATTGATAACCGCATCTATTTCACTGGTATTCATGACCGGACTAATTGGTATGCTTAATACTGTATCATGAACACTTTCTGTAATGGGAAGGTGATAGTTTTCAAACATGTTAAACGCTTTTTGCCGGTGTGGCGGTATGGGATAATGTATTAACCACTGTACTTGATTTTCATCCAGATATTTGCCAAAACGCTCTCTATCATCTGCCCTAATTACAAATACGTAAAAAACATGGTCTTTGGATCCATTATAGTATGGTAATTTAAGCTTTGAATTTTGAATTTCCGTCAAATACCGTTTGGCTATCGCACGTCTTTTTTCATTATCCTCATCCAGGTATTTGAGTTTTATTGATAAAAAAGCAGCTTGTATTTCATCTAATCTGCTATTATAACCTACACTATTATTCTCATACTTAATATGACTTCCGTAATTACGTAAAAGCTGTATTTGTTTTGTTAGATCACTATCATTGGTTGTTACTGCACCACCATCTCCCAGTGCGCCTAAATTTTTGCTTGGATAAAAACTAAATGCTGCAGCATCTGCTAAATTCCCTGCTCTAATACCTCTGTTATTTTCAGCACCATGAGCTTGAGCTGCATCTTCGATAAGCAGAACATCTTCTCTTAAGATCGCTTTTATCGCATCAACATCTGCCAATTGTCCGTAAAGGTGAACTACAATAACAGCTTTTACATCCTGAGAAAGGTGTTTTTTCACATCGCTGACAGAGATATTAAAGGTTTCATCATTAGGTTCGACCAAAACCGGAACTAAATCTGCATGAATTACTGATAGTATTGTAGCAATAAAAGTTGTAGCCGGCACCAGAACCTTATCGCCTTTTTTCAGTTTGCCATTAGCCACATAACCCTTTAGAATTAAAGTTAAAGCATCTAAACCATTAGCTGTACCTATACAATATTTTGTGCCACAGTAAGCTGCAAATTCCGATTCAAATTGCTTCAATTTTGATCCCAACACAAATGAAGATGATGAAATACTCGACACCAATTCTAATTGAAATGCTTCCTGAAACCTTTTATTAACTTTATGTAGGTCTAAAAATTTTATCATATAAATATGGCATCTAGCGGTTTATAACTATTGAAGTCAATCTCATAAAAATCATGCACAATACTTCTTGCTCCAAACCCTTCTTTCCAAAATAATAGCCCTTCATTAACTTGTAAACCTCTATTTTCATTAGAAATTCCAAAATCAAAATAACGTTTTTCAGAAAAAACTGTATGAATTAAATGCTCAAATAAAAAGTCTAATGCTCCTAATTGTTGTCTATCAGAATTAGCAGAAATGTACTGAACATGAGCTACGTGTTGAGTTTCAAAAATTGTAGCCCCTGCAACAATAACATTGTCTTTATAAACATTAAACTGCCTGATACGGTTAGGAAATTTAGACTTTAAATACTGGATCTCTTCTAAACTATGTACTGGCTTAGCACTGTGTTTTTCAACCAAATTTGGAATCAATATCATATTCCAAAAATCATCAAAAGCACTAACTTCTTTGATATACAACCCATTTTTAATTGCCTTTTTCACTCCTTCAATACGATTTGATTTGATATTCAACCGATTTGAGTAATCTACAGTTGATGACACATCGCGTCGTATCAGCTTAGCATTAACCAAAAACAGTAAGTAATCCAATTCGTCACTTGGATATGCATTGTATATTTTCGGTAATATCTTTAAAGTCAATCTATTTATCTTCTGGGCCTCACAAAAATTCAATATGGCTTTAAACGCTTCATAAACATCCTTAAAAACTACTTTTTTCTGAAGAATTAAACCACCATAAGTTAAGCCCTGGTGAGATACCAAATCATGATCTACTTTATTTGCTGGTAATAAAGCTATTAGCTTTTCATTTTTATATACCAAAAGCGACGCATCCTCAAATCGATCGCTATGATAATCCATAAAATCTCTATAAAATAGAAACGTTGCATTCTTAGATGACGACACAAAATCATCCCATAACTTCTTTAAGTTATCTGTATATTTTTGAACTGAATAAATAAGCTGGCTTTTAAACTTTTACTGCTGTGAAAATACAAATTTTAGGGAGTATGCAAATAAATACATTGTATTATGTCTCTTAATTTTAAACACTGAAAATAAATACCTCTACATCTACTTCTAAAAA
Source organism: Winogradskyella sp. (assembly GCA_965250025.1). Classification (GTDB taxonomy): domain Bacteria; phylum Bacteroidota; class Bacteroidia; order Flavobacteriales; family Flavobacteriaceae; genus CBDDLD01. The sequence continues at coordinate 2,343,477 of OZ252283.1, forward strand.
CCATACCAATCTACGCCAGAGAATAATAGTATCGCACTTAAATTTTGAGTCTTAAAATCAGGGTTTCAATCCTTTATGTTGGTTTTATCTACAATATACAAAGGGCGATCTTTTACATTGATATTGATTCTACTGATGTACTCTCCTATAATTCCAATAGAAAATAATTGAATACCGCCTATAAACATTACACTTATAATTAGTGAAGTCCAACCAGTGATGGTTTGCTGGAGTACAAAATGTGAAAAAATTGCAAATAGAATAACAAAAAATGAAAGAAAAGAAATGAAAAATCCCAGTTTTCTAACGAGGACCAATGGTTTATCCGAAAATCCTGTGATCGCATCTAATGCCAATAGAAACATCTTTTCATAAGAATAGGCAGACTTTCCATGTTTTCTACTATCCCTATCATATAATACCTTAGATTGTTTATAGCCTAACCAAGCCATCTGACCTCTCAAAAACTTATTCTGTTCTGGCATCCGCTTCAACGATAATGCCACCTTTCTGTCAAAAATTCTGTAATCTCCTGCATCCAAAGGGATGTCGAAAGCTACCATACGTTTGAGTATTCTGTAGAACAATTTTGCTGAAACTTTTTTAAAGAACGATTCCCCATCTCGTTTTTTTCGTTGTGCATAAACAATATCGTATCCTTCTTGATGTTTATCGTATAACTTTGGAATCAATTCCGGTGGATCTTGTAAATCACTGTCAATAATAACAATAGCTTTTCCTTTGGAAGAGTCTATACCCGCCATTAAGGCCACCTGATGGCCAAAATTTCTACTAAAGTCTATATAGAATACTTTGTTATTATTTTCTGAAAGCCTTATTATGAGTTCCAAAGAACCATCGATACTACCATCATTGACAAAAATCAACTCATAGTTTTCGGTAATGGGCTCAATTGCCTTTAACAAGCGATCGTATAATTCATTCAAATTGCCCTCTTCATTGTAAACAGGAATTATTATAGAAATGTCTTTAAGAGTATCCATGAATTAATTTGTCTAATGTAAAAAAGTAAATATTACTTAGTTTTTAATGTCTTATAAATGCTAAAGTAATCATTATACCACACAACTTCATAATCGTGTGTTTTCAGAAACGTGTTCATAGCTACAGTTCGCGCTCTATTATAATGTACACCTACCTCCTGTTCTTCATTTAGATAATTCGATATAGGTTCGGAAAACTTTTCAATCGTAGCAAATTTTTGAACAACAACTATGGGATACACATCAATAGTTTGTTCTGCTTTGTTTAACTTCTCTGCAAACGAATGGCTATCGTATATCATCAACCACGGATTGTAAGCATAGGGCTTTGTCTCTGTCATAAAATGGACCATGGGAATACTATCAAAGGTTAACAAATAATCTCCTGCTTTCACGTAATTATTTAAATACGTCATAAGGTCATTGATAATTGTTGCGCGTTCCTTGGTTGTATAAACAGTTTTGGTAAAAGCATTATTTATACTATACGTTTTATACCATCGGTAACCTGGATCAAAGTAAGCTTCGTTAATAATACGATAGGTTTTAATTGTAAGAAACGAAATTGCAATAACCGTAGCTATATATGACATGCTTTTACCCGCATTTGGTTTTAACACGATATGTTTCTTAAATGCAAAATGTAACTCTAAACGATGACCTTCAGAAACAAAAGATAATGCAAACGGAACTGACAGCCAAATGCACATGTAACCACTACTAATCATACCTCCACCACTTCCTAAAGGAAGTACCATCATTATCAAAATTGCTATAAATGCCATGACTTTTGACATAACTGGCTTGGACCTACTTAACAATAGGGTTAGCAAGCTTACAAGAGAAAACGCGTAAACAGCATGTATTCCTCCCTTAACAAATGGTAATCCAACCACAAAAAAACTAATCACATATATTAAATAACGTAACCAGAGCGTATTTTGAAAGTAATTGACACCCTTTTTTACTACAAAAAAATAAGCAATAAAATAAACCATTAAAATAGCCACTTTTTTATAGTTAAATAACGTTACGTGTATTAAATCGGCTATACTATGACCACTACCTCTTGTACTCCCCAGATTAAATAGTGTTTCAAAAGCATTACGAATAATACTTATGTGACCAAGTATTAACATCACAAAGACGATCAAACTCAAACCTATCACAAACCCCAATAACAACATTGTTATCCATCTTAAACCACTACTCCAATGCTTCTTGTTCAAATATTGATAATACGGAATAACCATAACCAGAGCAAGAAGTGTAATATTTGGTATTCGCGTAGATACATTAACTCCAATTAAAATTCCTGAGATCAGTATTTTCTTTATATTTTTTGTAGCCAAACCACGCTCTAAAAAATAGGCAATAAGTACCGCAAAAAGTGCTGTGAGTTGGTTATGATAAAAGACCAGATAACCAAAATCATTAACAAACAACACCATAGTTAACCCCAGTAATGTATATTTTGGGTTTGTGTACCTTTTTAAAAGTTGATATGATAACATAAAGGTGAGTGTATTGACTACAATAGCCAATATCCTAAACCAAAAAACACCCCCTCCTGGAAACAATTCGTACCATAACCCTCCAATTATGGTAGAAAGCCAATACACGAAATTGTATTCAACACTCTCAGGCGCATTAAATATTTGTTGGTATCCGGTCAATACAAAGCCATCATCGCATACGTCAAACCCTTGAAAAGCCAGAATAAACTGAATACAAACTATGATAACTACAGTAAAGTAATACTTATTTTTGATTAAAATCATCACGCTCTGGCATGTATCTCTCACAAAAAAAAGGATTATTTATCGCATTCTAAAAAAATACCAGTTTTAATTTTAGCCTCAACTTATACTTGAAAAAAAACTGCTATATTCGATGCCTAATATAAACCCCCGTGTAAACCGAGCTGCTTCTCTAATTGAACATGAAAAAATTAGCACATTTTTTTCTTAAAAACCCAATACTATACTGGACATATCAAGGATTAGTAGGAGGGCATAAAGCACGGAGATGGTTCATTGAAAAGGATGTCCGCCCTTTACCTGGCCAAAAAGTATTGGATATTGGCTGCGGACCGGGAAACATTATAGACTACCTTCCTGATGTAAATTATTTAGGCTTGGATTCTGATGAAAGCTATATCAATGCTGCCAAACGTAATTATGGAGACAAAGGGCATTTTATCTGCACCGATATAAGCACTTTTAAAGTTCCGGATCCTGGCACTTACGATATTGTAATGGCGTCAGGTATATTACATCATTTAGACGATAACACGGTACGAACTTTTTATAAAATAGCTAAAGAAGCGCTTAAGCCTTCAGGACGGTTAATTACTGTTGACGGCTGTTTTATTGATCGTCAAAATTCAATTGCCAAATTTCTTTTAAAATCTGATCGTGGTCAGTATATAAGAATCCCATCCCATTACACAACATTAGCTAAAACAAGTTTTACGAATGTAGCAGCAGACATCAAACACAATTACTTTAATGTACCATATACACTTATTGTGATTGAATGTATTGCATAAGTTCTGGTTAAAAATCCTTAATTTCGTTACCGCATTTTGAGGCATTCAAGAATGGAAAAGAACAATCTGGAAGGTATAAAATTTGGAGCAGTGATCAATAATAATGGTATTAGCTACAAAGAATTCCGAAAACACTTAAAACCTAATTTCACAAAAGTTTGGATAGATATCACTACGGGCTACTTATTACTAACCGCTACTTTGTATAGCTATTGGTGGTTAGAGCAAAACGTATCATCTGTTGCTTTATTAATTGTGTTAGGTTTAATTTTTAGTAGCCTTGCCGCTTTTTGGATAGCGTACTTACAACTTTTTTTACATGAAGCTTCTCACTATAATATTCATCCCAACAAAAAAACTAACGATACTTTATCTAATATATTCTTAGGGCTAATGGTAGGCGTAAATATTAAAGCCTACAGAAAAACCCATTGGAAACACCATCTTAGATTAGGACATACCGACGACACAGAACACAGTTATTTTACTGCACTCACATGGGGATATTTATTTAAAATGCTTACCGGTCTTCATGTCCTTTCCGTTTTAAGTAGCAGACAAAAAATAGAGAATGCACAAAATGAGCAGTCATTAAAACAACAGAAACTGGCTTTAGTTACAGGGGCACTATTAAATCTTATCATTGTTACCTTACTTGTGTTCTATGGCAACTATTTCACAGCATTGGTCTGGGTCATCGCACTAGGCGTATTCTATCCATTTTTTGCTACAATAAGGCAAATATTAGAACACAGGGATGAGCACTCCGATCCTAAAACCAATTTTTTCAAAACTGATCATGGAAAAGTGAGTCGCCTTTTTAAAGATGGCCTCTTTTCCAATTTTTTTGGTGGTGCCGGATTTAATCGGCATCTTATACACCACTGGGACCCTCAAATCTCTTACACTAGGTTAAAAGAAGTTGAACAGTTCCTGGAGCAAACCGAAGTCTGTGGTAAACAGATAAAAGATTCAAAAACCACATATTATAAGACGCTACAAAAGCTAATCCGTTGAACTATGAAACATAGCAATCAAAAAGTATGTGCAGTATGTAAAAGTGAAGCGGTTAGTCTATGGTGTAAAACCAAGGATTTGGAATATTTTACGTCTAAAGAAACCTATACTTATTATCAATGTAATACTTGTAGTAGTATTTTTATAGATACATTTCCTACCGATCAACTTCAAAACATCTACCCTAGTAATTATTATTCTTTTCATGAACAAAAAAAGAGCATTGCTCTCAAGGTAAAAACATACCTTGACAAACGCCTTTTTAAAAAACTATTGAATCGATTCCATGAAAAATCGATAAATGTACTTGACGTTGGTGGGGGATCGGGATGGTTATTAAATAGCATCAAGGCTATTTACCCCAATGTCAATATTACTCAGGTAATAGATATTGACCTGAATGCAAAAACTACAGCAGAACGCCATGGCCATCGTTTTTTTCACGGTACTGTAGAAGCTTATGAAAGCGATACAACATTCGACTTAATATTAATGCTTAATCTGGTTGAGCACATCAGTAATCCTAAAGGGACCCTAGAAAAATTATCTCAAATGCTAAATAAGGATGGTACTATTTTGATCAAAACCCCAAATACAGAAAGTTGGGATGCCAAACTCTTTAAGAATACTTATTGGGGCGGACTTCACTGTCCTAGGCATTGGGTATTGTTTTCTAAATCCAGTTTTGAATTGCTCATTAGTCAAACTTCATTGTCCATAGCAAAATTTCAATACACCCAAGGTGCCCCGTTTTGGACATGGAGCATTATTGCCAAGCTATATCGTATGGGAATAACAACCATATCTAAAGAACGACCTATGATCAATCATCCTTTGGTACCTTTTTTAAATATTACGTTTGCTGCGTTTGATTTCTTCCGACAACGCCTAGGCTTCAAAACCTCGCAAATGTTTATTCAACTTGAAAAGACCTCATGAGAAAATCTTTTGAACAAAAATACCACCATTTCGAGGCAACACATTTTTGGTTTAAATCCAGAAGAGATTACATTTTAAGTTTATTGGGCAAAACTGACAAGTCTGTTGACATTTTAGATATTGGTTGTTCTTCAGGGTTATTGATCCAGGATCTGGTTAACAAAGGGTTTGCCAAAGAAAAAATATACGGTATTGACATCAGTGAAACGGCTATAAGCAATTGTAAGGCGACTGGTATTGATAACTGTGTTGTTATGGATGCTGCTCATATCACATTAAACAAAACGTTTGATGTTATTATTGCATCAGACTGTTTAGAGCATATTGAAAATGATCAGAACGCTATTAATGAATGGAAACGTTTATTAGATATTGATGGTAAACTCTATGTTTTTGTCCCAGCTTTTAAAATGTTATGGAGTGCCCATGACGAGGCTAATATGCACTACAGGCGATATACCCGGAAACAATTAGTAGCACTATTCGATCATAATGATTTTAAAGTTATAACATCCGGTTATTGGAATGTTTTCTTGTTCTTGCCCATACTAATTTACAGGACATTCAAAAGCATCTTTCCAAGTAAGAAAAAGGTCGCTACGCATGACCTTGAAAGTATTCCTATTTTTAATACACTCTTAACAAAACTGTTGAATATAGAGAATAAACTTCAGCCTTACATTAGATTTCCATTTGGAGTGAGCACTTATGTTGTGGTTAAAAAAACCAACATAAAATCATAAATCACGAGTAAAATAGTTCCCATAGAATTTACCAAATGTAAATCTTTCATAAACTGACACCAGTAAACAAATAATCAAATTGCACACAAGAACCCCTACTATAAAGCTTCATAACGAACCTCACCATTCGCATTAATACAGGTATAAACCTTTTCTTTACCATCTTCATTTATTATAATATAACTTTCATCGCTTTCCATGGCATTTAACAACGTTTCGTCATTACTAAGCTGGGAAAAAATATATCTAAAAAGGTTCACATTAGTCTTTAATAAACTATCATTTTGCGGCCTTATGTCGTTTGGCCATTTGATCGTTAAAACTGTAGAGAAGATCGAATTCACTAAGCGAGGGTCTTTTTGCTTTACCCGGGTTTGTGGTGTGAAATCATATCCCACAAAACCTCCATGATCTGATACAATAATAATCAATGGATCATCATCATATTGATTAATTACTGATATCGTTGTTTTTAGCCACTCATTAGCTTTTTCTAAAGCATTTAAATACCTTATTCTTTCCTGATTTTTTCCTTTAGAAAAGCTCTTGGTAGAACTAACATGACCTGGTATAAGCCTCTCAATAAAAAAGAAATTATGATGCTTTTGGGGTTTATTAATTATGCTTTTTAAGTCTTGTTCTAAATTTCTATAAACATCAAACCCACGAGATAAATAAGAAACATCTTCATAATCTATATTACAATAGTCGTATGCTACTGCAGGTCTATTTACCAACAAATACGATGTTTCAAGTAACAGGTGGGTTTTATAATTATTTGATTTTAAAATATTCAATACCGAATTATTACCAACAATTATATCTCTGGCATTTAAGACTTCATTAAAATTATTAGACGCATTAGGATAATAGTGATGTCTCATTGCAAACATAGAGCTATTAGAACTTAATGTGGAATAATAATTACTTCTGAAATCTTCATAAAACCTGAAGTCGTTGTTTTTGAGAAAGGCTTCAAAATCTTCATTATTGTAATTATAATTCGTTTTTTTTAATTCTAAAAAGTTCACGTAACCATCCGGTTGTATGACGTAAATGTTTGGGGTCTTTTTGAATTCAACATCCCCTATATGATCGTCCAATGCCGTCCATTCATCCGAATAAAACAAATGATTGTATATGCTTGGAACTAGTTTTAGTCCTGCTATAATGGCTAAAATCATCTGAAATACAATAACCTTCTTGTAATGTTTTTTCAGAACCATACCCAAGCATGCACCAATTATAATAGCTAGTAATAGCTTCTTTTTACCAAATCCATAAGTACTTACAATAATCAGAGCCCCAAAAAGTATAAAATTCAAAACCGGCAACAGATAATCGGACCATTTAGTAACTGCCTTAGCTCTTTTTAGGATGTTGTAGCCAATACTAAAGACCAATACAGGTAAGAGTATAAATGTTATCACCATGAAAACAAATTGCTCTAAAGAATTAACCAAAGTATAATTGGAACTGTAATAATACAATAATGGGTACAACCCGGCTCCAAGTGCTGCAATTACCGGATAGTGTTTATCATTTGATATAAACTCAATAATTTTATCCCTGATTTTTAGCATTATTTTCTTTTAAACAGATATAACACACGCTCTGAATCTGTAATTTCTTTTTTATCCATTATATCAAAATACGGCATAAAGCTATCCTCAAATTGTTTCAAATTATACCAATCGAAATGTGCTTTAAAATCGCCTTTGTTACTTAACAAACGCTGTACTAAGCTGTCACTTACTTTAGGAAATTCAAGTATAAGGTATTTGGAAAATGAAGCAAAAAAACTTGCTGATTTATTGAAAGGCACTGTCCCGGTGAGGGACATATGGTGAATTAACGCTAATGCCAGTGTAACATCTGGTGAAAATTCCCTGATGCGTTTCATAAACGAAAAACGTTCTCTATTATCAAAACCTATAGCTGGCGATGGGTTTAAAACATCCAGAACCATAGGCATTATGTATGACTCTTTATGATGTTTTACCTGTCTGTAATTCATATCTACAGCATTGTTATCAATATCACATACCAACGCCATATCTACCTTACTTTCAATAGCTCTCACAAATGTTCCATCATTTCCCCCTACATCGATAAGTATATTGGGTTTTATCTTGGCTATCCACGCATTGATTATTTTCGACTTAAGTGCTGTTGTTGCCTCTGTATAGTTTGTTTTGGAATAATAATCACCCCATTCAGACTTCTCTTTTAATTCCAGTTTTTTTATTTGATTATAGAGCGCCTTTATAATATTCTGTAACCCTTTTTTGGACAGTTTTGTCTGTTTTTGTTTACTTTCCGAACTTTGATATTCGTTATACTTGTTATCATATTTAGCTAATAAATGAACATTAGAAAATATAAAAGGGTTCAATTTGGTTTTGGCCGGCAATAACGACGCTATTATTTTTACAGGAATACCATCAATATAATGGCTCATTAGTTTTAAAATTCCCGAACCATGATAATGAGCTAACAATAACGGCCCATAAAAATGCTCAATAAATTGCTTAAAAGCCCGCCATGGTTTACCGTCCTCATAAAAATCTAAGGACAGCGTATCAATACATATAGCTTTAGAGTCATAATACGTTATATTATATGCTGATGCGTCTTTTAAAGAAAAATTATGATCTAAGGCAAACTTTTGAAGCTTAAGTGTATGTAATGCAGCTTCCTTATATTGATTGAAACACCATTCATAGGGATATGTTATGAAAGGAATTTGATCAGGCTGGATGATAATCTCTTCTTCCGTTACGGATAATTCTTTATGCTTAATGAGCAATTCATTATCAAACAATTGGTTAAAAAAGCCTGTACTTTTTATAGCATTATACGGTGTAAAATATATAGGATTTATCTTTCGTTTGATGATACCTTCATCAACAAACACATATCCTGACGGATCTCTAAAAGAAGAAGAATGGACATTTTTACTTGTCACCTTTCACATTATTACCTGTGGAAGAATCATTGATATCTATATCATCAAACAATTCATTATCATCATCCTTTTTAACCAACCCCAAAAACAATTTAATCTTATAAACCAAATTTTTTGAAAACAGCACAACACCAGCCACAGCTGCTACTATAGCTTGTATAATCATTGCGCCCAGGCCTAAATCAAAGTAAAGATAATGCATTACTAGTTTTTTGTAAATATAAGAAACTTAGACAGACTTCACGTATCGTCTTTATAAAGCAAAAACGTGTTATTTCTTAGACGTTATGAGATAATAACTATTAATTCCCAATATTGCAGCATTGGTAATAATGATGGGCCATGACGTCGCCAACATAAAACCATAAACCACAAACAGTATGGCGCCCATAGAGTTTACCAGCCGCAAATTTCTCATGGACTTCATGGTAAATGACACCAGCAATACTGCTGAAGCTAGGTAACCAACCCACTCTGTCAAAGGGACGTTAAGAAATTCCATTTATAATGCCTTATTACGTTTACGATCCACTTCCTTAAGAAGGATTTTACGCAGCCTCAAATGGTTTGGTGTGACTTCCACGTATTCATCCTTTTGAATGTACTCCAAAGCTTCTTCTAATGAAAACTTAATAGCCGGTACAATTTTAGCTTTATCATCAGCACCTGCCGAACGTACATTACTCAATTTTTTAGTCTTGGTGACATTAACTACCATATCATCACCACGCGAGTTTTCACCAATGACCTGACCTTCGTATATATCTTCTCCCGGATCTACAAAGAATTTACCTCTATCCTGAAGCTTATCTATTGAATATGGAATGGCCTGACCATTTTCCATAGAGACTAAACTTCCATTTTGACGTTCCGGAATGCCGCCTTTGATAGGTTGGTATTCTAAAAATCTATGCGCCATAATTGCCTCCCCGGCAGTTGCAGTCAATAAATTATTTCTAAGCCCAATGATACCTCTCGATGGAATCACAAATTTACATACCATACGTTCACCTTTGGCTTCCATACTTACCATTTCACCTTTTCGCATGGTTACCATTTCAATAGCCTTACCTGATACACTTTCCGGTAGGTCAATGGTCATATCTTCAAACGGCTCACACTTTACACCATCAATTTCTTTGATAATAACCTGTGGTTGTCCTATTTGAAGCTCATAACCTTCACGACGCATGGTTTCGATCAAAACCGATAAGTGCAATACACCACGACCAAAAACCATAAACTTATCAGCACTGTCAGTATCTTCAACTCTTAGTGCCAAATTCTTCTCCAACTCTTTGGTCAAACGCTCTTTGATATGACGAGAGGTAACATATTTACCATCTTTACCAAAAAATGGCGAATCGTTAATGGTGAACAACATGCTCATTGTTGGTTCATCAATGGCAATGGTTTTTAAACCTTCCGGGTTTTCGAAATCAGCAATAGTATCTCCAATCTCAAAACCTTCAAGACCTACTATGGCACAAATATCACCTGCTTCTACGCTATCCACTTTTTTTCGACCCAACCCTTCAAAGGTATGTAACTCTTTTATTTTGGATTTTACAATACTACCATCTCTTTTTACTAATGAAACAGGCATATTAACATTTAAGACACCCCTTTGTAAGCGCCCAATAGCAATTCTACCTGTAAATGAAGAATAATCTAAAGATGTTATAAGCATCTGTGTAGAGCCTTCCTCAATTGTTGGTGATGGGATATGCTCTATCACCATATCCAATAACGGTGCAATGGAATCTGTTGGTGTTTTCCAATCGTCACTCATCCAGTTTTGCTTTGCAGAACCGTATACTGTCGGAAAATCCAGTTGCCATTCTTCTGCGCCCAATTCAAACATCAAATCAAAAACGGCTTCATGTACCTCATCTGGTGTACAATTTTCCTTATCGACTTTATTGACAACCACACATGGTTTTAATCCTAGATCAATAGCTTTTTGCAATACAAAACGGGTTTGCGGCATTGGCCCTTCAAAAGCGTCAACTAATAATAATACACCATCAGCCATATTAAGTACACGCTCTACTTCTCCTCCGAAATCGGCGTGACCAGGAGTATCTATAATATTGATCTTTGTCTCTTTATAGATTACAGAAACATTTTTGGACGTAATGGTAATACCACGTTCGCGTTCCAGATCATTATTATCTAAAATAAGATCACCGGTATTTTCGTTGTCTCTAAACAATTGACAATGGTACATGATCTTATCTACCAAAGTGGTTTTTCCGTGATCAACGTGAGCAATAATTGCAATATTTTTTATAGTTCCCATTAGGCTTCTGAGTTTAAGCGGGCAAAGGTACGCCATATTATCCTCATTTCGTTAATTATATGTTATTTTTTAATTGTAAAACAATGAAGAGTTGTATCTTTCGTTATAGAATTGATTAATAGTAAAAGCCTCCCCTCCAACCGTATTTTTTTGGCTATTTACATCTGAACCCTAAAAAACCCTGACAGATGAATTTAATTAGCAAATACACTAAGTTTGTACCCTACCTCTACTTCTTGTCTATTATTGTGTACTGGTTTACAAACATTAACAAAAGTGAAGGCATTTCGGCCTATCCTATTTTATTATTTGGCATCCCGTTCTTGTGGCAGTTGATAAAACCAAACCGACAACTCAATTTTTCGCTCGGGATTATTTTTGTGTGCCTTTCATCCTATTTGATTTTGGCTTACTTATCTGATCTAATGAATATTGTACACTGGTCTGATTCCGCTAAAAAGTTCTTATTCTACAGTGGACTATTGGTTATTGGTAACTTTATAATGTCGCTTTGGATTATTAGAAATAGTATCAAAAAGGCATTTTAAAATACTATCTTTGCAACTTAACATTTAAGTTATTTTGCTTTGACAACAATACCAAAATTAAAACACACCGAATCCGATAACTTTTTCCTGCTTTGTGGTCCTTGTGCCATTGAAGGTGAAGCTATGGCGCTTCGCATTGCTGAAAAAGTAGTAAGCATTACAGACAAGTTAAAAATTCCATACGTCTTTAAAGGAAGTTTCAAAAAGGCCAACCGTAGCAGAATAGACAGTTTTACAGGTATTGGGAACGAAAAAGCGCTAAAAATATTAAGAAAGGTGTCCGAAACTTTTGATGTCCCTACAGTGACCGATATTCATGAAAGTTCTGATGCTGCTTTTGCTGCAGAATACGTAGATGTATTACAGATCCCCGCGTTCTTAGTACGCCAAACAGATTTGGTTGTTGCTGCTGCAAAAACCGGTAAGGTAGTTAATTTGAAAAAAGGACAATTTATGAGTCCGGAAGCCATGAAACATGCTGTACAAAAGGTTAAAGATGCCGGTAATGCTAATGCATGGATCACAGATCGGGGTACCATGTTTGGCTATCAGGATATGATTGTCGATTTTAGAGGCATCCCTACCATGCGTCAATATGCACCAACTGTTTTGGATGTAACCCATTCTTTACAACAGCCCAATCAAAGTATTGGCGTTACAGGTGGCAGACCCGACATGATAGAGACTATTGCCAGAGCCGGTGTTGTTAATAATGTTGATGGCTTGTTTATTGAAACGCATTTTGACCCTGCCAATGCTAAAAGTGATGGTGCTAACATGTTACATTTAGATAATCTGGAAGGCTTACTAAAGAACCTCACTACCATTCGTAAAACTATCAATGGTTTAGATTAATCCTCATCCTTTTACTTTTGTATAAATCATGGAAGTAAGACAAGCGATTTTAGATGATCTTCCTGAAATCACATCTATTTTCAGAGATACTGTGCGCCATATTAATGCCAAAGACTACTCAGAGCAGCAAATCGACCTGTGGTCTTCCGGGGCTAACAATATTGAAAAATGGGAAGATCGTATTCATAACTTCTACTTTATTGTTGCACAAATAAAAGGTATTATAGTTGGGTTCGCATATCTCAAAAACGGCAACTATTTTGATGGTTTGTTTGTGCATAAAAACTATCAAAGGCAAAGTATTGCATCAAAGCTTATGCGTAGTATTGAATCTAAAGTCATAATGAACGGTTATGACACTATATCATCTGATGTTAGCATTACTGCACTTCCACTCTTTAAGGCCTATGATTATGTTGTGGTGAAAAAGCAAAAAAAGAATTTTAAAGGGCTTGTGTTTGAGAATTATATTGTTAAAAAACAACTCTAACCCTTTTTATAAAACGATTTGGTTTTATGTTTATCAACTTCTTTTAAAATGGCAATAAAAATAGCATCATCAATAGCATCCAATGATGCATATCTTAAGGATTTAACCACTTTACGTTTTTCGCTAATCAAATACGGCTCATAGGTTTTGGATATATATGCCGAGTGCCAAAACCCAACATCAACATAATCCTTCGTTTTGTTCATATAACAAATGGGTGTTTTACCATTATAGTAGCATGGCATGCGCCATTTATATAGCAAATCAGCATCCGGTAAGGTGTGTGATATTAATACTTGCAAGTGCAATAAAATAGATCTAAAGGGTTCTTCCTGATTGAGTATGTAGGCTTCTGCTGGATTCAAAATTAATGGTATTAAAACCAAAATTAACAAAAGTTTACATTTTATAATTCAAATAAATTTATTTACTTTGTATTTCAAAGTACTTTAATAATGAGTAATGAAGATTATTTAAAAGATATTAGTGAGATCAAATCACTAATGAACAAATCCTCCAGATTTATATCCCTTAGTGGTTTATCAGGGATCCTGGCAGGCATCTATGCTTTAGTTGGTGCAGCGATAGCCTACTATATTGTTGATAACTCGGTAAGAGGCTATCTAATTTTAGACGGCACCATATTCAAAATATGTTTTGCCATTTTAATTGGTATAGCACTATTGAGTATTATAACCGGCATATTGCTAACCACCAAAAAAGCAAAAAAGAATGGCGAGAAAGTATGGGACAGTTCCTCTAAACGCTTATTGTTTAACTTTTTAGTTCCAATGGTTACCGGAGGCATCTATATATTGATCATATTAAATCAGGAACGCTATGGCCAAACCGCTGCTTTAATGCTCATTTTTTATGGCTTGGCTTTAGTGAATGCTTCTAAATACAGTTTAGGGGATATAAGGTATCTTGGATATACCGAGATCCTTCTGGGTTTAATTTGTGCATGGATGCCAAGCTACGGATTTTGGTTCTGGGTTGTTGGTTTTGGAATAATGCACATCGTTTATGGCAGCATCATGCATTTTAAATACGATGTAAAAAAGTGATATCTTCGGGTTTCACAAAACTGTTATGAGCTTAATAACCAATATAAACAAACTATTTGACCATAGAATAAGACTAGGCATCATGTCGGTATTAATGGTGAACGAGCATGTTGATTTTAAAACGCTTAAAGCGTTGTTAGACGTTACCGATGGTAATTTAGCAAGTCATACCAAAGCACTTGAAAATGCAGCCTATATATTGGTTGAGAAACAATTCATAGGTCGAAAACCCAATACACGATACAGTGCAACAAAGTTGGGCAAACAAGAATTTAAAAAACATATTGAAGCGCTAGAAAAACTAATAAAGAAGACCTAATTTTTTTTACAATTTAACTTTGAAAATCAAAGTACTTTTAAATATGAAAAAACAAAGAAAACAATTGATCATTTGGTTATTCGAACATTCACAACGGATTTACACCACCATGTTCAAAACCCACAAATGCTGGGATGTTACCCGGAATGAACTTTTGAAATACCCCAATAACACCTTTGGCAAACATCTTGGGTTATTTCTCTTAAAAAACAATTTTCAGCTCATTCCCAAAGTAGAGCGCCACGATTGTTACCATGTGCTTTGTAATTACAAAAGTAGAAGACGAGATCGCCTTGCAATGCCTTTGTTACGGTAATGGCAAGCGCAGCCCTTACTTGTATGGTGTTATTGTACTTGGTACAATACTCCTACCCGAATACTATAACTATTACTACCATTCTTTTTTAATTGGGAAAAGTGCTCACCCCTTTCACCACTATGACTACCAAAAACTTTTAAATGTCTCTATTGATGATTTCAGAAGTATGATCTTTTCAAAAGCTGCAAGAATGAAATTAACAATTACATCATAAATCAATGAATTTTTAATCTAAACACACATCACCATGACACCACATCAAAAAACGAACAACAAATTTACACATTGGCTAAAGACTTCAATTACAGCAAGAATGCTGATGGTAGGGATTCTAATAGTAATACTCTTAATACCACTTACTTATGTAAATCTTCTGATTAGCGAACGTGCTTACAGGCAACAAGACGTTGTTAATGAAATCAATGACAAATGGGGAAACGAAGTCTTGGTTTACGGTCCCATATTAAAATTACCATTCAAAACGTATACGGAAACCTCAACATTTAATGAAAAGACCAAAGCGTATATTAAAGAGATCAAAACACATACAAATTACGCTTATATTTTTCCCGATATCCTAAACACCACAGCAAAAGTAGATTCTAAAACCCTAAAAAGAGGAAACTTTGAATCTGCTGTATTCACATCGGGTATGAACTTTACAGGACAGTATACCATTCCGGACCTAAGCACTAAAGGCATCAATGCTGAAGATATCATATGGGATAAAGCCACAATACTAATAAAGACCACCAACCTTAAAGGCATAAACAATGAGCTGATCTTTAAAATAAATGAAAACCCTTATGCGCTTGAAGCTAATTTTAATGACAATTCAAATCACAGAAGTCAGCTGAATGAACTGGAAACAGGATTCATAGATCCTCAGCTAATAACTGATAAGCCTTTTAATTTTGAAATAGCTATGATTTTTGACGGTAGTGAACAAATTCAAATAATCCCCGTAGGAAAAACAACAACTATGAAAATGTCGTCGAATTGGGCTGACCCCAGTTTCACCGGAAATTATTTACCCAATGATGATACAAAGCAAATTAATACTGATGGGTTTAATGCCGATTGGAAAGTATTGTCTATTAACCGGGCTTTTTCTCAGTTGTATCTGAATAAAATACCAAACCTAAGACCTTTTGCATTCGGTACTAAGTTTGTAGTACTGGTCGATGAATATCAAAAAAGTGAACGCTCTGCAAAGTATGGCTTCTTAGTCATATGCCTCACCTTCTTAATATTCTTTCTCATACAAACTATGAGTAAGATCAACATCCATCCGTTTCAATATATGATGATCGGTGTTGCGCTGGTCATGTTTTATACCTTACTAGTCTCTATTTCTGAGCACAGTGATTTCTTAAAAGCTTATTTAATTGCAGGCATTTCAGTAATTACACTCATTACGACATACTCAAAATCCATTTTAAAAAACATAAGGTTTCCGATCCTTATCGGTATCTCTTTAACTGCACTTTACACGTTTATCTATGTGATCATCCAATTAGAGAATTATGCACTCCTGGTAGGAAGTATTGGTCTGTTCTTAATCTTAGCTTCTGTCATGTTTGTGTCCAGAAAAATTGATTGGAGTAATGGTTAATTAGTTAGTGTGATGTCCCTCGCTCCGCTTCCTTTTCCATTAGGAATGAGCGAGGTTTCATTATCAAATTTACAACATATGAAATCCTTAATTAGATATAAAAACTTAAGCCAAATCACAGCATTGACAAGCTTCGTCATAGGAACGCTCTTATTCTGTCTCTTTTTGATCCTCAAAGATCGTGTTCCTATTGTAGTTATAGGCATGTACTACGTAGTCATAGCATTTACGATTAATACTATTGTATTTTCTGTTTTATTGTTCTCTATACCTTTCTTCTGGGAAAACCGATTAGAACTCTTCAGGTACTGCGGCATACTCCTTTTGAATATTCCTATAGTGATACTTTACTTCTTTTTGGTACTTGAATTTATTGATATGTAAACCCTATGAAACTACAGCGTAACACTAATTATCTGCTTATTGCACTCCTATTATTACTGGTAGAAATTTGGATTGCTTTTGTTATCAAAACCGGCTTTATACGCTACACCTTCGGCGATTATCTGGTTGTTATACTACTATATGCATTGATCAGAGGATGCACTGACCTAAGTGTAAGAACCACAGCATTATTGGTACTCTTTGTCGCTTATGGTATTGAGTTACTGCAACTCACCTCATATTTAACTTACTTCAATTTAGAACACTCTAAAATAGCCAAGCTTGTTCTGGGAAGTACATTTCACATAAGCGACATTATAGCTTATACTGTTGGCATCATTACCGTAATATTAATTGAAAAGAAATCATGAACACTTTAAAAGCCTTTATTCTGTCTAAGTACAAAATACTTTCATTAGTAAGCATTACTTTAGTATTCAGTGTGATCATTTTAATGATCCGCATGAAAATCAACAGGTCCTTTTTTTATCTATTTCTGGTATGGAATATATTCTTAGCCGTAATACCATATACGATAACCGTTTACCTCAGTACTAAAAACAATCTTAATCGAGTAAAGCTGACCTTTGGGTTTCTGATTTGGCTTTTATTTCTACCCAACGCACCATACATCATTACAGATCTCATTCACTTAAAAGTAAGTAATGATCATTTATTGTGGTTAGATGTATTGGTGGTATTATCTTTTGCTTTAAGTGGTCTTTTACTATTCTATCTGTCCCTTTTAGACATGCAAAGGCTAATGACCAAACAATTTAATAAGATGCTGGTTCAGCCCATAACGCTAGCCGTATTGTTCTTGTCTGCATTTGGGGTTTATCTCGGTAGGTTTTTACGTTACAATTCCTGGGAAATACTAAGTCAACCACAAAACTTAATATCAGACATTATACATATCATCATAGCACCTCACAGACATTACGATGCCTGGTTATTCACTATTATTTTTGGTGTATTCTTAGCTACAGGATTCTGGATATTCAAAAACCTAACATATCAAAAGTCTGTAACAGACCTAACCTTATAACACCATACCGTTAAAATATACGATGAATATCGTATGGTTTAGCACAGTACATTTTTTCATTTTTGTTAGCATAAAAACACACAACAATGAAAACAATAGTACATTTCTTATTGATGATCATGGTAGTCGGCACGATCCATGCTCAAGTGTCGGAAAAAGACATAGAAAGTGTTCAATTCCTCCAATTTACAGATCAAGGCAATACCACTTACGGCTTTAGTCAGGGCGATATACTCATAGGGCCCAGTATAAGTATTAAAGCAGACGGTAATATTATTTACACCAATTATGAAGGAGGTATGGGTAATGGTATACAAATGCTTGAAAACGGCAAAACCGGTGTTATGATCTTACAAGAGCTAAAAGACAACCTTCAACATGGTAACGGCTTTAAGATGGTAGGTACGAATGTAGAATATGCCTATGTCTATAAAAAAGGAAAGGTCAAAAAAATCATGCATCAAGAGTATAAGCAAAAAGTCAATAACATCTCACCAAGATGTGTTGGCAATTGCATGGGAGGCTTCGGACTAAAGCAAACCAGTGATGGTTCTCAGACCGTGATTGGCTTTTTTGATTCGGGGGATCCTGAAAATCCGGTCATCCATGTTTTTGATGATGGCGACATGTATACCGGCGGCATGAAAAAATGGAAACGCAATGGCTTTGGCAAATACAAATATGCCAATGATAACAGCTATTATGTAGGTATCTGGAAGAACAATAAACGTCACGGTTTGGGTATTTGGTTCAACAGTGATGGGACCATACGTAAAAAAGGCTTCTTTAAAAAAGATGAACTAGTAAAAAACATGTAATCATGAGACCTCTGCGCCTCCTTTTTTTAGTGTTTATATGGCACTGCCCATCCATTGCACAAAACGAACTGCATCCCTGGTATGAAAGCAACGATCTGGGGATCGCCTTTAATGAAGACCAATCCGAAGTCTTGATTGTTGCTTATGACATGGCCACTTTATGGAATACTGCTGATGGCACACTGATACAAAGCATGAAAATGCCACAGGTGGAAGACAAGATAATTACCAAAGATAACTTTAAGTTCATCGATGCAGCTCCAGACCTGTCAGAGTTCATTTATAAGGTTAATAATTCCTACCAACGCTTCATGTTAGATATTGAAGATCGCGATCTGTTTCCTGATTTTCAAAACCGACGTGTAAAAGAAATCATGGGTTACGACGCCGAGGGCTGGATCGTGTTCTTTTCGGAAGGTTTTTACCAGGGGTTTTATAGGGTAAAACAACAAGGAAACACCTCTTTTGTGGAGTTCTTATCTTTAGAATACATCTCTAAAGCTACGGTTAGCAACGACCATAAATACATTTATTTTTCGAGAGATCAGACCTTCCGTTACCTTAATATCAATACAAAAAAAGTGACAGACACCAAATTACCCGTATCCAGTTGGAGGGATCAACATCTGCCTCCGGGCATGGTCACACTTTACGAATGGAACAATTCTAAAAAGGATGGTAAAAAGGTACAATGGCGTTATTTCATCAATACAAAAAACGGAACAGAAAGTAAAAAAATAAAAGGCAAGTCTGCACAACGCTATTTCCCGGACGACACCCATTGTAAAGGCGCACCTTTTTATACTTATGGCGCCACAAAAGACCATGTTTGGATCCTCTACTATTATGAAAAGGATTTAGACAGAGCTAAAGCGGCCTACGAATACACCTTACACAAAGTAAACCGCAAGGACTGTAAGGTCTTACAAACCATAGACTTCTCTGAACCTGCAGAAGCTAACGCCGCAAGAAAACAAAAGAAGCGCGACGATTATTTTGCCAAACGCAAAGAAGACAATGCCAAAAAGGAGGCCTTAAATGCTAATTACTTTTCAGATTACATCACCAAATTTGTACCGCTTCCAAGCACTTATATTCTGAATTATAAGACTATGAAAGGTGTGGATGTTACCAATCAAGCCTATGTTCAAAATGAAAAATACCGTATGGGCAATCCTAAAGAATTTGCCGTAGGAAGACTTGTCAAATGTACTAATGGTAACCGTATAGTACTGCGTGTAACCCGAACCAATCAGCATGGTATGGACACCCAAAGCTTTAGGGTATTCACCTATGATAGTAATGGCAAGCAGATCGGCCATCAACGTATCGCCCAAACTCAAAAGTACCAGGGCAACTTTCCGCAATTGAGTTACTTTACACTAACTACAGCGAATGAACAATGGACTGCAAATGTTAAAATAAAATACCTAACCACCGGAAAAGAACGTACAGAATCCTATTCTGGAGGTTGTAATTAATACCACTCATTATGCGCTTAAGATCATATATTACAATCGTTTTCATTCTTTTTATATGCAATACCTACAGTCAACAAACTGTACCGGCGTATAACGACTTGGTGAGCAGCTTTCAAACGGCCATAAAAGCTAAAAACTTCAGAGACATGAAACGTTCATCTGATGCACTGGTAGAACACTACAGAGATGACTATGCCGGTTATGCTTTCCGGGCATTCTTTTACATGTGTCGCGGTCAAAACGCATTTGCCGAAAAGAACGTCAATATCATGCTTCAATTGAATCCTGTGAGTGAAGGCAGCTATGCTGTTGCTTCATATTTATCTTATATTTTGGGGCGTACGGATGAAGCTGAGCTCTACCTGCAATATGCCTATCAAATTACAACCAATCCCAAGTTTACAGAGGAGCTTTATACAGATATTGATATCATTAAAGAGATGGCCTACCGCTCAGATCTTGAAGGCTTCAAAACCATAGTGAATAAGGTCGAAGCGCAAGGGTTTCAAAATACAGATCGATCCAATACTTTTTTTAATGAGCTCGGCGGATTGTATCAAGGGAAAGCAGCCTCAGAACTCGATAAGATCGTAGGTGAATTGGGACTCTTAAAACCATACATCCCATCACTCCCATTAGTTGTCACTTATGCCAAAGCTTTTCAAAACTATTACAATTATGAGAATGAAAACGCCAAACTGCTTTTTGAACAATTCCTAAAAGAAAGCGAACCCATATTCAAGTACCAGCTTCGTTACTACCGCGCTATGGCTTACAACTACATTGCCGCTATGGCTTATAACAATTACAACACTCGGGTAGCCTTAGTGAATAATAAAAAAGCATTGTCAGAGATCAAAAAGATGCCAGACATCACCGTCATGGAAGCGCTGTTACTATACAATAAGTTTATGTATGAATCTGAACTGGGATTAGAGAACGAATCGCTACAAACCTCTTTTGCATTATTAGCGTTGGCCAAGAAAATAAACAGCGATCTCTATAAGGCCCAGGCCTGTAATAACATTGGGCAGTACTATTTAAATTCCATTACTGAGCGTACCAAAGCCGCTTCATACATCTATGATGCTTTGCAATATGCTAAACAAGGAGGCTTGCCCGACCTAGAAAATACCATAAGGAGCAACTATGTCATTGTATTGTTCCAGCAAGGGCGCTATGACGAGGCAAAATCAAATTCTGAAATGCTTTACAATGCATTCATGGCTAAAAACGATTACCGTAATGCCGAAGTCACCGCCAATAATTTAGCATTTATGCTGTATTACAAAGGCCAATATAATGAGGCGGCCATTTATTTTAAAAAAGCTGTGGACATGACCGAGAACATAAGATCCCAGCTAAAACCCAAACAGCGTTTAGCCTTAATGAATAACAGAAGCAGTTCTTTTAGTGGTTTGGTGATGTGCTACCAAAAAATGGGAAATGCAAAACGATTATTCGAAGCCCAGGAAAGTAACCGCTCTCGTTTTTTAAGAGATCGGTTAGATCCTAACATGAAGGCCAGCACATTACAAGATGCTCAAGCGCTGCTAGGTGCTAATGACCTTCTCCTCTATTACACTTTAGCCGGTCCGGGAGAAATCATTATAAATGCGATTACCAATACGAATGCCGAAGTCATTTACAGTTATAAGATCGACGACTGGATTGCCATGAAAAAACAATGGACCGACCGAACGAAGCGTATTCCATCGGCCTATAATGGTTTTATGAGCAATTATGCCAATGATATTGTGGATGGTTATTTCGTAAGCTACGCTAACAAATCTCAGAGTTTTACCAGTAAGGATTTTAAGCGTCTGGTTCAATGGACCAGAGAATTGCTTTACGACAGTGATCCTAAAAAGAATACTGTAAGAACGGCATTCATGAAACACTGGTATAAAGTGGCTTTGAGTCCCGTTCAGCATTTGCTCAACAACAAAACCAATATCATCATTAGTGCCAGTAACGAGCTAAACTATTTACCTTTTGAAGCTTTCATCGTACCAAATAACAACAGCTATTTTATTGCTTCACATAACGTCAGATACATCCCTTCGGTAAGCGTGTGGAAACTTTTGGCTTCCAGAAACTACACAGCCGACAGGAAACCTGCAATAGCAATGGGTGGTGCCATTTACCAGCCCAAAGGCAATGTTAAAGGTACAGCCAGAAGCATTGACGATTTCTACGCCATCAGCGAGCAGCTGGAAGAAAAAATGGCTAAAGGCGATTACAACTTTAAAACCGAATTGGAAGCTTTAGGCTTCGGAGGCGCCAGCTATTTAAAAGGTACCCTGGATGAGGTTACTTTTGTAGGGCAACTGCATCCCGATATTAAGGTTGTTACCGGCAAAGCCATGAAAGAAAGCTACCTAAAACAATTGAATGCTACGGGCGCATTAAAGCAATACAAAGCGATCATGCTATCCACACATGGGTTTACCGGAGATATCATTCCTGAGTTCAGTGGTGTAATGATGTCGCAACCCGATAATGGTGATGGTAATGAAGACACTTTCCTTTTGGCGCCGGAAATTGCTCAGCTTAACCTCAACGCTGATATCGCTATCTTAAGTGCGTGCGATACCGGATTGGGGGCTATCGTCGGTGGTGAAGGCATCAACGGCTTAAACGCTGCCTTTTTAATTGCAGGGGCTAATAGCACCATGCTGTCCTTATGGTCCGTTAACGATGCCAGTACCGCATTGACCATGAAGAATTTCTTTAAAATGACTGTCATAGACGGTATTGATAGCTTTACAGCTTTAAATACCATTAAACGTGCTATGGCAACGGGTCAAGGTGGTGAGCGTTTGACCATGCCCTCTTACTGGGCACCGTTCTTACTGAATGGCTTATAAGACTTACACTTTACCATCCACATAGTCTTGTAAATATTCAAAGTGAGCAGTCAGGTGGCCTTTTTCGGTAATCTTGGCACGTTGCAAAATACCGTTTTCATCCTTGTTAAAGAATGCTGGAATAACGTGCTCTAAAAATGCCGCTCCAAAACCTTCACTGGCATCTTTAGGCAATTCACAAGGCAAATTGTCTACAGCCATAACTGTAATTGCACCTTTGGCATCAAAAGCTACTTCTTGCTCTGTTTTAGGGTCATAACCGTAAAAAGGATCTGCTATGGTAGAAGGTCTTATGGTACTTGCCACAGGGCCATCAATATCGCAAGACACGTCAGCCACCAGATCAATTCTAAAATCAGGATGTTTGGCATCCTCTCTTGTAAATAAGTATGGCGCTCCATTACCAAAAAAATGACCGGCAATAAAAAAATCCGTTTGCTTGGCGTAAGGCATAAAATTACTTTCGTAGCCTGAAGGGTCTTTATAAAACTCGTACTTTTCACCAACTTTACCATCGGTACGTTTGTTGTATTCCATAACATCTACCATACAATATACCGGTTCGGTAAACTCCGAAGTTAAATACAAGGCATCGCTGACCTCCTTGATCTTAAGATGATCTAGAATTTCCTTAGCACCATGAGCAACCTTTCCGGTTCCGGAAAGCAGGATTTTGATATTTGGCAAGGTGATCTTATCGAGTTCGGCTTTTACTTCCTGTAGATCGGCCAGCGTTTCTACCTTAGGCAGTTCAAACTGTCCATCTCTTAAGCCCAAAGCTCTAAACCCATTATAGGCACCTACCAAACCCGCATAACGGCCAAAGCCTATCAAACGCGAACCGTTTTCCTTTACTATGGTTTCATGATCGTACATTTCGATATCCATTTCGAGCATGGCTTTTAGAAGTGTTCTGTTATAGGGCTGTTTCTTTATGGTATGCGAAAAGTAAAAGTATTTTTTATTGGGAATCAAGTGTGCAACAGGCACTTCTTTTACACCAATCATAACATCGGCATCCGACACATCATCGGTAACTTCAAACCCCAATGCACGGTATGCTTCATCAGGAAAAACCCGAATATCAGACGATTCCACTATAAATTCAGCTTCAGGGAATTTTGTTCTGGCTTCGGCTAATGCTTCCGGTGAGAATACGACACGTCGATCTGGTGGGTTCTTACGTTCTTTAATGATGGCGAATTTCATTGAAAATAAATACTTTTATGAGGTTATAAACTGACAATATTACCATAATGCATTATGGAATAATTTTTGTGCGAAAATAAATGGATTTACGAGGTTGCACAACTTTTTTTGTAACTTCGTCCGCGCTCAAACTAACTTTAGTGACGTTGAGCCTCCTTTTAAGGTTAAATGTTCTTTACATATTGGGGTCGACTGGTTTTGACAGCGAGATTAATTGAATGGTAAGCACGTCGTGTAATGATATTGAAACACGTTAAAGGCTATGTCAAATTTTAAACGGCGAGAATAACTACGCTTTAGCTGCTTAATATCCGAATCATAGTAAGATAAAGCCTAGTCCCGCGAGGCGGGAAAGCTAAATGTCTCTTGAAAGCCTTGGTTAATGGCGTTCTACTCAGAGGCATCGTAAAAATTAACTAAGATCGTGTAGCGCTTTGATGCACTTTCGAGATTAAAAAGCTAAGTCATAAGTAGGCTGTTTTTTGTCAGCTTATGATCTAAAACCAATAAAAAACTAAGCGTGTAGAAAGCTATTGAGTTACTTGTTTGGACGAGAGTTCGATTCTCTCCGACTCCACCTACGCCCTACGAAGCTTCGAGCCTGCGAGAAGCTCAGTAGGGCTTATTTATTTTAATTCCTTAATACTAATACCAGATCTTAAAGGGCTTCGGTGGACTCGTCCTTCAGTACACTGTAACTTTAGCGTAAGAGCACCTTTAATTTCATATCTTTACTTAATCAAAAGGATTTACCTTTTGCAGTATATATACTAAGATGTGATAATGGCACTTATTATACCGGATTCACCACTAATATTAAAAACCGATTAAGAGCGCATAACAATAAAGAAGTACACTACACTAAGGATAAGCTACCTATTAAAATTGGTTCATTTATCGCTATTCTCGAGTAAGCAGAAAGCCTACGATTATGAACGTTACTTAAAGACCGGGTCTGGTATTGCATTTAGAAATAAACGTTTTATTTGATTTGCAATTTTAGAACAGTGGGCACAGCAAAAGCCAATCTCTATGGTTTCATCTACGCCCTACGAAGCTTCGAGCCTGCGAGAAGCTCAGTAGGGCTTATTTATTTTAATTCCTTTACATTAGTAACAAATCTAAAAGGGCTTCGGTGGACTCGTCCTTCAATGTTTTATCACTTTAACTTTAGCGTAAGAGCACCTTTAATTTCATATCTTTACTTAACAAAATGGATTTACCTTTTACAATTTTAGATATATCCTATAAATTCTAATTAGATTTTAATACAGGAAAAGGAATAGTCTTATCTCTGTAGCCGCCTTTTTTTAATAATTCATTCTCATAATCACATGATGCAATAGCGGGTATATTATTAACCCAAAACCAATTTAGGATTTCATTAATCATAAGAACTTCTTTCTTTGCTAATTCAACACTTAAAATAAATTTAAAATATAAAAACCCATCCGGATACTTAAATAATTTATCACCATCATAATCGCTATTTTCATCAAAATACAAGTTTCCTTTACTTACTGCAATGCAATCATCTTCTAGTTCTCCCAATAGGATATTATTTAATTCACTAATTAGGTCAACTAAACTTCTATCAGAATTAAAATATATTTCACAATTGTTGTTAAAAATCATTTATTTCTTATTGCCCATACAATGTTCTAATTTACTTTTCTCATTTGAAACTCTCCATTCAATAGTTCTTCAAGATAACCTTCTAAATATTTCTCTTCATAAATAGTCATTTCCCAATTACCAATTACACTATTTCGATCTTCATTAAAGAATCCTAGGTAATGTATATCTGGATGTTCAGAATCTCGATCCAAGATAATTTTTCCATTATCATCTTTATAGTAAGCACAAGGATATTTCATAATGAAACTGATTTTTTCATTATCTATAAAGCCTTTTACAGTTGCAGGTTTATCAAAAACGTATTTAGATTCAGAATCTATAGATGTTCCAATAAAACTATTTTCCGTTATAATTATTTCCATCGAAAACTCAACTTCATGATATTGTTCATTGGTAGTATATCCCTCTAAATAGGTAAAAAACCCTTGCCATTTTTGTTTTGAGTATACAGTTCTCATCCAATATATCTAACAGTTGTGTTTCAAACTTAGCAAAAAAAATACGTCCTTTTCTAAATAATCTACTGCTTCATTTTTCGATTTAACTTTAGTGGGTTTAATATTACACACCACTCGTTAGTATCATCTAGCTTCAAAAATCAATAATAATAGGATTCTTCCTTGCGTAAATAACCACGTTATCTGATTCTAGATTGAGATAAACAACGCCTCCTTCTCTAAATATATCATACTTATACAACCCTTTATATTTATTGTTATTTACGTCTTCGATCCTCAGATAGCCATTATTCTGTTCATCTTCTACAAACTTACCCTTTATCTTTTCATCTGTGGTTAACAAGTTCATTATGAAGTTTCCATAGTTATCAATAATCATTTCATCAAATATCATTATTAGATTTGAAGTGTCATTCTTTAAAATGTCTCCTTCATGATCAGAATGATAAATATGTATTAACTCCCATTCAGAAACTAAATTTCTATCTTCTAAATATTCTTTACATGATATCATTATTAGGCATATGCTCAATAATAAAAGATTTCTTGGAACGGACAATTTATAATACATAACAAACACTATAATTAATTACCGCCATCATTATCTTCTATATCTGGAGACATGGATCCTTTAATCTTAGCCTTGAGATAATTAATAAACCTATCTCAGGCACTAGGTCTTGATTCTGAGCCATTATTCTAATTCTTGCTCATCAATCTATCATTATATGTTTTCAGTACAACATAATACCAATTTCTAGAAGGTATATCCACAATAAATATTTCTCCTTTCTTATGATTTTTAACTGCTTCTTCGAATTCTAGATACATTTTCCCTTCAGGAAACCACCCCAAATCACCTCCTTTTTCAGAGTTATTATCCATTGAATACTTTTTCGCTAGTTCAGAAAAAGGGATTCCTGACTCATAATCATTGATGATTTTTTCTCTCAGATTATCTATTTCTCCTTTGGTTAACTCTTTACCATTTAAGTAAACATAACTCACTCGGAATTCTTTTTGCTGAATTACATCATCATTAACAAACGATAAGTTATAATTTAAAGAAGTAAAAAATATAAAAAGTAATATTTTTAAGTACATACGTTTATTTATTTTAATTAAACACTAACTTTCTCCTAGTTCATTTAGCAAATCATTAATTTCATTATTTAAAAGTTTTTTCTATATTTTCTACCCATATAACCTGTTCTTTAAACCCATCCTTTTTACATTTAGGACAATTTTTCTTTTCTAGCTCAGATGCTTTTCTTATAAAATCAAACTTATCCATATTTATTGGTACACCAATATACAGATTTATAATATTAGTTATCCCAACTAATCCCTCCCAATTACAAATACTACAGCCCCTGTTTTCAATACTAATTCTTTGATAACCTGAATCAATTTTCAGTAACATATAAGGAAGCCAATTTTCATCTCTAATGAAACCTAAAACTAAAACAAGTTCATCATATCGTTGAGACAGTTTTACATCAAAATCTAATTTGTTACGATAGACTTCTATCATTTTAATATTGCAATATTCCCCATTATCTAATAAAGCATTCCATTCGGGTATACTTAATAAGTATAATTCTTGGTGGTTTACAACAACACTCTTACTCATTTATTTTAAATCATTTCTATTTTCAAAGAGATTGACTTTTTGTAAATCGACAACACTGTTTTTAGAAATTAACTTTAAATAAATAGTCCCAGATAGTGGATCTGTTTGAAACAAAAGATCAAACCTATTATTAAAAACATCACTCTGAGATTTAACAACTAAACTATCGGCTATTTCATTACCTATTAGCTCATAATTTGCCACTTCAAATTGAGAGAAATGTAAATGAGGGGGAATAGTAACTTTTTCTCCTTTACCAAAAGAAAAAGTATTAATATTTGGAATTTCTAAATTAGTTCCGTTGTAAATAATAGATTCAACTACCCATAAACCAGAAAGGTCATTTTTTAATTGATTCTCACAACTGAAAATAAAAAATAATATCAAGTATAAATAAAATCTTTTAATCTGGAACATCTCCAATTCTTATCATCTTACTATTGGTTACTTCATAAACTTCATCTTTAAAATAAACTTTAGAGTTGTAATAAGCAGTATCTTTGATGATTTTTGTAAATTCAATTCTTACAGAATCTGATGTTATATGATTAGAATCATATTCTTTTGGACTTGCCAAAGTTGTCGTATAACTGCATTCATTATGCCATTTTAGAAAGAAGTAAAATTTATTTCCATCTTTATCAACTTCAATTTGCCTATTGTTCTTTCTGATTATATGATAATCATTTCCTCCATCTAAGGGTGGTGAATAAAAAGTTCCTTCTTTAAACCTTGTACAATCTACTTCTACTGTATTATTACAAAATACTAAACTAAAAAATAGTATCCCTATTGGTATTATCTTATTTTTCATAATTTAGATTATAAAACTAGTGTATCAACTATTTTACTAAACTACACTTCCATCATCAATATTGCCCAAAATAGATTCAGATTCTTCCCTGTATATTTCTAAAAAATCATTATCAATATCTTTTGATAAAAAAACATTCAATTCTTGATATAAAGAATCATCACCAAAGCCTGACTTATTAAATATAGTAACAAAACAATTATTCTCTAATTCTATTCTTACATCCATCTCTAGATAATCAATTCTAACATCATCAATTTGGCTATATAAATTTAATTCATTGAAATATTGATATTTTATAAAATCATTTAATGTAAAATCTTCATTTAATCTGACTATTTCATAATTTTCTATTAAGAAAAGTCCATTAGAAGTAATAAGAATAATTGATAAAGTATCGTCATCATTATTCTTATAATAAACATCTTTTAAACTCCCAAGTATCGACATAGTTTATTTTGTAGTGTTCTTTTCCTTTTTGTATTCCATTCTTTACTGAATGTCCATTGCAATGAGGACAATTTACTTTTTCCTTGTCCTAATATGATACACAATGATTTTAATAACCCTCATTTTAAGTGCTCTCAGAAACTTTTATATTTTAAATATATCAATGAACTCATGAAAACCACAACTAGTATTTTCTCTAATTACTGTTTTTCAATAACTTAAACTCTTTCATTTAGTTATGTCCTAATTTGGGACACTACCCTTACCGCTTATCTCTTCAATAATTTTCTTTAATTTTTCTCTTTCGGCAGTTAAGCTATCCATCTTTTCTTCACGCTTTATTTTCCTGTATTCTATTTCTTGCTTTAAATTCTCAAATTGTATCTCTCTTTCTATCTGAGTATCTTCTGGAGTCTTTTCTTTTTCCTCATCAGTACAGTTAACTAAAGCCAATAAAAAAAGTAAAAAAATAAATTTATATTTCTTCATCATTGTCTATATATATCGATATATTTTTCATAATTATTACTTAAATCTATTAAAAAACGATTGCAAAATTCTTTTTATAACCTATTGATAATCAATTTAAAATTTTCTACTTTTTCCAAAAGCACCGGTTTACTACATTACCATTACTTACTAATTATAGGTTATTTTTTTAAATAAGAAACCAATTTATTGTTTTGAGTAGCTCCAACATAACCATAATCTTTTTTGTAATAAAAATGATAAATCGTATTTGATAATTCAGCTTTAATAACTAAAAGTTTTTCATAGTTAAAAAATGGTGTATCTAATTTGCCATCATATGTAACTATAGTATAACGCGTTTTCGAATCTACAGTTAACCAAGTATCCCCTACTAAAAATGACTCATCATATCTAATAGTATCTTCATCACAACATTCCTCATATTGTAATACCTTACCATTTTCTTTCCTTAAATATAATTGTGTTTCATTTCCTGCTTCCCATCTCTGCGTATATTCAGTATATTGCTTATTACCAATTACCTTGGTGCCACTCATATACTCTTCATAATCATAACCTCCAAAATGAATTATTTTTTTTTCTATGTCTAAAGGAAAATAACCTTTATCTTGACTCATTTCAGTATCAAGATTTTGATTAAAAACACTTAACAAACTAAATAGTATAATATTATTTATGGTTCTCATTTTTTATGATGTTTTGTTTATTTATCAATTAGACGACAACTTTATTAGCTAACAAAATAGTCTATAATTAGGACCACAGCAATCAAAAATATAACCCCAATGTAGAATGCTAAGTATCTATGCTTCTTCATTCCATATTTGTTATCTTCATTTATAATCTGATTATAAGTTATTCCTTTACCTTGAATTTTATATATTAAAAATAAAATTCCACCTCCTATGTATATAAATAAAAGCTGTTTAATTATTACTTCCAGTATTTTCATCTTCTTCTTTAGAGTTTAATACTTCATCTCCTTTAATTATAAAATCAAATAGATTTCCTGAATTGTTTTGACCTAAGTTATCTAACCCCTTAATCGTAAAGTTATAAACTCTAGTTGCATCATTATAAATTCTGTTTTTCATGCCTCTCCATTTAGCAGATCCTTTCAACATCGAAGTTCCTTTGAATTTAGATGAAAACTGAGCCGCATTTAATGTCTTGGAAGCCGTTAATAGTTTTGTTTCAGCTAATAATGGCATAGCTGTAGTAAACAGTTCGACAACAGGTGCTTCATAGTGTGGGGTCCTATCTAGATTGGTCATTGCCCTTGTTCCTAAAATTGGATTAGTGTAGTCTTCTCCCAATAAATTAAAATCAAAAATTTGAGCAACTAAATAGAGATCATTAGATATATTATATGCAAACGATCCTAAAAAACCTTTTTCATTTAACTCACCCCAAAAATTTAAATGCCCTTCTTCATCTGTATATACAAAATCAGGTGTATATCCATTTGGATCAATTATATCTAATTTTACGCCCTGATTAATATTCATTTTTCGATATCCTTCATAATCAGCATTGTAAAGTTGATTAACAGGAATATTTCCCTTATTTGGATCTACATATGTATCTATATTTAATGCTACTATATATTCCCATCGTATAGCCTCCTTAATTGAATATCCATGTTCTTTTTGAGTTACAGGGTCATTAATATCATTAGCTATTTGTGTTGGACCTTGGCCTGCCTGAATAGTATATCCAACAAGCATACCATCTTTCACTCGAGGCTCTAAGCCCTCTAGTTCAATAGACATTATTGGAGTATTTCCACTAAACTGATATGGACTATACCAAGGATATTGAGGTGCCAACGGATCTACAGCAAAGAACCTACCCACTCTCGGGTCGTGCATTCTATATTTATAATTCAAAGAATTCCCTTCGCCTTTTAGCTCATCATCTTTTTCCTGGCCTTGGAAGCCATAGCGGTACTTGTCCACTGAGCCATGTCGTCCGGGTTTCAGCATTCCAAAAGGATAGTAGTCGTTATAAGCTATAACGTCTGGTAAAAAGACATGGGCTTCGGTGTTTTCATAAAAATGACTGACGTTAAACTGCGTTATTAAAAAGGCTTCTTCTATATTTTCATTTCCAACCTCACCACCAAAACGGGTTAAGAAGATGCTGTATTTATTAGGTATACCTGTGGTAAAGGTTAAACTCACATTTCCCGAACTGGTTAGCAGGCCTTCGTAATACACATTACCATCATCGTCTTTTATTAAGACTTTGATATGGGCATTATAATCGTCCATTATGAGTTTAAATCGTACGACATGCTCCGTTGACGATGGCAATTCCATAAGCCTAAAGGCACCATCTTCAGGTAATTTTGTAGTAATTTGCAAGAATCCACTATCGCCTCTCAGCTGTCCGTTTTCGACCTTCTCCCAGCCGTCTTCGCCTTTTTCAAAGCCGTCACTATATATCAGTTTTTCTTCGATACCGTTCTTTACGATCTTTTTATCGCTGATCACACTCAATACATTGCCCAAATGGTTGCTGAGCTCATAGCTCTTATCGCCAATGTAATTGCCTATCTGCTCGTACTTTAACGGCCCGTTTACCGGGTTGCCATAGTCGGTATTATCTAAATAGTTAGGAATGCCATCGCCATCATCATCTCCGGTGCCTTCCTCCAAGGTCGTCCAACCGTCATTGTCATCGTCGATGTCGAGATAATCGGGGATGCCATCATTATCGGTATCTAAACCTGCTTCGTTGATGGTAAGGATGCCGTCGTTATCGTCATCGAGATCTATAAAATTAGGAATGGTATCCAAGTCGAAATCGTCATTAACGGCATTACCGTCTGTATTAGCATCTTCGATATAATCGAATATCCCATCGAGATCCGAGTCGGTATAAAACTCATTATTCACAATATAATCGGCTTCGAGCAGATTTTGCCCCGGTATTTGCGTTAGGGTTTTGCTTCCGTTTTCACTGCTCAAAAAGTTGGTTTCCAATAAAGGGAAATATGTGGCTTGCTGATTGCTATCGGAAATGTCTAACGCGGTAGTGATGTAGGCCACATCTAATATGCTTTCGTCTTTATTGATCACATTCTCTACCTTAGTACTGACATTGCTTACATTGCCTACTTCTTTTACGGCATACAATACGTTTTCTGCTGCTCCCGTACGGTATTTTACGCCATTTACAGTGGCTGTTGCCTGATTGCCATGGTAATAAAAATCAATATCCACACCTTGATTTTCAATAATATCAGAGGTAATCATATAAGGCGTAAAATATTCCTGAGTAATATAGGTTCCTGAACCGTCATCCTTTTTGACATCTTCTTTTTCTACCCTTACAACAAATCGTAGTCGTTGTGCATCTTTACCCGAGAGTTTTTCTATGAGTACCTTAAGGTTGTAATGCTCTTCAAACTTATCCAGGTGTCTGTTGTGGTGATGGATGTCAAATATGGTACTCTTCTCTGCACTTTGTGATGCTTTAATACGGGTTCCGAAATACAAGCTGTTGAACTGGGCATTTTCCTGAGATACGGATACTTCGTTATCCCAAGTAAAACCTTCACCTATGCGTGTTCGTAATCCGTTTTTATAAAAATCATCAAAGGTAGTAGACGTAACTCCTGTCATACTTTTTTGCCCTTTCTTTTTTACTTGTGAGAAAGGATCGGGATCGGTAATAACATCTACACCTCTTAATATGGCAGTGCTTTGATTTTCTATACCCAATCGGGAACTTCCGAAGATATGATTCTCTTTTAGCTTTAATGATAAAGTATGTCCACCTATTTGTGCCGTTCTGTCCGCACCATAAACGCCTAAAACATTACCTTGCGCATCTCTCATATAATAGGTAGAATTACGAGTAAACGATTTGTATTCTGCCGTATGCTTTGCAATACGGTTGCCTAAGCCATCGTATTCAAAGCTAATGATTTCTGTTGACTTTCCATTGTCTGATACGTTATAAATTTCTTTAACCTTGCCATCTACTCTCCAGAAAATAGTTAACCCTTCGGCTTTATCTTCTACAAGCTGCCCTATGTTATCATAAAGGTAATTGTCATTTTCCTGAGAGTCTATATCTTCAGAAAACACGGAAGATCCTACATCATCTTTCACATAATTTAACTGGTTGGTATTGGGGTTATATAACTCATAAGTTAATTTGTCCATTGGTGTTTGTACCACAACCTGATTGCCCTCATTTACCGGTACATATCTGTTTAATTCTAACAGGTTGCCATTATTATCGTACGCATAATCACTGGCATAACTTTCTGTACTCGATATAATGCTATTGTTTGGCTTATCGTTTAAAGCCTGTGAATTCATGGCCTTGATCCTGTTGAGCTGATCGTACCTGTAATTATTGGCCTGTGTGGTAAGCACCTGCTCGTTAAAATCCCGCAATGCCGTTACCATGGTTTTTATATTGCCATTGTATAGGTTATCTTGATTTTGCGTGTATTGTACGTTTTGACTGAGCTTTAATATTCTATCGGTTTCCGGTAAACTTACGGCCTCATAATCGTCGTTGTAATAGTGCAGTGCATAGCTGTACGCATCTTTTGCCACAGTACTGGTACTTATACCGTCTTTTCCGACATCGTTTTGGGCATCGGCGATACTCTCGCCATTCACTGTTTTTAACCAGCCCTGTAAGGTGTATACATAGTCCATACCCTGTACTTTTTTATCGCCCAACTCTACTCTGGCCAGTGGGCCGTGCTCATAGTATTGATATTGTGCATCGTGCTCCCAAATACAGCCATCTTTAGAGGTCTGTACATCTACAATCCTATTATCGGCATCATACTCATAAGCATGCATGAACTGATCGATCTTGTTGGGTTGGTAAATCACCGTATTGACATTACCACTGATAAGGTCATAATTGTAATGTACGCGTTTTAGGTGCGCTTCGCAATCTAACAGTGTACTGCTATTTTCTCTACAGTCTGGTATCTTAAGATCGGAAATGTAGGTCACCAATTCCTTAACATTGCCATGCACATCATAGTTATAAAACAACCCGTTGAGGAACGAACTGGCTTTTGCCGGATCGATTCTTTCATAATATAAAACGGCAGTTACCCGATTGATGCTGTTAAACGGCACATAGCTTTTGGTAAACAGATCGTTAGAATACACCGGATTGGTGTTGATAGTATTCTCTACCAGAATTCTATCGTCATAAAACGTTCTGGTGACCTCGTTTTTCACCAACTGATCGTAATGGTCGTTAAAATTGTTTTTTACAGCTCCGTACAGTAACAATTGCCCGTTGTTATTAATTATGTATTGCCCTACCTCAGCTTCTATCTCACCGGCTTCTACAATACGGCCCAAGCCGTCATAGTTTGTATAGCTGAATCTATTATGATTACCACTGCCATCCTGGTTTGCATTTTGTGAGGCAATGATCCTGCCCAACCTATCGTAAGCAAAATTTGTAATGCCACCGTCTGGTGTTTTTTGCCATATCAATTGGTTTAACGAGTTGTACTTATACTCTGTTTTTAAGGTATGTGATGGTACTACCGCTGAGGCATCATTGTCATAATTCGCTCTGTCATTTGCTATGGCGTCCTCGTTTAATTCACTAAACTCTATACGATTGACGCCTTTTGGCGGTACGGTTTTCGTCAGGTTTCCTGCCTGATCGTAATAATACAATGTGTACTGGTACTCTTTGTCGGCATACCTGAGGGTAAGGAGCTCTTTAGCACTGTCTAATGCTGCACGCGTATAGTCGATCTTAAACTGTCGTTTTAAACGCGCTATATAAGCTTCATAATTATCGTTACCATAGGTTTCACTGACCGAAATGTAGAATTCCTCGCAATTGTCTGTCGGGTCTTCGATAACAGTATCTATGATCTGATTTACCATTGCCGGCGGACATATATCCGGGTGTTCGGACAGGTACTGATCGACAAAGGCTTCCCAGTCTTTTTTGATCGTATCTGTGGTAGTCGTAAGGTAAGTATTGTAGGCTGTAATGACCGAATGATAATCGTTATACCCGTAGTTTAAGGCTGTGGACCCAAACTCCGGTAACGTTAAGAAATTAGGATCGTCTACTGCGGTTATGCCTAAGGTGTTGATATAATTGATATAACCGTCCACAATTAAGCCATATTGTAAGTTTATAAAGTACTGCTCGGTATAAAATATCGGCACCTCATAACCGGAAATGGTATTACTCACCAATGGCGATTCCGGATTTCCTGGATTGAGCGGAACGGCATCGATAAATGTCATATAAGTACCGTACTTTTCCGTATTGCTTATCACCGGTATGGTTTGTGGTATACATTGTACACATTCTTCGTCTCCAAAATCCTCATTGGTTTGTTGTGCTATTTTTTTGTATGCCGTGAATCTTCCACCAAGACGTGGTAGTGTTAAATCTTCAAGGTTACAATCGAAACTCAATGGAGAGAACTCAAAAAGCTTATTGGGTGCCTGAAAGATATTAACGAAAGCTGCGGCATTACTGCTTACTGACGCCTCGTAATAAATGCCATAATTTACAGGCAATGTGTTTGATGGTGGTCCAAAAGGCGTGATATTGGTAACCTGCCCTCCGGTGTTTACGCCGTTTTGCATAAACCCTTCTGTAAGCTCTATAACGATATAATATTCGCCATCATTACCTAAACCGTCTGTGAATTCAAATCGTAAGCGTATCGCCTGATCTAAACTCATAATGGTCATTGGCGCTCCCCATATTACTGTGGTGTAACTGAAATTGGGGTCGTCGTATAACAAGGCTGCATTTTCTTCTATAAAGGCTTTTAATTCCGGTGATATAAGACTTGTAACATCATGACTGCCACTGAAGAAATTCCCCGAGGTGATCATGGCATTGAATAGTGTGGTCATTCCGGTATTGAAATCATTAACATTGCTCTCGATCTGATTTAAGCATAATTGGTTTTCGGTATCCAGATCACAGGCATCACCTATACCATCATCATCAGCGTCTAACTGTAAAGGATCGTATACATTAGGACAAACATCACAGGCATTACCAATACCATCCATATCATCATCGGCCTGATCGGCATTAGCGGCTTTTATACAGTTATCACAATTGTTATCGATACCATCGAGATCGGTATCTATTCCTGAAGGGTTATCGCATGCATCTTGAGACGTGTTGCACTTGAATACGCTTCTAAGGTAATTGACATTCAAAGTGGTCCCCGAAGTATTTACATAGGTGATCTGACCGGAATACTGTTGGTTTGCCGGTAAGCCCGGTTGGTTAAGGGTTATGGCTGAAAACGAATTGATGTTTAATGTGCTCAGGTTGGTGAGGGTAAACAAGCTCACCAGCGTTTCGCTACCCTTAGTAAGGGTAAATAACGTGTTTATTGAATTGCTGGTCCATACCAAAGATTCTCCCGGTGCTACCTGATAAAACTCATCAAGGCAAGTACTAAAAAAATCGGGGTTATTGGCGGTAAGGTCATAACTGGAATCAAACAAGTGGTTTTGAGTTGCCAAATGGTTCAGTAATTCTAAAATGGCATCTTCGCAGGTGATATTGGTACAATCTTTTGTGCTGATATCGTCATCACAGACATCGTCTATACCATCACCATCACTATCACCGATATTAACGGCATTCGGACAGGAATCACAAAGGTCATACACCCCGTCGTTGTCTGTATCCACAGTACCACAATTATTACCAGAGCCACCATCAATAAATCGGCAACAGCTGTAATCCATGGTGTTTGTGCTTAGGCTGTAGTTTATAGGAAACGTATAAAAGAACGTAAAAGGACCGGGAGGTGAATATCTCACATACAATAACAACTCTATATGATCCTCGTCAACAGCCAGAATACCAAAATACTGACTTGTATAATTGGGCACATTCCCCGACAGATGATCCACCAGCTCCTGAACAAAATCAATATAGAATACCACATTACTATTAATAATGATCTGACCTCTGTTGGTGGTAGTATCAAAATTCCATACAGCGTTGGGTGTTCCTGAATCATCGCCTAAAAACTCCGGCATAAAACCGTCATTGTATGCATTGGCAAGCACTGTATTGTTTTGAAGGGATACATTTTGTGATAATACAAGCCCTTCATCTTCCAAGGCGCTTAACAGGTTAGCTAATGACCCTGAAAACAATTCTTTATCATCACAGTCTTCGTCGTTCTCACTATCGCCATTAGGAATACCCAGTCCTATAGGGTCGCCATTATCATCAACAGCAATATCGTCTTGCCCGGCCACATAACACTCGCCTATACGTGCCGATGTTGTACCATATAATACAACCTGATCTATCGTATCTTCATCAATTACCCCCTGATTTACCGGATGTATATTTGCAATACAGGCAAAAACAAATTCTAATGGGTTTTCCGAATAGTTCCCTGTATATTGCACATTACTGATTTGACTAATGGTGAAGCCCGTACCATTACTGGTGGTTACGTAGTCGTCCCAATCGTAGGTAAATCCATTAGGCAACTGTAATATTACAGGGGCATAAGTTGTAGCATCTAACTCAACTTTAATACTTAAGAAACGGTTATTGGTGGTATTGATATCTGTATCGATCTGAAGCGTTCCGGAAGTATTATTTTCATCGCCACCCAATTCTACAAACAAATCCATAGTAAGGTAATTGTCGGTATAATTCATATCATTTCTAACAAAAGGAATGCTTACAAGATTACCACCACTATCCACAGATTGCTCCGTAGCCATACCGTTTAAAAACAACTCCAGGTCTGTAGCCAAAGGACAGGTTCCTGTTTCTGTATAATTCAAATAATCGGTCTGATTGACAATATCCTCATAGATGTCTTCCACATTACCGTCCTCTGCATCTGCAGAATTGTATAACGCATCAGAAGACAAGTACCTTTTTGCCTTATCCATGTAGAGTCCGGCAGTAGCATCACTACAAACAGCAGTAAGATTAGTTGGTGCCGGCGGTACATCCGGATACATACTGTTTAATCCTAAATTTGGACTGTCATTACCATCGCCTCCAATACAACCGTTATAAGCATTTTTTGAGGCGGCAAAGCTATGAGCTAAAGCATCGTAAATGCGTTTTCTTAATGAGAGGTAATAGCCTTTATAAGATTGCCATAGCATTTCTTTTTCTTCATCGGTAAGTCCTAAATTATTTTGTATGTCATTTAAAGTTATGGATGACAAATCGATCGTACAGGACTGAATGCTATTACACAATACTACGGATAAGGCACGTTGTAGGATTACCGAACCTGTATTGTCAAAATTTGTGACTAATGCATATTCCATGATGTCTTCAGGAATGTCATCATATATACCGCTATTAAAACCTAAGGCTGATGGCAGGCTTTGATTAAATAATGGGTCATCACCTATAATTTCAGTAAGCGCTGCCGGATTGAGATAGGCTGTGGCTTCATCGAAAGTGAGGCTATTGAGCAAGTTTTCGTAACCGTCAATATTAGCCGTTCCGGTTTGGCCATTAATGGAAAAACTACCGGTCATACCACACATGATCTCGGCATAGGTAACATAGGCATATTCCGGATGATAAATGACCAGTGAATGTGCCCATGAAGGCTTCCATGCGGCAATAAAATCAGAAACGTCAATCAGGTTTTGTGGCTCTACATACACAATACCATCA
The DNA here is from genome assembly GCA_965250025.1 of Winogradskyella sp. Taxonomy (GTDB): domain Bacteria; phylum Bacteroidota; class Bacteroidia; order Flavobacteriales; family Flavobacteriaceae; genus CBDDLD01. Next base: position 2,383,178 of record OZ252283.1, read on the forward strand.
TTGGGGTTATCGTCATTACTGTCCAATTGTTGTAATGCTAAATTCGTCATGTCAACTTCAGGCGACCAGGTGCCATCAGCTTGTCTTGCCACTTGAACTTTAGAAATGGTAACGCCATCCGCTTCAAAATAATGCTTCAATTCATCAGCAGTTGTGGATACGTCATAGCGTGAAGCGTTAAAAGGATTCTTCCAACTGTAAGCATCGGGCTCACTCTCTGTATCTCCCATAGCCACCCTAACACTGTAAGCATATCCAGTATACAATTGGTTTTCAATATCCTGAGTTCCAGAAACGTTATTAAAGAGACTCACCGTAAAATCTACCGGATCGGTAGCTATCCCATTATCTGCGAACTCTTCGCCTTCGGTAATGATCGTTTCTACACTTCCGTATTGCCCGGTTGGCTTTACATCATCTAATAAAATATCATAGATAACAGCACAAGACAAAGAATCCTGATAATCGGTATTGGATAGCCCTCCACTGGTAAATGTCACCCCATCGACCTGGCATGGCTCCAAACAGGCTTCTACAACAAGGTCAAATTCTCTTCTGAAACGGTCTTTTAAGGCATCCTGAGTGTCTACATCCATAGCTGGGTCCAATTCTAAATAGGGCGCCAGTTGATTAGTTACATATAGCGTTTTTTGAGTATCCATAAATACCGGATCCGATATGTTAGACATATCTATAAGCTCAAAATCCAAGGTGTCATTATTGTTGACCAAAAACGTCTTTACACAATCTTCACAACTTAAATAACATCCTGAGTTTTCTGCATTTGGATCAAAGGCACTGGCTTCTAGAATACAGTTAGAATCCTGCCCTCTTCTGATGTAATCGTCAGCAAAAATATCCAAAGCGTCTTTGTTAATCTTTAACAGCTTGTATATGTTGATATTGCCTATTGGTGGTATTCCTGTAGCGGTGAATGTATTAACTGTAGATGTCGCAGTGGTCTCAATAAGATTTACATAATCTCCCGATGTGTAATTGTTGATATTGAATTGATCCGTTCCTATGTATGCAGTAACCGGTAAGGATTCTGAATTGATAGGTTCGCCACATTCATCTGTGGCATTAAGTTCCAGATCAAAAATAAAAGGATAACCTTTTCCGGATGGGTCAGGGCATGCCCCAACAAAAGCACCTTCAGTATTCACTTCGTAATTCAGTGTGTGCTCCTGGGAACTTTGCAATACAGATTTAGTAGCGAAATACCTTAATGCATCATCGACACTAAAACCTGAAAATTCCTGAGTATTGTACAATTGATTGGCGCCATAATCGCCATTTCCTAAGGTTTCCAATAAAGTTTGCTCTGTGGTTTTATGACGATCGCTGGTTTCATCTTCAAGACCCTCAAGCATTGGTGGGTTGTCGGCTGCCAAGGCTGTGGCTATGGTTCTGCCTTGTGGATCTATGTAACTCACACTAACCTGACCGTTAGGGTCTATGACGGCATTTTTCTTATAATGCTCGGCATACCCAACCTGCGAACCAAATAAGCGGTCCAATTCGTTTTGATATGGTACTGAGTATAAGTATTTCATTTCGTGACCTGAACCCAATTGATGATCGGGACCAACACCACTCTTTCGTCTTATTCGCCCTGTATTGTCGGGGGTATATTCTATTTGAGAAAAAGGATAATTATTGGCTTTTGGTACAATATCGTGCAATGGATCTGCGGTATTGTACTGCGATGAGTAGTATCTGCTTGCTCCCGAAGTATTTGGTGACATGCCATTTGTATTAACATCACAAGACTCCGAAGAGGTTGCATCCCAGTCAAAATCCCTATGCGTATATACCTTATTCTGGGTCGTGTTCCTGTTAAAGTCGCTATAATATGTCAGAACATTATTCTCAGCAGGTACCGGCAATACTTCAATGGCCGGTCGTCCCTGATTGTCATAAATGACCTCGCCAACAATGGCATTATCATCACTATTGATCTTAGTCACCGTTTGGCGGTTTCTTAAGGTACCGTCAAAATAACTAACCACTTCTTTCTTTTTACCATCTTCGGCATAACTGGCCTGAAATTGCCAGTTCTTATCATCATCATGAGCAGTTACCGAAGTATTGGACAAGGCACTCCATGGGCCATAATAATTGGTATTGTAATCGTCATAAAATCGACTTACTGCTCTTACCCTGTAATGTATAACTCCAGATCCGTATATGTGGGGTATGCTGTATGTTATATTTTGTGTATTGATACGTGTCGAATTTTTCTCAAATGCATCAACAGTCATTGCTGTGGATGTATTGCCATAGTTATCTACCCAAGTCCATTCCAAATCGTATGACAAAGCGCCATTTACCGCAGTCCATTGAAATGTATTTTCATTTTGAGCAGTATTAGTGGTCATGGAAATTGACGGTGCTGCTTGCGAAGAGATATCGGTTACTTTTATGGCCTTGAATCCTATATCCAATTTAATATTGGCAGGTGTGACATTGCTTGTGGTATTGGTATCGTGATTTGTAAAGACAATGCCTTCCACCTCAACATATGCACCATAGCGATTGGCTATGTTATGATACATTTGATCTAAACTATTTCCTAAATTGGCATAGGGTTTAAACTCCACATTTAAGGTCTCGGAATACGATTCTGTATAAGTACCATCTGATAAATAAGGTTTTATCAGCAGTTTAATACTAAATGAATAATGTATAAATGGCTGACTATCATTATCTACATACAAGCGAATGTATGCTTCGGGATTATACAAATAGACATTACTATTGGTATTGGCCTCATTCAGAGATAACGCATTTCCTTCGTACAGATCGTTAGAAGCATAAGATATAGAATTATAATATCTAGGGACATCCCTTTGCGCGTAACACCATGATACACTTACCAGCAATGCCAGTACAAAAAGATGTTTGATGTGTGATAAATTAAACATTTTCATTAGATATTAATTTTGTATGATTTTAAAGTCTTTATATGAATCGACAGGTTGTACTGTCGTTTTATTGTATGTGATGTATGATGAGAATTGCGATATGGTTTTCTCAGATTCTGATACCAAATTGGAATGGTTGGTTAACAGAATCTCAATTCTCGGGTTTCCCATAAGGGTATTGCCATCAGTATCTTTATAGGGAAATTGCCCCAACAAAAAGAGTTCTTGTTTTCTTATGTTATAGTCCTTCTTATCAATATCAATAACCACCTTACCATAAGGTAATTTTGTAATGACATCCGTAGCAAGGACACATTGCCAATACGTGCCTTTATCGATGACCTGGTGTGTTTTAAAAAGGTTCATAAACGATTCAAACAGATTGAGGTTGGTCAATGCCTGTTCGATATTGTTTTCTCCCAGAAGTATTATTTTTTCCAGCTTATTAAGTTTTAGGGAGGTGTTCGTTTTGATATTGGTCAAAAAAATGGTTTCGTTAATCTTCGTGTAATTGGTATCGCCATTTTTAATGAATTGCCCTTTAAAGGTTTCACTGGCTGATTTGTGCGTATACGTAGGGTAAAAATTATACTCCAAATCACTACGTACAAAAGGTTGCTTATCTATAGCATTCTGGGCTTTCGCTATGAGGTCTTTCATAACCTCTAATTGTTGTGCAACCGCACTAAACCCTGTAAAAAGGAATACTACACTTATGATGAATGCGCTGCGTTTCATTGGCTATTGTTGTTTTTTTGTACTGGATCGGGTTTCCTGTATGGTATATATACCGTCTTCCGTTTCCTTTTTTACGCGTATTAATCCACCTTCCTTATCATACTCATAAAATGTGGCATAATTGTTTTCGTCAAGTTCTGCTACCAAACGCTGGGTATCTTCATCATAGACAAAGCTTTTCATGGTGCCATTGTATGGAAAAACACGGAAGTCGTCAAAATAACAGTTGACACTTGTACTAAGGTTAGCAAAAGATATGCCTATGCCCACCAACTCATCTTCTCCGGATTGTTCTGGGATATTAACAAGACCTATGATGCGCTGCCAGCCGTCAATAATCTTTCCGCTGGGATATATCTCTATAGGCTCTCCATAAGAGCTTCCCGGTGAATACAATGTCCCTGCATCATAAAAAAGAATTCGCATGATGCCATTGGTATACGTTTTTTGAGGTTCTGCATGACTTTCTTTGACCCAGGCAGACACAATATAGGTTTCTCCCGGCAGCATGTAAAACGACTTACATAGGGTGTGATTAAATGTCAATTGCGGATCTCCTATTGGTCCTTGACCTTCTTGCGAAAACGTACTGTAACTTAACGCAAAGGTTAAAATGATGATGATATACTGTTTCATAGGTCTTTATTTTAATTGGATTCGATCGTATCGGATATAAAATTATAAGGCGTTGGAGATGGATTTTCACAAGGTACTGTCTGTACACTGTACACCTCACCGCCAATGACATTGATTTCTATTTGAGAACAACAAGTGTCATTATCGCTATCGGTAATTTCAAATTGGAATGTGGTTATGCCCTCTGGCAAACTATTGATCTGCACGCCATACAAACCATTGGATGCGCCAGGTGCAACTACCACAACATTATTACTCGCTTTTACAGTCACTTGTGATGGATAGTTACCCGGCTCATAGCCTGTGAAACGAATACTTCCATTTTCTTCTTGCAAGGTGTTATTAAAATCTACCTGTGGACATACCGGTTGAACGTCTTGACAATTACAATCGGGGAATTCCGTGATATCACAACCATTATCACATTCAGGCGGTGCACAGTCCAAACTCTGCAAATCAAAATCTTCGCAATTATTGGTCAGTGGCTTTCTTACTATGGCCCTGGTGTTGGTATTTGGTCCCAATTTAAGGCTGTATTTCCCGGTATGTGCTTCCTCATCAGAAAACAGCACATCATTTGAGGCTTGAGACTGGGTTCTGAAACTAAAATGATCGTAATAACTACTTCTGCTATCTTCAAAGCCATCGTAGCCTATTTGTCTGTGTTCACTATTGGAGGCTACAGCTATTGGCAGGGTATAATTATAACCGTATTGTGCTGAGGAATACCTGTTGAGCGCGTCTTTATTTTCTAACTCTGCTCCCAAAGGACTATATGCCGACACCTCACTGGCATAGGTCCAAGCATCACTGTTAGCTGGGTTTATAGCTCCGGGATCCACAACCCATTTACCTTCAGTACTGTCATAGATATAAAATGGTCTGAATGAGGTAAAGAATCCATTTTTCCTTGGACTTGGATCATTAATTTGAGTTTCATTTCTTCCGGTAAGGTAAGCATATGATTTTACCGCACGCCAATCGCCTAAAATATTATACACAAATGGATTTATAATATAGTATCTTGGATAACTAATGGTATGTTCACTTGTCAAATGGTTTACCGGATATCGGATACCACGTTCAATAGGTGGTCGCCAGTAGTCTTTATATTCTACCGCCGAAGCATTAATGATTCGCTTATTATTGGCGTCGTCCGGCAATGAGGACTCACTGACTATAAAATCACTGGCTTCAATAGCGCCATCCACTGCAGGGTTTACCATGGATGTTACCGATGCCATAGATGCTGTCTGAAGGTTTCGTTTTGCGGAGCGAACTACTTTTATGGTAACGTTGTTTAATTGTGTATCCTCGCCACAGGGGTTTAAATACTGCCCTCTGTTATTGATAAGCACCATTGCCGAACCATCTCCGGTAATTTGATTGACCCAATATCGATTGCCTCTCGATAAGCCATCACTAAAGCCCGGGTTAGATACGGGATCACCAACAAAAATAAAGCCTCCGGTGTTTGATTTCACAGCAACCTCGTCGCCTATATTAAAATAGTCATGGATGTTTTCACCACTTGAAATCGTATACCAAGTGGATTGTCCTTCTTCATCGCCATCCACACCAACACTTGAAGGATCACCATTATGAGGTAACGATTCTATATTCACTTCCAAGCCCAGATTGTCTACTGCCTGCCCCATATTCGGATAAGCCCAGTGCGCCGGATAGGTAAAATTATAGTAATTGTCCTGATACTCATTAATGGTTTCCGTGAGCAATACCTGACCACTTTTAGCATCCCAGGCCAAATTCTTTGTACTTACCGTTGCGCCAAGATCATGCGCTACTTTTTCGACCAGAATACCTGTTTTATGGACTACTTTTGTCGTGGTTGTCGTATGCAATACATTTTCAATATTAGAACGGTTAGGCAATACGATACCCACAAGCCAGGGTAATGGGGATGGTGGTAAGAGGTCCACATTGATATTTCCGCCTTTGACTTTTGTTTTGCTATAATTCTCCCTGAAGTCTGTGATGACGTCATACTGTGTTCCTATCAATCGTTCTGATACTTTCCCATCATCACCGATGGTAGGCAACAGGTTATTGAGTTCTCCGGTGTTTTCATCAACATTATAGTGGTATTCCACACCTGAGATCAGACCGTCGTACTGATCATAAACCCATTGCGATTTGGATTTACCATTCATATCATTGGTTACAATAGAAAACCCTTGAGATAATGTTAAATGCGTTTGTGCAGTTAAATTTAAAACTGTAGTAAAAATAGAATTCCCTGCAACATTATTAGGGGCATCATAATTTTGTGGCCCGTCAATTGCAGTATACGATACTTTTGTAGGAAAATCTTTAGTAGTATAAAATTCGTTAATGACCCTACCTGTGGCATGCTTCTTAAGATCAATATCGTTGTAACTACGCGACAGGTTATTAACTTGAACCCTACTGTAGGTTACTGTTGCTGACGGAAAGAACGAGGCTCCAAAAGGTTTCTCGGTATAGTTGACCTCTTTAGGAGCAAGAACACCATCATCACCATTATAAAATGGCTCTACAAAAGGGTTCTCCCTACTATAATTAGGCTCAAATGCTGCAACACCACTAGATCCTCCTCCTGCAAGATCGTAACTGTATTCCTGACCATAAGTCATGGCATACAAGTCTCTATCCGGATCATTCGCTTTCCCGACCATCTGATCCCACTGATCGTACATCTGGATTTTAGAGACCCGAAGTCCTCCTCCAAGTTTATCACCAGGATGTTGTAGTCGTATGTAGGACTTGTCTTTTATAAAATACTCAGCAATCCCTTTGTTTCGTAAACGACCATTAGGTCCTGTGATGAATTCCGAAAACGATGCAAACGATGATCCCAGTGCTTGTAGCAGCTCCATAAAATCTACAGTCTGCGGGTCGTTATCTCCGATATTTACTGTGTATCTGTTAAGGTATGTGCGCCCAAAATACCATCCGGCTTTTGATATTGGATTGACATTTGACGAACCGCTCACACCTCCTTCTAAATTCGTTAATGCCATTGGAAGTGCTACATAACGTTTGCCATTTTTATTGATAACTCCAATTGATGCTGCTTTATCTATGTTAAAATACCCTGTTACGTAATCGTATTCGTAGGCATTAGCATTGGTCATGTTGAGGAGGTACTTAAAATAGATAGGTTTATCGTAATGGTCACCTAAATAGTGCTCTATAAAATCGTTTCTTACTTGTTCATCTGTTGTTAGTCCCGGTGTATTTGGCACTTCAACAACCACATACCTTGCACTTCCTCCAAGTCCGCCATACAACTGATTGTTATTCTCGTCAAAATCTGATGCTCCTGAACCATTTATATCTGCATCCGTAGCCATCCCTGCAATTCTGTACATTTTCATGGCTTTCCTATCCTGAACATATTGATAGTCATCCGATTCATAGGTCATTTCTATACGTCCCCCTGACGGTAAATCTATTGAAGACATGGTCCATGCTTTTGCATACAGATCTTGCAGTGCCCGGTCATCTTGCTGTACAAAAGGATATTCTTGTGCAGTTATCGGGTAGTCTATCTCATAACCTGAAGCGACTACAGGGCTGTAGTTAAAAATATCGTCTTCAAGATCTGTTACAGTCTCATTCTGAGCATCAAAATTATCTACGGCATCTTCAAACAAAGGTTTGTAATTCCCCCAAACGTCATAGGATTTCACCTGATAATCCGGATTAAAGTTATCATAGTTAAAAACATAAGGGGTGTATTTTCCCATTTCCGAGCTTCTGTAAGTAAAATAAACACTACGTAATGTTAATTTACCACCTTCATCGCCCAGAAAATTATTCTCATGATCGTCTGTAGTATTGTCACTGGGTGTATTATTCGGCACGCCTTTACATAACGAATAATCGTACTGAAAATGTGCTGTTTTTATGGGTTGAATACTTGTATCATCATTAGTATCATCATCATCCAAAAGATTGGCTTTTATTGCCTCAGGCTTTGAGTATAGTCTTATAGCGTCTATCTTAAACATTTTAGAGTCTGTAGAAAGTCCTCCTTCCTTTCCTGAAACCCCATAGCCATCGTTACGCTCTGAAAGGTCAAAAAATGCAACATGGGTTTTGGTCTCTATCTTTGTAACGTATTTGATTTCTTTTTCTCCATAGAGATAACTCCCTTTTTGGTCATCAGTTTTTGTGTAAAACCCGGCATTGTAGGATGCATCTGTAAAAGGGACCCTCCATTTGTAATTTGGCGATTTCACTTCATAGTGAAACTTGGTATAGGCACCCATATCATCATCCGAAGGTCCATCTCCAGTAACGTCCTCATAATCTGAAGATAGTACCGAGGTTAGCAAAAATGTATGTGCGTATGCCGGTGTGGTAATTCGGTTGAAATAATTGTCTATTCCCGATTGGTTATCGATATTGTCATTACCATTTACCAATACCGTTCCTTCTTCCAAATTCAAAGCCGATTGCACCTTACCCGTATTAGGATTAATTGCTCCACTTGCCGCAAAGGTCACTTCCTGTTTTGTAGTATTGACCGCAGCCTCCCCATAGATGTAGGTTGCTCCATCCGGATTTAATATTTTAATCCCATTGGTCAAATGCCCATTTTCCAAAGCATTGTGAGGGGTAACAAAAGCATCGTTGATGCTTGCTTCTTCTTTATTGATCTTTAAAATGGCCTGATTTCTTCTTTCTCTGGATCTTCTATACAGCTTATCCGTAATGTCTATCTCGCTAACAGCAGTGTTTGTTTGCCCTTGCGCTTGAAAATCTGATACTGTTCCATCACTATTTACAACCCGTTCTGTAAACATACTGGCAGCTTTTCTGTTATGCTTACTTCCTGTGATTTTTAGCGCTATGGCATTCTCTCCACCGAGATGGTCCTTATTTAAACTTGATGGGTTATCAAAAAGCCCAAAGTCATCATCCACATTTAAATCTCCGGTAGATTTAAAATAGGTGTCTTCATAATCTAATTTAGTATTGGCTACCGGCTTGAAATAATCAACAGCTTCAGTATCGCCCCATACACCTGTATGACTATCTACTGAGGTTCGGGTAAGGTTACCTCCTAAATGTGCTCCTGCGCCCCCAGTACCTTCGATACTTACCGCGCCACTCTCACTGGTATCTTTTACGTATTCGTCAAAGACATAGCCTACCTGACTTTTATAAGGACGAAATTGCCCCCCTGTACCTTGACCTTTAATTGCATAAATATCGTAGGTATAATTTACAGTGGCCAATGCTTTAGTGTGTCTGTTAGCTACTTTATCGTTCTCTCTGTTGAAGTCTAAGATATCTGTTGCCCTAGCATTCTTTGTGTATTCGTATCCGTAAGCGTCTTTCTCTACCTGCCGATCATTCAATTTTTGTATGGAAGCAAATGCCGAGAGGCCACCTTCACCACTAAAACCCCATATATCAAACCCAAGTCCTAAATCTCCGGTAAAGCTATTGGTATGAAAACTGTTTCGTTTTTGTGGGGTAAATGACAGATCGTTAAACGTCACATTGGCACCTCCATTAACAGAGCCTGCACCAAACCGCCCAGTCTCGCCTTCTTTAGTTTTGTTTTCCTTTATAAAATTAAGTCCCGAATTGATATTTACAGCTGAAAGTCCTTGTCTACTATTCAGAGGCACCCCTAATCCCAGGCCGCCAGTAAGTCCATAATTGCTATCACCAATGGTTTTTAATTTACTCGAAATCCCTAAACTTGGTGTGGCTGTCGGACCATCTTCTGCCGATCCTGAAAAATTCATCCCTACATTGCCTGCTTCTGCAATATCAAAAGCAAACCCAAATGATGGGAATGCTGAAATGCCTTCATAATTATTATGCTGTACCGATAAGCCTAAATTGATATTCAAAGAACCAACTTCTCCAGAACCACCACCAGTACTTCCTCCAGTACTCCCGCCTCCAGCACTTCCACTTCCACCTGTTGAATTACTTCCGGCATCTGCTCCTGATGCGTTATCACCCTCTATACCAAACCCGGATGCATTTACGTATAAAGACATTCCTACTGTTTTGTTGTCCTTCATGTTGGTTTCATACTTCACTTTATCGCCATTAAAATCATCTGGCAAACCTCTGACCTGCCTGTTGATCTGACCCACATTAAGATTCCAACCCAAACCTACCCAAGAGGCTTCCTGGTCCATACCAATACCCGAGTCGTAGGACAGATTCAATGGATAACCCCCAACATCCATAATTGGAATGTTGTAATTGAAATCGCCCGAAGACAGATTAACCATATCCGAAGTGCCTATTGGTGTAAATGAATTGAATTCCGGTTGCGATGGCCCACCGGTCAATGCAAACAAATTTGACGGTTGCACGGTAGTTATTATCAATTGTATGGCTAAGTAACTCGCTATAATCTTTGATAATCTACTGGTTCTTATTTTATGAATCATAATAAGGGATTATAATTTTAGTGGTGTTTCGTTAAAATCAAAAGTGACAAGACCATTTCCAAATAACTGGTCTTTATATAATAATGTGATATTCTCATTGGGTGCTATACCTTCAAAATACAGTAATAAACGTTTGAATGGGGCCACTTTAAAATTGCGTTCAAAGTGTGTTCCTGAACAAGGTATGGTGTCCTGTGACATCGTGACTGCAGAGAAGTCCTTGGTTATGGTAAATGCCATGTACTTAACCGAAGCTTCATAATTTCTACGTGTGTAAGTTTCTTTTAATAAATCATCTTTATTCTCATGCTCAAATTCCAATTCAAATATGCGTTCTTTGATATGATGCTGGTATAAAGAATCTACACCTTGAGCATCCAAACCTGAGTTTTTTAATAAATAGTATTGAAGCGGAACCTCGGTTGCTGTATAATTAATACCCTCTGAAAAGTATGTGATTTGTTTTGAGCGCCACGAATCCCCTCTTAAATTATAGACTTTTGAAGAGGATTTATTTTTGTCATTTTCAGCATCACTTTTACAGGACAAAAGCAAGACAAAAAAAGACATAACAAGAACTGTACGAACAATTGAATTGTTCATTTTGGGTTGATTGATTTAAGTTTTGTAAAAGGGGAATTTTACTACACCAAACTTACAAAAAAATATGCAATTAAAAAACACTGAAGCGAATTTTAACAATAGATTCAAAATGCTGATTTTTAAAGCATTAAACACATTAAAAGCTTTGATTTGTTAATAAACACATTAAAAGTAAATTTTATTTAACCTTATAATAACATGAAAGGTTCACTGACATTTATGGTTAATTCAAGATTTCTCTTGTTTACCAACCTAATCATAACACAGCACTTGTATAAATACCCTCACAAAATAGTTGCATTTACAGAATACCATTTTAATATGACACATCATAATGCACATACTTCTATGAAGAAATTTCAGAATCAAACAAAAAAGCAGCCTTTAAGGTTTCGAATAGACAGGAAGTAAGTTGGAATATTAATTATACTTAAGCGTATAACAGGTTTTACGCTTAAAATCTAAAATCCAGTTTAACTGTTTCAAAAGCTCACCGCCCATTATTGCAGTAAATCTCGTGCTTACAGGTGTTCTATTTAAACTGGCTGTTATATTTTCTATGGTTTCATCGCCAATTCTCGCTTTAGGAATAATCACCTGATCGGAACTAATCACCATACCATCGGTACCTTCTGATTTAGAATCACCTATTTTTTCAAACTGATCCAATAATCCAAATTTAGAGACGATCTTATTATAGACTATAAGTTCACCATTAAAGCCGGTATCAATTAAAACCGGAAATGTCATCAGTTCTTTAGTCTTAAAAATTGTAAAATCAAACACAGGCACATCTAAGGTCATATCAATTACAGCACTATTATAATGATCTATATTGCGTATAGTTCTTTTAGATTTATGCAATACCAATTTCTGAAGTTTATAATTGATTTCCAATAGGTAATCTTCAAAAAATGGATATCCGATAACACCATCAAAAGTGTAATATTTTGTAGGATATGCAATTCCTAAAAGCGCTTCATTCTTCCTTTTAAATTTACCAATCTGTATGGTATTGCTTCGGCTTACTTTCTGATTAACAGTACCATTTGCACCAGTATTCTCAGTAGATCCATCAAATTTTAAATTGAGTTTTGAATTCGTCACCGTGGTATTCACTACCATAGCATTTGCCCCGGTATCAAAAATAAAATCCAATGGTTTTGAATTATTGATTTTTGCTTTTATGTAAATTCTATTATCGGATCCCAGAACGAAAGGAATCGTATCTTGAGCATATGCATTTAAACTAAGAACATATAAACACATCAAAGCATATTTAAATAAAATATCTCTCATTCCATTGTACTTTAGCTTAAACTAACGTAAAATACAACTATTAATTTTAACGCGAGTTAAACATCTAAAACACTCAATATTAATGATTTTAAAAAAATATCATTCCGAACGAGGAACGAGCAGGAATCTCATTATGAGTGAGATGTCTCATCGCTGATTCTTCGTTATATCGACATGACCAAATTATTTTATTTCAAGATGTTAAGGATAAAACTATGATTTTATCTGACTTCGAACTCACGTTATCCTATCATTCATTATTTCTGATAAAAAACTCATGGTTTACGCCATGAGTTTTAATAATATATAGAAAAAGAGAAAACCTGAAATACATAGAATGACAAACCAGGTTATTATTCCCTTAAAATAGTCTGCCTTTTTCATTTGCTTTAAAATTTCATAGGCTGTTCAACACCACCCTGGAATGTCTTTCCGTGACGCATAAAATCTCCGGATGCTACTAAACCAAAAGTAAAATACTTTACACCATTAAAGTCATGAACAGCCTCCCAATTAGCACCGTTTTGTACTAATGGTATTTCCTCAACATTCGTGGTAAAATTTTCATCATCCGCCACAAATAGTATTAAATCCGTAGTGCTTGTAAATCCTGTTACTGCTGTATTAGGAATTTGCACCATTACATTGCCAATACTACCTGATTCATTAACCAGCCAATTACGATTTACTTTTTCTGAAAATGCACTCGGAATTCCTGTATTGACTACCGTAACTGCACCACCGTTATCCGCTCCCCACAGTAAGAAATCTTTATCTGCTATAAAAGTATTGGCATTAGCTGCGTTACTTAATTCAACACTACCTAATCCAATACTAACTATAGCATTCGTATTCACAGATTTGGACTGTTTTTGATTTAGAGCTGATTGATCATCACGACCAATACCCGCTATATCATTACTATAGATGCTATTTGCAGTAGCATCCCATAACACCGTAGCATCACTGGCCAGATAGTTCGTAGCTGTGGTTTGATCTAAAGTAACTCCATATTTTATAGCCAAATACGATTCTATCTGTAAACGTTCTGTCGCAGAAGATTGAGATTGACTGTACCCTATAATTTCTGCTATTAGTCCATCAAATCGTTCGGTATTGGAATTTCGCTGACCTATAAATGATCCTGCAGCTGCATTAAAGTTTCGACTTCCTGCTCCAAAGGTTCCTGCTAAAAATGTTTCTCCATTTGATGCCACTAAAATATCATTAGATGCCAAGTCTCTTGTAAACGTTGTTGCAATTACAGGTTCATCTACTGTATATGATGCTAAATGAAAGCTACCATTTTCCAATTGAAGCCCGTGGTTACCACTTGCAATGGTTTGAACTGTATAACCTCTTCCTGTATTACCCGATGGGGCTGTACTATGTCCTGTGGACACAACACGACTCACCTTATTTGTATCTGATAGCCAAACTGTATAAAATGCCAGATCATCATCTCCTCCGGAAAAAATATTGATCGCCAAATTCATAAAGTCCGTACCGCCATCAAAGTCCAATGCCGGGTTATAATTAATAGCTCTTGTAGAGACATTCGGTTGGTTACCTCCGCCTGCCTGCCAAGCATGCTTTTCATTACCTGATTGATCTTCCCAATTGGACACCAATCCACCAGCTTCTGTAACATCGGCATCGGCTCTTAACCATATGGCTAAATGGTCTTCCCTTCCCCCAGGGCTCGGGTTAGTGAATCCTAAAGTAAATACATCACCATCATTTAAGTCCAACCCTGAAAAGGTGACCACGCCGCCGGACAATACGCCACCAGCAATCACCGTAGCATCACTAAAATTACCATCGCCATCTGTATCTACATACAACTCCATATTTAAAGCCAATGGGCTAATTGAGATGTTGTCAAATGATAGTGTCAGATTATTTATTGCTCCGGTTTCCTGTACTTGCCATTCTCTGCCAATACGTTGCAATGCGCTAGCACCTATTGGTAATTCTGTATTTTGTAATGCTGTACTTGCATTATCATTCCCCCATAATAAGAAATCCTTATCATTGTTAAAAGTACTGGTATTGGCAACATTGGCAACTTCTATACTACCCAAGCCTATGGCTACTACAGCATCGTCATTTACTGATCTGGATTGCTTTTGGTTCAGTCCTGACAGATCATCACGACCAATACCTGCAATATTATTGTCATAACCACCTCCTAAAGTCCATAATGTAGTTCCCGTACTACCATCCCAGTCACTGGCGTAATAATTATGGGCTATGGTTATTCCATATTTAACACCTAAATAGGATTCTATTTTTTCTCTTATTTCGGTTGTAGTATTATCTTCATCATAAATAATAAGTTCAGCTAAACTTCCACTAAAAGCTTCTCCATTTGGACCATTAGCACCAAGGCTAAACCTATTCTCAAAATTATTCCCTTCACGATTTTGCTGAATATCGCCGCTTGAAAATTGATTTCCATCAACATACGATATTCGGTTCCCTGGAGAATTATTTCTAACAAATGTTGTCAAATGGGTGCCATCATTTGCCCCCGAACCGTTAATTGAAACACCAAAATCATTGGAGTATACTGAAGCATTCAGCTCCAACCCTAACGTTCCATTTACCCCTGTAGCATTACTATCTGCACTACCAATGCTTCCATTTTCAAAAATAAAAACCACTTGACGGCCTGCTCCATTTACACCTTTGGTGACTGCATAATAACTTACTGTTGGATCATCTATGCCTATTAAGTTTGTATCTGTTGTAACACCTAGTAATTGAGTACTGGCAGAAGTAAAGTCTACTGAAGGATTATAATTAAAATCTTCATTACCAGAAGTAAATTGAGGATGGTTTGGCGCGTTATCACTAGGCAAGTTTAATCCTTTAGCTATATCTGTCCAGCCTAATACATTTGTACCGCTTAAATTGAACGTTGAGGATTCGTCTGCCTTTAACCATAACACCAAATTATCTAATCTTCCTCCAGGACTTGGATTGGTAAATCCTAAAGTAAATACATCACCATCATTTAAATCCACTCCCGAAAAGGTGACCACACCTCCGGATAATACACCGCCAGTAATTATAGTGGCATTGTTAAAATCGCCATCACCATCTGTATCCACATACAATTCTATATCTAAAGCCAATGGGCTGATTGATATGTTGTCAAATGATAGTGTTAGATTACTTATTGCTCCGCTTTCTTGTACTTGCCATTCCCGCCCCAATCGTTGTAACGCAATGGCTCCTGCTGGCAATTCTGTACTTTGCAATGCAGTACTGGCATTATCATTCCCCCATAACAAAAATTCTCTATCTGCCGCAAAAACATTGGTATTATCCATATTGGTAGTTTCAATACTGCCTAAACCTATGCTTACTATGGCATCCGTACTTTCTGATTGTGATTGCTTCTGATTCAAACTTGAGGCATCATCGCGTCCTATGCCTGCGATATCATTATCATAACCTCCACCCAAGGTCCAGATCGTAGTTCCGGTAGAACCGTTCCAATCGCTAGCATAATAATTATGCCCCAAAGTAATCCCATACTTGACTGCCAGGTAGGTCTGTACTTTTTCTATATCTGTCGCATTTAAACGTGAAGGAAAAGCAATGTATTCTGCCATATCCATATTACTGGAAAAAGAAGCATTGGTTGTTGGTTCTGCACCAAATCCAAAACGTCCGAAAGGCGTACCTGCAATTGAATTTAAACTGGCAGAACTCACATCCGATACGCCATTAATTGTCAATGTTCTTCTGTTGGAACTGGTAGTGGTAGTTTGGTATTGAGCTATCGCATATTGATTAGCAATACTTATGCCTCCTACTAATGCTTGATTTGGATTTCCAAAATCTACACGCTGTCCACCTGCACCCTGAAAATAACCGGCTCTTCGGCTTGAACTTTGAGAAAAACCACCCTGAACACCATTATTTCTGATATTTGACACTAAGAAAAATGTGTTTTCCGTGTTATCTGCTACGCGGCCGTGCCATATATTACCTCCTGTATTTCTGAGCATATCTCCACCATCAAACAGTATTATAGGATTATAATTGGCCCCCAAATCGCGATATCTTGGGTTTCCATGACTTCTGCCTAATGGGGTTATATCACTATGACCTATCTCTGCTGACCACCGTTGTACCACATCATTGTTTTCTGCTTCATCAGTGGCTCCTGTATTTTCATATACACCTGCATCAGCCTTAAACCAAACTCTGGCGCCTCCAACGCCACCGGGATTTTGCGCCATGGTCAACCCAATACCACTTATAATAAGCAATATTGAGCATGCCATTTTATATACAATTATCTTCATGACGCTATTATTTTTGATAGTTCAATGTGATATCGCCTATACGTACTTTCTGAGTATCGTCATTTGGTGCACTGGTCAATTTTAAAATTATGACCGCTGTATCTCCTGCACTCATAACTCCGGGATTAATTGTGGCTGTGGACCATACTGCAGATGATGTTGCTGCTATAGTTCCTAAAGCTGTACCATCTTCCAAAAACATTGATGCTGAAAAATTAGATACGCCTTGCGCCTGATAATCAATCACTATTGGATTGGTAGCATCCCATGCTGCGAAATCGTTGGGCAGGGTAAAACGTACAATCACATCATAATCCTGAACTGTGGCTTCGCCACTAGACCACTCGTAATAGTTCATATAATTACCCGTTGGGCCTGTATTATCCGAAGTCATCATCCCAACATTGTTTGTACCGTCTGCAAACAACGTTGCGCCTCCATATTCTGCACTAAATACTTCTTTTACGATATTCACTACAGGAGTAGCAGCTTTTAACACCCCTGTAACCGGATCTGCAGTTACCATAAGATCTCCTGCAGTTGCTGGTTCGGTAAGGTCACGAACACGTACTTTACCGTCTACATCTAGTTTTTGGGTAGGAAGTTCCACTCCAATACCCACATTACCCGAACTCAAAAATTGAGCTGATGCAGGATTATGATCTAAACCTGTAGCAAAAATTAAGTTACCAATACTCATTTGGTCATTTGCTGTAGGTGTAGAAAACCCAGCAGATCTACCTATTACTATATTACGAGACCCAGATATTTCATCTGCTGCTAATGTACCTATATACACATTTTGATTTCCCGAAAATGTACTTGGACCTCCCAAAGCTGCTGAATGCCCTATAATGATATTATTATCTCCTTGGTAAAAAAATCCAGCATTAAACCCCAAAAATGTATTATTGTTTCCTGTTACATTGGAACCACCCGTTTGAATTCCAAAGAATGTATTTTGTTCCCCTATTGTATTTTGACGTCCTGCACCAAGTCCTAAAAATAAATTTGCGCTTCCTGTGGTAGTGTTTTCACCCGAAAAAGACCCAATAAAGAGATTAGCTGATCCAGAACTAAGGGACTGCCCCGCATTTTGACCCATTAAAATATTTCTTGTTCCAGTTCCTGCCGAAGTACCATTACCTCCTGGTCCGGCATCTATGGTAACATGATTTTCACTACCCAGCAATCGTAAATCCGGACTAATCGTAGTTTGCGTGCCATCTTCACTGGTATATTGAAAACTATTAGGGTCTGCTTGCGCTGTAAACGTAGTTACAGTTTCGTTAATGGTTACTGCAGTTAATGCTCCAGTTCCATCAGGGTCATGTGTTGCAATGGTATTTGCAGTGCCATTGCCTACAGCAGTATCATCATTTCCGGCCGTTTGAGTTAACTCTGAAGTGTTTGTAGCAGATGGATCTAACATTACGCCACCATCTGTTCCCGTAGTTAAAGCATTCCCTGTGTCTGTACTTAACAATGTAATATCAACTGTATGATCGTTAGTCCCTGATTGCGCTACTCCTGTTGTATCGCCATCTGTAGTAACCACTAATGGCGTTTCCTGAGCGGCTACCAAAGCACCCAAGTTAATCTGATTGGTGTTGCCGTCTTCATCGGTGTAATCTAAGTTGACGCCGTCAGCATTTAATACTAAGGTCGTTAGGGTTTCTACATTGCTTACCGCTGTAGTTAAATCTATATTATTTGCATTACCATCCTCATCATTATAGGTTAACGTACCATCACCATTGTCTATTAAAGAGGTTAAGGTTTCTTGAGCAGCTACCAAAGCACCCAAGTTGATCTGATTGGTGTTGCCGTCTTCATCGGTATAATCTAGGTTCACCCCATCGGCATTCAATACTAAGGTTGTTAGGGTCTCTGCGTTGTCGATCAGGGTATTGATGTCGAGTACCGTATCGTTACCGTCTTCATCGGTATAAGTGATCGTTCCTGCGGTAGCGTCTTGAGCGATTACCGTTAGGGTTTCTTGAGCTGCTACTAAAGCACCCAAGTTGATCTGATTGGTGTTGCCTTCTTCGTCAGTATAGTCTAAGTTGACACCATCAGCGTTTAATACCAAGGTCGTTAAGGTCTCTGCGTTATCTATTAAAGTATTGATGTCTAATACCGTATCGTTACCGTCTTCGTCGGTATAGGTGATCGTTCCTGCGGTAGCGTCTTGGGCAATTACCGTTAGGGTTTCCTGAGCAGCAACCAAAGCACCCAAGTTAATCTGGTTCGTGTTACCGTCTTCATCGGTGTAATCCAGATTGACGCCATCGGCATTTAATACTAAAGTCGTAAGCGTTTCTACATTACTTACCGCTGTAGTTAAATCAATATTATTTGCATTGCCATCTTCATCATTATAGGTTAACGTACCATCGCCATTGTCTACTAAAGAGGTTAAGGTCTCTTGAGCAGCAACCAGAGCACCCAAGTTGATCTGGTTCGTATTACCTTCTTCGTCAGTATAATCTAAGTTGACGCCATCGGCGTTTAATACTAAGGTTGTTAGGGTCTCTGCGTTGTCGATCAGTGTGTTGATGTCGAGTACCGTATCGTTACCGTCTTCGTCGGTATAGGTGATCGTTCCTGCAGTAGCGTCTTGGACGATTACCGTCAGGGTTTCCTGAGCTGCCACTAAAGCACCCAAGTTAATCTGGTTCGTATTACCTTCTTCGTCAGTATAGTCTAAGTTCACACCATCGGCATTCAATACTAAAGTTGTTAAGGTCTCTGCGTTGTCGATCAGGGTGTTGATGTCTAGCACCGTATCGTTACCGTCTTCGTCGGTATAAGTGATCGTTCCTGCGGTGGCATCTTGCGTGATTACCGTTAGGGTTTCCTGAGCTGCAACCAAAGCACCCAAGTTGATCTGATTGGTGTTGCCGTCTTCATCGGTATAATCTAGGTTCACCCCATCGGCATTCAATACCAAAGTGGTTAGGGTCTCTGCGTTGTTTATTAAAGTATTGATGTCTAGCACCGTATCGTTACCGTCTTCGTCAGTATAAGTGATCGTTCCTGCGGTAGCATCTTGCGCGATTACCGTTAGGGTTTCCTGGGCAGCTACTAAAGCACCCAAGTTAATCTGGTTGGTGTTGCCGTCTTCATCGGTGTAATCTAAGTTCACCCCGTCTGCATTTAATACCAAAGTGGTTAGGGTCTCTGCGTTATCAATCAGTGTGTTGATGTCTAACACCGTATCGTTACCGTCTTCGTCGGTATAGGTGATCGTTCCTGCAGTAGCATCTTGAGCGATTACCGTTAGGGTTTCCTGGGCAGCAACCAAAGCACCCAAGTTGATCTGATTGGTGTTGCCGTCTTCATCGGTATAGTCTAAGTTCACCCCATCGGCATTTAATACTAAGGTTGTTAGGGTCTCTGCGTTATCTATTAAAGTATTGATGTCTAATACCGTATCGTTACCGTCTTCGTCAGTATAAGTGATCGTTCCTGCGGTAGCGTCTTGCGCGATTACCGTTAGGGTTTCCTGAGCAGCTACCAAAGCACCCAAGTTTATCTGATTGGTGTTACCGTTTTCATCAGTATAGTCTAAATTAACGCCATCAGCATTTAATACTAAGGTCGTTAGGGTCTCTGCGTTATCTATTAAAGTATTGATGTCTAATACCGTATCGTTTCCGTCTTCGTCGGTATAAGTAATGGTTCCTGCGGTAGCGTCTTGGGCGATTACCGTTAGGGTTTCTTGAGCTGCTACTAAAGCCCCTAAATTGATCTGATTGGTGTTCCCTCCTTCGTCAGTATAGTCTAAGTTGACACCATCAGCGTTTAATACCAAGGTCGTTAAGGTCTCTGCGTTATCTATTAAAGTATTGATGTCGAGCACCGTATCGTTACCGTCTTCGTCGGTATAGGTGATCGTTCCTGCGGTAGCGTCTTGCGCGATTACCGTTAGGGTTTCTTGAGCTGCAACCAAAGCACCCAAGTTAATCTGATTGGTGTTGCCGTCTTCATCGGTGTAATCCAGATTGACGCCATCGGCATTCAATACCAAAGTGGTTAGGGTCTCTGCGTTGTCAATCAGTGTGTTAATATCCAACATCGTATCGTTACCGTCTTCGTCGGTATAAGTAATGGTTCCTGCGGTAGCGTCTTGCGCGATTACCGTTAGGGTTTCCTGAGCTGCCACTAAAGCACCCAAGTTAATCTGATTAGTATTGCCGTCTTCATCGGTATAGTCCAGATTGACGCCGTCAGCATTTAATACTAAGGTCGTTAGGGTTTCTACATTGCTTACCGCTGTAGTTAAATCTATATTATTTGCATTACCATCCTCATCATTATAGGTTAACGTACCATCGCCATTGTCTATTAAAGAGGTTAAGGTTTCTTGAGCAGCAACCAAAGCGCCTAAGTTAATCTGGTTCGTATTACCTTCTTCGTCAGTATAGTCTAAGTTGACGCCATCGGCGTTTAATACTAAGGTTGTTAGGGTCTCTGCGTTGTCGATCAGTGTGTTAATATCTAACACCGTATCGTTACCGTCTTCGTCAGTATAAGTGATCGTTCCTGCGGTAGCATCCTGGGCGATTACCGTTAGGGTTTCCTGAGCTGCTACTAAAGCACCCAAGTTGATCTGATTGGTGTTGCCGTCTTCATCGGTGTAATCTAAGTTGACGCCGTCAGCATTTAATACTAAAGTCGTTAGAGTTTCTACATTGCTTACCGCTGTAGTTAAATCTATATTATTTGCATTACCATCCTCATCATTATAGGTTAACGTACCATCGCCATTGTCTATTAAAGAGGTTAAGGTTTCTTGAGCAGCAACTAAAGCCCCTAAATTGATTTGATTGGTGTTGCCGTCTTCATCGGTATAATCTAGGTTCACCCCATCGGCATTCAATACTAAGGTTGTTAAGGTCTCTGCGTTGTCGATCAGTGTGTTAATATCTAACACCGTATCGTTACCGTCTTCGTCGGTATAAGTGATCGTTCCTGCGGTAGCATCCTGGGCGATTACCGTTAGGGTTTCCTGAGCTGCCACTAAAGCACCCAAGTTAATCTGGTTCGTGTTGCCATCTTCATCGGTGTAATCCAGATTGACGCCATCGGCATTCAATACCAAAGTGGTTAGCGTTTCTGCATTATTTATTAAAGTATTGATGTCCAACACCGTATCGTTACCGTCTTCGTCAGTATAAGTGATCGTTCCTGCGGTAGCATCCTGAGCGATTACCGTTAGGGTTTCCTGAGCTGCCACTAAAGCACCCAAGTTAATCTGGTTCGTATTACCTTCTTCGTCAGTATAGTCTAAGTTGACGCCATCAGCATTTAACACTAAGGTTGTTAGGGTCTCTGCGTTGTCGATCAGGGTATTGATGTCGAGTACCGTATCGTTACCATCTTCGTCAGTGTAAGTGATCGTTCCTGCGGTAGCATCTTGCGCGATTACCGTTAAGGTTTCCTGAGCTGACACTAAAGCACCCAAGTTGATCTGATTGGTGTTTCCTTCTTCGTCAGTATAGTCTAAGTTGACGCCATCGGCGTTTAATACTAAGGTTGTTAGGGTCTCTGCGTTGTCGATCAGTGTGTTAATATCTAACACCGTATCGTTACCGTCTTCATCGGTATAAGTGATCGTTCCCGCGGTAGCGTCTTGGGCGATTACCGTTAAGGTTTCCTGAGCCGCCACTAAAGCCCCTAAGTTGATCTGATTGGTGTTTCCTTCTTCGTCAGTATAGTCTAAGTTGACGCCATCGGCATTCAATACTAAAGTCGTTAGGGTCTCTGCGTTGTCGATCAGGGTGTTGATGTCGAGTACCGTATCGTTGCCATCTTCATCGGTATAGGTGATCGTTCCTGCAGTGGCGTCTTGCGCGATTACCGTTAGGGTTTCCTGAGCCGCCACTAAAGCACCCAAGTTGATCTGATTGGTGTTCCCTTCTTCATCAGTATAGTCTAGGTTCACGCCATCAGCATTTAACACCAAGGTCGTTAAGGTCTCTGCGTTGTCGATCAGGGTATTGATATCGAGTACCGTATCGTTACCGTCTTCATCGGTATAAGTGATCGTTCCTGCGGTAGCGTCTTGGGCGATTACCGTTAAGGTTTCTTGAGCAGCAACTAAAGTCCCTAAATTGATTTGATTGGTGTTGCCGTCTTCATCGGTATAATCTAGGTTCACCCCATCGGCATTCAATACTAAGGTTGTTAAGGTCTCTGCGTTGTCGATCAGTGTGTTAATATCTAACACCGTATCGTTACCGTCTTCGTCGGTATAAGTGATCGTTCCTGCGGTAGCATCCTGGGCGATTACCGTTAGGGTTTCCTGAGCTGCCACTAAAGCACCCAAGTTAATCTGGTTCGTGTTGCCATCTTCATCGGTGTAATCCAGATTGACGCCATCGGCATTCAATACCAAAGTGGTTAGCGTTTCTGCGTTGTCGATCAGGGTATTGATGTCGAGTACCGTATCGTTACCGTCTTCATCGGTATAAGTGATCGTTCCTGCGGTAGCGTCTTGAGCGATTACCGTTAGGGTTTCCTGAGCGGCTACCAAAGCACCCAAGTTGATCTGATTGGTGTTGCCTTCTTCATCGGTATAATCCAGGTTGACACCGTCAGCATTCAATACTAAGGTTGTAAGCGTTTCTGCGTTGTCAATCAGTGTGTTGATGTCGAGTACCGTATCGTTACCGTCTTCGTCGGTATAAGTGATCGTTCCTGCGGTAGCGTCTTGCGCGATTACCGTTAGGGTTTCCTGAGCGGCAACCAAAGCACCCAAGTTGATCTGATTGGTATTGCCGTCTTCATCGGTGTAATCTAGGTTCACCCCATCGGCATTCAATACTAAGGTTGTTAAGGTCTCTGCGTTGTCGATCAGTGTGTTGATGTCTAGCACCGTATCGTTACCGTCTTCGTCGGTATAAGTAATGGTTCCTGCGGTAGCGTCTTGGGTGATTACCGTTAGGGTTTCCTGAGCGGCTACCAAAGCGCCTAAGTTGATCTGATTGGTATTGCCGTCTTCATCGGTATAGTCCAGATTGACACCGTCAGCATTCAATACCAAAGTGGTTAGGGTCTCTGCGTTGTTGACATCATCGAAAATGATCAATCGTACCCAACGGCTTCCGTTCCAGAAATGGTAACCTGGAACAATATCAGCTATAGTTGCTGTATTGTAGACTAAAAGACTTTCTACATTACCATTTGTTATTGTTGATGTGTCTGCACTACCGGTTAGGGCTATTCTTGGAATAAGAATCCCTTTATCATTAGCGACAACTTCCAATTGTGCTGAAGCATTAGGTACCGGAGTACCTACGCCTACCTGTGCATAAGCTATTATCCCCATTAGAGATAACGTGATTAACAGTAATCTTTTTTTCATTGTATTTTGGTTTAATTAAGTTATTATTTCTACACCTTAAGAGGTGTTTTACAGTTATAATTTGTAAAACATCTTAAGTTTGATTTTAAAAAGGTGTATTTAAAATCTGCGCTTCACCCATAGTATTGCTGTTGGGTCATCTACAGGAGATCCATTTGCTGCAGCTCTTATGCTTATGTAATCTCCGCTATTAAAATCTATATTGTAGTCTGTATATGTAAAACTGCCGCTGATCAAATTGAACCTTCCGTCCAATGTTGGGTCTGTATTATTTCCAACATCCAAGCCGTTGATTCTGATATCCATTCGTTTGGTCTGATTTCCTCCCGAGCTTTTGACACCTATATACACTATGGTTCCATCAAATGGCATCATGGCGCCACTATTATTATCTTCAACATCGCCACCAAACCATAGATTAACATTATCTGCAGATAAGGCATAACCAAACTGGAGTGGTGTTACTTCTACACTTAGCCACTTATTTCTTGTACTATCAAACATGCATAGTATATCTCCTATAACCGATAATTGACCTGTCATGGTTCCTACTGGAGCGGTTTGCGGGTTGAGCTTTAAAGCTGGTATGCCTGAATTTTCAGTATCAATATCTAACTCTGAACTTGGACTTTGAGTCCCTATACCTACTTGTGCTTCGAGGGCTATGCTCACACAAGCTATAATTAGTATTATGCTTTTTCTTATCATGGTATGTTATTTTGGGGTTACTTATTCTGATTTTGAAAATGCTGTTATTTACACTGCCACTTTTCTTCCAAAAAGTGCTTGGTTCTCTATAAATCGATATAATTCAATAAGATTTGTATAGACTAATAATATCTTCTCTTTTTGACGATGTAATTTTGCATGCTTTATCTGATGAATCCTATTGCCTAACTCTAATATTCTAACCTGTAAGTCTAATGCGTTTATGGTATCTGTTTTTATAATTTTCATGTGATATGCTTTACGAAACGCATTGTACCAACAATTGACTTTCATTTTTTTTAATAGATCATCTTCTTCATCTTTAGATTCTCGGCCAAGAAATATGGGATCTTCTATATATTGAGTATTTATATCTCTTACTAGGTTGAACTTCTGCTTTATAAGTGCTATTCTTTTCTGACCGAGACTGTTTTTAGTTAGATCTAAATGTTCGTCTAATAGCTTATCACCACAGTCTGCTAAGAAGTTCTGTATGCGTTCTTTTAAATAATCTGCTGAAAAATCGTAATGCTTTGAGTTAATGTATCTACAGATTTCAACAGCCGTACTTTCGGCTTCTTTTTTGACTATTAGATCTACATAATCGTCTTCTTTTAATATACCTTCTCTGAAGGCATAATCAATGATCTCAAAGCTATTAACCTTACCGGTCTTAGCAGCTATTCTATTATAAAGTCCTACGACCTCATTTTTAGACAGCTCTAAAAAATCTGATATGGTTTTACAATCTACATTAAGAGCTATTAGTTTAAAAAAATAGATTTCTCTTCTTGAGAATTCGTAATATGATTTTACTCTTTTTGACATAATTAATTCGTTTTATATTACACTGTTTCTCTTTCTCGTAATTTTGTATGACACGACAATTCCGTTTTCGAACTTGATGTATAAAAACCTTCTCGCCCAGGGCATCTTATAAGGCAACCTGTACATCCATACATCTGAGTGATAATCATTAAAGGCATGTCCAAATTTGCTTTTAATCTCTTCTATCGTATATCCAATAATGGATTGATCAACTTTTGTTATGTCTGCCTGAGTGTTCCGTTTCATTCTTTCACTAATTCCATTATACTATCAACATCATGTCATTGTCTTTTTCAAGCTTAGGCCAAAGCCATAAACTTTAATTGACATTTTCTTTTTCTGAAAGAAATCTTCTCCCCAGACTGTCTTTATCTCTGCTATTAATCAATAGTTACTTGAACCTCTATATTGCAACTATGATATGGGTATAGACAGCCCTTTTACGGGGAGAAGACTATTGAGTAAAAACCAACCTATTTTACCCAATTATTTATCTTTCATACCTCTTATTTTCATTCATTTATTTTTATTCTCTAATGATTATAAATTCACTTCTTCGGTTCTCTTCGTGTTTAACATCGCTACACTTCACACCATTGGAACATTCGTTCAACAATCGGGTCTCGCCATAACCTTTGGCCGTTAATCGACTCTTTGAGATCCCTCGATTCACCAAGTAATTGAGTGTGGATTGTGCACGGCGCTCCGATAAACTCCTGTTGTAACCATCACTGGCTCTACTATCGGTATGCGATCGAATGTCTATACGTAACTCTGGGTATTTATGTAATGCTGCCACAAGTTTCTCTAACTCTACCTCTGCATCGGGTCTTATGTAAGATTGATCCAGATCAAAGTGAATGATGATGTTTAGCAAGGGTGCGATGTCTATCTCTTTGTTGTTGTCTCCATTGATAGTATCCCCTAAAGTGTCTATCCTTGGTATTGGCTTTAGAGCAATGCTCACTTCTTCATCGGCGCGTCCTCTGGGTACAAAGGCATCTGATCCTTCATAATCCGGACGGGTCACCTTTACAATGTATGGGGCCTGTTTAACCACTTCGATCTCCTCAAAGCGTCCATCACTTCCTGTTGTGCGTCGTGCCACTTCATTATTGTCCTGATCTACGATCACCACTTCGGCATTGGATAAAGGGGCACCGGTGTCCTTATCAGTCACCACACCTTCTATCTTTCGCTTGGTAAGCTTCTTAATGTCTTCGGTTTCTATAAAGCTGTAGATGTCATCATAACCACTACCGCCTGTACGGTTAGAACTGATATACCCACGTTTGTTCTTATCAATCACAAACCCCACATCGTCCTGAGCCGAGTTCACAGGCTTACCAACATTAAGCACCTCTCCAACTACCTTATCGCCTTCCAACTCTGCATAGAACACATCATAGCCTCCAAGGCCATAGTGTCCATCTGAGGAGAAGTACAACTCCCCGTCTTTGGTCATGTAGGGAAACGATTCCCGGCCTCTGGTATTGATGGCTTCGCCAAGGTTCTCTACACGTCCCAAACTCCCATCACTATTGATGCGTACTTTATACAGATCGGTCTGACCTATCGATTGGGGCATGTCGGACACAAAGTAAAGTGTGCTTTCATCCGGGGAGAGTGCTGGGTGCGCCGTTGAATAGGTCTCTCCATTAATGGAAAGGTCTTCTACATCGCTCCATTTGCCTTCTTTAAGCTTGGCTCTATAGATCTTTAATTGCTGTACTTCCTTTTTCTTCTGTCCTCGTTTTGGGGTGGTATTGTTTCTGGTGAAGTACATCGTCTGACCGTCCTTGGTGAACACAGCACTGCTTTCATGGTAGCGGGTATTTACATCGCCCTTCAGGGCTTTGGGATCGCTAAGGCTTCCGTCTTCGCCTCTACTGGCCTCATACAGGTCCATAAACGAGAGTCCATCCCACGCACTACGGCGTTTGAATACCGATACCGTATCGCGGGTGGAGGCAAACACCACACGGTCTTCCTCTAAAAAGGCGCCTCCAAAGTCTATCCCTTCGGTATTGATATCGGTCGCTTGTATTTGGTAGCGGTTGGAGTTCTCCTCAATGCGGGAGAGGTAATCCACGGCGTTTCGATTGGCATTGCCTTGTCCGGTCTTTTCAATGTAAGTATCATAATACCGTTTGGATGCTTCATCCTGACCGGTGGCCTTGAGCGATTGTGAGTAACGCAAATAGTAAATGGCTTCTCCGATGTTGGCATTGTGTGCAAACAGCTCACCATACCATTGGCTGGCTTCTGCATATCGGGCGTTGAAGTAGTAGCTATTACCCAACTTCTTGAACAGCTCTTCGGACTTGTAACCCGAATTGGCCACTTTCTCGTAGATCGATACGGCGTCTATATACGCCAGATTGTCGTACTTCTTATTGGCGCGTTCCAGTTTGGTTTCCTGTCCTTCTATGGCCAGCATGCTCATTAGCAGTAACAGCGTTAGTCTTATCTTATATTGTGGTCTTTTCATGACTCTAGGGGTTTGATTGTGGGTTCTTTTCATGGCGCTTTGGGTTTAAAAGAATCTTGGGTTTACGACTTTCTTAGTGCGGGTGCTCAGCTCAAAGCGTAGGAACACTTCGTGAGAACCGGAGTTGTAGTTCCCCAGTTCGGTGGTGTCAAAATCATAGGCATAGCCCAGCATAATGTCTTTGCTGAGTTGAAAACCTACTAAACCACTCACTGCGGCATCCCAGCGATACGCTGCGCCCAAAGTGAACTTGTCATAGAACAGGAAGTTTCCTGAAACGTCAACTGCCAGTGGGGCGCCTGATATCAGCTTACCCAATACTGCTGGTTTAAACTTGATGTTACTGCTCAGATCAAACACATAGCCTGCTATGGCATAATAATTAGCACGCTCACTGGCGGTGGAGCGGGCAATATCATCATAGTGATCGGTCTCCAGTATGTTGGGGACTGAAAGGCCCAAATACCACTTGTCACTGTGATGCAGGTAGAGTCCTGCTCCTACGATGGGTGACAGGCGGTTGTTGATGTTCTGTGCATTGGGGTCTGAAGGGTTAAAATTCAATTGTGAAAAGTTAACGTCTAACAGGTTGATACCCCCTTTGGCACCAAAGGACAGCTTGGTGTTTTCCGAGACCTTTATGGTATAGGAAAAGTCCAAGGCTATAGTGCTTTCCGTTGATGGACCGATCTTATCGCTGATGGCTGAAAATCCCAAGCCTACTTTACGCCCTATAGGGGCGTTAATGGAGGCATTGAGGGTCTCGGGCGCGCCGTCCAAGCCCACCCATTGGTTGCGGTACAACGCATTGATGGACAGTACGCCTCGATTACCCGCATAAGCAGGGTTGATCGTCTGGGTGTTATACATGTACTGGGTGTACTGGGAGTCTTGCTGGGCGTGAGCAGTACTCAAAAACACACTTACAACGCCTAAATACAGTACTATTTTTATTCCTAACTTCATGTTTGTATTGCTTTTAATCTTAGTTATTGATGTATAAATGACCTGATTGCTTTATATGTCTGGGATTAAACGCTCCCGTATATTCATATTCCAGGATATAGAAATAGGTTCCTGTTGGCAAACCTTCGTCTCTAGATACTGTGGCTCTACCATCCGAATAGCCTCTAAAAGCATTGCCTGCATTATCATACCCTCTAGTTTCAAAGACCTTTACACCCCATCGGTTGTATATTCTAACCGTATTGTTAGGGTAGCAATCGATACCATTTAGCATAAACACGTCATTGATACCATCATCGTTTGGCGTAACGAGATTATAAACCTCTATTTCACAAGCCAGACTTAAGGTTTGTGTATGCGAAACTTCATTTCCGCAAACATCAATTGCAGTCCATGTTCTAATAAGTGAATATCTATTACTACAATCTCCCTCCTGCTCTATCTCATCAAAGACAATGGTAACATCTCCACAATTGTCGGTTGCTGTTAAAGTTTCCGGATCTGGTATGTTTTTGCAATCTGCAAAACCATCCGTCGGCAGTGTTCCCACAAATACAGGGGCTGTCGTATCCTGAACTGTAATTGTTTGAACGTGAGTTGTTTCTGCCCCACATCCATCAGTTGCTGTCCAAGTTCTTAGTACTTCATAATTATTAGCACAATCACCTTCTATTATGGTTTCTTCAAATGCTACTATTGGATCGCCACAATTATCGGTAGCTGTGACTACTGGCACTTCTGGTAAATCCACATCGCATTCTATTGTAAGATCATTAGGCAGATTGCCTTCAAATACTGGCGCTGTGGTATCTATTATTGTGAATACTGCTGTTGTTGTCGATGAATTTCCGAAGATATCTGTTGCTGTAAAAACCACTGTAGCCGAACCAGTATTCCCACAATCGTCACTTAATACTGTAAAATCATTGGTCCAAGTCACTCCCGGACAACCGTCAAAAGCAACAGCTCCAGCTTGATTTGCTAACCAATCATTTAGCTGTACGTCATTATTACTACCACACTCTACCGTTAGATCGTTTGCTTCCGTTTCAATAAATGGTGGTGTTACATCTTGAGTGACAGGTACAAAAATGATCTCATCCTCACATCCCGGGAAACTGATCGTCAATGTCACGTCTGTTCCACTTGGGATATTAGTGACCTCGCCTGTGCCTACTACACCAGCATCTGCCACTACTGTAGCTCCAGGTGACAACACATATTGTACCGTGTATGTTGCACTGCCATCGGTGGCACAACTTGTACCGCCGATACTAATCACCGGTTGTTCGCATGGATCGTCACAGTCGGTTGGACTTGTAACATCTAAGCTTATGATACAATTCCCATTACTCGCAGTCACCGTGATATCAGTGCCTACAGTACCACTGATAGTTCCATCGCCATTATCGGCACCTCCGATAACTGCTAATGTAGCTCCTGTGTTCTCCGTATAGCTTACGGTATATGTTCCTGAACCGACACCATCACATACTGCCTGACCTAAACTTAGGTCCGGTTGATTACAATCCGTTGGACAACTCGTTGGTCCGGTAACGGTTATACTCGTTTCACAACTTGTATCATTGCTTGATGTGATCGTTACATCAGTGCCTAATGGAATGCCTGTGATCTCATTAGCGCCTATGGTCCCCGAACTTGCTGTTATTGTGGTACCGTTACTGATATAACTTATACTGTATGTGCCTGAGTTACCATCGCAGTCTATCGTACC
The DNA here is from genome assembly GCA_965250025.1 of Winogradskyella sp. Lineage (GTDB taxonomy): Bacteria > Bacteroidota > Bacteroidia > Flavobacteriales > Flavobacteriaceae > CBDDLD01. The sequence continues at coordinate 2,414,231 of OZ252283.1, forward strand.
TACCGTAAGAACCGGAAGGTCACATAATGGACAATCTGTTGATGGAATCACTAAGACTTCATCCTCACATCCCGGATAACTGATCGTTAATGTCACGTCTGTTCCACTCGGGATATTAGTGACCTCGCCTGTGCCTACCACACCAGCATCTGCCACTACTGTAGCTCCAGGTGACAACACATATTGTACCGTGTATGTTGCACTACCATCGGTGGCACAACTTGTACCGCCGATACTGATCACTGGTTGTTCGCATGGATCGTCACAGTCGGTCGGACTTGTAACATCTAAGCTTATGATACAATTCCCATTACTCGCAGTCACCGTGATATCCGTGCCTACAGTACCACTGATAGTTCCATCGCCATTATCGGTACCTCCGATAACTGCTAATGTAGCTCCTGTGTTCTCCGTATAGCTTACGGTATATGTTCCTGAACCGACACCATCACATACTGCCTGACCTAAACTTAGGTCCGGTTGATTACAATCCGTTGGACAACTCGTTGGTCCGGTAACGGTTATACTCGTTTCACAACTTGTATCATTGCTTGATGTGATCGTTACATCGGTGCCTAATGGAATGCCTGTGATCTCATTGGTACCCACAATTCCTGAACTTGCTGTTATTGTGGCACCGTTACTGATATAACTTATACTATAAGTGCCTGAATTACCATCGCAGGCTATCGTGCCTATTGTCAATGCTGGTATCTCACATAATGCTGTTAATATTGCACAGTCCGTTTGGGTAAAACATATATTATCAGGGTGCGTGATGACCACACAATATTGATTACCGTTTAAAGTAAGGTTGGTATTAACAGATAAGGTGCTTGTTGTTGTACCACTATATGTAGCATCATCAGTTAATGGCGTGCCTCCGGAAGCTGGGTCACCCAAATACCATTGGTATGTTATTGCTGCAGAAACATCTATGGCGCTTCCGCCTGTATAATCCGGGGTTCCGGCATTAAAATCTGTAGTGCTGGTTGCTGTTGCTCCTACAGTGAACATGGCCACATTGCCTTCATTCACCGTTTGGTCTGCTGGTTGGGTATTGACTACAATTTCCGTCGCTACAGTTTCATCACCACTGGCTCCGTTATACCCCCCTGTGATATCACCACTACCTGTGGTCACCAATCCGTTAACATCTACGGTTTCCGGTACGATATCACCCAGAATACCATCGTTATTGGCATCGGTGCCGCCTGATTCCACAGCATCGAAACAACCGTCATTATCTGAATCCAGATCCATACAATCTGCTAAACCATCGCCATCGGTGTCAATATTTGCTGTATAGGATATGATGACCAATCCACTACCAGGTGCCTGATCTTCAACACAACCTCCAGGAGTATTCCTTAAATCTCTTGCATTTCCTATACCTGCTATATAATCAGGATCTGTGGTATTTGGTGGTACTAATGTCGTTGAGAATAATATTTGCCCATTAATGACCGAAGGTGCTATGAATCCTGAACCACCATAAGCGCCTTCAGTATCAGCATCTACAACGAAGAATGCACCTCCGTTATAACCGCCACCACCGCCATAATCATCCGGCGGTACTCCCGAACCTGTATCAGCTCCCAAGAAATCTGGTTGACCGCCTGAGTTAGGGCCATTACCAGGAAAACCAACAATAAAACCTGTTCCATTGGCTCCAACCCCGGCACTACCACCACCTGCAATAAGTATGGCTCTACCCGCATCTGTAGCCAATACCGGTGTTGCTCCGGTAAATATCCCGGATAATCCACCTCCTGATTGGTCATTTCCCGGAGAACCATTGTCTAAAGCTCCAAAGCCATAACCTGTATTTGACAATACTCCTGCCTCTCCTACAACTACAGTATAAACCTCTCCCGGAGTTACTGCCATTGTCCCACTGGTATAGCCGCCCGGACCGCCATCGGCACTACCACCACTACTTGAGCAGTCTGCACCACCACCGGCACCCCAAATTTTAATATCTATACTGGTTACGCCTTCTGGTACTGTAAAGGTCTGATCTGCTCCTGTATATTGAAATGCCTGAGTAGTTGTTGGACATTCCACACTATCCAAAATACCGTCATTATCATCATCCAGATCTACATGATCTGGCACATTATCATTATCTGCATCTTGTACCTGCACGGTTAGATTTGCACAATCCGTTTGAATGTAACATGCATTATCGGGATGTGTGATAACCACACAATATTGGTTACCATCCAACTCTGAATCGGTTACTATTGATAATGCAGATGTTGTTGTTCCGTTATATCTTGCATCATTGGTTAAAGGTGTTCCTCCGGAAGCCGGATCGCCCAAATACCATTGATATACCATTACTGCGGAAACGTCTGTGGCGCTGCCACCTGTATAATCCGGAGTTCCGGCATTAAAATCTGTGGTACTGGTTGCTGTCGCTCCTACAGTGAACATGGCCACATTGCCTTCATTCACAATTTGGTCTGTGGGTTGGGTGTTGACCACAATTTCCGTTGCTACAGTTTCATTGCCATGAGCACCATTATAACCGCCTGTGATATCACCACTACCTGTTATTACTTGTCCGTTAGCATCTACAGTTTCTGGTACGATATCTCCCAAAACACCATCGTTATTGGCATCAGTGCCTCCAGATTCTACGACATCAAAACAGCCGTCATTATCACTATCTAAATCCAAATGATTTTGAATACCATCACCATCCGTATCACAGTTTAGTGCAAACAATCCAATGTTATCTATTCCAACGTCATTTCCTCCTATTGCGCTATTTTGAGACGATAGCAATTCCATAGTTACATTTGGTGTCGTTGCCACAAAGTTTAAAGTAACCCTACGCCATCTATCATCATTTTGCACGCCTAATGTCGTTGAATTGGCACTTGCCAAAATAACACCATTACCATCTCTTATGTTTAATGTTAAAATTGGTACAACCGGACAGAAATTACAAAGGCCTGCCATGTCTACTCTGAATCTATAATCTAAACCTGTAATTACTGACAGATTCCTGTTATAGAAAAGCAGGTCTCCTGTGTGGTTTTGTATATTGATCATTAAATACCTTCCATCGGTATTACCATCGGCATCAGAGTCTGGTATGGGGTTTGTATTTGTTCTGCTGTAGAATGCTAATCCTGGTGAGGAGGAATTAACTACGGCATAAGATCCGTCAGAAATAAGATTTCCTGTAGCATCATAGGTATGATTCTGTACGTTAGGATCATCTGCCCTATCCAGTCCGGTGCCAAAATCTTCAAGGTATACGACCTGTGCTTCGGTACAGGACAGATATTCTTCTGTATCCAAAATGCCATCGTTATCGTCATCCAGATCTACATGGTCTGGTATATTGTCATTATCATTATCTTGTATTTGCACGGCTAAGTTTGCACAATCGGTTTGGGTAAAGCAAGCATTATCAGGATGTGATATGATCACACAATACTGGTTGCCGTCCAGTGAGCCATCAGCTATAATAGACAAAGCATTACTTGTTACACCACTGTATGTAGCATCATTAGTTAAAGGTGTTCCTCCGGAAGCCGGATCGCCCAAGTACCATTGATATGTTACTGTCGAGGATACGTCTGTGGCACTTCCTCCTGAATAATCCGGGGTTCCGGCATTGAAATCTGTGGTACTGGTTGCCGTTACTGTAGCTGTAAATACGGCAACTCCGCCATCGGTCACATTTTGATCTGTCGGTTGTGTATTTACTATGATTTCCGTTGCTACGGTTTCATTACCATTAGCCCCATCATAACCACCAGTGATATCCCCACTACCTGTAGTTACCCTTCCGTTGGCATCTACGGTTACCGGGATAACATCTCCCAGAACACCATCGTTATTGGCATCGGCGCCACCTGATTCTAGCACATCAAAACAGCCGTCATTATCCGAATCTAAATCGTAAATATCTGGTGTACCATCACTGTCAGTATCACAATCAGCAAAGGGTACAGGGGCATCAAAACAAAACGCACTGGCATCTTGAAAAGAAGGCGCCACCTTACCTTCATTAGCAGGATATAAAGACGGTGCAAAAGGTGTTAAATCTGTACAAAAGAACAAGTAATTTCTACAATCCTGAGAACCGGGAATTTGTTTCATCAATGCATAAGCATCCGTTGGATCAGCCAGAGAATAGTATAGTGCATCTGCTTCCGCCACTCCTGAAATACCTGTATAAACATGTCCTTCAAATGGATCTAACAGATTGAAATTAGAAGCGTATGAAGCAGAAGGGTTTAAATTAAGTAACACATCACCACTAGTATCTTCGGTTCCTAAAGTATACGTTTCACTTAGAATACTGTTTAATGTATTTACTGCATTTGTTTTGTTATCTGACGGACAGCCTGGAACACAAAAATCTACAAACATGGCAAAAGCTTCAGATGCATTAGTGGTTATAGCAGTTTCTATTGCCGTCCAGTGACTTGCATCAATACTGACTAAAACTGAACAAAAGACAACTAAATCATAACCATCATACTGTCCTGCAGGTGCTGGATCTGCTAAATTTTGTACAACTGTAGTATTAGCGACAACGCCATTTACCGTATAATTTTGAAATTCGTTTATTAAATTGTTTACATATGTAAAGCGAGAAGGCTCCAAAGTTGTAGCTATTAAAATATCAAGCTCTTCCGGACATTCTACGCTATCCAAAATACCATCATTATCGTCATCTTCATCGCAAAAATCAGCGACACCATCGCCATCTGTATCAGTACTGATCACAGCATTACAAGGGTCGTAACAAATTGTTGAATTGGCAATTAAAAACCCATAACGTGATGGCGAGGAAATGGTTTCTATTTCTACCGTATTTACACCTGACTGCCAATCGTTACTCAACGTTACATTTACCAATGGATTAAACCCTGTACTTAAATTATTACAGGCTGCTACTGCTCCGATTTGAGGGATACCGTTCACTCTTATTTCTGATACACAGTTATCTGCTGCGACATCAAATGCCAGTGTAAAATCGTTAGGGTCTGCCAATGCCGGTAATGTAAATGTATTTGTTAGCCTAATGGCTACTGCATCTCCGGTTGGCCCATTTGTTGCAGTCTGCTCTCCTGCCACACCATCACCATCTGCGTTGTTATGGTTTATGGTAAGTCCGCTACCAAAATCTATGGATATCCAGTTCGATCCTGCCGGGGCTGTTGCCCACCCTGGGATACCACTTACTGATCCCGGGGTTTGTACACCTCCTATGGGTGGTGCATAATCACTGGTTGGTCCTGCTACCCATTCGGCCGTCCAGTTAGGATCGGGTCCGGGAACATTACCTGTGTTGAATATTGTTGAAAAATCTTCGGGTGTGCATTGTGCTTCACCTTTCCAACTGTTAAAGCTCAATATTAAAAATAGTGTTGTTAGTACTATTCCTTTTAGTTTGGTAGTTAAGCCCGTATTAAATGTAATCTCTGCCATCACGTAAGTTTGTTATGGGTTAATGTTTACTGTTAGGGTCTTTAGTTTATTCTCTAATGATTATAAATTCACTTCTTCGGTTCTCTTCGTGTTTAGCATCGCTACACTTCACACCATTGGAACATTCGTTCAACAATCGCGTCTCGCCATAACCTTTGGCCGTTAATCGACTCTTTGAGATCCCTCGATTCACCAAGTAATTGAGTGTGGATTGTGCACGGCGCTCCGATAAACTCCTGTTGTAACCATCACTGGCTCTACTATCGGTATGCGATCGAATGTCTACACGCAACTCTGGGTATTTATGTAATGCTGCCACAAGTTTCTCTAACTCTACCTCTGCATCGGGTCTTATGTAAGATTGATCCAGATCAAAGTGAATGACGATGTTTAGTAAGGGTGCGATGTCTATCTCTTTGTTGTTGTCTCCATTGATAGTATCCCCTAAAGTGTCTATCCTTGGTATTGGCTTTAGAGCAATGCTCACTTCTTCATCGGCGCGTCCTCTGGGCACAAAGGCATCTGATCCTTCATAATCCGGACGGGTCACCTTTACAATGTATGGAGCTTGTTTAACCACTTCGATCTCCTCAAAGCGTCCATCACTTCCTGTTGTGCGTCGTGCCACTTCATTATTGTCCTGATCTACGATCACCACTTCAGCATTGGATAAAGGGGCGCCGGTGTCCTTATCAGTCACCACACCTTCTATCTTTCGCTTGGTAAGCTTCTTAATATCTTCGGTTTCTATAAAGCTGTAGATGTCATCATAACCACTACCGCCTGTACGGTTAGAACTGATATACCCACGTTTGTTCTTATCAATCACAAACCCCACATCGTCCTGAGCCGAGTTCACAGGCTTACCAACATTAAGCACCTCTCCAACTACCTTATCGCCTTCCAACTCTGCATAGAACACATCATAGCCTCCAAGGCCATAGTGTCCATCTGAGGAGAAGTACAACTCCCCGTCTTTGGTCATGTAGGGAAACGATTCCCGGCCTCTGGTATTGATGGCTTCGCCAAGGTTCTCTACACGTCCCAAACTCCCATCACTATTGATGCGTACTTTATACAGATCGGTCTGACCTATCGATTGGGGCATGTCGGACACAAAGTAAAGTGTGCTTTCATCCGGGGAGAGTGCTGGGTGCGCCGTTGAATAGGTCTCTCCATTAATGGAAAGGTCTTCTACATCGCTCCATTTGCCTTCTTTAAGCTTGGCTCTATAGATCTTTAATTGCTGTACTTCCTTTTTCTTCTGTCCTCGTTTTGGGGTGGTATTGTTTCTGGTGAAGTACATCGTCTGACCGTCCTTGGTGAACACAGCACTGCTTTCATGGTAGCGGGTATTTACATCGCCCTTCAGGGCTTTGGGATCGCTAAGGCTTCCGTCTTCGCCTCTACTGGCCTCATACAGGTCCATAAACGAGAGTCCATCCCACGCACTACGGCGTTTGAATACCGATACCGTATCGCGGGTGGAGGCAAACACCACACGGTCTTCCTCTAAAAAGGCGCCTCCAAAGTCTATCCCTTCGGTATTGATATCGGTCGCTTGTATTTGGTAGCGGTTGGAGTTCTCCTCAATGCGGGAGAGGTAATCCACGGCGTTTCGATTGGCATTGCCTTGTCCGGTCTTTTCAATGTAAGTATCATAATACCGTTTGGATGCTTCATCCTGACCGGTGGCCTTGAGCGATTGTGAGTAACGCAAATAGTAAATGGCTTCTCCGATGTTGGCATTGTGTGCAAACAGCTCACCATACCATTGGCTGGCTTCTGCATATCGGGCGTTGAAGTAGTAGCTATTACCCAACTTCTTGAACAGCTCTTCGGACTTGTAACCCGAATTGGCCACTTTCTCGTAGATCGATACGGCGTCTATATACGCCAGATTGTCGTACTTCTTATTGGCGCGTTCCAGTTTGGTTTCCTGTCCTTCTATGGCCAGCATGCTCATTAGCAGTAACAGCGTTAGTCTTATCTTATATTGTGGTCTTTTCATGACTCTAGGGGTTTGATTGTGGGTTCTTTTCATGGCGCTTTGGGTTTAAAAGAATCTTGGGTTTACGACTTTCTTAGTGCGGGTGCTCAGCTCAAAGCGTAGGAACACTTCGTGAGAACCGGAGTTGTAGTTCCCCAGTTCGGTGGTGTCAAAATCATAGGCATAGCCCAGCATAATGTCTTTGCTGAGTTGAAAACCTACTAAACCACTCACTGCGGCATCCCAGCGATACGCTGCGCCCAAAGTGAACTTGTCATAGAACAGGAAGTTTCCTGAAACGTCAACTGCCAGTGGGGCGCCTGATATCAGCTTACCCAATACTGCTGGTTTAAACTTGATGTTACTGCTCAGATCAAACACATAGCCTGCTATGGCATAATAATTAGCACGCTCACTGGCGGTGGAGCGGGCAATATCATCATAGTGATCGGTCTCCAGTATGTTGGGGACTGAAAGGCCCAAATACCACTTGTCACTGTGATGCAGGTAGAGTCCTGCTCCTACGATGGGTGACAGGCGGTTGTTGATGTTCTGTGCATTGGGGTCTGAAGGGTTAAAATTCAATTGTGAAAAGTTAACGTCTAACAGGTTGATACCCCCTTTGGCACCAAAGGACAGCTTGGTGTTTTCCGAGACCTTTATGGTATAGGAAAAGTCCAAGGCTATAGTGCTTTCCGTTGATGGACCGATCTTATCGCTGATGGCTGAAAATCCCAAGCCTACTTTACGCCCTATAGGGGCGTTAATGGAGGCATTGAGGGTCTCGGGCGCGCCGTCCAAGCCCACCCATTGGTTGCGGTACAACGCATTGATGGACAGTACGCCTCGATTACCCGCATAAGCAGGGTTGATCGTCTGGGTGTTATACATGTACTGGGTGTACTGGGAGTCTTGCTGGGCATTGAGCGTTACAGACCCCAGGATACCGAGTGCTATTAGTGTTGCTAGTTTTATATATATTGATTTCATTGATTGCATGGTATTTAGTTTCCGTTTATGTATAGGTGGCCAGCTTTTTTATACTGTTGCGTGCTGCCGTTTTCCTGATGGTCGAAAGTGAGTATGTAGAAATAGGTTCCTGTTGGTAAGCCTTTATTTTTATCGAATGTGGCTCTGCCTTCCGAAAAGCCATTGAATTTCTTACTGCCTTGGTTATAGTCTCGTGCTTCAAAGACCTTTATCCCCCATCGGTTGTATATCACTACATTCATGTTTTGGGCACAGGTATCGTCGTTAACGGCTTGTTGTATCTCGAACACGTCATTAATACCATCGCTGTTTGGGGTTAGCAGGTTATACACGGTAAGATCGCATGGTAATACGGCATTTTGCTTAATTCTTCCAAGGGTAAATATGCCATAGGCATCTACTGCTGTGGTTACGGTTTTATTGGCTTCATCGATAACACCGCCTTCGTCAATCCAAAGTTGCAGGGCATCGTCCCAACGTACTATATGTATGGCTTCCAAATCGCCTTGTAGCAGGTCTGCCGGTGTGGTATTTTCATTCCATGTGAGGGTAATGAGCACATCGCTATCGCCTGTTACCTGCTCTATTCGCCAATGTTCAGCGGCATCTACAGCGACCAAGTTTGGTCCCAAATTGCTTACCGGGTAATTGGTATTGGTATCTTCAAAGAAGTACTTTGCGGTAAAAATATCGTTAGCATCGCTTGGTGCTGTAATGGCAGCATATCTAAACCATTGGGCATCGCCTATGGGGTACTCAAAAGCGGTATCACCATTTTTTTGCACTTCGCCATCAACATGACTACCGTCGTAAGCTCCTGTTTGTGTGGCATTACTTTCGAAAACTATAGTACCTCCGAAATCGTCATTTTTTACAATGCCTTCATTGAACTCAGCCTCATTGTCTATATTGATCTCACCACTGAGCTCAAAGGCAGCATTACCACCGGAAGTATTGTTGAACAATACATCGTAGAAATAGCTGATGTTGGCGCCTGAGATTTGCTGTACGGCAGTGCCCTGAAAACGGGTATAGCCTGCTTCTCCGGGAGTAAAATCTACAGTGCCATCGTTATTAAAATGGTTGTAGATAAAGGCTTCGCCATCGTTGATAAAAGTACCTTGATTGGTATTATTGAATGCTTCTACCGTTGAAAACTGTGTGCCTGTTGTGATGTACATTTCTCCGGTGTTTGTGGTTTGCCCCAATAGTGCTGCCGGCACCAGTATGGCTATCAGAGCTCGTTGTAGTTTATATGTCATTGTTTTCATGTTTATTATGTTAGTATTGAGGTGTTAGTAGTTAGTATTGAGATATTTAGATGTTAGACTAATGGATTCTAGACTCTGGACTTTTCTACTTTTCAGTTTCTACTTTTTCATTTATTTTATTTAAGCATGAGATTCCTCCTCGTGCCTCGTTCGGAATGACATCCCATTTATAGTTGTTTTCATTTTTCAGTTTTCCATTTATCATTTTCCGGTTTTACATTTTCCGGTTTCTCACACTTCATCCCTAATTACTGTTTACTATCTACTAATTACTATTCACTATCTACTAATTACTATTTGTTTATTGTTTCTCTAATGCTTCTACACGTTTTAAGAGTTGGTTAATGATCTTTTGCTGTGCGTTTATCTTTTGTTCTTGTGCGTCTATTTTGTGTTGTTGTTCTATGGTGTGTATAAAGAGTTCCTCGACCTTTTCGAGGGTTTGTACGGATAGTGCCGTAATGTCTACATTGTAGCCTGTGTCTGTTTTTTGAAGGTCTTTAATGCCTGTTACACCGGGTAAGTGCTTGTTTAGTTTTATAAAGGCATTGACTTCTTTCAGGGTTTTAAACTCGTAGCTTTTGTTGATGCTATTGCTACCGTCTACATAGTTCTCAAACACATAATCGGGATACGTTGTAGTGCCCGACTGTAAATTGCCTGAAGCTCTGATGTTCCCAATTACATGTAACTTTTCTGATGGTAAGTAGGTACCAATACCTACATTACTCCCAGGAATCACTTGGAGTGTTAAATTACCTAAGTTATTATTATTAGAACCTGTTTGTAATAATGCTGTTCTAGCATTATCAGTAGCACCCCCTCTTACAGAAGTATATAACACAAAAGGGTCTGCATCTGATGTTTGTAGCAAGGCTCCTGCCCTAATTAATGTGGTATTCGTTTTTGAAGAATTGGTTCCAAATGCATATTTATTTCGTAAAGCTATATTAGAATTTATATCTCCAACAGTTAAAGGCGCTAAGGGATTAGCATTACCGATACCGACGTTGCCATTGGCAGGGTTTACTACCAACTGGTCTGTACCCACACGTAATTGCCCATCTGCTCTTATGGCAAATACCTCATCTAAACTCGTTGCTGTACCTGTTAATGGGTGATCTCCAAAGGCTTTCATTAAGTACCCTGTTGGTGTTCCTCCCGCAGTATTGGTATGCTCTAATTGCAATACCATATCGTTTTCTCCTCCGTTATCTAAGTTTGTTCTAATATGAGCAGCGACAGCAACATTACCATTACCACTAGATTTATCTACAAGCAATACTGTATTTGTAGATAGGGAATTACTTTCCAAAATATGTGTCTTGGCTGTTGGTGTGGTGGTGCCGATACCGACGTTGCCACCAGCTTCAACTAAAAATCTAGGGTTTGTAGTTATCGCTGGTCCTTCTGCAATGACAAAGCCCAGTGAAGCATCTAAACCGGCCGTCCAATCTAATCCCGTATTTTTGTAATTGATGTATGAATCCTGAGCACTAGATCTTTCTAGTATCATTTGAACCGGTACATCTTTAAAAATATGTAATGGCGAAGTCGGTGTTGTTATGCCGATTCCTACATTTCCTGTTCTGCCAATGGCAGAGGCCACATTCTCTCCGGTAACACCCCAAGCGTCGCCGTCGGCAGCTGCGGCTGAAATACTAGCCAGTGTACCACCTTCTTTTAATTCTCCGGTAGTGGCATCTGCAGTGACGATAACATCGGTAGCTAGGTCTGCACCAGTAAGGTCGCTGACCCTCACCTTACCATTGACTTCTAATCTTTCATTGGGAGTGGAAGTACCAATACCCACATTACCATTGGCAGGGTTTACAAGAAGTTGGTCTACTCCGACACGTACTTGTCCATCTGTTCTTATGGCAAATATCTCATCTAAACTTGTACCTGTACCTAATGATGCATGATCACCAAAGGCCTTCATTAGATAACCATTAGGAATTAATCCGGCAGTATTGATGTCTTCTAAGCGTAATACTATATCATTTTCTCCTGCTCCTTGTACATTTTGTTTAAGATCTACTAGTACAGATGCATTACTATTCCCAGTAAAACCTTCTACCAATAAAGATGTAGACGAGGGTACATTATGAGCTATATGCGTCTTAGCTGTTGGTGTGGTGGTGCCGATACCGACGTTACGTGAAGCGTCATTTACTAGATAAATATTTGGGTTTAAAATATCACCTGCTGCCAGCCTAATATCATCTGTGTCTGAATAAATATGTAATGCATTTTCAAATAATGCACCATCTCCAATATAACCTATGCGGTTGTTATCACCATCTCGAAAATCAAGAAATGCAGAATTGGAAATTGTAGAGCTTAATCCTCTTAACCTAATTTGGTTATTTGCTCCAACTACTTCCAATTTAACTGCCGCCGGTGTAGTGGTTCCTATACCTACATTTCCTGTTCTACCAATAGTACTCGTTTGATCTTCACCGGTAACGCCCCAAGCGTCGCCGTCGGCTGCTGCGGCTGTAATACTTGCCAGTGTACCGCCTTCTTTTAATACGCCTGTGGTAGCATCTGCAGTGACAATAACATCTGTGGCGAGGTCTGCCTCGGTTAAATCACGGATACGGACTTTGCCGTATACATCAAGTTGTTCCGTAGTATTAGTAACACCAGATGGAGCTCCTAAAGCAACATTTCCAGATGGTGAATTAATACTTAGAGCTGTTTTAAGCGATGCCCCATTTTTAATATCAATATAAAAAGCTGCAAATGCATCTCTTGAGTCAAACGATATATAAGAACCATCTCTTCTTGCAACATCTCCCACACCAAAACTAGTGAAAGGCATGTTTTGACCTATTCTTAAAACCTCATCTGCTCCTATTATAATATTTGATGCGCCTGAATTTAAATTACCAGTAAATTTTAAATCTCCATTTATCTCTAATTCCGCATTTGGGTCCAGCGTATTAACGCCGATCCCTACTCTACCCTCGGTATAAATATCTTCGGTGTTTTCTGTAGCTCCAGCATTGTTATCGGTGCCAAACCAGGGTTCTATAGCGGTAAGATCTACCGTGGGGTTATCATTGTCTTCATTATTATAGGTTAATACTCCTGTTGGGTTGTCCAACGCCAAGGTGGTGTTGATTTGTGATGCCGATGCTAAATCTGCAATACTGGTTTTAGTGATGTCTCCCGTAGTACCGTTTGTGGATAGTATATAGTTGGGATTTGCTTCGTCGAAGTTGGTGCCTGTGTATTGATTAAATGTTATTTGACCATCCGCACCAATACGCATTTTTTCTTCATTTAGGTTAAAGCCATTAGTTAGAAATATTATATCGGCTTCTGTAGTTGCACCATTTCCAACTCTTCCTCCTGACATAAGAATCAGATCATGAGACGATGATAGCGTACCAGCATTGTTTAATAGGTTAGGATTTGGGTTTGCTGACCCATTTGACGATATAGCCAAACCTGCCACATCACTCGTAAGCAACGCTAAAGTTCTAGAATTAGCATTATCATTTTGTATAAGTGCTGAAAAACTAGTAGGATCTAAATCGGTACTGGTTACGTCTACATGAAAGGTTTCTTGTGGGTTGTTAGTCCCAATCCCCACATTACCCAACGTATAAATATCCTCGGTATTCTCTGTAGCTCCGGCATTGTTATCGGTGCCAAACCAGGGTTCTATAGCGGTAAGATCTACCGGAGGATTGTCGTTGTCCTCATTGGTATAGGTTAATACCCCTGTTGGGTTGTTTAAGGCTAAGGTGGTGTTGGTTTCTGCATTGTTTACCAAATCGGCTACTGTACCCCCTTCTTTAAGGACACCGGTTGTGGCATCTGCGGTAACAATAACATCTGTGGCTAAGTCTGCGCCGGTGAGGTCGCGTACACGAACTTTGCCATATACATCGAGTTGTTCCGTAGGAGCTACTCCAGCAACCACAGAACCTAAAGCTATGTTTCCTGATGGTGCGTCAATGGCTAAAGCGATTCTTTCTTGATTTGGTGCTGTATCGTCTTTGACCGCAAGATAAATGGCGTTTGAATTGTTTCTAGAGTCAAAACTAATATAGCCTCCATTTGTTTTTGTAGCGTCGCCATAGCCAAATTGTGTATTTAGCATGTTTTGACCAAACCTTACAATCTGTTCTCCTCCTACTATCGAATTTGAAATCCCTGAGTTTAATGGATGTGTAAATTTTAAATCCCCATTGATTTCCATCTCTGCATTGGTATCCAAGGTATTAACGCCGACCCCCACTCTTCCTAGCGTATAAATATCCTCGGTATTGTCTGTTGCCCCAGCATTGTTATCGGTACCAAACCAAGGTTCTATAGCGGTAAGGTCTACCGTAGGGTTATCGTTGTTTTCATTGGTATAGGTGAGTACGCCGGTTACCGGGTCTAAGCTCAATAGCGTATTGATATCGGCGTCTGCCTCGGCTATACGCACCCATTGTGTGCCGTCATTGTAATAATACCCGGGGGTAACGTCTGCTGCTGTAGCGGTATTATAAACCGTCATCCCTTCTTTATGCCCACTTAGCGGTGCCGCTGCTGCCGTACCGGTTAGGGCTATACGGGGTAATAACAATCCCTTATCGGTTGCCGAGACTTCGAGCGCGGCATCGGGGTCGGGTGTTATGGTGCCTATCCCCGTGTTTTGTGCATGAACCATAGTGCCTAGTCCAAGAATTAATAGTGTTGTCAATAGCAAGTGTTGTTTCATAGTGTTTAGGTTTTAGGGGTTAGTAATTAGTAGTTAGTATTGAGTAGTGAGATACTAGATATTAGATGCTGGACTAATGGATTCTAGACCCTGGACTTTTTTACTTTTCACTTTCTACTTTTTATTTTTTCATTTTACATTTATCATTTGTTAGTGTCATTGCGAGAAGTGAAGCATGAACTTCGTGGCAATCTCATGAGACTGCTTCTCCTCCAAAGTCGGATCGCAGTGACGGTTTGTTTTTATCTTAAGTAGTGAGCTGTTAGTAGTGAGTATTGAGATGCTAGATATTAGATGCTAGACTAATAGATTCTAGACTCTGGACTTTTTTACTTTTCACTTTCTACTTTTTATTTCATTTTTAATTATCAGTTATCAATCTTTCATTTATGGATTTAAAAACCCGGACGCTCTACACTAATGGTAAGCTTATTACCACCAGCATTTGCGTGTCTATCAATTTCATAAGTATATGTCCCTCCAGGACTACCAGCATCGTTACTCCAAAATGAAAGTCCTACAGGATCTGTTGTTGGTAAGTATTGACCATTACCAAAACCACCGCCTAAATAGTAAGTACCACTTATGGTATAGCGCTCTCCTGCTTGTAAAGCAGGAATGGCATGCGTCATTTCCCGATACCCAAACCAAGGACCCGTAGCAGTGGCGCCCGGAATGGTCATATAAAAAGACAAGTAGTTACTGACACTGTTTGCGGTTGCCCTTAGAGTAAATTTGTAATCTACCCTATACACTTGTCCCTTGCTTACATCTAATGTTGGTAGCACGATCAAATCTGGATCTGATAAAGCTCTTAAGGTATTTCCTGAGTTGCCAATGGTATTGCCCACATTTACTGTAGGGATTGTATTTGTATGATATACTGGTCCTATGGTTCGCCATTTGCCTACACCATTATTGTCTGTTACCAATATTTTATTGTTACCTTGAGAACCGTCTACAATACGTACAGCGCCTTCAGCAGTTGCATTAACTTGTAATTTGACACTTGGGTTTGTAACACCAATACCTACATTACCACCGTCTAAAACGGTCATGATTTCTGTGGTACCGTCACGTAAGTTTAAGATGTCTTCGGTGCCAGAATTACGGACATCGAGTTTTGCTCCGGGCGTTGTAGTATTGATACCGACATTTAAATTAGAACCATTAACACTTATAATATCGTTAGGGTAATTGCTATCGTCCGTACCACTTTGAAGTCTTAAAAACCCGCCTTCGCTATGAAACCTAAAGTCATTACCAACTCCCGGGCGTACCATGTTTAAAAACACGTTATTGCCTTTGCTTAATGTTAAATCACCACCATTTAAAGTAACATCTCCTGTTCTTGTAATGGCGCTTGCTATATCTTCTCCAGTAACACCCCATGCGTCGCCGTCTGCAGCTGCAGCTGTAATGCTAGCCAGTGTACCACCTTCTTTTAATTCTCCGGTAGTGGCATTTGCAGTAACAATGACATCGGTAGCTAAGTCTGCGCCGGTGAGGTCACTGACCCTTACTTTGCCGTTGACTTCCAGTTTTTCATTAGGGGTGGTGGTGCCGATACCAATGTTGCCGCCAAGCGGATTCAATAATAAATTATATGCCAATGGATTCGAAAAACTTCTGGCTTGAAAATATGTATGATACGTATTACTGACATTTAAAAATCCACTTACCAGACCTATAGTTTTATTATCTGAATTTGAAAGCATTAAACTATAATTATCAGCTGTAGCAACAGATGGTAAATCTGATAAAGGTGGAATTGTAGTTCGTGGTATAACATTCGATTTTGAAACTTCTAATCCTGCGCGAGGTGTAGTGGTACCAATCCCTACATTCCCATTTGCAGCAATGCGCATTCTTTCTGCAGCAGATGTACTACCTGTATCCGTTGTAAGGAACTGCATATGGGTTCCATTCGCAGTCGGCGTAAAGTTTTCGGCAGCGATATAACGAATAGCAGCAGAGATGCCTCCTAATGCTGTACCATTATGCCCTTGTGCATCCAAGTATAATAGGCCATCGCCTGCATTGAGAGCAGCTGGAGCGTCTTTTGTGCCGCGTCCTGCCCAAGCTCTAAAGGCTGCATGCGTCCAAGGACTATTGCGATACGCTTCTATAACGATATGACTTGCATGGTTTCCTGTTAAAGTAATATTAGCAGAACCATTCGGTGCATTATTTTCAATCTCCAAGGGGCCCCAACGATCAAAAGAATCTTTACCAATTGCAAC
The DNA here is from genome assembly GCA_965250025.1 of Winogradskyella sp. Classification (GTDB taxonomy): domain Bacteria; phylum Bacteroidota; class Bacteroidia; order Flavobacteriales; family Flavobacteriaceae; genus CBDDLD01. The sequence continues at coordinate 2,430,908 of OZ252283.1, forward strand.
ACCCCCCATGGTATAAATATCCTCGGTATTTTCTGTTGCCCCAGCATTGTTATCGGTGCCAAACCAAGGTTCTATAGCGGTAAGGTCTACCGGAGGATTGTCGTTGTCCTCATTGGTATAGGTGAGTACGCCGGTTACCGGGTCTAAGCTCAATAGCGTATTGATATCGGCGCCTGCCTCGGCAATACGTACCCATTGTGTGCCGTCATTGTAATAATACCCAGGTGTGACGTCTGCTGCTGTAGCGGTATTGTAAATCGTCATCCCCGCTACATGGGTACTCAGCGGTGCTGCTGCTGCTGTTCCGGTTAGGGCTATACGGGGTAATAACAATCCCTTGTCGGTTGCCGAGACTTCGAGCGCAGCATCGGGATCGGGTGTTATGGTGCCTATCCCCGTGTTTTGTGCATGGATCGTAATGCCCAGTCCAAGAATTAATAGTGTTGTCAATAGCAAGTGTTGTTTCATAATCTTTCAGGTTTTAGGGGTTAGGGGTTAACTGTTAGTAGTGAGCTGTTAGTAGTGAGTATTGAGATGCTAGATATTAGATGCTGGACTAATGGATTCTAGACTCTGGACTTTTTTACTTTTTACTTTTCACTTTCTACTCTTTATTTTTTCATTTTACATTTATCATTTGTTAGTGTCATTGCGAGAAGTGAAGCATGAACTTCGTGGCAATCTCATGAGACTGCTTCTCCTCCAAAGTCGGATCGCAGTGACGGTTTGTTTTTATCTTTAGTAGTGAGTATTGAGATGCTAGATATTAGATGCTGGACTAATAGATTCTAGACGCTGGACTTTTCTACTTTTCACTTTTTATTTTTACATTTTACATTTATCATTTGTTAGGTGTTAGTGGTCAGTGGTCAGTAGTTAGGTTTTAAGTTCTCACACCTATATTATATACCATCTCCTAACTACTATTTACTATCTACTAATTACTGTTTACTTATCACTGTTTACTTATGCCTAGTGCCGCTTCTATTTTTGCTAAGCGTGCTTTTAGGACGTTGTTTTCTTGTTTTAATAGTCCGTTATTGGTTTTTAATTCTTTTATATCTTTTTGCTGTGCTATGGTATGTAGGTAGAGCTCTTCTACTTTTTCTAATGTTTGTACGGATAGCTGTGTAACATTTATGTTGTATCCTGTTTCGGTTTTTTGCAATTGGCCAATGCCTGTTACCCCCGGTAAATGCTTGTTGGTTTTTATAAATTGCTCTACCGCTTCGAGGGTTTTGAAACTGTAGTTTTTGTTGGTGGCACTACTACCTTCCACATAGTTCTCGAAGACATAATCGGGGTAGGTTGTTGTGCCCGATTGTAAGTTCCCCGAAGCTTTGATATTGCCTGCTACATCTAGCTTTTCGGTGGGGTTGGTGGTACCGATTCCGAGGTTGCCGTTTGTTTTGGTATTCAAGCGCATGCGCTCTATAAAAGGAGCTCTCCCCTGTTTTCCATAGTCCCTGTAACCAAAGGCAATATGAGCATTACCTACATAGCCGGAATACATTTGGAATTGTTCGTTCTCTACACCAAAGCCATAACAGTTAAGTCCGTTTGGCATATTATCTCTGTACACGTGTAATTTATCGGTGGTCTCCGCATGGCCTAATGACAGCTTTGCTTCGGGAGCACCATCACCGATACCTAATTCTCCGCCTTTTGTTCTAAAGCGCATGCCTTCTACGAAAGTGCCATCGGATCTTTTATAGCCGAACTCAATACGGTTGTATTGCCAATCGCTGGTATAAATATTCATAGCGCCATGAGAAGTTCCGAGTCCAAAGGCATCATTACCACTATGCCACAGGTGAATTTTATCGAGATTACTCCATGAGGTTCCTGTACCTAATGATAGGGCTGCTGCCGGTGACGGCGAGGATTCACCAATAGCCACATTACCCATGGTGTATATGTTTTGTGTGTTACTGGTAGCGCCTTCATTGGTATTGACACCATACCATGGTTCTATGGTTTTAAGATCTACTGTTGGATTATCGTCATCTTCATTAGTATAGGTTAATGCACCGTTCGTGCTGTTTAGTCTTAGTGCCGTATTGGTTTCATTGGTTTTTACTACAGTACTGATATTGTCTAAGAAACTTTGTAGCGTTACATTATTATCTGCAATGCCATCGCCTGTAATGTCTACAGTACCGTCTTGCACTAAGGTATTTTCTGCCAATGTGGTAATAGTAACCGTATTCACCGTTCCTGTTTCGTCCAAATAGCTCACAGTACCGTCACCATTATTGCTAAGATTGGTAATGGTGGTTCTTCCTTTTTGTATTTGCAATTGCTGCCATGCTACCCCATCATTAAAATAGAAGCCGGGATCTACAGTGGTATTGTCGTTGGTATTGTAAACGACCATACCTTCGACATGAGCATTAAGTGGCGCGGCATTTGCCGGATTTACTAATGCTACTCTTGGCAATAGCAAGCCTTTATCTGTAGCTGCAATTTCTATGGCGGCATTGTCATTTACTGTAGTACTTCCTATGGCTATATCGCCCATTGTGTATAGGTCTTCATCATTGGCTGTTGCGCCTTTATTATCGTCGGTACCTGCCCATGGTTCTATAGTAGTAAGGTCTATGAGCGGGTTATTGTCGGTTTCGTTCGTGTATTTTAAATTTCCGGTTGTAGCATTGAGCTCCAGATTGGTATTGGTTTCTGCTTTTGCTTCCGAATGGTTAAATGGTAACCACTGGCCTTGCGTTATGCTATCTGTAGCGTTAGGATTGGAGAAATAATAAAATCCCGGTTGCACTTGTTGTGGGATGCCTTCTCCTGCACGTGTGGTTCCTGTACCTATATTATAAACGATCATCCCATCGAATGCGGTTGGAAATGTAACACCGTCTAAGAGTATGGTATTGAACTGCCATGTGGTTAGATCGGTCCGTGGAAACAGGAATCCTTTTCCTATACTTCCTGAAATGTCTGTAAGCTCTGAGGCATCAATGAATGGGTTTTGCCCAAATTGATTGTTCTGTATTCCACCTTGTATGTTAATACTTTGTGCCATGCTTAATGTTGTTACACATAGCATTATTCCTAATGCTACTATTTTGTGCGTGTTGCTTCTATTATTCATTTTAATCCCTCTGTTTATTTTCCTTTTTTATGGGTTTGCATTACTGTTTCGAGCTGTTGGATGCGCTGCATGCATGTTGCTATGCTACGCTCTTTAATGGCTAGCGTCTTTAATAGTGTTTGCTGAGCAGCCATTAATTGCTCAATTTGTTTTTGCTGGTTTATGGTATGTAAGTAGAGTTCTTCAACTTTTTCAAGCGTTTGCATGGAGAGTTTTGTCATGTTTACGACATAACCTGTTTTGGTTTTTTCAAGCGCTTTTATGCTTGTTACTCCCGGCAAGTGTTTGTTCTTGTTGATGAATTGCTCTACATCTTTGAGGGGTTTAAAATGGTAGGTACTATTTGCTGCACTTTTGCCTTCTACGTAATGCTCTAATACGTAATCCGGATAGGATGTTGTTGCCGACTTTAAACTGCCGTTGGCTTTGATATTTCCTGCCACTTCGAGTTTTTCAGAAGGCGACTCTATGCCTACGCCCACATTGGCATTTGCTGGTGTATTGCCTATTGTGATGCCTGTTGCATAAATGGTATTTGCTATATTTAACTGATTATTTGCTGTTGTTGTTGAGAAATCGGCACCGCCTATAATAACATTGTCGTTTCCGTTTGCCAGAGTACTCCCGGCTCCGGCACCTATAAGGATGTTGCCGTCTCCTGCAGATAAGCCATCACCTGCACCGTGTCCTAATATGACATTGGCACTACCTGCTGTTGCTGCTGTTGCTGCATAGCCTCCAATAATGACATTGGCTTCGGCAGTGCTATAATTTTCTCCGGCACTTGCACCGATATATACGTTTTCTTCATCTTGACTATTCCGTCCTGCTTTTGCACCTATGGCGACATTATTAGACCCTGCTCCTGAAAACTCTGCAGCCCGACTACCCAGATATACATTTGTACTTCCTGAATTGGTCAGTCCAACACCATCGCCTATTAGTAAATTTGACAGTCCTCCTGAGGTGGTGCCATTACTTCCAGGTCCTGCATCTTTAGTAATATGACTGCTCCCATCTACCAATCGCAGATCGGGACATATCATGATTTGTGTTCCGTCTTCACTGGTATGCCTAAAACTGTTAGGATCTGTTTCCCGTTCTAAAATGGTTATGGTCTCGTTGGCTTTCACCACTGTATCGATATTGGCCACTAAATTCTGAAGGGTTACGCCATTATCGGGTGCTCCGTCTCCTGATACGTCTATGGTGCCATCTTGTATATTTACACGTTGCGCATAAGCCGATACCACAACAAAACTCGAATTGTTATTCTCATCAGTAAAGGTGAGTGATCCATCGCCGTTATCTACCAAACGTGTTGGGGTTGCTGTAAGCCCCATCGATTTCCATTGTCCATTTGTAATGCTTGTTGTTGCATTGGGATTTGAGAAGTAATAATATCCCGGTGCAACTTCTACCTGTACACCTTGTCCCAGTTGCGTGGTCCCGGTTGCTGTGTTGTAAACCATCATACCATCATAGGCCGTTGGAAATGTAATGCCATCCAGAACTGCTGTGTTGAACTGCCATTGGGTAAGGTCTGTACGCGGTAATAACAACCCTTTGCCTGTATTGTTAGAGAAATCGCCTAATTCCGAAGCATCAAAAAACGGATGTGCACCAAATAGTGTGTTCTGCGGTTGCCCCTGCAGATTTATACTTTGCCCTGTGCTGTTTACACTGATCAGCATAAACAGCACTAAAATTGGCAATATGTATTTGTTTTGGTTTTTCATTTTTGAGATACTCATAATTATTGGATTGTTCTTAACGCGATCCTATGGGATGCCAGTCAACACCATCACTCATGAAAAGGAATCCTGATCCTCCTGCAATACTTGTTTTATTTGGTGGCGCTGTGGATGGTTCAAAGAACAAAGCACCTCCACTATTATTTCTGATGGATACAATACGCCCTGCATGTGCGCTTGCCGGTTGTGGCAGTTCTAACAATCCTTGGATCCCCAGATTGGTTACAATGATTGCAAAATCATCGGGTGCCCAAACGATTGGTGTTGCTAATGCATGGGTACGTATGTTGCCATAAAGGGCTCCGCCGAGTCTTACATTGGCATCAACTACGACTTCTTCGGTTCCTGTGGCTGAAAATGTGAGGTTGTTACTGTTTAAGGCTACATTACGGTTGCCTGCTAATGTGCCATCTGCAGTATAGATGTCGTTATTGCTACCGCCTAATGCCGATACCAATCCGCCTTCTTTAAGTTCTCCGGTTACCGGATCGGCAGTGACAATGACATCGGTAGCAGCGTCTGCACCGGTAAGATCACTAATGCGTACTTTACCGTTAACTTCTAATCGTTCGTTTGGTGTACTGGTACCAATACCGGTATTGCCATTGGCTAATACTCTAATGCGTTCGTTGTTATCGCCGTCACCTATAATAATATTGTTGGTGGTATTGGCTGGCAGTGGTATTCTAGGTCCACCTATAATTGTATTTCCTGATCCTGATACGATACCATTCCCTGCTTGATGACCGATGAATATATTATCGCTACCAATAGTTACATCTGCACCTGCTCTGCCTATGGCTATGTTTCTACTACCCGTTTGATTACTATTTAAAGCTGATAAGCCCACTGCCACATTATTAACTCCCGATGTGTTTGCTTGCAAAGTTGATTCGCCTACAGCTACATTTCCTGTACCTGTTTGATTACGAAATAATGCAGCAAATCCTAAAGCGACGTTAGAAAAACCTATAGTATTGGCTTCTAACGCTAATGCACCTACGGCCACGTTATTTTCTCCCGAGGTATTTGCTGTTAATGCATTGTTTCCTATGGCGGTATTGAATGGCCCGGTATTGGCATTAAGGGTATTGCCTCCTACAGCAGTATTGCCTACTGTACTTGATGGTCCTCCCACACCAACTCGCATACCATCGATCAAAGCCTCATCGCTTACTTCTAAAAGTTGTGTTGGCGTTGCGGTACCTATACCTACATTTCCTGTACGACCTATGGCAGAGGTTTGGTCTTCTCCGGTAACTGCCCAGGCATCACCATCTGCTGTGCCTCCACTTAAAGCCGATACCAATCCTCCTTCTTTAAGTTCTCCGGTTACGGGGTCTGCAGTGACAATAACATCGGTAGCGGCATCAGTTCCGGTAAGGTCACTAATACGGACTTTACCATTAACTTCTAGTTTTTCATTAGGAGTGGCAGTGCCGATACCTACGTTACCCCCTTGATTTACAACAAAATGCGGATTCCAAGTTACACCATCATCTGTGGTAGTTGAGACACCAAACACATTATGATTAGACCCTGATACTCCATCTCCAAATAGAAAAATCTGCTCATTTGAACCTTGACTATTCCTAATAAAAAGATGTTCACTAGAAGTACCTGTAGTCAATAAATTGAACCCATAACTACTTGGAACTGCATTGGCATCATATTTTTCAAATTCAAAATCGCTAATTTTTATCTTGTCTCCATCTGAACCTTCTATTTCTAAATTTGCATTTGGGTTATTTGTTCCAACCCCCACATTACCAAGCGTATAAATATCCTCGGTATTCTCTGTAGCGCCGGCATTGTTATCGGTACCAAACCAAGGTTCTATAGCGGTAAGATCTACCGTAGGATTGTCACTATTTTCATTATTATAGGTAAGCTGCCCTGAAGCATTGTTTAAACCTAGTGTCGTATTGGTTTGCGGTGGGGCGATATCCGCCAATGGTATGCTTACCGTATTATTATCGCTATCTGTTAAGATCAAATCTGTTCCGTCCTCCGTTAAACTTGTTACGGTTGTGTTGTTATCTACCCCTCCACTGGCTACTCTTACCCATTGTGCCCCGTCATTATAATAATATCCGGGAGTGACATCAGCTGCTGTTGCCGTATTGTACACCAACATACCTTGCTTGTGTGCACTCAATGGTGCAGCGTTAGCCGTTGCCACCAATGCTATACGAGGCAATAAAAGTCCCTTGTTTGTCGCTGAGACTTCAAGTGCCGCATCCGGATCGGGTGTAGGTGTGCCAATTCCTGTTGTTTGAGCATACGTTATACTCACTGCTAATAATGCGATTACGCTTATTACTTTTTTCATGTGTTTCTTTTTATACTTCATTTTTTAATTTGAAGATGCTACTGCAAAGGCATTCTTAGGTATGGCACAACATTACAGGTGTAACAGGATTGAGGGGAATTTGTTTTTACCTATAATGCCGTGCTTCCCTGGCGGCATTGTTTTCACTTTTTTTAAAGTCTGAAAACAACAACTTGTCCATCTGATTGTTTTGCAGTACGTCTCATAGTTTCTGTTTACATTGTTTTCACTCGATAATCGAGATCTAAATGCTTCGAAGCTTACTTAGAAACTTAAAAGTCTTTATCTTTTAATGACTCTTGAGTTTGCTTCGACATTGTTTACTCTTGTTATTCAATGGTTTAATTGTTCATATTGCTATTACGTTATATGTACTACGGAACACCTATGGATGCCCATATTATTTTTAAGTAGGGATGAATGTTGGGGCATGCTTTACAGGGGTTGGTCTGGTATCCAAATCCTGCAGTTCTGCACGTTTCATTTTTCTGTGTTAAAAAAAGAGCGAAAGATGTGTGGGGGGACTGAGTAAAATGTGAACATTAAACACATCCTCGCTCTTTGTCAGAAAAATTGCTATTAATCTATTGGTAGGTTAAGTTCTCTAGTCGTTAGCTATCTTATTGACCAGTGCTTCCAACTTATTTAGTCTTTCTTTTAATGCTTCTATATCTTTATCTTTAGATGCTATTAGTTTTTGCTGATCAATGGTGTGCAAATACAACTCTTCCACTTTTTCCAATAACTGAATGGATAAATCCGAAAGGTTAAATGAGTATCCGCCATCTTCAGTTCTTGGTAATTCTTTAATGGATTTAATTCCCGGAAGGTGTTTGTTTTTGTTAATGTATTGTTCGACCTGATCTAAGGACTTGAAATTGTAATCTCCTTTAATTAAGGACACGCCATCGAAGTAGGCCTCAAATACATAATCTGCATAGGAACTTGTTGCTGTACGAATGGTACCTTCAACTGCCAAACGTTCGTTTGCCGGTGCACCAAACATTGTTGTACGACCTATAGCTACACGACCCATGGTATAGATATCCTCTGCATTATCGGTAGCTCCTGCATCGTTATCCATACCAAACCAAGGTTCAATTGTAGTCATATCAATTGTTGGGTTATCATTATCTTCATTGGTATAGGTTAATAACCCAGCAGCATCTATTGCTAAAGTGGTATTGGTTTCTGCGGCTATTATATCTGCTAATGGTGTGCTTACCGTATTACCATCACTATCTGTAATCACAAGGTCATCATTGCCATCGCCATCTGGATCCGCTATTGTAAGTGAAGTATTCGTTGTATTGGTATCAGCATCTGTACCTGCTAAATCTGATAATGGTAATGTTACTGTATTACCATCACTATCTGTGATGACAAAATCATCATTACCGTCGCCATCTGGATCCGCTATCGTAACTGAAGTGTTGGTCGTATTGGTATCTACTGCAGCAGCTATGGCTGCTAATGGTGTGCTTACCGTGTTACCATCACTATCTGTAATTACAAGGTCATCATTGCCATCGCCATCTGGATCCGCTATTGTAAATGAAGTATTCGTCGTATTGGTATCAGCATCTGTACCTGCCAAATCTGCTAATGGTAGTGTTACTGTATTACCATCACTATCCGTAATGACAAGATCATCATTGCCATCGCCATCTGGGTCGGCTATTGTAACTGAAGTGTTGGTCGTATTGGTATCAGCATCGGTACCTGCTAAATCTGATAATGGTAGCGTTACTGTATTACCATCACTATCTGTAATCACAAAATCATCATTACCGTCGCCATCTGGATCCGCTATAGTAACTGAAGTATTTGTTGTATTAGTGTCTACTGCTGCAGCTATGGCTGCTAATGGTGTGCTTACCGTATTACCATCACTATCTGTTATGACAAGATCATCGTTTCCATCGCCATCAGGATCGGCTATAGTAACTGAGGTATTCGTCGTATTGGTATCAGCATCGGTACCTGCTAAATCAGCTAATGGTAGTGTTACTGTATTACCATCACTATCCGTAATGACAAGGTCATCATTGCCATCGCCGTCAGGGTCAGCTATTGTAACTGAAGTGTTCGTCGTATTGGTATCAGCATCAGTACCTGCTAAATCTGATAATGGTAACGTTACTGTATTACCATCACTATCTGTGATGACAAAATCATCATTACCGTCACCATCTGGATCCGCTATTGTAACTGAAGTATTTGTTGTATTAGTGTCTACTGCTGCAGCTATGGCTGCTAATGGTGTGCTTACCGTGTTACCATCACTATCCGTTATGACAAGATCATCGTTTCCATCGCCGTCAGGGTCAGCTATTGTAACTGAGGTATTCGTTGTATTGGTATCTGCATCGGTACCTGCTAAATCAGCTAGTGGTAGTGTTACTGTATTACCGTCACTATCCGTAATGACAAGATCATCATTGCCATCACCATCTGGGTCGGCTATTGTAACTGAAGTGTTGGTCGTGTTAGTATCATTAGCATTAACTATATTGACAATCTCGTTAAAGATATCGCCATTGTTCTGAATGTTATTGACAACATCACCTATAACATCTATAGTGATATCAACGCCACCAGCATTCTCTATGGTGTATGTACCATCACCATTATCTGTATAAGTAGAATTGGCATCGAAGTTTACTACCGTACCGTTGCCTGAGGTGTGTGTAAAAGTGCCATCACCATTGTCAACTAATGTACTACTGTTGGCAGCAACGACACTAATGATATCAGCCATAGTTGCTATACGGTCCCATTTTGCACCATCCCAGTAGTAATAGCCGGGTGTGACATCGGCTGCAGTGGCTGTATTATATACAAACAAACTGGTTACGTTACCATTAGTAATTGTTGCTGTATCTGTTGTACTTGTTAGCGCGACTTGGGGGAATAAGACCCCTTTGTCATTACTTACAATTTCGAGCTGTGATGAGTTGTTTGGTAATGGTGTTCCAATACCGACCTGCGCGAAAGATAAACTTGTGTACATAGCTATTGCTGTACAAAAAAGTAGTTTTTTGAATTTCTTCATGTGTTGTTATTTTTTGAATTAATAGCAGAATCCTAAAATGTCATGTGAGCAGAATTCTGCGTGTCATGTTAGTATGAATTCTTTAACAAATGTATTTCGGTCAACTATGAAGCTTTCGATATTTTGCGCGAAATGGACTATATGATCGTGAAAGGGATTTTACCTGAAAAGACTAATGAATTAAAGCATTATTAAAGCTCCTTAAGATACTGTTAGTGATGAAACTACGCCTTAATTGTTAATTTTATCACAACTAACAAAGCCGATATAATTATACCTTCTGCTTTGAGTGATACAACTACAAATTTCTTTACAGTGCTTGAGATTTTTGTTAAAAAAAGAAAAAGGGTCACGCGAATCGTATTCTATCTATTCACATATATCCTGAAATAATTCAAATAAAAACTGCACTTTGTTATATCAAACACTTACGTTTTTATGATTATAATATTTCAGTCCTTTTGTTTTGTTTAATGCGTAATGATAAAACGAAAAAAAACAAGGAAAAGTATTTCTGATGCTATATCTGTATATCGTTTTGTATGATATGAATCATCAAGAGGTAAAAAAGAAGTAATGTAGTGATAGTGAATAATGAACTTAATTGAGGTCCTTGTACTTTTATGCTGTTAAAACGCCTCTTAACTCTTTATACTTTTTTCTTGATACCGGAACGTATATGTTATCTTTTATTACCAATGTTGCTTGTCTGCTGGTCCCTATAAGTTTTTTAACGTTTAGGGTATTTACTATAAATGATTTGTGACAACGGTAGAAAGGATTGAACTCTAATTTCTCAAATTGTTTTTCTAACTCTCTGAGTGATTGCCTAAATATGACTTTTTTGATTTGACCGTTATCTGCTTTATACAAAACGGATAATTCCTTATCATTGGATTCCACAAGCAAAATTGCATCTATCTTATATATGTGAACTCCATCGGTTTTATTCTTACTGTAAATTCTAATGATGGATTCGCTTTTAAAAATCGGTTGAGGCAACGTATTTTCTTTATCTAATAACCTGTTCTTAAAATAGAACATATAGTCCATCACTTTAAGAAAGCTAAAAATCGTCACTCCTAATGCAAGGCTTATCTGCATAGACTCGTTAAACAATACACTTGTTAATACATGAACATTGAAATACTTATAAATTAAAAGTAAAGACACATACAATGATATCCCTCCAAGGGTTACCAAAGTCATAAAGAAAATCCCTTCATGCCAATTTTTCCAATTGGTATCCGCTATTATATTTTTAATCATATAATTGCGTAATCCAATACAAATTCTATAGGATAGAAATATGAATAATGCACTGTTGAGTGCCAGTACTGTCTTTAGACTGATATAATAATTATCTTCTATTTCCAAAGGCTCTAAGGTAATTGTTATAAAAAGTGCAATTAAACCAACCACATAAGCACTTTTTAAAGGCTTTATATAGGTATAATCTATCACGGCTTTTTTCACTAAAACCTTTTTTAACAGTAGAATATATGTCTCAAGTTTTTTCGACAAAAGTTAGTAGCCAAACCAACCGTTTTATGCTACGGATGGTATATTATTCAGAGTACTAATTGAGTCTAAAACTCAAGAGTTATCAATACGTATTGAGAATTAGGGACTTTTTTGTATAAAAGTGTATTGTTTTTAAAGAAAAGTGTCGTTGGTAATTATCATCACATTCTGCGATTAAGAATAGACAACATGTCTAAGAGGTCTTTTTTCTTTCTTACAGCCACATTAATTCTTGACTGATCGCTTAAGACTACGACCCCGCCTTTACCTTTTATATATTCTTTGAAAAAGGTCAGGTTGATAAGGTGGCTTTGATGAACTCTGCAAAATCCATAATGGTACAAATGGGTTTCAAATTCTGATATGGTTTTAGACACGACTATCTGTGCTTTATTTATAAGCATTATTATCGTATAATTAGAATTGGATTCGCAACGTATAATTTCTGACACTTTTAGTCTTAAATAGCCTGTAGATGTAGGTACATCAATATGATCTGAATTACGCTTACGGGTGGTTTCCGCCTCTTCAGTCTTTTTTTGCAGTAGTTTTTGATTTATAACCTTACGTGTGGCATTGATAAACTCTAATTGATTGATGGGTTTTATCAGATAATCCGAAGCCCTTGTTTTTATAGCATTGATGCCATAATTACTGTATGCCGATATGTATATTTTTGCGGCTTCTGATCGTTTTAAAAGCTTTGACTCAAAAATCAGTTTATTTTTTAACTGAATGTCTAAATATAAAATGTCGGGAGTATGTTGCCGGAGTGCTTCATCGAATTCTTCAACCGTTTTGGCTTCAAAAACTATTTTGACCTCCGGAAATTCGTTCTCTAATAATAAAGAGATAAACTCTCTAGCGTTTTTTTCATCGTCAACGATGCCTGCTTTGAATTCCATTGTTACATGCAATACTTATAATTACCTCAGTCCCCCGCTCTGCTTTATAGTTTCTGTCCCTTACACTAAGTGAAATCGGAGTTCTGAAGTTATGCATATAACTTTGTATACGCTCTTGAAGTAACTTCATACCAAGAGAGTCTTTACTCTTCGATTTTTTATTAATCGTCTTATCAATACCAATACCATTATCTACTATTGATATCTGAACGCTATTAACTTCCAAACTCTTAAATTCTACAACCACACTTCCTGCCTGCTGCTGATTTTCATTAAATGCATGCTTTATGGCATTCTCTATAAATGGTTGTACAAAAAAGGTTGGAATACTCAGTTTTAGGGAAACGTCATCTGCAAATATAGAATAATTAAACAATTCATTAAACCTCAGTTTCTCAAGTTTAACATATGCTTCCAAATACTTTATTTCGTCTGCTACTGTTACAAATGTTTTTTGAGAATACTCCAGATTAAATCTTAACATTATTGCAAAGTTATCTATATAGATCTGTGACTTCTCATAATCTCTTTTGTACATGAACAGCTTAATTGAATTCAAGCAATTGGCAACAAAATGCGGGTTGATCTGGGATTTGATTACTCTTATTTCAAGATCGTTAAGTTTGTTTTTAAGTTCTAAAGCCAATTGCCGTCTCCTAGTATATCTTCTATACAACAAAAATATACCAAGTATGAGCAATGTATTTACGACAATGAGCACCAATGCCTTAAACCAAGTTGTTTGCCAAAACATTGGTGTTATTGTAATATTTACAGTTAGTGGTGTTTCACTATCAACATTACTACTATCTACCCCGTATATTGTCAACACATGTTTTCCGGGCTGTAAAGCTGATAGTACTATTTCCTGATCATTTATGTATTGAAACTCTTTTTGATCGTTTAATTTGTATTTAAATCTAACGTTCCCTAACGATCCATAATCCGGATAACTTACATTGAAAACTATATTTTCTGTTGTGTATGGAAACCTTGGTTCTAAGCTGGGTTGTTCTCTTACTCCAGATATATCCATATGATTTAGCACCACTTTAACCGATTTATTTTGAGACTCAGATAGTTTTTCCATATCTACTACTCTTATGCCTTCGGTATGCGCAATAAAGAGCTTTCCGTTTTGGATGTGAAAATCATTAAGTCGATTCTCCGGAAGGTCATTGGTTTGTGTGTATCTACAAATTGCCGGAACTTCATCGCTGTCCTTAAATTCAATCTTACTGATACCACTATTGCTTAAAGCCCATAAAACATGTTCAGATTCAAAAATGAGCTTTTTAATATTATTATCTATAAGCCCATTTGCCTTGTTTAATTGCTTTATGGTATTGTTTTTTATGTAAAATAGACCATTGGAATTGGATGCGAATGCATAAATTGTTCTATTGGTATTAAAAGCACCATACAAGAAATTATGTCCTGGAATAATTTCTTTGAATTCTTTGCTTTTTAGCTTTGCTTTATACAATCCCATATTTGTTGACAAATAGGCACTATCTTTCGTGTACTGCAGCACTTGCATTGTTCTTCTCTTAAAGATGGGTATCATTTCATATGTACTACAATTAAGCTTGTAAGCTGTACCGGGTCCAGAAACTATTTTGTATTTTTTATTATAATCATCTGCAATGCTTTTTATGGCATTAATTCGATTCCCGTTATGTTTTAATGGCGCTGTTAACTCGTTGAGTCGATTATCTGTTATTATTAAACCATGATCACCTCCAAAAAATACTTTATCTTTTTTTGCATCTATCACATTGATCATTCTTGCTCTGTCAAAGTTCAGCGTTTTAACTCGTGTTGTATCGTTTGTATATACTCCGGCTTTAGAATCTCCCATTCCAAAATAAATGGTACTGTCTGAACCCGTAATTCTATTGACATTTATTTTTTCAATGGCTCTAAAATTGTGTTCTGTATAGCTCTCAAATTCTCTCCTATCCCAAAAGATCAGGCCTTTATTTTTAGTTACTACCCATATGTTTTCATCTTTATCGAGACTAGTGCCGTTAACAAGAGCATCCTTAAAATATTGCTTTAGTTCTTTGGTTTCGGCATCATATCGGAACAGTTTATCTTCTCCTGCTAACCATACTTCATTAGTACCTATTTCTATATTGTAAAACCATTGGGGCTTTTTATTCTTATAAGTAATACGATCATATTGCCCAATGAAACGCCCTTCTTGTTTTTTATACAAGCGTACTTCCTTTCGTGTATGAACTAATAATAAATCGCCTTTCATACGGAACTCAACAATGTGATCTTCAATTTTTGGAAATTCTTTTAAATGCCTTGTCGTTGAAGATTTAACATCGAACTCGATCAACCTCTGGTCTTTAGTAAAAAAGAGCGCCTTACTATCGTAATAACTTAAAGGTTTTGGTATGACGTCTTCTATATTTAGAAGTGTAACCTTTTTTTCTTTATAGAGATGCAGATTTTTGTCTAATCCGGCATTATAAAAAATTGAGGTTTTAGATACCGGATCGTATTTTAATGTGTATCCTACATTATTTCCATGTGAGGCTTTTATCTTATCTAACTCCGGATTCTCATGTTTGGTAACCAACTTACCATTTTCTACATAGGCTATATTGGTATTGAACGGAAACAAAAACAGACCATCCTGAAACAGCTTAATGTTTAATATTTCATCGTCCTGAAGCGCTTCGTAACTGTGCCTTACGAACACTCTACCATCAAAACTGTAAAGCCCATTGTCTGTAGCCAGCCACATGATACCATTATTACCCTGACGCGCTTTATAAACTGCGTTACAATCTAACCCTTCAGAGAAGTAATACCGTTTGGTACCCCATTGGGCTGATGCTCCAGTAGCAAAACCAAAAGCTATAAAAAGTAAAATCGTCCTTATCATAACAAGCCAAAATCCATCATCAGTACAAGGCATAATAAGTTTACACAAAACGTAATCCTCTATACTGCTTATGGTATTTCATACGTTTTAATATCAAAAAAGACTTCAATATTAAAACCCTGTAAGCTAGTAAATAATAAAATTCTTACAAAGAAAAAATTGCTTAAATTCTGATGTTAGACATAAAGGATGAGTAAGCACAAGTACAGGTTTTACATGTAATATTAGAGCTGCATCACCAAAAAGCTTATGATCATATTGTAGAAATCACTCGTCTAAAATGTCTAAATCGAAATACAAATCATTAAATTCTGTTCTGCTCAAAAACTGTTGCCATTCGGCATCAGACACATCAATATCTGTTGGCTTTTTCACTTCATTTTCGTCCGTTTGAAACACTCTGCCTTGTGCTTTTTCAAGTAATGCTTTTTTTATGCTTGGCAAAGGGTGCCTCCATGGTGGAGTATTCTTTGTCATGGCCCATTTATTTACTGCTGTAATCATGGCTGTGAATTCCTGAGCATACTGACCCTGCGCCATCCAACCTAAATTTGGATACTTATCTTCTATATCGCCATTTAATGTTGCATTATGACTTGCATGATGGCCTACTTTATAGAGTACCGTTCGTCCTAAAATGTCTTTAGCTGTAATGGTTTCACCATCCTTTTTCCATTCTTTATCATCCCATGATATCCAATTGCCACGTTGGGCATCGGCAGCAAATAACAATACTTTTTTGGTTTGTGGCAATTCAAAGGCCAGTACCAGACTGGTATTATTGATTCCTCTGTTGGTTTTTAATGCCATTTGTTCTGCTGCATATAACCATTCGTCGTCTATCCTTCGCCATGAGGCATTTGATGGTACTTCAATTTCATCTGCATTTTCATTGATGGGCTTATCTTTCCCATACCAATCTTTAAAAAATCCATGTCCAAAAGCATTCTGAGTTTCTACATGATATACACTACGAAATGGCGATACTTTGTGATCTGGATTAGACAACGCGGCATTAAGTGATAAATGACGTCCATTGTGAGACGGAAAGCCTTCGCCTCCAACTGGATCTTCATCTAATAATAATCGTTCTCTTCTCGGTGGTCCCAATACATAAGCTCCTACCCCATCTGTTTCATTTAATTCTACATAATCGCCAGGATTTAGGTATTTAATACCTTTATGTTGCCGCGCTTTGTCTTTTATATATTTCATGGCACGCTTATTTTTAGATCTCGAAGGGTCTTTGGCTGCAGCACGCAACGTATTGTAATTAAACTCATCTTCTTTATCACCACCAAATTCCAGGCTCAAAAGGTTATCAATGGTCTTTAGTGCCGAATCGTTCTTTTTCAAAGCCATTCCCAATAATCTACGCCCTTCTACCAAACCCAACAACTGGTCTTTATATTTTTTACGAATCTTTTTAGCTAATCTGTCAGTTGGTGATTCGGTCCATGCCAACCATAATTCCTTAACTTCTATATTTTTAAAATGTGGTGATCTGCTTTTCCAGAAAGCATTTACATGATCTTGATGTTCATGAGTTATAACGACCAAATCTATGACGTTATCTGTAGCTTCCTCAATACTACGGACCACTTTTTTAATATCGCCATGAGGTAAAAAGTGTTGCGATCCGGGTTTGTAACCACAATCTATTAATATGTAATACGGTCGGTCTTCATTTGTTTTCGGGATAGCGATCAGAAAACAATCGCCATGACCTATTCGATACATCCTTACACGGACGCCATTTGCTGGAGTTTCTAATTTCATAACTATTCTGTGTCTTTATGTAATATATAGAATGGCTCATCGCGATGTCCATTATGATGATCTGTAAATCCTGCGTTAAATGCATTACCTGTTACGCCATCTTCACCTAAAAGATAGTGTCTTAAACGGTCCAAATGTTCATCTGACGCAATGGTTCCGGGGGTTCTTATAATCCTTCTAATTTCTTGTGTATTGGGATTGACAATAAAAGTACATCCCGCTCTATACGTGAAGTCTCCGGCATCATTCTTGGCAGTACCATTTTTGTCTTTAGTTTCTTGTTTTTTCTTATCGTAATAGCCTTTGCGACGTTGTGTAACTTCAATGACAATGTCTGTAGTAAAACTACCTACAATAGTTTGCCTTATAGTAGGTCTTACGGAGTGCACTTCTATAGTTGGCTTGCCCGAGTTATCGCAATAAATGGTTTTAGGCATGTCTGGTTCTTTGTAAACGACCAGCCCCAGTAAATCGCCATAATCTTTACCAATACCATCGCCATTAGTTAACCAATAATAAACTTGCTTTCTTAGATTTACCAATATCTTCCATACTTTAAAGCGATCGCTTTCCAAATTCCAATTTTCTATTTTCGAAAGAAAGTTAGCTTTCATGGACTGTTTCATCATATCCTTCTTATCGTCCTGAGCTTGTAGCTTCATCTGACGATCAGTATCGGTATCCTGATATTGTGTGGAAGGTTTGTTTCGCATAGCTTCGTCTGCACTGGGCCATTTTAACCCATCTATTCCCATACTGGTCACCTGTTCTGGCAATATGCCCCATTCCCTAAAGCTTTGTATAAATACAATACGGTATTCTTCAATATGTGGTGAAAAATCAAGATCTGCAGTGATAACACCTCTTAAAAAATCTCCAAAAGTAATTCCCAAAGGCGGACAATAATCTATAGCACGGATACACATTTGTAAGATTCGATCTGCGGCTTCTGCAGCTTCTTCAGACAGTCTTTTGGTTAGATCGGGATGAATATCTCCTTCGGGCAGATTTCCTGTTCCTTGTGTTGCTATCCTGAAGAGATCTGCCACATTTTTGGAATAGATCAGTAAAAAGGCTCTGAACACTGCGGCTACTAAAATAGCGCCTCTGGCATGAGGTTGTATTGTAGTGTCCAGTGCAAAAGGATCGGGTGATTTTAATTCCCATTCCCCGGTATCTTCATTGACACCTCCTAAAGCGTCTCTTAGTGCGGCACCACGACCTGTAGCCCTTCCAAACTCTTGTGCCAGCTGTCCCAACAGATTTTCGCTTTGTAAGTTGCCCTTGGTTTTCTTTATCTGATTTTCCAGTACTTGTGGATACGTAAAATGCTGAAACAAAGCAACGATATCAGCAAATGCCTCATGAAATGCATGTACATCTGTATTGGTAGCGTCATTGAATCTGGGATGTACTCCATCTAATAGAGCATGAGTCACTTCATGAGCAATGATATCGTGCGATAAGCATGTAAATACTAAGGTCCCTGGTGCGTTGGATGGATTTTTTGAGGTAATGGGGAAATAACCAAACAATAGGGCTTTTTTGGCTGGACTATAATATGCATTTTCGTCTCTTAACGCATGCGGATATACTCTTAAACGCCTTACAAACTGGTCAATGTATTTTCCGTTTGACAACCGTTCTACTCGATCGGACCAGAATGCTACTCGCCCCAATGCTCTCTCAAACTGTTTTATCGTCGTCATCACTACCGCATATACCATTTGTTGGTGAAACTGTGGGTTCGATTCTGATGGTGTTAGTCCGTCTTTAGCAATTAAATGTGGGTTTTCTAAATTTACAGGCTCATAAAACACGCCACTTGCCGGGTCGTAGTCAATGACTTCTACATATTCGCCAATAGGGCCTTCTTTTAAACTTTCCCAAGGAATATTAAGCGTTAATTGATTCATCTCGGCTGTATCGAGATTTATGGCAAGGCTCGGATCGAAAGCCAGCACCCTCAATTTTCGATAATATGGTGCTTCTACTGTTATTTCTGTTGCTGTATTGGTCATAATTTTTGGATTAATCGGTTAAGGAATAGATCTGTTTTCCGCCGCGCCCTCTGTAACGTTTAACAATGTTTTTCTGTTCCAGTCTTCCTATGAGTTCTTTCATTTCCTCATCACCCATACCACTATCTTTTGCAATACCCTGAACGGTTCTGAACTTATATTTTTCGTTCTTAAAAGCTTCAAAAATCTTACTCATTGTCTCAGGAGTAACGCCTTCAGGCAGGCCTTTTACATCTGCCTGCGTTTTTATATCGGAACCACCATCTGTTTGATCATCGACAAGTACGCCTACCTTTTCTGTATTCTCTTTTGTTTCCTCTTCTATGGCTGCTGTTTTTCGTTTTACTTTTTCCAAATCCTGAATGACTTTATCTCCAACAGAATTCAAAAATCGGTTGGAAAAGAATGCCGCTATAAGACAGAACCCTACAAAAACAAAATAATCTGTCGGTGCATTTTCAAACTTCAACAGATCACTAGATACCATATTAAGAAACAAAGGCACTGTGAAAGAAGCTACAATGCCCATAAATAAACTCTTTAAAAAATTGAAGCCTTTGAAGTCTTCATTACTTTGAGAACGAAAAAAATTACCTATTCCTCCTGCTAAGCCACTGAGAAGTATCAGGCTTATGATCAACATTTCTTTACTCATATCTTACAGTATTAATTAATACATTATGATTAATGCGAGTTATTAATTAATTCTGAAATATGTTGTTGACTATTTTACAAAACAGGTAAGTATTTTGCAACAAACATTGATGTTGCTATGACACGGGGAATGAGTGTTATCTAGCACACCAAATCTTATAAAACTATGATTTCCATGAAATTAGTGATTATTTACGATATATAAAAACCATGCTATCATTGTTTTCATTTTCTTAACATCACAATCGCATTAAAGCTATAGTATTAATATCTCATTCTGTAGATTGCGCCAAGCCATTGTTCTTATAATTTTCTAGGCCTGACTTTAGCCATTCGTAATATTCGTTACTATTTGGAGTGTAAGCTTTAATGGTATTCAAAAGCGCCATATTGTGATCTAATAACACATAAAAAGGTTGAGCATTACTCTCAAAATTTATGGTTTCTAAAGTTGACCATTTATCGCCTATGGTTTCTATTGCTTTTACATTTCCTGATGGCCTTAGGTATTTAAACTGTTGGTCTTCCGGTAATAGTTTTCTATCGTCAACATAGAGTGAAATAATGACATAATCTTCACTCAAGAGCTCATATACCTCAGCAGTGCTCCATACTTGTTCTTCCATCTTTCTACAATTTACACAAGCCCAGCCTGTAAAATCGAGCATTATAGGTTTATTTTGTGCTTTTGCTGCTTCAATACCTTCTTCCAAATCTTTATAGCAATTTAAGTCTAAAGGGCACTCGGAGGTTTTGTCGTAAATACTGTAAAACATTGGTGGTGGAAATCCACTTAATAGCTTTAGATTGGCATATTTGGTATTGGACAATCCTGGGATTAGATACACTACAAAAGCAATCACTAATACTATAAAACTTAATCTGGTTTTTCCAATTTTAAATAGTGGCCCGTCGTGTGGAAATTTTATTTTACCAAATAAATACAGGATTAAACTAATGCCTATGAGAATCCATAAACCAATAAAGATTTCTCTTTTTAATAACCCCCAATGGGCTACTAAGTCTGCATTGGATAAAAACTTTAAGGCAAATGCAAACTCCAAATGCGCTAAAACAACTTTTACCGTGTTTAGCCAACCTCCGGATTTTGGTAATGAGTTTAACCATTTAGGGAACATAGCGAAAAGTGTAAACGGTAATGCTAATGCCAAACCGAAACCGCTCATACCCATTGTTAATTGCATGGCTCCTCCATCTGAAGTTAAAGATCCTGCGAGCAATGACCCCAATATTGGGCCTGTACAAGAAAATGAAACTATAGCTAAAGTTAATGCCATTAAAAATATACCGACCATTCCACCTACTTTAGAAGAAGCCGAGTCCATTTTATTTCCCCATGATGAGGGTAGCGTAATCTCGTAATACCCTAAGAAAGAAAAGGCAAAAAATATCAACACGGCAAAAAAGAAAATATTAAGCCACATGTTGGTAGATATTGTGTTTAATATTTCGGGGTTTAGCGAGTCTAAAAAATGAAAAGGTAAGCTAAGTAAAACATAAATAAATAGAATAAAGAACCCATAAAGCATGGCATTGAACATGCCTTTTTTTGCATCTGCAGAACCTTTGGTAAAAAAGGTCACCGTCAATGGTATCATTGGAAACACACACGGGGTTAGTAAAGCCAATAAACCGCCTAAAAACCCCAATATAAAGATGCCCAAATAGCTCTTATTTTTTACCGAGTTTGTTTGATCTTCAAACGTATCCCATCCGGTTACATTTAAATCCAGTTGTTTTGAAAGTTGTTGGCTTCGTTCATCTATTGTTACGTTACTAGACGCAGTATTTTGTGAGGCATCCAAAGCGATATTAAACGTATGATCTGAAGGAATACACTTTTCATCATCACAGGTCATGAAATCTACAAGAACTTCAACATGCTCCAAATCTTTATTTATAAGTTTGATTCGCTGCTTAAACTCTGCAGATTCGTTAAAGTACTTGATATCCAATTCAAAAACCTTATCAAATACAGGTTCTACATCGGGCTCAGAAGTTTTTCCTACAAGCTCATAATTATCTTCAGCATTTTTAAACTCAAACACTGTTGGCAATGGCCCAAAACCTTCCGCTTTTTCCTGAGAATACAAATGCCAATCTTTTTCAATGGTAGCTTCAAATATGAGCTCATATTCTGTATCACTGATCTTAGAGACTTTATGATCCCACTTTGTAGGTTCTAATACCTGTGAAAATATTTGAACTGAAAAAAGTAAGGTTAAACTGTAAAATAATACGTATTTTTTTAGTGTCATAAGTAGGGAATTAAAACACAAATGTAAGTGTTATGTACTTATTTATAAATTTTTGACGCTAATTTATAAAAAACTTAAGAATACTTATGTTGAATTGTGTAAGTCATAAAAGGATGACAAAAATACTCATGACTTTTCTTGAAGTTCAATATCAGAATGCTTCCATTTAGAAATACCTCCTTCTAGCTCATAAACCTTTTCGAAGCCGGCATTTTTCAATTTTTCAGCGCATTTGGTACTGCGTTTTCCTGATTTGCAATATAAAATAACAGGTTTATTTTTGTCGAGTTTTTTAATATCGTCCTCAAATGTTGGTGATCTGAAGTCTATATTTTGTGAACTGGCAATGTGTTCTTCATTGTATTCTTGAGGCGTACGTACATCAACCAATTGCACATCTTCTAACTCCAATATGTTTTCCATTTCTTCTGGAGTTATTAATTTCACTTCAGCTTCAATGCCTTTATTGTCCAAACAACTTGTTAGACATAATAGTAGAAAAAAAACAGCTAATACACCTTTTTTCATAAGGCTGGTTATTAAAATTATAAAGCGGATACTTCGCCCTGCCACTCGCTAAATCCTCCGAGTAAATTATACGCATGCTCAAATCCTAATTGATTCATAACTACACAAGCCTGCGCACTTCTGCCTCCTGCTTTGCAGTAAACATAATAGTGCTTGGACTTATCTAAAGTTTCGAGTTCATCAATAAAGCCTTGCCCAAGGTATATATCAATATGTATCGCATTAGGAATGACACCTAAAGCGACTTCTTCTTGAGTTCTAACATCCAAAACCACTGAATTATTGTCTTCGTTCAGTTGTTTTGTCCAATTTTCTTGTGTTAAATCTGCCATTACTTTGCTTAAAAGTTAAACAAAATTAACATTTCCTTATGATATAGACGTAAAAAAACCTGATGTGTTACACATCAGGTTGTATTTTAACATTTTAAAGCCTGTTAAACTTTAATAGAACATCCTATTGCTCTTGTTTTCTTTTGCTTTATTTCTTGACCTTCTATTAAAGCGTCTACGGCATCTTCAACATACTTTGTTGTTACAGACGAAGCATCTTTATAATTGTCATCAATAGCACCGATATACTTGACGATATTCCCTTTTCTGGTTTTTTCTAAAATGTAAACATGTGGTGTTTTAGTAGCACCGTACTGAGGGTATATTTTTTGTCCTTTATCCATAAGGTAAGGGAAAGTAAAGCCTTTAGCTTTAGCTCTTGCCTTCATAGCATCCATACTATCTCCGGGTTTTACGTCCGTATTATTTGGCATAATAGCAATAACAGGATAGCCTTGAGATGCATATTTTTTATCTAATGCAACTATTCGGTCTTCATAAGCTACAGCGTAAGGACAGGTATTACAGGTGAATACTACTATAAATCCTTTAGCATCTTTATAATCTGATAATGACACCATATTGCCATCAATATTTTCAAGTTTAAAATCTGTAGCTATGTCTCCTATATCATAGCCCTTATCTCCAACAGTAAAGGCTGAGCATACAACAATGAGTAATACTCCTATCAAAGTTCTTAAAGTTTTCATAAGCATATGTTTTATTTGTGGTTATAAAAATTGTTTGATCTCGTTTTCTAATTCTTCGTAAGTAAATGATCCTTCATAAAACTTACGTTTATCTTTATTATATATTATGGTAGCCGGAATTGCACCGGACCAATTCTCATTGATATCTGGTATCCACATATTTTGATCGACATCATCTAAAGCTACAACTTCAGATTTTAGATCTTGTGCTTTTATAAAAGGCCTTAGTTTGGTTTCATAATGTTTAGGGAAATCTAAACTCACCAGCATAACCTCTACTTTATCATTATCATACTTTTCATTTATAGTTTCAAAATATGGTAATTCTTTAACACATGGTGCACACCATGTTGCCCAAAAGTTTACGACATGTACTTTATCATCTTCCTTATTAATTAAAGGTTTTAAACGCTCATAATCGTACACGATAAATGTATTTCCTTGATCATTAGCAGCTGTAGTTTTGGTATTTTCTTTACCCGAATTACATGCCAATAACCCCAAACAAAGTATGAGTAGTATTCTATTCATGATTTAAAGTTATTAATAGCCATGACTAACTCTAAAATTTTAACAAAAAATTAATTGTCAACTTAAAAAATCAACATACATTTGTATATACAATTGTTGTATATGAAAGAATTAGAACATTTATTAAAAACCAATACTAAAATGCCAATTTCCAGAGCCACGGTTATTAATATTTTCTTTTCTAACAGTTGGATCAAGGATGAGCTTTCCAATCAGTTGAAAGTTTATGATCTGTCCATAGAACAATTTAACGTTCTTAGAATATTAAGAGGTCAACAGGGTAATCCTATTAATTTACAGGATATTCAAGAGCGTATGGTGAATAAAATGAGTAATACCACTCGTTTGGTAGATAAATTGATCAAAAAGGGATTTGTAAAACGTTCTATATGCAAACTCAACAGAAGAAAGGTCGAAATTTTAATAACTGAAGAAGGTATTAATATTTTAAAAACTATAGATCCCATAATAACATCAACCGAGGCCTCTATTACACAGGGCTTATCAGACAAAGAATTATTAGAACTCAACAAATTATTAAATAAATTAAGAACACAGAAATCAAACAAATTATGAAAAACAGAAATTCAAAACTGGCATTAGTCTTAGTATTGGCATTATCATTTATGTCATTCAGTCTATTCACCGAAAAAGAGGTGAAAGTTGATAAAAGTAAAGTTAATTGGGTAGGTTACAAAGTTACCGGAAAGCATGAAGGTACTATAAACCTTAGAAGTGGTGTATTGATCTTTGATGGTGAAACTTTAACCGGTGGTAAGTTTGTTATGGACATGAATTCAATTAATACTACAGATATTCAAGGTGAATATAAAAATAAACTTGATGGACATTTAAAGTCTCCGGATTTCTTTGGTGTTGACAAACACCCTGCTTCTTTTTTAGAAATTGTTAATGTACAGGGAAAGGGAGGCAATTACAAAGTTAAAGCCAACCTTACCATCAAAGACATCAAAAAACCTATTGAATTTAACATGAGTATCAAAGGTAATACCGCTAAAGCTGCTCTTAAAATAGATAGAACAAAATACGGCATTAAGTATGGTTCTGCTACTTTTATTGACGGCTTAAAAGACAAAGCCATTTATGACGAATTTGATCTAAATGTAACCCTAACGTTTTAGTGAATAAGATTGATTAATAGTAAAGCATTTAGATTTTGATTCCTGCGCGTTAAAACTATTTTAACGATGCAGGAATCTTTTTTTAAATTTTATTTGAAAAGATCGTTATCATTTCTATATTTGAAATTCAATATGAATCAGAACAATACACATACTTGGTGGTGGAATTTTACAAACTCATGTTCGTGAAATAAACCTTGGTATGTATAGAAATATAAAAAAAGGCTTGTCATTCACGACAAGCCTTTTTTAGTGTTTAACTATCAAGCACTAAAAATGAATAGGTTCAAAGCATATAAATAACAAATGAAAACATTTAGTTTATACACACATTACAAAAAAATATTGGCAGATACCATTACACCTGTTAGCATATATCTCAAAATAAGAGATAAGTTTCCTAATAGTATCCTATTGGAAAGTAGTGATTACCATGCCAACGATAATAGTTTTTCTTACATCTGCTGTAATCCTATAGCAACCATACAAGTAAAAAACGACACCATATTTCAGACATTCCCTGATGGCAGTTGTAAATCTAACTATGCTAAAAACGTAAGTGTTACTGATGAAATTCATAAATTCACACAACGATTTAAAGTCGATACGAATGCCGATTTTAAGTTTATTAATAATGGTATTTTCGGATATACATGCTACGATGCTGTTCAGTATTTTGAAGATATAGAGATCCGTAAAAAAACTAATGCCATAGATATTCCTGATATCTATTATGCTGTATATCAAAACATCATAGCTATTAACCATTTTAAGAACGAAGCCTACATTTTTGCACATTGTTTTGATACAGAAAATAATATAGAGGCACTATTACAACTTATTCAAACGAAACAGTATGCCTCATATAATTTTCAAACCGATGGCGAACGCAATTCAAACCTGACTGATGATGAGTATAAATCGCATGTTGAACTGGCTAAAAAACATTGTGCACGAGGTGATGTTTTTCAACTCGTATTATCCAAACAGTTTTCACAAAACTTTCATGGTGATGAGTTTAATGTGTATAGGGCTTTGCGCTCCATAAATCCCTCGCCATATTTGTTTTACTTTGACTATGGCAATTTTAAAATCTTTGGAAGCTCACCCGAAGCTCAACTTATTGTCAACAACGGACAAGCAGAAATACATCCTATTGCAGGCACTTTTAAACGAACAGGCAATGACCTTAAAGATGCTGAACTTGCAGAACAACTGATAGCAGATGATAAAGAAAACAGTGAGCATGTGATGCTGGTTGATCTGGCACGAAATGATTTAAGCAGACACGGCACGGACGTTAAAGTAGAAACCTATAGGGAAGTGCAGTTTTTTTCTCATGTTATTCATTTAGTAAGTAAGGTTACAGGACGTAAGCATGACCAAGTAGGTACGATGCAAATTGTAGCAGACACATTTCCGGCAGGCACACTAAGTGGGGCTCCAAAACATCGTGCCATGCAACTTATTGAAGCCTACGAAAAAACCAGCAGAGGGTTTTATGGAGGCGCCATTGGATTCATGGATTTTAGTGGCAATTTTAATCACGCTATTATGATACGTACCTTTTTAAGTAAGAATCATACGCTTTACTGGCAGGCCGGTGCAGGGCTGATTGCAAAATCAAATCCGGAACACGAACTACAAGAAGTATATAATAAACTTGGCGCATTAACAAAAGCCATAGAACTCGCAAAGGATATTTAGTTATGAAAAATGTATTAGTTATCGACAACTACGATAGTTTCACTTATAATCTGGTGCATTATCTGGAAGATTTAGACTGTAATGTTACCGTAAAACGAAATGACAAACTCCTTCTTGAAGAGGTACAACCTTACGATAAAATTTTATTATCGCCAGGCCCAGGCATACCTGATGAGGCCGGCTTATTAAAGCCAATAATTGAAACCTATGCCTCCACCAAAAGTATTCTCGGAGTGTGCTTGGGGCAGCAGGCTATTGGAGAAGTTTTTGGTGGCTCGCTTGAAAATCTGGAAACCGTATATCACGGCATAGCTACTAAGGTGACCCTTGCCGTTGATAATGAACCACTATTTAAAGGGCTTGAAAAACATTTTGAAGTCGGACGATACCATTCGTGGGTGGTTAGCACTGATTTACCTGATGTGTTAGAAGCGACTTCCTTTGATGACAATGGACAGATCATGTCATTAAGACATCGTATATATGACGTAAAAGGCGTACAATACCATCCGGAATCGGTATTGACACCAAATGGTAAAAAAATATTAGATAATTGGGTGAATCCATAAAATATGAAAGCAATATTAAATAGACTCATTAATCAAGAAAGCATTTCTGCTCAAGAAGCCAAAGATGTTCTGGTTAATATTTCCAATGGAAAATATAACCAAAGTCAAATTGCTTCTTTCCTTACCGTATACATGATGCGTAGTATTACTATTGAAGAACTTAGGGGGTTTAGAGATGCTTTACTCGAACTATGTATCGCTGTGGACCTTTCTGCCTATAATACCATCGATCTGTGTGGCACAGGAGGCGATGGTAAAGATACCTTCAACATCTCTACATTATCATCTTTCGTTACCTCAGGCGCTGGCGTTCATGTTACCAAACATGGCAACTATGGCGTATCATCGGCCTGTGGCTCTTCGAATGTAATGGAGTATCTGGGCATCAAATTCTCAAACGATGAAGATTTTCTGAAACGCTGCCTGGACAATGCCGGTATTTGCATGCTTCATGCACCATTGTTTCACCCGGCCATGAAAAATGTAGCGCCAATACGACGCGAACTGGGCGTAAAAACATTTTTTAATATGCTTGGCCCCATGGTAAACCCATCCTTTCCAAAAAATCAAATGGTTGGTGTTTTTAATCTCGAACTCCTACGCCTCTACAGTTACCTATATCAAGAAAGCGATAAAAATTATGCTATAGTTCACGCCTTAGACGGGTATGATGAAATTTCTCTGACTGGTGCAGCAAAAGTTGTATCCAACCATAGTGATCTGCTGGTATTGCCCTCTGATTTGGATATGGCATACATAGAGCAATCCGAAATTTATGGTGGAAAAAGCGTTAAGGAAGCTGCTAAATTATTTACAAAGATCATAGAAGGAAAGGGTACCGAAGCTCAAAACAATGTGGTTTATGCTAATGCAGGAATGGCCATAGCTACAGCAAAACAGATATCGTATCAGGAAGGCGTTAATATGGCGAGAGAAAGTCTTTTAAGCGGAAAAGCCAAAGAAAGTTTAGACACTATAATAACACTTAGCAAATGACCATTTTAGATCGTATAGTAAAAGACAAACGTACAGAGGTTGATTTGAAAGCTTCCATCGTTCCAGTTGCTCAACTGGAAAACACTTTATTATTTGAACGAAATACCATAGCCTTATCTCAACGCATTCGGAATAGTAAATCTGGAATCATCGCAGAACACAAACGTCGGTCACCATCCAAATCCATTATCAATCAAGGTCTTAATGTACAAGATGTTGCTAAAGGTTATGAAACAGCAGGGACTTGTGGTATGTCTGTGCTTACCGATGGCAAATATTTTGGTGGCGCATTGGACGATCTTATTGTTGCACGGGCCAGTTGTAATTTGCCGCTACTCAGAAAAGAGTTTATCATTGACGAATATCAAATCATTGAAGCAAAAGCCTATGGGGCAGATGTCATACTCTTAATCGCAGCCATTTTAGAAACAAAACAAATAAAACGGTTTTCTGAACTGGCGCAATCACTACAATTAGAAGTTTTGCTTGAAGTACATAACGAGGAGGAACTCCACCGATCGTTAATGCCTTCATTAGATCTTTTAGGCGTGAATAATAGAAACCTCAAAAGCTTTGAGGTCAGTCTTGACACTTCGAAACAACTTAGTCAATATATCCCTGACGAATTTGTAAAAGTTTCAGAAAGTGGTATTAGCGCTACAGCGTCCATAAAAGAATTACAAACATATGGGTATCAGGGGTTCTTAATTGGCGAAAACTTTATGAAGACCAATGATCCGGGATATCACGCTTCAACTTTCATAAAAACATTAGCGTCATGAAGTTGAAAGTTTGCGGTATGAAATACGAAGACAATATAAAAGCTGTTGCTAATTTGCAACCTGATTATCTGGGGTTTATTTTTTATAAAAAATCAGCCCGATATTTTCAAAATGATATGCCTCAACTTCCTAAAAACATAAAAAAAGTTGGCGTTTTTGTTGATGAGCATTATGAAGTTATCAGACAAAAGATCGATGCTTACAACTTAGATGCCGTACAATTACATGGTAATGAATCTCCTGAATTTTGCGGTTCGATACAAGGTGTAGAAGTGATTAAAGCTTTTTCTATTGAAGATAACTTCGATTTTGACACTTTGGACCCTTATGAAGGTATCTGTGACTATTACCTCTTTGACACAAAAGGAAAACTCCCCGGTGGTAACGGCTATGCTTTTGACTGGCGTATTTTAAACAATTACCCATCGACTAAACCCTATTTTTTAAGTGGCGGTATTGGCATCGATGAAATAGAAAATATCCAATCCTTCCTAACTCAAAAGGCATCATTATACTGTTATGCTATAGACGTTAACAGTCGATTTGAAATTGAGGCAGGCTTAAAAGATGAACATTATATAAAACAATTTAAAGACGCATTAACACGACTTAACTCATGAGTTATAATATAGATAACAACGGCTATTATGGTAATTTCGGAGGGGCTTATATTCCGGAAATGCTATATCCCAATATTGAAGAATTGAGACAAAATTATCTTAAGATCTCTAACGAGCCTTCTTTCCAAAACGAATTTCAACAATTACTTAAAGATTATGTAGGTCGCCCTTCTCCTCTCTATTTTGCGAAGCGATTGTCTGAAAAATATAATACTAAGATCTATTTAAAACGGGAAGACCTTAACCATACCGGCGCTCATAAAGTGAACAATACCATTGGTCAGATCATACTTGCCAAACGATTAGGCAAAACACGGATCATTGCAGAAACCGGAGCCGGACAACATGGTGTAGCTACAGCTACTGTATGTGCTTTAATGGGTATTGAGTGTGTTGTTTATATGGGTGAGGTTGATATTGCACGACAAGCGCCCAATGTCGCACGGATGAAAATGTTGGGGGCTAAAGTGGTTCCGGCAAAATCGGGTAGTAAAACACTAAAAGATGCCACTAATGAAGCCATGCGCGATTGGATCAACAATCCGGTAAATACACATTATATCGTTGGAAGTGTTGTCGGACCTCATCCGTATCCCGATATGGTAGCACGATTTCAAGCTGTAATATCTGAAGAAATCAAAGCACAGCTCCTAGAAAAAGAAAATACCGAAAACCCTAATTATCTCATTGCCTGTGTTGGTGGTGGCAGTAATGCTGCCGGTGCTTATTACCATTATTTGGATAACAAATCGGTAAACATAATTGCTGTAGAAGCCGCAGGAAAAGGCGTTAGTACCGGACAAAGTGCGGCAACTTCAGTATTGGGTAAGGAAGGAATCATCCATGGCAGTAAAACACTATTAATGCAAACTGATGACGGACAAATTACTGAGCCCTACTCTATTTCGGCAGGTTTAGATTACCCTGGTGTTGGCCCTATGCACGCCAATCTCTACAAAACAGGTCGTGCAGAGTTTATAGCCATTACTGACGATGATGCCATGACTGCCGGATTAACATTATCGCAATTAGAGGGTATCATACCAGCTATAGAAACCTCTCATGCATTAGCGGTTTTTGAGCACAAAGCTTTTCAACCTCAAGATATTGTTGTTGTGAATTTGTCGGGCAGAGGCGATAAAGATTTACAGAATTACATTGACTATTTTAAACTATAGTGTTCTACTGAACTTGTTTCAGGATGATAAGCATAAAAACTATGAATCGAATACTCCAAAAATTACAAGAAAATCAAAAGCTATTGTCCATATACTTTACAGCTGGCTTCCCCAGACTTAAAGACACCGTTTCCATCATTCAAAGTTTGGAACGAAGCGGCGTGGATATGATAGAAATCGGATTACCTTTTAGCGACCCATTAGCTGACGGCCCAACCATACAAAACAGTTCGACAAAAGCATTACACAATGGTATGAGCAGTGAGGTGCTTTTTGAGCAACTCAAAGGCATTAGACAAACCGTAAATATTCCATTAATCATTATGGGGTATTTTAATCCCATTTTACAATATGGTGTTGAAGCATTCTGCAAACAATGTCAACAGGTGGGTATTGATGGTTTAATCATACCCGATCTGCCGGCAGATATTTACCATGAACATTATCAGTCCATTTTTGAAGCCTATGGTCTTATCAATGTGTTTTTAATTACACCACAAACCTCGAATGAACGTATAGCATATATTGACCACATCTCAAATGGATTTATTTATATGGTAAGTTCTGCAAGTACAACAGGGGCTAAAACCGGATTTGATGACACACAAACCGAGTACTTTAAACGCATCGCAAATATGAATTTAAAGAACCCGCAAATTGTAGGTTTTGGTATTTCTAACCGTGACACATTTAACCAAGCTACTAAACATACTAAAGGTGCCATTATAGGCAGTGCATTTATTAAACACTTATCGAAACACGGGGTAGATCGTATTTCAGATTTTATAAACACGATACGTTAATTGAGGGAACGCTATATATAGAAGGTAATAGATAATTACATTAAAAGTTTTATCATTGCAAGCATCGTGAAGCCTTCTAACATATTCGGGTTAAATTCATGAGATTACGTCGTCGCTCTGCTTCTCGTAATGACAATACTTTAATAACCTCAACAACGCATCAACAACGTCATGGCGAACATGGTGAAGCCATCTGCCAAATCAAGGTTAAATTCATGAGATTGCGTCGTCGCTCTGCTACTCGCAATGACAACACTATAAAAATTCCCGGTATTGCATCACTCTAAAATCGAACGTATTAAAATCAGGATGTTTAGCTTTTAACTGTTTATATAAAGGCATACTCCCAATAGAGATATTGGCCGCTCCGGAA
Organism: Winogradskyella sp.; assembly: GCA_965250025.1. GTDB lineage: Bacteria > Bacteroidota > Bacteroidia > Flavobacteriales > Flavobacteriaceae > CBDDLD01. The sequence goes on from OZ252283.1 coordinate 2,463,487, forward strand.
CCTGATGTCAGGGATACCGTTTTTACCACTCTTTCCCCTAAATGAAATTGATGAATTCTAGGAACTTCATTGTTAACCAATTCTAGCTTTAGGTCATAGGTCCTTAAATGCCTTCTAAAAAAATATTCCGGACCGTTTTTACTGTTACCTCCAGTAAATAATAGGGTTTGAATACTTGGATAACGCTTTATATATCCAATCACATCACGCAATTGAATATTAGTCATGCCCAAATCTGAAGCGTCAATCTTTTCGCGCTCGGCACTTTCTACAATATCACAAACACCTATCTGATGTGCTATTAAGAATTGCTTTCGCTGTGTTATCGCTTCCTTTGAGTTATCATATCGAAGATTAAGCCCATGGATTTTATCAATATACAACCACAATGAGTTGTAATAACTTCCATAACAAAAATCCACATCCTTTTCCAGTAATTCGCCGGTAGAAAAGCGAGGTGGCGGCAAAGTACCTACAATCAATTTTCTGGTATCAGGTTGAATAAATGGTGGATAAGGATGTTGGTGTTTAAACATCAATTCGTTTTTAAAAGTCGTCTTACCTCACTGATTGTAGTTCGGTATAATCTTTTGTTTGCTGGTGTCATGTGTTGTGATTCTATATGTATTTCATTCAGAAGAGCAACAGCCTTGTTCTTTTTATCATTTTTGAGATAAAACTTAGCTAACTCTAAGCGCTCATTATAATTAGAATATGGTTTATCAATTTGCATCAATTGCGTTTCAGCTTCAAGAGTACTGCCCATAACATCTAACGCCAATCCGTAATAAAATTGCTCTTTAGAGCCTTTAAAACCTGATCTATCCTTAAGTTTAGAAGCATAGCTAATAACAGAACTATAGTCTTCAATACTATGATAGCTTGATATCAATTGCTGAATTACATAGGCATTATCTTGTACTTCATCTTCTAAAGCTTTTTGATAGAATAGGATCGCATTTCCATAATCTTTAAGTTTATAATAAGCATCTGCAAGATCTACTCTATTTTGATATGTATCTGAAAACTCCAGCTTACGATGCAGATCCTTTACTTTTTTTGTCGGATGGATAATTGTGGTTATTTCATTCTGAAGAGCATCTACATCCTTAGTATTGAATACTTGTGTAATGATATAAATGATTGAGCCTATGACCGGTAATAGTATAATTATAAAAAACCAATAGTTATCATTTCTGTTTTTATACAAATGATAAATGCAAAATCCCTGTAGGGCAACAATGAGATAAAAATACATAAGTAGTATGTTATAATACTTTAGCAAAATATGAATTTTTTGTATCTTATAAGAAAATTCATAATACAGTACCTATGGGAAAAGGTGACAAAAAATCGAGACGTGGTAAAATTACCATTGGCACTTATGGTGTAAGACGACCCAGAAAGAAAAACAAAACTGCTTCTGTTGCAGCCCAGCCAAAAAAGAAAACAACTGCTAAAAAAACGGCAGCAAAAAAATAAGCGAGATTCCTCTCGCTTTTCTTTTATCTGATAAACACCAGCTCTTTCTCACTAGACATGGGTTCACTATAACCATAACCTTCATAGTTAAAGCCTTTGAGATCGTCTAATGTATTAGCGTTAGTATCTATGATATATCTGGTCATATAACCTCTTGCCAGTTTGGCAAAGGTCATAATGGTTTTATACTCTCCATTTTTAAGGTCTTTAAATGTTGCTGTAACCACAGGTACTTTTAAAGCTTTTTGATCTATAGTCTTAAAGTATTCGTTACTGGCCAGATTTAAAAACAACTCATCGTCTTTCAATTCCTCATTTATGGTCTGTGTAACTTTCTTCTTCCAGAATTCATAGAGGTTTTTATGCTTACCAACAGGCATTCTGGTTCCCATTTCCAAACGGTAAGGTTGAATAAGGTCCATAGGTTTTAGTAATCCGTATAAGCCTGAAATGATTCTAACCGTATCCTGTAATTTATTCAATTTTTCTACTTCAAGTGTATAAACATCTAAGCCTCTGTATACATCACCACTGAAAGCATACACAGCTTGCCTTGCATTGTCTAAATTAAAAGGCAATTCCCATAATTGATTACGTTCGTAATTGAGTTGTCCTAAATTATCAGAAATGCTCATGAGTTTCGAAAGGCTCTTTGCAGATTTCTTTTTCAATAATTTATTGAGACGTTCGGCCTCTTTTAAAAAACAACTTTCAGAAGTTAGTTGTGTGGGTACCGGACTTTCGTAATTCAGAGATTTTGCTGGCGATAAAACGAGTTTCATACTTAAAATATTAATCCCCCAAATTTACAACTAGGAAATCAAAATTGAAATGGTATGCCACAATTAATTGCTATACCACTATTCATTATCTTGATGTTTGGCATAATTTTGCCATTTCTCTACGCATAATTTCATGTCTTCAGGCAATTCTGAGGTGAAACGTAAAAATGCTCCTGTAGTGGGGTGTTCAAAACCCAGCGTTTTTGCATGCAACGCTTGTCTGGGTAATATTTTAAAACAATTTTCAACAAACTGCTTGTATTTTGTAAACGTAGTGCCCTTGAGTATCTTTTCGCCTCCATAGCGTTCATCATTAAACAATGTATGACCTATATGCTTCATATGTACCCGTATTTGATGCGTACGCCCTGTCTCTAACCTACAAGACACTAATGTTACATATCCTAAACGCTCCAAAACCTTGTAATGTGTTATGGCCGGTTTTCCTTTGTAAGTCTCATCACCTTGATAAACCGTATTTTGCAATCTGTTTTTAGGATGACGTCCTATATGACCTTCAACAGTACCTTCATCCTCTTTAACATTGCCCCAAACTAAAGCCACATACTCGCGCTCGCTTGTTTTTTCAGCAAACTGATTCGATAAATGCGTCATTGCATTCTCTGTTTTTGCAACCACCAAAAGCCCACTGGTATCCTTATCAATTCGGTGAACCAATCCCGGGCGATCGCTCGAATTTTTAGGCAAGTTATCAAAATGATAAATCAACGCATTGATTAGTGTTCCTGAATAATTACCATGTCCAGGATGCACCACCATACCTGCAGGTTTGTTAACAACCAGAAGTTGATCATCTTCATAAACCACATCTATAGCGATGTCCTCACCAACCAATAAATACTCATAAGGCGGATGTTCAAATTTTACTTTAACAACATCAAAAGCTTTAACTTTATAATTGGATTTTACTGGAACATCATTGACAAATATATTCCCCGATTTTGCAGCTTGTTGGATTTTATTACGTGTGGCATTTTCAATAAAATTCATTAAATACTTATCTACACGTAAAGGTTGCTGCCCTTTTTCGGCTGTAAACACATAGTGCTCATAGAGCTCATCATCTTGTTCAGAAAACGCTTCTACCGTACTCATTACTTTATTGAAGGTCTGTTACCATTACCCAGCACTATATCTATTGTTGAAGTTAACGGTAATGTTACTCCAGCACTTATACGTTTACCTTTATGAGAAATACTTAATACGACATCTTTACCAATATTATCTACATAAGTAATCTCTCCTATTTTAAACCCTAAGGCTTCTAACGTTGGTTTAGCCTGTCGGAATGTACGTTGCTCAAGACTTGGCACTGCTACTTTACGGTAACCGGAAGGATTTAAAGTAAGGTATATTTTTCTATTTTCTTTCACCTGAGCTCCAGCTACCGGCTCTTGTTCTATAACCGAATACTTAGGATAGTTAGGATTGTAATTTGCGGAATCCTGAATTTCCATGGCCAATTTATGATCTGTAAGCTCAATTTCAACAGTCTCTATAGATTTCCCTTTTAAGTCCGGTACTACAACAAACTCATTGTGATTGGTAGTGACGTTTAACCATTTTAACAATAGGTAGCACAGCACCACTACTGCAACTATGGCCAATGCTAATTGTTTAAAGAATTCTTTACTTGTAAGAAATTTAATGAAGCTCATATACTTTTACTTGTTGACAAAACTAATCAAATATTCAATCTTTTAAAATTGAACCTTCCTGATTTAATATACGTATCTAATTTATAAATCGATTTTATTCATCGAAATAAAATAAATGATACTTTTACATGAACCGAATGCAAATCCTACATCATGATTAAAAATATAGCCATAATAATGGGAGGTTACTCCAGCGAATACGAAATTTCACTAAAGAGTGGTAATGTGGTCTATGAAACTCTTAACACTAAAAAATACCGTGCCTATCGTGTTCATATTTTCAAAGACAAATGGGTATATGTTGACGATAATAACAATGAATATAGAATTAATAAAGATAATTTTAGTGTTGCCATTAATGGCACAACTATAACTTTTGATTGTGTTTTTAATGCCATACATGGTTCGCCAGGAGAAGATGGTTATATCCAAGCTTATTTTGAGTTATTGGGCATTCCACATACCAGTTGTGGCATGTATCAAGCGGCATTGACCTTTAACAAGCGTGATCTGCTATCAACCCTAAAACCTTATGGCATAAAAACTGCCGAAAGCTTTTACCTTAATCTTGGGGATACTATCGATGAATCAGCCATTATTGATACTGTAGGGTTACCATGCTTTGTAAAGGCCAATAAAGCCGGTAGTAGTTTTGGCATTTCTAAAGTCTATAAAAAAGAAGAATTGCAAGATGCCATTGCCAAAGCTTACAAAGAAGATAATGAGATTATCATTGAAGCATTTTTAGATGGTGTTGAGGTCTCTGTTGGTGTAATCACCTATCAAGATGAAGTTAAAGTGTTACCTATTACCGAAATTGTATCAGAGAATGATTTCTTTGATTATGAAGCCAAGTATTTGGGTCAGTCACAAGAAATTACTCCTGCTAGGATCTCTGAAGCTTATGAAGCTAAAGTCACTGCTTTAGCCAAAAAGATCTATACTGTTTTGGGTATGAAAGGCTTTAGTCGTAGTGAATTTATTTTTAAAGATGACGAGCCTTATTTGTTAGAGATTAACACGGTTCCCGGATTAACTAAAGAAAGTATCTTACCACAACAAGCTGTTAAAGCTAATATTAGTTTAGAGGCACTGTTTGATAATGCTATTGAACAGGCATTGAAAAATTAATACCTATCTTTGGGTACCTATACACGTATGTTAATGTGGTATAATTAATTGTATGAGAAGAGCATTATTCCCAGGGTCTTTTGATCCTATTACATTAGGACATTACGATATTATTAAACGTGGTGTAAAATTATTTGATGAAGTGGTTGTTGCTATTGGTATCAATGCCGATAAAAAATATATGTTCTCTATTGAAGAGCGGCAACAATTTATTGAAGATGCTTTTAAAGATGAACCAAGGGTCAAAGTGGTTACGTATAAAGGGCTTACTGTTGATTTTTGCAAAGCCATAGATGCCAAATTTATTTTGAGAGGGCTTCGTAATCCTGCCGATTTTGAATTTGAAAAAGCCATTGCGCATACCAATAGAAAATTGTCCAAAATAGAAACTGTCTTCTTACTTACTGCAGCAAAGACCTCTTTTATATCCTCATCTATTGTACGAGATGTCATAAGAAACCATGGTGACTACAGCATTTTAGTTCCGGATAGTGTAATCCTCAAATAAGGTTATTTCGTTTCGCTTTTTGTACAGCTTCCAGTTTATTATGAACTTGAAGTTTTCTATAAATATTTTCAATATGTTTTCTCACCGTCCCATGGGACAGTATCAGATTATCAGCTATGGCATGATAACTTAAGCCCTGGCTTAAATGTTCTAAAACGTCTATCTCACGTTGCGTCAATTTAATATCCTCTTGTTCGCTTTTGTTTTCAATAGCAATGGGATTTCTTAACAACTTTAAGGTCTTTAACGCTATCGAAGGATTCATGGCTGCACCGCCATTTAAAGTTTCCAGAATTCCGGAATGTAAATCCTCTGCATTGATCTCTTTTAATAAATAACCATCTGCTCCTGCTTTAATGGCATTGAATATATTCTCATCATTATCAAAAACCGTAAGCATAATGATTTTAATATGCGGGTACTTTTGTTTTACAATTTCTGTAGTTTCAATGCCATTAAGTACCGGCATTTCAATATCCATGAGAATAAGGTCTATATTATGATTAGCTTCTAATTGTGTAATGAGCTCCGAACCATTGAGTGCTGAGAACTTATAATTCAGATCTTCAAAGAAGGACAATTTTTCCTTTACCGCACTGATCAAAAACGTATTGTCATCTGCTATGGCTATTTTAATACTCATATAATGCTTGATTAGTTGAAGTAAAATTCTTTAATCTATTGCTTATTATCAATACGCTGTTCTGCGTATTTTTTTGAGATACATTAGGGTATTCACAAACTTAAAATAATGAAAAAAGGTTTAAGGTTCAAAACATTACGCGCAAAAATCATATCACCAATGTCACTGTTGTTCCGCTTCCGGGTTTAGAGTAGATTTCTATATCCATTCCGGCTTCCTGGGCTCTTTTTTTAATATTATTGAGGCCATTACCATAAGTAATAGTTTTTTGATCAAAACCTTTACCGTCATCTTTTAAGACCATTAAAAAGTTATCATTCTTTTTTATAATATCGACACTGATTTTTTTAGCTTCTGCATATTTTATGGCATTATTCAATACCTCCTGAACAATACGATATACATTGATTCCTACTAATGACGAAAACCCTGTTGTTATATGTTCATCCACGTTAAACTCAAAGCGTATGTTCCGAGCTGCTATATCGGCTTTATCAATATAATTAGAAATCCGAGCTTTTAAATCTTCAAAAGTCAATTCATTCTTATTCATGGCCCAGATAGTATCTCTGAGTTCATAGATCGTTGTGGTTGTAAACGCACTTATGGCTCTCAATTTTTCATTCAATTCTTCTGGCAATTGAAATCCATACTTTAAATTATCTAAAGAAGAAATAATAAAAGTTAACTGCGCTCCTATATTATCATGCAAATCTCTGCTAATCCTCAAACGTTGCTCTTGCAACCTGCTCTGTGTTTCTATTTTTAAAAGTGCATCTTTGAGCTCGTTCTCTTTCAAAAGTTGCCTGTTCTTTAATTTTTGCTGATTGTATATCAAATACCCCAGAAGCAATAACATTACCGCCAAAGCCGTCAATACCATAATTAAGCTGTTCTTCTTACTTAAACTTAGTTCCTTTTCAGCAATATCTGCACGCTGTGACAGGATCTCTTTTTCTTTTTTTTCAGTTTGGTATTCAATTTCCAGTTCAGCAATTCTACTATTGGTTTTAACATTAAGCATACTATCTTTCAACGTATTGAAAATTAAGTTATAGGCTAATGCTTCCTTATAGTTAGACAGTGAATCATTACTCTTATAAAGGTATTCGGCAGCATATTTCTTTAAGGGGAAGAAATGATAATCCACTGCCAAATCGTATCCTTTTTTAAAATATACAATGGCGTTCTTGTAATCTTTTCGATTAAAATACAAATCACCATAATACAGGTATGAATCGGTAATCCCATAAATATCTTTCCGCCTTTGGCGTATAATCAGAGCACTATCTAAATACTGTAATGCTTTTTGATATTGGTTCTGATTAAGATACACATTGGCCAAATGCGAATAACCAAAAGGAATCCCGACACTGTCTTGTAATTGCTTCTTTATTTTCAGAGATTTCTTGTGATAAAATAATGCACTGTCCCACTCATGTTTCATACCTAAAAGCACACCATAATTATCATAAATGGGGTCTATTACTTTCTCGCCCTTATAGTTTTCTAATATGTTCAGGCCTTTTTGGTAATACTGAAATGCCTTATCAAAATCGCGACGTTTAAGTTGCCATCCCAAACTGCAATACATGCCCCCTACCTTATCCGGAAGGTTAAGATGTTCATAGAATCGTATGGCCTTTAGCGATAATTGTAAGCGTTCTTCATGATTTGCCACAAAGGTTTTAGCAGCATAGCTATCTGCCAAAAGAAGTGTATCTCTAAGTTCTTTTGAATATTGAATAGCTTTGTCTGTTAAAACTTTAAATACCTTAACATCACTCACCATTTTGTCATAAGGTAAGTTGGTAATGATTTCAATCTGTTCTTTTTTGGTACGATTCTCAATCGCTACAGAAAGACTATCCAGATACCTTATTGATTGTGATAGCGCACTGTAAGAAAAGAGTAATACGCTTATTAAAAATATCTGCTTTTGCATAGTGATTGGTCTTCCAAAATAGACTTTATTTTATTCAGGTCAAATCAATAGTTTAATTTGAGTGCCTTTTTTCATCTCAGTAAAGATAGTGACTGTTCCACCTATTTCTATAGCTCGTTTTTGCATATTGGTTAATCCATTACCTCGTTCTACATTATCTAATACAAATCCTTTACCATTATCACTAATTTCAAATCTCAGTTGTGTTCCTGCCTGATCTATTCTAACTTTAATATCAGTAGCATCGGCATGCTTTTTACTATTATGTACTGCTTCCTGAATGATTCTATGAATATTAATGCCTTCTACAGCATTAAATGCTTTTTTAGTATTCACACTTTCATCAACTTCAAAAGAAAATGTGATCTTATCATCACTCAACCGGGCTTTATCGATGTAATTCATGATTCTCGTCTGGAGGTCTTCAAAAGTGATCTCGGTCTTATTCATAGCCCAAATAGTATCTCTCAATTCGTATATGGTGGACGATGTAAAACTGCTTATATTATCTAACTTACTTGTCAATTTATCGTCTTTAATATTGAAGCTATATTTCAAATTATCTATTGACGAAATAATGAATGTCAATTGTGCACCTATATTATCATGAAGATCTCTACTTATACGTATCCTCTGCTCATGAAGTTTATTTTGGGTTTCTATTTTTACCAGAGCATCTTTAAGCTCATTTTCTTTTTGGAGTTGCCTGTTCTTTAGTTTTTGCTGGTTGTAGAACAAATAACCCAAAGTTGACAATATCAGCACCATCGCTAACAAGGCATATAACTGATAATTTCGCCTTTGTATGATAAGATCTTGTTCGGCTATCTCGGCTCGTTGCACCAAAATTTGTTTTTCTTTTTCAACAGACTGGTACTTTTCATACACTTCTTGAGTGGCTACTTTTTCATTTTGATCAGCGATAGAATCTCTGAGTTGTAAGGCTTCTTCAAAATGAGCTGCAGAGGCTATATAATCTTGCTGGTTTTTATAAGCATATGCCAACGAGCGTTTGGTTTTGTATATTGACATCACTTCATCGTCCGAAAGGGTTTCCAGAGATTGGTTATAATATTTTATAGCATTCTCATAATCTCCCATTCGATCGTAAACCGTACCTAAAGCATGACTATTAGTACTTTTAAGTTTAGTAGACTTAAGGTTGTCATAAATATGATCGGATTTCTTAAGATAGTACAGTGCCGAATCGTAACTCTTAATATATCTATGGTCTAGCCCTAAATTATTATAAGCTATGGCCAGTCCTCTCTGATCGTTAATCTTTGATTTCAATTTTACTGCCTTATGCGAATAATATATGGCTGAATCCATTTGCTGCATCAATGAAAAGACTTTTGAAATGTTAGACAACGAAGCGCCTATACCATAAGTATCTTTTAATTTCTCTCTAAGTTTAAGTGCCTTTTTATAATTTGCTTTTGCTTCTTCTCTACGATCTAATTCTACCAGAAGCAATCCTATATTATTAAGATTATTGGCCTGCCCACGTTCCTGCCCTAATTCTTCAAAGATCTTTAAAGAGGCCAAGTAGTTTTCCATGGCTTCATTATAATTCTCTAAATTCCAATATATCAACCCTTTGTTATTATATACTGAAGCTTTTCCATTTAAATCATTGATACGATTTGCAACCTTGTATGCATCATCGTAAACAACCAATGCGCTATCTTTTTTCCCGGTTATATCATAATAAATGCCATGCCGTAATAGTCCTCTTACTAATAAATAGTCATCCTCAATTTTTTTTGATAAGTCTATGGATTTTATGGCTATTGATTTGGCTATTTGTGGCTCTGAATAACAATACTTAAAAAAGGCTTTGTGTAATTGTTGTATGGCTAAAGAATCATTGTCTTGTTGCACTGCCAATTGAATAATACTGTCTGCTACTTTATACTGTTGCTCTTGAGAATGCGCAGCAATCAGTGCTAGAAAAAACGCTAAAAATAACGAAGGAATCTTTGTGGAAACACGCAAAAAAAGCGTCAATAAATTTCCACTTTTGAACAAAGAAGAACTAACTGACGCCTTTTTAAAAAAATTGATTAATAGCATTACGAATATATGATTAATTAGACATGCGTATGGTTTTTTTCGATAAGTGGCAATTAAAAAAGATTAAGCGTAACTCGCAAAAATCACGCCCAATCTAAAACACCTCAACAATGTGATTTACTTATTAAGGTTATAGGCATATATACTACTATTACTAGCTTTATAATACAAATACCCCCCAAATCCATCAACTTCATATTCTGGTTTTTTATCTTTTAAAATAATCTCTTTTTCTACCTCTCCATTATCTTTATTCACTTTTACCAAACCAACGCCGCCATCTAATTTAGTTAAAATAAATTGAGCATCTTTAGTTGCCGATGACGCTTTGAAACGTTTTGCCATCTCATTGAATGAAGCTGTCCCTATGGCTGAAAACATATCTTGTGTGCGCTTCATTTGGGCTCCATAACTGTTGTATTGTCCCAAGTTATTTCTATTAGCTCCTGCTCTAACTGCCGCCGAACTTGCCATTGCTGTAGAGGCCACTGCCATTACTCCCATTAATGCTGCTCCAAAAGCACTTTTGCCCGGAGATCTGTAATATTCAAAAAATTGCTCACTGCCATCAAAATTAAGCATCATCATATTTTGAGATGAGCTCAAAAAAATACCATTTCCTCTAATGGACATGTTGTTGGGGTTTTCCTTCTCCTGAAATTTATAAGTCGCTAAAGTTGAGATCTCTCCTGAGTTTTCGTTAATGGCAATCATCTCCTGCCCTGTACTTATCAGGTAACGTTGATGGTCTGCATCATAAGTACTGGTCACAGATTTTGCTCTTTTATATTTTATGGGTTTACTCCAAACCGATTCTCCGGTATCTAAATTAATGATATTAGCATCACTATCTGTAATGTATATCAGTCCTTGTTTGGTCAACGCCATGGTATGGATATTTTCTCCTGTCTTCAAAGGTTTTTTAAACAAGCCTTTTCCATCAAAAGATATTTTATTGATTCCGCCTTCTCTAATACCAAACAGAATTCCGTCGTCTACAATATAAAAATGCTGAACATATCCTTTTGTTTTTGGTGCTTTCTCCCAAAGGTCTTGCCCTGTACTTGCTGATAAAAAAGAAATATGACTTTGTGCTTTGGCTGCCATCAATTTATTGAGTCCTTTTCCTCCTGATGGTGCTACATCACTTACCAAGGCCAATCCCTGATCTGTAATTTGAAAGTTAGAGACTTTCCCTTTTAACTTTTTGCCATCTGCCCACATTTCGCTTCCTGTAGCACTTACTTTATGCACTTCATGGTTCTTACCTTTATTAACAAATGCATACATGGATTTGCCATCTTCGGCTGGTTCTATAAACGCCACATTCTTTAGTTTCAGCATCCATTTCTGATTGCCTGTTTCCAGATCAATATTATAGAGCCCTTTTCCTGCCGGAATTAAAAGTCCACTATCAATAATCATAGGCCTTCCGACCATAGTATCGTAACCTTTGAGTTTGAATAGCTTGTCTTCATTTCCTGTAGCCAGATCATAAATACCAACGGCCTGGGCATACTTCTCTTTTGCAGTGCGTTGCCCAGCTACTATAAGTTTGTTTTCCGGCAATAATAATGTAGGTCTTGCCACCGCTTTCCAACCATTGGCTTTAGTATCAAATAATACTTTTCCAGAAATAAAGTCTATTACGCTATGTTTTGCGGAAATGCCTCCAAATCCTGTTTGACCTACCATAACATATGGTGTGTTTGGTACAATAAACAGCTCGTCTTCTTTTACCTTACCATAGTCACTAAAATTAAAAACTAACCCACTTTGTCCTGGTTTTATTCCTGCCAGACCTTTACCATGGTTAACAATCAATACTCCTGCAGAGGTTAAGGTCATTTTGTCTATACTTCCGCCAATATCGTATTGGTACTCCGGCGCCTCTGCTTTCTGTGCAAATAGTAGCGGTGCACTTATAAAAAGTGCAGCAGCCACTACTTGTTTAACATAGATTAATAACAGCTTCATAGCTTTACATTTTTTCCAGATTAAATGATCCTTCAGTAATGGTTTTTGTTGTGTCGTCATTACTGTTTTTACATGTAAAACTGAAAGTTCCTACTACATTAGTATCTGTCTCTTCAGAGATTTTAATTTCTCCAGCTACGCCAGAATCTTGATAAGGTGCACTCCACGTTTGCGAGTTTGCAGGGTTATTGATATCCGGCTCAATGTAAGATGCGTTAATAAACACATTAGCATCTGAAATCTCATAAGTACCGGTGCCTTCATATCCCGTAATCTGCATATTGATCGCTTGTTCCGAAGTATTACCCTGTAATATCAGGATGGTCTGTCCTCCTACTGTTGTCGAGTTTGCAAAAGATGTAATTTCCAGAGAAGTAAATTGTGTACCATCAATTTTTGCTGTAATGGTTCCAGACGCTGCAGCGCCATTACTTCCACCGTCATCATCACTTGAACACGATGTAAATACTGTTACTACTGATATCATCATAATAAGTAACATTGTTAGATTTAATTTCCTCATTGTTGAAAAGTTTTATCGATTAATAGTGGGACAAATTTGAACAATAAGGCAAAGGCAAAACATACGATGAATTACGTATATTTTCAAAAACAGCTGATTTACAACGCTTTTAGAACTTTATATTAGGAAAATCCGACTGAAGATTTTTGATATCTTCTGATAGTGTATTTAAAAACTTCTGATGAGCTTCCGTATTAGGATTGAAAGGCCTGTGAGATAATCGCTTCTGTATGGAAGCTATGACATTCATGGTCTTGGATGCAGTTTCTGACAACCATATAGATCTAAAGCATTCCCATATATAATCTATAGCAGTTTCGTTGGGATGTATCATATCTGATGTATAAAAACGATAATCTCTGAGATCGTCCATCATCATTTCATATGAAGGAAAGTAAAACTGTTGCTTTCTATGATCTACCACCTCATGAACTGCAGATAAGAGGTGAGATTTACTTCTTGTATTTTCGACATGACCATCTTTGATATGCCTAACGGGTGATACTGTAAACAGGATGGTAATCTTTGGATTAAACGCTCTTACTAAAGCAATAATTCCCTGTAATGCGTCTACAATTTCGGTTATAGAAAGTAATTCTTTTAGAAATTTCTTTTGAGGCACTTTATGACAATTAGCCACTATAGTATCTGTTTCTATATGCCTGAACACCCATGCCGTCCCTAAAGTTATAATGACATGTGTTGCTGATTTAAGCGCTTTATTTACTGATGTAACCGCAGTATTGAGATGCGTCAGTACTTCTGACTTCTCAGTAGCACTCATTGTAGAATGCGCCTCAAAGCTATGCCACAAATCATTATGATTGAAAATGTCTTTTTCTGTATATAAGGACTCATTAACAGCTCTTGTAATGAGTTTTTCGATGGCTATGGGATTGAATAAAATACCTGTTGGGTTTCCTAAAGCCTGAAACTTATAATATGCTAGTTTCTTATGTATATGTTCTGAAAAACATGATCCCAATGTCAGCAACTTAGATTGGTAATCAATTTGATAATGCTGCTGTGTCTGTAATGGTATTTTAGTTCTAAATTCCAAACTTATATATAAGACTTTGCTACTTCAAGAGCCTCTGCTATACCCTCAGGATTTTTTCCTCCTGCTGTTGCAAAGAAAGGCTGACCGCCGCCGCCGCCCTGAATGTACTTCCCTAATTCTCTAACTATGCTCCCGGCGTTTAATCCTTTTTCAGCAACTAATGCCTTTGAGATGTAGCATGATAATAAAGCCTTACCATTCTGATTGGCCGCAAAAATCAGAAATAAATTATCGTATTGACCTCCCAATTCAAAAGCTAAATCTTTAATTCCTGAAGCATCCAGATCCAATTCTTTGGCTAAAAACTGTATCCCATTGACCTCTTGTAGTTCGTTCTTAAGCTCATTCTTTAGACCTTTGGCCTTGTCCTTTAAAAGACTTTCTATTTGTTTCTTTAGTGCTGTATTTTCAGTTTTAAGATCAGATACTGCTTTTACAGGGTCATTACTATTGTTCAGCATATCTTTAATTTCATAATAAGCCCTGTTGGTATCAAAATAGAAATCTTTGACCGCATCATAAGTTATGGCTTCTATTCTGCGTATTCCCGAAGCAATAGCACTTTCTGATCGAATCTTAAAATGCCAAATGTCAGCGGTGTTCTTAACGTGAGTTCCACCACATAATTCTATAGATTGCCCAAAACGTATGGTTCTTACCGTATCGCCGTATTTTTCACCAAATAACGCCATTGCCCCATCGGCCAAAGCTTGGTCTACAGGAACATTTCTGTGTTCTTCCAGAGGAAGCTTGCCATCAATACGTGCATTGACAAAATTCTCAACATCTCTAAGCTGTTCTGTGGTCATTTTAGAAAAATGCGAAAAATCAAATCGTAGGTATTTTGAATGTACTGCACTTCCTTTTTGTTCTACGTGGTCGCCCAATACTTCACGTAAGGCCTGATGCAATAAGTGTGTTGCTGTATGATTACATGCTGTTCTATAGCGTTGTTTCTCGTCTACAACCGCAGCAAACGTTCCATTGAGATGCTTAGGTAAATTCTTAGTAAAATGGATGGTTACATTGTTTTCTCTCTTGGTATCTAGTATATACACTATATCACCGTGTGCATCTTTTAGATAACCTTTATCACCTACCTGACCTCCACCTTCTGCATAAAATGGTGTAAGATTGAATACCAACTGATACATTTCGCCATCCTTTTTAGATACCACTTTGCGGTATCTGGAAATCTTCACATTCGTTTCTAGTATATCGTAACCAACAAACTCTTGTTCTGCATCTTCCAATAATACTGTCCAATCATCAGTTGCAACCTCACTTGCGGCTCTGGATCGGTCTTTTTGCTTTTTTAATTCTGCTTCAAACCCTTCTTTGTCTAGGGTCAATCCCTTCTCATTAAGAATCAAAGCTGTAAGGTCTACTGGAAACCCATAAGTATCATAAAGCTCAAATACTTTTTCTCCAGGCACAATAGCATCTCCTGTATTATCAATAATACGATCCAAAAGAATAAGTCCCTGATCTAAAGTTCTTAAAAATGACAACTCTTCTTCCTTAATAACATTTTGTATCAGCTGTTTTTGGGATTTTAGCTCTGGAAACGCTTTTCCCATTTTTTTGCTTAATACATCAACCAATCTATATATAAAAGGTTCTTTCTGATCTAAAAACGTAAATCCGTATCGTATGGCACGTCTTAGTATTCTACGAATGACATATCCGGCTCCGGTATTACTCGGCAACTGACCGTCGGCTATTGAAAATGCTACTGCTCTGACATGATCAGAAATGACACGTATGGCCACATCGGTTTTTTCATTCTTACCGTAGTCTTTATTACTAATGGTCTCGATTTCACGGATTAATGGTGTAAAAACATCCGTATCGTAATTAGACTGCACGCCTTGTAACACCATACAAAGACGCTCAAATCCCATCCCAGTATCGATGTGTTTACTAGGTAAGTTATCTAGTGATCCATTGGCCTTTCTGTTGTATTGCATAAAAACCAAATTCCATATCTCAACCACTTGGGGATGGTCCATATTTACCAAAGTTTTCCCATCAACTTTAGCCTTTTCTTCTTCTGATCTAATATCTACATGGATTTCACTACACGGTCCGCAAGGTCCCTGATCGCCCATTTCCCAAAAATTGTCTTTCTTATTTCCCATTAGAATACGATCCTCGGGTATAATAGCTTTCCACAGGTCATAGGCTTCTTTATCCATAGGTAACCCATCACCTTCGTCGCCTTCAAATATGGTTACATAAAGTATGTCTTTATCGATACCATATACTTCGGTAAGCAGTTCCCACGCCCAGCTGATGGCTTCTTTTTTAAAGTAGTCCCCAAAACTCCAATTCCCAAGCATTTCAAATAAGGTGTGGTGATAGGTGTCATACCCTACTTCCTCAAGGTCATTATGTTTTCCTGATACACGCAAACACTTTTGAGTATCTGCTATTCTTGGGTGTTTTGGCTCTGCATTTCCCAAAAAATATTCTTTGAATGGGGCCATCCCTGAATTCACAAACATTAATGTAGGGTCGTCCTTCAACACCATAGGTGCCGATGAGACAATGTCATGAGCTTTATTTTTAAAAAAATCCAAAAATTTCGAACGTATATCGTTAGATTTCATATACTTATGTTAAAATCAAAATATTATATCCTGCTTATTTTTCATACTAAAATCTTACATCCATTCTTATAGAACATGTAAAAATTATAGTTTTCCATTACTTTATTAAATTTGTAATGAAAATAATTTCGTAGGTTTGGTAGTTTTCATAGTTATACTATGATCGACAGCCGCATTCTACATGCTGCAAAAATAGCATAAATTAAGAAATGAGTAAGGTAAAATACTATTATGATTCGGAAACGCTTTCTTATCGAAAAATTGAGCGAAAGAAGCGTACAACTGTTAAATATGCTATAGTATTTATTACGGCAGCTGCTTTATTTGGTTTTCTATTCTTTTTTATATCCAGCCAATATATTGAATCTCCAAAAGAGCGAGAGCTGGCCCGCGAGTTACAGAACATGGAGTTTCAATATGACATTTTGAATAAACGTATTGATGATGCTATTGCAGCTCTAGAAAATGTTGAAGAACGCGATAATGCAATTTACCGACTTTACTTTGAAGCTAACCCAATACCGGAAGAGCAACGCCGTGCAGGTTTTGGGGGCGTTAACCGTTATAAAAAATATGAAGGTTATGACAATTCTAAGCTAATTGCAGAGAGTCATAAACGTATCGATATTTTAGAAAAAGCTATAGTTGTACAATCCAAATCGCTTGATGAAATTGCTATTCTGGCCAAGGATAAAGAGAGTTTCCTAGCTGCAATTCCGGCCATTCAACCTGTAAACAACGAAAATCTCACGCGCATGGCATCTGGTTATGGCTTTCGTACTGATCCGTTTACCAAAGTGCGTAAGTTTCATTATGGTATGGATTTTACAGCACCCAGAGGCACGCCTGTATACGCTTCGGGAGATGGCATTGTAAAGCGCGCTGACAATAGTTCCTCAGGTTATGGAAAGCATATCAGAATTGATCATGGTTACGGTTATATTTCGCTTTATGCCCATTTGTACAAATATAATGTTAGAGTGAATCAGCGTGTTAAGCGTGGTGATCTGATAGGTTTTGTAGGTAGTACCGGTCGCTCAGAAGCCCCTCATTTACATTATGAGGTCTTTAAAGATGGTGAGCGTATTAACCCCATCAATTTTTATTACGGTAATCTGTCTGCTGAAGAGTTTAATATATTATTGGAAAAAGCTTCAATAGAAAACCAATCTCTGGATTAATATGCATATAGATCTGCCTGAAAAACGTTATTATGGTATTGGTGAAGTCGCCAAGGCTTTTAAGGTCAACCCCTCTTTAATTCGTTTTTGGGAAAAAGAGTTTGACATTCTTAAACCTAAAAAAAACGCTAAAGGCAATCGTAAGTTCACTCCAAATGATATCAAAAATTTAAAGTTCATCTATCATCTCGTTAAAGAAAGAGGCTTTACTTTAGAGGGCGCAAAAACACACTTAAAAGAAGAAAAACAAAAGGCTTTAGATACTTTTGAAATCATTTCTAAATTGGAAAGTATCAAGGCACAACTCATTAAAATAAAAACACAACTATAAAAATAAATCATCATGAAAAAATGGATCATACCAATTATCCTCATAGTTTTATTAGGTTTTTGGGGTATAGGTTTTAATAATACTGCCGTTGAATTGGATGAGAATGCCACAAAATCCTGGGCTAATGTAGAGAGTACTTATCAACGACGTAATGATCTTATTGGCAATCTGGTTAAAACGGTACAAGGTGCTGCAGATTTTGAAAAAGGGACGTTACAAGCCGTGATAGAAGCCAGAGCTAAAGCTACTTCTATAAGCATTGACCCTACTAATATTACTCCCGAAAAGCTAGCAGAATTTAATAAGGTTCAAGGTGGTCTGTCTGGTGCTTTAAAAAGCCTTTTAGTTACTGTGGAGCGCTATCCCGATTTAAAAGCCAGTCAGAATTTCCTAGAATTACAAAGTCAATTAGAAGGCACTGAAAACAGAATTAATGTTGCAAGAGATCGTTATAATAAGGCTGTTGAGCCCTATAACAATCACGTTAGAAAGTTCCCTAACAGTATATTTGCCGGCATTTTAGGTTTTGATAAAAAAGCTTATTTTGAGGCTGAGGACGGTAGTGAAAAAGCTCCGGATGTTGAATTTGATTTCAAATAAATCATGTCAAGTATTGAAAATTTCCTTACCCAAAATGAAGAACAGGAAATTGTAGCAGCCATTAGAGAAGCTGAAAAAAATACCTCTGGGGAGATTAGAGTTCATCTGGAAAAAAATTGTGAAGGCGACATCATGCAACATGCTATTGAAGTATTTCACTTCCTTAAGATGGATAATACTAAGCTGCAAAACGGTGTCTTAATTTATGTTGCTGTGGACCAAAAACAGTTTGTTATCTACGGCGACAAAGGCATTAACGATGTGGTTAATGATGACTTTTGGGAAGATACCAAAAATCTCATGGTGTCTCACTTCAAACAACAAGAGTTTAAATCCGGACTTATAGCTGGCATTTTAAAAGCCGGTAAGGAACTGGAAACTTATTTTCCGTGGCAGCATGGCGATATAGATGAATTACCAAACACCATTTCCAAAGGCTGATGATGCACTCTTTTAGACTCCTTTTTTTACTCTTTAGTTTCGGCATTATTTCTATTGCCAATGCACAATATGAAATTCCTGAAAGGCCAAATGACCGTGAGCAAACTTTTGTTTATGACTATATCAATCTCCTTTCAAAAACTAATGCTAACCATCTCGCTATAAAACTAAAACGTTATGCCGATACAACGTCTACACAAGTTGTGGTCGCTATTATCAACTCTACCAATGGTGAAAATATTAATTTTCTGGGGGCTCAATGGGGTGAAAAATGGGGTATTGGTCAAAAAGGTAAGGACAACGGGATTTTGGTTCTACTCGCTAAAAACGACCGTAAGATAGCCATCAGTACCGGTTATGGTGTTGAGCATTTACTAACTGATGCTATGAGTAAACGTATTATTGAACGTGATATCATTCCTTACTTCAAACGAAACGATTACTATGGCGGCTTAAACCGTGGCACAGATGCTATTTTTGAAGTTCTAGCGGGTGAATATAAAGGCA
Organism: Winogradskyella sp.; assembly: GCA_965250025.1. Taxonomy (GTDB): domain Bacteria; phylum Bacteroidota; class Bacteroidia; order Flavobacteriales; family Flavobacteriaceae; genus CBDDLD01. The sequence goes on from OZ252283.1 coordinate 2,482,965, forward strand.
GCCCTAAATCTAATGGCACGCCCTTTCCTATAGGCATTTTCTTTTTCTTATTTATCGTATTTATCATTTTCATCATTGCACTCTCCAAAGCCCGAGGCGGCGGTAAAGGTGGTAGTGGTGGCAAAACATCGGGCAGCGGTAGCCTTCTTGAAGCTATTATTTTGAGTAATATGGGACGTGGCAGCTACGGCAGTGGCAGTGGGTCTTCCGGCGGCTTTGGCAGTGGTGGCTTTGGAGGCGGTGGTTTCAGTGGTGGTGGCTTCGGCGGTGGAAGCTTTGGCGGCGGCGGCGCTTCAGGTGGTTGGTAATAAAGCTTACCTGGCAACTTTTCTTAATACATCACAGAAAACACCTCTGATCATGTCAGTGCTATTATTCCCAAATCTAAAAAGGAATATTCAATCGAAACAAATAAGACCCTGACTATTATTAAAATCTGGTACTAAAAGAAAAATACGCCACCATCACCTATTTCACCTTTTTTACCTAAGCTATTGAACTTCCAACTGAAACTCAGCATAAAAAATCGTCTCAATACGGTACTCTGAGAATCCTGAATAAAGTTTGCCGTTGCCGAACGCCTGGCATTAGTATTCTGGTTGAGTAGATCATAAGCTTTCAGTGTCAATGTTGCTTTATCTTTAAGGAATGTATAGGCTAAAGTTGAATTCCAGAACCATGCTGTTTTCTGAAAGCCGTCTGCAACATTAGGGTTGTAAGTGAAATTAATATCGTTACGCCATTCAAACTTTTTAGGCACAAAAGTCGCTGTACGTATACCCACATTGTGTTGTACAAAATCCTGATCTTCAAAACCTTCAATATCAAATGTGTTTTTAGTAATGGATATCCTGTAATTTGGTCTTAATTCCAACACATCACGCCAGTTGAATGTAAGATTAACATTTGGAGATAGGGTTGTATTCTTAGAAGCGTATTGTACCTCATTATTAAAATTGATAGCCCTATTAAGATTTCCGTAAGCGCCTACATTAAACTTAAACGTCCTCAAGGAATCTATTTTTACAGACTTGCTGTAAGTAACACTACCATAAAGTCTGTAATTACCATCTACGTTCTCATAGGTGGTATTCCTAACGAAATTATCATCTATAGTTGTTTTTGAAACCACCTGATCGTTGACAAAATCACCATTGGCATACATGTAAAACCCTGTACCTTTTTGGAAATCAAAACTATTATACCCAAAATAGAAACTATGCTCATTGGTTGGCGATAAGTTAGGGTTACCCGTAATGGTATTCAAAGGGTCCGAAACATCCTGAAATGGTTGCAACTGATTGATTAATGGCGGACGGTTGCTCAAATAATATCCTGAATACAATGACGCTTTATCACTAAATCTATAATTGAAATTGGCATTGAGTTCTACTGCTTCAAAATTACGTTTCAAACTCAAGCTTGGTCTTAACTGATCTATATTTTCTATAGTTCTAAACACATACCCTGTTTCAAAACTGGCTGACCATTTCTTTTTTTCATAGGATAACTCCAGGCTCGGTGTACTTCGTCTATTAAAATATCTAAAATCTGAGCTTAATTGTGTATTGAAAATATCATAGGCTTGTGTAGCATCATTAAAATCGAAAGTAGAATTGACATTATTTCTATTGTCTGATAAATGATTGAATTTTACATCTAAAAACAACTCCTTACTCTTTATTGGAAAACGATAGGTTGCTGAAGCCCTTACCCTATTGAAGGTTTCTTCATCATCTGAAAACTGATCTCTTATAATATCCATCTCATTAGGATCGGCTATCAGTGTTTCAGATCTCAAAAAATCGTCCCGATTGGTGGTATTGAATTGGGTTTCGAAGCCAAATCTTAAAAAGCTGCCTTTGTTTCCAAAACGCTTGGTCACATCGATGTCATTTCTAAAATTACGTACATCTGTTTCGGTAAATGAGTTGTATGTCGATTGATTGGTTTGTACATTATTACTATCAAAGGTTTCTTCAAAACTATTATTTAAGCTTTTACTATTACCGTATCTGAACGATGGTCTTATATTAACTAGAAAAGTAGAATCAATCTCAATATCCAATTCGGCATTAAGGTTATGATTGTCATTATCTGAATTATCAACCGCTCTTGAATTTGTAAAGAATCGAGTGTCGTCTGGCAAAATATTTTCACGCTCTGTTGTGGTTTCATTCTCTGAATCACTTTTAGAATAAAAATAATCGGCTGAGACATCTACACCGTCTGTGATAACATCAGCATAATTAGCACCTACATTTCTTGACGTCACTATTCCACGACCACCTCCAAATGAACGACCATCTATACTAAAGGCGCCACTGCTACTAACAGATATGGAATTACCTCTTCCAAACATCTTCTGGATTTCCCCAAAGCTAAATCCTGGTGAATTGGTATTATTTCCTCCTGCCAAAACACTAAATCGCCTGTCGTTATCAAAAAGATTGACCATTCCTGCAAACTCATACCTGTCATCGGTTCCTGCTCCTGCCGAAAGTCGACCAAATACGCCTCTATTGTTCTCTTCTTTAATGGTAAGGTTTATGGTTTTGTTTTCCTGATCCCCTTCTTCCCCGGAAAATGCCTCAGATTTCGTTTTGGTATCCATAACCTGTACCTTTTCTATAATATCTTTGGTCAAGTTTCGGGTAGTTATGGTAGGGTCATCTCCAAAAAATGGCTTACCATTAACAAGTATCTTATTAACACTCTTACCATTAACTGTAATTTTACCTTCATCATCTACTTCTACTCCCGGCAACTGCTTTAACAGATCTTCAACTGTCGCGTCTTTCTTTGTTTTAAACGATTTTACATTAAACTCTAAAGTATCTTTCTTAACGGTTATAGGCGCTTTTGACTTTATGATAACCTCATCTAGCATGTTATCATCAATCTCTAGTGTAATTTTACCCAAATCTATTTCAGGTTTGTTAATCTCAAAATTTTCAACATAGGTTCCATAACCTACATAGGAGATATATAGGTTCAGACTATTATCATAGGTTTTGCTTTCTATCTCAAATTTACCCTTACTATCTGTAATGGTATAGCTTACCAAACTGCTATCCTTTACACGTTCCAGATATACTGTTGCAGATTCTAGTGGCAGGTTAGTATCGCCTGCGATTAAGTGACCTTTTACCTTGAATGCTTTGTTTTGAGAAAATGCTACTAATGATAATAATGTGAAGGCAATAAATACGTATTTCTTCATGTTTTTGATTGATGATATTTTGAACACTCAAACCTATAACTATTTTTTTAGTTATACAACTATTTTTATAGTTAAATGAATATTCCTACTGTTAATAGCTCTTATACAAACGCTTATAATTATTCGTTAGTATAATACACAGCGAATATAATAAAAGGTATTTATCTTACAAGTGCAAAATGGCCATTAAAACTCCGACCGTCTTCTAGAGTTGCTACAAACCAATAATCGTCTGAGGGTAGTTTTTTACCATTGAAATTACCATCCCATTCCAAGTTGGATCTATTTAAGGTGGTGATAAGTTTACCATAGCGGTTATAAATATTTACTTCAGCAGTGAAAGGAAATGGTGTTGCAAATCCTTTTAAAGTCCAACGGTCATTATCGCCATCGCCATTTGGTGTAAAAAATTTTGGATAGCCAACAACTGATATTTGTTCTGTAACTATTCCACAATTGCCTTGGCTATCTCTTACATATAGGGTATACACTCCTGGAGGGATATTTTCGAATATATTCGATTGTTGATATGGCCCTGAAATATCGTCCAAAGCATATTCATAACTTCCTTCGCCCGTAGCAAATATCGTAACTGTATTGTTTTCTGATACTTCCGAAATTTCAACAGCTGCAATAGTTGCTACATTTGATGGCGATACGGTTATGGTTCTTGTTTTTTCACACCAGTTGAGTCTATTTACTTCTACAGTGTAAACTCCTGTTTGATTAACTTGTATTGATGGTGTTGTTGCTCCTGTCGACCATGTGTAGGTAAAATCATTTGGATTGTCTTCTAACAGTCCTGCTTCTAGTGTAATGAACTCAGGAAATGTATTTACACAATAAAATACTTCTTCATTGGGCTGAAGCTTAGGCGATGGTAGTACGGATAATTCTACTTCTCCAATACCATAACAATCATTACCATTTCGAACTCTCACATATATGATCTGATGGTATGGTTGCGTATTGCTATAGAAAAATGGCAATGCATTCATTCCCAATAATGCGTCTTCATAAGTTTCATGGTATGATAAAAGAAACTGCGATGGTAGGCCTTCCATAATTTGATTACTCGCAAATGCCAGATTAAAGGTGTCCACGCCATCATCTCCTAAATCGTCACACAGTTCTAAGAATGCATTGATAGATTCTCCTGTACCTACTTGTAATGTCACTTCCGCAGTGCTAATACAACCTGTATTCTGGTTGGTCACCTGAGCATATATGACCTGGGAATTAAAAAGGTTTTCATAACTATCGCCATTAAGTTCAGTGACTAAGCCTGCCTCTAAAAAGAATCTTACTTCAGCATTAGCCAAGTTACCTCCCGTTATGGCGTTAGAATAACTGTTTAAATTGAAAACTGTTCGCCCGTCGCCATTGCCATTATCATCGCATTGCGAAATGGTAATGTCTTGAGCTTCTGGCAATGGATTTACTGTGACTGCAATTGGAATTCTACCGCCACTTGTACATCCTGCAAATCGAGGTGACACCCAATATGTTGTGTTGCCGGCAATTATCGTATTATAACTAAAGCCTGTATTGATAGAAGTTGCCGAAGCTTCAGATTCATACCACAGTACTTCATCTACATTAGTAGTCAGGGTAATATTTACATTGCCTTGCTCACAAACTTCAGATGTGGTAAAATCGACCCGGGGCGTAGTAATTGTTGTACTGGCGGATAAATTAATATCCGGATCATTAGGCATTCCTCCGAATTCAACCAGATAGCCTTGAGGATGGTATGGGCTGGTAACGTTTACCTCTCCGGCATTAGGCAAATCATTCCATGAGCCAATTAACCCAGGGCCTGCAACACTCTCATCTGTAACATGGGCGTAGTCCTCATCTCCAAAATTATTGGGCTCGCCCTGATTCCAATATGAAAATTCATTATTCTGTGGTGTACCATTGGGGCCTCCTATCCAAAATACCTGACCTGCTTCTGGTCCGGTCACCCATTCCCAGACGCCTTCACTCTGGGCATCTGAAGCTCCAATCCATCCGGTTCCGGCACTTTGTTCTCCTGTAAGTTGCGCTTCCTCTTCTGTAGTAATAGTTACCAAATAACCTTGTAAGCCAAAATAATCCATTTGCGCTGCGGATGCCCTAGCTTGCGACCAGGTAACTCCCACATCAGATACGTAGAAATAGTAATGCCCTGTGGAGGGTAAAAAATTAGCATTTCCCAGATTTATCGAAAAGAATTTATCATCAGAAAAACTTGTTTGAGTGGTTTGAAAAACCACATCTTCAATAGCATTTTCATATTCGGCAAATGTAGCTGTTCCCGTTAGGGTTAGTTTGCCTTCTACTGCGGACCATACTGCTGTTATGTTGGGATGTACTCCTGTTAAGGTCAGATTATCACTCCCTTGTACATAGCCTTCAGAAATTTGTACAAATGCTTCATCTAGTGTATTATCCGCAGGATCGGGATCAGTGATACTTACACTGGTAACTACTGGCATCGGATTATCAGCACAATACATTTGGTTCCCGGAAGCACTTATTTCCGGAGGTGAATTTTGTGCAATAATAATATTGCACACCATTAGTATTGTAAGATGTGTGAGTAAACTCTTTAGCATAGCAGCATAAAGATACTACTTTTTCCGCATGTAAACGCTTATAGGTACACCATAAAAGTTAAAGTGTTCTCTCAATTTGTTTTCCAGAAAACGCTTGTAGGGTTCTTTTACATATTGTGGCAAATTACAGAAAAATGCAAATTGTGGTTGGGGCGTTGGCAACTGCATGATGTATTTTATCTTAACATATTTGCCTTTATATGCCGGCGGCGGATTGTTTTCAATTATAGGCAACAAGACTTCATTGAGCTGACTGGTTTTTATTCGTTTGCTTCTGTTCTTGTAGACCTCAACAGCAGTTTCTATAGCTTTGTAAATACGTTGTTTCGTCAATGCAGAAATGAATACTATAGGAACATCTGTAAAAGGTTCTATTTGTTTTCGGATTACTTTTTCGAATGCAGTCGTTGTTTTATTATCTTTCTCTACCAGATCCCATTTATTGACAAGAATAACCACCCCTTTTCTGTTACGCTCTGCTAACCAGAAAATGTTCTGCACCTGACCATCAAATCCTCTTGTGGCATCAAAAACCAACAGGCAAACATCGGCGTGCTCTATTGCTCGCACACTTCGCATTACTGAATAGAACTCCAGATCTTCTTTGACCTTTGATTTTCGTCGAATTCCTGCGGTGTCTACCAAATTAAACTCAAAGCCAAAACGGTTGTATTTCGTATCAATAGCATCTCGAGTAGTTCCTGCAATATCGGTAACGATATAACGATCTTCACCTATCAACGCATTGATAAATGACGACTTCCCTGCATTTGGTCGACCTACTACTGCAAACCTTGGTAAGGCTTCTTCTTCAATATCTTCTTTTTCCGGTAAGGCTTCTACCAAAGCATCTAACAATTCTCCGGTACCACTACCATTAATACTAGCTATGGTATAATAATCACCCAATCCCAAATTGTAAAACTCTACAGCATCTTCGGCACGTTTATTATTATCAACTTTATTGACGGCTAAAAATACAGGCTTATCTACCCTACGTAACAGCTTAGCAACATCTTCGTCCATGCCTGTAACACCACTTTCCACATCAACCATAAAAATAATAGCATCTGCTTCATCTATGGCTAACTCTACTTGCTTATCGATCTCCGCTTCAAATATATCATCACTACCTACAACATAACCTCCAGTATCGATTAACGAAAACTCTTTTCCATTCCAATCGCTCTTACCGTAATGGCGGTCTCTGGTAACACCACTTACGGCATCTACAATAGCTTCTCTACGCTGTATCAAACGGTTAAAAAATGTAGACTTTCCTACATTTGGCCTTCCTACAATTGCAACTATATTACTCATCCTCTTTGATATTGGCTGCAAAGGTAGTATTTAATATCAAAGAAAAAATGTAAATTAGTCATTATCAATTATCATGGCGCTCTCTAACGACATTGTATTACGACCTCGATTTAAATTTGATGTTGAAACCAACAGCGAAAAACTATTATTGGCTTTTGAAGAACAGAAGAATAAACAGTCTGATTTTGTTGTAACCCGCATTGATGACCACGTATTCATTAGGTTTCCAAAGCGAGAACAACACTATTGGTCACCTCAGTTGCACTTGGAAATTAATGAAAAAGCAGAGGATAAAAATACTGCAACCGTATACGGTTTATTTGGTCCCAACCCAACTATCTGGACAATGTTTATGTTTTTACATTTTGTAATTGCCGGTTTATTTATTGCTTTTGGTATTTGGGCTTACACGAATATGTCCTTAGATAAGTCATATGCTGTACAGCTTTTTTTAACCTTATTTATGGTTATCATTTGGTTTACATTGTATTTCATTGGCCGTGTAGGAAAATCAAAAGGCGTTCCTGACATGTATAAACTTCATGGCTTTATGCGAGATACGTTTAGAGAAAGAGGGATTCATTCTCTACAAACTGATTAATTTATTTTTGGTTATATCCAAAGCGTTTTAATTGGCTTTGATTACTACGCCAGTTTTTGTTGATCTTAACATACAGCTCTAAATGTATTTGTTTAGCAAAAAAACGTTTCAGATCTTTTCTGGCTTCCACGCCTACTCGCTTTATTGCCGAACCTTTATGCCCGATGATAATCCCTTTTTGCGTTTCGCGTTCTACCATAATAACCGATCGTATCCTAATGATCTTTTCGTCTTCGATAAATTCTTCTGTATCGACTTCAACAGCGTAAGGCACTTCTTTTTTATAATGCAATAGTATTTTTTCTCTAATGGCTTCATTAACAAAAAAACGTTCGGGCTTATCAGTCAGTTGATCTTTTGGATAGAACGGTGGCGATTCTGGCAATAATTCAATGATTCTGTTAAACACATTTTTCACATTAAACCCTTGTAATGCAGATATTGGAATAAACTCCGCATTTGGCACTTTAGTTTGCCAATATTCAGCTTGTGCTTCTAACTCTTCCTGATTAGAACCATCTATCTTGTTCAGCAATAATAACACCGGAATTTTAGAATGGGTTATTTTTTCAAAAAAAGCATCGTCTTTTAATGCTTTCTCTCCAATCTCTACCATGTATATGAGAACATCCGCATCATCAAAAGCAGATTTTACGAAATCCATCATGTTCTCCTGAAGTTCATAAGCCGGTTTTATGATTCCGGGTGTATCGGATAAGATCATCTGGAAATCATCGCCATTAACAATACCCAAGATCCGATGTCTTGTAGTTTGTGCTTTAGAGGTTATAATAGAAAGCTTCTCTCCAATAAAGGCATTCATTAATGTTGACTTCCCAACGTTAGGGTTTCCGATAATATTTACAAAACCTGCTTTATGCATAATTATTATTTGTTGCAAAGGTAGTACTTATATGATGACATTTTTTAAAAGTACCGATTAGTAATAAAATTAAAACTACATTATGAGACTAGCCAAATACCCTATTGCATACCTTCTAACCATTTTATTATTCTCCTGTAGCTCAGACTCTGATAATAACAACAATAATACACTTAACGGGTTTACTACAGAACTGTGCACTAATGTTGCCGGTCCTACAGCAGCCTATTATGCCAATGCTCATGGCCTGCCCATTCCCTTGACTCAAATTCCCACAATAGCTAATCCGGGACAACAATTTATCCATAGCCAATATCCTGCTCTTGGTTTTACCATACCTCAAGGCTATACAGCTACCGAAAACCCGCTTGGCATTGGTGCCAATGTCTTAAGAAATGACAATCAGGTGTTATGGCGATACGTTCCAGGACTTACTGCGTTAAGTCAGATCCCTATACTTGATATTGTAGCTGGAGAAGTCAATCAGCTTTTCGCATTTTACGGCCATACCGGAAATTTTAATGTTGTATGTGAACAAAATCTAACACAGCCACAAGGTAATTTTATTGCCAGTTTAAGTACAAGAATTCTACAATTCGGGAACATTACGGCACTAGTGGCTGTGAACTCGTATTTTGAGCCTTCTTTGGGCTCTACTTTTGCTTCAGTTACTGTAGCTTCCGGACCTTCTAATGAATTTGACAATCTGGTTATGAATGTCTTTTTACCCATTCATTGGCAACTGCTTATCATTGATAATAGCGTTAGAGATTCTGATCTGGATGGTACACCAGATACTCAGGATAACTTCCCTTTCGATCCAACGCGACAATAACAACTAACCTTAATACTATTACCTCATGAAAAAACTAATTGTTCCTATTTCGGTACTCATCATAGGTCTTGCCATGGTTGCTTTTAGCTTTAAAACTTCAAAAGGCGATCCTGATGCCATTGATATTTCCATTGACAAAACATCCTTTATAATGCCAGCCGCCCATCGGGTATATTCTAATCCCGATGCTTTAGATGGCAAGTATTATTTGTTTAAAGCTAAAATCACTAATAATTCGTCTGCAACGTTAGAAGATGTCACCGTGAGATACAGCATTCCTAATTTTATCGACTGGACTGAAATTTCTGTTTCCGGACAGATGTTTCCCGGACAGACTTTAGTTGTGCCTTGCTATCCTAAATTCAAAGATGAGATCACTGAAAAAACCACGACATCCGTCGAAAATGCAAAAATTGAAATTTCATGGGACGGTGCTTCTGAAGACGATATTATTGAAGAATCTTTTCAATTCAAACTGACCAACAGAAATGAATATGTTTACACCGGTATTAAATCTGAAGAGATCAGTAGTTGGGCAGACGTATACGATAATGATGCTTTAATTGCCTGTTACGTTACGCCTAATGATCCTATTGTTAAGTATTACACGCAAAACCTTCAGGAAAAACTCATGAAAGGCGAACAGGCATCTGTAAGCAGAAAGCCCGAAGATGGTGTACGTTTACTTGCCAACATTTATGAAGCCACAAGACAATCGCACATGGTATATAGTGGTACTAAAGGTGTTCCGCAATCCACAGACGATGTACAGTCTATGGTACAGCAGATACGCTTACCGAGAGAGGTCATTACCGGAAATACCGGATTATGTATTGAATTGAGTTGTCTTTATGCCAGTGTATTATCTGCAGCAGGCTTAGATCCTATCATATATTTTGTTCCCGGACATGCGTATCCCGGTTTTAAAATGAATGGTCAATACTATGCCATTGAAGCTACTGGCATTGGTGGTGAAGGTTTGGGTAAGATAGACAGTGCCCAGGAAGCTTTTGAAAAAGGACAAAAACAATTACAGGAGTTCATTGCAAAAGCACAGGCCGGTGATCCAAGATATACTTTAGTTGATATTCATGCTGTAAATCAACAAGGTGTAACGTCAATGAATCTCGCAGATAATGACTTTCTAAAACAAAAAGTTGATGATATTGTAGCCTCCTGGAGCAATAAGGGTAAATCTAAAATACCGAGACGCACAAACCCGGGCAGAATCAATATTCCTGACAACTCATTACGAACCAACAATGCGCTGTCATTTAGTATTCCCAATGGCTGGCAAACCTTTAACAAGCCATTACCTCAAATGCCTATTTTAACCGCTCAGGTAGTGGCTCCCGATCAAATAACGACAGTTTCTATTTATGATATTCCTGCTCGGAATGCTCAAGAAGCCATGAATGTCTTAAGTCAGTATTTTTCCAATTTTGGTATGACCATCGATTACCAACCCAGCGGGAATGGTATTGCCGGACAAACCTATTCACAAAATGGAACGTTTACTTGGATTGGCAGAGCATTACAACGACAAGGCGGCATACGCATCGTTGCCATTGGGGCTCCCGATTATGCTTATCAGCAAAACTCAAACATCATTAACAGTGTTTATAACACTATAAAATAGATCCTCATGAAAGTATCTTATTATATTCTCACTTTATTGTTAACTATCACTCTAACTACTGTTAGGGCTCAGCAATCGCAACAAAAAATTGAAATGCGATTAGATGCTATAGGCAATACCAAAATCAAAGTATCTATGACCATGAATGCCATGCAATGGCAAAACTGGATTGCTACCGTGGGAAGCAACCCTGCAGCATTAAAACGAGAGACACAACGTGCCATGCCGGCTTATATCCTTGATAATTTTAAGCTCGACAAAGACGACATGAACCGCTCGTTTACATTAACCTTTAATGCCTATGGTACATGTAAAATTGATAAACGTGGCAACTGGATCCTGGAAACGGATCAAAAAAACGCGCAATTGACAGAATTGACATCTCATAAATACATGTTAGTTAGCAGTCCTCCAGAGCTTGGCGGCACTGTTCAACAAACCTTTATTATAGAATTTCCCGATGAGGCTAAAGCCATAAAAACAGATACTAATGCTTTTGGAAAATCCATATTCAAGTTTAAAATGAACACCCCCTCTTCTGGTTTCAATATCATGCGCTGGGCAGGTGTTTTTCTAATACTTGCTGGTGGATCATGGGCAGGTAAAAAAATCATTACTAAATAATTAACATTTTAGCAGTTCATACCCTAATATATTCAATTGAACTCTATCGGTTTGTAAACTTGCATCTTTCTGCTATCTTTAGTCTTAAGATGCAAGAACGTAACCCAATTACAACAAATCATTTAGAGTTAGTTGAGGCCATAAAGAAAAATGACACTCAAGTTTTAAAGCAGTTGTACGTCTCTAATTATCCCAAGATAGAGCTTTTAATTCTTAAGAATAGTGGCTCTAAAGACGATGCAAAAGATATTTATCAGGAGGCTTTTTTAGCGGTATGGCAGAACATCAAGCAGAATCGATTTATACCAAAAAATGAATCGTCCATAAACGGTTACCTATATACCATTGCAAAAAATAAATGGCTAGACACACTACGTTCTAAGGGGTATAAAAAAACATTGGTAACCTCTCGATTATATCATTTTGAAATAAAAGATGAAGAAAATAACGGAATTAATGATGACATTTTAAAAGATAATCGATTACAAGATGTAATACAAGCCTTCACCCATTTGGGGGAAGCATGTAAAAACTTGCTCAGTAAGTTTTATTTTGAAAAGAAATCTATGAATCTAATTGCTCAGGAACTTGAGTTGGATCCTGCTTCTACTCGGAATAAAAAATACAGATGCATGAAAAAATTACGAGAATTAGCCCTGAAAATTGATCAATAGCAATGAATAACTTACAACACATATCTCAAGAAGAATTTGAAATGATTGAGCGTTATCTTAATAGCGAACTTTCCGAAATTGAATTGGCTGATTTTGAGGTCAAACTAAAGCATGACAGCACATTTAATGCTAAGGTAGAAGACATCAAAACGATACTTTTGGGTATAGAAACTCGAGCTTTAAAGGACGAACTCAATACTTTTCATGACAGTATTAATAACGAAGAGCCTCATAAAGAAACTGTCAAAGTCCGCACAATACATTGGAAACGAATTGCAGCTGCAGCTATTGTAGTTATTGCTGCAGGGAGCTTTTGGTGGCTAAACACTAATACACATGAGCGGCTATATACCAAGTATTTCTCTCCAGATCCGGGTCTGCCAACTACAATGAGCAGTAATAACAACTATGCATTTTACAATGGAATGGTAAGTTACAAACAAGGCAATTATAAATCAGCTCTGGACAAATGGCAACCTTTGCTTGATCGTAAACCTGAGAATGATACACTCAACTATTTTATAGGTATAGCCCATATGGCCAATAATAATGAAGCCCAGGCCATTTCATATTTACAAAATGTCTCAAAACTCCCTAACAGCCGTTTTCATAATGATGCCTATTATTATCTGGCCTTAGCGTATTTAAAAGCCAATGATATTGAAAATGCAGTTAAAGCCTTAAAAGCATCTAATTCTGAAAACTCAAAAGACCTGCTTAAGAAAATCAATTGATCATGTTAGCCCTCAAGCGTATTGTAATCTTCATTGCTTTCTTTTTTATCAAAACTGGATTCTGTCAAAATGCTGACTCCATAGACATTAAAGCCATTGATCGACTCATTTCTGAAGAAAACTATTCCGAAGCCAAGGCATTAACATTAAAGCACATTGACCACTACATTTCTAATAACCAATTTTATGAAGTTGCTGACTATGCTTATTATCTGGGTGTTATTGATTCTAAAGCTCAAAATAAAGATTCAGCTATTAAAACGGTAACAGATTTTGAGCATAAAATATATTCTTTAACCGATAACTTAAAAGCATTAAGGCAATTAAGTCTGGAGATCGGATCTTTTTATGAAGCTGTCGGAGACTCTAAAACGGCAGCTGATTATAATCATAAAGCTCTGAAAATAACAAAATCAATGCCTAATGCCAAAGGAAGTGACCTCGGATTAATACAAAGCAATCTTGGTGTTTTTTATTCGCGATTAGGTGATATTACTACAGGTGCTTCATATCATAAAAAAGCTTTAGAGTCATACAAAACCGATCCGGACACTGAGCCTTCAAATTTTTACATCACCTATAACTCTCTTGGTGGTATGATGTGGTATGCCTCTAAATTTGACAGTGCTGTGGTCTACTATAAAAAAGCGGATAAAATACTTAAAACCTTAGAGCAAACCCCTTGGAACAAATACTACAGACCAGCGTCATTGAATAATAATATTGCAGGCATCTATAGTATTCAGGGTAATATGGATGCTGCATTGCAGGCCATGCAAAAGACGATCAATAATCTTAACGCCTTTTTAAAAGAAGATATTTCGGAAATCAGAAGAAATCATGCTTCTGAATTTTTATTTCAAGCTATAGATAATTATGGTGGTCTGCATAAAGACATAAAAGATTATAAAAAAGCAGAACAATTAATACGCTATGCCTATGAATTAAAGAAACAGCATTTGGCAAAAGAAAGCCCTGAAGTCGCAAAAGGGAAAGTTTTGTTGGGACAAATACACATCCCGTTAAAAAACTATGAAGAAGCTGAGACCTTTCTTAACGAAGGCATTGCTGATTTTAAAAATATGCCTGGAGATTATACCTATTGGCTAGCTGATGCACTATACCATAAAGGCATACTGAAAATGGAAACTGACAGTATTGCTTCAGCTAAATTGTGTTTTATAGAAGCTGAACACTATTATAAAGCATCCCTGGGTGATTACTATGATGAGGTTTATCTCGATTTTGTAGTTAATGCTTCAAACTTTTACGCGCAAACTAATGATGAGAAAAAAGCTTTAGAAATGGCTGAAGAGGGCTACAGTTATATTGTAGCTAATCAAGGTAAAAATACACTATTAGAATACTATCAATTGCTAAATTTAGCTGACATACATTATACTTTAGAAGACTATAACAGAGCATTAGAAAAAAGCAAATCAGCTATTAACCTTCTTAACTCAGACGTTTTCAAGGCCAATAGTCGACTTAACAGATTGCAAATTGACAGTAAAAAAGTGAGCGCCGTTCTCATAAAAGTAAAATCGGAATATCATCTTCAAGAGAGTAAAACTGTCGATTTTCTAAAACGACTATTGGAAGAATTAAACACAGCCATTATAATTCTGGAGGAACAAAAATCTTTTATTGCTGACGATAGTGCTTCATCGATTTTATTACAAGATAACAATGAGCTTTTTGCATTAGCAAAACAGATCAACCTAGAGCTTTATGAGCTGACCAATACACCTGTTTACCTAACCAATATTCTAGGCATTCATGAATCCTTAATCTATAATAAGATAAGACAACGCCTAAATTCAAAATCTGCTAAACTAACTGCCAGTCTTCCTGAGGCTGTTATTAAAAAAGAACAAGAATTAAAAAACGCATTAAATCAATCGCTTAATAGTACAGAAGGCGGTTTTAACGATTTTCTTGACAAGGAAAAACAATGGATTACCTTTTTATCTGAGCTAAAAAAAGAACACCCTAATTATTACCAGCTAAGATATGCTTCAATATCTCAATCGCTTGACGATATCACGTCTAACATTCCACAAGCTACGACACTTGTTAGGTATGTATATATCAAAGATGAGCTATATGCTTTTATAATTAATACTGATGGTATTAGACTCCATAACATAGATACTGTCAACTTGAACACACAGCTTGAAGCACTTAACAAAAAAATTGAATATACCGAACCCGTATTTGATGTATTGTATAATTTATACCATAAGCTATGGCAACCATTTATTGATGATATTAAACATCAAAATGTTATTATTTTACCTGATCGGGATCTGTTTAATCTAAGTTTTGAAATGCTGACCAATACGCCTACAGATTCCTATAAAAATTTGATTGATCACTGTTTACTATCGAACTATAAATTATCTTACAACTATAGTTTATTTTTAATTGAAAAGGAAAGTCAACCTATAGGTTATACTTCTAATTTTATTGCTTTTGCACCGGAATTTAATGATGCCATGAAGGCTTCTTACAAGATCTCTGTAAAAGACTCTATTGATATTGATCATAACTACCTTACACTTTTACCTCAACCTTTTGCCAAAGATCTGGCTAAGGATTATTCTGAACTCTTTAATGGCGCATCATTTCTTAATGAAAATGCTTCCAAACAACTCTTCACCTCTAATGCAAAAGAACATAAGATCATTCACATAGGCACCCATGCCGAATCTGACAATGTCTCCCCTGAATTGTCGCGTTTGATATTTGCAAAAGATACCGATAGTCAAGATAACTCATTATACACTTATGAAATCTACAATCATAATTTAGCGTCTAACTTAGCCATCCTAACGGCTTGTGAAACCGGAAAGCCTACCTATCAATCCGGGGAAGGTATGATATCTTTAGCACATGCTTTTAATTATGCAGGCAGTGAAAGTATTTTAACCAGCCTGTGGAAAATTGATGAGCAATCAAGTACAGAAATTATAAAATATTTTTACGATAATATTTCTGATGGTCAAACTAAAAATGAAGCGCTTCAAAACGCTAAACTAAAATATTTGTCAAAGGCTGAAGGTCGTACCATAGCCCCTCAATACTGGGCCGGATTAGTACTCATCGGAGACACCTCGCCAATCGACATCTCTAATTCTGATAAAGGCATATGGCTAATCGCTTCAATAATTATAGCCATAATTTTACTCTATATCACAAGAAAAAAGACTATCAAATGATAGTCTTCTTACAATAACGCTTTACTAACCCTATACCCAAAGCGTTAATTTATAATGAGCTTTTTTATGGTAGTCTTTTTACCATGATCTAATCTTATGAAATATATGCCCTGAGAAAAACCACTTATATCCAAGACAGTTTCGGGTGTATCAAAACTATCTGCTTTTACCATTTGTCCTAATTGATCATAAATTTTATAATTTATTACGCCATACGATTGTTTGGCCTTGATTGTCAAAATGTTACTAGCAGGATTTGGCATCACCTCAACAGCATCACTAAAATCATCTTCTTGCACAGATAAAGTAGTGCCTTCAATATCCATAAAATATGCTCCAAAATCGTCTTCATCATTTCCTCGTATGGCTATATAATAGGTAGATGTCCCGTCTGACACAAATGGTCTGACAAAGTTAAACCCTGCTGTACAACCCGACTGCGGTTCAAATTCTACTTGCCCAAAACTGTATAGGCAAGTAAGATCATTGCAATCGCCTGTAAATACGCCTACGCGTTCAGAAAATGGACGGTTACAAAACAACAATCTTATCTCTTCCTCAACACCAGACCCTGTGTACGAGTACCAAACCACTTTATCGTCATCGTTTGTAGAGATCCCACATACAGGAATAGCATCAAAATTTGTGGCCCATGTACTATCTCCTGAATAGGACATTCCGATTTCCACAGGAATCGCATCTATACAATTGTTATTAGTTGGCGGTGGTGGCGGAATGCTTATGCATAGATTAAACGATGCATCCAATCCTTGTTCTGAAGAAAAACGGCTCATTGATACCCGTAAATAATAAGTGTTTCCCACAATGAGCTCATAAAAGATCGCATTCTCATCCTCGTCATTATAGGCGCAATAAATATTATCTATATCATCTTCTGTACTACAATCCGATATGTCGTCATATAAGATTGCTGTATAATCAGTATCCCTGAAATCACTATTGGTTGGAATGATCTCAAACTCGTAATATGTAGATGTGGCTACAAAGGTGAACCACACATCCTCATCATGAAAACTACAGTCTTCAAAATTATCTGGAGCATATGATGCACCTAACGTATTTCCGGAAGCAAAAAAAGTACATGCCTCTGAAGTCAATTCTGTCAACACTTCAGCATTTTGACAATCGTTATTTTGTGGTATTGTAGATTGGAGCCACTCAAAAGGACCTGCCCAATCACTAAAAACGCCACCACCACAATCTGTACGCACATAGAATTCATAAGTTACATTTTCTGTACCTGCTACTGTTATTGAAGTTTCAATTGTTGATATTCCTGAACCTGTAGGCTGCCCCATGCCTTCTTCCTGTACTACATATTCCCATGCCATTTGACTTGAATCATATGGATTCCATGAAATTTCTGCCTCAGTAACAGATGTAATGTTAACATCCAAATCCAAAGGAAACACACAATTCAAAGGTTCTATACAAACTTCTGAAACTTCTGGATCTGGTTGAAATCCTGACCGCCATATTGCTAAACTATATGCTGTATTTGGTTCTAAGTTTATTACAGATTGAGGTAACATATTAGTAGGATTTCTATAGCAAAACACCTCTTCATTTCTAAAGCAAATCCCTTGACTATTACAGTTTAGAGAATGTATTACAAAATTATCGTTAGGATCTGTTGTCGTTATTTTTATCGCTCCATTCGCCGGACTTATAAAACGTGTCCAGACACCTGTTTTTTGTACAGTAGCCTGTGGGTCACAACTAAAATTCAGATATACGTTCGTATTATTTGGAATGGCGTAAAATGGAAATGAGGCATTATAATCGAAAGTTATAGTTGGGGTTGCACTACAATTTTGAGAGGACAGGTCTATTGGTATAGGAAAAGCTACAGACTCACCAAGCAATGGCTGAGTAATGGTATATGGCCCTATCCATTGACTCTCTTGACTTCCGCAATTTGACTGCACATAATAATCGTAAGCAGTTCCCGCCATAAGATCTGCAACTTCTACAAATCCTACTCCGGTTGTACTATCTTCAGTAATCACAGTACCATTACCCAATTCAAAACCAGCTTCTCCATATTCAACCGTCCAGTCTGATTGCCCTGACACATTCCGCCATGTCAATATACTCTCTGTTAGTGATGTTGATGAACCACTTAATGCATAGGGACTAGGACAATCAAAAGAATCGTTCGAGAATTCATCGAATCGCAACCATCCTGTTCCTGGACCTGTAGAAACAATAGCTAGATATATACTTTGACCTGCATATGCTGATAAGTCATACTCATATTGTGTGTAATTACTGAATTCTGCTTGTGGATCGGTTTCACTGGCTAAAATGACAGAGAAATCATTTATTAAAGTTCCGGATGTCGACAATCTGATGTCAAAATTCTGCAGTGAATTGACACTTAACACATGAAATGCCACACGTTCTGACACACCTGCAGTTACTGTAAATTGAGGCGTGATAAGGTAATCTTCATCTGTATTTGAGTCGGTAAATAGTATCAGACCATTACCACCTCCCCAACCTTGTTGAGTAGATTGCCATTCGTCTCCCCCATCAATATCTAAAACCATCCAATTGTCAGGGATTCCGGAATTAAAATCTTCAAAGAACTGTGCCTCCGTTTTTGTAAGGCATAAAAAAGCGACAACGAATAGTAAAATATGTTTCATGATTAATAGCATTAAAGGGTTACATACATGTATCGTAATACTCCCAAAAAGTCATCAAAAAAACGACCATCAAAACTGATGGCCGTTTTCTAAACATCGCATTTGAAACAACGAATTGCTATTGCTTGATCATTCGTTTTATGATTGAACTTGTTATTGAATTAATTCTTAAAAAATAAACTCCACTTGATAAGTCATGCAAATCGATCACTTTTTCTAGACGCATATCTTTCAGATCTATCCGGGTTATTATACTACCTTTAGCATCTATAATCGTTAGGTCTGTCAACTCATTATTGCCAACGTTTCTTATTGTAATACGATCACTAGCAGGATTCGGATAAATACTAACCTCATCATCGCTTAGTACGTTATCATCTACTCCTAAAGTTTGGTCATTCACTTCTAAATTGAAGCTACATTTAGTACTATTTCCAAAGTCGTCAATGACTTCTACTTCAATTAAATATTCACCATCAGGCAGACTGGTTCCCGGAGAAGGTGTTTGAATTGTTGTAAATCCACAATTATCATCAGCCGTAACGTCACCTTGTAACACATAATCTGGTAATACATATGCGCCTATCGAGTTTTGTACTAATCCGGGAGGGCAACTTATGGTTGGCAATATGTTATCTTCTACAGTTACTGTTGCCGGTGCAGAATCGCTATTACCACTCTGATCCGTGACTGTAAGGTTTACTGTATTTTCACCCAGATTTGCACAGGTGAAATCTGTAACGTCTAAACTTAAACTCGCTATTGAGCAGTTATCGCTTGAACCATCATCGATATCGCCTGTGGTAATACTGGCATTACCCGATGCATCTAACTCAACTGTGATGCTTTGCGTTACTACTGTTGGCAATACATTATCTTCTACGGTTACTGTTGCTGGTGCAGAATCGCTATTACCACTCTGATCCGTGACTGTAAGGTTTACTGTATTTTCACCCAGATTTGCACAGGTAAAATCTGTGACGTCTAAACTTAAACTCGCTATTGAGCAGTTATCGCTTGAACCATCATCGATATTGCCTGTGGTAATGCTGGCATTACCAGACGCATCTAACTGTACCGTGATATTTTGCGTTATTACCGTTGGTAATACATTATCTTCTACAGTTACTGTTGCCGGTGCAGAATCGCTATTACCGCTCTGATCTGTGACTGTAAGGTTTACTGTATTTTCACCCAGATTAGCACAGGTGAAATCTGTAACATCTAAACTTAAACTTGCTATTGAGCAGTTATCGCTTGTACCATCATCAATATCACCTGTGGTAATGCTAACATTACCCGATGCATCTAACTCAACTGTGATGTTTTGCGTTACTACCGTTGGCAATACATTATCTTCTACAGTTACTGTAGCTTGAGCATTACCTACATTACCATCATTATCTGTAACTGTTAAGGTTACTGTGTTATCGCCTAAATCAGCACAGGTAAAATCCATTACATCTAAAACAAACTGTAATTCATTAGTAGGTGTACAATTGTCGGTGGTACCATCATCAATTTGATCCGTTGTAATACTTGCATTTCCAGAAGCATCTAACTGTATTGTAATATCCTGAGTCAACACATCCGGTGGCAAAATATCTAACTTATCGATAATGGTAAGGACAACTTTATTATTATCAGGATAAGACACTTCAAAAGTGTAACGCTTCCCATCAAAATCTACATTTTCTATCGGAGATTGTAAATTTTGTGTATTAATGGTTCCTGAAGTGTTTACTATGACAAATGCATCTCCAACATCACCTTCAAAGCCCATAATGACAGCCACTGAACCATTCATATCCGCATTACCTTGTATGTTTAGTACATCGTGCTCGGTATCTGGTGCCAGTCCATTGAGTTCCATTTCCAATTGCGAAGTGGCCTCTGATTCAAAATCTCCTTGTACTGATAGTGTTCCCGGTGATAATCCCGGTGAAAAAATACCGTTATTCACATAATTGGATGTGACTGGTAAATCAAATGTACTTACGCCTTTGACCACTCCGGTCACTTCATTGGTAAAAATTAAAAAGCTAGCGATCTCCAATTCTCCGGTTTCTACCTGTATGGTTCCTGAATTGTTCGTTTCAACATCAATTTGTGCCTGCCCGGTCGTGGTTGTTCTCTTAATTGTACCTGCGTTATTAAGAACATGTATGGTACCCCCTGACCATGATATATTACCTCCATCAGACTGCATATCTAATACGCCTGAAGCTTCATTATTGAATACACCCTGAGATATAAGTAGATCTCCCACAGAAGTTATATTTAAAGTTCCAGAGTTATTAAATACAGAGTCTCCAAATATGGACTTACTAGCGTTAGAGGTAAGATTAATGGTCCCTATATTATTAAGTGACCCGCCGCCGTTTAGTGAACCGGCTCTCCAATTCACACTCCCCGAACCTGTAAAGTTTAAAGAGGCATCTACAGGTACACTGACAATATTAGTCCAATTTAATTCGCCATCAACAAGACCTACTAGTTCTCCTGATAAGGTCATTGTAGTATCCCAATCCATTGCTGCTCCTGCAAATACATTATAGGTTCCTGCAGTAAAGTTTTTCCCTATTGTATCTTGGAAGGATAAAATACCGGTTTCCACCGTTATGGTACCTCCATTATTATTCAACAGAGCTACGATTTGGGCTTCGCCAATTGAAGACGTCCGTTTAATCAGCCCTTCGTTATTAATAATATGTACCGAACCTCCTGACCAGGAAATATTTCCTCCAGCAGCTTGCATATCTAATACGCCTGAAGCTTCATTATTGAATACACCTTGAGATATAAGTAGATCTCCTATCGTTGTAATGTTGAATGTTCCTGAGTTATTGAATGTACTATCTCCGCTTATAATTTTGGAACCGTTAGAGATCAGGTTTAATTCGATAAGATTGTTTAGGGTTCCACCTCCATTTAGTGTTCCTGTAACCCAGTTAACAGCACCTGTGCCTGTAAAATTAAAGGTTGCAGTATCTTCATTTGCTACGGTTACAATGTTATTCCAGTTTAAATTACCATCAACAGTTCCTGTTAGAGTGCCTTCTAAGTTCATGGTGGTATCCCAATCCATAGTAGCTCCCGCAAATACATTGTATGTTCCTGCTGTAAAATTCTTCCCTATAACATTCTGAAAGGATAATATCCCACTTTCCACAGTTATGGTTCCGCCATTATTGTTTAATTGTGCTATAATTTGTGCCTCTCCTAAGGTAGTGGTACGTTTGATCAGTCCAAAATTATTAAGGATATGAACTGTACCACCCGACCAAGATATATTTCCACCGTCTGCCTGCATATCTATGACTCCGGATGCCTCATTATTGAACACGCCTTGGGTGATTAACAAATCGCCCAAACTGGTAATATTGAAAGCTCCTAAATTATTGAACACGGTATTGCCATTAATGATCTTAGAACCATTAGATATGAGGTTAAGTTCTCCTAAGTTATTCAGTGTACCACCACCATTCAATGTCCCTACAGACCAATTTACAGTTCCGGAACCCGAAAAGTTTAAAGTGGCCATTTCTGTATTTAGTACAGTTACAGTACTGTTCCAATTCAAAGTCCCATCTATGGTTCCTGTTATATTTCCTGAAAGTGTCATTATCGTATCCCAATCCATTACTGCACCAGATGATACATTATATGTCCCGTCAGTAAAATTTTTACCTATGGCATCCTGAAATGCCAAAATACCACTCTCAACTGATATGGTACCATCATTGTTATTTAGGAGTACGATAATTTGCGCTTCACCATCTGTGGTGGTTCTGCGTATAAGTCCAGCATTATTAAGGATATGTGTGGTACCTCCTGACCAACTAATATTTCCACCATTGGCTTGCATATCTATAATTCCTGAGGCCTCATTATTGAGAATACCATTGGTAATCAATAAGTCACCTAAAGTGGTAATATTAATAGTTCCTGAGTTATTTACAACGGTATCACCATTAATGATCTTAGAGTTGTTACTTCCCAAATTTATAAGCCCGGAAGCTGCTAAGGTACTCGAACTACCATTCAATGTCCCTGAATTCCAGAATACCGTTGAATTCTCTCCAAATGTTGAAGGCTCTGTAAAAGAAAAATTGGTATTCATCTCAAATACGGAATCGCCCTGAAGATCAATAGATTTCACACTACCCGCAACATTAAGTGTTACTGTGAACCCTGTTGGAATGATAACATCATCTGCTACCGTAGGCACCAGATTGGTATCCCAATTATCTGTATTGTTCCAATTGGTATTGGTTCCTGCACCTGTCCATGTCGTTTGTGCTAACGCTACTGTTGTAGCAATAAATGCCAACAGTAAAAGTAATTGTTGTTTCATGATTAATAGCTTTATAATGTTTATATGCTATTACATCGAAACCTTTTTATTTTGTCATCAACTTTATAAAATCTACCTCTTCAATGTCATCTATGATCTGGGTTTATTCAGCCCTCTGTCATACATAACAATACTTCCCGCTACTGATACATTTAAGCTTAGTTGCGATTTAAACTTTATCAAAAAATGGCTTTTTTCAATGGCTTGTTTTGACAGACCATGGTCTTCAGCGCCTAATAGATATACACAGCGTCTTGGATGATGAAAGTCTTCTAAAGCCTCAGCAGTTTCAGTTAACTCTACACCTACCAATCTGGCGCCTTTAGGAAGGTTATTATAAAAATCATCAAAAGTATTGTAATGAAAATAAGGCATTGACTTTACCGCATTATGCGTATCACAAGCTTGTTTGGCATAACGATTACCTATTGTAAAAATAAAACTGGCACCAAGATTTTGAGCTGAACGCCAGAGGACGCCTAAGTTCTCTGGCGTTTTACCATTTTGAATACCTATACCAAAGAACTCATTTTTAAAATTATCTGTCATGAGCCAAAAATAAGTATTCTCTTTATTCTTTAACTTACTCTTTCAAAATCGCCACGATCTCATCATTCCCTTTTTGCATGGCTATATCTAAAGGGGTTTTTCCTCTTTTATTTTTCTTATTGGGATCAGCTCCCAGTTCCAAAAGCAATGCAACCATAAATTTCTTATTATTTTCTACAGCATGATGCATTGGTGTAAATCCTGTATTATTTCCCCCATTAATATCAGCGCTATTAGCAACTAACAACTTTACAATGTCGTCATGTCCATAATATGCTGCCCAATTCAACGGCTTTCTCCCAGAACTATTTTTACGTGTATCTAATGCATTTACATCAGCATTTTCATTTATGGCTTTTTTCACTTTATCGATATCACCTGATTTACAGGCGTCCCATAAATCTTCTTGTGCTTGGGGGACTATTTCAGGGAATTTTACAGGGGGTAATGTAATCTTATCCGGAAATTCAAAGCTTTCGCCTTTGATAAAGCTAGCAATCAGTTTTGGAAAATCGGGTATCAATTTATAACATTCGTATAAGACGTTATGAGTGCCTTGCTCTACTTCTATTAAATGTCCCTTTTTGAGTGATGGTAATATGTCATACGCATTTTCGATAGGTGTAGACATATCCCAGTTGCCATGTACTAATAAAACAGGTACATCTGCGATTACATTTTTACGGAATGAGGTTCCTAAATCTTCGACTTCCCATATTCCTTTTTGCATGGTATATCCAAAATTAATATCTCCTAGCAAATGTGTAGCAACATCATTTTCAATCTGTATTCGTCTTTGCTCACTAATTCCCGATGAAAAATCCATAGCATATTTCATAGCGTTTGGTGCCGGTATTCGGTGCATCCCTATGGCTGCTTTTGCAGGAAATGTGAGATCACCATTATACATTTCTAAAATTAAGTCTGACCATGCTGTTGGATCACTCCGTTTACCTGCCTTATATTTCACTACTTTTTGAACAGCCATCTTATTCACTGTGACATCCAATGTCATATCTCCCTTGCTAAGCGTCACTATTTTTGATGCCTTGCTGATGTCGTTGATCACCTTTTCCATCGCCTTCATAAGCCCGCCTTCTGGTATCTTATCTTTATAATAATCGGATGCTTCTATAGTTTTTGCAATACGCTCTAATGTATTTAAGGTATATGACGGGACGTCCCAAGTATGATCAGGGCCTTCTATACCATGAAATATTGCTCTATCAATAGTCTCGGGAAATTTCCGTAAGGTATGCAACCCTAAATGAGAGCCGTAACTTCCTCCAATTAGTATGATTTTTTCATATCCAAAGGCTTTTCTTAAATCATTTACATCTGATGCACTTTCATCAGTGTTATATGCCGACAGGTTAACACCTTGATCTTCCCAATAAGACTTACATTTGGATGCCCCTTTTCTTATTGCTATTTCCAGATTGGCTTCCGTGAGTTCTTCTTCTAAAGGAATCATTTGCCTGCCTTCACAACTAAGGTTTGGCTGAGAATTTCCAACACCTCTTTGGTCAAAAATGATGACATCAGTGAAATTACTGTAAAAGGTGTACGATTTAAAAAACTTTTTTTTATGTAAGGCATCCATATATGAACTACCAGGCCCTCCTGCTAAAATAAAGATTGGAGGCATTACACTATTGGACTTAGATGGTATACGGTAATAAGCTATGGCAATCGTTCTGCCTCTATCTTTTACTCTACTCTCGGGAACATAAAATACCCCCGACTCTACCTCTAATACTTTACCATTTTCTGAAGTAATTTTTTTGGAAGTACTTTTCAATTCGTAGCGTTTTTCTATATCTTGAGCCAAAACGCTACCAGAAATTAATATACTCAACACTGTAAATGCTGTAAGGATTGTTTTCATTGTGTTCGTTTTTTGATTTTTGTGTTGTTTTGGACGACAACTACAAAACACAGGTTACAGATTGTATTGTAAATTCATTTTAATCCTAGTATTTACAACCATAAACTTACCGATAAACAAACAGAAACGACCTTTAAAAAAATGCAATGCTCTAACCTTTGATATAGTAACTACTTTTGGAGTAATCAATTCAATGCAGAGGATTAAATTGATTAATAGCCAATTTATAAACACCCTAAGATAGTCATCAGTAGGGTGTTTTCTTTTGCTGATGATACATCCTATAAAACCTATAACCTGCCAATAAACCAGTAGAATTGTCCTATAAGAGAACGCTTCATTTTAGTTGGTGTACCACTCCATACTTTAGCATCCACTAACCAACCATTTATCTTATAAGGACACTATTAAAGAGAAGTCTGCAACCATATATTAAAAGGATGGACAAACTAAATCTAATCATGAAACGATTTTTGTTTTTTTTATATAAACGGTTCTTCCCTATTACCCCAGTTGAATATGTACTCTTTGGTATTTTCTGTATCTCTTTAGCATTACTGATAATTCTAATTACTTCTGGAACAAGCTAAATATGCTTTATAAATCTTACTGAAGTTAATTAAGGCTATTTACTGATGACACACCGACTTTAAATAATGGTGAGCATGTCCCTGTTGCTCGTAGAATATAGCCTGAATTGCTTCGTTTATTTAACAAAATAAATACTATTTCGTAGCTTCCTGCTACTATCGTTATTACAGATAGGGTATTTTTAAAGTGACACGTGTTCCCGATCGCGTTTCATTGGTAATATCCTCGACCAATAACTCGTACTTGGAAACACTACTCTTTTGTGTTTTATTCAACAGATCAAAACGTTCATTTACAATTTGCGTGGCATAAGATTGATGAGATTTAATTCTGTTTTTCTTCTTCCTTAAGGACGCATTAATACCTATACCATTGTCTTCTATAATTACTTCTATTTGTTGACTCAGTATATTTTTCCTGATCTTTAAATGTATTTCCTTATCCATATTACTTTTTTGAAACCCATGTATTACAGCATTTTCTACAATAGGCTGCAAGACCATTGATGGTAACTTAATATAATGCTGATCTACGGACTCCTCAAGTTGCACTTTTAACACTATGTTATCATTATTACCATAATTGATAAGGTCTACATAACTGCTTATGTACTCAATCTCTTTTGAAAGGAAAATATTTTCGCGTCTGCCAATATCTAATGTATGCCTTAAAAATTCAGAGAATGACACAATATATTCCTCTACTTCATCTGAGCTACCATTCATGGCTTTTTTACGCATACCATTGAGCGTATTAAATATAAAATGTGGATTCATTTGCGTCCGCAATGCTTTTTGCTCTAATTCCATAAGCATTAAATCCATTTTATACTTCTTTTTTTGTTTTAAGATGTAATTAAACACGATGATTGTAATAATCCCCGATATCAATACGATTAGAGCTATAATGAACCAGGTACGCTTATACAATACTTGTGGTACATGGATTTTGTATGACAATTCATTGATCGACGACACACCCTTTGAGTTTAACCCCTTAATTTTTAAGGTATAATCTCCTGGAGGTATGGATAGTCGCTTGAACGTATTTTGACTTCCCAGATTCACCCATTCTTCCGTCAAACCTTCTACTTTATAGGCATATCGGTTATTTTCTATATTAAAAAAATCATTCACAGAAAAGTCCATGGATAACGAACTGTTTTTTGTTGGCAACTTAAAAGACTGCTCTTTATCTAAGCCACTAATGATTACCGTATCCTTGTTACGTTGAGTATCAAAGTATTCCACTTTTATAGGTAAGATTTTTATATCTTTAGGTGTATTATCGACTATGGTATCAAATGCTACTATGCCATTAACACCTCCAAAATATAAGGTTCCATCACTAGCTGTATGATAGGAGTTTTGATTGAACTCATTGTCTGGTAAACCATCATGTTTAAAATAAGAAAACACCCGTTGCGTTGCGTTCTCGTATTTATACAAACCGTTATAAGTGCTAAACCATATATTTCCTAATGCGTCTTCCTGGATACCAACCACATTTTCATCCAGAAGTCCATCATCTTTGTTAAGACTTTCTATGATAATACCATCCATATTAAGACATACAATGCCTTTATCTGTACCTACCCATAACCTCTCATTACTATCAATACATGTAGTATAGACTCTATTACTTGGTAATTTTGAATCACTATTAGTGTTGCTTGCAATATTGGTTACCTTCTTAGTTTTCAAGTCTTGGATAAATAAACCATTAGCATCTGTACTTATATACAACCGATCTTGATGATAATCTATGTTCCTGACAAACTTTGCCGAATCGGATAAAATTGGGAATAACTTATAAGGCACAAATTCATCGTTCTTATTATTATACAACATCAAACCAGAATCAGTTCCTATTATAAATAATGAATCTTTAAAACGCTTTATATCATAAAATATAATATCTCTATAATCTTTATGCTGAGTAAAATATTTTGTGTCGATAATTTTCTGGTTCTTAATATCTACTTTTACCATTGTTTTTTCTCCAGCACAAATAATGATACTATCATTAACTCTTGATTGTACTCTTAGATAGGACAATCCTGGAAAGGCATTAAAAACCTCAAAACTAGCACCATAAGCTTTTCTAGATATTTTAAATATCCCTTCATAACTGGCGATATAAATTTCATTAGCATTAACTTCAAGAAAATCTCGTGTACTAATGTTAACCTTCTGATTATTCATTTTGTAGCCATGAAGCTCTTTGCTAAAACCTCTATTTTTGAATTTAATCTTATATATTTTATCAAAATTACTTACATGAATAACCCCATCCTTATTAATTCTAATATCATCAGTTAGATAATCAAATTGAATGCCTTCAACACTGTTTATGTAATATTGTCCCTGTTGATTCGCCAATCTAAAAAACTGCAGTCTTCTATCATAAACTAACATAAAATCAATACTTTCTTTTAACTCAGGGGTTTTAGTTCTGGAAATTGGTAACATTCCAAATTTAATTTCCATAAGTTGCAGGTCTAATGTTTTGAGAAGCGTGACTTTGAATTTTTCATCCTGAAAAGTATAATGACCTTCATAGTCCTTTGGAAAGATTTCACCATTTTTAGAAGCTATTATACTATAACCATTATTGGGCACCCATTTAGGACTAATTAATGGTTTAGTTATGCTATCATTAATGAAGAAATGAAACTTGTTCCGCTGTAAGATTATACTATTACAACCATATATGCTGTTAATTTTCAAATTACTATGCCTGTATTCTTTAGGCACTTCAGTAACACTAAATACCTTGGTTCTATCTTCCGTATCTACTTTCAACACCTTAGTTAGTGCAATTGTCATCCAAATGCTTCCTTCACAATCTTCTACTATGGATGAAGTAGCCCCCTCCATATTATCAAAAACATCCCAATCTAACTTTTGGAATTTTTCCTTAGATGCATCAGACCTAAAAACATCATTATCAGTAATTACCCAAAATCTGTTTTTACTATCCATAAAAACCCGCCTAACTCTTTTTACCAGTACCGGTTTTTCACCATCCATAAATGGGTAAAAAATATTAGCCGTTTCAAACTCTTTTACCATGCCATTAGCAACACTATACCAAAGCACACCATTCTCATCAAATACCATTTTGTTGCTAACAGTATGTGATGTTCCATTATTATTAACAGTGAAGTTCTTTATTTGGTAATCTTGAGCTGTTGAAGATATTACAATACCTAAAGAGAGGAATATTATTAAAAGCATGTCTTTTTTCATCTTCTATTCTCGCTAAAAAGGTTAATTATATTGAAAGTTTAGTTCTATATATACGGAAATAATCTGTGTTTCGGATTAATACACGTAATCATTCAACTATAATAATTAGTAATTGATCCTATTAATAACCATTCATTTTTCGACTTCAAAATTTATAATAGTCTAAAAACAAACCAAATAAAGAAAAAATTCTATTAAACATAAACGCTCTTATTTACACTTATTATTTCATGATTTCTATGTACATTTTATAAAATAACAGTGTATGTCTTAATATTTATAAAGTTAACTACCCATGCATCTGCTTTTTAAGCTACACTTATTTAATAACCTGATTACTCTACTAATGTCTAATTCCAAACCCCAATTTTTGTAATTCTTTTAATAGATCTTGATTTATCACCAGCATCTTCATATTTAGTGACTGCTAATCAGTTATTGTCATCACTAAAAACGATACCCTTCATATACAACACAAAAACTAATGCGCAAACTTGATCCCATAGTCAATCGATTTTTGTTTTTTATGTAGGCGATTCTACCCCATTACATTCGCTGAGTGGAGTATGTTCTTTTTGCTATTTTTTGTGTCTCTTTTGTATTATTGATTGTTTTAATTACTTCCGGTACAAGCTAAGTATACTTTATAAATCCTCCCATAGTTTCCAAGCAATTGCTTCAGGTACCGATAAATGAACAGAACCGACCGTTCAAGGTTTTGCACAAAATTTAGCATGCATCGCTTAATAGATTTGAGTCTGTTTTTAACTCTTGCTATTATGAAAACTACAACTACCCCATTTCGCATAAATAAAAGACTTAATGCGCTACTAATCATATTTTTAACACTGTTCAGTTCTATAACCGCACTATCGCAATGTGATCCAAACAATGTACAAGTATTTACATTTGATGGTCGCTGCCCTGCAAATGGTAGAATAGTAGCGATACTTCAAGGAGGCTCACCCTGTGTGGATCACTTTGCTGTTTTGACTACACCAGCAGGTGTTGAAATCACACTAAATGTTTTTGATAATGGAGTTGTTGCATTCAACGATTTAGCGCCTGGCGACTACAACCTTCGTTTTATTAATAATGGCTCCACTGTTCAATACCAGAACAATCCCATTACGGTAACATCCACATACGTAGACATGGACATCAGTTTTAGTTCTACGGAGCCGTCATGCCCAAACGGTAATGATGGTACGCTTACAGCCAATATCAACAGTGGCGGAATAGGTCTTTTTATATATGAGGTTGTCTCATCATCTGGCACACAAACGTTCGGACCTACAGCTGCCCGCTCGCATACTTTTAATACTATGCCGGGAGGTGAACAAGTGACTTTAAATATTACTGACACAGCCTGTAACGTCATTCAGACAGAAACCCCGGTTATTGAGAATAAATCCACAAGACCTTCCGATATACGATTTATTAATTTTTTTCGTGATTGTACAACAGATTGTGTAAGTTATAGGCCCATTTTTGAGTCAAGAGTTTATTCAGCTCAAGCGCTTGCCGAAGTTACAACCCCAGGTAATGCCACCATTAGCATCGATGGTGGAACACCTATAAACTTAACAATAGCAAGTATTGGTGCGCCTCCCGTAATTTCCGATACCAGCCCAGCTATTATAAGTTTTACGCCTCCTTTAGGGCTGCTTAGCGGAGGTGATAATTATACAGTCTCTTTTAATGATGGATGTGATATTGTAACCCGATCTAGTACTGTATTACCTGTAGACGATGATAGGCTAGATATTACGGTAAACGCCATTCCTGATCCTACTAATTGCGCTGCTACATACTCTGTATCAGGTAATGCTGTTATTTTTGGTCCTGGTGGTTTTTCGGGAACTTATCACATGTTCTGTAATCCCTATACTGTAGATATAGAACAAGAAACTTTTCAGGGAAGTGGTGTTTTTACACCTATATCTTCTACTCCTAGAACTGTAAGTACTTTTACATTGCCACTACCTGGTCCAGGAAGTTACAGGCTTATAGCTTCTGATGCTTGTCATAGCGTAGTTAGGGAATTTAATACACCACCTGTAGACAATCCATTAAATGATATATCACTCAGCAATACTTTCTCAGTATTGCAGGGAACTGCAGCTATACGTATAGCATACAATCGTGTTGCCCAGAGTACTAATTTAAGATATACCATAGTTGCAAACCCTCCAGTTAGTAGCATAACCATAAACCCAACACACCCTTTTACACTAGCAGGGTCTTATACTGTTAATTTTCCTGTCGTTATAAATAATGTAAACCAATCACGTCTGAATGTTGGTGATCTTCCACCTGGAAATTATACACTAATAGCTGAAGATAATTGTAATAGACGTGAAATTCCGTTTACAACAGGCAGAACAACCGAATATAATCCGGTAATAACTCCAACTGGCGGATGTATAAGCTCGGGAAGCATTGCATACAATATGAATACAACCAATGTAAGTACTTTAGCTGCTAATGTACAATTATATGAAGATAATGGCTTTGGTGGATTGGGAGCTCTGGTACAAGACGATATTCCTCCTAATACATTTTCAGGAACTTTTAATAACCTCTCTCAAGGCGATTATATACTTCGGTTTTCCGGAGCAAGGTTTTCAGCGACTAATCTTAATCAAAATTTCTCTGTAGTAACATTAAATGGTGATGATAGAGAATATTTCGTTCCGGTAAGTGTAAATGAGACCGAAATTGTCACAGGGGTAACCACAGGCGGGTTTTGTGATGCTAACAATCCCTCTTCCGGATTTGTATTTTCTGAAGTCACCAGCAGTTCCCCTACATATCCCTTAACGTTTGAATTGTTTCAAATGGCAAACCCTAGTACACCCGTAGATACCTTCACCATAAATGATGCCTCAGGAGGTCTGACACACCTGTTTGAAAATGTGGTACAAGGCGATTATTTTGTAAGAATATCCACAGCTTGTGGAAGTGTCGATCTGAATACGGAATTGACACCACCAGTATTTAACCCTGTAATTACGGCAACCCCCGATACCATATGTTTTCCGGGTGAAAACATACAGTTATCCATTAACCTCCCAAACAGCCTTTTCGATATTACCTGGGAAGATGACCAGGGCACTAATTTAGGCAGTGGTAATGCGGTTACTGTATTTATAAGCTCCACCACAACATATACCGCTAATTATGCCATAAGGTCTACCTTCTGCCCGGGTGCTCAAGTCAATTCAGCATCATTAACCGTAAACGTCACCGACATAGAAGGTTTAGAATCTACATCTAATCATATGGATGTCAGTTGTAACGGTGGTAATGATGGCGCATTTACCATCATAGCTAGTAATGGCGCAGCACCTTATAACTTTAGTCTGGATAATATAACATTTTCTAATACTACAGGAACGTTTTCCGGGCTTACCGCAGGGTCATACACCGTTTATATAAGAGATGTAAATGGTTGTGAAGACCCTACGCCTATCACAGTGACCATTACCGAACCGGATGTCATTTCATTGATCAATCCGCCTATCATTAGTCCTATTCTATGTAATGGGGATACCACTACGGTGGAATTTGCTGCCACCGGTGGTACAGCACCATACAGTTATACCTTTAACGGAGAGACTAATAACACTGGGGTCTTTAATGGGGTGTCCGCTGGAGCTGGATTGGCTTATTCAATCACCGATGCCAATACCTGTACGCCAGTAACCGGGACTTTAAATATTATCCAACCAGACGCCATAACTTTAACGGGACCACCAGTCGTAGATCCAATCTCATGTCATGGTGATACGACTACCGTGACCTTTACCGCTACCGGAGGAACGGCGCCTTACAGTTATACCTTTAATAGTGAGACCAACAACACAGGCGTCTTTAACAATGTCCCTGCCGGAACGGCACTACCCTATAGTGTTACTGATACTAATGGTTGTACACCTGCTACAGGTACAGTGGACATTAATCAACCTGAAATTATATCGTTGACAGGTACACCTGTGGTGGATCCTATTCTTTGTAATGGGGATACCACCACAGTGACCTTTACGGCTACTGGAGGTACGGCGCCTTATGCCTATACCTTTAACGGAGAAACTAATGATACGGGTATCTTTACTGGGGTTGCAGCTGGAACAAACCTGCCGTATAGCATCACCGATGCCAATACCTGTGCGGCGGTTACGAGTACTTTGGATATAACACAACCTGACGTGATTAGTTTAACCGGTGCACCCGTGGTCGATCCGATCCTTTGTAACGGGGATACCACCACAGTGACCTTTACGGCTACTGGAGGTACAGCGCCTTATGCCTACACCTTTAACGGACAGACCAACGATACAGGCATCTTTACTGGCGTAGCGGCTGGAACAAACCTGCCGTATAGCATCACCGATGCTAACAACTGTGCGGCGGTTACGGGTACTTTAGATATTACTGAGCCTGATGTGATCAGCTTGACTGGTGCGCCTGTGGTCGATCCGATCCTTTGTAATGGGGATACCACCACGGTCACTTTTGAAGCTACAGGAGGTACAGCGCCTTATGCCTATACCTTTAATGGTCAAACTAATGATACAGGCATCTTTACTGGGGTGGCTGCTGGAACAAATCTGCCGTATAGCATCACCGATGCTAACAACTGTGCGGCGGTGACAGGAACCTTAGATATTACTGAGCCTGATGTGATCAGCCTGACTGGTGCGCCTGTCGTGGATCCGATCCTTTGTAACGGGGATACCACTACAGTTACTTTTGAAGCTACCGGTGGTACAGCACCGTATAGCTATACCTTTAATGGTCAGACCAACGATACAGGCATCTTTACTGGCGTAGCGGCTGGAACAAATCTGCCTTACAGCATCACTGATGTCAACAACTGCGCTGCAGTGACAGGTACTTTAGATATTACTGAGCCGGATGTGATTTCATTAACTGGTGCGCCGGTCGTGGATCCTATTCTTTGTAATGGGGACACCACCACAGTCACTTTTGAAGCTACTGGTGGAACAGCGCCTTATGCTTATACCTTTAATGGTCAGACCAACGATACAGGGATTTTTACTGGCGTTGCAGCTGGAACAAATCTACCTTATAGCGTTACCGATGCTAACAACTGCGCGGCAGTAACCGGCACTTTAGATATTAATCAGCCGGATGTGATCAGCTTGACTGGTGCGCCTGTGGTCGATCCGATCCTTTGTAATGGCGATACCACCACGGTCACTTTTGAAGCTACCGGTGGTACAGCACCTTATGCCTATACCTTTAATGGTCAGACTAATGATACAGGCATCTTTACTGGCGTTGCAGCTGGAACAAACCTGGCTTACAACATCACCGATGCCAATACCTGTGCGGCGGTTACGAGTACTTTGGATATAACACAACCTGACGTGATTAGTTTAACCGGTGCACCCGTGGTCGATCCGATCCTTTGTAACGGGGATACCACCACAGTGACCTTTACGGCTACTGGAGGTACAGCGCCTTATGCCTACACCTTTAACGGACAGACCAACGATACAGGCATCTTTACTGGCGTAGCGGCTGGAACAAACCTGCCGTATAGCATCACCGATGCTAACAACTGTGCGGCGGTTACGGGTACTTTAGATATTACTGAGCCTGATGTGATCAGCTTGACTGGTGCGCCTGTGGTCGATCCGATCCTTTGTAATGGGGATACCACTACAGTTACTTTTGAAGCTACAGGAGGTACAGCGCCTTATAGCTATACCTTTAATGGCCAAACTAATGACACCGGAATCTTCACTGGTGTTGCAGCTGGAACAAATCTACCTTATAGCGTTACCGATGCTAACAACTGCGCGGCAGTAACCGGCACTTTAGATATTAATCAGCCGGATGTGATCAGCTTGACTGGTGCGCCTGTGGTCGATCCGATCCTTTGTAATGGCGATACCACCACAGTTACTTTTGAAGCTACCGGTGGTACAGCACCTTATGCCTATACCTTTAATGGTCAGACTAATGATACAGGCATCTTTACTGGCGTTGCAGCTGGAACAAACCTGGCTTACAACATCACCGATGCCAATACCTGTGCAGCAGTTACCGGAACCCTAGATATTACGCAGCCGGATGTGATCAGCTTGACTGGCGCACCTGTGGTCGATCCTATTCTTTGTAATGGGGATACCACTACAGTCACTTTTGAAGCTACCGGTGGTACAGCACCGTATAGCTATACCTTTAATGGTCAGACCAACGATACGGGGATTTTTACTGGCGTTGCAGCTGGAACTGGATTACCATATTCCATCACTGATGCTAACAACTGTGCGGCAGTGATAGGCACTTTAGATATTACTGAGCCGGATGTGATCAGCTTGACTGGTGCGCCTGTGGTCGATCCTATTTTGTGTAATGGGGATACCACTACAGTCACTTTTGAAGCTACCGGTGGTACAGCACCGTATAGCTATACCTTTAATGGTCAGACCAACGATACGGGGATTTTTACTGGCGTTGCAGCTGGAACTGGATTACCATATTCCATCACCGATGCTAACAACTGCGCTGCGGTGACAGGAACCTTAGATATTACTGAGCCAGATGTCATTAGCTTGACTGGTGCGCCTGTGGTCGATCCGATCCTTTGTAATGGGGATACCACCACAGTCACTTTTGAAGCTACCGGTGGTACAGCGCCTTACAGCTATACCTTTAACGGACAGACCAATGATACAGGCATCTTTACTGGCGTTGCGGCTGGAACAAATCTGCCTTATTCCATCACCGATGCCAACAACTGTGCGGCAGTGATAGGCACTTTAGATATTACTGAGCCGGATGTGATCAGCTTGACTGGTGCGCCTGTGGTCGATCCTATTTTGTGTAATGGGGATACCACTACAGTCACTTTTGAAGCTACCGGTGGTACAGCACCGTATAGCTATACCTTTAATGGTCAGACCAACGATACGGGGATTTTTACTGGCGTTGCAGCTGGAACTGGATTACCATATTCCATCACTGATGCTAACAACTGCGCTGCGGTGACAGGAACCTTAGATATTACTGAGCCAGATGTCATTAGCTTGACTGGTGCGCCTGTGGTCGATCCGATCCTTTGTAATGGGGATACCACCACAGTCACTTTTGAAGCTACCGGCGGTACAGCGCCGTATAGCTATACTTTTAATGGCCAGACCAACGATACAGGAATATTTACTGGCGTTGCAGCTGGAACAAATCTGGCTTATAGCGTTACCGATGCCAACAACTGTGCGGCGGTTACGGGTACTTTAGATATTACTGAGCCAGATGTCATTTCATTAACGGGGGCGCCGATCGTGGATCCGATCCTTTGTAACGGGGATACCACCACAGTCACTTTTGAAGTTACTGGTGGAACAGCGCCTTATGCCTATACCTTTAACGGACAGACCAACGATACAGGCATCTTTACTGGGGTAGCTGCAGGGACAAATCTGCCTTATTCCATTACCGATGCTAACAATTGTGCGGCGGTGATAGGCACTTTAGATATTACTGAGCCGGATGTGATCAGCTTGACTGGTGCGCCTGTGGTCGATCCTATTTTGTGTAATGGGGATACCACTACAGTCACTTTTGAAGCTACCGGTGGTACAGCACCGTATAGCTATACCTTTAATGGGCAAACCAATGATACAGGAATCTTTACTGGGGTAGCAGCTGGAACAGGTCTTCCTTATTCCATCACCGATGCCAATACTTGTGCGCCGGTGACAGGAACCTTAGATATTAATCAGCCGGATATCATTTCATTAACCGGTGCGCCTGTGGTCGATCCGATTCTTTGTAATGGAGATACCACTACAGTCACTTTTGAAGCTACCGGTGGTACAGCACCGTATAGCTATACCTTTAACGGACAGACCAACGATACAGGCATCTTTACTGGGGTAGCTGCAGGGACAAATCTGCCTTATTCCATTACCGATGCTAACAATTGTGCGGCGGTGACAGGAACCTTAGATATTTTGGATCCTATTTTGTGTAATGGGGATACCACTACAGTCACTTTTGATTTGGGCAAACCAATGATACAGGAATCTTTACTGGGGTAGCAGCTGGAACAGGTCTTCCTTATTCCATCACCGATGCCAATACTTGTGCGCCGGTGACAGGAACCTTAGATATTAATCAGCCGGATATCATTTCATTAACCGGTGCGCCTGTGGTCGATCCGATTCTTTGTAATGGAGATACCACTACAGTCACTTTTGAAGCTACCGGTGGTACAGCACCGTATAGCTATACCTTTAACGGACAGACCAACGATACAGGCATCTTTACTGGGGTAGCTGCAGGGACAAATCTGCCTTATTCCATTACCGATGCTAACAATTGTGCGGCGGTGACAGGAACCTTAGATATTACTGAGCCGGATGTGATCAGCTTGACTGGTGCGCCTGTCGTGGATCCTATTCTTTGTAATGGGGACACCACCACAGTCACTTTTGAAGCTACCGGCGGTACAGCGCCGTATAGCTATACCTTTAACGGACAGACCAACGATACAGGCATCTTTACTGGCGTTGCGGCTGGAACAAACCTAGCTTACAACATCACCGATGCTAACAACTGCGCTGCGGTGACAGGCACTTTAGATATTACTGAGCCAGATGTTATTAGCTTGACTAGTGCGCCTGTCGTGGATCCTATTCTTTGTAATGGGGACACCACCACAGTGACCTTTACGGCTACTGGAGGGACGGCGCCTTATGCCTATACCTTTAACGGACAGACCAACGATACGGGGATTTTTACTGGGGTAGCTGCAGGAACAAACCTGCCGTATAGCATCACTGACGCCAATACTTGTGCGCCGGTGACAGGAACCTTAGATATTAATCAGCCGGATATCATTTCATTAACCGGTGCGCCTGTGGTCGATCCGATTCTTTGTAATGGAGATACCACTACAGTCACTTTTGAAGCTACCGGTGGTACAGCACCGTATAGCTATACCTTTAATGGTCAGACCAACGATACGGGGATTTTTACTGGCGTTGCAGCTGGAACTGGATTACCATATTCCATCACCGATGCTAACAACTGCGCTGCGGTGACAGGAACCTTAGATATTACTGAGCCAGATGTCATTAGCTTGACTGGTGCGCCTGTGGTCGATCCGATCCTTTGTAATGGGGATACCACCACAGTCACTTTTGAAGCTACCGGAGGTACGGCGCCTTATGCCTATACCTTTAACGGACAGACCAACGATACGGGGATTTTTACTGGCGTAGCGGCTGAAACAAACCTACCTTACAGCATCACTGATGCCAACAATTGTGCGCCGGTGACAGGAACCTTAGATATTAATCAGCCTGACGTGATCAGCTTGACTGGTTCGCCTGTGGTCGATCCTATTCTTTGTAATGGAGATACCACCACAGTTACTTTTGAAGCTACTGGTGGTACAGCACCGTATAGCTATACCTTTAATGGTCAGACCAACGATACGGGGATTTTTACTGGCGTTGCAGCTGGAACTGGATTACCATATTCCATCACTGATGCTAACAACTGCGCTGCGGTGACAGGAACCTTAGATATTACTGAGCCAGATGTCATTAGCTTGACTGGTGCGCCTGTGGTCGATCCGATCCTTTGTAATGGGGATACCACCACAGTGACCTTTACTGCGACTGGAGGGACGGCGCCTTATGCCTATACCTTTAACGGACAGACCAACGATACGGGGATTTTTACTGGGGTAGCTGCAGGAACAAACCTGCCGTATAGCATCACTGACGCCAATACTTGTGCGCCGGTGACAGGAACCTTAGATATTAATCAGCCGGATATCATTTCATTAACCGGTGCGCCTGTGGTCGATCCGATTCTTTGTAATGGAGATACCACTACAGTCACTTTTGAAGCTACAGGAGGTACAGCACCTTATGCCTATACCTTTAACGGGCAGACCAACGATACGGGGATTTTTACTGGGGTAGCTGCAGGAACAAACCTGCCGTATAGCATCACTGACGCCAATACTTGTGCGCCGGTGACAGGAACCTTAGATATTAATCAGCCGGATATCATTTCATTAACCGGTGCGCCTGTGGTCGATCCGATTCTTTGTAATGGAGATACCACTACAGTCACTTTTGAAGCTACAGGAGGTACAGCACCTTATGCCTATACCTTTAACGGGCAGACCAACGATACAGGGGTCTTTACTGGGGTAGCTGCTGGAACAAACCTAGCTTACAGCATTACTGATGCCAATAACTGTGCAGCAGTGACAAGCACTTTAGATATAACACAGCCGGAGGTACTTGGTTTCACATTCAATTCTTTAACCAATATAGATTGTAATACCGATACCTTAGGATCAATTATGGTAACTGCCAATGGCGGCACTATGCCTTATACCTATTCATTAAATGATGGTACTACCATAACTACACAAAATAATGGTACTTTCTCAGGTCTCGAAGCTGGTATTTACTCTGTAGATATTACCGATGCTAATGACTGTTTTATCGCTACTGAACTCTTAGAGATAGAAATCATTGAGAGTGAAATTATTATTATAAATGATCAAACTTGTTTTGATGATGGTCTGATTGACTTAAACGATTACTTAATTAATCCCATTGATGGTGGTTTATGGGAGTTTACATCGGGACCAGATAATGTCACCCTTAATGATGATGAATTTGATCCTTCCAATATAACACTTGGAGATTATGTCTTCACCTATACAATAACCACTGCTGCCGGATGTACTAATATTACTGAAGTCACTCTAAACATAAATGATGACTGTATTGTCCTTCCCTGCAGTATTGACGATGTTATCATCTCAAAAGCGGTAACACCTAATGGGGATCAGTACAATCAATTCTTTACCATTACCGGTGTTGAAACCTGTGGGTTCGTATTCGATGTACAAATTTTTAACCGATGGGGGTCACTTGTTTTTAAATCCGATAATTATCAGAACAACTGGAGTGGTGAGTCTTCCAAACATTCTGTGGGTAGTGCAAATACGCTGCCTTCAGGAACCTATTACTATATCGTCACGCTTAAAAATAGT
The DNA here is from genome assembly GCA_965250025.1 of Winogradskyella sp. GTDB lineage: Bacteria > Bacteroidota > Bacteroidia > Flavobacteriales > Flavobacteriaceae > CBDDLD01. The sequence continues at coordinate 2,523,692 of OZ252283.1, forward strand.
GGACTAAACCCTATTACAGGTCCAATCTATTTAGGAACAAAATAAACACGGCCTATCATGAAAACACATATAAAACACCTCATCATACTAGCAACAGTATTACTTAGCGGTTTATCTGCATTTTCTCAACAGTTACCTCAGTTTACACAGTATATGTTTAATACTATCTCTATCAATCCTGCTTATGCTGGTAGTAGACAAACACTAAATATTACTGGATTACACAGAAGTCAATGGGTGGGTATAGAAGGGGCTCCGGTTACCCAAACTGCCTCGATTCACTCGCCTTTAAGGAATGAAAAAATTGGATTAGGCTTATCTTTTATAAATGATCAATTAGGATTTGAAAATTTCTCTTATGTCTATGGTGATTTTTCGTATACCATCAGAACAGGAGAAAAAACAAAACTTGCTTTTGGTATGAAAGCTGGCGTCACTTTTTTTAATCTTGATCAAACACTATTGAACGATCCAACCATTGTTGATGATCCCTTTTTTAATGAGTTCTCTAATCGGGTTGTACCTAACATTGGCGCTGGATTTTACTGGCATACTAACAAATGGTATATCGGGTTGTCTGCGCCGCGTATCTTAAACAGTGATTTGAACAATACACGAGATAATGTCCAGGCTGAGTTTGTTGCCTTGGAACGGATCAATTACTTTTTAACTGCCGGTTATGTATTTGATCTTAGTGATGTCACCAAATTCAAACCCTCAATATTAGCCAGAGCTACCAACGGTGCTCCTGCGTCTTTTGATTTTACGGCAAACTTTTTATTCTATGAAAAGTTTTGGTTAGGGGCCGCATACCGTATCAATGAACGTACTGAAGCACTAGGTGGCTTGGCTGATTTTCAAATATCCAAGCAAATGAGAATAGGTTATGCCTATGAATACCCATTATCGGATTTAAATGCTTTCACCAGTGGCACGCACGAGATTCTATTAATTTTTGAAGTTTTTAAAAGCAAACGTATCAAATCTCCAAGATACTTCTAAAACAGAATTAACTATGAAAACAAAAGTTTTATTAATCCTATTGCTGAGTTGCTCTTTTACTTTTTCGCAAAAGAAAATCGGTGATAAATTTTTTGAAAAGTTTGCTTATGTTAAAGCCAGTGAGTTTTATAAAAAAGCATATGACAATGGAGATGACAGCAAGCACGTCCTTCTAAGACTTGGCGATTGTTATTACAACAATTCAAACTCTAAAGATGCTGTTTACTGGTATAAATTGGCCTTAGAAAAATACTCGAAAATTAATCCTGAATACCTCCTAAAATACATCCAGTCTCTACAAAGTCAGGGGAATTATAGTGAAGCAGATCGATGGTTAGATCAATTAAACGAATCTAACCGGAAGACTTCAGATAAAATAAAAGCTATTATCTCTACTGAAGAAAAATTTGTTGCTACTAAAAGCTTAGATATCAATTCGGAGGTCTCGGATTTTGGAGCTTACATTCATAATGGAAAACTGTTTTTTGCCTCCACAAGAAATCTCTCTGATGCTAATGGAAATAAAATATACCGATGGAACGAGGAACCTTTTTTAGACCTCTATGAAGCACCCATATCAGAGGATGGTGAAATCGGTGATGTGCGCTTAATTGCGGCTACAAACATTAATACAAAATACCATGAATCATCAATAGCTATTACCAATGATGGCAAAACCCTATACTTTACCAGAGATAATGTAAACAAACGTAACAAAATTGCTTATGACAAAACCGGCACTACACATTTAAAAATATACAAAGCATCATTAAAAAACGATGCCTGGGAAGATATTGAAGAATTACCTTTTAATGATGACATTTTTTCCACGGGTCACCCAACGTTAAGTCCTGATAATAAAAAGCTATACTTTGTATCGGATCGTGATGGCGGATTTGGATTAACTGATATTTATGTTGTTGATATTTTAGAGGATGGCACTTATAGTATCCCTAAAAACTTAGGTGAAAATATAAATACCAAAGGCAGAGAGATGTTTCCTTTTATTGCCAAGGATAGTACATTGTACTTCTCATCGGATAATTATGTTAATATTGGTTTACTAGATATTTTTAAATCTGACATTTTAAAAGATGAAAATGCCTTACCAGAAAATTTAGGAGCTCCCTACAACAGTAGGGATGATGACTTTGCTTTTTATATTGACTCTGACAATAAAAAAGGTTATTTCTCTTCTAACAGACCTGAAGGTAAAGGAAAAGATGATATTTACAGTTTTATTATTTATCCTTGCTCTCAAACCATAAAAGGCATTACCAGAGACCGTAAGACTAATGAAATCCTACCTAACACTATAGTTAAACTTATTGATGAAAACGGAAAGATTATTGAGCAAGTCACCTCGTCAATGAACGGTGAGTATCTGTTTGAAAATGTGGAATGCGATAAGGAATTTACCATTTTAGGGTCTAAACCCGATTATAAAGATGACCTTCAAAAGGTTAGAACATCTAAAATCAAACACACCGATTCTGAGGTTGATTTGTTTTTAATTCCACTAATCAACAACTGCGAGATTGTAATTAACCCCATATTTTTTGACTTTGATAAGTGGAACATCAGAGCAGACTCAAAAGTGGAACTTGAGAATATTGTTGATGTGATGAATACTCATCCCCTAATTTCCATTAAAATTGAATCTCATACCGATAGTAGAGGAAGTCACAGGTATAATATAAAACTCTCTGATCGTAGAGCTAAATCTACCAAAGACTACTTGATATCAAGAGGTATTGACCCCTCGCGGTTTGAAAGTGCTATTGGCTATGGCGAAACACAATTAGTTAATGAATGTGACGACAATACCAAATGCTCTGAAGCCAAACACCAGGAAAACAGACGCTCGCATTTTTATATTGTTGATTGCGATAAAAAATGAACATGCAAAACGTTATAAAATTAAACAAAAGCTTTATAATTTTAGATAAACAAGGCCCTTTTAGTAATGTCATTAAACACGCTTTAAAAGGCACCTACTTAGAAGTGCATCGCTGCAGAAGTGTTAAAAGTGTTATTGATTTTATAGAAGAGTCGCCTGATAAAAACTTTAGCTTTATCTTATTTATCTTTTTTGAAGATTATGAACTGGTTAACTGCATAGAGTTGTATAACCTTAACATCCCTGTTATTTTTGCGCCTACAGACAAGAAAAGCTATAGAAAGCTATCTAGGGTAGAAGGCATTAAACTTATGGACCTTTCGGTAAATAAAATAGAATATAAAATTCAAATCTTGAACTTTATAAAACCGCAACCTTATTAGGCTTAAAAAAACTATAAATAAGATTATAGTGAAGTCCTGTAAGTTTTATTATGACTACAGAAACCTTTCGACTAAACTTGATTTTACCAAACTAATCGTTAAAGTCAAACATGAGTTTATAATTATGCCTTTTTGATGTATCTTTAATAAAAATACTTAGCTATTAATTGACCTTAAGATTGATGACATGAATTTATTAATTATTGATGACAATCCATCTGATATTGAACATTTTAAAAGTTTATTAATCAAAAACTTTAGTGATTTTGATTCTGTAAAAAGTTTTAGTAATCCATTAGAAGGTTTGGACTATGTCAATAAAATGCATCCTGATTTGCTTATTCTCGATATGGAAATGCCTGAAATTACAGGTTTAGAAGTCTTAAAACAGATTAAATCACCTTCTACTGAAATTATTTTTTGTACTTCCCATGATGAATTTGCCATGGAAGCGTTTAAGAATCTTGCCTTGGGATTTTTGTTAAAACCGTACAGTGAGAGTAGTTTTATTGCCATAATATCCAAAGCCATTCAGCGCTTAAAAAGTATAAAATCCGGCTCTAAGAGTACTAATACTATTACTCCTAATCTTGAAGAACAGGTAATCACAGTTCCAACTTTAGGTTGTACTTATTTTTTAAAACTCTCAAATATTATCCGTTTAGAAAGTGTTGATAGTTATGCTAAGATTTATCTCACTGATGGAACTTTTCATATTAGTTCTCACGGCATCAAGTATTTTGAAGCAAATTTATCCTACCCCACTTTTTTCAGAGTTCATAAATCGCATTTGGTAAATCTCACTAAAGTTGAAAAATTATTTACTGATGGTACACTTGTATTGAATAATGGTGAACATGTTCCTGTTGCGCGTAGAAGACGTGCCGAGCTACTCAATTTATTCAATAACATGAATAACATTACCTAATCTTTTGTTTTTTTGTTTTACGAGTAAGGTATCTTTACTGTGACACATGTTCCCGATCGCGTTTCATTGGTAATATCTTCAACCAATAACTCATATTGGGAAGTACTACTCTTCTGGGTCTTATTCAACAGTTCAAAACGTTCGTTCACAATTTGTGTGGCATAAGATTGATGAGATTTAATCATGTCCTTACGCTTTGCCAACGATGCTTTTACTCCAATGCCATTATCTCTTATTTCTACTTCTAACTGCTTTGTTTCATGATTTTTTTCAATAACTAAATGTATCTGTTTATCCGTTTTGTTTTTAGGAAATCCATGCACTACAGCATTCTCTACTATAGGCTGTATAATCATTGAAGGGATCTTTATCTCCTTCTGATTTACATTAGCATTACATTGAACCTTAAGTGTTATACTATCGTTATTACCATGATTTATTAAATCTATATAGCTTTTTATGTATTGTATCTCTTTTGATAGAAGTATAAGCTCACGTCGGCCTATATCTAGAGTATGTCTTAAAAACTCTGAGAAAGACACAATATAATCTTCTACTTCCTCTGAGGTACTTTTCATTAGTTTTTTATGCATCCCATTTAAGGTATTAAATATAAAATGTGGATTCATTTGTGCTCGTAGCGCTTTTTGCTCTAATTCTATCAACATGAGGTTTAGTCTATGTTTTTTCTTTTGTTTTATTGTGTAACTGATCGTTATACTAATAAAAACGCCCACAACTAAAGCTATACATACTAGTATAAACCATGTGGTCTTATACCATACTTGTGGCACATATATACTGTACAATAATTCATTAGATGATGAAATTCCTTTTGAATTTAATCCTTTTACGTTTATCGTATATTTCCCTGGAGGTATTGAAAATAACTTGAGTGTATTTTGACTCCCTAAATTTTCCCATTCATCTGATAAACCTTCTACTTTATACAGGTATCTATTATTTTCGATATTAAAAAAATCATTTATTGAAAATGTTATAGAAATCGAACTATTCTTTGTATCTAAACGGATATAATTTTCAGTCTCTACTATATCTGTCATAGTAGTATCTCTATTCTTTTTAGAGTCAAAATATTCTACATTTATAGGCAAGATCTTTATACCTGCTGTGGTATTTTCAGCTATGGTATCAAATGCTACTACTCCGTTGACACCTCCAAAAAACAATGTACCGTTGGTTGCTGTATGATAGGAGTTTTGATTAAACTCATTGTCTGTTAGACCGTCTTCCTTGAAATAGGAAAAGACTGTTTTTAGTTTTGGGTTATACTTATACAATCCTTTATAAGTACTAAACCAGATGTTTCCCAATATATCTTGTTGTATACCAACAATATTTTCATCTAGAAGCCCATCTTGTTTATTTAAGACAAATCGCTTCTTTTGTTCTTTGTTATAACATGCTAAACCTTTATTGGTGCCCACCCATAAATTGTCATTACTATCTATAAAAGAAGTGTATACATAATTACTAGGTAGTCCTTTACCACCTTCTTGGTATACAATATTTGAAACTTCATTCGTTATGGTGTTCTGTATAAACAAACCGTCTGTTTGCGTACTAAAATAGAGGGTATTTTTATGGTAGTTAATATCTCTGACAAATTTAGCAGTATCACTCCCCAGAGGAAATATTTTGTATGGTTTTAGTGTTCCGTTTTCAATATTACAAATTGCAATTCCGATATCTGATGCTAATAGACATGTTGTATCTGTATATTTTATTATGTCATAAAAAATGACTTCGCCAAAATCTTTTCCAGAGCTTTTTACTATTGCTCTATTTTTTTTATAATTTATTTTTAATATTGCGGATTCTCCTACGGCTAAAGCTATAGAATCGTTAACTTTAGCATAAGCTCTGTACAGGTTAAAATCAGAAAACACAATACTTTCACTAATAGAATCGTTTGATGGTGATAGACTTAATTTAAAGAAGCCTTCGTATGTGGCAACCAAAAATTCCTGATCTGTTACTTCAAGAAAGCCCCGAGTGCTAACATTTAATTTTTCACCCTGTTTTTTTTGGTTGTAGAGGGCTTTTTTAAACCCTTTATTCTTAAACCTTATCTTATAAATTTGATCAAAAACACTCACATATACTACTCCATTATGTGCTATTTCAAAACTTTCTACGATATAATCAAATGAGATTTCTTCAATGCTTTTCAGATGATATTCGTCATTGTCTTTAACAAGCTTTAAAAATTCAAACTTTCTTTCCGAGTCATCACCAAAACCAAAGAATACGAAGTCCATACGTTCTTTTAAGATAGGGTTTTTAACTCTTGAAATCCTTGCCATTTCTGAAGGTATTTCTATCACCTGCAAATTTGAAGTTTCTAAAGTGAATACCTTAAATTTTATACCATTATATATATAGATCCCTTCAAAATCCTCAGGAAATACATCTCCATTTTCTATAACCTCAAAATCCATTTTGTATTCACTATCTTTCAATCTGAATTGGATAGGGATTTCCGAAAATTGCGAAGTATCCTGATTAATTATGAAACAGCTTAAACCCCTTTGCATTACTACAATATCACAATGATATATATTTACTACGTGAAGGTGTTTATCTTGGTCTTCTGGAGCAACTTCTGCCACTTCGAACACCTTAAATTCTGTGTCAGAACTGATTTTTAGCACCTGCGTTTTTGAGATGGCCATCCAAACATTGCCATGACAATCTTCAGCCATTAAAACTGGATAATGCTTTACGTTAGCAAAAATGTCCCAATGCAATTTTTGAAAGCTTTCTTTAGAAGCATCCGACCTAAAAACGCCTTCTTCCGTCGTTACCCAGATCCGTCCTTTTTTGTCCAGAAGAATATCATTGGTTTTTTGTACTGGAACGGTGTCTTTGCCATCCAAAAAAGGGTAAAAAATGTGAGAAGACTCAAACTCTTTCACCATCCCATTTAAAGTATTGTACCATAGCACTCCATCTTCATCAAAAACAATTTTGTTTTTAATACTGTTAGAGCCACCATTATTATTTATGGGCAGGCTTTTTATCTCGTACTCTTGTGCATTAAGGATAATTATACCCGTAAAGAAATACAGTATTAAAAGCTTTGTTTTAGCCATCTTGAATTACATTAGTTTAGTTCTCTAAACTCTTTTTGTTTTTTAATTATATGGGTATATTAATAGTTACTCGTGTTCCTGTTTTTTCTTGCTTTGAAATATCTTCCATATACATTTCATATGGTGCTTTTTTCTTCTTTCTTGTTTTGTTTAATAATTCAAAACGTTCTTTTACAATTTGCGTTGCATGAGATTGGTGTGCGATTGTTGTTGTAAGCTGTTTTTCTTTTTTAGAGGTATCAATTCCAATACCGTTATCTTCCACATTAACTTCTATCTGTTTACTTAATGCTTTTTTCCTTATAATTAAGCGTATTTCATTATCATTTTGACTTTTAGGAAACCCATGAATCACCGCATTTTCTACCAGAGGTTGTAATATCATAGAAGGTATTGTCACCTTATTTTGATTAATCGCAGGGTCACACTCTACATGCATTGCAATGGTGTATACATTTCCACGATTAATCAAGTCCACGTAACTTGTGATGTATTCTATCTCTTTTGAAAGAAGAATTTTTTCGTGTCTCCCAACATCTAAAGTATGCCTTAAAAACTCAGAGAATATGGTCATATAATTTTTCATCTCTTCAGCAGTTCCTTGTATTACTTTTTTTCGCATACCGCTCAACGTATTGAATATAAAATGTGGATTCATTTGTGCTCTCAATGCTTTCTGCTCTAGCTCTATTAACATAAGATCCAGCCTGTATTTTCTTTTTTGTTTTATGGTATAATATCGTACTATACCCATAAAAGCACCTAGAACGAAAAATACACTTGCAATAATAAACCAGGTGGTTTTATACCATACTTGTGGCACATGTATATTATATGATAATTCATTAGATGATGGAATACCTTTAGCGTTTAGTCCTTTTATCCTTAGGATGTAATCTCCCGGAGGTATTGAAAATAATTTAAGTGTATTTTGGTTTCCCAAATTAACCCACTCTTCAGTTAACCCATCTACTTTATATGAATATCGATTATTTTCAATATTAAAAAAATCATTCATCGAAAACGTTATGGAGATTGAACTGTTTTTTACATTAAGGTTAAGAGAATTACCGGTATTTACTAGATTTTTTAATATGGTATCTGTATTTTTTTTAGAATCATAATATTCAATTCTCGTTGGTATTATTTTAGCTTCTGTCGATCTATTATCCAATATGGTATCAAATGCTACCATGCCATTGACCCCTCCAAAAAATAATGTCCCATCAGTTGCTGTATAATAGGAGTTTTGATTAAACTCATTATCGGTTAAACCATCTTCTTTGAAATAAGACAGTACTGTTTTTGACTTAGTATTATACTTATATAACCCTTTATAGGTACTAAACCAAATACTTCCTACTTGGTCTTGTTGTATCCCTACTATATTCTCATCTAGGAGTCCATCTTGTTTATCTAAGGTAAATTGCTTCTCTAAGGCTTTATTGTAACAGGTAATTCCTTTATTGGTACCTACCCATAAATTACTCTGATCATCAATAAAAGAGGTATATATATAATTACTGGGAAGCCCTTTACCATCCCCTTGGTAAACAATATTTGAAACTTCATCAGTTATGGTGTTCTGAATAAATAATCCGTCGGTTTGTGTGCTGAAATACAACATATTGTTTTGGTAGTTGATATCTCTAACAAATTTGGCCGAGTCTGTTACTATGGAAAATAGTTTGTAGGGTATCACTTTTTTATGTTCAATATTATAAACTGCAACGCCATAATTTGATGCTAACAAATAAGTAGAGTCTGTGTACTTTTCAATATCAAAAAAAATAATCTCTCCATAGGTTTTGGAAAAATCTTTTATTTCCACAATCTCATTTTTCTTATAATTTATAGTCACCAAACCAGTCTCTCCAATACCAAACGCTATAGAGTCATTGACTTTTGCATAAGCTCTAAAGTAATCAAGCTCGGGAAAAATATTTAATTCCTCAATACCGTAAATGGTTTTATTCAACTTAAACATACCTTCATAAGTTGATACCAAAAGTTCATTCTCTGATATTTCAAGAAAATCTCGTGTACTGATATTTACTTTTTTGCCCTGATTTTTTTTATTGTTAAGACCTTTTTTAAAGCCTTTATTTTTAAATTTTATTTTATAAATTTGGTCAAAAGCACTCACATATATAACCCCATTTTTAGTTATACTAAAATATTCTGTTAAGTGATCAAATGAAATACTTTCAACTTTTTTTATGTGATATTCACTACTCTCTTCTATAAATTTAAAAAAGCTAATAGTTCGTCCTAATTGATAACGAGATATCACAAAATCCACATGCTCTTTTAAAACTGGGTTTTTGATCTTTGATATGCCTAACATCCCATATGGTACTTCAGCAAGTTGCATATTCAAAGCTTGTAAAACGGTTACTTTATAGCGTTTATGCTCATAATTATAAAAGCCTTCAAAATCTTTAGGAAATACTTCTCCATTTTTAAAAATGCTATAACTTTTATTTCTAGCATAATAATCGTAATCGTAATTTTCTAGTTTATACTCAATAGGAATCTCCGGAAGTTGTAATGTTTCTTTATTAATAACAAAATAGTTTGGTCCCTTTTGTAATACGATATAATCACAATCAGGTACATTACTCAAAAGAAGATTAAAATCTTCATCTTCAGGAGCTACATTTTCTATTTTAAATATCTTAAAATCTGTATCAGAAGTAATTCTCAGCACCTTATTTTTAGAGAGCCCTATCCAAATATTTCCAGAGCAATCTTCTACAGTATACGATGGATAGGCTTTTATATTATCTAAAATAGACCAATGTAATTTTTGAAAGTTTTCTTTAGAAGGATCTGACCTAAAAACGCCTTCTGTGGTATTCACCCAAAATCGCCCTTTACTATCTAAAAAAATATTATTGACCCTAGTAACTTGCACGGTTTTATCACCATCCATTAATGGGTAAAAAATATGAGAAGATTCAAACTCTTTTACTATGCCGTTATGGGTATTATACCATAATACATCATCTTCATCAAAGAAAATTCGATTTCCAATAGTATTAGAACCTCCATTGTTATTTATTGGTAGACTTTTTATCTCATAATCCTGCGCATTTAATACTCCAACACCAATAAAAAAGAACAGTATTAAAAGTCTGGCTTTTATCATGTCATATATACAACGGCTAATTAATTATTTTCTCTAAAAGGCTGATACACCTTTCATTATTATTCTTAGGCTCTACATATATACGCAAAAAAAGCCAACTTGGATTTGTATAAGCTGTCAATGGCTTTGGGTTACTACTTAAAAAATGTGATTTTATATGTATCATTAAACATAAAAGCCAAGCACAATAATTTGTACCTGGCCTTTTTAGATCATTACAATTCTGTTTTACTTCACAACAGCCATATGATCCCAAATACCTGTGGCTACTGTTGTTTTTACATAGTCTGAAAAGTCTATGGGTTTCCTTCCCAAGACCTTCTCGATATCATTGGTCATTTCTGAATTTTCAGGATTGCCTAATACTTCTGTAAACAGGTATTCTATCAACCAGATAAAATCTTCCGGTATTTGTTGTGCTCTCATAGCTTCTACATAAGTTTCTATACTTATACTTGTAAACGCTATGTCTCTACCAATACCATTACTAATTTCTTTTACGGCCTCTCTAAAAGTTAACTGCCTTGCTCCTGTTAATTCATAAATTTCACCATTATGCCCTTCCTCTGTTAGTGCTTTTGAAGCAACTTCAGCAATATCATCGGCATCAACAAAAGGTATTTTCATTTCTGCGAATGGTAATGCCACATGACCTTCCAAAACACCTTCCAACAAAAAGTTCTCACTAAAGTTCTGATTGAACCAGTTGGCTCTTATTATGGTATGACCTAAACCTGAGTTTATAACCACCTGTTCACAAAGCTGCGCTTCTCGTTCCCCTTTTCCTGAAAGCAATACCACATGCTTAACTTTAGCTCTTTTAGCATGTTTCACTAAGGTTTCTATAGCTTCTAATGCTCCCGGCACTGCTAAATCTGGTTGGTAAGTTATGTATACTTTTTCCATACCTTCCAAAACTACAGGCCAATCATCAGGTTGATGCCAATCGAATGGTAACTCTGCATGCCTTGATCCAATTCTTACATGGTGGCCTTGATGCTTTAAAATATTTACAATACGCTTTCCTGTTTTTCCTGTCCCGCCAAGGACTAAAATATTCTGTTTCATGATATTATTTATTTAAATTATTTATGGTTTTTGAACTAAAAATTGTGGGATGAGTACTAACACAAATGATAGGAATGCACTTAAGGTTCTTATCATATGCCATCGTTCCCATGGTGTTTCAAATGCAGCTCTAAGCTCAATCAGATCTGTTTTTGAAGTGATCTCCAAATCTGTTTGATCTAACATTTCATTTAAGGGTATGTTCTTAAACAGGGTTACTGCAACAACACCAAAAGCAAATACAATTGTGGCTATTATATATACGCCATATACATTTTGAGAGACATTTCTATTAAGGTATAAGTTGAGCAAATGCGTTATAAATGGTCCAAAAAAGACGATCAGAAAGGTCGGATTAATTATAGAGCGGTTCATCTCCTGAAATGCTTTCAAAAATGTAAGATCATCTAACTTTCCTATGCCCGGTGTTACTGCATTAGTCCAAGTGAAGCATAATCCTGCAGTGAGGCCAGTTAACAAAGTTAATAACAGTAATACTATATTTTGATTTGTAATTATCATGGTTTTTAAGATTTAAGTTCAGCTATTTTTGGATAGATTTTGATATACCAATACATTACAGTAATTGCTATAAACTCTAATGCTATGATCCAAAAGCCTGGAGAAGTAAAAAAATCATAATGATTAACACCTTTGGAATTCATAAACAATGGCACTGTAATTATAGCATCTAAGGCAGCTGCAGTGAATAAGAATGTTTGCCCTAACTTAAGCCCATGCGTTTGTTTATCGCCTTTGTAATAACTACGACTACCAAACCAAACTAGAGGCATAACCACAACAAACAACACGGTGTTGGCTTGTTGTTCCAAATCTTCCATGACCGGGATGTAAAAGGATACGGTATAACACAGTACTCCTAAAAACCATATTGTCATTCCGATTATAATTGCGCGAATACTTTTCATGTCTTTTATTTTTTAATTACATGACAAAACTATCCTGCTAATAGGGGAATGGGTTATTCGAAAAGTATTAAGATTTGTTCGAAAAGAATTTTACTTGATCTGACTTGGTCTGTAACCAAACTTATTTGCAAAAGCATTAGAGAATGAACTCAAGCTATCGTAACCTACATGCCACGCTGCTTCCTGAACAGTAGCTAACTTTTGACTGATCATCTTATGAGCGGTATTCAATCGCTCATTTTGCAGATACTTGAAAACAGGCACACCAAACACTTCTTTAAACTCTCTTTTAAGCTTAGTGGTATTCAAACCTATCTCTTGTGAAAGCTCTGTCAAGGATGGTGGATTGTCTAAATTGGCCGAAAGTATGTCTTTAACTTTATTAAGACGAGCTCTGTCTATAGTATTCAATTGCATGGATTGATGCATTGCCAATTGACCAAAAAAGTGAGATAATAGTGTTGTGATCTGACTCCTAAAAAACATCATTTTTGCTTTACCTTCATAAGTGATATTAAAAATACTATCAACAATACGATGCATTTCTGGCGTCATGAAAAAGCTTGGACCTTCTACATAATGATCTTTAGGATTGACCAGTTGATGTAATAGATCATTAAATAACTCTCCTTCCTGAAATGGAAGCTTATGAAGATTTCGAGTGGCTGTAGCTATGACAATACATTCCAACGGGTTATCTTTAGATACTGTATGTATACAGTCGACCAGTTCATCTGCAAAAAATGACAATGCCAATCCTTTGGTATAATTAAACCTACGGGAAGCTCCGGGATGTTTCATTTCCAGATCTACATTACCAGAGCCATAAAATGCCACTGCTATTACCGGTTCATCAAAACGGCACGTATCTACTTCAACTTCTTTAGAACATGCTGTTTCTACAAGAATTGTAAAATCGTTGATATCGATGATATCTCTGGTCATATCGCTAAAAATTATCAATAAACATTAAAGCTACAAAATTTCTCGCACCTCATTAATTAAGTTGACCTCCTTATTTCTTAATAAGAAGGTCACAATTAATTACTATTAGTTCTTGATCTCATATCTCTCACTAATAAACTATAATCTATGGTATGTATTACCAGTTATCATCACAACTAATGTTGATTACTTCACCTTATACTAATTAGTCGCTATGACTTAGGCACTAAAGATTGTGGTTGTAAGGCTGTCAACTATTATTTACCGCCTTGTATATTGACAGCCTCCAACACTTTTCTTTAGTAGCTTTAATTAATGGTATAGGTTGTTTTAACCACTTCGCTTAATCTAAAATAGCCCAATACCTCCTCATTCAGATTGTCAGGGTTGATACAATTTCCCTTTAACTGTACGGGTGTTGTTTGAAAAGGCCCATCGTTTCCAGAAGATTGATCGATTAGTATACTTATGTAGTTATAGTAACTCTCAGAAATCCCGTAAATGCTTATATCTACTGTTGCTCCGGCGACCAATTCTTCGTTATCAAATTCTATAAAATTCTCATTACCATCAGTAAACTCATCACTTAGAGCTTCTAATGTTAGGAGTGGATTTACTGACGAATTGAATTCTCCTAAATAGTAGTTATTACTATTAACAGGATCATCAAAAAAGACTTTTAGTTGAATTTCCTCCTCATCGTCATCGCCTTCAAGTGTTTGTTCTACATTATTAATATCAGTGACCGACATCAGTGTTTCGGTTGCTGTATAAGTTTGTCCGTTATAAAAAATCTCTAAGGTATAAGATTGATCTATTTCCGGCTCAAAATCTGTGGTTATATAATCGCCATTATTTTGGTCTTCAAAAGTAAATTGCATGCCATCATTGTCTTTAGTAACCATTACCATAGCTCCTGTAACAGGTACCTCCGGATTACTATCGAAAAATGCTGTAGATTGACTTAACTTAATGGTCTGTGTTTGCCCCGAAGTTCCTTTTTCCCAATTAATGGAAGCCTCTACCACCAATCTTGAACCGCCATTCGGGACATCCACATCCACCGCGTCTGTACACGAATTTAAAAAACCAATCAATATTAAAACTAAGGCTATGTGTTTATATGTTCTGTTCATTGTTTTAAAATTTAAAGTTGTATGATACTGAAGGGATAATTCCAAAAATAGCTGTACGCGTAGCTTCGTTCACCCCAGTATCAGTGTTCTGTCCAAATGTAATGGATGCTGCATTCCTACGATTGTATGCATTATAAATACTAAAGACCCATTCGGACTGCCATTTTCTGTTCTTATTCTTTCTCGGAATAAGTGTTGCAGAAAGGTCCAGTCGGTGGTATGAAGGCAGTCTGTCTGCATTTCTTTCAGCATAGGTTGCTACTGATAGTCCATTGTACTGAAACTGTCCGTCAGGATAGGTTACTGGTCGGCCGGTTTGAAAAGCAAAGTTTGCTCCAAAACGCCATTTATCATTCAGTTTATAACTTCCTGTGAAGGATAGATCGTGTGTTCTGTCAAAAGGCGTATTGTACCAGTTACCATTATTTATCCCCAAACCTCCTGCAGCTCCTCCAGGAGTCCGTTGTTCGGATTTTGAAAGCGTATAGGCTAGCCAGCCTGTGAACTTACCTTTGTTTTTACGAAGTAGTAATTCTAATCCATAGGCTCTGGATTCGCCAATCAGGATTTCTGTTTCTATGGTGTTTTGAGCTATAAGATCTGCGCCATCAATATAATCTACACGATTATCTATAGTCTTATAGTAAACTTCTGCTTCTATTGAAAACTTATTGTCGTTAAAGTTCCTAAAGTATCCAATTGCAAACTGATCGGCTATTTGCGGTTTTAGAAATTTCCCGCTTGGTGCCCAAACATCTAATGGTGTCGCTGAAGTGGTGTTAGAAATTAAGTGCAGATATTGGGCCATACGATTGTAACTTGTCTTAATCGATGATTTTTCATTGAGTTGGTATGACAGTGCAAATCGCGGCTCAAGATTTCCAAAACGCTCTATACTCTTTCCGCTGCCATATTCGGTTTGGCTAATAGGGTTTGCACGTTCATAGATGTCCAATTGCGAATTGTAAACCACTGGTAAATTGTCGGCGTAGTTATTCAGGGTTTGTTTCCCCAACCTATTAAAATAACTATAACGCAACCCGTACTGTGCTGTAAGTTTATCTGATATTTTATGTTCTAAACTGGCATAAACTCCAGCTTCAAAAGCAAATTTATCATCTAATTTCAAGGGGTTTATTCCTGAACTTTCATTAAGTGGATTTAGTTGTCCGGGATTGAAATTGTAGTATATACCACTGACGCCAAAATCGAGCTTCAGTTTATCACTCATATAATACCCCAAGTCGTATTTAAGGTTATAATTGTCAATGTCTGATTTCCAATCGATACCTTCAGAATTGATCTCCAGGTTGTAATTATATCGGCTATAAATCAAGGACAGATTAGAGAATAGCTTATCATTGAAAATATGATTCCAACGCAAGTTTCCTGAGAGATTTCCGTAAGAATTGGTAAAGAAATTAGATAGCTTAAAACTATCATTTCCTAAATAACTCGAAAGATAGAGTCTGTTTTTATCATCAAGCTGATAATTGGTTTTTAGGTTCAGATCATAAAACCCTGCACGGTTATTGTTTCCTGCCAAAGCCAGAAAAATATTAGCATAAGATGCTCGACCGGCGAGGAGAAATGACCCTTTATCTTTGAAGGCCGGCCCTTCCAGTGCAAGCCTGCTTGAAATGGCACCTATACCTCCTGAAATTTTAAACTTTTTACTATTACCATCTTTTTGACGAATGTCTAATACTGAAGAGGCGCGTCCACCATAACGTGCAGGAATGCCTCCTTTATAAAGTTTTATATCTTTTATGGCATCGACATTAAATACAGAAAAGAACCCGAATAAATGTGACGCATTATAGATAATAGCTTCATCCAATAGCACCAGATTTTGGTCTTCGGCACCACCACGGACATTAAATCCTGAGGCGCCTTCCCCTGCATTGGTAACTCCGGGTAGTAATTGTATGGATTTAATCACATCAACCTCACCCATTACCGCAGGCATTTGCTTGATTGTCTGACTCGATAATTTTGCCACACTCATTTGTGGTGTACGTAGATTTACTTTTTTAGATTCTTCAGCAGTAATAATAATTTCTTCTAACTGTCCAACATCTTCAATAAGTTCTGTATTGAACTTGATGTTCTTATCAAGTACAATTTCTTTTTCAACAGAGGCATATCCCAGATAGGAAATTACCAGCGTATAATCTCCTTTTGGTGCCGTTAGTGAATAGAAGCCATATTCATTAGTTGTGGCTCCAATAGCTGTGCCTTTTAGTAGGATAGTTGCTCCTAAAAGGGTTTCTCCATTGGCTTGGTCTTTTAGTGTTCCGCTTATGGTATACTTCTCTTGTGCAAAGCCCAAATAAGACCATATTAAGACTATAAAAATCAGTGTTTTACTCATAAAATTTGGCGTTGTTTTTTGATTAGATTCGCCAAATATAACGGCACAAATGGTTACCAAGTGTGCACTTTTACTGGGGTTGGTGCAGAATGTCTTTTTTAGGTGCGAAACGTTTTCTATTTAACGTTTTGTTGAGATAAGACCACATTTCGGAATATCTTTTCAGTATTTTGAAAGCTGTGACTTTATGTCTTTAAGATACGTTTTGGACACCGGAATTTTTAGCGTCGTATTTTCATCCAATATCAAGTTTGGTTTTTGATCAATCGTTTTTAATGCTAAAACATTAGATAAATTTATGGCATACGAACGATGACACTTAAGAATGGTGGGGATATCCTGAAGCTCTTGTAAAACTCTTGAAAATCTGGCACGAATACTCTGTTCTACCAACTGTTTGTTACGTTTGTATTTTATGGACACATACTGATTCCTGGATTCTATGGCATATAAATTATTCAATGGCACTGTTAATTTACAATCTCCTTTTTCATCAAAAATTTTAATAAGATCCTCATTACCCGATACTATTTTATAATGTGTAGTGATGACATCTAAATCGGTTTTGAGTTGCTGTTTATCGTTATGTAATTGTTTTAGATACACATACATAAAACTTCCCATTACAGGATACAGAAGAACGATAGTAGCATAGAAATAAGTTCTTATGATGTCTATAACTACTTCTTCCATAAAATTATTGAGCGTAATGATATCTTCTTCAAGCCAGGTATATTCTACAATAGCATTCAATGCAACTATTAAACCGACATCTATTAAAAACCACTTTAAAAAATATGCCAGATTGTTCTTAGTATTAGGGTAACGTTTACGCAGTACAAACTGACTTATCCATAGCACAAAAAATACCATAATACTTAATAAGCCTACAAAAAATAAAAACTCGGCAATTGTATGTTCTCCAAGTTCTAAAGCGATACCTAAACCAAAAGGTTTATATATTAATAAGAACAGCATAAAAAACAGACTACAGCTTAATATGTATATCCATTTTTCTTTTGCATTTTGAAAATGGTGAAAAGGAAGTTGTAAAAATTGATTGAATTTCATGGTTGTTGAGTTTGTTATATAACAAACTTCAATTCATTGGTTTTAGTATTTATAATACCAAACAAAATATTCTATATCTGGCTAACAAAACCAAGGTGAGTTCTGTTTCCTTACTGATTACAAGACTCAGAAAATAATACGCTGGAACAGTTATTGAAGATTTAAAGACTGGACAATAATTTCTGCCGCAAATCTACTGCCTTCTGGAGAAGGGTGAAATCCATCAGTACCATAATATGAGAAATCCTCTGTTTGGTCAAAATGTTCCTTCCAACGTCTCCCCACAGGGCATAATATGGCATTATTAGCTTGGGCTGCTGCTGTATAATTGGCAATTACATTATCAAATGTATAGTAATAGGGTAATGCAGGCCACACCATATAATACGCTAATCTTGCATTATTCTCCTGACATAGATTTGCATAATCTGCACCACTATTTATGAGCATATCTAAACCAGGTGGTTGCGATGATGGTCCTTGTTGAATAACAACATAATCATATATTCCAGAGCTAATTAATGTTTGAACTTCGCCATCTTCCCAATGATCAACAATGGCATAATTACTACTGGCGAGCATTCGTGTATTTATAATAACACCTCTGGAAGCTGCTTCTTGTTTTACTAATTCGGGTAAGTTATTATAATAGGTAAGGCTATTACCAACAAAAAGAATATTATAACTTGCATAAGGATCAAAGGTGTCGTCCGGTTGTTCCGTATCATTAGCTTGAATTCTGTATACAGAAGAATTATCCGAAGCACATGACATGCATATTGAAATAATAAATACACCAAAAATTAAACCTATACGCCTCATTATAAATATATTATAGATTGATAATTGTAACTAATATAAGGTATATTTTGTATTATTCAGATTCTAATCTGTTAATTCTATTCATGGTATATTCTAAAACTGTTCTTTCTTTTTAAAAATAAGATTACAAACTTAGAATGCCTATTGCTTGCACTAGCTCGCTACGTTCATGCCAGTCTGGTGTATACTTACAAAATGTAAGTATTAACCTCCATAATTACTCATAGTCAATACTATTTTAAACAATTGACGCAACCAACTCACCATCCCAACATCTATCATTAAATAAACGGCTAATGAAAAAAATAATTCGATTTAAGCTTCATATTCTTCTTTTAGTTTTCATAACATCCTGTGAGTACCACTGTGACGGCTTTTTAGAAGAATATGACAAATACGTTACTTTCGAATTAAATGATACTATAAGTTATTCTAATGGTATAGATACATTAAATTTTACAGTGATAGACTATTTTAGGAATGAACCAAGTTCATTTACTGGACTTGCAATGGATGTAGATTGTAATTATGAAAAGTATTATCAAACTGATATTCAAAATGGATATTTCATAAGAGAACATTTTAATAATTTTTTCAGTCGTAATGATGACATTGAAGTTTCATTTACTGAAAATGATACGTTCGGATTAAACACATATAACGTATCAAGTGAAAATTACGATTACTCAACTGTTGAATTCTATCAAAATTTGAGTATAAATGGTTCTGAATACAACGACGTTTACTATTTGTTAAAAGATACAATTAATGATAATCCCAAGATTGGATACATTATCAAAGCAAATCCTGGTGGTATTATCGAGTTTTATGATTTTGAAACTAAAGAGAAATGGAATTTAATAGAATAGCTGTTTACAACAATGTATAGTCGCAAATACCAAACCGAAAATAATTCCTAATTTAGTCCTTAACTGATGGTTATACCAAACGTTAAACCATTACCAAACTCATCTTAAATATTTAATGAAAGTTTCTTTTGAGATATTAGTTTTAACAATGGCACTAACACTATTTAGTTGTAAGAAAGAAATTGTTATTAAAGAAAATCAAAAAGTTTCAAAATTTGATTTAGAGAATGAAGTAGGTTTTATAAGATTTAAGTTTTTAAACAACTCTTTTGCAGGATATTCTGAGTTAAGTAAGTACAAAAAAATAGAATCTGGAAAATATGCCAAATTTATTGATGGAGAAACAAGTCAATACAAAATTGGACTATGGAAAAAATATTATGAGAATGGACAACTAAAGGAAGAAGGAAAATATTTAATCGGAAGGTATGTACAATGTTGCTTTTCTGGTCCTTGCTTGAGTTATTATAATTACAAAGTTGATAAATGGAAATACTATTACGAAAATGGAAGTTTAGAGTTAGAAGGAAATTATTCAATAAAAAAATTATGGATTGACACGAATTGTGGTGGAGATTATATCAAATACGGAATTCTTGATTCCAACACTAAATTTTACGACAAATCAGGTGAAAGAATTAGGAAAAATAATGAAAATCTAAAATTAAAGTATGAAAAGGAATACACTCACACTCATCCAGGAATGTATTTAATACCTTCGAAGGAAAATGATACTATAATTTCAATCGGATTTAATGAATAATAACAATATACAACACAGCGTACAATTAATTGCAGCTAAAAAACGTACTTATTTTTGTAACTGATAAATGGTAAATGGTGCTATTGATATCCAAATAAGAATTAAGATCCAAACTCTCCCTTTTAGAATGTTATAATCTTGAAGAAGTTTATCCCAAGAATGTCCTGCAACATAATGCCCAAACAAAAACTCAAAAATGACTGTAAGCAATAGCCAAATCAAACCAATTCTTATAGCTTGATCTGCTGATGCTGGAAACCAAACTTTAAATAGGATCCAAACATAAATACCAAATAGTATCATCATTATTACAGTGGATATCTGATGAGCATGAAGTTCATTTAAATGACCCTTTAAAATCTTCTCTCGAAACAATCCGTTTGCAATTGCAATAAAAATCATTGGAAACCAAGCCAAAACATATTTCAACATTGTTTAACTGTTTAAATCTAAAACTCCGTTAGCATCAATTAAATGTACTCAACTCTATCCTGTGCTTTTATGACTTTTGTCACTATAAGCTAAACCACGCGAATAATTCATTGCTTAGAACGTCCTTCTCTCAAATTATTGCTAAAGAATTTATTATCTTTTTATTCTCTAATAACACTGCGTTTAACCCTAAAGTTGTAGCCGATTTGAAGATAAAGATATTGCCCTTAATAATTCTAACATTCGGACTGAGTTCTATCACTAACTCACAAGAGATCACAGAAATTTCATTCGACAGTAAAGTAGCTAGCTTCATATCTTCATTTACACAAGAATTTAGTGAATCGGCTGAACGGTATACAAATTCGAAATACAATGACTTCATACTTGAAACAAAAGTGACCAGTCAATGGAAAAAAATTGTTACCCTTAAAAAAAAGTCAACTTTTAAAAATCATTATGATCAGGTTGTATATCAACGGCTTTTTACAGGTTTTTTGGAATTTAAGGATTCATTTAGCTGCACAACAGCTTTTAAGACCCTACTAACTTGTTTAGGAACAGATTGTGATGATGTTTCATGGGGAAATGAATTAAAGGGGATTAAAACAACCCCATTTATTTTTATTAAAACAGAAAAGGAAATCATCTTTTGCAAGATTTACTGTGAACACAAAAATGAGGTTTGGACAAGTGTGAAAAAGAACCTAGTAAAAACGTTCGCAACTCCAGAAACAAAAACCATAGAAGCAGCATGTGGTGGACCGTTAAAGTTTGATAAAATAAAAAAATAAAAAACAGGCTATAATATGAATTTTAATGTGAGTATTAAATGCATTCCAAAATAAAAGCGCCTTGATGTTTCAAGGCGCTTCTTTGTAGCGGGAACTGGACTCGAACCAGTGACCTTCGGGTTATGAGCCCGACGAGCTACCTACTGCTCTATCCCGCGATATCGGACAGCAAAGATAATACTTTTTTTAGATTAAAAAAGCACATAAAAAAATAACTCTCATTTTTTTGAGAGTTATTTCGGATTTCAATTAAAACTTGATATGTCTATTTAATTAATCGTCTATTTCGTCTAGAGTTACAATGGTTCCTCTTGTATTGGCTTCATCTATATCCAGATCCACGATACTTGGCAATTGCTCCTGTAAGTTTGCGTAATTGCCTTTGAAATCATTATTACCCAATAATAATGTTTTTAAATTCGTGAGCTTTGCCATACTTGAAGGCAACTGCCCGTAAAATGCGTTATTAGATAATACCAATTCTTCCAATTGCGCCAAACTACCTATTGTCGATGGAATGGTTCCAATAAGTCGGTTATCGAACACGCTCAATACCTTTAAAGATTTACAATTAGAAATGGTATTGGGCAGTTTTCCCATTAATTGGTTACTACTCAATAATAATTGTTCAAGAGTAGTTATGTTACCTATGCTAGCAGGGATTGTTCCTGAAAAATTATTGTTGAACAACTCCAAAGTTTTTAAACTTTGCAATTGATCTATATCATTTGGAATACTTCCGGTTAAGTTGTTAGAGAACAACTTTAACTCTTCTAGTTGCGATAACAATACTATGTTTTTTGGCAACTTGCCTTCCAACTTGTTGAATGATAAGTTTAATATTCTCAAAGAGGATAATGCACTTAATGTTTCTGGCAATTGTCCTTTAAGGTTGTTAAAGCTTAGATTAATGGCAACGACCTTATCGTTTTCTATGGTAATACCATACCAGTTAGTAACATCGTCATTAAGGTTCCATGTACGGGTCCATGATGTGCCTTCTGTGGCATTATACAGTGCAACTAGTGCGTCTTTTTCGGTTTTGGATACGTCGGCAAATGTAAATGCAGAAAGCAAACAACATAGCAAGGTTAGTTTTAGCGTTTTCATGATAGCAGATTTATGTGAGGGGCATAATTATACATCGAATATAATCAGCATCCAGATAAATGACAAATTTTTTCGACGAACTGCACTATGTGAAATTATAAAATACTGAAAATAAGTATTTTAACAAAAATCACTGTTCTATACTTTTTGCCTTAAATCCCTCAATTATTCCGTTCTCAACACTCACATTTACAGCCATTGGGTTACAGCATACTTCACAATCTTCAATATATTTTTGATGACCCTGAGAAGGGTCTACAAGGATGGATATTTCTTCCCAGCAGTATGGACATTGAAAAAAGTGTTCGATCATGAGTTGAGTTCATCAATCTGTTCCTGAACTTGTTCCCAATCTGTCATTAATGCTTCCAGGTTATCCTTTTTAGATTGGTATTTATCAAAAAAATCCGGATCAGAAACCACTTCATCGTAATTGGTGGCCAGATCAACATCTATGGTTTTGAGTTCTTTTTCCAATTGATTGATCGCGGATTCTACTTTGCTCAATTTATTATGAAGTGCTTTTAACTTCTTCTGAGCTTCGTATGATTGTTTGTTTCCTGTTTTAGCTTTGACAGTTTCTACAGTACGCTTTTCGGCTTCCCTTAGATTTAACAGATTACGTTGCTCAAGATAGTAATCGATATCTCCCAAATATTCTTTGATCTTACGATCTTTAAATTCATATACACTTTCGGCCAGGCCCTGCAGAAACTCCCTGTCATGGGATACGAGTACTAATGTGCCTTCAAAACGCTTCAGAGCTGCTTTTAATACGGCTTTGGATTTAATGTCCAAATGGTTTGTTGGCTCATCCATAATAAGCACATTGAATGGCTGTAACAATAATTTTGCCAATGCCAAGCGGTTACGTTCACCTCCTGATAATACTTTTACGTACTTCTCAACTTCTTCGCCCCGAAATAAAAAAGCACCTAAAATATCTCTTACTTTTGACCTGTTGCTTTCATTAGCTGCATCGATCATAGTATCCAGAACTGTTTTATTACCGTCCAAATACTCTGCTTGATTTTGAGCAAAATAGCCAATCTGAACATTGTGTCCCAACTTTAAAAGCCCTTCATGAGCTATCTCGCCTACCATTATTTTTGCCAGTGTTGATTTTCCTTGCCCATTTTGCCCTACAAATGCTGTTTTTGAATCTCTTGCTATACTAAGTTCAACATTATCTAATACTTCAAGATCTCCGTAGTGTTTGCTGATACGTTCTGCCTCAATAACCACTTTGCCAGGTACCTTTGACACCGGAAAGTGCAGTGACATGACACTATTATCATCCTGATCGACCTCTATTCGGTCAATACGTTCTAATTTTTTAATTAGTGATTGGGCCATTGTAGCTTTAGAAGCTTTAGCTCTGAATTTTTCGATGAGCTTTTCGGTATGTTGTATGTGCTTCTCCTGATTTTTTTGTGCGGCCAATTGCTGTGCCTTCATTTCGTCTCGAAGCACTAAAAACTTTGAATACGGCTTGTTGTAATCGTAGATTCTACCCAAGGAAATTTCAATGGTTCTATTGGTTACATTATCTAAAAACATCTTATCATGAGACACAATAACCACAGCACCTCCATAAGTTTTTAAAAACCCTTCTAACCAGATTATCGATTCTATATCCAAATGGTTTGTTGGCTCATCAAGTAGTAACAGATCGTTATTCTGTAATAGTAATTTTGCCAGCTCTATACGCATCCGCCAACCTCCGGAAAAGGTATCGGTTAGCTTATCAAAATCTTCTCTTTTAAAGCCTAAGCCCTGTAAGATCTTTTCTGTATCGCCCTGATAATTATAACCGCCTAATATTTCATATTGATGCTGTACATCATTGAGGTCTACCATCAACTGATGATACGATTCACTTTCATAATCTGTACGTTCTGCCAAGGCTGTATTGATCGTATTCATTTTGGCTTCTAAGGCCTTTATCTCTTTGAAGGCTTCATAGGATTCTTCCAATACGGTTTTTCCAAAATCAAAATCGATATCCTGTTTCAAAAACCCAATTTTAAGTGCCTTATCAGTTGCGATTTGCCCTGTATCTGACTCTTGTTCATTTGCTAATATTCTAAGCATTGTGGATTTACCGGCACCATTTTTTCCTATAAGTCCAATACGGTCACCACGTCCTATTTTAAATGTAATTTCCTCAAAAAGGTATTCGCCTTGAAATGCTATGGATAGATTATGAATATTTATCATTACTGTTACAAAAGTTACAGTACTTATTATTTTATGAAGTACCTTTGTATCATTACTTGAAACGCAAAAATACAAGGTTTATACATGATAAAAAAAGGAATGAAACTTTATAGCATTCTTTATGGCACATGTCCTAAGTGCCATCAGGAATCAATGTATATCAATAAAAATCCGTTTGTGATCACTGACACTTTAAAAATACATGAATCATGTTCACATTGCCATACTAAATACAGACTGGAACCTTCATTTTTTTATGGTTCCATGTATGTAAGTTATGGCGTCGGAATTGCTTTTGCAGTTGCTGCCTTTATAATCTCTTATTTGTTCATAGGTACCAGCCTTAAAACGGCTTTTATTGCCATTATTATAACTCTTGTGGTATTTATGCCTATCATCATGAGATTATCTCGAAACATCTGGATCAATCTGTTTATGAGTTATGACAAAACTTTGGTCAATCCGAAAAACGATTAATATCCATTTCAGTTTCTAAGGGCTTATTGTTTTCTATATGATCGTATAATGCCTTAGCGGCATAAGGTGCGTTCATAACACCTCTTGTTCCCATACCATTAAGCACATAAAGGCTTTTATATTCGTGGTGTTTTCCTAGTAAAGGGCGTCTGTCTTTTACTGTTGGACGTATACCGGCGATATGCTTTATAACTTCAAAGTCACTTTTCAGGAATGTCTTTAACTTGGTGATCAATTCCTCTTTACCTTGCTGCGTTGGGACATTACTCTTATCCTTCCAATTGTAAGTTGCGCCTACAGTATAGCGATCAACACCGCTAGGGATCATGAATACGGCAGATTTGACCGCATAATCTATATTAAGCTTTGGTATTTTAATGTCTATGACTTCTCCCTTTGTGCCATTTAATGGCAAATGATTGAAAAAAGGATTTTGTTTTAAGCCAAAGCCTTCGGCGAATACAATATGTTTAGCCACATAGGTTTTATATTCAGATGCTCCACAAACTGGTAACAAAGCATGATAATCGAAAGCTTCCTCAATAAGCTCATTATTAGTTTTTAGATATGCCTTATAACTCTCAATTAAAACATTGGTATCTAAACGTCCTGCTCCAAGAACTTCGCCATATCCATAAGGCGCATCGAGATTATTCTCTGTATTCTTCACGATCTTTGGTGATAAGAATGCTTCCAGTCCCGGGTGATCACAAGCGGTGAACCAAAGGTTTTGCTCTTCAATAGAAGCAAAACGTCTCAGCACTCTCAGTTTATAGTCCAGTTTAACGTTAAGCTGTTGTTCAAGGTGTTTGTAAAACGGCATCGCCAATTCCAGTTGTAATTTGGCTTTCCATACCGGCGTAAATCGCTTTAGAATAACCGGATTGTATAAACCTGCCGCAACAATGGAAGATTGCTGTGAGCTATCGTCAAAAACTATAAAAGTCTTGTTGTTGACTCTTAGTTGTTCGCAAAATGCTATTCCGGCTAATCCACAACCTACAACAATATAATCTACCTTTGTCATGTTACAAAAGTAAGTATCTTTAAAGGTATAAAGCATAAAAAACGCTCACTAATAAGTGAGCGTTTTTTTCTTTTATTTGTACGTGTGCTTAGTAGCTCCACATATCTTGTTCGAAGTTTCTGATCTTATCTTTTATACGTTCAGATTCTAATAACTGCATTAGCGCATTATCTGCCACATATTCTTTAACCTCTCTATCGCCATAAACGTTTTCTTCTTTATACGTTAACCCGTTAAAACGTCTACTATTTAACAAGTGGTCAAAAGATATTGGTACGGCACTATTCTTATTATTAAATGCTTTAGCCTCATGAAGAATGTCTCTTATCTCAGGAAAGAACACCCAAAATAATGCATTAGGTTCTTTGTTGGCTTCATCATCAGAGTCTATAAAATTCACATCTGGAGCAGCTGGTGCTAATGCCAGAAGTCTATACTTTAACTCACCCTGACGCTTATCGAAGTACCAAAGTCCTTTCATCAAATACTCTTTGATGTCATAAGCTTCAATATTTCTTTTGATAATATACTCAGGATCTACATAACCATCTGCATTGAACTGGTCATATCCTACATCTAAAGTATCAGTTTTTTTCATAGAGTCATCCAGTTCTTTAAATGTAAGCTCTGAAGTGAAATAAGAATCTCTGTAAACTCTGTCAATCATTCCGTCTTTTATGTTCTGCATAAGAACATGGAATAGTGAACGTCTGTCTTTACCTATATTGTTAGTATCCACAGGATAGTACAATGGAAAATTAGCACGCTCGTCTAAGACGACTCTTTCCCAGGTCATTTTTGAGAATAAGATATCTCTATCGTCTACATAACCATATTCTAATGGCTTATCATTATCTAATAACAACTGAGCTTCGGTTTTTAAACCTATTTCCTCAGGAATTTTAGCGTTTAAGATATTTGATTGTGCATTTATGGTATTTGCTACAAACAATCCTAATACGGTTAATAATATACTTTTAAATTTCATCTTATTCTTTATTATAGTTTGGGACATTTAATATCTCAACATATTAACGTCTGAACTTCGTCTAATATTATAATTATTAGTTTGCCAATTCAACAACAACAGGTGTTACGGTCTTAATTCTGATCGAACTACCTCTTGCTTTAGCTTTAATGTTGATGAACTGAACAATATCTCCTCTTCTTGCAGATCTAAGTGCATTTTTAGCTGCAGAATTCAAGCGGTTACCTGTAACATTAACAGATGGCTTACCTGGAACTTTGATTGTAAAGGAAATAATATCTAATGGTAATTTGAAATCGAAATCATCACCAAAGTCTGCTGATAGTTTACCTATCTCAACATTATTTCTTGGTAATTTAGCATTTCCTAACTGACCATTGAACGATCCCAAAGGTTTTGGTAAATCTTTAATTCTAAATGTTTTGCTATCACCTGCAGATGATCCGTCATCTAAAGTTGCATTAACTTTGATCACAACCTCTCTACCAGTTTGAGGTCTCATCATATATTTTCCGTTGCCTGTTTTTGTTAAACCAGGTGCAGAAGCATTCACTTTATTATCTGGTACACCAGCAAAAGAGATAGTCATTGGGTTATCTACACCACGATATACCACATTCATTTTGTCTGCTGAGATTGTTGCTGAATTTGGTCTTGGCACTACTACATAGTTACCGATGATGTCAATTTCTAATGGCTTACCATCTTCTAAGAATGTAAACTTTCCATCAATTTTATGCTCACCCACATTGCCTACATTGAAATCTAATTTAGCTGCTCCTGTAGAATCTACAGCCTCAGATACATTAATTTCTTTTCCTTGTACAGTAAGTTTAGTCGGCGTTACGTTAGCGTATTTACCTAACACTACTTTACCTTGGAATTTTTCACCGGCAAAGAATGCTGATTTATCTGCCAATACTATTGCTTGGTATTTCTTAAGAGATACTGCTTCGTCTAATGTGTTACCTAAAAATAAGTTGAACATATTAGCCTCAGTCATCTTAACATCATTTTGCATTGCAGTTAACTTAGTGTAAGATGCAATTGCAGGGAATCCTTGGAAGTGGTAGTTTAACCAACTTTTCTTTATACCTTCACTTGTAGTTACTTCATCTGTACTAAAACGTTTTTCAAACTGCTCTATAGCTTTTTTATACTTTACATCCGTACCAAGAACGTCCTTGATATCTTTTTTGTAATCGTTAATTTTCGCAAGAACTTCTTGTCCCTTTTTAGTTTCACGATCTCCTGTAAACCACATCTCATCTAAGATATCAGTCTTGTCCATCGCTTCAAATGGTAAGGTTCCAGTTTCCGGATCTACAGCATATTTTCCTTCTCTTAAAAGGTCTGCCTTTAAAGTTTCGATATACTTGTAGAACTTATCAGAGATAATGCTTACTTGTTTCGCTTTATTAGCTGGCACAGCAAACTCTTCTGGTTTTTCTTCTCCTTTGGTTTCTAAGTTAGCTAGTAAAGCACTATTTTTTTCAGTTGCTACTGTGTTAGAATCTGTGAATTTAGCTTCCATTAATCCGAAAGCGGATAGTACTTCCTTGGACATATTCATTGCCATCATCGCAATAAATACCAAGTACATTAAGTTAATCATTTTCTGCCTTGCAGATAATTTTCCTCCTGCCATGTTTAATTAGTCTTTAAATTGTTATTAATTAATTTGGATAGAAAAAACTAATTAGTTTTTGTTCATTGCAGATAACATTCCGCCATACACACCATTTAATGATGATAAGTTAGATGCTAAAGATTGCATTTGCTCTTTAAGCTTAGTTGCATTCTCAACAGCTTCTTCATTGATTGCTGCCTGACGGTTAACACTTTCTAATTGTACTTTATATAAGCTATTTAATGATTCCATTTGTGCTGCTGCTAAAGATAGCTCTTCACCATATTTTTTAGTTGCTGCAATAGAATCTACAGTTGGAGATATGCTTTTAGCTGCACCTTCGAAATTTTTAATGCTGTCACCTAAGCTCGACATTAATTCACCATCTATTTTAGCTTCTTTCAATAAATTATCTAATTTTTTAGATAATAAGCCTTCAGCATCTTTTGGTTCTTCTTTCTTCTTTTTACCCATAGATTGTCCTCCTGCTAATTCAGGATATACTAACGACCAATCTAATTCGCTTTGTTGCTTTTCGAATGCCGAATATGTAAATACCAATGCTTCAACAATCATCCCTAAAGTTAAGATTTCAGAACCATAAGGCCAGTGCTGAATCTTAAAAAGTGCTCCTACGATTACGATTGCTGCTCCTAATCCGTAGATCATGTTTGTTAAAGTCATTTTACCTTTCTGTGCCATAATTTTTTAATTTTTAGTTTAAGTTAAATGGATGTAACTTAAGTCGGGTTAATATTTGGTTTTTTAGTTTAAGTTCGAATTTTAGTTTGTAGCTGCATTTTTAGTCACTTCTGTTCCCATGTAATCCTGAACAGTTCTGAATCCAATATAACTACGTGCTGAATCTGCATACTCGTAATCTCTTGAGCTTACTTGTAAATAGTATGCAACATCTTTCCATGATCCACCTCGTACAACTTTACGTGTATTTTCCGGATCATTTACATTAGGGTTAATGGTTGATGAGTATTCATATGACGCCGGATCGTATGATCCATTGACCCATTCGGATACGTTCCCTGCCATGTTATACAGGTTAAAATCATTAGGATCGTAAGCATCTACTTCTACAGTATATAATGCCTGATCGGCAGCATAATCCCCTCTTAATGGCTTGAAGTTAGCCATGAAACAACCACGGTCATTTTTAGCATAAGGTCCTCCCCAAGGATACGTAGCACCTTGTAAACCGCCTCTGGCTGCATATTCCCATTCTGCTTCTGATGGTAATCTGTATGAGTTAACAGGTCGTTTTCCTTTCTTTTTCTGGTAACCGTTATGGTGTATGGTTCTCCACTGACAAAATGCACGCGCTTGCTTCCAAGATACACCTACAACCGGATAATCGCCATAAGCATCATGCCAAAAATAGTCATTGTGCATTGGCTCGTTATAAGAGTAAGCAAAATCTCTGATCCAAGCTGTTGTATCAGGATACACTTCCACTTCTTCTTGTGAAACAACATCAGAACGCTTTAAGCTTCTGTCTCTTGCTGCTTTTTGAAGATCTCTTACGGAGTACTGGAACTTAAACTGAGTAACATCCCACATACGCTGTCCGTTATAAGATTCTTCGAGAGGTAAGTACATCCCATCCATAACTTCGGCATATAACTCGTCCGGATAATCGTCTGTATCAAAAAACAACTCTACATCGTTATTGATTTTTCTTTGCTCGTTACCATAGGTATTTAGCATATAACTTTCGTAAGCGTTCATTTCTTCAGGATTGGAATCCTTGTATGCGAACTCTCCTATGTCATCACTTCCTGGAGTCTTACCTTCCAGATCTGCCATTTCGGCTAATTTCAGCCTGATAATAGAGTCTCTAACCCAATATACAAATTGACGATATTCACTGTTAGAAATCTCAGTTTCGTCCATGTAAAATGCACGTACCGTAGCTGTTTTAGTTGGCGCATCTTGCACCCCTGCTATATCATCATCAGATTTACCCATAATGAAGGCTCCTCCTGGCACCAGCGTCATTCCATACGGTTTTTCAGGATGCCATTTTTTTCCTTTGACACCCACTAACTGACCTTTATCACCAGAATTACAACTGGCAACCAAAGCAAACACTGTGGTTAATAAAACAAACTTCTTAATATTCATAGAAACTCGAGGTTAAATTAGTCGTCCTTAATTTTAAGGTCGTAAACATATTTATATATTTTTTAAAAAGCAACTTTTTTTAAAGTTTTTTTGCATTTCATCCATAAAAAACGCAGTTCATCGATAGTTAAAATGTTAAAAATCCGATGAAACGCATATTTTAAAAACTATTCTTACGGTATGCCTTATACCAACGCTCTGGTATCTCATCTTTAAGCGCACTCAAATAATCATCATGGGTGCATGGTAATAACGTATGCTTTTTTAATTTATTATTAACATTTGGCAAAAAAGGTATTTCTATCCACCAACGTCCAGTTTTTAAACTTTTATAGAATTTCAAATCTTCACCACCTGCCATTACATTGTATTTCTGATAATGATTATCGTTAGTGAAATCATCATCTTTAATTCTAGAACTTACACCTTCTATAAAGTACCATATCATTTGAGCAATCAACATGGCTGTAGCACTATCTTTTGCCGCATATTTATACTCATAGATCCCAAAAGCAGACACCTTATTACTTATGCCAGCGTAGCGGGTTATCGCACATATTTCTTTTCCATTAAATCCATTTGGCGAAAATTTCTGAGAAGAATCAAACTCCGAAGCTCTTACAGATTTTAAGTCTACTGTTACGATATGAGCATCTCTCATTACAGGTTCTACCAGACTTATATCTTGAGTGACTTCTCCTAATCGATAGGCTTCAAAATATAATTTTTCGATCAGGTCTATTTCTTCCTGAGAATTAAAATAAGTTTGATATCCAATTGTTGAATAATTAAACAGGTTATATGGTTCTTCTAAAATGACCTTTCCTAAATAACTGTTATTCTTAATTGGTAAATTGGCATCTCCCAGATCGAAATTGGTATCCACATTTACAATATTCACCATGGGTTGAATATTATCGTAAGCTCTGTAATTGGCATACGTCAGATCCTGACTTCCGCCCAATATTATTGGTATGATCTTGTTCTCCACTAAAACTTCTATGGAAGTTCTGAGCGCAAAATAGGTATCTTCTACAGTTTCTCCGGGTTTTATGTCCCCTAGATCAGCAACTGTAACATGCCAGTTCCCGGGAAAAAGCCCATACAACGATTTGCGGATGGTATCAAAACTTAAGTCTTCACCTATATAATTAACATCATTGCGATGTTCCAATACGCCGATAATGGCAATATCAACGCCTTCTAGATCAGGAATACCATTTTGTTGAGAGTGAATTTTAAATTTTCTACCTAGAGTTTGTTGCTGCAGTAACTCTTTATGAGCTAATACAGCATCTGAAACAGGTGAGAGAAAATTAAAATTCATGAATTATTACTTTTTTGCTGTCGTCTTCTTTTTGGTTGCTCTTTTCTTTGGTGCATTCTTTTCAAGAATCTCAACAGCTTCTTCTAGTGTCATCTTAGAAACATCAACGGTTTTTGCCAGTTCGATTTTTTGTTTCCCTTTGATTACATTATGCCTGCCCCACCTTGCTTTCTCTACTCGTATACCTTCTGCTTCCCAATGATGCACCAGCTTGTCTTTTTCTTTTTGAATTTTTTCTTCGATCAAAGTTACAATATCATCTTCGGATAAATTATCCCAATCATATTTTTTATTGACATTTATAAAAAGATTATTCCATTTTATAAAAGGTCCAAATCTGCCTTTACCTTTTGTAACTTCCAGATCCTTGTATACGTATATAGGAGCGTCAGCCTTTTCTTTCTCTTTTATGTACTCGATAGCCTGATCCAATTCAACACTTAATGGATCTACTCCTTTTGGCAAAGACACAAACTTTTTACCAAAACGCACGTAAGGCCCAAAACGTCCATTATTGACTTCTACGTCTTCACCATTATAATCGCCCAAAGCTTTTGGAAGTTTAAACAAGTCCATAGCTTCTTCAAAGGAAATAGAGTTCAATTGCTGATCGGGTGACAAACTTGCAAACATTGGTTTTTCGTCATCATCAACTGTACCTATCTGAACCATCGGTCCAAAACGCCCTAATCGTACACTGACCTGACGTCCTGTTTTGGGATCTACACCTAAAATACGTTCTCCCGATTCGCGCTCTGCATTCTCCTGTACTTCTTCGACTTGTGGATGAAAATCTTTGTAGAAATCCTTCATCATTGATCGCCAATCTTCTTTACCATCGGCAATATCATCAAAATCTTCTTCTACTTTAGCTGTAAAATTATAATCGAGGATATTCTCAAAATGATTGACTAAAAAATCAGTCACTATCATACCGATATCGGTTGGGACTAACTTACCTTTATCTGACCCTACTTTTTCAGTAAGCGATTTCTCACTGTAAGTGTTTGACTCTAAAGTCATTTGAATATAAGATCTATCTACTCCATCAACAGTGCCTTTCTCAATATAATTTCTATTCTGAATTGTAGAAATTGTTGGCGCATATGTAGATGGTCTACCGATACCTAATTCTTCTAATTTTTTGACTAAGGATGCTTCTGTAAATCTTGCCGGTGGTCTTGAAAAACGTTGCGTGGCGGTAATATAATTTGCATTTAAAGCTTCTGAAACTTTTAAATCGGGCAACAATCCTGCTTGTTCTTCATTTTCATTGTCTGTTCCTTCCAAATATACTTTTAGAAATCCATCAAAAGTAATTACCTCCCCATTAGCTACAAACTGTTCCTTAACCGGTTCAGAAGCATTCACTCCAATTTTCACATTGGTACGCTCTAGTTGTGCTTCGCTCATTTGCGAGGCAATAGTACGCTTCCATATCAACTCATACAATCTCGCCTGATCTCTTTCTACTGCTACAGTATGGTTTGCAAAATTTGTAGGTCGTATCGCTTCGTGAGCTTCCTGAGCTCCTTTTGTTTTCCCTTTATAATTTCTTGGTTTACTGTAAGAGGCACCATAAGCCGAAACAATCTCGTTTTCTGCACCCTGTTTAGCTTCATCGGAAAGGTTAACACTATCCGTTCTCATATAAGTAATGAAACCCGCCTCATATAATCGCTGGGCATTACTCATGGTTCTACTTACAGAAAAGCCTAACTTTCTAGATGCTTCCTGTTGTAATGTTGAAGTTGTAAATGGAGGTGCCGGAGATTTCTTAACCGGTTTCTTTTCCAAATTAGCCACATGATATGTAGCTTGTATATTCTTTTTAAGAAAAGCTTCTGCTTCTTCCTTAGTAATTATATTTTTTGGCAGTTTTGCTTTAAAAGCAACACCATTATTATTAATAAATTCAGCATCGATTCTATATGATGCTTCACTATTGAAATTTTCTATTTCTCGCTCGCGTTCTACAATCAAACGTACAGAAACAGATTGTACCCTACCCGCAGACAAACCGCCTTTAACCTTACGCCACAATACCGGTGATAGTTCATAACCCACAATACGATCCAGTACACGTCGTGCCTGTTGCGCATCAACTAAATTGTAATCTATACTGCGTGGATTTTCAATAGCTTTTTGAATTGCAGATTTGGTAATCTCATGAAAAACAATACGTTTTGTTTTTTCTTTATCTAATCCCAAAGTTTCTGCTAAGTGCCATGCTATAGCCTCTCCTTCCCGATCTTCATCACTTGCCAACCAGACCATTTCAGCATTTTTAGCCAGATCCTTCAACTTCTTTACGACATCTCTTTTGTCCTTAGACACTTGATATTTTGGCTTAAAATCGCCATCTACATCAACACCCAATTCTTTTGATGGTAAATCCGCTATATGACCAAAACTAGACGCTACCTTATACTCTTTCCCCAGAAATTTCTCTATGGTTTTTGCCTTTGCTGGTGACTCAACGATGACTAAATTCTTCGGCATTTTTTGTTTTTTAAGGCTACAAATGTATATGAAAAATAAGAAACGATCATAATTTTTAAAATTTTCAATAGCATTTCAACCTAAAAAAAGCACCAATGGTCTGTTGTTTTTCGACATAAAAAAACCTGAAATAAATTTCAGGCTTTCATTATAATGTATCATTTAACTTCTAATAACTATAAGTAACCGATTCTCCCAAACCATCTATGTTTAAATTAATTTCGTTGCTTCCTTCGATTCTAAGTGGTAAGAGATCAAATGTGACTGTTCTCTGAAAAACAGCCAGACAAGCTTCGTTATTAATCAATTGAAACTTTAAATTTCGTTGTTCGGGAAAAGACTCTAAGATTAAACCAGAATCTACCATATTAAATTCCCAACTGTTACCATCGCATCCTGAGCTTGATATCTCTACACTTAAGCAATCGTCAATAACCTCTACATTCACAAATGTAAAGAAGGCCGTTTCCAAATCATTATACAGATCTTCATTTACAATTACATTCTGATCGCAATTGGTAACAATACTTTCGTCATCATCGCATTGAGTGCTTAGAAAGCACATTATAACTATTAAACTTAACGTTAGTTGTTTGATTATTTTCATGGCCGATTCATTTTTACTTATAAGATGCATAAATCCTCAGAAGGTTGCGTTTTTATTTTCCAAACACTATAATACTATTTATATAAGCACAAACATAGACCTGTCATCTTGTCACAAAACTTAAATATTTCATATCTTTGCACGTTAATTGCATCTACAGGATTATATTGATTTATGGAAAAAATTATAGACGAAAATAAACAAGGTGAACATCTTATTCTGGACGCTAAAGAAGGTAATAAGAGAAAGCTCTTCATAGAAAGTTACGGATGTCAGATGAATTTTAGCGATAGTGAGATTGTAGCTTCTATTCTTTCCAAAGAGGGATTTAATACCACGCCCAACCTTGAAGATGCTGATTTGGTTTTGGTGAACACCTGTTCAATTCGAGATAAAGCAGAGCAAACCGTAAGAAAGCGATTGGAAAAATACAATGCCGTAAAAAAGATCAATCCGAATATGAAGATTGGTGTTTTGGGCTGTATGACCGAACGTCTTAAAAGTAAGTTTCTGGAAGAAGAAAAGATGGTTGACCTTGTTGTTGGTCCTGATGCCTATAAAGATCTCCCAAACCTGATTAGCGAAATTGATGAAGGCAGAAATGCGGTCAATGTTATTTTATCTAAAGAAGAAACCTATGGTGATGTTGCTCCTGTAAGATTAAATAGTAACGGTGTTACTGCATTTGTATCTATAACCAGAGGATGTGACAATATGTGCACCTTTTGTGTTGTTCCTTTTACAAGAGGTAGAGAACGAAGCCGGGATCCCCAAAGTATTATAGAAGAGGTTAATGATCTATGGCGTAAAGGTTATAAAGAAGTGACACTACTGGGGCAAAATGTAGACAGCTACCTTTGGTATGGCGGTGGGCTCAAAAAAGATTATGAAAAGGCAACGGACATGCAAAAAGCCACTGCTGTTAATTTTGCAAACCTTATGGAGATGTGTGCCATAGCACAACCAAAAATGCGGTTCCGTTTTGCAACGTCTAATCCTCAGGATATGACCATAGATGTTATTGAAGTCATGGCCAAATATCATAACATATGTAAATACATTCATTTACCTGTACAAAGTGGTAGTAACCGTATCCTTCAGGAAATGAATCGTCAGCACACCCGAGAAGAATATTTTGAACTTATAGATAGCATCAAACGATTAATACCGGATTGCGCAATAAGTCAGGATATGATCGCAGGATTTCCTACCGAAACAGAAGAAGATCATAAAGACACTCTAAGCCTGATGGAATACGTAAAGTATGATTTCGGGTTTATGTTTGCTTACTCTGAGCGCCCCGGAACTTTAGCAGGTCGTAAAATGGACGATGACGTCCCTATGGATGTTAAAAAACGTAGGCTTCAAGAAATCATACAATTACAGCAAGAGCACAGCCATTATCGCACACAACAACATGTTGGCAAAATTGAAGAAGTTCTCATTGAGAAATCTTCTAAAAAATCTGATGCACACTGGTCTGGTAGAAACACACAAAATACGGTGGTTGTATTTCCTAAAGCACACTATAAGGAAGGCGATTTTGTAAACGTAAAAATTACAGACTGCACCAGTGCAACACTTATTGGTGAAGCTGTAGGCTATTCAGAAAATAATTAAAATGGAATCCATTCAAGCTATAAAACAACGTTTTGGGATTATAGGAAATGATGCCAAGCTCAATCGTGCCATCGAAAAAGCTATTCAGGTAGCTCCGACGGATATATCTGTTCTGGTTACTGGAGAGAGTGGCGTTGGTAAAGAAAGTATTCCTAAAATCATACATCAGCTTTCGCATAGAAAGCATGGTAAATATATAGCTGTTAACTGTGGTGCAATTCCTGAAGGCACAATTGATAGTGAGCTCTTTGGTCACGAAAAAGGCGCTTTTACAGGAGCCACGCAAACACGATCAGGGTACTTTGAAGTTGCCGATGGCGGCACTATCTTTTTAGATGAAGTTGGTGAGTTACCTTTAACCACCCAAGTAAGATTGCTTCGTGTTTTGGAAAATGGAGAATTCATTAAAGTCGGATCCAGTAAAGTCCAAAAAACTGATGTCAGAATTGTAGCGGCTACTAACATCAATATGTTTGAGGCTATAAAAAAAGAAAAGTTCAGAGAAGACCTCTATTACAGATTGAGTACCATTGAAATTCATTTGCCTGCATTAAGAGATCGTAAGGAAGATATTCATTTATTATTTAGAAAATTTGCCAGTGACTTTGCGTTGAAGTATAAAATGCCAACCATTAAATTGACTGATGATGCTATTGCACTTTTACTAAAATACAGATGGAATGGCAATATCAGACAGCTTCGCAATGTTGCCGAACAAGCCTCAGTACTTGAACATAATAGAACGCTTAACAGTTCGGCCTTACAAAGTTATTTACCAAACTCCGGGAATCACCTCCCAGCTGTGATCAACGATCACAAATCGGATAGTGACTTTAGCAACGAACGAGAGATCTTATATAAAGTGCTTTTTGATATGAAAAATGACCTCAATGATCTTAAAAAACTCACTATGGAATTAATGAAGAGTGGTAACGTTTCTGAAGTTGAAAAAGACAATCAGGGGCTTATTCAAAAAATCTATGGCGGTGACGACAGTACTGTAGATTACAATACACCTCCTGAAGATCTTGAGGTACTTTCCATCCCTGAGTCTATTCCTCAAACAGCAACTAATGAAGACGCTACCGACAAATATCACTTTGCAGAAGAAATTGAAGAGGAAGAAACCTTATCCTTGCATGATAAAGAATTAGAACTTATTAAAAAATCTTTAGAACGTCACAGTGGAAAACGTAAATTAGCTGCTGCTGAGCTTGGCATAAGTGAACGTACACTATATCGAAAAATCAAACAATACGATTTATAAGCACCCTATGAAAGCAGTTGAAATTTTTAGAATACGTAAATCCTTTAGTCGTAATAGTTCGGAAGCTATCAGGCAAGAAGCTGAAGATCTGATTAATGAAAAGCATTATCAAGGCTATCGCCTCATCAATGTAGATTTTGATGTTGCTGACAATGCGGGTTATATTTATGCGTTTATTACTATGAAACGCCCAAACAGTTACTAAATGAAACGGATTAAATACTTATTGCTTTTTAGTCTATTGGCCACTTTTTTAAGCTGTGGCATATACTCTTTTACCGGAGCTGACACAGGAGAAGCTGAAACTTTTCAGGTCAATTTTTTTCAAAATAATGCACCTTTAGTTGAGCCCGGGTTGGACATAGACTTTACTAATGCACTACAAGATTTGATTCAAAATCAAACCAATCTGTCATTGGTAAATTCAGGCGGGCATTTGGTTTACGAAGGTGAAATTGTAGAGTACCGTATATCGCCCATGACAGCTACAGCGAATAATACCGCTGCTCAAAACCGTTTAACCATATCCGTTAATGTACGTTATTATAATACCCTAGATGAAGAAAAAGATTTCGAACAACGCTTTTCATTTTTCTTTGATTATGAAGGTGCCGCACAGCTCGTTGGTAGTCAAAAAGACACAGCTATTGCCGAAATCTTTGAACGTTTAACTCAAGATATTTTTAATGCTTCTCTAGCCAATAACTGGTAATGATCAAACTATGCAATTGCAGGATTTCACATACGTATTACAACACCCTGAAAGCATTACTTCAGAACAAACAGATGCTATAAAGAAAACGGTAAATAATTACCCCTACTTTCAGGCAGCAAGAGCTCTACATCTTAAAGGTCTAAAGAATAAGGAGAGCTTTAAGTATAACAATGCCCTTAAGGTTACTGCAGCATATACCACGGATCGAAGTGTCTTATTTGATTATATAACTTCCGAGCAATTCAACCAAAATGAAATATCACAGCTTATCAAACAAAACTCACAATATATCAAAGACATTACTGTGAATGATGTAGATGATATTTCTGTTGATAAACGCGTTACTATCGATAAAGATTTTGAGCAACAGGTTGAAGATACTGAAGGTGTTTTGGACCCGGATTTATTTCAGGAAAAGACACCCATCATTACCGATAGTGCTACTATGAAAACCCCATCCATTATAACTATTGATGTCGATAATATCACACCTGAATCTAAATTGGAAATCGGCAAACCTCTGGAGTTTGATAAAACTGACACACACTCTTTTGCTGAATGGTTGAAAATAACAAGCTTTGAACCTATTAAACGATCAGAAGATCAGGGTGATCAGAATGATATTGCGCCTTTAGATAAAAAAATGACGCTTATTGATAAATTCATCAATGAGAATCCAAAGATTAAACCCACTCTAAACACTCCAAAACCTAAACTAATTGATGATGAAAATAGTGTTGAGGACAATTTGATGACCGAAACCTTAGCACGAATATATCTTGAACAAAAAAACTACGAAAAGGCAATTCAGTCCTATAAAATATTAAGTTTGAAATATCCAGAAAAAAGTAGTTTCTTTGCAGACCAAATTAAAGCGATAAAAGAATTAAAAGAACATAACAATACCAAATAATGACAAAGTTTACGATATTTTTAATACTCATAGTAGTTGTAGCCTTTTTACTGGTAGTAGTAATTATGGTACAAAATCCTAAAGGTGGTGGATTATCCTCATCTTTTGGAGGTGGCGGCACACAACAATTAGGAGGTGTGAAAAAGACAGGTGATTTTTTAGATAAGAGTACTTGGGTGTTAGCTACAGTTCTAATAGCGCTAATATTATTATCAAACATTACTATAGATGGCGCTGGAGGCATACAAGATTCTAAAGCTCTAGATGCCGATGATACAACTACTAGTCAACCTGTAGCACCAACATCAACATCGCAGCCTAGCGATTCGACAGCTACAAACTAACTGGTTTTATACACCTGAAAATATTATTAAAAAGTCAACTTATAACGTTGGCTTTTTTTATTACTGCAACTTTGTCAGTTGAATTACGTTGGCATAATTTTCGAATAACGCTTAAGCGTTAAATCAAATCTTAATTAATAAAAAAATAAACACAAATGGCTTTAAACATTAAACCATTAGCAGACAGAGTTCTGGTAGAACCCATGGAAGCTGAAACTAAAACGGCTTCTGGCATTATCATCCCGGATAATGCAAAAGAAAAACCACAAAAAGGAACCGTAGTTGCAATCGGTAATGGTAAAAAAGACGAACCTTTAACTGTAAAAGTAGGCGATA
Organism: Winogradskyella sp.; assembly: GCA_965250025.1. Lineage (GTDB taxonomy): Bacteria > Bacteroidota > Bacteroidia > Flavobacteriales > Flavobacteriaceae > CBDDLD01. Next base: position 2,564,594 of record OZ252283.1, read on the forward strand.
CTGTATTGTATGGAAAATATGGTGGTACTGAGCTAAAACTTGAAGGTAAAGACTATTTAATGATGCGTGAAAGCGACATCTTAGCTATTGTTTAATCTTATTAATAAATATTCTAAAAAATGGCAAAAGACATAAAATTTGATATTGAAGCACGCGATGGTCTTAAACGTGGCGTGGATGCATTAGCCAATGCAGTAAAAGTAACTTTAGGTCCTAAAGGGCGAAATGTAATCATAGGTAAATCTTTTGGTGGTCCTCAGGTCACTAAAGATGGGGTTTCCGTTGCAAAAGAAATTGAATTAGAAGATGAGCTGGAAAATATGGGCGCTCAAATGGTAAAAGAAGTAGCTTCTAAAACCAATGATCTCGCTGGTGACGGAACAACTACCGCTACTGTTTTAGCACAGGCAATTGTAAAAGAAGGATTAAAGAATGTAGCTGCCGGCGCCAACCCAATGGACCTTAAAAGAGGTATTGATAAAGCGGTGGATTCTATAGTTTCTGACCTTGATAAACAATCTAAAAAAGTAGGTAATTCTTCAGAAAAGATCAAACAAGTTGCCTCTATCTCTGCAAATAATGACGATACTATCGGAGAATTGATTGCAGAAGCATTTGGAAAAGTAGGTAAAGAAGGTGTCATTACTGTTGAAGAAGCTAAAGGAACAGACACTTATGTAGATGTTGTTGAAGGCATGCAATTTGACAGAGGTTATTTATCACCTTACTTTGTAACCGATGCGGATAAAATGATCGCGGATTTAGAGAATCCATACATTTTATTATTTGACAAAAAGATCTCAAACCTTCAGGAGATCCTCCCAATCTTAGAGCCTGTAGCACAATCTGGAAGACCTTTATTAATTATAGCAGAAGACGTTGAAGGTCAAGCCTTAGCAACTTTAGTTGTAAACAAACTAAGAGGCGGACTTAAAATTGCCGCAGTTAAAGCTCCTGGTTTTGGTGACAGACGTAAAGCAATGTTAGAAGATATTGCCATATTAACTGGAGGTACAGTTATTTCTGAAGAACAAGGATTTTCATTAGAAAATGCAGACCTATCTATGTTGGGTACTGCTGAGACGGTAACTATTGATAAAGATAATACAACTATCGTTAACGGCTCAGGGAAAGCAAGTGATATAAAAGCTCGTGTTAATCAAATTAAAGCTCAGATGGAAACCACAACATCTGACTACGACAAAGAAAAACTTCAGGAGCGCTTAGCTAAATTAGCCGGTGGTGTTGCTGTACTATATGTTGGTGCTGCATCAGAAGTTGAAATGAAAGAAAAGAAAGACCGTGTTGATGATGCATTACATGCTACAAGAGCAGCCGTAGAAGAAGGTATTGTTGCCGGTGGTGGTGTAGCTTTAGTAAGAGCCAAGAAAACCCTTGAAAAGATTACTACTGATAATTTAGACGAGACTACTGGCGTGCAAATAGTGAATAAAGCCATTGAATCTCCATTACGTACAATCGTTGAAAATGCTGGAGGAGAAGGTTCTGTAGTGATCAATAAAGTACTGGAAGGCAAAAAAGATTTTGGCTATGATGCCAAATCTGAGTCTTATGTGGACATGCTCAAAGCTGGTATTATCGATCCTAAAAAAGTAACGCGTATTGCGTTAGAGAATGCAGCTTCAGTTGCCGGTATGATCTTAACTACAGAGTGTGCATTAGTTGATATTAAAGAAGAAGCTCCGGCTGCAATGCCACCAATGGGAGGCGGAGGTATGCCAGGAATGATGTAACAAATAAATCATATCTTTTTTTAAAAACTCCAGTAAAATACTGGAGTTTTTTTGTTTTTAAGTTTTAATTAACAAAAAATATTAGGAATATTCTTACGTTTTAATTCCAATAATCTTATATTATTAGTATCTTACTCTGACTAAATAGCTCACTATGAAAAAGTATATTGCAGTATTATTGTTACTCGTCTCTATATCTGGTTTTTCTCAGGAAAGTAACAGTGTTGAAGACAATTATAAAGCCTATTTTCAACTTCCAAGAGAGACTATTTTTCTTCATTTAAATAAAACAACATTGATTGCCGGCGAAGACCTTTGGTTTAAAGCCTATATTTATGATCGTCATCAATCGCTGCCCTCAAAAACATCAACAAATGTTTACGTAAGTGTTTATAATGACAAAGGGGAAAAAGTTAAAGATGATTTATGGCTAGCTATAAACGGTGGAGCTAAAGGTAATATAGCGATCGACTCTACCTTTACTTCTGGAGACTATTACGTAAAAGCGACTACTAACTGGATGAAAAACTTTAAGGAAGATGATGCCTTTATTCAAAAAATACAGGTTATTGGAGAAGAAGAGCAAAAAACAGTTTCTGATCAAATAAGCCATCAGAAATTCGATCTCCAGTTTTTACCTGAGGGTGGTCATATAGTAATGAATACAGAAAACACCATAGGGTTTAAAATTTTGAATCCTAAAGGTAAAGGCATTCTTATTGAAGGCATTATCGTAGATGAGGAGAATAATGAGATTACAACTTTTAAAAGCAACCGCTTTGGGATTGGAAAATTTGCCATCTCGCCTATCCCATCTAAAACTTACAGAGCCATAGTAAAACTTAGAAATGGCTACACTATTGAGCAAAATCTACCAAATATTGAGACGAATGGCATTGCTATAAACATCAACAATCTAACGCCAAATAAGTTATTTATTACACTGCGAACCAACCCTAATACATTATCTCAAATTGCTGATGATCTATACAAAATACATATTCATAAAAACGGCAATTTAAAAACACTTTCTTTTGCTTTTAACGATAAAACACAAAAATCATTTACAATACCTAAAAGTGAACTGCACGAGGGTATTAATACAATCACTGTTTTTGACAAGAACAACAATCCAGTTGTTGAGCGGCTTATATATAATCCTATATTAAGTAAAAGTGCTTCAGTTTTAATTAATAAAGTAAAATCAGACACAGACTCTATTACATTTTCAATATATTCTTTAGGCTCAAAAAATGTTGATCAATTGACCAATCTCAGTATCTCCATTTTACCAGAATCTACGCAAAGTTATAACCCCGAACATTCCATCCTATCGGCTAATTACCTGAAGCCTTATGTAAAAGGTCATGTCGAACAACCTTTCTATTATTTCTTTGAGCCTAATAGAAAAACTGCATATGATTTGGATGTTTTATTGCTCACACAAGGTTGGAGCAGATATGAATGGAATTCTATCTTTAATCATACTCCTCAAGTGAGGTATGATTTTGAAAATGGCATTACATTATCAGGTAGAATATACAATACTCCTGATGCCGATAGTTTATATTTCCACAGTACAGTAAATCAAAAAAGCAAAACCATTGCTATCGAGAAAGATAAAACGTTTTCAATTAAAAACCTCTTTCCTTACAAGGATGAAATGTTACTTTTTTCATATATAAGTGCTGATGGCTCTCTTAAGAAACCTTCAATGAATATTAATAATACGGCTCATCAATCGGATAAATTCATAGATATTGAACCTTTCAAAAAACGAGAATACAAAACTCCTAAAGAAGAATTTGTATCTTCCTTTAAGATCGATGACTTTTTTGTTCAAAGTAAAGACATTGTAAAACTCGATGAGGTAAACATCGTAACAAAAAAGAAGAAAACGGATGACAAAGGTTACAGTATGAATGATGTCTCCTTCAGAAATAATTACCAGAACATTACCCAACGCGAGATTAATAACTTTCCAACTGTATTGGAATATATTAGGTATAGAGGTTTTATAGTCAATCGAAGTTCGCAGTTTAGAGGACTAAGGATATTGACTCAACAGGTCACTTCTATCAATGCCAGTCAAAGTCCTGCCATTTTCATTGATGATATTCCTTTAGCAGACAACGACTATCTTATCGGCTTAAAAACTGAAGATGTAGAAGGTATATTTGTGGATAAATTTGGATTTGGTGCTGGAATTGTGGGTGCTAATGGTGTTATTAGAATTTACTCCAGAAGAACGCCTTTAAAAAACTCAAGAAATAAAAGTAAACCTTATGCCTATATGAGTGAATCCAAAATAGGGTTTTCCAAACCTAAACGCTTTTACAGACCAACATATACTTCATACAGAAGGGAGTTGTTCAAACAATTTGGTGTGATCAAATGGTTACCTAACGTTTTTCTTAAAGATGGAAAATCAGAGCTGTTTAAGATTGTTAATACGAAACAGCCCATAACATTCTTTATTGAAGGTTATGACAGCAATGGTCGTTTGGTATCTGAAACCATAACTATTGATCCTGATTCAAATGTAAATAAATAACAATATTACATATTGCAAATAAAAAAGGTCTGAGTAAAACTCAGACCTTTTTTATGAAATATCCCATTATTGTGGCATTCTAATTCTCATGATCCTTTTGCACCTCTTCATCTCTGTATCTGCAACAAGGGTGCACACTATTGTAAGCCTCTTCAGTTGCTGTAACATTTTTGGTATCATGACCGACAGCAGCTACACTTTTCTCTATAGTATTCAAATCTGTTTTTCTTTGATCAAAAATAAGCTTCAATTCATGGGTTTTAACATTCCAAACTGCCGATTTAACACCTTTGGTTCGTATTGCCGCTTTTTCGATACGTTTCTTACACATCATACACACCCCATCTACTTCAATAGAAGCTTTATAATTCTTCTCCTGGGAAAAGGCTGTTAATCCCAAAAAAAGTACACTGATAATTATTAGTTTTCTCATGTTCTTGTTTTTAATTTATTCTGTAACGTAATCCTGCATAGTACAAACTACCAAAAATTGGACCGTATACAAAATTAGTATCAAAATTTGGTCCAAAAGGGTTATTTGCACTTATAACGGGATTACTTTGTCTAACATTAGTAATATTTTCACCTCCTAAATACACTTCAAATTTAGGAGAAAATACTTTGGTAACCTGCACATTCAATGTCGTTACTGTTGGAGTAGTATCGGGTAATTGAAATTGCACAGGACTTATATCCGTATTAGGATATCGTTGTTCTCCGAGCCAATTAAACGTTGCATCAAACTTCCACTGAGCGCCGTTTTCCTTACTGCGGGTTTCATAAGCAGCGTTGGCAAAAATTCGATGTTCTGGTATTAATGGTTTAGTTAACTTTCCTGAAGTATACTCTGTCTTTACATCATAATATTTGTATGCTGTTCGCAAATCAAATTGCTCAAACACATTATAGTTGAATTCTATTTGGAAACTGTTGGCATAACTATCGCCTTCAAGATTATAAAAATTGATCTCAAATGGATTTTCCCAATCTACTACTACCTGATCTTGAAAATCGGTACGATAAAAATCTATCGTTACATCACCTTTGCGACCAAAAAGATTGAACCCCTGCAAGTATGAAACGCCATAGTTCCATGCAATCTCAGGATCTAAACCATATATCTTACCTCCGGAATTTGCCACATTGATTTGTCGAGAACTCGAAAACAGGTTTTGGTTTTCGGCAAATATATTGGCGCTACGTTTTCCTCTTCCTATCGAAGCTCTAAATGCTGCTTTTTCCCATGGTGTATATCTTACATGCAATCTGGGCGTAATAAAAAATCCGAGCCTGTTATGCTGATCTGCACGTACTCCGGCAGTAAGTGTTAGTTTATCCAAATTATCGTAAGAATACTCAAAGAAGCCTCCAATCGAGTTTTCAGTACGTTCATATAACGTATTTACTACGATCTCATCGTAATGGTCATAAGTAAAACTTAATCCTGTTTTCACTTTGTGTCTCGAATCTGATATAATACTATTGTACACAAGGTTAGAATAGAAACTATTGTGTTGAATATCATAATTATTTAAGCCGAAATAGGAGTCCTGATTATGATGACTAAATGCCGTTTGAAATCCCAGACTCTGATACGGGACATCTGGATTAACATAACCCAGTTTAGTCGTAATCTCAAAACGTTCTGTGTTGATCTCACTTCCCCAAAAATTTGTTGTTCCTTGATCGGTATCCGGATCAAAATCAAGCTGACCGGCTTGTTTTTCATCATTCAAATACCGAAGATTGATAAAACTGACCACACCTTTTTCTGCATTGGTATACTGCCAACGGTTCATAATATTAATCTGATGATACAAAGGCATGTCTAAAAAACCATCATCATTAACATCATGTTTTTGCTGGTGTGTATTACCATGTATGTATAATCCTGTATCCCATCGATCCGAAACTTTGGTATTTAAATGTGTATTTAACTCTAAGCGCTCACTCGATGCTGCATAAAAGTTAACAAACAATCTGTCATCTATTGTCGGTTTCACCAACTCTGCATTGATCTGGCCAGCTATACTCTCAAAGCCGTTAACTACACTTCCTGCACCTTTGGTAATCTGTATACTCTCTACCCAGGTTCCCGGAATAAAACTTAATCCATAAGCCTGAGAAGCACCTCTTATAGCAGGAATGTTCTCCGTAGCAATCAAAATATAAGGGGATCTTAAGCCTAGCATCTTAATCTGCCTTGCTCCCGACACAGCATCAGCAAAATTAACATCTATGGACGGATTGGTTTCAAAGCTCTCAGACAGATTACAGCATGCTGCTTTTAAAAGTTCATCGCTACTCACTGTAAACGTATTTGAAGCCTTGAGATACGATTTTGAAGTGGATTGTTTTCTTGATGTTATAGTAATCTCGTCCAAATCGGACGTCGCTTGTAAAACATGCTTAATAAACGTAGGCTCTGTAATTGTCAATGTATCTGTTTTATATCCGACATAGCTTATAACCAACTTCTTATACTCTGGGTTATAAGGTATTTTAAACTGACCATCAATATCTGTAATATTGCCTACTGAAGTATTCAACCAATAGACATTTGCACCTGTGAGTGGTATTTCTTTATTAGAGTCGTCAATTTCAAAGACTGCACCTTTGAGATGATTCTGTGATAAAACTATTACCGGGCAAAGTAATAGCATTATATATATAAATTTCATTTATTTTTTTAATTGAATTGATAAATAGGTTTACACATCTACTAAGAGATGTGTGTCTTACACTTATACTTCCATTTAGAAGTACTTATCAAATCAAATTAAAAAAACGTCATTCAGAATCTGAATGTCCTTGGTTATATTGGGAGGTGAATAATTTTTGTGAGGTACAATAAGCTCAGGAAGTGCTTCAAAAAGATTGATGTACGAATAGCTATAGGCCAATAACAATTGTTGCTGAAAATCACTCAGATCGTCAGATGACTTGGTCACCATTTCATCTTGACCCTTAATGAGATCTACTTCGTCCTTACAGCAAGATTTCTTTGTAATGGCAGCTAATTCGATCTCATATGCTTCCATAGCACATTTTTCGCTCTCTGTAAAAATGGAGACATCAACCAACACATCACCACAAAAATGTTTTTCTATGGTTAATGACAATGTTGATAATAACAGCAAAAAAGCCATTAGTATCGATACTGTTTTATGAATTACTGTTGCCTTCACAATACAAAGCTATGAAATAATTTAATGTCTCGACTTTATTTTAAAAACTATTAACGTTTCAATTTGTAATAATAAAAAGCCGGCAACAATACCATTAATATAATTGGCTGAATTAAAAACCGTCGGACATTGAAGAATAAATAGTAATCTTCTTGTTTTGGATTGATCACAAAATAAAGAAACGGTATAAGCAATACTAAGTAAGCTATTAAGTAAATTACAATTGAAAACTTGATAAGACTTCTTTCTCTATAAAACATAAATAAAATACCTATAGACAGCATACTATTTATCAAATACCTTAGTGAGGTATTAAAGATCAACTTAGCCACCTCTCGCCTTGGGCTATCCATATATAAGTAATCATTTTCAAAAAACAACAAATAAGGATCATAGAACAGCTTATCTTCAAACAGTCTTACAAGCACCAGACCTATAAAAAATATCAAAATGATAATATAGCGAATCCATTTAGACATTATTCTTATGCTTTTTAGTAAAATGATTCACCCAAAACATCCATAATAAAAATACCGTTCCATATATAATAAGTGGGAAAATAACCGTATGCAAGACATCTTGACGCCATGGATAGTGGTATAGACCAATAGATAGAATTGCAATCCTAAAGATGTTAATGGTATATATCAAAGCGCTTCCTGCCAAAATAAATAAAAAGGTATTTTTAAATGTACCGGAAAAAGCTATTACAAATGCTATAAATAAAATAATAACACTAATTGCATTACAGCCTTCTATAACTCTGGCAACATATTTATCATTTACGAAAACCTTCATTGAAAGCTCTTCGCTATGTGGTGATATCTCAGCATTATAATTGAAGGATTCAAGAAAGACTTTACTTTGTTTTGCTACCAGATTAGTAATATAATCCGGATAGTACTTAGACCCCGTAGAATAATCGAGATAGAGCTTATACCCCACTGATAAGATGGAATACACTACTAAAAATGTAACGATAAACTTTATTACGAGTTTGTATTTTAAAAGAAGTGCTTTCAATAGGTCTTTAAAGCAATTTTATGCTTTGTTAAAATTATAAAAACAATACTTTTAAAGTTATGCTTTTTAAATACTTTTACCAAAAGTTTTGCACACATGAATTTAGAAGAATTAAAACCACATATCACCCAAATCGTCAATAACACTTCCGCTGACGTCGATGGGCGCTTGCTTCAAATTTGCCAATTGTTAGAACAGCATATTGAATATTACAATTGGGTGGGATTTTATTTTAAAAACGGTGATAAAAACGAGCTTAAACTTGGTCCTTATGTTGGCGAACCTACAGACCACACCATAATTCCATTTGGTAAAGGCATCTGCGGACAGGTCGCAGTGAGCAATCAAAATTTTGTGGTTCCGGATGTTTCTGCTCAAGACAATTATATTGCCTGTAGCATTACGGTAAAAGCAGAAATTGTAATACCTATTTTCATTAATGGCGAGAACATTGGCCAAATTGACATCGACTCTAACACTCCAGATCCTTTTACCGAAGCTGATGAGCGATTTTTAGAGTTCGTTTGTCATGAGGTAGCAAAAATCCTTTAAATTACATTCCTGTCCTGATAGCTTCTACAGGATCTAATCGCGAGGCTGATATGGCCGGAATAACTCCTGAGATCAACCCAATAAACGTAGATAGGGAGAAGCCAAGAAGCATATTGCCAAATGATAGCACAAACTCAAAATCACCAGCTATATTGGTCAAAATCAAGGTTCCTATCCATACAAGGAAAAGTCCTATTAATCCTCCAACTAAAGCTAAAATAACAGCTTCAAACAAAAATTGAAATAAAATAAATTTGTTCTTAGCCCCTAATGATTTTTGAATCCCTATAAGGTTGGTACGCTCTTTAACACTAACAAACATAATATTAGCAATACCAAAGCCTCCTACCAGTAAAGAAAAACCACTGATGATCCAACCAATCATATTCATGGTTGAGATCATACTGTCGATCATACTTGCAAAACCAGAGATAATATTGATAAAAAAGTTATTTATCTTCCCTGCTTTCAAGCCTCTCTGATTACGCAATTTCTGAGTAATATCGGCTTTTAGCTCTTCAATATCCGCACCTGCTTTTGGTTTGATAATAATGATATGATTCATTCGGGTATTATTATCTCCAAATCGGTTTCTGAGATAGTTAGCAGGTAAAAAAATCGAAATATCATTACTATCTCCAAAAAACCCTGAGCCTTCTTTCTTAACAACGCCGATAACAGTAAACTTCTGCCCATACAAACGCACTCGTTTTCCAATGGGGTCAAAACTCCCAAATAAAGACTTAGCTATTTCATCGCCAATAACGACCACTGGTTTGCCTGAATTAGATTCAGACTCTGTATAAAATCGTCCTTTAGAGAACTCCAAAGATTGTATCTCTGTAAATTCATGCGAAACGGCAACTGTATTGACACTACTTACAACTTCAGAATCGTATCTTATATTTTCTCGTCTCACAAATAACTGATAAGCCACTTGTTCCGCATCCGAAAGCGAAGATTTCAATTCTTTATATTCATTGTATGAAACCTCAGGAAACTGCATACGTTTCCATCTTGGTACATCAGTAGGTCCAAAAGAAAATTTTGCCAAATACATGGTATTACCATCCAAAGCACTTAACTGATCCTTTATATTCTTATCTAATGAATCTACAGCGGCTAAAACCGCTATAATGGAAAAGATACCAATAGTAACACCTAATAAAGATAGAAAGGTACGAAGCTTATTATTTCTTAGCGCATTAAAGGCAAATGAAAAACTCTCCTTTAACAACCGTAAATATAACATCATAATTTTGCCGTTTTGTACGGATTTAAAGATATGACGTTTTCAACAATTTATTGTTACAAAAAACTTAAACAAAGTCGCACAAACCCAATATCTAATTTAAACTTATGTGTATTTTTGCGCTTTAAATTCACAACACAGCATCATGAGCAACAAGGCAATCAAATCAGCATTAATTTCTGTATTTAGTAAAGACGGATTAGAACCCATTGTAAAACAATTGAACGATCTCAATGTTAGCATCTATTCTACAGGAGGCACAGAAAAATTCATATCAGATCTCGGTATTGATGTTATCCCTGTTGAAGATGTAACGTCTTATCCTTCTATATTGGGCGGACGTGTTAAAACACTACACCCAAAAGTATTCGGAGGTATTTTAAACCGACAAGATAACGAAAGTGATGTCGCTGAATTAACTACTTTTGAAATTCCACAAATTGACCTTGTTATTGTTGATTTATATCCTTTTGAAAAAACAGTTGCTTCAGGAGCTGACCATCAGGATATCATTGAAAAAATTGATATTGGGGGTATTTCTTTAATTAGAGCTGCAGCCAAAAACTATAATGATGTGGTCTGTGTTTCGTCTGTGAACGATTATGCAGAATTCCTAACTTTATTAGAATCCAAAAACGGTGAAACTTCATATGAAGACCGAAAACGCTTTGCTGCGAAAGCGTTTAATGTATCTTCACATTATGACACCGCAATCTTCAACTATTTCAATACGAACCATGAAGAAGCGGCTTTAAAAATAAGTGAAACTCAGGGCAAAGTATTGCGTTACGGAGAAAATCCACACCAAAAAGGGTTTTTCTTTGGAGATTTTGATGCCATGTTTACTAAACTACATGGTAAAGAATTGAGCTATAATAATTTATTGGATGTTGATGCAGCTGTGAATTTAATAATGGAGTTTAAAGATGAAGATCCGACCTTTGCCATATTAAAACACAATAACGCTTGTGGTTTTGCACAACGTAAAACTGTACATCAAGCATATGTTGATGCTTTAGCCGGCGATCCGGTTTCTGCATTTGGAGGCATTCTGATTTCGAACACAGAAATTGATAAAGATACAGCCGAAGAAATTCACAAATTGTTTTGTGAAGTAGTCATAGCACCTTCTTTTAGTCAGGAAGCAATAGCCATTCTTAAAGGGAAAAAGAACAGAATATTATTGGTGTTAAATGATATTGAACTTCCTAAAACCACCGTTAGAAGTTGTCTTAATGGTGTATTGGTGCAAGACAGAGATCATAAAACAGATGGCTTAGATGATTTAGAGACAGTGACTAATTCTACACCAACTCAAAACGAACTTGAAGATTTAATATTCGCTTCAAAAATATGTAAGCACACCAAGTCAAATACAATCGTTTTAGCTAAAAACAAACAGTTGTGTGCCAGCGGAACTGGTCAGACCAGTAGAGTTGATGCACTAAATCAGGCCATACATAAGGCAAAATCGTTTGATTTCGATCTAAAAGGCGCTGTGATGGCCAGTGATGCATTTTTCCCATTTCCTGATTGTGTTGAGATAGCTGATAATGCCGGAATAACAGCTGTAATACAACCCGGTGGGTCTATAAAAGACGAATTAAGTGTTAATTATTGTAATGACAATAATCTAGCAATGGTATTTACCGGAACACGCCATTTTAAGCATTAAAAAAATAATTTATCAATCAACGTCTATTCTAATAGAAATTTCGTATAATTTACTACATTTACATCTATTCATATACATGATTAGAATAACCCAAATTAATACACGTAAAAAGCATGGGATTTTTTGATTTTCTCACTGAAGAAATAGCAATAGACTTAGGTACTGCCAACACCCTCATCATTCATAATGATAAAGTCGTCGTTGATAATCCGTCTATTGTTGCTAGAGATCGTTTAACCGGTAAGATCATCGCTGTTGGTAAAGAGGCAAACATGATGCAAGGAAAGACCCATGAAAACATTAAAACCATAAGACCCCTGAAAGATGGTGTTATAGCTGATTTTGATGCTTCAGAACAAATGATCAACTTGTTCATCAAAAATATTCCTGCATTAAAAAAGAAATTTTTTAATCCAGCTTTAAGGATGGTGGTATGTATTCCTTCAGGAATTACTGAAGTAGAAATGCGGGCTGTTAAAGAATCGTGTGAGCGTGTGAATGGAAAAGAGGTGTATCTAATTCATGAACCAATGGCTGCCGCTATTGGTATTGGTGTTGATATTATGCAACCTAAAGGGAACATGATTGTAGATATCGGTGGTGGTACTACTGAGATTGCTGTTATTGCCCTTGGAGGTATTGTTTGTGACAAATCTGTTAAAGTTGCAGGCGATGTATTTACCAATGATATTATCTATTACATGCGTACCCAACACAATTTATATGTTGGTGACCGAACTGCTGAAAAAATAAAAATTCAGATCGGGGCCGCTACTGAAGATCTTGAACTTCCGCCAGAAGACATGAGTGTTCAAGGTAGAGACCTTTTAACAGGAAAACCTAAGCAAGTTCAAATTTCATATCGAGAGATAGCTAAAGCCTTGGACAAATCGATATTACGAATTGAAGATTCAGTAATGGAAACGCTATCGCAAACACCTCCAGAATTAGCAGCTGACATCTATAATACAGGTATTTATTTGGCTGGTGGTGGCTCTATGTTAAGAGGTTTAGACAAACGATTGTCTCAAAAAACCGACCTTCCTGTTTACATAGCAGAAGACCCACTTAGAGCTGTAGTAAGAGGTACTGGTATCGTACTCAAAAACTTATCTAAATACAAAAGCGTATTGATAAAATAGAGATAAACAATAATGCAACAAATATTCAATTTTGTAATTAGAAACAAGACATTCTTATTGTTCTTATTACTTTTTGGTATTGCTTTAATCTTAACTATTCAATCCCATTCTTATCACAAAAGCAAGTTTATTAATTCTGCTAATGGGTTTACAGGTGGTGTTTATGGCTCGTTTCAAAATATTAGCCAATACTTTGGGCTTAGGGCACAGAACGATCTTCTAACTGAAGAAAACAAGCAGCTAAGAACACTTCTATTTAATCGTGAAACACAAACGGACTCTGTTAGAATAGATAGTATAGATGGCAAGCAATATCGTATTATTAAAGCCGAAGTATACAAGAATAGTTATTCTAAAACTAATAATTACCTTACCATAAATAAAGGGATTAAAGACAGTATAAAACAAGATCTTGGTGTCATTACATCTAAAGGTATTGTGGGTATTACAGACAATACTTCAAAAAACTATGCTACTGTATTATCCATTCTGAATAAAAACAGTAGGATAAATGCGCAGTTAAAGTCTACGAACCATTTTGGATCTTTAAAATGGAATGCTAAATCGCCTCAGCAAGTTCAATTGACTGACATCTCAAAATTTGCTCCTGTAAAGATTGGAGACACCATAATAACAGGTGGACAATCCTCAATATTTCCCAAAGGTATTCCTATTGGCATTGTGGAATCCTTTGCTATTGATATTAGTGGTGACACTTATACCGTAGAAGTTGAGCTATTTAATGACATGACCAGCATTGGACATGTGTATATTATTGAAAACCTCCACACAAAAGAAATTAAATCTTTAGAAGCTTTAAACGATGAATAGCATTATTACCAATAATATCATTAGGTTTTTCATTCTGCTATTGTTTCAGGTGCTGATATGTAACAATATTAATTTCTTAGGATACATCAATCCGTACGTTTACATCATATTCATTTTATTGTTTCCGATTAAAAACAATCGCCCGGTATTTTTACTCATAAGTTTTATGCTAGGCATGCTAGTAGATATGTTTTCTGATTCTGGAGGTGTACATGCTGCAGCATCTGTATTGATAGCTTACGCAAGGCCTGTTGCTTTAAAATCTGCTTTTGGGATGCTTTATGAACATCAAACTATAAAATTTAACAATTCTGAATTCGGGAGCTTATTGGGATATGTTACCATGATGACATTAATACATCATATCATGTTATTTTCTCTTGAGATCTTTAACGTTTCTAAAATACTACTCATTCTACAAAAAGCGTTATTCTCTAGTATTTTTACTATTTTATTGAGTATATTATTAATTATTCTCTTCAGCAGAAATCGTAAATGAGGAAATTACTTCTATTATCAACTGTCATTATTGTAGGTATCGTTTTTATTGCCAGACTCTCTTACCTTCAATTGTATAACACTGTATCTAATGATGTGTTTGACGATAATGCGATTAGAAAAGTATATGATTATCCCAAGCGTGGCTATGTATACGACAGAAATGGAAAATTACTCGTTGCTAACCAACCCTCATATGATGTTATGGTTATACCCAGAGATGTAAAGTTCTCTGATTCCACCTACCTTGAAGAATTTTGTGGTTTGCTGAAAATAAATACCGAAGATTATAATAAAAAACTTGAAAAGGCTACAAAATACTCACCAAGACTACCATCGGTCTTTCTCTCGCATTTGTCTAAAGAAGATTATGCGGTACTACAGGAAAAGATGAGAAAATTTAATGGGTTTTATATTCAGAAAAGGTCATTAAGAGCTTATCAGACCAGTATTGGTGCTAATGTATTGGGCGATATAGGAGAGGTTAACAGATCCATTATTAAAAAAGACCCCTATTATAAAATGGGAGACCTCATTGGCAAGCAAGGTGTTGAACTTTCTTATGAAAACACTTTAAGAGGAGTTAAGGGTATTAAGTTTATTCAAAAAGACCGTTTTAATAAAGATATTGGCCCTTATAAAAATGGCACGCATGATACTTTACCTCAACCAGGTAAAGACATCACTATTACCATTGATGCAGAATTACAAGCATATGGCGAGAAGTTAATGGCACATAAAAGAGGAGGCATAATAGCCATTGAGCCCGGTAGTGGTGAAATTCTGGCCATGGTTTCCGGACCAAGTTACAATCCTAATTTGTTAGTTGGGCGAAATCGATCAAAGCATTTCACTCAGCTCTATAATGATAGTATCGCAAAGCCTTTATTTGACAGAGGGTTACAAGCCATGTATCCTCCAGGGTCGCCTTTTAAAACACTTAATGCTCTTATTGGTTTGCAAGAAGGTGTAGTTTCAACAACTGACAAATTCAGATGTGCCATGGGATATAAATACGGTAATCGTAAGATGGGATGTCACGCCCACAAAAGTCCGGCCGACATGAATTTAGGCATCTACGAATCATGTAATGCATATTTTGCAAATGTATATCGGAGAATCATGGACAAATATGACTCCCCTGCTGAAGGTATGGATGTATGGAGTAAACACATCAAAAGTTTTGGATTAGGCAATTATTTGAACAATGATCTATCGGTAGGTCAACCTGGAAAAGTCCCTACGGCAAAAACATATGACATTGCTTATGGTAAGGGGAAATGGTACACCACATTCTCTTTGTCTAATGCTATAGGTCAAGGTGAAGTCCTGGCAACCCCCATACAATTGGCTAATATGGCTGCTGCAATAGGTAATAGAGGCTTTTATTACACGCCTCACATTATCAAAGCCATTGAAGGTCAAACTATAGATACCTCATTTACCAATCCAAAATACACCACCATAGACAAGCGGCATTTTGAACCTGTGATTCAAGGCATGTTTGACGTATATAATAAAGGGACAGCCAAATATCTGCAAGTTCCCGGTATCGAAATTTGTGGTAAAACCGGAACTGCTGAAAATTATGCTATAATTGATGGCAAAAAAACACAGTTAACAGACCATTCCATTTTTGTTGCTTTTGCTCCAAAAGACGATCCTAAAATTGCGATCGCTGTATTTGTTGAGAATGGATATTGGGGAAGTCGTTTTGCAGGTAGAATGGCTAGTCTCATGATTGAGTATTATATTAAAGGACAAATTACCCGAACAGATATGGAGCATTGGGTGTTGTCCCATAGTTTAGAAAATGAATATGCTAAACCATATTCAGGCAAGCCATTTAAGATTAATGGAGAAACAGAATTACAGGTTATAGAGATCGATTATGAGGAGAGAAAACCATAGAGGATTTAGATTTGATTGGGTCACCATAGTATTGTTTTTATTACTTATCAGCTTTGGTTGGGTAAACATTTTATCCGCATCTCACGAAGGCGATATTGTCAGCTATTTTGATATGACTCAACCTTATGGAAAACAAGCTGTTTTTATCATTCTCACTCTGGCTATTGCAGGCATCATTCTATCTATTGAAGCTAAGTTTTATGAACGTTTCGCCAGTATCATTTATCTAGCCTCTCTTCTATCATTAATTGGTTTATTCCTTTTTGGTAAAAACGTAAATGGTGCCACATCATGGTATGCTATTGGTGGTATGACCTTACAACCTAGTGAGTTTGCAAAATTTGCCACAGGATTGGCTGTTGCTAAATATATTAGTGATTTGCAGACTGATATGAAAACATTTAAAGATCAGTTAAAAGTCCTATTAATTATTATCATTCCTGCCTTTCTCATTCTTCTTCAAAACGATGCTGGTAGTACAATCGTTTATAGTGCTTTTTTCTTCGTCTTTTATAGAGAAGGATTGCAGCAAATATATCTTATTGTAATAGCCACATTAATTTGCATTGCTATAATGGCTCTAAAATATGGTGTTTTAACCACTACAATTGCTCTTATTTGTATTGCTTTGGTTGTAAATCTCTTTTTAAGAAAAAAGAAGCCGCCAATATTTCAATCTATTGTTGTAGTTATCATAGGAGTCTGCCTTTCTTTAGGTGTCAAGTTTTTTTATAGTTCTATCTTAAAACCCCATCAACAAGATCGCATCAGCTTATGGTTACGTTTAGAAAAAGACCCTGAGAAGTTAAAACAAATGAAGCAAACCATTCTTTATAATTTAAATGAATCTGAAAAAGCCATTAGCTCAGGTGGTTTTAAAGGAAAGGGATTTTTGCAAGGCACAAGAACCACAGGGAAATTTGTTCCTGAACAACACACAGACTATATTTTTAGCACTGTCGGTGAAGAATGGGGTTTTATTGGTGCTTCAATAGTGGTCATTCTGTTTGTGGCACTCATCATCAGGATATTGTATTTGGCTGAAGCTCAAAAATTACAATTTAGTAGAGTTTATGGTTACACAGTAGCCTCTATTCTATTTATTCATTTTATGATCAATACCGGAATGGTTATGGGATTAATCCCTACAGTTGGTATACCTTTACCTTTTTTCAGTTATGGAGGCTCTAGTTTATGGGGGTTCACCATACTCCTTTTTATTTTTATAAAATTGGATTCTAATAAGATTAATGAATGGTAAAAAGAAAAGGCTAAGTAAAACTTAGCCCTGTATTACACATAATATCATATGCTATTAATCAACTATGTGGTTTCTTCTGTATAAAATGTACGTGATATAATGTAGAAAAAGACCCCCAGCACTGGTAAACTTAATAGTAATACTAACCATATCAATTTACTTTTAATTTTTATCCGTGATCTAAGCACAACAACACACAGATAGATAGTAACTAGTATATAACAACCTACGAAAAAATCTATTAATCCTTTGGATACCATTTCTGAGGTGTCTTATTTCAATCAATCATTCAAAAAACTAACTCATATTCGATAAGACATATGACTTCATTTTTCTAATCCCGGCAAGAATTTCTAATGATCTTCTTAACCGTTCTTTGATACAAATGTCAGTATTTTAATTGATTAATTTTTATTTATGTTTTTTATGATAATTATAAATATTATTTATTGACCTTGTCCTAAAGAATAACCACGAACACCATTAAAAGTATACAGGTTTTCTGTCTTTATAACATCAATATTCGTATCTAACGCCTGGGTTAATATCTGTACGACCTTTCTTTTATCGATTTCAGCATCCGGATCTTCTCCTATATATCGGCATCGCCAATGATCTGTACAAAATGTTTCATCAAAACCATTAGGCCAAACCTTTACACCTCTATTTGTTATTAAAGAAAGCTTAAGCGCATTATTATTTAATTTTTGAAGCTGTTCTGCCAATACATTAGCATTATCACCATGCCAATCTACAAACAGGTCGACTCCAACTATTTTTTTATTTTTAGCTGGTTTTCTCTGGTATTTAGGCAAAACTAATGGCGTACTATCTTCATAAAAAACACTTGGCATTTGTTTTGGCGCCTTTCCCAAATTATCAATTACTGCTTCAGCGAATGCTTTGGTACCGACACATTTTGTACTCATTACCGGATCGTAAATATCGTTAGTATGGATACCATCTTCAATGGTACGTAACCATGCGTTATGTATTTTTTCAGCAACCTTATTCTGACCTATATGATTTAACATCATAATAGCACCGTTGATTAAACCTGAAGGATTGGCAATATTCTTACCTGCTATATCCGGTGCCGATCCATGTATGGCTTCAAACATGGCACACTCTTGTCCAACATTAGCTGACCCTGCCAAACCTACTGATCCTGTAATCTGAGCAGCTATATCAGACATGACATCGCCATATAGATTTGGCGTTACAATAACATCAAATGATTCAGGTGAGTCTGCTAATAATGCAGCCCCTATATCTACAATCCAATGCTCATTTTCAATTTCCGGATAACGCGCTGCTACTTCATCGAATATCTGGTGAAACATACCATCGGTTTGTTTCATGATATTATCTTTAGTAAAGCATGTCACCTTCTTTCTACCATATTTCTTAGCATACTCAAATGCATAAGTAATGATCTTTTCGCAACCTGGTCTACTTATAAGTTTTAGGCATTGCACCACCTCATCGGTTTGTTGGTGCTCTATACCTGCATATAAGTCTTCCTCATTTTCTCTGATGATAACAACATCCATATCTGGATGCTTAGTAGCTACAAATGGATGCAGGCTTTTACATGGCCTTACGTTAGAGTATAGACCTAAAGTTTTTCGCATTGTAACATTAAGACTCTTATAACCTCCTCCCTGAGGTGTTGTGATGGGCGCTTTAAAAAGAATCTTATTTTTTCTTATCGATTCCCAAGCTTCATCAGATATGCCGGTTGAATTTCCTGACATGTACACTTTCTCACCAACTTCTATTTCTTCGAAAGTGATGTCTGCGCCCGCAGCGTTTAAAATATCTAGTGTAGCATCCATGATTTCTGGACCTATACCATCGCCTTTTGCTAATGTTACTGTTATCATAATTTTGAACTTGTTTTAAATTAACAGCGCAAATATGAAAAACAATTTTCATAAATTTTTATTTATGTTTTTAATACAAATCATAAATAAAAATTATAATCACAACACAGCAACCGACAATGAATCGACTACAACATTAACAAAATCAACAACTTAAGAAGTTATTTATTAAGATTCTCCAAGCTAGATTTTAGCATTTCAATCTTGGCCAAGGCATCAGATTCTTTTTTCTTCTCTGAGGCTACCACTTGTTCAGGTGCGTTATTTACGAAACGCTCGTTAGCCAATTTTTTCTGTACAGATTTTAGAAACCCTTCTGTATAATTAAGTTCATCTGTAAGCTTTTTAATCTCTGAAGCAACATCTATAGTTCCCGCCATTGGAATAAAATACTCATTAGACTTCACTCTAAAAGTTAAAGCGCCTTCAACCGCATCTTTAACATGAGATAAGGTCGATGTATTCCCCATTTTAGCAATTAAAGTATCGTATTTTATATCTAAGTTTTCATTATTTATAACCGATAACTCTATAGCATCTCTGAACGCTATATTTTTTTCTTTTCTTATAGTTCTTATCCCCGAAATAACATCTTTTACAGTTTCAAAGTCTGAGATCAATTTTGAATCATAAGATTGTACATCAGGGTATTTTGATATGATAAGTGCTTCATCGGGCTGACGTTCAGTGATAAATTGCCAAATCTCTTCAGTTAGGAATGGCATGAATGGGTGTAATATCTTCAGATTGCTTTCAAACAATGCTATGGCAGCTGCATATGTTTTAGCATCTATAGGCTGCTGATATCCCGGTTTTATCATTTCTAAGAACCATGAACAAAAATCATCCCAAACGAGTTTATAAATAGCCATTAAAACATCGGACAAACGGTACTTCGTATAGTGATCTTCAATAAGACTCAAGGTTTCCTGAAATTTAGAAGTATACCATTCAATAGCAATTTTAGAAGTTTCTGGCTGCTCAATCTCCTTAACTTCCCAACCTTTAACTAATCTAAAGGCATTCCATATTTTATTTGCAAATGATTTCCCCTGATTACAGAGTTCTTCGTCAAACATAAGGTCATTTCCTGCCGCAGAGCTCAGTAAAAGCCCTACTCTTACCCCATCGGCACCATAATCATCGATAAGTTTTAAAGCATCTGGTGAGTTGCCTAAGGACTTTGACATCTTTCTTCGTTGCTTGTCTCTTACCAATCCTGTTAAGTATACATTTTCAAATGGTCTCTCACTTTTATATTCATAACCCGCAATGATCATTCGCGCCACCCAAAAGAATAAAATGTCTGGCCCGGTTACTAAATCATTCGTTGGGTAGTAATATTGTATCTCCTCATTTTCAGGGTTCCTGATACCATCGAACACACTTATTGGCCACAACCAAGACGAAAACCAAGTATCTAAAGCATCTTTATCCTGAGTAAGGTCGTCTAACCCTATCGATGTATTTCCTGATTTCTCTACAGCTAATTGCAGTGCTTTTTCTTTAGTTTCAGCAACGACAAAATCTTCTTTTCCATCACCAAAATAAAACGCTGGAATTTGTTGCCCCCAAAGCAATTGTCGTGAGATATTCCAATCACGGATATTTTCCATCCAATGACGATAAGTATTGTTGAATCGCTTAGGAAACAACTTTACCTCTTCATCTTCTAACACTGCTTTAATAGCAGGTTTTACCAAATCTTTCATGCTTAAAAACCACTGATCGGAAAGTCTGGGTTCTATTATGGCCTTGGTACGTTCAGAAATACCTACCCGATTCGTATGGTCTTCTATTTTAACGATGGCGCCAAGTGCTTCCAATTCTTTTACTATGGCCTTCCTAACTTCAAAACGGTCTTGCCCTTCATAATGTAAACCATAGCTGTTTAAAGTAGCATCTTCGTTAAAAATATCGATGACTTCAAGACCATGTTTATCGCCAAGAACTTTATCGTTTTCATCGTGTGCAGGCGTTACCTTTAAGCATCCTGTTCCAAACTCCAGATCAACATACTCGTCTTCAATAACCGGCACCACTCTATTACATATAGGAACAATAGCTCGTTTCCCTTTTAAGTTTGTATGCCGCTTATCATTTGGATTAATACATATTGCCGTATCTCCCAATAAAGTCTCTGGTCTGGTAGTAGCAATGGTTAAAACGTCATCAGAACCTTCTACTTTATAATTAATGTAATATAATTTGCCCTGCTTCTCAACATATTCAACCTCTTCATCGGACAAGGTGGTTTTCGCTTCAGGATCCCAATTCACCATTCTGTAGCCTCTGTAAATCAAACCTTTATTGTAAAGATCTACAAAGACTTTGATCACAGCTTCAGACATGTCATCATCCATGGTAAACTTCGTACGGTCCCAATCGCAAGAGCATCCTAATTTTTTTAGCTGCTCTAGTATTACACCTCCGTATTCATGCGTCCAATCCCAGGCGTGCTTTAAAAATGCTTCACGAGACAGATCGTTCTTATCTATACCTTGCGCTTTCAGTTTAGCAACAACTTTAGCTTCTGTTGCGATAGAAGCATGGTCTGTTCCCGGAACCCAGCACGCATTTTTGCCTTGTAAACGTGCACGACGGATCAATACATCCTGAATCGTATTGTTAAGCATATGTCCCATATGCAAAACTCCGGTAACGTTGGGTGGCGGAATAACAATGGTGTAGGGCTCTCTACTATCTGGTTCGGAATGAAAATAGTTATGTTCCATCCAGTAGGAGTACCATTTATTTTCTACATTAGAAGCTATATATTTTGATGGGATTTCCATGTTTTGGTATCGTTTTTGCTATGTAATTGGCAAAAGTACTTATATTTCTTTTTTTGTAAAATTATTGACAAAGAATTATGTACGTCTCAAGACAGTTTGTATGTTAAATATGACGTATTACATCTAATTAATTTTGCAGAGAATTAAAAAGTAAGTAGCTTTGAATCTATGAATTTAAATCTGATATGATGAAAAAAATAATTACAATCTTATTTATTGGCATTGTTAGCTTAGGGCTTTCTGCTCAGGAAAAAGTGGCTAAGATTGAGTTCAAATCTAAAGTTATTGATTATGGAACGATAGAAAAAGGATCTAATGGTGTACGTGTTTTTGAGTTCACTAATACCGGAGATGCGCCTTTAATTATATCTAATGTTAAATCTACTTGTGGATGCACAGTACCTAAGAAGCCTAAAGGACCTATATTACCTGGTGAAACTGGTGAAATTCAAGTTAAGTACGATACGAATAGAGTAAATCCTATAAGAAAAACAATTACTGTTATTTCTAATGCTGATACACCAACTGTAGCTTTAAAAATCAAAGGTTTGGTTGTTGACCCGAACAAAACAAGTGTTTTAGAAAAAAAGAGTAAAAGCATGCTTGAGCAATAGCATTTTACTCAAAGATAAAATCATTTAGAGTCTTCCAATGGAAGGCTCTTTTTTTTGAAGACATTGTCTAAACGAAAATGAAAAAGCTTCTTATGACCATCCCGTTCAATTTTAAGCCTAATAAGTTTACCTTCCTTATCGTGGAAAAATTTATTAATCTCATTTAAGCTCAATGATTGTGTTGGTTTGTTGTTAATAGAAAGAATCACATCTCCAATTTGTAGCCCTGCAGCTTTTGCGTTTGAGGTTGATCTTAATTCAACAATTTCAAAAGCAGGTCTCAGTGAATACTTGTAACTTAATGCATAATCTACTGAACTTCCTGCATTATTTTTAATGCTTTCATAAGCATCTAAATTGCCACTTCTTACCTCTTCCCTAACCACTCTAAAACCTCTTTGTTCTAATGTAATACCACTGTTATTATAAAAAAAAGGCGCACTAAAATTACCATTCCGTCTCAACTGGAGTTTGTTGTTTTTATAATCAAAGAACATGTTGAACCGCTTTAATACATTCCCTGAAATACTGCCATTTCTTTGTTTATAATTCTTGGCTACACTTAATGATACTGAATCGGGAAATGCCACATTAACGTCTTTAAGCTGAAAAACGTCTAAAGCAAAATTCTTTGCTTTAGATCGTTTGCCATACACCGCTCCACTTAATCCTTTTCCTAGATAGTCATCAAACTGTAAATCTTTAGGCGGACCAATCTTATCATCTTCAAACAGCCACAAGGCATCACTTCCTCCTGTATCTATTAATAACCTCACCGGAAGCTCTTCTTCATCTTCTATCGCTACATAAGCATCAATATAAGGCTTCTTTTTATATAGCGTTAGAGGCATTGTTATCCATTTTTTAGACGTTTTGTATTTAAACTTTTCTGCCTTATACAATCTAATAAAACCATAACTGTAATTCACTTCAACAACAAAGTCCTTAAAAAGATCATATCCTATAATACCGTGAACCGGAACCCCCAATCTGGCAGTAAAATTAATAGCGTCATCAAAAACCACATAAACATCTTGATTAACATTAATAGCATCTCCTATTTTAAAGAAATTATGTTTGGATCTTAACGCTTGTATGGACCCTCCAGCTCCGAGCCCTCTCAAGTATATGGTTTCTACATTTTTTATTTGCAATGAATCTGTATTGACCAAATTAAATAATATGGGCTTACTAACACCAGTATCTAAAACAAATGAAAGTTCAACACCGTTGATCTCTACAGGAAGTATAATGAGATTATTAATAAGCTGAAATCTTATCTTTTTACTATAATCTTTTTGAATATTGAAGCTGCTTTGGGCTAGTATTCCTCCAGAAAAAAAGAACGATAAGCATATTAAAATAATATTTCTTCTGAATGCTCTCAATTCATAATCTTTACATTCAATTTACAAATCTTTACATGATAATATACTTTTAAACATATTTTTTAAAAAAACTTTAAGAAATTTCGCAAATTTGCTATTCAAAATATATAGAATGCCAAAAATTTCAGAAAAAGGCAATAAAATGCCAGAATCCCCTATAAGAAAACTTGTGCCTTATGCTGAAAAAGCAACTAAAGAAGGTAAAACTGTTTATTATCTTAATATTGGGCAACCCGATATCAAAACGCCTAAAGTTGCTTTAGATGCCATAAAAGCAAGCACTTTAGACATCTTAGCATATTCTCGTTCTGAAGGCTCGGAGAGTTACAGAATAAAAATTGCTGAATATTACAAGCGTAACTCTATAAATGTTGCCCATGATGACATTATTGTTACTACCGGTGGTAGTGAGGCGTTATTATTTGCTTTTGGCAGTATTATGGATGAAGATGATGAGATCATTATTCCAGAGCCATTTTATGCTAACTATAATGGGTTTTCAACAGCTTCCGGAGTGAATGTCGTTCCGGTAATTTCTAAAATTGAAGATAATTTTGCCTTACCTTCGATCGAAGAATTTGAAAAACTTATCACATCCAAAACCAAAGCCATACTAATATGTAATCCGGGTAACCCTACAGGTTACTTATATTCCAAGGAAGAAATTCAAAAGTTGGCTACTATTGTAAAAAAGCATGATTTGTTCTTAATTGCTGATGAAGTTTACAGGGAGTTTGTATATGATGGTGTTTCTCATTATTCCATATTACAAGAGTCAGGTTTAGAAGAACACGCCATAGTTATAGATTCTGTTTCTAAACGTTATAGCATGTGTGGTGCCAGAATTGGTTATTTGGTATCAAAAAACAAGAGTGTTATCCAAACAGCGCTAAAATTTGCCCAAGCACGTTTAAGCCCGCCAACTCTAGCACAAATAGCCAGCGAGGCTGCATTAGACACACCTCAAAGCTATTTTGATGATGTCAAAGACGAGTATGTAAAACGAAGAAATACACTTATTAATGCCTTGGAAAAAATCGATGGTGTCAAAGTTGCAAAACCTAATGGTGCTTTTTATTGTATTGCTGAATTACCTGTAAAAAACTCTGATAATTTTGCAAAATGGCTATTAGATGCTTTTGATTATAACAACGAAACGGTTATGGTAGCACCGGCAGCAGGATTTTACTCAACTCCGGGCGTTGGACTGAACCAAATAAGAATTGCATACGTACTTAATGAAGAACGTTTAATCAAAGCCGTAAAAATAATCGCTGAAGCACTTAAAGTATACAAAGACTAATGGTCATTCAAAACAATGTTTCTCTTAAGTCATTCAATACCTTTGGTATTGAGGCTAAAGCAAACAAATTTTGCAGCATTAAAACCCTCAAAGATCTAAAAAAGACCATTTCTGATCATCAGGATACTGACTTTTTTATATTAGGAGGTGGTAGTAACATGTTACTCACCAGAGATATTGATGCTATAGTCTTACATATCGATCTTACGGGTATTGCCACTATACAAGAGACTGAAACTGATATTACCCTAAGAGTTAATGCTGGAGAAAATTGGCATTCATTTGTATTATGGTGCATCGATAAAGATTATGGAGGGATCGAAAACCTATCGTTAATTCCTGGTAATGTAGGCAGTGCTCCTATTCAAAATATTGGAGCCTATGGTGTGGAGTTAAAAGATGTATTTGTAAGTTGTGAAGCCATGAAGATTTCTGACCAATCCTTAACAACTTTTTCTAAATCTGATTGTAAATTTGGCTACAGGGAATCCATCTTCAAACAAGAACTTAAAGGACAATACATCATTACCAGTGTCGATTTGAAACTCACTAAAAAGAATCATAAGATCAAAAGTGATTATGGTGCCATAAAGGAACAACTCGCAAGTTTTAATGTTAATCATCCATCCATACAAGACATTTCAAAAGCTGTAATAGCAATAAGACAAAGTAAACTTCCGGACCCCGAGAAAATTGGTAATAGTGGTAGCTTCTTTAAGAATCCTGTGATATCGACAAGTAAGTTCCAGAAATTAAAAGCTCTGTTTCCAAACATCCCGCATTATATCATTTCAGAGTCTGAAGTTAAGATTCCTGCCGGCTGGTTGATTGAAACTGCAGGGTTTAAAGGTAAACGATTTGGCAACTATGGTGTTCATGAAAAACAAGCATTGGTTTTGGTAAATTATGGAAACGCAAATGGGAAAGATATATACGCTTTAGCTGTTTTAATAAAAACTACCGTAAAACGACTTTTCGAAATTGATATCGAAATGGAGGTCAATGTCATATAAAAACACCTTAACGCTTCTTATAATAATTTGTACTTTTACTACTATATTTACGTTAATAGCAACAAGACCAGTTATTAAATATTAAAAAATTTGAGGCAAACTATAGAACAAAAAATTATAGCTCTATTGAATCGTGGTGATAAATATGCCCTCAACTTGCTCTATGAACACTATTCAGATAGTTTATACGGTGTTATTTTAAAAGTCACTGCTAATGAAGAAATTGCAGAAGATGCCTTGCAAGAGACTTTTATAAAAGTTTGGAAAAACGCGCATAAATACGACTCAACTAAAGCAAAACTGTTTACCTGGTTATATAGAATAGCACGTAATACCGCTATTGATAAACTCAGAAGTTTTAATAACAGATATAAGAAAGAGATCCAAATTGACAAATCTAACGTATATATATTACCAACTTTAAATTTAAATCAGGATGTTATCGATTTGAAGGAACATCTTGGTCGTTTGGAAGACAAATATCAAATTGTGCTCAACGCCTTATTTTTTGAGGGCATGACACAACAAGAAGCCAGTGAGGAGTTAAACATTCCACTTGGCACTGTCAAATCCAGATTAAAAATAGGATTAAGAGAGCTTAAAAAGGTCTATGATTCTTAAATTGTTGTATTATGGAAAATAAATTACATGCTTTTCTGCAATCGGGTTTACTTGAAAAATATCTGGTAGGCGACACCTCTATTGCCGAATCCATGCAAGTAGAGCATTATATAGACACCTATCCTGAAGTTAAAAATACGTTTGACGAGCTACAAACTAATTTAGAGATTATAGCTAAGGCTAACGCTGTGGAGGCACCAAAACATGTCTTAAACGAGGTTTTAAAAGCCACTCATAAAGCGCCGCCAGTAGTATTACATACAGAAGGAACCAGACATATTAAGCAAAGGATTCAATGGTATAGCATCGCCGCAAGTGTAGCTGCTGTTATATTTGCTGTTACCAGTTTTATTCTTTATCAACAAAATCAACTACTAAATGACGAGAACCAAACGGTCGTTGACGAAATATTTGATTTAAGAAGCGATATTGAAAATAACAATTCCAAATTGAATGAGCTTTCTCTGGAGCTACAAAAACTCAATAATCCTGATGCTAGAAAGTATGTATTAACCGGAAATGAACGTGCAAAAAATTTAAAAACTGTAGCGTATATCAATCCTGTTGAAAAAACATCTATGATCGATGTCATAACCCTTCCTCAACTTCCAGAAGAACATTATTATCAAATATGGGCCGAACTTCAGGATAAAATGGTTAATCTAGGCATTTTAGATGCTTCTGAACGAAAACTTAAGCCTATTCCATATATGGAAGATGCATTAGCATTAAGTATTACTATCGAATCTAAAGACAGTAATAGCACCATTGAAGACAAAGAAGTTGCCGAGATCTCACTAAGAGACAACTAACATCTAAAAATTTTATACAGTATAAAAAAGCCGCTTAACGGAAGCGGCTTTTTTATTCTATATGCTCAAAATAATGCTATTCTTGCTCAAAAAATGTTTTATGTATATAACCCGCTACAATAGCCCCAAGAATTGGCGCTAACCAAAATAACCATACTTGAGATAAATATGCACCGTCAGCAAAAATAGCCTGACTGGTAGATCTTGCCGGATTAACAGATGTATTGGTAATTGGGATGCTGATCAAATGAATCAAAGTTAATCCTAATCCAATAGCTATAGGAGCAAAACCTTTTGGAGCTTTCTTATGAGTACTGCCTAATATGATCAACAAGAAAAACATGGTTAATACAAATTCTGCTATTAAAGCAGCTAACATACTATAGCCCTTAGGAGATAATTCATCATACCCGTTTGCAGCAAAACCACCTACGGTTTCAAACTCTGGTTTTTGACTTATAATAATATACAGTACTCCTGCTGCGGCAATAGCACCTATTAATTGTGCTAAAATGTACCCTAACAAATGCTTGGATTCAAACTTTCCACCTGCCCATAATCCTAATGAAACTGCGGGATTAAAATGTCCGCCTGATATATGACCAACAGCATAAGCCATGGTGAGGACAGTTAAACCAAACGCTAATGAAACCCCTACAAATCCGATACCTACATCTGGAATTCCTGCTGCAAAAATAGCACTACCACAGCCTCCAAAAACCAGCCAAAAGGTTCCGAAAAATTCTGCAAATAATTTTTTCATAATCTTAAATTTAATCAGTTAGTATTCAATATTCCTTTATTATTTGACACAGCCCTCACTCAATTAGTCACAATTTAATAATAATGAAGTAAAAACATTATCTTTGCACTAAATAATAAATCACTACTTAGATGAAGCTTTTAATACTTACATTAGTATTGTTAGGATTAGCAATTGCTGGTATTGCAATAAAGATTTGGGCTAAAAAGAATGGCGAGTTTGCCGGCACGTGTGCAAGTCAAAATCCCATGTTAAATAAGAGTGGAGAAGCATGTGGTTTTTGTGGTAAAACACCTGACCAATTTAAAGACTGTACAGAACCACAACACTCTTAACTCTTAATGCTTCTATTACATATACTGTTCTATTTATTTATTGCGGTTGTCATTATACAAGTTACATATTTTTTATGTTTTCTTTATTTTTTCTCTTTAAAACGCAGCAAAGAAAACTCAAAATACAACCCGCCTATTTCAGTAATTATATGTGCTAAAAATGAAGCTGAAAATCTTAAGGAAAACCTACCACACATCATCAATCAGAAGTATTCAAAATTTGAAATAGTTCTTATAAATGATAGTTCTTCAGATAGTACCTTGCAAGTAATGAAATCATTTGCAAGTCAATATGATACCATTAAAATAGTTGATGTAAAAAGTATAGAACAATTTTGGGGAAATAAAAAATACGCATTAACACTTGGTATTAAAGCATCTTCATACGATGTCTTATTATTTACCGATGGCGATTGTAAGCCTTCTTCAAAACAGTGGATCTATGAAATGAGTCAACACTTTTCTAAAAAATCTTCCATTGTATTAGGCTATGGCGCTTATAAAAAACGGTCTTTTTCTATATTAAATAAGTTGATTCGTTACGAAACCCTAACCACTGCATTACAATACTTTTCCTATGCTAATGCCGGATTACCCTACATGGGCGTTGGGCGAAACATGGCATATAGAAAATCATTGTTTTTTAGTGTTGGTGGCTATAAGGATCATATGAACACTATGTCTGGGGACGATGATCTGTTCATTAATCAAATAGCAGATCAAAACAATACTGAAATATGTATGCTATCAAATAGCTTTACTGTTTCTACACCAAAAACCACATTTAGAGATTGGATTATTCAAAAAAGAAGACATATATCTACTGCCAAGTTTTACAAATGGAAACATAAAATATTGCTTTCATTACACTATACATCCAACCTTCTTTTTTGGTTGTCTTTTATTGTTTTAATTGCCTATCAGTATCATTGGCTTATTGTTTTAAGCCTGTTTTCTTTAAGGTTTATACTACACTTATTTACAACCTTTAAGGCTGCAAAACAACTTAAAGAACTCGATTTAGTTATCTGGGTGCCCTTTCTAGAATTATTTTTAATTGTTTTTCAATTCTGTATCTTTATTGCTAATCTTATTTCAAAACCCAATCATTGGAAGTAAAAAAGGCTATTGAGCTTGCAAAGCAAAACAATCAGATTGCATTCAATTTTCTGTTAGACAGATTTTGGAATGACATTTATAATTTCCAATTGAAAAGAACTGAAAACGAAAACGATGCTGAAGACATTACCATACAAACGTTCTCTAGAGCTTTTGATAGAATCGAAACTTATAAAGAAAACTATACATTCAAGACATGGTTAACCACCATCTCAAAGAATATCCATATCGACATGATTAGGAAGCACAAATCTTCCATATCCAGCAAGACAAAATCCACTGACGAGAGCTTTCACGATATCATAGACGAATCCCCATCTCCGGAGGATAAGATCATTACAGAGCAAAACCTGGCAAAGCTTTTAAAAGATATTAAGAAGCTTAAACCACATTATCAGAAAGTTATCAATTTAAGATACTTTCAAGAATTAAGCTATAAAGAAATTGCAACGGAGCTTGACGAGTCAATAACTAATGTAAAGGTAAAATTATTGAGAGCTAAAAAGCTATTAGCCGAGATCATAAAAAATGACACTTTCAGTACTTAAACGACTTGGACCAGGCCTATTATTTGCCGGAGCAGCTATAGGCGTTTCTCATTTGGTGCAATCTACCAAAGCAGGTGCCGATTTCGGGTTAGGGTTACTTTGGGTATTGGTATTGGTGAATCTATTTAAATATCCCTTTTTTCAATTCGGACCTCGGTATGCTGCTGCGACTGGTGAAAGTCTGTTAGAAGGCTATCAAAAACTAGGAAAAGTTGTATTGATCGCATACTTTGTACTTACAGCTGCCACAATGTTCACCATACAAACTGCAGTAACTATAGTAACTGCCGGATTAGCATCAAGTATATTTGGAAATTTCGAAACGCTGACCATCGGTAATTTCTCTATAGACAGTATCAAGACATGGACATTGATCATTTTATCAATCTGCTTAATTGTACTCTTTATTGGCAAGTATCGAATTCTTGACAAGTTTATCAAACTGATTATTATCACACTGACCATTAGCACATTGATTGCTGTAATTTTTGCTTACACAAACACAGATAAACCGCTTTCATTCATACAAGTATTACCAGATAGTACTGCCGGAATTGTATTCTTAATAGCTTTCATGGGTTGGATGCCTGCACCTTTAGACATTTCAATATGGCATTCCTTATGGACCATTGAAAAAAGAAAAGATATTAAAGATTATAACCCAAAATCTGCATTATTTGATTTTAATATTGGATACCTGGGGACACTAGTTTTGGGAGGCTGCTTTTTACTTCTTGGGTATTTGGTAATGTATGATTCGGGCAATCATTTTAGCAATAACGCAGGTCAGTTTTCCAATCAACTGATCGACATGTACACTAACAGTTTGGGCAAATGGTCATACATCATTATTGGTATAGCTGCTTTTACAACTATGTTTAGTACCACCTTAACCACATTAGATGCCTCACCAAGAGCAATGCATAGAACCTCTGAGCTTATCTGCAAAAAGACTTTCAAAAATGGATATTTATTTTGGATACTATTGCTCTCCATAGGAACCATACTCATTTTCTTTACACTGGCTTCAGAAATGGGTCTGCTTATTAAAATAGCAACCATACTCTCTTTTTTAACTGCGCCATTTTATGCCATTTTCAACTACATTCTTATCACCAGTAAGCATACTCCAAAATCATGGCAACCTTCATTTGGACTTCGTATTTTGAGTGGACTTGGTATTCTATTCCTAATCGGATTTAGTCTTTGGTATCTATCTATTTTATATACCATTTAATAATATACTTCGTATCTTTGTAAACTAATTTGTTATGATAGAATGAATACAGCTACAAGCTCTAATATACTACCGGAACGAAAACCAAAATGGTTGCGTGTAAAACTGCCTACAGGAAAGAAATACACTGAATTAAGAGGACTGGTAGATAAATATAGTTTGAATACCATATGTACCTCAGGAAGCTGCCCGAATATGGGAGAATGCTGGGGAGAAGGTACGGCTACATTTATGATCCTTGGGAATATTTGCACCAGATCTTGTGGCTTTTGTGGTGTAAAAACAGGAAGACCTGAAACCGTAGATTGGGATGAGCCCGAAAAAGTAGCCCGATCTATTAAGATCATGAAGATTAAGCATGCTGTTTTAACGAGTGTAGACAGAGATGACCTAAAAGATATGGGAAGTATCATGTGGGCTGAAACGGTGAAAGCTGTAAGACGAATGAATCCAGATACAACTTTAGAAACCCTAATTCCCGATTTCCAGGGTATTGAAAAACATATAGATCGTATTGTTGAAGTTGCGCCAGAAGTTGTTTCTCATAATATTGAAACTGTTCGGAGGCTCACAAGAGAAGTACGTATACAAGCCAAGTACGATCGCAGCATGGGGGTTTTAAAATACTTAAAACAACAAGGACAACGACGAACCAAGTCGGGAATAATGTTGGGCTTAGGAGAAACTCGCGAAGAAGTTATAGAAACGCTACACGATTTGAAAGATCATGATGTGGATGTGGTTACTATTGGTCAATACCTTCAACCCAGTAAAAAACACTTACCTGTAAAACGGTTTATTACACCAGATCAATTTGAAGAATATAAGGCTATTGGATTGGACCTGGGTTTTAGGCATGTTGAAAGCAGTGCATTAGTAAGATCTTCATATAAAGCACAAAAACATATTAACTAATGATTAATGTTGCAATTAACGGTTTTGGCCGTATTGGACGAAGAGTATTTAGACTAGCTCTTAAACGTCCCAATATCAATATTGTAGCCATTAACGATCTTTCAGATACTAAAACACTAAGTCATTTATTAAAATACGATAGTATCCATGGTGTTTTGGATAATCAGATCTCTTATGATGACAATCACATCATTGTTGATGATATACGCATACCATTACTCAACAATAGTAACCCAAAAACCATTCAATGGTCAGATTATCATCCTGATATTGTTATAGAAGCTACAGGAAAATTTAAAACCGCTGATGATTTACAACACCATATAAATAATGGTGCTAAAAAAGTGATCTTATCAGTTCCTCCTGTAGAAGACGATATTAAAACCATTGTATTAGGCATTAACGATAGCATATTGGACGGTACGGAATCCATATTATCCAATGCCTCATGTACCACCAACAATGCGGCGCCAATGATTGCGTTAATTGAAGAACATTTTGGTATTGAACAAGCATATATTACGACTGTACACTCATACACTACTGACCAAAGCCTTCATGATCAACCTCATAGAGATCTCAGACGTGCAAGAGCAGCCGGACAATCTATTGTTCCTACAACCACAGGAGCCGCAAAAGCACTAACAAAGATATTTCCTAAACTTTCGGAACATATCGGCGGTTGTGGTATTCGGGTTCCTGTTGCTAATGGTTCGTTGACCGATATCACATTAAACGTTAAAAAGAACACCTCTATAGAGGAAGTTAATTCTATTTTTAAAAACGCAGCAAATACCAATTTAAAAGGAATACTTCAATACACTGAAGATCCTATCGTATCTATAGATATCGTTGGAAATCCACATTCCTGCATTTTTGATTCACAAATGACATCAGTCATAGGTAACATGGTAAAGATAGTAGGCTGGTATGATAATGAAACAGGTTATAGTAGCAGAATTTTAGATTTAATTTGCAATTTATCGGATAAATCGTAGCTTTTATCGAATAAATAATTATATTTGCTCAGATAAAGTGAGCTGAAATGTCCCGAATCAAATATTACATATTTGTTTTTTTAGCAGTTTTAGGTAGTCTATCTTATGCGCAATCTGGCGCAGAAGACATAGACTTATTAACATTGAGATTACAAAATCATATCGATCAGGCCAAACTTGAAAGCGATAGAGGCGATTACTATAAAGCCAAGGATAATCTCGATAAAGCTAAAAACATAGCTATAAAAATTGATGATAAAAAAAGTGAAGGTATCATTCATACCAAACTTGCTAAACTTCAATTTTTGGTTGGAGAATCTGAAAAGGCTCTTGTCTCACTTATAAAGGCTATTGAAATCCAAAGAGAAATCAGTGACTATGCTAATCTGGCACTGACTTACAACATTAAAGGGATACTACATACTAGCAAAGAAGAATACCAAACCGCTTTGAGCTACTTTACTTCCGCAAAAGCCAAATTCGAAGAAGAAAGTTTAGAACAATATATCTCTGAAGTAACTTTGAATGAAGCCAAGGTATATTTAAAGCTTGAAGATTATAAAAGTGCTAAAGCACAATTAGAAAAGACCATTGTTTTAGCAAAAAAATACGAACAGAACAGAACTCTAAGTAGTGCGTTAATACTTAGTGGTAAAGTATCTTCTGCACTAAATAACAATAGTCTGGCACTAACACAGGCTAATGAAGGACTAGAAATTTCCACAATTAATAACATTGTAGAAAACATAAATGATGGTTATTTGACCTTAAGCGATATTTATCAAAAAGAAGAGGATTATAAAAAATCAAATTTTTACCTACGAAAGCATTTGAGATTATCTGATTCTTTATTAGATATCAAAAGAGAAAATCTTTCCCCTGAAAAACGCGCACAGTTTATAAACGAATATAAAAGTGCTGAAAATGAAAGACTAAAAGCTCAAATTGATGAAGCAGATGCCGATAGCAATCTGGCAAGAATCACAACCATATTAAGTATTGCTCTAATCACCATTCTTTCATTACTGACATTGTCGTTATACAAGAACAACAATATCAGGTTGCGTACAAACAACATGCTACATAAGAAGAATGAGGAACTTATAGTTGCAAAAGAGAAAGCCGAATTGGCATCGAAAACCAAGGCAAACTTTTTATCAACGGTTACTCATGAACTAAGAACTCCGTTATATGCAGTGACAGGGTTAACCAATATGCTATTAGATGAAGGTCCGAGAAAAAGTCAGATCCCACATTTAAAATCATTAAAATTTTCGGGAGATTACCTTTTGACATTTATCAACGACATCCTTCAAATTAATAAGATCGAAGCTAACAAAGTTGAGTTAGACCCGGAGCATTTCAATCTTAAAAAGAAAATAGAAAATGTGATTTCTGCATTAAATAATTCTGCATTAGATAACAATATTACCATCCATTACGAATACGAAAAAGATCTGCCAAGCACCTACGTTGGCGATCAGCTTAAAATATCCCAAATCTTAATTAACCTGTTAGGCAA
Source organism: Winogradskyella sp. (assembly GCA_965250025.1). Classification (GTDB taxonomy): domain Bacteria; phylum Bacteroidota; class Bacteroidia; order Flavobacteriales; family Flavobacteriaceae; genus CBDDLD01. The sequence continues at coordinate 2,600,104 of OZ252283.1, forward strand.
TGCCATTAAATTCACTAAAGATGGAGACATCTGGGTAAGAGTATATCAAATAAGCCAAAAGGATGATGATTATACATTACGTTTTGAAATAGAGGATAATGGTATTGGCATTACCAAAGAGAAGCAAGACAATATGTTTGAAAGTTTCTCTCAAGGTTCAGTTCAAATCAACAGAAAATATGGTGGAACTGGGCTCGGATTGTCCATTGTAAAAGGTCTTATAGACATTTTAAAGGGTAAAATTTACCTCAAGAGTGAACTGGGGAAAGGAACAACATTCTTTTTTGAAATTCCTTTAGTTTATTCTGAAGCTAAAGAAAAACCAAAAGTAATCACTCATTCTAAAAGCATTAAAGATTTGGATTTAAGTAACATTAAAATTTTAGTGGTTGAGGACAACAAGATCAACCAAATGATCACTAAAAAGATTCTTAACAAAATGGATCTGTATTGTGATGTCGTAGATAACGGCGAAGCTGCTGTTGAAAGCGTTAAAGAAACCAACTACAATGTAGTGTTAATGGATATCCATATGCCGGGTATCAGTGGGCTGGAAGCCACAAAGATTATCAGATCTTTTGACAAGGAACTCACAATATTTGCACTCACAGCAGTAACTCTGGAGGATAAGATGCACGAATTTGATGAAGCCGGATTTAATGACATTATATCAAAACCTTTCAAACAGGAAGATTTTGAAAAGAAACTTTACAGTGCATTATCTGGCGAAAAAATGATTTCTGCCTAGGCTTCTATAAGTTCCTTAATAAGCTCATCAAATGCCTGAGCACTTTTCCCATGGTCTATTGACATCTCAATAGGCAAATAAAACAGCTTCTGTTTTAACGCTTCATAAGGCTCCAATCTCACATAATCCTTCTCTGTAGTAACAATCAGAGACTTCTCTTTAAGCTTTTTAATATCATTAGCATTGAAGTTGTAATGATCACTATATGATAAATGCTCATAACTCAGTTCCAAATTATCCAAATGTTCTAACAATGGGGTTGCATTGGCTATACCTGTAACGAGTGTAAAAGGTGGTAGTGTTTTTAAAATTTGGGTATTCTTATCGGAATGCACATGTTCACTATACGAAATATAACTAAAAAACACTTTCTGATAAGGCTTGGGGTTAATGCACGCTACAATTTTATTTTTAGCCGCATCACTAAGACCTATAGGGCATTTGGTGACTACTATAATTTGAGCGCGTTTGGCTCCGGTTCTTGGCTCTCTTAGATCTCCGGTGGGTAATACCATATCTTTACAAAATAAATTATGGTAAGAAGTCAATAGCACATTCACTTTAGCATTTACCTTTCTGTGCTGATAAGCATCATCCAAAAGTATAATGTCGGGCTTAAGCTTAAGTTTTCTAAGATGTGCTATCCCCGATTGCCGGTCTGCATCAACCGCTACTTTAATCTCATCTCCAAATTTTTTATAAAACTGAAAAGGTTCATCTCCAATACTGGATACGGAAGCATCATCAGAAGCCAATACAAAACCTTTGGTAGAGCGTTTATAACCTCTACTTAAGGTTGCCAATTTGTAATCTGCTTTTAGAAGCCGTATTAAATATTCTATCATCGGTGTTTTCCCTGTACCTCCAGTACTAAGATTACCCACACATACCACAGGAAAACTGTAAGACTTTGAAGTCTTAATATTAAAATCGTATAACACATTTCTTAACCAAGTCACTGCAAAGTAAATCGGCATTACCGGAAATAATATGTATCTGATAATTTTCATTCTAACGAAAGTAATTATTTATATTTGAACAAACACATATTTTATGGTTGTACAGGAGGTCATAGATCATTTACAAGAATTAGCTCCTTTAGCTTATGCTGAAGATTTTGATAACGTCGGATTACTCGTTGGTAATAAAAATAATCCCGTCAAAGGTATTCTGGTGACTTTAGACACCATTGAATCTGTTATTGATGAAGCCATTGATAATAATTGCAACCTTATCGTCAGTTTTCATCCTATTGTTTTTAAAGGGTTAAAAAAGATCACCGGAAAAACCTATGTAGAACGTGTAGTGATGAAAGCCATTAAACACGATATTGCCATCTTCGCCATCCATACCGCTTTGGATAATGCATTACAAGGTGTCAATTCTATAATATGTGATACTCTGGGCTTACAAAACAAAACCATATTAATACCTCAAAAAAATACACTTAAAAAACTGACAACATATGTTCCAAAAGCTAATGCTGAAATGCTGAGAAAAGCACTTTTTGAAGCAGGTGGTGGACATATTGGAAACTATGACTCCTGTAGTTTTAATACAGAAGGCAAAGGCACATATAGAGGCAATGAAGCGAGCAACCCTACTTTGGGTAATAAAGGAGAACTGCATTATGAACCAGAGACAAAAATCACACTCACTTTTCAAAAACATGTGGAATCAAAACTATTAAGCACACTTTTTAAAGTACATCCCTATGAAGAAGTGGCTTATGAAGTTACAACCATAGATAACTTTAATCAAACCATAGGCATGGGTATGGTAGGTGTACTCAATAAAGCGCAAAGCGAAGAACAATTCTTGAATCATGTAAAGACAACTATGAAGTCTTCCTGTGTAAGACATTCCGAATTACTCAATAAGCCCATAAAAAAAGTAGCTGTTCTGGGAGGTTCAGGAAGTTTTGCCATAAATGCAGCAAAAGCATCGGGGGCAGATCTGTTCATCACTGCCGATCTAAAGTACCATGATTTTTTCACCGCAGAAGGCAAGATCATAGTTGCAGATATAGGCCATTACGAAAGCGAGCAATACACAAAAAACTTTTTAGTAGACTATCTCTCAAAAAAAATTACTAATTTTGCAATCATTTTATCAAAGACAAATACAAATCCGGTAAAGTATTTATAATTATGGCAAAAAAAGCTGAAGTTTCTGTTGAAGAGCGATTAAGAGCGTTATACGATCTACAATTAATTGATTCAAGAGTTGATGAAATAAGAAATGTCAGAGGAGAACTTCCATTAGAAGTACGAGATTTAGAAGATGACGTTGAAGGCTTAAATAAACGACTAGAAAAGTTAAACCTCAATCTTGAAACGATTGATGAAGAAATTAAAGCTAAGAAAAACTTAATTGAAGAAGCCAAAGCTTTAATCAAAAAATATAGTGAGCAACAAAAGAATGTTAGAAATAACAGAGAATACAACTCACTTACCAAAGAAGTTGAATATCAAGAACTTGAAATTCAATTGGCTGAAAAGCATATTAAAGAGTTCAAAGTACAAATAGAGCAGAAAAAAGAGATCATCTCTGAAACAAAAGACAAGCTCAAAGAACGTCAAACACACCTGAAACATAAAAAAGGAGAACTCAACGAAATCCTTAAAGAAACTGAAAAGGAAGAAAAGGCATTGTTAGACAAATCTGAAGAATATCAAAAGAAAATTGATGAGCGTTTGGTTAAAGCTTACATGAGAATACGACACAATGTAAAGAACGGATTAGCTGTTGTTCCTATTGAAAGAGGAGCATCGGGAGGTTCATTCTTCACCATTCCGCCACAGGTTCAGGTTGAAATAGCATCACGCAAAAAAGTAATTACAGACGAGCATAGTGGTCGTATTCTGGTAGATGCACAATTAGCTGAAGAAGAAAAAGCAAAAATGGAAAAGTTATTCGCTAAATTATAGTTAATACCTCACATAAATATTAAAAAAGCCTCTGATTTCTATCAGAGGCTTTTTATTTAAAACAAATTTAGGACAATAAAAATTAAGGATTCGTATCTTCATACGTCTATAAGAAAAAGAAAAAATAAACAACATGAAGAATATCGTTTTCTCCTTAATTGTCGCACTATTGTTTAGCTGTAACAATGTCGCGCAAGTCAATTCAAAACAACAAGCTGTTATAAATGCCGATCCTGTTGAGGTCCCTTTAGAAGATGGTAAAGCCAAAGCTTATTTTGCTAGTGGATGTTTTTGGTGTGTAGAAGCCATTTATGAAAGTGTTAAAGGCGTTGATGAAGTGATTAGTGGTTATTCGGGCGGTTATACCGAAAATCCTACTTATGAAAAAAGTAATACGGGAAGAACAGGACATGCTGAAGCTGTAGAAGTCATTTATGATCCAAAAATTGTAAGCTTTTCATCGCTGGTTGATGTGTATTTCGGATCACAAAACCCAACTCAGGTTAATGGACAAGGACCGGATAGAGGTTCTCAATACCGCTCTATTATATTCTACCAAAATGATGAACAAAAAAAGATCATTACCGAAAAAAAAGCGGCTTTAGTCAAACAACTGGGGAAGTCAGTTGCCGCAGAAATATATCCATTTCAAAAATTTTGGATAGCTGAAGGTTATCATCAGGATTTCGAAAAAAGAAATCCTAATCAGAGCTATATCAGAGCCGTATCCATTCCAAGACTAAACAGGTTTAAAGCAAAATTTCCCGAGCTATTGAAAACCCAAGAAAAACATTAATAAAAAAAGCCTGTGTGAATTACAGGCTTTTTTAGTCTAACTATTTAGTTGCCTTGATTTCAAAAATCATAGGAAACAATTGATTTTTTTGTTTGTACATCCCTGAATCGCACTTTATTAACTCAGGAAATACATCATAGGGGCTCTCATCATGTTCGTTAAAATAATCTATTTTTAAATCTGCTTCAATAAGTGCATTTATTACGTCGCTTAAGCCATGATTCCATCCATATTCCTTACTTACCATTTCTGAAGATGTATCTGCGTAAGTACCTTTATACTCTTCATAAATTACAGCATCCTGATTATAGTGATATTTCATTTCTGGTTGACTGCTATTGTTGTAATCAAACATCCATAGTATGGGATGAAACTCAACCATGTAAAATACTCCTCCGGTATTAAGCCGTTCTGCAATCATTTTTCCCCAGGGTTTTAAATCGGGCAACCATCCTATAACACCATAGCTCGTATACACAATATCAAATGTCTCCTGTATATGTTTAGACGTTTCCAAAACATTACAACATACAAACCTTGCATTAAGTTGTAACTCATCATTCAATTGCTTAGCCAATGCTATGCCTTCATCACTCAGGTCCACACCGACACATTCTGCGCCCATCCTGCTCCAACTTAAAGTATCCTGACCAAAGTGGCATTGCAAATGCAATAACGACTTGCCTTCAACATTATCCAAAGCCTTTAATTCGTAAGGCATTAAAGAAGATCTTCCGGCCTTAAATGCTCTCATATCATACATCTCGCTTTGAGCATGCGCTTTTACTTTTTGATTCCAGGTCGCTTTATTAACTTCAAAATAATTAGCGTTCTGTTCCATGGTTGCTTAATTTTGCTTCTAAATTAAACTTTTAATATGAAATCCATATACCTGAGTATTTTGTGTTTGATAATTATGTCCTCATGCAAATCAGACAAAAAGCAGCATCCAACTCCAAAAGAAGAAACACTAACCGTAGCAGAAAAAATTGCTAATGCACATGGTTATAAAAATTGGAAAAACGTATCCGAAATACAATTTACCTTTAAAGTAGATCGAGACACTTTAAAAGGCAAAGGCAGATCCTGGACCTGGCATCCAAAAACCGATCAGGTAAAAATGAGTATCGCAGATAGAACTTTTAACTATCTAAGAAGTGATATCGACAGCATACATATTGCTGCGGATCGCTCTTTTATCAATGATAAGTTTTGGCTTTTGGTTCCTTTCCAACTGGTATGGGATACTACAGCAAAAATATCAGAACCTCAACGCATATTAGCACCTATAAGCAAAGACAGCCTAGACATGATTACCATCACCTACCCTAATGAAGGTGGCTACACTCCTGGAGATGCTTATGATATTTACTATGACGAAAGCTACATTATTAAAGAGTGGGTATTTAGGCAAGGTAATTCAAAAACACCTTCCTTAACCACAACATTTGAGAACTATAAAGATTATAATGGGATCAAAATTGCTACGGATCACAAACAAGGCGATGTTAATTGGAATTTAAACTTTGCTAACATAAAGGTCACCTTAGATTAATCGTATATATAGTTTTTGGCATTACTTTTGACATGTACAGTGTAAGTATATCATCCAAATACCGACCTATAACGTATATGATACATTTCCGCTTTACGCGTCTATATATTTTCACTTGCGCTTTGTTTTCAAAGCGCTTTTTTTTATCCTTTAAACGCTTCTGTTACATGAGCACCGTCACAATAAGGTTTATTTTGTGACCCCCCACATCTACAAAACGCAGTCGTACGGTTTTTTGTTTCCACAGAACCGTCCTTGTGTTTTACATTCAGAGTACCATAGACCAACAAAGGACCATTCTCTAGTACCTCAACCTTAGTTTCCAAGTGTTGCGCTGTGTTATCTGTATCAGCATTCATATAAAAACTCAATGCTCCCGAAGGACAAGCTTTTACTTGATTGACAAGAGCGTCAGTATTGGCAGCATCAATTTTTATCCAGGGACGTTCATTAGGTTGAAAAACCTCTGACAGACCTTTTACACAAATAGCGGAGTGTATACATTTATCAGCTTCCCAAATCACTGTAACTTCACCGTTTGAGTACTCTTTTAGCTTTCCCATAGTCTTAAAAATGTTTCATTAAAGATAACAAATTATAAGCGCTTCTGATACTTTAATCCTTCGCTATTAATTCTTATTTTTGTTACAAACAGAAAAAAGTCAGCCATTGTCTACATATAAAAACAGTCTTCAATATGCATTGGAGCAAGACAAAAATGATGCTTTAGCATCCTACAGAAATCAATTTCACATACCTAAGGATGATCATGGTAACGCACTTATTTACATGTGTGGCAATTCTTTAGGGTTACAACCAAAAACAACCAAAGCACATCTCGATCAGGAGCTCGAAGATTGGGCGAATTTAGGTGTTGAAGGCCATACTCAAGGTAAAAATCCATGGGTTTCTTATCATGAATTGTTAACAGACACCATGGCCAATATTGTAGGAGCCAAACCTATAGAGGTCGTGATGATGAATACATTAACCACCAATCTGCACCTAATGATGGTGTCGTTCTACAAGCCTACCTCAAAACGCTATAAGATTTTAATAGAAGGTGACGCTTTTCCTTCTGATAAATATGCTGTAGAATCGCAGTTAAGACATCACGGCTACGATGAAAAAGAAGGACTCATCTTATGGCAATCAAGAGATGGTGAAGAATTGGCAAGATATGAAGATTTGGAAGCGATTTTAAAAGCTCATGGCGATGAGATCGCACTCATTATGATCGGAGGTGTCAACTATTATACCGGGCAGTTCTTTGACCTGAAACGCATTACCAAACTAGGTCATGATCACGGTTGTATTGTTGGTTTTGACTGTGCGCATGGTGCAGGAAATGTAAAGCTCAATTTGCACGAATCAAATGCTGATTTTGCCATATGGTGCAGTTACAAATACCTCAACTCAGGTCCGGGAAGTTTAAGTGGTTGTTTTGTTCATGAACGTCATGCCTACGATAAAACCTTAAACAGATTCACCGGATGGTGGAGTCACAATAAAGAAACCCGTTTTAAAATGCGTGATGACTTTGACATGCTACCAGGTGCTGAAGGTTGGCAATTAAGTAACCCTCCTATCTTGTCTTTAGCAGCTATAAAAGCTGCTTTAGCAGTGTTTGAAAGTGCCGGAATGGATAGACTCATCGCTAAGTCAAAACACCTCACAGGGTATTTTGAATTTTTGATTCATGCTATGGATAATGATGCCATAAAGATCATAACACCAGCAAACCCCGACGAACGTGGATGTCAATTATCTATACAGGTAAAAAATGCTGACAAAAGTTTACATCACAAACTCATGGAAGCCGGAGTAATTACCGACTGGCGTGAACCTGATGTTATTCGTTGCGCTCCTGTACCTCTATATAATACTTATGAAGACGTTTACCAAATGGTAGAACGATTGAAACATATTTTAAATGAATAAACAACAAAACATATTAATTATTGGCGCCGGACTTTGTGGCAGCCTTTTAGCATTACGTTTAGGTCAGCGTGGTTATAATGTTACCGTATATGAAAAACGTCCCGATCTCAGAAAAGTAGATATCAGTGCCGGACGGTCTATTAATTTGGCTTTTTCTGACCGTGGTAACAAAGGCATGAAACTCGTTGGTATTGAAGACAAAGTAAAAGCATTATGTATTCCCATGAACGGAAGAATGCTTCATGATAAGGCAGGTAATACCATGCTATCAAACTACAGTGGTCGGGAACACGAATACATCAATTCCATTTCAAGAGGTGGTCTTAATGCTTTATTATTAGATGAAGCAGAACGGCATAGTAATGTAACCATTCACTTTAATAAAACGTGTAAGCGTGTGGATTTTGAGAAGACTACAGCATATTTTTATGATCACGACACCGAAAGTGAGTTTGTGGAAGATGCAGATACCATTATAGCTACAGATGGTGCCGGATCTGCACTACGCAGAAGCTACTATCTGGAACGCAAGTTTTTGTTTAGCTTTTCGCAAGACTACCTTACTCACGGTTATAAAGAATTGACCATACTACCTACAGATACCGGAGATTATAAAACCTATAAGAATGCCTTACACATATGGCCAAGAGGCGAGTTTATGCTTATTGCTTTACCAAACTTGGATGGTAGTTTCACGGTCACTTTATTTTTAAGTTATGATGACGGCGAATTCAACTTTAATAATCTTACAACGCCTGAACGCGTCACTGAATTTTTCGAAAAAGAATTCCCGGATGCTTTAGCACTTATGCCAAATCTTACCGAAGATTTCTTTGATAATCCAACTGCACCTCTGGGTACAGTAAAATGCTCTCCATGGCATTATAAAGGCAATACGCTTCTTATGGGAGATTCCGCACATGCCATCGTTCCATTTTATGGTCAGGGTATGAATGCCTCATTTGAAGATGTCGTAGAATTTGATGCCGTTTTGGACGATAATCTGGGGAGTTGGGAGGCGACATTTGAAGCCTACGAAAAGCGCCGTAAAAAAGATACTGATGCCATTGCAGATTTGGCTATTGACAATTTTCACGAAATGAAAGATCATGTTGCCAATCCCATATTTCAGGAAAAACGAAAAATAGAAATGGCTTTAGAACATACATTCCCTGAGGCGTATTCTTCAAAATATTCTCTGGTAACGTTCAATGAACACATAGGTTACAGAGAAGCTATGTTAAGAGGGCGAGCTCAGGATAAAGCCATAATCAATATGCTGGATGATAAAGTAATTTCAACTACCGACGACATTAACACCATTTTAGAAAAAGTAAATACTGAAACCGAATCAATACTCGAAGAAGACAGAGTTGCAGGATTACATTAAAACTGAATTATGAGTAAGGACACTACAGTAACACCCCGAGGGGCCTACCCTCACGTTAAACAAGTAGGCGATTTTATTTTTGTCTCAGGCACCAGTTCCAGGCGCCCCGATAACACCATTGCAGGTGTGGAGATTATTGATGAGATGGGGACCAAACGTCTGGATATTGAAATACAGACCCGGGAAGTTCTAAAGAATATCGAACGCAACTTGGCCAAAGTCGGTGCCACACTCAAAGATGTTGTAGACGTCACCTCATTTTTAGTGAATATGAATGACTTCGCAGGTTACAATAAAGCCTATGGTGAGTTTTTTGACAAAGCCACTGGCCCTACCCGTACCACTGTAGCCGTGCACCAGTTACCACATCCGGATTTGGTAGTCGAAATCAAAGTGATGGCTTATAAAGCAAAAGATAACCAGTAATAAACATTATGAGTATCCAAAACTATATCAACGGTAAATTTTACGACCCGGAAGGAGGGCTTTGGTTAGACAATTACAACCCTTCGAATGGTAAAGTTTATGGACAGATCCCTAATTCCACAAAAGACGATGTAGACAATGCCTACATTGCCGCTAAATCTGCTTTTCCAGGTTGGTCGCAAACCACATTGGAAGAACGCAGCAGGATTCTGATCCGGATTTCTGAATGCTTGGAAGCCAATCTTGATCGTTTCGCCGAAGCAGAGAGTAAAGACAATGGTAAACCCATAAGTCTGGCCAAAGCCGTTGACATACCAAGGGCTGCCAGCAACTTCAGGTTTTTTGGTAATGCCATTACACAATTTGCCAGTGAAAGTCATGAGAGTGTAGGTCAAAATGCAGTGAATTATACCTTAAGACAGCCTATAGGTGTTGTTGGTTGTATATCGCCATGGAATCTTCCACTTTATTTGTTCACATGGAAAATTGCTCCGGCTATTGCAGCCGGAAATTGCGTTGTTGCAAAACCAAGTGAAGTGACTCCATTGACCGCTTACCTTCTGGGAGAAATATGTAACGAAGCAGGCTTACCTAAAGGTGTGCTTAATATTGTACACGGTCTTGGAACAACAACCGGGCAAGCCATTATAGAGCATCCTGACATAAAAGCCATTAGCTTCACCGGAGGGACAGCAACCGGAGCTCACATTGCCAAAGTCGCTGCTCCAATGTTCAAAAAATTATCTCTGGAACTGGGAGGAAAAAACCCTAATCTTATTTTTGCCGATTGCAATTATAGTGACATGTTAGACACCACAGTACGTTCTTCTTTTGCAAATCAAGGGCAAATATGTTTATGTGGTAGTCGCATTTTTATTGAAGCCTCCATCTATGAACAGTTCAAAACAGATTTTGTTGCCAAAGTCAAAGCACTTAAAGTTGGGCACCCTTCGCATCCCGATACCAATATCGGTGCATTAGTCTCTCAACCACATCTTGAAAAAGTAAAAAACTATATCAATATTGCCCAAGAAGAAGGCGGTAAAATACTGTGTGGCGGGCGTAGCGTCACTGTTGAAGGCTATGAAAACGGGTATTATTTAGAACCTACTGTTATTGAAGTTCCTAATGATGAATGCCGAGTTAATCAAGAAGAAATCTTTGGGCCGGTAGTTACACTCATGCCATTTCATACCGAAGATGAAGCTTTACAAATGGCCAATAAAGTAAAGTATGGTCTATCGGCCACATTATGGACCAACAATCTGCAACGTACCATGCGCTTGAGTAATGATTTACAAGCAGGTATTGTATGGGTCAACACCTGGATGATGCGCGACCTGAGAACACCATTTGGTGGTGTAAAAGCATCAGGTGTAGGAAGAGAAGGTGGTTTTGAAGCCTTACGCTTCTTTACTGAGCCTAAAAATGTATGTATTAAATATTAAAACACCGCTTTATGATTGCTCTCTACAATAAAATTCGCATTAGCTGTATAGGTTTTTTAGTATTCAGCAATGTGCTACTTTCGCAAGAACAGCTTAGCGGTCACTTTTATAAATCTGATTTTCAAATTAGTGAACGCCTTACAATTTCTAAGCATAGTATAGCGAAACAGTTGTACAAAAATTACAATGTTGAAACCCCATTCTGGGAAACAGATGTTACGCTACCAATACTCAATTATTCCAAACGAGATAGTTTACATTTTTTCATATGTGAACATCCAAAAAAAGGATCGAATACTGTAATAATAACTAAAGCATCTAATGGCCTACTACGTGTACACCCACTTAGAAACGCCAAGAAAGACTTAGAAAATTACAAGTTCTCCGAACTACCATTACAATTGTATTTTACCGAAGAATTCCATAGTAACTTAAAGCAGTTAAAATCTATGGATGACATTACAAAATCGGACCTAATAACTGCCATAAATTTTACTCATAACTACGAAAAATTAATTGTGGACTTTGGTAAAACTGAAAATCTTCAGAATTTCTATCTATTCAGAATTTCCGAAAATTTATACCATTATAAACTTTACGATCTGGGCTACAATCCTTTTGATATTCCTGAGACAGGAAATTATTTAGATAAATATAAAGATGACCCGGATCTTAAAATACTATTTACACCCGAAAATATTTTCAAACTAAGACTTAATTGACATATGAATCTAGAGCTTAACAATAAAAATGCATTAGTTTGTGGTAGCACACAAGGTATTGGTAAAGCTACTGCAATAGCATTAGCGGAAGAAGGTGCGAACGTTACACTTATTGCACGTAATGAAGATAAACTTAAAGCGGTAATTAGCGAATTGCCCCAGCATCGTAACCATAATTATATTGTTGCTGATTTTTCAGATCCTGAAGCCCTGAAGGCAAAACTCAATGATAAGGCCGATTATCATATTCTAATCAATAATACAGGAGGTCCCAAAAGCGGATTGATACATACTGCTACAATAGAAGAATTCACCAATGCTTTCAGTATGCATATTGTGTGCAATCAAATCTTAGTACAAGCTTGTTTACCTTACATGAAATCTGAGCAATATGGTCGAATTATCAATGTTATTTCGACCTCAGTCAAAGAGCCTATTCCGGGATTGGGTGTAAGTAACACTATTAGAAATGCTGTTGCCAATTGGGCCAAAACCTTATCTGGAGAATTGGGAGCACATGGCATTACCGTAAATAATGTATTGCCCGGTTTCACAGATACGGCTCGATTAGATCAGATCATTAAAGTAAAAGCAGAGCGTGCCGGAACTACTAAAGAAGACATGACCAAAACCATGAAAGGTTATGTCCCCGCAAAACGTTTTGCAAAACCTGAAGAAACAGCGGATGCCATTACCTTTTTAGCCAGCGAGCGCGCCAGCTATATTAATGGAATTAATCTGCCCGTAGATGGTGGTAGAACAAAATCTTTGTAACTTTAGAACATAAAACAACAACCCATGAGTAAATTAGTTTCTCCCATAAATTTTAAAGCCTGGATCGACGAAAACCGACATCTGTTAAAACCGCCTGTAGGTAATAAAGTAGTTTGGAAAGATGGTGATTATATTGTCATGGTCGTTGGAGGTCCTAACAGCCGCAAAGATTATCATTATAATGAAACTCCGGAATTCTTCTATCAGGTAGAAGGCGATATGGTTTTAAAAATAATTGATAATGGCACGCCAAAAGATGTTCATATTAAAGAGGGCGATATTTATTTATTACCCCCTAAAGTTCCACATTCTCCTCAACGTGGCGCCAATACTGTTGGACTGGTTATAGAATATCCTCGGGAAGAAGGCGTAAAAGACGCATTATTATGGTTCTGTGAAAAATGCACTACAAAACTTTACGAAGAGGATTTCACCTTAGATAATATAGAAACAGACATGCCGGTAATATTTAACAAGTATTACAATAATCTAAGCAAGCGTACTTGTCCAAATTGTGGTACAGTAATGCTGCCACCAAAAAAAGTACAGATTGAAGACTAAACGTAAACTCCGAATAAACGGCCATTCTCACCTACTCCCTTACCCTGAAGAGATCCCTCAGTTTATGAAAGACAAAGGCATCTTTTGGGTAGACAAAGACCGTAAGTTCATGCTTCAAAAAGATTGGAATCGCCCAATTACAGATTCCAGTTTTTTCTTAAATGAAAAATTAGCATGGATGGCGCATTTTAAAATCGATCATGCTGTCGTTTTAAACTTGTCGCAACTTTATGGTAATGGCCTTCGTCTGGAAGAAATGAAACAGGCACTCCGTTTTCAAAATGATTTTAACGCACGCATACAACATGACAATCCCAGTAAATTTACTTGTGGGTTTGTAGTACATCCCGGATTTGTTAGAGGAGCTTGTTGGGAGATAGAACGTTGTGTAGAACAATTAGGCATGCGCTTACTGTGCTTACCAACCCACTATATGGACACCATTGGTACTTGGCGATGCATATTTGACGAAGAAAATGAGCCTATCTTTGAACTTGCAGATAAGTATAATCTTGCAGTAGAGATTCATCCTTACGACGGCGAAAAATTTATCAAATTGGAAAATACCTCTTGGCGTTTTCATTTAATTTGGATGTTAGCGCAGTGTGCTGACGCTTATCATTTTTTAACGCTCAATGGCTATTATGAAAAGTACCCGAATATGCGGGTATGTTTTGCTCATGGTGGACAATTGGCACAAATAAACCTTGGTCGTCGAATACAGGGATTTGATGGCAGACCTGATTTGTTTGAAGGCATGGAACATCCCAGAAAAGCAGTAGGTCATAAAAACATCTTCTTTGACACCTTAGTTCATGATACCGGTTCTCTAAAATTACTTATAGAAAATCAAACCTGTAATCAAGTAATAATGGGCCTAGATGATCCATACCCTTTAGGCGAAATGGAAAGCGAGCAACAATCGTCTTACCCCGGTAAAATCTTAGATCTGGCTATAGAACGTGACATTATAAACGAAACTGAACGTGATGCCATATGGGAAGACAATGTCTTACAATGGTTATTCGGAGATGATACTATTGCCAAGGATAAATTGGTATCAAAAATTTTAGAATAATTTCTTACAATTATTATTTTAATATATTTATCACCTATTTACTAAATCGAATCTTATGAGAAAATTAGGAGGTTATATGATATTCTTTGGCCTTTTTGCCATTGTATTGAATTTTATGGATCGTGTTCCAACAATTCTAGCCTGGATTTATAACTGGGGAGATACTGTAGCCTGGGCTATAAAAATCGGATTGGTTGTCGTTGGTATCGCTTTATATTTTGCCGGCGGTAAATCGCAAGAAGAAGTCGCTGTAAGTGAAGCTGAAGCTACAGCAGATGATTCAGACAACTAAAACTCAAAAGCATATCGTATAGATGTATTTCTTTTCAGAGGATTTGGACCGGTATATTGTTGATCATTCTAATGATGAACCCGAACTCTTAAAACAATTGCATAGAGAGACCTATCAGAAGGTGTTACAACCTAGAATGCTGAGTGGTCATTATCAAGGCAGAGTGCTGAGTATGATCTCAAAATTGACTCGCCCTAAGACCATATTAGAAATTGGCACTTTTACAGGCTATTCGGCATTATGTCTTGCTGAAGGTTTGCTGCCCAGTGGAGAACTGCATACTATAGATCTTAACGAGGAGCTCTATGATTTTGCCCAAAAATATTTTGACACCTCCCCTTTTCGATCTAATATTAAACAATACACCGGAGATGCTATTAAAATTATTCCGGAATTGGATTTGATGTTTGATTTGATTTTTATTGATGCCGATAAAGAAAACTACAGCAATTATTTTCATCTTGTTATAGACAAATTAAACCCCGGCGGTATTATCCTGTCTGATAATGTCTTATGGAATGGCAAGGTTATAGAGCCTTTAATGCCTAAAGACAAATCTACAAAAGCAGTTTTAGAGTATAACACACTATTAAAAAATGATGATCGTATTGAGACTGTGGTATTGCCTGTTAGAGATGGCTTAACGATATCCAGAAAATTATAACTGTCTTTTTATTGACCCTGTAAAATCCTCAATATCATCTTTAACTTTATTAAGTTCTTCGGAGATATTTTTTGTTACATCTTCCTCCTTGGTAGGTAAACCCTGTTCTTGAGCACTTTTAGTAATCTCATGCTTGATATCATTAGTGGCATTTCTTAATGTACGCATGCCCTTACCCAAACCTCTGGCAATTTCCGGTATTTTATCGGCCCCAAAAACGAGAAGTACTATAAATAAAATAAAAACGACTTCAGGACCTCCTATGAACAATAATGTGGGTTGTTGTAACATGATGCAAATATAAGTTGACTTTTGGACATTAAAAAAACCGACTCGTTAAAGTCGGTTTTAATTTGAAAACTATATGCTTTTTAGTTTTTTACTTTATTCTTAAACTGGTCAAATTCACTTTGTTTGATCTCTTTTGGCCAAGAATTATTACTGGTGTCTACATCAGCAGTTTCCAGATCTGGATCTACAGTCACAGACACAATCTCTTTTGAAGAGGCAATGGCTTTGCTTACTTCTTCATCGTTCAATCTCCATATTTGAGCAGGGTAAGTAACTTTTTCTTTCGTTCCATCAGCATAAGTATATTCTGCAATGATTGGCATTACTAAACCGCCTGGCTTTTCGAAAGTAATGTTATAGAAATATTTAGGCGCTTTTATATCCTTACGCTCTTCCGGCGTAAAGTTGTCCATAATATATTCATTAAGTGTTGTAGAGTTTTTTAAGAAATCTTTTCCTCGCATTTCTTCATTATAATCTTCACTACCTTCTTCAACCAAATATACTAATGGCGGTAAATCACTTAATTTCATACCTCGCTTTTCTGCCATTTCTCTAACTTGTTTATTTGGTTTATCCGATACATAGTACTTTTTAACTTCTTTTACTCCGATATCAACAAAATCTGTGGTATAAAACCATCCTCTCCAATACCAATCCAGATCAAAAGCTGATGCATCTTCCATAGTACGGAAGAAATCTTCAGGTGTTGGGTGCTTAAACATCCAACGCTTTGAATATTCTCTAAACGCATAGTCAAACAACTCACGTCCCATTACCGTTTCTCTTAAAATATTGAGTGCTGTTCCCGGCTTTCCGTAAGCATTATTTCCAAATTGAAAAGGATAAATATTCATTCCTTTTGTCATTATGGGTGTAAGATAATCTTGATCTCCTCCCATGTATCTTACAATATTCTTAGCAGGTCCACGGCGAGATGGGTATGCTGTTTGACCTTCTGACAATGCTGCTGGGTACCATTCTCCAAAATCTTGCTCGGCAACATATTGCACAAAGGTATTGAGACCTTCGTCCATCCATGTCCATTGACGCTCATCAGAGTTTACAATCATTGGAAAGAAGTTATGTCCAACCTCGTGGATGATAACACTGATCATTCCGTATTTAGTTCTGTCTGTATAAGTACCGTCTTCATTTGGACGTCCATAGTTCCAACAAATCATTGGGTATTCCATACCTTGATTCTTAGCATGTACCGAGATGGCTTTATGGTATGGATAATCAAACGTCATTCTAGAGTATGACTTTAATGTACTCGCCACGGCATAGGTTGACCATTCTTCCCATAGTGGGTTACCTTCTTTTGGATACATGGATACAGCCATAACGTCCTTACCTCCGATCTTTACAGCCATCATATCCCAAATAAATTTTCTTGAAGTTGCAAATCCGTAATCGCGCACATTTTCCGCATAAAACTTCCAAGTTTTCTTCTTATCAGAAAATGACTTTTCTGCTTCTTCTGCTTCTTCCTGAGAAACGATAATTACAGGTTTATCATAAGATTTTTTAGCCTTCTCATAACGTCTCATCATTTCTTTAGAAAAGACTTCTTTTCTATTTGTCAATTTCCCAGTAGCATCCAAAACATGATCTGCAGGCACTGTAATATTCACTTCAAAATTCCCAAAAGGCAATGCAAATTCATCACGACCCCAAAACTGAGAATTTTGCCATCCTTCAACATCATTATATACGGCCATTCTTGGATAAAACTGTGCTATAACATAAGCTCTATTATCGTCTTTCGGAAAATATTCATACCCTGAACGTCCTCTTCCGTTTACATGGTCATTTATATTATACCACCATTTGATTGAGAATGAGAATTTTTCTCCCGTAGCCATAGGTTTTGGAAGTTCTATCCGCATCATGGTTCGATTGATCATGTGTGGTAATTTACTACCATTTGTATTCGTTACCGATTCTATATTAAATCCACCATCAAAAGGCTCTGTCATGTATTTATTTGCAAAACTACCCGGGTAATCTGCCGGTTGCGCATTATCATCTGATATTAATGGCGTTTTAGAATCCTTTGCTCTCATGTTTTGATCGAGTTGTACCCAAAGGTATTCTAGAGTATCCGGAGAGTTATTGGTATAGGTAATGGTTTCATTTCCATATAGTCTGGCATTCTTATCGTCAATTTCGATATCCATTTTATAGTCTGCCTGTTGTTGGTAGTATGCCGGACCGGGAGCTCCCGAACCTGAACGGAACATATTTGGTGTAGCAAATTCGTCGTACAGCTGTTTGAATTTGTTGTTATTTAAATGTCCCTGCTTAGGTTGCTCTTCTTCTTCTTTTTCCTGAGCCATTACACCTGCCGAAACAAACATAAATGTTAGTAAAAAATACTTGATAATCTTCATAATGATAAGTTGTTAAAAAAATGATGCCTAAAATAAGTAAATTAAAATGGTAAGTGCTTAGTTTTAATTAAAGTTTAACACGCCTTTATTATCCGCAGAAGTTAGGATAAAACTCTTATCTTTTCCATTGATACTAGTCCTGACAATATTTTGTTGATCTTCAAATACATCAAACAGTATTTTATTCGTTATGGTTATGGTATTTATTTCTGAAATATTGGTCACTTCAATGTAGCAATATACAATATCGTCCTTGTATTCTTTTCCAATAAAATCAAGCTTCGCAGCATCTCCATTTATGTTAATCAATAACTTCGCTTTCAAGTAGCGATCAATATAATGATCTACCATAGAAGATTCGTCTTCTATTCCCAATGTGATGGAATCGTCATAACGCTGACGTATAAGATTCTCAAAATCATCAATAAATATCTGACTAATGATCTGTAAAGACTCCTGTGATTTCACATAGTCAATCTTTGTTACACTGACATAATATTTATGGGCTTCACTCTTATTAGGAGTAAAAGGCAACAATGTTAAGAGCAAAAAAACACTTAAAAGCTTCATATTTATCAATTAATACTTCCTGAACATCCAAAAAGCGTTCCAAATTTAATCTTCTTCTTTTTCTTGAAGGTTTTTTTTATACTTTTTTAACTTCATTAATAAATACTCCAATTGTTTGACCGTATTAGCTTCTTCACATATGGTATTGAACTCTGGGTCATCTAAACAAAATTGAAAGTACTCTTCTCGCAAAGTTTCCTTAAGTGTTTCCGTTTCAAAAATTGCGTTTGAATACTCGCTTTTCAATTGCTGTAAACATTTATTCAGGTCTTCTATTTTGACTCTGTTTTTCAATTTTTTTGTACGACCAGAAATCCAATTTAAAATGGGGTTCAAAGGGATAATGCCGCCACCTGTAGTAGCTTCAACAACTCGCCTCTCGCTCTGTGTTAGTGGTTTGCCTGTGTATCCCGGAATTCCAAGATCATAAAAATTAATTTCTGCTTTTGCATCAGAATTTCCAATATCAGAAATTAAACTACCCGTTAAAATTTTTCCCACAATAATCTCATCCAATACATTGACCTCTTCAATAAGTGTCACTTGTAATGCCTCCTTATCCATCATTGCTTTAGTAATAATTACGGTTTCGGTTTTGTACTTTATTCCCGAAATAGTAAGTGTATCTAACAGTTTGGCTGGTATTAAAAAGTTTCCTTTTTCATCAGTAATTGTATACTTACTTGATGTTTTATTAAGAACATGTATGCCTTCAACATCATCAGGAGCGTTTACTTTACCTTGCAGTGTTTTTGTTTGCGAATAAATAAAGCAGCATAAAAACAAGAAAAAAAGTGTTGTGCTGTATTTATTCTTTATCATTATCACTTTTTAAAAACAGTTTACTTTGTTGAAGAACATATTCTAATAACTGTACTTCTTTGCCTTCTTCCAATAGCTCTTCTTTAATACCTTTTTCCTGGACATAAGCAATGAATGCATCTGCTCGCTCCGGAGGAATATTGAAATGTGTATTCAGGTATTTTGCATCATAACGCTCTGACAATTTACCTGTCGGAATTTTAGGAGGCGCTTCGTTTTGCTTTCTTTTTTTAGACTTCAAAAGCGGACTCATTATCAATCCTACAAAATTGATAACATTAAGTCCATTATCCATGTACGGTAATTGATCATCAACAGAAGGATTATTGATTCCGGATTTAAAATCGGCAGAGAATTCAAAATCCTGTTGATTTTCCAATCCAAAATAAATAGCATCCATATCTACATTAAACGTTCTGGAACTTTCTACATCGGCATTAAGGTTACCTGTGAGGTCATATGGTAAGACCAAAACCTCATCTAGCTTATTGACCTCTTCTACCAAAAACACAGTAAGGCGCTTACTGTCTAGAACTCTTGTATCTATAATGACTGTAAAATCCTGAAATTGTAAGGCTCCAAAAACCACAACATCGTTCAAGGCCACTTTCAATTTAAAATTTCCATTCTCATCAGTAATTGTACCTTTATTAGAGCTGGTATTATATACCGTAATACCTTCCTTATCATTTGTTTCGACAACTACTTTACCTGCAACCTCTATACGTGTGATTTCTTGCGATATAGCACATAACGAAACCATTAAAAAAAAGAATATTAGAATTTGTTTTTGCATTTTCTGGTCAGTTAAATCACTCTATAAAGTACGTACTTATTGTTTTAATAATGCATCAATCGGTTTGTAAATTTTTGTTAAACTCGCTGATTACTTAAATTTACAAAAAAAATCAGCTTGAAAAACGCAATCATAGCCAGCACATCCACCACGCATAATAGTGGTTATTTAGAATATATACTACCTCATCTCGAAGCTCTTTTCGATGGTGTTTCTCGTGTTATTTTTATTCCTTATGCTAGGCCATCCGGTATTACGCATGACGAGTATACCAAAACAGTATCAAATGCTTTTCAGAAGATTGGCAAATCCATTAAAGGTATTCATGAGTATGAAGACGCTAAAAAAGCAGTAACAGATGCTGAAGGTATTTTTGTTGGTGGTGGCAATACCTTTGTTTTGGTTAACGAACTGTATAAAAACCAATTATTAGAGCCCTTAAGAAAGGCCATATTTTCCGGAACACCATATCTGGGGACTAGCGCAGGCAGTAATATCTGCGGGCTAACCATTGGCACATCTAATGATATGCCGATTGTGTATCCGCCGAGTTTTAAAACTATGGGTATCGTTCCTTTTAATATCAATCCACATTATCTGGATCCAAACCCAGATAGCACACATATGGGAGAAACGAGAGAAACCAGAATCAAAGAATTTCATAAGTTCAATAATCAGCCTGTTATCGGGCTCAGAGAGGGCAGTTGGTTGAGAGTTAAAGGCAATGATATCACTTTAGAAGGACCACACGAAGCAAGGGTATTTGAACAGCATAAAACGCCTTATGAAATTAGCTCAAATACTACCGTTAGTCATCTAAAGTAAGAGCTTACAGCTGTTTTAAAAAGTGGTATCCTAAAATCTCAAAGTCTTCATTATAGTAGAATTTATGTGACGGATAATTTTGCACATAAGTATTGAGTTCCATACTCTTATAGCCATTGTCTTTGACATAAGAAGTGATCCAGTTTAGAAATTTTTTTCCTATGCCTCTACTCCTGTAATCTGTTTTAATAAAAACATGATCCAATTCCACAGATTTGCCAATATAGTGCCTTGTACAATACCACAACCCACAAACCCCAATCAACGTAGTGTCTTCATAAACAACAGCACATTCATAATTCTGATCTATCATTTCTGAAAAGCGAGATTCTAATACCTCATGCGATATTTGCGCTTCATTTAACTCATAAATCAAGGGGATCACAGTATGAATATCTTTCTTATTTAAAATAGAGAATGTAATGTCCATAGTTGTCTTTTAATCAAAAGTAAATTTTTACGTTTTATTTTACAGCATAAATTCTAATAAAAAAAGCCCTTTATTTTTAGTCTGTAAAGTACTTAAATCTTTGTACATTTAGATTATATAACATTTTATTATGAGAAGTAACAGGTTCAAAATTAGATTATTAATTGGCATTGCAATTGTTGCTTTTGCTTATTTGAGAAAATGTAGTCAACAAGAGGTTAACCCTTACACTGGTCGCACACAATCCATCTCTTTATCGCCCGAGCAGGAAATTGCTATTGGTTTACAAAGCGCACCACAAATGGCTCAACAGCATGGCGGCTTACATCCCGATAACAGGTATCAGGCAATGGTTGATGATGTTGGCAATAAATTAGTGAACAATAGTATTGCTAAAGATACGCCTTACAAGTATGAATTTCACTTACTGAGTGATTCCCGAACCATCAATGCCTTTGCATTACCCGGAGGTCAGGTATTTATTACTTATGCCCTTTTTGAGAAATTACAAAATGAAGATCAATTAGCTGGTGTATTAGGTCATGAAATAGGTCATGTTCTGGGCAAGCATTCTAACGAACGTATTACTAATGCTAATTTTTGGAAACTTCTTACTATGGGGGCTTCAGTAGGCGCTGATTTGGGTAGTATTGCCCAGCAATACGGACAGGGTAAACTTTTGAGTAATGGTAGAGATGATGAACTGGAAAGTGATGAATTGGGTGTGAAATTCATGATAAATGCGGGCTACAATCCTGAAGAAATGATCGGAGTCATGGAAATCCTAAAAGCAGCTGCAGGTCCTAACAGAGTCCCAGAATTCCAAAGTACACATCCGGATCCTGAAAATAGAATTCAAAAAATAAAAGAGGCTATAAGGAAATATAAAAAAGCGTCTTAAAAAGACGCTTTTTTTCTAACTAACTAACTCAAATAATTGTCTTATTTAGACATTCTTTTTTACTACTCTTCTCTTAAGGCTTTTTAATAATTGTGCTGCATCCTTAGCATTGGATATTTCAGCATGTCTAAGCGGTGTCATACCTTTGTCACAAGTAGTGTAAATTTCAGACCCTGCTTTGATCAATAATTTCATGATCTCAACACGGTTGTACTTAGCTGCATAATGAATAGGTAGCATTCCATTAGATCTTTTGTTCACATCTTCTCCTAATTCAATAAGCTTTTTTACAGCTTCGGTGTCTCCTTTGGTTACTGCTTTACAAAGAGGAGACAATGTATTTTTTGCTATTACTTCTACATTATCAGAAGTTAAAAGGTCATTGGTTGCATTTAAGTTACTTAATGAAAAGCCTAATGCGATTACTAAAATTACTACTGTTTTTTTCATGATGAAAGATTTATTAATTGATTTTTGTTTTTTGATTACACTAAAGAGACGACATAAATTTCAAAGTGTTACACTATAAGATTATAAATAACATTAATTTAACGCTTTGTAAACATATTTGTTAACGGATTATTAAAATCTGTTTTCAGCTTAATATCAAAGAGATAAAACATTAAATAATGCTTAATAAGTGTAATTTTTTTGTTATCAAATTTGTTATAGGCATTTGGAAGGTTATATTTGATTTCTCAATCAAACGTCCATGAACAAGAAAGTTATATTAATGATTTTAGATGGCTGGGGGAAATCCTCAGACCCAAAAGTTTCTGCAATAGATCATGCCAAAACACCTTATATCGACGCATTATATGACAAATATCCTAATGCCAGCTTAAGAACCGATGGTCTGCATGTTGGTTTACCGGAGGGTCAGATGGGTAATAGTGAAGTGGGACACATGAATCTGGGTGCCGGCAGAATAGTCTATCAGGACTTAGTTAAAATCAATTTGGCTGTAGAAAACAATACATTAAAGGACGAGATCGTTTTAAAAGCGGCTTTTGACCATGCCAAAACAAATAATAAAACGGTTCATTTTTTAGGACTGGTAAGTGATGGAGGGGTGCACTCTCATATCAATCATTTATTTGGTTTATTAGATGCTGCAAATGATTTTGGTTTAGACGATATCTATGTCCATGCTTTTACCGATGGTAGAGATGTAGACCCTAAGTCTGGTTATGGTTATATTTCTGACCTTGAGGATAAGCTCAAAACCACATCAGGAAAATTGGCAACCATTACCGGACGTTATTACGCAATGGATAGGGATCAAAGATGGGAACGTGTTAAACTGGCTTATGATGCTTTGGTGAATGGTGTTGGAAATCCCACAAAAAATGTTTTAAAATCTATTGAAGAGAGTTATGAGAACAATGTCACTGATGAGTTTATTAAACCTATTGTAGTTGTTAATGAAGATCAGCAACCTTTAACTACTATTAAAGAAGGGGACGTTGTTATCTTTTTTAATTTTAGAACAGATCGGGGGCGACAATTAACTCAGGTGTTATCTCAAAATGATTTCCATGAGCATAATATGCATAAACTTAATCTGCATTATGTTACCATGACCAACTATGATGATAGTTTTACAGGTATCAATGTCATCTATAATAAAGATAACCTGACTGATACTCTAGGCGAAGTTTTAGAAAAACACCATAAAACGCAGATACGAATTGCAGAAACAGAGAAATATCCTCACGTTACCTTTTTCTTCTCCGGTGGGAGAGAAACGGTGTTCAATGGTGAAAAACGTATTCTGAGAGATTCACCGAAAGTAGCCACTTACGATCTGAAACCGGAAATGAGTGCCTATGAACTCAAAGACGCTCTAATTCCTGAACTTGAAAAAGAAGAAGTGGATTTTGTATGCCTCAATTTTGCCAATGGAGATATGGTAGGACATACCGGCGTGATGGAAGCTGCTATAAAAGCGTGTGAGGCTGTTGATGACTGTGTTAAAGATGTACTGAATACTGCTCTTGAACATAATTACACCACATTACTTATTGCTGATCATGGCAATTGCGAAACCATGATCAACCCGGATGGTACTCCTAATACAGCGCATACCACTAACCCCGTACCTGTAATCCTAATTGATAAAGAACTCAACCATATCAAAGATGGTATTTTAGGAGATATGGCACCTACCATACTCAAATTAATGGGTATCGAACAACCTGCAGCCATGACTCAAAACCCCTTAATCTAAATATTGTACATTTGTTTAAATCTTAACCTAGCCAATGAATTTTCAAGACAAGCTCATTATTGCCATTGATTTTGATGGTACCATCGTAGAAGATGCTTACCCTAAAATTGGGAAAACCCGCATTTTTGCATTTGAAACCTTAAAACGCCTTCAGGAAGATGGTCATAGGCTCATACTTTGGACTTATCGAAGCGGCATAAGGCTTGAAGAAGCAGTAGCGTATTGTAAAAAAAACGGCATTGAATTCTATGCTGTTAACAAAAGCTTTCCTGAAGAAAAATTTGATTACAGCAAAAGTCGAAAAATAAATGCCGATCTATTTATTGATGATCGCAATATTGGGGGTATCCTTGGATGGGGAGAAATCTATCAAATGATCACTAAAGAAACTCCAGATAAAAAAGCCTTCCAGCGTAAAAAAGGACTCTTTGGGTTGTTTAAATAATTTCTATTACAGCAAATCAAAATACGCCCTTTCTATAGACTCCTGATGATCTGGGTGTGCTATATTTACCAAAGCCTTCACACGTTCCTTGATGGTTTTCCCGTATAAGTTTGCAATACCATATTCTGTAACCACATAATGCACATGAGCTCTTGTGGTTACTACTCCCGCGCCTGGTTTAAGAACAGGAACAATTCTGCTAATTCCTTTTTTTGTAATCGACGGTAGTGCAATAATCGCTTTACCTCCTTCGCTTAACGAAGCACCTCTGATATAATCCATTTGACCACCTACACCAGAATACATTTTAGAACCAATGGAATCTGCACATACCTGGCCAGTAACATCAACTTCAATTGCTGAATTTATAGCTACCATCCTTGGGTTTAGTTTAATTACAGACACATCATTAACATAATCCGACGATCGCATTTCTACAAAAGGATTATCATCTACATAATCATATAATCGCTTAGACCCCATTAAAAAGGTTGCCAGTGCTCTACCGGGATTCACTCCTTTATAATTACCATTTATAACATCTTTTAGTATGAGATCGATAACCCCATCAGAAAACATTTCTGTATGTAACCCCAAGTCTTTATGATTGCCCAGTCTGGACAACACCGCATTTGGTATACTACCAATACCCATTTGCAAAGTGCTTCTGTCTTCGATCAAACTGGCTACAAAATCGCCAATCTTAACCTCGGTTTCAGAAGGCTCGGTAACCGGAAAAACTGGTAGTGGTTCATCGCATTCTACAAAAGCATCTATCTCTGTGACATGAATAATACCATCCCCAAAAGTACGTGGCATTTGTTTGTTTACCTGAGCAATGACATAGTCGGCATTATCAATTGCCGCCAAGGTAGCTTCAACAGAAACGCCCAGTGAGCAATAGCCATGAATATCAGGAACAGACACATGAATTAAAGCGACTTTAATATCAACGATATTACGCTTAAACAATAACGGCAATTCGCTTAAAAATACTGGAGTATAAGAGCCATTACCTGCCTTAAGGGTATGACGAACATTCTTTCCTATAAAAAAGGAATTGACATGGAAACTATCTTTCAATTTAGGATCAGCATAAGGTGCTATGCCCTCCGTATGTAATTGACAGATTTCTACATTTCTTAGTTCTTCATGTCGGTCGGCTAATGCTTTTATTAATACTTGTGGCGCGGCAGCGGCAGCTTGTACGTATACTTTATCATTCGATTTAACGACTTTTAATGCTTCTTCAGCGGTAACGGTTTTATACATCTGTAGTAAAATTTGATATTGTAAAATTACATCAGATAAAGGTCATAAAAACTGCCTTATGTCATATTTTATTAAAAAAACGAATCATTAGAATTGCATATCTTTGTCAACAATTAGACGACAGATGATTATTGCAAAAACAAGAGAAGAGATAGAATTAATGCGTGAAAGCGCACTAATAGTTTCTAAAACCCTGGGAATGCTTGCCAAAGAAGTTAAACCAGGTGTTACCACTTTACAGTTAGACAAATTAGCAGAAGCGTTTATAAGAGATCATGGTGCAATCCCTGGTTTTTTAGGCTTATATGATTTTCCAAATACTTTGTGTATGAGTCCTAACGAACAAGTGGTACATGGCTTTCCTACTGACGAACCTCTAAAGGAAGGTGACATTATTTCTATAGATTGTGGTGCCATAAAAAATGAATTTTATGGTGATCATGCCTATACATTCCCAGTTGGTGAAATCAATGAAGCAACCCAAAAATTACTTGAAGTTACTAAAGCCTCTTTATATATTGGTATTAGAGAGTTCAAAATTAATAACAGAGTTGGTGATGTCGGTTATGCCATTCAAAATTATTGCGAATCTCATGGTTATGGTGTCGTCAGAGAATTAGTTGGTCATGGATTGGGCAGAAAAATGCATGAAGACCCTGAAATGCCAAATTACGGAAGAAGAGGCAGAGGCAAAAAGTTTATTGAAGGCATGGTTGTTGCTATTGAGCCCATGATAAATATGGGAACGCATAGAATAAAACAGCATAGAGACGGATGGACTATTACCACACTCGATAAACAACCTAGTGCTCATTTTGAGCATAATGTAGCTATAGTTGATGGTAAACCCGAGCTCCTTTCTACATTTGGATACATCTATGAAGCTTTAGGTATTGAAAGTGATGAAGAAGTAGAATTCCGGCAACAAGAATTGGTATTATAAAATCACTGTGCTTTTTTGCATGGAAGTAAACCATTATAAATAATAATTCTTGAAGAAAGCTTTCAAACTCATACTCAATAGTGTCCCCAGACCATTGTTAATTCGGTTAAGTTATGTTATCCGCCCTTTATTGGCATTTCTGTTAAAAGGGAGTAAATATACAGACCCTATTGATGGTAAGAGTTTTAGATCATTTTTGCCTTATGGCTATGGTCAACAACGGAATAACGTATTATCGCCTTCTACCTTATCTCTGGAACGTCATCGTTTATTATGGTTGTATCTGAAAAATGAAACCGACTTTTTTTCTAAAAGCTATAAAGTTTTGCATTTTGCTCCTGAACAAGCATTCTACAAACGTTTTAGAACGATGAAAAACTTAGCATATACGACAACTGATTTAAATTCACCCTTAGCTGATATTAAAGCGGATATATGCAACCTTCCTTTTGAAGATAATCGTTTTGATATCATTCTCTGCAATCATGTTTTAGAACATATTCCAAATGACACCAAAGCCATGCAAGAGCTATATCGTGTTATGAAGCCAGGTGGATGGGGAATTTTTCAAATTCCGCAAGATTTAAATAGAGCTGTTACTTTTGAAGACAATACGATTACAGATAAAAAAGAACGTGCTGAAATTTTTGGACAATACGATCATGTTCGGGTATATGGCAGGGATTATTTTGATAAGCTACGTAGTATAGGCTTTAGAGTCGAAGATGTAGACTATACCGTTTCATTTTCTGAGGATGATATCGTAAAGTTTGCCTTAGCAAAAGGCGAATTAATTCCTGTAGTTTACAAACCGTCTAATTAGGAAAACCATTCAAATTGAGCGTATCTAATGCTTTTTCTTCGTTCTCAAAGATAAAGTAAGCTTTAATCTCCGGATGGTCTTTTAAAAATTTCGTAACCTTATGCATACCCATAGCTTGAAAAGCCGTAGCATAAGCATCTGCTGTCATACAATTTGGTGCTATTACAGAGACACTAAGAACATTAGTTTTTGAAGGGTAGCCCGTTTTGGTATCAATAATATGAGAATAGCGTTTACCATTTTCATCAATACTATACTTTCTGTAAGTTCCTGATGTAGCCATTGCATTATCTGAGAGTTTTACAGTTCTTAATACAGATTGTGTGCCATCAAAATTAGGCCGTTCAACACCAACTACCCAGGGTTTATTACGTTCTATATTATAGCCTTTGGTTCTAATCTCGCCGCCTATTTCAACGATATAGTTATTGATGTTTTTAGACTCTAAGTAATCGGCCAATACATCCACACCATAACCTTTGGCTATGGCATTAAAATCTAGAAACGTATTTTGATTTTCTTTAACCACAAAGCCATTATCTATGACAACTTTGTTTAGCCCTACAGAGCGCATTAAAGAATCCACTTTAATATTATCTAATCCTATAACTTTACCTTTAGGTCCAAAATTCCAGGCATTGACTACAGCCCCTATTGTTGGATCAAAGCTCTTATCTGTAGATTTATAAATCTTCTTTGAAGTGTTGAATACTTTCTTGAAATGATCATCTACTTCTACCGGTTCATTTCTATTAATCTTAGAAATATCCGAATCGTTACGATATGTAGATAAAGACTGATTAATCACATTAAACAAACTATCAAAATCCTTTTGAAGATTTCCCTCAGTTTCCGAATAATACTTTACGCCATATGATGTTCCAAAAACCGGACCAGATATTTTAATGTTTTTCTTCGTATGTTCATTACATGAAAAACAAAGTATAACAACTACTAATGATAAAAATGCAGGCTTACTCATTGTTAAATACTAATTTAAATTAGAATCAATAATCTGAATGCCATTATACTCAATTAAATAGTCTTCATTTAAATATACCGGCAGGTTCTCTCCTTTTGGATTTCCTAAACCCACACCAGCATAAAGCACCTTAGCATTTTTACTTCTGGCATGTGCTTTGAAAGTTTCCATCCAAACCACATCATAATTGTTCGGGTTATCAGGGAGCATAACGGCTCTTACTATCACAAAAAAATATTGGCTATTCTTATCTATACAAACAAATTGAGGGTGTTTTTTTAGTTTGCTGTTTATGGCAACAAATTCAAAACCACGCTGTTCCAAATCTTTTCCAACATGGTTCATGGCCAAATTGTGTAATTCTTGATCATTCAGGGCTTTACTCATTTGAATCGTACAAATTTTGATACCGCAAAGGTAAAACCTGGCACAGATATTTCCGAATTTATTTCTAAATTATACCATGGAGATATAGAGGTCTCTTCAAGGTTCTTTAGCATGTGTATACTTTGCGCTGGTGTATTGCCCTGCAATAATAAAAATAACCTATCCTGATTCTCATTTTCTATGACGTCTGCAATCATGACCACATGCCCGGGAAACCCACCGACAATGAGCATATCTCCAACTCTCAAATCATTTATGGATGAGATCTCTTTAAGCTCATTATTCAATGACATGGTTCCGGAATATGTATAAATAAGATTTAAATACTTATAAAAGTTCTCTTTTGAATAATCCTTGTCAGCTATCTTAGAAAAAGTAACATTATTACCATTGATTTTTGGACGATAGCCTTCCGCATACTTTTTCCAGGAGCAATAATGACCACTGGTAAAATTGAATCCTATCTTGTCTTTCTGGTCAGTTTTCCACAAGTACTCACTACGTATTCTAATTAAAGCATCAGCACATTGCTGTAGTCCATTATCAGGCACATCAATATCTAGTACGCCAATATGACCAAGTTGATAAAAATATGGCGTATTGTCATAGTTAATCACTTTAGCACCAAAAGGTTTAAGTTGAATTCGCCTTATGTAATTGGCAAAAGAGGTACTATCATATTTTACTCTATGGTAACGCTCAGGAAGCAATACTCTTTCTTTGATTGTAAGGCCTGATTTATTGACATAATTTGGTTTGGTAATTAGGGCCACTACGGTTTGCTTAGCAGGTTTAAATTGCATTGCAACTATGACAGTTACTAGGATTACAATCAAAAACAATAGTGCTTTTTTCATAATATGTAAAACGTTAAAGCCATATCATTTGTTATACAATGATTCCTCTTTCATTTCAAAATATCTTCGTATATTAATAGATGAAAAAGAAAATCGCAATGAAACCTATGTCTTCTCGTTTAGAAAAAGCCATTAGAAAACTCTATATTGCTTTCCATGATGGCTCACTTCATCCTGAATGTTGTAAGCATTGTGCTGTTGGTAATATCATGGATAATACTGACGCCTGGAAACACTTATCGGACCATCACGGGGCTTTAGAATTGAATTATATTGGTAAAGTCCATCAAAGTTTTGGCAGAACATTTAATGGTTACACCCCTTTGGAATTGCTTAAGATTGAAGCTACTTTTTTAAATGCTTGTGGATTCTCATTACCATTACATCACAACGGAAAAAGGCCAGACAATCCGAGAGATAAAGACCTCCTTTTTAAAGGGCTTTGTGCAGTGGTAGAATACCTCTATATCCTAGAGGGCATTGATGGTATTTTTGACTATTCTAAGCTTTTCAAATACCACGTAAGCAATGAAATGTCTGAACTCTTAGCATAAGTACAAATTGTAACTAATAAACAACTCCCACTAATAATGTAAAAACAAAAACCCAATACATACGTACTGGGTTAAATCTTATTTTGACAATGACTTGTTTATCCTCCAAAGTCATCAAATCTAATATGCTCATCAGGAATTCCGAAGTCTTCTCCCATTTTTTGAACGGCTTGATTCATTAATGGTGGACCACAGAAATATAGCTCTATATCTTCCGGAGCTTCGTGGTGATTGAGATAATTATCGATCACACAATTATGAATGAACCCTACAAAACCATCACCTGCCTCATCATTGATATCTTTCTTCACTTTCCAGTTATCTTCTTCTAAAGGTTCAGATAAAGCCATGTAGAACTTAAAATTAGGGAAGTCTTTTTCTAATTTTCTAAAGTGTTCAATGTAGAATAATTCACGTTTAGAACGTCCTCCATACCAATACGTTACTTTACGTCCGGTTTTGATTGTTCTAAATAAATGATATAAATGCGAACGCATAGGTGCCATTCCAGCGCCACCTCCTACATATAACATTTCACTTTCCGATTCGTTAATGAAGAACTCACCGTATGGTCCGGAAATAACGACTTTATCACCTGGTTTCTGAGCAAAAATGTATGATGACGCTACTCCTGGGTTAACATCCATCCAGCCATTTTTAGCACGATCCCATGGTGGCGTTGCAATACGTACATTAAGCATAATCTCGCGTCCTTCAGCAGGGTAAGATGCCATAGAATAAGCACGTTCTACCACCTCATCATTTTTCATAACTAGTGGCCACAATCCAAACTTATCCCATTCTGCCTGAAATTTATCAGGGGTTTCATGCTCTTCAGGGTGCGCTGTGATGTCTATATCTTTATAGTTAATCGAACAAGGAGGGATTTCTATCTGAATATAACCTCCTGCCTTGTAATTCATATCTTCAGGAATCTCAACCACAAATTCTTTAATGAAAGATGCTACATTGTAGTTACGTACAACTACAGCTTCCCATTTTTTGATACCAAAAACCTCTTCAGGAATGGTGATCTCCATATCTTGTTTTACTTTAACCTGACAGGCTAAGCGTGCACCGTGTTGTAATTCTTTTCTACTAAAATGAGGGGTTTCTGTGGGTAATGCTTCTCCTCCACCTGATAATACGTGACATTCGCATTGAATACAAGTACCACCACCACCACATGCTGATGGTAAAAAGACTTTATTATTTCCTAAAGTTGATAATAACGTACCTCCTGAAGCAACTTCTATTTCCTTCTCACCATTGATGGTAATTTTTACCGGTCCCGAAGGTGAAAGTTTTTGTTTTACAAATAATAATAGTGCTACTAATAGTAAAGTAACTAATAAGAAAGCCCCTAATGTTGCTAATATAGTTCCTGTTGTTCCTGCTGCTAATATCATGTTACTGTATTACTTTTGTTGTGTTATCAGCTATTGCTTTTTCCGATTCTTTCTGAAGTTTAGTTTCAACTTCTACAGCCTTATCTTTAGGTTTTTCTTCTTCATCACCTCCAGTAAGCATTCCTCCAAAACTCATAAAACCTATGGCCATTAATCCTGTAATGATAAACGTAATCCCAAGACCTCTTAAAGGTGCAGGCACGTTAGAATATCTTATCTTTTCACGTATTGCTGCAATGGCTAAAATGGCTAAGAACCATCCTATTCCCGAAGCTATACCATAGTTAAATGCCAGTCCTAAAGTTTCAATTTCACGAGATTGCATAAATAAAGAACCTCCTAATATGGCACAGTTTACTGCGATCAATGGTAAAAATATACCTAATGAATTGTATAATGATGGCGAAAATTTCTCTACAACGATCTCTACCAATTGTACCATAGTGGCAATGGTAGCAATAAACATGATAAAAGATAAAAAGCTAAGGTCATAATCCGCGTATTCAGGACCTAACCACACTAATGCACCTTCTTTTAATATGTATTGGTCTAACAACCAGTTTAAAGGTACGGTGATGGCAAGTACAAAAATTACTGCTGCACCGAGTCCAACCGCTGTAGACACCTTCTTTGATACTGCCAGATATGAACACATTCCAAGGAA
Organism: Winogradskyella sp.; assembly: GCA_965250025.1. Classification (GTDB taxonomy): domain Bacteria; phylum Bacteroidota; class Bacteroidia; order Flavobacteriales; family Flavobacteriaceae; genus CBDDLD01. Next base: position 2,633,026 of record OZ252283.1, read on the forward strand.
TGTGGCAAATACCATATTATCTATAAATATTGATTTAAAAAATAATTCTACGTGTTCCATAGTTTATATTTTATACATCCGATCGTTTACGGATCATGTGTAGTTTAATCCTCTATTAATGCTTTATTTTTATGACGTTGTACCCATATGATGACTCCAACAACAATAAGTGCCATCGGTGACAGCAACATAAATCCGTTATTTTCATAGCCAATAGCATACAATCCTGTTTTCTCGATAGGATCTCCTAAAACTTTTATACCTAATAAGGTTCCTGAACCTAGTAATTCTCTAAAAAATCCTACTATAATAAGAATTACACCATATCCCAAAGCGTTACCTATACCGTCTAAAAATGATCGCCAAGGACCATTTCCTAAGGCAAAAGCTTCAAATCGTCCCATAATGATACAGTTGGTAATAATCAACCCAACAAATACCGACAGCTCTTTACTCAGTTCATAAGCAAATGCTTTAAGCACCTGATCAACTATAATTACCAAAGCAGCTACAACTGTAAGCTGTACAATAATTCTAATTTTTGATGGAATGATATTTCTAATTAATGATATCACCACATTACCAACGCCCAATACAAAGAGTACTGAAACAGACATTACAATTGACGCTTTGAGTTGAGCTGTAATCGCCAAAGCGGAACATATTCCTAATACCTGAATGGTAATGGGGTTATTATCTGCTAAAGGGTCTAATATTAATTTGCTGTCTTTCTTTGATAAAAGTCCCATAAATTAATTGTTTTTTAAGTTCTCGAAATAAGGCACATATAGCTTAAGATCTTTTTTGATCATTGCGCTAACTCCATCTCCTGTTATTGTAGCACCGGCTATGGCGTCTACTTCATTATCTGTTTTGTTTTCATTTTTAGGGTCGGCATTGCCTTTAGCCACAGTAATACCTTTAAAAGTATTACCCGACATTAAATGCTCCCCTATAAAATCGTCCATAAAGAAACGTTCTTTGATGTTGGCACCAAGACCAGGTGTTTCTCCTTTATGATCAAAATAAGCACCTTGCACAACCATATTCTCATCCATGGCTATGTAGGCCCAAATGGCATCCCACAATCCTTTTCCTCGTATTGGTGCTATATAATATGTTTTTCCATCTTTTTCACCTACAAATAAAGGTAATCGTCTTACGCCTCCATTTTTAGCTTTAGCTTGTTCCTGCTTAACGTCAATGAGGTAAGCGTTATCATCTTTTTTAGCTTCTCCATTTTCGATGACCAATTGTTGAGTGATGTATTTAGAGAACAACTCTGGTGCTTCTTCTGTAGATACAAATGTGGCACTACTGCCTTCATTTTTATTTACACCCATAGCATAAAGAATGTTTTGCTGCTTTTCCAGACGCTTATTCTCAGAAATTCTATCCTTTAGAGAAGACGCTGTAAATGCTAATAACGTCCCCACTACTAGTACCATACCTATGGCAAATAGTATTGTATATAAGTTTGAATCTGTTCTATTACTCATAATTAAGCCGTTTTAACTTTAACACGTTTTAGTCTTCGCTTCACATTACCTTGTACTACATAATGATCAATAGTCGGTGCAAATACGTTCATTAATAAGATGGCTAACATTACACCTTCCGGATATGCAGGGTTGAATACTCTAATTAATATTGATATGAATCCTACAAGGAATCCATAAATCCATTTTCCTTTGTTGGTTTGAGATGCAGTTACAGGGTCAGTTGCCATGAATACGGTACCGAACGCAAAACCTCCAATAAGCAGATGATGCCACCATGTTGTACTCATTAATGTGTAGAACTTACTGCTTTCTGAAATCCATTCTTGAGATACAACACCATTAAAAATTAGTCCCATAACTAAGGCGCCAAGAACCGATGATAACATGATTCTCCAGCTTCCTATCTTTGCAAATATTAAAAACAGACCTCCTAATAAGATGAGTAAGGTGGAAGTCTCACCTACTGAGCCCGGTATGATACCAAAAAACATGTCTAACCAATCGTATCCTAAATCTTTACCTTGTGCATAAGCTCCTAAAATCGTTTCTCCTGATATGGCGTCAACATTAGCACCACCGGCAATTTGCTCGGCACGTTCTACAGCACCATGCACCCATACTTTATCTCCAGACATCCAGGTTGGATATGCAAAGAATAAAAAGGCTCTTATGGTTAATGCAGGATTTAAAATGTTCATCCCTGTACCTCCAAATACTTCTTTACCTATAACAACACCAAAAGCAACAGCTACAGCTAACATCCAAAGTGGTGTATCTACAGGAACAATTAGCGGCACAAGCATCCCTGTCACCAGGTAACCTTCTTCAACTTCATGTCCTTTAATTACTGCAAACAGGAATTCTATCGCCAAACCTACCCCATAAGATACTACAACCAGAGGCAAGACTTTAATTAATCCGATCACTAAGTTATCTAAAGTCCAAAATGAAGCGCCTAAAAATCCATTGGCTGCTTCAATCTCTCCAAGTGCTAAATAATGCTGATAGCCTGCATTGAACATTCCAAAAATCAAGCACGGTACTAGAGCCATAATGACCGTATTCATAGTACGTTTTAGATCATCAGCTACTTTGATATGCGTACCGCCATGGGTAGTTTCGTTAGGCAAATACAAAAATGTATGTAGGGCGTTAAAGGCTGGTGCCATTTTTGTACCCTTATACTTCTCTTTTAAATTATGTAAATTACTTTTTAAACCCATTATCCTATTTCTTTAAGCATTAAGTCTAAACCTTCTCTTATAATCTTTTGATGCGGTTGCTTAGACACACATACAAATTCAGTTAACGCAAAATCTTCCGGAGCAACTTCATACATCCCTAATGCTTCCATTTCGTCCAGATCTTTATACATACAAGCTTTCAAAATTTGTAACGGATAAATATCCATAGGAAATACCGCTTCGTAAGTTCCTGTGGTTACAAATGCACGGTGCTCACCATTTGTATTAGTATTCAGATCGTATTTTTTCTTTGGTGTTAACCATGAAAAGGTCAAAGCTCTGGAAGTAGAAATCTTATTGAATATTGGCTTATTCCAACCAAAGAATTCATAATCATCACCTTCAGGAATTACACTAATGACATTACTGTAATAATCAAGATTCCCATCTGGTTTTATTTCTTTCCCACTTAATACGTTACCTGAGATGATACGATCATTAGCATCTTTATCAACACCATTATCATATATCATGGTTGCAACTTCAGATCCGATTTTAGTTCTGAAATACCTTGGTTTCTTAACTGAAGATCCTGCTAAAGCAACAACACGCTCAGCATTGAACTTTCCTGTTAATATAAGTTCTCCAATAATGACAAGGTCCTGAGCATTTACTGTCCATACTACTTCGCCTTTATTAATTGGATCTACCTTATTGATTAATGTTCCGACATTCCCTGATGGGTGTGGTCCTGAAACACTATGTACAGTGATGTCATTTAGACCTGCCAAAGGTGAATTAGAATTTCTACCAACTGAAACATGAACATTTCCTTCAGTTAATTTTGACAATGCTGTCACTGCCGCTTGTAATTCGGCTTCCTTTCCTGACAAGGTATAATCTAAATCTGCAGCTAACGGTGCACTGGCATAGCCTGAAATGAAAATAGCCTTAGGCGTTTGATCAGGGTTTGCAACGACATCATAGGGCCTTTGCTTGATAAAAGCCCAACAACCTGATGACAATAAATGTGCTTTAATTTTTTCACCATCTGCACTTAAATCCAGCTTACCATTATCTTGATAAACCTGTTCTTTATCCGCAGTAATTTTAATGGCATCAACACGTCGCTTTGGTCCTCTTTCTATTTCAGTAATTTCTCCTGAAACTGGAGCCACAAATTTGACAGCTTCATTTTCTTTATTATAAAACAATGTCTCACCCGCTTTAACACGATGACCAGCTTTTACAACAAGTTTAGGGATAATACTGTGAAAATCTTCCGGTCTTACAGAATAGAAATTGCTAATTATCGCATTTTCAGTAGCTTTTTCGGCTTCGCCTACCAGCTTAATATCCAGACCTTTTTTAATTCGAATGTCTTTTGACATATTTATTAAAGATTAGTTATCTTAAAAATCCGTGCAAATTTACGAATTAATGACCAATTTTAGTTTCAATTTATATCATCTACTCTATTTATAATGATTATAAATAATAAGTTCTCTTAAGGCACAGATTTTGATTATATTTAGATCTTAATAAAAAATTCATTCATGTTGTTGAAACGATATATCAGTCTATTTTTAACAGTTTTACCTCTATATATAGTTGGGCAGGTTCAGGAAGTAGACCCTCCTGAATATATTAAAACCATAACTTTTAAAAGCAACACTCCTGAAAGCCAACTTCCTGTGTTGAGACTTGGAGAACCTCTGATTTTAGAATTTGATGATATCAATGGCGATGAAGAAGATTACTATTACGTTATAGAGCATTTTGATTTTGACTGGACACCATCTATACTCTCTAAGGCTGAGTATTTGAGAGGTATGGATAACCAAAGGATCATTGAGTATCACAATTCCTTTAACACCTATCAACTCTATTCTCACTACAAGCTCTCCATCCCTAATCAACAAACCAGAGCATTGCTAAAAACCGGAAACTATATGATTTCCATTTATGACGATTATGGCGATTTAATGTTCTCAAGAAAGTTTATGATTTATGAGCAACTTGTCAATGTTGGCGCAATAGTTAAACGAACGCGAGACATGAGTACCATTCAGGAAAAGCAAACATTGAACATGACCATCTCATCAAACAGTATTAATTTTAATAATCCGTTAGAAACTGTAAAAACTCTGATAGTACAAAATAATAATCTCAGAAATTCAATTTCAGATTTAAAACCTCAATATGTTCTTGGTAATGAATTAACGTACAGATACAATCAAGAATCTTCGTTTTGGGGCGGCAACGAATTTTTAAATTTTGAAAACAAAGACGTTAGAGCATCAAATGTCGGTGTTCAGTTTACGGACCTTGAAGACATTTATCAATCGTATCTATTTACAAATATTTCAAGAGCCAATCAAACTTACACTTACTACCCTGATATCAATGGTAATTTTTTAATTACAGTTATTGATCGAGAGGATCCTAGTGTAGAGGCCGATTACACCAACGTCCATTTTTCACTTATTTACGAAGAATTGAAAGATAAAGATATTTATGTTTATGGCGGTTTTAATAACTATGCCATAGAACCTCAAACCAAAATGACTTACAATAAAGAAAAAGGTGTTTATGAATGTGCTTTTCTGCTGAAGCAAGGCTTTTACAATTATAAATACGTTATTGTAGATAAAAAAGGTAATATCGATGAAAACACGATAAGTGGAAGTTTTTGGCAAACAGAAAACAACTATAAAGTATTGGTGTATTACAGAGATTTGGGTGCCAGATATGACAGATTAATTGGCTTTGGCGAAACATCCTCTGTAAACATTTCAAACTAATGTAAGTTTTAATATTCTTACAGACTAAAATCACACATATAAACACGTCATTATTTAATCAAAGACTATGCATAAAGACATATTGTTGTTTAACGATCTATGTAACTCATTACTCCAGGAAGAAAGTAACAATCCTGTAGCGCATCCAATTGATACATCCATTTTGTTTGACAGTTTGGATCTGAGTCTTAATGATGAACCTTTATCAGATAATGAACTGAAACGTATTTTAACTGAGGTTATAAAGAGCACTCCAAAAACAGCTTCTAAATCTTTTTTTAATCAACTATTTGGAGGCAGAATGGGTAAAGCCACATTAGGTGATCTTTTAGCTGTGATGCTAAACAACAGTATGTATACGTATAAAGTAGCAGGACCTCAAGTTGGCATTGAAAAAATGGTATTAAGAAGCATATGCAATCTTGTAGGGTATAATGAAGATAGTGATGGCACCTTGGCTCCAGGAGGGTCAATGAGCAATATGATGGCTTTAATTATGGCCAGAGATTTTAAGAGTTCAAATATCAGAACTCAAGGCATGACACAAAAAATGACACTATACACATCAGAGGCATCTCATTACTCCATAGCAAAAAACGCAGCTTTAATTGGTATAGGAAGGGATCAGGTACGTTTAGTTAAAGTCAATTCAAAAGGAGAAATGATGGCAGAGAATCTTCAGCTTTTGATAAAAGAAGATATTGACAATGGACATCTTCCGTTTTTCATCAATGCCACAGCAGGAACTACCGTTTTGGGAGCATTTGATAATATCGACGCCATCTATAGCATAAGTCACAAGTACAACCTTTGGCTTCATGTGGACGGAGCTTATTGCGGCGGTGTTATTTTTAGTAATAAGTACAAACATTTAGTTAGCGGTCTGGCTCAAGCAGATTCTTTTAGTGTAAATGCTCATAAAATGTTAGGCACACCTTTGAGTTGTTCTATCATAGTCACAAAACACAGATCGCAATTACACCATTCATTTTCAAACGAAGCTGATTATCTATATCAAACAGATGGTGATGACTTCAACTTAGGTAAGACCTCAATGCAATGCGGAAGACGTAATGATGCCCTAAAGCTTTGGACCTTATGGAAATCGATAGGCACTGAAGGGTTGGAAAAAATTGTAGATCATCAATTTGCATTAGCCGATACTGCCAGACACTACATTAATACACACAAAGACTATGAATTGTATAGTCACGAAAACACCATATCTGTTTGTTTTAACTATAAAAATATTCCTGCCAAAGACCTATGCACGGCTTTATACAAGCACGCTAAATTAATGGTAGGCTTTGGTAAATTTAACGATACAGAATTTGTGAGGCTCGTAACCATAAATACAGTTTTAGATCATGAGGATATCATAACATTTTTTAAAACCCTAGAAGCCTTTGTAGAACAAAATGAAGATGTTAAAGTGCAATCCACGGCTAAAATATGTTAAAAATTAGACCGTTATAAACTTAAACTGTGCTGATTATATAAAAAATATGCTATTTTAGCAAGAAATTTAAGTAAATTCAATGGTACAACAAGTTACTAGCGGTATTAAAATTTCCGTAGAGACGTCATTTGAAGGTACATTTTATAAGAACTATAAAGTGCACTTTGCTTTTGGCTATAAAGTAACCATTGAAAACCAAAGCAAAGATTCTGTTCAACTGAATTCCAGATACTGGAAAATCCTTGACGCTCTAAATAATGTTGAAGTTATCGAAGGTGAAGGCGTTATAGGTAAAAAGCCAGTATTAAAACCTGGGGAATCGCACACTTACAACTCTGGATGTTTATTAACATCACCTTTTGGAGCTATGCAAGGTCATTATAATATGGTTAACTTTACAACAACTAATAAGTTTAAAGTTTATATCCCTTCCTTTAAATTAAGTGCCCCTTTTGCATTAAATTAAAGCTTATAATCTCTTAAATAGTCAAACCTATATTTGGTATTGTTCTGTTCTACATGAAAGTATAGACAATTTGAATACTGCACAAAACGATAGTCCTTATCAATATCAAAATCTTCGATATTATTAGCACTATAAATTCCATCGACATCAACATTCCCATATGGCGAAATACGTCTGAATCTGTACTCTGCAAAATCAGCATCTATTGTATATAATTCAAACCAAGCACCTGCTGCTATACCACTTAACCATTGCGAATGGCCCTGTCGCGTATTATTGTCCACAGGCTCTAAGGTACCTTTGAAATTTGCCTGATGTCCTTTTAAGCGATCTAAAAAAAGTCGTCTGTTCTCCTTACCTACCGTAGACTTAAATTGCCCTATTTTTCCCGCTTCAGTAACTTCAAAAACCTGTCGCTGAGTATCTGCAATTACCACATTACCTATTGTACTTGGTGTAAACCATTTGGATTGCTCTAACCGTTTTTTAATTAATGTATCATTGACAGACGCTATTAATGTATCAGTAACAAATCTGGCGCAATTACATGCTTTTTTAATAAATGCTGCATACCTGATAAACTCCAAACTTTGCATATAATCAACATGCGCTTTCGCTTTTACATAATCCACTTTAGAGCAAATCGAAGCTATTAATTTACCTTCGCCATGCGTTAATTTAGGATGCGTTGCCAAGAACACCAAAATATCATCCAAATTAACAATTTCATTATTTTTGATCTCAGCCTTCATAGGAAAATTAAGCTCCCCATCAGTACGCCTTCCTCGCACTCTTCCATCGGGCTCGGGTGTAATATATCTGCCAAAATCATGATACTCTAAAACTCCTGTAGATTTTTGTATCAAAACCAAAGCAGCATGACCAGCCCTTACATAGTTTTTCTTCCCAATGCCTACAAATCGCATATACTTAGAATACCATTCATCAGCAACCATAACTATCGTTTCCGGATAAGCCAGTGTTAGAATAAAAGCATCATTATTGTTCATCATTACTACAAAATAAGTACATTATCTAAAGGTCTCTTTATTAGCGCTCAACTTACAAAAATAAAATAGTTTTTAAGATAGACATCTTACACAAGCTTCTTAATAAAGTGTCGTAAAAATTGTACCTTTGCATTTCAAAAAAATAAACATAAACAACGATTATCACAATTATGGGAAAAGGATTTTTCAATGTACCAATTGCTGTAAACGAGCCTGTAAAATCATATGCTCCGGGATCTCCCGAGCGCGAAGCAGTCTTATCGGCATACAAAACCATGTACAACAGTAAAATTGATGTACCATTATATATTAATGGAAAAGATATTACTACAGGAAACACACGAACAATGTCTCCTCCTCACGACCATCAGCATATTGTTGGCGAATATCATTTAGCAGAGAAAAGCCACATTGAAGAAGCCATTTCTACGGCATTGGAAGCTCGTAAGAGTTGGTCCCAATTACCATGGGAACATCGTGCGGGAATATTTTTGAAAGCCGCTGAACTTATTGCAGGACCTTACAGAGCCAAAATCAATGCCGCAACCATGATGGCACAATCTAAAACCATACATCAGGCTGAGATTGATGCTGCTTGTGAACTGATCGATTTCTTACGTTTTAATGTACAGTTCATGACTGATATTTATCACGAACAACCAGAAAGTACCAATGATGCATGGAATCGATTGGAGTATCGACCACTTGAAGGTTTCACTTATGCGGTAACACCTTTCAATTTTACTGCAATTTCAGCAAATCTCCCTGCAAGTATGGCTATGATGGGTAATGTTGTTGTTTGGAAACCTAGTGATAGTCAAGTATATTCTGCCAAAGTCATTATGGATGTCTTTAAAGAAGCCGGCATTCCTGATGGTGTTATTAATGTTGTTTTTGGCGATCCAGTAATGATCACCAATACCGTTTTAGCAAATCCTGATTTTTCAGGACTACACTTTACTGGCTCTACTTTTATTTTTAGAGAGCTTTGGAAACAAATTGGTGAGAACATTCATAATTACAAGACTTACCCAAGAATAGTTGGTGAAACCGGAGGAAAAGATTATATCATAGCCCATAAATCTGCAATACCACAACAAGTAGCCACTGCCATATCAAGAGGAGCTTTTGAATTTCAAGGTCAAAAATGTAGTGCTGCATCGAGAGCTTACATTCCTAAAAGCCTATGGTCAGAAGTCAAAGAATTAGTCATCGAAGATGTTAAATCTTTTAAAATGGGTAGTCCGGAAGACATGACCAATTTTATTACCGCAGTAATTCACGAAGGCTCATTTGATAAGCTTGCAAAATATATCGATCAGGCTAAATCGGATAATGATGCCGAAATTATTGTTGGAGGTCATTACGACAAAAGCAAAGGTTATTTTATTGAACCTACTGTAATTGTCACTTCAAATCCTAAATACACTACCATGTGTACTGAGCTATTCGGTCCGGTGATCACCATTTATGTTTATGAGGACGAGGCCTATGCCGAGACCTTAAAATTAGTTGATCAAACCAGCGAATATGCTTTAACAGGGGCTATACTTTCTACAGATCGATATGCCATCAACGAAGCTACTAAAGCTCTTGAAAATAGTGCTGGTAATTTTTACATTAATGACAAACCAACAGGTGCTGTAGTTGGTCAACAACCTTTCGGAGGCGCAAGGGCTTCCGGAACCAATGATAAAGCAGGAAGCGCATTGAACTTGTTACGTTGGGTCTCTCCAAGAATGATCAAAGAGACTTTTGTAACCCCAACAGATTACAGATATCCATTTTTAGGATAACACCCAATACAATAACCTGATACTAAAATCCTTAAAGGAATTGTTCTTTTAAGGATTTTTTTTGCATTTCACAGATTTCTTCTAACAGAATAAGGCATCGGCTTTTAAAGATTGTATCTTTCAACTCATAATAAAATCCATTGCTCATGAAAAACAATTACTTTTTGTATTTATTATTATGTCCCCTATTTCTTTTTGCACAAGAAATAGAGTTCACGTCATCTATAACTCCAGATCTTTCAGCTTATGGCGAAGCCACCAATTATCCGGGACAAGGAGAGTATCAAATCTTTCTTGGTAACGATGGCGTCCTAGATAAACCTATTATTTTGGTAGACGGCTTTGACCCCGGAGATTCACGAGATATATCAGGATTATACGCATTATTGAATTTTACAGGCACTTCAGGAACTCAAAATTTAGCTGATTTAGTCAGAGCCGAAGATTTTGATGTCGTTATTCTCAACTTCCCTGAGTATGTTAGAAGCGATGATGGCGCAACCATTGATGGCGGTACTGATTTTATAGAACGTAATGCCATGCTGCTTGTAGATTTAATACAAACCATCAATACCAATAAAGCAGGTAATAACCCTGAGCAAAATGTTATCATTGGCCCAAGCATGGGAGGACTCATATCCAGATATGCTCTAAATTATATGGAAGCTAACGCACCAACTCTAGATCACGATACAAGATTATGGATTTCATTTGATGCGCCTCATCATGGAGCAAACGTCCCTATCGGACTCCAACATCAATTGAACTACCTGGCTTTTAATCCACTCAGTCCTGTAGCAGAAATACAACCATTGATCAATGGTTTCCTGAATTCTCCTGCAGCAAGACAACTCTTAACAGATCATTTTGAAGCTCATCTTTTGGGCGGTAGCAACGTTGATTTCGATCCAACTGTAACCCTTCCTGAAGCGCATCCGTTTAGAGCTATTTTTGAAACCAACATTAATTCATTTAACACTGATGGCTTCCCGGAAAATGTAAGAAGTGTTGCCATGATGAATGGTAGTGGCATTGGCGCTTCCTATTTTGCGATTGGCAATAGCGGCACCATGGTAAGTCCTGGTTTTACAGTTATGGATGCCTCATTTACTATACCTGCCCCACCACCTTTTGATTTTCTTAATATTGATATAGATGTTGACATTAATTTTGGACCAGTAAGTAACACCACAGCTAATGTGAGCAATATTGTTATTAACCCGCCTTTTGTAGGGCCAACCGTATCCACAGCGCAAAGTCAATCGTTCCCTTTGGTTGACGGTATTGATGCTGCTCCTGGCGGCTTGTTTGACCTGTCAGGATTAACCGGAGATATTGGCACCGGAAACCCTTTAGCGACAGATTTCCTCAACGCTTTACAAATTGATAAGTTTAACTTTATCCCAACCGTAAGCGCTTTGGCTTTAGACCTTCCTGCACCAATAGATTGGTATCATTCTATTGATTTAAATGTGGATGCTACTCCATTTGACAATACTTACCTGCCAGACGCGAATGAAGGCCATGTAGAATTAAATCAGGATAATGTTGATTTTGCACTACTTGAAATCCTTGCGCCTTCGTTAGGTGTTGAATCACCTGAAGCAGTAGCTTTTAAACTGGAACAAAATCCGGTTAAAGATCATATTACATTATTATCTAGCAATAACGCTACTAAAGGACATGTTAGAATCATTGACTTTACAGGCAAAGTTGTTTACACTAACACTTTAGCCTTAACCAACAGAACAGAAATACCTATCAACCTAGCTTCAGGATTTTATATTTTGAATATTAATGACGGAAGCCACTCTGTATTTACAACTAAATTTTTAATCAACAGATAATTACTAATCTACATATAATAATAAAACCTGAGTTAATCACTCAGGTTTTTTTTATAACTGACCTTCAACTTCGTCATTACTCATAAGGCTTATCCTCTTCAAGATATGCATATTGAGAATTCTTCGCCTCATTATCAGCATCTACAACCATAGCGATAATGCTCATATTTTCTGTTATATATTCTGACGAAAGATTAACCGTAAAAGACGTTACATACTCGGTCAAGGCTGCTGTACTCGGTATAGCATCCCCCAAAAGACTAGACAAAGCTACTCTTAACACCTCATTATGCTCAAAATCCGATATAGGGTCACCCAATCCATAAAACGGGCTTGTATTATCTTCATTATAATAATTCACCTGACCATGTATGATCTCATTTTCAACCAGATAAACCACCAACTTATCACCGTCTACAGAACCTCCTTCATATACTACGTTCACCTGAACTAACAATTCACTACCTGTTAATTCTGAGTTTAAAGCAATAGCTAGATTAGTATCTTCTCCTGCCATACTTGTAACATCAGAAACCGAATGAGGTATTGGCCAGTTTGTAGACCTATTTATTCTAGCTGCAGGGAATCCCTCTACTCCAAAAGCATCTTTTAAAAGTTGTACTTGAGCAAAATGCATTGGATCAGGAAAGCTATTGGCCGTTTCATGGATAGCAACAACCGATATATGATCTGTTTCCTCATGTAAATCCGAAATTGCTCCCGCTACCCTCGGACAAAACCCACACCAAGTACCGGTGTAATCTTCTATAACAACCTTGCGCTTGGGTATAATAACACGAAATGATTCTGTATTTGTAGTAATCTCTACACCATCTTCTTCATACACCCCATAAACTTCAAAATCTCCAGTGTTACTTGATGAAAATATTGCGCCTTCGATAGATTCCCCATTAACATAAAATGTTGCTAAATCGGTTACATCCATACCATCTTCATTAACAATTCTAAATGGTATCTCTTGGCCTCTTAAAGACGCCTTTCTTACTAATTCATCTACTGTAATCTCTGCAGTTGGCAACGTTAATGGTACATTATCTTCTGTCTTACTACAAGACAAACATAATATTAGCGCAAGACATAAAGTGGTTTTTGATATTTTCTTAAATAACATTTTTGACATTTTTCATCAAATGTAGTACTTTTTTTACAAAAAAGATTTATTTATTAAAAATTTCACTAATATTGTAGCAACCCAATTTACTAAATTAATTATGAGAAAAATACTACTTATTATATGTTTAAGTATATTTTGCCTTTCAATCACTGCGCAAAATAACTTCCCTAGCAACGTAAGCTTAAAAACTATAGATGGTAAAACCACGACTATTGAAAACCTAATTAACAAGGATGGCATTACAATAATATCTCTTTGGGCAACCTGGTGCATACCGTGTCTTAAAGAATTAGATGCTATTAATGATATTTACGATGAATGGCAAGAAGAAACAGGCGTAAAATTAATTGCAATTTCCGTTGATGACAGTAGAACTGTAAAACGGGTCAAATCTCTGACCAATGGCAAGGACTGGAACTATACTATCCTACTTGACACTAATAATGACCTTAAGCGCGAATTAAACGCTATGAGTATTCCACTTACAATTTTAATAAAAGATAAAAAAATTGTTTATGAGCATTATGGGTATAATCCAGGAGCTGAAATTAAATTGTACGAAAAAGTAAAAGAATTAAGTAAATAGTATAACTACACAACACGCTTTTACTGTTTCAATTTAGTTAAATCAATATGAAGAAATTATTGCTTCTTGCATACCTACTTATCAATTTCCTTGCCCTAAATGCTCAGGAAAATGGGTTTTTCTATGGCGGAATGGAATCAAATTCTCAATGGCTTCAGACAGATGAAGATATAAACTTCCTAGCACCAGAAGATCAATTTAGATCTAACAACTATGTGCTTCTTAATTACAATTTGGGAAAGTTTACTGCTGGTCTTCAGTTTGAATCTTATTTACCATCTGCTCTACTTGGCTATGACTCAATTTTTGACAATCAAAATGAGATAGCCACTTATTACATAAATTATAAAGATGAAAATCTGGATGTAACCGGAGGATACTCCTATGAACAATTTGGTAGTGGATTAATCTTACGCTCTTGGGAAGATCGTCAATTAGGTCTCAATAACGCTTTAAAAGGCTTAAATATTAAAGTTAATCTTACTAAAGATATTGGCCTTAAAGCTGTTTTCGGCAAACAACGTCACGGTTTTGAAGAATCTGAAGGCACAATACAAGGTTTAGACGCAGAGATCAATCTGAGTAATGCCACAAAAATTAACGATATAGATATACAATTAGGTTTAAGTTATGTCAGCAGAAATCAGGACAATAACGGTATTGAAGCCATACCAACAAATGTTGGCGCTTATGGTGGACGATTAGATTTTATAATTGGAGACTTTTATGCTGGAGCGGAAGCTATTGTCAAGGATCCAGATATCATTGCTAATGAAGGACAAATTTCTTCGAATAAACTGTATGATGGCACGGCACTACAAATTAATGCCGGTTATGCAAAAAAGGGTATAGGCGTCAACGCAACGTTTAGAAGACTGGAAAATTTCAGCTTTTTCTCTGATCGCTTGGCTGAGGGAAACATTTTTAATCAGCAGGTCATTAATTATGTTCCCGGGCTTACTAAACAACAAGACTATTTACTGACAAATATTTACGTTTATAACCCTCAACCCAGATTAATTATTGAATCCTTTGACCAACGTGCCGGTGAAGTTGGCGGGCAAATAGATTTCTTCTATACGCTAAAAAAAGGCTCTGCACTAGGTGGTAGATATGGCACCAAGCTCTCAGCGAATTTCTCATATTGGGGAGGTTTAGATGCAGAGTATAATATTGACAACAGATGGTATAAAGCTAAATTCATAGGTCAAGGCCATCAATTATTTAGAGACTTCAATCTCGAAATTAAGAAGAAATGGTCCAAGCTATGGAATTCCGCATTTACATTTCAAAATGTAATTATCGATAAAGGTATTGTAGAAGGTGGCCCCTTAGGCAAAACAACCTTTAATGCCAACATCGCTGTAATTGAGGCTACCCGAAGATTCGACAGTGGTAAATCAGCACGTTTTATTGCTCAACACCTTTGGAGTGAAGACGATAGAAAGAATTGGGTTGCTGCAGTACTTGAATATAACTTTTCTACAAGCCTTGCAATATATGCAGCAGACAACTGGAATTATGAAGGCTCTAATAAAATCCACTACTACAGTTTAGGTGGAAGCTACAGTAAAGACAACATAAGATTAGGGCTCAATTACGGAAGACAACGTGGCGGACTAATATGCATTGGCGGTGTTTGTCGGTTTGTCCCTGAAAACACCGGATTTAGCACCAATTTAACCATAGCATTTTAAACCCTATGGTGAAACTGCATTAAAGCCAATAACTTATAAAATGTTAAATTTGTAAGAATTTTCTGTATTAAAATAAATTTATACTACTTTAGTCAACCTAAAATAATATTTAAATACCTACTTATGATTAAAAAAAATACTCTATTACTATTAATGCTATTTTTTACATGCATACCGTTTGCTTATGCTCAAACATTGTTTACTGAAGGCTTTGAAGGTGATGTTTTCCCTCCTGTTGGCTGGGCGTCTTATATTGGCACTAATGGATTAGGAACAACACAAAACTGGATTCAAGCAGACGCACCAAATTCAGGGAACTATGCTGCCGGTAATCGATACGAAAACGTTACTGGTGGTATTGCAGAAGATTGGTTAGTAACTAGTCAAATAGATCTGACCAATGCAACAAATGCAGAATTACTTTTTTATTCAACACAAAGCTATCCCGACTATTATGGCTCAACTTATGAAGTAAAGGTTTCCACCAATTCTCAAACCAACCATGCTGACTTCACAACGGTTGCTTCTTATGATGAATCCAACATTGGCACTGGTTATGAATTAAAAACTATTGACTTATCGGCTTATGATGGAATGACAGTATATATTGCCTTTGTTCACTTTAATGATGATGGAGATAATTGGTTAATAGATGATGTTCAAGTGAGATCACCTTTAAGTTTGGATGCAAGACTAGATGCTGTTTCCTTAAACAGATATTCCCTAACCTCCACAGATAATCCGCTTTCTGTAGATGTAACTAATAATGGCACTTCTACGATTACCTCATTAAACATTTCTTGGAATGATGGCACAAACAATTATTCTGAAGATTTTACAATTAATATTGCCCCTGGTGAAATGGAAACCATTAGTCACTCAACGCAAGTAAACTATAGCTCTACAGAAGAAAAAAATATTACTGTAACCATTAATAGTGTCAATGGCGATACAGACGCTGATATGACGAATAATACACTCATTAAAAAGTTCAACACATTATCACAATCGGGCACTAAAGCGGTACTTATTGAGGAATCAACCGGTACCTGGTGCGGATGGTGTCCAAGAGGGACCGTTGGTTTAGATTACATGGCCTCTACATATCCAAATTCAGTAGTAGCTGTAGCAGTACATAACGAGGACCCTATGATGGTCGATGAATATGATTTAGCTTTGGTAAATGTAATAGGTGCCGGATGGCCAAATTCTGGTGTTGACAGACAATTAACAGGCATAGACCCTGGACAGGCCACGCTACAAGAAGCTTACAACACTCAAATCACTCAGATTACACCATTAGATTTAACGGTTAGCGCGTCTCAATCTGGAAGCAACCTAACCATTTCCGCTCAAGCAAATTTCTACACAAACTTTACAACTGCAGATTTCAGACTTGGTGTAATAATTACAGAAGATAACGTAACAGGCACTACCAATGGTTATGCCCAAACAAATTATTATGCAGGCGGATTTGAAGGTCCAATGGGGGGTTATGAAAACTTACCAGATCCTGTACCTGCTTCGCAAATGGTCTATAATCATGTTGGCAGAGCTATCTTAGGAGGCTTTAATGGTCAGGCAGGCTCAGTACCTTCAGTTATCAATATTGGAGATGTAATAAACTATGACTTTAATTACGCTATACCTGCAACAAGCGACCAAGAGAACATGCACATTGTTGTTGTACTCATAGATCAAGCTGATGGCAGCATTGTAACTGCCATGGAAAGTTCCATAGAACAAGCGTTAAGTATCGAAGAGGTATCTGGAATCGATGCCATTAAAATTTATCCAAACCCCGCAAAGGACATTGTTAATATTGCTTTTGGCTCTGGTAATGGTGATTACACGATTACTGTTTCAGACATGTTAGGCAGAACAGTGATCAATAAATCTTATGAAGGCCTATTTGGAAATACAAGCATAGAATTACCAGTTACACAATTAAATGCTGGTCATTACATTATGAACATTACTAATAATGGTCACGCATCTTACAGCACCAAGTTTATTGTAGGCAAGTAACTATTTATAAAAACACAAGGGAAGTTAGCAAAACTTCCCTTTGACTTCATGTCAAGGCTTTAAAAAAATAAAAAAACAGACTATGAAAAAAATATTATCTCTTATAAGCACATTACTATTAGCATTTACATCTTATGCCCAATTTGAGGTAAAAGATAAAAGTGATAATAGTATAGTAACGGACGGTCAAACGCTATTTTTTTCTGAAGCAGGATGCAATTATAGTGATCCGTGTAATTGGAAATTTAGTGTAACAAACACATCTACCGATCCAATATATATGAGAATATTTGTTGATAATATGACAAATACAGACGGATCAAACTTTCAACTTTGCTTTGCTGGCGTATGCTTAAACAGCGTTACATTGGGCAGCGGTTATCCAAATACCCCTGCAATGATTGCTCCAGGTGCTACCAATAGTTCCGGAAATAATTTTTGGAATCAAAACGCTCCAACGACTAACACAATTATGAGCTGGACGTTTCGATTTCAGGCATATAACGCCGAAGGAAATGCTATAGGAACACCTTTAAGTATAACCTACAAATTTGATCCAGAATTAAGCATTGAGGATAAAGAGTTCTCCTCACTCAAGGTTTTCCCAACTCAGGTAAAAAATGAACTTAATATATCGTCAAACCAAAAACTAACTGCTGATTTTTTTAATGTTTTAGGCAAAAAAGTAAAAAAAGCGTCGATTAATTCAGGTGAATCAAAAATTAATATCTCAGAATTATCACCTCAACTATACATCATTCGTTTTAGAAATGAAGATGGCAAAACTATAACCAAGAGAATTATTATAGAATAATTTTTGAGGAATAAAGCCCAAAAGCCGTTTAAAGTATTTTAAATGGCTTTTTTAATTTCCATGTTTAAGAGGTAAATGCACCACTTTTTTAGTTTCAAAAAATGGTTCATCAAAGTAGTCAGATAACTTATATTGAGTTGCTGCAGTGTATAAGCTCAACTCCTCTGTCAGATCACCGCCTTTAAGATATAAAATCCCATTTTTAAGCCTATTATTTTGAGACTTAGATATCTTACCTTTTACCCACTTGGTGAATTCTGGCATTGCAGTAACCGCCCTACTCACTATGAAATCAAAAGTCTCATCAATAGCTTCAACTCTGGAATGTGTTGTCTTAATATTACCTACATTCAAAGCATCTGTCACTGCGTTAACGACTTTTAGCTTTTTGTTAATACTATCCACCAGATGAAATTGACAATCAGGGAATAAAATAGCCAATGGCACACCGGGAAAACCACCTCCAGTACCAACATCCAGGATACGACTCCCGGGTTTAAAAGTAATCACTTTAGCAATCCCTAAAGAATGTAAAACGTGCCTTAAGTAAAGCTCATCAATATCCTTACGAGAAATGACATTAATTTTAGAATTCCAATCCACATAAAGAGACTCTAAGGCTTCAAACTGTGCCTTTTGCTTTGCCGTTAGATTGTTGAAATATTTTTGAATCAATTCCATGAAAATCAATTTATCGCAAAAGTAATTAAATTTTGATGTGTATAATTTAATGTTAACTCATAAGATTCGATGTATTAATTAGCTATCTTTGGCGTTTAATAATGAATTATTATTAATTTCGTTATCTCTAAAACCCTAATAATGGCTTCGCAAACATTATCATTTTCAAGAACAGATTCTGCTAAGTTTTTCAGAACGCTCAATAAACGTGTAAATGCCTATTTTAAAGACAATAACATCAAGCGTACAGGCAATTGGCAACTGTGGTTAAAAACCATAATCATGTTTGCACTTTTCCTAACACCATACTTCTTGTTACTTACACTAAACATGCCTACTTGGGCACAAATTCTGCTTACTGTAGTTATGGGTATTGGCATGGCTGGCGTAGGTATGAATGTTATGCACGATGGTAATCATGGGTCATTCTCGAATAAAGAATGGGTTAACAGAATTATGGGAAGTAGTATATATATTTTAGCGGGTAATGTATATAACTGGCAAGTGCAACATAATGTATTACATCATACATATACTAACATTCATGGGCATGATGAAGATTTAGAAGCTGGTAGAATTCTACGTTTTTCCAAACATGCTAAATGGCATAAACACCATAAGTTTCAACATTATTATTCAATACTTTTATATGGATTGCTCACTATCAATTGGGCGATTACTACAGATTTCCAGCAAATGAAACGTTATATGAAACGTAAGCTATCGTATGGTAAGTTACCCAATCCGGTGGTTAACTGGAGTAAGTTGGTAATTTCCAAATTGATTTATCTGGCCATGTGGATTGTACTTCCAATAGTGTTAACCGATATTGCTTGGTGGAAAATATTATTAGGCTTCTTCATTATGCACTATGTTGCAGGACTTATATTGAGCGTCGTTTTTCAATTAGCTCATGTTATGGACGAAGCCGAAATGCCTATGCCAGAAAAAGATGGCACCATGAAGAACACTTGGGCGATTCATCAATTAAAAACAACGGTTAACTTTGGTGCTAAAAGTAAAATTATCAATTGGTATACCGGAGGACTGAATCACCAAGTAGAACACCATATCTTTCCGCATATTAGTCATATTCACTATGGAAAAATAGCCAAGATTGTTAAAGCAACAGCTAAAGAATTCAATTTACCATATAAAGAATACGAAACTACAAGAAAAGCAATTGTAGCTCATTTTAGATTTTTAAAAGAAATGGGAATGAAACCTACATTGCAGGCATAAATACTTTTACCGAATTACAATGAACCAACTTTCTGATAGAATCAATAATCTATCGACTTCGCAAACCTTAGCTATGGCAGCCAAAGCCAGAGAATTGAGAGCTGAAGGCAAAGATGTTATTGGATTAAGCTTAGGCGAACCGGATTTTAACACACCTGATTTCATAAAACAGGCGGCCATACAAGCTATAAACGATGACTATAACTCATACACTCCAGTTGATGGTTACGTAGACTTAAAGGAAGCAGTCATTACAAAATTTAAACGTGACAATCATCTAAATTACACCTTACCTCAAATTGTAGTATCTACAGGCGCTAAACAATCTCTTGCCAATGTAGCCATGGTATTGCTTAATAAAGGTGATGAAGTTATTTTGCCATGCCCTTACTGGGTAAGCTATGCAGAAATTGTAAAATTAGCTGAGGGAGTTCCTGTGGAAGTAAAAACTTCGATTGAAAACGATTTTAAAATGACAGCCGAACAATTAGAAGCTGCCATTACACCGAGAACTAAAATGATATGGTACAGCTCGCCATGTAATCCAAGTGGTTCAGTATATAGTAAAGAAGAACTCAGAGCATTAGCTGACGTGTTACAAAAGTATCCTGATATTTATGTGGTATCCGATGAGATTTATGAGCACATTAACTTTGTTGGTGGTCATGTCAGTATGGCTCAGTTTGAAGATATGTTTGAGCGAACCATTACTGTAAATGGTGTTTCAAAAGCATTTGCCATGACAGGTTGGCGAATAGGCTACATTGGCGCACCGCAATGGATCGCAAGAGCCTGTAACAAAATGCAAGGACAAATTACTAGCGGCGCCAATTGCATTGCCCAACGTGCTACAATTGAAGCTTTAAACACCTCCCCTTCTAAGGTACAGTATATGGTTGATGAATTTAAAACGAGGCGTCAACTTATTTTAAATTTACTTGGTGAGATCGAAGGTTTTAAAAGCAATGAACCCGAAGGTGCTTTTTATGTATTTCCTGACATCTCTCATTATTTTGGAAAAACCATCAAAGGTAAAACAGTAAACAATGCTACTGACTTTTCCATGCTATTATTAGAAGAAGCATATGTAGCTACAGTAACTGGCGATGCTTTTGGCAATCCAAACTGCATTAGAATATCCTATGCAGCATCTCAGGAACAAATTACAGAAGCGGTAAAACGTATTAAAGATGTATTAAGTTCTTAACTGAGAACATAGAATAAAAAACACAAAAGTCCTAAACATAAAATTGCGGTTAGCCCTATCGCTTTAACCCACCAGAGTTTTCGTTCGTTTTGCATGCGTTTTCTAATAGCGCTCAACTGCTTGGATGTAGCAGTTGGCAGATTGTATTCTGTATGCTTTTTAGAACGATATCCTCCAAGTCTATTTTTAAATTTTTCACGCTGTGGAAGTAAGTTTCTATTATTCTTAATAATGGTATTCATTGAGCTTGCAGACATGATGTGTTAAAGATTTAAAAGTTAAGCATAGCAATAGATATATCTGAGCATTTTCAATATTACTATTGAAAACAGTCTAAAAAAACAAAAGACACTTTTGTAAAAAAGCGTCTTTCTATATTTAAGAGAGGTGAATGTATTGTTTAGAATATCAAAGCTAGTGTCATGACAAATACGGAAAGCTTTAATACTACATCAATAGGAATAACCTTGTTGAATCTCGAAAATTTAAGACGCCTTCTCATTCCAAAAACAGATTTCGTTGTGGCATCGTTATAAGTGCGTTTTACTACCGTTTTATAGTTTGAGTTTAATAACCCTTCTGATTTGAATTCAAACGCTTTTCTGGGTTCGGGAAAAGGTTCAGTGTCTTGAGCAGTTAATGCTAATTCCATAATAATTGATTTTTAATTGGTTACATACATATGACGCATAGGTTTCAAAAATGTTACAACTCGTATACTCCAGATGCTGTACAAAACAAAAATCATGATAGAAATAAAACACATTTAAACTAGAAGAAGTAAGGGTTTTTATAAGTAAATATCGAATTGATTTTTTTTAAGATTCATCCAGCTTATGCTATAAATCAATTAGCAAAAAATCTAGTAATTAACATTATTAGATCTCAGTCATAATTATCAATCCACATCCTCATTTGTGATATAATTCCCTTGATAAGCTCCATAAATTCTCTGCCCATCATTTCTAGTAAACGAAAAACTAAAATCAATGTATGTCGGATTCAGATTAGATATAATGACTAAACCTGTAGTTGCATATTCATCCGATTGTGGATCAACATCAGATAACAAAAATATTCCCGGCTCAAACTCCCCATCGACAATTGTACCATTAGTTGAAATTGTATACTCGTCAACTTGTGTAGTAAAAAACTGTGGCAGTCTCCCCAAGTTATTAGAGAAATTAAAAACTAAGGACACTTCATTAACATGATCAGCACTTATTAGACTACCCGTATTCATTAAAACTATTTCAAACACTCCTTCTGATACTTCATGATTGACCCATGCATTGGATATTGCATAGGATTGCCCATCTTCAAAAGCAAAGAATTGATTTTCGACAGCCAGATTCGCTACAGAATTATCATCGGATTCACATCCCCATATAAAAACTGAAGCTAAAACTAGTATTATGCTACGATTGATTCGTCTAAATGTTGTTTTCATAACTTTATGATTTATCTATTTTTAAATCAAAGGTTAACAATGCCTCTATTAGCCACAATATTCATTTAGAATTCGCAAATAATTAGATAAAAAGCGTATGAGTTTTACGCAAAAGTGCTTAGTCTGGAAGTATAATAGCATCTATAATTAAAAGCCATTAACGGTTTCTCCAGAAGAAAGGTGTTAAAAGGATCAGTACTGTAAACAATTCAAGGCGACCAATAAGCATTAAAAATGCTGACCACCATTTGCCTAAAGGTGGTAATGCTGCATAATTATTCACTGGTCCGAATTCGCCCAGAGCAGGTCCTACATTACCTAAGCTGGATGCCGACAAACCGATTGCCGATTGAAAATCTAGTTGAAACATGGAAAACACCAATGCACCTACTATAAAGGATAGCATGTATAGTATAAAAAAGCCTAGAATATTGAATACAATATCTCCAGAAATGGATTTTTTATTATAGCGAACCGGCAGAATAGCATTTGGATGCAATGCCCTTTTAAACTCTAGGAATCCATTCTTTATGAGTATTAAGTGACGTACAACCTTAACACCTCCAGACGTACTTCCTGCAGACCCTCCTAGAAACATTAACCCAAAAAAGAAAACTACTAAAAATGGTGTCCATAAGGTATAGTCTGCCGATACAAATCCTGTAGTTGTTACAATTGCCAACACTTGAAACAAACTATGCCGGATAGCACTTTCTAACTCTCCAAGCACCATAGGATGGTCTATAGAAGATTGCGAAACGTCAGCTCTGAAATAAATAAGTAAAGCTGCTATTGCAGTAAAGATCATAATGAATTTAAAATAGAGTTTAAACTCATCATCCTTTATTACCTTTTGCACTTTGCCTTTAAAAATAAAATAACTGAGTACAAAATTAGTCCCGGCCAGAAACATAAAAAATATGATGATATATTGTATGGCAGGGTTATCATTCCAATGTGCAATACTGGCATTTTTAGTAGAGAAACCACCAGTTGACAACGTACTTAAGGCATGATTTATAGCATCAAAAAATGACATACCCGCTATTTGCAACAGAATAGTTTCGGCTGCAGTATAGCCTACATAAATTAACCACAATCGCTTGGCTGTATCCGTGATTCTGGGGTGTAACTTATCGCCTCCGGGACCAGGAGCTTCAGCAGCAAACAACTGCATCCCCCCTACACCTAAAAGCGGTAATATGGCAATAGCCAAAACAATAATACCCATCCCGCCTATCCAGTGTGTGGTACTCCGCCAAAACAAAACCCCTTCCGGTACTATCTCTATATCATTCAATACACTGGCACCGGTAGTCGTATACCCTGACATGGTTTCAAAAAAAGCATCCGTAAATGAAGGCATTACCTCAGTGATCAAATATGGTAATGTTCCTGATAAAGACATCACGATCCATCCAAAAGCAACCACAATGTACCCTTCTCGTTTATTCATCTCCTTACTGTGCTTCTTTGTACGAATCATCACAAATGTACCCACCAATAAGGTCACTATGCTGGAAAGAAATAACTCAAAAGTAACACCATCTTGATAAATAAGACTTATAAGGGTAGCAATCAACATAAAGCCCCCATTAAAAAGCAATAGCAATCCAAAAAAATGGAAGATGATCTTGTAATTGAGTTTCATTCTAGACATGGGCTATGCAAAAAACTTTTCCACTTCAGAGATAGAACGTGGCAAACAGCATACCACTACACGATCTCCAGCTTCAATTCTAAAGCTCCCCAAAGGTATTAAACCTTTGCCATCTCTAATAACACCTCCAAAAATGGCCGATCTCGGAAAATCCAAATCCTTGATATATTTGTTCGTGATCTTTGATTTGGGTTTTACCACAAACTCTAACAGTTCGGCATTCATATTGGTAAGCTTTGTCATGGCTACTACCTCTCCTTTTCTAATGTATCTGAAAATATTATTTGCCGCTAGGAGTTTTTTATTAATTAATGTATCCACTCCAATAGACTGAGAAAGTTGATAATAATCCATATTCTCTACCAAGGCAATGGTTTTCTTAACACCTTTTGATTTTGCCAAAAGACAGGACATGATATTGGTTTCTGAATTACCGGTAACTGAAATAAAGGCATCCATTTCAGAAATACTTTCTTCATCTAATATTTCAACATTTCTACCATCACCGCAAATGATCAGTGCATTGGGCAAATTATCAGCTAAATCTTCTGCTGTATTTTTTTGACCTTCTATAAGCTTCACATTAAACTTACTAGCACACAAATCTTTAGCCGTCTTATAGCCTATTTTACTACCGCCCAAAATCATTACATTCTTAATTTCAGTCTTCACCTTTCCTGAAAGCTCTAACAATTCAGCATCTCCACCAGCAGAGGTCATAAAAACAACCTTATCGCCTTCTTTAAATTGTGTGTCGCCTCTAGGGATTATCGTATACTGCGTCGCATAACGCTGGATAGCAATAGGAATAAAATGCAATTCGGAATATAGTTCTGCAGCTTCTTTTACGGTTTTACCCACAAAGGTTGCTGTTCGAGATAATCGTAACCCTAACATGGTAAGCGCACCTCCTTCAAACTCATAACTGTCATTAAATCCATGCTGATTTAACAATAACTCTATTTCAGATGCCGCCAGAGATTCCGGAGATATAAGCTCATCGATACCAAATTGTGAAAACCCAACGAGTTCTTTATGCTCAATAAACTCGGTATTAGAAATTCTGGCAATAGTACGTTTGGCACCTAATTGTTTGGCCAAAACACTTGCCGTAATATTGGTTGTCTCAGAAGAGGTTACTGCAATAAACAGTTCTGATGTTTCTATTCGGGCCTCCTTGAGTATGGCTATAGAAGTCGCATCACCTTTGATGGTTTTAATATCTAAATGCTCTCCGGCATAAGACAAACTCTCTTTTTTGGTATCTATTAAGGTAATCTCTTGTGATTCGTAGGATAGTAACTTTGCTAAATGAAATCCAACTTCTCCTGCTCCCGCAATTATAATTTTCATTATGTAGTTTATTGAAAATAACAAGCAAATATACACATATTTTACATCTACTTAATGGTTTGAAACTAATATAATTATAAGTCTTTATGGTATAGAAGCCTAACAATACCTTATATTTGCCAAAAATTTTTTTGATGGCCGAAAAGGTAAAACCATACAAAAACAGTGATCTCAACAAAAAGGAGCAGGTGACTCAAATGTTTGACACAATTTCTAAAGAATATGACGACTTAAATAGAGTCATCTCTTTTGGCATTGATGTCAAATGGCGTAAAAAAGTCGTAAAGCTTGTAGCCAAAACCCAACCTGAAAGCATTCTTGATATTGCAACAGGCACAGGAGATTTGGCTATCAGCCTAACAGCCACTAATGCTAAAGAGATCATTGGTTTGGACATTAGTGATGGCATGCTTGAAGTTGGGCGTGAAAAAATTGCACAAAAGCAGTTAGATAACACTATTAGAATGGTCATTGGCGACTCTGAAAATCTCCCTTATGAAGACAACTCATTTGATGCTATTACTGTAGCTTTCGGGGTTCGAAATTTTGAGCATTTAGAGAAAGGACTTTCAGAAATACTAAGAGTTCTAAAACCCGGTGGTTTGTTTGTCATTTTAGAAACATCCGTACCAACCAAAACACCTTATAAACAAGGCTATAAGTTCTATTCTAAATTCATCTTGCCCACTATAGGAAAGCTTTTCTCTAAAGACAAGAAGGCTTATAAGTATCTAAGTGAATCTGCTTCTGTTTTTCCTTTTGGAGAAGCTTTAAACAATATTTTAAGACAAATTGGGTTTATTAATGTCAAAGATCAACCCCAAACCTTTGGTGTAGCTACAATATATACCGCATCAAAAGCATAACATGAAAAAATTAATAATTGTCATAGCCGTCATACTAACCTATCAGAGCAGTTCTGCGCAACTATTCAGTAAGGAGAAAATCAAAAACAATGAAAACTTTGATAAACAGTTTTTATCGTGGGGATATTTTTTAGGATTTAATAGTTATGACTTTAAATTCAATTATGAAGAGGACCTTGAAGACATCTTAGTTGATAATTCATTTGGTTTTCATTTAGGGCTTGTTGGCGATATGAGAATTAATGAATATCTCAACTTGCGCTTTGAGCCGGGGGTATTTTTCACTACTAGAAATTTAAGATATGACGAGAGCTATTTTGACGGTATGGAATTTAACGATTCTGATCTGCTTCGCGAGGTAAAATCCACCTACGTTCATTTCCCTTTACTTCTAAAGGTTTCGACAAAACGTATTAATAATTTTAAACCGTTTATTATTGGTGGTGTCTCTATGGCATTGAATCTATCCAGTAATGAAGAAAACCCTGATGACAATAGTGCAGGGCAATTCAGAATGACCAAGAACACTTATTTTTATGAGATCGGTTTTGGTATTGATTTGTACTTGTTATACTTCAAGTTCACACCCTCCATAAGAGGTGTTTTTGCTTTTAATGATGAAATCGTAAGAGATGTAGACCCAAACAGTCCATGGACCGGCAATGTGGCTTCCATGAAGACCCGAGGCATATTTATCAATTTTACTTTTCAGTAGCAGTCCTCCTGAATTCACTTAATACAATAGCGGTCGCCGTGGCCACATTTAAACTCTCCGTAGCTTTAATGTTACCAAATTGAGGAATGGTAATTCTACGATTTACTAAAGTCTCTATATCATGAGATATGCCATTAGCTTCATTTCCCATGATAATAACGCCTTGATCCGGAAGCACAACTTCATAAATATTTTCGCCATTTAGAAATGTCCCAAAGGATACTATGCTTTCATTGCTTAAAAAACTTTTAATATCCTGATAACTAACATTAACACGTGTGAGTGAACCCATTGAAGCCTGAACTACTTTAGTATTGTAACAGTCCACTGTATCGTTACCACAAATCAACTCCGTAATACCATACCAATCACATAATCTAATAATTGTTCCTAAATTCCCCGGATCTCTTACTGCATCTAAAGCCACTACCAATCCAGTGGTATTAACCACTTTTGGTTCTGGTATTCTAAAAACCCCTAACGCAGTATTAGGTGATTTCAAACTGCTGATACGTTTTAAATCTTGCTCGGAAATTATAGATAATCGCTCAGAATCTATATCAAAAATGGGGTCAGTAGCATATATATGATGGACCTTATAATCAGAATTTAAAAATTCCGTGATCCCTTTTATACCTTCAACCGTAAATAAACCGTATTGTGTCCGAAATTTTTTTTGGGATAAACTTTTAATTAACTTTATTTGATTCTTTGATAACATCAAAATGTCTTTACATTTGTTTAGTACTAAAATGTATCACAAAGTAATACATTTTTGGACTAGTTTTTGTTTGGCTTATATTTTATCAAAACTTTGCCTTTAATTTGAATTCGCATTATAGCAGCACATCATTAAACTCATCACACCTTGGTTTAGGTCATAGATTGGTAGTCTTATTCGTTTTGACTATGCTACTTTGCTCATGCGATGCGGTAAAGCGTGTTAAAGACAATGAACACTTACTAACAAAAAACACCATTATTGTAGATGGCAAAGTGAACAAACAAGAACGGGTAAACAATTTATTGTTACAAAAAGAAAACACTAAGATCCCGCTCTTAGGCATTCCGCTTCGTTTACATATTTACAATCTGGCCAGACCTAATATTGATTCTATATTACAAACAAATGTCTTAGATAATGAAAAAAAAGTAGCATGGAAAACCAAACTCTTATCTAAAAAACAATTAGACAGGGATATCAGAGCTCGAAAAGGTTTTAACGCTTGGATAAAGCGAACCGGAGAAGCGCCTACTATCTTTGATGAAGAAAAGACAAAGAAATCTAAAAACAACCTTAGAAAATATTATTTCAGTAAGGGATGGTTTGATACAGAAGTTGACTATGAAGTTTCCAAAGATTCTAATAAACAAGCAAAAGTAACCTATAAAGTCACTAAAAATACGCCTTATGTATTAGACTCCATAAAAACGAATATCAAAACTCCTGCTATTGATACGATATACGCCAAGCATAGTGCAGCATCGTTATTAAAGAAAGGAGAACAATACGATGAGGAAAATTATGCTGATGAAAGAGCCAGAATAAATACACTGATGCGTAATTCGGGCATCTACCATTTCGGACAGGATTATGTCAGTTTTGAAATTGACACCATAGACACTAACAAAAAGATCAATACAGAACTCTTCATTCAGAACCGTTTGATCAGGAATGAAGATTCCACACGTACAGAACCTTTTAAGGTTTATAAAGTGAAAGAAGTCAATATTTTTACCGATTATAAGCCTGAGAATTACAACTTTAGACAAATCACCGACACTACAGCGTATGAAGGTTATAACTTATATAGCTTTGATAAATTAAAATTTAAGCCAAAAGCTATAACAGATGCGGTATTCATTAACAAAGATTCGATATACAGAGATGTTGACAGAACCAGAACATCACGATACATAAACCAATTACAAATGTTTAGGTATCCAAACATCAGTTATGTAGAAAACCCGGATACCACCTTAACTGCTAACATTTATCTGTTTCCGCGGAAGAAGTACAGTTTAGGTTTTGATTTTGATGTTTCTCAAAGTAATATTCAAACTGTAGGATTTTCATTCAGCACCGGCTTAAAGATCAGAAATATTTTTAGAGGTGCTGAAACTCTTGAAATATCGGGATTAGGCTCTATAGGCGCATCAAAAGACGGTGCTAATTCCGATGATACCTTCTTCGATATTAATGAATTTGGTGCAAATCTCAGTCTTACAATCCCAAGGCTTTTTTTCCCATTCAATACTGATAAGATCATTCCAAAATACATGTCACCAAGTACAAAGATCAATATCTCTACTACAAGTCAAACTAATATAGGACTTGATAAACAGACCTTATCCAGTATCTTTCAGTACAATTGGGCGCCATCAAAAACAGTGACCAACAATTTAGAACTATTTAATATTCAATTTGTCAAAAACCTAAATACGGCGAATTACTTTGATGTATATACGAATTCTTACGATCGATTGAACATAATAGCAAGAGATGTAAATTATATTGATGATGATGATGAATTAGGCATTCCGAGCGAAGCAGATCAGTTTATAAGCGATGTGCTTAGTGGCAACACCAGTTTAAGTCCTGTAGATAACGATTACGTTGCAGTAAATAACATCGAACAACGAAAAGAACGACTTACAGAGGACAACCTTATTTTATCCACAAGTTTCGATTATAAAAAAGACCGAAGAGAGAATATCTTTGATAACAACTTTTCTATTTTTAAATTTCATGTAGAACTTGCCGGTAATTTACTTTCAGGCATTTCAAATATTATAGGTACAGAAAAAAACGATAATGATCGATACGATGTTTTTGGTGTTACATTTTCACAATATTTTAAAACGGAGTTAGACTACATTAAGTATTGGGATCTTGGTGGCAGCAGTAATGTTTTAGCTATACGTAGTTATTTTGGTATTGCAATTCCCTATGGTAATTCAAACAGTATCCCTTTTGCTGAGAGTTACTTTGCAGGAGGTCCTAATGACAACAGAGCTTGGACAGCATATAACTTAGGTCCGGGTAGCTCTCAAAACACCAATGAATTTAATGAAGCCAACTTAAAGCTGCATTTCAGTGTAGAGCAAAGGTTCAAATTGTTTGGAAGTCTCAATGGGGCACTTTTTGCCGACGCTGGTAACATATGGAACGCTTTGGACAATGTTGAAGACGATGCGGCTACTTTCGATACTATTGAATCCTTAAAAGATATTGCCGTAGGTACCGGTTTTGGTCTTCGTTACGATTTTAATTTTTTTATTCTTCGTGGTGATGTTGGTTTTAAAACCTATGACCCTTCATTAGAAATCGGCAATCGTTGGTTTAAGGAATACAACTTCAGAAATGCGGTTTATAATATTGGTATAAACTACCCTTTCTAAACAAAATACATTTATTGTAACTAAAACGTTATCGACAATTTAGGGCTTACAATACCACTAAATATTAGAGTGACATATTTAAAAATTATGTATTTTTGACCTCTATTTTTCAACTAAAAAAACATTCCATGAGTCATACTATTAAACCAGGAGTAGCAACTGGCAGAGAAGTTCAAAATATTTTTAAGTTAGCCAAAGAAAAAGGCTTTGCGCTTCCCGCTGTCAACGTTATAGGATCGAATTCAATCAATGGCGTTTTAGAAACCGCGAAGGCACTCAACGCTCCAGTGATCATTCAATTTTCAAATGGTGGCGCACAATTCAATGCAGGAAAAGGTCTTAGTAATGAAGATCAAAAAGCTGCAATAGCAGGCTCTGTAGCCGGTGCTAAACACGTACACTTAATGGCTGAAGCTTATGGTGTTCCTGTCATTTTACATACCGATCATTGCGCAAAAAAATTATTACCGTGGATTGATGGTTTATTAGATGCCAGTGAACAACATTTTAAAGAAACCGGAAAGCCTTTATACAGTTCTCATATGATCGACCTTTCAGAAGAGCCTATAGAGGAAAATATTGAAATATGCAAACAATACCTTGCTCGTATGAGTAAAATGGGAATGACTCTCGAAATAGAACTGGGCATTACCGGTGGCGAAGAAGATGGGGTAGATAACAGTGATGTAGACGATTCTAAATTATATACTCAGCCTGAAGAAGTGGCTTACGCTTATGAAGAGTTAAGCAAAGTAAGTGACCAGTTTACTGTAGCTGCAGCATTTGGTAATGTACATGGGGTTTACAAACCAGGAAATGTAAAGTTGACACCAAAAATTCTTAAAAACTCTCAAGAATACATATCTGAAAAATATGATTTAGGACATAATCATATTGATTTTGTATTCCATGGAGGTTCTGGATCTACTGTAGAAGAAATCAGAGAAGCTATAGGTTATGGTGTGATCAAAATGAATATTGACACTGATATGCAGTATGCTTTTATGAGTGGTGTTAGAGATTATATGGGAGATAAAGTAGAATATTTAAAACAACAAATCGGCAATCCTGAAGGCGATGATGTCCCAAATAAAAAATTCTATGATCCAAGAGTATGGCTTAGAAAAGGCGAAAATGCATTTGTAGAACGTTTAAAGAAAGCCTTTGAAGACCTAAATAATGTAAATACTTTATAAATTTGCATTTACTAATAACTAACTAAACGATTAAAATGGCTTGGTTCAGAAGAAAAGATAAAGGGATTCAAACCTCAACTGAAGAAAAGAAAGACACGCCCAAAGGCTTATGGTATAAGTCGCCTACCGGGAAAATCATAGACACAAAAGAATTAGAACAGAATTTTTATGTAAGCCCTGAGGATGGCTATCATGTAAGGATAGGTAGTAAAGAGTATTTTGAAATCTTATTTGATGATAATAAATTCAAAGAATTAGATGCCGGACTTACATCTAAAGATCCTTTGCGATTTGTGGACACTAAAAAATATCCAGATCGCTTAAAAGCTGCACAGGAAAAAACCAAACTAAAAGATGCTGTTCGTACTGCGGTAGGTAAATCTAAAGGTAATGATCTGGTCATAGCTTGTATGGATTTTTCATTCATAGGAGGCTCAATGGGTAGTGTGGTTGGAGAAAAAATTGCCAGAGCAGCAGATTATGCCCTGAAGAAAAAAATTCCTTTCATGATCATTAGTAAATCAGGAGGAGCTCGTATGATGGAAGCAGCATTATCATTGATGCAATTGGCTAAAACCTCTGCAAAACTGGCTCAATTGGCAGATGCTAAAGTGCCTTACATTTCTTTGTGTACAGATCCGACAACTGGTGGCACCACAGCTTCATTTGCTATGCTTGGCGATATCAATATTAGCGAGCCGGGAGCACTTATCGGTTTTGCTGGTCCAAGGGTTGTAAGAGATACTACCGGAAAGGAACTTCCTGAAGGGTTTCAAACCTCAGAATTTTTATTAGAACACGGGTTTTTAGACTTTATATCGCATCGTAAAGATTTAAAAGATAAGATTAATCTTTATATCGATCTGATTAAAAATCAACCGTTAAGAGCATAAATTACAAAAGCGAGTCCAATGTGGCTCGCTTTTATATTATACTGAGACCCAAGTTTTAAATAGCCATAGGTGTTGAAGTCAAAATAAATGCTACGACTCATTGTAAATCCTTAAAAATTACTATATTTGCCGCTTGAAAGAAAATCTTTCATAGTACATAAAAATCATTTAAATAATATTGGAATGTATTTAACAAAAGAAAAAAAGGAAGAAATCTTCGCAAAGCACGGTAAAGGTAAAAATGATACTGGTAGTGCTGAAGGCCAAATTGCTTTATTCACTCATAGAATAAATCATTTAACAGAACATTTAAAAAACAACCGTAAAGACTTTAACACTGAACGTTCTCTAGTAAAATTAGTAGGTAAGCGTAGAGCTTTACTAGATTATTTGACAAAGAAAGATATCATGAGATATCGTGCCATTGTTAAAGAATTAGGATTAAGAAAATAATCATCAGAAAGACCACGCCTACAGCGTGGTTTTTTTGTTATTTATACAACTCAACGTCGGAGTATAAATGACGCAAACAAGAAGCTAATTATAGTTTTTCATTGGTATCACAACAACTACAACAACACAACACCAATGTTTAATTAGAATTAAAAATTTATGATTCCAAAAACTTATAGAGAGGTCATTACTCTCGACGATGGAAGAGAGATTTCTATCGAAACCGGAAAATTAGCAAAACAAGCTCATGGTAGTGTTGTTGTGCAAATGGGAAATGCCATGTTGTTATGTACTGTAGTATCTAACTATCATGCTGCCGATGTAGACTTTTTACCTTTAACTGTAGATTACAGAGAAAAATTTGCAGCTGCAGGACGTTATCCTGGTGGATTCTTCAAAAGAGAAGCCCGACCAAGTACAGAAGAGATACTTACCATGCGATTGGTGGACCGTGTATTACGACCTCTATTCCCAAAAGACTATCATGCCGAAACTCAAGTCATGATACAGTTAATGTCTCATGATGATAGTGTAATGCCAGATGCATTAGCAGGTTTGGCCGCTTCAACAGCTATCCAATTGAGTGATATTCCTTTTGAAACACCGATATCAGAAGTTCGTGTAGCCAGAGTTAACGGGGAATTTGTAATTAATCCAAGTAGAGAAATCTTAGAACAAGCCGATATTGATATGATGGTTGGAGCTTCTGCGGATTCTGTAATGATGGTAGAAGGTGAAATGGACGAGTGTAGTGAGGAAGAAATGGCAGATGCTATTAAGTTTGCCCACGAAGCTATTAAAGTACAATGTGAAGCACAGATAAAACTGGCTGAGGCTTTCGGTAAAAAAGAAACCAGAGAATACGAGCCGGAAGACGAAGACGAAGCTTTATCAGAAAAGATTCACAATCTTGTTTATGACAAATCATATGCTATAGCAAAAAGTGGTTCTTCAAAACAAGAGCGTGGCTTAGCATTTAGCGAGCTCAAAGAAGAGGTTTTTGAATCTTTTACTGAAGAAGAACAAGAAGAATTAGGGAAACTTATTCATAAGTATTTCGCTAAAGCTCAAAAAGCAGCTGTAAGAGATCTAACGCTTAACGAAGGGGTACGTTTAGACGGACGTCAAACGACAGATATCAGACCCATTTGGTGTGAAGTTGATTATTTACCATCAACACACGGGTCTTCAATTTTCACCAGAGGAGAAACTCAAGCACTGGCAACAGTAACTTTAGGAACTTCTCGCGAAGCAAATATGGTAGACTTACCTACATATCAAGGTGAAGAAACCTTCTATTTACATTATAACTTCCCACCATTTTCTACTGGTGAGGCAAGACCATTGAGAGGAACTTCTCGTAGAGAGATTGGACATGGTAACCTTGCTCAACGCGCCCTAAAAGGTATGGTTCCTGAAGACTGGCCATACACTGTCAGAGTCGTTTCTGAAGTATTAGAAAGTAACGGATCATCATCAATGGCTACCGTTTGTGCCGGAACTATGGCCTTAATGGATGCTGGTGTAAGCATAAAGAAGCCCGTTTCTGGTATTGCCATGGGATTAATTTCTGATGGAGATCGTTATGCCGTATTGAGTGACATCCTTGGAGATGAAGATCACCTGGGAGATATGGACTTTAAAGTCACAGGAACTGAAGACGGTATTACTGCTTGCCAAATGGATATTAAGATCAAAGGTTTAAGCTATGAGATCCTTGTTAAAGCTTTAAAGCAAGCCAGAGATGGAAGATTACACATCTTAAAAAAACTTACCGATACCATACCGGCAGCTAATGCTGATGTTAAGCCTCATGCGCCTAAGATGGTAACTGCTAAATTACCAAATGACCTTATCGGTGCATTTATTGGACCTGGTGGAAAAGTAATTCAAGAGTTGCAAAAAGAAACCAATACCACTATTGTAATTAATGAAGATCCGGTTACCGAAGAAGGTATCGTAGAAATTCTAGGCACCGATCAAGCAGGCATTGATGCTGTATTGGCTAAGATCGATGCGCTTACATTTAAGCCGGAAAAAGGTAGTGTTTATGAAGTTAAAGTGATCAAAATATTAGATTTTGGCGCTGTTGTAGAATACACTGAAGCTCCAGGTAATGAGGTGTTGTTACATGTGAGCGAACTGGCTTGGGAACGCACTAATAATGTTACCGATGTTGTTAACATTGGCGATGTTATTGACGTTAAATACTTCGGTATAGATCCAAGAACCAGAAAAGAAAAAGTATCTCGCAAAGCCATTTTACCAAAGCCAGAAGGTTTTGTAGAACGTCCTAAACGAGACAACAATCGTGGTAGAGATAATCGTGGGCGTGACAACCGTAACAGAGATAATCGCAGAGACGATAGAAAACCAAGAGACGATAAAAAAGAAGATTAACTTCTCTTATAATTCAATAATCAAAAAAGCGCGGTGTAATTACACTGCGCTTTTTTGATTCAGATACTTTCATAAATTCTTTTAACTACATATCGCCCGCCACCGCTCAGCACAATCAACATGCCTCCACCTTCTTCATGACAACCATGCAGGATTAGATCATTGGCTTTAGTTAGCCCTAATTCGTATTTAACTAAGGCATACTCTCCAAATACATAAGGGATACCAGATATTCTCAGGTTTTTATTTCTTAGTTTAACAAATCCGTTATGCCTTAATCGATACTTTAATACCTGACTTTTTAATAACGTGCTATCTTTAATAAAATCAAATCTTAACTGTTTTTTATTTAGTACTCTTATTTGAACTGAAGTATATTTTGTAGTATCTATTGATCGTTTCTTCCAATTTATTTTTCCATGTATTGAATTGTGATTCAATTTCAAACTATCACTGTCAAAGTTTTGATATTCGCCTTCTATAGCTTTAACATGAGTTAAAACTTTATGATCAGCATCTTTATACTTAGGAATTCCTCCACAATTAAAGAGCAGCAGCCCAAAAACCATATAGAATGTCGATCTCATAATACTTATTTAAAATTCCAGTTAATAAATGGCAATGAACGCTTATTGTTCTTATTCCAAAGTCCTAATTGTATGCCTTTAAGGTTATCACATTTATTAAACAACCCTATTTGAATGCCGTTAACCTGAGCATCAAAATTTCCCAATATGGCAATATCAACACCATTGACCATCATGTGTTTATTTATTACTGACGATATGGATAAACCATTGACCTTGGTATCAAAACCACCTGTAAGATTCAACTCCAGGCCATTAACAATAGCGGGATCTAAAAATGCTATTCCAAACCGAATGCCATTGACTTTATCAAAAACCATACGATCGACATAGTTTCTATTATAGCTGGGAGGATCATGTACAAAAGGCGGTATGGAATGTACAATGGTTAAAAAAGGAAAAAATACACTAACAGGGCTTAGTCCCAATTCGAGACCATTGGTCATTATAGCATTAGACTCATTATACCAGTAATTGATATTTAATCCGTTAATCTTGTTGGATTTAGAGGGAGAGAATACAATAATATCTTTCTCTATAATGGCCGCTTTATCTAACTTAAACTTTACGGTTTTAAAGTCTTGTTGAAGTGTATTGATGGTATCTCCCGTTTGCTGACCAAATGACCATTTAAAAGTAATCAACACGAATACCTTAAGCATATAATACTTCATGATTTCATATTTAAAGTTGACTTCAAAATTATTGTAATATTCGCATTAAAAATCGTATTAAACACAAGAAATGCTTTTATTATTTGTGATTATCACAAAATCATGTATCTTTAAATTTTATGATACAAGAACAACTATTAAAAGCTATAAACGGTATTTTACCACAAGGTCATTCGCTAAATGAAGCTATAGCTTCTGTCCTGGATATCAGTTATGATGCCGCACATCGCCGATCAAGCTTAAAAAGTAAGTTTTCACTTGAAGAGAGTGTACAGTTGGCAAGGCATTACAATTTGTCACTGGATGGATTATACGACACTACTGATCGGCATGTATTGGTTGTAGAAAAAACCAAACCCCTGATCAATGAATCGGCTCTACAAGATTATTTTAAGCGTTCATATGAAAACTTATATCCCTTATTGAACCAACCGGACTGCACACTACTCTATTCCGCAAAAGACATTCCTCTGTTTTATACAATAGGAGAAGATATTTTAAGCAAATTCAAAATATATGTTTGGTTAAAACTGTTGGATGTCAACTTTAGCAATGTCAATTTTGATCGTTTTTCATTAGGAATTGACACCATTACTTCTGCCAAACAATTAGGAGAATTGTATCACAATTTAAACACTATAGAAATTTGGGATATCACTACTATAAACAGCACGCTAAAGCAAATTCACTACTATTATAAGGCTGGTATTATTTCCGACGCTACTGCACTTGCTTTATGCACTTCATTAAATACACTTATTCATAGCATTTCTCAAAAGGTTAAGACAAAACATGACAATTTCAATCTTTATTATAATGAGTTACTGTTAATGAATAATAATGTATTGGTATCAACCCCTCAAATACAATCCCTGTTTGTACCTTTTTCCATTCTATCTTATTATCAAACGCACGATAAACGTACCTGCAAGCAAGCCGAAAACTATTTTAATCAGCAATTAAGTCATTCAAAATTATTAAACACTTCAGGAGAAAAAGAGCAACTTACTTTTTTTAATAAAATGCATCAAAAAGTTAATGCATTAGTACAATTAATCGAAGCTACAGAGCATTTAAACTTCGAATAATTATAAAAATTCAAAATTATATTTATATTAGTGTAACATTTTTGTGCTTTTTTACGTATAATAAATACAGCGACTAAATGTTGCTATAAAAATTGCACAAACACATTTTAAATGAGACAACTAAAAATTACGAAGCAGGTTACAAACAGAGAGACTGCTTCACTAGATAAATATTTACAGGAAATTGGTAAAGTTGATCTTATCACTGCAGATGAAGAGGTTGAATTAGCTCAACGTATCAAAGCAGGTGATCAGGTTGCATTAGAAAAATTAACCAAAGCCAATTTACGTTTTGTGGTTTCTGTAGCAAAACAATACCAGAATCAAGGACTTACTTTACCGGATTTAATTAATGAAGGCAATTTAGGTTTAATAAAAGCTGCACAACGTTTTGATGAAACCAGAGGTTTTAAGTTTATCTCATATGCCGTATGGTGGATTAGACAATCTATTTTACAGGCATTAGCGGAGCAATCACGTATCGTTCGCTTACCATTAAATAAAATTGGATCGATCAATAAGATCAATAAAACTTTTGCATTCTTAGAGCAAAGCCATGAACGTCCACCTTCTGCAGAAGAAATTGCTAAGGAACTGGATATGACTATAAATGACGTTAAAGAATCCATGAAAAATTCTGGTCGTCACGTCTCCATGGACGCACCATTAGTTGAAGGTGAGGATTCCAATTTATACGATGTACTGCGTAGTGGTGAATCGCCAAATCCAGATAAAGATTTACTACATGAGTCTTTACGTACCGAGATTGAAAGAGCTCTGGAAACATTAACCCCACGTGAAGCGGATGTGATCCGTTTGTATTTTGGTTTGGGCAACCAACATCCAATGACTTTAGAAGAAATTGGTGAGACTTTTGACCTTACCAGAGAACGTGTAAGACAAATTAAAGAGAAAGCTATTCGTAGGTTAAAACATACCTCACGAAGTAAAATATTAAAAACATATTTAGGTTAGTCATTTTTTTACGACTGACTTAATTAAGGTAACAACAGTTACAAAACATAACTGTTCGTTTTTTGATTGATGAAAGAACCCACGGCTGATTACCGTGGGTTCATTTTTTTAGAGTATTTTTGCTCAAATTCTTCAACACGACCTAATATTATGAGTTCTAAACTAATTGCCCCTTCTATGTTGGCTGCAGATTTTGCTAATTTGCAAAGAGATACTGAAATGGTAAATAATAGTGATGCCGACTGGTTTCATATTGATGTGATGGATGGCCATTTTGTACCTAACATCTCTTACGGAATGCCGGTGATACAAGCCATCAAAAAACATGCTACAAAACCTCTGGATGTGCATTTAATGATAGAAAAACCGGAGCGTTATATTGAAGAATTTGCCAAAGTTGGTGCCGATATCATTACTGTACACTATGAATCTACTGTGCATTTACATCGTACATTAAGACAAATAAAAGATGCCGGATGCAAAGCTGGTATTGTATTGAACATTACCACGCCAATAAATGTCTTAGAAGATATCTTACCAGAGTGTTACATGATCTTATTGATGTCTATAAATCCTGGGTTTGGCGGACAGAAGTTTGAAGAGGTCACCTATAACAGGGTTAAGAAATTAAGAAAAATGATCGATAATCAAGGTTTGGATACACTTATTGAAATTGACGGCGGTGTTAATAATAAAAATATTCAACCATTAGCAGAAGCCGGGGCCGATGTTTTTGTTGCAGGCAGCTATATTTTTAAAAGCGATAATCCAACAGAAACTATTAAAGATCTGAAACAAATTATTTCCTAATTATATTTCAATAAAAAAGGCGCTTAAAGCGCCTTTTTTTAATACTGTGCTATAAGGTAATTGATCAGATCTGTTGTAGTGACTATACCCACCAAACAACCTTTTTCAGTGACCGGTAATGCATGAAACTCTCTTGTTGCCAAAATCTGCGCAACTTCTTTAATAGTAGTATTAACATCCACGGTAACAACATTCTTCACCATAACCTGTTCTATGGTAAACATATTATATACCAAAGTATCGACTTCACTCTCTGATTCATCTACGGCATCTGCAAAACTAATTCTTAACAAATCGGTATAACTCAACATTCCTATAATAACGTCTCCTGAGACTACCGGAATATGTCTTATCTTATGACGCTTAAATAACATTTCTGCTCTTTCAAGATCATCTGTTCTATTCAAAGCTATAATATGCTTTGACATTATATCTGTAACTGGTGTTCTCTGTTTCATTGTATTAGATTTTAAATTCACTATTAAAAGTAGTGGTATAAAACAGAAAAAATTATGATAAAAATCATACTCGGCTATTAATAGCCTGCAAAATTAAAATTGAGCATTTGTTTTACATATTTATACAGCTCAGGAAACTGCTGTTTGAACTCTTGTGGCGTTTCAATGAAATTCTCTAACAATACCGCAACAAATTCAAATTCGTTAGTGTAAGCATAGGCTCTGAAATATCTTGACTTGATTAGTGCTTTCCTCACAGATTCATGGTCTCTTAAATAGCCCTTTAGCTCTAAAAAACCATTATTGAATATCATAGCACTAATATCATCATTACTAAAACTATTGAGGTGAATGGCATGCCCAAACTCATGAACGCCTAAATTTAAATTGTCATTGCTTATATCATATCCTTCCAAAAAATCTTTCCAGGAGAACACAATAGCTCCAATTTGTGGATTCACTTCGCCTTTATGTAGAGTTTCATTGGCTTTAGAGTAAAAGGGTTTAGGATACACAACTATGGTACTTATAATATTTATAAGATATTCTTTAAACCCAAAGGTGAGCATAATGGCCGTGGCGGAGACCAATACTTTGATATCATCAGTAAGCTCCAGATCGTCCCTGCTAATAAAATCTTTATCCTTCAAAAACGTAGCCACTCTATGTCTAAAAACGATCTGTTCTTTAGCTTTTAGCCTGTTATAAAAAGTAAAGTTCTTTTCTAAAATACGTTTTTGATTTTTACTCAACTTATTCTGCACCATCACATAGTTGAGAAAGAATGGTTTTTTATATTTATTGGCATACAATTGCTCAAAATAGATGTAAAATCTACTAAGTACCACAGCGCCCATACCTACAAAAAAAGCAATAAGAAATGCTAACTTTAGCGTAGGGTTCATAGGTTCACTTTGGAGTAGTATAAAATACATTCCTTAAATATATAAAAAAGAAAACGGGTAATTAATCTTTATATTTTGCTTATCGGAGATTTGTAATGGTCTTAGTTAAATGCCCATTTTAAAAAGCTTAAAGAAATGTTTCAGCTCTTTGTAAGAATTATTTTTCTTTAGAGCCTGATGGTTCACTTTCATTCAATTTGTGCAAAATCTCATAATTTTGCTTTTTTATCGCATCTAATTTTTCGTTTACGATCTTAAAATCCATTTCCAATGCTGTACTATAATCTACTCCGGGGTCTTGTAAAGCATCTGTTTTCATTTTCATTCGACCTTGTCCTGTTAAAATCCAGTTTAGATTATAGTCGGTATGTGTATTAACAATATCAATAACCACAGCTACAGAAGGCGAACTGCTTTTTTTACGTAACGAGTGTAAATATCCTGAAGATTTATTAATACTGAGTTCGAAAGCTCTGTCACTCATTCTTAAATCGGAAACGATCTCACCTATTCGCTCTACTACTGGATCCATTGCTACTGTTTTGGTTAATAAATATTACATTTTTTTAGATGCTATTTCGATTATTATTTGTATATTTTGACTATATTCGATATATTTGCATCTATGCTATGACACAAATATATCAATAATGCGTTAATAACTCAACAGTATTATAAATGATTAGCCCTGAAGAAAAGCAAAAGCTCAAAACTTACTTAAAAGCCAACTACTCTGCAGATGTCCTAGCCGTATTGGCTGAAAACAACATTGTTAGTAAATATGAAAAACCTTACAGTCCTTCCATGATACGAAATGTCTTCAATGGCAAAACTCATAATTTAGATATTGAAAATGCCATCCTGGAAGTGTATCGCAGAAAAGCTGCGCTTTTTGAAGCTCAACAAAAGGCCAAGGCAAAGTTATTGGAGTTGTAATACTAAATATTACCGGTTAACTTCTGGCATTGATCTCAAGTTTTGGATGTGTACTTTCCTTTGCTTGTAAAGCAAGAGTATTTCACTTCATATCTTACTAGCTTTTTCTTAACTTAGAATTCATAAATCTTATAGAAATTGCCCTAAAAACTATTATTTTGAATAATATCAAAGTGCTACTGACATTCTTATTTTTATCGATAAATTATTTTCATGCACAAACATTAACAGGTACTGTTAAAGATACTTTAACCCAAATGCCTTTGGCTTTCTCTAATATTGTTTTAATGAACGGAGGTGGTACATATACCAATGGGAACGGAGCGTTTGAATTAAGTATTAAAAATACTTTTGATGATACTCTAAAGGTTTCTATAATAGGCTATAAGTCTAAGCTTATACCTCTGTTTCAATATAGAAACACAGAGAAGCCGCATTTAGATATTCAGTTAGAGCCTTTAGTTGATGTCTTAGACGAAGTTATAATCTCTGGTAACAAGATCAATTATAGAGATAAAGAGACTCTGGGTGAAAAAAGAAATGGAAATATTGGAGTGACCTCACTAATAGGTTATGAGACTTGTATTTTCATAGAAAACCCAAGAAAGAAAACAGCTAAAGTAAAACGTGTTTATATTGATCTGAAAAAAAGAAAAGACGCCGATCATATTGCTGCTCTTGACATCAGGCTTTATGAACTTGATAGAGAAACAATGAAACCCGGCAAAGCACTTCATAATAAGAGAATATTTATAAAACCAAAAAATAAAAAATACCGCTTGTGGATCAATGTTGAATCTTATAATATAAAACTTCCTTCTGAAGGCATTTGTTTAGGTGTAGAAATGGTGAATACAGTCGGCAAAGTAGAAAAATACACGTATTTCGGTCCAATATTTCGCTATACATTTAGTCAAAATAACAAATTAATCACTTGGTCAAATTATCATAACAGCGGTTGGCGTGGTGGTTCTATTGCACACAATAGATATAAGCGTTATAAAACCGGCATCTCTAATCCAATGTTTGGTATCGAGGTTCTGTATCCGAAAGAATAAGTTAAATTACCCCTAAATAGATTTAGCCTTAGTTACAGTTAGGAAGGCGTCCCTGAAAATGCATTAAAACAAAAGCTGTTTCATGCCCGATTTTTTGGGACATCCAAGTCTTCCATTCATCAGAATTTTGGTTCAAAGGTTCATCTCCTAAAACACATTCTCCCGTTAATAACGTATACATATATGCGCCAATGGCTTTATCTAAATTCCCGTGCATATGCCAATTATCACTATATGCTGATTGCGTAGGAATCACTTCCTTAATTTGTGCAAATAAAGTTCGAATTGGTATAGCACGTGCATTCGGCAATTCAGAGTTTCTTACCATGTAAAGTGCAGTTCCTAAATCAGTACCGTTTATTTCTTCATTAAATCGTTTATCTAATCCATAAAGCATAGAAGTATTTCCATGATTACCATGATCTTGCATTGGAAAACCTAATGAGAAATCAAATTGTGTTGCGTCTATTTTATAACGCTTATTGGGTTCGAAATTGGTATTTGCCCTACCATAATTGAAATTAATTGGTGGTGTCCCACCATTGACCAACGTACGATCAGACTGGGCTATTACCCACTGCAATCCATTTAAAATACCATTTTCCGAACTCGTCCCTGTGTGATTATAGTTAAGTTCACTATCATCTATATCACAACTTTTATATGGTGAGATGAAAGAGCGTTCTCCGGTATAGTGCGTATTATCTTCTTCATCGGTTTTGATCGATAATGCAATCTCTGATAGTTCATCATCATATTCATAATCTGAAGTTGCTGCACTTCTGTTTAATATTTGAGAATAAATAGATGCTGCTGATAAATACGCTCCATTTGGTGATGGGTGTTCTGTAGCGTTATCTTTCTTTTCTTCCGGTAAAGCATCCCATGCTAATCCTGCTGGAACCGCTTGAATTTCCACTCTTGCACCATCTGCTGTAC
Source organism: Winogradskyella sp. (assembly GCA_965250025.1). Taxonomy (GTDB): domain Bacteria; phylum Bacteroidota; class Bacteroidia; order Flavobacteriales; family Flavobacteriaceae; genus CBDDLD01. The sequence continues at coordinate 2,677,302 of OZ252283.1, forward strand.
GATATGTAAATTCTTCAAAATGACTTAACGATGCAACTCCTGCCTCTTCTTTGGGCCACACCATTAAAAGTAACGGTTTTGCACCTCCTTCTACTACTTTTGAAGCAATTTTATTGACTCCTAAAGCATAATACCCTGGTAGTTTAGCAATAATATATGGGTCAGCAGCAATAACTACATAATCCCATTTATAATCAGCATTCCCGGCTAAATTTTCTAGCCGCTCAGGATAGTCTTCTGGCCAATAATAATATTGCATTAGCGAATGTGCAAAGTGAGTTAAATTATAAACTGTTCCTGCCTGACCTAAACCATAATCAATATCCTTATTTTTATAAATGTCTTCAGATATAACATTTATTTCGAGATCTATCGAAGCATCTTGTGATAATATACGCTCTAGTTGTGTAGTAATTTTATCTGATGCAAATGCACTCGAGCTGCTACTTATTGATCTACTTGTACCCAACACTAAAATATTTAGCTTTCCATCATTATTAATATCAGGCGAAATAAGGTTTGGCTCGTCAGCTGGTGCAGGTGTAGAAGAGGGATCATCTGATGAGCAACTTATCATAAAAACTAATATACTCAAACAACTTAAAAATAAACTTCTATCAGTAGGTAACTTCATTTGTGCAATTAAATTTAAAGGTTATTATTCACATAATAACAGTTAAAACATAGAATATCCTACCTAAAATCAAGATTATTTTTCACATATTTAATAACAGGGTTAAAATTGTTATGAATACGATTTTCAAAAAACTCAAAAACACCCATTATGGATTATTTTACTATGATTTTTCTTGTAATGGTCTTATTTAGATGCTTTAGTTTAGCTACATATATCCCGGTGGTCAATTTATTCAAATTAAACTCTTTTTGCGTTTTACTTTTTAAAACACGAATCTGCTGTACGAGTTGTCCATTTAAATTATAAATTTCAAGATTGACATCTTCAGTTAGATTTCCTCGAACTGATATACTATTCGCATTAATATTATTATTTAAGACTATTACTACCTTATTTACATCATCTATACCTAATGTTGCTAAACAATCAACACCACTTAAACTCGTACAGTTTACAGCAGAAGCACAGCTTGCTGATTGTAAATTTTGAGCTAATACTACGGTGTAATCTATTGGAGATCCTCCGGAGCAGGACATGCGGCTTAAATCCGTATTCAATGGACTAAAACCTGTATCAGCACGCACGACTAAGTTAGAGCCATCTACAAACAAATCCCTAACAATTAAAGCATTGGTATTATTATTTGATAATTGCGAACGTAGGTAAGTCCCGGAACTTACAGAGCCATCGCTGGCATCTAATCCAAGTATTACAGAAACAGAAGCTGTACTGCCTTGACCATAACTAGAAATCCAACCATTGGTCGTAAGTCTTGTAATTGAACTTGTACTGGGTGTCCCTTGACCAACTATGGAAAACACTGCATACAAATCTGTACCTGACCAATATAGCCCATAGCCTTTGACATCTATGGACGTGGTGTCATAGTCTTCTCTGCACCAGTCGAGGATGCCATTGGTAAACTTTAACAAAACAGGATTTTGGTCATTTGCTGACACCTGTCTGAAGCCAATGTAATACGACGATCCATTAAAAGTTATACTAGGTGTTCCAGTAGCTATTACCATAGCTTCGGTCATTGAGCAAGATATACTCTGAGCGGTTCCAACATTGACTGCCTCCTGAAACATCGTAATAGACTCAGCTGTCAAAGTTGTTTTATCTAAAGGGTTAATTAAAGTGCTTGAAAAAGTAGCTTGCGTAAATATCAATAATAGCAGGTGGTGTAGTAGTACTTTCATAAATATCTGATTTTGTGATTATAAAATTACTAAACTATCCATTACTTCTTACGAGAAATGTTTTATTTATTCAAATAGTTTTCTGTTCGACACCTGCAATTACTGGCACATATATAATAAAAACCCATCATCTTTTTGAGACGCCAGATTATAACAATATCGGCTTCCCCAAAGCTCCGCTTCTTATCAGGATTATGGCTACGCCATCTGCCCTCAAAGCTCCGCTTTCCAACAGGATTATGGCGGCGCCATGTTCCCTCAAAGCTCCGCTTTGAACATAGCTCAAACAAAAAAACGCTCAAGCAAGCTTGGCGTTTTTTCTTTTTGAACTATGTATTCGTGACCTCGAAGGGATTCGAACCCCCAACCCTCAGAGCCGAAATCTGATATTCTATCCAGTTGAACTACGAGGCCATTTATTATATTAGCTCATCAATTGTGCTTTAACAATAGTTGATATGGTTTTTCCATCTGCCTGTCCGGCCAATTTTTGACTTACAATCCCCATGACCTTACCCATGTCCTTCATTCCTTCTGCACCAGTATCAGCAATAACTTCAGTAACCACAGCCTTAATATCATCTTCACTCAATTGTTCTGGTAAAAACTGACTAATCACTTCGGCTTGTGCCAATTCAGGTTCTGCCAAATCATTGCGCCCCTGCTCAGTAAATATAGCAGCACTGTCTTTTCGTTGCTTTACCAGTTTTGACAATAACTTGATTTCTTCATCTTCTCCCAACGCCTCTTTAGATCCCGAAGCGGTTTGCGCTAATAGAATCTCTGATTTTATTGCCCTTAATGCTGCTAATGCCATTTGATCTTTATCTCGCATAGCGGCTTTCATAGCGGTCATTACATCTTGTTGTAAGCTCATCTTTTCAAAATTTATGGACTGCGAAGATACTAAACTCTTCAGACTTAATTTTTAATGTCCTTTAAAAAATTAGCGCAAAAAACCCGAAAAGCTGGAGGTGTTTTCGGGCTTGACTAAAGTGTGAAACACTTAAACTTAAATTTGCTATTAATCTACGTTATCGTGTAAGAATGAATTGTTACTTCTCAGTTGAATATCATCATTGTCGTCAGTGCCAACGGATAGCCTAGAAGTATTTGTTTCTGAAGAATGCTGTGCATCCTCTAAATTCACACCTTGTCTCTTGTAAGCAGGCTCTTTTTCTATTTCATCTATTTTAGCGTTGTTGAACTTATAATTAAAGTCTTTCATTTTACGTCGTCTTTCATCTGCTCTGGCCTTTAGCAATTCTGAGATCGGACTATTCATTGGGTCCACCTCATCTTCTACAGTCTCTTCGGCTTCTTCTGTCGGGATGACCTTCTTCTCAAAAACAATCTCTTCTTTCACCTCTGTTTCTGTAGCTTTAGTGTTTATAGCAGATTCAAAAGTTGCATACTCATCCAATGCATAACGCGTTTCGCCTTCTTCATTGGCTTCTGTTACCGGAATGATCTCCACATAATCTTTAACATTCATATCCTTTACCTCATCGTCTAACTGGAATAACATTTTTTCTTCCTGTGGTTCCGGTTCTTCAATTTGCTCAGGTTCTTTTGATGATATTGGCAAGTCAAATGTCAATGTAATCTGCTCTTCGTCTTTATCTTCTAAAACAGTCTCTTGATTTGAATTAGCTTCAACCGGTGTAATTACAAAATCGTCTTCCACTGGCTTCTTCACATCTAAAACTTCTTCATATACTACATTGATATTTCTAATAGCTTCTGTAGTAAGAATAATATCTGCGGCTTCATCCTCTTCGTCTTCATCTACCAACGTATGAACAATTGGAGCTTCTTCTTTTTCTAAAACAATATCCGGTGTTATGATAGCCGGGTCGTGCTCTTGCACATTGATATCCTCCTGAGGTTCTTCTTCCAATGCATGAATCACTTTTTTTGCTTCTGTATTCGATATTTCATTTTGCTGATCAATATCAAATCCTGTCGCTATAATAGTTACTGATATGGCTTCCTGAAGGGATTCATCTTCTCCAACACCCATAATAATATTAGCACCATGACCTGCTTCGTCTTGAATATGGTCATTGATCTCCCCTATTTCATCTATGGTAATCTCTTGAGATCCAGATACAATAAGCAACAATACATTTTTAGCTCCTGAAATTTTGTTATCATTCAATAATGGCGAATCCAAAGCTTTCATAATAGCTTCTTGCGCTCTGGTTTGGCCTGATGCTGATGCCGACCCCATAATAGCAGTACCGCTATTACTTAATACGGTTTTAGCATCTCTCAAGTCAATATTTTGTGTGTAATGATGTGTAATAACTTCTGCTATACCACGAGATGCCGTAGATAATACTTCATCTGCTTTAGAGAATCCGGCTTTAAACCCAAGATTACCGTATACCTCTCTTAGCTTATTATTATTGATCACTATCAACGAATCTACATGCTGCCTAAGGTTTTCTACGCCTCGCTGAGCCTGTTCGTTACGCATTTTTCCTTCAAACTGAAATGGCATAGTTACTATACCTACAGTAAGGATATCGAGTTCTTTAGCCATTTTGGCAATGATAGGAGCTGCTCCTGTTCCTGTACCGCCACCCATACCTGCAGTGATAAATATCATTTTGGTATTGGTATCCAGCATTCGGCGAATATCCTCCATGCTCTCAACTGCAGCTTGCTCTCCTACATCGGGATTGGCACCGGCGCCTAAACCTTCAGTAAGGTTAACACCTAATTGTATCTTATTGGGGACGCCACTATTTTGAAGGGCCTGAGCATCTGTGTTACAAATTACAAAATCAACACCTTTTATGCCTTGTTGGAACATATGATTGATAGCATTGCTTCCGCCACCACCAACACCAATGACCTTGATGACGTTAGACTGGTTCTTTGGCAAATCGAATGCAATATTTCCAAATTCATTATTATTGCTCATATTGACTTATTGTTTTGGGTTTTTTATTTATATCGATTAATTAATTATTCTGCGTTATCTAAAAAATCTTTGACGCGTTCTGTAAGCTTATCTAAGAAGGATCTTCGTTCTTTGGTTTTCGACTTAACAACCTCATCATTGTGTGCCTCGACAGATTCTGCTTCTGCATTTTGACCTTCCTCCAATGCTTCTTCCTCCTTAATTTCCTGCTGCTTGCGGTCCTGACGTTTCAAACCATCCATTACCAAACCTACTGCAGTGGCGTATAAGGGGCTGGCTATCTCATCATCACTACCTCCTGCTAAATGCTCATTAGGATAACCTATTCTTGTATCCATACCCGTTATGTACTCCACCAATTGCTTTAGATGTTTCAATTGACTTCCACCTCCTGTCAACACAATACCTGCAATCAATTTTTTCTTCTGCTCTTCGTGTCCGTAATTTTTTATTTCCACATACACCTGTTCAATGATCTCTACCACTCTGGCATGTATGATCTTTGAAAGATTCTTTAGTGTTATTTCTTTAGGATCTCTTCCTCTTAAACCTGGAATAGAGACAATTTCATTGTCCTTATTTTCTCCCGGCCATGCAGATCCAAATTTTATTTTTAGCAATTCTGCTTGCTTTTCTATTATGGAACAACCCTCTTTAATATCTTCAGTAATGACATTACCACCAAATGGAATCACAGCTGTATGCCTTATGATTCCATCCTTAAACACCGCCAAATCGGTTGTTCCGCCTCCTATATCAATTAAAGCCACACCGGCTTCTTTTTCTTCCTGACTTAATACGGCATTTGCAGATGCTAATGGTTCTAATGTGATTCCTTCCAGTTGGAGCCCTGAACTTTTCACACAGCGTCCTATATTTCTGATGGATGATACTTGCCCTACTACCACATGAAAATTAGCTTCCAAACGCCCACCATACATACCTATAGGTTCTTTTATCTCTGCTTGTCCATCAACTTTGAACTCTTGAGGCAATACATGAATAATTTCTTCTCCAGGTAACATTACCAATTTATGAACCTGATTGATCAACCTATCAATATCCGTTTCATCAATCACCAATTCAGAATTCGCCCTTGTAATGTAATCGCTGTGCTGCAAACTTCTAATGTGCTGCCCGGCAATGCCTACAGTAACCTCTTCAATCTTTTCAGAAGCTGCTGCTTCAGCCTGTTGCACAGCTTGTTGTATAGACTGAATGGTTTGCGTAATATTATTGACCACCCCTCTGTGCACACCCAGACTTTTCGACTTACCAACGCCTAATATTTCTAGTTTTCCGTATTCGTTCTTACGACCAATCATGGCCACGATCTTTGTGGTTCCAATGTCTAATCCAACCGAAATACTATTATTTTCCATAGCTTATTTTTTGGTGCATATTACTTGGTTATCAAATCTTAGGTTAACACTTCTATACCTATCTAATGTTTTATCTTTTAATGCTTTCTGATAAAAAGCTTTAAAATTATTAATCTTCTTTTCTAATTGATTTAAACCGCCTAACATGACCTTAAAATCGTTCTTTCTTATTTTAAGGTCTATGGTAGCATCCTTATTTTGATGTATCTCTATTACATGCTTCTTTAAAAAATCATCCGCATCTACTACTTCTGATATCTTAAAGACATTATCTAAATTGTTTTTATCAACGAACCCCGTAACCAGAGGTACTCTTGCTGAATAGTTAGTTGACAAAGGCATATAAGAACCTTGGTCATCTATGTAAAAAGACTCGCTAGTACTTACTCTTGCAATAGGTCTTTTCTGTTCAATTTCTGCAGAAAGCACACCGTCTATTGATATAAAAACCTGTGCTTTCTTAATCATTTGGTTAGAATTTAGGGCAGTTTCTAACTGGTTCAAATCTATAATTTCTTTAGGCTTGTCCGTAACACCCTGTTGATTTTGTATTAACAATTTACTAACAGTCTCATACGTAATAAAGAGGTTTTCCTGACCTAAAAATTTGATATTCGGCTGCGAAATTCTTCTCTCATTATTGCGTTGATTTGAAAAGGCAAATAAAAACCCCACAAGAACAATTAACACCCCAACCTTTATGTTATTATAATTAACTCGCAACCTGCAATGCTTTTTTAATTGATTCTACTTCAACACCTATATCTCCGGCGCCCAACGCTAAGATCACCTGCGCTTTACTTTCCCTTATTTTATTGATCAACACTTCTTTTCCTACTACTTGTTTGTATGGATTGTTGACTTTATCCAGTAACCATTGCGAGTTAACACCTTCAATGGGTAATTCTCTTGCAGGATATATATCTAACAAGATCAACTCGTTAAACTTTGAAAGTTCTTCTGCAAATTCATCTACAAAATCTCTTGTTCTGCTATACAAATGCGGTTGAAATACAGCCAAAGTTCTTTTCCCTGGATACATCTCTTCTACCGCTTGACGTACTGCTTTTATTTCCTCAGGATGATGCGCATAATCATCAATAAAAACCAAATCCTCCGTCCTAATTTTATAGGAAAAGCGACGTTCAACACCTGTATAAGATGCTAAAGCCCTGGTGAGCTGCTGGTGAGGGCATCCATACTCTACAGCCATCGCCAGGGCAATCAATGCATTCGACAAATTATGTCTACCGGGTAGGTTAAATTGAATATCTTTCAGTAGTGTCTTTGGTGTTTTTACATCAAAAACATAGCGTCCATCCTTAATTCTTATATTTTTTACAGCATACTCTGAATCATCCTCTATGCCATACGTTATACCAGATATAGGCAATCCGGATCTTACAAAGAGTTTGCCTTCTGGTTTAAGTTGTTTCATAAATGCTACAAATGAACGCTGCAATTCTTCATGCGCGCCATATATATCTAAATGATCTGCGTCCATGGATGTAATGCAAGCCATGTCTGGAGATAAGGTTAAAAAAGACCTGTCAAACTCATCTGCTTCCACTACCGTAACCTGAGTGCCTTTAAGTATTAAATTGGATTTGTAGTTTTCACTAATTCCTCCTAAAAATGCAGTAACTTCAACATCGCATTCACTTAACAAATGCCCTAATATACTTGTTGTTGTTGTCTTACCATGCGTTCCAGCTACAGCCAAACAATAAGTCCCTTTCGTAATAGCTCCCAAAACTTCTGAACGCTTGTAAATGCTAAATCCATTTGACCTGAAATAATTCAGCTGTTGATGCGATTCCGGAATCGCCGGAGTATATACGATTATTGTTTCATTATGATCTAAATATTTAGCAGGTATATTAGATACCGCATCGTCAAAACACACTGAAGCCCCTAGAGTTACCAGGCTATCAGTGATATGCGTTTGTACTTTATCATAACCTGACACTGCTTGTCCTTTAGCTATAAAATAACGCGCCAGAGCACTCATTCCTATACCTCCAATACCTATGAAATATATGTTATGTGTGTCTTTTATATTCATTTTTTAGCCAATAATTTTTCCACCTCATCAACTATGACCTTGGTCGCATCTACCAATGCCAACTTCTTTATATTCTCTCCTAATGTTTTTTGCAGTTCTACATTATGAACCAGTTGTCCAAACTTATTTTCGAAATCAACATCTAAATCTTTTTCCCTGATCAATATCGCCGCATCTTTATCTACTATAGATTGCGCATTTTTAGCCTGATGATCTTCAGCAACATTTGGAGAAGGGATAAAAATCACAGGCTTTCCTGCTAAGCACAATTCCGAAACTGAACTCGCTCCTGCTCGCGAAATGATAATATCTGCTGCTGAATAGGCCAAATCCATGGTGTTTAAGAACGGATACACTTGCACATCTTCCATATTCTTATACGTTCTGTACTGTTCATAATACAGCTTACCACATTGCCAGATCAGCTGAACATTTTGAGTTTGAAAAAATTCTAATTCATTTTCAATGAGTTCATTGATACGTCTGGCCCCCAAGCTTCCTCCAAGTACTAATAGTGTATACTTACCATGTTTTAAGTTGAAATGATCTTTGGCCTCTACGGTTTTTTCTTCGATATTGATAAGGTCATTTCGGATCGGATTTCCGGTGATCAATAATTTATCTTTTGGAAAGAATCGCTCTAAGCCTTCGTAAGCCACACAAATCTTATCTACCTTTTTACTCAACAGTTTATTTGTAATTCCCGGATAAGAATTTTGTTCCTGAATTAATGTCGGAATCTTTTTGGATGCTGCCACATGCAATACAGGTCCACTAGCAAAACCACCGGTACCTATCACCACATCAGGCTTAAAAGTCTTTATAATCTGACGCGATTTTATAATACTACTCAATAATTTAAACGGAAACATGACATTTTTTAACGTCAGTTTACGCTGTAATCCTGAAATCCAAAGTCCTATAATCTTGTAGCCTTGCTCCGGTACTTTTTCCATCTCCATTCGATCTTTTGCACCTACAAATAAAAATTCCGCATCAGGATATCTCCGCTTCAATTCGTTAGCTATAGCTATAGCCGGATAGATATGACCTCCTGTGCCTCCTCCTGATAATATGATCTTATAGCTACTCATCTATAACGTTTCGCTTAATATATCTAATGGGTTGTCTTCTTTTTCTTCCTGAGATTTTATTTCCTGACGTTTCACACTGACACTGAGTATAATACCTATCGCCATACAAGTCATCCATATTGATGTTCCTCCACTACTTATAAGTGGTAATGTTTGCCCTGTTACCGGAAACAACTCCACAGCAACTGCCATATTTATTAACGCCTGAAATACTATAGGCAACCCAACTCCTAACACCAAAAGCTTACCAAAAATCGTATCAGCCTTTTGTGATACAATGACTATTCTGAATAATAACCAGGAATACAATAAGAGCAAAAATAGTCCTCCGATAAGCCCATACTCTTCAATAATGATAGCAAATATGAAATCGGATGAAGATTGCGGTAATACATTTTTCTGTCTGCTTTTCCCAGGACCAAGACCTTTTACTCCGCCTGAAGCTATAGCAATCTTAGCCAGTTCTGTTTGATAATCAGCTTCTGTTTCTTCATTATCCGAAAAGCTTTCGAGTCTACTTATCCAGGTGTCTACCCTATTTGGCATAGCTTCGGGAAACGCTTTTGCTATCAATACAAAAAATACCAATGAAGCTATTCCTGCTCCAATAATAATCAACAAATAACGAATAGGATATCCTCCTATAAATGTTAAGACCATGACCATGGTAAAAATTATGGCTGTTGTTGAAAAGTTAGCCGGTAAAATCAATGCCAATATCATAAATACAGGAACCCAAAGCGGCAGTACCGTTTCTTTAAAGCTGACATCCTTGTCTTTGATTTTAGAAAGGTATCTGGCAACATAAACCATTAACACAACAGCAGCTAATGTAGAGGTCTGAAAAGACATCCCTACAATTGGTATTCTTATCCAGCGACTCGCATTTGCACCATCTATTGTTGTCCCCTGTAGTACAGTTACCACCAACAGCACGAATACAATAGGCAACATTATCATCGATAAGCCCCTGAAATACTTATACGGTATTTTATGCACACCGTACATTATTGCAAAGCCTAAAAACAAATGCATGAAGTGTTTCACAAAGTAGGTAAAGGTATTTCCATCACCCCCTGTGTAAGCCAAATTACTGGCCGCACTATACACCGGTAAAAACGAAAAGATAGCCAACAGAGCTGCTATTGCCCATATTAACCGATCGCCTTTTATTTGATTAAATAGTGCTTGCATTTCTTACTTACAGATTACGTACAGCAGATTTAAATTGACGCCCTCGGTCTTCATAATTTTCAAACAAATCAAAGCTTGCACAAGCTGGCGACAACAACACATTATCTCCTGCTTCTGCAACTTTATAAGCCACTTTAACAGCTTCGCTCATGTATTGTGTTTCTACAATAACGTCTACCATACCTCCAAAAGCGTTCAATAGCTTTTCATTATCAACACCTAAGCATATTATAGCCTTCACTTTTTCATTAACAAACGGATACAACTCTCTGTAATCGTTCCCTTTATCTTCGCCTCCTACAATCCATACTGTTGGCGCTTCCATGCTTTCTAAAGCAAAATATGTTGCATTAACATTAGTTGCTTTCGAGTCGTTAATGTACTGCACTTTATTAATTCTTAGCACATTCTCTAATCGGTGTTCTACACCTTGAAAGTTCTCCAAACTTTCTCGGATGGTTTGCTTTCTTATTTTTAGCAAATGCGCTACTGTTGATGCAGCCATGGCATTTTTAATATTGTGCTTACCCTCTAATGCTAGATTTGCTGTTGGCATAATTATTTGGTTATTTTCTATAGTTATTATTATCTCTTTATCTTTTAAATATGCGCCTTCTTCGAGTGGTTGACTCAATGAAAAAGGCAGTTTTTTGGATCGAATGGCATGCTTATCTAAATGCTTAGCAATAACCGGATCGTCAGCATCATATATGAAATAGTCTTCTTCGGTCTGATGCATTACAATTCTGAATTTGGATGCGATGTACTTCTCAAAATCATTATCATACCGGCCCAAATGATCTGGGGTAATGTTTGTAATTACAGCAATGTGCGGTTTAAAACTATCGATACCGTCTAACTGAAAACTACTCACTTCCAACACATAATTTGGATAATCCTCCACAGATACCTGCTTTGCAAAACTGTCTCCTATATTACCTGCCAAACCAACATTCATTGCATTCTTTAGCAAATGATATGTCAGCGTTGCCGTTGTGGTTTTCCCATTACTTCCAGTTATTGCCACCAGTAATGCATTGGTATATCGCGATGCAAATTCTATTTCAGATATAACCGAAACACCTTTATCAACTAATGCTTTCACCAAACTCACATGATCTGGTATGCCTGGGCTTTTCACTACCAGATCAGCATTCAGAATATCAGACTCGCTATGCTGTTGATCTTCCCATTCAATCTCATGATGTATAAGAACGTCCTTATATTTTTTCTTTATTTCTCCTTGGTCTGAAACAAAAACTTCAAACCCTTTTTGCTTCCCCAACAATGCACTTCCCACACCACTTTCTCCGCCTCCAAGTATCACCAACCTTTTCATCTCCTATCTAATTTTTAGCGTCACTATTGTTAAAATAGCGAGCAATATGCCTATGATCCAGAATCGCGTTACGATCTTACTTTCGTGATATCCTGATTTCTGGTAATGATGATGTAATGGCGACATTTTGAATATGCGTCTGCCTTCGCCATACTTTTTTTTGGTGTATTTGAAATAGCTTACCTGCATCATCACCGAAAGGTTTTCTGCTAAGAAAATGCCACAAAGCAATGGTATTAACCATTCTTTTCGGGTTGCTATAGCGATAACTGCTATAATCCCACCTATGGTCAAACTTCCTGTATCGCCCATAAATACTTGTGCCGGATAAGCATTGTACCATAAAAACCCTACCAATGCTCCTACAAAAGCTGCGATGTAAATTGTTATTTCTTCAACCCTCGGGATAAACATGATATTCAGATAATCGGAGAAGATAATATTCCCCGACACCCAGGCAAAAATGCCTAAGGTCAATACAATAATTGCCGACGTGCCTGCCGCCAGACCATCAATACCATCTGTTAGATTTGCGCCATTAGAAACTGCAGTTATAATAAATATGGCTGCAATAATGAAGATGATCCAAGCGTATTTTCCTAAATCCGGACTGATCCATGTAATAAGATCTGCATAATCGAATTCATTATCTTTCACAAAAGGTATGGTTGTTTTTGTGGACTTCGCTTCGGGCTCAAATAGTTTTGTAGGCGATATGTTTGGGTTTTCCGACAGCAATCGCTGCTGCTCTACTAATGGTAATTTTTCTCTTACTGTTACATCCTGATGAAAATACAGTGACGCACCTACAATGATACCAAGCCCTACCTGCCCTAAAACTTTGAATCGCCCTTTTAAACCTTGCTTATCATTTTTAAACTTTTTGATATAATCGTCTATAAAACCAATTGTTCCCATCCACACTGTAGTTACAATCAGCAAAATGATATATATGTTATCTAACTTTGCCACTAACAAAACCGGGATTAGCGTAGATAGTATAATAATTATACCACCCATAGTTGGCGTCCCTGCTTTTTCTACCTGACCTTCCAGCCCGAGATCCCTAATAGTCTCACCAACCTGTTTCTTTTGTAAAAAACGTATGATACGTTTACCATATATGGTAGAAATAAGCAATGACAGTATTATAGCTATTGCTGCTCTGAATGTTATAAACCCAAAGAGTGATGCCCCAGGAAACTGAAATTGTTGTTCTAAATATTCAAATAAATAGTATAACATTACTTCTGCAATTGCTTTAAAAATTCGTTTACGATCTTATAATCATCAAAATCCGTACGTTTGCCTTTTACCTCCTGATAAGTTTCATGCCCTTTGCCTGCTATAAGAATGATATCATTGGTATTTGCCATTTGACATGCTGTTTTAATAGCTTGCTTTCTATCTGTTATTGAAACCACCTTCTTAAAGTTTTGTGGTTCCACGCCTTCTTCCATTTGGACTATGATGTCATTCGGATCCTCACTCCGCGGGTTATCGCTGGTAAAAATGACTTTAGTACTTAACACTGAGGCAATGTGTCCCATTTTTGGGCGCTTGGTAACATCCCGATCACCACCACATCCTACAACAGTAATCAATTCTTCATTTTTTGTTCTTATGGAATTTATGGTCTCTAAAACATTTTTTAGAGCGTCTGGTGTGTGCGCATAATCAACAATGGTTGTGATCTTGCTCTCAGACACTTCATATTGAAAGCGCCCACTCACACTTTCCAGCTCACTAATCAGTCTTAAGTTTTCTACACGTTCCAAACCTAAAAGGTCTGCCGTTGCATAAATGGCCAATATATTATAGGCATTGAAGCCTCCTACCAACTTTGTCCATACTTCATCACCATTAAGTTTTAGTAATAAGCCTCCAAATTGATTTTCCAGAATGTTAGCTTTATAATCTGCATAGCTTTTTAAAGCGTAAGTGTATTTTTTAGCTTTAGTATTTTGAAGCATTATCAACCCATTCTTATCATCCATATTCACCAAAGCAAAAGCTGTTTTTGGCAAATGATCAAAGAATGATTTTTTAACATCTCTGTATTCTGCGAAAGTGTTGTGATAATCCAAATGGTCATGGGACAGATTCGTAAATATTCCACCTTCAAACTTCAATCCTTCCGTTCTGCTTTGATGAATCCCATGAGAGCTCACTTCCATAAAACAAAACTCAACGCCTTGTTCATTCATAATCTTCAAATACCGGTTTATCGTTAAAGAATCCGGAGTGGTATGCGTGGCTTTAAATTCATCATCATCAACCATGATCTTCACGGTAGACAATAGCCCTACTTTATATCCTGCTTTTTTAAATAACTGATACAGCAAAGTACTTACGGTGGTTTTACCATTAGTCCCTGTAGTGCCAATAAGCTTTAGGTTCTCGGACGGATTTCCATAATAATTTGAAGCCATAACAGCTAAGGCTTGTTGAGAATTAGCGACCTCTATATAGGTTATACCTTCTTTCAGATCTTCGGGCAAAGCTTCACATATTACAGCAACCGCACCTGTAGATATGGCTTTTTCTATAAATTGATGTCCGTCAACATTCGTTCCTGAAATTGCCACAAACACATCATCACTACCTACTGCTCTGGAATCGAATTCTATCTTAGCAACAGATACTCCTGTACTTCCTACTACGGCATTTATAGTTACTTTATATAATATGTCCTTTAATGCTATCATGAAGCTTCTAATACTATAACCTGATTTGTTTTTAGCTTTATATTCTTATCTACAGACTGTTTTTTAATTACTCCCGTACCGCTCACTTTCACTTTCACTTTCACTTCCATATTCTCAAGTATAGATAATGCATCCATTGCCGGCATTCCTACCACATTTGGCATTATGGTTTTATACTTATTAGAGATGTCATTGTATTTCTGAAAATCACCATCTACCACCTGACTATTGAAATCCAACTGTTCTATTTCGTCTACTATTGGTGTATCTATAAAAATCTTTTGTGCTATTCTTTTAAATACTGGTCCCGATACATCTGCACCGTAATACCCTTTCGTTATACTTGGCTTATGAATAACCACGATACATGAATATTTAGGATTATCTGCAGGAAAATAACCCGCAAATGATGAGATGTATCTTTTATTGTCTTTCCAGTCAGCCATCCAATATTCTGTCTGTGCCGTACCGGTTTTCCCTGCCATTGAAAAATTCGGATTATACAGACTTTTTCCTGTTCCTCTGGTCACTACATTTTTTAGTATCGTTCTGATCTCATCGAGTGTTTTATCTGAACATATTTTTTCATTCAACACCTCCTTATCAAATACTTCAATCTCAGTGTCGAATTCTTTCACTGCTTTAATAAATCTGGGTTTTACCATTTCGCCATTATTTGCTATAGCATTATAGAACGCTAATGTTTGCAACGGGGTCAGGCTTAAATTATAACCATAGGCCATTGACGGCAATGCATTTTTACTCCATTTTTTATGCCCCGGCTCCGGAATATCCGGTTTCCCTTCTCCAATCAATGATATTCCCAATGGCTCGTGAAGATTCCACGCTTTAATACGCTTTATAAACTTTTTTGGCTGCGATGCATAATTCTCATCTATGATGGTTGCCAAGCCAATATTAGAGGACACTTCTAAGGCTTTTGCTGCAGATATTTTACCAAAACCACCTCTATGAGAATCCCTGATCTTTCTCCTGTAAAATGTCTTCACACCTTTCCCAGTATCCACTACTGTTGATGTGTCAATTACGCCATCTTCTAACGCCGCCATCAATGCCATAACTTTAAATGTAGAACCGGGCTCATGGCTTTCACCAACCGCATAATTCAGACGTTCGTAATAATTCCCTGCTTTATTTCTCCCAAGATTAGAAATGGCTTTAATCTCACCGGTTTTCACATCCATAACCACCACACAACCATGTTCGGCCTCATAATACTCCAACTGCCCTAAAAGTGAATGGTGCGCTATATCTTGTATATTAACATCTATGGTAGTATACACATCATAACCATCCTTTGGCTCTACTTCGTTAGCATCTCTCACAGGTTTCCATTTACCATTACCTATCTTTTGCTTTAAACGTTTACCATCTACACCTCTTAAATACTTAACACCAAATGCACCATCTATTCCCGGCCGAGTAACATTACCTTGTTCATCTACACGCTCATACCCTATGGTACGTTCCGCAATACCTCCCATAGGATGCTCACGTCTCGTGGTTTGCTCTACAATCAATCCGCCTTTTATCGCGCCTTTTTCCAATAGTGGAAAATTTCTCAATCTGATATAATCCGAGTAGCTTATGTTACGCGCCAACAAGAAATAACGATTCTTATTCTTTCGTGCTTTGGTTATGGTATTGACATGATAGGATGATGGCTTACCTGTATAATTGGATAATGAATCTGCCAAAGGCTTGATCAATTCATCGAATAGTTTTTGCTGTGGCTGTATGGCATCTATTCTAATGTCATATTTCGGAATGGAGGTTGCCAGCAAACTTCCATTGGCAGAATATACATTGCCGCGATTGGCAGGAATCGGCATTTCCCGAACGGTATGTTTTTCCGCAACCGCCCTATATTTATCACCATGCACAAATTGTATTGCACAGAGTTTAAATACCACTGCCAAAGCAAAAACAAACATGACTCCTGCTACGAAATATAACCTGTTTAATATTTTAGTCTCCGTTGCTGCCAATTTTTAATTTTGAGATTTTACTTTTATCTTTCTTGGTGGGATCTCTGACACCACAATCCCTTTTGACTCTACTTTTTTTATAATGGTAGACTCCATTTTTAAACGCATTAGTTTTGATCGTCCATCTACAAAAGCTGACCGCAACTCTTTTACCTCATTGTTTAATTTTGCAATCTCATACACTTTTTTATCCGCACTATGTGAGCTTGCTATCATTATTATTGCTAAAACAGATATAAAAATGATCACACGCCAATTCTTAAACGAGTCGTCACTTATAAGAAATTTACCTCTTAATATGCTGTAAAAATTCTTCTTCATAATTTCTCAGCAACTCTGAGTTTTGCACTTCTGGCTCTATTATTTTCTTGTATTTCCTCTTGAGTTGGCACAATAAGGCTTCCTACTTTTTTTAATGGCACTTCAAAATTGCCAAACATGTCACGTTCAGGTTCACCTTCAAACATGCCATTTCTTATAAACCGCTTCACCAATCTGTCTTCCAGGGAATGATAGGATATAAAACTCATTCTCCCCCCCGGCTTTAGCAACTCCGGCACCTGTAACAAGAGCTCTTTTAACACTTCCAACTCCTGATTTACCTCTATGCGAATGGCCTGATAAATCTGAGCCAGCACTTTATTTTCTTTTTTATGCTGCAAAAACCGCTTCAATACCATTTTCAATTGCTCACTGGTTCTTATATCGCCATTAGCCCGCTCTGCCACTATTACTCTAGCCATTGCCGGCGCCTGCCTTAGCTCCCCATACTGTAAAAGAACAGCTCTTAATTGCTCTTCAGTATAATTGTTAACCACTTCAAAGGCCGAAAGTTTGCTATCCTGATCCATTCTCATATCCAAATCCGCATCAAAACGCGTAGAAAAACCACGCTCAGCCTTATCAAATTGGTGCGACGACACCCCAAAATCTGCCAAAATACCGTCCACTTGCTTGACACCATAAAATCGTAGAAATCGCTTTATATATCTAAAATTCTCATTGATGAGTGTAAATCGCTTATCATCAACATTGTTTTGCAAAGCATCTTTATCCTGATCAAAAGCAAAAAGTTTTCCTTCGGCACCTAATCGATCTAATATCGCTCTGCTATGCCCTCCACCTCCAAAGGTGACATCCACATAAACGCCATCTGGTTTTATATCGAGACCATCTACAGTCTCTTTAAGCAATACAGCATTATGATATTCCATTGTCATCTTCATCTTGTCCCATTACTTCTTCAGCCAAATCTGCAAAATCAATTGTTGCATCATCAATAGCCTTTTCGTATTTATTCTTATCCCATATCTCAATGATATTTACAGCCGAGGCCAACACCACCTGCTTAGATATTCCTGAGAAGCCTAACAAATCCTTAGGTATTAATATTCTACCCGTAGTATCTGTTTCTATCATTTTAACACCTGCCGTAAACCGTCTTATAAAATCATTATTCTTTTTTTTGAAACGGTTCAACTTATTCACCTTTTGCATCACATTGTTCCACTCCGACATGGGATACAATTCCAAGCAAGGCTGAAACACTGCACGCTTAAGAACAAAGCCATCTCCCAATACTGAAGACAGTTGTTTTTTGAAGACTGCCGGAAGCATTAACCTGCCTTTGGCATCTATCTTACATTCATATGTTCCTATTAGTGAGTTCAAAATTTGCTCTGATATTTCTTATATAAGAATCAAATATATTGAAAAATTATCCACTTTTTACCACTATTTACCACTTTTGTTGATAAGTTTTCCATTTCATTACCGTTATTAACAATGAGTTAACCTCAATAGCTTAAGTTTCATGACAGAATCAGTGTTGGTAATCGATTACCGCCCCCATAATTGTGCTTTAAGATTAATAAAACTGCGGATTTAAATAATACGCTTGAATTCTAAAGGATTTAGTTATATTTGTTTTAAGTTAAAGGACCAACTTATCACATGGCACACCTTTTAAAAAGAGAGAAAAAATACAGTTACATAGAAGTAGGAGAAGGCACGCCAATTATTGTGCTGCATGGTTTAATGGGCGGATTAAGTAATTTTGATGCTGTTACCAATCACTTTAGCTCAAATGGCTATAAAGTTGTTATCCCCGAGCTTCCTATTTACACCATGTCCCTGATCAAAACCAATGTTAAAAGCTTTGCTACATACCTTAGGGATTTCATTGATTATAAAGGCTTTGACCAGGTTATTCTTCTGGGCAACTCCCTTGGTGGGCATATAGGACTATACCACACTAAACTGTACCCTGAAAAGGTCAAAGCACTCATCATTACCGGAAGTTCCGGATTGTACGAAAGTGCTATGGGTAGTGGATACACCAAAAGAAGCGATTACGAGGTTATTAAGAAAAAGGCTCAGGATGTTTTTTACGATCCAGAAGTTGCTACTAAAGAGATTGTTGATGAAGTTTATGAAACCGTAAATGACAGAAATAAACTGATCAAAACTTTAGCCATTGCTAAAAGCGCCATAAGGCATAATATGAGCAAGGATCTTCCTAATATGCAAACCCCTACTTGTATTATTTGGGGAAAGAATGATACCGTAACACCTCCTGAGGTTGCCGAAGAATTCCATGAGTTGTTGCCTGACTCGGATCTGTTTTGGATTGACAAGTGTGGTCACGCTGCCATGATGGAACATCCTGAAGAATTCAACACCATACTCAATAAATGGCTCAAGGACAGAGCACTTTAATTCATTTGACATGCATATAAAATCTGCTGAATTTGTCATGAGTAATTCTGAGGTATCGAAATGCCCAAAAAATTCGCTGCCTGAATACGCCTTTATTGGCAGAAGTAATGTTGGCAAATCTTCACTGATCAACATGCTTACTAGTAGAAAAAGTCTTGCAAAGACCTCCGGAAGACCAGGTAAAACGCAGTTGATCAATCATTTTATTATTAACGACAACTGGTATTTAGTAGATCTCCCCGGCTACGGTTATGCCAGAGTTTCTAAAACTGAAAAGAAAAAATTTCAAAAGTTCATTACCAATTACTTTGAGCAACGTCAACAATTAGTTTGTGCTTTTGTTTTGGTAGACATACGTCATAAACCACAACCTATCGATCTTGATTTCATGAGGTACTTAGGAGAAAACAGCATTCCTTTTGCCATCATTTTCACTAAAGCTGATAAGCTAAAACCCAATGCTATTGAACGAGATATAAAAACGTATTGCGATATTCTCTTAGAGTCTTGGGAAACACTTCCACCATATTTTATCACTTCTTCATCAAAGCGTATAGGCAAAGATGATGTTTTGAATTTTATTAATGATACCAATCAAGAAATCAATGCACTTAGATCTCAGTAAATTTAAGTCTTGACATCTAACGCATCTCTCAAGGCATTTCCAACCAACATAAAAGACATTACCAAAATCATAATGCATATTCCAGGTACTATTGCTAAATATGGTTTTCCAAGAATGATATAATTGTAATGGTCTTTGATCATGGCTCCCCAACTAGCCATTGGTGGCTGCGCTCCAATTCCCAAAAAACTTAATCCACTTTCAATGAGTATTGCGGCGGCAAAATTAGCAGCTGATATTACTATCAATGGCGCTAATATATTAGGTAAAATATGCTTGGTGACTATTCTATAATCGTTGAAGCCTAAGGCTTTGGCCGCAACAACGTATTGCATTTCTTTTGCACTAATAATCTGCCCTCTCACTACTCTGGCCACTTCCACCCACATGGTTAAACCTACCGCAATAAACACTTGCCAAAATCCTTTCCCTAATGCCAATGTAATAGCAATAACTAACAATAGTGTTGGTATTGACCATGTAATGTTTATAATCCACATGATCAAAGCGTCCACTTTACCACCATAATAACCTGCCAGACTCCCCATTAACAAACCTATGATCAAGGAAATAAAAACAGCAACAAAACCTATAAAAAATGAAATTCGAGATCCTATTAGAATACGGCTTAGCAAATCTCGCCCATATTTATCTGTGCCTAAAACAAATGTTCTGTTATCGATATACTTCTTATAATCCCCATCGGGAAACATACGAATAGCTATTGATTTTTCCTGACCTTCTATACCATCTGAAGCATATTCTACATAATGCAATTCGTCATTTTTAATCGCATAAGACTGTATTGGAATTTCCGCATCCCTGCTTTTAGTTCCAAAAAACAGTTTTGACAAAAAGGATTGCTCATGTTCTTCTAAAGAAGGAATCGTTAGCATTTGCACTTCAAAACCTGGCTTCTGAGAGTGAATTGACAAATGCATTTGGTTTGCATTGCTTGAAGTATCGGGCGCTATCGCATAAGCAAAAACAGATATAACCCCTATGAGAAGGATG
This sequence comes from Winogradskyella sp., assembly GCA_965250025.1. Taxonomy (GTDB): domain Bacteria; phylum Bacteroidota; class Bacteroidia; order Flavobacteriales; family Flavobacteriaceae; genus CBDDLD01. The sequence goes on from OZ252283.1 coordinate 2,698,221, forward strand.
ATTAAAAAACTAAAAACGCCCCAAAAATTTCTTTTAAATTTTCGGAGCGCTAATGTCGTAAGTGAGTTACTTTTATGACTCATGCATTATATCCCTTATTCTTTTATAGTCGAGGCTACTTTTTTAATACTGTAAGTCATTTTAAGATCGTTTAACACATTCAATGCTTCTTCCACATATACATCCTGACTTAAAGCTTCGTGCCAGCGTTCTCTTTTTTGCTTTAATATAGAATCGTTTTGCATTAACTCCAGCTCGTAAGGCAGCGATTTAAAGCTAAGGTCCGTTTGGTATTCTGAGATCTTATCAAATCGTTTAGCTTCTTCTTCATTCTTCTCCAAACGCTTTTTATACGTCTCGTAATTTAAGGAATATGTTTTTGTCTCTCTAATATCATTGATCCATTTTGCATTTTCATCTATGAGCCTTAATTGTTCGTTATTAGCCATTCGCGCTCTACTTTTCTCTATTGTAGATTCATAATCAAAATAACTGTCCCATAGTTGGTAATCTGCAGCATCAATTTTATCCCATGCTAGAGGGCTATCGTATGTTTTTTCACCTATTCCTATATACTTGTATCGATCCGGAACTACCACATCACTATTAACACCTTTCAATTGTGTAGAACCTCCATTGATTCTGTAGTACTTCTGAGTTGTAAATTTAAGGGCTCCCATGTCGCCATTTGAACTATTCCTCACCATTCTATTAAGGTCTAACACATTCTGTACTGTGCCTTTACCGTAGGTTTGTTTACTACCAACAATGATGGCTCGCTTATAATCCTGCATAGCTGCTGCTAATATTTCCGAAGCTGATGCCGAAAGCTCATTCACTAAAATCACTAATGGCCCATCCCATACAATGGATTTATCTTTGTCTTTCAATACTTCTTTTGGCTCACCGGTAGTCTTTACCTGAACCACAGGACCGTCTTTAATAAAAAGTCCTACCATATCTACCACAGTTTGCAGCGACCCACCACCATTATTTCTTAGATCTAACACTAAACCTTCTATACCTTCTTCTTTAAGTCTGATGATTTCTTTTTTAACATCAGTAGCTGCATTTCTTTTATTATAGTCACTAAAATTCACATAAAAGCCTGGCAAATTAATCACACCATATCTTTTACCATCCTTATCCACTGTAGAAGATTTAGCATATGTTTCTTCTAATTCCACAACATCTCTAGTTATGGTTATATCTTCAACAGTACCATCTACTTTTTTAAGGGTCAGGGTTACTTTAGTTCCCTTTGGGCCTTTGATAAATTTTATAGCATCGTCTAAGCGCATGCCTACGACATTCACCCCTTCTTCCTCATCTTCCTGCTTCACTTTCATAATTTGATCACCCACCTCAAGTTCATTCTGTCGCCATGCCGGTCCTCCACTTATAATCTCATTTACCAGAATAGCATCCATACGCTTTTGTAATCTGGCACCTATACCTTCGAATTTACCAGACATTCTGACATCGAATCGCTCCTTGTCTTCCGGTGCAAAATAAAATGTATGTGGATCAAACTCTTCTACTATAGCATTGATATAAGTTGCAAACCAATCTTTTCGTTCTCTGTCATCAATATAACTGTATAGCTCATCCAAATACTGCTTAGTTTCATTTCTGGCGTCTTTTTCAAAATCTGCAGCATGTTTTTCTACATTCCCTCCTGAGTTTATAGCATCTTCGCTTTGTGAAAACGCATCGTCATAGTTTGCTATGGTTGAAAATTTGAGTTGTTTTCTCCAACGTTCTTTCATTTGTTTTTTGTTTCTCACATAATCGAGATTTTCATAGTCTGCCGAAAAATCTTCATCAACAGTAAAATCAAAAGGTTTGCTTAAGATCTCTTCAGATATCTTCTTAGATTCTTCAATACGCTGGATGTAACGCTCGTGCGTTAGATTGAAAAACGTAATGTCATAGGCTTTTATCTGGTCATCAATCTTATCCTTGTATTGACTAAATTCTTTGATATCTGATTGATAAAAATAGCGTTTGAATGGATCTAGCTGTTGCAGATAATCTTCAAATACTCTTTCTGAAAAATCGTCATTGATATCTTTAGGCTCAAAATGTCCTTGTTCTAAAACATAAGTAATCAACTGTATCAGTAATTTATCCTTATCAGGATCGCTAAATGTTTTTGTGGTAAAACTGCATGAGGCAAATGCAATGAGAAGCGCCAACAATAAAAATTTATATTTCCCTTTCATCAATCTATTGGTTTTATACGATTGTTGCACATTTATTTTTACTAAAATAGCAGAAAAAACCATGCCATAAAAAAAGACAACACTAATTTTTTGTTAAAGGGACGAATACAGAAACTTCAGTCGATATTTAGTATTTTAGCCGCATAATTTTTAACGATGTCTAAAAGGCCTTTAATTTTAGTTACAAATGACGATGGCATTACCGCTCCCGGTATACGCACATTGATCTCTGTTATGAAAACATTAGGTGATGTTGTGGTTGTTGCACCTGACAGTCCACAAAGTGGCATGGGACATGCCATCACTGTAAACTCTACATTATATGTAGAACAAGTGGATATCGATAATGATGACATTATTGAATACAGTTGCTCCGGCACTCCTGCTGATTGTGTGAAATTGGCTGTTCATGAGTTACTGGATCGAAAACCTGATCTTTGTGTTTCGGGTATCAATCACGGATCTAATTCTTCTATCAATGTGATCTATTCAGGTACCATGAGTGCTGCCTTAGAAGCTGGCATTGAAGGCATTCCTGCTATTGGATTTTCACTATTAGATTATAACTGGAGTGCTAATTTTGAGCCTTGTATTGACTATGTAAAGCGTATTGCCAAAAATGTTCTTGAAGAAGGCTTACAAAATGGTGTCGTCTTAAATGTCAATATCCCAAACTTTGATAAAGCTGATATTAAAGGCATTAAAGTATGCCGTCAGGCTAAAGCTAATTGGGAGGAAGAGTTTGATAAACGCACTAATCCAATGGGCAGGGATTATTATTGGTTAAGTGGTAAATTCATTAATTTAGATAAAGGCGAGGATACGGATGAATGGGCTTTAAAACATGGTTATGTTTCTATAGTACCTGTACAATTTGATCTCACGGCGCATCATGCCATTCAAAATATCAATACCTGGAACTTAAATGATTAAGAAAGACGTCATTATAGGTTTTATAGTAGGGCTTTTAGGCGCTATAACTGGTATTGCTCTATTTGCTGTTATCAACGGCATATATAATAACCTGAGCATACAAGAAGCCATGGATCAGGCATGGTCTACAGACTTTTTAGGGAAACGTGCCAGCTTAGGAGCTTTGGTAAACTTACCACTCTTTTATTTGTTTCTGAATAAAAAGAAAGATGACAGAGCAAGAGGCGTACTTATGGCCACCATAATGATTGCCATTATATTTATAGTTAATAAGTTTTAGGATGAAATACTATATAATAGCTGGTGAAGCATCTGGAGATTTACATGGTTCAAACCTTATGAAAGCCTTAATAAAGGTGGATAAAGCTGCTGAATTTAGGTTTTGGGGTGGTGATCTCATGCATCATGTTGGAGGCACACTGGTTAAACATTACAAAGAGCGTTCATTCATGGGGTTTATTGAGGTTATCATGAACCTGAGAAAAATTCTTGGGCTCATGAAGTTTTGTAAAAATGATATCGAAACCTACAATCCTGATGTCATCATCTTTATTGATAACTCCGGTTTTAATTTGCCTGTAGCCAAATGGGCCAAAGCCAAAGGCTATAGAACTAATTATTATATTTCCCCTCAAGTTTGGGCATCCAGAGCGGGCCGTGTAGAAAAAATCAAGCGCGATATTGATGCCATGTACGTTATTCTTCCTTTTGAAAAGGCTTTTTACAAAACTCATGGTTACGACGCTACTTTTGTTGGGCACCCATTAATTGATGCTATTACTGACACAAAACCTGTTGATGAAACGCATTTTAGAAAAACATTTGATCTTGGCGATAAACCCATCATTGCTTTATTACCGGGCAGTAGAAAACAGGAAATCAAAAAAATGCTTCAGACCATGTTAAGCATTATTAATGATTTTCAAGATTATAAATTTGTTATTGCCGGTGCTCCCAGTCAGGATTTTGAGTTTTATCAGTCTTTCATACAACATAATGATGTTGCTTTTATACCCAATAAAACTTATGACTTGTTGAGCATCTCTAGTGCAGCTTTGGTGACTTCAGGAACCGCCACTTTGGAGACCGCTCTCTTTAAAGTACCTCAAGTAGTTTGTTATAAAGCGAGCGCCATTTCTTATCATATTGCAAAGCGCATTATCACTTTGAAATTCATTTCTTTGGTTAATTTAGTGATGGATAAAGAAGTGGTTACGGAACTGATTCAGCACGATTTCAATTCTAAAACTTTAAAGCATGAACTCAATAACATACTAGATCCTAAAAAACGAGAAGATATGTTTATGGCCTATTTTGAGTTGGAACAACAACTGGGTGGCAGAGGTGCCAGCACTAACACTGCAAAGCATATATACAATAGTCTCACAGCTTAATCGTATTATGAAAAGACCTTTACTTTTTATTTTTTTACTTATTGCACTAAGTTTTAGCAGTTGTAAATCCTCAAAAAACAAGCCCGTAAAAAAACCTTCCCGGCAAACCACACATGTTGAAACTAGCAAACAGGCACGTTCAATAATTGATCATGCCAAAAAATTTAAAGGTGTAAAGTATAAATATGGTGGCACTTCAAAAAAAGGCATGGATTGTTCAGGATTGGTTTATACGTCCTTTAAAGCTAACGCTATTACCTTGCCCAGAACAACCTCAGATCTGTCAAAAACCGGAGATTGGGTGGACCTCAAAAAAGTAGCCCCCGGAGACTTAGTATTTTTTGCCACCAGAAAAAACAGCAGGAAAGTCAACCACGTCGGTATTGTTACTTATGCCAGACCGGGCCATGTGGAGTTTATACATGCATCAACCAGTAAAGGTGTTATTGTTTCTTCCTTAGCTGAAAAGTACTGGTATTTTGCCTTCGTACAGGCAAGACGTATTTTGTAAGATTTTATATAAATCCCCCCGAAGACTAACAACTATTAAAATAATAAAGTTACTCCAAGTTAACAGCTACCCAATAACTTCCGATTTGATCGTTAGATATATTTCTAACTAAAAGCTTTACTTCGGTGCCTTCTTCAATACCATTAATAAGCTCTATCATTTGTTGATTTATAGTAGCTCCCCCTCCTAGATCTACTAAATTACCTTCTAAGGTACTATCATCCAAGCTCAAATCAAATTGTAAGGGAACCAATCCCCTATTTTCAAAGCTTAAAAATCTTGAAGGCTCATAAACCAATGTGGCTATGACCTTTACTTCCTGAGGATTTACATCGCCAGTATATTCTTGGCTATCTGCTGTATCTGTTGCCGGTCGATAGGTGTATTGCGCACGTTTTGCTGGCTGGTCATCAAAAACCACCTGAGCAGTATTATTAATGCTTATCATTACTCTGTAACAATTGTTTAATGTATTGATCCGTTGCTCAGTTAATACACCATGTTGCTTTTTTGAGGTTTCTTGTGTTACATTTTTAGATTTTAATTCTTCTTTTATACTTCTTAACTCTTCCAATACTGTATCAGGCATGCCTCCTTTGTTAGCATCAGCTAATATTGTAAGATGCTTTGTGATGACGCGCTCTAAGGTTTCCAGAAATACTAACATCTCAGGTTGTCGTCTCGATGCTTTTCGATAACCTGTAGTGAATTCATTTAATGTTGCGGGGCTATTTTGCGCAAATGCCCATGTTGCATGATTTTTTACCCGGTTGTATAACTTTCGGGCACGCTGCATGGCAGTAAGCACCTGCTCAGTCTCTGAGCCTTGTTGAGCAACAACATTACTATCTGTTACCACCTTATCTGCGGCATCTATTTTTGATAAAAAATCTTCTAAAAACGCTGAGTTAAAGCGTGTATTTATAGCTTGAAAAGTAGATAAATCCTGAGTTAAAAGATTGTGTATTGTTCTGGCACTCTCTGCCATAAAAGCATCTGAGCCTACGTACATTCTTTTTACTTTTTCCATAATATAAGTAGTGTTTTGGGGTTAATTCATTGTTTTTAATCTTATCACAGTCTAATATAGATTTGGTCGGCATGCTAAGTTAATATAATAATGTTAATATTTGTAAGAAAAATATAGATGTATGTTATTTTGACATGATTAGTAGATCAATTGCCAAGGTTAGTTAATACGTTACCATATGGCAATGACTTGGCGAAGTATGGCAACGACCTAGCGAAGTGTGTCAATGCCTCAGCGAAGCATGGCAATAACCTGACTAAGTATGGCAAAGGCTTAGCAAATCATGGCAATACCTTAGCGAAGCATGGCAACGACTTAGCGAAGCATGACAATGATATAGCTAAGTATGACAATAGCCTAACTAAGCATGGTATCGACTCAACTAAGCGTGGCAATGAATTTAAAATATACGTAGCCTTACGTATTGTTTAGTGTAAGATTTTTCTTTTTATTTGTCGCTCCTTTACAAAAGGATTTTATGTATTAATACAATTGAGGTGCCCCAAATCCATCTGCAATTATTGTTTAACCTATAAAGCTTAAATTTATGATTAGTTATTTTTTAAAAAGGTGTTTCTTAGTATTAGGGTTATCGTTATTATTTGTGAGTTGTGTACAGGACGACGCTTTTAATACCGAAATAGAACCGGTAAGCCATGCACCTCGATTTACACTACAAAAAATCACCTCACCAAACCTTAAAGCCAACCCAAGGCTATACAAAACCATCGACGAATTATCGTCTTCAGTTGGTTCTATAGACAATGATCTTACACTGGCAAAAAAAGTCTACAATGCCGAGCAGGATTTTATCGTAGATACTAGTATTGCCAATTATATTGAATATGGCGATTACCATTCGTATACCTTCCCTGTAATTAGACCTACAGACAACGGGCTTACCGAAAACCTCTTACTTAGTCTGCAAGCCGATGGGTCTTACAAAGCCCTTTTGTTTACTTACGATCTTACTGATGCCGAAAAGACATTGTTACAAAACAATGCCTTAGTAGACTTAGAAGGCAAAGTAAGCATGCAGGTCCACGATGACCAATGGGCCAATACCATATTGGCCAAAACAGAGTACGAACTGGGCAATGGTGTTTGTTTAGACATACGAGAGGAGTACGAGATGTGCTGTTCTAACACGCACAGCTCTCAAGATGTTAGAGAAGGGCAAACTTGTAACTGTGAACAGCAGCCTACGGCTACCTATCTAACCGTAACCGTAGGACCGTGCAGTAACGGTGGTGGTGGCGGTGGTCGGGGTAACACGGATGTCAATACCGATGGTCCTATTCCTAACAACCATGGCAATATTGGGCTTTTAGGGGGTAATGTTGGTGGTGGTCAAAACACAAACCCTAATGGCAATATTAATATCCCAAGCGGCAATGACATCAACAACCCTAACAATACACAACAGGAAAACAGCAACTGTTTACAAACCAATAGCAATGGTGATTGTGTAAATAACGTTACAGCACCTTTGGTGCTTATAAGACCAAGCTCTACACAGCTTATTAATCTATTAGACTTAGATATTTCTACAGATAGTGAGGTCATTAACTGGATCAATAATCCTGTTAATGTGAATATTGTAGATGCAATACTAAACGTTTTAGAGTATGACGAAATCGAAGAAGACATATTATTCATAAAAGAAGCTATTGAGAACTTGATGAGTTTTTCTCCTTCAAATTATCCAGGAAAAGAAGATGGCTTGCCTTTTTATTGGTGGAATAATGATGATTTGATAGAGAATATTATTCAGGATCCTTATGAAACTTGGAAAAAATTGTCTGCAAGAGAAAAGCAATTAGCTAAAATGTATCCAATTGAAGCATTGAAAATAAACAAAAATAAAACAATTGCTTTTGAGAAAACTGCTCAATACTTTGGTAATACGCCTCAAAATCTTAATGGTAAAGCAGATGCATTTAGACACGCTTTCTTTCAGGCTATAAACACCCAAGATATTAATCAATATAAAGCAAAAATGTTTGCAGATGCTCATGAAAGTGAAGTGCCAAATAGATGGATTAAGGAAAAACAAATGGATTTATTTAATAATAACATAGGAATTGATTTAATTGTTTCTGAAAATTTGTATAATACTGATGTAAATACTATTGCTTCTATGATTAATAATTTAGTTACTGAAGGTGAATTAGTTTATCTAAGCCCTATTGATTATAGTGGTTACAACACTTTTAATAGTCCTTTCTGGGATAATTCAGCAACTATTGAGCCTAATGATGGTACTCATGGTATTACACCTTCAACAATATTAATACCGACAAATGAATAAATTATTAAAAATCAGCTTTTTATTTCTAATTATTGTAGTAAACTCTTGTAACAAATTTGGAACAGATTTTGTTATAAGAAATGGAATAGAAAAGACCATTGATTCAATCGCTATTTCTAATGGCTTTAATAAAATCACAATAGAAGAGTTAAAAAAAGACGAGAAAAGAAAAGGGTTTATTGATTTTAAAATCAATAAACCCAAGAATGATGGTGCCTACTTTGTTCAAGTATTCGATAAAAATAAAACTATATACAGGCAACCTTTTGGGTATTATAGTAATGGCATCCCTTCTGGTTCAACATATCATATTGAGATATATAAAGACACTTTAATTATAAGAGAGCATTTTGATTGATTATTTTCCATTTAAAAAGATTAAAATTGCCCCTATTATTGTATTATCTCATATTGTTTTCAAAGTCAAAAAAACAGATTTGATAGATACAGGAGAAGCAATTTCATTAACAAGTGTAGAAAATTAAATTATGAAAGAAGTTAAAGCATTGTATGATTTTAATTTATCACTAGTAATATGGACTATTTTAATCCTTGTTTTATTATTTCTTATCTGTAAAGTCATTTATAAATATCTTAATAACAAAAAAGGTTAATAAAACTTCCAAATATTATGCAATAGCCAACGATGGTTTAATTAAAATCTTTCATATGCTAAAGCTTATGCATTTTGGGATTAATAGGTGAAGGTAATTTTGGAGAAATGACTACGGATGTAAATTTATTTTCAAATGGAAACTGTAACTAAAGTAGCTACATTATTATTTATATCTGTTATGAGAACTACTAATTTTGATCTAAACAATTATTTAGGTAAACCCATTAATGAATTCGATACGGTTTTAGTAAATGGCCATCTTAGTAATGTGCGTAAAATGTATAAACTTAGTGATTCTGAAATGTGTTTGTACGGTTATTCTATAAAGAATGTGTATTTACATGCTAATGACTCTAATAATGTTGTTGACATAACTGTACATTTTCCAATGATTTTAGATAAGCTATTTTATGATCATATAGTAGAGCTTTATGGTCTCCCAAAAAAAGTTTTGAAAGTAGATAAGATCATAGAAAGAAAAGCTTCTCTAGACAAGGATGGAAGTTCTGTTAGCTCAAAGACCTATTCTACAAAAGAAGTAAATTTTGAAGATAAGCCCACCATAATCATATGGGAAACTCAAACTATTAAAATAGACATTATATATAACTACTTACAAGGAGCAACTAAAATGAAAGTAAAAATGAAAGAATAGTAGCTTTAATTTTATGTCTTAATAATTATTTTATGAATCAAATAGTATTTGAAGACTTATTGAAAGAGCACATTTCAGTTGCGAAAGAAATTACAGGAAACGATTTTGAAGAAAGTAATATTAATATAGACAACTTCAAAAACAAACACTATAGTATTAAATCAAATCTAGATTATAATCCTCTTGAAATAAGAAACTTATACGGCATGCCTTATAAATTTCTTTTCATTCAGACTGACAAAAATGATACAATACAATCTGTTACGATTTATTTTCATAAATTAATAAATCGACAATTTTATGATGCTTTTAATAGAGTTTATGGTGAACCTAATAATATTTTGATTATTGATAAAAGAACTGTTATAAGTGAAAATAATGAAGAAGATGAAACGTATGGTTTTAAACAACATACAAGGAAAAGTGACTTGGAGTTAAGAGAAGGTAGTTTTGAAGAAAACCCGCTCTATATTATATGGAAAAAAGACAGTTATGAGATAAAAGCATTACTGAGGCATAAACAAAATACGAGCGAGCTAACATTTAAACTCCCGGGAGTTAATTTTTAATTCAAACTATTTTAAATGTTATAACCAACGATGGTCTAAAGAATAAAGATGTTCTGATCATTAAAAAACTGAAAAAGGACTCAAATTCTTTTTAGAAAACGAATGGCGTCAAAGTTTTAAAGACACTACATTTTGTAATTAGACAATACCCGTATATGTATATTATGCGGGTATTTATGCTTTGTAACTTCAGTTGTTGTATGAACAAAAAAACCTAAATATTAATCGTTTTCATTATTTACACAAATAAACCAAGAGCTTTTTAAATTAATTATTTTTGTAAGATTTTTACTAACTTTCAAAAATGAAAATTAGTTTTACCCCAATCGCTAAATTTACTTTTTGCCTGATCATCGGCATTATCATTTCACATTACTCAGAAGTAATATTTCACAACGCATTAAAGCTATTAATATCAATTTTCATTGTAATATTAATATTCTATCTGAAAGGTCTTTTTTTCAAAAGTGTTCATTCTTTATCATTCGATATCGTCACTATTACTACTTTTATTTTTATAGGTGTATTTTCTTACTCAAAACATCATACACATTTGTATCAGGACCATTACACACATTATATTAAGCCCACAGCTACCACAACACTTGTAACGTTAAAAATCAAAACGCAATTAGCATCTAATGCGTACAATCACAGGTTCATTACTGAGGTTAAAGCAGTCGACACGATACCCGTATCAGGAAAACTACTTCTTAATATTCACAAAGACAGTTTGTATACGCCAATGACTATTGATGATGAGATATGTATTGCAACTCAACTTGCAACGGTTAAGCCTCCTCTAAATCCATTTCAATTTGACTATAAGGCTTATTTAAACAGGAAACAGATACACCATCAGGTATTTATTAACTCTGAGGCTATCATTGCTCAAAGGCCATCCGAAACCACAATTTATGGTCTTGCAAACGCTTTAAGGACACGCATTAATGAAAAGTTGAAGACCTCATCATTAAGTGATGAGGCTGTAGCCATGGTCAATGCATTAGTATTGGGTCAGCGCCAACACATTGACAGAAATCTATATGACAACTATGTAAAATCCGGCACCATACATATTCTTGCAGTCTCTGGATTGCATGTCGGCATTTTATTGTGGATTCTAAACATCATACTCCAACCACTGACATATATAAAAAAAGGCAGGCATCTCAGATTGTTGTTAAGCATTTTGGTTTTGTGGAGTTTTGCAGTCATTACCGGGCTTTCTCCTTCTGTCGTTAGAGCGGTTGCCATGTTTAGTGTCATAGCCGTAGCCTTAAACTTTAAACGCAGTACAAATATCTATAATACCTTAGCCATATCTGCTTTCTTTATGTTGTTGATCAATCCTTCGCTTCTGTTTGAAGTAGGGTTTCAGATGAGTTATCTGGCAGTAATTGCCATTGTAAGCGTACAACCCATTATATATCGGTGGTGGCAACCCAAATACTACATTATCGATAAGCTATGGCAAATATTTACAGTGACCATTGCTGCTCAAATAGGTGTTGCACCTGTAAGCTTATTCTATTTTCATCAGTTTCCTGGTTTATTCTTTGTTTCTAACCTGATCGTTATTCCTTTTCTGGGTATAATACTAGGGTTGGGTATTCTCATTGTATGCCTTACCATGATCGATCAGGCGCCTCAGTTTTTGAACTCTGGTTTTAATTATATCATTACTGCTCTTAATCGTTTTATTTCCTGGATTTCTGGTTTTGACAGTTTTTTATTCAGAAACATCTCTTTTAATATTTTCCATGTCGTTATCTGCTACCTTTTCATTATTGCAGTACTGTATCAATATAAAAAAAGTAAAATAAAGCTATTACTATATGGCCTTATTTGTTGCTCTGCTTTTATGCTTGTCACAAAATTCAGCAATTATAAAGATGCCTTCATTGTTTTTAATAAGCATCGTCATTCTATTATTGGCATAAAACAAGGACGCCGTTTATACCTCTCCCATAATATGGATAGTACAACTGCCCTAAATGATTTTACTATAAAAAACTACAATATTGGAAGTTTTACCACATTGACAGCTACAGATAGCCTACAAACAGTTTACCAATATAATGGCAAACTTATTTTAGTTATTGAACATTTGGGTCGTTATAATATCAAAGGGTTTAAACCCAATTACGTCCTTCTCAGAAACGCTCCTAAAATAAATCTCAACCGACTTATAGAGGGCTTAAATCCCGAGCTTATTATTGCAGATGCTAGCAATTACACGTCTTATGCTAACCGGTGGCGTCAAACTTGTCAAGATAAAAAAATCCCTTTCCATTACACTAATGAAAAGGGCGCTTTTATATTACATTAATGCTTAATTTCAGGTTTTAAACTCCGGCTTAAATGCTTTATAATACTTATTAAAATCTTCCTGAGTTTTCATTTCTTTGTAGACATCATCTTTAAATAACTTAAGATACAGTTCTAAATCCCGAGGCTTTTTGTATCCTGTAACGGGTGTAATAAAATTAGCTTCTTCATCAAAGAAAACAATCGTAGGATAAGCTCTCACTTTAAGATATCTGGTAAACTCGTGTGGACTATTACGTTTATTAGCACGTGAGGCATCATAACTAGGATTAGCGAATGTTTTATCTTTATAGGTCACACTGCTATTACCTTCAGCATTAAACTTTACAGCATAATAATGCTTATTTACATAAGCTGCCACGTCCTTGTTTTGAAAAGTATTCCTATCTAGCATTTTACAAGGTCCACACCAATTGGTATAAACGTCCATCATAATTTTTTTAGGCGTCTTTTTCTGAAGCTCTAAAGCTTCCTCCAGAGTCACCCAATTGATCTCTTGTGCTATTACACTTGTTAGTGAAAACAGCATTACGGCTAATATTAATGTTACTTTCTTAATCATATGTTGATTTGTTGCAATTATCATTCCTAACTTACAAAAAATGCGTCTTAATAGACGCATTTTGCCTTTATTTTAACGTTTTACTCGTTTATCGTACACCGTGCATGAGTTTTTTGAGTAACGGATGTAATAATAATGCTATGATACCCAATACTATCGGTACTATGGTAAAGATCAAAAAGAATCCTGACAAGCTATACTCTTCAGTAATTTTTTCGATATCGCCTCCTACATAATGTGCTAACTTATTACCTATGGCTATGGCAAGATAATATACCCCAAACATAAATGCTATCATTCGGGCAGGAATAAGTTTACTCAGATATGATAATCCCATAGGAGATAAGCATAACTCGCCCAGCGTATGAAACAGGTAAGCGAGCACTAACCAGGCCATACTTAAGCTTGCTGATTTAGCCCCGGCGGGTACACTCATGGCTCCAAAAGCCAGAAATGCAAAACCGACACCTAATAAAAATAATCCTAAAAAGTATTTTACGGATGCTGGCGGATTGTATTTACTATCCCACCATTTTGTGAATAATGGTGCAAACATGATAATAAATAATGAATTAAGTATGGCAAACCATGTTACAGGCACCTCTGTTTCTGTAGATTGAAATTCTGTGTATAATTTATAAATCACGATGGCCCATACAATAAGAAAACTAAAGCCCAGAATTATATTCGAAAATCCAATTCTATTAAATGTTTTTCGAAACAAACTTAACAGCACATATGTAATTATAGCTAATGGCACTACAGTAACTATGAGGTCTACAATTTTGAAGGTTGTAGCGGCACCTCCTTCTAATAATCGATTAGTAAAGTCTCTTGTATATATTGGTAAGGAACCTGCTGCTTGTTCAAAAGCGGCCCAGAAAAATACCGTTAGTATACAAAATATTGCAAAAGCAATCATTCTATCTCGTTCTATGGTAACATAACGTGGTATTCTAATGATCAAAAGCAAAATAAAAGTAACGGCGGCCACTAAAGCAAAGAACAAAGAATCTCCCATTCCTGCTATAGTAAAATTAAGCGCTTGTATATCACCAATTTTATTTAAAGGATCGTTAATTATAAATATTAATGCTGATATTGTAAAAATGACCATTAGAATCACATCTATAGTAAGAAAAGGGTTTAACTTTTCCCCTGCTTTCTGATCTAAGGCTGCTTCAGCATCCTCTGCAGATTCCACTTCTTGTTTCGTGGGTTTATCACCAATTGTCCCAAAAAGAGGTTGCGCATAATAGAACTGTAACATTCCAAGTAGCATAAAAATTCCCGCTAACCCAAAGCCATAACTCCATCCAACTTTTTCGCCAACCCAACCACACAACATAATTCCCAAGAAAGCACCAGCATTAACGCCCATATAGAAAATATTATAGGCCCCGTCTTTTTTCTCATCATGCCCTTCATACATTTTAGAAATTATAGAAGTCATATTAGGTTTAAAAAACCCATTTCCAACTATTAACAACGCTATCCCAATGTATAAAAAAGTAGGGGTTTCTATAGCCATGGATGCATGACCCAAGGTCATTAACAAAGCCCCTATAACAACAGCCATTCTATACCCTATTTTCTTATCTGCAAGCCAGCCTCCAACTAAAGGTGTCAGGTATACAAATAAAGCATAAGTACCTAATAAGGAAAGTGCGGCTTCAGTAGACCAACCCCAACCTGGATTCTCGCCGGTAATTACTCCTGTTAAAAAAATCACCAATATGGCACGCATTCCATAGTATGAGAATCGCTCCCACATTTCGGTAAAGAAAAGCACAAACAATCCCGCAGGATGCCCCATAACTTTAGTTTGAAAGAAATTTTCGGATGTTTTATTCATAAGTAAAAAGTTTAGTTATAAACAAAACCCTCAAAATTGAGGGTTTTTGTATTTTAATTATCTGCTAGTTCAAAGCCTTCTGTTTCTTCATTTTTAGTACCTTCAAGTTCTTCCGCTCCATGCGTCAATCGTTTTAAAGGTTTTAAAATCGCTATTACCAAGATTCCAAAAATAGTACAGAATATCGCTATCCCAGTAAAAATTGTAAATTCTCCCAGTTCTGAAGCTGATTCTCCAAGAAGTCCTGCTACTTTATTTCCTAAGCCTGTTGCCGCAAAATAAGCACCCATCATAAATGCCATCCAACGTTCTGGAGCTAGTTTTGTTATGAATGAAAGTGCCACTGGTGATGCACATAACTCTCCTAAAGTATGGAATAAATATGCCAAAACTAGCCATTGCATTCCTGATTTAGCAATAACTTCTCCTGCAGCATCATATCCCACTTCTTTGCTAGCCACGGACATGAAAAAGAATCCCCAGCCCATAATGATAACTCCAATTGCCATTTTGAACAATGAAGAAGATTCCTTCTTTCTATTCTTCCACCAAACCCAAAAGCTACCAACCAAAGTTGCAAATATTAATATAAAAATCGCATTTACTGATTGAAACCAGCTGGCTTTAACCTCAAAATTCCCTAAGATTAAGTCGGTTTTCTGGGCAGCATAAAGATTCATTAATCCACCTGCTTGTTCAAAAGCCCCCCAAAAAATGATGATAATTAAGAAAGATAAATATGTTACTAATATTCGATCCTTTTCAACTTTATTCCCATCATTATACACCACAATACCTACACCAACAGCAAAAGCCAATCCAATAATTAGTAAGCCATAATCCCATGAATCATAAAAAAACCAGACTAATAAACCGGCAACAACCATAATTACAAAGCCTATGATAGAATTTGTGTGCTTAAAGATTGCCATGAGCAGATTACTACTTTCTTGCTTTTCTTCTTCAGATCTTGTATCTTCTACTAAATTACCTACATGTTTAAGGTGTTTTTGCCCTAACATATATATCAATTGACCGAGTGCCATTCCTATACCCGCTAAACCAAATCCATAATGCCATCCGTATTCTTCGCCTATGTATCCGACCAATAAGGCAGAAGCTGCTGCTCCAAGGTTGATTCCCATATAAAAAATATAGAAGCCCATGTCTCGCTTATTCTGCTCATTTTTTGGATACAGTCCTCCTACCATAGTTGATATGTTAGGCTTTAGCATCCCTACACCCATGACTATCAATATAAGTCCTGTATAGAATGCCCACATTTGTTCTATTGCCAATACGCTATGACCTGCCACCAAAAGCAAACCTCCTACAAAAACTGATTTACGCTGCCCCAGAAGTTTATCTGCGATTATACCTCCTGGTATTGACGCCACATACACAAACATAGTATACCATCCGTATAATTCAAGAGCACTTGCATTTTCCCATCCTAAACCCGGATTATCTGCCGCAGTTTCTGCTACTAAATACAATACCAAAATGGCACGCATTCCATAGTACGAGAAACGCTCCCACATTTCTGTAAGGAATAGAATATACAACCCTACCGGATGCCCGAAAAGTTTCTTTTGATTTGCTAAGACTGAATTTGTCATATAATAAGTATTAGTTAGTTATCTTTTTAGCCTTTAATTTTAGACGACATTTCTTTTTGATCTTCTTCCTTTTTAATCTTATCGCCTAAGGTTCTATTTATAAAGTTGGTCATCTTCTTATACAAATGCAAGCGTGTATTCCCACCGTATATCCCGTGATTTTTATCGGGATAAATCATCCATTCGAATTGCTTATCGGCCTGTATTAAAGCTTCTACCATACGCATCGTATTTTGTACGTGTACATTATCGTCTCCTGTTCCATGAATCAACAGGAAATCACCTTTTAATTTGTCGACATGATTTATTGGTGAGTTTTCATCATAACCGCTAGGGTTTTCCTGCGGTGTTGTCATGTAGCGCTCTGTATATATAGTATCGTAAAATCGCCAACTGGTTACCGGTGCAACGGCTATAGCCATCTTAAACACATCGTTCCCTTTAAACAGTGCATTACTACTCATAAATCCGCCATAGCTCCATCCCCAAATGCCAATCCTTTCCTGATCTACATATGGCAATTCGCCCAATTTTTTGGCTGCAGCAATTTGATCTTCAACTTCATATTTCCCCAATTCATTTTGTGTTGCTTTCTTAAATGCGGCCCCTTTATATCCTGTTCCTCTACCGTCTACACAAGCTACGATGTAGCCTTGCTGCGCTAGTGATTGATACCAGTAATCGTTAATGCCATTCCAACGGTTAGCGACTTGCTGAGATCCCGGCCCTGAGTATTGGTACATAAACAACGGATACGCCTTATTAGGATCAAAATCTGCCGGCTTTATCATCCACATATTAAGATCATTGCCATTAACTCGCAACGTACTGAATTCTTTCTTAGAGGTTACATAATCTGTAAGCTTCCTGGCTAAACGATCGTTGTCTTTGATGCTTTTTACCACATTCCCGCTCTTAGAATCGTTTAGTGTATACTCGGGCGGTGTTGTCGCACTTGAATGCGTATTGATAAAGTATGAAAAATCCGCACTAAATGCCGCACTGTTAGTGCCATCGGTCTTTGTAAGTCTGATTTTGTTTTTACCATTGAGTTTTATAGCGTATACATCTCTGTTTATGGATCCATTTTCTACGGACTGATAATAGATTGTATTTGCTTTTTCGTTATAACCATAGTAATTGGTAACTTCCCAATCGCCTTTTGTGACTTGATTGATCAGTTCGCCATTCTTTTTATAATGGTAGATATGATTATAACCGTCTTTTTCGCTGGTCCATATAAAGCTGTTATCTTTTAAGAAGGTTAAATCAAAAGTCACATCTATATAAGCATCGTCTTTTTCTGCCAATACCAAATTGGATGTCATGCTTTTTGTATCTATCATCCAAAAATCCAACTCATTTTGGTGCCTGTTCATGTATTGAACACTAAGCACATCTGCTTCATTGGTCCATTGTAATCTTGGAATGTAGAAATCTGTATACGCTTTATCCACTTTCAATTCTGATGTCTTTTGGGTTTCAAGATCGTACAAGTGAAGAGATACTATTGCGTTTGCTTCGCCGGCTTTAGGGTATTTGAATACCTGTTGTGTTTGGTACAAATCGGAGCCATAGACATCCATTGAAAACTCTGGCACATTGGTTTCATCAAACCGTATAAAAGCGATCTTATTGCTATCGGTATTCCAGTCAAAAGCTCTGACAAAACTAAATTCTTCTTCATACACCCAATCTGTTATACCATTGATGATCTTGTTCTTTTCACCATCATAAGTCATTTGACTCACTTTACCTGTATTCAAATCCTTTATGTACAAATTATTCTCATACCCATAAGCTATTTTGGTAGCATCCGGAGATAGCGTAGGTTCTTGTATGAGCTTATCCGATACTTTAGTCAATTGTTTAGATGCAATATCATATACATAATATTCTCCTAAGCGTGAACGCCTGTATACCGGCACTTCATTAGTAGTTAATATAATTTTAGACTCATCTTCACTAAAGCTGTAATCAAAAAAACCTTGTATGGTTTTCAACGCTTTTGAACTCAACAAGGTCTTTACTTTTTCTAAAGTTTTATAATCATAAATATCAATGGATGCTGTTCTGGTATTCCTATCAAAATTAAGGACCGAATACTGCTTTCCGTTGTTCATGGAATGTAAGGCTTGCATGCCTTCTGTTCTGAATGCCCCACTCCAAATATCTTCTAATGTGATTTGTTTGCTTTGAGCAAAGGATAGTGAAGTTACTAAAAAGCCAATAATGGCCGTGAATCTCATTACGTTCATTAATCGTATTTTTCGATAAAGTAATGCCAAGTTTACTAAAAATTATGCAAAAAACCCTAACTATTAACAGTAAATCAGCAATAATAATGCTCATTACCGACATTTTATATCAATCGCACTATATTTGTGTCTTAAATGCGGAAAGCAATGCAAAATACCATTTCTGGCTTCTCTAAACTTTCAAAATCCGAAAAAATAGATTGGATCATTGAAACACATTTTAATAATGATGATTCTATAAGGCAGTTAGTTTCCCAATACTGGAATACTGATAGCAAACTGCAAAAGCTTCATGACGAATTCATTGAAAACACAATCACTAATTATTATTTGCCTTTGGGAGTTGCTCCCAACTTCTTGATCAACGATACGTTTTATACTATTCCTATGGCAATAGAAGAAAGTTCTGTGGTTGCTGCCGCTAGTAAAGCTGCTAAATTTTGGCAAAACAGGGGTGGATTCAAGACTTCTGTACGTTCTACCACTAAAGTTGGTCAGGTTCATTTTACATACTTTGGAGACGAACATAAACTCATTCAGTTTTTCGAACACATTACGCCCCGATTTTATGACGCTACAAAATCAATTACCAAAAACATGGAACGCCGTGGCGGGGGTATAAAAACTATAGAACTTCGTAATAAGACAGGACTTCTGGAGGGCTACTACCAATTGCATGCTACTTTCGAAACCCTAGATGCAATGGGTGCTAATTTCATCAATTCCTGTTTAGAGCAATTTGCCGAAACCCTCAAGTATGAAGCTCAAAACTATGATGGCTTTAACAGCAAAGAGAAAGCGATTACAGTGATCATGAGTATTCTTTCTAATTATGTCCCGGAATGTATTGTAAGAGCAGAAGTGAGTTGTGCCATTCAAGACCTTAAAGATAATGATATTAGCGACCCTGAGGCTTTTGCCTCCAACTTTAAAAAAGCAGTCAACATTGCCGAAGTAGAACCCTACCGTGCCGTCACCCATAACAAAGGCATTATGAATGGTATCGACGCCGTGGTATTGGCCACCGGGAATGACTTTAGAGCTGTTGAAGCCGGCGTACATGCTTACGCCTCAAGAAACGGTAGCTATTCGAGCTTAACTCATGTGTCCACTGATGATGGTATTTTTAAGTTTTGGATAGAAATTCCTCTGGCATTGGGAACTGTCGGCGGACTTACCAGCTTGCACCCCTTGGTCAAGTTTTCTCTGGACATGTTAGGAAAACCTTCCGCCAAAGACCTGATGAAAATTATTGCTGTTGCCGGATTGGCACAAAACTTTGCAGCTTTAAAATCATTAACCACTACCGGAATACAAAAAGGTCATATGAAAATGCACCTTATGAACATCTTAAACCAATTTGATGCTAATGCTTATGAAAAAGCAACTCTGGTTGAACATTTTAAAACGCATACGGTAACCCATAGTGCTGTCATAGAAGCTTTGAACAACTTACGAAGTACCAGTTAATGAAATCTTACACAAGTCACGGAAAATTATTACTTACCGGTGAATATTTGGTATTGGATGGCGCTAAAAGTTTAGCCTTACCTACCAAATACAGCCAAAGCCTTTCTATTAGCACCAATACTTCTAAACGTATACATTGGAAAAGCTTTAACGAACTCAACCAAATATGGTTTGAGGATAACTTTAGCATTGACACCACTTCTGATAATGCCATTACGCAGCGTCTGATAGAGGTATTAAAAGCTGCTCAAACACTCAATCCTGATTTCTTAACTTCCGGTGAAGGTTTTGATATGATCACGCATCAGGATTTTAATCGACTATGGGGATTAGGTACTTCTTCTACATTGATCAATAATATTGCCCAATGGGCTAATGTTGATGCTTACGAATTGCTCGAACTCACTTTTGGAGGCAGTGGTTACGACATTGCTTGTGCCCAACATCACAGTCCTATCGTTTATGAAAAGCATGATAAGACTAACCGCACGGTAAAGGAAGTAAATTTTTCACCTGCTTTTGCTTCTGACCTATACTTTGTTTACCTCAACCAAAAGATGAACAGTAGAGATGGTATTACTTTATATCATCAGAATACGGCTTCCAAATCTCTGCTTATCGATGCGATCAATACCATAACCGAAGCGCTTATTCATTGCGATTCGCTCTCCGACTTTCAGCGTTTAATTACTCAGCATGAAACTATTATTGCTTCAGTCATTGGCATTCAACCTGTAAAGCAGCGTTTGTTTAAGGATTTTGATGGCGCAATTAAAAGCTTAGGTGCCTGGGGAGGCGATTTTATCTTAGTTGCTACTGATACACTTCCACAGTCTTATTTTAAAGCTCTTGGTTACCATCATATCATTCCATACCGCGATATGGTTTTAATATAAAAAAAGCGCTGCAAGAAAATTTGCAGCGCTTTTTTATTTATGTTGTGTGTTCTATATACGTCTTAGTATACTGTTTTTGCTCTGTTATCCTCAATGTCAGCAGCTTCTTCTAAAGCAGTATATACTTTTGTTTGCACTGAACTTTTTCGGGTATCACTTAACCTGTTCATTATAGCCGCATAATTGTCTAACGGCGTAGCTTCAGTAATTTTAGTAACCTCTAAAACATACACTCCTTTATTACCATCTACCGGCTTAGAAGTTTTACCTTCCGCTAAACCAAAAGCCGTTCCTATTACCATAGGTTCTACTCCTGCTCCAGAAAGCGTGGTATTATTTAAGGTTATTGCTGTAGCAGTTCGCATAGACTGCCCTTGATTTTTAGCAATATCATCTACTGTAGTTCCTGTGATCTTAGCTCTGATCATCTCGGCTTTTCGCTCCTTGCGTATTTCTGCTAATACCGGAGTTGTAGCATTATCGACATTCATAAGACCTTCTTTGTTGATCTTTACCAATTTTGCAACCACATAGCCTGTACCTGCAATGGTAAATCGTTTTGTGTTGCCTTCTTTTGCATCATTTTCAAATGCCCATCTTACGATTTGTCTCTGACTTCCTAATCCCGGAATATTTTCATCTAAGGCTTTGAATGTTATTGGTCTTACGTCTTGCTCTCGCTCTTCAGCTATGGTTTTAAAATCGCCATCCTGAATTGCAATTTCAAATTTTGACACATCATTAAATACTTGATCTATGGTTTCTTCTGATGGCTCGATCTCACGTGCCAGTGTTGCTAATTTCACAGCATCATTAAAACTGCTTTGATCTAATATCTCTATAATGTGGAATCCAAATGACGTTTCTACAACATCGATATCTCCAATCTCATTTTCAAATGAGAATTGTTTGAATTCTGGTGCAAATGAAGAATTATATCCAAACTCTAAAACACCTTCTTTTTCATTACTTACTTTATCAGAAGACAATTCTAACAAGCTCACAAACTTTGATCGGTTTCCTTTTAATACCTCTAAGATGCTGTCTGCTTCAACTTTAGCTTCTGCACTGGTTCTGGTTTCGCTTGGGTCTACTCTGGTAGCTCCGGCATAAGGAATAAGAATGTGACGTACTTTCGCAGAATCGGCCAATTGTTTCTTTTCTATAACTTTAGTAAGTTTATAGTAGCCATCCTCTTTGTACGGCCCGTAATAGCTATTAAGTGCTGTATTAAGGATACTATCTTTTGACGTTGCAGGTAACTGCACACCTCTTAATATAACATCACTGAATTTGATATCTGAATTGGCATTGATAAACTCAGCATAATCCGTTACATTATCAAAACCGGTTATAGAATCTGTAATTACTGTACCATTGACTTCTTCAGAATCTATTCGATCTGCTTTAGCTGCCAATAATGCATCTTTAATAATTTCTTCATCAGCTTTAGAGGCTTCTTCTTTAAAAACCGTGTAAATAACTTCTCGGTTTTCATCTACTGTGTATTCCTCTTTATGCTTTTCCATATAAGCTTTGATGTCTGATTTGGTTACTGTAATCAAACTGTCTGCTATGGTGTTGTAAGGTATTTGAACATACTTGATGTCTACCGTTTTGTTTTCTGCATTATGCTCGTCCTCTGCTTCTCCTAAAGTTGCATTAACTCCGGCTTTGATCATGTTGTAGTACGACTGTTGAATGGCATTATTAGCAATAGATTGCTCGTTATTGGTCCACTCACCATAACTGATCTGAAACGTTCCTAATGGTGCTCTTTCCGGTTGAATGTCCTTTAGGTTTGCTATAAACGCATTTAAACGTCCTACATCAAAAATGCTATCTTCATTTTGAAATTCCGGGTACGATGAGAAACTGGTTTTAAGTAAATCTCTCATTTGGTCTCTTTCAACCGTAAGTCCTAAAGCATCGTATTCAGTATTGAGTATTATTCGTCTTAGTTCTTGATTATAGACATTATTCATTACCTGAGTAGATGTGCTGTTTGGTCCAAATCGTCTTTGCATATTTTCTACTCTGAACATGAACGCATCACGCATAATATCCTCTCCATTAACAGTAGCTATGACATCCTGAGAACCTCCTGTGAGGGCATCCGTATTCTTAAATAAATCTCCAATTACAAAAGAAAATAATGCTAACGCTATTACCAATATCAATATCAATGAGCGTTGTCTAATTTTATTTAAAACTGCCATTTTTCGTTTTTAGTTTGTTTAAAATAAGTGTGCGAAAATAGCATTTTCTAGCAAATAATAAAAGCAGAACTGTTGTTTTTATGGGTGTTACCCTTGATTATTCTACAGGAAGTATTTTTAGGTGGACAATATCAATCTTTGTCGAAGACACTTCGGTAATGGTAAACTTAAAATTATCAATGATAACATTATCGTTAAGCTCCGGAATACCTTCAGTTTCGTTAACTATTAACCCGCCCAGTGTTTCGTATTGATCACTCTCCGGAAGGTTTAATTTGTAGGTTTCATTGAGGTAATCCACCTCTAACCTTGCCGAAAGTTTATACGTGTCTTCAGACAACTGTTCTTCGGTAAGCTCTATACTGTCGTGTTCGTCTTCTATTTCTCCAAACAGTTCTTCAATAATATCCTCTACAGTCATAATACCTGACGTTCCGCCATACTCATCTATAACAACAATAACACTTCGCCTTTTTTTCGTAAGGATGTTAAGCACATCTTTAATAAGAATGGTTTCCGGAACAAAACTTATAGGAATGATAATGGATTTTATTGTTTTTGGCTTTTTAAACAATTCAAAGGAATGCACATAGCCCAGAATCTCATCGATTGAATCTTTGTATACAATGATCTTTGTATATCCGGTTTCGATAAAGAGCTGACTTAAGTTTTCGATAGAATCCGAAACGTCTATCGCGGTAATCTCTGTTCGGGGTACCATCACCTCACGTGCTTTGACCTCTGAAAACTCAAGCGCATTTTGAAAAATCTGTATCTCACTATCTACTTCTTCGTGTGCTTCTACCGATTCCATTTGTTCACTGATATAATTCCCCAGTTCCACCTTGGTCAAAGCTAACTCTACATTATCACCTTCAGTTTTAAAAAATGTTTTAAGTATGGTATCTGATATCCAAATGACAAAATCTGAGATCAGCCAAAACAATACATAAAACACATATGCCGGAAGTGCAAAGAACTTTAATAAGGTATTGGAATAGATCTGAAAAAAAACCTTTGGTAAAAACTCTGCCGTTACCAATATGATCAATGTGGAAATCACCGTTTGGGTTAGCAACTGTATATCGGTTAACAGATAAGTTACGAGGTTGCTTTCTGTGGGTAGTATGGATTGAAACCAATGCATCAGCATATCGCCCATTTTAAAGCCATAAATGACCAATGCTATATTGTTTCCTATAAGCATTGTGGCTATAAATTTTGAAGGTTTTGCTGTTAGCTTCCCGAGAATTTTGCCTATAAAATTATCTTGTTTTTTTTCCAGCTCAATAAATATCTTATTTGAAGATACATAGGCTATTTCCATTCCTGAAAAAAATGCTGATAATATTAAGGATCCTATGATGATGACAACTGTGGCCATAGGTTATTACTTATTCCTGTCGCGGATCTTCTTTGCAAATCGACGGCGAAAGAAAAACATAAATACAGCAACTGCTGCTATAAATAAGGAAATATAAGCTCTATTACGTTCTGTTTGCCATTTGGAAATGGCATCAAACACAAATAATATGGCAAATATCAGATAGGAATATTGAAAAAATTGTAAGAGTTTCATTTGGTACTATTGGTAAAGTCTTTTGACAAAGATAAAAGATAATTAATTATCCATTTCGAAATCGCCGCCCATTTCGAGCATTTCATAACCTTTGAAATTTTTATCCGAATCGAAACCTCTTCCTTTAATGTCGTTTGTTGGTGATTTTAAACGAAAAAAAGCATTGGTAAATACCCATTCGTTCTTTTCATCGTAGTACAACTGATCTGTAAACAGGGTGTCTTTTCGGTGTGTTGCCAGTATGACATTGCCTCTAAGATCTATTAATTTGGTTTCGGAGTAGTAGATGGCATAATCAGAAAATATCTTACTCTTATTATTATCGTCATCAAAGATGGTAAGTTCAATACCTTCCGGAAATTCAGAAAACTCAAAGGACCTGTTGGAATAATCCAGCATTTTGGGACTTAATAAATTGGCAATAACTCTTGCCGAATCGGTATATTTTAAATCGATATTAATGGCCTCTCCCACCGGTGCATTTTGCAATACTCCTATTTTCTGTATGTCTTTAAAGTTATTTTTACAAGCAAAAAACAAAGTCACAGCTAAGGCTGTGACTATATGTTTTTTGATATGTATTGTATTACTATTCATTAATTAGGAACAACTACTGAAGCGCCGATCCAACATCCTATTCTAATCGTTTCACCCTTATTTCCTGCTGAAAAGATCTCACTCTTCGTTGGTGCTTTTGCTTCATAATTTGCTGCAGTCTGTGCTGCTGCTTTTTTAAGTCTTGGATCCACTCGCCCTGCTTTTTTGGCTTCTCCTGCGGCTAACCAGAATACAGCTCTTTTGTTAAAGTTAGTATCGCCACAACTGTTAGCACTTTTAGCATACATCGCTGCAATTCTTAAATGCGGACTTCCGTCAGCAGGGTTCAATTTAAGTGCTTCTCTGTAGTAGCGTCTGGCTTTTCCAAAACTACCATTCTTATAGTACTTCTCTCCTAAACGCTTGTTTAGTTTTGCCTTTTGTAATGGGTCATCTTCTAACTCTATAGACTGCTTATAGAATTTTTCTGCTTCAGAAGACTTTCCTTCTTTATCTTTTAATATTCCCAGGTAGTATGCCGTAGATGCGTTTGGCTCTACAGTATTCTTTTGCTGAACGATCTTAACGAACATAGGATCATCCGTACATTCTTTTGCATACATTCTGTTCATAGCACGTTGTAACCACGTAGGATCGTTTTTAAACTGCTCAAAGTCCTTTTGGTATAATGGGATCAATACTTCACAATTTGCGCGTTCTCCCAATTTGGTATCCATACTGCCCGATACTTTATCAAATGCTTCTAAAGTTTGGCTATAGAACTTTTTATATTGTTTGTCTTTTTTAGTCAATGCTTCACCATTCTCTTCTTTAACTGACAGTTTGTTTAAGTTTTCCGAGGCATTTTTTATCTCAGACTCTATCTTCTCATTAACATCATCGTACTTATCAAACATTTCCTGTGCCGTTTTCTTTTTAGCGTCGTATAAATCTACCATTAGAGAAAAGTAGGTGTATAAGCCTTGCGCACTCTTAAAGTTTTTAAGATCTGTTTTGAATGCATTATCAAACATATTGTACAGGTCTTCATCCGATACTCCAAGGTCTTTTCTGTACTTATAGCTTACTTGTGCTTGCGTAGATAGCATTTTGCCTGTTGGGTGCTTACTCGCATAGTACTGATTGTATTGGGTATATAGTTTTAAAAGGTCCTTAACAAAAGCTACTTTTTCAGTACCTGTACTGTTCTTGATCTTATGTTTTAGTATTTTTTCGCCTCTTACATAGATCGCTCTATTAAACTTAGGACATTTATTTCTTACGGCCATCCATGGTTCATAGGCATCGTCATACTTCTTATTCTTAGCATAACTATCAAAAATTGATAAGTTATTCATACACTCCTCATCCTGTTGAGCATAACTGCTATTAAAGCCTACAAATAATGTCAGTATTAATAACGTAAATCTCGTTTTCATTTTTTTTAATATTTGTTAGTTATATTCTCGTTTTTTAAACCATCTATCGTTCAAAGATAGACTAAAATTGAGGCTTATAAAATCTTCCTTTATTAAATTTTGGTTAGTTGTACCGCGCTGTCCATACTCAAACCCAATATTTATATTAGAAGGGAATACATTGCCTACTGGTAATCCAACTCCAAAAGATATGCCAAACTCATTTATAGACTCATTATTTATATTCAGGCCTGTACCTTCATATCTAAATCCTGCACGGTAAACCACACGTTTGAAATAGCCTGTAAAAGAGTTATAGTTTGGAATGTAAAACCCGCCTATGGCAATGCCAGAAGAGTTTTCGAAATTAGAATTATTAATATCAAAAATCGGATTGGCAAAGGCACTTGTGTTTTGATACGTGTATTCTGCACCAACAAACCATTTTCTTGGCTGACCGATACCAGCACCTACAGATAAGCGCGATGGTAATGTTAGATCTGTTTTTTCTAAGTTATCCTGTGCCAAATCAGCATCTATAACATTAACTAAAGCTTCACGACCCGTAAATTGATTAATGGTTATAGTAGAGAATGAACGGACATTGTCTGAGGTTAAATTACTCTCGGGCGTGTATGTGGCGGTTGCTGATAACTCTAACTTATCTGTAACCATTGTTTTATAGGATAACCCTAAGTTAAAATTAAGACCGCTCAGGTCCGAACGGTTATCTTCACGAGTTTGGTATTGCAATAAATTGCCTTCATTATCATACAGAAAAGCTAAAGCTTTGTTTTGTATGTTACCAAAGTTATAATTAATATCAACGCCAATAGCCAGTTTATCTGTGATCTGGTAGCCCAAACCTGCATACACTCTGTTTAAACCACCTTCACCCGAATATTGATTCTGTGCTACCCCATTTTCATCGATATCTTCAAGCTTATAGCCTACCGAAGTAAAAGGCATGGCACCAAATCCAAATCCAAATTTCCCTAAGGGTATTGCCAATGCAAAATAGTCAAAGGTTGCTGTATTTGCTTTTTCCGTTACCGCATTACTCTCGAGATTTAAACTGGTATAGCTACCACCAACGGTGTATTTTACCGGTCTGCTTTTGCCTTCAAAAGGAAAAGCCTCCATATTCTTACCCACATAGGCTGCCGGATTCTTAAGGTTAATGTGTATACTGTCTAAATACACACTCATTCCTCCCATACTTCGATTCTCAACCGTTCCTTTAAATCTCAAGCTTCCTATACCATAAAAAGAGTATGGCGATGCCGTACCTTCTTGTGCATACGATTGAAAACTTAAGATTGTAATTAGAATTACAACAAGTCGTTTTATCATTATTTTGAGTTAAATTCTAAAATGAAATTCAAACCTTCAAGTAGAAAATTTGAATTGGCAAATATGCTATTTTTTAATTGGTTTGACAAGAATTTGGCATCTCCTCCTGTTAAAATAACTGTTAAATCTGGGTATTTTTCCCGATATTGATCTATAACACCATCAATTTCTTTAATTATTCCAAAAATAACTCCGGAATGCATTGAGGATGCTGTAGAATTGCCAATAATGTCTTTGGGTCGGTTAGTATCTAATAACGGTAAGTTGGCTGTTAAATTATGTAGGGCCTGATATCGCAATCGAATTCCGGGCGAAATAGCACCGCCCAGGTACTGATTCTCTATATTGACAAAGTCATAGGTAATGCAGGTGCCCGCGTCTATAATGAGCGCATTACGATCCGGAAACTGTGCTACGGAAGCACTGACCAAAGCGATACGGTCCACACCCAGAGTATGCGGTGTGCTATAGGCATTTTGAAAAGGTTGAGGGGTGCCGGCATCCAATATCAGCAGATCGAGATCTGCTTCTATGAATTCAAGGAGCTCTGCCTTCATTTTACCTACTGAGGCTACAATGGCGCGTTGAAGCTCAGGGTAAGCGTTTCGTACCATTTGGTATTCCGATTTAAAATCTTCGGACTTGAAAGCTTTTTTAAAGCGCAGCTCCGAAGTTTTAAAAACGGCAAATTTCACAAAGGTATTTCCGACGTCAATTATAAGATTCATAACGTTTTGTATGATTACAAATGTATAAAAGCAATTTTTATAAACTTTATTTTTGCGAATAATAAAAATGACTCTATATTTGCATCCGCATTTAAGCAACTGGTGCCTTAGCTCAGTTGGTAGAGCAAAGGACTGAAAATCCTTGTGTCCCTGGTTCGATTCCTGGAGGCACCACCACAAGCGCAAAACCCACTTCTTGAGAAGTGGGTTTTTTTGGTTTAAAAGGTTTAGAGCTTGCTCTATAATCTTTAAACCAAAAAACCTGGCTGATACAGCCGCGGTTTTGCATTTGCAGGAGGGATGTCAAGGGAACATGCCTTTGCATGAATCCTGGAGGCACCCATCTTATCTTTTGAATAAAAAACATGCCGACACAGCCGCGGTTTTGCATTTGCAACGACGGCGCCAAAGGAAGATACCACTTGTGAATCCTGGCGAGTTTTCAATTTGGTGCGTATTTATAAATTTAAACACTAGACCTTACAACTATTTATATACGAGACGACTGCAAAACCATTTAGGACACTAAACACTAATTCTAAAAATTAAACGTTTCATACTCGTACAAACCTTCTACTATGAAAACTTTTTATCGCTATTTTACTTGTTTAATACTTCTAAACTGTAGTTCTGACAATTTCAACGAAGCCCCATCAACACCTCTTCCAATCTCAAATAAATTATTAATAAGTGCATCATCCGAATATGAAGGCATTACATTTTCGACAGAAAGAGTTTATGATTCTAACAATAATCTTTTAGAAACCTCAATTACTCAAGTCAGTGGAACAGTTAATAAATATGAATTCGAATATGAAGACGGAAAGCCCATTAAAAGATTAGATTATTCAAATGACATAATTACTAAATGGGTTGATATACTTTATGATGGTGATTTAATTTCTGAATTACATCATTTAAATCCCTCTACTCAAGAAATACTTTTGAAATATGAATTTATCTATAATGATAATAATCAATTAATTGAAGTATCTCATTTAGATGACCACAATGGGTCATTCGAAATCGTTGGAAATACAACTTTTGAATACGAAAATGGTATGGTATCAAAAATCACTCACCCTGGCAACTTATATCACAAATACGAGTACGACGAAAAAATCAACCCAGTAATAAATACAAATAACATTCATCTACTGGCTCAAATAAATTTTGGTGAATCATTTAGCCTCACAAATAATATCACTAAAAAATCAACTTTTATCTCGGATACTAATGAATTAATTAATGAACAGGTTTGGACCTATGAATATGACCAGGATGACTTTGCAATTGTAAAAAATTATTACAATGGAGATGAGTATGATTATTCGGTGAATTTTCATTACAACTAGCAACACTATTTTGTAATAACAACTGCACAACAACGAACATACATCCGTCGTTACTTTTCAAAACTCACTATATAATCACAGGTCAAAAAAAGACCTTAATTATTAACTCATCCGGTTTTATAAAATATTAAAAATCAATCTTTTACATTTTAAAGATTTAGATCACATCGACTGAAAATCTTTGTGTTCTTCATTCGATTTCTGGAGACTACACCTTATCTTTAGAAGAAAAAAAACACGCCGGTACAGCCGTGGTTTTACATTTGCAAGAGCAATTTTACAACTTGAAATATGAAACAAAACTATTTCCAGACAAAAATGGAAATATTGACATTGCGATGACTCTAAAAAAATAAGGCGGACACAACCGTAATTCTACAAAATGTCCTTGCTCATCCAGAAAATGTTTTTAACTTCAGCCCTTATCAAATCATTGAACAACTTCCGAAAAATTAACACAAATCAATAGTAGAAATTATGAAAAAAATTACCCAAATTCTTTTAGTAACATTAGCGTTTACTTTATCTGTAACTAAAGTAATTGCACAGGATGGTTACACCTACACATTACAACACAATGGAGGCTACAGCTTTACAGTACAAGCAGTACCAAATACAAGCACTAACAACTTTGCAACATCTGTACAGAGTTACGGGTTTACCCTTATTCTTCCAAATGGTATAACCATTGATACTGGTTCAGCAACTTCTTTGGCAGGTTCAGAGAGCGCATCTTTTTTTGATGGAAGTGCTATTGGGCAAGCTACAATTGATGGTTATCTAGTTACCGAAACCTTGGGGAGTCCTGTAAGCTTGCCTGCACCTTCTGCAGGCATAAATTCAGATTTGTATACGTTTACTGTTAATGGAAGCCCAACTTCAGGAACCTTATACATTTTAGAAAACAACTCTGCTCTGGCCTCTACAATTACACCATTAAAATCCTTTATGCAAGCTGATATGATTGATAACGGAATGGCTCAATTTGCAAATGTAGTAGATCCTAATGCTGCTGCAGTTTCTGGCATGAGCTCATTTACATTTTCCACATTAAGTTCATCCAATGACTCACACTTACAAGTTGTGTCTATATATCCTAATCCAACGGTAGATGCCTTAAACATAAAGCTATCAGACACAGACTTAAATGAGATAGAAAAAATCAGTATCTATGATCTCAAAGGACAATTGGTATTACAACAAACTGAAATAGTACAAGAACAGCAAATCAGTGTGAAGCATTTAAGTAAAGGATTATACATCATAGAGCTAAATGCAGGCACAGCAAAACACATAAAGAAATTTATAAAACAATAGTTATTATTCTCTAATCTAATTATGGATTAATAACTGTAATTCGTTCAAAAGCATAACCCACTTCTAAAGAAGTGGGTTATTTAGTTTAAAGGTTTAGAGGAAGCTGACACAGCCGTGGTTTTGCATTTGCAACGACGGCGCCAAAGGAACATACCATGTATGAATCCTGAGAGGCACCACACCATCGGAAAACCCCTGTAAAAACAGAGGAATTCCGAAAAAAAATAAAATTCTTTGGTGTCGCAGTTTTTATTAAACGGTAATAGAAATTATGATACTACTTCCGCACGGCTGTTCATGCAGCCAATTATCAAGTGTATATCATCGTATAATCAGGTATTTTAACATAAGTTTTTTCTTTCCGTTATGTACTTTAAAGAATATTGATCTAGCTATTTTTTATTATTGTCCATTTTTATAGTCTATTTATTATATTTGTATCACTCCTAAGCACTTCATTTTTAGTTCATTTTTGATAAGAGTATCTGAAAAACGACTCTTACAAAACACCGAATGTGGTTTATTTAGAAACAATGCAAATTCATTTTTAACTTGTAGCCATATTTCAGGACTAGAAATATATACTGTAGATATACGTAATACGTATATTCAATTGTTAGCTGCAAGCCAAAAAACATTAAAATGACAATAGAAGAATATAAAACTGAAATCTTGACAGTTCAATCTGATGAAGAAAGAACTGCTTTTGTTCAGAAAAATTTTTTCAACGGAACTCCTTTTGTTTTTAAAGATAGAGAAGGCGACTTTTATGAATTTTCTAAGAGAATTGCTGATAATTTTCAAATTCAGTATTCGGACATCAATATTGTGGGTTCGTCAAGGTTTGGTTTTAGCCCGTACAAGTTCACAGAATTTTCATTTGAATCAGATATAGACGTTACGATATGTAACGAAAAATTATTTGAAAATTTTTTTGAGAGAATTTCTGACTATACATATAGATTAAGATACCGAGAAATTCTACTAAGGCGAGAGCAATATTTAAGATATATTAAGTTCATAAAATACTTCAGTACTGGCTGGATGAGACCTGATTTATTACCTTCCAACACAACCGAATTTCAGGAATTGAGAGCAAATTGGGATGACTTTTTTAAGACAATTTCTTATGGCAAATCAGAAGTAGGGAATTACAAGGTCAAGGCAGGACTTTTTAAAAGCCAATCTTATGCTGAAAAATATTATAAGAGCAGCATTGGACAAATTCAAAATACAATAAACTAAAATGGCACAACAGATACAGGCAACACCAGATAAAAAGACCATTTCTGATCTAATTGGAAAGATTCAGAGAAAAGAGTTAATTCTACAACCAGAATTTCAACGGGGATTCGTGTGGACTTCTGAACATATGGAAAATTTTATCAAGACAATATTAGATGGATATCCATTTCCAGAAATTTATATTTCTCAAAAAGGCATAGATTTAGAAACACTGTCGACCCAAAATGTTGTTGTAGATGGTCAACAAAGATTGACTACAATAAAAAGATACATAGAAGGGACTCACGATTTTGAGAAAAACATTCCAAAGTTCAATGATTTATCTGATGGAGATAAAACCGACTTTCTGAACTATGATGTTACAGTTCGTGATTTAAAGGATGTTGCTCCAGACACTATGATTGAGATTTTCCAAAGAATAAATTCTACAAAATTTACTTTAACAGCAATAGAAATTAATAATGCTATTTATGATGGTCAGTTTATAAAGTGTGCAAAAGAAATACTAGCATTATTCAAAGATGTTGAGTTTAAAGTTCCCATTTTTAGTGAAAGTGAGCTTACCCGAATGGCTGATTTACATTTCTTGCTTTTAGTTATGGCTACAATTGAAGAAGGTGGATACTTCCCAGCTGACAATGAAGTTGAAAGATACATTGCATTGTTCAATAATGAATATCCAAATTTTGACTCAATGAAAACGAAACTTTCTCAGACCATCCTTTCTATTAACGAAAGTGCGCTAGAATCAGACTCAATGTGGTTCAGAAAGTCCAACTACTTTACTCTGCTTTGCGAATTAATATTTAACGATAAGAACATTAATGACTTGACTGATGAATTGATTGAATTTGAATCTAATGTTATGAAAAACAAAAGCGGCAATAAAGATGAAAATGTGTTTGCACTTTACTATGCAAATATGTATGCTGGAACTAATAGTAGAACAGCAAGAGTAAGGAGGAGTGAAATCTTAAAAGAAAATACCCAAATAGCCAGCAACTAACAAGGTATATGAAATCATAGCACCCTTCGGGATGCTACGATTCATATACTAACCGTTAGGCACAAGGCTAAAAAACAACAAACATTGAAAGTACTACACATATTAGGGAATGGATTTGATTTAAACCTTGGTTTAAAAACAAGTTACAAAGATTTTTATGATTATTATAAATCTGTAAAATCATCAAAGAATAACGTCAATAATTTAAAAACAAATATTTCTAATAATTATAAAAACTGGTCTGATTTAGAACTTGCATTAGGTCAATACACAGAGGAGTTTAAAACCGTAGATGATTTTGATGAAGTTTTTGAAGACATTGGAGAACAACTTGCCGAATATCTAAAAAATGAGGAATCAAAATTTGACTTTGAAAAAGTCGACAAAGATAAATTTTATGAAGACCTTGTAAAACCAGAAGTTTATCTTCCTTTAGCCGATAATAATAAAATCAGGAATTTTAAAAATAATTACGCCAATAGCACCTGGCTTGTTGACATATTCACTTTAAATTACACTACTATTATTGAAAAGATTATCAAGGAAAAGAAAAACATTAGAATTGGACATCATATCAAAGATAATGTTTCCGTCACTTTGAGAGGTATCGAACATATTCACGGATATATTGATAATAGAATGGTATTAGGGGTAAATGATGTTTCCCAATTAAAAAACAAAGAATTTCATCAGAATGTTGATGTATTAGAGGCCATTGTAAAAGAAAAGTGTAATGCTGCCTATGGACACACTATTGACAATTTATTTAAAACAAAAATTAAACAGGCAGATTTTATATGCATTTTTGGTGCTTCTTTTGGAGATACCGATAATATGTGGTGGGAATTAATTGGTAAAAAATTAAAAGAAAGACATATCCCAATAATCATTTTCACAAAAGGAGAGGAAGTTATTTCACCAAGAATTGGTTATAAGACTAACCGAACAAAAAGAGAAATGAGAAATTATTTTTTAAAGAAAACTAAATTATCTAAAGAAGAAATTGCACATGTAAGTGACAATATTTTTGTTGCCTTAGATACTGGAATGTTTAAAGAGATATTAATAAAATAAAGCCCAGTTGCTAATAATCGCTATAAGCAACTGCTCATAGCAACTAGATGACTAAACAGATGATCTAGTTATCTTAGAGTGGTATAGCATTCATAATAAAGAAAAATTAGCAACTACTAACTACTCACAAACAAATCAAAAAGCAAGGTAACATTTTACTCTATTACGATACATATATAAAACGTTACTAAAACAAGACCTAAATGACCTGGATATACATATTAATAGCTTTGACTTTATGTATTTCACTTTTTTTACACCAGAAAAAATCAAAGAAAAAGTTCATTAGGTGGATAAAAGCAAATAAATCTGATTTTGTTAAAGATGTTCGTAAAAACTGGAAAGAAGTAAAAATTAAAACTGAGGACTGTATAGTAATAAATTTTGCTACTAAAGTCAATAAAAATTCAGCAATCTATTCAATGACTAATGAAAAAGAGTCTTTTTATGATTGGATAAATAGAGACCCTAAAAGAATTGACTTAGTTGGCATATCTAGAAGTAAAATATTATGTCAGCAGAGAATAGATGGACAAATCACCAATGAATTTTCTACTATAATTGATATGGATACTACTATAGTAGAATTTAAATTAAAAATGAGAGACTATGTAAGTGTGTATTTTCCAGATAATTTTGATAACGAAAATTATTTTATTGATTTGGAATTTCTTAATGAAGAAATTGACAAAACTAAATTTAAATAGATTACAAACTTAGGATGGGTATATATAGCTCATTGCACCATAATTTGCTATTTTTAAGCATCGGTGGAAAATTATAACCTTAACCGTTGTAAAACATTAAGAAACAATGAAAATAAAGAGTGTCATTCTATCGACTTTAACGTTAGTTTTCTCTATCTCTTTAATAGCTCAAGACAAGAAAAAGGAGTTTAAAATTAAGAAAACTATTCAGGCATCATATAGTGCTAAAAGAACTGCCGTAATGCCACGAGATTCTGCATTCACAAATCAACATCTCGAAAGGTATGATGTGTATGGAAATGATGAAAGAATAATTGAATATGGACAATATGATGGTGAAGGTAATATTTATGAAATTACAAAAATTGAAAAAAACCAAAGTGGAAAACCATTAAAAGGAATAATCTTCGATTCAAAAGGGAACCTCAAAAAATATTACACCACAGTAATAGATGTAAATGGGAATGTCACAGAATTTAACAACTACAACTCCAAAGATGAATTAATTTACATTCAAAGAAACGAATACGACATTAACGGAAATGTAATATTAAGAATAGGTAGAAGTCCCAATTCTGATAAAGTTTATAAAACAAAATTGGTATACAATTCCAATAATGAGGTTATAAAAAAAATTAAGTACAATCCGGACGGGACAATAAAAGACACAAGGACTTACAAATATGACAATAACGGAAATGAAATAGAATCCGAATTGCTTAGATCTAATGGAAATTACACAAAGTTTATTTCGGAATATGACAAACAAAACAATTTAACCGTTCAAAATTGGTATGACAAAAAAGGAAAACAAAAACATCAAACTTCTTTTAAGTATACTTATGACAAACAAGGAAATTGGATTACCAAAAAAAGATTCTCGAATGGAGAATTAGGTTTTGTTTGGGAAAGAAAAATCGAATATAATGAATGACATTGTATAAAAACTTGTCTAACTCATTACATTAACACAAGCATAACGAACGGCGAAACAATTCCTAATCGAAAATAACCAATGAGATTGTTTAAGAAAGATAAAAAATCAACTTTTGAATGTGAAAGTTGTGAAACTAAATATGACGAAATCCCATTATGCTTTGGTTCGGATTTTCCTGATTACTACTATACTGTTCCGCCAAATGAAATTAAAAAACGTGTGGAACTTGAAAAGAGTTTGTGTGTTGTAGACAAAACTCACTTCTTTCATAGAGGCCGAATAACAATTCCGATAGTAGATTTTGACAAAGACTTGTATTTCGACATTTGGACTTCAATAAGTCGAGAAAATTTTGAAATCAGAATGGATTGTTGGGATAGTACCAATCGAAAAGATTATGGGCCTTATTTTGGTTGGGTACAAAACCAAATTCCAACCTATGAAAATACAATTAATATAAAGTCGAAAGCAATTGAACAAGAGGTTGGTATCATTCCAGAAATTAAAATTACTGAAGTGAACCATCAATTGGCAATCGATCAGAAGAATGGAATAACATATCAAAAAGCAAAGGAGATTGTAGAATTCATTCTTAAATCAAAAAATAAACAAAAATAACCCCACAAATAATGACTACAAGCAAATCCATCACAATTCCCTATCTTTAGGCAACGATGTAAAATCATAGTTGATACTCTGCAACGGGCTATACACCAAATCATTATGCATAAGTTGAAAACGTCATGAGTAAGTTCAAAATTTTAATAGTTATCGGACTATTGTTTTCGTGTAACAGGCTGAAAATAGAATATGGAAATGCGGAATTATCTCAGAAAATAAATCTGACTGAAATTAGCGATTTATTAAAAAATCCGACTGTTTTTAATAACGACACTCTAAAAATATCTGGAGAATTGCATCTTGATTTGGAAAACAAAGGAATTTATGACGAATCCGATAAAATTTGGCTAAACACTTTCGAACCAGCAACAAAATTAGATAGTGTATGGAATAAAATGAATGGAAAAAGAGTCGTTTTAGTTGGACTATATAAAAGTGGAAAAACTGGACATTTAGGACTGTATAACGGGCAGTTTACTCAAATCTATTATATCAAAACAGAATAGCTCAACAACGTTAGAACCCATGTAATTTCCATTTACCAATCCTACACAATGTAATCACCCAAAATATGAGAAAATCAATTCTAATACCATCGATACTAATCATTTCCCTAATATTTACCTCTTGCAGTAATCGGTATTCTGATTCTGAATTAAAAGCAAAT
Organism: Winogradskyella sp.; assembly: GCA_965250025.1. GTDB lineage: Bacteria > Bacteroidota > Bacteroidia > Flavobacteriales > Flavobacteriaceae > CBDDLD01. The sequence goes on from OZ252283.1 coordinate 2,736,219, forward strand.
TTTACAGCTAAAGAAATAGCTGATTTGAATGAGATCAGACTGTTTTTTATAGACCAAGTCTGTGAATCCGATTTTAAATCTTGTTATGAAAAAGCCGATCACGACTCATTACAAGCATCCGGTCATGGAATTTGGGCAAACATAGATTTTAAAGAGCAACAAAAGTTATACGAGAAAATATCTAAATCAACCTTTAATGAAATTTGGATGATCTGCAAATCCACTAATTACAGCACTAAAGCGGAAACAAAAAGTATCTGTGCCAATGCTACTGGGAAGTACCAGAAGTATTTATCTGATCTTGGAAAACAAAATCCAAAAATTGCAAAATATGCCGAAGATATAAGTAAATCTGGTGATTTCTATGGTCCAGAAATGATGCCTTATTATATATTGAATGATCCTGAGAACTTTAATTTAAATGACCCAAACATTCAATTAATTATAGGCATACATTATTTACCTCTCAACGACCAATTAAAGAGAAATGAAAAATGGACTGAAAATTAATAAACCACAATTCATACCAATATCTCATATACTGTTTACAGCTAACATCACAGGCTTGATGTATATATGAGCTAATAAACAACATCCTCACGCAACCCTTTTTGAAGAAAGGCATCTACATAAAAAACATACAATGATGACATTAAAACGAATAGTTATAATCCTCTTATTCGGACTAACAAGTTGTGAAACATCGCCTGTCGATACTGATGACCCCAATTATGTATTTGACGGAAGAGGCGGGATCAAGTGTATTGCTAATGGAGAACTATTACTGCCAAAAGTAAGCCTTAATGGCACTGGTGCTGAGATGAACTTAGGCTTTGTTTCCTGGAACGATGAAAATTTCATGACTCTTTCCTTCAGAGATGGAGGAAATTCGCCGGATTTTGTTTCACAAGGTATAAGAATTAGGATCAATGATGTCACTCCTGAATCCGTAAATGTTGGTGATACTTATATTCTTACTAACGAACTTGATGCTACGTTTGGCCAATACAGAATTAATTCTTTAGAATACAATTACTCGACCAATACTGAAAATATCGGTGAGTTAGACATTGTATTTCACGATTTGGAAAACAGAATATTGGGCGGAACCTTCGAATATAATGCCGTGAATGAAAATGGAGACTTGGTGGAGATAAGAGAAGGTGAGTTCGATATGAGTTATTAAAACAATTTACCCATATCATGTATAGTTAGCTCATTGTGGCTGACACAAGCGTAGCGGACGGTCGTATGCAGTTCTTAATCGCAATTTATTATCTTTAGACAATAAGTCATATACAAAACTTTCAGCGTTCAAAAAGCATTAATATAACGTAAGTTTGATGTAAGATTAAATCATAATTTTATCTCTTAATATCCGAAATAAAGTGACTTGTCATGTCGACAAAGCGAAGAATGAGCAACGAGACATCTCACTCATAATGAGATTCCTCCTCGTTCCTCGTTCGGAATGATGACACTTGTAATGATTTTTTTTGCAAACTATTAATATTGAGTATTTTGTATATCAAACTCACGTTAATGTATGATTCTCAAAGATGGAACAAATTCGACAAAACTTTGAACAGGCCATTCAACAGAAAATAAGCGATGAGGAATGGACAATTTTTAGTTCAAAGCTTTCGTACGAAGAATTCCCAAAAAAACATGTGGTTCTACGAACAGGACAGGTAGAAGATTATCTGTCATTCGTAGCCACAGGAATTGTTCGCTATTACATTCCAAAATTAGAGAACGACGTAACATTTACTTTTGTTTTTGATCATAGTTTTATAAGCGGCTACGATTCCTTCTTAACACGAAAACCATCTACTTACCACATAGAAACCCTAACCAAAACGACACTGTGGCGACTAAAATACACCGATCTGCAATCCATTTACAATGACACAAAAATTGGTAATTTGATTGGGCGACAAGCAAGCGAAGAGCTATTCTTAAAAAAATCCAAGAGAGAACTTTCCCTTTTAAATGAAACTGCCGAAGAACGTTATAGAAATCTATTTACCGAACAACCCCGTCTCATACAGCAGGTACCGTTAAAATACATTGCCTCTTATATCGGAGTTACGCCGCAGGCATTGAGCAGAATACGAAAACGAATGACATAGTAGCTACAGCTACCAGAGAAAGATCAATACCTACACTTCCCGTAATTTATTAACCCAAGTTCATTGTTTCACATTGCAATTGCCTCGACCTTTGTTCTCAAAAATAAACCATGAAACCTTTACTAATTTTAATAAGTGTATTTGCCATTTCATTATTAGCAAACAAAATCTTTAATGGTAATTTTGAATTTGCACTATCAGGTAGAATTGCAATGTCAGCGATGCTTCTATTTACAGCGATTGGACATTTTGTATTTACAAAAGGGATGTCCATGATGTTGCCAAATTTCATCCCCTTCAAAACAGAATTGGTTTACGTAACCGGAATTATAGAAATTATAGCAGCCATCGGGCTTTTTATTCCCAATTTCAGAACCGTTACAGCATGGTTGATCATCGCATTTTTCATACTCTTACTTCCTGCAAACATCTACGCAGCTATAAAGCATATTGATTATCAGAAAGCAACTTTTGACGGAAATGGATTAGCTTATTTAGGGTTTAGAATACCATTACAGATCCTTTTTATTGTCTGGACATATTTGTCGGCAATTAAAGGCTGACGAAAAGCCATCGAAAAGATCGGGATCTATGCATAGCGAGATCGACTCTATTTATTTGAACTTCACAAGAGATTTTTTTAATTTTATACGTTAATTAGATTTTATGCCTATTACATCTGTAATATCATATTCGGATATTGTAAAATAGATAGTCAACCTCTTTGACTATCATTATTCTTTACCTCAGATCATCCTCTGAGGCATTTTCACTTATTTACATTTTACAAATAAACACATCAATTGTAAACACTTTTGTATATGAATTCTACAAGTGTTTACAATACAATAAAACACATAGAATATGACATTAGAACACTTCGGATATAACGACAACATAGAACAACTAAGAACCCAACACCATTTAACAGACTTTGAAATTGGAAGAGTTACTTCAGAGCATAAGGAAAGGTATACTATAAGGACCGAAAAGGGAGAATTCGATGCAGAAATCACAGGAAACTTAAGATACACTGCAAATACTCGTGAAGATTTTCCTGCCGTGGGAGATTGGGTTGCAATTTCTGAATATGATGATGATAAAGTTCTCATCCACGCTATTCTTCCCAGAAAAACCATCATTACAAGACAAGCTGTTGGTAAACAAGGGGAAAAACAAATTATAGCAACAAATATTGACGTTGCATTTATAGTTCAAGCGGTCGATAGGGATTTTAATATCAATCGGATGGAAAGGTATCTGACCATTTGCAATACCTCTAATGTAAAGCCTATCATTATTCTAAATAAAATTGATTTGATAGACGATACTGCTTTAACCGATCTAATCTCCAAAGTTCAAAAAAGAGTGACACAAGCACCTGTAATTGCCATAAGCAATACGTCCAAAAAAGGAATTGAGAACGTCAAAGCACACCTAAAAAAGGGCAAAACCTATTGCCTTTTGGGCTCGTCAGGTGTAGGGAAATCAAGCCTTCTCAATAACCTTTCAGGCAAACCACTGATGAAAACCAACACAATTAGTGCAAGTACGAATAAAGGACGTCACATTACAAGTCACCGGGAATTAATAATCCTTGAAAATGGTGGAATTATAATTGATAATCCGGGGATAAGAGAAGTGGGTATCGCAGATTCAGTAGGAGGATTGGAAAAAACATTTGAAGAAATAGCCGAGCTATCCCTACACTGTAAGTTTAACGATTGTTCCCATACCATAGAAACAGGTTGTGCTGTTATGGCAGCCGTTAAAAGTGGAGAAATAGATACGTCGCTGTATGAAAACTATCTGAAAATGAAACGAGAAAAAGAACATTTTGAATCAACTGTTGCTGAAAAACGGAAAAGGGAGAAAAATTTCGGAAAAATGGTCAGGCAATTTAAAAACATAAAAAAGTCAAACAGGTACTAAGCACAATGACACAGATAAGTGGGTAGCGGTTTGAGTCCCAATTCAAGCCGCTATTTCATTTAATTAAAGTATATTGTATAATTAGTAATCGCTATTGGTTAGCTACGATGCCTACATATGACCGATGAAGACCTATAAAACCCATGAAATTTAGTGCTTTCAAAATCATTTTACTATTCTTTCTACTATCTGGCTATTGCCAATCACAGAATGGCACCGACCTTTATTTATACAGAAAAGATGGTAAATTAGGGTTAATTGATAGAAAAGGTGATATCATTCTAGAAGCAAAATACAGTCACATTGGAAAATTTAAGGAGGGAAAAGCAGCAATAACTATTACAACCCGGGCAAAGAATAATTATCACAAGATTTTAAGCACCAAATTAGGTTACATCAATACGAAAGGAGAAGTCGTTATTCCTTTAAAATTTCAACACATCCCAGATGAGATAAAGGACTTTAATGAAGGAATGGCTGTCGTAAAAATCAATAATAAATTTGGCTATATAAATTCCGAAGGAAAAATTGTTATTAAGCCCATATATTCAAGAGCTTTTCCCTTTAGTGAAGGTCATGCTGTAGTAGAGCTTAATGGAGATTATTCTAATAAAGCACTCATTGATAAAAATGGCAGAGTTGTTTTCAGTTTTCTCGAAAAATATAGCGCACAAGTAGATGCTACAGCAAAAGGTGTTCTTGTAACTACTAATCATCTCTCCGAAGACAAGATCGCCACCCATACCTTTGTCAGCGGTGGAAAAACAATATCCTCTGTATTTAATAGTAAAGGAAAATTGATATTTACTAAACAACTGGCTAGAATAAATCCTTATAAAAACGGCACTGCTATTGCCTTTAAGGATGGTTGCAGAGCCGGGAGTGATAACTGCTGTATGATTATTGATGATAAGGGAAATGTATTGACTGATGAGATGTATTATCCACTGGTAAGAATAAAGAATGACTATTATTTGGCTGGAAATAATTTAACAGGTAATCAAAAAATCATCAACAGTAAAGGCGATATATTACAACCAATACTAAAAGAAGGCTTACGAATTAGTACAGATGATTTATTAAATTCATCTTCTCTAATTAGAGTTCGTAAAAATGGTAAGAGTGGTTACATTAATAAGTCGGGTGAATTGGTTATTGATATTCAATACCTAAACTCATCTACTTTTTCCGAAGGTCTGGCCTTTGTTAAGAAAATGGACAATACGGTTTTGTGCATTGATGAAAATGGGAATGCCGTGTTCGAATTTGGACCTGAATATTATACCGATTGGGGTTTCCCTTTTAAATATGATCCCTACGCCTTTGGTGTTTTTAAAAACGGATTAGCCACGCTCAGCATGACTATTAACGGTAAAAATAAACTGGTTCATGTAGATAAAACGGGGCATTTTTTAACTATCAACAAAAAATAAACTGCCTACAATAGACTATAATTGCTTATACGAATTCAACGCTAATTTGCTATCTTTCAGCAATAAGTCATATCAATCATTAGAAAAACTAATGATAAATGAATAGACTAACCATATTTTAATATTACTATAAAATGAAAAAAAACACTATCAAGACAATTTTGGTCTTCTTAATCACATTAATTTCATACAATACATATGCTCAAAATTTAGAAGACAGAATCAAAAATGAGATTAAAAAATCGAGCAATGAATTTTACAAAAAAAAGATTCTCGAAGATCTTGAAAAAAAGGATTATTACAATATAAGCGCTGCTTTAGCCAAGATTAAAGCAGATTCAACATTAGTATATGAGAGTCTAAGAATTTCACTTTCTGAGGAATATATAAAAACCTGTAAAACCTTGTTACAAATTGAACATATAGAACAAACACAAAATTGGAATACACCCATCTATTCTTTAGACAAAGAAAAATACCTTTTATTCTGTAACAGTTGTCGGGCCAATATGAATGAACCATTTGACCCGTCATTTGGAGAATCCAAAAAAAGACCTTTTGAAATAGACCCCAATAATAGAAGCTTATACGAGCTTTCTATTATTATAAAAGAACGAGATCAACTGATTCGTAAAGTTGGAACTAAAACGCAAAAACAAGAAATAGATCAAGAAAACTTTCTATTAATCGAATACATATTGAAAAATATGGAGAAATTAAGTAAAGAACAAAAAAAGGAAGTCATATTGAACATGCAAATAGCTATGCATCATCAACCCAATGTTTCAAAAAGAAATGAGTACAAAGAATTCATAATAAAATGTAATTGTGTTGATCTGGGTTTTATGAATGGCCCCTATCAATATCGGACTGACAGGATAGAGTATCTAAAAAAAGAAAAGGAATAAACGACACTTAATCACGGTTAAAAACATTTAAAGCAAACCGATAATGGGATTAGATTCAGTAGCATTAATTATGTCTATTGAGGACAAATTTGGGATACGAATTGAAGATTCCGAAGCGGAAAAAATTTATACCATTCAGAATTTAGCGGATTTTATTTTCAGTAGAATTATTAAAACCCCAACAGAGAAGTGCCTGACGCAAATCGTATTTTATCGAATTAGAAAAGCGTTAAGACATCTGACTTCAGCCGAAAAGCAAATAAAACCTGACATGAAACTATCGGAATTATTAACTCAAATGGAACTGAAAGAAAAGTGGAGTCAACTAAAAACAGAAATTGGACTTGAATTACCTGATTTAGTGGCGTTAGATTTTAATCCAGAATTAGATGCTCATGTCAAAATTTTTGGAATTAAAACCATTAAACGAACAACACCTGTTTCAAAAGGGACAATAAGGCAATTAGTGGATTGGATAATATCTCTAAACCAAGAGAAATTAATCGCTATTGAAAAAATATCAAGCAAATATGAAATTGAACGTATCATTTGTGGAATTACCAACTATAACACCGGGGTTCCAATAAGTGAAATTGAATTATATCATTCCTTTACAAATGATTTAGGAATTGATTAAAAATGTTTCACAACAACGATTATAGGTGGATTGCGACTGAATTGGCTACAGGGTTTATTGATTATTAAAGACGTATTTTCAGGTTTAACAAGTTGAGGAAACTCTTCAAAATTTTCATAAGAACTAGACTTAGTATACGGTTATAAAAAAATCTCAATTAATTTTTCAATTCAAAAAAATATTCTAAATTTGTACTGTAATTAATTTTATTACAGTTGATAAAAAGTAGATTTGCCATAGCGACACACATTATGACTTTGTTAGCCAATGAACCTAACACGTTTCTTTCTTCAAGTTATATTGCTGGAAGCTTGAATATAAATCCTGTTTTGGTACGAAAAGAACTCTCAGAGTTAAATAAACTTAACTTGATTGAAACTAAGGAAGGAAAAAATGGAGGTGTAAAGCTTTTAAAATCAGCTAAAGAAATAAAATTATCAGAGCTATTTAAGCTTGTAAAAGGCAATAACAATATCTTAGGGTTTTCAAAAAACGAACCAAATCCAAACTGCCCTATTGGTAAAAATATAAACAATAACTTGAGTAAATTATATTCTGAATTAGACTTAAAAGTTGAGTCTGTTTTAGAAAAAATAACATTGGAAGAGTTTAAAAATCGGTTTTAGTTTTTTTTGATTAAAACTGTAACAAAAATAATTACATTAATAAATTATAACAAAATGAAAAAACAATTAATTATCGGAATACTAAGTCTAGGTGTATTAGCTAGTTGTAATAATCCAAGTGAAAAAAAAACAGAAAGCAAAAACAAAGAAACAACTAAAACAGAAAAAATGTTGAAAAATCTAAAACCAACAGCAGAGAAAGCTCAAGAAGCATTTTTTAAATACTATAGCGAAGAAGGTGTCAAAAAATATTTCAAGAAAAATTACATACAACATAATCCGCACGTTCCTACTGGAATAGAGCCTGTACTCGGGTTTTTACCAGTTTTAAAACAAGGAAACACAAGTTATACGACACATAGAATCTTACAAGATGGAGACTATATCATTTTTCACAACTCATATCATAATGCAGAACCTTTTGGTGCAAAAGAAGTGGTTGCATTTGATGTATGGAGAATGGAAGACGGTATGGTAGCAGAACATTGGGATAATATAACACCAAAGGTTAATGAAACCGCCAGTGGTCGTTCGCAAACTGACGGACCAACAGAAGTTACAGATTTGGATAAAACAGAGGCAAATAAAACTATTGTTATTCATTTTGTAAATGATATTTTATTCGGAAAAGCACCAGAAAAAATTACGGAATACATTAGTACAGAACAGTATGACCAACACAATCCTATGGTAAAAGACGGTTTAGATGGACTAAACGAAGCCATTGAATACTTGACTTCTCAAAACAATATGTTTAAATATAAAAAAATACATAACGTTTTAGGAGAAGGTAATTTTATTTTAGTCATGAGTGAAGGCGAATGGAATGGAAAAAATCAAGCATTTTATGATCTATTTAGAGTTAAAAACGGGAAAATTGTTGAGCATTGGGACATAATTGAAGAAATCCCAACTGAAATGGCTCACAATAATGGAAAGTTTTAAACCCAACACACGACCTGTAATATCGCATATAAGAAAAGCGGTTTGAGTTTAGACTCAAACCGCTTTTCTTTTTTGTTAAGTATAAGTATATTACCTACTTAAAGTATTAGCATCTAAGCCAGCTACTAAACCTAAACAAAATCGTTATAGTTAATGAAAAACCTTATGAAAGCACTATACATTGTATTCTTAACTATAGTTTCAATCGGAAATAGTTATTCGCAATCTCAGGACAATGAAACTACGTTTGAAGTAACATTTCCAGACATAGCGTTTGAAAATGCAACTAAAAAAGTTATAACACGATATGAATTTGAAGACGGTAAATTCAGTATTGTATTTTCGATAGAACAGATTCTAAACATTCCCGAAAAAATTAAAACTTCCGAAGCATTGTGCCATTGGATAAATGAAGATATTGAAGATACAATACCCGACAATTTTGGATTTCGTCTCGGGCATATATCAAATCAAGTTGCCTATTTTACAACCACTGAAAGAAGCTATGCTTTTGAAGACGAAGCGTACTTAAAATTAGGGAATGAGGGTTATGTGTTTAAGTATTCTGTTTATGGATCGGGAGTAAAAGATAAAATCAACTCCAAATACCATAAAAAGTATCTAGATTTTTTAAAGAATATTAAAATAAACTAATCGCAACAAAAGCCATAAATAATGGCACCTTTCTTATCTGCTTTTGAAAACCTTTGTGTCCCCGGGCTTAATTTATAAAACCACAAAACGGCAATTAAATCTTTTTTATATTTACAGGTAGGAATTATACGTATATCTCTGTTATATCATTAATCAAAATACTACTTTATGAAAAAAAATCTACTCGCTCTCTTACTACTTTTTAATCTTATATCTTATGCCCAAGTCGCTACCGGACCGCAGACATTTTCTGTTTGTGATGAGGATAATGATGGCTTTTATGCCTTTGACCTAAGTGCTTATTCGCCTTTGATATTAGGCACACAAGATCCGTTAAACTTCACCTTAAGTTTTTTCTTAACGCAAATGGATGCAGATACAGATAGCAGTCCATTGCCCTTATTTTTTACAAATACTTCTAACCCGCAAACGATAATTGCCAGAGTAACCGATAATAATACCGGGAGTTATGACACTACCGAAATCACCTTAATCGTTAACCCGAGCCCGATAATTACTTCTGTATCTGATATAGAGGCTTGCGATGTGGATGGTGATGGTTATACCACATTTGATCTCTCATTGAGAACTGATGAAATTATTAATGGTCAGACCGATGTATCACTGAGTTTTTATGAAACCGAAAACAATGCTTTATCTGATACCGATGCGCTAGCACCAACTTACATGAATATAACTCCTAATATTCAAACCATTTATACACGATTAGAACATCAGACTACTGGATGTGTAGCTCTATCGTCTTTTAACATCCTGACGATTGATTGTACTGGCCAGAACGTCATTGTAGACGAAAGTGCATTTACTGTTCAGGAATTGGTAGAAGATGTATTATTAGCAGGGCAATGCATTCAGGTATCTAACATTACTTATTCCACAGGGACGCAGTTCGGGAGTGGAAACCCGTTTGGAATTGGTTATTTTTCTACACCCGGAGATAGTTTCCCGTTTAGCCAAGGTCTAGTGATTTCTAATGGAAGTGCCAGTGACATTTCAGGACCGAACTCACTCTCAGGTAGTGTAGGGAGTGGTTCTAATACATGGCCCGGAGATATTGATCTGCAAAATATAGTTCCTACACAAACCTACAACGCCACAATCATAGAATTTGATTTTGTCCCGGGAACTGATCAAATAAACTTTGAGTTCCTTATGGCTTCTGAAGAATATGGTCAAAGTCTTTTCGAATGTAGTTTTTCGGACATTTTTGCATTTATCTTAACCGATTCGGAAGATAACATCTATAATTTAGCAGAATTGCCCGGAAGTGGTAATCCTATTAGCGTTAGCGCCATACACCCGGAAAACGATCAATGTGCCGCTGCAAATGAAGCGTATTTTGCAGGTTACTTACCACTTAATGCACCTCCTATTCAGCTTAATGGCAGAACCGAAGTGTTTACGGCACAAGCATCTGTAAACGCTGGCGAAACGTATCATCTAAAACTGGTCATTGCGGACGCTTTAGATTCATTGTACGATACCGCTGTATTTTTTAATGCAGGAAGTTTTGATATTGGTGCACCTTGCCCCGATACCGATAACGATGGAATAATTGACGAGAATGAAGATGTTAATGACAATGGCGATTTAGAAGATGACGATACAGATAATGATGGCACACCAAATTACTTGGACGACGACGACGATGGTGATAATATAGATACTATCGATGAAATTCAGATTGAAAATGGACGTATGGTATCCTTACACGCGTTCATTGATACTGATGATGATACTATCGAAAATTATCTGGATGACGATGATGATGGTGATGGTGTCTTAACCATTGATGAAGATTATAATGGCAATGGCGATCCAACTGACGATGACACTGACACCAATGGCATACCAGATTATTTAGAGAGCTCCGTAGCATTGAGTGTAGAAGATTTCAATACTGCAGGTTTTCAGCTCTATCCAAATCCAGCTAAGGATCATGTCACTTTACAGTTGAATCATTTTAATGAAACACTTACACTTGAGATTATAGATCTACAAGGAAAATTAATCTATTCAAAATCCATTCACTCTAATACTTCAGAGCTTAACATATCTGCTTTAAAATCGGGATTATATTTCCTGAAGATCTCTAGCAGTACCAACTCAAGTATTGAGAAACTTATAGTAGATTAGCAACAGATCGATTGTAACGATTTAAAAAAGCTTCAGATTTTTTCTGAAGCTTTTTTTGTAGACAACAGCAATCAAAATCGCACTTGCTTTTTGAGATTTCTCTTTTGAATTTAAGTATAGGAGGTAAATGGATTAAAAAAAGCGGTTGATTGCTCAAATGAGGCTAGATGAACTATTGCTCGATTTATCAAACTAAAATCTCAACCCGATATAAACATCATCTTAGGTTGCAATACTATTCATCAAGACATATTTACTTATCTTCACCAAACAAATTGAGTACCCTTTATAACTCTATTTGACATCATTAAACCTTCTGATAATCTTTAATGAAAGACATTCCTGTAAGACATATCGAAGAGCCTTATTTTGATAAGGGATTTAAAATTGTAAAACTCGACAGCGACCTTTCTGAAAAAGATATGATCCAAAAGCTTCACAGGCACAATTTTTACTTTGCATTGTTTTTAAAGAAAGGAAGTGGTGAACACACTATTGATTTCATCTCATATCCTGTTGCCGATTATACGCTATTCTTCATGAGACCTGGTCAAGTGCATCAGCTCATATTAAAAAAGGGAAGTCAAGGCTACTTACTAGCGTTTAACCGGGATTTTTATTTATCAAAAGAAGATACGGCCAATGTTATATTAAGAAAAGCCAGTCGCAAAAATCATTATGCATTTAGTCCTACAGCATTCCAAAAATTACTTCCCGTATTGACATCTATCCATGAAGAATATACCGAAAAACAAGATCGCTACATACATGCTGTAATAGCTCATCTGGAAATTCTTTTTATCAAAATTATCAGATTCAGCTTACCATCAAAAAGCATTTCGAATAAAGAGAGCCAATACCGCCAAGAGCGGCTGGAAGAATTTCTAGAACTGTTACAACACAACATTTCAAGTCAAAGGCAAGTAGCGGAATATGCTAACATGATGCACCTCTCCACATATCAACTCAATAAAATCATTAAAGCTACCATAGGAAAAACCTGTTCAACAGTTATCAATGAGTACATTTTACTTGAAGCTAAAAGAAGCCTTCTTGGCACCTCCAATCAAATCAATCAGATTGCTTATCATTTAGGTTACGAAGACACATCGTATTTCATTCGGTTTTTTAAAAAGCATACTGGCGTTTCGCCTCAAACCTATAGAAACAACTACAAACAAGTCCTATAAAACTCCATTTTAGTCCTATCCTATACACAATATCGGTCTGTAATTTTGTAATAAATTCATGTTTCAGAATGAAAACCCTTAACAGAAGAAAATTTATCAAGCAAAGTGGATTAGCAGCCGTGGCACTTAGTGTTCCTGTAAAGTTCGATTGCTTTATTAATCAAAATACCATGATAGATAAAACACATTTTGACGTTATTATAATTGGAGGGAGTTATTCCGGGCTCGCCGCCGCTATGGCTTTAGGCAGAGCATTGAGAGATGTACTGGTTATAGATAGTGGCAAGCCATGCAACAGGCAAACACCACATTCACATAATTTCATTACTCAGGATGGAAAACCGCCTGCCGAAATAGCAGCTTTAGCGAAACAACAAGTAAAAAAGTACCATACCGTACATTTTCTAAATGATCTGGCCGTTGATGGAAGACAACTAAAAAATGACTATGAAATTGAAACCGCTTCTGGAGGCAAGTTTACAGCAACCAAGTTGATCTTTGCAACTGGGGTTAAAGACCTTATGCCTTCTAATATAGGTGGGTTTTCATCCTGCTGGGGAGTCTCAGTTCTTCATTGTCCTTACTGCCATGGCTATGAGGTAAAAAATGAATCCACCGGCATCTTAGGTAATGGAGAATATGGTTATGATTTTTCGAAGTTTATTTTGAACTGGACAAAAAACATAACGCTTTTCACTAATGGCAAATCCACATTAACTGAACAACAGACCAAAACCCTCAAAAAACATCACGTTCAAATCATTGAAAAGGAAATAGCACGTTTTGAACATACTAAAGGCTATATTGAAAAGGTCATTTTTAAAGACAAATCGGCACAATCGATTAAAGCTGTATATGCTAGGGTTCCTTTTGAACAGCATTGTTCGATTCCAGAAAAATTGGGCTGTACGTTAAATGACAATGGTTACATCAATAGTGATCATTTTCAAAAAACAGAGGTCGATGGTATTTATGCCTGTGGTGACAATACAACACGAATGAGAACAGTAGCAAATGCCGTATCTATGGGAACAACTGCAGGAATGATGGTTAACAAGGCGTTTATACTAGAAAATTTTAATGACATTTAAAACTGAAACAACATGACAGATGCTTGGTTAAAAAAATGGAATGACAGATATCGTAAAAAAGAATATGCTTATGGTACGTATCCTAATGAATTTTTCAAAAAGCATATTGATCAACTGAAACAGGGAAAAATTCTTCTGGGAGCGGAAGGTGAAGGCAGAAATGCTGTTTATGCTGCTAAGCTAGGTTGGGATGTGTATGCCTTTGATATTAGTATAGAAGGAAAAAAGAAAGCATTAGAACTTGCTAAAGTAAACAATGTTTCCATCAACTATCAGGTTGGGCAATTGCCCGACTTAACATACAACAATGAGACGTTTGATGCCATAGCACTTATTTATGCGCACTTTCCTCCACATATCAAATCCTTGTATCATAAATTGCTTGATAAGAAATTAAAATCGGGTGGTATCATCATATTTGAAGCCTTTGGAAAAAACCACCTCAGCTATTTGAATGAAAACCCTAACATTGGAGGGCCCCGAGACTTGGAATCTCTATATGCTATAGAAACGCTAAAATCAGATTTTAAAGATTATGATATTTTGGAACTGGCAGAAAAAGAAATTGAACTCAGTGAAGGTCTGTCTCATAATGGAAAAGGCTCTGTTACAAGGTTTATAGGGCGAAAGAGATAATACACTCAAACATACTCAATCCTATAGCTTATGCCAGAAATTCCTAAAACATTATCATAAGAATCCCATTAGATTAACGTGAGTTCGATTTAAATTTCAGTAAATAAGCTATACCTACAATGCTAAAATACAGCATTTTGTCATATCGACAGCGCTAATCCCGACAGCTATCGGGAGAGCGACGAGATATCTCATAAGGATGAGATTCCTCCTCGTTCCTCGTTCGGAATGATAGGGTTAACACTATTTTTTATATAAATCTGACTACCAGATTTCAATATATCGGACTCACGTCAGATTATCAAAGGGTTATTTGGTTTAAATCATTACTTTTCATCACAAGCGCTTATCCCACATCTTTTCTACTTCCTCTAAAGACTTCCCTTTGGTTTCAGGGATGTACTTATAGGTAAATAGTATGGTAAACAGAATAAAACCAATAAAGATAAAATACACCATAGAACCATGCCATGTGTCATTATTATTAGCCTCACTTCCTACAACTATAGGAAACATTTGTGCAATAAAATAGTTAGCGCCCCATTGTGCTGCAACAGCTATGGACATGGCAACACTTCTAATTTTATTAGGAAACATTTCAGATAGCATGACCCATACCACAGGCCCCATAGATAGGGCAAATGAAGCTATAAATACCAAAACACCAATAAGGGAAACGATGCCAACATTTTGGGTTTTGATTGTAATCCCTAACATCAAGAAGCCAACGATCATTCCTACGCCTCCAATGTAAAGCAAAGGCTTTCTTCCAAATTTATCTACTGTAGCAATAGCTACAAAAGTAAACACCAGATTTACAAAGGCCAATAAGACCTGTTGTTGCAATACGTCTTCTTTTCCAAAGCCTAGTGCTTTTTCAAAAATATCTGCACCATAATACAGTACGGCATTAATGCCTGTAAATTGTTGTAAAGCAGATAACACCGAACCAATGACTATGATGCCTAGAACGCCTTTTGCAAGTGGACTTATTTTTGTTTTACCAGCCACTTCACTGATCGATTCCTTAATCTCTTGAATTTCCGCCTCAACCTCATCAGGATTTAAAACTTTATCCAATACCTTTTTAGCCTCGTCCTCTTCGCCTTTTAACATCAACCAACGTGGACTCTTGGGCACCAAAAACAATAATCCTAAAAACAATAAACACGGAATCAATTCTGACCAAAACATACGTCGCCATCCGAAATCAATATTCTGCTGTTCGGTCAATGCATTTCCTATAAAATAAGTAGCTAAAAAAACCACAAAAAACCCGATGACTATGGCCAGTTGATAAAAGCTTACTAACTTTCCACGTTGTTTTGGTGGAGCAATCTCGGCGATATACATTGGTGCATTCATAGATGCAATTCCTATACCTAAACCTCCTATAAATCTAAACACCGCTAAAACGGTTACCGTTTCGGGAAATAACGAAGGTAAACCCGAACCCCATGCGGATAAAGTAAACAGTAAAGCAGACAGGATCAATGATTTTTTTCTTCCGACTTTAATACTGATCGGTGCCGCCACTAAAGCTCCTACCAAACATCCAATTAACGCAATCCCAACAACAAATCCTTTAGCAGCATCGCTCAGTTCAAAATATTGACTTAAATAATACTGAGCACCGTTGATAACACCGGTGTCGTATCCAAACAATAATCCGCCCAAAGCTGATATTGATGTTATTAATACTAAAAATTGTTTTTTGCCCATTTCTTTAATTTTTTATGTCTTTCTTTAATCCGTCTTGTGTATCCATCCTTACTTCTACAAATACCGGTAAGTGATCTGAAGGATATTTCAAATCAAATGCATCTGCTAAAGACGCATATTTTTTAACTGTTATTTGTTTCGTAAGAAATATATAATCTATCCTTTTTGTTATTAGTTTATCGAAACTAAAACCGTTATAGGTGCCTTCCGAGCCGTAGTTTAATTCGGAAATCTTCTTTGAATCGTTAAACTTCGTTTTGATCGGCATCAACAATTCTGCCTGAGGTTCTGCATTCAAATCTCCCATTAAAATCACAGGAAAATCCTTAGTATTTAGTGCTTCAATTTTATCCATGATCAGCCTTACGCTCTCCTTTCTTGCCACTTTCCCAACATGATCAAAATGAGTATTGAACACATAAAACTTTTGACCCGATGTTTTATCTTCAAACAATCCATAAGTACAAACCCTATTACAAACTGCGTCCCATCCCATTGATACTTTTTCAGGCGTTTCGGATAACCAAAACGTAGACGTTTCTAACAACTTGAACTTTTTCTTGTTATAGAAAATTGGCGAATACTCCCCTTTTGTTTTTCCATCATCGCGTCCAACACCTGTATATGAATAATCTCTTAGCGTGCTATCCATTTGTTGGACCTGATTGTGCAATGCTTCTTGTATGCCTAAAACATCCGGTTCGTAAAATTGGATCTGATGTAACAAAAAATGCTTTCTGTTCACCCAACTATTTGGTGTGTTCTTACCGTCGTCATACTTGATATTGTAGGTCATGAAGCTCATTTCCTGAGCTGAAATACTTAGTGAAAGCATCAACAACAGCATGTGAGTTATAAACAGGCTATTTTTTCTTGTTTTCATTTTTCAAAAATTGAAATTGCAAATCCTCCTCCGGCAGCTAAATGTATTTTTAAATTTGATTCAGAATTCAATGAAATCTCTTCAATCTCATAAGCTTCCGGATTTGTTTTGTAATGTGCGTCTTCTGCATCTTTATATAGGATAGCGTTGTACGTCTTCGTTTTATCCAAAAAATCAAAAGTGATGTCCAAATCACGTTCTTGAGCATTGCTCAATCCCCCGACAAACCAGTGTTTTGTTTCTTTTTCCTGACGAGCCATGGTAATATACTCGCCTATCTCACCATTTAACACTAAAGATTTTTCCCAATCGACCCCGACATCTTTCACAAATTGAAATGCAGGGTGTCCTTTGTAATTTTCGATTAAATCCGGCACCATTTGCACCGGACTATAAATTACAACATAAGAAGCTAACTGATGCGCTAAAGTTGTATTTATTTGATTGTTTGGTTTGGAAGGCAATGTCAAATCAAAAACACCGGGCGTGAAATCTATAGGGCCTGCCAGCATCCTGGTAAAAGGTACAATCGTTAAATGCTCCGGTGGATTTCCGCCATCATCACTCCAGGCATTGTATTCCTGACCACGCACACCTTCTCTGGAAACCGCAACAGGATAAGTTCTTCGCTTGCCGGTAGCTTTGATAGGCTCATGGGCATCGATAGCCACATTATATTTCAAACCGTATTCCAAAACTTTTTCATAGTGATTCACCATCCATTGTCCGTGGTGGTATTCGCCTTTAGGGATCATATAGCCTACATACCCTGTTTTTACTGCATGAATGCCTAAATCGTCCATTAACTGAAATGCATTGTCCATATGCTTTTCGTAGTTCGTCACATTGGCAGAAGTCTCATGATGCATTATCAGAGCCACGCCTTTCTCTTTCCCATACCGTACCACTTCTTCCAAATTATAATCCGGATACGGCGTTACAAAATCAAACTTTTGTGCTTTATGTTCTTTATCCCACCAATTTTCCCAACCTGTATTCCAACCTTCTACCAACATAGCCTCAATGCCATTTTCGGATGCAAAGTCGATCATTTCTTTGGCATATGCAGTGGTTGCTGCATGATTCCCGGCATAGTCCCAGCTTCCTGTACCAATATGCATATCCCACCAAATCCCCACATACTTCATGGGCTTGAAATAGTCTAATGTTTCAAGTTTAGACGGGTCATTTAAATTGACAATCATCTTAGAGGTTATTAAGTCTCCTGCTTTGTCTGCTATCTGAAGTGTTCGCCAAGGGGTTTTAAACGGAACGGAACGTTCAACTTTTACATCATTCTTTGCATTTCCTACCAACGCACTTGTCATCTTAAAATTTAAAGTATCTACGGCCAAGGTCATTCCTGCATAATTAGTAAGGTCAGCCTCGTGAAAACTCAAATACAACCCGCCATCTGTTTTCATTGTCACAGGTGTATTTACAGCATTTTGTGGCACATAGGTCTGGCCTGCATGCGATTTTGGCACATAATGCTTTTGCGCATCTATTTCTGAAAACTGAGTGCTCTGATAAAGGTACTCATAAATATCCCAATCGCCCGGAATCCACCAGGTTTTGTGATCTCCGGTTAAATTAAATTCCGTATGTTCATCTGTAATTATCATTGCTTTTAAATGGTCTTGTTCCGGAAATTCATACCGAAAGCCCAACCCATCTTCAAACACCCGAAAAATAATGTTCAGTTTTCGACGCAATTCGGTAGTTTCTTCTAAAAACACTTTTAGCTCGTTATAGTGGTTTTGAACCGTAGCATCTTCACCCCAAAATGGGGTCCAGTTTTCATTGACCTGATTTCGCTCTGTTTTTAATACTTTAAAATTCTTAGATAGTTCTGGTGCATTTTTTAATTCGAAACCAATCAACGATGAGTCTATGACCTTCATATCTTGATATTGAACTATATATGCCGGTTGGTGATCTGCTGTTAAATAAAATTGAAGCTGAATGCTTTCATCTTGAGATTGTACAATGTATTCTTTTTGTTGGTCCTTGCAAGCAAGGGTCAGAAAACATATAACGAGAAAACAAACCGTTGCTTTCATACTACTATAAATCTTAGTTCTTATCATTATTACCTCTAAGTTTTTTGAAACCTTTCTTATGTTTTATTATCGATTCCTGACTGGCTTTTTCAAACTCTTTATCTGTGACCTTATAAGCTTTTTGAAGTGTGTCTAAGGTTTGATGCAATTCATTCTTTATTCCCTGATACATTTCATCATTATACAAGTTGGTCAACTCATCAGGATCTGTTTGCAAATCGTACAACTCCCATTCATCAATATCATCGTAAACGTGAATAAGTTTGTATCGATTGGTTCTTACACCGTACATTTTCTTTACCATATGAAATGCCGGATAATCATAATAATGATAATATATAGCATCCCTTAGCGGCTCTGTTTGATCTCCAGTCAATACAGGCCTTAAGGATTTGCCTTGCATATCTGCAGGGATTTCAACATTTGCATAATCCAAAAATGTAGGTGCAAAGTCTAAGTTTTGCGTTAGATCATTAACTTCTTTCTGTGCTTTTATGGCTTTAGGATATCTCATCAACAAAGGCATTCTTAGAGATTGCTCGTACATAAAACGTTTGTCAAACCATCCTTTTTCGCCTAAGTAAAACCCTTGATCAGAAGTGTAAACCACTATGGTATTCTCTGCCAGTCCTGATGCGTCCAAATAATCTAAAATCTTACCTATACCTTCATCTATAGATGCTATTGTAGCTAAATAATCTTGTAAATACCGTTGACCTTTCCATTCCGCAAGTTCTTTTCCTGAGAGGTTTGCATCATGAAAGGCATCGTTTTTGTATTGATAAGCGTCGTTCCATATCTGACGCTGTTCTGATGTCATTCTGTCGAAATCTGTCGTCCAGGGATTCCAATCCAATTCAGAACTCCCTTTTTCTTTAGTCATCTTTAGATCGTGACCTTCATACATGTCTCTATAGATGGTCTGCTGTTGTTCTTTAGATGCGGTTGAGTTGTCGTGAGTGGTAAAATAGGTATTGGGTAATGGGAAGTTTATGGTGTCATATTGGTTTAAATGTCGCAATGCTGGCATCCAATTACGATGTGGTGCTTTCTGATGTACCATTAACATAAATGGCTGTTTGGTTTGCGATGACTTTTGGATAAAATTCAGAGCATAATCGGTAATAATATCGGTAACATAGCCTTCAATCTGTGTCGTGTCTATTTTATTGGAATTATTTGGCGCAATAAATTCGGGATTGTAATAGTTGCCTTGATCATTAAGTATGTTCCACTCATCAAAGCCTTTTGGAAATCCATGCAAATGCCATTTCCCTATGATTGCCGTTTCATATCCGGCTTGTTGCAATAATTTAGGAAACGTTTGCTGATTACCATCAAATTTTTCGCCATTCATACGAAACCCATTGATATGGCTATGCTTTCCTGTAAGCACAACGGCTCTACTTGGGCCACATATTGAGTTGGTACAAAAGTTTTGATGAAAAACGGCACCTTCTTTTGCCAATCGATCAATATTTGGTGTTGGTGCTAACTGACTAATTGGATGCCCATAAGCACTGATGGCTTGTACGGCATGATCGTCTGCCATAATAAAAATAATATTAGGACGGTTATCGTTGTTCTCGCTGGTTTCTTTTTTGCATGAGAACACTACTAATCCCAACATTAAAAAAGTAAGGGCTTTCATTTTTGAAATATCTTTTTGGTTTGAATGATTTCATCCCCAAAAGCTGTTTTTTGAAAGAACGCCAAGACATCATCCAATCGCTTATCATAAGGAATTGAAGCAAGCTCGTGATGTCCGCCTTTTACCATGTAGAAATAAAATGGTGCTTCTAGCGCTTCTAATTTTTTGGCAATAGTTTCAGAACCATCTAACCATAAGTATCCTGGTTTATCTGAAGTACAATAGTGATGTGGTGCAGTACCAAAGGGAACCAATCCATCGTCTGTACCATGGAAAAGCGCTGCAGGAATGGCGTTGTCCTGAATTAAATAGTCCACATCTACTATGGCTCCTGCCAACGACCAAACGCCTTGAAATTTAACGCTACTATAGTTTTCAAGATGCTTTATGAAATATTCTTTCATGTAAACGGCATTTAGCACAATCTCTGCGCCGGCACTACTACCTCCTGAAATAATTTTATCAACATTAATATTTAGCGCTTCTGCGTGTTCCACGATATAATTTGCAGCATCGTAATAGTCAATGACTGCCTGTCGAAATGTTTCCAACTTATCTTCTTTGGGACAATCACAACCAAAACCTGTTGGTGTTCCTTTTCTTAATAACCGGTATGATACGGACGCCATCACCCAACCTTTCTTAGCCATGACTTCTCCCAATTGCGCATCGTCTTTGTAGTCTCTGGCACCTCCGGCAAACCCTCCACCATGAATCCATAAAAGTGTTGGCAACTTATCGCTACTATCAATTTTTTCCGGTTTATAAACGTCTAGTTTTAAAGTATCCTTTTCTTTAATAGCATAGGTAAATGTTTCTTTGGTCTGTGCAAAAGACAAGCTTATGCTCACCAGAAAAATGAATATAAAACACCTCATCATCATCGGGTTATTTTAAAATAAATGAATGCTTAAATTTAAAATCTGAACTCGGTGCAATCGCAATATCAAACTCGCCCGGTTCTACATCAAATTGTAATTCGTTATTATAATATTTTAAGTCTTCTTTGGTAATTGTAAAGGCTACGGTTTGACTTTCGCCTTGTTTTAAAGTTATCTTTTTGAACCCTTTTAACTCTTTCATAGGTCGGGTAATACCTCCGACCTTATCTCTGATATAGAGTTGCACCACTTCTGCCCCATCATAGCTTCCGGTATTCTTAACGGTTACAGAAGCTGTAATTTGTCCTCCTTGACGCATCTCATTGGATGATAGTTGAAAGTTCGAATACTCAAATGAGGTATAACTTAAACCATAACCAAACGGGTATAAAGGCGTATTACAACTGTCTAAGTAATTGGTTTTAAATTTTTCAAACTGACATTTATCTACTTTTTCGGGTGGCAGCGGACGGCCTGTATTTTTATGATTGTAATACAATGGTATTTGTCCAACATTTCGGGGCCAGGTGGATGTTAATTTTCCTGATGGGTTTACATCACCAAACAAAACATCTGAGATGGCCAGTCCTGCTTCACTCCCCGGAAACCAAACGTTTAAAATTGCCGGCGCAATTTCTTTTTCTTCATTTATGGTTAATGGACGACCGGTAAACAAAACCAATACTACAGGTTTTCCGGTTTCTACCAATGCTTTTAATAAATCCTTCTGTATTTGAGGAATTCCAATATGGGTTCTGCTACTGGATTCCCCACTCATTTCAGCAGTTTCCCCAATAGCCGCAATGATAACATCTGCTTGTTTTGCAATAGCAATGGCCTCATTTAATAGCGCTTCATCACTTCTTCCATCACGTGGAATTTCTTTTCCAAACATGGTTGATCGTCTTTCAAAGGTCAGATTAGCATCTACATTACTTCCTTTGGCATATAACACTTTTGCTTTATCACCTACAACCGTTCTCAAGCCTTCTAATACCGTAATTGACTTTTTTTGGTCAGTAGCCACACTCCAGGTTCCTGCCATATTTACTGCCGTATTTGCTAAAGGGCCAATCAGCGCAATGGTTCCTGATTTTTTTAATGGTAAGGTCTGTTTATCATTTTTCATTAATACCATGGATTCTGCAGCAACTTTACGAGCAAAATCACGATTCTCTTGGGTATAAATCTCTTTTTCAGAACGTTTAACATCACAGTATCTATAGGGATCATCAAACAATCCTAGTTTGAATTTTGCCATCAGTATACGTTTGACTGCGGTATCTATTTCCTGCATGGATACTTTGCCTTCTTCATACGATTTTTTAAGTGTATTTAACAGACCGGCACTTACCATGTCCATATCAACCCCAGCTTTTAATGCTAGTGCCGAAACTTGTTGCAAATCGCCCATCCCGTGATACATCATTTCTTCTACAGCGGTATAATCGGTTACCACAAAGCCATTGAATCCCCATTGGTTACGTAAAACTTCTGTCATTAACCAACGGTTTCCGGAGGCCGGGATACCATCTACTTCATTAAAAGCAGTCATTACCGTTTCTACTCCGGCATCAACGGCTGCTTTATAAGGCGGAAAGTAATCGTTATACATTTTTACACGACTCATATCTACGGTGTTATAATCACGGCCTCCTTCCGGTGCACCATAAAGCGCAAAATGTTTCACACAGGATAACATGGTATTGTTTGCCGATAGGTCATTGCTTTGGTAACCTCTTACCATTGCTTTTGCAATTTCACTACCTAAAAAAGGATCTTCGCCTGAACCTTCGGAAACACGTCCCCAACGTGGATCTCTCGAAATATCTGTCATTGGAGAAAAGGTCCAGCAAATGCCATCGGCAGTAGCTTCTTGTGCTGCCATCCTCGCTGTTTGCTCAATTAAGTTAACATCCCATGAAGCGGACAACCCCAAAGGAATAGGAAATGTTGTTTTGTAGCCATGGATGACATCCATTCCGAAGATCAAAGGAATGCCCAAGCGGCTTTCTTCTACAGCAATCTTCTGTACTTCATAAATCTTTTCTGCGGTTTTTATATTAAATAATCCTCCAACCTTACCGGCCTTTACATTCTGGCCTACATTAGTACTTTGGGCAGTTCCTGTTGTAATATCTCCTGAAGACGGAAGGTTTAGCTGTCCAAGCTTTTCTTGGAGAGTCATTTTTTGTAACAACTCATTAACGCTTTGCTCGTAGTTTTGGGTCTGAGAAAAAGCAATAAATGATAAGGTTAAGGTAAATGATACGATTATGTTTTTCATTCTAATTGTCTTCTTTTTGATTTGAAAATAACCAGCTTAATAATTTGGGTTCGGCAAAAGTAGAATCCCAACTGTTGTGATTATCTTTTGCGTATAAGTTAAAGTTTGGTTTTCCGCCATATTTTAAAATTGCAGTCACCATCTCGATTGAAAGTTCGGGCACTACTACATCATCATTGGCGCCGTGAAAAATCCACATTGCTGTTTTTTTGGCATACTTCTCAGCATTCTCCGGATTTCCACCGCCACAAATTGCAAAAGCTGCAGCAAACATTTCCGGCTTTCTGGATAGTATTTCAAAGGTCCCCATACCTCCCATAGAGAGTCCGCCAACGTATATCTGATTCTGATTCACATAGCTTTCAGCACTTAACGTTTCCATAAATTCAATAACCATATGCATTGATGCTGTTGGTTCTGATGCTTTAGGGAATACTCTTTTAAATGGTTTTGTTGTTCTGTCTACTTCAGTTGCTGCCCAAAAGCTTGTTCTTGGGCATTGCGGAAACACAACAATTGCCGGATAGTTTGTCCTCGCCGAATCGCTGGCAAATAGCTTGGCACCGTGTGCCAATTGCCTCCTATTATCACTACCTCGTTCTCCGGCACCATGTAAAAATAACACCACCGGATATTGCTTAGACGTGTTAAAGTCTTTTGGATACATTATCCGATAGTTTAATGTATCTCCTTCTTTTACAAACGTTTTCTTTTCAAATAATTGATCAACGTTTTGTGCAAATATGGTATTTGCAAACAAAATCAAAACCAGGTTAAAAACTCTTTTCATTTTTTATTTTAATATGTGAACCCTAAATTATCTAATCCATCCTGAATTTCAGCATTTTGCATGAACAGATTCCAGAGTAATTGTGTTCTGTAATTTTCAATCATACAAATAATAGGTCCCTGATCTATGGCCAAATACGACGTTGCATACCACGCTTCTGTAGGATTAAATGCATCCACAAACCCATAATTGCCCCAAATCCTATCACCTATTTTGTAATAGAAAAACCTGATGGCAGCCATAGATTCATCCGGAGTATAAGGCAAGGCTGAGATTGCAGCTGTAGGCGTAATGACCCCTAAATCGTTGGTAGGGCTGTGTGCATTATATCCATTATGATTATCGCTTGCTGTTAGTCCCCAACATTGAGACGAATACCCTATATATTCATTTGGATTTTCTTCGCAAAACTCACGATTAATCATGGAATGGTTCACGTTTTGATCCCAATAATTAACATAAGCATCCTGAAGGTTTCTCGGGTCTAATCCCAGATAAGAATAATGTGAAAAGAATAATGGACCTCCCAGGTTTGGACCTGTTGGTAACACATGGTTGTAGTATGTGTTGCCGTTTGTAAAATTCCCATTTCTGGTATATCCTTTATAAACGTCGGCATCTATTGGATAGGTCGGTGACGAAGCCGCTAATACGTATACGATCTGGGTTTCATTATGCCCTTGAATTCGTAAATTAATTGCCCATTCATGATTAGGTGACCAATGCCAATACAGCACGTCTTCATTTCTGGTAAACCAAGTCCATTCGACACCTTCCCATAATTGCGTGATTTTATTAATCAATGCATTTTCAGTAGTGTCAGATGCATTAAGATATTCCCTGACCGTAAGTAAGCCTTGGATTAAAAAAGCGGTTTCTACCAAATCGGCACCATCATCTTGTGCTGAAAAAGGCTGTACTTGACCCGTATTTCCATTTAACCAATGTGGCCAAACGCCATGAAAACGATCTGCATTTTCAAGAAAATCGACAATAGTTTGCCATCGGGTTATGGCTTCACTTCTGGTAATAAACCCTCGTTCTACAGCAACGATCATTGCCATTAAACCAAATCCTGTCCCTCCTGTCGTCACCGTATTTGCGCTAGTGTTTCGTTCACGAGCCATCCCAGAATTAGGATGCCCAAAATCCCAGAAATACTTAAAGGTCTCTTCTTGAATTTTGGTTAAGAGGTCATTATCAGAAATAGCAGGGAATTTATCCGTCTCATCATAAGTCGTAAAAAACTCATAAGTCGCAGTTGTAAAATCTTTATCGATTTCTGTTCCTAAACTACTATTTATAGTTAGCTCATAGGGTGTCCAATACATGAGATTACTATTGGGTATGACTTTTAAAGTCGTCTCATTAACCTGTGTTAACGTATAATCTGTTGCCGGAGTGAATTCTAAATGGTTCGCTAACTGTGATCCAGTAACGGGAAAAGAAAACTCAAATTGGAATTCTGGCAATAACGCAATTTCTCTATTAAGGCTGTTAGTTTCTAATGTTAGATTATTGACCAAAGCTTCTTGTATAACCAAGGGTATACTCTCTATACTAAACGGAAAGGTCCCTCCGCTGTAGGTTGTACCATCTTCTGAAGTTAATGTGTTTAATATGCGTAGCGTGTAATTTTCGCCCTCTTCCAAAACAACGTCCGGAGTCAATATAAGCTCTTTATTATTTTGTCCCTGTAC
This sequence comes from Winogradskyella sp., assembly GCA_965250025.1. GTDB lineage: Bacteria > Bacteroidota > Bacteroidia > Flavobacteriales > Flavobacteriaceae > CBDDLD01. The sequence continues at coordinate 2,762,537 of OZ252283.1, forward strand.
TATTGAAAATGACACCCCAACAGTCCCTTTTGACAGTGTAAAATCTGATGCGTTTGGAGTAACTTCTTTACTAAACCCTAAAACTATCTCGTTATCCAAAGCTACGGTTGGGTTGTTAAAGATGGATTGTGCTCCCAAACGCGCGTATGATAATGTCAGCCCGTCATTTGAAGGCGGATTTGACGGCCCATCATTACTACTGCTTGAACACGACCATAATACTCCTATTAAGAAGGCTACTAATATATTCTTCATTCTAATCTTTGACTTCAAATCCTAATTTTTCTAAGCCTTTTACAACATCAGTATTCTGCATAAAAAGATCCCATAATAAGCCTGTTCGGTAATTTTCAATCATCACCGGAATTGGACCTTGATCTATTGCCAAATACCTTGGCAAATACCAATTAGCTTGTAAACTGAAAGCATCATATGGACCGTATTTCCCAATTAAGGTATCGTGCTTTTCATATAGGTTCCTCAACATTTGCATACTTTCTTTAGGAGTGTAAGGAAAAGAAGATAGCGCTGCTGTCGGCGAAACCACACCTATATCAGTATCTGGTCTGTGCCCGGCATAGCCTTTCATTGAATAACTTGACGTTAAGCCCCAAAGGGTTTCACCATATCCTTTGAATTTTTTAGGATTTTCCATAGCATATTCATAGTGAATCTTTGCATGGTTTTGTGTTAGCGTCCAGTAATCTGCATACTGATCTTTTACTTTCTTTGGGTTTAAACCGAGATATGAATAATGTGCCCAAAACTATGGTCCGATAGGGTCATCATCATGTTCATAATAGTTTAAAACTAAAGGCATATCATACATCATGTCTTTAGAAACAATTTTACCATCACGAGCCCAGCCTTTATCATAAACGGACTTTTTGATGGGGTGTGTAGGTGATGCTGCAGCCAGGACATACATAATTAAGCATTCGTTATAACCTCCGACCGGGAAGTTCATTTCCCAGGCATAATTGGGCGACCAATGCCAATACAAAACATCTTCTCCATTTTTAGTATACCAATCCCATTCTACGTCTTGCCATAGTTTATCGATATCATTTACGAGCTGCTTTTCTCTTTCTGTTCCATTTTTAAAATATTCTTTTACAGTGAGAAGCCCTTGAATTAAGAACGCTGTCTCTACCAAATCACCTCCATCATCCTTTTTCCCAAATGGTTTTGTTTTTCCTGTTTTACCATCTATCCAGTGCGACCATGCGCCGTGGTATCTATCTGCCTTCTCTAAAAACGCTACATTTTTTTCGAAACGTTCCAAAGCTTGTGTTCTTGTGATCCAGTTACGTTCAATACCCACCAAAATTGCCATAAGTCCGAATCCACTACCTCCGGTAGTGACTATATGTTGATCGTTTTGCGGGTAAATTCCATCCAAATGGATTCTTTCACAGGCAAGTCCGGAATTGGACTCAGCACCTTCCCAAAAATAATTAAAGGTCTGTTTTTGTACGATATCCAACAGTTCAGTGTCTTTCAGTGTCGTATTTACTTCTGAAGGTGAACTATTCTCAACATATTCTGATTCTAAACGGTTTGTTTTTTTACACCCTATAAGCGTAACTAAAAGAACAAGAGTTCCTAATTTAAATGTTTTCATTTAATTCTTTTTAATAAAAGACTGGTTTTGCTGCTACTTTCAAAACCAGCCTTTTGTGATATACATAATAGGGGAATCTTTAAAAAACTATAACATGGATTGAATCTCTTCTTGAGATAGTACTTTGTTAAAAAACTGTAATTCATCCATAGGGCTCTCATCTGAATTGTGACCCCAGTAACTGAATGTAGGGCCTCCTGCTCCGATTACAATATCAGTACACCCCGTAAAATCAATTGGGTTAGACATTGTAGCCGTATTTGAAAGTACACCATCTAAGTATACTCGGGTTTCCGTTTCTGAAATTGTAAACGCTATTTGCACCCAATCGCTCGAAGTTGGATCTATGAGATTTCCGGTGTTCCAACTCTCTCCGCTTCCTGTTCCGACATTCAAAACAACGGTTTGATTTGAACCACTAGCCTCTCTAAATAGTCTAAAGCCTTGATTTCTATCATCTGCATCATCACCAACGACCAGAATTCCGGATCTGTCCGGAGATGCATTGACCTTATAACGGAAAACTGCACTAAATTCAGACCCTAAGCCAACAGTAGCTAAAGGAAAGGTTAAGTAAGCATCCGCTGCACCTTGGTAAGCATCAGATCCTGCAAATGATTCTCCAGCATATCCCGGAGTACCTACCATAGAAGCTGTTGTTTCACTTATATCTTCTTCATAGTCGCCATCGAACGACATATTAAATATCTGACTGCTTTGCGCAATCATTCCGGTAATCTCACTTTGAGTAAGTGCTCTATTAAATAATCTGAGTTCGTCTAATGAACTTCCTACATCTGATAAATGATTCCAGTAACTGAATGTAGGACCACCAGAACCAATGGTTATGTTTTCACAACCCGTCCAATCAACCGGATTAGACATCGCAGCGGTATTTCTAAGCACACCATTGATATACACTTTTGTTTCAGTTTCACTGATCGTAAAAGCAATATGTGCCCATTCGCCGTCTACTGGAAAATCATTTGTACTTCCTGAATTCCAACTTTCACCAGTGCCTGTACCTGTATTTAAAACAATACGTTGCGTACCAGAACTTCCTTCTCTAAACAATCGGAAACCTTGATTTCTATTATCTGCATCATCACCTATTACAATAATTCCTGCTCTATCTGGGTTGCCACTTACTTTGTACCAGAATGCACCACTAAATTCATTTCCTAACGGTTCTGATAATTGATTTATCGGAAATTCAATATAAGAATCTGTAGCAGATCCAAAAGCATTGGTTCCAGCAAAAGGATCTCCTGAATAACCAGGCGTGCCTACTGCTGTAGCTGGCGTAGATGATATTAAATCATCATAGCTATCTTCAAAAGGCATATATAAAAATTCCCCGTCGAATAAAGGAACGTATAATTGTTCTATAACTTCAAAAGTGGTGTTTACTGTAGTGACATTTGAATCTGTATCTGTCACATCTAATTGTAATGTATGTGCACCTAAGCCCAAATCATACATAAAATCTTCTAATGCGAAATTTGTATTGTCTGTAAAATCACTTATTGTGTATATTTCATTGCCATCTACCTGAAGTGATATATTAGCAATTCCAAGATCATCTGTTGCATTAAAACTAAAAGCAACAGGTACAGTATCGTCTGGTGTTTGGATTGATGTAGTCCCTTGAGGGTTAGGGGTAATTAAGTTTACCACTGGCCCATCCAAAGGAAAATCACCTAAAGTCGGCTCATCTAAGTCTTGACATCCTGTGATGAATGTTAGAATTGCCAGAATTCCAAAATAAACTATAGCTTTATTTTTCATATTACATTTTTTTAGATATTAATAGTCTGGGTTTTGTATTAAAACACCCTGAGATTGGTCAATAGCATCTTGTGGAATTGGGAACAATGCATTTCTAGGTTCATAACCCAGTGCTCCTAAAACAGCTTCGGCGTCTCCCCATCTAACCAGATCATAAAATCTGGATTCTTCCATTGCAAATTCCACACGTCGTTCTTGCTTAAGTGCATCTCTAACTACAGACTGCGATGATACTGCGATGTCTGCTAATCCTGCTCTGTCACGAATTTGATTGATATATGTAACGGCTGTAGCTGTTTGTCCTAATTCATTAGCTGCTTCTGCCGCCATGAGTAATACATCAGCATAACGAATAATTTTTATGTTTTCCCAGCGGTTGGCATTTTGAGAAAATTCATTTCGTCTGGCTTGTTTTGTGTAAGCTTTCTTATTCCAATATGGTTGTGCTAAAGGTGGTGACTCCGGTAAAGTTCCGCTTCCAAATCCACCATCATCTTCTCCGGATTCTAGAATTGTGTTTGCTCTTCTTTCATCTCCTGCTTCAAAAGCATCTACTAAATTTTGTGTAGGCACATTAAAGCCCCAACCTAAATTCCAAACACCTGTACCACGCACACCTTGAGACAGAAAATAAATGTTATTAAAGTTTTGAGCTTCTGTTACAAGTTGTTGAATTTCAAAAACTGCTCCAACCCCGACATCGCCTTCTAACTCAAATAAGTTCACTAGACTTGGTTCTAAGCTATACTGTCCGGAATTTATAACTTCCATACTCAATTCCAAGGTTTTATCCCAATCTTCTTGGTATAAGTATAACTTAGCCAATAAAGAATTGGCAAATCCTGAGGTTGCTCTTCCTGGGTTTGTGGTCCAGTTGTTTGGCAATTGCTCTGCTGCTATTGTTAGGTCTTCTATTATTAAGGCATCTATTTCTGCGATGGTTGACTTTGGCTCAATCGCATCTTCTACAACATCAATTGTTGCTGTTACGATTGGCACTTCGCCATAATCGCGTCGTAATTCAAAATACATCAGGGCTCTTATGGCTCTCGCTTCACCTTCATTAATTAATGAACCCTCGTCTGTTAAATTTTGTGCTTCTATGGTATTAACTACTTCATTACAAGCAAAAATGACCTGATAGTGTGCATTCCACCAAGCATTACTGAGTCCGTTAGTTGCTGAATACTGAAAATCATTAAACACGTTACCATTTGCCGCAGAATCGCCTTCAGTACTTCCTTTTGCTGCATCGTCCGATCGAATACTACCGAACCAATAACGCTGCCAACTACCCACAGAAGTTGTTCTTAAGAGTGAATAAATTCCAAAAACTTGCGCTTCTAACCCTCCTACTCCCAGTTCTTCAGGATTAGCAACTTCACCTTCGGGAAGGCGGTCTAAATAGTCATCACAGGACCAATAAAGAAAGCCTATCAAACATAAAACTGTAATTATTTTAAATATCTTCATATTCATAGTATTTACTTTTTTTTCTTAAAATGTTATATTTAATCCAAGGGTTGATACTACCGGTAACGGGTATCCACCGCCATCTACACCGAACTGTGTTGGTGATCCTCCTGCTTCAGGGGTAAACCCAGAGTTCCACTGCCAGGTATATAAGTTTTGAATGTTTAGGTATAACCGCAATTGGTCAATGTTCAACTTTGAAATTTGAAACTGCTTAAAGTTATATCCTAATTGTACATTTCTAATTCTGAGATAGCTTCCATCTTCAATCATATAACTAGAATTCAACCTGTTATACCCTGAAGCATTAAATAATCTTGGTTCAAAATTAGAAGTCCCCTGTCCTGTCCACCTGTTGGCTCTATCTGCACGGAAATTAAACTGGGCAAAAGAGCTTCCGTTCCCCCAGTTTCTGAAAACTTCATTTCCATAAGTTCCTTGGAAGTCAATATTCAGGTAAAAGTTCTTATAATCGAAATTTGTATAGAATCCGTAAGTGAAATCTGGTGTTGGATTACCGATCATTGTTCTGTCATCTGCATCAATAACACCATCACCATTGACATCTCTATATTTAAAATCTCCAACATCAAAGGCGCCTAAATCGTCTGAAACTGTGGCATGTTGTGCGATATCTGCTTGAGTTTGATAAATACCATCCACGACATAGCCGTAAAAATAACCTATAGGCATACCTGCTTCGGTTAAAGAAGGACCATTAAAAATTCTAAACCCATCTTCAAAAACAGAAACCACCTCATTATCAACGGTTGTTAAATTACCTCCAATGGTATATTTGAAGTCTTCGCCAATGTTATCATTCCATGAGAATTCAAATTCAAAACCTTTGTTTCTAATTTCACCGGCATTATCAAAAAACTGCTCTGTCCCTGTATTAACAAATACTAACAGATCTTCTGTATTTCTGTTATAATAGGTGGCATTAAAACTCAATCTGTTATTAAACCATCTGGATTCAAAGCCTGCTTCCCAAGATTTTACAGTTTCCCATTTTAGGTTCGGGTTTTCTTCAAATCTTTGTACATATCCTGGCACAACATTATCTCCAAAAACTGCTGTTGCACCTTCATTTACACCGGGATAAAATGGATAATTAACTGGCGAAAATTGATTCCCCAATTGTCCGATAGAACCTTTAAGCTTAAGAAAATCTAACTCATCAATACTACTCATGAAATTTTCATCACTTATTACCCAAGCTGCTCCAAATGACCAGAAGTCCTGAGCCCTATTATCTGGTGCCAATTGAGAGGTTGCATCTCTTCTATATGATGCATTGAAAAGGTATTTACTATCATAACTATACAATAGCCTACCTAAGAAAGAGGCCGTTGCCCTGTCGAACTGATCCGAATCTGCGGTTCTTGAAGTAGGGTCTCCATAAGGGAAAACACCAACGTACCAGAAACGTTCATCATCCGGAATATGCCCCACACTTGGATCATTTTCTACAGATGAGGTTAATGATTCTGACTCAAACTCAAATAATGTTAATCCGGCCGTTAGCGTAAAATCGTGTTTATCTATGGTCTTCTTATAAGTCAGGATATGATCTTGCTGAAATGTAAACTGTGTGAACGTATTTTGATTGACTCTGGTAATTTGATTACCATTAAGCGGAACGATCTCATCAGTCTCAGCAGTATAAATATCAATTATAGGAGTATACCTTCTAACTCTGGTATTATTATAACTTCCGTAAAAGGTACTACGGAATGTAAAATCTTTTAAAAATTTGAGTTCAGCAAACAGGCTTCCCACAAAACGATAGCGTTCACTTACCGCTTTGTTCTTTGTTACTTCTGCCACCAATAATGGATTTGCTATTTGAGCGCCTCCAATTTCAATTGGGAGTTGATTGTATAATCCGTTAAACTCTGGGCGGTCGTCAAAATGAATTGGATTCACAATAGGCGTTGCATTTAAAGCTGCTGTAAAACTTCCTTGATTTGGAAGCTTATCTCTAGCTGCGTTAATGGTTGCACCCATCTTGAAGTTTTCACTAAATGTAATCTCATCATTTAGGTTAAACGTAATTCGTTGTAACTTTTCTTCTAAGATTAATCCGTCTTCCTCTCTTAGTCCTAAGCCTAGAGAAACTTTATTATTCTCGGTAGCACTTTGTACGCTTAAGTTAAGCGTATGAAAGAAGCTCGAATTATTGGAAATTTCATCTACCCAATCTGTATTGCCAGTAAACTGGTCATAAAATCCGAATGGTGCCAAACCTTCATTTGCCAAACGCTCATCGTACAGTTCTCTAAACAGGGCTGCATCTGCTAAATCGGGCTTATTGGTAATGTTCTTGAATCCAACTGTAGAGTTCAAATTTATGGTTAGCTTGCCTTGTTTTGCTCGTTTTGTAGTAACTATGATCACACCATTTGCTCCTCGAACACCAAAAATCGCCAAAGAAGAAGGGTCTTTAAGGACTTCCATAGATTCTATGTCGTTTGGATTGATGTAATCAATATTATTTGTGAATATACCGTCTACAACATACAAAGGGGTTGTGTTGTATCTACTACTTGTTCCTCTTATTCTTATATCAGGATTTTGCCCAAGTCTTCCTGAGTTTACAACCGACAACCCTGCCACTCTACCTTGTAGTGAGGCTACCGGGTTTGGATTGGGTCTGTCTGCGACTTCTTCGCCGTCAATTTTTGCAATAGATCCGGTTAGATCTCTCTTTTTAGCAACACCATAACCTATGACCACAACCTCATCTAAAGATTGGATATCATCAACTAAAGCAACATCTATAACATTTTGATCTGCAACAGTTATGATCTGAGTCAACATACTTACATAAGTAAACTCTAACTGATCGCCTTTTTGGGCTGTGATGCTATAATTGCCATCAAAATCTGTGGAAGTTCCCTGGCTTGTACCCTTTATGACGATATTTACCCCGGGAATAGGTAATCCGTCGGACGCATTAGTAACTTTACCACTAATATCTATTTGCTGTGCTGTAACATAAAATGATATTAAAATGCTAAATAATAGACTAACTCTTGTTTTCATATAGATTGATATTAATTAGTAGCTCTAAAATTAAATACAAGGTTAAATTTTTGTAAATTTTAGATTACTTTTTATATACACCACTTTGTGTGCATACAAATAAAAACCTATATAAAAATGGGGCTTGGCGTATTCAAATACTATTCAAAACACCGATATTTCGCAGAATTTTGACAAAATGAAGTATAAATGACGTAGTATCGCATCATATATATTAACAAAAAAACAGGGCTATTTTTCAATATTTAATAAATAATCCATCAAAGAAGTGTCATTTTCTAAATTAAGTTTCTTTTTTAACCGATATCTATGCGTTTCTATACCTCTTACCGAAACATTCATTAAAGGTGCAATTTCTTTTGTTAAAAAATTCATTTTGATGTAGGCACAGATCTTTAAATCTTTCGAAGTTAATTTAGGGTGCTTTGATTTTAAGGTTTTAAAAAAATCTTGATGAACCTGATTGAAATTATGCTCAAAAACTTTCCATTCATCTTTTAATGCTATTGAGCTGTCTATTCTCTTTATCAGTTTTTTATACGTAAAATAGTCTCCAAAGCCATCTTTATTATATTCTAACTCTTTTTTAATATCCTGTAAAATCTCGTTCTTCTTTACCAAAGCCATGGCATTATTTGCTAACTCTTTGCTTTTTAATTTTACTTCATGTCTGAGCGATTCATTTTTAAGTTGAATAATCTTCTTTTCATTTTCAGCTTCCTGCTTTCTTATCAATTCTTCTTGTTCCTTCTGAAGCTTTATTTTTAACAGCTTTTGTTCTTTTGATATTTTCCTTTTGTGCAATACATAAAATAGTACTACAATTAAAATCAGAGAGACTATGTAAAGTAAAAATGCTTGTGTTGTTTTGTACCAAGGTAAAGCAATGATTAAGTTTAATGTAATTGGTTCAGAAGGCGTGTCTAAATAATTTTTGGTTCTAATTAAAACTTTGTTCTCCCCTTCTTTTAGATGATTGAATCTAATTTGGGTTCCTTTAATTTTTTGCCAATCCTCTATTTTATTTTCTCTTAAAAAAGTGTATTCAAAAACGTGATTCTTTGATTTGGGAGACGATACATTAATTGTAATGGAATTGTGCTTAAATGGTATATTATACTGATTGTCTGAATTCAGTTTCAGATAATTATCATCATGCATAATTTGCTCAATTACGGGTTGTAGCAACTGTGGATTATGCGTTTTAAGCTTCTTGTCTGCAATCAGCATTAGCCCATCATTGAGATTAAACACCATAATAGAGTCGTTTAATCTTGATATTCTGGATTCTCCTACTATGGTACGCTCACTAAAATAGTGATCTGTTTTAAACATACTTTTTTCCAGATCTGAATGATCTCTGAAATCTAATAATTGTCCTTTTTTAAGTATGTTAATACCTATATCACCTTTTGAAATGATTTGTGATTCTTTACCAAAGATCTGGTTTAAATAATCATTTGTAAGGATTTCGTCTGTTAATCCTTCGTACTTAAACCAACCATCATTTGATTTTATAATGAGTTCATTTTTTATTTTATTGATCTTAAGCTTAAAATCTGAAAAGGCTTTGCTTTTATATCGGTTTATGTCCACGATCGAATCGAAAGCAGTATTAAACACGACCTTGTACAGCCCTTGATTAGAATGTGCCAACCAAGCAGTTTTACTATCATGAAATTCAATATAACGAATAGGAATTAGTGGTTCTCCAAGATGTTTTGTACGCCAAACACCATTGATTTTTTGATAGAGAACTAAACCGGCATAAGTACCTTGTATATATGTATTTTCTTTTTCCGGAACTTTTTTAATCACCCAACCTCCGGTAAAATCTGATATTCTCTGTACCTGATCATTACGCACTAAAAATGTACCTCTATTGTGACCACAAAATAAATCTTGCCCGATAATTGTTAAATCCCATACCTGACCCTGACTGCCATTAATAAAATTGAGGTCGCCATTCTTTTCTAATACATAAAGCCCTGTATTGCTGCCTATATAAATTTTATTCTCGTACTCTACAACATCATATACAGCTCCAAGATTACCATCTAAATCGTTAAAAAACTGAAAATCGCTATCTAAGTCAATAAAAGACAATCCATTATCCAGACCTAGCCACAGTTGATTATCAGTATCTGTTTTTAAGGAAAGTACGGTATTGTTTTGCAATCCATTTTTTTTGTTAATATGATTAATAATTTCACCTTCCCTATTTGTATAATAAACACCATTTTTTATAGTCCCAAATAACATATTTCCATTTTCTAAAAGCAAAAATTTGTTGAGCTGAAACTTTTTGATGATTGGTGTTATTTCAGATTGAAACTCTACAATTTCATTATTTTTAAATAAAAAACACCCATTTAGTTCTGTTGCAATAAGTATTTGATCATTATTAATTCTATTAACCGAAGTGATTTTTTTACCTGTTAGTTTTTCGGACTGAATTACCGAAACCAATTCATTATTAGATAGTTTTAAAATACCATCATCTAAAGTAGAAACATATAAATCCTTATCTATAACATTAATTGAGATTACTGATGACTCGGCATTGAACTGTTCAATTTTATTACCATCATATTTATAGACATTTGAAAAAGAACGAAAATATATATCATCGTCAATAGAAGTGATCTGCCAAAACTCTTCACTTGTAAATGTTAGATTATCACTGTTTTCAGTAACCGAATGATAGGTAAGTAAGCCCAATTCGTTAGGCTCCCAATATCCAAATTCCTGATAAGACCCGGTATATATCTTTTCTCCCACGCCATAAACAGAACGCACAGTAGTCTTATTAGGTAATTGATATAGCTGCCATTGTAATCCGTCAAATTCTAATAACCCATTTCCATTTGCCACATACACCTTACCATTATCCAATTTAGTAATGTCCCAGTTTTGGTTACCTACTACTAAATCTTCAAACTCAATATTATAAAAGAATGGTGTAAACTGAGCAAATAATATGCTACAATGCAATAAAATAAAAAAAGTAATTACCCGCTTCATAATCATATTATGGCAAGTTAACAGTTTAATTTTTATTATAAGTTTAAAAGCTACCTTTTATATTCCTGCCCGTATTAAATATATGTACATTAAGCTATTTAACATCAAAAATTATTAAATCCAGCAGATAGAGTCAACAATTATTATTAGCATCATTTTGTGCTACATTTTTCATGTATTTTTTGGGAGTTATACCTTCATGTTTTTTAAACACACGATATAAAGTTGCTTTTGAATTAAATCCGGCTTTTTCAGCAAGTCCTGTAATACTATATTGTTTACTCTCACCAGAAGACAAAAGCTTTTTCAGTTCTTCAACTCTGTAGCTATTAATAAACTCTATTATACTTAAATCATAATTTACAGATATAAACTCAGAGAGCTGCGCATTAGTAATCCCAATTTCAGTTGAAACCTGATCTATTTTTAATCTAGGGTTCTTGTATATCTTGTTTTGATTAAACAATACATCTATTTTCTCTTCTATAACTCCGCTTTCATCAACTACAAGTTTATCTACCAATATCTTTCTTTCAAATAAAAATCTGGTAAGTTGCTTAGATTCTGTAAACACGAATAGAATAACCACAATACTATTAATTAAATATAAAGGCGTGAACAAATACTTGTTTAAAGAGCTATAAAAAACACCTAGTTCTATATAGAAACTCAGAATTGAGTATACATTTGTAATTCCAAATGATATTATGATAAAACCATAAAACCAGCTGTACTTTTTAAATACCTTTTGCTTTAAAATTTTTGTCAAACCCCTTAATACAATTATGGAAAGTATAGCATACAAAAAATAAAAAATCGTATTAAATACTGTTACGACATGCATAATCAATTGAATATGATTATAGTAAAAATCTTTAAAAACATGCTTGGTTATTGCATACCACAAAAAAAACATTAAAGGGAACAGCAAATGCCTGAGTATTTTCACTTTACTTTCATCGCGTATTTGTTGAATGTATAAAAAGAGTAATGGGAAATAAAAAAGTGTCTTTTGGTCTGCAAGCAAAATAGAAAATATGGCACTGGTTTTAAAATAAGGCCAAAACATATTATAAATCATTGTTGTACTCATTATCAAACAAAAAAAGCCTAGTAAAATCTGACGATTCTTTCTAGACAATATGTTTAATACACCAAGCACCAATAGTTGGGCGCTTAAACAGATTAAAACACCGTTCAAGATCAGGTTAGGGAAATTAACGTTCATGAATTAAACTTAATATTTTACATCAAAAACTAATACACAAAATAAGAATTTAGAATAAATAGCTTTATTATTATTTACAATCCTACTTAAAAGATTACTTTTTTGACCATTTGTTTCAGATCTCCCATAACTAATTTTAATATGTAAGTGCCTTGCGAAAAATCAGAAACATCAATAATGGTTTTCTGTTCAGTAATATTTCTGTTTTTTCTGGAAAGAATAATTTTACCAGTGATATCATACAATTCTATATTGCTAATGTTTGAATATCCAAAATTCATTATAACCAACTCAGAGTCTATATCATTGTAATAAATCTTTATTTTTTCTTTTTCTTCTTCTGATAAACTTAAGGTTTCAGGTAATTCAAAAACAATTTCAAACCTATAATTATGTTCTCCTTCCTGAAGAAAAGCCTCATAAGTTCCTTCTCTCAAATCAACATAAAGATTGGTTTCTGTATCATGGATGTATATGGGCTGGTCGTCTGAAAAGTTTTGGATATCAAAAGCCCTAAATGTTATTGATTGCTCACTATCTGATCTAATTACTAAAGGGATTTTTAATGCTTCATTAAATGAAAACGCTTGTGCCACATATTCCTCTTCTTCTAAAACCCAAAATGCATCAGAGGCAACCTGACTTGGACTTTTTGATTCTAAGCCGTGATCATATGCATTTGAGGCCGAATGATGAAATGTTTGTACTAACTGCCTTGTGTAAACATTATTAAAATCAATATTTAATCTAAATCTTTGGTAATCTTGAGGCAAAATGTTAAATCCGTTCTCATCATATACAATTTCATTATCCTGACTTAATTCGGGAAGAGATAGGGCGGATTCCGGATAATAATCTCTATGATTATTCCTTGCTATTACCGTTCCATTGGTTCCTGCTTTTCCTTCAACCATAAACCCTTGAGCTATTGGTATGTATCTTTTGGCAACAAACCCACTCGAGCTTGGAGCTCCTACCGTATTGAGAGTACCATCACCATTATAAGTATTAAAAGTAGCCGGCACAAACGTTTCTACAGTGCCTGCAGAATTGATGGTATATGTAGCATACCCCCCTTGATAATCTTCTATGAAATGAGAATCTACGGATTGATCCTGTTCCCAATAATACAAAGTCCCAGTAATGGCATTTACATTATGGATATCCCATATGTAATCTCTAGCATCTAATGCCGATGGATATGGATTACCTACTAATGTCCAATCGCCTTCTATAACACCAATGCTTATGCTACCATTGTTGGGCTTACCCCTAAAATCATAGTTTTGATTATCTCCGGGGTTATTGCTACTGGTTCCCATGGTTCCTTTCATAGTAAATCCTTCCCCAGGATTAATATCTATAGTTTGAGCTACTAAAATCCATTCTGCATACTCATCAGACTCTATAAACTTCCATATCCAATTTGGCTCAATATCAAGTGGATTTGCTGTGCCATTATAATCTGGTGAAAAATTGTATGCGGCTGGTATAGATGTTATGACCCCAGTAATATCATTAAGCAATGGTATTCCAAATTTATTATTGCTTACACTTGATACTTTTTCTCCTATAGGAGAACACCAATAATTATACTCGTATGCTCCTACATTTCCATCTTGATAAAGGCTTAGTTCACCCACGCCAAAATTTGGAGTATCAACTGAACCCTGAACAAGTTGTGCTTCCTGTCTTAAAAAAAATCTACTATTAGCATGCCTTAGATCTAAATAGTCTTCAGAAAAAACAACACTATTATCTACAAAAAAATAGTTGTCGTTAGCTATCGTTATTTGTGCAGAAACACTATTTATCATAACAATAAAACCTATGTAAAATAATCTATTCATAATATTATAAGAGGATCTTGGCTTTTAAATTTTTACGATCTGAAGCATTAACACGAACTATATAAATACCTCTTTCCAGATCGGGCAGTTGAGTCCTTATTACTTTTTCAGATGACTTTAAATTAACGTCTGTGACTTTTTTTCCCAATACGTCAAATAACTCTATAGAGTATACCTTTATCGATTTTGGATTCAGAATGTTAATAATCTTTCCCTTTACTTTAAGTTCTAAATCCAATTCTTTAATACCTGAATTGCTTAATGGTTCGCCCAGATAATTCACTTGGAAATACGTTCTTATAGCTTCTATTTCTGAATGAATTAAATTTCTGTTATACACTAAAAACGAAGCGATATCTCCATACATAGCCGTTTGATCTTGTTGACCGGTAGTTTTAAAGTTTGAAAACAAATACCCGATTTGAAAATTACCGTTTAGGGCTATAGAATTATTAAGGGTTTTATCTTGTCCATTTACAAATACGTTTATCTGCCCAGTATTGCTTCGATATATTTCTATCAATTGCCATTCACCTAATGCAATAGAATTATCCTGTGTAATAGGAGTTTGTAAGTTACCGGGCACTCTTAATTTTAATCTGTTTTGAGCTACATCGTGTTTTAAAAAATGACTGGATTGCCCAAAATAAAACCAATCTCCTGTATCCGATTGATCTATTGGTTTGGCTAATAAAAAGATTGAAAAATCATTTGAGAGATTTATAAAATCGGGGATTTGTAGTTCTAAATACTTATCTTGACTAAAACCGTTGTAAGGACCTCCTCCTCTTACGCAAGGATTACCATTAAGGCAATTGTCAATATAACAAGGTTTTTCACTATCATCCTGACCAAAATTCCTTCCATTTGTATACTCGGGAGGATTAAAGCCTCCCGCAGGCATATAATCTGACAAATCTAGCCATCTTCTTACACAACCTTCTTCACAGCTACCAGCTACATCACAATACTGTTCTGAAATAATTGCATTTTCAGTATTTGGATGGTTGAGGCAAAAACTAGATTCACAAAAAGAAATGTGATTTGATACCGTTATTGATTTGCTTTCAACAAAAAACATCAAGTCATTTATCTCTACAGGATTAGACTGAGCAAAACCATTTGTCAAACCAAAAATCAAATACCCCCACAAAAAACTCAGAACGATCATTAAGTACTCTAAGTATTTTTTCTGCAGCTTTAAATCTCTAATATTGTTCTTTATCTCGTATGTTCTTGCTTTGAGTATATCTATACTTTTATCGTAAGTAATATTTTTATCATCGTACATAAGCTTGATCTTTTTTGGTTAGAAAGATTTTTATTTCATTACTCTCTTATCTTCTTGCCTTCGGCTAAGAAGGCAAGAAAAAGAGACTTCAACTCATGCTTGTATAAAATTTTTAGTCCCACCTAAAAACCCGCTCTATATACAAGGAAAAAATCTATCTTATGAGTTGAAATTTAATCTCATGTTAAATAATCAATTGAGATTTTCCCATGCGCTGCCAGTGTAAACTCTGACCTTTTTTGTTACTGCGTCATAGTATACATCTCCTTCTTCCGGAGAGGCTGGAGCTGTTCCCGGTTCTAAGTGTAGTAATGTGTCTATTTTTACACTGCCACCTACATTTAACGTATGTGTTAAGTCTGTAGTTGTATTCGTATTGATGCCTATACGGTTAGTATTAAAATCACCACCTAACAATGGTGTTGTAGAGTTACTATTCTCTATAAAGAGTTTATCTGAATTTGTATTTTGATATCCTGCCTGATGACCAATCAGAACATTTCCGGAAACCGAGGTTAAACCTGTTCCAAATCCTGCTTCATAACCAATAACCACATTATTTGATCCTGTTTGATTGTTGTAATTTGTATTGTCTCCTATAGTAATATTATGACTTCCCAGAGTATTGTTTATTGCAGACTCACTACCCAATGATATATTAGAACTTCCTGTCGTATTAAAATATAAAGGCCTGTAACCTAATCCTATATTATCTGCTCCACTACTGTTTGTATACAATGCTTGATTACCAAAAGCAAAGTTATTGTTTGCCGTATTATTGTATAACGTTTGAAAACCCATAGCTATGTTAAACTGTCCCGAAGTGTTATTATAGAGTGTTTCATAGCCAAATCCAATATTATACTCGCCAGACTGGCTATTATACATTGATCTGTAACCTATAGAACTGTTATGTATCCCAGTATTGTTATTAAACATAGCTTGATCTCCAATGGCAATGTTTTCATAGCCGCTTGTATTGTTATACAATGCTCTGTAACCAAACCCATTATTATGATAACCATCTGTATTGCCATTTAAAACCTCATCTCCAAAAGCATTATTTTGATAGCCTGAAGTATTGTTATTTAATGCCTGATATCCAATTGCTGCATTTTTTGTTCCCGATTGGTTAGAAAATAAAGCTCTAAATCCTACCGCGATATTATCATCACCATCATTATTATTATTTAAAGCTTGCATCCCTACAGCTATATTATTTTCACCTGTTTGGTTAAACTGTAACGAAAAAGACCCCAAAGCGGTATTGTTGTCTCCAGAGGTGTTATTTTGAAGGGCTCTATTGCCAAAGGCAAAATTAAAATCACCGCTAACATTATTATATAGTGATCGCCACCCAAATGCACCATTTCCGATTCCGGTTTCATTAAGTAGTAATGTCTCATCTCCTACACTGGTATTATCATTACCCACAGTGTTACTGAGCAACGCATTGTTTCCAAGAGCAACATTTCTTGAACCGGAAGTATTGGTTCTTAACGACTGATAACCTACACCTATATTTCTGGAACCAGAGGTATTATCTCTTACAGCTCTGTGCCCTATACCGATATTAAAAAACGCATCATTATCTCTTAGTGCATCGGTTCCTATAGCCACATTTGTAGATGTTGTTGTATTTGATAATAAGGCTCTATATCCTATTGCAATATTATTATTACCAGTGGTATTTGAATATCCAGAAGCTTCTCCCACAAATACATTCTGATGATTATTATGGTCATCATTTTCTCCGGCGTTATTACCAAGAAAAACAGATCTTCCTGTATTTAGGATTTCAATTTGTCCATTAGTAGTAAATCTGGCTCTTATAACATTATTGGTTCTTACATCAACATCGACATTATCGGTTGTTCCTAAAAAGTTTGTCCCATTAACAGTAGCTGTATTTCCATTTAAATTCCAACCTCCTCCTACTGTTGTACCAGATTCTAAACGTTCCCACTGAGTACCGTTCCAGAAATAAAACCCCGGTGTTACGTCTGCTTGTGTGGCAGTATTAAAAATTAATAGTCCCACAGCTTCAGTTCCATTAACCGTAGCTGTATCCGTAGTCGATGTAATTCTCAATCTGGGGATTAACACCCCTGAATCTGAACTTTCAATATCAAGGATAGAAGACGCATCAGGAGTTGTTGTGTTGATGCCTACCTGTCCCATCATTGTCAATGAAAAGAACAAACAGAATATCACTAGGTTAAGGGTTGGTTTCATGATTAAGTTGTTTTGATTAGGGAATTCAAATCTAGAGGCTTATTAAAGCTTAAAAAAGCGTTCCACCGACGAAACACCCTTTTTTAAGGTTGAAATAGTTTATTTTTAAGTTGGATTTTTTTTACCCCCTAAGAAAACCGCTTTTTAAGAGTAGAATAACTCTCTTGGCTTATTTTTATGCTCTCTGAAAACCTTGGTAGTAGATTTATAAAATACGATTTACCATCTCTTATTAAACTTTCAATAGCATTAATATTTGTCAATATTTGTCTATTGATACGAATGAATAAATGAGGCGGAAGCATTTCCTCTATTTGACTAATTGAATAATTAGTGATATAAGATTTTCCATCAGATTTTTTAATAAATGCATACTCACTCCAATAAATATATGCAATGTCTTCTATTTTAATCGGCAGAAAATGATTCCCTTCTTTCACTAAAAAATGTTCCTTATACACCTTGTTACTAGTTAAAAGAGAATATGTGTCTATAGGTTGATAAGTATTCATTTTATTCGAATAATACTTTATCAATGCTTTTGAAAGTTCTAATTCTGTTACTGGTTTTAGCAAATAATCTAAACTTGAATGCTTTATAGCTTTTAAAGCAAATTCATTAAAAGCAGTTATGAATATAATCGGGCAGTTTATTTTAAGTTCATTAAAAATCTCAAATGAGATACCGTCACTAAGTTGAACATCCATAAATATCAAATCCAGATCATCTGTATTTCTACTAAACCAGTTTAATGTTTTATCAATAGAACTTAAAACTCCCAGTATTTTTATATCGTCTAATTCTGTTAATAATTCCTCAAGATATCTACTAGATTCTACTTCATCCTCAATGATTAAAACTTGTGTCATATCAATTTTGTTTTATAGCAGGGATACACACTGTGAAACAATTTTGATCGTTCGTTATTTTCACATCTGTTCGGGAGATTAGGGCATATTGTTCTTTTAAATTCTTGAGGCCTAAACCATAAGAATGTGTGATCTTAGGCTTAGTTGTGATATTATTCATCACACAGACATGGTTATGCAAGAGTTTTATTTCTATAACCAGTGGTTGTTCTATGGAAATCACATTATGTTTAAACGCATTTTCAACCAAAAGCTGAAGTGCTAATGGCACTATTAAAATATTATTCTCTACGAGTTTATCGTCAAATGTGATTTCAAAACAATTTGGAAATCTAATTTTTTGCAGAAAAATATAGTTCTTAACAAAATCAATCTCATTTTTAACATCTATTAATGTTTGATTTTTGGTCTCTAGAACATATCCATAGGTCTCGGAAATCTTTTTGCAAAAGACTGACGCCTTTTCTTTATCCTTCTTTATAAAGCTGTAGAGTATACTCAGGCAATTAAACAAATAATGAGGACTAATTTGTTTTTTTAGTATCTGCAATTGGGTGTTTATATACTTATTCTTTATCTCTTGTTGCTCTTTTATATAATTTTGAGCTTTGACTTCTTTTCGTTTTCTATTAGTAATATCAGAAATCAATGCTATGGCCAAAGTTTCTGAATTGTGTTTGATAAATGACAAACTAATTTCTACAGGAAAAGTGCTCCCATTTTGCTTTAAACCATATACGTCTATACCTATACCATGAGGCCTATTTACAGGAGCCTTCATATAATCATCTCTTGATTTGATATGATTTTTCCTAAGTTCATTTGGAATTAATCTCTCAATTATAAGATCATTCAACTGATTATCGGAATACCCGAATAGCTTATGTGCACTTTTATTGGCATAAATAATTTTCCCATCGGTATTCGATACAATAACACCTTCGGTAAGACTCGATACTATTTTTGAATTGAACTCTTCCAATTAATTTAAACTTTAATACTATTTAAGCTTGATATGATTTTTGGATCTTTAACATAATTCCATTCCATAATGCCGTATGTAACTCATGTGGATAACGTGATATTTTTATCTCACACGTCTTAGTCTATTGACCTCAATTTCCGCAAATCTATCCACAATTGAGCTTTAAAAATCTCTTTTTTTTGTTGCAAAAACTATTTTGAGACTTTTTGATTTCCCTTGTATTTATTGCTATTTCAGACCTATTCAAACATCTTACACCTTCAACATATTGGCAATGAGTTTTTTGCAATCTAATTGCTTAATGTGTCTCATTCATATTAAATGAATCAGCTTTTGGGATAAAAATCTAACAAAAAACACATCATTTAATTCAATTAAAATAATATTGGCTATTTCTGAGCTTGGATATTCAATTTATATGATAGTCATGGACTACCTGTTCATCTAAAAAACCCTTCTATTGACATTGTAAAATATAGATTGACTCATCTTTGCTCAGATCATAAATTATCTTAATTTAGACAGAGCAGTAAGATTAATCTTAAAAACTATTAAATTGCTTTCGTAAAACTTATAATGTATGGATGACTTTCTAATAGGTATTGGAAAACGTTTAAAATCTATTCGTAAAAAACAACATGTTACAATAAATAACTTGGCCAATGATGCCGGAGTCAGTAATGGTCTTATATCGAGAATTGAAAATGGCAGAACCATTCCCTCATTACCAGTTTTATTAGAGCTCATTAGTGCGCTTAATATTGACGCCAGCACTTTTTTTGAAGGCGTGGAAAATAAAGCGGGCGCCAAGTTCATCCATATTAAAAAAGATCAACAGCAATTTCTAGAAAAAGAAATTGAAGCCCAAGGTTTTACCTATTACCAGATATTTGGAAAAAGTCTGAATGCTGTTGGTTTTGAAGCTGTTATGTTAATGGTTTCTCCTGATTCCAAAAGAGAAAAAGTTATCACAGACGCCTGGGAATTCAAATATGTCATTAGTGGTGAATGTACTTATATTATTGATAATGAAGAAGTCCTTGTTAAAGCTGGCGATTCTATTTATTTCAATGGACGCCTCCCTCATGTTCCGGAAAACAGAAGCACCACAGATTGTGTGATGCTTGTTTTATATTTTTATTCTGACAACAATTAATTGTAGTCTATTCCATAATGATCCAAAACAATAGGAACAATGGCTGTTTGAGGTAAATGTTCGTATATGCTTTTTTCATTTTTTGGTTTATACTTGTCTATTTTCTTTGTATTTACATCATTAACAGCAATAAAAATAGTTTTCTCTCGCTCGGTCTGATCCCCATGTGAAAACCCTCCTTCGCCTCTTCCGTGATCTGTGGTTACAACAATTAACCAATCTTCATCTGTATGGTTTTGCGCTCGTTGCTCTAAAGCTATTATAATTTTCCCCAATCTGGTATCTGCTGCTTCTATTGCCTTATTGTAAGTTTCTCCAAATCCGTATTTGTGACCGGCTCCGTCAACTTCATCCAAATGCACAAACATAAAATCGGGGTCATGATTATCAATTACCTTAATCGCTTCTCTTACCGAGTCGTCATCAGTACCGCCTCTGTGTTTATGATCTATATACTGTAATTGATATCTGAAAAAGTCATGAATTGGAGCCCAGGTAGAAATACTAGCTGTTTCTAACTTCGAATCGTATTCTTTAATTCGCTGAAAGATGCTCTTTGCTTTAGATTTATTTACAGTATCGTTGTTTTTAACTGAATGCTCATTTAACCATACACCAGTTAGAATCGTAGTCCAACTCGGCCCACTACTTGTCTTTTGTTCTGTTACCGTGCCCGATTTACCGCCACAATAAGCTTTAGCTATTGTGAGCTTATCTAAATTAGGGGTGTTAGCCTCAGCTATTTTTTCTAATTGTAAACCATCGATCCCTACAAGAAGAACCTTTTGTTTTTTAGATGTATTTGAGCATGACAAAAAACTCAACACAAGTAATGCATAACTGCAAAAAGTTATTACTATTTTCATTTTATCTGGTTTTATTTATTGATCATGTCAGTTTTAGTGCGGCCAAAGAATTTAAAATATAATCAGGTTTCACAGTTTCCAATTGTGCTTTAGTCTGAGCGCCTGAAAGGACACCTATGGTAATACCACAATTGGCATTCTTTCCTTCTTCAATATCAATGGCCGAATCACCAGCCTTTAAAACTTTAGATGAATCATTGATATCAAAATGTTTCATGGCTTTCTGTATCATATCCGGGTATGGTCTTCCTTTTTCTACATCATCAGCAGTAATTAGCAGATCATAATGCACTCCTGAATCCCATTTTAGTTTTTCCAGAAGGTGTGTTGCTACTTTTTTATTATACCCTGTATTGAATACTACTTTTATACCTTGGTGTTTCAGCTCCACAAGTAATGATTCAATACCATCAATGGGCTTTACTTCCAGATCATTGTATGCTTCGTCAAGCATAACTTTAAAATCCTCAAAAATAGGATCTGCATCATCTGAATTTTCAGGTGCTATTTTAGTCAAAACATCTTTTATCGCCTGATATTTCTCTTTCCCGGCACCTAACTCTAAAACCAATTCGAGCGAAGCATCAAAACCATGTTTTACAATTGCCTTTTGTAATGTTTTATATACTACATTATTTTCATTAATTGTGGTTCCGGCCATATCGAAAACCACCATATCTATATCTTTTAATATCATTTGCTATTATTTTTTTAATCTCAATTATTATAGTTTCATTTTTTCAACCTCCATCTTTCTTTTTACTTCTGGCATCTGCACAACGTTGACGGAAAGCTTCAGACATAGGATCAAAATCTATAAAACGTTCTACCTCAAAAGGTTTTGGATTGGCAAATAAGGTTTCATTACATATCATTTCCGATACCATTCTGCCTATGCCCCCAGAACCTGCTACACCAGCACCGGCACAGCCTGCAGCCACATAAAATCCTTTCATTTTACTAAAAGCACCAAAGGTATAATACCCGTCAGGAGTGTATGTAGATATTCCTGTAATACAACGTTCTATGCCCTGATCTTCAAACTTTGGGAATAACGACGCAAAATCCTGACCGTAATTTGCAATGATGTCGTAATTATCTTCTGGGTTTCCTAAAAAGTCGACATTAGGTTCCGTATTAAGCTCTTCTGGAGAAAAATGTGGACTATTTTCCTCTCTCAATCCAAATAATAATGCACCAGCTTCTGGTCTGGTATATGCCATAGCATCCGGTAGTACAACCATGGGTTGATCTTTCGGAAATAACGCCTCGTTTTTTTCAGTAATCCAATAAATACTTCTAACCGGTGCCATTGGTATAGGCACGTTCAATTGCATTGATAATTGATTCGCCCAAGCCCCAGCGGCATCTACTATAGTATCACATACTATATCACCTTTAGTTGTTTTTAAGCCTACAATAGTGTTATTTTCCTGAAGCAATTCTGTGACCTCTGTATTTTGCATTACGGTTGCACCTTCTTTTTTTGCGGCTTCAGCAAAAACTTTTGCAAGAACATAAGCATCAACAAAGGAATCGTCTTCCATGTAACTTACTTTTTTCACTTTAGATTTATCTAACCACGGTAATTGATCTGAAAGTTCTTCTACAGTAATTTCTCTGTTTTTTATATGATGCCTGTTTGCAATATCGATAACCTTATCTAAGTTTTCTACCGATGCTTCAGATGCGGCTATGTGTAAAGTTCCTACTTTTTGCTTCCCAACTGACTCTCCTGTAACTTCTTCGATTTCATCAATATTCCTGTACGTTTCTTGTATGATAGGAATCATATCCTCTTTAGTGCGAACTAATGTCATTAATGACGCTGCTTTAGATGTATTACCCGTACCAACTTGATTTCGCTCTATTAACAATACATTTAAGCCTCTTTTTGCCAAATGCCATGTTGTAGCGGCTCCAATAGTACCCGCACCTATGACAACAGCATCTGCTTTTATCTGTGTATTATTCATAATTAAGTATTATTTAGTATTAGATTTGTTTGTTCTGATTTCTGATGCTTATTATGGAAAGACATATAAGAAATTATCGTTACTATAATCCCTACTACGCCAATACCATATAAGCAATACACAAAAAAATCAAGCCAAGACAAACTGGCTTGCCCAAAGTTTTTGTATAATAAGATGAGTACACTTGCCAGATAGCCAAATGCATCAGAAATGTATATTAAAAAGCCAACATTACCTTTTATTTTAAATGTGGCAATCATTCTGTCAAAATACAGTCCATTAAATGGCACATAACATATGTATAATCCAAAACCGGAAAGAACCATCCATGTTAATGGCTTTATAATATCTAATTGAAATAGCATGGTTGCCCCTATGGTGCAGACACTTCCCATGATTAACACATAATGGTAAAAATTAAATGCTTTTTTGTTTTTGGACACATTTCCAATAAACCCTAATATTACCAGTACAATGATAGCGATAGGAATCTCTGAAATGGAATATATTGATGCACTTTCCTTATATCCTAATGCATCCCATAATTCTCTAGAGAAATTATCTCTAAAATCTCTTATGGCTGTAAGCACCATATAAAAGATTATTATTAAAGTCAACGGCAATGCAAATTGTTTGAATAACTGTACTCGTTCTTTGTAGTTTAAAGGCTGTCGTTCTGTCTTACTTCGTTTATCTTTTTCCGATGGCTCAGGCAATCTCTTTAACAAGAATGAAAAGAAAATCAATGGTAATAAGAAAAATAATCCGGTAGTAAAAGGCATCCAAAACTCAGATACTTGCAAGGTATCCATGGTATACTTTCCAACGGATTTAACTACTCCTGATGATACAATAAAACTTGAGCACAATATGACTCCTAATATTTCACTAGTTTTTCGACCTTCCAGATAAGAAAAAACAATACCCCATATCATTCCAAGAGGCAATCCGTTAAGAAACAAAAAGAAAATATTATAAGGCTGCGGCACTAGTGCGAATCCCAACAATGCCAACTCTGCCATACAAATAAAACCTATAAGATATAATGTACGTTTAGAGCGTTTCATTTCAGAAACTACTTTGATCCCAATGAATTTGGATAGTGTATAACCAAGAACCTGAGCGATTATAAGTAATATCTTATAATCGACGCCCCAAAAAGATAAATTTTCAAAAGTAGCTACAGTAAAAGGTTTCCTGTAAGCATACATACAGAAGTATGCTCCAAAAGCCGCAATTGAAGCTTGTATAATGAATTTTATATTATGTGTTTTAGATGCTTGCATTACCCTCGGTGTTTTCTGTAGAGAAAGCCCTCCATTATCAGAGAGCCTTCTCAAAGAAAGAAACCAATCAATTTATATTAATCAACTAACTCAAAAATTAAATGTATTATTTGTTGCTCTCTTATAGCCATAAATATTTAATGTCTTATCGTTTATTTCTACAATAGAGAAACTATTATTATTCAACCCTTTATAATCTACCATACCTAGTTGGGTTAGATAGTGTATACCATCAGTATCCTCATAATGCTTCTCCTGATGTACATGACCATGAAAGCAAGCAACCACTGATGCATTGTTTTTTATAATCGACATTACTTGCTCATAATTATTCACATGGTACTTTTTCCCTTCTCTGTAAAATTCAAATAAAGGATGATGACAAAAGACAATAACGGGCAATTGGTTCTTTAGCAAATCTTCTTCTAGCCATGTTAACTGATCTTTAGTAATATTGGTATCTTCCCAATTAGAACCTGCCTTAAAATAATGGTCTCTCCCCTGTTTATCAAAATTTGCATCCAGTACTAAAAAATGAAAACCAGAGTGATCAAATGCATAATAGCTTTTATCTTCATTAATTCCTGTGTTAGTTACATGCTGTAGAAATTGTGTTTTAGTTATACTATCTACATCATGATTACCTATACAATGATATCTGGGACCTTTAAACGCTGCATATACGTTTTCTATATCCTTCAAATACCTAAGTGTATCTTCAGTCTTTTGATCTTTATCTTCGTCTTTAAAATCTCCTAGATGGATCACAAAATCCACCTTTTCACGATTCATAACTGATACAAACGCTTTCATTTTTTCTAAAGCACCACTATAAAACCGCGTTCCATTTGCAGCTCTTTCAGCATAATGCGAATCTGTTACCAATCCAAATCTTAGAGGAGCTTTAGCACATTGAAATAATAAAGAAGGCATGAGTGTTGTAATGGTAATGAGCTTACTATTCAACAGTATAAATTTTCTTCTGGTAATCTCAAAATCACTCATACGCTTTGTCACTGGTTCCTTACTATTCTTTATGACTAATTTCAAAAGGAGACATTGGTATTCGTCCTTCAACCTCATCCCAATACCCAAAACCAAGAGCTCTTCTCCAATTCCTTTGAAAGCTATTTATATGTATACTATGATAGCCTTTTTGTAATACCAGCTGCACCACTTCCTGCTGCTCATGCTCTTTGTTAATAATAGTTTTGCCATCTATTGCGATTTCCACACCCCTAGAACCAAACCCATAAAAAGTGTAGGTGTCCGTTTTTTCAACTTTGAAATATCCATCGATTTCGATTGCCCAAAATTCATTATCCACTTGCAGATCATTTAATGACAAAACAGTCATTAAGCCTTCTTTAGTTTTATGTTCTGGTTTAATAAATTCCTGTTTTTTATTTCTCCAGTCGCCTTCATAAATCTTATAGATCAAACCTCTTTTGGAGTTAGTTACTTTTTTTGATTTTAAAGGTTTTACCTTTTTAAATTGTTTACTCACAACACGGCTCACCTTTCCGTCTGAGGTATATGCTCTAGCTTTAATTAGAACACTTTTGTCTACAGTAAACGGCTTTGTGTACGTTAAAGAGTTTTTGGTTGGATCACTCCCATCAATTGTATATTTGATATTGAGATTTTTTAACCCTGCATCCATATTGACAGAGGCCTGTTCATGAAACATATACCTTTCGCTCGTTATTATAGGTGCAGGCGGTAGAATGACCGACACCACATCTTTATCTTTATTCAACTGAAATTGATCAAATAGTACACCTGTGTGATCAACAGCTTTAAAAATTAATGTGGTATCATAAATCGCAAATGTGCAATAATGATGACCTTCTTGTAGCTCTAACGTAAACCAATTTCTTGTAGGAGCAAAGGTTTCTAAGCCACCTCCAGCACCTCCGGAGTTGATGTAAATTGTGCCCTCTTTTTGATTGATCTTATTATCTTTTAAAGGCCAGGTTCTTTCGTATACGTGGGTGTGACCAAAGAGGCAAAAATCCACATGGTACTTGTCATATAACTTTGGAAGATCTCTTACTTTTTTATGGCCCATTTCTGAAAGCTGCCCTTGAAATGTATCTCCATGATCATCTGATTCGGACGAATATGGAGGATGGTGATGCACCACAATTTTCCATGTAGCATTAGATTTTGCTAATTGCTGTTCTAACCAGTTATACTGATCGGATCCTTCGCTAAGATCTCTATTAGAATCTACCATAAAGAATTCCGCATTACCGTAACGAAACGTGTAGCAATATTCCGGACTTGGGTTAGCCATGTATTGATAATAATAGTCTGAATCTCCTTCATGATTCCCTAAAACAGTATACATAGGAACCCTAGACATTAGATCATGACTGGGAGCTAAGAATTCAGAAACCCATTCATTTTTGTTATGTCCCCAATCCACTAAATCTCCGGCATTAATAACAAAATTCGGTCGCTCTTTCCATACTGCTGATGAAATAGTGTTCCAGGCCCAAGGTGTTTTATTATTTCTTTGCGAATCTCCTACCAAAGCAAACATAAATGCCGTACTATCTTTAACAACAGATTTGAATGTATAAACTTCACTTTCAATGGTACTGCTGTTGCTTTTTGATACTACCTTCCAAAAGTAATTTGTTTCTTCTTCCAGATTATTTAACTCTACCTCGTGCATGGTTCTTGTGCCGTCAAGAGATTTCTTATCCGTTAAAACAGGTGCATCTATATCTTTTTTAGATCCTTCTCCGTATAATACTACGGATGTCATTTTCTCGTTAGTCTCCCAGAGTATCTTAATGCTATTTTTGGTTGAGTATTGCAAATAAGGCTTTACCAAAAACTCATTATCATTTGTGCCTGATTGTTGTGAAATCAGGTTTTGGGTTAACAATAGCATGATAACGGTTGTAAATAAAAGTCTATTACTCATTTCTTTATAATATTAACATTAGTTTATTCGTCTGTAAGTATGTCATATAAAGGTTCGCCCATTGCATCTTTTTCGTAATTGATTTTCAATATTGTTGCTACTGTAGGTGCAATTTGATTGGTGTAATATTGTACCGAATCTTTTGAGTTCACTTTTTTGATCTTACTACCAAAACCTGCTATCCAAACCTGATCTGACCCTTTAATTTTATTACCATGATGCTTCCATGTCTCTATTGGAACTGTCCCGCGGCCGTGATCTGTGGTGATGATAAAAGTCGTTTTATCCTTATAAAAAGGAGTCTTCTGACAGTACTCCCATAATTCTTTTATCATTTCATCTGTATTCTTCGCTGAGAGGATGTAATGTGTATAATCCCCATCATGAGCAAAATCATCGGTTTCACCATATGAGATGTAAACCAACTTAGGATGATTTCGTTTCATATATTCTAAAGCAAAATTATGCGTAAACACATCTTGCCTTACGGATCCCCATGGTTTAATTGCCTGTTTTTGAAGATGGTTTAAGTATACTTCATTTTCAGACAGTGCTTTTCCTTCTGCTGAGTTATACCCATCATTTACCGGCACTCCACTTCGTTCTTCATTAATAATAGATTTGAAACGGTCCCAACTTCCAAATGCTGCTACTTGCCCTTTATATGCCTGCTCATTAGCCAACTCTAAAATTGTTTGGTTTGGATTAGGGATTTTATCATTTGAATTGATGCGTTCATCATCTGCCTTTCCGGTTAAAATCTCATTATATCCGGGATAAGAAAACCAATATGTATTTGTAAGATTAGCATAACTTCCTTTAGTTCTATCTCCAATCAAAAACCCATTTTCGGAAGTGATATTCCAAAGAAAAGGCATGAGTTTTTTTCGTCGTTGCTCAGCATTATCATCCCAAAATAAAGGTTCAATATAGGCTTTACCTTTAGTAAACGTTTCGTTATAAAGTAGCAAAGAATCAACCCCAGTAAAAACCTCTTGCCAACGTAATCCGTCTAAAGTGATAAAAATCACCTTCTCTGAGACATCTATCGTCTCCTGATCCGCTGAACGGTTAGTCTCTTCAGCTTTTTTATGTTCTTGGTCACAACTCGTAAATAAACTTAGGAGTAAAATGCCCGACAAAATATGTTTTGAGATCTGTTTCATGGTATTTAAGTATTGCCATAGGGGCAAATGTCCCTATGGCAATTTCAGCAATCAATTATTAAAAAAACTAATCATCTATTATCTACTAAATATGAACTGTCTTTATGCGTTCATTAATATAATGTTCCTGTTTCCCACCAGCCTTTTGAGTTGAGATTATCTCCTCCTATAGCTGTAGCTGCTGCCTGATAATTATCATTATTTAATGCTTGTTCTGAGCTTGGGTACAAATACCTTACCGGCACCATATCGCCATTTACATTATCTGGTCCCGGAGTAATCATTGGATAGCCTGTACGTCTAAAATCAAACCAGGTTTCCATACCTACTAAGAAATTTGCCAGACGTTTTTGTTCCATGATTTGCTCTAAGGAGTTATTATATACGACTCCAGGTTGTGCTAAGTAATCATTGATATCTTCTTGCGATGCACCCCAATATTCTAATGACGCTCTAACACCATTCTCATAATATGTTGCTGCACTTCCGGTACTGATAATACCTCTGTAACGCGCTTCTGCCAAAATAAACTGCAACTCAGAATATTTCATAATAGGTGCTTCCACATCGGTACTTGATCTCCAAAATAAGTCCAAATCAAAACGTGATACATTATTTTCACTATCAAAACTTCTGGCATTATCCTGACTTAAGCCATTTGGCATAGGCCCAAATGTTCCTGAATCTGGATGCTCATCATACCATATTGGCAAGCGTGGATCGTTAAGCGGATCCATATAGTTAAATGCAGTATTAGTTAAACTATACTCATCAAAAGTACCTATACGTGAAGTACTTAAAAACCATGCGTCTATATTTGAATTGCCTTGATATCGTAATACAGCATTATCCGCATTACTTTCAAAATAGTCTTGAGACTGAACAATATTCTGCATTTGTGTACTTACATCATTACGCTTTGATGTTCTTAATAAATACCTTAAACGTAAGGCGTTTGCCAATTTAATCCAGGATTGTAAGTTGCCGTTAAAGATCAAATCTCCTCCTCTTAATGGCACTCCCTCCCCTAGTAAACTGACAGCGGTTTCAAGGTCTGCTAAAATTCCAACGTATACTTGCTCTTGCTGGTCGTATGCCGGTGTAAAGTTTCCGTCAGTGATACCTTGAATCGCTTCGGTATAAGGCACCGCATTATACATATCGGTTAGGTTGGCATAAATCAATGACTTCATAATGAGTCCTACTCCTTCATAAGACTCATTTTTTGTCTCTTCTGCTCTGCTTATTCTGATAATATCCTCTACACTAGACAGTATATTATAAAAATTAGACCATCCGCTTCCTGTTCCCCATTGATAAATATCCTGATCCACAAAATTATTCTTAGCAGCTAATTGCGCTACCAGGTTACCTTGATTCCATCCGATCCTTACTAAAGTATTTGGAGTATCTGAGGTTACTGATGCTAATAACAGATCTGCAGATACTGACTCTGGCTGGTTAGGATTGGTATTGATCTCTTCAAATTCGTCCGTACAGGCAGTTACCACTACCATAGCAAGACATACTATTAAAATGTTTTTTATTGATTTCATCTTAAACTGTTTTTTTCAATGTTAGAATTGTAGGTTGACACTCATTCCCATACTTCTTGCACTTGGTGTTGCCATATCTTCAAGGCCCTGCACTATTGTCGACCCATCAAATGAGAAGGTCTCAGGATCTATATGATCATTCTCAGTCCATAGTGCTAGATTCCTTCCTACTAAAGAGATACTTGCATTTTGAATGAATGTGTTTTTTAGAAAGTTTCTAGGGAAATTATAAGTAAGTTTAACTTCTCTGAGCTTTACATAGGTAGCATCAAAAATCGGAACAGCTTCATTACCTCTACTATAAGTTGATGAATAATAAGCAGATGCCGGAACATTAACATCGTTTGGTACAAAACCTCCATTGCCATCAGACATTACTCCCTGTCCTACGATGCCTGTTTCTCTTCCATTTGCTGTAAAATCTAACATCCCTGTTGTACCTCCAATAGCAACGGTTCTTGAATGAATCTCTCCGCCTTGTCTCCAATCAAATAATACGCCTAGACTTAAATTCTTGTATGTAAATGTATTTTGGAATCCAACCATAAAATCAGGGTTGTAATTCCCTAACTTCACTAATTCATTGCTTCTTACCGGTAATCCATTCTCATAAAGCACCTGACCATTAACCATCTCAAAACCGGTTCCGTACATATCTCCTACACGACCACCTACTTTAGCTAAAATTTCAACTCCGTTGTTTTCGGCAATTCTATAGGTATCTAACCCTTCCACAAGAGAAACGACTTCACCTCTGTTAGATGTAAAATTGGTAGTTGACGTCCACGTAAAATTATCTGTTTGAATGGGTCTTACATTTAATGTAATCTCAATTCCTTTATTCTCTACCTCACCGGCATTAACTATACGGGCATCTAACCCTGAAGTAGCAGACACTGGTAACGTAAGAATCTGGTTTTTTACATTAGATTTATAAACGGCTACATCAAGTCCTATGCGTCCTTTGAACAAACGTAAATCTGCTCCTAATTCGATAGAGTTCGTTTTTTCAGGTTTTAAATCTGCATTTCTTAAAATACGGTAAGCTTCCACTCTAGAAACACCATTAAAGGCTTCTCTGAAAGCGTATGTAGAAGCAATATTATATGGATCTGTATCATTACCTACACTTGCCCAACCTGCTCTTAACTTGGCAAAAGAAATGGCTTCCGGTAGTTGAAACATATCACTCAAAATAGCACTCACTCCTACAGATGGGTAGAAATAAGAATTGTTTTCTTTTGGTAATGTACTCGACCAGTCATTACGCCCAGTGATGTCTAAGAATAAATAATTCTTGTAAGACATGTTCGCAAAGGCATATAAACTGTGCACCTCTTTTTTATCGTTAAATTGTGTTTTGGCTAACGGCTCATTTGCGTTTTCAAAATTGTATATTCCCGGAATCGATAAGGAGTTAGCACTAATTCTCTTGTAGCGTTGCTCTTGTTCCCTTATGTTACCTCCAAAAGACGCTCCGATTGAAAAATCTTCATCAATATCTTTATTATAGCTTAGTAAGAAATCTGTGTTTTGTTCTTTGAAATACACATCGTCTTCCCTGTATTGACCTCGTGCAAAACGCTGTGTACTAAACGCTCGTTTACCTACACGTAACTCACTAGAATAATCTATTCCGGAGCGTAGCATTAGTGATAAGTTTTTTGCCAAAGTGATATCCGCT
This sequence comes from Winogradskyella sp., assembly GCA_965250025.1. Classification (GTDB taxonomy): domain Bacteria; phylum Bacteroidota; class Bacteroidia; order Flavobacteriales; family Flavobacteriaceae; genus CBDDLD01. The sequence continues at coordinate 2,794,580 of OZ252283.1, forward strand.
CTTACATTACCAATAATACGATCTCTATCAAAACCATTGGTATTTTCATACATTGTAAAATAAGGATTGTCGTGCCAGTTATAGTTATAATTGTACTGTTGCACACCTTCTAAGCCTGGTTGCCAATAATTTCTTAGCGAATTAATATCTATTTGTCTTCCGAACCATACCCATAAATACATGATATTTTCTGTTCCATAGGAATTATTAGGTCGGTTATTAGACCAACTATTCACATAGTTTAAAGACGAACTTACTTTTAACCAATTTGCCAGCTGATAGCTTCCACTCAATGCATAAGTTCTTCGGTTATAATCTGTATTTGGAAGAATACCTTCACTTTGCAAATCGGTTAGCGACACACGAAATGTTCCTTTATCATTTCCACCATTAATAGACAGGTTATTTGATACTGTGAATCCGGTTCTGAAAAAGTCTTTGACATTATCAGGATGTGCAACCCAAGGGGTGGCCGTAATAGTATCTATATAATTACCATCTAAGTCTCTTGGTCTTATCGCAGTATCTCCAGCCCTTAAACCACTAGACGTTGGACTATCGTGCTGCGCTATTAACTGGCCATTTAATGCCGGTCCCCAACTCTCATCTACACCATCATTTAACCCAGGGTTCAAATTAGATTCAAATCCTCCATTAGAGAATTCAAATTCCCCATTAGCACCCTGACCATATCGATCTTGCCATTTTGGCAAACGCAATACGGATTCTACGGTAGTATTATTGGTAAATGAAATCCCTAATCCACGACCTGCTTTTCCTGATTTTGTAGTAATAAGAATAACACCATTAGCTCCTCGAGAACCGTATAATGCCGTTGCATTTGGTCCTTTTAAAACACTCATGGTTTCTATATCATCAGGATTAATATCTTGTGCTCCATTTCCGTAATCGGTTTCAAGATTCCCTTCAGATCGATTACTTACTGTATTATTATTAATAGGTATCCCATCTACCACAAAAAGCGGCGAATTCTGCCCTGGTATTAATGACCCTTCACCTCTAATACTAATAACAGAAGTAGACCCTACACCAGAGTTTCCTCCGGTTACCTGTACTCCTGAAAATTTACCTGACAATGAATTTACAACATTAGTCTCTTTAGCCTTAGCCAGTTCTTCACCTTCTACTTCCTGTACGGAATAGCCTAATCTTTTAGCTTCTCTTTTAATTCCTAATGCGGTTACTACAACCTGATCTAATTGTTCTTCATTAGTTTCTAAAGCTATAATTCCCAAATCTTTTTCTGTAAGCCCTCCAAAAGACACATCAATGACTTTAGAAATAAACCCTACATAAGAAATTTCAATTTTTACAGTATCCGATGTGATATTCTCCAGAGTAAATTTCCCATCATAATTACTGGATGTTCCTTGAGAAGTATCGAGAACTAAAATAGTAGCTCCGGGAAGCGGTAAATCACCGTCGCTGATTTCTCCTTTTAAAGTTCTGCTTTGCGCAACACTCAAGCTGGTTAATCCTATATATAGTATCAACAGCAAAGATATTTTTTTAACATTCATTTTGGTATAGTTTACAATTAGTAAATTTTATGACACAAAAAAACTTATTATTTTACTATTTGTAAACTTTTAAAGTTTATCAAAAAATCATCAAAAGCACTCTTAATTGTAATCTAATTGTTACCAATGTTAATTTTTATTCTTGTAAATACCGGTTAATCTTTTAAAATCAATCACATAGATATTTCTGTATATCACTACCATGTTAAACCTAATCATTTGAACACATCTATCATTTTACCCATCTATTACTTTTAATCATACAATCACAGACAAACAGTCACATCTCAAAAACAGTCATTAAAATCTAAAAACCGTTCATTCAAATCATTTTTGGTCTTTGAGCGTTGATAAGAGTTATTTTGATTTTCCTAAAAATCAAAACTCATAACCATGACAATTAAAACATTAAAGCTAGCTTTTATCATTTTGCTTGTTTGTAGCTATAACAATAGCTATGGGCAGCATATTAAACGCAAAGGAAATTTAGGCGTTCAAATGGCCAACGCTCCAAAGAATCCTCATGAGGCTATCTTTTCAATAGCTTCTGTTTTTCCAAACAGCACTGCCAGTAACTTAAACCTCAAAAAAGATGACTTGTTACTAAAGATCAATGGTTCTCCTGCGACATCATACTCTGATGTCAAAACACTTATCAGCAAATTTTATGGTGATGATGATGTTAGCATCACGGTATTAAGAGATCATAAAATCACAACACTAAAGGGTAAGGTACAAGCTAAAGCTCCTGTTAAGGTATCTCAAAACTCTGAGACCATTTTAGGAGAAGTCCCTTATAAAAATGGTTACATCAGATCTATACTTAATAAGCCAACAGGTAATGGCCCTTTTAAAACCATATACTACATACAAGGTTACCCTTGTCAATCTGTAGATTATCCCATACAACATCCTACCATGCAACTGATCAAAGGATTGGTTGAAGAAGGATATGCTGTATACAGAGTTGAAAAACCCGGCGCTGGTGAATTTGTAAACTGTGAACCTTGCCAAGACCAGGATTTTAACGATGACCTTACAGGCTTTATTAATGGTTACAACACCTTAACTTCCTATAATTTTATTGATACTGATAATATTTACCTTTTTGGCCATTCTCTAGGTGGTAATGTAGCCTCACTACTTGCAAATCAAAAACCTGTCACAGGAATCATTTCTTATGGCACTTCAGTAAAACCATGGACCGATTATCTTTTAGACATGGCCAGATACAGTCAACCTATGATGGACGGTAATTATAAAACTTCAGAAGAACAAGTAAAAAAACTGAGAGCTATTAATGATAAAATATATAAAGACACCCCGATCAGTGCGCTCTCTGACAGTGAGAAAGAAACGCTCAAACTTCTTAACGATTATGATGGTAATGGATCTATTTTTGGTAGAAAATTTAGTTTCTGGAAAAACTTCAATACTATTGATTTTATAAATGCATGGGGTGGTGTAAAAACTAATGTATTATCACTATATGGCAATAGTGACCTTCATGCCATAAGTGCTTTAGATGCCCAACATATTGCAAATATTGTAAACTCCGTGCGACCTGGCACTGCAACTTTTAAAAGAATAGATCAAACCGATCATTATTTTGCTAAAGTCGAATCTAAACAACAAGAAGCCTATTTACTGACATCTGGTAAAATCAATGAAATCATTTTCTCAAAGTTCAACAGTGAAGTTATTAATGTAGTTACCAATTGGATTGAATCGCCTATTGATGAGTATCAGGAACCACTGTTCAAAGACGCTACTGCATTAATCGATATTGAAAAAACAAAAATGTCTACTATGGACGTTGAAAGTGCCGACCTGGATGGTGATGGCGACAAAGATCTTATACTGGCCACTGAGTTTGGTCCTAATAGAATTTTATTTAATGATTCGGGAAATTTTAAAGAAAATCCGACAAAAACCTTACCTCAGCTCAAAACATACACCTATCCTTATATGGGAGAAGACAGTGAAGACATTGCCATTGCCGATTTTGATAATGATGGTCATTTGGACCTCCTATTTGTTTCTGAAGATACCGAACATCATGAGCTGTACTTTAATAACGGGAAAGGCAAATTTGAGTTGGCCGATCAACAAATACCAAAGAATGACCACGCAAATGCAGTATTAGTATACGATTTCAATAAAGATTCATTTCCCGATATACTTATTGGTAATAGAACACAAAACGAACTTTTTATCAATCAAAAGAATCGATCTTTTAAAAATGAAACTTCTAAGTACTGGTTGATCAATACAGATGCCACCCAAGATTTAATCAAAACCGATATAGATAATGATGGGGATATGGATATTGTTGAAGGTATTGAACAAGGTGGAAACAATATTTATATAAATAACAATGGAACATTTAAAGAAAGTAATGATAGAATCCCTGACATGTCTCAAATTGAAACCAGAAAAGTTGTTGCCGCTGATGTAGATAATGATGGGGATATGGACTTATTCTATTGCAATGTCGGGTGGACAGGAAAAAACCCACAGAACATACTGTTATTAAATGATGGTAAAGGCTATTTCACAAACGCTACAACAACAGCCTTACCAAATGATCTAAGCACCACCTTAGATGCCATCATTAAAGACTTTAACAACGATGGTAAACCCGATATCTTGACTACAGGATTGAATGATATTAATAATCTGAAACTATTTATTAATACCTCCAATGGATCAGCTATAACTTTTGAAAAAGCAAAACAATTACTACCCAACATTCAATACAATGGTGGCATTGCAATGATAGCTGACGAGTTTACTACCGGTAATTATGGGATTTATCTCGGCAATAGTAAACATGCTGATTTTTTAATTGAATTAAATTCAACAAATACTTCCTTAAACAATTAATCACAATGAATACTATTTTTAAACACCCAAGCAAAACTATATTGTTCATCACAACCATAGTTGCCATAACTGGTATAGCGCTCTTGGTATTAGCCACTACAGATCTATTTAGAACGCCTTTCTTTCATACTAAAAACCTCACTGTTGGTTTTCTGATAGCCATATCACTGGGAGTTTTAATTAAACTGTACATTAACTACTTCAATTCAAAAAAACAACGATGATGTATTTCAAAACACTAAAACAATTAATCATTCTCTCTGTATTTACAACTGGCCTAACAACAATACAATCGCAAACTATTTCAGGTAAGGTCACGTACAAATACAAAGAAAAGCTTCCCGATCTTAACATCGAAGACGAAGCTGAAAAAGCGGCATTAATGGACATCCTAAAGGCTGATTCTGAGAAAACCTATCAATTAGAATTTTCAGGCAATACATCGTTGTATCAAGAGGTCATTCCTCCGAATATCTCGAACAATAACAAACCGACATCTTTTTATAAACATGGTGAGCAAGATGGCATTTTATATATTGATGCGAAGCAACGAACCTTCACCAATAAACACGAGTTTATGGGAAAGTTATTTCTCATCACTGATGAGCTGCCACAATACCATTGGAAACTTATCAATGAGACCAAAACCATTGGGAAATACACCTGCTATAAAGCCCTTTTCAAAAAGACTATTCCACAAAAAGCATCTAATAAAGATTCTAAGAAAAAAGTAATCAATTACATTGCCAATGATTCTTCAAAAACAACTAAAACTGAAAAAGTCATTACGGCTTGGTATACACCTCAGCTTCCTATCAACTTAGGCCCTCAAACGTATCATGGTTTACCGGGACTAATCTTACAATTAAACTACGACGATATCACGCTTGCTTGCGAAAAAATCGTCATCGATAACAAAGAGCGAAAAATTAAAAAACCCAAGCAAGGTGAAGTGGTCTCACAAAAAGAGTTTGATAGTATTAGTGATGTTAAAATGAAAGAATTCAGAAGCAGGTATAGGCCTGCCAAAAATTAAACCGTAAAGACTAACACAAATAAAAAGGCCATTAGATAGTTCTAATGGCCTTTTCTCATCAAAAAATCAAAACTATTAACCTATAAATTATCAGGAGTTAATACCACATTAACTGTAAAATTATTGGTAAATAGATCTTGTGTAAGCGTATAAAATATTTCGTTACTACAGGCATTATAAAATCCGGTTCCTCCGGTTGCCCATGCGTCATCACCAATAACTTCTACGGAATCATCATCATTAATTATTAATGTCCCGGAATATACAAATGCACCTTCTAATGTTGCATCCCCTGTTAGAGCAGCCACTAAATTAGGGCCCCAAGCTGTATCTATGACATAGCTATTTGGTGTTGCTCCTGCTGTTAATGTTGCTGTAAAAGGTATCGTGGTCCCTAATACATCAGAAACTCCAGAGTACGATGTATCTACTGTAGTTACATATTCGGGCTGGTTATAGCTCATTTTAAATACTTCTTCTGATCGTGTACCATCATCGTTAATCGTAACGGCATAAAAAGTGTACGTTACGCCTTCGCTAAGCTCTTGGGTAGTTATCATCTGTGCTTCTGAAGCCATAAGTTCTATAGCTGTTCCATTACTGAAAACGTCAGCTGACTCTGGCGCCTCTATATCCGAGGACAACAACTGGTAATATACTGTAGCATTTAATGCAGAGGTTATAGTAATGTCTGCATTGCATTGAGAAATAGCAGCCTCAGTGATCGTAATATTCAATTGTGCTGTATCTAAAAGCTCAGGTGCATCAAAACTAAACTGATCAACATCATTACAACCAGTTATAACCATAAACAAGGCTAAAATTGCAACTGTTTTTTTTATATATATTTTCATATGCATTTACTTTAAATATTAATTACCTGTACCACTTAATGTGACTTCAACTGTAAAATCGCCATTAAACAAATCTTGAGTGAGTACAAAATTGAATTCATCATTACATGAAGAATATGTACCTGAACCTCCTGTTGCCCATGTATCATCTCCTGTAATTGTAACTGTTAAGTCATCATTAACAACTAATATCCCTGAATAAATATACTGTCCGTTAAAACTTGAATCTTGTGTTGCCCAACCTACAAAATTTGGTCCCCAAGCACTGTTTATGGTATAAGTATTTGTTGTCCCCGGTACTAAACTCAAAGCAGCTGTAAACTCAGGAGCTAAACTGCCCGGATTATCAGATGCAAAAGACACTCCTGTGTAAGATGAAGACAAAGCTACCGGACAATCGTCATCTTGAATCGTTATTAACGTTTCAGTATTGTATATCCCTTGACCAGCAATCCCTACAGGGAATGTATTCTGCTCGCTTAATGTCATGGTAATGGTAATGTCACCATCGGTATCGGTATTGTCAATAGGCGTCACTGTAATATAGCCGACAAACTCTCCTGCCGGAATGTTAACCACACCGTTACTAGGTTCTAAAGTATAACCTTCCGCTTGAGAGGCCTCTATAGATATTTGGACATCTACACCATTAGCATTTTCATTTGCAGCCAATAATACTGGAATTCGGAAAGGCTCAGTAGCACTCTCTGATACTAAATAGTTATTATTATCAAATTGTAACCATTGTGTGTTAAGTCCTAGATTTGGTCTTTCTACTTCATTGCATGAAAACAACGAAAATAGTGTCATTACTATAAGTGTATAATTTATGTTTTTCATTTTCATTGGTATTTTATTGATTAGTATCCTGGATTTTGAACCATATTCCCATTAGCAAATATTTCAGACTGAGGAATAGGTAATGTAAATTTGAAATCTGTATTTGGAAGTTGGCAAGCATTTGCATTTAAAATTTCACAATCTGACAATTGCCGTTCCACATCCATACCGTTTCGTTTTAAGTCAAAGAAACGATGGCCTTCAAAGGCAAATTCTCTGTAACGTTCTTCCATTACAGCTTCTACAGCCTGATTAGGACTAGCAAAACTCAATGGTGTAACACCATTAATTCTATTACTCCTCAATGCATTAACATCATCCGCTGCTAAAGACAACTGCGATGTTCTGGCATAGGCTTCTGCCCGGATCAAGTATTGTTCCGATATACGGAAGAGTTTAATATCATTTAACCCTATATTTCCAGGCACTCCCGGATATTTTAAAATGGCTTGGTTAGAACCAGAAGCTATAAATGTATTTAATCGTACATCATTAAGATCATAAGCCTGCGTGATTTTGTCTGAAGCCAACCAATCGAATACTCCCGGGCTTGATGTAAATAGTTGTCCAACCTGTCCATCTCCAACAACCCTTGCCAGCTTAAAAATATTCTCAGACTCATTAGCATCTAACCATAGTAAAGGATAAATTCCAATAGTTGCCAATTCATATTGTGAATCGTCAATCAATTGCGTGGATTTATCAATAGCCATTTGATAATCCTCTCTATATAGTGCCATTCTTGCCTGAAGTGCAATAATTGCATTTCTGGTAAACAAAGTATTATCATTAAAATCCTCTGGTATCTTACTAAGTGCATTGGCTAAGTCTGTATCAATGCGTTCATACACTTCTCCTACTGTATTTCTCGATGGTGTTTCTAAAACCACTACAAAATCAATATATGGTACAGCCAATACAGAGTCATCTGTATAAGACGTCGAGAACAATGTCAATAGCTTAAAGTGCGCCCATGCTCTTATGGCTAAGAGCTCACCTTCATACTGGTCCATACGTGCCTGATCGTCTTCATTAGCTACCGGAATTGAAGGGATTACAGACAACAATCGATTTGCTCTATTAATCGCAACATAATAATTATCATAAAGCGGTTCCACATCATCTTCTCCGGCATCAATAGACCAGGTATGTACCTGTACACCTTGCCCATTATTAGATGTAGGTAGTCTTAATTCATCTGTAAATAAGGCATTCCAAAAAATCGAACCATTATTACCTATAGTGCCATATACTGCAAAACGAGCTGTCTCTACGTCATCTACAGAGGTAATGGCATTAGATTCCAGAACCTCATCTTGAGGTTCTACGTCGATAGCATCGTTACAGGACGCCATCAATACTATTGCGACAAGCAATATTGAATATATTCTTAAATGTTTGTATTTGTTATTTTTCATTTTCATATGTTAAAAGTTGATGTCCATCCCAAAAGTTACTGTAGTAGGCAACGGATACTCAAACTGTGAAATGTTATTAGCATCTTCAGGATCAAAGCCTGAGTAGTTGGTCCAGGTATACAAGTTTGTCCCCTGTACATATAATCTAAGTCCTGTAATAAAGTTTATTCGGTCTAGAGCTTCTTCAGAGAAATTATAAGCAAACACCAAATTGGTTAATCTTACATAAGAAGCATCTTCAATGTCTTTAGATGAGAATTCTCTGTTAAAAGCTGCACTTTGAATATCGGTCACATCACCAGGCTGCTGCCAAATGGTTAGCATTTCTGATAATTGATTGAAGTTGTTGAAATTTGGATTCTCTAAGAAAAAGTTCTGATTATTGGTCAAAAAGTAATCTGCTACAAAAGAAAATGCCGCACTTAACGAAAAGCCTTTGTAATTGATATTTGTTCCAAAACCACCGGTCCATATAGGTTCTGAGCTTCCCCATATTGCCAAACGATTTTCTTCAGAATACACATTCGTCACATTACCATTGATGTCCAAATATAACGGCTCACCATTGGCCGGATTAACACCTGCCCATCCCACTTCAAAATGGGAACCAAAAGGTAGCCCTTCTCTAATAATACTGGTTCCAAGTTCATATTCACTTTCCTGCCCTAAGTTTGTAATCTCATTTTTATTGTAATTCACATTAAAATTAAGATTCCATGAAAAATCTTTGGTTTGGAGTACTGTACCATTGAGCGCTAAATCCACGCCTTTGTTCTGCATTTCTCCGACATTGGAGTCTATACTTCCAAATCCTGAGGTCGCCGATAATTGTTGAGAAATAAACAGATTAGACACATTGTCCACATAATAATCCACGCTACCGAACAACCGGTTGTTAAACAGTCCAAAATCTAAGCCCACATTAAACTTGGCAGACTCCTCCCATTGTAATTGATTATTACCTACACTGGTAGCAATAAGACCATTTTGACCATTGTAAGAACCTAAGCTGTATACATCTTCAGATTGAAAATCTCCAATTCCGGTTTCATTTCCTACGGTTCCATAACTTGCTCTAAACTTGAGGTTATTTACCCAATCGACATTGAAAAAAGATTCATTAGTAATATTCCATCCAACACCAATCGAATAGAAGCTTCCCCAACGATTGGTTTCAGCAAAACGAGAGGAGGCATCTCTTCGGTACGAAAGGTTTAAGTTATAACGGCTATCATAGGAATAGGTTGCATCTGCAAAGAAGGATAACAAGCCACGTTGTGACACAAAGCCGCCAACTTGGGGGATAAAACCGTTATCCTCAGTACCATCAGTAATACCAGCTGCATAACCTATTAATTTAGGATCAATACCAAACCCTTGAAAACTTCCAGTCTTACGATGCCTCTTGAAGTATTCCATAAATACAGAAGCATTAACACTATGGACATCATTAAAAATGTTAGAATAATTAAGACTGTGTCTTAAGGTAATATTGGCGATATAATCACTCCCTAAAGAGTACCCTCCTTCATCGCCTTGAAATCCAGCATTAGTACCAAAAAATGTATTGGGGCTGGCAAAACTTTCCAACTCTCTGTCTATGTAATCAATACCAGCGTAAACTTTAGCTGTCAAATTTTTGGCAAATTCCAATTCACCATATGCACTAGCAACAATCTTCAAATCATTCTGACTATTACCATTTATGGCTAAATTTTCTAACGCATTTCCTCCAATCAGGGTATTGCCTTGCTCACTAATTCCCGTATTAAATGAATCATCTTCGTTGAATGGCGTATCATAAGGTTGAGCCAGATAAATTGCAGCGAAAGGGTTATTGATATTTATTCCTCCTTCACTAGAGATAAAACTGGATTTTGAATATGCAATTGAAGAATTGACACCAACCTTAAACTTTTCTGAAACATCATGATCCAGATTCAATCGTACACTAAAACGTTGCAGTTTTGACCTTATTCCAATACCATCCTGATCAAAATAGGACAGCGAGGTATAGAACCTGGTTTTTTCAGTACCACCTGACACTGAAAAATCATGTGTTTGTGTAACACCGGTTCTGAATAAAAAATCGGTCCAATCTGTCGTTTCAGCATTAGCTATGTCCAAATCGGTCCAAGTTCCGGGATCCAGAATATTATCAAAAATCATCTTTTCTCTGGCATCCATCATATCGAAACGTGTTTCTCCTATTTGAGAAATACCATATTGTGTAGAATACTTCACCGTAGACACTCCTGCTCTACCTTTTTTAGTAGTAATAACAATCACACCATTGGCACCTCTAGAACCATAAATAGATGTCGAAGCGGCATCTTTGAGAATGGATACACTCTCAAAATCATTAGGGTTAAGCGTTGCAAAATCAGAACCTGTTATTGGTGTACCATCTAAAACGAATAATGGTGTAGCACCCCCATTAATAGAACCGGTTCCTCTAATTCTTATTTTCCCTGAAGTTCCTGGCTGCCCGGAACCCGAGCTCACAAATAAACCGGGAGCTTGACCTCTTAACATCAAGTCAAAAGAACCAATAGGTACCTGCTCAAAAGTTTCAGCTTCAACCACTGCAACTGAACCAGTAACTTCTGCCCTTTTTGCTGTCCCATAAGCTGTGACGATCACCTCTTCTAAACTAGACACATCATCCTCCATTATTAAATTAACGGTGTTGTCGCCAGTGACCATGATTTCTGTAGTTTTTAGTCCAACATAAGAGAAGACCAACACTTCACCTTTGGAGGCCTTGATGGCATACTTCCCGTCAAAATCTGTTTGGACGCCTCTGGCCGTACCTTTTACCACAACATTTACGCCTGGTATAGGTAAATTGTCAGATTTTGCTGTGATAACACCTGTTACTGTTTGTTCCTGAGCATGAGAAAAAGTAATGCAAAAGAAAAGCAGGAACAGTAACAAAACATAGTTTTTTACTTTCATGAATTTTAATTTAAATTATTACGAGTTAGTTTATGGCAATATGAAAAAGGCTAGCGGCGTAGTAATTATTTTTGAAGACTAACTCAAAATAGATGCTCTTAATGAAATTAAAGTTAACATGGTTTTAATATGTAAAAGCTTTACCGTGACCGCTATACCTTTAGCAATTGCAGCGTAAATGAAGAGAATAATCCAAGCGCTGTATACGTTTTTGATTTGAAATCCGTTTATATTGAAGCCAACAACTCTATTCAAGGCTTGAAACACTCTTTTAAAGTTAGTTCTGTGATTTTTTCATAAAACATTAACAGACAGAGCGTTAAAAAACTCATAAAAGCCCTTAAAAAAGAAAGGAATAATACGTATTTTGAATTGTGATTAATAAATTATGATTTTAATGACCGATATAACGATGTTAGCGATTCAAATCTTAAGGTAATCGTGAAATATTAATTGTAAATTTCTAATAAAAAACAGTGTTAAAAACCATAATTATAGACGATGAGCAATTAGCCCGAAAGCGAATTGAAAACTTATTAAATGATATTGATTACATAGAAATCATTGAGCAATGCAATAGTGGCACCAATGCAATAAAGGCTATTAAAACACTCAAACCAGATTTGATCTACCTGGATATTGATATGAAGGATATTAATGGGTTTGAAATGTTAAGCAGAATTGATATTGACGACAGACCACATGTCATCTTTGTAACTGCTTATGATGAATTTGCATTAAAAGCTTTTGAATATTATGCCATTGATTATTTACTAAAACCATTCAAAGATGAACGTTTCATCAATGCTACCGAAAATGCAAAGCGTATCATCAACTCAAAAAATAACAGACAAAATTTTGAAGAAAGTATTTCCAAACTCATCAAAACTTCTAGCACCAAACATACGTCTACAAATACTATTAACAATAAGAAGTTTGCTATAAAATCTAATGGAAAAATTATCCTCATTAATAAAAGCGATATTAAATACATCACAGCATCCGGCTATTATGCCGAAGTTTTTACCTCAGAAAAAAAATACTTGATCAGAGAATCTCTTTCTAACTTGCTGGATAAACTAAACTCAGATTTATTCATAAGAATTCATAGGTCTACCATCATCAATTTAGACATGGTACATGAACTCATCTACTCCAACTATTCTGAAATTGATGTAAGAATGGTTGATGAAAAACGCTTTAGAGTGAGTAAAAGTAATCGAAGTCAACTGACTGAAAAAATTGGCGTTTAATTGATTCGTTTTATAAAAAAATATTCTGACAAGAAAATCATTATCATTCTGTTAGTGACCTATACTGCCTACAGAATTGTAACTGTACTTTCTAACATTATATTAAAGCTTATATCTGGAGATAATCCAAATGCAATTACCTGGGAAGTTATCTTTTTCAATAGTTTTTTTCTGCATTTGATATCTATACTCCCATTCATTCCTTTTATCGCAATCATCACCAAATATCTTATCGTAAAGGAATCCCGTAAATCGGTGATATTTATGGTTCATTTTATTCTTGCGATCTTATTCAAACCTCTGGGGTTTTTAATTCCTAAAACTATTATCATCATGATTCAGGGCAATGCTGTGGATCTTGTATTCTATAAAAAATACGTCATGAATTTTATCTATTTTTTAGATATTAATTTTCTAGTGTATTTCTCTCTGGTGGCCATAACCTACATGTATTATACCTTTGAAAAGTTTCAAACGTATAAAGTTCGTGAGGCAGAACTAAAGATGGAGTTAACCAATTCGAAACTCAAAGTATTAAAATCGCAATTACAACCACACTTCATGTTCAATACCTTGAACAGTATTTATTCGCTAATTGATATTAATATTGAAAAGTCAAAAAATATCATCTTGGATCTAGGTGATATTCTCAGAGACATTTTAAATAAAAAAGATGATGACTTTGTTGAAGTTCAAGACGAACTGATCATTTTAAGAAAGTTTTTAAATATTAAGAAAGTACGGTTTGAAGACCATCTCAATTATGATATTACCGTTGAAGAAGGTGTAGAAACCTGCTTATTACCCACCTTAATCATTCAACAAATTATCGAAAACGCTATTAAACATGGTTACAGTTCCGAACACAACAGTCTTTATATCAAATTAAGTATTGAGGAAAAAGAACAGTGTTTATATATTCGTATTTCCAATAACGGAAAACCCTTAGCTGTGGATTTTAATGAATTACTCAATAAAGGAAATGGCTTATATAATATTAATGAAAGGTTAAAGATGCTCTACGGTAATGATTTCATATTTCAAATGAAAAATGAAAATCAATCAGTAAGAACGCTTATTATCATCCCCACAGATCATTCTGTTTTTGAGGTAGCCTAAAACAGATCAACAAACATTATTATTGGCTTCCTTATACTTTTATTCAGAAAGGCGTCTATCGCTTTTCTAAAAACACCTTTTTTAATGTAATCTTTGAGATTTTACTTCGACATAATTTAGTATATTGATTTTTCATACATAAATCAAAACACATATAAGCATGTCTAAAACCTATTATGATCCGTCAGATTTAAGAAAATTTGGTTCCATTACTGAATGGAGTAAAGAGCTCGGCGATAAATTTTTTGAGTATTACGGAAAGGTCTTTGAAGAAGGTGCATTATCTGCACGTGAAAAAGCACTAATAGCTTTGGCTGTATCTCATACCGAACAATGCCCTTATTGTATTGATGCTTACACTAAAGATACCTTACAAAGAGGTATTACCAAAGAAGAAATGATGGAAGCCATACATGTTGGCGCGGCCATCAAAAGTGGGGCTACTCTGGTTCATGGTGTGCAGATGATGAATAAAGTAAATAAATTAGACGGTTAATTTCTAAACCTAAACTAAAGCATGACTAAACTAAAGATACAATCTTTAAAAAAACGCGAAAGCGAGTTAGCAAACACAAACAGGCAATTGGAGATTTTATCCAATGGCATATTCAAAAATGGTGAACTGCCTACATTTAAGGATAAGATTGCCGAAACCCATCAGTTTCCTTTAACGGCCAAGAAACTTGAAATACTTCAGATCAATGTAGGGTATATGTGCAATCAGGTTTGTGAGCATTGCCACGTTGATGCAGGTCCGGATAGAAAGGAAATTATGACTCGTGAAACCATGCAGCAATGTTTGGATGTGATAAGAAAAACAGGTGCACACACATTAGATCTTACTGGTGGTGCCCCAGAGATGAACCCAAATTTCAGATGGTTTGTTGAAGAAGCTTCAAAAGCTGGTATCAAAGATTTTATTGTGCGCTCTAATTTAACTATTATTAGAGCCAACAAAAAGTATTATGACCTCCCGGAATTCTTCAAAAAACACAATGTGCATGTCGTGAGTTCAATGCCACACTGGACACGCGGAAAAACCGACAAACAACGTGGTGATGGTGTCTTTGACAAGTCGATCAAAGCCCTCCAAGAGCTTAATGCCGTTGGTTATGGCATGCCTGAGAGCAGCTTAAGGCTAGACCTGGTCTATAATCCATCTGGTGCTTTTTTACCGGGCGATCAGATGTCTATGGAAAAAGATTTCAAAAAAGCCCTAATGGATGATTTTGGTATTCAGTTCCATAATTTATTTGCTATTACCAACCTTCCCATAAGTCGATTCTTAGATTATTTAATTGCTTCAGAAAATTATGAGGACTATATGTATCAATTGGTGGAAGCTTATAATCCGGCTGCAGTAGAAAATGTAATGTGTACCAATACCTTATCGGTCAGTTGGGATGGTTACTTATACGATTGTGATTTTAATCAAATGCTCAATCTGCCCGTAAATAGTAAGGCAAAGCACATTTCTGAATATAATGAAACACTACTGGAAGGTCGAAATATTGTCATTTCTCAACATTGTTACGGCTGTACGGCAGGAGCAGGCAGCAGTTGTCAAGGTGTTGTTGCATAACCTATGAATCAGGAAAAAGTTGCCATATTAATTTTTGCAAATTCTGCCAATCAGGAAGCGAATCTGAAACCCTTTAAAGCATCTAGGGCTCTCTTTGAAGGCTTAAATCAACACATCACTGAAGTTGTACAAAAAACAGGAATACCATTTTTTCATTATTCAGAAGCATTGCAAACTGGGCATACGTTTGGAGAACGTTTTTCTAATGCCATAACATCTATTTATGAAAAAGGTTATAGCACTGTAATATCTGTTGGTAACGACACCCCTCATCTTAAGCCTAAACATCTATTAGATGCTGTTGAAAACCTAAAAAAAACCGATATGGTTTTAGGACCTTCCACAGATGGTGGGTTTTATTTAATGGGATTAAAACAATCCGTATTCCATAAAGCGTCCTTTATAGAATTACCTTGGCAAACTTTAGATTTACAGAGAAGTTTGTCTGAAATCATTCGCGCAAAAAACCTTAAAGTACTTTACTTTGAAGCTTTGAAAGATTTGGACACTGCCAGTGATATAACATCAATACTACATGATCACAGGCGATTATCTCTAACTTTAAAAAGATTACTCCAAGACACCTTAAACCTTTCAAAGAACACTACACTATATCACAGCCCTATATACAATCATTTTTATACACAACTCACCTATAACAAAGGCTCTCCCTGTACTTTTTAACTTCTAATAACCTCACTAAGAGGCTTTTCAATTATTTACACTAAACTACTAAGCACACTAAATGAAATATATTTACGCGTGTATGATGCTATTGTTATGTTATTACAGTCATGCACAAACCACAATTACAGGAATCATTACAAATGCAGCTGATGGCCAACCATTACCTTATGTTAATATTATAGCCTCTGGTGGAAATGGCACCATTTCCAATGAGGATGGGCGTTACTCTATACAAGTGACGTCAACAACAGAAACGCTTAAATTCTCATATTTAGGTTTTAAAACACAACGTATTGTCATTGGCGATAACACCGAAATCCATATCGCCTTAGAAGAAGATGCGTCCGCTCTTGATGAAGTCGTAATCACTGCATTAGGATTAGAGAGGGAAACCAAAGAATTAGGCTATGCTGTACAAGCCATAAAGTCCAGAGATGTCACTGAAGTAAAAACGGTTAACTTCTTAGATAATTTACAAGGGAAACTGGCTGGTGTAACGGTAACTCAAGGGGCAACAGGAGTGGGATCTTCTTCAAAAATCACTATCCGTGGTGAAGCATCATTTTCTAACAATAATCCACTTTTTGTAGTTGATGGTGTCCCTGTGAATAATGAAACGGTATTTAATTTCACCAATGAGGCCGCAGCAGGATTTCAGGAAATCGATTTTGGTAATGGCGCCATGGAAGTAAATCCAGATGACATCGCATCCGTAACTGTCCTTAAAGGACCAAGTGCAGCTGCACTCTATGGTACAAGAGCATCTAACGGTGTCATTGTCATCAAAACCAAAGACGGTAGTCATAAAAAAGGGTTTGGTGTCAGTTTTAGTTCGTCCATCTTTATAGACACAGCCTTTAGATTGCCTGACTTTCAAAACAGTTATGGCCAAGGACAATCCGGACAGTTCGAATATGTAGACGGTCTGGGCGGCGGTATTAGTGATAATATTACGTACAGTTGGGGGCCTCGTCTGGATGCCGGATTGCTAATTCCACAATTTGACAGTCCAGTAGAATTGACAGATGGTAGCATTGTACGCGGAGGAGACACCTCGTTGTATAACGGATTACCTATTACTGCGACACCTTTTGTTTCTAATCCAGACAACCTGAAAGACTTCTACGAAACCGGCGTTACAACAATTAATAATATTGCGATCACTAATGGATTTGATACAGGCAGCTATCGCTTATCGTTCACAGATCTGAGAAGCGAATCTATCATTCCGGGTGTCAATTTAGATCGACAAACTGTCGCTGCAAAACTTAACTTTCGGCCAACAGGCAAAACTGAAATCAACACCTCAATTAATTATATCAATTCTAGTAGTGACAACAGACCTTCTAACGGATATGGTAGTGAAAACGTGAACTATTCACTGGTAGCTTGGGGACCAAGATCACTAAACATAGATAACCTTAGAAATTACTGGCAACTTGGTCTAGAGGGCACTCAACAATATTCGTTTAATTATACTTTCTTTGATAACCCTTACTTTATTTTATTCGAAAATAGAAATGCTTTTGAACGCGATCGTGTCTTCGGGAATATTGCCTTAAAGCAACAAATCACAGATCACTTAAGCATATCTCTTAGAACAGGAATGGACTACAGCTCTGAAAAGCGTCAGTTACGTCGTGCCTTCAGTAGTAACCGATTTGCTAATGGCGCATATGCTGAGCACGATGTAACATTCAGGGAAATAAACACCGATTTTTTAATTAATTATACCAATACGTTTGGAGACATCTCAATAGATGCTTTTCTCGGCGGTAATCGATTAGATCAAAAGGCATCTACTAAACAATCACAAACGGTCAATCTGGCTCAACCGGGAATCTTTAGTCTAAACAATGCAGCATCTCCAATAGAGGTCTTTCAATTCGAAAGTCAGAAACGTATCAATTCCATATACGGCATTGCCAAATTTGGATACAAAGACTATCTCTTTCTCGATATTACAGGTCGTAATGATTGGTCTAGTGCTCTGGCTACTCCATTTTCTGTTGACGGCACATCGTTTTTCTATCCTTCTGCTTCTGCTGGGTTCATCTTGTCTAATGTAACAAAGCTTCCTCAGGTATTTTCATTTGCCAAACTTAGAGCTAGTATTGCTCAGGTAGGAAATGATACTGGAGCATATCAAACCTCCGGAGCTTTTGTACCTCAAACACCATTTAATGGACAACCAACATTTAGCGATCAGAATTTTATTCCGAACTCTAACCTTAAACCAGAACAAACCACGTCTTATGAGATTGGTGCCGACTTACGATTTTTCAGAGATCGTATCAATCTAGATGTTACGTATTACAATGCCACAACCAAAGACCAAATCATTTCCTTGCCCGTAGCTGTCTCTTCGGGCTATAATCAGCAAGTGGTTAATGGAGGAAAAGTAAATACTCAAGGTGTTGAAATTGTTCTTGGTGTGACGCCTGTAAGGAATGACGTCTTTAGCTGGAATTCCACGTTTAACTTTGCAACTAGTCGTTCTGTAATAAAAGATTTACCTCAATCTGATGGCAGACTTACATTAGCATACAGCAGAATCTATGACAGTGCAAATCAAACGGTATGGTTTCAAGTTGAAGAAGGTGGTCGTGTTGGTGACATCTATGGCACAGGATACCTAAGAAATGAAAATGGTGATTTCGTAATTGATGATAATGGTCGTTTCATTGCTGATAACACCTTAAAAAAACTAGGCAATTACAATCCTGATTTCACTTTGGGATGGGCTAATAATTTCAACTATAAAAACTGGAGCTTGAGTTTTCTTTTGGACTGGAGGCAAGGCGGCGAAATTGTTTCGCGAACCCGGGCTCTTGGTAATGTGGGTGGTCAACTGGCAGAAACCGAATTTAGACCAGAAAGTGGTATTGTTGCGCAAGGCGTTAATCAAACTACCGGATTACCCAATACTGTAGCAGTAAGTGCAGAAAGCTATTACCGTCAATTTTATGATAGGAACCATGAAGAAAACAATATCTATGATGCTTCATTTTTAAAACTACGTCAATTTTCTATAGGTTATACTTTTGAAATCAAAGTAGGCTTCTTAGGTCTTAAAGAAGGCGCCGATTTAAGCTTATCCATCATTGGCAACAACCTGTTTGTTATTACCGAAAATCCCCATTTTGACCCGGAACAACTTGCCGTACAGGGCAATGGTTTTGTGAGTGGCGTAGAAGATATGAGCTATGCGACCACAAGAAGTATTGGTTTTAAAGCGGGATTTAATTTTTAAAAAGACACTATGAAAAATATACTATACATACTTACTGCATTCCTGCTTATTACTTTAAGTAGCTGCACTGATGATTTCGAAACCATTAATACCAATCCAAATGCTCCGGGTAGTGTACAACCCAGTTTACTACTGCGACAGGTCATTTACGATTTTGGAGAAAACATGAGTTATGAAGGTTTTGTTGCCGGCGATTTGCTATCACAACACCGAACAGCTTTAGACTTCAATTTATTTGATCGCCATGCCTTAAAATCGCCTCAACTTGGTGGTAACCCTTGGCCGGTATTCTATACCAATCTTAGGGATAATGAGATCATTTTAAATCAGGCCCGTACTATCGAAACTTTCTCGGTTTATGAAGGTCCTGCTCTAATTTTAAAAGCATACATGGCTGCAGGTCTTACAGATTTGTTTGGAGACGTGCCTTATTTTGAAGCTTTTAATGGCATTAACGGTACTGTAACTCCGGCTTACGATGCACAAGAAGATATTTATCTCAATGACAATGGTATCTTGGACAATCTGGATAAGGGCATTGCCGCCATAGAAGCTTACAATGATGTCATTCCTTTAGAAGGCGATATATTGTTCAATGGCAATTTACAAGCCTGGATTCGTTTTGCAAACGCATTAAAAATAAAACACCTGCTTCGCATATCTGAAAAAGTAGATGTTAGTAGTGAACTGCAATCACTTTATGACCAAGGTAATTTTATCACTACAAACAGTGAAAATGCCATATTCAATTTCACCAATACGGACCCCAATAGTTTTAGACTGGCACAATTAAGGGTTGGTGATTTTAATAATTTTGTACTGTCAGAAACTATGGAAGACATTCTCCAAAACTTAAATGACCCTCGCATATCTGAACTGTTTAGGCCATTTGCAAACTCCGATACAGGAGCATTTAATGGTTTAATTAATGGTATAGACGCTTCATCAACATCTGTAGTCTTAGCAGATTACTCTCTAGCCGGCACTGCATTTAGAGAAGACACCTCAACTTTAGACGCCAACTTTATAACTGCTTGGGAGGTACAATTCGCTTTAGCAGAAGCTGCAGAACGCAACTTAATTACTGCAAATGCTCAAAACCTTTACGAAAATGGTGTGCTTTTGGCCTTTGAATACTGGAATACCGACTTACCAGCAGATTACCTCTCTGGAAATGCAGCATATAATGCCGCAGGTACCACTCCATTGGCACAGATCCTTACTCAAAAATGGATAGCAAATGTCATTAATGGGTATGAAGGCTGGATAGAGTACAGAAGGACAGGATTTCCTGCCCTAAGAACCATTTCAGCAAGTTTGAATAATGATCTTATTCCGGTGAGAATGCCATACCCTGCCGAAGAAGAAACATTAAATTTCGAAAACTATACCGTTGCAGCTTCTGCGACTGATAATAATAGTATTAATATTCCTGTATGGTGGGATGAATAACAATAAATGGAAGTAATTAATTGGCAATGGGCATTGATTATAGTATCTAGTTTGATACTATTCTTCTTGTCGCCACTGGCAAAAACGAAAAATCAGTTTTATAAAGCTGTTCATATGAAGAAAGCACCTAATACTTTAGTATTGACAGGTAGCTTAATCATCTCATGGATATTTGCCAAAAGTATTACTAACGCAGCTAATCTGGGGCTCGATTTTGGAATTGTAGGTGGTGTAGCCTATGCAGCATATTATCTGTCTTTTGCCATTGCAGGACTCCTCATTTATCAATTAAGAACAAAAGGAGGATTCACAAGTATCCACCACTTTCTAACGACTAAGTTTGGCAAAGGTGCTATGGCTCTGTTTTCTATACTTATAGCCATACGATTATTCAATGAAGTATGGAGTAACACCATGGTTATTGGAAGCTATTTTGGTCCTATCGAAAGCTCAAACTATTATTGGGCTATTATTGTGTTTACAATATTAACTTTAGCCTATACGATAAAAGGCGGACTGAGTAGCTCTATTTTTACCGATGTTATTCAAATGGTACTGTTTTCTGTATTACTGATCATCATTTTATGGAATATTTTCTCTGTAGAAACTTATACCATGCATGATGCTTTAGTTTCAGGCACCTGGAGTTTTGATATGGGATTGAACTTATTTTTTGCTGCCATTATTCAATCGTTCAGTTACCCGTTTCATGATCCGGTACTCACAGATCGAGCCTTTATAAGTAGTTCTAAAATCACTAGAAAAAGCTTTCTTTGGGCAAGTCTATTGGGAGCATTATGTATTGTGTTATTTAGTACTATTGGTGTCTATGCGCAATCTCAGGGATACGAAGGGCAGGCAGCTGTTGAAGTTGGCAAAGCTTTTGGAATTGTTGTTTTATTAATTATAAACTTCATTATGATCACCTCTGCCGCATCAACTTTGGACTCTACATTTTCATCATTTTCAAAACTTTTAGCAATAGATCTAAACCTTGGAAAATCTTTAACTTTTGGGCGATTGTCCATGGCTACGATTGCTATTTTAGGAACCATACCCGTTTTTCTGGATGCTAAAATTTTGTCGGCTACCACAATATCCGGAACCATGGTTATTGGGCTAACTCCTGTATTTTTACTTTGGAATCTGAAAGTCCCTAAAATCAGTTTTTATCTAAGCATATGTTGTGGGCTTATCTATGGATGTATTCTGGTTTTTGATACATTTCCAAAAACATGGGTGTTTACTGAAGGAAAGTATGCTGCTCTTTTATGGGTGAATATTTGGGGAATTTTAAGTTGTTTCATATTATATTTAATTCCGAAATGGATAAAACGATAGCACACATAGGAAGCTTGTCTGGTAAGTTATTACTGTTTGGAGGTGTTTACAGCAATCTTCAGGCCTTTGTAGCACTTAAGAAGATAGCCGATCAAGAAGGCATAAGTGCTGAGAACTGTATTTGCACAGGAGATATTGTGGGCTATTGTGCACAACCTGAAGAAACCGTTCAATATTTTAAAAACTGGGGTGCAAAAAGTATTGCAGGCAATGTAGAAATTCAATTACGAGAAGGTGCTGAAGATTGTGGCTGTGATTTTAAAAAGGGATCGCGTTGTGATGGTTTTTCGCAACTATGGTATCCTTATGCGCAGCTCAATCTCTCTTTTTCTTCCATTGAGTTTCTAAAAACCTTACCGGACCATATTCAATTTCAATATGCCAATAAAAAAATCACCGTGGTACATGGATCCTATGATAATGTTTCAGAATTTATTTTTAGATCCACGGATTGGAGTAAAAAGCAATCTTGCTTTGAAGCCTCTCAAAGCGATGTTATTATTGCCGGACATAGCGGCTTGCCTTTTTTTGAAAGAAATAACAATCATTTATGGCTTAATCCCGGAGTTATCGGCATGCCGGCCAATGATGGCAGTCCCAAAGTATGGTATGCGATATTAGACGACACACAAGGATTTCTTAATTTCGAATTTCGAAATCTCGATTATAATTTTGAACTGACACATCAGTTGATGAAACATGCAGCGCTTCCTGAAGCTTATGCCAAGACCATTATGACAGGAATCTGGGACAATATGGAAATCTTACCTGTACAAGAACAACAATCACAGGGAAAACCCATTTGTCTGTAAGTTTAACCTTAAAAATTGAACTAAGACCTTATGCAAAAACACTTTACAATAGCTTTGATATTCTTGAGTCTATTATGTTATGGGCAAGAGTCTATTGAGGATCTTCTAAAAATACATAATAGTGGAAGCATCCCATATATCACAGCTAATGAATTGGCCATGCCAAAAACAGAGGCAATCGTATTAGACGCCAGAGAAACTTCAGAATATAATATAAGCCATCTTAAAAATGCCATTCACGTAGGTTATGACCAATTTAATATCAAATCTGTTAAAAATCTTATTAAAGATAAGGCCCAAACCATAGTCGTGTATTGTTCGGTCGGCATACGATCTGAGGATATTGCCGAACAACTTAAAAAAGAGGGATATACTAACGTTTATAACTTATTTGGTGGTATTTTTGAATGGAAAAATAAAGCCCTTTTTGTCTACGACAATGAAGGGCAATTGACAGATAATATCCACGCGTATTCTGAAGAATGGGGAAAGTGGTTAACTAAAGGAATTAAAGTATATGACTAAATCGCTTATCATTGTTTTTGTAAAAAACATAAAACTAGGCACCGTTAAAACCCGGTTGGCCAAAACCATTGGTGACTATGGGGCTTTTGAAGTATATTCCGAACTGGTAAAACTAACAGAAAATGCTACTGAGCATATTGCTATAGACAAACGTATTTATTTTTCTAATACCATTGTTGATACCAAATGGAATGGCGTATATAAAACCGTTCAAAATGGTAATGATTTAGGGGAGCGCATGAAAAATGCTTTCAAGGAAGGATTTGAATCGGGTTACGAAAAAATAGTGCTCATCGGATCGGATTTACCTGATATCAACACAAAACACATACGTAATGGTATAGATGCTTTAGACCATCACGAAGTTGTGTTTGGTCCGGCAGAAGATGGTGGATATTACTTGGTAGGTTTATCAAAAATGAATACTTCTATATTTGAAAACAAACCCTGGAGCCAGCCTAATCTCTTAAAAGTGACTGCCGAAGAATTAGATCAGTACAATACATCGTATACGCTACTTGAAACTTTAAATGACATAGACACCTACGAAGATTTAATTGCTTCCGATTTTTATAAAAATAACATTAAGCTACAAGAAAAACTACAACAACTCAATGATTAAATACATTAACGAAAGTACGGAATATCTAAAAAGCAAAGGCTTTGACAATCCGGAGATAGGCATCATTTTAGGAACAGGCTTGGGTCAACTCATTAATGAGGTGGAAGTTATAGTAGAGGCCAGTTACAATCACATACCTAACTTTCCTACGGCAACCGTAGAATTCCATAAAGGCAAATTAATCTATGGCACACTTGAAGGTAAAAATGTAGTGATTATGCAAGGGCGCTTTCACGTGTACGAAGGTTACACATTACAAGATGTTACTTTCCCGGTACGTATTATGGAAAAATTGGGAATTAAAACACTACTTGTTTCCAATGCCGCCGGTGCGGTAAACTTAGATTTCAAAAAAGGAGAACTCATGCTCATTGATGATCATATTAATCTACAAGGCAGTTCGCCTTTGGCTTTTAAAGGTGTATCGGAACTGGGTGAGCGTTTTACAGACATGAGCGCGCCATATGATACAGAAATCAATTCAAAAATTGAACGTATAGCATCAGAAAATAACATCAAACTACACAAAGGTGTTTATGCCAGTGTTGTGGGACCTCAACTAGAAACCAGAGCCGAATACCGTATGCTGAAAACGATAGGTGCAGACGCTGTGGGAATGAGTACGGTTCCTGAAATTATCGTGGCCAATCATCTTAATCTTAGAGCTGCTGCCGTATCCGTTTTAACGGACGAATGCGACCCTGACAATCTTAAACCTGTAGACATCACAGAAATTATTGCCATGGCAGCAAAGGCAGAACCTAACATGATTTTCTTGTTTAAAGAATTGATCCGAAATTTATAAGTCTATGAGTTACTTAGATACTACGCACAACGTATATAAAGAAGCTGCACTCACTCCAGATGTAGGCTTATGTTGTACCACCAACCCTATATGGGAGCTCCCGGGATTAAAGATCCCTAGAATCATGCAGGAAATGAACTATGGCTGTGGAAGTACTGTACATGCAAGAGATTTAACCAATAACCCAAAAATGCTCTACGTCGGTGTAGGTGGTGGTATGGAACTCTTACAATTTTCCTATTTCAATCGTCAAAAAGGGGGCGTTATCGGTGTCGATGTCGTGGATGAAATGCTAGAAGCTTCCAGAAAGAATTTTATTGAAGCCGAGCAACAAAACGATTGGTTTAAGAGCAGTTTTGTAGACCTAAGAAAAGGCGATGCATTAAACCTTCCGGTAGAAGACAACAGTATTGATGTTGCTGCACAAAATTGCCTGTTCAACATTTTCAAAGAAGAAGATCTTAAAAAGGCCATTGCAGAGATGTATAGGGTGCTTAAGCCTCATGGGCGTTTAGTAATGAGTGATCCTACTTGCGAGCAACCGATGAACGATAAGCTAAGAAATGATGATCGCTTGAGAGCATTATGCCTCAGCGGTAGCCTTCCTATTAAAGATTATGTAAAAATGCTGACAGATGCCGGATTCGGTACCATAGAGATCAGAGCACGTAAACCCTACCGTATTTTAGATCCTAAGCATTACGACACCGAGACATTGATTTATATTGAATCTATTGAAGTGGCAGCTATTAAAGATCCCATGCCAGAAGATGGCCCTTGCGTATTTACAGGAAAAGCAGCCATATACTTCGGTGACGAAGACTATATCGACGATAAAAAGGGGCATATTTTATTAAAAAATCAACCCTTGGCCATATGCGATAAAACTGCAGCAGCTTTAGCCAGTTTAGAAAGAAATGATATTTTCATCAGTGAATCCACCTATCATTATGATGGTGGTGGCTGTTGCTAATAAAGCGCTAAAAATTAGTAATTTAGACCTCTTAAAAGTTAAGAGGTTTTTTTAAATGGAAAGGTACCTAGACATTATAAAAAATGCGTATTCCGGTTACTGGAATTATCTAAAACATGAATTGATCAATCTCAATCATTGGGATAATTACTTTTATGGTTTAATCGCTATTTCTTTAATTGTATGGAGCCTGGAAATTGCTTTTCCCTGGCGTAAACAACAAGCTATTTTCAGAAAAGACTTTTGGTTAGACACCTTCTACATGTTCTTCAATTTCTTTCTGCTCAACCTTATCGTCCTCATTGCTCTTTCGAATACCGCTGCTGAGTTTTTCAATGATCTTCTGGGGTTTGCAGGCATATCCATAAGCAATTTCCAAATCTTTGACGTTGATGATCTGCCCCGATGGCTTGGATTGTTTATCTTTTTTATCATTTCTGATTTTGTGCAATGGAATACACATCTCCTCCTCCACCGTGTGCCTTTCTTATGGAATTTCCATAAAGTACATCATTCAGTAAAAGAAATGGGGTTTGCGGCACATTTGCGCTACCACTGGATGGAGCCCGTGGTCTATAAATCATTGTTATACATTCCTATGGCTATTATCGGTGGATTTGATGCTCAGGATGTCGCTTTAGTACATTTCTTTGCATTGGCAATAGGCCATCTTAACCATGCCAATCTGGGATGGGATTACGGCATATTAAAATATGTATTCAATAATCCTAAAATGCACATATGGCATCATGCTAAAGAATTACCAAATCATGTAAGGTATGGTGTTAATTTCGGACTGACTCTTAGTCTATGGGATTATCTTTTCAAAACCGATTACATCCCTCACAATGGTAGAGATATCAAATTGGGTTTTGAAGGCGATGACACATTTCCTAAAGATTTCATTCATCAGGAACTGTATCCCTTGCATAAAAAAGTTAAGCATGAAACACCTTAGTCTAATCATTAGCCTACTCTTTATTCTTTCTTGCGGCAGTTCTAAGCAAGCCTTACAGGGTAATACCAAAACTGTTGATAGCAAACCGGAAACCAGCATAGCGCAGCCTAAAACTCCTGAAACACCCAAAACACCAACAAAGCCTGAAATGCCTGTTAGTACAGAAGAAACACCAGAAGTAATGGACGCTACCACTGCAACTCCGGAAGTGTTTAGCCATACAAGTTGGGATCTGCTTTTGAAAAAACACGTTTCTAATGAAGGCAACGTAGATTACAAAGGGTTTAAAAAGGACAGAAAACAACTGACACAATACATAACAGATCTGAGTAGTAATTTGCCAGCAGATGATTGGAAAAAAGAAGATGTTCTTGCCTATTGGATCAATGCTTACAATGCGCTAACCATAGATTTAATATTGAGAAACTATCCTCTAAATAGCATAAAAGACATTAAAGACCCATGGGATCAACGCCTATGGAAGTTTGGTACTAAATGGTATAACCTCAATCAAATTGAGCATCAGATTCTGAGAAAAATGGATGAGCCTCGCATACATTTTGCTATAGTATGCGCCTCATTTTCTTGTCCTAAACTTCAAAATCAAGCATTTACAGCCAATACCCTGGATGCTCAGCTTACTACTGCAACTGAAACATTTTTAGCCGATAACAAAAGAAACTTCATTAGTACATCTAAACTAGAGCTTTCGAAAATATTCAAATGGTTTGCCAAAGATTTTAAGCAAAATGGCAGCTTGATCGATTTTTTAAATGCCTACACAGAAGTTACCATTTTGCCCAATGCTAAAAAAAGTTTTAAAGATTATAATTGGGATTTGAATGACTAAAATTTCCATCATCATACCTACTTTAAACGAAGAAAGCACTATTTCGCGCTTACTAAAGCATTTGGTCATTAATTCTGATGATGAGAATATTGCTGATATTATTGTCGTTGATGGCGGTAGTGATGACCATACAGTGGAATTGGTAAAAACTTTTGACGATGTGCATTTACTACATTCTGAAAAAGGACGCGCCAGGCAAATGAACTATGGAGCTCAACATGCTAAAGGTCATGTTTTATATTTTCTTCATGCAGATTCTTTCCCTCCAAAACATTTTGACACTTATATTCTAAATGAAGTAAAAAGAAATAATAGGGCCGGTTGCTTCAGAATGAATTTTAACAGTAAGCACTGGTGGCTTCGGTTGGCCGGTTGGCTCACACAATTCCAATGGCGTGCCTGTCGCGGCGGGGATCAAAGTCAATTCATTACTAAAGCCTTATTCTACACATTAGGTGGTTTTAATGAAGACTATATCATTTATGAGGATAATGACCTCATCAGTAAGTTATATGCTATTGACGAATTTGTGGTCATTCAGAAAAAGCTAACGACCTCTGCTCGGTGTTATAAAAAACATGGGATTTGTCGATTACAATATCACTTCTGGACCATTCACCTTAAACACTATTTTGGGGCGTCGGCAGATGAGTTACATCGGTATTATAAAAAGCATATAATGCGCTAAAAATACTGCCCAATGCCAAAAACCAAACCGCTGGTAGAATCTTCTGTAATACCATAGCCATAATCGATACGAAAGATCGCATTAAAAATAGATTTATGAATAAAGCGTAAGCCTATACCGGGATATACACGAATGTTTTGAGAATCGCCAAAATCACCAAAATCCCCTCCCGGGTTTCGCCAGCTACCGGCATCAATAAAAGCATTGCCTTGCAATACAAACCAATTCTTTTCGTATAGTGTTTGCCTATACTCCGTATTTAAAACAACTGCCCCTGTACCGCGGTCAATAACATTACCAACCCCTCTAATATTTAAGTTATTATCTACTGCAAAAGGCGCAAAAGGCGTATCGTTATTTGTGGCTAAACCCAAGCGTAGTCTGCTTGCCCAGTTGCCTTTTTCCCCAAACCGTTTAAAGTACTGAAAGTCATTCCAACCGATAACAAATGCTGGAAGTTGCGCTTCATTTCTTGAGGTTACATACTGAAAATTCAAAATACTTCTGAAGCCTTCAACATATTGATAGTCATAGTTCAGGTTATTGTACTCATAGATCAGCTTATAGAGTAATTTGTGGACTCTTAAGTTTAAAGGTACATTGGGATTTGTCGCCCCGGATTTGTATTCGTAATCTTCAGTAAAGTAGTTCACTCCCAATTCAAAACGATTGGTAAAATTAAGCTGATATAAGCCTAAAACTTCTACAGATTCGTTATTGTATTTATAATCTGCTGTGGTGTTATCAAAAAACACGGGCTCCTGAGTTGTTAAATCCTGATAATTAATAGCCAGTCCAAATTGTCTTGAAAATAAAAAAGGCGCCCTAAAATTTATGGCATACGAATCGTAGATGTCTTTCTGATAGAATCCTCCAAAGGTCATATTCTGCCCTAAAAGATTGAATTCGTACAAGCCCAACCTATATGCAAACTCATCATCATTGGTAGTATACACATTGGCTGAAGGAATAATGGTAAAATTCTCTTCAATGTTGTAAAACACATTATATGCTCCCGGTTCCTGTGCCGGAAAAACCTGATAATACGCATGTGCCACCGAGGGCAATCGCTTTAACAAACGAATATCTGCTTCTATCATGGCGGAGTCCAATACTATTCCTGATTTTATTCTGGATACTTTTTTTACAAAAGAAGTCTTTAGTTTCTTATTGCCCTGTACCTTTAAATCGGCCACTTTGGCTTCTTGGGAGAATCCAAAACACCCTATAACAATACCTAAAATCAGGAAATACTGTTTCATTGCGAATAATATGTTTTTATAATTTGTTCAACAGGTTTGTTTTGCGGGGTAAACTGATTATCCTGATCACCACCACTACGCTCATAATTATGGAACCATTTCCATACGAAACCTCCAGAAAACCATTCTTCGCCCCAGAATTCTTCAAACAAAGCCTGAGTGGCATTGGTTTGACCTTCAAAATTTAATGAGGTTATATTATGATCACTTTCCCATGGGGTTTTTCCTGTGTAATCCATACTGCGATAACCATACTCTGTAAACAAAACAGGTTTGGCGTACTTCTCAGAAAGTGCCTTAATTACAGTTTTATGTTTTTGCCATCCGGCTTTACATTCTTCAACTGAAGGGGTTTTGTTATCACTAACAGGAAAATAAGCATCTACGCCAATAAAATCTAAAGCATTCCAAAACGGTGTACGCTTAAATTCGTCCCAATTTGCCGCATAAGTGAGGTTTCCTTTGTATATGGTCTTAATTTTTTTGATCAGAGTCTGCCAATAATCCGGCCGTTCTTGTACAAAATTCTCGAGTTCTGTACCTATACAAAAAATCTCTGCTTTGGTTTCAGCTGCTAAATCCGCATATTCTAATATAAACTTAGAATAGGCTTCTTCAAGTGTTTTCCAATTAGCTTCTGTGGTCATTTTTATATCTCCAGTAAATTCGCCACGCCAGACCCAAATTTGTGGCTTAATCATAATTTTAACATGCTTCTTCCTGAGCACTTCAATATACTGTTTAGCTCCTGCTCTAGTTTCCCCAAACCATTGCCTGTCTGTATTATGCATGATCTCAGGATGATCTAAACTTCTTATGAATCCAAAAGGCATTATGGCTGCATAATTGGCGTTAACGTTAACTACAGGCATAACATGGTTTTCATTTACAGCTTCACTTGAAGCGACAAAACTCACCCCATTTATTTTTGCTGTTTGCCCAGAACACCCACTTAATATCAATATGTTGATTAAATAAAATAGCCTTTTAAAAGTTTGCATTGCATTAGATTTTAAAAATCTAATTTAATGTTATCCTTAGAATAAAGCTCTTAAACCAATATTAAATGTTTCTCCTAACCCTGTATTATTTCCTCTCACAAAATTAGTATACAATGTTTCTATATTTAAAACTTTGGTCAACTGGTACTTAAAACCGCCTCCTAGAGCTGTAAAATCCTGCTCAAAATCATTACCCAAATCGATGCGTTGCTGATGTTGTACCAAAACTAAAACTGTAAACTTCTGATCAGGGAAATAGCTTAAAAACACTCCTGGGGTTAAGAGCAAACTATCGTTAGCAAAACTGTCTTCTTTTTTCCCAAAATTGTATTCGGAATTTAACTCAGTAAAGATCTGCCAATCGCCACTTGGAAATGTATAATCATAGAAAAAGCGATTTTGAAAAATAAAGCCCTTCTGATCTAAGAATACACCATCTTCTGTTTCATTACTTACTAGTGGAATATGAAATGCTGTCTGTATGGTAAAATTAGTCACATTTTTAATTGGATTGAATTTAACTGCCGGAGCAAACGAAGTAAATCCGGATCGAGCGGTCCCGCTTTCACCATCAAACTGAAACACTTCCAAGGGATAACGATCGTTAATGACATTTGATCTAAATTCTAATAAGAGACCAACATTAAAACGACTACTTTCAGACACTCCTGTAAAAACATCTAGTGTAGACGTGAAAAAGGTTTGTCGTGCCTCTCTACCTTCTGTAAACGTACTCTCGGTTTGTGTATACAGATTGTTAAACCATTTGATATCCCATTGGCCTTTATTTAATAATTTAGAAGGTGTATATTCCTGAATTACACTCTTTTGAACTTCCTGATCTTCTTGTGAAAATCCTGTGAAAAAGGTTCCTAAAGCGATACACAATGCTATTAATTTTTTCATCTCTATTGTTTTGGTTTTTAGTTATTGTTTGTTTAATCTCCAATCGTATGGAAAATAGCTAAGCTTATATTTGCCTGATATTTTTTCGTTACGATATTTATTTATAAAGTCTATTTCTGTAGTTCCGTTCATAGTAAAATCTTCTTTGTACCATTTTAAAATTTCAGAACCCTGAATTCGTTTTTTCTTTGTATTTACCTTGATAAAACTTCCATTAATAGCAAGTTTGGTTTGCTTGTTCAATTGCTGCTCTAGGGTTCCCGGTAAATAAGCGTTATTAATTAGTGGAGGACATCCAATAGCGCCACATACTAAAACAAAATGGATCCGGGCATCTTTAAACTTTGCTCTTAATTGCTTGTTTTCTATATCATTCAATGTGATGTCTTTACCTGCCAGTTTATAAGTTACCCCATCAAAAAACCCATTATGATCTAAAGGCGATTTTGTAGGATAATGATCTATAATCCCTTTAATAACTGCCAAATTATAGGCATTGATCCAAAATGCCTGATAATTACTGGCATCAGATTCTGAGACCGATATTGTACTTGCTATAGTCAAAAGTTCGTTAAGTGCATTTGGGTCTTTATGGATATTAGAGTATGCTACTTTTCCATCAGAAACATTAGATTGAAAGAAGGCATCAGCCTTAGTAAAAAAAGCATTCAAATCTTGTGAATGGCTAACCATTGAACTTATAAATAATAATACTGTTATGATGTTTTTCATTGCTTTTAATTTTTTATTCGACAAAGTAACGGCTCTTATGTCGAACAAAATGTTAGCTAACTTACACTAGTAGCAAAAGATTTTCAGCGTCTTAGTACTCCTTAAAACCTTACACCAAAACTTAATTTAAATTCTTTCTAAATTGAAATCCATCATTAAGTTCTTAACTTTAATTTCGACTTAGCATTAACTAACAATCACATCCGCATGGAACACATCGTTATTATTGGAAATGGTATTTCTGGTGTTACTGTCGCCAGACATATTCGTAAACTTTCCGACAAAAAGATCACTATTATTTCTGCTGAAACCGATTACTTTTTCTCTCGTACTGCACTAATGTATGTGTATATGGGACACATGAAGTTTGAACACACGCAACCTTATGAGGACTGGTTTTGGAAGAAAAACAGAATTGAACTTAAAAAAGGCTATGTCAATAGTATAGATGCAAAAACTAAAACTCTACAATTTTCGGATGGTGCAGCTTTAACCTATGACAAATTGGTTATTGCTACAGGTAGTAAGCCTAATAAATTTGGATGGCCGGGGCAAGACTTAGATGGTGTTATGGGCATGTACCATAAACAAGATCTAGAAAATTTAGAAAAATACGCTCCTAATAACAATGTATGTAAAAATGCAGTCATTGTTGGTGGTGGTTTAATAGGTATAGAATTGGCTGAAATGTTACGCTCCAGAAAGATTCCTGTAACGTTCTTAGTTAGGGAATCTAGTTTTTGGAATGGTGTACTGCCCAGTGGCGAAAGCGAGATGATTAACAAGCATATTAAAGACCATCATATCGATTTAAGACTTTCTACGAACTTAAAGGAGATCAAATCTGATGAAAATGGCAAAGTAAAATCTGTCATTATTGAAGAAACCGGTGAAGAAATTCCTTGTGATGTGGTGGGTCTTACTGCTGGTGTTTCCCCTAATATCAATTTCCTAAAAGATTCTGAAATAGAAACGGGTCGTGGGGTAAAGGTGAATCGCTTTTTAGAAACCAATATCCCTGACGTATATGCCATTGGTGATTGTGCAGAACAACATGAAGCTATTGGCAACCGAAGACCTATTGAAGCCGTATGGTATACTGGGCGTATGATGGGAGAAACTTTGGCTCAAACTATTTGTGGAAATCGTACGGAGTATAAGCCCGGACATTGGTTCAATTCTGCCAAATTTTTAGATATCGAATATCAAACTTACGGCTGGGTATTTAGTGAACGCAGTAAGCAAGATTATGAACAGCACTTCCATTGGAAACACGAAGACAATACCAAATGTATAACCGTGGCTTACCATAAAGATACTAATGCATTTTTAGGGATTAACACCTTTGGTATTCGCATGCGCCATGAAATTTTTAACCGATGGCTAACTGAACAACGTGATGTAAACTATGTGATGGAATATTTAGCGGATGCCAATTTTGATCCTGAGTTCTACAAATCGCATGAAAAGGATATTCTGGCAAAATTCAATGCAGAAAATAATACAAACATTCAACCTCAAAAGAAAAGCTGGAAGCGAATCTTTTCAAGAGTTTAAAACGATATGAAAGCAATAAAACAACTCGGATTAATCCTATTTCTCATAGGACTGACCATATTTACCGGTTCCATTTTTACGGGGTCTTTTAGTTTAACTTCCTCTGAATTAGACGATTTCATTAAAGAAAAAGGATATCAAGGTGATGTCATCAGAAAAGAGCTCTCTAAAGCTGTTGTAACTGAAGAACATCTAAACATTTTCGAGTTTTCGAGCCGTGTCAGAACTGCTTACGAAAACTCCAATGCCCACTATGATGCTCTAATTGCAAAATATGACAAAGAGAAAAACTGGGATAAAAAAGGCGAACAGTATCAATATAAGATATTTGGCAAACCACATACACTTAGTTACGGATTGGCCAAAAAAGCCGGAAAAGGATATGTTAGAGAACATGCCGGTTTATTATGGTGGCTCACCTTTGGGCTTGGGATTCTTGGAGCCTTATTGTTTATACTTCCCAATTATATTTTATTAGGCAAACCCGGGATTAAGAATGATGGTATTTATCTAGAGTCCAGCACCAATCGTGGTTGGATTGCCTGGCTGGTACTTGTTTATTTGGTAAGCTTCTACCTGCTGCTTTATTTTATGGCGGATTATGTGGTCAACTGGACGTATATCCTCGATCCTATAAGTAAAGCTCTAAACGGTGGTGAAGCCAGTCAGTGGTTTGTATATGGTTTTCTATACTGTGTGATCATGATCGTTATGGGAGTTCGCATGTATATTAAGTACCGACATAACAAATACCAGATGGTTCGTACCACTTCTGTTTTATTTTTTCAAATTGTTTTTGCCTTTTTGATTCCGGAAATTATGACCAGTCTGAATGCTCCGGGATACGATTTCAAAAATGCATTTCCTCTGGATTATGATTTCTTTTTTGAATGGAACTTACAATCTTTAACTCAAAGTGGTAGCATTGGGCTATTCATTCTGGTATGGGGTATAGTTTTGACCCTAATTATTGTACCTGTAATGGTATATTTCTTTGGAAAAAGATGGTATTGCTCCTGGGTATGTGGCTGTGGCGGACTGGCAGAAACTTTAGGTGATCCATACAGGCAACATTCTAATAAAAGTTTAAATGCCTGGAAATTGGAAAGATGGTTAATACATTCTGTCCTGGTATTCTCTTTAGTGATGACTGTGGTTACTGTCTATGCTTATTTTAGTGGCGCTCAGTCTCTATTTGGCATCAATTCGCAATGGATTAAAGACACGTATAGTTTCCTTATTGGCGCTTGGTTTGCCGGTGTCATTGGAACAGGGTTTTACCCTATTTTCGGAAATAGAGTTTGGTGTCGTTTTGGATGCCCATTAGCGGCTTACTTAGGTTTGGTGCAGCGATTTAAATCCAGATTCAGAATTACTACCAATGGAGGTCAATGTATTTCTTGTGGCAACTGTTCTACTTATTGTGAGCAAGGTATCGATGTGAGAGCCTATGCTCAAAAAGGAGAAAATATTGTAAGAGCCAGTTGTGTAGGATGTGGTATCTGTTCTGCAGTATGTCCAAGAGGGGTTTTAAAATTAGAAAACGGTCCGGAAACTGGCCGTATCAATCCTAATGAAATCCTTTTAGGAAATGATGTTGATCTTATGAAATTAGTAAATCAGAAATAATGCGATTTTTATTAGTTTTTTGTTTTATTTGCAATATTACTTTTAGCCAGAGTGATTATCAGAAAAATTACTTTGACAATGGTAATTTGTCCTCAGAAGGGTGGTTGAAAGATGGTAAAAAAACCAAGTACTGGAAGTTCTATCATTCTAATGGTAACATAAAAAGTGAAGGACATTACAAGAATGATCTGGCCTATAAATTTTGGAAGCATTACCGGGTTGATGGTACAAAAGAAAGTGAAGGGCATTTAAAAAATGGGCAAAAAATAAAATGGTGGGTCTTTTATGACAATCATGGAAACATCATTCACAAATGTCAGCTCAAAAACGGTATTAAAGATGGATATTGTCTTAAGTACAAAAACAATAAACTTGTGAAAGCCGAAAAATACCAGTCTGGTAAAAAAATAAATGAATGGACAGATTACAGATCTTTCCGTAAAGAAAATAAACTGTCTGATCTTCAATGACCAAAATTAAAGTTATCATTCCTGCTTTTAATGAAGCAGACTCCATTGCTCATGTAATACTGGATATTCCCAAAATAGTTGATGAAATTATTGTGGTTAGCAATAATTCTACTGATGCTACTGAAACCAATGCAAAAAATGCCGGAGCCACAGTACTTGTAGAAAAACAAAAAGGTTATGGCTATGCATGTTTAAAAGGTTTGGACTATATCAACAACCAAAATGAACATCCTGATATCGTCGTATTTCTTGACGGTGATTACAGTGATTATCCAGAGGAACTGACCAAAATTATTGCTCCAATCATTGAAGATAATATTGATTTTGTTGTCGGTGCTCGTGTAAAAAAATTAAGGGAAGCAGGCGCTATGACCTTTCCTCAAATCTTTGGAAATTGGCTGGCTACTTCGTTAATGAAGCTGTTTTTCAGATCTAAATTTACTGATCTTGGTCCTTTCAGAGCCATAAAATATGAGCGTTTATTAGCATTAAAAATGGAAGATAAAACCTATGGCTGGACTGTAGAAATGCAGCTTAAAGCTCTAAAACAAAAGCTAAGCTATACAGAAATACCCGTTAATTACAGAAACAGAATTGGGGTGTCAAAAGTTTCAGG
Source organism: Winogradskyella sp. (assembly GCA_965250025.1). GTDB lineage: Bacteria > Bacteroidota > Bacteroidia > Flavobacteriales > Flavobacteriaceae > CBDDLD01. The sequence continues at coordinate 2,831,206 of OZ252283.1, forward strand.
AACGGTAAAAGGTGCTATCTTTGCAGGCATAAAAATTTTAACTTGGATTTTTAAATATAGTTTTAAGTAGTGATTTTAGAGAGTATTATAATCGTCATTTACACTATAGCTATCGTACTAATTTTCATGTATGCTTTAGCTCAACTGAACCTTTTAGTTAATTACCTCTCTGCACAACGTAAAGTCAGCGATTGTCCTAAGTTAGATTTATCCAATCCTAATGAAGTCCCTTTTGTTACGATACAGCTGCCAGTTTACAATGAGATGTATGTTATGGAACGCCTGTTGGATAACATTGCAGAAATTGAATACCCCAAAGACAAACTTGAAATTCAGGTTTTGGACGATTCTACAGATGAATCTGTACAGGCAACTGCTTCTCAGATACAAGAACTAAAAGCCAAAGGAATAGACATACAACACATCAGACGAAAAGACCGTACAGGTTTTAAAGCCGGTGCATTAAAAGAGGGGCTGGAAGTTGCCAAAGGCGAATTTATAGCCATTTTCGATGCTGATTTTTTACCAAAAAAAGATTGGCTTCAACGCACCATTCCATTCTTCAAAGATTCTAAAATCGGTGTTGTACAAACACGTTGGGGACACATCAACAGAAATTACTCTTTACTTACCAGAATACAGGCATTTGCGTTAGACGCACATTTCACACTTGAGCAAGTTGGCCGAAATTGTAAAGGACATTTTATCAATTTCAATGGTACTGCAGGTGTGTGGCGAAAAACCTGTATTATTGACGCCGGTAATTGGGAAGGTGACACCCTTACCGAAGACCTGGACTTAAGCTATAGAGCACAGCTTAAAAACTGGAAATTCAAATATCTCGAAGATGTTGAAACTCCTGCTGAACTGCCTGTGGTTATAAGTGCTGCTCGTTCTCAACAATTCAGATGGAATAAAGGTGGTGCTGAAAACTTTAGAAAAATGTTATGGCGCGTTATCAAAAGTAAAAACATATCCTTAAAAACTAAAGTCCACGGGTTATTGCATTTACTGAACAGCACTATGTTTTTGAGTATTTTCACTGTTGCCATACTAAGTATTCCAATGCTTTACATTAAAAATGAATATGCTCATTTGAGAGTATACTTTTATTTTATGAGCTTCTTTGTGATTAGCACTATTATATTTTTTGTCTGCTATTGGTTCATGTATCGCCAGATATATGGTAGTGGTTTTAAAAAGTTTTTCAGTTATATTGGTATGTTCTTTACATTTTTCTCTATCGCTATGGGCTTTTCGCTTCATAATTCCATTGCCGTTATAGAAGGGCATATAGGCAAGCGTAGTGAGTTTATAAGAACTCCAAAATTCAATATCAGTTCACTTAAAGATTCTTGGAAAGGAAACAAATACCTCAGAAAAAAACTATCCCTTAATGTTGTCGTTGAAGGATTGTTGATGCTGTATTTTGCTTTTGGACTTTACAGCGCCTTTATTGTTGGAGATCAGGGCGGAGATTTCGGGTTATTTCCATTTCACTTAATGCTTTTCATCGGTTTTGGTTATGTCTTTTTTAAATCATTGAGTTCAAAAATGTGATACGGCAGTTGTGGAAATATCACAAGATTCCATTGCTATGTATTCTTCTAAGCATCATTTTATACACTCTGTTTGCTTACACCGTTACGAGAGCCGATATTCCAAAAGTATTGTCTTTATATATTTCCCTATTTGTTATTGCCTACACTTTAATAAAAAAAAGTGGCTTCAACTTTAGGCTATTGGTTATTGCTACGGTAGTATTTCGATTAGTATTTTTAGTAGCAACACCTCATTTGTCTCAGGATTTTTACCGTTTCATTTGGGATGGCAGAATGATTTTTGAAGGTTACAATCCCTACCTCTATACTCCGGATCATTTTATTACCAATGGCGTATTGCCAATAACTCAAGCTCAAGAATTGTATGACGGAATGGGCAACTTAAGTGCTTCTCACTTCACCAATTACCCTCCTGTGAATCAATTGTTATTTACTATAGCTGCACTATTTTCGGGCAAAAGCATTCTGGGCGCTGTAATTACTTTAAGGCTTTTGATCATTGCCGCTGATATAGGTGTTCTCTATTTCGGAAAAAAGCTCTTAGAAGCCTTAAAAATCCCTTCTACAACTATTTTCTGGTATGCCTTGAATCCTTTTATTATTATTGAACTCACCGGTAATCTTCACTTTGAAGGCGTCATGATGTTTTTCATGGTATGGGGTTTATACTTATTACAATCTCAAAAATGGAAATGGGCTGCTGTGGTTTTTGCACTGTCTATCTCAGTAAAACTTATTCCCTTAATGCTTCTCCCCATCTTTTATGGTTGGTTTATAAACAACAATACTGAAAACCTATCTTTTCAAAAACGTCTCACTCAACTTGTTATCTTTTATACCATAGTCATAAGCACAGTCATTTGCATATTTTTACCTTTCTTTTCTATAGAGTTCATTAACAACTATTCTAAAACGGTAGGATTATGGTTCAACGCTTTTGAGTTTAATGCCAGCATATATTATGTGGTTAGAGAGATTGGTTTTTGGATCACCGGATATAATGAAATTGCCACCATAGGCAAAATACTACCTATCCTTTCTGTATTATGTATTCTGGGATTCTCATTCTTTAGAAAAAACAACACCTTACCACAGCTTATCTCGTCAATGGTATTAGCTTTTACCATATACCTATTTTTAAGTACTACGGTTCACCCATGGTATCTTACCACTATACTGGCTTTAACGCTTTTTACCCGTTACAGATATGCCATATGGTGGACTTTAGCCGTCGTATTAAGTTATGTTGCCTATGCCAATTCTAATTATTCTGAGAATGTGTGGGTCATTAGCTTAGAATATTTGATCGTATTCTTTGCCTTTTTCTATGAAGTCGTTTTGAAAAGAAGCATTAAGCTTTAATCTTCTTGTGCAGTTTCCATATCAGGTGGTTGCACTGCATCAGGATCATTACTTTCATACTCGTCATAATCATCCTCATCATAATTCTCCATAGTTACTTGGAGCTTACTACTTACCTTAACCAAATACTTAGTATCATCCGTAGAAACTTCCACAGCTTCTACAAGCTCATTTTTGGCATTTTTAAAGGAGATTATATGACCATCATCATACCCATAAGGATACTTTTCAACAAGCAATGCCAAGATTTCCGGTGTTAGTTTTTTAAAATCAACAATGACCCGTTTTAAATTATCTTTCATTGTATCGCAGGTTAGTTATTTGAACTCTAAGATACGAATGAATAGATAGAAGAAAAAAATAAGAAGTTAACTAAACATTAAGAAAGCACATGATCACATTCTGCTTTATAACATATTCAATGTATTGATTTCCTGAGTGGTTAAATGCTTCCAATGCCCTCTGGGGATGTCTTTTTTTGTCAAATGCGCTATAGCGACACAATCCAATTTAACAATATCGTAATTAAGTGCATCAAAAATTGTTCGCAATATGGAGTTTCCGGTGTTCTTTATTTTAATTCCTATTTCGTTTTTAGGACTCCCTTCTATATAGCTTACTTCTTCTACCTCAATTAATTTACCTTCTACTTTAAAGCCTTCCTGTATGGTTTTAAGATCTTCAAACTTAAGATTCTTATCCAGTTCAAGGTGAAATAAACGAGGTACGCCATTTTTAGAATTGGTAAACTTCTTAACGATCTTTTCATCATTGGTAAATAAGATCAGTCCTGTTGAACTCCTTCCTAATCGCCCTATGGGTTTTATTTGTGCAGATGTGGCATTGGCTACCAGATCCATAACCGTTCGGCCTTTACTTTCACTGGTGGTTGTAGCAAAACCCTTGGGTTTATTGAGTAATACATATGTTTTAGGTTCCGGACTAATACGTCTGCCATCAAAACGCACCTCATCATTGCGCTTTACTTTATACCCCATTTCAGTAATTACTTTACCATTTACAGTAACTAGGCCTATAGCAATATTCTCATCAGCTTCACGGCGAGAACAGATGCCTGAATTAGCAATGTATTTGTTCAGCCTTATTTCATCTGAACTTGATGTTGGTTTTGTATTGGCTTTATCAGTCTTAGACCTTTTTTGAAATCCTTGCTGTTGTTTAGCGCTATGGTGTCTTCTTTTATTACTATTGTTTCCGCTCTGCCTACCCATTTCTAATTTTTTTGCAAAGGTATAACAATAGTTCAGAGTAACTACTTAATTTCTACTGTAGTTTGCCGTTCTCTATTGACTGTTAATTTCGTAACATCCGGTCTGGAATAATGACCTACAGCATCAAAGTTTTGGCGTTCTTCCAAAACCCTGTTAAAATCAATAGTTTGGTAAATAAGGCCTTCCTTACCGATCACTGGTTCTACGAGCCACTCACCGTCAGGTCCGGCTATACAACTGCCTCCATTTGCCAACACCTCTGGTGCATTCTTAAGAATTTGATCCAAGTGTGGTGTATGATTAGGAAAATCTTCCCGGTTCATCAAACTGGAAACGGACACGACAAATGATCGTGATTCTCTGGCTATAAATCGGGTAATATCTTTCGTGTTATGATCACTTCCGGGCCATACGGCAATATGTAAATTCTCGCCTTGTCCGTAAAGTGCTGTCCTTGGCAATGGCATCCAATTCTCCCAGCAATTCAGACCTCCAACAGTAAATGCCTTTAAGGGATGTACTTGCAAACCATTACCATCTCCTGGCGCCCATGTAAGTCGCTCATCGTACGTAGGTTGTAATTTTCTGTGTACTGATTTGATCTCTCCCTTTTCATTGATATAAACTAAGGAAGCATAAATACTATGTCCTCCCCTATCTATAGGCCGTTCCATAATACCTAAATACACTGCTATATTATGTTCTGAAGCCAGTTTACATACGGTATTTAACTCTCCTTTTTCTATAGATATGGCATTGTTTACATAATGCGCATGAATTTCCTTATTGGTTTTAGTATTCCATTCAGCACCTCCTGTTAAAGCCAACCAGAAAGGATAGCCTGGTAATAGTGCTTCTCCAAAAACAATAAGCTCAGCTTTAGCTTTTGCAGCTTCTAATATGCTATTTTCAATCTTTGCCAAAGTTCCTGCTTTATCCAACCAAACGGGAGCTATCTGGGCCATTGCTATTTTAAGCGTTGATGTCATTATATTCTGTTTAAAACCACTGAAAGGTCAATTAATATGATCGAAAACACGCCTGCTACAATTATAAATTTCAATATATTATGAAGTAGTAAATAGTGTGTTTTCTTATTCGATTGCCATATGAGTAGTAGAAAGATCAATAATAACATTACACTGAAATAGAAGAAATATTTCATATGGCCTATGTTGAAATAAAGCACAAGCACGAATGCAACAACGATGGTTATTGCAGATACCAAAGTCAGCATTATTTTTGAAGTTCTTTCTCCATACACTACTGGTATGGTATGGTAATCTAAGGCCAAATCGCCTTTAATGTTTTCTAAATCTTTGATTAGCTCTCTCATAGAAACTAAGAGAAATAAAAAGAGTGCGTGTACAAATATGACGGTATCAAAATTGCGATAGTAGATAAAAATGATAAAAAATGGCGTGACAGTTAGGGTCGCTGAAACAAAATTACCTATGATCGGTAATTTTTTAAATCGGTGCGAATATATCCATATCCCAAAAATATAGAATGCAAAAAACAATACTGCTCTAAACGATACATAACTGGCAAATACTACTGCTAAGAAATTAAGCACAAAATAAAATGACAGTTTGGTATTTTGACTCACCAAACGATCTAACATGGTTTTTTGAGGTCTATTTATCAAGTCTTTTTCCGAATCATAGAAATTATTAATAATATATCCGGCAGCTATAGTAGCTGATGATGCAAGAACCAACATCAATAAATTGATATCAAATAAAACTGACCTTAAGGGCTTATCGGGCGCAAATATATATATCGAAGCTAAGTATTGCGCTATGACTATTATGAGTATATTATATCCTCTAACTACAGAAAAAAGGCTGAAAAATTTTAAAAGAATTATTTTCTTTCGTCTGGATAGCATATGATTGCATAAAATATGACCTGAGGGTTACCTCAACAACATGTAGGGTTAAAACTAGAAGTTATATACAACTTCTAATTTATAGCCTTTTAAAGCTTCTTTTGCTTTATCTATATTCTCGGTAAATCCTAAAATATAACCGCCACCACCGGAGCCACACAATTTAAGATAGTAATTATTGGTTTCTATACCTTTCTTCCAAAGCTCATGAAATTGCTTAGGAATCATTGGTTTAAAGTGATTAAGAACAACCTTAGATAATTGTTTCGTATTTCTAAACAATGATTTTATATCCCCTTTCAGAAAATCATCAACACAGGCATCGGTATGCTTAATAAATTGTTCTTTAAGCATGTTACGGAACCCTTCCTGCTTCATATTTTCCATAAAAATACGCACCATCGGTGCCGTTTCTCCAATAATGCCACTGTCTAATAAAAACACGGCGCCTTTTCCCTCTGTTTTTTGTGAAGGTATGCCAGTGGCTTCAATATTATCTTTGGAATTAATGAGTATAGGAATACTCAAATAACTGTTTAGTGGATCCAATCCGGAAGATCTACCATGAAAGAAGGACTCCATTTCGGAAAAAATGGATTTCAAGGTCAATAACTTTTCTCTGGTTAGGTTTTCCAGAACTGTTATTTTGTTTTGCGCATATTTATCATAAATAGCCGCAACCAATGCACCACTACTACCAACACCATAGCCTTGAGGAATGGATGAGTCAAAATACATTCCTGAGGCAACATCAGCATTAAGCGCATCTATATTAAATGCGACAAGGTTACTATCAATTTTCGACAAATAATCTGCGAAGCCTTTCAGGTTTTTGTTAGACTCTATGGCTACTTCTGAAGCATTACCATCTAACTTTAAAGCACCATTATAAAAATTGTACGGAATGGATAATCCTTTGGAGTCTTTAATAATACCATACTCTCCAAATAAGAGGATCTTAGAATAAAATAGTGGTCCTTTCATAGCTATATAACTAGACTTGGTTTATACAAAGTTACAATTGTTTTGCGCCGTTACCAACTCTATCACAAATATAGTGACCATTTTGGCAAAATGCAACCAACTCATTCTTAATGAATTCACAAACTTTCTCAGTCTCTGAATCGGGATACAAAACATGGACATTAGCACCTGCGTCTAAAGTAAAGCATACTTTTGAGCCGGTATCCTTTCTGAATTGCCATATCCTATTGATGATCTCCATGGTATTGGGTTTCATCAATATAAAGTACGGCATACTGGTCATCATCATAGCGTGCAAAGTAAGTGCTTCACGTTCTACGATTTTTATAAAGGTGTCTAAATCGCCTACTTTAAGTACTTCAATTAGTTCGGTCAAATGATCACTGGCTTGCTGAAAACGTTGTTTGGCAAAGGGGTGTCCATGCATCAAATTATGCCCTACAGTACTGCTGACTTGTTTTTCGCCTTTATCCACCAAAAGTATCGTATCATTATAATCTTTAAAGTTATCGTGAACTTCATAGGGATACTTTACACCATAACGATCATTACTCCCTGTAATTGCCGTATGATTTCCCCAGACTATCAATTCGCCTTCAATACTTCTACAGGCACTTCCTGAGCCCAATCGTGCTAAAAACGAAGCCTTCTTATAAAAATAATCATCACTACATGTTTCGCTTAAGCTTCGCTCAATACTCATTAAACACATTGCCAAAGCACTCATTCCCGAAGCAGAAGATGCGATTCCGGAGCTGTGTGGAAATGTATTAGACGTTTCTATCGTAAAATGAACCTCTTTTAAAAATGGTAAATATGGATATATCCTATTGAAAAATGTTTCAATTTTTGGCTTGAACGCTTCATTAGCTTTGCCTTCAAAAATCACATCAAAAGAAAATGAATCTTCCTTCTGTATTTTTTTCCTGTAAGTCAGTGTAGTGGTGGTCTTACTGTCATTTAACGTAAAGCTGATGGATGGGTTTTCGGGTATCTGCTGTGCTTTTTTTCCCCAGTATTTCACCAATGCTATATTGCTAGGGCATGACCATGTAAACTCGCCTTCAGTTATAGGCTTAAGGTAGGGTTTGGGAATAAAGTTGTGCTCTGTCATTCTTTCTATTCTTCTGACAAAGATAATAACTTCATCATTGTTTTATAATTTCTTGCCGTTCCTGTAACTCCCAATTTCTTTTCAAAAAAATTATTGTTCAGTTTTGTACGACCATAACCTGTAGCACAATAAAAATAGATGCATGCTTCAGTAATGACAAACTCTTCATTTTCATAATCGTCAGACGTAGCATTTAAAGTATCAATCACTTCTTGTTGCGGCTTATTATAAAGTAACGTAAAATAGCTTTTTTCCTGTTTTTCTTTATTTAAAGGATAGGCATCAATAATACCTCTAAGTGTATCTGGCTTGATTACCAATACAGGCACATGAAACCCATACTTCTCCTCTATAGCCTTAGAAATCGCTGTCTTTATTTTTGAAATCGAAAGGTCTGCATTTACTATAATGTTACCTGTTTGTATGTAAGTTTTCACATTCTTAAATCCTAAATCAGAGATCAATTGTTTGAGCTCAGTCATAAGGATCTTCTTATGGCCGCCTACGTTAATCCCTCTAAGTAATATAATATATGTTTTCATTGATTTCCTATGGATTGTGCTGCAATATATGCACCTGTCCAAGCATTTTGAAAATTAAAGCCACCCGTTATGGCATCTACATTAATGACTTCTCCTATTAAATACATACCGGGACATAACTTGCTTTCAAACGTTTTAAAATTAATGTCTTTAAGGTCTACACCTCCAGCCGTTACAAACTCTTCTTTAAATGTACTTTTACCTGTTACAGCAAAAACGGCCTCGGTGAGTTGTGAGCCCAACATTTCTAATTGTATTTTATTAAGATCAGCCCAACGTTGACGCTCCCCTATTTTAGCTGCTATAACTAGCTGCCTCCACAATCGTTTTGGCAGACCAAATTGTGTTGAACTGACAACTATTTTTTTGGACAACGCTATTTTGGTGTTCTTGAGTTTTTCATAACAATCCGATTGGGTAAGACGAACAAAATTAACTGCAATACTAAACTTGTAACCGCGTTCGGCTAATAGAATAGCTCCAAAAGCGGACAGCTTTAAAATCGCAGGAGCGCTTAGACCGACATGTGTAATTAGCAACGGTCCTTCTGAAACCAGATCAGAATCAATAACCTTTACCTCTACATCTTTTACCACTACTCCCGGAATATCTTTTATGCGTTCATCTTTAATATCAAATGTAAAGAGCGATGGTACCGGATTTATGATCTTGTGCCCCAGATCACTTAAAAGGCGCCAGATCTTTGGGTTACTCCCCGTAGCTATTACCAACGTTTTTGATCTAAAACTCCCTTTAGAAGTTTCAATATGGTATCCGTCTCCTTCATGTTTAATTGCACTTACAGAATGGTTATATAGCACCTCTACTTTATGTTGTTTTGCTTCTTTTAAAAAACAATCCACAATAGTTTGCGATGAATCTGTTACAGGAAACATTCTGCCATCATCTTCAATTTTTAACGTCACCCCTCTTTTTTCAAACCATTCAATAGTATCGCCAGTCATGAATGTATGAAATGGTCCAAGCAGTTCTTTTTGGCCTCTCGGATAGTTCTGTATTAATTCTGAAGGTATAAATTCGGCATGAGTAACATTACATCGCCCACCCCCGGATATTTTAACTTTCTGCAATCCTGTTTTTCCCCGTTCTAAAATGCATACCGACCATTCAGGGTGCTGCTCAGCTATATTTACAGCCGCAAAAAAACCTGCTGCTCCACCCCCTATAATGATAATGTCTTTTTGAGTTACCAATGCTACTTTAAAATAGTTATGCTTTTCTTTTGAGATTTGTTTGGATGACCGTTACTTTGGTTAAAAGAATAAAATTACAATGATAAACTTCAATAGACTAATTATACTTTCACTTTTTATAAGTTCTTGCCAGCCGCCCAGCCCCTTAAAAACCATCGCCGATATCAATAGTAGCTTAAAAGAGGTTTCCGCTGCTGAAATTACTTCTCATTCAGAAATTATATGGGCAATTGAAGATTCGGGGAATAATAATAATTTATATGGGCTGAATGAAGAAGGCAATATCATTAGAGATATTGATATCAGTAATGCAAAAAATAACGATTGGGAAGATTTAACCTCTGATGAATCTGGTAATATTTACATTGGAGACTTTGGCAATAACAATAAGAAGCGTTCTATTTTCAGGATTTTGAAAATCAAAGCCCGTGATCTTAACAATGATGCTGCTAATGCTGAAGTTATAACGTTTACGTTACCCAAGGGGCAGAACGCTAAAGATTTTGAAGCCTTTTTTCTGTATCAAAACTATTTCTACATCTTTAGTAAGGAAACAAAAAAATTTCTGGTTTTTAAGGTGCCTAATCAGGTAGGGGAACATACCGCTGTTTTGCGTTCTGATTACAACCTTAAAGGCGGTAATAATAAAATTACTGCTGCAGATATTAGTCCTGATGGTAAAACCGTTGTGCTATTGAATCACGATAAGTTATGGAAGCTTACCGGGTTTACAAGTGATGATTTTTTTTCCGGATCACTTGAAGATATCAGGTTTGAGCATAGTTCTCAAAAAGAAGGCATTGGTTTTAAAGATAACCATACTGTGATCATTACCGATGAACGTAACAACTCTGAAGGCGGTAATATTTATACTTTTGAATTAAACCGTCGGTGATTTTAATCGCTTTGACTTCAAGTACTCGTAATACGCCATCTGGGAGTTTATCACTTTATCCTTTCGGGGCTTATACTTATTGGAATTATATGCATCTATAATCCGTCCTTTGACATTATCCTTCCATTGCAATTCAAGATATTTTAAAAGTGTTTTTTTTAGACGCTTATCCAGAACAGGTGTAGCGACCTCTACCCTATGGTCTAAGTTTCTGGTCATACAATCAGCAGAAGCTATAAAGACCTCTTTCTTTCCATTGTTATGAAACAGATACACTCTTGAATGTTCTAAATACTTCCCAACCACACTTACCACATTTATATTTTCGCTAAGCCCTTCTACCTGTGGTTTTAAACAACAAATTCCTCTGACAATCATGTTAACTTTCACTCCGGCGTTTGAAGCTTCGTATAATTTATTGATAACACTTCTATCTTCAAGGCTATTCATTTTAAAGGTAATCGCACCTTCTTTTCCTTGTTTAACAAGGCTTATTTCATTATCGATACGATCACAAATAGCATTTCTGGCTGTAAAAGGCGACATCCAAATCAACTGAGGTTTTGGTTGATATTTAGTGTTTATAAGGTATTTAAATACTTCCTTGATATCAGACGTGAGGTCAGGGTTTGACGTTAATAGTGCAAAATCGGTATACAGTTTTGCACTTTTCTCATTAAAATTACCTGTGCCTACATAGGCAATAGCTTTTCGGTTAGACTCAATTAGTAATATCTTAGAGTGTACTTTTAGCTTTGGCATACTATATAATACCTTAGCACCTTTTTGTTTCAATTGTTCGCCCCAAAAAATATTGTTCTCCTCATCAAATCTGGCTTTCGCTTCTATAAACACAGTAACGTCCTTTCCATTTTCAAGGCATTTTAACAACCCCTTTGCTACAGCTGAATGCTTAGAGACCCTGTACAATGTAATGCTCACCGAGGTCACACTATCATCCAATGCAGCTTCTTCTATAAGTTTGGGTACATAATCGTACTTTTGGTAAGGAAAACTAAGTAGCTCGTCTTGTAGCTCTATTTGTTCTATAAGACTTTGATCTAGACGTAATGTAGGGTGCTCCAAGGGTTGCTTTTCTTTAGACACCAAGTGTTTTTTACTATTAAAAACCGGAAACTGAAAAAAATCACTAAAATTATGGTATTTACCTCCCGGCATCAAATCTGTTTTATTAAGGTTTAAACTTTTCCTCAATCGCTTTAATAAATGTCCCGGCATTTTATAATCGTACAATAAACGTGTAGGCAAACCTTCAGGGCGTTTCTTTAAACTTTGTTTTATTAACGCTACCAACTCGCCTTCATACTCTTCATAATATAGCTCGCCATCTCTGGTTAGCTTTATGGCATAGGCTTCCTTTTCGGCTAATTTTTCATCAATTTCTTTTAAATTATCCTTTATAACTTCCTCAAGGTATGTAACAAAATAGGCCCCTTCTTCAGAGGAAGGTAATACCACAAAGCGTTCGTATTTATTTGTTGGGATATTAATCAATAACAATGCTTTGGTATCTACACACAGAAACATTTCTCCATCATTAAAAGATGTAAAATCCTGATCTTCTTCCGGATAAAACGTTCTAATATCTTTCTTTAAATGGATTTTAAAATAATTGGTTGAAAATTTTTTCTGTTCTGGTGTAAACTCTTCCTTGTCCACAATGTAAATATGGTCCGATTTAAGTTCATTAATAATCTGATCCTCAAAGACATGACCAAATCGCTTTTGCAATTCATCAACTTTTGCCTGTATGGCTTTTATGATTTTCTTAGGGCGTTCATTTAGCTTCTCTTTTACGTCTTTTTGAAGCTTTCTAAACTGTCTTAACTTGGAAACTCTTACTCTATAAAACTCATCTAAATTGGAAGAAAAAATGGCTAAGAATTTTAGGCGTTCGTAGACTGGATTACTTTTGTCTTCGGCTTCCTGAAGCACTCGCTCATTAAAAGACAGCCAACTTATATCTCTATGAAAAAAATTGTCACTTTGCATGGTTAAAAATAATCACGTAACGTAATAAAAAAGTTAACTGTATATTATCATTTAGAATGTAAATCCAAATGCAAAAGTGGCTCTCAGATTGTCATCAGAAGTGAACACGCCCAAATTTAAAGACAGCATGTCTACCATATTGACAAAAATACCACCACCAATGGAGGTGTTTAACTGATTACTATTAAATTCCGGATTCGAAACCAAATCATCATCTACCCATACTCTTCCATAATCAAACCCGCCATAAAAACCATATTCTAAGGGCAGCACTGATGTTCTTACACGTTTAAAATTATACCTTAGATCTGTACTTTGAAAAAATGCACGTTTTCCTGAGAATCGCTCATTTCGATAACCTCTCAAGCCTCGATTGGCTCCTATGTTCGCTGCCTGATAAAACTCGAATTCATCACCGAAATTAATTTGTCCTTCTACTCGAGAAGCCAACACCAATTTTCCACTTGGATTAAGTTTGTATGCCACACCCAAACTTGGTACCAAATAGCTGTAATCATTTGAATTATCTATGTTAGTTACATAGCCTAGCGCCAGATCAAAGCTAATACCTTGAGTAGGAAATGCGGCATTATCGACATTCGTAAAATTGTAATTGAATTCTGTGGTGATAAAATTATCTCTATCGGGTTGCACATTGGTTTGCAAAAAATCATTTATAAATCGTCCCTGAGTATTTTCTATTTCAATGGATTCAAAATTTAACGACAATGCTACACGACTACCATATTCTCCATGTTTAATTAACGATGTCCCTACTCTATATGTAGAACTACGAACACGGTTATAATCTAGATCAACTTCTTGAGCACTATTAACAGGATCCGTATTCAGGTTTGGCGTGGAGTTTCCAAAACCAAAAAAGTTAACTGCAAAATTAGGACTGGTAAATGTAGCGTTTAATCCTAAATTGATATTATTGAATATCTCGGCAAATTCGCCTTTATAATGAAAATCAAAACCTCCGGTTGCAAAATACACATGAGCTTTTACAGCATGCTGTGACGTAAACTTTTCACCATCATAACCATTCTTCCTGAACACGCCTCCTATACCAAGCTTTAACCCATCATCAGGATTGAATCCAACGGATGGTAAGATGACTCTGGAATTATAACGAACTTTCTTAAAATCATAAATATTGGTATAATAGTCATCTTTTAAATGCTGATGTCCTTTCTTATTTTCGAATTCACTTTTCTTAGACTTGTAATCGTAGACATGCACTCGCTTTGAATTGATAATGTTATAGGTATCTTTATTCTGCCCCCCTACCAAACGTAAGCTAATGGTTCCTTTCCCTTCACCTTTTACTTCAAAGTAATCATCATCGTCTAGGCCAAATATCCAGATTTCTTTATTCTCATCGGGATTGTATACTCTTTCATGAAAAAGGTCTTTTTTCTTTCCTTTTTTAATCCGATATACTTTAATTGAGGTAAAACCATTGGCTAATCGCTCTATTTCAAACCAATCGTCTTTGTCTGTACCTCTCACCGTAGCATACTTATTGACTATATCAAAATACTCATCCGATATGTCTTTTATGGCATTACGTCTTCCTATAAGCTTTTCCTTTATCTCATTGGTTGTTGCTCCTCTAACTTCTTCAGGAAAGTTTAAAAATGCCTTATCAATAATGTCACTAGTTAAATTATTTTGAATGGTTTGGGCTTCCTTATCCCAATCGGCCTTAGTCGATCTGGTTAATAAAGCAACATCTAACGGGTAAGGCTCCACATTAAACCACTTTGGGTCTTTCAGTTCCGCACTATAAGATCTGAGCAACCGGATTGGCGGGATTAAAAAAGTGGCTGTCTTTAAGAGTGCACCATCATCCATTAACGAAAATGCTTGATCTCTGTCTCTAGGTACCGGTCGGTATACTGTTTTTCCTTTTTCTTTAAAAACTGCCCAGCGCCATTGGTCCTGATGCCTGTCCCAATCGCCTATAACCATATCAAATAACCGTGCTCTGATGTATGCCGATTCATCAACCATATGATCTTCATCTTCTCTAATTTTTTCCAGCATATCATAGGTACTAATGAGCTTATTTGAGTACCCAAATCCTTTTTTATCACCATGACCATTAGCCGCACGTTCTTCGATCATATAAATCTCATCACCAAACTCATCATTAAATTTCCCTATAGCCTTTTGTTTTGGCACATAAAATAGTCTTGGTTCGGTATAGTATACATCCACAGCTTTTGAAAGATCTGCTATGGTAAAAGGTGCGTATGGATGCGATGCTGTAAAAGCATCGAGCAATAATGCTTCAGTTTTTGTACCTTGAAATTCTGGTGTTACGTACTGATCTTTAAATACAACAGCCTGCAAATATTGTACTGCATTTTTCCTTAGCGCTCTCATCACATATTGCCTGCCTTGAGCATCTTCTAAACGCAGTGATTTTGACTGGTGACCTCCACCCTTTCTAACCGGTTTTAATCCCCCATAAAGTGTATCTAAATTTACCGTTGGTAATTTTATGTCAGTACTAAAATATTTCCTGTAACGTTCTCCCCATAATTTCTTATAGAAATTGCTTTTATCTGTTTCTTCTTTCGTATAAATCGACGCTTCAACTTTATCAGGAAAGCTGGAATCATAATTTGTTTTATTACTCTTATTTGCTTTGAACACTTGTGTTTCATAAACCCATGCATTGTCTTGCACAGCATAAAATCTAACGCTAGATGAGCCATCTTTATAAACTTCTAATACAGCATAGCCTTCTGCACCATATGAAAACTTTCCGCTTCCTACATTTCGTGTTGGTGAAGTTTTGGATCCCGAACCACTTATAATTTGCGGAATATTGGCTTCGATTAAGTACTGCAAACTATGTTCATGCCCAGACACAAATATGGTTTTCTCATTTTCCTGTACCAAAGTCACCAACAACTCTTTTAGTTCTCTATAACGTTTATTCTGCAAGTCTGCATGAGACACTCCTCCAGACTCCCTAAGCACATTTTTAATGGTCCCGAGTATAGGAGCAGGTTTCATGTGAGACCCCAAGCTATATTGACCGCCATGTGGTCCATTAGAAAACATAGGATTATGAATGGCTACAATAGTTGTTTTTCCTCGGGCTTTTTTTATTTGACTTTCAAACTCGTCTATAAATCGTGATCTGGTTTTGAACTCACAACCATCATTAATCTTAGGGTGCTTATCCCAATTGGTGATATACCATTGAGAATCTACAATGATCAGAACAATATCATCAGTGATGTTTACTTTTTCTATCGGGCAGCCTTTCTCGGGTAAAAAGGTATTCTTTCCGAGTGCCTTTTCCACATATTTTTCCTGACGTTTTAAACCGTCAATACCGTGATACCAATCGTGATTTCCGGGAATAAAAATCGTTTCGCCTTTAAAATCTTCAACGGCATCTATTTGAACCTGAAGCCTGTGTTTTGCTAAAATTAATGTTTCATCATCCTTTTCAGGAAAACCTAAAGGGTATATATTATCACCCAAAAAAATAGCCGTGCTATTCTTATCTGCCTGTCCTAATGTCTTTTTAAAATCTTTTAAGGCTTCTGTCTGCTGCCCCAGCTCTGAGTTCCCTGCATCTCCAATAAGGTAGAATGAATGTGCTATCTCTTTATCTTGTGATCTATTAACTTCTACGGTTTCCTTGACTTGCAAATCGTATGTAGCGCAAGCGTTGAGTATCACCAATAGCAATAGGCAAATACTACTTTTTATATATTGACGTCTCATATAGTGGCGGTTTTAGACAATTAAAAATACGCAATAAATCTTAATCATTTTTCCCACAGACTGTCAGCAAAATAGTGCTTACAATCTAAGAAATTGGCATTCAGTTTAAAATTGGTTCTTTTGGCTAAATCATGAATCTCATTGGTATCATACTTCTTTGACAATTCTGTCCAGATCAATTCATTGTAATCAAAATCTATTGTAAGATTAATAGATTTGATCTCAACAGTTTGCTTTTTTAAGCTGATAATATAGCTTTTCACATCCCCTGTTATCGGGTTATAATGGCAATAAAAATCAAAATCATCAATCTTGAAATTGGCACCTAATTCTCTGTTAATCCTCAGCAGTAAATTGAGGTTAAAGCGTTTTGTTATGCCATGTGGATCATAATAAGCCTTATGTACTACAATTGGATTCTTTTTGAGATCAAAGCCGATTAAAAGTTTATCGCCTTTTTTCATATGATCGTTAAAAAGCGTCAACAAACGTATGGCTTCTTGTTCTATATAATTACCTATGTTACCTCCTAAGAACAGTAATAAATTTTGATGTTCATTCTTCTTATGATGCTTCAACACTTCAAAATAATCTCCAACTTTAGGAATTACATTGAGGTTAGGTAATTGTTCTTTTAAGCGTGTTGTTAAAGCCTCAATGGCTTGCTCCGATATATCGATCGGCATGTAATTAAACGGTACTTCATTATTGACCAAATACTCCAGAAGCTTAAATGTTTTAAGGCCGTCACCAGCACCCAACTCTATAATATTAAAAGGCGTATTAAACTCCAGAGATTCAATAATTTGTTTTGATTGTAGTGACAATATCTCAAACTCCGCATTGGTTGGATAATACTCGGGCATATTCATGATCTCCTGAAAAATCCGACTTCCATTATCATCATAAAAATACTTTGAAGATAAGTATTTTGCTTTTGCTGTTAAACCAGCATGCACGTCTTGTGCAAAGGTATCGTTCATATTATTTTGCTAATCTGATTCCGGAAAACTGCCAACGCATATCCGGATGAAAAAAGTTTCGGTAAGTTGGTCGACTATGTTGTTTTGGCGTTGCTATTGATGCACCGCGAAGCACCATTTGATTAACCATAAATTTTCCATTATACTCGCCAATTGCTCCATCTGCTTTCGTATATCCGGGATATGGTAAATAAGCACTATTGGTCCATTCCCATAACTGCCCATAATTTAATGCCTCTGAGGCTACCTCCCATTCAAACTCTGTTGGTAACCGCATACCCTTCCATTGGGCAAAAGCAGATGCTTCGTAAAAACTGATGTGACAAACCGGTTTATTTTTTTCAATTGCTTTAAAGCCTTGTAATGTATAATACATCCATTTGTCCTTTACTTTATGCCAGTATAAAGGTGCTTTCACATTCGCACTTTGAATATGTTCCCATCCATCGGCATGCCATAGGTTAAAATTTGAATATCCTCCATCTTCAATAAACTCAATATATTCTGAATTCATTACCAATGCCCTGGAAATTTCAAAATCCTGAATGTAAGTTTTATGCACACCAAGCTCATTATCAAAACAAAAGTTTTCATTTTGATGACCAATTTTATAAACCCCTTCAGAGATTCTTAAAAAATCGGTGTTAGGAATTTCCTCCATGAATTGAATATTTGTATCCAATACAGGAAATGCAGGTTGATGCCCAAAAATATATTTGATGTCGTATATAAGGAGCTCCTGATGTTGTTCTTCGTGTTGTAAGCCTATTTCTATGACGCTTTCAATCTCGGAAGCGTGATCTTCAGACATAAAATTAGACATGTGTTTATTAACATAAGCTCTGTACGCCATTATTTCATCTAATGTCGGCCGTGTCATAAGGCCACGATCTGGTCTTAAAACTCTGCTCCCTACATTATTGTAATAGCTGTTAAAATAGAATGAAAAATCATCATCAAACACCTTATAATCTTTAGCATATTCTGTTAACACAAATTGTTCAAAGAACCATGTAGTGTGTGCTAAATGCCACTTGGGTGGTGACACATAAATTATTGGTTGTACTGCTGTATCTTCAGGCTTTAATGATTCGCATATTTTTTCTGTGCGTTCCCGAGTTGATAAAAATCGATGTTTTAATGTATTGTTGGTGATTGTTGTTTGCAATTTAATCCTGAATAATTTGTGTCTCAAAAATAACTTCATTGAGCAAGGTTCTATGTACCGGACATTTTGAAGCTATTTCTTTTAATTTCTCTTGTTGATCTGCATCTAAGTTACCAACAAATTTTAATTTCTTACTAATATGATCTAAATATTTTGGTCGCTCTAACTCTATATTTAAATCTTCACTATGTTGACGGGAATGAGATATATAAACAAACACCTCTTTCAGATCCCATTGTTTACGTTCCGCATACATTTTTAAGGTCATTACTGTACATGCAGCTAAAGCTGCATTGAGGTATTCATAGGGCGACGGACCAAAATCGTCACCTCCCACATGAGCCGGTTCGTCTGCTATTAGAGCATGGTTTTTAGTTTGTATGCTCGTCGTAAAATTATCATCGATCAGGTTTAAATGTCCTACCAGTTGTTCGCCTTCCGTATCTAACATTGTATTTTCCACCACAGGAAAATACCGTTTCACCCAAGTTCCTATTACTGCCCCTGCATATTTACTATCTTGTTCATTACTCAATAAGTGATCAGCATCATCTAAGGTTACAAAACTTTTGGGATGATGTGCATTGGTATACAACTGCTGAGCGTTTTCTATTCCAACAATCTTATCAAATGGAGAATGCATAATCAACAAGGGTTTTCGGAGTCCTTTTACAATTGTTGGCAGGTCTGTTTTATCAAAATGCTCAACAAAATCTTTATTGATCACAAATGGTCTTCCCCCTATGTTTACTTTTACATCGCCTTTTTCGGCTATATCTTCTACCTGATGTGAGAACAAGTGTTTTACATGACTTACCGTTGCCGGTGCTCCAATAGTAGCTACTGCTTTTACAGCATCAATTTGTGAGGCTGCGACTAAAACTGCCGCACCTCCCAGAGAATGGCCAATCAATAAAGATGGCGCCTGATAATTTTCGCTCATGTAGTTGTGCACATCTATAAGATCTTCCACATTTGCAGAAAAATGACTATCGGCAAAATTTCCTTCGCTTCTCCCCAAGCCTGTAAAATCAAATCGCAGCACTCCAAAACCATCTTGTGTTAATGCTCTTGTCACATTTTTTACTGCATTTAAGCTGCTACTACAGGTAAAACAATGCGCAAAAACCGCATAGTAATTTGGCTTCTGGTTGGCTGGCAACTCCAAATGTGCATTAAGTATTATTCCCTTTCGGTTCTGTATTTTGAGTTTTGTACTTCTCATGTGGTTTTAATCTTCAATTTTTACACCTTTCCAAAAAGCAACTCGGTTCTTTATGCCTTTTGCCAATTCTGAAACTTCAGGATAGAACCATGCTGCATCCACATTTTGCTCGCCATTAACTTCTATGGTGTAATATGACGCAGTCCCTTTCCATGGGCAAACGGTGTGTGTTTCACTGGGTTTAAAAAATGTTTTGTTTATACTATCGTGCGGGAAATAATGGTTGTTTTCTATAACAACCGTATCATTACTTTCTGCTATTACTGTATGATTCCATATTGCTTTCATAATGCTTTTATTTATTTGTTTTCAAATATTTTTCCGGGATTTTAATTTTATCTGTTTCTGAAGTCCAAATGATATTTGCGATTAACCAACTCCCTTTTGAACAAATCAGATGATAGCTGTTTAATCCTTTTGTTCTTGTACCATCTGGTTCCGTATGTTCTACAACTTCTAAAACTTGTGCAATGCCGTTAAACTCATCGATCTGTCTGCTGATCAGTTTTTCGTTATATCCGTTATCGTAGTAGTCGTCTTTCATAAAGGCTATCATTTCATCCACAGTGGCTGTTTCATATGGATTAGAAACATCATTGTATACTACTGTAAAACGTACTGTGGGTGTGAACAGGCTCTTAAAGGCTTCCCAATTACGTTGTTTCGTCTTTTCGCCGTTAATAATCCGTAACATTTCATTTATAGTACCATTTATTGTTTTAGTCGCAGACTCATTGGCTGTCATGATCTCCTGGCTCAAAACTACCAAAGGACACATTAGAACTAACAGGATTATTTTTCTCATAATTATTGTTTTTAAGAACTGCACGATAGCATGGAACATCCGACTTTATGCCTTGCCCAATCCGGGCGTTTTGCAAACCATTTTTCATTTTCGGGTTGTTCTTCATAAGGCTGTTTCAATAATTCATACAATTCCTCTATCAATCCATAATCGCCTTCATTAGCTTTATCTATTGCCAGTTGTGCCATATAGTTACGTAAAACATACTTAGGGTTTTCCATATTCATATGCTTTGCCCGCTCTTCATCATTTCTGGTCTCTTTACCGAGTCTTTGGTCGTAAGCATTAAACCAGGCTTTCCATTTGGTGCTTATAGTCTCATTTATTTCATCGGGTTTATAAAATGCCTTACTTACCTGTTTTAAGCCTTCTACTTTCATTCCCTTTTTATAGTGAGATAGGGTCCTGAAAAAAATAGTCATATCTGTTTCACTAGATAATAAGGCATCCTCAAGATCCTGAATCAATTTAGAATCTTCATTTTCTTCGTTGTCTAAACCTAATTTACGGCGCATCATACCTAATGACTTTTTTTCAAAATCTGTTTTATATTGATTTAAAACTGCTTCAAATGGTTCAGTTTCTTCAACTAATGGGTATAAGGCATTAGCCAATTGGAGAAGGTTCCAAAGTCCAATATTAGGTTGATTTCCATAACGGTATCTTTTGTTCTGGCGGTCTGTGGTATTGGGAGTCCAACCATAATCGAATCCTTCTAACCACCCGTACGGCCCATAGTCAATGGTTAGCCCTAAAACAGACATATTATCGGTATTCATGACACCGTGTACAAAACCTACACGCTGCCAATGTATGATCATATCTAAAGTACGCTCTGCTACAATTTTGAACAATGAAATATAAGTTGCTTTTGAAGGCTTCCCTAATTCCGGATAGAAATACTTTATCGTATAATCTGTCAATGTTTTTAAGCTGGCATGATCTTGTCTGGCTGCAAACAGCTCAAAATTTCCAAACCTAATGAATGTTGGTGCCACTCTGCTTACTATGGCTCCTTTTTCATATGCAGCATTGCCATCGTACATGATATCCCGTAACACCTTATCTCCTGTACTCATCAAGGATAACGCTCTTGTCGTTGGCACTCCTAAATGATACATGGCTTCACTACAGAGGTATTCTCTAATTGATGATCGTAACACTGCAAGACCATCACCTTGTCTGGAATATGGTGTTTCGCCTGCTCCCTTGAGTTGTAACGCCCAGCGTTTATTGTTATGGAGTACTTCAAACAAATTAATTGCTCTTCCATCACCTAACTGCCCTGCCCATTGCCCGAACTGATGTCCGGCATAAGCCATAGCATAAGGTTTTGTATTTGGATATACTTCTGCTCCCGAAAACACATTCAGAAATTGCTTTGAACTTGCACTCTCATTCAAAATTCCAATTTCTTGCAACATCGCTTTTGAAACATGAATAAGCTCTGGTGCGGTTGGCACTCTTGGTGTCACATACGAAAATGCGGCATCAAAAACCTGACGTTTTGTATTGTCGGTACGTTTGTCCGCAGGGAGTTTTATATTGAATGAATCTTCAATGTTTAATTTCATTGTTACGATGCTTTGAGTTTATCAGCATGTAGTTGTCGTAGTTTATGCAATTTCGGTGTAATCACAAAACTGCAATACCCTTGAGTTTGATTGTTCTTGTAATAATCCTGATGGTAATCTTCAGCTTCATAAAATACCGTCAACGGACTTATCTCTGTAACTACAGGTTGCTCGTAATACGGTTTTATTTCAGAAACCACAGTTTCCGCGATTTGTTTTTGCTCTTCATCATGGTAATAAATTACCGATCGATATTGCGTTCCTACATCTGCACCCTGTTTATTTAACGTTGTTGGATCGTGTGTGGTCATAAAGACAATCAAAATATCTTCATAGGTAATTCTATCGGCATCAAAGGTAATCTGAACCACCTCAGCATGCCCGGTCAATCCTGAACAAACTTCTCTGTAGGTCGGTTTGCCCGGAACATTTCCTCCTGAATATCCAGACACAACTTTTTCAACGCCTTTTATTTCCTGAAATACAGCTTCGGTGCACCAAAAACAACCTCCACCTACAGTAGCTATTTTTAGGTTACTCATGATTTGCTTCTGTTTTTAATGTCAGTGATTCTGAATTTATACAATATCTTAATCCGCTTGGTTCTGGACCATCAGGAAAAATATGCCCCAAATGTGCATCACAGGTATTACACATTACTTCTACTCTTATCATACCATAAGATGTATCTTTCTCATATTTGATAGCATTCTCTTTTATCGGTTGCGTAAAACTAGGCCATCCGGTGCCTGAACTAAACTTAATTGTAGAATCAAATAAAGGAGTGCCACAGCAAACGCAATTGTATTGGCCTTCATCATATATACTACAAAGCGCACCAGTATGTGGTCGTTCTGTTCCTTTTGCTCTTGTTATTCTATATTGCTCTGGTGTAAGCTGCACTTTCCATTCCGCTTCTGTTTTTTCTACGCGTCGGTCCGGCTTAGGATTACCGTTTACCGTATAATCAATAATATGTTTCCAAGTCAGCATCTATATTTCGTAATTATGTGTTATACTTTTCGTCTAATTTTGTCGTTACAATGAGTCATTCATTTCATATTATGGCGAACCTAGCTAAGTTACTACTTTAAGAGTGCACTAGGTAATAAATTATTCTTAAATTAGACTATTATTTTACTTATGGAAAACATTTTATCAGAGGCAGAAAAATATGTTCAGGCTTTACTTACCGATGAGCTGGATCATACTTTTTTCTATCATAATTTAAGTCATACTCAACGTGTTGTAAAAGCTACCAAAGCACTTATTGAAGGCGAATCTATTACTGAAGAAAACGACATATTGGCTTTAGAACTGGCTGCCTGGTTTCATGATACTGGTTACACAGAAGGCACTGATGAGCACGAATTACTTAGTACTAAACTTGCTAAAACTTTTCTTGAAAATCATAATCTAGATGCTGACATTATTGATAAAGTAAGTCAACTTATCATGGCAACAAAAATGGGCTATGAACCTGTTAACAACCATGAAAAGATCATTAGAGATGCTGATTCTTCGCATTTTGCAAGTAAGAGCTATACGGAGCAGAGCGACCTGCTTAGGGAAGAATGGGAAGCTTTAGGTATCAGATCTTACAAGGATATTGACTGGCTTAAAGAAAATATTGACTTTTTCACCAAGCATCATCGTTTTTACACTGATTTTGCTAACGATAACTGGCAAAAAAGAAAAGACAAAAATTTAGCGGCCTTATTCAAAAGCTTAAGAAAAAAGGATCAGGATGAAAGTAAGAAAAGTATAAAAAAAGAGGAACTGAAGCTTAAAAAAGTGAAAGCTGCTTTACCAGAACGTGGTATCGAAACTATGTTTAGGGTAACCTTACGAAATCACATCACCCTTAGTGATATTGCTGATACCAAAGCAAATATTTTGCTCTCTGTTAATGCCATTATTGTATCATTAGTATTATCTAACCTCATTCCTAAGCTCGATAATCCTTCTAATGCGCATTTGATTTACCCTACTGTTATCTTTGTAATGTTTACAATTACTGCAATGATCTTATCTGTGCTTGCCACAAGACCAAATGTGACTAGTGGTAAATTCACTAAAGCGGATGTTAAAGCCAAAAAGGTAAACCTCATATTCTTCGGTAACTTCCATAAAATGGAGTTAGAGGATTTTGAATGGGCTATGGGTGAAATGATGCAAGACCGTGATTATCTGTATTCTTCTATGAAAAAAGATCTATATTTCTTAGGAAAAGTACTGAACAGAAAATACAAAATACTCAGACTCACTTACACTATTTTCATTATTGGAATTATTATAAGTGTTATTTCTTTTGGTGTTGCTTTCCATTTCTATTCAACACCTGTTGTGACACCCTAAGCTTTGAGTTCTTTCATTAGATCATCATAGGTATAAAACGCTTTGTCATTTTCGTCTTTATGGTATAGTACACTAACCCGTATGGCTTTTAAACCTGTTACGGCCTGTAAGTCTTGAAGTTCTAAGATTTCCACATCATCATCTAAATACTTTTTAGATTGTAAGAATTTGATGTATCTTAGGTATTCTACTTCATCTTGTTTTTGCGAATACACGATGCTTATCTTTCCTTTTTGTGTCACCCTCTCGGTAGTGCCTTTTACATAAGCTTTATCGACACGCTTTTTGACAATTTCATATCTGGCGTTGTATGTCCCGTCTACATCAAATTGTTTTTCATCCATTCTAAAGCTTATAGAAAGCGGTTGGTTGAACACCAAAATCATTGAGGCTACATCTAAAGGTATTGGAAATTGAGATTTCATTTGATAGTAGGAGTTCTCCATTTCACACATTACTTGCAATTGCCAAAGTCTCAGGTTATAAAGGTATATTTCATTAAAACTATCTTCTTTGGTAATGGCTTCTCCTATATACATATTATGCTCTACACCATCAGTCTTGAAACGTTCAAAATAATGCGGATACATTTTCTGAGCACTTTCTTGTTTCTTATCTAAGAGATAGGCCATTTCACCGTTAATGGTCATGATGGTATCATCATAATCTTTTCGGTGCTGATAAATCATGTTTGCTTTATTGTTTATACTATCAAAATAATGCTTGACATCATCTATAAGCTCATTTCTTTCTTTGAGATGTCTTAATAAAGGCTCTATATCTTGCTTAAAAAATGCTGAAATCTGCTGTTCACTATCGACCTGAAAATGCTCTTCTAAACCTTTCAAATATTCCTCAATCTGATAAATATACTGATCATAAATTGGTAAACTTTCAAAAGTAGTCGCTCGTACTATAATGTCTTTTATTAACTTAAGCTGTAAGCTTAAATCCTGCATGGTTGCCCAATTTCTGGCTTCAGAAGAACCTTTTATATCTATTTGTCCATATAGCGGATAAATGTTGTCGAAGGCTATTTTCTTAAACCGAGGTTCTTTACCATTAAACTGATCTTTTATGTATTTTCTTGCTTCATTTTCAAAACGCCAGTGTACACTCGGATGTATGGATGTACATTCTTTTTGAATAATAGCTTCAATTAAATTTTCTTCTTCGCTTTTAGAGCGCTCTACCGCTTCAATAATGTAAGGCATTACATCAACCAGTTTGTTAGCATTGATGCTATTCAACACTTTTGGTTTGTCTGACACTATCTCCAAAATACCCATTAAGCCTTCTTCATTAGCTATTGGGGCAAAAATAGCACTCTTTATACCCTGGTCATGGAGTACTTTGATATGTGGCGCCTTACCTTTTGATAATTTATAGGAACGATCCACATCTGATACTGAGAAATACTTGTTTTCTTTCAATAATCTATTGTATGACCACTCGCACAAAGAATCAGAACACTTAGAGGTTTCTATACCATTTAACAGGTAACTGTTCATCCCTACACCATAAACCTTTTCAAAGGTATCTTCATCATCATTGTATATTGAAAATCCTACTGTAATGTCTTTAAGACCTAAAAGCGATCTGAAAATTTCATGAAATTCTTCCATAAAACCTTCGTCTTTTCTCTTATCTTCTCCAATCAGTGAGGATTTTATATTGGATATGGATTGATCATCGGTAACATCAAAAATATTAGAAATCACAAATCCTTTAAAACTATAGCTGTTTGGCGGGAATTTTTCTTTCCACAACTCTATGTTTTCAAAATTATCTAACAATTCATCAAAATCATCTTGTGTGATTTTTGGCGCATTTTTATTAGGTATGATTTCTGTAAAATCTGCATTATATAATATCTTATAATAACGCATGATACCATTTTCATCGGGGATCTCATAAAAGAACGGACGCTTGAAATTAAGGCTATACCCATAACAGAAATTTAAAATGATCGTACATGCTATGATGTAGGTATCATTTACCGGCATGTTCTTAATCTCGAGATTAAAATCTTTTCCTGCAGTATCTAATATCGTTTTAAAACGTTCAGAGGAGTTAAAAATAACATTCTGGAATGGTACTGACGCTGTTTTTATTTCATTCTTTGTCAATAATGGACTAAAAGAATCTTTAAGAATAAATTCTATCTCAGACTTGTAATTCTCTAGCAATTGTATATCGCTAAAACCCTCTCTAAGTATCGGATGATCTTGAGAAACCTTAAGAATTTGTTTAGCCCTGGAGGATATTGTTTCATCACTATCATTAACCAAATCCTCATACTGTTCCAATAGTTTATTGAAACTCACCTGTAGTGTAAAAGGGGACTCTATATTGTCGTTAATATCCAAAATTGTAGTTCTTTTAATAAGCAAAGTTACAAATATTACATTTAGTCGTTAAATGTAAGACTAAATAACAGCCTGTTTTGTTACAAAAGTCACTGTTAAAAATTATGAATAATTTTTAACAGTCGGGATATTAATTTTCTGTTTATTTCTTTCTTTTTGCTAGGCTTATCGCAAATCCTCCACCCTCAACCATCTTGAGTTGTAGTGTTGATTGGCTGGTTATGATCTGTGTTTCGACATCAATGGATAATGGGTTGTCATCCCAGTGAGCATCATGCCCATCTTTGTATATTCTCGCAGTATATTCTTGATTATCATCTAAAAAATCGAAGCTTACATTTACAGATTTTTCATTTTCATCTGTAATGCCTCCTACAAACCAATTGCCTGTCTCACGCTCTTTTCGGGCTATGATGACATAATCACCCACTTCTCCATCTAAAACTCTGGTTTCTTCCCAATTAACACCCACATCTCTAATAAATTGTAATGGTTCGGGGTTAGCTTCATAATGCTCTACCAAATCTGCTGCCATTTGTACAGGACTGTATATGACCACATATAATGCCAATTGATGTGCTAAGGTTGTATTGACTTGATTTTCGGTCTTATACTCATCAAACTTAATATTGAATATTCCGGGTGTAAAATCTATAGGACCAGCCAGCATACGAGTAAATGCTACAATGGACAAATGTTCCGGAGGATTACCTCCATCTTGTGACCAGGCATTAAACTCTTGCCCTCTAAGACCTTCTCGAGATATGATATTAGGATAGGTTCTACGTAGACCTGTTGCTTTAATGGGTTCGTGAGCATTTACTGCTACCTGATACTGAGCTGCTTTGATTGCAGCATTGTTATATTGATTAACCATATACTGCCCATGATGATATTCGCCTTTTGGTAAAATTTTACCCACATAACCTGATTTCACTACATGCATTCCATATTTTTGCATTAATGCATAGGCAGTATCTTGCTGTTGTTCGTAGGTTTCTGTTGCTGCAGAGGTTTCGTGGTGCATTATAATATCTACTCCTTTTTCTTTGGCATAACGTGTTACTTCTTTGATATCATAATCCGGATAAGTAGTCACAAAATCAAATACGCCTTCCCGGTCTTCAAAACCTATCCAACGTTCCCAACCTGTGTTCCAACCTTCCACCAAAACACCTCCAATGTTGTTTTTTGCTGAAAAATCGATAAATCGCTTTACATTTTCTGTTGTTGCACCATGCTTCCCATGGGCTCTCCCTGTATCTTTCCATTCTCCATCTACCATTTCCATTCCGTAATCCCATGAGGATTTACCCAGATGCATTTCCCACCAAACACCGGTATATTTCATGGGTTTAAACCATGATATATCTTTTAATTTATTGGGTTCATTGAGATTTACTATGAGGTTAGATGCTATAAGGTCTGGTGCGCTTTTGGCAATCTGTATGGTTCGCCATGGTGTATTGAAGGGGAAACTTCTTTTCACTTTATAATCATGATTTCTTGACCCCACCAAATGGCTTTTGAGGCTCAGATTTTTTGTATCTACTTTCAGGGTCATTCCTGAATAATCCACCAGAGCTGCTTCATGAAAACTCAAATACAGCGCTTTCTCCCCTACCATTGTTACTGGTGTATTAACTGCATTTTCGGGAATATAAGATTGTGCAAGATTTGTTTTTGGAATATACGATTTAGCATCTACTTCCGATAGTTTAGTGGTAGAATATAAGTGTTCGTAAATATCCCAATCTCCGGGTATCCAAAACGTTTTATGATCTTCTGTAAGATTAAACTCTGTATGCTCTTCTGCGATTAAAGCTTCTTTCCATTCATTCTGTTCGGGGAACTCATACCTAAACCCTAAGCCATCATTATAAACTCTAAAGATCACATTTAACTTTCTACCTAACTCTTCTGATTCCTGAAGTTCTACTCGTAACTCTCTGTAGTTATTATTAACATTCAATTGTTCTCCCCATGGCATTTGCCAGGTTTCATCAGTTTCACTTTCGACCACATTCATCAGTTTTAGATTACTTCTTAGCGGTTTTGCATTGGTAAACTCAAATCCTAAATATGATGTATCTATAACTACCTGTTGTTCAAAATTTATTGTGTAAAATGGTTTTCCTTCTTGGTCCAAATCAAAACTCAAGGTTATTCTGTTATCTGGAGACGAAATTTTTACACCTTCTTGTTGTGCTGTGGTACAGGAAATCAATACCATTACAACAACTATTAATACTGTCTTAAGTTTCATAGTATATGCTTCTATTCCTTGATTTAGCTATTGTTGCTTTTCTAATAATACAATATCAAATTCTGAATTAATCTTTAATTGTCCGTCTATCACCTCAGAACTTTTCCCTGAATAGGCATCGTGTATCATATCTCCATCTTCAAATATTTTGGACACATCCAACACTTTTTCTCCTTGTTTTAGGTCTAGTCCTATAACTACAAGATCCTTGTAATCATCTTTACGATAGCTTCTATAGAATAAGTAAGGTTCTTCGGTAATCATTTGATGCATTCCAGCGCCTACTGCCGGATGCTCAGTTCTAAACTGCCCCAACTTTTTCCAGTGTGTTAATATTTGTTTTGTTTTTTCATCTGACATATCTTCCCAATTCATAAAGGATCTTAAATTGGCATCCCCATTGGCACCTTCAACGACGAGTAATCTTGCCAGCTCATCGCCATAATAGATTTGCGATGTTCCAGGAGATAGTAATAGTTTAGTTGCGGTTTCTAATGGTTTTTCTCGTTTTGGATCAAACGGGCTTCCATCATCATGTGAACTTAGATAGTTAAACGTCCCATAGTCCTTCAGGTCGGTTCTAAGGATGTCCGAATACTTTTTGAATATGCTTTCATAATTACTTTCTGCGTTACTTTTAAATTCAAAATTGATCAGACTCTGAAAGCTATTGTCAAAATAATTCACTTTTTTATCTCCAAAATCGAACCATTGACCACCACTTATATTGTAATTATACACTTCACCTACTAAATAAAATCCATTATCGTCCAAAACTTTATTTGGGTTATTCTTCTTGTACTCAGCAAAGGCATAATCGCATTCTTTTTTAAACTCCTGCCACACATATTCTTCTGTATGTTTTACTGTGTCTGCACGATAACCGTCAATACCAAATTCGGTAATGTAATCGGTAAGCCATTTTATGATATAGAAACGTGGTGCTCTTGGGTATCCTGTCCGCTTAAAAAAAGCATCTAATTCTGCTATTTCTTCTTCATAACGGCCTTCTTTCTTCCATTTCTCAATCAGTTGTGGTGGTAAATCCACTGCAGCATTACTTTCCGTTTTTATATCCGGAAGGTTATCTACTAAAGTGCATGTTATGGTATTTTCATAGTTAGTATATCCGCATTTTGGACTTGTGCGCACCCAATCATCAGGCCATACAGGATCTTTTTCTGTAACCGGACCTGTATGATTAATGACGGCATCTAATATCACCCTAATACCTTTGGCATGAGCTTCTTCAACCAACTCACGAAGCGCCTCCTTTGTACCGTAATTAGGGTCAATAGCTGTCCAATCTTTAGTCCAATAGCCATGAAACCCATAGGTTACACCTGTTCCTTCATCAGTATCACCGTGTATTTGTTCTACGATAGGTGTCATCCAAATAGCATTGACTCCCAGATCTGAAAAATAACCGTCTTTAATTTTCTGCGTGATTCCTTTTATGTCACCACCCTCAAAACCTCTCAATTTTGCGGTAGTCTTTGTTCTGTCAAAATTAATATCATTAGAAGGGTCACCGTTATTAAATCTATCGACCAATAGAAAATAAAGATTAGCCCCCTCCCACACAAATGGGGTAGACACTATTGTTTCTGATTCTTTTTCTACTTTAGCGTCCTTACCTTTACAGTTTAGCAAGATTAGACATACCATCGCTAACTTTATAACATGCTTCATTCTTTTCCGAATTTAAAATTTTAAAATAAATGACTCTAATGGTTTTATATCTATTTGAACACTGGCGTTACCATCGTTAACCTTTAAAGTTGTCTTGTAGGTATTATATAACTGATCTTTAAGCTCATAATTTCCATTTTCTATGTCCAACGCACTCATCAGATCTTGAGGTAATTGTAACCTAAAACTATAATTTTCATCAGGACTAAAATTAGAAATGATTATCAGTGTTTCTTCACTGCTCCATCTTACAAAAGACAGTAACTTATCGTTGTAGGGTTCTGTGTGCGCTCTATTATACTGATGTATATCCTTATAATTACCGGCTAACGCCGTACTTTGTATTGTAAAATTCAGCAGGCGTTTATAAAAATCACGCAATGCTAATTCTTCCGGAGTGGATTGCCCTCCGTCAAATTGCTTGTTATTGACCCAACGCTGCAAACTGGGAACACCAATATAATCGAAAATGGATGTTCGGGTAGGTTTACCAAATCCGGCATCTTCATTTCCTGGCTCCCCCAGTTCCTGAGCAAAATAAACTAATGTTGGTGAGGTGCTTATGGTTGCAGATACAACCATTGCCGGTTTTCCTTTTTGTGCATCCCCTGCAAAATCGGGACTTGCTATACGTTGCTCATCGTGGTTTTCTAAAAAGTGTACCATATGATGTTCAATATCTTTAAGGTCTTCTTGAATTGGTGGTATGTGGTCTGTTTTACCATACCCTTGCATTACATGTTTTAGCGTATCATAAAGCTGTACTTTATCGTACAGGTAATCCATCTTCCCTTTTCTTATATAGTCTCTGTATAAATGTGGTTGATAGACTTCTGCTAGTAGAAACGCGTTTTCATTTTTCATTTTTATTGCAGAATTCATATAACTCCAAAATTCTACCGGAACCATTTCTGCCATATCATAACGAAAGCCATCTACACCTTTAGCTGTCCAGTACAGTGCTATATCTTTAAATTTTTTCCAGGAGCTTGGTACTGTTTTGTCTTTCCAAAACTCATAGTGCTTTTTATAATCTTCATTTTCAAAACCTTGTGGCAGCTCATCAAAATCTTTTTTACCTTCCGGATCTATGCCATAATTTACCTTAACTGTTTCGTACCAATCGTACATATTAGGCTGTGAAGCTCTTGATCCATTACCTGTCCACTTTGCCGGACGTTCATCAAATTGCCGATCTGACATAGGATGCGCTTCGCCTCCCAATGGTTGATAATTATCCTTCCATTCAGGGACTTCAAAAACGTCTTCCGGATTGTAATAAAAGTTGTTATCAATAGCATAGGCTACAGTGGTATCGTCTTCTGCCCCAAAATCTGTTACGCCTTCGGGGTTAGATAAACTTTTATAATTACGTGCCACATGATTGGGCACTATGTCTATAATTACTTTTAATCCGGCTTTGTGAGTACGTTCAATTAATGCTTCAAATTCCTGAAGTCTGTGTTCAACATTTTCTGCCAGATCCGGATTTACATTGTAATAGTCTTTGACAGCATATGGTGATCCGGCTCTTCCTTTTACGATATCCGGATCGTCGTTAGAGATCCCATACTTCGTGTAGTCTGTAATAACATCATGATGTGGTACTCCTGTATACCAAATATGTGTAACGCCCAAGTCTTTAATTTCTTTTAATGCCTTGTCTGTAAAATCATTAAACTTACCAACTCCGTTTTCTTCTATAGTTCCCCATGGTTTATTAGTGGTATTTGTATTTCCAAACAAACGTGTGAACACCTGATAAACAACTGCTTTTTTCTTCATCATTTCCTTTTTTGATTCTTGAGGTTCAGGAGTGGTTTTTTCTTCATTCTTACATCCAAAAAAACATGTAAAAGCTACTACTGCTATAAGTTTCATTCGATTCATTTGGATTACTTTTTAAGTTTAATTTTTATTTCTTTTTCTTCTGCAGTATGCCATGTCAAAGGAATGGTAAGTGTTTGTTTCTTTTCATTCCACTCACCTTCTATGCATTGCTTATCTACTTTTATACGCTTGGGTTTGAAAGACATATTATGCACCACAAGTTGGATATCCTTGCTATTAGCCGGATAGTTCAAACCTTTATTGGCTTCCATTTCTATTTCTAACCAACGACCTTCAATTTCAGCTTCAAATTTGAGAACCTCATACTGTCCCTTCTCTATGGTATTGGCGGTAATACCATCATCGTAATAAAACTCCCGTTCACTTTCAGTAATGGTATCGTCATAATAATAGTGTAGTGTTAGCTTTGAGTTATCAAAGCCTATAGTATTTTTAAGTCCTTTTACCATTGGTAGAAAAGCGCCGCCTCTTACATAAGTTGGTATGGTGTTTTCATTTAATCGCACCTTTTTATATGTTCCGCCTTCCACAACATCAGTAGAATAAAAATCGAACCATTTGCTGCCTTTTGGAAAATAAACCTCTTGCTTCTTTTTCTTAGCTTTCAATACAGGCGACACAAGCATATCATTACCCCATAAATAGGCTTTTGAATACTCATAGAGTGCTTTATTCTCTGGTTCTTCGAAAAATAATGGACGCATTAAAGGTTTCCCTTCCAAATGATTGATTACCATAAGGTGATAATTATAAGGTAATAACCTATATCTTAACTCTATGGCCTCTTTTGCCAGTGCTTTTGCTTTATCACTTCTAAAAACAGGTTCGCTGGGCACATCTTCTTGTGCATGTGGTCTGTAAATTGGATTGAATACTCCATATTGCAACCATCTTACGTAGAGTTCATCGTCTAAATTTGCTCCTGCAAATCCTCCAAGGTCACTGTGCATGTATGCCAAGCCTTGCATCCCCATTTGGAGTGCTATTTCTGGCTGCGATTGTAAGCCTCCCCATGTCCTGTTTACATCGCCGGACCAGGGCACCATACCATAATGTTGACTTCCGGAATAGCCAGCACGCATAAGAATAAAAGGACGACTATCTGGAAAATCTTTTTGATAGCCTTCAAAGACTAATCGTGCCCAGTCATGGCCATAAATATTATGAACTTCATCTGCTGTACCTGTTTGATGTTTCACCCAGTTCGGGTGCACTTCAGGCTCCCCCAAATCACCCCAAACGCCAGCAACACCTTTATCAGCTAAACCTTTATAAATGTTCCAAAACCATTGTTTACCTTCCGGTTTATAGAGGTCTATCAGCCCTGTATTTCCAAAATAAAAATCATATTTGGCCGGATTTCCTATAGTGTCTTTTGCTAAAACATTTTTGGCAACTGCTTCGTTCCAACGGTTGGATGTGGTCAACACGAAAGGTTCCGTTATGGTTATGGTTTTTACACCTTTTTTCTTGAGACGAGATACCATCCCCTCAAAATCCGGAAATGAATCCCTAAAAACTTCTAAATTACCCATAGTGCCTTTGACCTCTTTGCCAAACCAATACAAATCTAAGATAACAGCATCTACAGGGATATCTTCATCTATGAACTTATTGATGGTATGCTCTGTTTCATATTGCGAATGGTAGCCAAAACGACTTGAAAAATTCCCTAAAGCCCATCTGGGTAGCATGGGTTGTTTCCCTGTAAGTTGGGTGTAATTATCCATAACATCATCCCATGTCTCTCCTGCTATGATTTGATATGTTTTTCGTCCGGAGATGGTTTCATAGGTTAAGGTATTATCCCCTTTACTGTCCATATCTAAGTAGCCTACAGGTGCATTATCAAAATGGATCATATACTTATTAGATGACAGCACTATCGGCATTGTATAGTTCATTAGCTCTGAATGGGTTTCATAGCCATAATGTGCCCTATTGTATAATGGCAAACGATGCCCTCGGCGATTCATCCCCAATGCTCTGGCACCTCCACCATATAAGACTTCATCTTCGGTAAGGTTGAATTCAATTTTTTCTGTAGTATCATACACGATATTTCCGCTGACCATTTCCATAGGGTCATGTGCAGATTTATAATACCCTCGTTTTTCGGAAGTGATTAGATGATCTTTGTAAGCATATCGAATCTTAAAAGGTTCAGGTGTTATTGTTACTATAATACCTTCGCTCGCATAAAGGATAACACCTCCTGAATAGGTGTATATGGTTTTCACTTTTTCTGGCTGAAGCACTACAGCATGAGATTTTGGATTATAAAGTTCTCCATTGGGAATGAAAGAAGTTTCCAAAATATCTTCGGAATAAAACTGAAATCTGTAAACACCGTCGCTAGTCGTAACCTCTAATGTTCCATTTTCTTCTTTGTGTGATTGATAAATACGATCAGTATTTTGAGCAAATCCAAAGCCAATACTAATTAATGCTATTAATACAACGAGTTTTTTCATTAATGACCTAATAAGAATGTTAGTGGGATATCTAAACGCTGATTCCATGAGTTTTCGGAATGGTCTGTATCTTCAAAAAGTATATTTCTGGAATTTTGAGTTGTATAGCCTTTTTCTTTTAGAATTTCATTCACTCTTGGAGCGTATTGCGGATAATGCTCATCTAAAGTTTTATTGCCATAATCAAAATATATACGGTGCTGTTCTGAACTTGGTAAATTGACTTTCATATAGCTGAATATGGCATCTGATACCGGATTATCTTCTACAGGTACAGTACCTGGCCAATGTGTTGATAAACATGCTGCTGCTCCAAAAATATTTGGATACTCGGAGATCGCATACATAGACATTAAACCGCCCATACTGGAACCAGCTACAAACGTATTTTCTTTTTCTGTGTGTACTGAGTATGTTTTGTCGATAACTGGTTTTAGTTCATTAACCATAAACTTAAGGTAATTATCTCCATTTAAGTCTGTATTGTGGTACTTGCTTACTTTAGCTTGTTGGGCTATAGAGTCCTTAATTACTTGTGGTATAAAGTCCATTGCCTTTTGAGGAAACAAATCCTGCCAACGTAATTCAGAAATATTGTGAACTGCGACCACTATAAAATCTCTCGTTTTATTTTCCTGCATTAGCTTCGTTGCCCATTCATCGACCTTCCACTCTTGTTTATTCCAGGTAGAAGATGCATCAAAAAGCATTTGCCCATCATGCATGTAAAGTACAGCATAGGTTTTATTTTTGGTGTAGTCTTCCGGCAACCATACATCTACGGGTCTTGGCACCACATATTTTGAAGGAAAACTATCTATTCTGTGAAGACTTCCTTTATATAACTGGATGCTATCCTGCTTCTTAAACGCATATCCTGATTGAGATTCTTTAAGGGTTTCGACATTATCAGCAACAGGTTTCTCATTCTTACATGAAAACACAATAACGATAACCACTATGAGACCTACTGCTTTCTTCATCATTATAACCCTGTTGTTAATATCAAACTCCCTTTTGTATCCAAGGTTAAAGTACTATCCCAAATGATAAGCGCTCCAGAAACAATATCTCTAAGCTGTTTTCCTTTGAGTCCTAACTCTTCAAACCTGGACAACTCTAACTGATATGGCTCTTGATTTTTATTCAGAATATGGACTACCGTTTCATTATCTGTAGTTCTCACCAAAACATACACTCCGTTTTCTGGTGCGAAATGCTTGGTCCCTCCATGATGTATGGCTTTACTATGTTTACGGTAGTTAAGGATTTTTTTTAGATATGCCTGCATATCTTTTTGCTCAGTTGTAAGACCTTCTCCTGTAAACGCATTTATAGTATCGCCAGACCATCCACCGGGAAAATCTGTTCGTATTAAACCATGATCTCCGGGTTTTTCAAAATCATCCATTAAAATTTCTGTGCCATAGTATACCTGTGGAATCCTGGGCATCATTAGCATATAGCTCAATGCCATTTTAGTATTGGTAACCTCCCCTTTCAATTGCGTAAAAATGCGACTCATATCATGGTTATCTGGAAAAACCATAATATCTTCTGGTTTTGTATAACTAAAATCGTTAGCAAGTCCCTGATATAATTCTACCAAACCTGTTCCCCAGCTTTCTTCATTATTTAACGCTTTTACAATAGTTTCCTGCATGGCAAAGTCCATAGTGGATCTTAGGTTAGAACTGTAGCCATCTGCATTCTTGTGCCCATTTTGCCAATACGCAATGAGTAGAGGATTGCTAGACCACTCTTCACCAACTATACTGAATTTGGGATACTCCGTCATTATGGCTCCTGCCCATTGGCTCATAAAATCTTTATCGGGGTATGGATAGGTATCTTGACGTATGCCGCCAAGCCCTAGAGTTTCTATCCACCATATGCTATTTTGAATAATATAACTGGCCATAAAAGGGTTGCGTTGATTAAGATCGGGCATTCCAGATACGAACCAGCCATCAGTCATGCCTTGTTTATCTGTTTCTGAAGCATAAATATCCTGATTTGTAGTACGTCTGTGATTTGATGTCTTAACAGTTTGGTGATCCCAATGCGTTTTATGCTGTTCATAATGCTCTTGAAAGTTCACCCAATCTTTAAATGGCAGGTCTTTCATCCACCAATGTTCCAAGCCACAATGATTAGCTACCTGGTCCATGATAAGTTTCATATTAAGGCTTTCTGTTTTTTTAGCCAGTGCTATATAATCTTTCAATGTGCCAAATCGTGGATCCACCTGATAATAATCTGTTATGGCATACCCATGATACGATCCTTCCGGCATATCATTAGTTAATACCGGACACGACCATATGGCCGTGAAACCCATATCAGCGATATAATTTAAATGCTCCGAGATGCCCTCAAGGTCACCACCATGTCTTTTATATCCGTGAGTTCTGTCTAAACTCTGGTCGAGCATCCCTTCTATTTTATCATTTGCCGGGTTTGCATTCGCAAAACGATCTGGTGTAATGAGATATATGGCATCTGTACTATTAAAGCCTACATAATCGTCTGGTGATTTCTCTCTGGATTTTAAATGGTAAGTGTATATGAGCTCCTTTTCATTTTCTTTTGAAAAGACAATGTTGAATTTCCCTGATATTGCTTCTTCAGTTAGCTCTAAGTCTATAAAAAGATAATTTGGACTATCTGCTGTATGAATTTTTTTCAGGGTAACCAATTCTGAAGTGATTTGTGGCGTATAGCTTCCTATATTAGGATGTTTCACTAAAAGCTGTAGTGTTCTGTTCTTAAATCCTGTCCACCAATACGGTGGTTCTATACGTTCTATATCATTGGATTCTGCTTGTGGTTCTGATGTTAAATGGTCGGTTGCTTCATCAGGCATTTTATCCTTACACGATGCCACCAGAAATACAGTACACCACAAAAATAGTATTAGTGTATGCTTCATGATATGTTATTGATTTTAAATATATCTTATACCGTCACCAGATTATTTGGTGATATGGTCACTTCCTTTCCATTCACAAGAATTTGCAAATCATCATCCCCTTCTAATTCAAAGTGCGTATGCCCCTGACATACATTGACTTTAATGATTTGATTTCTATAATTAACCTTAAATGAGTAGGCTTCCCATTGCTTAGGTATTTTGGGTTCGAAAGTAAGTGTCCCGTTTTTAACGCGCATTCCTCCAAAGCCTTCAACAATACTCATCCATGTACCTGCCATGGAAGTAATGTGAAGTCCTTCGTGTACCTCATGGTTGTAATCGTCTAAATCTAAACGTGATGTTCTTAAATAAAACGCATATGCCTGATTCATTCGGCCCAACTTTGCCGCTTGTATACTATGTACACATGGTGACAAGGAGCTTTCATGTACGGTATAGGGTTCATAAAAGTCAAAATGGCGTTCTAGTTCTTCATCTGTAAAATGATCTTCAAAGAAATAAAATCCCTGAAGTGTATCTGCTTGTTTAATATATGGCGATCTCAAGATTCGATCCCAAGACCATTTTTGATTGATCGGTCTTTCAGATTTTGGTAACTCTGCAACAGTGATCAATTCTTTATCTAAAAACCCATCTTGCTGCAAGAACACATTATGTTTTTCTGAATATGGGTAATACATATTCTCAGCAACATTTAACCAATCCTTCACCTCAGCTTTAGACAATTTAGCTTTGTGCATAATACGAATGTAATCTGAAGCGTATTTTGATTCTGCGATGTCGATATTTTCTATAGCATACTTAATACACCACTGGGCAATGTAGTTCGTATACCAGTTATTATTGACATTGTTTTCATATTCGTTAGGCCCTGTAACACCTAAAATAACATATTGATCTTTGTCTGCAGAATACGTTGCTCTTTGATGCCAAAACCTTGCAATACCAATTAAGACCTCCAATCCTTTTTCTGGAATGTAACTGTAATCTCCTGTATACCTGTGGTAATTATATATGGCAAATGCTATGGCGCCGTTTCTGTGTATCTCTTCAAATGTAATCTCCCATTCGTTATGACATTCCTCACCATTCATTGTTACCATAGGATAAAGTGCTGCGCCATTAGTGAATCCTAATTTTCCGGCATTCTCTATAGCTTTCTCTAAATGGTTGTATCTGTACTCCAGTAAATTTCTTGCTACACTTTGATCTTTGGTAGCCATATAAAATGGAATACAATAAGCTTCCGTATCCCAATAGGTACTACCTCCATATTTTTCTCCTGTGAATCCTTTTGGTCCAATGTTGAGTCGGGCATCGGTACCCAAATAGGTTTGATTTAAATGAAAAATATTGAAACGTATTCCTTGTTGTGCCTTAACATCACCATCTATAGTGATATCTGCCATATCCCATATTTTAGACCAGGCGTTCTTTTGCTGATCCATAATGGCATTAAAACCATATGTTGTAGCCTTCTTCAACACCAATTTTGCAGCATCGACCAATTCGTATTTATCATGATTTCTATCTACGGTATAGCCACCAAATTTATGTAGGGTTAAGACATCTCCCTGCTTAACTTCTTGATCATAACTAAACGCTATATATGTTGAGGTTTTGTTAAGTAACGGTACAATATCTATTGCTTTGTCATTGTAAAAAACCTGAGATTCCATGAACGTACAGGTATAAAAATCTGTCTTCATGGTTTTGGCTTGTATAAATGCCTTTTGATCTTCTGATGATACGCTTAAGGTATCCCAAAATTTATCG
Source organism: Winogradskyella sp. (assembly GCA_965250025.1). Lineage (GTDB taxonomy): Bacteria > Bacteroidota > Bacteroidia > Flavobacteriales > Flavobacteriaceae > CBDDLD01. The sequence goes on from OZ252283.1 coordinate 2,871,247, forward strand.
TCCCAATTGGTATCTTCATTGGTGATTCCGCTGTCGAGATAAGGTTTTAATACTACAGACGCATTACCGTTTAATGGTTGGATGCTATACTTAATTGCCCCTAACTCATCCAAATCCAGACTTAAAAATCGCTGCGCTTTTACTTCTACCTCCACTTCATTTTGTAATGTCGCTGTAAAACTTCTGGATAGCCACCCTTCTTTCATATTGAGTTCGCGCTTAAAGTTTTCCACTTTTTTACAGCTATATAAATCCAACTCTTCTCCATTGACAAGAACATTGATACCAATCCAGTTTGGTGCATTCAACACTTTAGCAAAATACTCCGGATAACCGTTCTTCCACCACCCTACTTTGGTTTTGTCAGGATAATACACGCCGGCAATATAATTCCCCTGGAATGTTGGTCCGGTGTATTTTTCTTCAAAATTTGCACGTTGCCCCATAGCACCATTACCGATACTAAATATACTTTCAGAAGCTTTTACCTGTTTCGGATCAAAGCCTTCTTCTATAATGGACCATTCGTTTGGTATGATATAATCTTGATTCATTTTTATACTAATGTTTAGTATGATTTCTTAATAAAGCATTTATGCTTTTATATTTATCTTTTCTGAATGTTGTTGATCGGGCTGTATCAACTGTTCTAAAAATCCTGTTTTTATCTCTGTAAAATCACTGAACACATAATCTGCATGCCCCAATACAGAAGGTTTTCCTATACCTATAGAAATCATATTTGCTGCATTTGCCGCTTCTACACCCGCTACTGAATCTTCAAATACGACACAGTTGTTGGGCGCAACATCTAATAGCTTAGCAGCCTGTAAAAACACTTCGGGATTGGGTTTTGCTTCCGAAACGTCATTACCATCTACCACAGCATCGAACATATTCTTAATGTGTACTTTTTTTAATATTTGTCTGGCATTTTTACTTGCCGATCCCAATGCAATGGGTTGACCTACAGATTTTAAAAATTGAAGTGTTGCTTTAACATCTGGCAACAATTCTGATTCATCCATTGTATTGATGTAAGTCAAGTAATCCTCATTTTTTAATGCCATCAATTTCATAAACTCATCCTGAGAAAGTGTTTTATTTCCCCACGATAAGATCTTTTCTAATGAACGTACCCGACTTACCCCTTTTAGTTGTTCGTTCTCTTCTTCTGTAAAATTTATACCCAAACTATTGGCTAATTTTTTCCATGCTAAAAAATGATACTTTGCTGTATCAACAATAACACCATCGAGATCGAATATGAATCCTTTTTTATTCATTACTTAACTTTCTTTTAAAATGACCTCATCATCAACATCATTAACTCTCCTCACTAAAACTGCAGCAACAATAAACGATATTCCACTCAAAATCAGAGCAAAAATTGGTTTATCATTATATAAATATTTTACCATAGGACCTCCTATTAAAGCATTTAGTATTTGCGGTAATACAATAAAGAAGTTAAAAATCCCCATATACACTCCCATTTTTCTTGCTGGTATAGAGCCCGCCAGGATGGCATATGGCATGGCCAAAATACTGGCCCAAGCAATACCAACGCCTATCATAGACAATATCAACCAATCTTTATCTGGCATGATATATAATGACATTAGACCTAAGCCTCCTATTATCAAAGAAAACGCATGAGTTCTTTTACGTCCAACCTTCTTTGCTATTGCTGGCAAAAAGAAAGCATATATAGCTGAAACAGCATTATACACACCAAATAAAACACCTACCCAGTCGCCTGCATCCTGAAATCCTTTACTATGTGTATCTGATATATCTAATCCATATATGTGTGAAGCAATTGCCGGCGTAGCATAAACCCACATTCCGAAAAGCCCAAACCACGAAAAGAACTGCACCCAGGCCAATTGCCTCATCGTTTCTGGCATCTTTTTAAAATCTGAAAAAATATTCTTAAGACTTGAGGATTCTTCCTCAGGTTCCTCTCCTTCGGCAGCATGTATCAATGCCATTTCCTCCGGTGAATACTCTTTTGTCGTGAAGACTGTGACTAATATCGTAATTATTAAAACGCCAGCACCTATAAAAAATGATAGCAATAGGTTTAAAGGCACTTCTCCAACTGAGGAGGCCTCATTAGAAACATTAAACCAATTTGTTAAGGCATATGGCAACCACGATCCTACTACAGCGCCTACACCTATAAGAATCGTTTGCACACTAAAACCTAAGGTTCTTTGGTCTGATGGTAATACATCTGCCACTAATGCTCTGAATGGCTCCATGGCAATATTAAAAGATGCATCCATTATCATCAATAAGCCTGCACCGACCCATAATGCTGGCATATATGCCGTAAACATATCTGAGTTAGGCATTAATACCAAGCCCAAGGATGCCAAAACGGCTCCAACTAAAAAGTAAGGTCGTCGTCGCCCAAGTTTTGTCCATGTGCGATCACTATAGTGACCTATTATGGGTTGTACTATTAAGCCCGTAAGCGGAGCTACTATCCAAAACCAGGATAGTTCATGAACATCGGCACCAAAAATTTGCAGTATTCTACTGGCGTTGGCGTTTTGCAATGCAAAACCCATTTGAACTCCCAGAAAACCAAAACTTAAGTTCCAAATTTCCCAAAAGCTTAATCTACGCTTTTCCATTATAGTATGTTTAAATTTATACTATTCTGACAAGCTTAGCTTATCAAAACTTATGTTGTAGAAGTGAAAATATAAGTTTTGAATGTGGGGTAAAGATAATAAAGATTTTAAATCGGCAATGTTAAATTTCTATTTGGTAGACTCTCGTTCAATTAATTCCGTCTCAATAACTACAGTTTGATAGCTCTCAATATCACCATCTTCCTCCAGCTTATCTATTAGTAAATCTGCTGCTTTTTCTCCCATAAGCTGCGCATGTTGACTTACTGTTGAAAGGCTTGGTGTAGCATGTCTTGACAATACACCATCAGTAAATCCAATAACCTGAATATCCTCTGGTATGACATGGCCCAGTCTTCGGGCGACTTTCATTGCAGACAAGGCATACAATTCATTAACTGCAAAAATAGCGTCAATCTTTTTATTGGCTTTAAACAGCTGTTCAATTTCTTTTTCTAGAGCTTCTATATACACTTCATAATCTTCAGAATCATCATCATCTAACTTTAAAATGAGTTTCGATTTCAGATCCAGTTCATTATCTTTTAAAGCCTCTAAATACCCCTGAGTTCTAAGCTTACCCACACTAACATAATCTTTTGTTGTAATTAGTCCTATGTTTTCACAGCCGTTCTGTATCAGACGCTCAACCGCATTCTTGGCGCCTTTAAAGTCATCTACTATAACTTTGTCGCATTCGATTTCATTAATCACTCTATCAAACATTACAATAGGCATTCCCTGATTAATGGTCTCTTCAAAATGATGATAGTCTTGTTGCTGTAACGTTTCTTTAGAAATTGAAAGAATAAAACCATCAATACTGCCATTAGCCAGCATTTCCATGTTGATTACTTCCTTTGAAAAAGATTCATTAGATAATCCTACGATAACATTATAGCCTCTATTATTTGCCACCAGTTCTATCCCCCTGATAACTTTAGAGAAAAAATGATGAACAATCTCCGGTATAATAATTCCAATGGTTTTTGTTTTCCTATTTTTAAGACTTAAAGCAATATTATTAGGTCTGTAATTGTATAACTTCGCAAATGCCTGTACTTTTTGTTTTGTATCATCACTAATTTCAACACTATTTCTGAGTGCTTTTGACACTGTAGAAATTGAAACATCCAATTCTTTTGCAATTTGTTTCAATGTAATTTTTCGTTTCATATAAAAGTCAAAGGTTAAGAAGTTGCGACCAATATAAGTCAAATTATAATTTTAGCATTTTCGAGTTCGTAATTATACTATCATTTCATTGTCAATCTCTCATTTTCAGGTCGTTTTTATGCAAATGTTAATGTTATCTAAAAAGTTTTTAACACGAAAACGTTTTCGTGACATCCGTCATGTTTTTTAACGAATTTATCATACTAAATTTACATAAATTTAACCCAAGAAGTGAAAATATAAAAATAATTAACTAAGCAATTAACTTAAAAATATTGTATGAAAACATTCTTAAATGCTTTGCTGTTATGCTTAATTTTAGTGCCTGCAACATTAGCCGCTCAATCAACGGTATCGGGTACAGTAACAGATCAAGCAAATGCCATGCCGTTACCAGGTGTTAATGTCATTATTAAAGGCACAACTACTGGTACTTCAACAGATTTTGACGGTAAGTATTCTTTAAACGCCAATTCTGGTGATGTTTTGGTATTCTCGTATTTAACGTTTGTCACTCAAGAGGTTGTTTACAATGGTGAAGCAACTTTAGACGTCGTTATGGTTGAGGATACTGAACAGCTCGATGAAATTGTATTAATTGGTTATGGTTCTGTAAAAAAGAAAGATGCTACAGGATCTGTCGACGTTGTATCGTCTAAAGACTTTAACAAAGGCGCCATTGTATCTGCCGATCAACTTTTACAGGGTAAAGCTGCAGGTGTAAGGATCACAACTGCCGGTGGACAACCTGATGCGGCACCAAACATTAGAATTAGAGGAGGTGCCTCTTTAAATGCTAATAATAGTCCTTTGATCGTAATTGATGGTGTCCCTTTAGATAATGGTGGAACAGCAGGTGTAAGCAACCCTTTAAACCTGATCAACCCTAATGATATTGAGAGTTTCTCTATATTAAAGGATGCCTCTGCAACAGCTATCTATGGATCTCGTGCATCCAATGGTGTCTTAATTATCACCACCAAAAAAGGAACCTCAGGAGCACCTCAATTTTCATTTTCTGCCAATACATCCATTAGTAGTATTCCAGACTCTCAGAGAATTGATGTGATGGACAGTGGACAGTTTGTGAATTTTATTCAACAGTTCCATCCTGAAGACACAAATAAGTTAGGTGTCCCTGTTGGTTCGGTAGTAACTAATGAAGTCCCTTCTCAAATCATTACTGCTTCTGATGGTACTTTAAGAGAAATCTATGACACCAACTGGCAAGATGCTATTTTAAGAACAGCAATCTCTTTTGATTATAACTTCAGTGCCAGAGCCAACTTATTCGGAAAAATACCTTTCCGCGCCTCTATAGGTTATAACGACTCTGAAGGGGTGGTTGATACTGACGATTATGAAAGAGTTAGTGCATCATTAAAATTAACACCTACATTTTTTGACGATCATTTAAAGATCGATTTAAACGCTAAGGGTATTTATATCGAAAAGAACGCTATTGATAATGATGGTGCATTAGGTGGTTCACTAAACATGGATCCGACTAAGCCAATATTTGACTCAAATAGTGTTTTTGGCGGATTTTATAACCAAATTGGTAGTCCTGGATCCACTGCTCCAAATGCACTTGTAGGCGCATCTAATCCTCTGGCATTATTACAACAACGCACACGTCCGGAAGAGGTAAAACGATTACTTGCCAATATTAAGTTTGACTATAAGTTGCATTTCTTCCCGGACTTAAGAGCTGTAGTGAATTTAGGTGTAGAAGCTTCAAGAGCTAATATTGAAGAAATCTTTTCTGATAACTCAATAGCGACATACAGACAAACAGCCACCGCTGGTGAATTTATTTTTAATCCAGGGGTCAACTATAGAGAAGAACAACATATAACCAACACCACTTTAGATGCTTATTTAGTCTACAATAAAAACTTTGAAGGCTTTGTAAAAAGTATTGAAGTACAAGGAGGTTATGCGTATCAGAATTTTAAAAACGATGGTAACAAAGAGGAGTACATCTATGCAGCTACGGAAGAACAAGGTGCAATTGGAACTCGTGTTCTAAACTTTGATCCAAACAATCCTAACAATCGCTTCTTTAGCCCGCTCAATTTACAGTCTTTCTTCGGGAGATCTAATATTAACTTCAATGACAAATATTTATTAACGCTTTCTTTCAGAGCGGATGGATCTTCATTATTTACCAAAGAAAATCGTTGGGGTTATTTCCCAGCTGCGGCTTTGGCTTGGAAGATCAAAGAAGAATCATTCTTAAGCAACGTCAACTTTGTTAATGACTTAAAAGTTCGATTAGGTTGGGGTGAGACTGGTCAGCAAGATATTACTGGTCAATCAGGCTTTTTCCCATCAGTGCCATTATTTATAATTGGTTCACCAAACAGTCAATATTTACCAGGAGTAAATCTGTATTCTGCAGCAGAATTCAATCCGGATTTAACTTGGGAAAAAACTACCACATATAACTTAGGTTTGGACTTTACATTATTTGAATCTGGTTTCCTATCCGGTAGCTTTGATGTATACCACAGAGATACCTCAGACTTATTAGTTCTTACGGATGTCCCTCCTGGGCAAGCATTAAGTCCTAGGGTGATTCAAAATATCGCAGAAACCGAAAGTAAAGGTTTTGAATTAAATCTAAATATTGATGCGGTAACTACAGAGGATTTCAATTTATCATTAAATGGTAATATTGCATATAACAAAACCGAAGTGACGGACTTAGGTGGTTTAGATGCTATCAATCAAGATCCAACCATTCCAAATGGTACAGGTACATTTTTATTCCAACATGCTCTGGGAGAGGAAGCTTATTCCGCACACGTTTTTAAACAAGTGTATGATGACGCAGGTAATCCTATCCCTGGCGCTTTTGTAGATCTTAACGGTGATAATGCCATTACTTCTGAGGATCGTTATTATCAAGCCATACGACCAAACTGGACTTTTGGTTTCGGATTCACCACCAACTACAAAAACTGGGATCTAAGTGCTTCTTTCCGAGGTCAGTTGGATGGCAAAATTTATAACTCAGCACGTCTAATTGCAGGTTATACTGAGCGTCCGGTAGAGACACAAAACGAGGCATTAAACAACGCTTTAGATTTCAGTTCTGGAGCTGCTAATGCTGTATTTACAGATATTGGAGATAACCAAGCGCTTTCTGATTACTTCCTTGAAGATGCTGCATTTTTACGTTGTGAGAATATTGCTTTAGGTTATACCTTTAATGAACTATTAAAAGATACACGTTTAAAAGTATTCGGTGCTGTCACTAATCCGTTTTTAATTACAGATTACTCTGGACAAGACCCTGAAAACTTTAATGGCTTGGACAACAATTTTTATCCAAGACCAACCGTATATACAATAGGTATCAACTTTGATTTTTAAAAAACTATGATTATGAAAAATTATTTAAACTATGTTTTAATTGCTTTGGTTACCCTTCTAACGATTGGATGTACTGACGATTTAGACACAGAACCAATTGTAGAGTTATCTCTTCAAGAGCTTCTTGAAAGAGATCCGCAAGCAATAGAAGGTGTACTATCAAGGTTATATGCTTCGTTTGCACTTTCGGGACCAGATGGACCGGGAAGTTCTGATATTCCAGATGATGCCGGAGAATCGCCTTTCTTAAGGGGTATTATTAATTTGCAGGACTTTACAGCGGACGCTATGAAAAACCGTTGGGGAGATGATGGTTTAGACCAATTAACAACGACATCTAACTGGACTGCTGACAATAAATTCTTTAGGTATTTATACAATAGAATTTATTATACGATACCTCAGTGTAATAACCTGCTTAATATTTTAACAGCTGTTGATGTACAAAATAAAGATCAGGTTATAGCAGAAGTAAGATTTATCAGATCATTAGCTTACTATTATTTGATCGATGCTTTTGGTAAAGGTGTCTTAGTCACAGAAGCGGATTTCGGTGTTACCACACCATTACCTGAAGCCTCTCGTGTGGAATTATTTGACTTTGTAGAAAGCGAGCTTTTAGCAATTGAATCTGCATTACCTGTAAGTAATGAGTATGGTAGAGCTACTAGAACTGCTGGCCAGATGCTCCTAAGTAAACTATACATTAATGCTGAGATCTATACAGGTATGCCACATTACGACGATGCTGCGACTTTTGTCAATAGAGTTATCAATGATGGCGGTTATACTCTAGCTACAGATTTTAGAATGAATTTTTCCGCAGATAACGATACTTCTCCGGAGATTATTTTTCCTTTAATTGCGGATGCAGCCATTAGCCAAAGTTTTGGTAACACCACTTATATCGTTAACGGTAGTTTAAGTACTGATACCATGAATCCTAATGATTTTGGTGCAACGCAAGGCTGGACTGGACACCGCTCTTCTAAAGGTTGGTATGGCCTATTTGGCGCTGATGCTGCAGAGTTAGCAGCGTCTAATGATGTTAGAGCTGGTTTATTCTGGACTACTGGGCACAATTATGAAATGGCAGATTATCGTGAGTGGACAGACGGTTATCCATCAACTAAATTCAGAAACAGTCCTTTTACTGGCACATCTGCTTCTACAGACTTCTCAAGTACCGATTTTCCTTTATTCAGGTTAGCTGACGCCTATTTAATGTACGCGGAATTGGCTTGGCGCTCTGCAGCCGATACTAACTTGAACACGGCATTGACTTATGTTAATATGGTTAGAGAACGCTCAAATGCAGACCCAATTGGATCTACAGGTGAAATCACTGAGCAATTCCTATTAGATGAGCGCGCCAGAGAATTGAATCTGGAAGGTCACAGACGTACAGACTTGATTCGTTTCGGAAAGTTCACAGGCAGTAGCTACATCTGGCCTTGGAAAGGTGGTACGGCTTCAGGAACTTCAATTCCTAATAGCTACCGATTATTTCCAATACCATCAACGGCATTACAAGCTAATCCTAATTTAACTCAAAATCCGGACTTCTAAACTAACGATAATAACTCTTAAACATTAAATGATGAAAAAATTAAAATTTATACTAACAGCATTGATTGCAGTGTTTATTATCACTGCATGTCAGGAAGATGATGATTTAGACTTTGTAGCTCAGGAAGCTACTGATCTTACCTTTAGCACCAGCTTCTTGGACAGTTATATCCTAAATCCTGCTGTCAGCAGTAGCTTGGGTGAGCGTTTCACTTGGGACAATGCCAATTTCGGTGTACCTACCAATGTTACTTACAGCTTGCAAGGCGCTACCATGGAAGATTTCAGCGATTACGTTGCTGATGATAATTTATATAACCTTGGCAATACTACAGGTAATGAATTACCTGTTACTGTAGGCCAAATGATTGCTTTGGCTGAAGCTGCAGGTTTGGATAATGATCCAAGTACTGATGACATTCCAAATACAGGAACTGTTTATTTTAGATTAATGGCAGTGGTAGGTGATGAAGGTCTTCCATCGTACTCAGCAGTACAAGGATTAGCCGTTGAATTACAGGAAGGTGAACCTACCGGTGGTATTTGTGAAGTCGCTACTTTATACGGTGTAGGCGCTGGTTTACCTGATGCAGGTTGGGACTGGGCTACTCCAGTTGAATTGGCATGTACAATGGACGGTGTTTGGTCTGGTACAGTAAATTTCCAAAATGATGCTGGTAATAACAACTTTAGATTCTTTACTGTAAATAGCGATTGGGCATCAGGTAGAAATTATCCGTTCTATGTGGATGCAGGTTATACTATTGACAACAAACTTGTGGATGCCATGGATGGTGATAATAACTTTGCTTTTGTAGGCGCTTCAGGATCCTATGTGCTAACTATAGACACTAACGAATTAACCATTACCTTAGAGGGTACAGGTACATGTGAAGTGGACACTTTATATGGTGTTGGTGCCGGTTTACCAACTGCAGGTTGGGATTGGGCAACTCCTGTAGAGTTAATTTGCTCTAGTGACGGGGTTTGGTCTGGTTATATTGAACTTCAAAATAATGGCGGAGCGGATAACAATTTCAGATTCTTTACAGTCAATAGTGACTGGGCATCAGGTAGAAATTATCCATTTTACACAGATGCGGGGTATACTATAGACAGTAACTTGGTTGATGCTATGGATGGTGATAATAATTTTGCCTTTACAGGAACTTCAGGAACTTATTTATTGACTATAGACACCAATAATTTGACCATTACTTTGGAATAATTAAAAATAGTAAAGCTTGAAATATTAATAAAAAGGCTATGCTGTGTATACAACATAGCCTTTTTTTGAAAAATTACCTACTATGAAAAGACAATTATGCTTTTTAATACTGATTCTGCCATTTCTTGCCGTATCGCAGGTTAGTCTTAGTGTTGGGGCTATCGAGGTTGACCAACCTGTAACCATAACACTCGACATAAATAATACCACCGATACCAATTGTAATGGGTTTAATAATCCTGGGAAGGTCTACATGCATTCCGGAATTGGAGACAACTCCAATGCCTTTGGTTTTAGCGTTATTGGCAACTATGGTGTCGATGATGGTATTGGAGAAATGTCAAACAATGGGGATGGCACATATAGCATTACGCTTACGCCACAGGATTATTACGGTATTACTCAGACTCAAGCCGACAATGCCACTCAAATAGGTATGGTATTTAGAAACGAAGACGGTTCTCAAGAACTTAAAGATGATGGCTGTAGTGATTTCATCTTTCCTGTTGGCAGTATTCGAATTGACCTATCGCAACCTTCAGGAGCTATAGCTATTGTAGGCTCAGGAGAAGATTTACAAATACAAGCCAGTATTGTATTTCAAGGCAGTACCACCGTTCAGGGCAGTTTTGATATTGTCCGTAATGGTGATTATGACAACCCTATAGCTAGTGGTACTTGTGGGTTCCCTACTTGTAGCGCTACCATACCAAACGCCAGCTTATCTAATGGCGATCTAATAACTTTTGTAGGTACACCTCCCGGCATTACTGAAACCGGAGAAGCCAGCTTTGAAGTTATTTTAGCACCGGCTGTTGTTGAAGAAGCACTTCCTGCCGGACTTGAAGATGGTATTAATTATAATACTGACACATCAAGAGCTACTTTAGTATTGAATGCTCCGGGAAAAGAATTTATAGAAGTTGCCGGTAGTTTTAATAGTTATACTCCAACAGGTGCTGATGTCATGAAACGTGATCCTGCTACAGGAAAATTCTGGTTGGAATTGACAGGTTTGACCTCTGGTCAGATAGAAACGTATCAATACTGGGTATATGATACCGATCCGGTTGCCGGCTCTCCGGCATTGGTAAAAACTGCCGATCCGTTTTCAACATTAGTATTATCCCCTTTTGACGATCCTTTTATCCCAAGTACAACGTATCCTAACTTACCGCCTTATCCTGCTGGTCAGGAACGTGAGGTTACTGTGCTTCAAACCGGGCAAACCCCTTATCCGTGGACCGTTACGAATTTTCAAAAACCTAAAAAAGAAGATCTGATTGTTTATGAAGTATTGGTACGTGATTTTGATGCCAATAGAAACTATCAGGATTTGATTGACAGGATCGATTACTTCAAAAACCTTAATATCAATGCCATTCAATTGATGCCTGTTATGGAATTTGAGGGTAATGAAAGTTGGGGCTACAACACGTCATTTCACATGGCCCTTGATAAGTTTTATGGTACGGAAGATAAGTTTAAAGAATTCATTGATTTGTGTCACCAAAATGGCATTGCGGTTATTCTTGATATTGCGCTCAACCATGCCTTTGGCAGAAACCCGCTGGTACGTATGTGGATGGATGATCCGGATGGTGATGGCTGGGGAGGCCCTAGTAGTGACAACCCATACTTTAATCAAGTGCCAAAACACAGTTATAATGTAGGGTCTGATTTTAGTCATACAGAAGAAGAACCTAATAATCCGGCAAACACTAATGACACCACCAACCCTATTACCAATGACTACGTCAAACGTGTCGTGAAACATTGGATTACAGAATTTAAAATTGATGGTTTTCGTTGGGATTTGACCAAAGGATTTACACAGAACTGTGAAAATAATGAGGGTTGTACCAATAGCTATCAGCAAGACCGTATAGACATCTTAAAATCTTATGCCGATTATTCCTGGTCGCTTGACGACACGCATTATGTGATCTTTGAACATCTGGGTCAGGAAAATGAAGAAAAAGAATGGGCTAATTATCGTTATGACGAAGGTAAAGGTATTATGATGTGGGGTAAAATGACCGATCCGTATAACCAATTGACCATGGGTTACAATTCTAATAATGATATTCGTGGTATTGGTCATAAATCGAGAGCTCAGTTTAATGGCCCTCGTGTTATGGGTTATGCAGAGAGTCATGATGAAGAACGTTTAATGTATAAAAATGTAGCTTTTGGCAATTCAACTAACGGTTCTCATAATGTAACCAATCTAGATACTGCGCTGTCCAGAATGTCAGCCTTAGGCGCCGTGAGTTTGACGGTTCCCGGTCCAAAAATGATTTGGCATTTTGCTGCTTTAGGTATGGACAATTCCATCTTTACCTGTCCTAATGGCACAGTCAATAATCCGGACTGCAAACTGGATACTAAACCGCAACCGCAATGGGCAGAAAATTGGTTGGCAGACGCAAACAGAAATCAAATTTATAACGATTGGTCACGATTAATTGAATTAAAAATTAATGAACCTGTATTTGAAGGCGATTATACGATATCTGATCCTTCGTTAATTACCAGAATTGAGATTTCCGATACGAGTTTACCAACTTCAGAATTGAGAGAGGTCATTATCCTTGCCAATTTTGAAGTAACTACGCAAACTGTGGCTACTAATTTCCCTTTATCCGGAACTTGGTACGATCTTATGGACGATACCAATGCCACTACTATTGAAAGCACGGTATCTTCTATTTCTATTCCACCTGGTCAGTTCCGTATTTTCGGGAACCAGCCGGCTCAGCTATTGGGTGTTGACGAAGAAACACGTTCTGATCTAAACCTATACCCTAACCCTACGAACAGTCTATTTAGTGTTAACAGGAATACCACTAATGTTGATGTTTATGATATTACGGGTAAAACTATAAAATCTTTTAAAGGCAACTTTGATAAGAATAGTACATTTGATATTTCGGATTTAAATACTGGAATATACATTGTTAAAGTTGCCAATTCCGAAGGTCAATCTCTGACCTCTAAGTTAGTCAAGCTCTAATTACTTACACCACCTAATTGAGCAAAAAAAGCTTCTCAGTTTTGAGAAGCTTTTTTTATTTGTTCGAGTGGAAAGGTTTAAACCCTCACACCTGTTTTTAGTAATAATTTACAACTTTAATCTTTTATCAAAAATTAATAATTCTGATATTTACGTCTAATTAAAAATATTAAGGTCATTTTAATTTTAAAGGGCATAGCGATTTTTAACTTTCTCCTCTTTTCACTACTTAGTTGGTACCACAAAAAGAAGTTAGACATTGCTATATATGTGTTTTCTTTCTTTTTACTAGGAAAAGGCTTAACGCTACTAAGTAATTTAATACTTACCAAATCGATTTTCCCAGAAAATACTTCTATTTTTTATTTCGGAATTATACTAAATTCGTTTCTGTTTTTTTATGCGCCAATCTTATATCTTTTTGCTGTAAGTATTATAAAAGGTAACGTCTCTTTTAAAAAGAATTGGGTTCATTTTATCCCCTTTGTGATATTTTCAGTATTAAACATTACGCTTGTCCTAATGTTCATTTTTATGAGTGGCACTAAGATCACTGAAAGTGTTTTGTGGATTAGGAACGCCTTTGATAGGTTATATTTTGGTCAAGTCATTGCCTATACCTTTGCTTCTTTTTGGGTTGTACACAGACATAAAAGTGATAATTTAAGGTTTAAAAAGATTGCTAAATGGTTAAAACAAACGCTCTTACTCTTTTTTATGATATGGTTGGTCTTTTTGGCAAGTTCGCTTACAGAAGGGCATCCAAATTTTGTTGTAGCGCTTACTTTTATCGGCACTTTCTTATTGCTTGTTTTATCAAACATTATTGTGCTTCAATTATTAAACCATCCTGAATTTTTCTACAATAACCTTACGATCAAATTAAAAAAAGAAAACACTAACTCTAAAATAAATAAAGAGACTTATACCCAACTGTGTAATTTGGTAGCTGAAGATAAGTTGTATAAAAAACCAGACTTAAAGATTAGCGATTTATCTGAAGCTTTAGGCGAATCCGGAAGAACTATTTCCATTTTAATAAATACTTTCTACAAAGGTAATTTCTACGATTTTATTAATTTTTATCGTATCGAAGAAGCTAAATCGCTTTTAAAAAATGGCAATAATGACATGACCATTTTAACCATATTATACGAATCTGGATTTAACAGTAAATCTGTTTTTAATGCCGTATTTAAAAAAATGGAAGGTCAAACGCCATCTGCCTACAGAAAAAACCATATCGCTTCACTGTACGGATAAACTACTAGTTTATCCATCTAATGTTGTTAAATCGCTCTTAAAATAAGGTACTGATTTAAGTATTTACAGGCATTCGGACGACATGACTTGGTTTAAAAAGTACGTTTGCCAAAGAATTACCATTTCATATTGCCGAAATGCATTCTTAACAAATCCGTATCAATGAAACATTTACACATTTTTAAATTACTAATTCTTCTGTCTGCTTTTGGTTTGCAGATTAACCATGCCCAAACTCTGAAAAGAAAAGGTCTTTTGGGTATTACGATGCAAACGTTAAACGACAGTATCGCCAAACAGAATAACCTAAAAGTTAGTTCGGGCGTATATATCATTACAGTATTTCCTAATTCAACTTTCTCAAACTTGGGCATTGAAAAAGGTAGTGTATTAACAAGGCTAAACAACACACCTGTGAATACGATTCAAGATGTATTAGCTATTACAGGACAACTCTATGAAGGCGATACTATAGAAGCTGAGTATTATTTGAATAATAGTAAGAGAAAAAAATCAACATCTTTATTAGGAAGACCTCTGGAAGATTTTGTAAATGGTAATGTTAACTACAGCGAAGTCGTATACGATGGTAATGCTCTAAGAAGTATTCTGGTTACACCAAAGCACATTCAAAAGCCACCCGTCATCTATTTCTTGCAAGGCTATACTTGTGGTTCAATAGAAACAACCTCCGATGATAACCCAATGAAAAAGCTAATGAACGATTGGGTAAATGCAGGATTTGCAGTATATCGTATTGAAAAACCTGGTGTAGGTGACAGTCAGAGCAAAAAGCATTGTTCTCAAATAAGTTTCGATGAGGAACTCAAGGCATTTAAAGAAGGTTATAAGGTCCTTATGACCGAAGCATCTATTGATGCTAATAATATCTTCATGTTTGGGCATTCTATGGGAGGAGTAATTGCACCGCTTTTAAACAAAATAAAATCACCACGGGGTATCATAACCTATGGTAGTATTGCTCAAAACTGGTACGATTATATGGTAGACTTGTACACCATACAACCAAAACATTTTGGCGTATCTGATGCGCAAATAAAAGAAGATAACGAAGTGAATTTAAAGTTTAACAAAGACTTTCTTATTAATAAATTGTCTGGTCCAGAGATCTTAAAGAATAAAGCTTACGCAGAATTTTTCAGCGCTAACGAACTCAACTTCAGACAAAACCAATATATAGGTCGTCATTTTGATTTTTGGCAAAATTTAGCAGACATCAATATTCCAAAAGCTTGGTCTCAAATAACAACAAATGTTTTTGCTATGCACGGTGAATATGATATTCAGGCCATTAGTCCAAAAGGCGCTAAAAGAATAGCAGAAATAGTAAATGAAAATGGTGGAAAAGGTGATTTCATTTTAATTAAAAATGCAGACCATAGCTTTGTAAACTTTGACTCCATGCAGCATAATGCCGAAACCTTAAATAATGGCTCTTATATGAGTCATGCCAGAGATAATTATAGTAGTGATCTCGGTAAGGAAAGTATTAAATGGATGAAGTCCAAAATTAAAAGGTAAATGAAATTTAAAGTTGTAATTCTTTTTAGCGTTTTAATGATTTCACAAATAGGGAGTTCTCAAAGCGTCAATTTCCAAATGGATCAAAAAATGTGGCAAGAAGATTTTCAATTTCTAAAAAGAAAAGTTGAAAAAACAGTGCCTGCTTACCAAAACCCAAATAATAAAAAAGCATTTGATAAGATATATGACATTATCAAAACTTCTGAATTGAGGAATGATAAAATAGAAATAGTATATGCCATTCAGAGATTATTAAATACCCTTAATGATGAAGGGTGCAATGTCCCTCTGTTTCAAGAAGGCATTGCTTTAGAAGTTTTACCAATGAAAACCTATTGGTTTAACGATGGCCTTTTTGTCTTAGATGCAACAGAAAGCTACAAAGATATCATTGGGCAGCAAATCGTAAAAATCAATGGGCTTCCTATTGAGGAAGTTTTTACCAAACTTGAACCTATACTAAACGCCGACAATAAGCATTATAAAAAAAACCTATTTCAGGTTTATGGACTTATGCCGGCTGTTTTAAAAATAATAGGACAAGGTAAAACAGATCATCACGTTGAATTACAATTCGCAACAGGTTCTGATAAGATTGTAAAGAGTAGTCCTATTAATGAGTATGCAACATTATCAAGGGGATTACCAAATGATGAAGCATCTAGTTTTTCCAATAAAGACTATAAAGGGGATAACTACTGGTTAGAAATATTACCAAATTCCAAGACCTTATTTGTACAGATGCAACTAATTGCTAACAACAAAGAAGGGGCATCATTTTCTGATTTCACAGGACAAATAGAATCATTAATGACAACTCATAAAATTGACAAGTTAGTATTAGACCTACGTTATGGCGGAGGGGGAAATGGTTTTAAACTGAAAAGATTCACAGATCTTTTACGAGCCTCTCCTGTAATTAATAAAAGAGGGAATCTATTTGTACTTACCAGCAAAGCCACTCGAGGAACATTATTAGAACTTGCTTCTATATTAAAACTAAACACCAAAGCTGTTATCATTGGCGAACCAACAGCCGAAGGCCCAAATACTGTTGGAGATATTAAATACATAACACTACCTAATTCTAAAATAAAGGTCTCTATAACACATACATTTTGGCCAACAAGCTGGCAAAATGATATGAGCACATTTATTTCACCAGATATTGCTGTAGCGTACAACTATTCCGATTATACTAAAAACCTAGACCCATGGCTGGATCTTATTAGCAGTTATAATGTAACAGAAAACCACCAACCAATTCCTTCTAATCTAATGAATCAACTTCCGGGTTCCTATAACATACAAGGCAGAAAAGTAACTATTAAGGCTATTGATGGAAGATTGTTCTTAACGATGAATAGAAAAATGAAAAGTTTTTTTGAAATACATACCGAGCTTCATTTTAAAACAGAAGGCACGCTTTCAACAGACATTGAAAACGTTACGATGACATATAGCTCAACATCGTCAAAGGAGATCAAACTTGAGACTTTAGAATGGAATGAACTAAGTCTAAGCATTAAATAACGACTCTCAAACATGAGCTTATGAAAAGCAAACTTGTAATAGTATTTTTCCTAATATTCGGATTTCTAATGTGTGGTGCTCAAGTTGATTCTGTATTAGTTTGTAAAGCATCGTTCAAGAATACCAAATTTGATAATGCCCATGCAGGAAGTGGATTTTTACTACGCTATAACAATAAAGTTTATGCTATAACGGCTAAACATGTTTTGTTTTTTGCCAAGACGGATAATATGAAGACCATCAGTTTTGGAGATGAATTAAAAGCATGGACACTTTATTCCAAAAAACATATTAGCAATACCATAATTACCGGAAAACTCATCAATGAAAATAAAAACGAACCTATTGTCATGCCACCAAAAGGCGACTGGCTAATTTTTGAAATCCCAGATAAATTACCTAAAAATGTTGCTATTTACTCCCTTAGAAAAGAGCCTTTAAATATAAATGAAGATGTTCTATTTCTTGGCTATCCATATCAATCTGAAAACCCTATACGAATAAAAGGAAAGTTTATTGGCCTTACCAATGACAACAACCTAAGACTTGAAGTGCCAAATGGAAACTATGGCGGTTGTAGTGGAGGACCTGTATTGGATAAAAATGGGGAGTTAGTTGGTATTGTCTCTATGGGATATTTCAATCAAAAAGAACAGAAATATGTTTTTGAACCGGCGTCATTAGACTATTTCAAAACTGTAATTATGACCAACCCTTAAATCTCATAAAATGAAAAAAAACATCATAACATTGTTCGTGTTAGTATTAGTGATAAGCACATCACTTTTTGCACAAAAGACCGAATATTATCGCCATTTAATTTTTAGAGAAACCCCCTATTCAGACACCAGAGGAAATCACCCAATAGATAAGGCAACAGCCCAAAAAGAAACGCATTATCAATTTGTATATGATAATCAGAATCGGTTAATCGAAGTCTCTCACAGACTAGGGGATTTCATCATAAACGACAATGATAATTGGGATAGTTTCATTTGGTTTTCACCAAAAATGACCATTGAATACTCAAATAATCAAGAAATACGATACTATTATAATCGTCTCAATGAGAAAATAGAAGCACATGGAAAAATGTATAAAGCTGTTTTCGATCTTGATGATAAAGGAGAAAGGATAGCGGTAAAGTTTTATGATAAAAATAATAACCCTTCAGAGAATGCATGGGGGATACACAGATACCAATGGAAAGAACTAGAAGGTGGTAAGGTGATTGAGAAACGTTTTAATCTGAGAGGAGAACCAAAAACAATTCGCCCAAACTTTACATTTTACACGGTTAGACTAGAGTACGGAGATGATGATCTTTTAGATTTTGCATACCATTTAGACGATGAGGGTAATATTATAAATAATGTCATGAAAGCCGGCATGGATCGCATAATTTACGATCAGGAAGAAAACTTTTCGCGTTGGATGGTTTTTGATAAAGATTTAAATCCTGTAAACGGTAATGCCCCTGAGTTTGCTATCGGCGAGCATTTATATGATGCCAAAGGAAATAAAGTGGAACTGCGCGGATTTGGTGTTTACGGAAAAAAGAAAGCCATGCCTTCTGGCGTGGCCAGAGTATTAAATACTTACGATACGTATAACAACCAAATTGAAGTCAAGGTTCTTGACATAAACGATAATGTATTACAGCATGTTAAACGTCAATATAGTAACGATGGCAGACGCATAGAATGGATTAGGTATGTAGATGCCAATGGAAAGCTACGTAAACCTCAAAGCGCAAACTTTGCCGCAATAGAATTCAACTATGCAAAAAATGGAAGTTTGGCAGGGAGAACCCTATACGATGAACATATGAAAGAGGTTAAGCAATAAGCGCTTTACATCAATCAAATAAAAACGTATTAATTATGCCTTTGAAATACAAAAATTAGAAAAGACAAATGCTGTAATTAGTACCCATATCACTAGAAAAGCAAATAAAATATGAATAACAAAACAGCGAAAAGTATCATAATCCTATTGATTGGCTCGGTTATAATACTAAACTGTAAAAACACTTCTGATGATTTTCAGCAGTATGCCAATACATCAGCACCTGTTAAACTTGGAGAAGGAAGTCTTTCTTTAGATTCAGTACAATGGAATAATGTCTATGTGGCTAAAACCAAAGAGCTCTATTTTACTAAAATGGGTAAATCTGCATCCATCATTCACAAAATGGATTATGACAAGGGCAATTTTAAAAATTTGATGCCTATTGCATTTCCTGAGGGTTCTCCACATTCTGATATTTATATTAATACTAAAGCCGATACCATGTTGTTTTCTTCATTAATGCCCGAGCATGAAAATGATACTATTTCTGACTGGAATATTTGGAAATCTGAACGCATAAATGGAACATGGCAAGCACCTCATCCTTTTTTCAAACAAAATATTGAAGGCAATCAATTTTACCCTTGGTTGACCAAATCTGGTAATCTTTACTTTGCCATTACCCCTCACGGCTCAAGTAATAGTGATCTTTATGTATCGAAGTACAAAAATGGAACGTACGAGAAGCCTAAGGCTCTTCCGGCTCACATTAACTCAAAAAACATAGAAGGTGATGCTTTTGTGGCACCAGACGAATCATACATAATATTCGCTGGATTTGACAGGGCATTAAATCTGGGCAAATCAGATTTGTTCATTAGTTTTAATGATGATGGTGATTGGTCAGTCGCTGTTTGGTTAGGAAGTAAGATCAATTCAGAAGGCTATGACGGGAGCCCTTTTGTGACTCAGGATGGCAAGTATCTAATCTTTACCAGTAGCAGAGGCAGTACAGATAAGAATACATTTTTCAATCATTATATTGTACCTTTTGATAAAAATCAGTTTAAAACTCTAAACATATAATATGAACATAAGGTTTCTTATACTATTCTTTCTTTTTTGTTGGCAAGTATCTTTGTCTCAAAACACCAGTTTTAATGAGCTTAGAACAAATTTTGTAAAAGAATATAACGCATTAGAATTGCCCTATTTACAAATCAATTACATTCAAAACCTAAAATCCATAAAGTCGCCAAAAGAAGTTAAAGATCAGGAAGCTTTTTTTATATCGTTTCAAAAACTTCTAAAGGGAATAACTTTTGATGATCTCGACGAGTATCAGCAATTAGATTTTTATCTAATGGCTTATGAAATTGAGTTGAATTTAGAACGCATATCATTAGAAAAACAATGGGATTATGATACCAAACTAGACGATTCTAAAAGTATCTACAGTATCGAAAACGGTAAAAATTGGTACGCATATCTTTTAAAACGTTGGGTAAATGCCGATGTATCACCAGATGACATGTATAACTTCGGATTGCAGGAAATTGAAAAAGTTAAGGCCGTAATGAAAGCATTACAGGTAGAATCTAAGCTTTCAGAAGAAGCATTTTCGAGTCATTTGAACGATTCCTCTTTCTTTTTTAATGACGTTAAGGATATCCAACTGGCCTTTGAAAATACCAAAAGGGAAGTTGCTATAAAATCGAAAGACATGTTTCCTTTTATAAAGCAAATACCTGATGTAAAAATTGCACTAGGCTCTAATGGGTCATTATCACAAGCTCCAGCATATTATAATGACAATATTTTTTACTATAACTATTTTGACAAACCATATAACAAACGGCAATTCGATTGGATATATATCCACGAAGGTATTCCCGGGCATCATTATCAAATAAATTTGAATAGTATTATTAAACGCACGGAAATCCAGCAGTTATTTTGGTATTCTGGATTTGTTGAAGGTTGGGGAGCTTATGTTGAACATCTGGGTAAAGAATTAGGTGTATACAAATCCATTTATGATGAATATGGTAAATGGGAATGGGATTTAATTCGCTCCGTCCGAGTTGCTCTCGATGTTGCTTTAAATTATTATGGTTGGTCCGATGAAAAAGCGTTGCTCTTTTGGAAAAAACATATTAAAGACCAGGACGATATTGGCACAAGAGAAATTAATCGAATGAAACGTTGGCCCGCACAAGTAATTACATATAAATATGGGGCTGATGTCATCCTAAAGCTGCTCAATAATGCTAAAACCCAAGAAGATTTCAACTATAAAACATTTCATAAAAGCATATTGAAATATGGTGATATTCCTATTTCTGTTCTAAAGAAATCATAATCGTTGATCGCTTGTAGGCGGAAGTCATTTAGTCATTTCTTCTTCCTTATAAGCCAAACTTGTATTGCCTATAACAATAAAAAGTCGAGATTAATAAAAAGATAACTATGCATACGCTCGCCATTGTTTTGTTAACATCTCCGGAGATAAAACGCCTGATGTTTTATTGTTTGTTTAAAATAAGGATTTTTAGTTGAAATTCATGTGCTAACATCAATTATACATGTTATTGAGCACTTTTACTTTTTTTCTACTTCTCCAGTTTCATGTAAGAATTCAAATATGTGAGGTTTTAACTTAAAGTCGCTTTTTTTATCTAAAATTAATCCCAAGGAATCTCCACATCCATTCTCGGCAAATATTAACGATTTATAGGTTTCAGGTTGCCTGTCAGCATATTCGTTTTGGCAATAGAATTTTGTAATCGGAAGAAGTGTATAGTCCTCATCGATTTCTCCTTTTCTATAAATTCTCTTGAATTTTTCCGGGATGATTAGTTTTAATTGTTTTTCAATTAAACTGAATTCATCTGTTTTTCGAGACATATCAGGCAGTTTTTCGTCCGATTCAGCAAGTCTATTCATTTTATCAAAGTAAAATAAATCCTCTGCGGAGTTGCTATACTTTACAGCTTTTATGTTCGAGAAATCAAAACCTTTACTTGAGTTTAAATCATAGGATTCTTGATTTTGTTGGATTTTTAATAATTGAGCTGAATGAAATTCTATTTGATCCGGCAACGTGCTTTCTAAAACTTTTTTCAAATGTTCAGTAATAATAAATTGATTATTAGTACTGTATGAGTATAAATCATAGTCTGATTTTACAATAAACTTTGATGGAAGGCATTCAACGGAGTTACAGACATCTTCTTTAAATGCTTTTTTTCTAATACTTTCAATACATTGAGCTAAATCCCTATAAGTAGCGATAGAAGCTTTAATATCAATCCACTCACTGTATGTCGCTAGAGAATCAATGCATCCATCATTCTTAATTCGATACGAAAAATTCACTTTACTAAAGTCAATATCCTTCGATAACGTATCATGATCCATTTGAAACAAGTAAAAACTGCTTTTTGTATTTATTTTCTTTGGTTTTAAAATTACAGGAGTAAATGAATGCCTTGGCAGCCTGAATTTTTCTAATATAGATTTTATGTTTTCACTCACTAGAAGAACAGGGTTGTATGAGAAAGAAGTAAAACGTGGCATATCGAATAGTCTAGCCTTACCTTCCTGTAAGGAGCCATTAACTAAAACTAAATCATCAGGTATTTCTATTATATTTCTATCATTTTGAAATGATTGAAAAACATTACGTTCTTTAAATTCAAACTCAGGTGTTAGTCCAAATTCATCATCTTGAATTGGCCTTAAATAAAAAAAACGTTGCGTATTATTGTCTAAAATCATAGTTGTTCTGTTATTTTTTTGTGATTACACCCATCGGTCTTGTATATAAAAAGTAGTGGGTTTTGTCTCTAATGTTTTGGTTTGTTATTGATGATATATTTACAACGTCAACTTAAAATTAAGTGCTTAAACCACTATTCTCATACACGTTGTTGTTTGTAGGTTTTTATCAGTTTAAATCCCATATAATTTTTTGGCACTTTGGATTTGTCCCTTTTCCGTTGTTTCTGGATAGAGAATATATTTAGGTGCTATAATTGGCTTAACCTGCTCTACAGTAATTTCTGTTATCGTTGCAAAAGGAAAATTTCCATCAGTCATTTTAGTCAGTATTTTTTCCATTTCCAAGAATTCAGAATCCGTTTTTCCAATTATTTTTGCTTTCCCTTTCAACTGAAATCCTTTTTGAACTAAAATATCAATAAAACTGACACATACATTTTCGTTCTGTTTGATATTTCGAACTGTTTGGGGAGAAGCAATATTTGCAATGATTATTTTATCGGTCTTAAAGTAATTGAAAATTTCTTTTGGCGAGACATTCGGTATCTTCTCATTCGAAACAGTAGCAAGCCAGCATAAAACACTTTTACTTATATACTTTTTAACTTCTTCATTTATTTCCATCCTTTATTAGATTAAATTTTCTATGCATTTTTCTCTAATTCTCCAGATTTGTTTAAATTCAAATGAGGAATTAGTGTGTCTTACCCAGTTTTTGATAAATTCTTTATGATACACAACTTTAAATTTTGAAACTTGCTCTGGTTGAATTTCTATTTCTTGAATTATATCCTTTTTTAAGTTGTCGACACTACTTTCAGGAGTTGTTATATCAACTCTTTTTCCATCAATTTTTAAGTAGCAATGTGCTTCAGGAATAAAATTAATTGAATTTTCAGCCAGAATACTTCCAATTTTTGGTGTGTTTTTTTCATGCATTCGATACACTCCAAGAATGAGCTTTATCTTTGGAATTCTATTCTGGTCGGCTATTTTTTTGAGCATTGCGTGCTTTGAACTACAACTTCCTTTTTGTTCAGTGATAACCAATTTGAAATCTGTTCGATTTGAATTTCGTCCATAGGGTAAAAATCTAACATATTTTAATGCTTCTTCCCATGTTTCAATGCCTTCACCCCTAGTAAGTGTAGTTAACTCATCTTTCGATGTCAGTTTTCGTTTTTGCATGCTTATATTTTCTTTGAGAAAACTTTATTTTCATATTCTTTTCCATTGACTAAGAAAACTGACTTGCCAGTTTCTTTATATTCATTTCGTTGATAAAAATTTATAGCTCTGGTATTTTTTGTATAAACAGAAAGCCATAGGGTATTCAATTTTAATGCTTTGACTTTTTCTTCAAGAAAATTTAAGAATTGATAACCAATTTTTAATGGGATAAAATCATTTAAAATATAAATTCTTTCTAGCTGACAACCGTCTTGTAAGGTTCCATTTTCATGAAATGCATTCAGAACTAGTTTAGCATAACCAATGGGCAAATTATCCTTATACATTATATAGAAAATAATGTTAGGATTATTTATATCTAACTTCGTTTTTGAAACTGAAAAAGCGTCTTCATTATATTTCATTAAGTCATTTCTGTCATCAATAAAATGACCATGAGATTCGGTATATGTTATGGTTCCTAAAAGTGCAATGACTTCAGAATCTCTTTCTTTAGCCTTAATTATTTTAATCATTGTGATCTGTTTTCAATCTATTTAATCTGTAAAGATGTAGTACTACTGCTACTGAACAACCAATAATTATCGGAAATGCGCTAAGTAGTATCCCATATAAAATGTATATAAAATTGGCAATAGCAGAAATTAACCTTAGCTTATATTCTCCTTTTACAGACATAGAATATAAGTTTACAACCAAAGCAGAATAACCAATAATATTAATAGTAATAGAACTCACAATACACTATACTTTTTACAGTACAAATGTATTTTGATTATATTTATCCTACAATAACTGTCAAAATTGATAGGTTTAAAAGTATATAAATGGTAGTAGAGGGAAAGCATAAAGCGTATAAGATAAATGATCGTATTTATCACTGTGGCACAGATATTACTATGAGTTTTATTGGTGGAAAATGGAAATGCGTCGTTTTATGGTATTTAAGAAATGGTTCACTGCGATTTTCTGAATTAAAACGACTAATTCCAGATATAACCGAAAAAATGTTAAGCATTCAACTAAAATCGTTACAAAAAGATGATTTAATTGAGCGTTATAGTTTTGGTAAAAAAGCGCCTTTTCGAGTCCAGTATCAATTAACACCCTTTGGAAAAAGTGTAATCCCTGTAATCGAAGTCATTACAAATTGGGGGATAGAATTAGGAAATAATAAAGGAAAACTAATAGATGTTGAGTAAGTTTCGTTACAACTCATACACAATGCTTATGTTGTACACAAATAAAAAAGCCGAAGATTAAATCTTCGGCTTTTTCTTTTAGTGCGGGCGGAGAGACTCGAACTCTCACACCTCGCGGCACTAGATCCTAAGTCTAGCGTGTCTACCAATTCCACCACGCCCGCAAATAAGGACTGCAAATATAAACAATACTTTGAATATTCAAATAGCTTTCAATTAAGAAAATTATACGTCTTGTTTTGTATTTTTGTATTCAATCAAAATAAAGTCATGAAATCCATTACATCCTATATTGAATCCCACAAAGATCGTTTTATCAACGAACTTGTTGAACTTCTTAAAATTCCTTCTATCAGTGCCGATTCGAGCTACAGAAATGAAGTTCTCAAAACGGCTGAAGCCATTAAAGAAAGCCTTATTAATGCCGGTTGTGATGCTGTAGAAATCTGTAGTACAGACGGCTACCCTATTGTGTATGGTGAAAAAATAATAGATCCTAACTTACCTACCGTATTGGTTTATGGTCACTACGATGTGCAACCACCAGACCCCGTAGAGCTATGGGATTCACCACCATTTGAGCCTGTTATTAAACCTACAGAATTGCACCCTGAAGGTGCTATTTTTGCTAGAGGCGCTTGTGATGATAAAGGCCAAATGTACATGCATGTAAAAGCGTTGGAGTACATGGCCCAACATAATGAATTGCCTTGCAATGTCAAATTCATGATCGAAGGTGAAGAAGAAGTTGGCAGTGAAAACCTTGGTATTTTTGTCGCCGCCAACCGTGAAAAACTAGCTAATGACGTGATCTTAATTTCGGATACTGGTATGATTGCAAAGGATGTTCCTTCCATTACTACCGGGCTCCGTGGTTTGAGTTATGTAGAAGTAGAAGTTACCGGACCTAACAGAGATTTACACTCCGGATTATACGGCGGTGCTGTAGCCAACCCAATCAATGTATTAACTAAAATGATTGCTTCTCTACACGATGAGAACAATCACATTACCATTCCGGGATTCTATGATAAGGTTGAAATGTTATCTGATGCTGAACGTGCAGAAATGGCTAAAGCGCCTTTTTCAATTGATGCATACAAAGAGGCTTTAGATATTGACGATGTTTATGGCGAAAAAGGTTTTACAACCAATGAACGCAATTCTATAAGACCTACTCTCGATGTTAATGGTATTTGGGGTGGATATACCGGAGAAGGTGCAAAAACGGTTATTGCCAGCAAGGCTTATGCAAAAATATCTATGCGCCTGGTTCCTCACCAGGATTGGGAAGAGATTACTCAATTATTCAAATCGCATTTTGAAGCCATTGCACCTAAAGGTGTAAAAGTTAAGGTAACACCACATCACGGAGGGCAAGGTTATGTCACTCCAATTGACAGTTTAGGTTATCAGGCAGCTTCAAAAGCTTATGAACAAACCTTTGGTCAAACGCCAATCCCACAACGTAGCGGCGGAAGCATTCCTATTGTTTCTTTATTTGAAAAGGAATTAGAGAGCAAAACTATTTTAATGGGCTTTGGTTTAGATAGTGACGCCATACATTCTCCAAATGAACACTTTGGTGTGTGGAATTACCTTAAGGGTATTGAGACTATTCCTTGGTTTTATAAGTACTTTACAGAATTAAAACAATAACGGTTATTGTTTTACGATTTTATAAGTACTTTCTTTTTGGTCTGAACTCACTTTGAGAAAATATACTCCTGCATTGAAGTCACTCATATCCATATTGACGTAAACCTCAGAAGAGGTAAGGCTATGAATGCGTTTGCCTTCAACATTGTGTAAATCCAGTTGTATTTCGTAGGATTGCAGATTCTCTACTTGAAGTACAGTAATAACAGGGTTAGGAAAAACCTTGATCTCTTCATCGGCAAAGGTTTCTGTTGACAATACCGAAAAGAAAAAGCAATCACTACGTTCAGTACAAACACCAGAAGTCACTTCAACAGCATAACTCCCCGTAGTCGATGGTGAAAATGTTTGATTGGTTGCACCAACTACCATAGTGTCAGTATCACAATTGTACCATTGGTAACTTGTAGAGGTATCATTTGCTGTTAAACTGGATGTATTTTCTGTTATAGTATTGTCTACATTTACTAAACCTGCTTTAGTAGTCATGTATGCCGCCACCAACTTTGTAATTTCATGAAAATAAGGTAAATCTAATGTAGCTAACACGTCATCTGACGTATGATAAAATGGGGTTTCATCATTAGTTTCCCAAGATTCTCCTACTAAAACAGCCGAATAGCCCTGATTCCAAAATCGTGCATGATCACTAAATGTTGTTCCGGGATCCACTACGATATAATCCAGATCAAAAGTATAGGTGTTGAATACATTAACGATATCGTCTTTCATAGCTATGGAACCTCCTATGTTACGCACATCGATATCAAATTCATTATCGCCACTTGTTCCTGGCGCATCTCCATCATAACCTATCATATCCATATTAAGAACACCCAATATATTGTCTCTGGTATTTCCATTACTGGTGTCAGCTGCTTGTACAGCATAAAAATTTGAACCTCTTAAGCCTATTTCTTCTTCATCCCATAAGGCATAAACAATCGTATTATCGATACATTGTGAAGAAAGTACCCGGGCAATTTCCAATACTGCTGCTACCCCTGTCGCATTATCATCTGCACAAAATGCCGCAACTGAATCGTAATGCGCACAAACGATGTAAATATCATCAGGATTGGTTTGACCAATCTGCGTGGCAATAATATTTTTTCCTGTGGTGTTAAAATTTTGTACCTCAACAGATACATTATCAAGCGCCAACAGTCTTTCCTGTATGTAACTTGCTGCCAGATCATTATTACTATGCACTCGTGAAGTAATGGTCTGACTAGAACCATTTATAATTGCAGGTTGCTCTCCAGATAAAACGGCTACCGTTTGTTCTAGTCTGTTAACATCTATCTGACCTATGACATCCTGTATGCTTTGACCAAAAGCATGACCACAACAACATAATAGAATAATAATGGGGATAAATTTCTTTCTCATAGCGGGGTATTCAATGCAAGAACAACAAAGGTAAGCATTTAACAGAACTTTTATCTTTTGGTTTTGTGAATTAAAAATTATATTCTACATTTGTAGAATTAATTCTAAACATGTAGAATATGCAATTGTCTAAAACTGAAGAACAACTAATGCAATACTTGTGGAAACAGGAAAGAGCGTTTATGAAAGCTCTTTTGGATGCTTATCCAGAGCCTAAACCAGCAACTACAACAGTGGCAACACTATTAAAACGCATGATCGATAAAGGTTTTGTATCGTATAAAACTTATGGCAAATCCAGAGAATACTTCCCTCTGGTTAAAAAAGAAGATTACTTCTCTAAGCATGTCAACAGTCTTATTAAAACGTTTTTCAATGACAGCGCCTCTCAGTTTGCTTCATTTTTTACAACCAAAACCGATTTGACAAAATCGGAACTAGAAGACTTAAAAGCTTTAATAGATAAGGAAATCAAAAAGAAGTAATCATGGGCATATACTTATTAAAATTCTCAGCGTGTTTGTTTGTACTGTGGTTACTTTATGTATGTTTCTTAGAGCGAGAGAAAATGCATCATTTTAAACGGTTTTATTTGATTTCATCCATTATCGCGTCGATTAGCATTCCTTTGTTCAGTATTACATATTATGTAGACCCAAAACCAACAGACAACCCAATAGCATCTAACCAGATATATCTGGAATCCGGGAATGTTACCGATAAGATACCTGCTATTGAGTTTTTGGATGTACTGTGGATAATGTATAGCATTGGTGTTTTAATTTTTGCCTTTAGATTTTTAAAAAATCTAAAGCAAATACAATTAAGAATTCGTCATAACGATCATCTAAAACAAAACCCGTTCACTTATATTCTTTTAAAGCAAGATGTAAACCCACATACTTTCTTTAACTATATCTTTTTCAACAAGTATACGTTTGAAAATAATGCCTTACCTAAGGCTGTCATTTTGCATGAAGAAACCCATGCCAAACAGAAACACAGTCTTGATATTTTATTTATTGAGATTGTACGTATCGTATTCTGGTTTCACCCACTGATCATTTTACTAAAGCGTCATATCAAGTTAAATCATGAGTTTTTAGCTGACGAAGCAGTAATCAACAGAGGCGTAAAGCCTTCTCAATACCAAAATATTCTGTTAGCGTTTTCTTCAAATGCTTCAGAATATCAATTGGCAAATGCCTTCAATTATTTATCAATTAAAAAACGATTTACAGTTATGAAAACAACAACATCACGAGTAAAAATATGGCTCTGCTCCTTTTTACTCTTACCCGTAATGGCCTTGTTATTCTTCAGCTTTAGCAATAAAGTCATTATAGAAAAAACGTCAACCGATACAGAAAGCACTAATAGTCTTTTTTCTGTAGAACGTATTTCTTCAAAATTTGACAATTACAGAAAACTTTCCAAAACGTATACTGAACTCATAAGCGTTTATGTGAAAACAGGGAAGGTAGATGTTTCTAAGTTAAAAGCATTAAAAGCTAAAACAGATAAGATATATGCTTCTTTTACCAAAGCGGAAATCACCAAACACAATTTGCGACCTACCCCACCTTTACCTGCTATTAAAAACAATTGGCAGGAAAAAGCGACTGCTAAGCAAGTAGCCGAGTATAATACTCTAGCAAAAAAATGCGGTCAAAAATCGAAAGATGGTAAGCATTATGTCAAATTAAAAGATCTAAGGCGTTTGAAATATATCTATAGCATTATGACAGACGAACAAAAAAAGAGCGCTTTACCTTATCCGGATTGTCCGCCACCACCAAAGCCTCAGCTCATTGAAGTTATAGAAGTGGCTCCACCAAAACCTCCCAAAGCACCTAAAGTGGTTGAAGTAAAAGAGGTTAAGTCGAAAAAATCACCAAAGCCACCTAAAAAAGCGAAATTAGTTGAAGTTATAGAAGTCGCTCCACCTAAACCTCCCAAAGCGCCTAAAGTGATTGAAGTAAAGGAAGTCAAACCTCCAGAACCGCCTAAACCTGTATTGATTGAGGTTGTGGAAGTTCCACCACCACCTAAATCACCGAAAGCCTTCATTAAGGAAATGGCGAAAAAAAATGCCATATTTTATCTCAATGGTAAAAAGATCTCCTCTGATAAGGCTCTGGAAATTGAAAGGACAGCAAAAAAAGTCAACGTCAATCACAAAGTTGTAAAAGGAAAAGATCATTTATACCTTACCACAAAACCAATGGTAAAAGAGTTAAAAGTAAAAAAACCTCAATAAAAACAGTATCGTTTTTTGTCATGTTAAAATCAGTGAGTTCTATTGTAACTCACTGATTTTATGTTATTATTTGTAACAATTCGAAACATTTTGCGTTCTTATAAATAATCAATCAAAACCGAACACATCATGTTAAAGCAATTCTTCATCATCTGCTCAGGAGCTGATACTAATATTTTAAAAGAATGTTCCATAGGTGAGCAAAACAAATTTGCAGGTATTGGCGCTACCGTTTTTTTCACAGCTGTTATGGCGGCAATAGCTTCTAGTTATGCCCTATATACCGTTTTCGATAATTTATTTTCGGCCATCTTTTTTGGGCTAATTTGGGGATTGCTTATTTTTAATTTAGACCGATACATTGTATCTACAATCAAAAAAAGAGACAATGTCATTGATGAGATCATTCAGGCCACACCAAGAATTCTATTAGCCATTATTATTGCGGTGGTTATCTCAAAGCCATTGGAACTTAAAATCTTTGAAAAAGAAATCAATCAGGTATTGTTAGCGCAAAAAAATGAATTAACGCTATCTAATCAAAACCAAATTGCAGAACAATATACTCCTGCAATAACTGAATTGGAAAACGCGATTACTGCGCTCCAATCTCAAATAGATACCAAAGAAGCCGAAGTTAACGCGTTATATGACACTTACATCTCTGAAGCTGAAGGTACTGCAGGTACTAAACTCCTTGGAAAGGGTCCTGTGTATAAAGAAAAACGTGAAAAACATGATGCTGCTTTAGCCGAGCTACAACAACTAAAAACAGATAATAAAGCTAAAATTGCTACTGCTGAATCTCAAATAATGCAATTGCAACAAGACTACAAAACCAATGTCACCAACGCTCAGCCTATCATTGATAATTTTGATGGCTTAATGGCTAGAGTTAATGCTTTGGGAGAGCTCCCTTGGCTACCATCGTTTTTTATCTTTTTATTATTCCTGGCTATTGAAACGTCTCCCATCTTTGCAAAACTACTGTCCCCTAAGGGCGAATATGATTTCAGATTACAAGATCAGGAAACGACTGTAAAAACATGGACCACCCAGAAGGTCAATGAACGTAAATTATTATTGAGTACAGATAACACACTTAATAATAAAGTATACAACGACATTGCTGATGAAGAAGAGGTCTATAACTACAAACGTAAAAAAGCCAAAGAGCTAATGCAATTACAAGCTGATGCATTCTTCAAAAATCAAAAGAATGCCCTTTAAAATATAGTTGTTATTTTTAGGTTGAAAAAACATCAACCTATGAAATCAATTCTTCCTTTTGTATTTGCCATACTATGCCTAAGTTGTGTCAGTATAAGAACAGACGTTTCCTCTAATGCTTCAGAGCAACACTCAGATTTTCAGGATGCCAGACAAAGCATTATAAAAGTTATGAAAGCTCAGGAAATTGCATGGAATAATCATGACCTTGAAGGCTTTATGGATGGTTACTGGAAAAGCGATTCTCTTAAATTCTATGGTCGCAATGGCCTTACGTATGGATGGGAGAATACACTTGCCAATTATAAAAAAGGTTATCCTACAAAAGCGGAAAGCGGCACATTACGCTTTGTCATTAATGATATTTCTAAAATTGAAAATGACAACTATTGGGTTATGGGCGAATATCACCTAACACGTGATATAGGAAATGCTGATGGCGTATTTATGATCATCTTCAAAAAAATAGATGGTGAATGGAAAATCATTGCAGACATGTCTTGTTAATCCTATGCCGCGGTATCTTCAGATCTGAAATGATCGTACAACTCTTTACAACCTATACCTATGATAGACATTCTTTTTTGTTTATTAATGGCTTGATTGTGTAGTTTGGCTAATGCCATAACACCGTACCTGTCAATCGTCTCCAGCTTTTCAATATCTATAATTACGGTTTCTACTTTTTCAAAAATATTAGAGAAGTGATGCTTAAAGGTCTCTACACTCGTTTTATTTAGTGTACCTTTAACCACATAATGATTGTTATAATTGGTAATTTCTAGTACCATAAAAGTATTGTATTTGGGTCTATGATTTAGTTTTGGAGCTATCAATCAATAATTTAAAGTTCTGTAAAAATTGGCTATCTCTGAATATTTATCGACCAACAGAAAGAAAAAGAGATCATAACCATAAGAGCGTATTATTTTATCGATAAACGGCAAACATAAATGGATCTTATTGTCTGATTTTATTTGTACAACACTGAATATCAAAATGTTTACATGTGATTTCAGCAGACATGAGATACTTTTTCAAGAGATGTTTTGGGCATATCAGGGCTTCTTTTGAATCATAGGATAGGCTTTCGTATAGTTTTCATCTATTGGTCTTATCACTAAAACTCTTATATTTTTTTTACATAATCAGTTATAATTACAATATGTTGTCCTTCGACTTTGCCTTCAATATATTTCTCATTATCATGATCTAGAGAGATTCGCCTAACGGCTGTACCTTGTTTAGCCACCAAACTGGAGCCTTTAACTTTCAAATCTTTTATAAGTACTACCGAATCCCCGGAATTGAGTATTACACCATTAACATCTTTGTGGACTAATTCATTTTCCTCTTGCTCACCATCTCCCGATGCTTTAGCTAATGCTAAAATATCATCCTCTAGATACATCATATCTAACAAATCTTGAGGCCAACCTTCATCCCTCAACCTATTTAGCATTCGCCACGCCATAATCTTAACCCCATCAAACTCACTCCACATACTATCGTTTAGACACCGCCAGTGATTGGCGTTCATCTTATCGGTATTTTCCATTTGCTCAACACAAGTTGCACAAGCATATAAGGCATGGTCTTTAGCATATGGTACTAGGTATACCGAGAGGTTTTCTTCATTCTTACACAATTCACATTGTAAATTACTACGTTGCTGTAGGGTTTTTTCGAGATTCATTAGTCGTTGTATTGTACTTCAAATATACAATACTACTTCAATCTTATTAAGCTGCTGTTGGCATTTCTAAAAAATGAATGATCTCAATAGTATTAGGGATATTGGTTTTAGCACTAAAGAAGCCTATTGAAAGTACATTATAAGCAAGCCATATTTGAGCCAATCGCATTGGTATTTGAAGCGCATCTTTAAATCCTAATTTAGAGTCATCAACATGTACCCATCGGTTTAGAGGTTGTTCATACATTCTGCTCATAATATCCTTAGATCTAAAATGCTTTTTAAGTCTCAGGAAAATTTCCACATCAAACAACCAACGCGTTAAAAATGCTCTATCGTATGCTGCGGGAATAATGTACCTTTTAAAAACCTTAGCACCACATTGCGTATCTTTAATAGGAAGTCCTAAAATTAGAAACACTATCATTTTTACCATTTTAGAGAAAATGTTTCTCATAAAATTTCGTTCTATATGGCCTTCGCCTTTTCCTCTGGATCCATAAACCATACAAAGTTTATCGTCATTGTGTAATGTATTGACCAGTTGCTTAAAATCTTCAAAATCTGTTGACAAATCGGCATCAATAAATCCAATATAATTGATATCTCCTCTATTGAATAAGTAACGTGCTCCGGATCTTACTGCTGATGCCTTACCTGCATTTCTTTTAACATCTATAATACTTACTCTTGTTTCGGCTTTTTGCTGTATAGTTTCCAATACCGCTAATGTATTGTCTTTACTGCCATCATTTACGAAACATAGATGGTATTGAGTGTGTGTGGTAATAAAGTCTGTAAATGCTTTTACATTGAGTCTTTTTTCCTCATTGTAACACGGTATGATAATTCCTGTTTTCATGATATTTTGCTTTGATTATTGACTCAAAAGTAGACGCGATTGATGCCCAAAATCAGAGCTATTCGATGGATGGAAATGTTGTGTAGACGAGTGAAAAAATTCTGTAGACCATTACTACTCGTCGAAATAAAAGTTTATTATATCTTTAAATCATAGAATAAAACAATGAACCTAACACCCAAAAAATCAAATAAATACCTTGTAACTGCCATCCTTATGGGGCTTGCGTTTCATGGTACTTCTATGTTTTTTACATTAGAAACCACCTACGATGCGCTTATCCATTTGTTTTTTGCAGAGCATTACTCCAATAGTTGGTTTGAGCCTTGGAATTATAAATGGTATACCGGGTTTACCGTAATGAGCTATCCGCCATTGGTCCATCAGGCTATTGCCTTGTTTTCGTTTATAGGCGGTTTGAAATTTGGGTTGTTTACAGTAGCATTGATCAGTATCATCCTTTTTATTACCGGAGCATATCGATTTACGCTTTTGATGACTGCTGACAGAACTGTTGCCGGATATGCCGCAATTCTTGCGGTATTCTCTTCATCTTTTGTGGAAACTTTACATTTGTTTGGACAATTACCAAGCATTATTGGCATTTCAATCCTAATGCATGCCTTACCGGAAATCTATCTGTGGTTAAAAACAGGTAAGCGACGTTATCTGCTAACTTCATTGTCTTTGATTGCCGTCACGGTAACCTCGCATCATGTCACTCCAATCTTTGGAATGGTATTCTTTATTTTTCCATTAATAGGCATGGTTATTATGGACGTTTCCAAAGCTGAAGTAAACACTTATAAAGCGGTTACTATCCGCGTATTCATAAGAAGCTTCATCAAGCTTTTTAAGCGAATCCTCAGTTTTGGAATGTTGTCATTGGTCATCATTATTGGATGTATATTGCCTTATTGGATCAACTCAAAGAACAACCCTATAACTCAAGTTCCAATACCTCATGGTTCTCGCGACAGTTTCTTTGAGGTGGCTTCGTCCGGATTGGTTTTCTTTTTTATTCCGTGGGGTATTTTACTCCTCTTATTACCTTACATCTTCTATAGATATTACAGCAGACGCTATTTGTTCTTTGGATTCTCCATTACTTTACTATTTGTTTTGGGTACAGGAGGAACCACGCCCATTCCAAAACTAATTTTGGGAGATACCGCTTTTAATATTCTCACGCTAGACCGTTTTACTTTATGGGCTTCTATTATGGCACTACCTATGTTTGGTGAGTTTGCCTACCGTTTTACAGAAAGTGATTTAAAACAACGTCTTCAGGATAAACAAGGAGCGGTTTACCATAGACTTTTAGGTGGTTTGCTAGTGACCATTTTTATCTTTATGACCATTTTCACTATGAGTTTAGGTTATTTCAGGCCATCACAACCTCAAAAAATAAAGATGCTTCCCATCGTCAATTTCCTAAATCAAGATCAGCACGACCAATGGCGATACATGACGCTGGGCTTTGGTGATCAAATGGCATGGCTATCTGCGCAGACCAATGCATTATCTGTAGATGGCAATTACCATTCCGCAAGAAGACTACCTGAACTCACAACACGCCCTATTGAGCGTTTAGAGAATTCAAAATTCAAAGGTGTGGAAGGTATTGGTTCATTACAACAGTTTTTAACCACTCCCGAAAAATACCATCTGAAGTACATTTTTTCTAACGACAAATTTTATGACCCTGTTTTATACTTCTGTGGATGGCAACGTTTACCACAATTAGAAAATGGCATTCAGGTATGGGAAAGACTTAATGTACCTCCAATGCCATCTATATTGCCAAAAGAAGACGTTGCACAATGGCAAAAGTTATTGTGGGGTATTATACCATTGCTTACGGTCATTATTGCTTTTATACTCAACATACAATTGATGTGGGTTAGAACATTAAAAACCAAAGTAAAAACTATTCCAGAGTATTTATCATCAAAAACACCATACACCAAGTTTTCAAATGCAATTCTAAAAACAACTTATTTATGGTCTGTAGGTTTATTTTTTATTACTGCCTTTTACATTTACGAGCTTTACATACAAAATGATGCACACCATTCTCCTGAAAATGCCATACTGGCTTATTAC
The DNA here is from genome assembly GCA_965250025.1 of Winogradskyella sp. Lineage (GTDB taxonomy): Bacteria > Bacteroidota > Bacteroidia > Flavobacteriales > Flavobacteriaceae > CBDDLD01. The sequence continues at coordinate 2,907,775 of OZ252283.1, forward strand.
GACGCTCTCGATTTTAAAGCTTTTGAAAAAGCGCATAGTCTGATTAATCCTGAGAGTGATTTATCTATTGCACAATACATGTTAGAGGTTTCTGTCACAGATGGATTATTAAGCTCATATGCTAAATTAGATGCTATAGAGACTGAAATCATGAGTCAGTCAGACAGCTTGGCTACCGTTAAAGTAGACACGTATTGGATTACACCTTTAGAAAAAATAAGCCATATCGATTACAGATCGCTTATCAAATCAAATGGTAAATGGTATCTTCAACCCAAAGTTTTAGATACAGACCTCCCACCTGACCAACTTTACTCTGAAAACACTACCTCCTATTTTAATCAGGGCAGACGCCGTATTACCACAGAACAGACACATCATGAAGATGTTTTAAAGCAACCGGTATTGGAAGTGTTATCGGCTAAACTCATTAAATATGAAAATCATTATGCTATAATCGGCGAGGTACAAAACATTGATAATGTCCCTGCAGATGTGGTACTAAAAGGCACATTGTACAATGATAATCATAAAACACTGGCCACATATAATGCCAAACATCAAGTAAAACACAAACTGATGCCTAAGGAAGTCACATCATTTAAGATTAATTTTGAAGGCATAGCTTGGTCTGATATTCAGGATTCCATACCTAAGACCTTTAATCCTGATGAATTTACTCCGATTACATTTGATGGTACTCCAACCCAATTTAACCTGCAAGTAGCAGGCAATGTGACCAATTCGGATTTGTACAAGCGTACTACACTCAGTGATCTGGAAGTATCCAACACCATCGTCTCAGGCAAACTCTTTAATTCCGGCACTCAGGAAGTAACAGTACCTCAACTGATCATTACTTATTATGACCACAATAAAGATCTGGTTTGGGTAGATGATCTTTACATTGAACAAGGCATCAGGCAACAACGTCAACAGCACTTTGAATACATCATGGCAAAAAACAACGACATACAGATTATAAACGACACCTTAGAGCATTGTTTTGTAAACGGGCTTCCTAATGCTCCTATATCCAACAAGATAGTCCCTGACCGGATCCCTAATATGACCCACGACATGTTACAACCCATTTTACATGATGACTACGGATTTATTAAAATAGAAGTTAATAGTTACATCGGAAATCCAAAATAATGAAATTGAAGTTTACTACCATATTGATCTCATGTCTACTATTAGCTGTACTGCCTAATTCTGATTCTCAGACACAAACAAGAGATGCTTTCAAACTTCTCAGTTTAGAGACACAGTATACTGCAGGAGATGCTATTGTATTAAGGTTTTCAAATGTTGTAACGCCTCCGCCTGAGCTATATGTCAGTCATAGTTTAGGTACCACTGTAGTAGCTCCCAAGATTAAAAATGAAATTGTAGAATACCATATTCCCCAGTCCATGACCAAAAAAGCAGGGCAAATGTATTGGAGGTTAATTTCAACCGCTAATTCCATGTCTGGCAAATTGCAGATTCAACCCAACAACAGTATTACCAGCTTGGAGACTTACTTGGGACCTCCAAGCATTGAAGCCGGAGGAAAAGACTATACGATGCTCGTGGTGATCCCTACTGATCTATACGACAATCCACTCAAAGACAGTACTGAGGTTCAAGTACAACATCAGTTTTTAGCGCGTCAATATCAAGATCGTGTCTTTACTAATACCCTTATCAGTTATCAAAACATTTATTCTGAAATCAAATCGGGGCGAATGCTTATCAGCTCGGAATGCCTGGGTTTGAATTCCAAAGAATACGATGTCAATGTTATGCCGGCAATTGCAACAGATTTTTTCATTTCTTTTCACCGTCATCACGATTATGCCGATGGCAATCAGGTCGCCTCATTTGAAACGGATATCATTCGAGATCAATATAGCAATATCGTTAGTGATGGTACTTATGTGGATTTTTTCATTCGGAATTCAAAAGGAAATATTTTAAAAACATCTGGTACCACAATCAATGGTATTGCTACGGCAAAAATGATCCATCCGGATCATGAGGATAGCTGGGATGTTACGGCATATATTGAAGGGATCGCCAAAAGTAAAACGATTACTTTAAGCTTCAGACAAGCCGTTTCGGATTTTGAAGTGGCATTTTCTGAACAGAACAGTGTCATTACTGTTGGTCCTATAAAAAGCTTTATGCATCAAATGATCCCTAACGGATTAGAAGTGCGTATAGCCATCTATAAAGATGGTGCGTTAATAGAACGTATGTCCAAAGGCACACTAGAAGGCTACACAACTTTCAAACTTAAAAAAGACCGTTTTCCGGAAGGTGCATATGATATGATTATAGAAACAGCCGGAAAAACAATAACCTATCAAAATGTAGATCTGTGGTAAACATCAACAAAAGTATATTGCGCACTATCATTATACTGTCGTACCTGCTCATCATTGCACTGGTCGTATTTGGTATCAGCAGTATTTACAGCTATTTAAATACCGGGGCTGACAGAAGCAGTATGCTGCATACCAAATTAGAAAACGCAGCGCTTTATTTGCCAAATATAAAGTGGTCGCCTCTAAACAATGAAGGGCGACCTATGGATGAACAAACTCTAAAAAACATTGAAAACGATTATCTCAAAGCTTGGTATGTAAAACACATTGCTTTTAATACCAATCTTACCGAAGGTATCGAAGACTATTACACCAAAAGTGCACGGAAAACTATGAGATCGTTTATAGCGCAGAATCGTGCTGAGCATATCACTATCGAAAGTACAACCTTAGAACACCACCCTACACTTAACTTCTTTAGTGAAGATGGTCAATTGGTTGTTATTACAGATCATAATGTTATAGAATATAAACGTACTTACAGGAATAAAAAAGTGCTTTTAGAAGCTACTGAGCGTTCTACATATCAAATCGTTATGCTTTTGGAAGATGGTTTTTGGCGCATACGTCATATGGTAAAAACCAACACTGAAAATTATGAGCCAGAACACCCCACTCTAACGATCAACACCCTTAATATCAAGGGCATAAACTATTATCCAAAAGACACTCCATGGCAGATGTTTGGAGCTACTTTTGATATGTCCGCCATTGCCAAAGATTTTGAATTGCTTGAAAACGAAGGGATCAATACCATAAGACTATTTGTTCCTTATGAAACGTTCGGAAAGGCTCGTATTGATAATGACAAACTGGATCAACTGGTACAGTTAATGGATGCTGCTGACCATCACAAACTCAAAGTTTTAGTAACCCTTTTTGATTTTTATGGTGATTATTCGGTAATAGACTGGACACTTACACAAAGGCATGCTGAGACCATAGTTACACGTTTAAAAGATCATCCTGCATTATTGGGTTGGGACGTTAAGAATGAACCGAATCTCGATTTCGAATCTCGCAACAAGGTTAATGTTACAGCCTGGCTAACAGCCATGATCAATCATATAAAATCTATAGACAACACCCATTTGGTAACCATAGGTTGGTCTGATGCGGAAAGTGCTCCTATTCTGAATGATAAGGTCGATGTGGTGTCTTTTCATTATTATAAAACTATCGATGGTTTGGAAATGACTTATAATGATCTAAGGACTAAGATCAACAATAAACCTATTGCTATCACTGAATTTGGCATGTCTTCGTATCGTGGTTTGTGGCAACCGTTCGGAAATTCGGAAGAAGATCAAGCGGATTATCATAACGCAGCTCAAGAGGTATTTGACAAAAATAACATTCCGGCCATGTCTTGGACACTTTATGACTTTACTGAAATACCAAAGGAAGTCGTTGGTCGACTTCCCTGGCGAAGAGATAAACAAAAACACTTTGGGTTTATTGATAAAGATGGGACAAAAAAGGCATCTTTCGAATACCTCACTAAGAAGTAATTTGTTTTGCTATTAATTGGCTCTCGTTTTGTCTCTTTGAAACTATCGTTCTAAAATGGCTCATATATAAATCTGTTATTTTAGACATAGGATAAGCTGTTGCAGCCTTATAGTTAACTTGCCCGAGCATGATTCTATAATTCTTATTAGTTACAATAGCCTGAATCGCTTTTGCTAGGCTTTCTACAGAATTTGGCTCAAAAAATTCACCCATATAGCCTTCTTCTTTGACTAAGAGTGCTAAATCTCCCAGGTCCGGCATTACTACCGCTTTACCATAACTCCCTGCTTGGTGTAATACCCCTGAGCTCCCTGTTGTTGCAGTATAAGGAAATACAACCACGGCACTGTTATTAAACAGTTCAGGAACTTCATGTTCTTCGACATAGCCTGTAAACTTCAGTTTTGGCACATGCTTATAGTTATGTTTTACACTCTCCAGATATCCCGGGACGTTAGGATTGTCAGTACCTGCCACAACAATTTCCATATCTAAACCAGTCTGTGCTCTTACCATTTCCACAGCTTCAATCATGCCTTCTACTTTTTTATAGGTTCCAAATTTTCCAAAAGCCATAACTTGCATTGGTCCTTTTGGCAATTTATAATTTGGCGTTTCAGGTATTTCAAAAGTACCATGTGGAATTAACGTCACATGTTTTGCTTTGTATTTTGCTTGCAGAATATCAACATACTTTTGCATGGTTACTGCTACTACATCTGCCTGTAGAATTAATTTGGTAAGTGTTGTTCCTATAAATCCATACAGTTTTTGCATGAGTTTATTGGACGTAAATCCTGCACTTCCCAAATCGACTTCTTCAAGAATATTATGAAGTAATACAATACTTGGTATTTTTTTAAGCTTACAAACCAACGGTAGCATTAATCCTAGAGCTGCAGCAATCTTTTTATCGCCAAATTTCATGAACTGAAGATTGAATAATACAGCATCGGGTTGCTCCTGACTTATTGCCTTAGTAACCGAAAAGATGTTTTTATAACTGTTAAATGCCCAGCATTCTTTTACGGTTACTTTGCAGCCCGATTCGGTAAATGCAATATCTTTTTCACCTTCGGTTGTATCGGTTAACAGTACCAATTCAGTAATATCTTCTTTTTGTCTGAACTGTTTTACCAAATGGTATGCATACTCATTCAAAGTAACTTTACTTGGAGGATATGCGGTGACTATAGCTAGTTTCATAATGATTAGATTTTATGTTACAGTACAAATTTGATCTTTTCATCACGCTTTTTTGGCAATGTAAAGACCGCATGACATTTGCTGTAGACGAATGGTAATTTGCTTTAGATTAATGCGTTTTGACGTTTTTGTTCTATTTTGAAGAACCCCACCTGAATTACTACCAACATGGCCATGGCAATAATTTGCATGTCAACCACTTGTTCTAAGTGATCATGAAAAAACACCACCAACCCCATTTGAAGCATCCCAAAAACACCTGAAATGATCACCGGCACATAATTATCTAAAGACAAGTAGTAGTATGCAAAAATGTTGGATACGGCAAAGAGTGATGTCGCCAGAGCATACTTCCATAATAAAGGTGCCATAACCACATAACTTTCTCCAAATAGCAATTGGATTATAGTTTCCGGAAAGCAAAGACATGCCAACACAATTGTAGCTGATATGGCAGCAATGTAACCCACATATTTAAAAAGTACAGGAGCTGTATGCTTTCCTTCTTTTTTAAGTTGTACTACGGTAGGCAACAATAGCATAACGAACATCCAGGCTATGAAATATACCACCCGACCAATTAGTGCCAATGCGGCATACAACCCAGCTTCATAAGAGTCAAAGTAGTGTTTAACCATTAAAATATCGCTGTTGTTTATAAGAATCTGTGTGAGCTCATAAAATGCAGTAAGTATAAAAAAGCGTTTTACATTTTTGGTTTGTACAACGTCCATGATAGGTTTCGACTTCATATTAATTGCACTAATCTTAAAAGGCAACAGCCCAAAGATTAAAGACAATAAGATGCCTACAGCAATGACTTCTGAAGACTGCATGCTAAAAAGTATAATAAGCCCCAAAGTTAGCACCAATCGGCTGACCATTTCACTTTGATAAGTTATAGAAAGTGCTTTGAATGCTTTTTTTCCTTGATAGACACCCCTGTTGACACTCATTAAAAAATATACAGGAACACCACATCCAAAAATGACAAACATTGCTGAAGAAGATGTATTGAAAACAGTTTGCAACTCATCTGCAAACATAATAATCAATGCGCCTAACACCAGTCCTACACTAAGTGCATTTTTATAAACTTTGGCCATAAAACTTTTAAACAACTGTGCTTCAAATAAGACCGAGAACTTAGCTGTAACCAGTTGAAAGGTCATGGCCATGAACGACAGTACTAATAAGAAAGTGATAAGCACAGCAGCATCTGCAAATGCATCTGGTCCGAGCAGGCGTCCAAGTACTAAATTATACAAGTAATTACCTCCATTAACAACCAGAACACTTAGCATGAATAGCTGCTCTGGTGTGATCTTTTTTCGTATGGTTTTAGCTAGTGTAATCATCTTTAAAGAGGTATTCGAGTTCAGCCGTTTTAAACTGCTCATTGATTTTAGTATTCGTTTTACCCAATACAAATAATTCTTTACTTCTTCGTTTTGCTTTACTGGTAATAAATTGCATCACGTTCAAAGCTTTCTTATCTATGGTTGTAACACCTTTAAGGCATATGACAATCTCATAGTAGGTATCGAGAAGTGTGTTGAAGTAGTTTGCTACTTCATAAGTTGTGGCTTCTACAAACTGCCCGTGCAATTCGTATACCCCTTTGTTATTTATAATATTTAAGTTCATGATTGTTGATTTTGGGTGTTGAAATTATGCTTAGCTATGCTGCATAAGCCTGTTTAAAATCGTCATAGATCTCTTTACAACCGTAACCGGTAATGTAAAAGTCCTTATTGTAGATCAATGCGTTTTTATAAAGCGTTTTTAATGCCATTAATCCATCTACATCAATTTCTGAAACGCCATCAATATTAAGGGTCAATTCTTGTTGCATGTTTAAGATCAATTGAAAGTGATTTCTAAAATGATCTGCAGTAATTGTATTTAATGTTCCTGCTAATACAAATGTTCCGTTTTGTTCTGTAATTTTAAGTGCCATAATTCTAATTTTCAATAAGTTATGCGTTTATTTCTGGTGTAAATATCTTCACAAACTCTATGTATGAGACTTTAATTTCGACGGATGGTAGTTTGCTGTAGATGAATGAACGGCATTTCCTGCTTAACTTGCAATTAGTAAATAACACTCAAACCATGACCCAAAAGTTACAATACCTTATCATCCTTTTTTGCCTGAGCTTTGGGCTTTATGCTCAAGACATGCAAAAAGGCTTCACCTACTTAGAAACCGGACAATACAAGGCTGCTGAGACCTTTTTTGCTGAGATATTAAAGGTACATCCAGATAATAAAACGGCACGTTTATGTTATGGCAGAGCTATTGGGCTTAACGGTAAGCCAGAAATGGCTAGTGAGATTTTCAGTACACTGCTAAAGGACTACCCTAGCGATTTTGAAATTGAATTGAATTATGGTGAGGCGCTACTATGGAATCGTAAGTTTGTTGAAGCCAAAACCTATTATGAATCCCTGATAGCTAAAGACGCGCAGAGTTTCCCTGCGCTTTTAGGCTATGCCAATACCTTGTCTAACCTTAAACTTTATGCCGATGCTTTATCTTATGTTAATAAAGCTTTAATGGTATCTCCCGATAACCCTAATGCTTTAACCTCCAAAAAGTATATTTACTTAGGTTATGCATATCAAAATCAGCAAGCGCAACAGTATGTTGAAGCCGAAACCTTATTACTGGAAGGACTCTATCTATTTGAAAATGATAAAGACCTCCTTCTCAACCTTGCTAACCTATACCTCATTATGGATGCCACGGATAAGGCTAAAGCCACTTATGAGCGTTTGTCTGAATTGCCACAATATCAAATGGAAGCGCTTAATGGCTTAGCACTTGTAGCACATCTTAAAGGTAAAGAAGGTACTGCTCTAAAACTGAGCACTCAAGCTTATGATCGTATTGTTAAAACTACGGCCCCTCAACTTAAACAACAAACAACCGAGCGTTATGTACAGGCATTGATATGGCATAGAAAGTATAAAAAAGCACAGGCCCTCATTGACTCACTTATCACTACTGATCCCAAAGCGAGTTGGATATTGGCTTTGCGTGCCACATTGAACATTTATAAAAGTGATTTCGAAGAAAGTCTGAAGGACTATGAATCGATACTAAGTACAGATAGCACATCTTTTGATGGTAATCTGGGAAAGGCCAATGCCTTAAATGCCTTAGGGCGTTATAGAGCAGCTTATACTGGTGCAGAGCGTACGCTAGAATTCTATTCGAATCAAAAGGATGCGCTTTATTTTATTCAACAACTCGACACGCGTTTTTCGCCATTTACAGACACTAAAGCGAGTTATACTTTTGATAACGGCGACAACAAAGCTTATGCATTCAACACAAGTGTTGCCGTTCCTTTATCTACCCGTTTTACACTCAATGGTGTTTATGGATATCGTTCTACTAAAAATACCGCAACTAATGCTGAAGCAACTTCCAATGAATTTCAAGTGGGTATGACGTATCAGTGGTTGCCTCAACTAGCGCTTAATGCTAAATTGGGCTTGGTAAATGCTTCAGCTGACACTAATGACTACACACAACTACTAACGAATATCTCACTGAATATAAAACCGTTTAAACTTCAAAGTCTGGTGCTAGGCTACCAGCGTGAACTTCAAAATTTCAATGCCGATCTGCTGGATCGAGAAATTGTAATGCATAACTTCTACGCCAATTACAATCTTAATACGAATTGCAATTTGGGGTGGTTTACCCAATATTATTTCACTTCTCAAAATGATGATAATACGCGCCATCTTTTATTTACCTCTTTATATTATACGTTTATGAATCAGCCGGTATTAAAAGGAGGTATCAATTACCAACACATTACGTTTAAAGATCAGGTTCCTGAGTTCTATTTCAGTCCTGAACGTTTTAATGCGGTAGAAGTATTTGCTAATCTCATCAGAGATGAACGTTCGGTCAAAGTCAAATCTTGGTATTATAATGCTACAGCGGCTTTTGGTTATCAGTTTATTGAAAACAACGATAGCCAGAGTACCTATCGCTTTCAGGGTGCATTGGGTTATAAATTCTCTGAACGTAGTCTTCTAAATGTTTATGGGACTCATAGTAATATTGCCTCGGCTACAGCAGCCGGATTTCGATTTACAGAACTGGGGCTTCGTTTTAAGTGGTATCTGACCGGAAAACCGATATTTACCCGATAGTAGTTAAGCAACTATTCGATATGTTTGGATAGTAATCATACACACAAAATACGACTTCGAAATTGGAAGACGACATATATTATTCTCTATACTCAGGCATAGAATACGCTTAACATCCTCAAATCTAATATTAAGTATCTTTAGTTACCAACAACAAGTTGTTGTGAAAAATCGTTTCATATATGTAAAATCATTAGACTCATGAAAACAACTCATTCTTTATTCCTGTTATTTTTCATTAACATCTTTTTAGTTTCTAATATTTTAACCGCCCAGCATCAAAAAAACACATCACACCCGAGTAAGTTTTATAGGGATTTATATACCTATGACTACCAAAATGATCAAATGTTATAAAAATATGACATATAATTTTTTGAAAACATTAGCCTCATGGATTGACTAAAATTCCATGTGCATCTTGCGAGTACGGTTTACCAACAAAACTAAATCTTTCTATATCTAAGAACTTTTCACACCTGTCAATACCTGTCTATCGCTTCCAAGACAAACGTCCTGACTAAACAGCCAAAACTGTAATGTAATGATTTAAATTATATTTTAAACGCTGACCCATGAGTTTCAACGCTGATCTTTTTATCTCCTATTAAAGAATGTCTTGTACGCACTATTCCTTGATTAAATCTAACTTCAGATAATTTTCTGGTAAATAACCGAATAATCTTCTCAGTGCTTTTATCTCTTTTTTTCGGTTTCTTTGATATATCTACCGGTGACGTTATATATAAATTTTGCGAATGGGTTTGGTATGTTTTAAGCATTTCCGGTTGAGGAAGTTTAGTACTTTTATTCCACGGAGACATTTTAGATATTGCGTGTGGAGATATTAGTTTTTCATAAATCTTTTTATCATATCCATTTTCTGAGCCATGATGGGGTATTTTGTATATAATTGATTGGCCATTAATTAAATTAGAATTGTTAAATATATCTTTCCACCCCTCATTTTGCGCTATTGAGACTTCTAAGTCAGCACCTAATAGGGCAGTAAATTCACTATATCTGAGATAAATTACGGAGGATTTTTCATTAGCCGATTTTTCGACAACTGTTTTTTTTGATAAATCAAAATTGCTAAAAAGAGTAGAAATTTCGTGGTCAAAATTGGCAATAACGGCATCAGAAGGAGATAAAGAACATAATTCTGTCTTTATAACTTCACCACTTGATAGAGTCATATTTTTTGCATGTAAAACAAGATCGGACCTCATCCTTTTAACAATATTTTTATCGCCTCTCGTTTTAATTATCTCCATACAATCCTTGAATTCATTGAAAGAAGAAATAGATCCTTTCTTCATTTTTGCATAATCCATGTTTACATAATAAGTAAACATTTTTGTGTTATTAACATGAGGAGCGCAAAACTCCGCATTTTCGCAAAGTTCAAGTGTTTTAGAGATGCCTAAAATATGGTCATTGTGCCAATGGGTACAAATAACAAACTTCACATTTGTTTTATAATCAACACCAATTTTAGAAAGATATTCAATAGATAATGGAAACTTAGTATCAGGATTGATGCAACTATCAATAATAACCCATTCACAGTCGTTGATTTTTAGAACAACTGACTCACCATAACCCCCTCCTGTTCCAATTAAAGTTATTTCAATTTCATCTTGGGATGGAAGAGAAAAAAACTGTTCTTTTACTCCCAAACTATATTGTCATTTAGACTGTCAGAGTTGTCAACAATGTTATCAATTTCTTCAGGTTCCAATGAAGCAATTCTTTTAAACCTTATTTCAGATTTTTTTATTACTTGACCATTTAGAGCAAAATAACCAAAAGTCCAATAGAAAACAGCACCAACAGAAAATAAATCTAGATCATCTTTATCTATATCAATTAAATCGAATTCACCTATTTCATAAGTGCCTTCGTTGTCTTTTTCGTAGAGCTTTGCATTAAAATAATCATCATGAATTTCCATAACATAACCAATAAGTTTTTTAAACTTTTTAGAGTAAAATCTATTATTTGAAAAGTTATGGGTCTTGATACTTGGAATATTATAAATTATCAAATCATCGAAATAATCCTTAATAATATCCTTACCTTTTAATGGACTGAATGACCAATAATTTTCTTGTGACAAAAGACTATTTCTATCATTTACTTTTTCAAAATGTACATAATACTGATTTAATAATTTTCTATCACTTTCACTTTCTGCAGTAAAGGCTTTATCATTATAATCTTTCTCTATCCAGCTATTTTTGAAAATTGTACTACTCATAAAATCTTTTAATTAAGGAATCAAATACTTCTTTTGATTTATCAAAACTGCTTTTCCAATGATTGATAATAATATCTGGTATAGACCTATTATTTTTTACTCGTTTAAGTTCAATATGATAATTTAATTCAAAACGAATTCCATTAGTTTTTATTTTTTCAGACGTTCTTACTGTAGTCATATTTTTTACTGGACCACTATCAAAAAAAGGTTCTGTGATTTTTAACTCAAATAATTTAGGATCATTTAAAGTTTCATTCCATATTTCATTGGGAGCTAACCAATTACCAAAGTCATAAAACTCTTTATCAGTATTTAATTCAAAGTCTAAATAATGATTTATTCCTATTCCACTTACAGGAGTTTCATTCAAAATTGAGAATATGCTTGTGGCTAAATCTTTTACTAAATCAAAATCAGCCTCATTTTCACAATTAATAACAAATTTTTCAGGAGAACATTGAATATTTACAAAGGATAAAGAAAAATTTGCGAGATCAGGGTGTATTATTTTTATGGTAGCATTTTCAACTTCTGATTCCCTTATTAATTTCTTGTATGCTAACCATGATGGGTTAACAATTGACGGGTTAAAATTACCTACTAATACAATTGATAAATTGTATATTACAGGTTTAGTAATGCTCATAAGGTTTAATTAGCTTTTCAAATATAATAAATCATTATTTAAAATAATGTTAGAGAAATATTATTTTAAACCATTTGATTTTAGGTCTTTGGCATTAAAACTCATAACTCAATTCTAAATCCACTAATATTTCTTCAGATTGACTTACAACCGTAATTACTTCAGAGAATCCATTGCTTGGAGTATATGCAATAAATCCAAAACTCGTCATGAAGTCATCGTCACTATTAAAATCGTAGTCCCATATATTTACTAAATACGGATTATCATATTCTTGTTATTTCTAAATTTGGAGTAAGGTAAAACTCATAAAAATTAGATGCATCAGCTAATGCATCCTCCGGATTTGTAACACCTAAATCCCATCCACTACCATTATCAGTGTTTGGAAATACCTTTACAATAGCTTTAGTAATTATTACTCTGCTTGGAGCAACTTGTGTAGAACAGTTAGTTCCAGAATAACCTTCAGGACAGTCACATGCACAATTAATAAGAGTTCCACTATTTTGACAGGTAATAGTCTCACATGCAGAACTGAAGCTACCGTTCAGAAGATCAAGGCTTTATCTAATAAAACCTTTCAAACGGTTAGTTCTATTTCTGATATCGACCATAAGAATAAAGATCTCATTTTCGTAGCTGGAGAAGATAAAGGTCATAATGCGTGGACCAAGGTTTATAATAATGTTAATTTCTATAAATGGTTATTGCGTTTCCAAAAGAATTAAATCCCAATAAAAAAGGCAAAAGCTAATGCTTTTGCCTTTTACAACCCAACGGGTCACTAACCTCAATCTAATCAACCATGAAAGTACCGCTATATGTTTTATTATTTTCGTCTTTCAGCATGTACTTATACATGCCTTTTGACAATTGTGGTGCAGTATATACTGCTTTTTTATATTGAACTATTAACTCTTTAGAGTCTACTACCCTTCCCAGCATGTCATAAACCTGAATACTTGCTGAAGCTGATGACTCTGGTAATCTGATAGTGGTCTGATGCTTAAATGGATTCGGGTAATTCTTTAACGTATTGTCATCCAAAGTCACTTCATCCATACCCAAAGTGCTTTGAGCAGAGAAGGCCATATTACTGACTTCAATATCGAACGGTTGAAAGCTTGCATAATCTCCAATGACTGAGAACACCACAGTTTTAATATCGTCTATTGAAACCGTATTCCCTGATCCATCTTCAAAATCTGAAAATGCAATGCTATAATCCGTAGCTTCTGAATTAGCAGCTATAGTATAACGTAATCTTTGATTCCAATCTGTTAAACCTTCCGGAACAATAACCAGTTCTACAGCACTTGTATTCTTAATTGTAAATTGTATACTATTGTAGCTGGTAACGTTAAGCGATTGATCTCCAGGCAGCAGGTGTCTGAATAAGTTCACATTACCTTTTACCATACCACTCGCAGCTGGCTGACGCTCTACTTCATAAGCATCCTCATTACCGGCCAACTCGTCATTTGTAACATTAAAATAATTGATCTGCGCTAATTCTTCCAGATAATCCAGACCCCAGGGGCCGTCTGCCAAATACAAAGCATCTTGCTGTGCTGATGCTGTTGTACTTAACGACATTCCAATATCGAATAAACGTCCTGTAGGTATGGCAACCGTCTGATTCCAATCGCCATTTAGAGCGACACTCTGCGTCATATTATGACGTTCAGAAACTTCTGTTGTTGCTATACTACCATTAAACGAAAATGTACTAGCTCCTGTTTTGTTGATAACGTCCAAATGAATTGCGCCATTAGCATAATATCCTGATTTCACAAATACCGGTGGTACGACATCTTCTAAAGTCTCACTCAACAATGGTTTTTCATTAGACAGTGTATCCATGATATAATTAGCAGCTGCAAACACCTGAGAAAATGAGCTTCCCCACAGTTGGAAATTGTAATAATCACCTTCAGGATATTGTGCTATGTTCCAAAAACTATATAATTGGTTAGTTGCATCTCCTAATTGTACTGAAAAACTCAGTGTAAATTCTAGTTCGCCAGTAGCTCTTCTCAATTTCGAACTAATAATTTGATGTCCTCTAACTCTAACTGTTCTTACATCTTCGAGACTCGAATTGTTAAGGCGATCACAAATGACCTTTGTATGATCATAAACTGCACCGTTAGTTGCCGTAGCTAATATGGCTGCTACCCGGGTTTCTCCGCTATATAAATCTACAGAGAACACCTCGTTTGCATTCGTAATACCGATAAGGTCATCAGGACTGGACACATATGCTGTTTCTGTGCTATACATCCCCGTATCTGGCAAACATTCTGAAAGTCCTAATGTGTTCGTCCCGTCTGTAGGCATCATTTGAAAAGCTTCTCTATGATATTCTGTTTGCAACGCCTTCTGATTCAATTCAACACCTGATTTTCTACGTCTAAAATTCCGTTTTGCAACAAGGCTTGCCAAATCACCATTACTTTCTAAACCACCATCATATGCAGAGGTTACAGATGATGCCGAACTAACATCGGCATAATTATTAGTTCTTATGGCCTCATAGGGACTGGCAGTAACATAGAAAATAGCATCATTAAAATCATTATCACATGAACCATAATCTCTCCGAATGTCTTCAAAGCCTAGAATAATACGTTCATTGTCTGGATCATTCAATAATACATTATGATACCTCAAAGCTTCATCGGCTTCCGGATTATAGTCGGGATTAGAATATAGTTTCCACAAACCATAGCCTACCATTTGAGCGTTGGAGCTCCATGCATTGGCCAATAATACCCAACCTATGCCTGTTCCTGCAGGGAATGTTCCTATTTTCACTTTATCTCCGACTTGCAGTCCTCCTCCACTCCCTAATGCCGAAGCATTGGGAAATATAATTGTAATCTCATTGTCTTGCGGAGCTGTTGTCGGTGGATTATCGGCATCATAAGTATAGAACCCTAGAACGTTTCTATATCCGGCACCTTCATCAACGAAGGTCACCCATACGTCTGCCTGCTCATCTAAAACTACATCCGTTTCATAACCCGATGAAATGTAATGCGGATTGTAATCCGGTACCGGATAACTTTCCGGTAAAGAATTGCTAATCATCTCTAAAGTTGCAATACTCACCTCATCTCCCGGTTCTTCGAGATATAATGGGGTTCCATTAGACGTGTAATCGCCTAGATACTGATAGTTCTGTGCACATACCATTACGGTAACTAATGTGCTGATGGTAAGTAGTATTTTTTTCATGATATAATTATTTTATATCACAAATCTATAGGCTGAAATGGCTTAATATTTTAATTTTCGACGGGTGAAATTTAAGTGTAGACGAATGGCAGGCATTTTAAGTTATACTTTTACAAACCCTTGCCCATTCTATATATTCCTAACCATGAACCCTGCTTACTACTTTTGGTTTTTTCAAAAAACAAAAGGCAAAAGATGACTCTTTTGCCTTTTGAAGCTGCTATTAATTAGGCTTATCGCACTACGATCTTTAAAGGTCTGTAGTTTACGCCCTGACTTATGATTTTACAGAAATATAATCCTGTACTTAAATTTTGTCTGTTAATGATCATTTTGTTTTTACCCAGAACCGCATTATGCTGTGTTTGATATACGGTTTTACCAAGTTGATCATAGATTACAAATTGTACTTGTTCTTGCTGATTTGCTGTAAAATGAATTGTTGTATTTGTTATCATAGGATTTGGCACTGCTCTCAGCGTCACTAAATCTTGTTCATATTCTGATATGCTTAAAGATTGTTCTCTGGAGAAACGTACGTCTTCTAATGCCATCTCTTTGGCTACCATAGTACCATCTTCTGAGGCCATGGTAAATACAATGGTTACGACATCATTGAGTTCTAACCCATTACCGGAATTGGATTCAAAGTCTGCAAATGGTAATATATACTCCTGATCTTCGTCGGTCAATGTTATTGTTGTTTTGAATTGTTCATTCCAATTGGCAATGCTTTTTTTCACCATCGTAATCTCTAAACTACCTGTGCCTTTGGCATTTAATCTTAAGCTATTGTAACCTGTAAGGTCTACGGGTTTAAATCGTGGTGTAAGGGCTCTGTAAGCGGCGACATAGCTACTGGTTGTTGCTTTCAATGTTACATTACGTTCTACAGGGAACTCACTTTCTTCAAAAGTGTTTGTATTTGGCGATATGGTATATGCAGTCACTGTAGTTTCTGCCTGAGAGTCATCAACACCCCATGGACCATCTGACATGAATAAATCGTCTGGTGTGGCTATACCATCTCCAATTCTAAAGCCAATATCAAAAAGATTTCCTGTATTTACGGTAAGGTTTGTGATGTACTCCTCATTTAAGTTCACTGTCGTATTTATTGTACCAAAATCTTCTGTTTCTGTGGTTCTGAACCCGGCATCGAACACAACACTTTCTGTAGCATTTGTATTCACGACCTGCAGTTCGAGAGCGCCATTATTATACTTTCCTTTTCTAACAAATACGGTTGGTGGTGTCGAATTGTTATACGATACTATAGGTTTCTGAGTATCTAAAAGGTCTAATACTTCCTGACCCAATCGGTATAGATCATCCATATTATTGGACCATATCTGAAAATTATAGTACGTTACATTTTCTTCATAACGGTCCAAGTTCCAATGACTCTCTATAGCAAAGTTTTCATCGTTATTGGTCACTTTAGCCGAAAGACTTAATACAAACTCGTATGTACCATCTACATTTTTGATTATTGATTTAATAAAAGCTTCATCATTAAGTGTTATTGTAGAGACAGAGATAAGCTCAGCTCCTAATAAACGGTCGCAAATGTATTTGGTATGTTCATAAACACCATTCTCTGTTTTTAATGCCAAGATCGAAGCTACCGATGTGTTGGTCTTCATATAATCTACGGCATAAACGTCGGTAGCATTTGTGATGCTCAACAGGTCTGTCGGAGTTGATTCAACAACCTCCTCTTCACTAATAACATTCATAGGAATAAAGTCTAGTAATGTAAAACTTGAATTGGCATTTCTAAATGCATAGTTTCCTGACATTGTAACTCTTGGCGCGGCTGCCCTGTTAAACTCATACCCTGTTTTAGCACGGTTGAAGTTGCGCTTGTTGATTTGCTCAGACAATCTGCTGTTACTTTCCAAACCACCATCATTCCCTCCAGATGTTGGCGGTTCTATAACATCACACTCACCATAACCTGAGCAAGAAGGGTCTTCACAATCTATAAGTCCGTCACCATCATCATCAATTCCATTATCACATATTTCTTGTGGCACGGGAGCTGTAGGGCAACGAGCGCCATCGTTACTTGAACTGGATGGTCCAAATGCAAATAAATTAGAATCCATATCATTTGAACTTTGCACCTCCTGAACACTTTGAATTACATATATGGTTCCTGTCTGATTTGCAGACACATAAAAACGTCCTGAGACATCAAAATAAACGGCACCATAGGTATAGTTTAATCCCGACAAAATAGGTACTTCACCTAATGCCTGAACATTTCCATTAGACGGGTCTATTCGGTATAAAATATTAGAACTCTTTTCTACAGTATATAACTGACCATCAACGGCATTGAATGCCCAATCGTGAACATTAATATTCTGTGATAGGTTTTCTGTAGACATATGCTCACCGTAAGCATCAGATGCCGGATCTAAATCTATTTTGTAATAAGTGGTTCCTCCTCCTTTGAGATAATACACGCCTTCTGCACTAATATCGCCAACGTATCTATTACTTGTTGGTAATTCGGGAATATAGTACGTTGTTGTGTTAAAGTTCTTTCCAATTCTTACAATGGTTCTCTGAGGTGAACTTAATGACCCCCAGATGTATCCATCCGCAGGATTGTAAGCTGCTGCATTAATGCTTCCTTCAGTAACATTTTCAGCGACCAGGAATGAGCTTCCTGAGGCGAGATCTATAGCATAGACATCATTGTATTGAAATAGATATGCATTATAGTCACAATTGAAAGGGATGTCCTGCGCTTTAATAATATGACTCGTAAATATTAGAATCATACACAGTATAGAGGTTTGAAATGGTTGAGTAATAGTTTTCATGATATATTTATTTATACCACAAATCTATTGCTACAGTACCCTTAATAGTTTAATTTTCGATGGATGAAAATTTAGTGTAGACGAATGGAAACAACTGATCGTTAAGTTTTTGAATTACAATAAATTCAATCGCTTCATCAATTCCGGACGGTTAGAACGACTTACAGGGATGACGTCCTTTTTAATAAGCACACTATTGTCTTCAATATCAATAATCTTTTTAATATTAATGATATACGAACGGTGTACTTTTAAGAACAGACTATCTGGCAATTTTTCCTCTATTTTCTTAAGGGTGGAATGCACTGTATAGTTCTTATCTTCAGTTTTAACATGTATGTAATCGCCCTTGGCTTCTACTAAGTATATGCTGGGGATGTCTATTTTTATCAATCGTCGATCGATATTAACATACAGATCATTTTCTGAGTTACTTTCAGTTGTTTCTGTAACTGAGGTATTAGGTTGTGCTACTGTGACAGTGCTTGCTTTTGCTTTTTGTATGGCTTTTTCGAACCTAGGCATGGCTATTGGTTTCACTAAATAATCTACAATGCAATCGTATTCAAAGGCCTCAATGGCAAATTGAGGATCTGAAGTCGTCAACACAATTCTTGGTGGGTTTTTTATGGTTTGAATAAAGTCAAAGCCTGTGAAGTCTGGCATGTGAATATCCAAAAAAATCAGATCAACTTCATTTTGATTTAGATATTTTATAGCTTGAATGGCATTTGGAAATTCTTCAACAACATTTAAATCTGGTATTCCTGCACATAACTGCGATAATATTACTCTTGCGGTTTCTTCGTCGTCAATAATAATGCAATTCATAAAAAAAGGTTATAGGGTCTTTAAAAAATTGGTTATAGTTTCAAGGATATTATCGAAATCCTCTTTACCGTTGAAGCTATGCTCTCTGAGACTATCTTCATAATCTGCAGCGATCTTATAGCTTTTCTCAAGCCCTAAAATACTAATTTTATGTTTAAGTTTATGTACATTTTCTGCTGCTAGTTTAAAGTTTTTACTTTCTATATTCTTTTGATACACAGCTTTTTCTACAGGAAATTCAGTTTTAATAATGCCTATAAGTTTGGCTTCAAAAGCCGTGTCGCCACCTGATAGATTTTTGATGTATGATAAATTGGGCTGAGACATATTTATTTTTTTAGTGTAAAGTGGAAGGTGGTACCCTTTCCTAATTCTGATTCTATCCAAATTTCGCCTTTGTGCATATCAATGATCTTTTTTACAATGGACAGTCCAATTCCGGTAGACTCTTTATTATCGCTTAGCGCATGAAAGATCTTAAAGATCTTTTCATGATGCTTTTTATCAATGCCTACACCATTATCTTTTATAGAGAATTGATAGTAGGATTTTTGCTCAGTGACATCTATTTCTATAAGGCCTTTCTCCTTGTCATTGAATTTTACGGCATTACTGATCAAATTTTGAAACAACTGTTGCAATTTTGTCTTATCACCTTTTAATTGGGGCAACGGATTTAAAATTGTAATTTCTATATGCTCTGGTACATATAAAATCTGTTTCAGGTCCGTTACCAACTGATTAAGGTCAACAGTTTCTTCTTCTGATCGCTCTGAACCTATGCTCGAATACATGAGAATATCTGAAATAAGTTGTTCCATTTTTTCTAATGTGGTTTCAATCAAATCAAAATTACGTTCCGTAATTTCATCAAAACTGCCTTTATTATCTTCTTTGATCCAATTGACTAGCGCATCAATACTTCGTAGTGGCGACTTTAAATCGTGAGATACAATATGTGCATACTCTTGGAGTTCGTCATTACTTTTCTCCAATTCTTTTAGGAGATGTACATTACGAGCTTCTGCTTTTTGACGTTCTCTTATATTTAGTGCAGTCCGTAATTGTATGGCTACTAAACTGGCTATACTTTCTATCGTTTTTACGTGTTCTTTAGTGTAATAGTTCTTATCCTTATGTTCAGAGTCTATAACGCCTATGACTTTACCATTACTGATTATAGGTACGGTAATTTCAGAATACCTTCGCTCATTATCCACAACATACCGTTCATCTTTTGAAGTGTCTTTAATGATTTCTGATTTATGTGTTTTAACAACATCGCCTACAATACCTTCGCCTATTGGGATAATCATCTTATTAATAATCTGATTCTCATGATCAAGTTTATTACCATAAACTGCAATCTGCTCTAAAGTATAATTCTCATGATCTACCAGATAGATCACACAATCTTCAGAGTCGAGATACTTTGCAATTTTATTAACGATTTCCCAGGCAATTTCATTTATATCTGTTTTTCCAAGAATGGATTTGGTAAGATTATTGATCATATCGAGGATCAATGCTCTTTCTCGATGTGAAGTCACATCCTCAACTAATGCCACCTGAAATTTAATATTGCCTTCACTATCTCGCACAGCGTTAACATTGGTTTTCGCCCATATGACCGAACCGTCTTTTTTCCGGTAGCGTTTGTTCACCACAAAGTTATCGATCGCTCCGGCATTGATCTGCTCCAAGTACTTTTTGGACTCCGGGAAGTCTTCTATAAATGACAAATCCTTAATCGTCAGCTTGCTTAGTTCTGCTTCCGAATAGCCTAATAATTCTTGAAATGCTTCATTGGTTCTTATGATTTGTCCAAATTGGGTTAATACAATGCCAAGGGAAGAATTATCTACAATAACATCGAGTTCTTTTTTTTGCTCCTCTATAAGCTCTGCATTTTGTTTTGCCTCTGTAATATCTCTTACAATACCTTGGGCTCCAACAATTTCTTCATTCTCATAAATGATACTGGCATTGATATGTACCAGCTTTCGAGTGCCCTTTTTTGTAACTATCTGTATTGTGAAATCGGTAATAGACCCCTCATCTAACAATTGTTTAAATGCCGGCGCTACATTATTTATGTCTTCCTTGGCTACCAACTCCATCAAGTTCCCTTCATCTTTAACATTGTCGAATCCTAATAAGCTTACGGCCGCCTCATTCATTTTAAGGATGTTTCCCCAGAGGTCCATGATAACATAGGCATCTACAATATTTTCAAAAACGCCTTGAAGCTGGGAATTTGTTTTACTGTATAATGTGATGAGCTCCGCGTGTGATTCTTCAAGCTTTCTATTGAGATTGTATAGTTCAGCTGATTTCTCTTCAAGAATTTTTTCGGCTTGTTTTCTTGCGGCTTTTTCTCTTGCTAAAGCACGCTCAAGTATGTTCAGCTGTTTTTCACTCATTAATTTTTATGTATGATAAACTTTACCTCTGTACCGTCTTCTTTTATTTTTTCTAGTACTATAGTGGCAGATGCATTGAAATGCTCAAAGGTTTTGTTCATAAGCCCCAACCCAAAGTGATGCATAGCTCTATTGGATTTATACACCATAATGAGAGAGTTTTCTGTTTTTTCAATAACTTCAAAGGTAGGCAATTCTGCATCGGGATAAATCTTTCTCACTTCAATATGTATGTGATTTTCTATAGATGCTAACAATTCTATAGGGTCGCTGTAGGTAGCCAGAAGCCCCGGATAGCTATCTTCCAAAACTCCAAAAAAGTGCTCGGCATATACTAATAGGAGGTCATCAGTAGAAATCCCTGTATTAGTGCTCAAATTTGTTAAGAGTTGTAACATTTCAGAAAACTTATAAGTTCCAACAGCTGTGTAAACCCCTCCTGATTCTAATTCGGATTGACTAATAATTTCATCAACCATTTCTAAACCAAACTTGTCTTCAACCAAATCTAAAAACTCTGTAAATACGATACCTTTCATTATTTTTTTATTAATTCGTTTGTACTCCAATAGGTCATAACAGCTTCTATTTTTGATACATAATCTTCGTACTTAAGGGGTTTCAATACATATCCTGATATTCCTATACGATAGCATTCCAGCAAGTCTTTATTATTGCCAGAGGTCGTAAGGATTATGGTAGGAATGTGTTTCAAATTATCATCTACCTTCAATATAGACAAAAATTCTAAACCGCTCATCTTAGGCATGTTTAAATCTAATAAAATAATGTCTGGCAATTCAGAGGTTTCTTTTAAAAGTTGTAATGCCTGTTCGCCATTATTAGCTTCAATAATCTGATGTTCTAATTGAAGGGCCGATACTACTCTGTTGAGTTTCATGACTTCAATAGCATCATCTTCAATTAAAAGTACGCGTAATGCTTTCATTGTTAATTTTTTAATTCTTAGGTTCAGGAAAAGTAGACCAAACTTATGAAACCATAGGTTTATTTCGTTTGCCTGTGATTAAGTGTAGACGAATGGTAGTTAAGTGTAGACGAATGGTTTTTACTCCATTAAAGAGATTCCCTTAGTTTCTTGGGCATGCCTTTAACTACCATATCATAGGAATGATCTATCAACTCTGCAATGAACTTAGGTGATAACTCCCCATGAAAGAGGTATACTGTGTTCCAATGTTTTTTACTCATATGCCAACCCGCGTCAATACTTTCATATTCTGCTCGTAACTCTAAGGCATATTCCGGGTCGCATTTTAGATTAATTGCTGCTTCGCCTGCCTCCCATTTTTTTAAGGACGCTAAAGCAAACATTTTACCTAAAACTTTAAACACTAATGTATCTTCATCAAAAGGGAAGTGTTCTGTCACTGCCTTTTTACTAAGACAATACGTTCTGAATTGTTCTATATTCATATCATTCACATTCTAAAAGTATATTGCCATTCATTTCATACATTCTTAACAAAAGCTCGCTCATCTTGATCGACTTTTTCCAAAGCATCATAAATCGGTCTAATTGGTCTTCGCCATATAAAAATGAACCATTCACAAGACCATCCACCCACTGCCTGTTGCTATCATTATAACTTTCCTGAAACTGATAGATTTCTTCCAAAGCTGTGACACACTCAAAATTGGTAACATTTAAAAAGTCGGTTTGTTTATAGGATTCCCAAATGACATCGTTCAGATCTAAAATAGTTAATTTGGAATGCAATGTTAAATCCATTTCTCCTCTAACACGCATCTGACCTGCTCTATCAGTAGCTGTCTCTATAGTTAGATCGTTAATAATACCTCCCGATTGGGTTTTAAAAACATCAATAGAATCTTTTGGTATGAAAATCTCTTTTTGATTTGTCATCTTTGAAAACACATACTTTGCCCTTTTATATGTGTTTCTACTAATAGAATCATAGACTTCAAGAGCTTCCTGATTTTTTGCCAACTCTCGTTTTACCATCTCAAAGGCTGTCTGTTGTGCTTCTCTCAGCTTTCGTGCTTCATTAGAATTGGTTAGATAGAGGCCAATAATAACACCAAACATGGTAGATGTTAGTGTAATCACCCAATTACTCTTTAGAAAATTTGAAATGGAAAATCGCTTAGCAGCCATGATTAGTTTAATTTTTTTGTGGTATTATCTTCAATCTTCAATGCTGTGTAATCTAATGTCCAACCAATTGTTTGTACTAAATTTTCCATAAGCTGAATCACTTCTAAGGCTTCTGATTTTGCTACGTTGTACAAACCGCTCTCCGGAATTTTATCTAGTATATGCTGCTTGGCATTGGTATGCAATTCAGTCAAATCTGAAGCTTCAAACTTATTGAACATACCATCTTTTTTATCGTAATAATTGATATTGGTCTCTACACTGAGAACTTCCGGTTGTGGAAAATGATTTAGCTTTACTGTTTTAGTCGTTGTATTAGCTTCCATCTTCATTTTATTCAGATCAAAGCCTACATGAGCTTTAGCATTAATAACCACCAATGCTTTTTTCCGGCTTGAAATGAGCTTTAAGAATTTTTCTTTGACATCCTCATAATGGTAGATTTCTGCAAAGTCGCCTTCTACTGTTATGAACTTACACACTCGTTTTATCTTATCTAATAACAATACTGACTGTGCATTGGTTTGTTGTTTGGCTCTCCATTGTTTGATTACTGTTACAATGCCCAGCGTAACTAATATGCTTATAATGATAATAAAAAACGTCTCCATTACTCTAATACTTTAAACAAGACCGGTTTACTAGGTGTGGCATCATTATCAAAAGGCGCTATTTGCAAGTTGAGCATATAACATCCGTCTTCAATTTTATTTGAGACATAAACAAATTCTGTTATCGTAGCCTCTTTTCGTATTTTACCTCCAACATTCCAAAAGGCTTTATGCCCCTTTAACTCTCCATTATCGTCTTCTCTGTCAATACTAGGCAGGTCTACAAGCAAATGTTTTACTCCTTTTTTGACTAATAACTGTATGGCATCCTCTTTAAAGTATGCCCAATTGGTATGCGAATATTGCTTGGACTTTTTCTCTTTAGTATTTGGTATCGTTCTAACCACTATGGCATCTCTTTTTTTATTGCCTAAAGCAAATTGTAATTGCTTGGCAGAAATGACATTGTCTTTTTCCTCTTTTTCC
The DNA here is from genome assembly GCA_965250025.1 of Winogradskyella sp. Taxonomy (GTDB): domain Bacteria; phylum Bacteroidota; class Bacteroidia; order Flavobacteriales; family Flavobacteriaceae; genus CBDDLD01. The sequence continues at coordinate 2,932,467 of OZ252283.1, forward strand.
GGTGCTACAGTAATGACCTCTGCCAAAAAGAAAAATTGTTTTAAACATTTGTTTATCGAATAGGTTGCTTCAGAAATATGACCTACAGTTTCTGTGTGCGTGCCATGAGCATGAGGGTTAAATGTAATGGTATTAAAATTTACTGATGCGCCCTCAGAAATACTAATGATATTACCTTCAACAGTTGCAGGTTTTATTTCGGGTGGATCGAGATACCAGGCATTCACATTTGAAGGGTCTGCTTTTATGGGCATAGATATATCTAAAGGTTGCGATAAGTCGATCTGTAACTTTTTGGAATTGTATTGAATGGTTGCTATCACTATAAATTGATTTTAAACAGTTCTGCCGCAATACCATCACTCAAAAACTGTCCTTTTGATGTGACGTGTAGATGCGCATCATGAATATACAATAATTGTTCCTTAATTAACGGTTTTGCTTGTTCTAACAAATAATTTTTATAGAGCTGCCCAAATCTTTGCGCTATCTTATCAATGGAAACTCCCCACATGGTGCGTAAACCTGTCATTACAGATTCATTGTACTGATCCGTAATCGTAAGTGTTTCCGTTTCTATGGGCAACACTTTATTTTGAAGTGTTTTAATGTAGGTGGTATTATTACGCACGTTCCATCCCCGCTGCTTCCCATTAAACGAATGTGCCGATGGACCTATCCCTAAATAAGATACTCCTTGCCAATACGCTGTGTTGTTTTTACTGAAATAGCCTTCTTTTCCAAAATTGGATAATTCATAGTGCACAAACCCTGAGGCTTCTAATTTCTGTTTTAGAATACGAAATTGTTCATGAGCCTGTTCGTCATTTACATTTTCAATAAGGCCTTTTTTGATGAATGATGCCAAAGCGGTTTTGGGCTCTACCGTTAGTGCATAACTTGAGATGTGCGGTACGCTATACGATAATGCCATCTCTATATTTTTTTGCCATTGGGTATTGGTTGCACCCGGAATGCCATAGATTAAATCTAAGGTTATATTATCAAAATACGTTACAGCTTCTTCCAAACATAATTTCGCCTCTTCTGCACTGTGAGCGCGATTCATGAGTTTTAAATCAGCCTCAAAAAAAGATTGTACACCAATACTTAGTCGGTTGATCGCGGTATCTGATAACTGATAAATACGATCCTTTGACAAATCATCTGGATTGGCTTCTAGCGTAACTTCGGGGTTATCAACAACTAAATAGTTTTTATAAACCGCATCAATTAATTTTTGTAACTCGTCATTGCTCAGGAGGCTTGGGGTACCGCCCCCAAAATAAATGGTTTCAATCGCTTCATTGTTGAGTTCATTATGACGCAATTGTAATTCTGTAACCAATGCTTCTACCAATTCTGCCTTCTTTTTCAGTGATGTTGAAAAATGAAAATCACAATAATAGCAGGCTTGCTTGCAAAATGGAATATGGATATAGATACCGGCCATTTTTAGTATTTCCGTTTTCTTCCTTTTACGTATCGACGTGAATCTTGCTTTATAACTCTTAACTCTGGATTAACTACTTTTATAGCTTCTATATTCTCATCCGTAATGACCTCATGATCTATCAATAAATGTGTTAATGATTTCATATTGGCCACTTCAACCGGAATGGTATCAAAAGTATTGTTATGAACCCATAAATTGTAGCATCCGTCTAAACCCAAAACTGTATTAGGGAAGGTTTTAAACCTGTTATAGTTTAATGATAAATACTGAACTTTTTTTAGATTTGAAATAGATTCAGGTAAAGAGGCAATTTCATTAGATCCTAAACTAAGATTTTTCAATGCTTTTAATTTTCCTATGGATTCAGGAACTACTTCAATTTTATTGTGACCTAAATTAAGAGTAACAAGATTTACTAAGTTCCCAATGTTCTCTGGTATAGTTTTTATCTTTGATGCATTGGCTGTAATAATCGTTAGTTCTGTATTTTCTGCAACTTCCTCTCTGAGTCTTGTTAAACCCGTTCCTGAAACATTGAGTAATTGGAGGCACTCTAAATACTTTATGGAATCGGGTAAATCTTTTAAGCGCTTATTGTTACTTAATCCTAGGTATTTTAATCTTGTTAATTGCCCCAAATTATCACCCAATTCCTTAAGGTTATTACTCGCTAAATTAAGCACCTCGAGATTCTTCAGCAATTCGATATTATCTGGAAGTTTCGTAAGTTTTGACCAGATTAAATTCAGAATCCTGAGGTTTGGTAGTGTTGCTAAATCCTCAATGAGTTTTTCTTTATTCTTAAAGTTATTTCCCGAAATATCTATAGCTACCAAATTCTTAAACTCAAAAACTTCTTTTGGTAATTCAGTAAGTTTAAAATTGGCAAGACTTAGATATGTGACTTCATCTTTTGTTTTTAGTAATGAATCTATTCTTTCCCTTAATGGAAGTTGATTGACCGGATTTGAAAAACCTTGCCTAGCGAGCTGCTCCATTAATTCAGATCTATGATCAGACAGTTGTAAATCTACACCAGGACATTTAATGATTAACTCATCTTTATTCTCTGCTTCAACATTAGTATTGGTATTATCCTTCTTCTCAAAGTCATTACAATTGAGAACTGCCAATAATAAAATAAACACTAATCTTTTCATCATAAGTACTGATATTGTATTTAATGTGTAATAATAACTATTACGTCATACTATTTCACCCTATCTTCATTCTGCTTTACAAAAGCGGCCCAACCGCTATAACTCTTACCAACATCAGCTTTACCTTCGTTATAAAAATGACAGACCGCAGCGGCCAACCCATCGGTAGAGTCCAAATTCTTTGGAAGTGTTTTTAACTGTAAAATGCTTTGAAGCATTTTGGCCACTTGCTCTTTACTGGCATTTCCATTACCTGTAATGGCCATTTTAATTTTCTTCGGGGAATATTCAGTGATCGGAACTTCTCTTGATAATCCTGCGGCCATAGCCACACCTTGTGCACGACCTAATTTGAGCATACTCTGTACGTTCTTACCAAAAAAAGGCGCCTCAATGGCAATTTCATCTGGATGATAGGTATCAATAAGCTCAACCGTACGTTCAAAAATGAGTTTTAGCTTTAAGTAGTGATCATCGTATTTTTTGAGTTGCAATTCATTGAGCTGCATAAATTTCATCTGCTTACCAATCACTTTAATAAGCCCGAACCCCATTATGGTAGTCCCGGGGTCGATACCCAATATGATCTTTTCTTGTTTCATTAATCACAATATTGACAACCACTAAGCGATATTGCTATTCCAAAAGTAAGGTTAATTACACTCCCATTAAATGCTCCTAAACCGCTTATAGCCGGATTGTAATCATCCAAACTGGTGAATCCGTGAATGTATGACAGGTCTGAATATACAGAGAGTTTTTTACTGATTCTGTAGTGGACTTCCAATCCAATATTAAAATTAAGATAGGTTTGTTTATTATCTCCCAAATTACCTAGTGGCTTAGCAAATGCTATTCCCGGTCCGGCATGAGCTACAGTACGCATTTTCATAGGTAAAAACCCAAGATTGTCTGACGGGTCATAAACAAACTGTGCATTGATACGCGAATAGTTCACTTTAAACTCTGGCGCTTCACTATCGTTCTTAAAGCGATTAAACCCATAATCGAGCTTTACCCCGTATTGTCGTTTAAACATGTATTGAATTCCAAGATTCACTGTTGGAAAATTAACCGACTGGGCTTCTGCGCCATCTATAAAACCTCCAGATAATGGATGATTAACTCCTAGCCCAATGAGTGCTTTCCATTTGATGTTTTCTCGCAATTGCGCATGGCTAACTGAAACGGCAAAAATTAGAGTAAAAAGAATAAGGTATGGTCTGAAATATTGTAACATGTATTTCTTTTGGTTTAATTTGCAGCATGCATTTTAACGTGCCATACAAAACTAAACAATTCTTTTTTGTCTTAATAAAGCTAAGTATTGTTGTTGGTGCTTTTTATTTTATCTATTCTAAGCTTTCCGAGAATGACCATTTGACATTTAGTGAATTTGTTCATTTTTTAACTAAAAACAATACGTTTTCGCCAAAAAACATTCTTTTTTTGATTGCTTTAAGTCTTTTTAATTGGTTTTTTGAAATTCTCAAATGGCAACATTTAGTCAAAACCATTACCAAAATTCGTTTTATTGAAGCTTTAGAACAAAGTCTAGGTGGCCTGACCGCATCATTAATCACACCCAATAGAATTGGCGATTATGGTGCCAAAGCGGTGTACTATCAAAAAGCATTCAGGGTAAAAATTGTACTACTCAACATGTTGGGTAATATGGCGCAAATGACCATTACATCCTTATTTGGGATTATTGGCTTGATTATTTTTGTTAATCGCTATCAAATTGATGTTGATTACTATGAAGTGATGCGCTTTGTTGTAGTTATAGTACTCATTAGTACTTTTGCTTTTTTTGGGTATAAAAAAGCAGGGTTTATGATTAAGGGGTTTGCATTCAAAAAGATATTGGTGTTTATAAAATCCCTTTCTATTAAGATACATGGACTTAACTTACTACTATCACTGATACGTTATCTGGTTTTCTCTTTTCAACTGTATTACTTACTGACCATTTTTGGTGTTGATGTCGATTATCCTATAGCCATGGTGGTTATCTCAAGCATGTATTTTTTGGCTTCTATTATTCCTTCTATTTCTATTTTTGATGTGGTTGTTAAAGGCAGTGTGGCTGTGTTTTTATTTTCTTATGTTGACGTTAACGAACTCACTATTTTATCTGTAATAACTATAATGTGGTTATTAAATTTTGCTATTCCCAGTATGTTCGGCAGCTATTTTGTGCTCAACTTTAAGCTCCCAAAATCTGACAACTCATGATTTCTACCCTAGGCATTATTATCATTATTTCATATTTAGCACTCATTGGGAGTTTAACTATAGGGTTTGATAAGGTGTCTACATTTCGATTATCTGACAAATCTCCTGTCACCAAGTTTTCTATCATTATTCCTATTAGAAATGAGTCTCATCATATTAAAGGTTTGTTTGATGCTATCACAGCTCTTAACTATCCCACCGATAGATTTGAAATTCTTTTGATCAATGATCATTCTACTGACAACTCTGCTAGTCTGGTCCAAAAAATGATCACAGCCTATAACCTCAAAAATGTGAGTCTTATCCCTGCTGAAAAAGAAGGTAAAAAAGCGGCAATTAATCAGGCCGTATCTATTGCCAAATATGACTGGATCGTTACCAGCGATGCCGACTGTATCATACCTCCATATTGGTTGGATTGTTTTGATGAGTTCATTCAATCTCACGACGCTTACCTTATTGCTGCTCCCGTCACCTACTATACGACTTCTTCTTTTCTAGATCGTTTTCAACTTCTTGACATTCTAAGCCTTCAAGGTGCTACTATTGGTGGTTTTGGTATAGGTAAGCCTTTTATGTGTAATGGTGCTAATTTGGCTTATAAAAAGGTCATTTTTGAATCTAATAATGTTTACGACAATCATCAAAATTTAGCTACTGGTGATGATGTGTTTTTATTAGAGACACTACGAAAACGCTATCCTGAAAAAATGCATTATTTAAAATGCGAACATGCCATTGTGACCACCTCAGCAGAAAGCACGTTTTCTTCTCTCGTTGAGCAACGCATTCGATGGGCATCTAAAACAAAACATTACAGCTTCTGGTTTGCTCTACTTTCAGGAATTATCGTTTTGTTGAGTAATGCCCTTATTGTATCCTCAATATTACTTTACATTACAGAATTCATAAGTCTTAAGGTCGCGTTCTATATACTGGTCATTAAATTAAGCATCGATTTTCTGCTTATTTATAAAACTGCTCGCTTTTTCAAACAAGAACATACGATGCTGTCTTATCCGTTCTCAAGCTTATTATACCCGTTTTTCAGTGTTTATATTGCTGTCGCATCTCAGTTTAAGACCTACAAATGGAAAGGAAGATCTTCTAAAAACTAATATGTTATTAATATTTTTGGTAGTTTTACTAAAACCAAACCCAAATTAGAAATGAAGCATCTTGTTTTATTGTTTTGCTTTTTTTTAGCTACAAACAGCTTAATTGCCCAAAACTCCTACACCATTAATGGCGAATCTTTAGAGTTAAAAACCGAATTGGAAGGTAAGCTAGACCTCCTTTGGAATACTTTTGATGGTCAGTTTCGTTATTTTGTAAGGCGTTCTGACGGCAATATTCTTGAGCTTAAGAATACTAAAGATAGTAACAACAAGTATCTGGAGGAATATAAAAAAGTACTTGCTGACCTTACCAAAGACCAATCGCTTTCTACTGAAAAGTTGAAGCTTACTCTTTATGGTCTGAAGGCTTTTATTGACGATTACAATACAATATCTGACAGCTCGTATATTTCTCAAAAACAAGAAAGAGGTTTGCAATTTAGACTGGGTATTTCGGGTGGGATTACCAACAATCCTTTTGTCTCTAACCCCGACAACAAAAACAGTTTGTTACTAGGTGGTGAGCTTGAAATGTTTGAATCTAAAATCCCAAGACATGCCGGGTTTTTCCAAATTCGACATGCTTTTGAAAGTGATGATTTCATGTATTCTACTACTGAATTATCTTTAGGCTATCGTTATAGGGTTATCAATGCCTCGAAGTTTAGTTTGTACGGGCAATTTAAGTTTGCGACTCTAAACTTTTCCAATGTGACTATTACAGATGAAAATAATATGGAACTAGATATTAGTGATACTGCTTTTGACGTGCCTTTTATCTTTGGTGTGGGTGCAGATTTCAAAATTTCCGAAAATAGTTATATCACCCTTATTTATGGAGAGTTATTTGCCATCTTAATAGATAATCAAGGTAATTTTTCTACTGATATTTCTATTGGCTATAAACTTAATCTTTAGTGAGTATAAGTCATCTTAAAACATCTAATCCTGTTTTTAAACCCTTTTTTTGGGATAACGAGCATTCTTCTGCAAGCACTATGAGTGTTACCGGGATTTTTGTAAAGTCTATCATAGGAATCATTGTTATTGCATGCATTACCGGATATTTATGGACACTTAGTGAAGACGGTGTTTCAATGAAGTGGTTTTCGCTTGGTGGTATGCTCGCCGCTATTGTCATTAGTATACTTATATCTGTAAGACAGCATTGGGCACACCTATTAGTACCATTGTATATTATTGCAAAAGGCTTTGTGCTTGGTGGTTTTTCTGCATTTGCGCACAGGCATTATCCGGAATTACCTTATCAGGCGATCGGTGTGACTATAATTACTTTTTTTGTGATGCTACTCCTCTATCAAACACGTATTATTGTACTTACCAAAAAATTTAAAAGTGTCATCATTACTGCTACAGTAAGCATTATGGTCGTGTATTTAATATCATTCATACTTAGTCTTTTTGGTATTAAATCTTTTATTTGGGGGGCTTCGTGGGTGGCTATTATCTTTAATATTATTGCAGCTCTTGTGGCTTCTTTTGCCTTATTGCTGGATTTTGATTATATAGAACGGCATAAAAACAAAGCGCCTAAACAAAAAGAATGGATTGCTACTTGGGGGCTTTTGGCCACTCTGATCTGGTTATATGTAGAGGTTTTACGATTAATGCAAAAACTGGCCATTAGATTTTAAAACTATTAATTAATGGTGACGATCACCGGCATTAAAAATTCTGTATTGACCTGCTGTCCTCGTTTAATAGCTGGATAGACTTTAGGTACCGCTTTTAAACTCTGATGCAATAAACTGTCTATTGTTGGTATTTCACTTCTGGTTACTGAATTTGCATCTATATTCAAAATCTTTAACCCTCCCATATTATCTATGGACAACCTTACTTTTATCGTATCTTTTACATCATTAGACACTATGATGTTCTGATCTGACAAATAAGCGTTGACATGTGTAAGTATCGTATGTTCAAAGCATATTTTACGTTCTGTTTTTCCAGAAATAGAGTCACACACACTAAAACTCGGATACTGATCTACATCATTCCAATTGATCGTCTCTAACTCCTCTTTCACCAAATCTTCAGAATAGACTTTTTGCTTTTCAAAATAATGACATGATACAAATAGTGTACAACATAAAAGAAACGTAAAATACTTCATTTACATACAGTTCTGAAATCGAAATGTACGATTTTTTTAGATTTTAATCTTTTTCTAAAAAAACTTCTTCCTTCAGAACTTTAAGGCGCATTTGTGCCAACTTTGAATATGGCGAATCTTTGTGTTTTTTTATAAAACTCTCATAAAGCTTTATTTTGGTATCCAAATCGCCATAGTACTCTTCCTTGGCTCTCACAAGGTAGAACTCCGACATAATATTATCAGGATCCTCTTTTAATGATTTTTGAAATGCTTGGATGGCGGCTTCATACTTTTTTTGACGATTTAGTAGTGTTCCTAATTTTTGATACTCGATCGATAAGGACACATCTTTTAACACCAGAGCGTTATTGATATATTCTTCTGCCTTTTCATAATCATTTAAACGTTCGTAATAAGTTCCGATAACATATATGGCGTCAGCGTTATATGGATTGTACTTAAGTGCTTGCCTTCTGTATTTTACAGCTTCTTCGTAATCTGAGTTTTGTGCATAACATAAGCTTAGTTTTTCGTAGATAAACTCAGAGGATTCACCTAAATCCAACAACTTTAAAAACCATGGAATGGCTTTGGTATAATAATGCTGATAGTAGTAGTTCTGTGCCTTAAGACTAATAAGTTCTACATTGTTTTCATAGCTTTCCAGCCCCTTGTCTATATAGCTATGCGATTTTTCATGATCTCGCTTTTTAAGTAAGTGTTTTGCAATTTTAAAAATTGCTTTTTGATGGGAATTGTCTAATTCAAAGGTTTTTATAAAACTAGACATTGCAGTAGAGTCTTTCAATTTCTCTAAAACTATACCTTGCTCGTAGTGATAATTAGGATTATTGGAGTCTCCGGTCAGCAAATCATTGAAAAACTCCAGAGCTTCTTCATACTTCTTTTTTCTTGTTAGAAGTTTGGCATAATCATATTTAATCTGTGTGTTATCTGAATTCAGATCAATACTGCGCTTGTAATTGCTTATGGCCAGATCAAAGTTGCCTATAGCAATGTAGGCTTTAGCAATTTTATGATATACTTCTGGGCTTTTTTCATAAGTGGCATAAACTTGTATAGCTCTGGTATAATTCCCAGAGCTATATAAACTGTCAGCTATTTTAGTTTCAGTGTTCTGACAAAAAACACCGAAATGTATCATTACAATACCAAAAAATTTATTCATTTACTTTAAATACAATCGGGAGGACGTAGGATACGTTTACCAACTTTCCTTTGTGTTCTCCTGGTGTAAATTTAGGTAATAAACCCATTACTCTAACCACTTCTGCCTTTAAATCCGGATGTGGGGCTTCAACCTTTAGATCTTGCATGACACCTTGGGTATCAATATTAAATAATACACTGATACGTTGTTTTCCTTTGAGCCCTAATGCTTTTGACAAATTGAGATCAAAGTTTTTATTGACATGCTTGGCTATAGCTGTAGTTGTACATCGTCTTATTGCTTTTTGTGTATCATTATTGTTAAGACAAGATTCAAATGTTGGCACCTTATCTACATGTGCATAGGGTACATTATCAGTATATCTATCACCATTGGGTTTTTCTTCTTCAACGACCTCTACAATATCCTGTTCTCCATCTTGCGATGTAAGATCTTCTAATTTTTCAATAAGATATTCTTCTTTTTGTGCTATAGGCTCACCATCAAAATTATATTCATAAGCAAAGAAATAACCTTCTCTGTAGTTATAGAAAGACTGATAAGATGTGCCGTCGGCAAATTCAACATTAGCTTCTGAATACCCTTCAGGGATTTCTTCTTTTACAGAATGTATAGAATACGTAATGATATCATTATCATAGTCAATTGTAGCCCAGCTGACATAACCGGGATTGGATCTTAAAAATCCATCATAAGCTGTACGCATTTTTTTTATGTCTTCAGACGCTTCCTCATCTATTTTTACGGTATAAGTAAGACGTTCCAAATCATTACTCTCTTCTCTAGTTGCATTGGATTCTTTATCGCATGACACATAAAATAACATTCCGAAAACTACCGGTATCAATAGCGTATACTTTAACAATTTTGATTGTTTCGACTTTGGTTTTTGTAACATATCTATTCGTTTTTTAATTAATGATTTTGTGAAAAATGTATTTATAAATGATATTGAATCGGTTTTAAACACCTGGTTCAACAATGTTTTGTAGTATTGCTTTTCGCCACTATGCCGTATTGTTTTTGCATCAGCTATGTATTCGTGTAGCATTTTTACTCTGCGTTGATAGAGGTATATCATAGGGTTAAACCACATCAATATTCTAAGCACCTCAAATATTAACAGATCAATTGAGTGTTTTTCTTTCACATGAATAAGCTCATGCTCAAGAATAATTGAGTGTTCTTTTTTAGTGACCAATTCCCCAATAAATATGTTGTTAAAGAATGAAAATGCCGAATCGCTATTAAGTATGTTTATGATTAAGACATCACCGGTCCATCGTTTAGGATTTTTAAACTTAATGATGTGTAGCTTTATAAGTTTATAAATAAAGTATACACTTGCTAATGAAGCTCCAACGATGAATATTATTTGCCAAATAGATACTTCCGAAGATATAGTGGCTGTTCCCACATCTCTAACAACTCCTATTGGACTAGATGTTGAAACCGATTTCCCAATAATCACTTCGGGTAATCTTACCACATAGTCCTTAACCACATCTGTATTGACAATATTCAACTTGATAAATGGTAAGATCAAAGATAGTATTGGGGTTAAAATCAAATACGCACGATTGTGATTAAAAAATGTTTCACGTTTAAAAAATAGATCATAAAGCCCTAAGAATAAAGCTTGAAATACTACGACTTGTATAATATAATGTAACATATCGATTATTTTTTCTTGTTAATTTCTTTTAATATCGCTCCTAAGTCGTCAATATCTATATCATTCTTACTTACAAAAAAGGAAACCATACTTTTAAAGGAACCTTGAAAATAATTATCCACAAGTTTGTTAATGGATTGATTACTATATGCTTCTTTTGCTATTACCGGAAAATAAACATGCCCTTTACCTTGTTTTTCATAATTAACAAAACCTTTACTTTCTAAAATCCTTATAATTGTAGATACGGTATTGTATGCCGGTTTAGGCTCTGGCAATACTTCTATTACATTCTTTACGTTTGCTTTTTTCAATTGCCAAAGCGCCTGCATGATTTGTTCTTCTGCTTTTGTTAGTTGTTTCATTTAACTAAGTTTTTAGTTGAATTACATTTCAAATATAACTAAAATTTTAGTTTCAACTAATTTTTTAGTTAAAAATTTGTAACAAGAGGTCATTTATCGCGTCAAACTATTACAATTATTATATATGGATTTTTTTTTAATTATTATATCCTTACTAGTTATGCTTCTGGGAATTGTGGGCAGTTTTTTGCCAATTCTTCCCGGCCCATTGACCAGTTGGGTTGGTTTATTAATACTACATTTTACTGAAGGTATTCAAATGAGTTATACGTTTCTGATTGTTACACTCGTAATTGCTATAGCCATTTGGATTTTAGACTACATTATTCCAGCCATTGGCACTAAAAAATTTGGCGGCAGCAGAGCTGGTATGCTAGGGACTACAATTGGTCTAATTGTGGGGCTTTTATCTCCTATACCTTTTGGAATTATTATAGGCCCTTTTGTCGGTGCCTTAATTGGAGAGATGATTCATAGAAACGACTTTAACAAAGCTATAAAAGCTGCTTTTGGGTCTTTTTTGGGTTTTATTGCTTCTACATTCTTAAAATTTATAGTGGCTGTTATTTATCTGGGCTTTTTTATTGTGAAGTTGTCCGAACATAATGGCCCATGGTTTTAAATAAAAAAGCCTAACAATTAAAAGATAATTGTTAGGCTAATTCTTTCTTGCTATTAATTCAACAATAACTTAAAGAGGGATTAATTAATTCTTGTTGACAATACAAAGATAATTGAGTGGGTAGACTTTTTAGTGTGGAAAAACCGCAAACTTGATGCGGAAAAACCGTAATTCTTAGAAATGACAGGGGTTTCGAGAGACGTTTTAGAACTAAATTGTACTATTTTTTATAAAAACCCTTTTGTTCTAGCTTCCTTAAGCAAGCTTTCATCCTTACCATCTGTGACAGAAAACAATAATTTAAGTTGCTTCTTTCTCTTCTCAATAGCACTCATAGATAGCGGGATATACTCGTTAAGACTTCTGGTTTTTATCCCTTGAGACAACAAGTGTAATATCTTGCGATTAATATCATCAACATAAATCTCGCTGGTGATAGTTTTTTTGATATAATTGTTTACTGTGCTGCTATAGTAGGGTGGTGATTTTAAGATATGCTGAAAAGCATCTGCCAGCTCCATAGAGGTTAGGTCACTCTTGATTAGAAATCCATCCGGATTAATTTCTTTAATAATATTATGAATTCGAAACGACTCATTGAACATAGTCAGAATAACAATTTTTGCATCTGGCAGTAGTTTTTTTGCCAACATGGCTAAGTCTTCCCCTGAAGCATATCTACCATCTTTAGATGCCGGAAGACTAATATCAAAAAAGCATATATCGTACGGTGTACCTTTTGAGGCACGGTCTATCATAATCTGAGCAGTATCACAATTATTTGCCGTATCAATAAGTAGTGTCTGATCCTCTTTTTTGGTAGCCATCAGAACGTTCTGATATCCTTCAATAATAATAGGATGATCATCGACCATTAAAATATTTATATGCTTCATAGTATATCAACTGTGTAAGGGATTTTTACATTTACTGTAGTTCCCATACCTACTTTTGAATTAAAAGCAATAGATCCTTCTATATCTTCAACACGAGAAGTCATGTTTTTTAAGCCAATGCCTTTCTTACTTCTAGAAGAATCAAATCCATCCCCATCATCTGCAATAGCTAATAAAATTACATTATTTTTTAATGTAATGCTAATTTTTATCTGTTTTGCATTAGCATGTTTGTATATATTTTGCATGGATTCCTGGATGATTCTGTAAATATTAATCTTGGTTTTATTCGAAAGATTCTCCCAACTGATATCATCTGTATAGTAAAAATCATATTCAAGGCCATAAGCTTGGGTTTGATTTTCAATAAGTTCTGATACAATATCCACAAAACCCGAACCTGAAACAAAATCGGTATTTAACTCATGAGAAATTTGCCTAATATCGTCTTCAATAGTTTTAAGTTGACTAATATAGCCCGATCTGTTTTTAATAGCCTCCATACCTTCAACAAAATTGAGGCTGTCTAAACTCAATCTGGCTCCAAAAAGTCGTCCCAGTACGCCATCATGCAGTTCTTCAGAAATGCGTTTTTTCTCCTGAGTACGTGCTTCATCGACCTTATCCTGCTGTTCCAGCATTAGATTATAGATCTCTTCATTGGCTCTTTGTTGTTCCTGTACCAATTGTAATTCTTTATTTCTTGCCCTTTGGTTAATCACTATATAAATAAGTATTGCCGTGAGCATTAGGCCTATGGAAAGTATAGATAAGTAAAGCTTATCTCTGGATATCTTTAGGTTTTCGGCTTCCAATTCATCGGTTTCGAATTCGATCCTCGCAAACTTATTTCTTCCGTTTCGCTCTACATCAAGCAAACTGTCACCCAATCGTATGTGTTTTTTTAAATAAGCCTTTCCTTCCTCCCCTTCTTTTAAATCAGATAATACCTTAAGCGCATCCATCAAAATCTCATATACCAATAACTCACTGGATAAATTGTAGGCCTCTTCGGCATATCTTAAAGCGGATTCATTCTCTTCATAATGCATATGAAACTTTGACATATCTATAGCTACAGCCATTTTTGTAAGGTCGTCCTTTAAACTGTCACTCAATTTATAAGCTTCCTCAAACATGCTTTTTATAGTGTTGTAATCACTATTTCCGGCTACAAATCGTGTATATGCAATATTGTTAATGACCAATGGATAGAAACTTGGATCATCTTCATCATACTTTGATTTTAGTGGAATAAGGCTTTGATATAGTCGTAGTGCTTCATCAAAATCGCCAATAGTTCTATATACAAAAGCTTTATTATTCCTCGCATAAATTTCACTTACAAAACCATCATCCATGGCTCTTGCATAATCAATAGCATTATTATAATATTCTATAGATTTATCATAATTCTTAGTTTCTCTAGATACAATTCCCATGAGGTTATTTAGATCTGATAATTTTTCTAAAACGTATTCAGTCTTAGGTAAATCTCTAAAAATCTTAATTGCTATAACTGCTTTTTCTTCCGCACCGGTATAATCTTTTTCTAATTCCTGGATGCCGGCAAGAATAAAAAGTGCAGCTGCTTCTTTTTCTCGGTCATTTAATGCTCTACTATATTTTAGGTTTTGAGTATAATAGTAATATGTGCTATCATTTTGACTGGTGAACCTGTAATACGTACCCAAATTATTAGAGGCAGCCTGAAGCGCAGAAGTATCTTTTAGGGTTTTTGCTAACCTGTAGTTCTTTCTATTAACAGTAACGTACTTATCAAAATCTCTAACTGTAAAATACATTACAGAAAAATTTCTATTACTCATCAAGATTAATGAGTCTACATTTGTATTGTACGCTAATTCTGAGGCTTTCTTTGCAAAAGACAGTCTTGACTCTGGATCATATTCTTTGTCTTTAGAATATTCGATATAAAACTGTATAGAGTCTAATTTAGAATCATTGTTTTGACAGAAACAGAAATTGACTAATAGCAGTAATATAACTAAGCTTGAAAGAGAATGTCTTTTCAAAATTCAGTTTTTAGTTTATTTTCAAAATATACTAAAAATTTAAATACCATTTCACAAATCGCAATAAGCACTCAAAGCCCTTACTGGTATGTAAGGGCTTTATCTTTGTTAAGATAAACAACGGCTATGCCTGATTTTCTAATGTTAGTTTTCTCTTGTTATGTACTAACAAGTCATTATTATTTGATTTCTTATAAGTAGACTCATTATTGTTAGTAACATTTTCGCTTGATTTTCCAGATACTGTTAACAACAAAACAGCTAATAGTAAAAAAGTAATTTTAAGGGTTTTCATAAGTATTAATTTAGGGTTAAAACAATAGTCAATTTTTAATCAGACAGCATAAATGCTGCTTTGAGGGAAGGGAATGGATTATTAACTATCTTAGGGTATACCTAAAATTTATACTAAACGAGGGACGTTTATAGAGACACCTATTAAGTGTCTTAATTGTTTAATGGATTAAAATTTTCCTTGATAAGCGATTTGAGGTCTTAAGAAGGACTCCAAATATAGAGTAACCTTATTTTTAAATTAGAATATTATCGATGAAATGCTCATTATTATCGATGAAATGCTTATAATTATTAACAGAATCTTGTTAATAACGTTTATTGTGCAGAAAATATCTTAAGACTATTAGCAAAAAAATATAGTTTTATATCAGTTATGTATAAAAATTTCATTTGATATTATTCACTATCGTAATTCATTTCTTTTTCTAATTTTCCTATTTGGGAGTATGTTTTCCATGTACCAATCCTTTTGCCTCCTTTTATAAACCCAACTTCTCTTAGGTATGTCTTGCCTATACTTTTACCAAATCTATAATTCTTTATTTTTATAGTAATCCATACACTTTCGTTTTTACGGAAGTAATCTTTAGAGGTGGGTAAATCGGAATCAATAAATGTGGTAATCATTTCACTGGAAATAGAACCATCCAGATTGTATAATGATTTGCTTAATACATTCCCCCAATTATCGTATTCAGACTTCATTTTGAGTGTGCCGTTTCTGTAATATTCCATCCAAATTCCGGTTTTTTTGGAATAGGTGTATTCTGGCATTTCATAGTATACCAATAACCCTTTGTTTTTTAAAGATCCATCAGTGTAACTGTTTTCATTGTATGAAGAGTCTACAGGTTTTAAATTTTGAACAAGCTCAATAAATCTATCACTATGCTGACTGAACAGAACATGGCATTGAAATGAAATAAAGATCCAGATAACGTATCTCATGGTAGTGTTTTTTTGAGTAACGAATAGTTTTAATAAATGTTTTACAAAAGCCTAATTTCTCAGATGATCTTTCCCGTTATAAACAAAAAAGCATCCCAATTCGCTCGTTAGACACTACTTTGCCGTAGCTCAGTAGTTCGGAGGAAAAGGAAAGCCTTTCATTGGAACACCCAATATGAAATTATTGGATACTTCCTACATTTATCTCAAATAGTATTGAGATAAAACAACACAACTGTCGTTATTGTTTATATGTGTAACTAAATTACAATGCATAAACAATTGCGGTTTCATTAGTAACCGCTTTATATCTTGAATTACCCAAACAGGATAATATTTATGCTTTAGAACTGGTCGCAAATGTATGAACCTCAACACATATTTACAAGCATTACATTCATTTTGTTTGCTACTTGAGCTCAGTTTAAAATCATAAGCACCGCTTTTATAGTCAATTTCATATCACAGTTTATATAACTTTAAATACAGCTAAAAAACTGCAGCCGATTATATACACCAACCGACTGCAGAAATCAAATTAAAAATCAATCAACTATTTACTTTCAATTTTTTAAAATGGTATATTTTGAAATCTCATCATCAGTCATCCAATGTATCGATTCGGCTGGAGCAGAGTTAATCGTAAAATAATAAAAATCTTCAGCTTGATCTGATGTAAACCCCACGGAAACATAATAGTCTATATACGGTTGGTGGTATTTATGCCCCTTGGGAAAATCAGTAGCAGTCTGGTCATCTCCAGCCCAGGAATGTACACCAATTTTTGTATTATGTCCTTTTGTTCTTCTACGTCCTGATAAAAATAAGTCTGTCCCTCCAGAGGCAATTAAACCGTTATCTTTTAAATGTATATTAAACCCTTTATCGTAAATATATTTTGATAACTTAAGATTTACATCATCATTTATTGAGCCTTCACAAGTTATAATTTCTATAGCTTTAATATGTGGATTAGCTTCAGCTAAAGCTTTAAACTTATCATAAGCTGAGGAATTGATCACACCATCTAATTCAATAGTTTCTTTAGTCTCAGACACTGAAAATATTTCAGCATTCTCTAGCTGTTCTATTTCTTCAGATTGAAATGTCCCACAACCTAAAAGGATTATAGATAGCGCTATAAATCTGGCAACACAAATGGTTCTATTAATTCTCATTGTTCTTAAATTTTATGGTGTTAACATATTGTATTGCATAATCTCTTCATCGGTCATCCAATGAATGGCATTTGCCGGGGCAGCATTAATGGTGAAATAATAAAAGTCTTCTGACCATTGCTGCGTGAAACCAACAGAAACATAATAACTGATATAAGGTTGATGATTGGCATGACCTACAGGAAAGGCTGTTGCTTCATTTATCCCGTCTGACCAGGAATGCACTCCTATCTGGGTATTTTGCCCTTTGGTTCTTGTAGTTCCTGCCAAAAAGAAATCTGTTCCCCCTGAGGCAATAGAGCCATTATCTTTAATATGAATATTTGTTCCTCTGTCATGAACCAATTTAGATAATTGCAAATTTACAGTATCATCAGAAGAGCCATCACAATTCACAATATTTATGGTATTGATGTTTGGATTAGCGGTAATTAACGCATTAAAATTGATTAAAGAGCTACTATTAATTACCCCATTCATTTCTACCGTAGTACTACTTACCACTTTAAAAATTCCGAATTGTGTTTGATTTGATGAGGTAGTTATATCATCATCATTGTTGCACGATACAAGAACATAGCTTACAGTAAGCAGGATTATAATTTTTGATAAAATTCTCGTTTTCATATTTACTTTTTAGAGGTTTTTAACCGTTTAAAAATATATCGGGTAATAAAAATGCCATTATCTCCTATTCCTTCACCGGAATTACTCTCCACTCCCGATGTTACAAACGCTAAGTCCCATCCTTTACTCAGCATAGCATTCACCTTAGAAGAGATTACAGCATCATTAGCCGCTATATTCTGGAATCGGATGCCGCCTAAATTATAAAAGTTCAACAGTTTGGTTTCTTCAAAATCTTTTACACGAATCTTTTTTCTTTTTGATTTATTTCGCTTGTCATTTTTTTCTGAACGCTCAGAGGTAAAATCCTCATAATTTCTTTCGGTATCACTTGAGATCAACCTAGAACGCCCCAAGCCATTTGGCACAATAGACTCTACACTAGTAATAATCTTTATCTCATATTCCTGGGCTTGCACACTTAATACAGTGCTTAAAAAGATTACAGCTGTTAAAATTGATGTTCTCATTTCTTTAATTTTTAGATATTTATATATTGTTTTGATTTATTAATTCTCACATTAAAAAACGCATACACAAGTTCTTTTGAACTGAAGTATGCGTTTACACACAAAGGTTTCAAACTAAACTCCCAATGTCTTCTTCAGTGTTGGAGTTTAGAAATACTGTTTACTATTAAAGTCAAAAAAATTAAGCTTGGGTTGCATCAAATGACAATTAATTTGTGCTTTTTAGAATTTAATTTCCAACACCCAACTTAAAGCGCTCAAAAACAGATATTTAAAATTTTCATATTGTTATTTCTTATACTTTACAAGCTGAACCCTCCTTATTGCCTATAAGTGCCGTCCGGTAATACCGTAGGCATTTTGTATGCAGGGTTTGTTAATAGTGTAAAAATTGCTGTATCTGTATTTTCTACGAGGGTTCTGGTATTTAGCCTCCACTCTTGTTGTATTTCATTCAATCGATTCTCTTGAGCACCAAGCATTGATGTTAACGCCCAATACAAATACTCTATCGTTTGACATGAAGCATAATCGCAAGTCGTATCATCGTATGTATACCATGCATTTTCAGGATATGGGTTAGGAATTGTCATAAACTGACCGCCTCTGGCAATATCCATGGCGTTAGCCAGTTCCGAACCTGCATTTTGACCAAATGCATTAGGGTAAGCATAAGAATGTCCGGCATTATTAATAATATGTAAAACTTCTTCTAAAGAAGCATCAAACGGTCCCGTTTTTCCATTGGCAACATAAGACGGATTCGTTTCATCATTTCCTAAATCCTGACCTAATCGCCCTGATGGAGGATCAATATTCAGATCGTTCTCTGAAGACCACATCACCAAATACGCTCTGTTTTCAATCATCTTGTCTATAACTGCCTGATCGTCCACAACGCCATCTTCATCATTATCCATATACTGAGCCATCACATTAGCAGCATGTAATAGTTTTGAGTCTTCAACTGCGGCTACTGCATAGATGTCGATACCAAAGACCACTACTTTTCTATTAAACGATGGGAAGCCTTCATCTGAATTAGCCACTATGGTAAAATTGGGGTCATTACCTGGATTAATTGTATTATTTATCGCTGGTGTATTGTCGTCATCATTAGAACACGATAAACAACTAAATACTGTAATTGATACTATTAATGTTACTATGGAACGTATTTTTTTCATAATTCTTCAATTTGATTTATAATGAAATTTTAATTGTTTTTGTTAATGTATATCCATTGGTTGTATCTCCAACTAAACTATCTGCAAGATTCGCTACCCCTACAATCCCATCATTAGAATTATTAGTATCGGCATCTCCGTTGTAACCATTAGTAGCATAGACCGTATTAGAAATGCTTTCATCCCATGATACCTGTGTAATCAATAATGACGTTCCCGTATTGCTCTTCACTTCTACATGAATATGTGGTGTACGGCCTGGGTACCACCCCGGGAAAATGCTAATAAAAGAAGCATTACCATTGGCATCAGTCATTTGTCTACCACGCAGAAAATTTTCACTCGTAAAATCCCCATCCAACTGTCCGCTATATTGCGAATAATTACCCTGAGCATCACAGTGCCATATATCTACCACAGCATTGGCGAGTCCACTACAAGCGCTATTTACATTTTGAATTCTAAAATTGATCAATAATGGTATTCCTGTCTTATTTCCAATAATGTTTTCGCGTACTAGTTGTGCTGGTGTTTTAATAGGAAAAGGTCCTGCGGTTTCCGCAGGCGATGTAGCACATGCATTAGGATCATTATCTACTACAGGACTATCATCTTCATTACAAGAAGATAATATTGTCGGTACAGCTACTATTGTTCCCATTCCCAACAATCCATTTTTTAAAAACTGCTTTCTATTCATACTATTCTTAATTTATGGTATAACTACAAGACGTAAAACCCATAGCAAATGTTATTCTATATCCGTTAAGATAAGTCCGGATAGCGTTCATTCGGACTATTTATGTTTTTAAATATCTGATTATCAGGTTTTAAAATCAACAAGCAGATGTTATGAATTTTCTCTTAAGCTACCCCTAAAGCATCTTTTTCAGTAGTATGGAGACTTTGAATTTGGCAAAAAGCAAGTCAAAATGAGCAATTGATCTCATCTAAAGACGCTTTCGTAGATCTATCTATTACGATATTATAAATGGTCAATACCACTAGTCGTCTTTATCTTCGTTTTTAATGGAAAGTTCATACTGTTTTGGAGTAATACCTTCTATACTTTTGAAGGCCGCATAAAATGTAGATTTCGAGGAAAACCCTGCCTCTTCGGCTAAGCCCAAAATAGATAATTGCTTAGCTTTTGGAGACTTTAATAAATTTTTAAATTCCTCTACCCGGAAACGATTGATAAACTGATAAAAATTAGTTTGCGAGCACTGATTGATTAACTTAGACAATTCTTTCTCTTTGACTTCTAAACTTATTGACAGTGCCCTAAGATTTAAATTAGGATTTTGAAATAAACGTTCTGATCTAATTCTGGATGTTATTGTTTCAAACTGTGCTTTTAAATCCTCAGTTACAGCTTTCGTTTTTTTATTTTCAGTTACAGCATCAGACAATTCTTCCGGAGTTGTTTCATTACCGGACTCTTGAAATAATTGTGCTTGAAAAAATCCATTATAGCCTATCCAATAGACCAGAAATAATGTCATAAGCGTTTCAAAAGGCGCAAACAAAACACCTATTTCTTCATTAAAAAATTCTATAGTGCCTCCTGAAATGAAGAAAAAATGTAAAATAAATACAGCTATAATTATACTCTTGATCCACGATAATGTTTTATGCTCTAATTCAGAATAAAAATTTGCCACTCTATTTTTATGCTTTATCAAAACCCTAAAAGCAATGATCATTAGCGTTAAATTTATAAGTATAAATAACAGCAATGATATAATAATACCTTCCTCTTCAAAATGAAGCAGATTAACCAATACTCCCGGTATAAACAGTAATAGATACCAAGAATTAAATGATTTATTGATCGTGATAATTATGTAAAGAAATAATGAGGGAATAAGAAACAATCCTGTATCCAAATGTAAAACTTCTGGTGCTTCTATCAATTCGCTATCCAGATAGTCCAAATAAATACCGGTTAAAATAACCCATGCCAGACACCACAAAAATATAACTAAAAAGATGTTAGCGCCTTTATTTTTTGATTTTACAGTCAAAAATAAAAGCCCGATCATAATTGCAGAAAAACCTGATAAAAGCTCTAAGAATACTAAAAAATCTAATAAAAACATTAAGCCCTTTTGATAAACTACATTTTTATAAAACACTAATCCTTTATACAAATCAGCACCCTATTTATCTCATACGCCAAACTAAACATTTTAATTGACTATAAAAATTTGTAATGAGGAAATCCACTATACAATCAATTGCTATCTTTATAGTCTAACTAAACTTTTTAGTGAATACGCATCATAATTACATACTTGATATTGATAAATCTATTGTTGTATTACCATTCAAAAATTTGAGTGGTGACATCACTTATGACTACTTTTCAGATGGCATAACCGACGAAATCATTAATGCTTTGTCTAAGGTAGAAGGCTTAAAAGTTACTGCACGCACTTCATCGTTTGCTTTCAAGGATAAAGCTACAGACATTAGGATTATAGGCAATGAATTAGGGGTTACCAATGCTGTTGAAGGCAGCATACGTATCGCAAATAATAGAATAAGAATATCTACACAATTAACACGAACAGATAATGGGTTTTTGTTATGGTCTGAAAAATTTGATAGAGAATTAGGTGATGTCTTTGCTTTACAGGATGAAATCAGTCTGTTGATCGCTGATAAAATTCGTGAAAACTTTGGACATATAGATATTGACGAATCCTTAGCAACGATCCACACGCAGAATTTACAAGCCTATCAATGGTTTTTAAAAGGCAGATACTATCAGCTCACCTGGAACCTACCAAACATTGAAAAAGCGATTGACTATTATGAGAAAAGCTTAAACATTGATACGTCTTATGCAGATCCGCTTGTTGCAATAGGCTGGTGCTATGCCATTTTAGCAAGCTGGGGCCATGTCGACAGATTACAGGGACTAGAAAAAGCTAACCATTACCTCAACAGAGGATATCAACTGAATACAGATTCTTATATGGGTCATTTTGCAAAAGCAACAATCAGCTTTTGGGGCAATTGGAATTTTGAAGTTGGATATCAAGAGCTTAAACAATGCTTGGATGTCAACCCATATTTCTCTGAAGCTAATGAGGCAATGGCTGAGTTATATACCGCCAATGGTTTGTTTGAAAAAGCACTGGAGGAAATCGATCACAGTTTAAAAATCAATCCACTCTCTCCAAACCACTACTATACCAGAGGTAACATATACTATCTGCAAGGTGATTATAATAATGCCATAAGTTGTTTTGAAAGTTCTTTAAAACTGGACAATAGTTTTGACTTAAGCAGGCATTTAAAACTAGCATGCTTATTATTCCAAAAAAATGAAAATGCGACCCTTGCCTATGCTAAAACTTTTCTTAATGAAACTACGGCAACTATTGTTGAAGCACTATTCCATGCCATCAACTACAAAACGTCTATCTCTTATGACGAACGTCTTTTAATGAAAGATTTAAACTTAATGGTACACTGGGATTTTTATTATCTAATTCATTGTAAAAAAACGAATGTAGCATTAGATCGCCTCAAATCTATGGTAGAACAACGCATAGGTCAGATCATAAATTTTCAGTTTGACCCATTTCTTGAACCGATAAGAGATACTACGGAATATCGTGAATTGGTCATCCAAACTTTTAAAGACATTAATCTTTCAGGCTTTTCAAAGTCAAAGCTAAAAAATAGTAAAACGCCTGCATTCTCTCAAGAAGAGTTAAGAACACTAAAAACCGAATTAGACAATCTGTTAATTGAGAAACAGCCCTTTCTTAGTCCGGAGGTTTCCTTACGTTCTATAGCAAAGGAATTGGCAATTCATCCAAACAAGTTATCAAGATTCATTAATGACAGTTTGGAAACTAACTTCAATGAGTTCATTAACAGAAAACGTTTAAATCATTTTAAAGCGATTGCTTTAAAACCCGAAAACAAACACCTTACGCTATTAGGTCTTGCTTATGATAGTGGGTTTAATTCTAAGACCGTATTTAATACTTTCTTCAAAAAAGCAGAAGGCATTACTCCTAAACAATGGCTAAAAAGTAACACTTAGATAAACTTCCACAAAATACGGTTACAGCCTTTACGTCAGCCATCCGACCTGTAGATTAAAAATGTTCTGGTTCTCATATCAAAGGTTCTAAATATCATTTCGGAACGATTCGCCCTTGGTTTCACCTCAATTTTGCAGTATCAAAAATGATTAACCCGCTCCTAAAAAGCGCAAAAAACAAACACTTATGATAAAATTAATAAGACCCGTTCCAAGACTAGCACTAATGATGTTATTAACCTTAATTACATCATGTTCAAACGATGATGACAGCACTACTACGACTCCAATAGCCATAGATATTCAAACAGAAGCAGATCTTACTGCCTATTTTAACGAAATCATCAACAGTAGGGAAATCCCAGGTTTTGCTGTAAACATTGCAAAAAATAATAGTATTGATTATCAGCAAGCATTTGGTTTCGAAAATATTCAAGAAGAACAGCTATTTAGTAACCAATCTGTCATTAATATAGCCTCTGTGAGTAAGACATATGTTGCTGCCGCAGTTGTAAAAGCTATAGAACAAGGCTACTTCACTTTAGATACGCCAATAAATGATTTACTTCCTATTGATATTATAAATTTAAAAAAACCTGATGCAGTAATAAAAGTTAAACATTTGGTAAGCCATACCTCAGGTATCGTCGATGACCCTAACACGTACATTGCTACAAACTACTTCATATTACCCGGGCAAAATTTATCAACCAATGGCGCTGGTATTTTAACTAATACCTTAGGAATTCAAGTTTCTAATCCTGTTTCATTAGAAGACTACCTCTCAGAATACTTTACAGACAATGGGGTTTTATATGGCGATACTAATTTTTCAGATACGACTCCGGGAGACGCTTGGTCTTATTCTAATGTTGCCACATCCTTAATGGGGTTTATCATTGAAGTTGTAACCGGTGAAGATTTTGCTTCCTATGTAAAATCGAATATTATAGAACCTTTACAAATGACTGAGACCACATTTAATATATTAGAAGTTGATCTGCAACAAAGTGCCATCCCGTATTTGGATAAAAATACGCCATTACCATTTTATGGAAATCATGGATATCCTGAAGGCAGTATCCATTCAACCAACACTGATATGGGGGCTTACCTTTTGGATATGACCATGGGTATTAAAGGGCAATCAAATACATTATTTGATAGCGAATACTACGAGTTGTTATTTACAGAACAACTGGAGACAGGTATTGTTCCTGATTTTTTTGCTGAAAATCATGGTATCTATTGGTATAAAAAAGGAGACCGTTGGTCACATGGTGGAAATAGCCTTGGTGTTTCCAGCTATATTGAATTGAAAGAAGATGGCAGTTCCGGGTTTTCCATTATTACCAACATGGATGGAACATTCTCAGCAAACTCCCCAAAATGGGAAGCTGTATTACAACTTATAAAAGAAGGGATTCAAGAGTATATCAGAAACCATTAAACCCTATTAAGATGTTACAGAAAACAACAAATAACACTATTCTTTTAGCTGGTGGCACAGGCTATTTAGGAAATTATATTGCTCAGCTCATCAAGGTCCGTGGACTTCACGCAAGATTGATCACTCGTAACCTTCAGAAACTCGAAAAATATAAATCTTCAACGATTGAAATTTTTGAAGCCGAAGTTACCAATGCAACAACACTTGAAGGCAGTTGTAAAAATATCGATACTGTAATCTCTACTGTAGGTATTACACGCCAAAAAGATGGGTTGACCTACATGGAGGTAGACTACAAAGCAAATCTGAATTTGTTACGAGAAGCACAAAAATCGGGCGTCAGAAAGTTCATCTATATCTCTGCAATTAATGGCGACAAGCATCGAAATTTAAAAATTCTTGAGGCAAAAGAGGCGTTTGTTGATGAGTTAAAAAAGTCAGGCTTAGAATATACTGTAATACGACCTAACGGATTCTTTTCTGACATGAAAGACTTCCTCGATATGGCAAAAAAAGGTAGTGTTTTTGTGTTTGGCAAGGGTGATAAACTCATAAACCCTATTCATGGTGCAGATCTCGCTGATATGTGTATTCGTTTAATTAATACTCCTGTAAAAGAATATGCTATTGGTGGGCCAGAAGTATTAACTTATCATGAGATTGCCACACTCGCTTTTAATGCTCAAGGGAGGTCTCCTAAAATCAGGCATCTGCCAGATTGGACAAGAAGGCTTTCACTTTGGGCGGTTCGTAAATTCACTTCAGAATCCACTTATGGCCCTTTGGAATTCTTTCTTACGCTTATGGCTCAAGATAATATCGCCAAAAGGTATGGCACACATAAACTACGTGATTTCTATTATGAAGAAGCCGCAATGAAATTATAAACGATTTGTTTGGGGTCGCTTCAGGCATTTTATCAAATAAATCAACCCGTATGTATTACTAAACTTAAGACTAAAAAAAATGAAAAAAATACTAGTTATAAACGGGCATCCCGATAAAGAAAGCTTTAACTGGGCTTTGGCTGAGAATTATGTCAAAGGCGCTATAATGAGTGAAGCTCAAGTAAAAACAATTAATTTAATTGAATTAAACTTTGATCCCATCTTAAAATATGGATACCGTATACCACATCCATTAGAGCCGGATTTAGAAAATGCTATAAAGAAAATAAAAGAAGCAGATCATATTGTTTGGTGTTTTCCGATGTGGTGGTATGGCACGCCGGCTTTACTAAAAGGATTTATAGACCGAACCTTCTTACCGGGCATAGCATTCAAATACCAAGACGGTAAGTTATTCCCCAAGAAACTTCTGGAAGGGAAATCTTCAAGAATGATTATTACCTCAGATACGGTTAGTTGGTATCATAGCTTGGTCATGAAAAAACCAGTCATCAATCATATGAAAAAAGGGGTTCTGGAATTTTGTGGTATTACACCGATAAAGACAACCTATTTGGCACCTATAAAAAGTGCAACCCCGAATCAACGTAAAAAATGGCTGCGTCAAGTGGCCAAATTAGGAGAAGAATTAAAATAAATAATTAGAAACTATGAAAAATATTTTAGCTTTTTCAGGAAGCAACAATCCTGATTCAATTAACGAAAAACTAGTCCAATCCGTCATAGAACGCTATAGTGATTATGACATCCGATTCATCGATTTAAAACAATTCGATGCTCCAATATATTCTCAAGATCTACAATCTAAAGGCATTCCTCAGTCCATTAAGGAGTTGTATCATCTCTTTCAAGAAAGTGATGGTTACATCATTGCTTCTCCAGAACACAATGGTCTGCCATCTGCATTTTTAAAAAATATTATTGATTGGCTTTCTGTAATTACACAACGGTTTTTTAATGACAAGCCGGTACTGTTACTAAGTACATCTCCGGGAGCAACAGGTGCCAGAACACATTTAGCACTTTTAGCCAATTTAGTGCCCCTTTGGGGAGGTATTCTTAAAGCAACATATTCCTTAGGGAAGTTTGAGGAACATTTTGATACCGCTAAAAAAAGCATCACAAATGCTAAAGCGTTGAAAGACCTCGATAACGCCCTAGCAACTTTCATGCAAGAGGATTCAACACCTAAAAGAACGAATAAGGAAGTTGTTGAAGGGTATTTTAGCGTCTTTAAACAAGGAGATTTAAAATCTGTGATCAATACATTTCATCCCGATTGTTATATTGTGAGTGTAAAAGAAGAAGAGCGCCCTAAAAAACAGCTTCACGGCATATACAGAACACGTCTGGAAGCCAAACAATTTCTCAATAATATTGTTTCGTTGTTTGAAACCAAAGATTTTACAGTAGATACTATTGCAGAAGCCGAAGGTAATTTGGTAATAGCAAAAGGCACATTCTCGCATTTAGTAAAACGTTCAGGAAAGTTATTTAATAGTAACTGGGTTCAATTATGTATCGTTGAGGATGAAATGATAAAAGAGTATCGTTTTTATGAGGATTCTGCAGCTCTTATTGAAGCATCAACCATAGAATATGTATAATTATGTTATCAAGACCTATAGAACATCTGTTTGAGTTTTGGAGCTATCTCGGACATGCTGGTGGCTATTTCCATCATGATAATGGATATGATTACCTTACGCCAAAAGATGCTACCTGGCCTTCTAAAGTATTTAACCTGAAAGCCTCTTTTACAGGACAGCTGAAGCTTCGGATGTATGCGAACAGCTTACCAAAATCTGTTGCTGTGGAACAAGATGGCAGTCTTGAAAAGATTTTAACACATAATGGTTTTGTAAAAACATCCGTAGTAAAAGGCATGACACTACAAGTCACCCCAAAAATGGTGTTTACCTCCTATACTGAGATAGAAAAAGTGAAAGATGCCAAAGGACTCCAACTATTTACAAACATTGCTTCAAAAGCTTTTGGTTACACCATTTATCCCAGTACTTTAATAGCACTATTAAACGATAAGAACGTGCAGTTATTCATTGGCAGGCACCAAAAAGACTATGTTAGTTGTGGTATATTATTTTTAGATCGAATGGGGCATTCCGGTCTACATATGATAGGTACAAAACGAGAATTCCGCGGCTTAGGATTAGGCAGACAGATGACCGAACATCTGTTACACCATGCTCTACGAAATAAAAATACAAACATCCATTTGGTGGCCTCAAAACTGGGAGCTCCGATCTATGAAAAACTAGGGTTTAAAACTAAAGGTTACTTAAGTTCCTACACCCTCTAGGTTATTATAAAAATCGCTTAGATAGTTAACTATCTAAGCGATTAAATCTATATAAACAGAATATGCTTTACTTTAATCTATAGTTTACCATTTTAAAGGCCTTCCTCCATATCCGCCAAAACACATTCATCATCAGATACAATAAAGGATTTAGAGCCATCATTATAATCACTGTCTTTAGCATTGCCCTCTACAAAACCATAGCCCAAGAAATCTAATAAGTCAAGAAGTTCTTGAAAATTATTTTTAGCATTTTGTTTGTTTTTGTATGTGTTTTTAATTCTATCCTGATCAGAGGTTAAATACAATTTTTTAAACTGGTCTATGTAATATGTTGCAACCTCTTTCTTTGGATGTCCATAACTGTTTGGCCCTACCGAGATGACTGCTACACAATCGTTTTTACCTTCAAAACTATCCAATGCCTTGGATGAAAATCCGTTTTTAGAACCATGATGCGGTACTTGCATTAAAACAACGTTTCGGATATCTTTTTTATACTTCTCAAAGAGCCTCTCTTTTTCTTCAGATGTGATGTCAGAAGTAAGCAATACCCTACCCTTCTTACTCTCTATCAACAAACAACAACATAACAAGTTTGCAGTAGGGTTGTTTTTATAATCATTCTCAATCTTGGTTTTTAACCGCTCAGATTTCTCGTACATGGTGGCTTTAATAAACGTCTCTGTTAACTCATAAGCCGTAGGTCCCAACCCTCTAATCTGAAGATTTGAATTTAATTGATACACCCACCTTTCTTTTGGCATATCTATTACTGATTCTTTGTCTTTATGACGTCTGGAAATCTCTTCAAGAAAACTATATAATTCGGTTCTTTTGGCATTTTCATAGACCACATTTTCCACAAAATCGTCTTGGGTCCAATCGTAGTAATTCAGAAACTTTACCCCAAATGAAAATGTAATGAAGATCTCTTTGACTTTTATCTTTTTTTCATAGAGATAACGTAATAACTTATACATTCCAGAAAAATGATCCGAATGCGGGTGGCTTAGTAATATAAAGTCAATTTCTTTTATCCTTTTTAGCTCCAACCAATAACGACACCTTTCAAAATTTGCGCAATCGATAATACCATAACCCAACGTTTCATCGTCCTTGATCCAGTTCAATAGAATACAATCGCCCTGTCCAACATCAATAAAATCTACTTTTACTTTATTGCTTGCCTCCATAAACTATATTTCATCAAAAACTCCACGAATTTCATCATCCCACTTTGAAGCTGTTTTTGGAGGAGGCTCTATTTCGCCTGTACTTTCAAATTTAATGGTTATGGCACCGCCCTTAGAAACGGTTTTGACAATGTTAATGATTTGGTTAATCTTCAGTTTATCTAAATGAGAGAATAGACTTTTAGGAAATGTTTTATAAGCATACTCTTGTTCATTATCGGGATTGGTAATTCTAAGCTCAAGAATTTCTTGTTCCCTATCCAGATGCGATATTGTTGCCTGTAAAACCATTTTTTCTGTGTCTCTAATTGGAGTGGCTCTGCTTGGCGCTTTTAACTCTATAGTATCAACGTCAAATTGATCGGTATCGTCTGTTAAAGGTATGGCTATTTCGTTAATTTTTTGTTTTAATTTTCTTAAAAGAATCTGGTAAGGGTTAGCTTGAGTTTTAGAATTCTCGAAAATGTTAAACTTTTCCATTTTCTTTTGCGCTTCTATATTCTTGGCACTCTTGTAAAACCCGGAATTCAAGCATAAAATCATGTCCGGATTGTTTTGCCTTAGTGTTATCAAATATTCTAAGCCACTGGTAATGTTACCTTCCTGAGGCATATTATAATCACAAATGATGATATTAAAATTGTGTTCTTCAATCAAATTGTCTGCCTCCCAAAACATCTTTGTATGAGCACAATCCTCAAACATATCATCTCTTTTGATGAGTTCCATAAGACTGTATATGTCATTTACTTTATTGTCAATTATTAAAACACAATAGGTGTTTTTATCAACTTTCGTTTGTTGTATCGCCATTATTAAGTGATTTAATATTAAATGGTTGCGTATGCAGCGTTAAAATGAACTTAGTCCCTTTACTGTCTGATGTTTTATCAAAATGAGGGTTACGAGGTGGAGATTCTAAAATGACTTCTCCATTATTCTCTTTCATGGTCTCCTTTACCACATACAAGCCTATACCCCTTACTGGCGTATCTTTATCTGCCAGCTTAGTACTGAATCCACGATTAAAAACTTCTTCTTGAATCTCCTGTTCAATACCGGGGCCATTGTCTTCAAACTCTATAACAATAATCTTTTGCTTTCCATCATCTAATTTTTTTATTCGCGTTTTAATGTAGATCGTAACTACCTCTCCTTTTGGTGCTGCTTGAAATGAATTTTTAATCAGATTGGTAAATAAGCCGATGAGTTTAAATTCAGAACTGATATAGGCTATGCAATTCCCACCATAATCCAATTCGAAATCAATAGCTTCATTATACACGCGCAACCCATCAATTTCAGAGGTGTTTTTCTTTTTAAATGACAAAACTGCCATTTGAATTGCTGTATTTACATTATGATAATCGTACTTTACCTTTTCTGCCAAATTAGCATCTTTAAGTGCAGGATTAGCATCGATGTACATCTTTTGAGAGGCATCAATGACAGACTCAAATAGGTTAAACTCTCTGAGACAAATGCTTTTTATCCTCTCAATAATATCATCTCTGCTTTTGTTTGTTTCAGAAAGTGTTAATAACGTAGACCCTAAGCTTATTTTAGGCGAAGAGAGTTCATGGAAAGTCCAACCCAGAATTTCATTTAACTCATTATTTAAGTTATCTGATTTTTCCAGAGCTTCATTTAACCGCTTCTCTTCTGCTCTACGATCTATCTCTTCTTCTTTGATAAGATTCTGATTGAATACAAAAAATTGAAAAAACCCATATAGAATGAGCGCCTTGGCTATAATGGCAAAAAAGTCCATTAACAGTATATAATCTATCTTCATGTAGATATTGACCACAAGAATGGCATGGATGAGCAAATAGATGCTTACACCTATAATAATCAGCACTGGTATTCTTTTAAACCTTTGTCTGAAAACATTAATGATCAAAGCCAAAAAGAAGAATAATGTTGTTACCGATAACACGTGCGAAAAAAGCTCAAACGGCATTATAAACTCTTTACTAAACAAATACTTAAATACTACTATTGAAAAAACTGTTATCAGCAGTACTGTTATGGTTTTTGTATTAAAAAGTGACCTTCTTTTAAATGCCAAATAGGCCAAAAAAATAAACAGTGAGCTAATTAAATCGAGGTAATAGGTAAAATAGTCTATAACTTCATGAGTAGGCCATTCCTTTTTACCTTTGAAATAAGCCACAAAAAAAGTGGTGATTAAGAAAACAATATTGGCTATCCAGGCATAAAAAACATATTTAAACGAATCTACATCCTGTTTGTATATCTTATAGGATAAGAAAACCAAAAAAGCAACAAGGGTTGTATTGAAAGGGGTAAAAAAACTTTTATCAAAAAGATTTAGAAATTCGCTCATACATTCAAATATTGAATCTTAAACCCTGCATGCAAAGCATAGATTTTTAAAATTTTTGTAATTATTAATTATGCATGAAAGTTCTCTAAAAACCTTGCCAAGCCTCCTAACTAAATCGTTTTGGATGTAATCGAGATAGCATTAGTCAGAGGTCACATACAAAAAAGAAAACTTAATAGCATACGATCTACCTTGATGCTTTGTCTTAAACAAACAAGTTATAAATCATTGTATACTAATTAATTATAAGGGAATACTCAAATATAGTAAAAATGTTGAAACCTCAAAAAAAGAGGGTTTTTAATCGATAAGCTCACAGTGAAAGTAAGAATTTTATAGACTATTTGTGAGTTCTCTAAGAATAGTCCTCCTATTTTATGGTATAAAAACTTATAAACTTTTAATTTAAAGAATGGCTTTGAATATAAGCTTTAGGACTCATCCCTACTTTCTTTTTAAACACTCGTGTAAAGTATTGAGGATATTCAAACCCTAATTTGTATGCCGTTTCAGATATTGAAAAATTTGGATTCAACAATAGACTTTTAGCCTCTTCTACCAAGAACAGGTTGATTTGATCCACTGCAGTTCGCCCTGTTTCTGCTTTAATAGTGTCACTCATATATCGATGACTCACATTGAGTTGCGCAGCCATCCAATCCAAGGTTGGAATCCCTTCTTCTGCAAATAAATTTTGATCGAAATAGGTATTGAGAATATCCTTGAACTTTGTAATTAGAATCTTATTATCGTCTGCCCTATTTAAAAACTGACGTTTATAAAATCGGTCACAGTATTTAAGTAAAGTCTCTATTTGAGAAATGATGATTTCCTTACTAAACTCGTCTTGGTTATTATGATATTCAACTTTAATATTTTTAAAAATATCCTTAATAATTTGCTCTTCCTTAGGGGATAAGTGCAAAGCTTCGTTTACATTGTAATTAAAGAAATTATAGGTTTTTATTTTCTCATAAATATCAAGATTTCGAATGTAGTCTTTATGAAAAGAGATGTGATAGCTCTCTGAGCTGAACACCATATCTTTAAACATCAAGGTTTGATTTGGTGCTGTAAATAACATCGTCCCGTTTGTGCAATCGTATTTTGTACGTCCATAGGACAATTCACCAGAAATGATATTTTTAAAACTTATACCATAAAAATCGCAGGATAACACCACAGGTTCATCGAAAGTATACGTTTCACAACTTGTTTGCTCATCATCTCCTTGTTCAGTATGAATAATACTGAATAATGGATTTTCAGGCTCTTGAAGTTCAAAATACTTGTGAAACTCTGCTATATTTCTGAAATTTAAATTCGGCATTCCCATTATTTATGTACCTTTTAAAATTACGATTAATTTTTAATAGTTATCCCACCACTTTTTAATAGGCAAATTGTCTTCTTTTATAAGTATTGGTGTACCTATTTCTGGAGCTACTAATTTTATGCTTAGTTCTTTTGCTTTTTTAGTCACACGTTCAATTGGGTCAGTCCACGAGTGCAATGCCAACTTAAAACCTGCCCAATGAATTGGCATTATTTTTTTTGCTTGTAAATCTATGCCTGCTTGCGCAGTTTGCTCTGGCAGCATATGAATATCTTGCCATTGTTCATTGTATTGTCCGCATTCTAACATGGCAAAATCAAAAGGTCCATATTTGTTACCAATTTCTGTAAAATGTTTACCATAACCACTATCACCACTAAAATAAATATTGTCAGCTGGTGTTTTGATAACCCACGAACTCCACAATGTGCTTTGGCTATTGTTCATTTTTCTACCTGAAAAATGTTGTGACGGTGTACAAACAAACTGTAAATCTTTATAATTTGTTTCTTCCCACCAATCCAATTCTGTGATTTTTTCTTCTGGAATTCCCCATGCTTTTAAATGCACTCCAACTGCTAATGGCACAAAATAATGCTCTACTTTTGATTTTAGTTTTTCTATACTCTTATAATCTAAATGATCATAATGATCGTGTGAAATTACCACAGCATCTATTTTGGGTAATTTTTCAATCTCTAATGGCATTTCTTTGTTGAAACGCTTTTCGCCTAAAAAATCTAAAGGAGCAGCAACCTCTCCAAACATAGGATCTATTAAAATGTTTCTTTCTTGAGTTTGCATTAAAAATGCAGAATGACCATACCATATAAAACGCGTGCCGCCTTTATAATCAGCAATGTCTGCTGAGTCTATTTTTTGAATGTGTAAATCTTGCTTTGGCCTACCATTTTTAACTTTAGTAGTAAAGAATTTCCAAGATAGCTTTACCATATCATTAAACCCTAAATCTTTTGGTACGTTGGCGTCTGTATTTCGAAATTTGCCATTTTCATATTGTTTAGAGTTAGCGTATACTTCGTAATCTTTTTTGGTTACATCTCCACCAAAAGAAGGGTAAAATTTAACAACCAAAAAGTAAGCAACTATTAAGATGGTAATAAGTGATAGTAACGTAATTATCATTTTTCTTATAACTTTTAAAATTCTTTTCTTCATAACTTTTTAGGGATCAATTCTAATGTAGAGGCTTCATGCTTTTGAGTATTATAGGTCAATCGCATTGCTGGATAAATTAACCCTAATAACTTCTTATATGCTTTATTCACTTTAGGGTTAATCGTGTCTAAATCTTTTGGCACAACACCATCAATATCAATTACAGTACCGCCAATTTTCATCTGCCCATCAGAATTTTGTAAAAAGGCATGATACCAACTTTTCTTTCCAAATTTATACTGACGCACAAAGAATCTACTGTCTGTGGTTACAATTGTGATATCAATAAAGCGATGGTTACCACATCTAATTTGGTGTACTTTTCGTCCTTGTACTAGTTTTTCTATCTCTTGAATTGTCATATTGAAAAGCTTTATTATAGAACCTCTTGCTTATAGGGATTAGGCAAGAGGTTCTTGTATTAGGGTGCTATTAATCAATCAGAAAACCTAATACTTACAATAAAATATCTATACTTATTTATTAAAGAATTCTGCCACGGCATCTGTTGATGCTTTTACTGCTTCTGGTTTGTAGTAGAAATCTACATGGCTAAACTCATCAAATGCTAACGTTGTGTTATCGTTAGTAAGTTTTGCTATAAACTGCGTAGAGCAAGGAGCAGTAGAAGCATTGGTACCATATATTACTAAACTTGGTTGTACAATTTTATCGGCATAAGCCTCTCCAATAGAAATTAATGACTGCATAGCTTGGTCAGCTATATGAATGTTTGAAGCGTTTTTAACAGTTCCTGGACCTTTTACGCCATTTTTTCCGTAGTAACTATACGTTTCTTCTGCCATTGGTGGAAACGCTGCTGCTGCAACAAACTCTTCTTTAGTCATCTCATCATCCAATCCAAATGGAGCATGATAATCTGGTTCCCCAGTTTCGTACTGCTTTTGCATAGAAGCATTAGCAGCTGCAATCATAGGGTCTGTAACTTCTCTACCTAACCATTGGAAACCATCTGCTGCCATCATACCAGAAACCATTGCAATTTTCTTAATTCTATGATCGGTAACTGCCGCCGATGCAATGATAGAACCACCCTGACAAACACCCATTCCTTCGATCTCTTCTACAAAAGGCAATGTTCCTAAATAAGAAACCGCATCCCAAGTATTTTCTATTAATCTAAACATATATCTAGATTTTTTATGCTCTCCTGGTAATGCTGGAGAATCGCCCATTCCTAAATAATCAAACCCTAAAAATACAAAGCCTCTTTTTGCCATTTCTGGTCCATAGGTTGCCATAACTTGTCCTTTAACTTGTGGAAACGGACTAGCGCTTACTATGGCTTTGTATTTTTTGTTTGGATCAAAATCTTCAGGTAAGTATAAATCTCCAGCCAATTCTACGCCAAATGATGTGAATGTTACACTGTTTTTTCCTGCTTTTAAATTTTCCATTGTATTTTCTTTTTTTACGTTGTTAGTGTTAACAGCCAATTCTTCTGTTTGGCTTTCGTTAGTGTTCTGTTTCTGATTACAGCTTACT
Source organism: Winogradskyella sp. (assembly GCA_965250025.1). Lineage (GTDB taxonomy): Bacteria > Bacteroidota > Bacteroidia > Flavobacteriales > Flavobacteriaceae > CBDDLD01. The sequence goes on from OZ252283.1 coordinate 2,968,362, forward strand.
AAAAGTACTATTGCACAAATAAGTGAAAGAAATTTTTTCATCTTGTTTAATTTATAATTTGCTCTAATTATCTGATTACAAAGTTACTGTGCAGATTCATCTTGAAACTTATACATTTTGGTATTAGACTTACACATTTTGGTTTTATCATTTTAGAACAGAAAAACGCTTTAGTAGTTAACTAAGGCACTTTAGTTCTTTAAAAAAATGAATTTATAAGTTAGGATTGTTTCCAAAAGAATTAGCACACATTAAAGCACATATTGCTATTCCAATGAACATAAGGATGATACCGATAATATTTTTAGAATCAATTTTACTAGCTCTATACAAAAGGTAACCAATAACCATATTAATCAAAGCCCAAATAACATTTTGAATAGGAGAAGACAATCCAACTCCTGGAGGGTCTCCAAAAGGTGATGGAAATTCTTTTCCAGAAACACCATTAACCAAATGAGGAATTACATTAGTCAAGAAAAAACCTGCACCAAATGCTGCTAAATAATTATACCATTTCATAAATATGAATTTAAAATTAGGAAGTAAAGAGTTATTGTTTAACCCTTGTACTTCCTATATATTATTACTTATTAAAAAACTCAGCAACGGCATCTGTTGATGCTTTTACTGCTTCTGGTTTCCAGTAAAAATCTACGTGACTAAACTGGTCAAAAGCTAATACTTCTGGATTATTGGTTAATTTATCAATAAATGCGGTTGAACAAATAGCTGTTGCCGCATTCGGACCATATACCACAAGGGTTGGTTGAATGATTTTATCGGCATAGTGCTCTGCAATAGAAATAAGCGATTGCATGGCCTGATCACCGATATGTTCGTTTGTAAAATGCTCAACTTTTCCTGGTCCTGCAACACCATCTTTACCATAGAAATTGTAGGTGTCATTGGCCATTGGTGTTCCTGTGGCAACAAATTCTTCTCTGGTCATACTGTCGTCAATAACATTTGGCCATACGTAATCTGCTTCTCCTGTTTCGTACATTTTTTGTTTTGAAGCGTTTGCTCCGGCAATCATCATATTAGCGATATCTTTGTTACCCCATTGGAAAGCATCTGCTGCCATCATTCCTGAAACGGTAGCAATTTTTTTAATTCTGTGGTCGGTTACAGCGGCTGATGCAAGTATAGAACCCCCTTGACATACACCTAATCCATAAATCTCATCAACAAAAGGCAGCGTTCCTAAGTAAGATACAGCATCCCAAGTGTTTTCAATCAATCTAAACATATATCTAGATTTCATATATTCTCCTGGTAATGCTGGAGAATCTCCCATTCCAAGAAAATCGAATCCAAGATAGATGAATCCTCTTTTAGCCATTTCTGGACCATAGATAGCTGGAATTTGTCCTTTTACCTGTGGAAACGGACTTGTACCAACAATAGCTTTGTAGGTTTTACTTGAATCAAAGTTTTCTGGCAAGTATAAATCTCCTGCTAAATCAACTCCGAATGATTTGAATGTTACGCTGTTTTTTCCTGATTGTAAATTCATGATGTTTGTGTTTAAAAATTTTATCCTTATTATTTGATAACAAAATTACATCACGAATAAGCTTAGCTACTTATACATTTTGGTAACAGACTTACACATTTTGGTTAAAACAAAAAAAACCATGCAAAAGTGGATTAATGGAGTAAGAATATGTACTACTTAATTTAAAGAATATCTATACTGCAGGTGATTGCTTTGTTTATTACTTTAACATTCTACTCTAAAATACTGTGGAATAAAAAAATCGCTTAGAAATCAATATGATAACTAAGCGATTAGCAATTTTTTTTGCGGTCTGGACGGGACTCGAACCCGCGACCCCCTGCGTGACAGGCAGGTATTCTAACCAACTGAACTACCAAACCGTTGCATAATTGCGGATGCAAATATACACTCCATTTTTAATAACACAAATATTTTTGAAAGAAATTAAGCCTTAAACTAAACAAATTTTTGCCGTTCAATCATATAGGTCGTGAGAATAGGATTAAAACCCGAGTTAATATCGGCCTCAACATACTTAATTTGGTATTGCCCACACTTTAATTTTATATTTTTAAAAAACGCCTTAACAGCCTTCTCATAGTTATCTTTTATGTTTTCCGGGTATAGATTGATATAATCTCCTGTTTCTACATCGATAAACCGCTTAGGTTGATTATTAAAGTCAAATGAGAGTTCTTTAGATTTATCAAAAACATGAAACAATACAACCTCGTGCTTATTATGTTTCAAATGCCTTAAAGCTTCAAAAAGTTTCTCATCAACTTCAGCAGTCTGAAACATGTCGGTAAATAAAAAGATCAATGATCTTCGGTGAATTTTCTCTGCAATCTGATGCAAGTACGTATAGGTTTCCGTGGTTTTACCTTTTGACCTAGAGGTTATGGTCTCTTCGAGTTTATTCAATAACATGTGGTGATGCCTTTCACTGCCCTTCTCCGGTGCATAAAAATCATAATGGTCACTATACACACTTAGACCAACAGCATCGCGTTGCTTTTTCAAAATTTGCATTAAAGACGCAGAAGCCAATACAGAAAATCCGATCTTATTCAAGGCACTAATATTCTGCACCTGCATTTCAGGATAATGCATAGAACTGCTATTATCTATAATCAAATGACATCTGAGATTGGTTTCCTCATCATAACGTTTGGTATACAAGCGATCTGTCTTAGCGTATAGTTTCCAATCGATATGCTTGGTACTCTCTCCCTGATTGTAGATCTTATGTTCGGCAAATTCAGCTGAAAATCCATGAAAAGGACTCTTATGCATCCCAGCTATAAAACCCTCTACAACTTGTTTTGCCAAAAGCTCAAGATTTTTAAAGCCGCCCGACTTATTTAATTCCTGTTGTAAATTCATAGATTACCGAAACTAAAAAAGGTTTGCCATAAAGGCAAACCTTTTATCATTTCTTTTTGATTTCTCTCTTATAAAAGTGCATCAATAGCTTCAGAATAAGCATTTTTAGGAGCTACACCTACCTGACGACCTACAACTTCTCCATTTTGAAATACCAATACTGTTGGTATGTTTCTCACTCCATATTTTGCTGCAAACTCTTGGTTAGCATCAACATCAACTTTACCTACAATAGCTTTTCCATCATATTCTTCACTTATTTGGTCAATGATTGGTCCAACCATACGACATGGTCCACACCAAGCAGCCCAAAAATCTACCATTACAGGTTTATCGCTTTTAAGCACTGTTTCTTCAAATGTTGCATCTGTTATCTCTAATGCCATAATATTTAAATTTTATTGTATTCGACTTTAACTTAATATGCAATATTAGTCAAAAAATTTGCCAAAGCTTACAATCCAACAATATGTTTTGCTTATAGTAGAATTAACTGGCACTATATCATACGCTTATTAGAGATACCACATTAATAAGCAACCAAAAAGTTGCGTATAAAAATTTTATTCGTATATTAGCAACCATAAAGTTGCGTATTAATTTCAAAACACAAATATTATGAATGATGTTATTACTAAAGAACGACTACTAAATCATTCTATTGACAAGGTCTGGAATGCCATTACAAATGCTCAAGAGCTTTCTACTTGGTTTGTTAGAGCCAATTTTAAAGCAGAAGTTGGCAGTACATATACATTTAACGCTTTAGACGATTCAGAAAACTGCTCTACCATCACTGGTGAAGTGATATCTGCTAACCCTTACGTTTTAGCTTACACCTGGATTGTAAAAGATGTTCCAGAAGTCGTTACAAAAGTTACCTGGACATTAGAAACAACAAATGAAGGTACTAAATTACATCTTGAACATTCTGGCATTTCAAATTATAATGGAGACACTGCCATTACCTGGTTCAATAACTTTAATGGCGGATGGGATCATTGCATGGATAGTTTGGACAATTATTTAAAGGAACTAATCAATGCAGGATAAGATCACTAAACTGTTTAAAGCTATAGCAGATCCTACCAGGCGTGAAATATTTCACGCCTTGGTCATTGCCACATCAGCTTTATCCATAACCCAAATATCAAATCAATTTGAAATGAGCAGGCAAGGGGTTACCAAACATATTAAAACCCTTGAAGATGCCGGATTGATTACTATTAAAATTGAAGGTAGAGAGCGTTATTGTAATGCTGACCCCAAACCATTAAAAGCGGTCAACACTTGGTTAAAATTCTACTCACAATTCTGGGACGATTCGCTTAACAAACTTGAAAATTACTTAGACTCTAAAGAGTCTTAATCCTTGACTCTATGAAAGATATGATCATTAAAAATACCGATTACCAAAAATCCATTCCTCTCAATACTTCTGCCAAAAACATATTCTCTGCATTAACTGAAAACTTACACATGTGGTGGGGTCATATCAGCAATGCCAAATTTCAGGATAATGGTGCTTTCACAGTACAGTTTGAAAATGGTTATTGGTGGACCTTTAAGATACTGGAATATGTAACAGATAAAGAACTCGTATGGCGTTGTATTGATGGTGAGCCCGAATTCAATAAAGAATGGATTGGCCACATATTACATTGGCAAATTGAAGAAAAAGCTGAGGGTACTGCCCTTCACTTTCATCAAACCGGTTTGAATCCGGATCTCGAATGTTTTGATGTTTGCAGCTCTACTTGGGACCGTTTATTTTCTGTAGACTTAATCCACCATTTAGACACACTAGCCGATTAGTTAAGTTTATACTTTACATCATTATCTTCAAGCTCATAGAGTAACTCTTGTGAGATCTTTACCTTTTGTTTACGACTAGGCATTTGTAGCTTTATCTTATCGCCATTATCATACACTAAAAAGTTTAGGGCATGATTCCCTTCATGCAGCTTTAATAGTGTTTGTAAAGACCTTATTCTTTCTTCTTTGAGATCATCAATATTTATCTGAATGGACAATTTCTTCGCATAGGTATCCATAACATCGTGCAATAATTGAAAATTATTAAATTGAATTCTGGGATCTCCTTTTTTACCTGTATCTCTATTCACCCATCCCTCTTTTACAAATGCCCGCACATAGACAAAACTATTTTGCACTAAAAAATGACGGTATTTCAGATATTCTTCTCCAAAAATCCTGAACTCAAAACTATCCGTATAATCTTCCACGGTAAAAGCAGCCCAGCCTTTACCTTGTTTACTAACCCGGTGTTGTATTTCTGTAACAACCCCACCAAAGGTCAACTCTCTATTTACATAAGTCTCTAAGTCATTAAACAATGACAATGTTCCATTACAGAAGGTTTGCATTTCAATTTTGAAATCGTCCAGAGGATGCCCGGAAATATATATGCCTACCACTTCGCGTTCTCTGGCCAGCTTTTCCATAGTGCCCCAAGGTTCACAGGGTGGCACCTCCGGTTCTGGTATTTGAACTTCACTGGCTTCTCCAAACAGGCTCACCTGAGCCGAGTTTTCATTTTCTTGAAGCTTAGCACCATAACGAATAGCACGCTCTAAGAATGTAGTTGTCTCGCCTTCAGTAGCAAAATATTGCGCCCTGTGTGTATCAGCAAAGCAATCAAAACCTCCGGCATTAGCTAAACCTTCAAAAGATTTTTTATTTGCTGCTCTGAGATCTATACGTTTAGCCAAATCAAAAATAGACCTGTAAGGACCGTCTTCTTTTCTATTTTCTACTATGGTTTTTACAGCACCATGCCCGACACCTTTAATGGCTCCCATACCAAAACGCACCGCATCATCTTGATTTACGGAAAACTTATAATAACTTTCATTAACGTCTGGTCCTAATACCTGCAAACGCATCCGCTTGCATTCTTCCATAAAGAAGGTCACCTGTTTAATATCATTCATATTATTAGATAACACTGCCGCCATATACTCTGCAGGATAGTGTGCTTTGAGGTATGCCGTTTGGTATGCAATCCATGCATAACATGTAGAATGTGATTTGTTAAAGGCATAACTTGCAAATGCTTCCCAATCCTTCCATATTTTTTCGAGTTTCTCTTTATCCATTCCCTTGGCAGCAGCCTGATCTATGAATTTAGGCTTCATCTTATCAAGTACGGCTTTTTGTTTTTTACCCATGGCCTTACGTAATACATCCGCTTCACCTTTAGTAAAATCTGCCAACTTTTGAGATAATAACATCACCTGCTCCTGATATACTGTAATACCATAGGTTTCCTTCAAATATTCTTCCATCTCCGGAAGGTCATATACAATCTCTTCCTTACCGTGCTTACGACGGATAAAACTTGGAATATATTCCATTGGTCCCGGACGGTATAAAGCATTCATAGCAATAAGATCATCAAAGACGGTAGGCTTTAAATCTTTCATATGTTTTTGCATCCCGGGAGATTCATATTGAAATATCCCTACGGTTTCACCACGCTGGAACAATTCGAATGTTTTTTCATCATCCAACGGAAAATTCTCCGGATCTAATGTTTTTCCGTGCTTAGCCTTAACGATCTTTACCGTATCTTTTATTAATGTTAAGGTTTTTAGTCCCAGGAAATCCATTTTAAGTAGCCCAGCACTTTCTACAACCGAGTTGTCAAATTGCGTCACATACAAATCGGAATCTTTAGCCACGGAAACCGGCACATAATTCGTAATATCCCCAGGGGTAATAATGACGCCACAAGCATGGATACCCGTATTCCTTACCGAACCTTCCAGTACCCGTGCCTGATTAACTGTTTCCGCTTCGAGATCATTACCTTCAGAGATATTTAATAGTTCATTGACCTTTTCTAGCTCTTCTGATCTGAATTTTTGAGCCAGTTCTTTTTCACTTTTACCAAATATCTTTCCAAGTTTAGACATGTTCGGAATCAATTTGGCAATACGGTCCGCATCGCCCAATGGTAAATCTAATACGCGAGCAGTATCCCTTATTGAAGATTTTGCCGCCATAGTACCATAGGTGATGATCTGCGCAACCTGATTGGCACCATATTTATCAATAACATATTGCATGACACGACCACGACCTTCATCATCAAAATCAATATCAATATCTGGCATGCTAATACGATCTGGATTAAGAAAACGCTCAAAAAGCAAATCGTATTTAATAGGATCTATATTGGTAATCCAAAGGCAATAAGCGACAACCGAACCAGCGGCTGAACCACGGCCCGGGCCTACTGATACATCCATATTCCTGGCTTCTCTTATGAAGTCTTCAACAATTAAGAAATATCCCGGATAACCTGTGTTTTGGATAACATCTAACTCAAAATCTAACCGCTCTTCAATCTCAGACGTTATGTCACCATAACGTTTCTTAGCCCCTTCATAAGTTAAATGTCTTAAATATGCATTCTCACCGCGTTTACCCCCGTCAGTTTCATCGTCTTTATGCTTAAACTGCTCTGGTATGTCAAACTTAGGAAGCAATACATCTCTGGCCAGTTCAAAAGGTTCAATCTTATCAATAACTTCCTGAATGTTAATAATAGCCTGAGGCAAATCCCTAAAGAGTGCTTTCATCTCTTCAGTTGACTTGAAATAGTATTCCTGATTTGGTAACCCGTATCTGTAACCTCTTCCCCTTCCTATTGGTGTGGCTTGTTTTTCACCATCCTTAACGCATAATAAAATGTCATGGGCATTAGCGTTTTCCTGCTCTACATAATAGGTGTTATTGGTTGCAATAAGTTTTACATCATGCTTTATGGAAAACTCAACCAAAAATTCATTCACTCTGTTTTCATCCTCCTGATTATGGCGCATAACTTCTATGTAAAGGTCTTCTCCAAACACCTCTTTCCACCATAGTAAAGCTTCTTCAGCTTGTTTCTCTCCCACATTAAGCACCTTACTTGGAACTTCACCATACAAGTTTCCGGTTAATACAATGATGTCGTCTTTGTATTGCTTAATTATTTCCTTATCAATTCTGGGCACATAATAAAATCCTTCTGTAAATGCAGAAGATGATAACTTAGCCAGATTATGGTATCCGTTTTTATTTTTTGCCAGCAGTACAATCTGATAGCCGTTATCTTTTCTGGTTTTATCCAGTCGATCTTCGCATACAAAAAACTCACAGCCTATTATGGGCTTTATAGGTTGACCTTCATATGCTTCATTATTTTTTTCGGCTTCTTCCTGACGGGCTTTGATCGTTTTATTATGATCAGAAACGGCTTTTACAAAATGAAAAGCACCCATCATATTACCATGATCTGTTAAAGCTACAGCATTCATCTCTTCTTTTGCTGCTGCTGATACCAAATCAGTAATACTTATAGTAGATTGTAAAATGGAAAACTGCGAATGATTATGTAGATGTGCAAATTCGGCATTAGCCAGATCTGACATTTGACTTTCTGTAATCTCCGGAGTTCCTTTTGATTGCGCTTTCTGTAACCGTTCATTAATCTTTGCGCTTTCACGTTTAAGGTTAATGTGCTTTAAGCCTATGAGCTTAATCTCCCCGGGGTTTTCTTCTGAAAACTGCTTAAAATAATCGGGTTGTACATCAAGCTCTTCTTTGGTGTATTCTTCGCGTCTTATCAACTCGAAAAAACATCGGGTAGTAGCTTCTACGTCTGCTGTTGCATTGTGCGCTTCAGCAAAAGGCGCATTAAAAAGATATTCATGCAACTCGGTTAGCGTTGGCAACTTATACTTTCCGCCTCTTCCTCCCGGAATTTTACACAATAAAGCAGTATGTTCTGTACAGGTATCTAAGACAGGGAGTTCTTGTAATGGGTTTGCTACATCTTCTCTAAAAAACTCACAGCCCATAATATTGATATCAAAACCAACATTCTGACCTACAACATATTTTGTTTTAGACAATGCTATATTGAATTTTTCCAATACTTCAGACAAAGACACTCCTTGCTCTTGTGCCAATTCAGTAGAAATTCCATGGATCTTTTCAGCATCGTAAGGGATATTAAACCCTTCCGGTTGAATCAAATAGTCTTGATGATCTATGCAATTTCCCATGGCATCATGTAACTGCCATGCAATCTGTATGGCTCTTGGCCAGTTATCAGTATCTGTTACAGGGGCATCCCAACGCTTAGGCAAACCCGTAGTTTCAGTATCAAAAATTAAATACATAAAGTGGTTTTGATGTCAAAAAATCAGAAGATTAAAATTAAGAAATTATGTGCTTTTCTCTGAGCAAAAGTTATAAACAGTTGTAAACAGAAAAACGCTATTCTTTATCAGAATAGCGTTTAGTTATCTCGGTGTTTATTATTTATCTATGCGTCCAAATAATCAGGAAAAGCATCTGCATCGGTATTGGCTGCATCTGCAGGGTCTCCATCACCATTTGGATCCGGATTTTCGTTTATGGTTAATATGCCATCCTGATCATCATCAGTATCTAAGTAATCTGGTGTACCATCAGAGTCAAAATCTCTGGCATCGGCAGGATTCCCATCGCCATCCTGATCTGCAAACTCAAAACTCGTATATACTGAATCTCCATCATCATCGACATCTAAATAATTTGGTATCGTATCGCCATCAGTGTCATCATCTGATGGGTCAGTGTCTCCATTTAAATCTTCAAAAACTGTAAGAATACCATCCCCATCGTCATCTGTATCTAAATAATTTGGAATACCATCACCATCCGTATCATCATTTGTTGGGTCACCATCACCATCAATATCTTCATCAATAGTCAATATGCCATCGCCATCATCATCCGTATCGAAATAGTCTGGTGTACCATCACCATCAGTATCAGCAGGATTGCCATCAGCATCGAACATGACTTCTGCATCTGTTCTAACACCATCATCGTCATCATCGTCATCTACATAATCAGGATTTAAATCCATATCTGTGTCATCATTAGTAAGATCGCCATCACCATTAAAATCTTCATATACATTAGGCACGCCGTCATTATCCTGATCTCCACAATCTAGACCATCAATAATAGCCTGAATACTTCCGTCAGTATCTCCACAATAGGTTATTTGCTCTTGTAAATACAACGCATATTGATTACAATTGGCAATATAATTCCCCATAGTACTTGTGGTAAATTGCATTTCTGCTTCTATGGCATTTGCATTTGCAAATTCACAGGTATAAGTACAATCCCCAAGACCATCTATTAAAGCTTGTATACTTCCATCCAGGTCACCGCAATAATTGCGTTTATTGATCAATGCATCAACATATGCAGCGCAAGCCGTTTCATAAGTCGCACTATCAAAAAATCCTGTACCTCCCGTAGAGCTGGCCGCATCGAAAGCTGTCTGCGCCGTGTCAGCCGCATCAGTTACATCTTGACATGTGATAGGATCGCCAGGAATAGCTCCTGAGATCAAAGGCACCTGATAAAATATACCATTGGTATACCCTATTGAATTGAATCCCGATGTATCGAAAGCCAAGAATCGAAACGTTCCTGTAAAATGTCCATTTACAGCATCAATGTCTTCTATAATAATCTCTCCTAGTTCCGGATAAATAGAAACGCTAGGGTCTGGTCTGTTATTTGTGGTAAATGTTGTCCCTGAACTATCAATATATTGTGCCTCTATAGAGTTTACATCACCGACGATATACGTTCCTACAGCTACTGTTGGCACCGTAAGGTTTACCGTTTCAAAGTTATTAGTTCCTGTGATTGTTAAAAAACCATTTTCATCTATACTGGCACTGAAAGCAACAGCTCGCCACAATTCATTTTCCCGATCGCCCTGAAATGCCGGAGTATTAAATTCGATTTCGTCACCACAACTCCAAAACATAATTGCAGTTAAAAATAAAATGGTAATTCTTTTCATCATCTTTATAATAAAAGTAAACTTATCTCTTAGTTAACAACGTTTAGTAAATGCCAAAAGTATAATAATTTTTAAAAATACATTATTATATAATAACACCTCCAAATTTAAAAAAATATACTATCTTTGCGCCCTCATTAATAACAGAGGTCGAGAACCTCACTAATTAATTAAATATGCCTGTAAAAATCAGATTACAAAGACACGGTAAAAAAGGTAAACCTTATTACTGGATTGTTGCAGCTGATGCACGATCAAAAAGAGATGGTAAATATCTTGAAAAATTAGGATTTTATAACCCTAATACCAATCCGGCAACTATTGACGTAAATGTTGATAACGCCGTAACATGGTTAAACAATGGTGCTCAACCAACAGATACTGCTAAAGCTATCCTTTCTTATAAAGGTGTTTTATTGAAAAAGCATTTAGCTGGTGGTGTTAAAAAAGGCGCTTTAACTGAAGAACAAGCTGAAGAAAAATTCAATGCTTGGTTAGAAGAAAAAGCTGCTAGAATCCAATCTAAAGCAGATGGTCTTTCAAAAGCCAAAGCAGATGCTAAAGCTAAGGCTCTTGAAGCTGAAAAAGCTGTTAATGAAGCCAGAGTGGCTGCAGCAGCTCCAGTTGTTGAAGAAGAAGTAGCTGAAGATGTTGCTACTGAAGAGACTACAGTGACTAACGAAGAAGAATAAAAAATTTATTTTTATACTTTTAAACTCCGATAATCCTTATCGGAGTTTTTTTATACTATAAATGAAAAAAGACGATTGTTTTTATTTAGGAAAAATTGTTAAGAAGTATAGCTTTAAAGGAGAGCTCCTTGCTAAACTTGACACTGATGAGCCTGAACTCTATGACGCTTTAGATGCTATCTTCATAGATCTTAGAGGTCATCTGGTTCCTTTCTTCATCGAATCGTCTCAATTGCATAAATCTGACTTATTGCGTCTTAAGTTTGAAGATGTCGATACTGAGGCTGATGCCGATGCATTGTTAAAATCAGAACTTTATCTCCCTTTAGAGCTTTTACCAAAATTAGAAGGCAATAAATTCTATTTTCATGAGGTAATAGGGTTTGCTATTGTAGATCAAAATTTTGGTGAGGTCGGAACACTTAAAGCCATTAATGATACCACTGCACAATCGCTTTTCGAAATTGACAGAAATGGCACCGAGATACTGATTCCTATGAATGACGAGTTTATCGTAAAAGTTGACCGGGAACATAACCTTATAGAGGTCAATACTCCCGAGGGGCTTATTGATTTATATCTTTCTGAATAATGAGCGGTCAATTTCAATTCAAGGCATTCGCAGTAGCACAAGACAAATGCGCCATGAAAATCGGCACTGATGCTGTACTTCTAGGTGCGTGGACTTCTATAAAACATCAACCTTTTTCAATTTTAGATATTGGTACTGGCACGGGAGTCCTAGCTTTAATGTTGGCACAGCGTAGCGATGCAGAAGTTATAGATGCCTTAGAAATTGATGCTGAGGCTTACGAACAAAGCACAGAAAATTTTGAGAATTCGCCTTGGAGTGATCGACTGTTCTGTTATCATGCATCACTTTTAGAATTTGTAGAGGAGATAGACGATCAGTATGATCTTATCATTTGTAATCCTCCGTTTTATTCTGAAGACTATAAAACGGACACTCCAAAAAGAAACTTAGCCCGTTTTAATGATGCCATGCCTTTTGAGCACCTAACCTATGCCGTTTCCAAACTATTATCGCCAAATGGAGTCTTTACCGTGGTACTCCCACACAAAGAAGAAGTCTCTTTTATAGAATTAGCTTCAACATTTGATTTGCATGTGCAACGTATTTTGCATGTTAAAGGCCATCCGGAAACTGAAGTTAAAAGAAGCCTGATTGAGTTTTCTTTTCTTTCAGGAACCCCGGAGATCGAACAGCTTATTATCGAGACCGATCGACATCATTATACTGAAGACTATATAAATCTGACTAAAGATTTTTATCTGAAAATGTGATCCAGATGTTGGGCAATGCAAACGTTTTCGTTACTTTTGTGCTTCAAATTTTTAATTAAAATTCATGAAGCCAGATTTATTCGAAGCACCAGATTACTATAACTTGGATGACTTATTTTCTGAAGAGCATAAATTGGTACGAGATGCCGCAAGAGAATGGGTAAAACGTGATATATCTCCTATCATTGAAACCTATGCGCAAAAAGCAGAATTCCCTAAACAAATCATTAACGGTTTAGCAGAAATTGGCGCTTTTGGCCCATATATTCCTGAAGAATATGGTGGTGCTGGTCTAGATCAAATCTCTTATGGTCTTATCATGCAAGAAATTGAGCGTGGAGATTCTGGTGTACGTAGTACTGCCTCTGTACAATCGTCTTTAGTGATGTATCCCATATGGAAATATGGTACTGAGGAACAACGCCAAAAATACCTGCCTAAATTAGCAACTGGAGAATGGATGGGTTCATTTGGACTTACTGAGCCTGATCACGGTTCTAACCCAGGGGGTATGACCACTAATTTTAAAGATATGGGTGATCATTATCTTTTAAATGGTGCTAAACTTTGGATCAGTAATTCGCCTTTTTGTGATGTCGCTGTAGTTTGGGCTAAAAACGAAGAAGGACGTATTCATGGTTTAGTTGTTGAGCGAGGCATGGAAGGTTTTTCCACACCCGAAACACATAACAAATGGTCACTGAGAGCGAGTGCTACTGGTGAATTAATCTTTCAGGATGTAAAAGTTCCTAAAGAAAACTTATTACCAAACAAGTCTGGTTTGGGTGCACCATTAGGTTGCTTAGATTCTGCACGTTATGGTATTGCCTGGGGTGCTATTGGTGCTGCTATGGATTGTTACGATACGGCTTTACGTTACGCTAAAGAACGCATCCAGTTTGGTAAACCTATAGCTGCTTTTCAGTTACAGCAAAAGAAACTGGCTGAAATGATCACAGAAATTACCAAAGCACAATTGCTAGCATTTCGTTTAGGGCAGCTTAAAAATGAAAACAGAGCTACATCAGCTCAGATTTCAATGGCTAAACGTAACAATGTTGAAATGGCCATTAATATTGCCCGAGAAGCCAGACAAATGCTTGGAGGCATGGGTATTACAGGCGAATACAGTATTATGCGTCATATGATGAACCTCGAAAGTGTGATTACTTATGAAGGCACACACGATATTCACTTGTTAATTACTGGATTAGACATTACAGGATTAAATGCTTTTAAATAGGCCTTTGGAAACCTATCAATAATAATCTAAAACACTTCTCCATATCAGGGAAGTGTTTTTTTGTTTAAATTGGTACTTTAGATTAGTCTTATGTCATCAAAATCACGTTTGGACAACGCCTACAAAACCGCTAAACATATTGCGTTTAACGACACTTCCAAATTCATCTTATTTAGCGATTGTCATAGGGGTGATAACAGTTTTGCTGATGATTTCGCAAATAATCGTAACATCTATTTCCATGCTTTAAAGCATTATTACAATGAAGGGTTTCAATATTGCGAATTGGGAGACGGTGATGAATTGTGGGAAAACCGTGCTTTTGAATCCATTTTTTACGCACATAAGAATGTGTATATGCTGATGAAGCAGTTTCACGATGAGGAACGCCTACATATGATTTGGGGTAATCATGATATGGTGTACCGTAATGAAAGCTATGTTAGTAAACACCTTAATTCATTTTTTGACCCCAAAACCGGAGCTCGAGAAGATCTGTTTTGCGATATTAAGTACCATGAAGGGATTGTTTTACAGCATGAGGCTACCGGACAGGAGTTATTCTTAACTCATGGACATCAAGCAGATTGGTGGAACTATATCTTTTGGAAATGGAGTCGATTTATGGTTCGAATCTTATGGAAACCTTTAAATGTTATGGGTATCGCTGACCCTACCAGTCCTGCCAAAAATTACAAAGAACTGATAAAAGTAGAACGCAGAACCAAAAAATGGATCACTGAAAATGATAACCTAATCACTATTGCCGGGCACACACACCGACCTCGTTTTCCCGAACCCGGTGATATTCCTTTCTTTAATGATGGTAGCTGTGTACACCCCCGAAGTATTACTGGTATTGAAATTGAAAATGGCACTATCGCTCTTATTAAATGGCAAATAGTAACTACCGAAGATGGCACCCTTAAAATTGATCGGTTTTTATTGGAAGGACCAACACCCCTAATGGATTATAAAACCTAACAATCTACATCCCCAAATCCAAAGATTCCTTTACCAATCTTGAAAGTGATGTTTTGTCGATATCTTTAACATTAGATACTTTATAGGTTCTCGCCTTATTTCCATCACCAGATAATATGTTTGGCACTCTCAAAGAGGCCCCTTCCATAAATAGAAGTGTTACATGAGATTTCGCCACTCTAAAACCACAAATATTTTTTTTATTGTAGAATGCAATACTCCCCCATTTTATAGCTTCTTTTACCCGATTATCAGTACTTAAAACTACTTCTCGAATTTCCAGTACAATACTTTTTTGAGGGTCTTTTAAACCATTTAAGTAGTCTCTGACCGCTTTGTCTTTAATGGTGATCATGTTTATTTGTTTTTGTAATTAAAAATCAGATATATTATAACGCCTAATATCCCGCCAATAATAAAATGTGCAATTGCATTCCAAAAAAATATGGTATTAAAATCAACGTTCCATATACTGCGAACCACAATTCCGGTAGGCACAAACATTATAGCCGCCAAAATTATTCCGTATAGAAAAGCTCTCAGCAGTGTATTGTGAGTTTTAATGTAGAACGGAAATAGATAAACAAAGCCAACAACAAACACTAAATGATTGATTATTAATCCAATATAGTTTACTTCTTCTCTTCTAAAAGCCACATAATTTGCATCATTTGTTAGCATATACCATAATGTGGTCAATACATTACTTACAATAAATAATATCAACACACTAAAAATAGATTTCTTAATACTCATAATCATTTTTTAGATTTACAGACAAATCTATAGCACAAGGGTTTTTATGAATTGACATTTTGCGCCATATTTGCACTATGTATTTTTCGTCTTCCATACTATCTGATTTGGTTGAATATACCAAGCATAATGATGTTGATATCGTACCATTTGAAGAAGAGGTAAAACATTATCAAAAAGAGAAATACATCAGTTATGAGGTCATGGTAAATGCCATAAACTATGTTAGCAAAACACTAAATGATCAGCATCTGGGATTGCACCTTGGCGAACAAATATCATTAAAAGTCACTGCTTATGTAGATAGTATTATGCAGTATAGTAACACTCTGGAAGATGCTTTTGAGAATGCTGTGGAATACTCTAAACTTATTAGTGATGCTTTACACTGCACTCTTAACAAATCGAATCATTATTACTCAGTAGTCTTTGAAGAAAACCCTAACTGGAAGGTCTATCAAAGCAATGCCAAAACACAAATTCTGGATCTTACTTTGCTTTCCTGTTTAAAATCACTAGTGGCATATACCAATCGAAATTATTTCCCTGTTAAGATTAATTTTGAAACTCCAAAGCCTAAATACTTAAATGAATACTACAGGCTTTTCAACTGCAGTCTATCTTTCAATCAATCTAAAACAGAAATTTTCTTCGAGAAACAAATTTTTGACAAACACTCTAAAGTATTAAAGTTAGGGTTATTAGAGAGTCTGAAAGAAAAAGTTGGAGAGGAGATGAACCGCTTGGAAAGTGAAAACAAGCTTATCCATGATTTAAAAAAATGCATTTTAGATCACAAACCCGAACGCATACTGATAGAAAATGCATCTAAACACCTTAATGTATCTAAAAGAACACTGCAACGTCAACTAAAAACATTAAATACTTCTTTTAAAGAAATAGAATATGAATTACAGTTGAGATTGGCAAAAACGTATCTTGAAGAACAACAAAAATCAATTGATGAAATTAGTTATTTGCTAGGTTTTTCAGAAAGTAGCGCTTTCATTAGGTTCTTTAAATCTCAGACTCAACAAACACCTGCCGGGTATATAAAATACTAACTTTCAGGAGCTAACACCACTTTAAGGCCTTCCATTTCTGGTGTTATTGGTATTTGACAGCCCAATCTGCTGTTGTCCTCTACATAAAATGCTTCCGATAACATGGCCTCTTCGTCATCTTGCATTTCTGGTAATTCGGTATCACTTAAAACATAGCATTGACAAGAGGCACACATGGCCATACCACCACATACTCCTATAGTACCTTCAGGTGCCAATTCGTAAGAACGGATTACCTCCATCAAATTCATGGCCATATCTGTCGGTGCCTGAACTTCATGTGTTGTACCTTCACGGTCAATAATGGTTATGTTAATATCATTTTCGATAAAGCAGTAATTGGTATTTAGGAATTAGTATTTAGTTTCTTTATTGATTTTATCAAACCATATAACATTTTTGAAATCTCGTTAGTATTGTTAATTATAGTTTCTGCTTTTTCTGAAGTCAAGAAGTTTAATCGAACTGACAGATATAACATTGATCTGACCTCGCTATTTGATGCTAAAGCAAAATACAAAAATCTCATAAAATCAGCATTCGAATTTCTCTCAAACCCTTCTGCTATATTATTAGAAACCGAAATTGATGCCCTTTTAATCTGATCTCTGAAAGAAAAGTCTTCATTATCTTTAAAACAACTGTAGATATCAACTACTAAATCCTGAGATTTTCTCCAAACTAATAAGTCCTCAAATTTCTGTACTGCCACAACTAAATACTTGCTACTGTCTACTGAATCCTATTATTTACTCAATACTTTTCACCACAGCTTTTGGGGCTTCTTTTCGCGTACCATCAAAACCATCAATACCGCTCACTGTGGTATATTTCAGGACATAACGTTTTCCAGGATTAATAATCTGATATGCAGATTGACACATCAAAGTAGCTTCATGAAAGCCACACAAGATAAGTTTTAATTTTCCAGGATAGGTATTAACATCTCCAATAGCGTAAATACCTGGAATATTAGTCTGATAATCTAAAGCATTATTCACTTTTATGGCATTCTTTTCGATTTCCAGCCCCCAATTAGCAATTGGCCCTAACTTAGGCGATAATCCAAATAATGGAATAAAATGATCTGTATTTACCGTAATTGGCGCTTCTTCGCCTTTTTTGGTAATCTCAACGCTTTCTACTTTACCATTACCGTTAATAGCCGTAATCTCAGCAGGTGTTATTAAGTTTATCTTACCTAGGTTTTTTAATTCCTGAACTTTCTCAACAGAATCTAAATGACCTCTGAATTCATTACGTCGATGTACTAAAGTTACCTTGGCAGCAACATCGCTTAAGAAAATACTCCAATCTAATGCGGAATCACCTCCACCAGCAATAACAACATGCTTATTACGATACATCTCCGGTTCTTTGATCATATATTCTACACCTACATCTTCATAATCTTCAATATTGTCTATAAGTGGTTTTCGAGGCTCAAAGCTTCCCAAGCCTCCAGCTATAGCTACTACAGGTGCTTGATGTTTTGTCCCTTTATTTGTTGTTACAATAAAACTACCATCTTCTTGTTTCTCTATGGTTTCAGCGCGTTCACCTAAAGTAAAGCCGGGTTGAAACTGCTTGCATTGCTCCATAAGCTTATCGGTAAGATCTCCTGCCAAAATCTCCGGGTATGCAGGTATATCATATATGGGCTTTTTGGGATAAATTTCTGAACATTGTCCTCCTGGTTGTGGTAAGGCATCAATAAGGTGACATTTCAATTTTAATAATCCCGCTTCAAAAACTGCAAATAATCCTGTAGGACCTGCACCAATGATAAGAATATCGGTTGTAATCATGAATTTTTATTTGAGAACAAATCTAAGACTGTAGTTGCTAACAAAATGTGATAATTGTCACCTTTAGGCATCTACATTAATTACCTTTTCAATTTGAGGTGCATATTTTTTGATGGTCATTTCTACACCAGACTTTAGAGTCATCTGATTGACACTGCATGATATACATGCCCCTTCTAATTGTACCTTAACCAGTTTATCGTCTTCAATAGATAATAGGGAAATATTCCCGCCGTCACTCTGTAAGAACGGTCTGATCTCCTCTAAGGCTTTTTCTACATTAACTCTTAATTCTTCTGAAGTCATCTATTTCTTATTTACGGCAGCGCAACCAGCCATTGTTGTAATTTTTATTGCTTCGGTAGGTGGCAATTGCTTATTACGTTTTACCACTTCCTGTACAGTTTCTTTTGTGATCTGCTCAAAAGCTTCTTCAAGTGGCGTTGCCACTTGTAAGGCTGCTGGTCGACCTAAATCCCCTGCCTCTCTAATACTTTGTACTAATGGTACTTCTCCTAAAAATGGCACCTTTAAATCTTCAGCCAAATGCTTAGCACCTTCTTTTCCAAAGATATAGTATTTATTATTTGGCAATTCTTCTGGTGTAAAATACGCCATATTTTCTATGATTCCCAATACCGGAACATTAATGTTCTCTTGTTGAAACATTGCTACTCCTTTCTTAGCATCTGCCAATGCTACATTCTGCGGGGTACTGACTACAACAGCACCTGTAATTGGCATGGCTTGCATGATACTCAAATGGATGTCGCCCGTACCTGGTGGCAAATCCAATAATAAGAAATCAAGTTCTCCCCAAGCAGCATCAAAGATCATTTGATTGAGTGCTTTTGCTGCCATTGGCCCTCGCCATATGACAGCCTGATCGGGTTTGGTAAAAAATCCTATCGATAATATTTTAATTCCATAATTCTCAACAGGTTTCATTTTTGATTTCTCATCGATGTTAACTGACAATGGGCGTTCAGAAGCTACATCAAACATAATAGGAATAGATGGTCCATAAATGTCTGCATCCAGAACCCCTACTTTAAATCCCATCTTAGCCAAAGTCACAGCTAAATTTGCTGTTACGGTTGATTTTCCAACGCCTCCTTTTCCAGATGCCACAGCAATTATGTTTTGAATGCCTGGGATTGGAGCACCTTTAATTTCATTTTTTTGAGGAGTCTGAGGTGCTTCAACTTTTACATTCACCTTTATTTTAGCTTTTTCATAAACTTCTCTATGAATTGCTTGCAATATCTCTACCTCTGTCTTTTTGCGTGCCTGAAGGCTCGGGTTTTTGATTGTGATATCAACAATAACCTCGTCGGCAAAAGTAACCACATTGGTTACGGCCCCACTTTCAACCATATTCTGACCTTCTCCGGGTACTGTTATAGCTTTAAGGGCATTTAATATATCTTCTTTGTGTAATTTCACGTTGTTTATTCAGATTTATTCTAAATGCAAAGATACTGCGAATTGTTCAGATTTTGAAGTACTTAAATTGAATTGATTTATGGTCTTATAATCGGAGGTAATACCTAGTCATCCAAAGCTATCGGATCCCAAAACAGTGTATCGAAATTCTGCACCTGATTGTCTTTTATGACAACACCTTCATTTTCTAAAAGCTGCTGCATTAGATTGGTTCCCTGAAAGTGGTGTTTTCCTGTGAGCAGTCCTTTCCTATTAACCACTCTGTGCGCCGGTACATCTTTCCCTTCTGAAGCATTCATAGCGTAACCTACCATTCTGGAGCTGCGTGCAGCCCCCAAATATTTTGCTATGGCACCATAGCTGGTAACACGGCCATAAGGAATACATCTGGCAACTTCGTATACACGCTCAAAAAAACTTATCGTTTCTGGTTTCATTACAATTCCATTAAAATATTTGTTAAGGTCACTAAAGCTACAATTCCAGTTATAATTCCTATACTGTAGTTCATACTTCTTTGTGATGTGATCTTTTTTTCTTTGATCTTATCAAAAAAGAAAATATACACATACAACATCACAAATGTCCCCATAGTTGCTCCCGTAACATACGTAATAATGCTTAAGCGCTCAAAATCCATCCATCCAAATGATGCCAGAGTAATAGTCATATAGGCTTGATACGGTATTGGAAATACATTTAACGCTGATAAAAAAACGCCGTGAAAATAACGGCTATGTTTGCTTTTTACCGGTTCTTCTATTTCTGGTTCTTCTTGTGTTTTTGCTAGAACCAGAAAATAAACGGCTATTAATACAAAAATTACGAAAGCGACGCGCTGCAAAATATCCACAACATCGGGTCGATTGCTTAAATATCTGGCAAAAATAGAGGCGATATACGTTTGGACAAAAACTATGGTGCAAACTCCCGTAGAAAACATAATACCTCTTCCTGCGCCTTCCTTGAGACTGATTCTGGCAGCCGTCATGTTTAACAGCCCTGGTGGTATTACGCCAACCAATGCGATAATCATCCCAAGAAAAAATATAACCGTACTGTTCAAATTTTAGTTGATTTTAAACCTAATATACGTAATTGCTTTGTCTTCTTCTAAATATTGCTTCTCATAAAACGTTTGAATGGCAGTAACTTCTTCAGGGCTTCCTTCTAATCTATAAACATCATGATTGGCATACAAAATCTCATAACCCTTACCATGTAACAATCCTAAAGTGTAGCCATGCATAAACTCACTATCCGTTTTTAGGTGCATAATTCCACCAGGTTTTAGTATGTTTTTATAGCGCTCTATAAACTGAAGGTTGGTCATTCTATGTTTGGTTCGCTTGTATTTTATTTGCGGATCAGGAAATGTAATCCAAATTTCATCAACTTCTTCACGGTCAAATACGTATTCCACCAGCTCAATTTGTGTTCTTATAAATGCAGCATTCATAATATGTGCTTCAACAGCAGTTTTTGCACCACGCCAAAATCGAGCGCCTTTAATATCGATTCCAATAAAATTTTTATCTGGATAACGTTCTGCCAAACCAACCGTATACTCGCCTTTTCCACAACCCAACTCTAGTACAATGGGATTATCATTCTTAAAAACCTTTGAATTCCAATTGCCCTTGAGGTCATATCCTTGTATCAACTCATCCCTGCTGGGTTGAAATACATTACTGAAGGTCTCATTCTCCTTAAATCTTTTGAGTTTATTTTTACTTCCCACCTTATTCTAAATTTTTGTCAAAAGTAAGATAGTACTGCCTATTATAAAATTTGAGTTAACAATTAATTATTATTAAAGTTAAATTTGATAAAATTAAGGAAACACAATAGCCTTACATTTGCCAGATATGAAAAGGATTTTAGTAGCACCTTTAAATTGGGGGTTGGGTCATTCCACGAGATGTATTCCCATTATTAAAGCATTAATTGAGCATCATTTTGAACCTGTTATCGCTAGTGATGGGATAGCTCTAGAGCTCCTAAAAAAAGAGTTTCCCGATTTAGAGGCTTTAACATTGCCGGCTTATGACATTACGTATTCTAAGAAAGCCAACAGCTTTAAACTTAAACTGATCAAAGATTCACCCAGACTACTCAAGGTTATAAAAAAAGAAAAGAAGCTTATCAAAAGCATCGTTGAAGAGAAACGTATCGATGGTATCATTTCTGATAATCGCTTTGGTGTAAGACACAAGAATATTCCTTCTGTTTTTATTACTCACCAACTTCGTGTTTTGAGTGGCAGTACTACTTGGCTAAGTACTAAAATGCATCAAAAAATCATTACTAAATTTGATGAATGCTGGGTGCCCGATAATTTAGACGAGCCTAACCTTAGTGGTGCTCTTGGTCATTATGACAATTATCAAAGTAACATTAAATACCTTGGTCCTTTAAGTCGTTTCAACAAAAAGAATCTAAACATCGTTAATGACCTTATGGTATTATTATCGGGACCTGAGCCTCAACGCACATTTTTAGAAGAACTATTATTAAAGGAATTGCAGTCTTGTAAGGGAAAGGTTCTTTTTGTTAAAGGCAAGATCGAAAGAATGCAACACGTAGAGACCATTGGTCATACTACTTTGTATAACTTTATGACTAGTGAAGAACTTGAAACGGCAATTAACCAGAGTGAACTCATTCTTTCAAGATCTGGGTATACTACGATTATGGATTTAGCAAAATTAGAAAAGAAGGCGTTTTTTATACCTACTCCCGGTCAATTCGAACAAGAATATCTTGCTGAAAAATTAGATAACGAAGGTATGGTTCCTTCTTGTAGCCAAAATGAATTTACTATAGAAAAATTAGATGTAATAAAAGATTATACAGGGTTTACGTCAACACACTATAACGTAAATTACAAGAAGCTATTCAGCCTTTTCTAGGGTAAATGAAAATTCGCTTCCCACTCCTAATTCACTCTCCACATAGATTTTTTCTTCATGTGCTTCTATAATATGCTTTACTATAGATAAGCCTAAACCTGAGCCTCCTTCTTTTCTAGATCCACTTTTATCGACCCTATAGAATCGCTCAAATAAGCGTGGCACATTATCTTCGGATATGCCTTCGCCATTATCAGTTACCCTTACAATAACCTTGTTCTTTATGAGGTTCTCTATACTAACTTCTGTGGTTCCTTTTTCTCTACCGTATTTGATTGAATTCACAACCAGATTTGTCAAGACCTGCTGTATGCGTTCTTTATCTGCATTAACCATAATTGGCTCATGATAATCCATATCGAACGTGAGCGTTATTTTTTTCTTAAGTGCCTTCATTTCAAATAAGTCGAACACACTTTGTACCAATTCTATAATATCAAAAGCCTCTTTGTTTAGTCTAAGATCACCCACTTCAAGCTTTGTGATCATATCTAAATCTTTTATGATATAAATTAAACGTTCTACGCCTTTGCTTGCTCTATTGAGGTATTTTTTTCTGATTTTTTCATCTTCCATCGCACCATCTAAAAGTGTCAGTATGTAACCCTGTACAGTAAATAATGGTGTTTTAAGTTCGTGAGAAACATTCCCCATAAACTCTTTACGGTATTCTTCCCTTACCTTAAGGGTTTCAATCTCTAACTTCTTGTCACGGGCATACTTATCAATTTCTCTGGTAAGCGTCCCCATATCGGTAGTAATGGGTTGTTGTCTCAAGCTCGTTGACTCTAATAGTGTAAGA
Source organism: Winogradskyella sp. (assembly GCA_965250025.1). Classification (GTDB taxonomy): domain Bacteria; phylum Bacteroidota; class Bacteroidia; order Flavobacteriales; family Flavobacteriaceae; genus CBDDLD01. Next base: position 2,992,152 of record OZ252283.1, read on the forward strand.
TCGTCATAGATCTTTTTTACCCGTTTATATATAAAACGTTCTACCCGAAACTGAATGATTAAAAAGCACAGTATGTAACAAATCACAGGAAAAAAAATCACCTGCCACTTTAACGTATGAAAATAGTATAAAAAAACACTCACTAAGAGTGTTAAGAACAATGTGATATACAGCGAAGTCTTTATCGCAAACTTATACGTTTTCTTAAGTTTTCCTTGCATTAGTCAACAAACTTGTAACCAACACCTTTTACGGTTTTAAAGGACTTGTCTCCTATTTTTTCGCGAAGCTTTCTAATATGTACATCTATGGTTCTTCCTCCAACAACGACTTCATTACCCCATACTTTGTCTAATATCTCTTCGCGTTTAAACACTTTTCCAGGTTTGGTTGCTAACAAAGATAGTAATTCAAACTCTTTTCTTGGTAATATGATCTCCTGTCCCTTATTCGTAATCTTATATTCTTCTCTGTTTATGACCAACTCTCCAATTTTCACTATAGAATCTACATTACTGTCGGTTTCCTTTAATCGTCTTAATAGCGCCTTAACTTTGCTAACTAATACTTTTGGTTTTATAGGTTTTGTAATGTAGTCGTCTGCACCCGCATCAAAACCGGCCACTTGAGAATAATCCTCACCTCTGGCTGTCAAAAATGTAATAATGATATTGTTAAGTTCAGGAATCTCCCTTATTTTTTCGCAAGCTTCTATCCCATCCATTTCCGGCATCATTACATCTAATATGATAAGGTGCGGCTTGTACTTTTTGGCTTTTTCCACGGCTTCAACACCGTTTTCGCCTGTAATAACCTGATACCCTTCTGAAGATAAGTTGTAACCCACAATCTCTAAGATATCTGCTTCATCGTCTACCAGTAAAATTTTAATGTCCTTTTTTTTCATTTTTAACTCATTGATTTGACTTGCCGTCAATAGCTATTATTGTGCCATTCATTACAAAAAAGTAATAAATAATTGTAAATATAAAATTATCTTTCTTAACACGATAATCACGGGTAATTGATAACAATTCTCTAACATTGAAAATTAGTAATATTTTCACAACTAAACACTTAGCGAATATGATGTTAACTTATTGTAAAAAAATCAATTATTGAACCGATATGAAAAAAGAGCTAGAATTTGTTACTATATTTGTACCCTAATTTTATTTTATCAATTATGAAAAAACTTTACTTTTTATTATTCATTTTAATTGGTGCTACTTCTTATGGACAAGTTATCTATGATGCTGACTTTTCTAATGATGGAGACGGATTTTCAGATCATACGACTTCAACACCTCCAGCACCTGCACCTGCATCTGTTACCGGAGGTACCAGCCCTAATGACTGGACTCTAAGATATGAAACTACACCTGGTACTGATGGTTCTGCAAACTCATTCAGTGTTTCAGGAGGCGCTTTGGTTTCTGATGATTGGGGAGGACAAGGTATATTTGAAAGTGCTTTGATTAATGTTTCTGCATTATCATCTGTAAATATTTCTGCTATATCGGTTAATTCAGGAGCAAACGATGACAACTTTACTTACTTCTATATCTTAGATGGTGGAAGTAGAGTTGAAACTGTTATTGGAGAGACTAATAATGGGGATCCTGTAAATTATTCGGTTACGGGCTTAGATGTTTCCGGAGCGAACACTTTGGTTGTTGGTTTTGAGTTTAGTGAAAATGGTGGCGGAGACGGTTATACAACATCTAGTTTTCAAGTTATTAATGCCGTAGGTTGTTCTATATCTAGTGTTATGGCATCAGCTGTTTGTAATGGTAATGATGCTGAAGTTACCGTTAATTTCTCAGCTGCAAATGCAAGCGGATCTTATGAGGTATCTATTGATGGAGGAATGTGGCAGCCAATCACAGATGGTGGTACAGTAACTATTACCGGACCTACCTCAGCTCAAAATGGTGTTTCTGTAGAGGTTCGTGATGCGAACGAAACTACATGCTCAGGTTCTAGTACTGTAGATATTCCGATTTGCCCTGAGGCTAATACTTGTTTTGATCTTAGTAATGGCCCTGAAGCATTTGAACTGGTAACTATTCAAGAGAATGGTGGTTTCACTAATAATGGTGTTTGGGCTAATAATACTGGTACATATAGAGCTAACGGTTTTTGTGGCGGTGGCTGTGCTGAGCAAGTAGAAAGCTGGTTAGTTTTTGGTCCTTTAGATATGAGCGGCGTTACTGATTTAGCTCTTGTATTCGACGCAGCTGAAGGTTTTGGTGTTACTGATTTAACTGTAAACTATACAAGTGCTTACTCAGGTTGTCCTGATGCAACATCTTGGACTGTGGCTCAAACCATAACTGACGCCGGTAGTGTTAGTGTTGATCTTTCAGCCGCAATGGGCACTGACGTTTTCATTGGTATACAATATGTAGATGATGGTGCTGATGGTTATTCTGATTGGCAATTATCTAATGTAGCATTAGAAGCATTTGGTGCTTGCCCTACATTAGGCGCAAGACCTACTTCGGATTGTGCTTTATGTGATGTCACCCTAGGTACTGAAAGCTATGTGTGTTTATCGAATACTGTTGGTGACAATAATGATAATGTAACTGTTGAGATTCCTTACACTGGTTCGGACAATACTATTGTTTCCGTATCTACAACTTCTACAGGTAGTGTTTCTGGTAGTAACCCAGCTGTTGATGTTGATGGTACAATTACCATAACAGGATTAGGTGAAGGTGATGCTTGGGATATTACAATTAATGGTGGCGATTGTGATGGTACTACAATTTCTGGTACTATTCCTGCTAGTATATGTGACCCTTCTAACTGTCCTAATTTAGGAGATATCATTATCACTGAAATTATGCAAAACCCTACTGCAGTTGATGATACTGTGGGCGAATGGTTTGAAGTATACAATACTACTGGTGCTCCTATTGATTTACAGGACTGGACAATTTCTGATTTAGGTGCCGATTCACATACTATTACGACTTCTGTTGTTGTTCCTGCCAATGGTTATGCTGTCCTTGGTGTTAATGCCGATTCAGGAACAAATGGAAGTGTGACTGTAGACTATGAATATTCTGGAATCACTTTAAGTAATAGTGATGATGAGATTATTTTAACTTGTGGTATGAATGTTATTGACCAAGTAAATTATGACGGAGGCCCTAACTTCCCTGATCCGGCTGGTGCAAGTATGGCATTGTCTACTACAGCTATGGACTCTGTTGCTAACGACAACGGTGCTAACTGGGGAACTTCAATTACAGAAATAACAGCAGGTGGAGACTCAGGAACTCCTGGCAGTGCTAATGATTTCACATTATCTGCTGACCAATTTGAGGCTACTGATTTCTCAGTATACCCTAACCCAACATCTGCAGGATTCATCAACATCACTACATCTAATAGTGATGCTATGAATGTTACTGTTTATGATATGCTAGGCAAGCAGGTTAAAAACGAAACTGTTTCTAATAACCGTTTAGATGTTTCTAACCTAAATACTGGTATATACATACTTAAGATTACTCAAAATGATGCTTCTACAACTAAGAAATTAGTCGTTAGAAACTAGCCATTCATTTTCCTTATAAAAAAGCGCTATCTGAAAACAGATAGCGCTTTTTATTTTATCTATTTTTGCGGTATGACAGATACCAATACCATATTTAACATTGACAGTTCAAAGGCCTTTGAAGTTAAAGCACTGGAAGTATTTAGGTATCAGTTTCATCACAACAAAACATACCGTTCATTTTGTGATCTTTTATACAAACATCCCAGTGATGTCACCTCAATTAAAGACATTCCTTTTCTACCTATTCAATTTTTTAAGTCTCACACTATTGTTAGTAACACCCATCCAATTGAGCTTGTATTCACAAGTTCAGGAACTACCGGTCCCACTGTAAGTAAGCACCATATTACAGATGCCAAACTCTATCAGGAGAGTTACAGAAAAGGCTTTGAACAATTTTACGGGCGTATTGAAGAGTACACCATATTGGCCTTATTGCCTAATTATTTAGAACGCGAAGGCTCCTCGTTAGTATATATGGTTAATGATCTTATTAAACATTCTAAACACCCAGATAGCGGGTTTTATCTGAACAATTTTGAAGCACTGAGTTCTAAACTAAATGCTCTGGAAAAACAACAACGAAAAACATTATTAATTGGGGTTTCTTTTGCGTTGCTTGATCTCATTGAACGCTATACTTTTAATCTCAACCACACTATAATTATGGAAACTGGTGGCATGAAAGGCAGACGAAAAGAGATCATCAGAAAAGCACTGCACGAAAAGTTAAAAGAAGGATTTCATGTGGATCATATTCACAGTGAATATGGTATGACCGAGCTTTTGAGTCAGGCATACTCTCTGGGTAATGGTATATTTAACTGTCCGCCGTGGATGAAAGTCCTAACCAGAGAAACCGAAGATCCGCTTACGTTAAAACAAGATAACAAAACTGGCGGCATCAATATTATTGATCTGGCCAACATCAATTCGTGTGCATTTATCGCTACTCAAGACTTAGGAAGGGTATACGAAGATGGCAGGTTTGAAATTATAGGCAGGTTTGATCATTCGGATATCAGAGGTTGTAATTTAATGGCACTGTAATTTTCGATTCGTCTTTTCGACTATCTCATTCTAATATCAAATCTCTACTCATGAAATTTTTATATGCATTCTTACTTTTATTTACTGTTACACTTAATGCGCAATCCATAGATTACAACATTAAAAAAGGCTATGTCGCAGAAGGCTATGATGTTGTAGCTTACTTTAATAACAAAGCCGTTAAAGGAGATAAAAAATACACAGCCACCTACGATGGTGTGAAATATAAGTTTTCTTCAGAAGAAAATCTCAATACATTTAAACATAACCCTGAAGCCTATATTCCTCAATATGGAGGCTATTGTGCTTATGCGATAGCTATAAAATCAAAAAAAGTAGGTGTCGACCCGGAAACTTATGAAATTAGAGATGGAAAGCTCTATTTGTTCTACAATTCATGGGGAACTAATACTCTGGAATTATGGAAAAAAGAAAATGTGAAAGGTTTACAACAAAAAGCCGACAAAAATTGGGAAGCTATAAAAACAATGTGATTTCTATGAAAAAGAGAAATTAAAAACGTTTTATAGCGGTTGGTTGATTTAGTGCGCCTGAATTCTTCTTTCAGGCGCTTTTTTTATGATGTTACCTTAATAATATAGGTGTTCTTTTTACCCTTATTTAATATAATATATTTATCATTAATAAGGTCATCAGCCGATAATATATAGTCCTCTTTTACTTTTTCTTTATTGACTGATATTGAATTTTCTTTCAGCGCTCTTCTGGCTTCTCCATTAGAGTTCAAAAAATTAGTCTTTGCTGCCAATGCCGCAATCATATCTAATCCATTAGCGAAATCTTGTTGTGATACTTCTGCTTGGGCTACGCCTTCAAAAATATCTAAAAACAATTGCTCATTAAGCTGTTTTATATCCTCTTTGAATGTTTTACTGTACAGTATATTAGAGGCCTTTTCTGCATTTTTAAAGTCTTCATCAGAATGCACCATTGTAGTAATTTCCTTGGCTAATCGTTTTTGTAGCACCCTCAAATGAGGCGCTTCTTTATGTTCTGAGATTAATGCATCAATGACATCTTTGGTAAGAAATGTAAAAATTTTAATATACTTTTCTGCATCTTCATCACTTGAATTCAGCCAGTATTGGTAGAACTTGTATGGTGACGTTCTATTAGCATCAAGCCAAACATTACCGCCTTCGGATTTACCAAATTTTGAACCGTCACTTTTTGTTATTAACGGACAAGTAATAGCATAGCCTTTTCCATTGCCAATACGTCTTATGAGTTCTGTACCGGTTGTAATATTACCCCATTGGTCACTACCTCCCATTTGAATAGTGCATTTGCTTTCCTTAAATAAATGTAAAAAGTCATAACCTTGAACCAATTGATAAGTAAACTCCGTAAAGCTCATTCCTTCTGAAGACTCTGATGAAATTCTATTTTTCACAGAATCTTTTGCCATCATATAATTTACAGTAATATGCTTGCCTACATCTCTAATAAATTCTAGAAATGAAAAGTTTTTCATCCAATCGTAATTATTAACTAAAACCGCTGCATTAGAAGCATCACTTTCAAAATCCAAAAAATGTGACAACTGTTTTTTTATAGCCTCCTGATTACGCCTTAAGGTTACCTCATCCAATAAATTTCTTTCATTAGATTTACCTGAAGGATCACCGATCATGCCTGTCGCACCTCCAACCAATGCAAAGGGCTTGTGTCCACATCGCTGGTAATGGGCCAAAAGCATTATTGGAACCAAATTACCAATATGTAAAGAATCTGCGGTTGGATCAAAACCTACATAAGCACTACGCATAGCCTCTTCGAGATGCTCTTCAACACCCGGCATATTTTGGTGTAACATACCTCTCCATTTAAGCTCTTCTACAAAATTCTTTACCATTATGATGTGTATTAAATTAAATTTAGGCAAAGATATGTTTCCGCTTTAAAAGACAAAAGACAATTGTAAAAAAGACTAAATTAGCTGTATGATATTAGTTACAGGAGGTACTGGTCTGGTAGGTTCACATTTATTATATCGCCTTGTCAATAATGGCGAATCTGTCAGAGCTATATATAGAAGGGCACATAAGCTTGAAAACGTTAAACACGTGTTTTCATATTACAGTGATAATGCTGAGACGCTATATCAAAAAATTGAATGGATAGAAACTGACATCAACAATATTCCTAAGCTAGAAGAGGCTTTTAATAATATTACTCATGTATATCATTGCGCTGCTTTTGTCTCATTTGAGCCTGATAAGTATAGAGTATTGCGGAAAATAAATATTGAAGGCACAGCTAATATTGTAAACCTTTCTTTAAATTATGGTATTAAGAAGTTATGCTATGTCAGCTCTATTGCTGCTATTGGTCATTATGAGGACAGTAGCAAATTAATCACAGAAAGTACTGCATGGAATCCTGATGATGACAATAGTGTTTATGCCATTACAAAATATGGTGCCGAGCTCGAAGTTTGGAGAGGTACTCAGGAAGGCTTAAATGCTGTGATTGTAAACCCGGGAATTATTCTAGGTCCCGGTTATTGGCATTCGGGCAGTAGTGGCAGCTTATTTAGACAAATACATAAAGGGCAAAACTATTTTACTTCGGGAGCTTCTGGCTATATTGACGTTTCAGATGTGGTAACTATTATGTGTGAATTGATGAATAGGTCCATTAAAAATGAGAGCTATATTTTGGTTGCAGAAAATATGACTATCAAAGATTTTATGACTAAAACAGCTAATGCTCTTAGCATTCAACCGCCCTCAAAATCTATCCGTCCCTGGATGCTAAAAATCATTTGGAGATTAGATTGGCTAAATTTCAAGATCTTCGGCAAACGCCGACGATTGTCTAAGCAAATGGCCAAATCTTTGACTAACGTCACCAAGTATGATAATGCTAAAATAAAGCGTACTTTAAATTACAACTTTAAACCCATTAATGCCTCAATTGAAGAGATTTGCCAACGCTACTTGAATGATATAAAACACAATTAGTAATTAGTTGGAAGTACTGTCTTTGAATTTTTCAAATTTCCTAGGAACTAATTTTCCCTTATTCTTTTGTTTTTGAACCTGCCTTAAGGAATCGCTCTTTTTCTTTTTATCGGCCTCTTCCTTTTTCAGCAACTCCCCATACCGTTCTTTCTCTACATTAACTTTTGCTTTTACTTTATCTAATATGGATTGATAATCTTCAATATCGTGTGCATAATAGGCATTACTTTCTGCAAACTGCAAACTATCTATATTGTGCTTTTCAAGAACATAGGTTTCAGGCACTAATCCATTTAACTCCATGACTTTTCTATTGACGCCTTTGGCAGAACTAACTACAAAAACATCATATAAGATCTCAGCCATTTTATCCTTCTCTATAAGCTTGTCTGGTGGAGCTGGTCTGTTTTTGCTATTACACCCAACTATACCTATACACAGTAATACTATGATGATACTATTTAATCTCATCTTATCTGTTAAATGTTAATCGTTTACCCGCTTTAACATCCATAATTTTGAAATTTTGATAGCAAAGCATTCCATTAATGAACGTATGAGTGATTCTACTTTTGAATGTTGTACCTTCAAAGGGAGACCAGCCACATTTATAAAAAATATTATCCTTAGTTACGGTCCATGGGTTATTGAGGTCTGCGATAATAAAATCTGCGTAATACCCTTCTTTGATATAACCTCTCTTTTCGACATCAAACAATATTGCAGGATTATGTGCCATTTTTTCTACGATTTTTTCCAAAGAAATCTTACCCTGATGGTATGCTTCCAGCATAGCAACATAGGCATGTTGCACTAATGGCCCTCCAGAAGGTGCCGAAGTATACGGATTACTTTTTTCTTCAATGGTATGTGGCGCATGATCTGTAGCAATAACGTCTATTCTTCCATCTAAAAGTGCTTCCCACAACTGATCTCTATCCGTTGCTTTTTTTACTGCGGGGTTCCATTTTATCATACTCCCTTTTTCCTTATAATCTTCATCTGAAAACCACAGGTGATGAATACACACTTCTGACGTTATTTTTTTGTCTTTCAATGGTATTTTATTTGTAAATAACGCTGTTTCTTTACCCGTAGATAAGTGAAACACATGTAATCTGGCTCCTGTTTTTTTTGCCAATTCAATAGCTTTGGATGATGATAAATAACAGGCTTCTTCACTCCTTATAATCGGATGAAATTCCATAGGAATATCATCACCATACTCCGCTTTATACTGCTCCAAATTCTTTCTTATGGTAGCTTCATCTTCACAATGAACGGATATCACCATGTTAGTACTTGAAAATATCTTTTCTAATACTTCCGGATCATCAACCAACATATTCCCTGTAGAAGACCCTAAAAACAACTTTAATCCCGCTACAGTCTTTGAATCTACTTTTAGTATTTCATCAAGATTATCATTAGTGCCACCAAACATAAAAGAATAATTGGCATACGCGTGTTGATCAGCGATCTTAAACTTTGCTTCTAGTTTTTCTACAGTTGTCGTTTGCGGATTGGTATTTGGCATCTCTATAAATGAGGTCACACCTCCAGCAACTGCAGCTCTGGACTCCGTTTCTATAGTGGCTTTATGAGTTAGACCTGGCTCTCTGAAATGCACCTGGTCGTCAATGGCTCCCGGAAGCACATAATTACCTTCTGCATCGATAACTTTTACATCTGCAGACTTAGCACTTATAGTACTGTCAATACTTTTTATAATATCATTTTCTATGAGTATGTCACCATCAATAATCTGCCCCTCATTAACAATCTTAGCATTCTTTATTAGTATCGTATTCATTTTAAGGTTTTGTAAAAAGACTTTTTAATTTTAAACTAATGACTCCAAAAATAGCTTCCGAAATGATTCCGCCACTCATTTTTGATTTCCCTTTGGTTCTATCTGTAAAAATAACTGGAATTTCAACAATTTTAAATTTATATTGATGTGCTTTAAACTTCATTTCTATTTGAAACGCATAACCTATAAACTTTATTGAATCTAAGTTAATAGTTTCCAGAACCTTTCGTTTATAACACACAAAACCTGCAGTGGTATCATGAATTTTCATTCTAGTAATCAACCTTACATATATTGAAGCGCCATAGGATAATAACACTCTTGCCATAGGCCAGTTCACCACATTAACGCCCTTAATGTATCTGGAACCTATAGCAACATCGGCACCTTCGGCCTTGCATGCCTTGTATAGTTTATCTAGATCGTCTGGGTTATGCGAAAAATCAGCATCCATTTCAAAAATGTATTCATAATTTCTATCTAAACACCATTTAAACCCAGCTATATAAGCGGTTCCTAAGCCGTTCTTCTCACTCCTGCTCAATAAAAATAATTGATCAGAATACTGCTTCTGTAATTCAGAGACCTTATCAGCTGTACCATCAGGAGAATTATCATCAACAATTAAAACATGAAAAGCTTGTTTCTGTACAAATACCGCATTGATAACAGCTTCTATATTTTCAATCTCATTATATGTAGGTATGATTACAATACCGTCAATCATTAGGCATAAATTTTAACAAATGTAAAGCTTTTGACTGATTCTAATCAGCAAAATATAGTTTTGATTTTTTCTTTAATCTTAATAGGTTGAGATCTCCATATTCTTTATAATTTAGCAGTATGCGTAATTTTATAACATACGACTGGCTTACTATTTTTTCCTGTATTGGCTTGGTATTTATTGTTGCTGCTAAATACTTATTTAATGTAAGGTTCAATGATTTCATCAAAATTGTTGGTAATTCAAAATATTTAAAGATTTATACTCGCGATCAGAAATTCATAGATGGCTTTGACAGTCTTCTGTTTATTAATATGGTCATTGCCGTAAGCATCTTTATCAGTATTACTTACCCTATCTTTTTTAGCGATATCAGTTTTAATATTTCATTTTTCCTTAAGCTGCTTTTAACTGTTAGTACTGTACTATTAATTAAAATTTTAATAGAACGCTTAATTGCCAGTTTATTTGATATGGATTCATTGATAGATCACTATTTATTTCAAAAAGTAACCTATAAAAACTTCTGTGGTCTTATTTTAATTGTGGCTAATGCAATTCTATTATATGGTATAAAGCCTTCTAAAATTGTAATAATCTCAATTGTTTTAATACTTTTCCTCATAAATAGTATTGGTTTTATAACATCATTCAAAAACCATCAAAAGTTAATAAATCCAAATTTTTTCTATTTTTTATTGTATCTTTGCGCTCTCGAAATCGGGCCTTATGTTATTTTATATAAGGTAATTAAAGAGTATAACGCTTAAAAAAACGTTTTGCATATGAGAGTGAAAACGATTTTAGTGTCCCAGCCAGAGCCTAAGATAGAGAACTCACCCTACTTTGATTTGCAGGAAAAGCAAAAAGTAAAGGTAGACTTCAGACCATTTATTCATGTAGAAGGAGTTCCTGCTAAAGAAATTAGACAACAGAAGATTGATCTAAGTAAATTTTCGGCAATTATATTAACAAGTAGAAATTCGGTAGATCACTTTTTTAGAGTGGCCGAAGAGATGCGTTTTAAAGTGCCGGATACTATGAAATATTTCTGTCAATCTGAAGCTGTTGCTTATTATTTACAAAAGTATGTCGTTTACCGAAAGCGAAAAATATACGTAGGTAAACGTACTTTTGCGGACCTTTCTCCTTTAATTAAAAAGTATAAAGACGAAACGTTCTTGTTACCTACAACAGATAAAGTAAAGCCTATTATTCCTGATACTTTAGACAAGTTAGCCATTAACTGGACTCAGGCCACATTCTATAAAACGGTAATCAGTGATTTATCTGATTTGGCTAACGTATACTACGACATCTTGGTATTTTTTAGTCCATCAGGTATTGAATCTTTGTTTCATAATTTCCCGGATTTCAAACAAAATGATACACGCATCGCAGTATTTGGGAACACAACAGTTAAAGCTGTTAAAGAAAAAGGATTACGTGTAGACATTGCTGCGCCAACTCCTGAAACTCCATCAATGACCATGGCGCTTCAAAAATATATTGATGAGGTCAACAAAAAATAACACAAACTCACTATAATAAAAAAGCCGATTCTTAAAAGAATCGGCTTTTTTATATCTCAATAGTTATCGACTATTTTACTACTGGAGCAGCAGCCATAATCTCTTCATTAGCATAGTCTTCAAACTGTTTGAAGTTATCTCTGAATGATTTGGCTAATTTGTCAGCCATCTTATAATAACCTTCATCATCATTCCATGTTTGTCTTGGGCTTAAAACCTCGGTAGGTACATTAGGGCATGTTCTTGGTTGTTGTACTCCAAATATAGAGTGAATATGATAGTTATCTTTATTTGCCGCTTCCAAACTACCATCCATAGCAGCTTTGATCATAGCTCTGGTATATTTCAATTTCATACGTGTTCCTACACCATAAGGGCCGCCTGTCCATCCGGTATTTACTAACCACACATTAACCCCTGCTTCTTGCATTTTTTTACTCAACATTTCGGCATACTTCGTAGGGTGTAATGGCATAAATGGCGCACCAAAACATGCAGAAAACGATGGTAATGGTTCGTCAATACCAGCTTCTGTCCCCGCTACTTTAGCTGTGTAGCCAGATATAAAGTGGTAGGCTGCCTGCCCAGGGTTTAGCTTTGAAATTGGAGGCAATACACCAAAAGCATCAGCTGTTAAAAAGAAAATATTTTTAGGATTTTTTCCTATCGAAGGTGTTTGTATATTATCGATATGATAGATTGGATAACTCACTCTCGTATTTTGAGTAATTGTAGTATCCGCAAAATCTACATGACCTTCTTCATCCATAATTACATTTTCAAGGATGGCGCCTTTTTTAATAGCATCGTATATTTCTGGTTCACTCTCCCTAGAAAGGTTAATAACCTTTGCATAACATCCCCCTTCAAAATTGAAAACTGTATTTTCATTAGTCCATCCGTGTTCATCATCTCCAATCAAGCTTCGGTCCGGATCTGTAGAGAGTGTCGTTTTTCCTGTTCCTGATAATCCAAAGAAAATAGAGGTGTCGCCTTCTTTACCAATATTGGCACTACAGTGCATTGGCAACGTATTTTTGAATACCGGCAATATAAAATTCAGGGCAGAGAAAATACCTTTTTTAATTTCCCCTGTATAACCTGTTCCGCCTACCAGTGCAATTTTCTTAGTAAAATTCAAGATGGCAAAATTATGTTGTCTTGTCCCGTCAATTTCTGCATCAGCCATAAAACCGGGCGCGTTAACTACTGTCCATTCCGGATTAAAACCATCCAATTCTTCTTCATCTGGTCTTAAGAACATGTTATGAACAAATAGGTTACTCCATGGGTATTCATTTATAACTCTAATATTCAATCTATAGTTATCATCGGCACAGGCATAGCAATCCCTTACATATACCTCCTTATTTGACAAATAGTCAACTACCTTATCATAGAGTGCATCAAACTTATTAGGTTCAAAAGGGATGTTAATATTACCCCACCAAACTCTGTCTTTTGTGATGTCATCTTTTACAATAAATCTATCTTGAGGCGATCGTCCTGTAAACTCTCCTGTATTTACTGCCAAAGCACCAAATGAAGATTCTACACCTTGTTTATTGCGTATTGTAGTTTCGTGTAATTCGTCTGAAGATAGTTGGTAATTAATTTTAGCATTCTTAATGCCATATTGGTCTAACGAAATCGATTTCGTTGATTGTGTATGGTTTACCATAATTGTGTTGTGTTTTTATGGAAGCAAAATTAAAACTTTATTTTTTATGAGAGGGCTTAAAATGGATTAATCGGTTTTAAGCTTCAAAAAATTAACCAAAAGTAATATCCAACCTATTATAAGGCACAATCCTCCAATTGGAGTAATCCACGCAATAGTCTTAAAATCAAACCCTGTAAGCTCATTAGTAGCTAAGCCATATATGGATCCGGAAAAGAATATTAAACCAATTAAAATCGTGTAAAAGATTGTTTTTTTAGCGGGTTTTGTAATTGTATTAGTTCCTCCTATAAATAATAATAAAAGTGCATGGTATATTTGATAACGCACTCCGGTTTCAAAAGTGGATATCAATTCTAAGCTAATCAAGGTTTTAAGCCCATGAGCAGCAAATGCTCCTAAAACTATAGACAGGCATCCTAAAATAGCAGCTGTAACAAGAATTATTTTGTTGTTCATAAGTAAAGTGATTTTTCGGTTTATAATCCCTTTTGTATTTCTTACTTTCGTGTTTGCAAAATTAGTCATATTACACCCATTATGCGAAAGATTTTAATTATTGGTGCTGGCAAATCATCATCTTATCTTATAAAATACTTTTTAGACAAATCTAACTCTGAGAATTTATTCATTACCATCGGAGATCTTAATTTAGACAATGCTAAAAAGTTAGTCAATGGCCATCCTAATTCTGAAGTTATAGTATTAGATGTGTTTGACGCCGACTCTCGTACAACAGCGATTCAGAATGCAGATATCGTGGTCTCAATGCTTCCAGCCAGATTTCATATTGAAGTGGCTAAAGATTGTATTACTTATAATAGACACATGGTAACAGCTTCATATGTAAGTAAGGAAATGAAGGCTCTTGATGAAGATGCAAAGGACAAAGGTCTTATTTTTATGAATGAAATTGGTGTTGATCCGGGTATTGATCATATGAGTGCCATGCAAGTCATAGATAGAATAAGAGATAATGGTGGAAAACTATTGCTTTTTGAATCTTTTACCGGTGGACTGGTGGCTCCTGAAAGCGACAATAATTTATGGAATTATAAATTTACATGGAATCCGAGAAATGTAGTTGTTGCTGGTCAGGGTGGTGCTGCTAAATTTTTACAGGAAGAACAGTTTAAATATATTCCTTATAATCGTCTTTTCAGACGTACAGAATTTTTAGATGTTGATGGTTATGGTCGTTTTGAAGCTTATGCCAACAGAGATTCTCTTAAATATCAGGAGGCATATGGCTTAGAGAATGCTAAAACGCTTTATCGTGGTACTATGAGGCGTGTAGGATTTAGTAGAGCATGGAATGTATTTGTTCAATTAGGGATGACAGATGACAGTTACACCATAGACGATAGTGAAAACATGAGTTATCGCGATTTTGTAAATGCATTTTTACCGTATAGTCCAACCGATTCCGTAGAGTTAAAATTTAGACATGCTTTAAAAATTGATCAAGATGACATTGTATGGGGTAAGTTTGAGGAACTCGATCTCTTTAACCCTAATAAACAAGTAGAGCTCAAAAAAGCCACTCCGGCACAAATTCTTCAAAAAATATTAATGGATAATTGGACATTAAGTTCAGAAGATAAAGACATGATAGTCATGTATCATAAATTTGGTTATGAGCTGAATGGTAAAAAACATCAAATTGATGCTACTATGGTGACTTTAGGAGAAGATCAGACCTATACCGCTATGGCCAAAACCGTAGGTTTGCCTGTAGCTATTGCAACCTTAGACATTCTCAATGGTAAAATTACAACCCCGGGAGTTCAAATTCCTATTAAAAAAGAGGTTTATACTCCTATATTAGAAGAGTTGGAAACGTATGGTATAGTTTTTAAGGAAAAAGAAGTTCCATATTTAGGCTACAATCCTCTAAATCTAGAAGCTTAGGCTATAAGTATTTAAACATATGGTTTCATATTGAAATCATTTTTATATTTTTAACTTTCATATTAAAATTTCAAATGCTATGAAGGTTAATAGTAAAGGCGTTTACATTGATGGTATTGATAAAAAGATATTAAGAGCATTGATGCAAGATGCCAGAACACCTATTCTTGAAATTGCCAGAAATGTTGGTATTTCTGGAGCGGCCATACATCAACGCTTAAGAAAACTTGAAAAATCCGGACTCCTTTCAGGATCAAAATTCATTATTAATCCTAAGATTTTAGGTTATAATACGATGGCTTTTGTAGGTGTCTATTTGGATAAAGCGGTGAGTAATCCAGAAGCTGTAAAGCAACTGCAAAAAGTACCAGAAGTCATAGAATGTCATTATACTACTGGGCATTGGAGCATTTTCATAAAAGTATTAGCCAAAGACAATGAACATCTCATGCATGTTTTAAATTCAGAAATACAGAGTATCAAAGGCGTATCACGTACCGAAACATTTATTTCTCTACAACAACAAATAGATCGACAAATCAAAATATAAAGAGACCTTTAAAGTTAAAGGCCCCCTCTCTGGATGCAGTCAAAAAAATCAATTAATCTAACCCTTATTTTTTAATTAGCTTTCTAACTACAATATCTATTTAGTTTTATTAAACTTATTTCAAAATTACCATTTGACAACTTTTACATCAACCGTAATTACACGGTTTAAAGAAACCCAGTATAAACCCCTGATTTTAAGTTCTCGTATTTTTTCTAAATGCATAATTGTCTAACTTTAAAACTTAACCTAATTAAATTTTATTCAAATCATGAAAACAGAACCTCTAGAAGACACAACAATTCCCGTAAAAACAGCTCAGGCTTGGGTTGGCACCTGGCAAGAGATGAATCCTAAACGCGCAAAAGCATTTTTAATACCTATGTCGGATCTTATAAATTCATTTATAGAAATGGGTATAGCGACAAAAACTGATGACGGCACTTATCGTGTTGATGAAATCCCAGATGGAGCAGTTAGAGCCTACGTCGGCACCAATCCTGATCCTTCCTCACGAGAAATGCAAAATGGCTATGGCAACAAGCTATTTATTGTTGGCACTGTAAAGGAAGGTGATATTTATAGAGATATTATAAAGGGGGAAGAGAATGCTATGGCGATAGAACCACAGGGTTCCGGAATCTTTGATTTTACTAAACCATGCCCTAGTGATTGTGATCCCCAAAGCCCTTTACTAAACTTAAAATCGAATTAATGGAATTGATTAATGATTTTTTTCAAGATCTGGGAATATTATTAATCTTTATCAACGCATGCTTATATTTATGGAGCTACAGAAGTTCAAAACCTTCTGTAGCTCATAATTATTTAAGCCTCTATTTAGCCCTGAGTTTTATCATTGTATTAACGACTATTATTCTTGGTAAAAATGCCATTCCCAATTTGTACTTATCACACTATTACTTTTTAATACAGTTTATCTTATTATCATTATTTTACAGATCACTTTTTCACAAACATCAAAAACGTTGGGTAAATACAATTCTTATTTTAGTCATTCTCATTTTAATTGTTCAATATAGCTTTAAACCGAGTTTATATTTTAACTTTAACGTGTTAGAAATATTTTTAACCTCATTCCCCTTAGTCGTATACTCTATTATACACTTGTATAATTCATTGAGTAAGAAAAGAGAGTATATGTATGTTAATGCTGGTATTTTAATCTATTTAACAACAAGTACTTTAATATTTATACTAGGCGACTACCTCTCCAATAGAGATGGCGATCTTATTAGAAAAATTTGGTTTCTTAATAAAGTACTATATGTTGGATACTTGGTATTAATTTTAATTGAATGGAGGAATTACAATCGGCGAATCAGGAGCAAATCATAAGAGCATTAGTTTATGGCCTTATCTTCTTGGTATTAGTTGCTACCGGGTTGATTTTATTTTTCCATTATTCTCGAAAAAAGATCATTGAAAAAGAACAGGAAAAACTCAATATTCAATTGGGACAACAAAAAAAGATTCTACAAGCTTCGATCACCACTCAGGAAAAAGAGCGCCAACGTATTGCTCAGGATCTTCACGATGCCATTAGTGCTAAACTTAATGTTATTAGTCTAACAACTCATGTATTATTAGGCGATACTTCTATAAATGAAGAACAGAAAAAAGCACTGGAACACATCTTAGATGTAACAAGTAATACTCTGGAAAGTTCTAGAAAAATAGCTCATGACCTTATGCCGCCCGTATTGGAAAAATTTGGACTCAAAGTCGCACTGGAAGAATTATTTGAAGATTTTATAAAAAGCAAACAAATAGACATCAATTATGATATAGATCAATTTAATACCATAAACAAAACCAAAGATTTGCATGTATTTAGAATCATTCAAGAGCTTATTAATAATTCCATAAGACATGGAAAAGCCAAACAGCTAGATATTATTCTTAAGCAAAGTCGTGGGTTTTTAACTATAGATTATAAAGATAATGGTATTGGTTTTGACACAGATTTTAAAGACAAAAAAGCCGGCATAGGGCTTCAAAATATCGAAAGCAGGGTGGCTATTCTTGAGGGTTCTATAGTGATAGAAAGCCAAATCAATAAAGGAAGTACTTTCACCATAAATTGTAAGACTTATGATTAAAAAAATCACATTAGCATTGGCGGATGACGAGCTTTTATTTCGTCAAGGCCTTATTGCCATTTTAAATAAGGACGAACGCATTGATATCTTATTTGATGTTAATGACGGCGAGGAGCTCATGACAGCACTCCGGTCCACAGAACAACTACCAGAAATTGTAATCACAGACCTAAAAATGCCTGGTTTGAATGGTGTGGAAGCAACCAAATTGATACGCAAAGAATTTCCAAAAATAAAAATCATAGCGCTTACAAGCTACTTCAGCAAGCCTTTTATTGTAAACATGATCTCTATTGGCGCGGTAGCTTATTTGGCAAAAAACAGCACCCCAAATTTAATGATCACAACCATCGAAGAAGTTTCCGAAAAAGGATTTTATTACGATGCTCAAGTTATGAAATTCATTCATGAGGGCTTAATGAACCCTTCGGACAAAAAATTAAAATCAAACTTTGACACCACTTACTTTACCAAACGTGAAAAAGAAGTTCTGACACTGATCTGCAAGCAATTCACCACAAATGAAATTGCAGAACAATTATTTCTGAGCCCAAGAACCGTTGAAGGTCATCGTAACAATTTATTATTAAAAACTGAATCTAAAAATGTCGCAGGTTTGGTAGTCTATGCCATACATAAAAAATTAGTGACACTTGAAGATACTTTTTTGACATAAAAAAAGCCCGGATATTCCAGGCTTCTTAATCTCTTTTGTATAATCGTTAACGTCTTCCTAAAATCTGGAAAGCCCAATATAAAAGTGATGCTAATGCACCTAGTGCTGCCACCAAATAGGTTCTTGCCGCCCATTTAAGAGCATCTTCAGAGCCTTTATATTCTTCGGGAGTTACCATGTTCTTATTTTTCAACCAAGCCAAAGCTCTATTACTGGCATCATACTCTACAGGAAGTGTTACAAAACTGAATAACGTGGCAAATCCCATCATTATTAAACCAGCTATTGCCACCCAAAATCCCAGTCCGGCACCAGCGGCAGCTCCTAATACTAAACCTCCAATCACCAACCATTGAGACATGCCAGAGGAAACCTGAACAATTGGTACCAATTGTGAACGCATTTGTAACCAACTGTAAGCTTGTGCGTGCTGGACAGCATGTCCGCATTCGTGCGCTGCAACAGCGGCAGCGGCAGCATTACGCTGATTATATACTGCTTCACTAAGGTTTACAGTTTTATTTCTTGGATTGTAATGATCGGTTAATTGACCGGCTACTGAAATAACCTCAACATCATAAATGCCATTATCTGCCAGCATTTTTTCTGCTATTTCTCTTCCGCTCATTCCATTACGCAATTGCACTCTGGAGTACTTTGCAAATTTTCGTTTTAACTGACTGCTCACCATCCAACTTATTAAGGCAATGGCGCCAATCAACATATAATATCCTAACATAGAGGTTCTCTGTTTTTATGTTATAAATTTACAATATTTAAAGCAAAAACTACGCCAATTTTACGTTAAGAAATTTTGTCAGGTTATTGCTTGGTAAGAATGGCTCTTTGTGATACAATTATTGGATAAGAGACGACCTTAGGTGTTCCTTTTTCCTCATCTCCAGAAATTTTCTGATTGACCTTATTAGACATTACAATCTCAAATACCATATCATGCCCTCTAAACTCCAAAGTAGTCGTTAGGAGATTATTTTGCACTTCAAAAATACTATATAAACGATTATCAAACTGCTTTGCAGGAATCAGTATCCCATTATTTTCATCAACTACATATTCGCCCTTTTCAGCATCTATAGCAAACAAATTGTAATGTCGTTCCTGAGGGGTGCCATCTACAATATAAACGATACGGTATTCGTATTTTTCAATGGAATCCGTGGGTTGTAAATGAAATTCCATAGCTATTGCCTGCATCCCTTTTGGGCTTTTAATTTCTAAATTCCCCTTATAAACCCCAAAAAAGTCGTCGGGAAATTGCAACCCCTTTTCTTGTGAAAACAGCCCATTTTGAAATAGTAAAAATGCCAAACACAGCAACAGTCTCATATTATTATTATTTTCTATACAAGATAAGTATTATTGTTGGTTTTGGTTATCAGTCCTAATGTAGTAAAAACATCTCTTTGCAATAGTCATATTTCTAACAGATTGCTTCGTCGTTACCACCTCGCAAAGACAACCTACCGTCATTCCGAGCATAGCGTGGGAATCTCATGATGATGTAGAATTCAACAGATTATCTCGTTGCATTGCAACGTGCAATGACATTAGCCGACAATATTCACAATACGCCCAGGTACTACAATAACTTTTTTAGGTGTTCTGCCTTGTAATTGTTCCTGCGTTTTTTCATGAGCCATCACTACTTTTTCAATCTCATCTTTAGACATATCTAATGGCAAATCCATAGTAAAACGGGTTTTTCCATTAAAAGATATTGGGTAAGTTTTACTACTTTCTATCAAATGACTCTCGTCAAATACCGGAAATGATGTGAAGGCTATAGATGTTTCGTGACCTAACGCTTCCCATAATTCTTCAGCAATATGTGGTGCGTATGGTGAAATTAACACCAATAAAGGCTCTAAAATTTCACGGCTAATGCACTTTTGAGCAGTGAGTTCATTAACAGCAATCATAAAGGTAGATACTGAAGTATTGAATGAGAAATTTTCAATATCTTCTTCTACTTTCTTTATGGTCTTATGCAGGGTTTTTAAGTGCTCTTTTGACGGCTCAGCGTCCGTAACTTTTAGCCCTTGATCGCTATAATACAGTTTCCAAAGCTTTTTAAGAAAACTGTGCACTCCTGTAATTCCTGCCGTATTCCATGGCTTATACTGTTCTAATGGCCCTAAGAACATTTCGTAGAGGCGCAACGAATCGGCACCGTATTGTTCGCAGATATGATCCGGATTAACGACATTGAACCATCTTTTAGACATCTTTTCTACTTCGCGCCCCACAATATATTTACCGTCTTCTAGTTTAAATGTAGCATCTTTAAATTGTGGTTGCCATTGCTTCAATACTTCAACATCAATTTCATCTGAAGCATTAACCATACTTACGTCTATTCTTAGCTCTTCTACATCAAACTGATCCTTAATACCTTTAGAAACGTATTCGTTTGTTCCTGAAACTCTATAAACTATAGCGCTTGTCCCTAAGATCATTCCTTGATTAATCAGTTTTTTGGCAAACTCATCAACAGGCACCAAGCTCAGGTCGTACATGAACTTTTGCCAGAATCTCGCGTATAACAAATGACCAGTAGCATGTTCACTACCCCCGATATACAGGTCAACTTGCTGCCAGTAATTAACCGCTTCCTGAGAAAAGATTGCAGCCTCATTTTGCGGATCCATATAACGGTTAAAATACTGTGAGCTTCCTGCCCATCCCGGCATAGTATTGAGCTCTAAAGGAAAGATGTGCTTATGGTCAATAAGGTCATTTGAAACCACTTCAGCTTTTAGACTATCCCATGCCCAAACGGTTGCATTACCTAATGGTGGTTCACCGGTTTCGGTAGGCAAATACTTTTCAACTTCAGGTAGCGTAATTGGCAAATGTTTTTCGTCTATCATTTGCGGCATACCGTCTTTATAGTATACCGGAAAAGGCTCTCCCCAATACCGTTGTCTGCTAAATACGGCGTCGCGTAAGCGGTAATTGGTTTTTCCTTGACCCTGACCTAACTGCTCCAATTCGTAGATGACACGTTTGGTTGCTTTCTTATAATTCAAACCATTTAAGAAATCGCTATTGGCTATAATGGTATGTTCTTTATCTGCAAAGGCATTTTCTGAGATATCCACACCTTCAAAAATATTCGGAATAGAAATATTATAATGCTTGGCAAAATCATAATCGCGCTGATCACCACAAGGCACAGCCATAACCGCTCCTGTTCCATAGCTCGCCAGCACATAGTCACCTATCCAAATGGGTATTGGTGCTTTAGTAAATGGATGTTCGGCGTAAGCGCCTGTAAATACTCCAGATATGGTCTTAACATCTGCCATTCGATCGCGTTCACTGCGTTTGGCAGTAGCTTCTATATACGACTCAACCTCAGCACGCTGGGCTTCGGTCGTGATTTTAAGTACCAGATCGTGCTCTGGTGCCAGTGTCATAAAACTGGCTCCAAATATAGTATCTGGACGTGTCGTAAAGACCTCGATCTGGTGAGATACAGATCCGGTTGTTTCATTCGCCATAACATTAAATGTTACGGCTGCACCCACGGATTTCCCAATCCAGTTACGTTGACTTTCTTTTAAGGAATCAGTCCAATCAATCGTTTCCAAACCTTGTAGCAATCGCTCTGCGTAAGCAGATATACGCATGCTCCACTGGGTCATTTTTTTTCGGATCACAGGATGTCCTCCACGTTCCGATACGCCATTTACAATTTCATCATTGGCTAATACCGTTCCTAGTGCCGGGCACCAGTTAACTTCTGTCTCGGCAAGATAGGTCAGTCTGTACTTGAGTAACAGGTCTTGTTGTTCTTGTTCAGAATAGGCTTTCCATGCTTCTGCCGTAAAACGTGGCGTATCATCATCACAAGCAGCATTGATGTTGCCATTACCTTCTGTATTAAAAATGGCCTCGAGTTCTGAAATTGGTTTGGCTTTATCAGCAGCATTACAATAGTACGAATTGAACAATTGTATAAATATCCATTGAGTCCATTTGTAATACTTTGGATCACTGGTACGTACTTCTCTGCTCCAATCGAACGAAAACCCAATCTGATCGAGTTGACGTCGGTAAGTCGCAATATTAGTTTCCGTAGTTATTGCCGGATGCTGTCCAGTTTGGATAGCATATTGCTCAGCAGGCAGCCCAAAACTATCGTAACCCTGAGGATGCAAAACATTAAAGCCCTTATGTCGTTTGTATCTCGCATAGATATCTGAAGCAATATAACCTAACGGATGCCCTACATGTAAACCTGCTCCACTGGGATATGGGAACATATCTAACACGTAATACTTAGGCTTATCGGATTGGTTTTCTGCTTTGAACGTTTGCTCTTTTGCCCAACGATCCTGCCATTTCTTTTCTATAGCGTTGAAATTGTATTTCATAACTTTATACTTACGAATTCTTATTGTCATTCGGAGCACTAACCGCTAGAGTAACCTTTTAAGATCATAGCCATTGTGACTGGGCACAT
Source organism: Winogradskyella sp. (assembly GCA_965250025.1). Classification (GTDB taxonomy): domain Bacteria; phylum Bacteroidota; class Bacteroidia; order Flavobacteriales; family Flavobacteriaceae; genus CBDDLD01. The sequence goes on from OZ252283.1 coordinate 3,015,265, forward strand.
ACATTGCTCTCGGAATGACGAATTAAGGCGCAAATTTAAACTTATTACAACACTATTAAAAGTTTCAGCGTTGTAATACTTAGCAAAATAGAATTGTTTTATATTTTTACCGTTACTAATGTAATTTTATGGCTTCTTCATTTGATAGATATCAAAAACGGAAATTAATTTCTTCGTATTTCTCTGTAGTGATCAGTATCGCTTTGGTACTTTTCCTTTTAGGGTGTTTAGGACTTTTAGTCCTGAATGCTAAAAAAGTAGCAGATCATTTTAAAGAACAGGTAGTTATGACGATTTATCTGAATGATACTGCCAAAGAGGTTGAGGTCAACCAGTTAAAAAAGAGTCTGGCCATGGCCGAATATACCAAGAGCACTGTGTATGTATCTAAAGAGGAGGCTGCCGAATTGATGAATGCTGAAACCGGTGAGGATTTTATGGATTTTGTGGGTTATAATCCACTTAAAAACTCTATTGACGTGTATCTCAAAGCAGATTATGTTACTACTGAAAGTCTTACTGAGATCTCAGAAAGCATTGGCAACAAAGCTTTCATTGAAGAAATTCGCTATGACAATGACTTGGTAGAGTTGATGAATGACAACGTCAAGAAAATCACTTTTTGGGTATTGGTCATTAGTGCTATCTTTACATTAATTGCCGTATTGCTTATTAATAGTTCCATAAGGCTTGCTGTTTATTCCAAACGCTTTATTATTAAAACCATGCAAATGGTTGGTGCCACCAAGCATTTTATCCGTAGACCTTTTGTTTGGAAAAGTGTACAGCTTGGTGTCATAGGCGCTATTCTTGCCATGATTGGTATGGCGGTAGTACTGTATTATCTGGACCTGACCTTCCCCGAGCTTCAACTTATTGATAATATGATTATGCTTGTAGGGCTATTTGCAGGTATATTTGTTATTGGCATTTTAATTACCTGGGTAAGTACCTTTATCGCTACTCAACGTTTCCTTAACTTAAAAACAGATCAGTTGTATTATTGATTTTGAGCGGTTTAAAAATAAACTTTAGGGGTTTTTCGTTATTGAAGTAAAACTCACCAACCATGAGAAAGTTTATTATCACTCTTTTTATGCTTAGCTGTATTACGTATCTGCTATTATTACAGTCTTGTATTATTAATAACCCTCAACCTGAATCATGTGCCGTAGTAGAAGTCAAGATTGTCAAAATCAGTGAAGGCACCAGCTATGATATTATGTTTCGTGATAGTCATGGTGACCGCTATTACATTAACAGAGGATTGGAACAAGGGTTAAATTTAGATAGTCTTAACGCTAAAGTTTTAAATAAAACCGTTACTTTGCATTTACCAAAATTAGCCTTAGGTACTTCTGAGCACATTGCTCAAATGGCTATTGAAGACGAGGTTATTTTTACTGAATTTGATTAACTATGGGTGAAAAAAAACGCAAAGACGAAGCTAAACATCATTTTATTTTTGGAAAAGAAAATTACAAATGGTTATTTATTGGATTAGGTTGTATTGCACTTGGTTTTATTCTCATGGCGGGTGGCGGTAGTGACGACCCTAATGTCTATAATGATGCTATTTTTAGCTGGAGACGTATTCGTCTAGCACCGACTCTGGTATTGATTGGTTTTGGCATTCAGGTATATGCTATCCTTAGAGGTCCTGATAAAACACAGAAGTAACTTTCATTGTATATAGTTTACAAAATCTGACACCAAATTCTTCAGGTAACGTTTACTATTATTTATGGCGTCATCTAAATCTTTCGCTTGTTCCAGTATTGATGCACTATACTTAATTCCCATTTTGTTAAGTTGATTTTCATTGAGATCAATACTTCCACAAAAGGTTGCCACAGAAATATTATGATTTCTTGCTGATTTTAAGATCCCATCTATAGCCTTTCCTGATAGGGTTTGATTATCGAGCTTCCCTTCACCTGTAATGATCCATTCCCCTCCAGTGATACATTCATCAAATTTTGCAATTTGTTTTATAAGGTCTATTCCTGGTTTTAATTCTCCGTCTAAAAAAGCAACCGCTCCTGCTCCCATACCGCCTGCTGCTCCTGCGCCTTCTATACTTTGACTTTCTATCTTGAAATGGTTATCTAATAGTTTTGAAAAGCTTCTTAAACCTTCATCTAACGCTTTAATCTCTCTATCACTAGCTCCTTTCTGCCTGGCATAGATCATTGCAGCACCTTGACTACCATAAAGTGGATTCGTAACATCACATGCTATCTGTATACTTATATTGTCTAGATATGGATTAACCTTTGAGTCGTCAATATCAACAATATTGATCAATTGCTCACCAACAGGCTTTATGGATTTTCCGCGCTTATCTAAAAAACGATATCCCAATGCACTTGCCATACCTATACCACAATCGTTGGTTGCACTTCCTCCTAAGCCTAATATGATATGTTTTGCACCTTTATTAATAGCATCAAGGATCAGTTCTCCTGTACCATACGTAGATGTATATTTGCAGTTCTGCTCACGCTCTTCTAAAAGCTTAATTCCTGAAGCTTCAGCAAGTTCTATAAATGCCTTTTGTGTTGTATGCGAAAATAAGTATGTTGCTTTTACAGGTCTAAATACAGGGTCATTAACCTCAACTGTAACTATTTCTCCTTTAAGATAATAATTAACAACTTCTATAGTACCATCACCGCCGTCTGCCATGGGCAATAACACTACCTCAACATTAAGAAGTTTTTCCATTTCCTCCTTTACTATGGAACAGATTTCAAGACTAGATAGTGAACCTTTGTACTTGTCTGGCGCTACGATTATTTTCATTTCATGTCTTTTATCCCAAGATGCTTGGTAAAAAATAACTTAAAATAAGTATTAACAGAAAGAAAGTGACCAGAATTAATGGTTCTTTTTGTAAAAAATCTTTCTTCTTCAGTACATAGTTAACTTCTACATGCTTTGCTGATACTTTAGGAGTTAGTTTACTTACCGCTAAGGCCAAAACAACGGCGATGACAAATCCTGTTAAATTGTACCATATCCAAAATAAATCTGGGGTGTTATATATTCCTATTTCTTTTAAGGCCTCATGAATACTTAAATCTCCTGAATAAAAATGCCCTTGACTAAAGAAGTAACTCAATTCTGGCAAGTATTTAAAAAATAAGTTAATAACCACTGCTGTTATTATAGCGGTATTCATTCCTAAGTGGTTAACCTTCTTAAAAAATATGGCAATAATAAATGCTGCCAATATTGGACCATAAAACAATGACGAGATGGAATTGATTAATTCAATGACTGTACTTTGACTATTACCGAATAAGCATGCTGCCAATATACATACTGCTCCCCAAAAGATGACCAGTCCTTTAGATACTAACATGTACTTCTTTTCGGATAATTTCTTCTCTTTATTATTAAAAAAATCTTCGATAGTTACTGCGCTTAACGAATTTATAGTTGAGCTTAGCGATGACATGGCTGCAGACATGATACCAATCATGAGTATCCCTATAAGGCCATTAGGTAAATATTTTACTATGAACACCGGAATCATCAAATCTGGTTTTATACCATGTTTTGCATACTCTCCTGGATAATGAGCTTGTGTAGTTTGTTCAATACTGGAGTAAAAATCTGGAATATTGCTAACTAAATAACCTATGACCAACCCCATAATACAGTACACTAAAACTACTGGAAACCTTAACAACCCATTAGCCAATAACAACTTTTTAATGGTGCTTTCATTTTTAGCGGATAATAAGCGTTGGGCTTGTGTTTGATCTGTACCATAATAAGATAAGTATAAAAATAGTCCTCCTAATAGCATAGGCCAAAAGCCATATTCTTCACCTTCATATAGTCCTATATTGGTGAAATCAATTACTTGAAGTCTCTCCATTGAAAACCCTGTAAAATCACCTGTATCTTTGATCAAAGAATATCCTATAACCAAGCAAATAATGAGTCCTAAAAATAAAATGATCATCTGAATGGCATCTCCCCATACTACAGCCTTCATACCGCCTTGATAGGAATATACGAGTGTCACTATGCTAATTATGAATAAGGTCCAGTAAAAGCTTATTCCTATTACAGCTTGTATGATCAATGCCATGGTAAATACCATGACTCCAGTTCCTAAAGCTCTACTGATCTGAAAAACTATACTTACAATCTTTCTTGTAGATGGTGAAAAACGACGTTCTAAATATTCATAAATACTTACTATTCCTGATTTGTATAATGGTGGTATTATAAAAAGCATAATGCCTATCATAGCCAGTGGCACTGCAAATTCAAAGGTTAACCACTTCATACCTCCGTTTGCTTTCAACCCTACAAATGCTGGTGCCGATATAAAACTAATTGCCGACAGTTGTGTCGCCATGGTTGAAAGGCTTAACGGAAACCATCCTAAACTTTTTCCTCCCAAAAAATAATCTTTGGAGTTTTTATTCTCCTTGAAGAAATAACCCATACCCATAAAGCCTATGAGGTATATCAAAATCACTGTATAATCTAACCAATTCATAATGCTTAGGTATTAGTTTAGTTTTTGTTTTAGCTCAATTTTTACATGAGCTAGCCATTCTTCTCTTAAAATGCTCATAAGTACACAATCTGCTCTGTCTTTCCCATTAATGGCCGGAAACATATTCCTGAGAACACCTTCTTGTTTACATCCTACGCTTTTCATCGCGGCAATACTAATTTTGTTTTCAGCATGAGCCCCAAACCCTATCCGTTCAAGGTTTAATTTTTCGAATACAAATTCAAACAATAAATATTTACATCGTTTGTTTAAGCCCGTCCCTCTATGGGCTTCACCATACCACGTATGACCAAGTTTAATGGTTTTTAGATCTTCTATATATTGATACAGTCGTGTTGTCCCTGCATATCGCTGTTGCTTCTTATCAAAAACTGCAAAAGGATATTCTGCTTTTGATGCCCTATTGGCTACTGCTGATGTAATATACGCGCTTAGATTTTCATACCCTTTGCCGTTTTCAAAAAAGTAAGTCCAAATACTCTCTTCTTCAGACATATAAAGCAACTCTTCTGTATGAGCCAATCTTAATGGGCTCAATATTACGAGATCGTCTTCTAATATATAATCTTTTACATAATCAAATTGCTCCCCTACATCCATTGTTTCCTATAATCTATTCCATTAACATATCTATCAAAAGTGCCGCACTCCATGAAAAATTATTACCTCCGTAGCCTCCTACTGTTTCACTATGCGCTTCTTTTCTGGAATCGAAATACTCGTAAAATCCATGTTTAGTGATGAGTTCAACACTATCTGTCTTTACCCTTTCTGCTATATCATTATAACCATAACTTTTTAAACCCTTATACAACAACCAGTTTAGGTTTATCCATACCGGACCTCTCCAATACTTTCGGGGATTAAATCTCTCGTGTGTTGGATCGAAAGAAGCACATAAGTATTGATTTTCATTGCCAAAGTATTTCATCATTGTAGTTACAATTTGATCTGCTCTTTTTTTATTTGGAATTTCTGCATAAAGTGCAGCAAAAGATGAAGATGACAGATAAGGCAATGGTCTTTCATTTCTTAAATCGTAATGCGTATAGGCTCCTAACTCATCATTATACAATTTACTTTCAAAACCTTTTATAGCCTCAGACTGCCAGCTGTTAAGCTGTTCTATTTTTGATGTTTCGCTTCCTATCAATTCATATAAGTCTATCAATGCCTGATTTGACTTTATGAGCATTGCATTAAACAGAGGATCTTGAACTAAAAAAGGAGATAACTCTGCTATTTTGGCATCGTCATAATTGTTTTGCTTAGCGATCTCTATTAGATGTAAATAGTAATCATACTCCCTATTTGATGGCCGCTGCGCAGCATCAACATGCGTCGTATCTCTTCTTTCAAATTCATATTTTGGGGGGTTCATAGTATCCCATACATCATCCCAAATTGGAGAATTATCTGTCCCTGATTCCCAATTATGATATATATATACCAATCCTTCTTTATTTGGATCTCTATGACCATAGAAGTATTCATGATTATGATATACCTTATCGATATGTTGCTTGATGAATTTCAATACCTCTGCTTTATCATCAATTATTCTATACAACTCTTTCAATACAAACCCCAGAACAGGTGGCTGGGTCATGCCTGTAGTTTTATATTGTTTTGAGGCTAATGGGTGTAAGATAGATTTGTGAAAGTCAGGACCTGGGAAATACGTATCGCTATCGTTGTGGAATACAATATGTGGTATAAAACCATTTTCCCATTGAGCATCCAATAGAGTTGCTATTTCTCTTTTTGCTTTCTCAACATCAAAGTGGGCAAACCCAATGGCTATAAAGCCTGAATCCCAATTCCACTGAAAAGGATACAAGCCTTCGCACGGGATTGTAAACCCTTTATCTTGACGAAAATTTGCATTAAGTACTTGCTTGGCTTTATTGATTAAAGATTCTTTCATAGGCTCAGATAAAGAATACATTGGCATCAGATAACTGATGCCAATGCACTCAAAAAACTAATTCAAAATTAATTAACTTAAAAATTAAACGTTGCATTAAAGAACACTCTGGTAGGTAATACAGGTCTACCCACAAAGAATTCTTCTTCGGTCTGGTTATTACCAAGTCGTGGAGATCCTTCTGTTATTCCATCGGAATTAAACAGATTAAATACCTGAGCTCCTATCCTTAAGGTTTCATCATCATCACTCAAACTAAATGTGTAACCTAGGTTTAGGTTTGCTAATCCGATAGCATCTAATTCAATGGTATTAGAATCGTTTGAAAATTTCTTTCCTGTATAATTGTATACAATCCCGGCATCAAATTTTGAGTCTGCATAATCTACAGCTAGTGTTGTTAATATATTAGGCTGTCTTCTTAACTCATTACCTTCTAAATCGGGATCGCTATCAGATTTAGTAATTTCATGATCTTGGAAAGTGAATGTTCCTCCAAAATTAAAATTATCTATGAAGTTCCAATTCCATGTTCCTTCAAACCCAAAAGTATTGGTATCTTGATTATCTACTTCTTCTGTAAAACCTCCTCCAGTAGCATTGACAAAACTGATAGATCTTCTATCTTTTAGACTTACATTATATAGTGCAGCTGTTCCTGAAAATCGTCCTTGAGAATATTTTACACCCAATTCTGCCTGTACAATTTTCTCAGTATCATAAGACGACGGATTCCCAAAATCATCAAACTTTGTCCCTCTCAATTCCGGAAAGAAATACCCTCTTGAGAAGTTTCCATAGGCACTTAAATTATCATTTATTTTATATAGTGCAGCAGCGACTACTGCAAAATCATCGGCAGAAACATGACCCCTGGTAAAGCTACCGTTACCCCAAACCACATTATCTAAATTAGTTATCCCGGTATTATCAACTAGAAATGACTCCGTACCTTCTACTTCTATATCTCCAGAAGCTCTTTCATATCTTACACCAAAATCCAGATTCCAGCGTTCTAATTTAATCTCATCAGCTAAGAATACTGCAATTTTATTACTTGATATATTTCTATTGGTATATGCTGTTCCTCTATTAGTAACACCATTTATAGAATATCCTGAAACATCAACTAATCTTGGTCTGTTATTATATTCTCCCAGATAATTAGTAATGACATTGAAATCACCGGCTTCTGATCTCGACATGAAGGTTCCTAAGGTAATATTGTGATCGCCGGCTGTTTTTGTAAATTTAATATCTGCCATTAGTTCTTGTAATGGTCTATTACGATCTAATATTCTATTTTCAAATAATAGTGCATTTGCTGGTAGCGCTTGACCATTAAGGTAAGTGAAATCTCCTGAAGATAAGCCTCTGGCATCCAAATACTCTTGTTGTGTTTCAACCACTTTAGCACCACTTACGCCACTTCCATCCAAGAATAAATTAAATTGATGTTTATACTTAGAATATCTCAATTTAGCATCCATTTTAAAATCATCATTAAAACGGTGTTTAAAATGTGTCAAAAAATAGCCGCCTTTCGTAGCAACACCATCTTCTATTGGAGAGTTATAAATTCCATCTGGTGTGGCATAAGAGATATCAGATGCAGCTGCCGTTTGTAATGTAAAAATTTCTTCGCCATCATTTCCATTAGGCCGCTCTCTTGATCCTCCCTGTAAAGGATATGGTAAAAAGAATTGAACGGCATCATCGATCCATTGTCCTGAGAACGTTATTGAACCTTTATCTGTAACATGCTTAATGTTTCCTCTAAGTTGAAACCCTTCAGTAGGTAATCCTGTCTTTAACGGACCTTCATCATATCTGTAAAATCCAGATAAAGCATAAAACGTATTAGAATCCTCTCCACCTAATGGCCCGCTGGTTGCAAAATCTGCTTTATACCTTGAATTTGATGCCAATTCTGTTCGTATTGTTGTTTTACGTTCACTGCTTCCTGTAATACTAGTATAGTTAATAATACCCGCAACAGAACCTACACCATATAAAATGGAAGATCCACCTCGTACAAATTCTAAACTTCTCATTCCAATATCATTCCTGAAATAAACATCATGAGCTGAAGAATTCAAACCGAAAGTACTTAATACAGGCATTCCATCTATTTGAAGCGGATTAAATTGATATTGCCCTCCAGAAGGCAAACCCCTTACAAAAATGTTAGAAGCAACTTCACCACCTCCACCTTCTGCGGTAATACCTGGTATGCTTCTCAGAACATCGGCCTGGCTACTTGTGTTTACTTTAGATAACTGTTTTGCCCCTAAAGATGTAATAGACATTGGTGTTTCTTTTTGAGAACGCTTCGTTGATGTTGCAGTTAATAGTACAGCATCTAGCGAATCACCACCTTCTTGCAGCACTACATTTAATGTAATTGTAGTACCATCTAAATTCAAAGTCTGTTCATAAGTAATATACCCCAGATAAGATACCTGTATAACTTGACTTCCTGTTACACTGGTAGAAAAGCTAAAGTTACCGTCAAAATCTGTATTTGTTCCTGATGTGCTTCCTTTAACAATAATATTTGCTCCTGCAATAGGTAGTCCTGATTCATCTGATACCTTACCGTTAATTTCAGTTTGCGAGAATGCAAAGGTCAGACTAATCATGCAAATAAAAGTTAGTAGATTTTTTTTCATTTGATTAGTATTTTGTTGTTATTGTTGTAAATTTATTATCATTTTAACAAATTTTTAATTAAAAAATTATCAAATTGTTATGCAAACGTTTGCGAAAACGTTTGCATAAATAAAATAGTTGTGAAAAAGAAGATTACGACCCTTAAAGAGATTGCTGAAAGGTTAAACTTATCAGTATCTACAGTTTCAAGAGCATTAAATAATCATCCGGATATAAGTCCTGCGACAAAAACTAAGATTCAACGACTGGCTTCTGAACTTAACTATATCCCCAATATTTTCGCTAAAGGATTCCGAGCTCACAAAACCAATATTATTGGTGTCATTGTTCCAAATATTACTCATTATTTTACCTCTACTATCTTAAAAGGCATCTTATCTGAAGCATCTCTTTTGGGTTACAGAGTAATCATTTCAGAATCTAACAATGATATCAATAAGCAAACTGAAATGCTACAGACCATGATTCAGTTTGGCGTAGACGGTGTGCTCATGTCCATCTCTAAAATGACCCGTAATGTAGACTCTATACTTCAAACTCTAAACACATTACCTTTAATTTTATTTGATAAAGCTTCTAATAAGATTCCATGTACTCAGGTCATCATTAATGAAGAAGAAGCTGCTTTTAATGCTGTAGAACATTTAATTAATATTGGAAAAAAACGTATCGCAATTATTAAAGAATCTGAATACTCTTATAATTCTGAGCGCAGGTTCCTAGGGTATAAAAGAGCATTACAAGAAAACAACCTTCCTTTGGATGACAAGATCGTACTTAGTGTTGATGACATTTCTTTACTGCAGGGAAAGAGACTGACAAATATTCTGCTAAGCCTCAAAAAAAGGCCTGATGCTATTTTTGCCATTACTGACAGTGCTGCCATAGGCGTCATAAAAACATTAAAAAAATTCAACATTAGAATTCCTGAAGACATTGCCGTTGTAGGGTTTAGCAATTCTATTCATTCCACTATAATTGAACCTATGCTTACTACTATAGATCAACCTGGTCAAAAGATTGGATCTACTGCTATAAAATATCTTATTGAAGAAATTGAGACTCCCAGTGAGGTTTTAACTAAAAAAACAATTGAAATTAAAAGTAATCTGATCATAAGAGAATCTACTTTCAAATAAAGTAAATTATTTAGTCTCAATTCACATGGTTAGAAAGGCGATTTGTATACTTTTGCATCATGGAAATTTTAGACGCCATTATTTTAGGAATCATTCAAGGGCTCACCGAGTTTTTACCTGTCTCTTCTAGTGGTCATCTGGAATTGGGTAAAGCAATTCTTGGAGACAACTCCATACCTAAAGAAAGTTTATTATTTACCGTTGTACTCCATTTTGCTACTGCATTGAGTACTATTGTGGTTTTCAGAAAAGACATTCTGTCAATTATCAAAGGCATTCTAAAATTTGAATGGAATGACGATCTGCAATTTGTTGCTAAAATTGCTATTTCTATGGTTCCTGCCATTATCGTAGGCTTTTATTTTGAAAACGAGCTAGAACAATTATTTAGTGGTAATATTATATTGGTTGGTGCCATGCTCATTATTACGGCATTACTCCTGTTTTTAGCTGATAAAGCTAAAGATACTTCAAAAAAGGTATCTGCTTCTAATGCTCTTATTATTGGTATTGCACAAGCGATTGCCATGTTACCTGGTATTTCGCGTTCTGGTGCTACCATATCTACTTCTGTACTTTTAGGAAATGACAAAACTAAAGCCGCACGTTTTTCATTCTTAATGGTGGTTCCTTTGATCTTTGGAAAAATAGCTAAAGACATTTTGAGTGGCGATCTCACTTACGAAACTTCTAATTTTACAGCTTTAAGTATCGGTTTTATTGCTGCGTTTATTGCCGGATTATTTGCCTGTACCTGGATGATCGCTCTGGTTAAACGTAGTAAACTTTCTTATTTTGCCATATATTGTATAATCGTTGGCATCACTGCTATAATTTGGTCTTTACTTTAAATGTATACTGCAGAAGATTTTAAAAACGGTCAAGTACTGCTTATTGACAAGCCTCTGGAATGGACTTCTTTTCAGGCGGTCAATAAATTACGTTGGGCTATTAGGAAAACGTTTGGCATAAAAAAGATAAAAGTTGGTCATGCAGGCACATTAGATCCTTTGGCTACAGGTCTTCTTGTCATTTGCACCGGTAAAATGACCAAGCAAATTAATACGTTCCAAGGTCAGCAAAAAGAATATATAGGCACAATTACTTTAGGTAGTACCACTCCTTCCTATGATTTGGAAACCGACATTAATGCCACCTTTCCTACAGCTCATATTACGGAAGCGCTGATTCATAATGCTACCCAAGAGTTTATTGGAGTAATCGAACAATATCCTCCTCTTTTTTCCGCTATTAAAAAGGACGGTAAACGATTATACGAATTTGCCAGATCGGGTGAATCTATAGAGGTTAAATCCAGACAGATAGAAATCTCTACGTTTGAGATTACGAAGATTGAAAATCTGAATGTTGATTTCAGAGTCGTCTGCAGTAAAGGGACTTACATCAGGTCTTTGGCTTATGATTTTGGAAAAGCTCTGGATTCCGGAGGACATCTTACAGCGTTAAGACGTACCAGAATTGGAGATTTTAAGGTTGAAAATGCTAAATCCCCGGAGGCATTCATTGAGCAATTGCCTTAACCTATCTGGTTTTTATCAGCAGCTTTTGATCTTTTTAAAGTTTATATCCGTATATGTATTACACATATAGCACTTAAAAGTTTAGTTTTTGAAATTTATTGAGCGACATAAAGCCTTTATCATTACATTTCTACTCACTGGTATTGTTGTGTTTAGCTTATTTAGCGTACACATTACTAAACATATGCCACAAATGGCTGAAACGTTTTATGACATTTTATCTGAACCTGAAAAAGAAGAGCTTAATGACAATGTCCCTCTAGATAATTCTTCTCCTGAAACAGATAAGGCTCTAAATCAAGATACTGAGTTTAAAGCCCTAATGAAGAACTTTAGATCGGTACAGCCTAATGACTTTGAAAAAACGACCAAGGCTCTTGAAGAGGCATCACAAAATGAAAACCAAGACGAAGAAATCAGCTCTACACGCACATATAGTAATGATAATGCTTACGCTTTAAAGCAAAGTGAAACGGAATCTTATAAAAAATTAAAGGCCACTCTGGATAAGCACAAACCAACTGACAATACCATAGATGAACATGCTGACAAAAACAGTTCCTTATCTTATTCCTTGAAAGGACGTGCTCTGGTAAGTTATAATACGCCACGTTATTTATGTGAACGCTTTGGAAAAATTGTGGTCTCCATAAGAGTTAACCGTAGTGGTGAGGTTTTTGACGCTTATATCAATGGTGCTTCAAATTCTAAGGACGAATGCTTAATTGAACATGCCATTGAATACGCAAAAGCCGTACGTTTTGATTCCTCTGAAAACACAGATCAGTTAGGCACCATTACCTTCTATTTCAAAGGCAAGGGTTGATTAGCTTAGTAGCTCTACTATATCTTTTAATGTAGACTGCCCTTTATCCTTATTATACCAACGTTGAAGGTCTTCTTTAAATTCCGGAGTCAATTTACCATGCTCTGTCTTGTAGGCGTTGACCATATCTGTAGCTACCGAAGGTCTGGGTCCAAAAGTGTTTAGCACGTCTTTAGTGTCGTTATCAATCATGATGAGTTTTGGTATAGCTCTTCCGCCATTAGTTAAAAACGCATCCATAAGCGCCTCATTATCATCTCTAAGAACTACTTTGTAATCGATATTATCGTTTAGTTGGGCTACTTTTTGAATCGCTGGCATTATGTGAGCTGCATCACCACACCAGCTTTCTGTCAATACTAAGAATGTAACCTCTTTATCAAATGCCTCTACAGCTTGTTTATCTCCTTCAGAAACCTTAACGGTTTTATCCCAGCGTTTCATTCTCCGATCATTTAACATCGTATAATTAACCAACGCTTCCGTTTTCTCCTTCCCTGTCGTTGATTTCTCCTCAACAAGTTGACTAACCATATTTCTATACTCATCGTATGATATACCTTGCTCAAGGCTATCTCTTATTATATCTTTTAATGTATTTATATCTAAAGTTTCCATATTACAAAATTAAGTCACTATTGTCATTATTTGTGCAACAGTTGTTACATTAGTAGTGTTAATTCAAAAAACTTACAGGAATGAAATGGCGTTCTTTTATTAACAATCTAAAACTCTTAATGTTGTTGATTTTTATGATCGCCGCTTTAAGCAGAAGGTTTGGATGGTTTGAAAGTTTTAACACACTAGATGCTGTAACTCTCAATGAAATAGAGAAACTTTCAGTTTTATTTTATGGTATCCTATATATTATAGAACTTCGAATGACTGTAAAACAAAAAGACAAAGAAATAATACACTTAAAAACGCAACTAAATATAAATTCTAAATGACTAAACAACGATGTGGCTGGTGTGTTGGAGATCCCCTATACGAGGCTTATCATGACGAAGAATGGGGCGTACCTGTTTTTGATGATAACACCCTTTTTGAATTTTTAATATTAGAAACCTTTCAGGCCGGTTTAAGCTGGATTACTGTACTAAGAAAGCGTGAAAACTTTAGAAAGGCTTTTGATCATTTTGATTACAAAACCATTGCTAAGTACAAACAAGATAAGATTGATGAGCTCCTTCAAGACGAGGGCATTATAAGGAATAAGCTTAAAGTCAATGCTACAGTGACTAATGCACAGTTTTTTATAAAAATTCAGGAAGCGTTTGGAAGCTTTAGTAAGTACATATGGAATTTTGTAGATGGAAAACCTATCAAAAATAGTTTTGAGAATTACCGAAGTGCTCCTGCCAACACGCCTTTAAGTGATGCTATCAGTAAGGATCTGAAAAAGCGTGGCTTCAAATTTGTGGGAACTACTGTTATTTATGCTTATATGCAAGCTATCGGAATGGTTAACGATCATGAGGTATCTTGCTTTAGATATCGCGAAGTGTAACCAATGACGTAGAAATGAAACTGTACACCTTACTTCTAACCGTATTCCTTCTGGGCACTATAACTATAAACGCTCAGGCCAAAGATGAACACGAAGTACGTATTGATCTCCATGAGTTTCCTAAAAAGGCCATAACCGTTATTGAAGCCATGCCCCAATTAAAAAAACTAAAACTCTACAAAGAGACAGATAGCGTAAAGATTAGCTATGAAGCTAAATTCAAGTACAAAAAAAACCATTATAGTCTGGAGTTTAATACAAATGGTGACATTGAAGACATTGAATTATTGATTAAGAAGAAACAACTTACTTCCAAACTCAATAATGCCTTAAAAGCATTTTTTAAGAACAACTATAAGTCTTACAACTATATTAAAATTCAGAAACAATACATCCCTGGAGCATCTAATCTAAAAGGGATTTTAGACATTATCAATAATACAACCTCATTAAAAGCTAATTATGAGATTATCGCTGAAGTAAGAAATAAGACCAAAAGAGAAGTGCGAGAATTTTTATTCAGCCCTGAAGGCGAGCTTATAAATTCCAGACCCTTAAAACCCTCCTCGTATGAGCATATCATGTATTAAGAGGTTCTTGGTTATCTTTTTTATGTTTGGAAACGCTTTAGGTATTGCTCAAAGTGACTTTGAAGGTTTAAACGAAACCAGTTTTGCTGTTAATTATAAAGCTTCAGAAACGTATCGCTTCAACGTTTCGGTACAATCAAGAGGTTATTTGTTACAAGATGAAAAATTCAACTATGAGCAACGCCAATTTGACATCACTCATTTCTCTACCGCGTATTTAAATTACAATAAAAGCATAAGTATAGGCATCCGGTACAGAAATCGTGAATTGTTTGATGACAGCAGTAATGAGTTACGCATTACAGAACAATACAACTATACAAAATCTACAGAACCACTTCGTTTTGGCCATAGGATTAGATTGGAGCAAAGAATTCTCAGTAATTATACGATTCACAGATGGCGTTATCGGTTTGCTGTAGACCTGCCATTAAACGGTTTGAAACTTGATATTGGCGAAAGCTACTTAATTACAGCAATGGAGGCTTTATTTAGTACTAGTAATGCGACCAAACCCGAATGGGATCATAGAACCACTGCTCAAATAGGCTGGCTTATTTCAAAATCATTTAAACTACAGATGGGGCTTGAATACCGTTTTGAAGCTGTCAATATTACCACGGAGCATAAACTCTTTTCTTTGATTTCTGGCATTCTCACTCTTTAGGTCAGATGTTTTATAAACTCATGTCTTGATATATACTGTCCGCCTAAGCTTTCAAGATGATCTGTATGCAATTGGCAATCGATGAGTTTATAATTAGAACTTTGCACTAATGTTATAAACCCATATTTACTGGCATTGCTCACTCTGGCAAACATGCTTTCACCACAAAACACATTATTCCCCAAGTCTACGCCATACAAACCGCCAACAAGTTCGTCTTCTTGCCAAACTTCAACAGATTTAGCGTAGCCTAGTTTATGCAGATTCACATAAGCATCTCGCATATTTTGTGTGATCCATGTTCCTTTCTGACCTTCTCGCTTTATGATAGCACAGGCAGTGATGACCTGTTCAAAAGCTTTATCGTAAGTCACTTTAAAATGGTTTCTTTTTAAAAGTTTGGACATGCTTTTACTGACTTTAATGTTTTCAGGATATAGTACAAATCTTGGATCTGGAGACCACCACAAAATAGGTTCTTCTTCTTCAAACCAAGGAAATATGCCGCTAGAATAAGCATGTATCAAGCGTTCTGAAGACAAATCTCCACCCACAGCCAGTAGACCATCACTGGTAGCATTAGAGACATCCGGGAACTCTATTTTTTCATTTAAGAAGTCCATTTTCAAAAAAAACTACAACGTTGTAGTAGGTTATATAGGTGTTAAATAGTTGTTCTCACTTTGAAAGTACGAGTTTTTTTGTCATCTTTGATATGACCTTTGTGTAATAAATTTTTGTTCATCATTGCTTTTTTTGAGTTTGTTTATAAAGGTCGAACCTAAAACCACAATACTAAAGTCCTGAATACATTCAGGACTTTTTTCATAAATTAAAAAAAGACTTGTTCATTAGGCAAACAAGTCTTTATATTAAAATCTGAATTCTTTATCCTTTTATCTAAAATGGCAGATCGTCATGATCTTCTTCATTCAAATCGCTCACCGGCTCAAAAGCATCTGTAGGTGGCATCGGTGGGATATTACTATCTGGTGCTTCAGCTTGTAAAGCTTCTATTCTCCAACCTTGAATAGAATTAAAATATTTTGTTTCACCTTGAGGGTTCACCCATTCTCTACCTCTTAGGTTGATGCTGATTTTCACTTGCTGTCCAACCTGAAAATTATTCAACAGGTCTGTTTTGTCTTGAATGAACTCTACCAAAAGGTGTTGTGGATACTGTTCTTCTGTAGTAACAACCACTTCTCTTTTTCTAAATCCATTACTCCCAAAGGTCTGGGTTTCACCAATCATTTTTATTCGTCCTTGTACTTCCATTAGTCTTAATCTGTATTTTGAATTCTTGTATTTTGAATTTACGAAAGTAATAACTTCCATGCACTTTCTACATCTCCGTAGCTCAGATAATTTTGAGCTAACTTGTGTTTCTCCCTATGTGAAGCGTCTTTTATGTTCGGATAACGTTCAGAAACTGTATTTATAAACGTTTCTATTTCTGAAGCATCTGGCATGGCTTCAACATTCCCGAGCATTCCAAGATCGTTCCCTGTTAAGATCATACTGTTCCTGATATGCTCTGGTATAGCATCAACACCAATACCTAAGGTTGTAATAGGCTTAGGAATCTCAAAAAAACCTGCTTTTGCTCTGGTATAATAACTCCCTCCTGCTCTGGCTACTGCATCTAGAGCAATCTGATCTATGCTACCATCTTCATTTAATACCTCCTCGGCAATATGTAATTTTACAACCTCACATATGACCAAATTTCCAGCTCCACCTTCTGTACCCAGTTTTATAATATCATTGACTTTACATTCCATTTGTACTGGAGATTCAGCAACCCGGAATGGTTTCACAATATCTGAAGCCAACATGGTTAATCCTGATTTTTCAAACTCATTAACAGATTCCGGGTATTCCGTACTGCTTAATGACATTTGATGTACCATGTCATAATTTACAATGTTAATTACAACTTCTCTAACAGCTTCTGCATTACTAAGCGTATGTTTAATAGTATTGTTTCTTACCCGTCTTGCCGGAGAAAAAATTAAAATCGGTGGGTTGGCACTAAATACATTAAAAAAACTAAATGGAGATAAATTTGGATTGCCCTCTTTATCAATTGTACTAGCAAAAGCTATAGGTCTAGGCGCTACAGCACTCAGCAAGTGTCCATGTAATTTCCCTGTAGAAAGCGCTTTAGGTAAGAAAGAAACCATGTGGTATTTTAGATTTTAAGCAAAGGTAAATATATTACTCATGTTATAAAAGTCATTTAATGACTAATGCCTGACAATAATATTTACAGAATTGCATTATATTTAGAATTAGAAATTCCATTAGCTAATGACCCTTACTTCAAATAGAAATTTGATCCGCTGGATCATTATTATTTCATCTTTTATAATCATATCCCTTATTTTATGGAATACGTATACATTCTTTCAAAACTTTAAAGCGGAAGAGCGTATAAAAATGAAAAACTGGTCTTTTGCTCAAAAAGAAATCAGTACTACACAAAATTTAAATGCCGACATTGGTGAACTTCCATTAGAAATTTTGTCAAGTAATACCACCACTCCCATGATCAAGGTTAGTAGAGGTGGCGCAGTAGAATTCAATAATATCGACGAAGAAAAAGCTAAAGACTCATTATACATACAAAAGCTAATAAAGAAATTTAAAAGCGAGAATACCCCTATAGAAATACGTTATAAAGACACTGTTCTGTCTACATTATATTATGGAAACTCTCCCTTATTAAATAAGCTTAAATACTACCCTTTAGCACTGATATTGATCATTTTTCTATTTGCCGCTGTCGTTTATTTGTTTTATCGCAGTTCTAAAAATGCCGATCAAAATAAGCTCTGGACCGGTATGGCCAAGGAAACAGCACACCAGATAGGCACGCCTCTATCATCATTAGTGGGCTGGACTGAAATCCTCAAAACCGAACAAGTAAACCCACAGTATATTCAAGAAATAGAGAAGGATATTGACCGATTACAAACCATAACAGATCGTTTTAGTAAAATTGGTTCTGCGCCTACGCTTGAAAAATTAGATGTCGTTAAGGAGACTAAAGCCTCTTATGGTTACTTGAAATCCAGATCTTCTAAACTTGTTGACTTCGAACTTGTGGCACCTGATAAAATTATAATGTGTAATATTAACGCACAACTCTTTAGTTGGACTATAGAGAATTTGGTGAAAAACGCTATCGATGCTATGCGTGGAAAAGGGAAACTGACCGTGGAAATTACTGAAACAGATAAATTGGTAAACATTCAAATTTCTGATACCGGTAAAGGCATTCCTAAACCACAGTTTTCAAAAATATTTGAACCTGGTTATACTACTAAAAAACGGGGTTGGGGACTAGGATTGTCTTTAGCCAAACGTATTGTAGAAGACTATCACAAAGGCAAAATAAAAGTATTGCGCTCAGAACTCGGCAAAGGCACAACCTTGCAAATTGCATTAAAGGTAGTATCGGCTTAATTAAAATTTGCTTGTATTGCTGTAGCTGTAGCTTCGAATTCTTCTTTTGTAAGACTTTCTTTATGTGTAAATCTGGCATTTTCCATAGTATGTAAAGGAATCAGATGTACATGCACATGAGGTACCTCTAATCCTATTACTGACATGCCCACGCGTTCACACGGAATTGCTTTTTCGATGGCTAAGGCGACACGTCTTGAAAATTGCATTAAACCCAGATAGGTCTTTTCATCCAGATCAAATATCTTATCCGTTTCTTTTTTGGGTATACAAAGCGTGTGTCCTTTAGAATTTGGATTAATATCTAAAAACGCATAAAAATCATCTGTTTCTGCAATTTTATACGATGGTATTTCTCCATTTACTATTCGTGTAAATAACGTTGCCATTGACTTGGTTTAGTTTGTTGTAAAGATAAAAAAGATTCTTACTGTATGGCTAACAATAAGAACCTTTCAAAGTAATTTTTTATCTTGATATTATCTCGAGATCTCTAAAACATCAAATTTTATAATGCCATTAGGCACTTGAATTTCGGCAACTTCTCCTACCGACTTTCCTAATAAGCCTTTACCTATAGGTGAATTTACAGAAATCTTTCCGGAAGCCAGATCAGCTTCACTTTCAGCTACCAGAGTGTATACCATCTCCATGCCATTAACCTGGTTTTTTATTTTCACTTTAGATAACACTAAGACCTTTGAGGTATCTAATTGCGATTCGTCAATCAATCTTGCGTTAGCTAATGTTTCTTCTAATTTTGAAATTTTCATCTCTAACATGCCCTGCGCTTCTTTTGCAGCATCATACTCTGCATTTTCACTAAGGTCACCTTTATCTCTTGCCTCAGCTATGGCCTGAGATGCTTTTGGTCTTTCAATATCTTTTAATTGATTGAGTTCTTCTCTCAATTTTTTTAAACCTTCTTCTGTATAATAAGATACTTTACTCATAATTCATTCGTTTTATCATTATCCCGTAAATTCAAAACATCCCGAAAGTTACCTGATAAAGTATCGTACAGGTCTTCGGGAAAAAGCAAAAAATCTCGCTTTCACGAGATTACCATACAAATATACAAAATATTTATGGGATGCCTTATTTATTGTAAATTGCGCCAAAAATAAAAAGAAATGAAAAAGTACTTGTTTTGCCTGTTAATCCTTGTTTTTTATGGTTGTAGTAGTGATGATCGGATTAATAATTGTAATTTCTTATTAAATGTAAATGTTAATGTCACTATAAACCTTAACCTGCCGCAGTTCAACCAATTGAATTTTGTTAGTAATTCGGTTAGGATTGAAGGACAAGGTAATAATGGTATCATCATTACTCGTGTTAGTAATCAAAGCTTAAGAGCTTGGGACGGTTCGGATCCCAATCTAATACCTACAAGTTGTTCCAGATTAGAAACTGATGGCGGAGTAACCGCTGTAAGCAGTTGCGAAGACGCAACTACCTACAGTTTAGTTACTGGTCAGGCTCTAAATGAGCCCAAGCCTTGTGGCCTTTTAGAATACCGTGTTGATGCGTTGGGCAACAATGTATTCCTAATTACCAACTAGAAGTTTAGTGTTAGGCCAACTAGAAAATTAGTAGTGGCTTGCGGATAAAATCCTGCATAATATCCTGTGGTAATACCTGTAGGGCTATTGGTATCTTCAAAATCAAAGGATCCAAAATATCCGTTTGACACATATTTTTCATTAAAGATGTTGTTAACTAAGCCCGTAAACACAACTGATTCAAAAATTGATTTGGTTTTTAGTGTATAGGTAACATTAAAATCATTCACAAAGAAGCTATCCAATTTTGAAATTGAATTTTCGGTATTGCTCATATATTGCTCGCCTACAAACTTACTTAAGAGGGACATTTGTAGATTGTTTATAGGTTGGAACACTATGGCATTGGCCGCAACAATCTCTGGAGAAAACGAGATATTGGTATCAGAAAACCTTAGAGGTTCACCATTTGTAGGAACTATAATTTCGTCAATTTTATTTGAACTTAACGTAATATTAGGTTGTAAGGTGAGTTTTGATGTAACAGGAACAACAGCTTCTAACTCCAATCCTAAACGGTAACTTTTATCTACATTTATTCTAATAGGATTTCCAACATCATCCAACGGTCCCTGAAGCACAAGTTGATCACTATATAGCATAAAATACGTATTGGCATTAAAACTAAAATTGCCCTTTTTATAACGCCAACCCAATTCAAAATCGTTAAGTTGTTCTGGATCTATGTTATTATCACTTTCAAAATCAGTTCGGTTAGGTTCTCTATTGGCTCTGGCATAAGAGAAGTATAAACTATTGGCTTCATTTAAATCGTAAGTAACACCCACTTTAGGATTAAAGAATGTAAAATCTTTGTCTATTTCAAAAGTGACCAAATCTGAAGTGTTTCCATAAGTCTTATAGGTTACATTTCTCACTTGTATATCTCCATATAAACTCACCTTATCATTTAGTCTATAATTGGCTTTTGCAAAAACAGACAAATCATTTTTTAAACTATTACCATCATAATAACGATCTCTGATATCACTCTGACTCGCAAATTCTGCCCAAATCACTTCTCCAAAATGATCCCCGTCATAGTGGCTGAAAGAGCCCCCAAAAATCACATCGATTTCATTATTCTTATAGTTTGCGCTAGCATTGATTACATAAAAATCATTATCTAACCAACGGCGACGAATAAGATCTGTAGTATTGACCGTTTCGCCATTTACCGTTAATTCTTCAAAACCATAGGTTGAAAAATCGTCATCCTCTCTAAACTGCTCAAAATAACCTCTACCATACGTATAGTTTAAACCTAATGTTGTAGACCAATTATTATTGTAGCGTTGGTTCCAGTGCAATTGATAATGGTCTTGATTATAATTATCGACTTCATTGTCATAAAATCGCGTATTGCCATCATCATCCGTGTACTCTCCTGATGGATTAAACTTACGGTCCTCTCTGAGTTGTTCTGCTGTAATTCCATTCCATGCCTGATAAGTAATCTCTTCACCTCCAAAAACTACAGCTTTAATCAATGTATTATCATCGACATAAGCGCCCTGAAGAAAATACGATTTAAGCTCTGTGGATGCTCTATCAATATAACCGTCAGATTCTATATTTGATAAGCGTCCTGCAATTTCAAAATGATCATTTAATAATCCTGTACTGAACTTGACCGTATGTTTTCGGGTATTAAAACTCCCAAAGGAATTAGATATCTCTCCTGAGGCTTCATTAGTTATTGCGTCTGTTAGCACATTTATACTGGCACCAAAAGCCCCAGATCCATTGGTAGATGTTCCGACGCCACGCTGCAATTGTAAACTCTCGACGGATGATGCAAAGTCACCTAAATTTACCCAAAAGGTTCCTAAAGACTCTGCATCGTTATACGGAATCCCATTAATGGTAACGTTAGTGGACTGCGGACTCACACCCCGAACTCTGATACCTGTATAACCTACTCCTGCTCCTGCATCACTGGTTGTAACAACTGAAGGCAGATAATTAAGTAAAACAGGAATGTCTTGCCCTAAGTTACGCTTTGCAATTTCTTTTTTAGATACGTTAGTATGAGTAATTGGCGATTTAGCGTCTACACGAACAGACTTAACTAAAACTTCGTCTAGCTTTTCTACTTTAACAGAATCTTGTTGTTGTTTTTGCCCGTAAACAGAACAAATTCCAAATAAAAAAATGAATAGTGATAATCTCTGCCTGCTTGTTTTTGAGAGATTGCTGAATAAATTTTTCATCACGATTAAATAAAATATAATCGAATAAAAAGAGGTTATTATTCTTTGGTTAATAATTAATTACTGAACGCTTTACGATTGCGATTAGCAAATAGTGGCTTTATTTCGAATCCTCTGTAATCAGATCCAGAAGTAAAACCAATATTAATGTCCTAATCGCGCTCGTTTTAAATGTTTATAAAACATTTTTCATAACGCTCGATTCCTAAACAGCATTACCTGTTCTAGGTTCAATGGGTATGATCTCAGCCACTTATTGGCACCCCTTTTTGAGAACGGTACAAAGATAATAAGTTATAGACATTTTCAACTATGAAATCAGGGTATTTTAATCTAAATCGGGTTTCTTACGATTGGCTTTTTTTTGACCTTGCCGACGTTTGTTTTCTAAGCGTTTATGTAATACCGCTTTAGGGACTTTGGTAAGAATACGATCTTTATCTTCTTTTAATGCTAGGTCTAACAAATTAAATAATCGTTTTATGACTTGCGCTTTATTCTTGTGTTGGCTACGGTTGTTGCTACAGCTCAAAATTAGCACTCCTCTGGTGTTGATTCTCTTTTTAAAGAATCCTTTCAGACGCATTTTTTCTTCCGCTGTAAACACTTTAGAGGCCTGAATATCAAAGTATAACTCAACCTTAGAAGACACTTTGTTTACGTGTTGACCTCCACTCCCCGAGCTTCTTATAGCTTTAAACTCTAACTCTGATATTAAGGTTTTGACCTCCAATTTACTTAATTTGGTGTGGCGATTTTAGCAGATCATTTACCGTTTTTACAGGATTGAATGTTATCAAGGGCACTTCTACAAAAATGCTATTCCAAAACGCCATACTTCCATTCCATAAGCCTGGTAGTTCTAATGCTTTTAAATCTTTGCCTACTTTAGTTTTCATAGTTATGAAGGCTGCTTTTTCGTCTACAAATTTAGTCAGATCAAATTTATTGCCTTTATAATCTCTGATACCACATACAATATCCACCGGATTGAAATGTGTAGCATTCTTAAGAATTAATTTTTGTGATTTGTCCTTACTATTGATCTGAGCCGATTCTACAATTTGCAGAGATATGCTTCCGCTTTCACTCTTTACCCAAAATGGCCCACCTCCAGGTTCGCCTTCATTCTTAACCATACCACATACGCGAATGGGTCTGTTTAGTATTTCTCTTAGATACTCTATTTTATATTTCTCCGAATATTTCTCAAACTCCTCTGATATTTTCACATTCAGCTCCCGGGTTAAGAACTCCGCTATGAATGTTAATTCATCTTCTGTAATTTCATTATTGTCCAAATCATTAAGAAACTGAAAGGCCTGCTCCTGAGCTCTTAACAGAATACCAGCTAATACCTTCTTGTATTTAGCAACCTCTTCTTTATACTTTTTTACAACGACATTATCTATGTTTTTTATAAAAATAACATCTGCATCTAACTCGTTTAAGTTTTTTAACAATGCGCCATGTCCAGACGGTCTAAACAACAAACTCCCATCGTCATTTCTAAATGGCTTGTCTTTTAAGGTGACGGCAATAGTATCGGTAGACTCATGCTGGTATGAAAAGGAGATATCAAAATGTGAAGACGTTACCTGTTCAACTTTTTCTTCAATACGTTTGAATTCTTGGGCAAATTTATCTTTATAACGTTCGGAAATTGTAAAATGTAATTTCGCACTATCATCCGATGATGAATAGAGTGCTGTTTCAAATAAATGTTCTTCAAATGCTGTTGAAATAACATTGTTATTGTATTCATGAAATGGCAATAGTCCTTTTGGTGAATTTCCAAAATTCAATTGGGTTTCATCTAACATCGTTTTTATGAAATGCCATGCTTGTTCATTCGGATTCAAACTGTCATATTCAATTCCTGACGCCTTGAGTTGATCGAGAACTTGATTATAAAACGGAAATTTTTCAACCCCTACTATAAACAAGGCCAAGTCTTTTAAGTTATTCCTATTGATGTATGAATTTACAGATTCCTGAGCTGTGTTATATTCTTTTATGAATTTGAATAAAAATTTAAACATTCGGGTGGCCGCTCCTGAAGCCGGAACAAACTTCAATAGCGCTACATTATCTTTTCTGTCTTCAAAAAATAACGTTGAAGTTGTAATGAGATCATCATCCAGTTTTGTGATCCCATTATCTATTGTTGCTGCCTCTACAATATTTGTAAATGGAATTCCTGCTTTAAATAATGAAATCTGACGTTTTACTTTTTCTAAAGTCAGTCCCTTTCGCTCTATCTGTTCTATATCTTTTTTTGTAAAACTCATACTCTGCTTTCAATAATTTTATTGATATGACTTATAGCCTTTTTCAATCGTTCTTCTTTGTTTCCTCTAAGCAACACATAAGGCTTTTTATATTTTATTAGAGCCGATTCAAAAGCCTTAAACATAAATGCTCTTTCATTGGGTTTATCTCTTAAATCATCGGCTTCCCATGGGGTATCAATATAAGTTAAAAAGTATAAATCATAGGTGTTTTTTATAGCATACTTTTTAAGAATTGGATCTGAATATCCTAAATAATAGGTTTCACTATATACATTTGTTTCCAATAGATCTGTATCACAAATCAATAGTTCTTTGGTCTTAAGCGCCGCTTCATTTTCCAAACGCATTTGACCTAAAGCTATAGGCAATAAGTCTTCCGGTTCACAAACTTTCTTTTCCTTATCCCATTTTTCCTGAAGATACTCTCGTGCATACTCTGGCACCCATGAGGTTTTATAATAATCTGCTAGTTGTCTGGACAAAGTGGTTTTTCCGGTAGATTCCGGACCATATATTACTATTTTAATACAGTTTGACGGCTGTTGTTTAAGCTTTTCTTCCATTCCAAATAACCTTGTATGGCTAATATTGTAAAAATCAAATACTGCAAAGATAGCATTCCTAATCCCCTGTAGGCATATAAAGGCACGGTAATAATATCAGCAAAGATCCAGAGGGTCCAGTTTTCCAATTTCTTATTAGCCATATACCACATGGCTGTAAAAAAGATGCCCGAAGTAAAAATATCAATATAATTTTCTATCGCTATCGTTTTTCCAAACTCTTTATATACTAATATCGTCACTACTATCGTAAGTACAAACATTGCAACCCCTATCCATTTTTCTTTGGCTGTAGTTCTGGAAATAGGAACAAGTGGTTTATCCTCTTTTTTACGTGCCCAATTCCACCAACCATAAACACTCATTACAGAATAATAAAAATTCATCATCATATCGCCTAAATAGCTATTTATGTATAACAGGTATACAGTAATCACTGTACATATGATTCCCGTAGGGTAGACTAAGATATTTTCTTTTTTAGCATACCAAACACTAAGTATTCCAAAAATAAAAGCAATAGCTTCCAGAACTATTTGAAACGTCGGTGTTTGACGGTAAGCATCAAGAAAGAAATCAAAAATGTGGCTCATAATCGCTGCGATCGCTTTTTACAATTTTCATAGTAAGCACTACATGCTCTAAATGTTCAAAGCTTGATGCTATGGTAGCATTCAGAAAGGGCATAAGTTCTTTATAATCGCCATAAATTTGAGTACTTAATGGGTTTTCTAACACATTAAACTTTGACGCCCGTAACGCTTTAATAAAATCAATTATTGGCGGTTCAAAATTATCACTTAATGGAGTTAATGTAAGTTCTACGGATATTTTCATTTATTTGTTTTTTATAGCGTTAAAAAAAGATTCATCATTTTCTAAGGCAGTGCCTATAACCGCCACATCTGCTCCGGCATTAAAAACCTCATCCAGTGCTTTTCTGCTCGTAATTCCTCCACCAACAATAAGGGGAATATTGACTGCTGTTCTTACACTTTTTATCATCTCTAACGGAATGATCTTTTTTGCGCCACTTCCTGCTTCAAGATAAATCAACTGCATGCCTAAATACTCTCCTGCTTTTGCAGTAGCTACAACTTGTTGAACATGATCTCTGCTCATAGGCTGTGTTTTGGTCACTTTTTGCACCGAAGTTTGTTTTCCATTTTCTATGAGAAGATATCCTGTCGGTATAACTTCTAGTAATGTGTTTTTCAGTTTTGGTACAGCCTCAACATGCTTACCAATTAAGTAATCCGGATTACGCCCTGATAATAATGATAAAAACAGCAGTGCATCTGCCCGCTCTGAAATCTGGGTTATGTCCCCGGGAAATAGGACTATTGGTAAATCGGTATGTGATTTAATACTTTCAACAACTTTATCTGTTTTTGAGTCTTCAACTTCACTTCCTCCAACAAAAATGAGCGTTGCCATTGACGCATTCACTTTCTCAATAAAATTTTTAAGAGTTGATATTTCAACTTTATCAGGATCAATAAGTACCGCCAGTAACTTTTGACCTTTACCGGTCATCGTTTTGATATGTTGGTAGATCGACGTCATTTACGGTAAAATATAAGCACAAGTATATCCTTCAAATTCAAGAAAGCGAGTATTAAACCGGTATTTCTTATTGTTATAATCTATCCAGGCCACTGTCTCCTGATCCTCTAGCATGAATGGAATGACTAAAAAATGCTCTTTAAACAACATTCCCGGTGTTGCAAACAATTTATATAGTGATTCTTTAACTCCCCATATCACTGTGAGCTTTCTAATGTAATCTTCTGTAGTTTCATTCAGATAATTAAACTCATATGCTACAAATTTCTTTGCAATAACACCTATTTTATTGCGTTGCATTTCTATATCTATTCCGACAGGTTGATCACTAATGATAACTCCCGAAAAGGTAAATGAATGTGTTATGGAAATGTGTTTACCATCCCTTAAATGAGGCTTTCCTAAACTATCGTAGTATAAATCCTGATCTGTATATCCAAAATCTCGGAGTAAATGTCTCACGCTCAAAAATCCACGTTGATGCAACTCACTTTTCATCCCATTTACACGCTCAATACTTTCTGATCTTAAATTGAGTGGCGCTAACAACTCTTCATAAGATTCGTCAATCTTCCAGATTTTAACAGTAGTTTGTGAATTGGGATTAAGGGTTTTGTAAAGTGGCATTTAGTTTTCTGAAAGTTAATAGTTATCTTTGCACTCGCAAATATAGATATATAAATATATAATTATGAATACAAAAGCAGTAGCTTATGAGCCATACAAAGTGAAAGATATCTCACTTGCGGCTTGGGGACGAAAAGAGATTGAATTGGCCGAAGCTGAAATGCCTGGCTTAATGAGTTTAAGAGAAGAGTACAAAGACTCTCAGCCGCTTAAAGGTGCACGTATTGCAGGTTGTTTACACATGACCATACAAACTGCTGTATTGATAGAGACCTTACAAGCTTTAGGCGCTGAGGTGACTTGGAGTTCTTGTAATATTTTCTCTACTCAAGATCAGGCTGCCGCTGCTATAGCTGCTGCAGGAACACCAGTGTACGCATGGAAAGGCATGAATGAAGAAGAATTTGATTGGTGCATTGAGCAAACTTTATTCTTTGGGGAGGACAGACAACCTTTGAACATGATTCTTGACGATGGTGGCGATTTAACCAATATGGTTTTAGATAAATATCCTGAGCTTGTTTCAGGAATTAAAGGGCTTTCTGAAGAAACGACCACTGGCGTACACCGATTATATGAACGTATGGAAAATGGAACACTTCCTTTACCTGCTATCAATGTTAACGATTCTGTAACCAAATCAAAATTTGACAACAAATATGGTTGTAAAGAAAGTGCAGTAGATGCCATTCGAAGAGCCACAGATATTATGCTAGCCGGTAAGCGCGTGGTAGTTTGTGGTTATGGTGATGTTGGTAAAGGTACTGCGGCTTCTTTTAGAGGTGCCGGTAGTATTGTTACTGTAACTGAAATTGATCCTATTTGTGCACTACAGGCAGCCATGGACGGTTTTGAAGTAAAGCGTTTAGAAACTGTCGTTGGTAATGCAGATATTGTAATCACTACTACAGGAAACAAAGATATTGTTAGAGGCGAGCATTTTGAAGCTCTAAAGGATAAAGCCATTGTTTGTAATATTGGTCATTTTGACAATGAAATTGATATGGCCTGGTTAAACAAAAATCATGGTAATACTAAAGTAGAAATCAAACCTCAGGTAGACAAGTACACTGTAAATGGTAATGACATTATTATTTTAGCAGAAGGACGTTTAGTTAATTTAGGCTGTGCTACGGGTCACCCAAGTTTTGTAATGAGTAACTCGTTTACCAATCAAACACTAGCCCAGATAGAACTTTGGAATCATAGCGATAACTATGAAAATAAAGTATATATGTTACCTAAACATCTGGATGAAAAAGTAGCAAAATTACACTTGGCTAAAATTGGTGTTGAGCTTACTGAACTTAAACAAGATCAGGCAGAATATATTGGTGTTAAGGTAGAAGGCCCTTACAAGCCTGAATACTATAGATACTAGATTTTAAGTTAAAATATTCAGACGCTGACCTGTATTGATATCAGGTAGCTTCTTAAAAACTCAAAAACCCTCACATAAGGTGAGGGTTTTTCTGTTACATATCCAACCATTTTTTAAAATTAGTAGTTCGTTCTCTGGAGACTATAATTTGCTCTTCTTGTTTAGGATTAAGCTTCAATAATAGTCTACTGTTAAAATAACTATGGATTTCTTCGACGGCATTAACAGATATCATATACTTTCGATTAATCCTAAAAAAATGAATAGGGTCTAAAATAGCTTCTAATTGATCTATGGTATACTCTATTGGACTCTTCTGACCTTCATGTGTGCATAAAAAAATAACCCCTTCTTCAGCCATAAAATATGCAACATCTTCAACTTTGTAGGAATTGAATTGATTACCTACTTTAACCATAAAACGACGTTTATACTCTTTTTTAAGAAACTGTTTTAAGGTTTCTACACTACGATAATGATCAGATTTATCTTCTACGGTTTGAGTATACTTATTTAGAGCTTTTTGCAGTTCATTTTTATCAATTGGCTTTAACAGATAATCCAACCCATTATATTTAAATCCTCTAATAGCATATTCATTATAAGCTGTAGTAAATATTATAGGCGGATGTTTGGGCAAACGATCAATGATATCAAACCCGTAACCATCATTGAGTTGAATATCTAAGAAAATAAGATCTGGCAGATCATGCGTTTCAAACCATTTATGCCCACTCTCAACTGACGAGATATGGGCCACAATTTCGCAATCAGGGCTTAGTTCTTTAATAAGATTACTCAATCGCCTTGAAGCAATATTTTCATCTTCAACAATTACAGCTTTCATATACTATGCTACGGTTAGGTCTTTACTTATTATATTGTTTTTAGTTAATATCGGCATACTCACCTTAAATAAATGGTTATCATTATCTACAATTACATCTTTATTGGTGTAAAAGGCATAGCGTTTTTTAATATTAGCCAAACCTAATTGTGTTGAGGTTTCCGAGTCCTTTCGTTTCTTGATATTGTTTTTAACTATCAACCTCTGATCTCTAATACTAATATCAATAGTAATTGGTTGTTCTTTGGAATAATAATTATGCTTTAAAGCGTTTTCAACCAGCATTTGTAGAGAAAGTGTTGGTATAAATACATGATCTGCTTTAATGTCTATATTCTGATTGATATAAATCGCATTTTCATGCCTTACTTTCATCATAAATATAAAAGCATCCAGAAATTGTAATTCTTTATCCAAACTTACCAAATCTTCTTCTCTATTATCCAAAATATATCGATAA
This sequence comes from Winogradskyella sp., assembly GCA_965250025.1. Taxonomy (GTDB): domain Bacteria; phylum Bacteroidota; class Bacteroidia; order Flavobacteriales; family Flavobacteriaceae; genus CBDDLD01. Next base: position 3,045,668 of record OZ252283.1, read on the forward strand.
CAGGCTGCCAAGCGTGTTACAAAATCTGATGCCAAATCTCGATCCTCATACATTAATGAGGTCAATGTATTAAGACTATTAAATAAGAAATGAGGACTGATCTGCTGTTTTAGAGATTTATATTTAGAGTTTGTCAGTTCTAACTGAAGTGCATCTCTTTGTTTCTCTATATCATTTTTCTGTTTTACCGAATGGTACAGCAAATTGAATATAATGACTGCAAACCCTAATAATGCGGCTCTAAAGAAATCGATCCTGAAACGCAAGCCTTTATCATCGGTTATAATACGACAAAGCGAATCAAAATGATATATCGCCAAGTAATACGTCAATGCAATTACCGGTAAAAGCAACAACATATTCAATATCATAACTCTCAGATTAGTGCTGAGATCTAAACTTTTATTAACGTGCTTAAGTTGTTCTCGTTTTAAAAGCCAGTCATTGGTTTCCCATGTAAACATAAATAAGAAAAATGCGCTTAGGTAATAAAAAATACCTGTTGCATCAAAAAAAGTATCCTCCTCTTGGTGATCAATAGTCAGTTTTATCAAAAGATATGTTATCGTAATAACGGCTACTCGAAAGCCAAATTTCTTAAGATTAAATGATACCATTTTATCGTTTATATTAAAATTAAAGATACATAAGACTACTCAAGCAAGTACCTTTTAACTCTTCAATTGTCAAAATATGTGTTGTACTGTATTAAATACATCACAGACTGTTATACTACTGTACTTCTATACTTAAAGTTAATTTAAAACATTTCAGGGGCAAAATCTACAGTTAGAGAATTATTGGTTTATATAATGTTTTGTTTCTATCAACTTTGACACTATAAACCAAAGCATATTTCTTATGAAACATTTAATTAGCTTCTTCCTGTTGGTAGGGACTTTTACTTTTGGACAAACTGGTGTTATTAAGGGACGTATACTGGACAAACAGTCTGAAATTCCTTTAATAGGTGCTACCATAGAGCTTTTGAATGCTGAGGTTGCAACAGGAGTAACTACTGATGACAATGGTTACTTTAAACTTGAGAACGTCCCTCTGGGGCGCCAATCAGTACGTATAAGTTACATAGGTTTTGAAACCATAACCATACCGAACATTGTGGTCACTTCTGGTAAAGATGCTGTGGTCAATGTAAATCTCATTGAGTCTTTTGATCAGTTAGATGCTATTATCATTACTTCAGAGACTAATAAAGATCGATCTATTAATAAACTGGCCACCGTATCAGCAAGACAGTTCAGTCTGGAGGAAGTCAATCGTTTTTCGGGAGGTCGAAGTGATGTAGGACGTCTAGCTGCAAATTTTGCTGGTGTTTCTGCCCCTGATGATAGTAGGAATGATATTGTCGTGCGAGGTAATTCGCCAACAGGTTTGTTGTGGCGGTTAGAAGGCATCCCCATTCCCAGTCCAAATCATTATTCTACGTTTGGCACTACTGGAGGTCCTGTATCTGCATTAAACACTAATATGCTTAAGAACTCAGATTTCCTGACTTCGGCTTTTCCTGCCGAATATGGCAATGCTTTGGGAGGTGTTTTTGATTTGGGTTTCAGGAAAGGAAATATAGATGATTATGAATTTACAGCTCAGGTTGGAGCTTTTACTGGTGTTGAGGCTATGGCTGAGGGGCCTCTGGGACAAAAGCAAGGTTCTTTTCTAGTTGCTGCTCGTTATTCTTTAGTTGGATTATTAGGTGTTGGTGCTGGAGGTACTTCTGCCACACCAAACTACAGTGATATTTCATTCAATATTGATTTCGGAACAGGCAAATGGGGATCATTATCGTTATTTGGTATTCTTGGTAATTCTGATATAGAATTTCTGGGTGATGACATCGATGAAGACGATCTGTTTTCTGCAGAAGATGAAAATGCTTTTGTAAAATCTGGTTTTGGCGTTATTGGGTTAAATCACAAGATCAATATTGGTAAATCGAGTTATTTAAAATCCACTATTGGAGTATCCACATCTACAAATACTTATGAGGAGGATCGATTCATTGATAAGAACACACCTCAAGAACGTATCATTAGATATACTGAAGCTGACGATACACAAAACAGATTTACAGTATCTACACTTTTTAACACGAAATTGAATAGTAAGATCACATTACGAACAGGGTTGCTATATGAAAACTTCGGTATAGAATCTCTTTTAAGAGATCGTAGCGAACAACCGGACACAGATAACGATGGTGACCCAGACCTTTTTACCTTTAGAGCTACTGATGATAGCTTTAGCTTAATTCAACCATACATTCAGGGTCAATTTAGAGTCACTAAAGCTTTAACTTTAAATGCTGGTTTACATTCACAATACAGTTCACTTAATGAGCAATTGGTTTTAGAGCCTAGGGCTGCATTACAATACAAAGTAGCTCCTAAACATCGTATTAATTTTGGGTATGGCATCCATTACCAAAATGCGCCATTACCTCTACTATTTTTAAATGAAGATGTCAATGGTGAACTAATACAAACAAATGCCGATCTCGATTTTGTAAAAAGTGCACATTATGTTTTAGGCTATGATGTTAAAATTGCTAAAAGTTGGCGAGCAAAGCTAGAGATCTACTACCAAGATATCAGCGATGCTGCTGTTGAAGCCTTTCCGTCAAGCTATTCCTCTTTAACCGAAGGCACTGATTTTGAATTTGATAACGACCGTGTTTCATTAGTCAATGAAGGCACTGGCTTTAATCAAGGCTTAGAATTAACTATAGAAAAGTTCTTTAGCGATGGTTATTACGGTTTACTTACCACATCCATTTTTGAAAGTAAATATGAAGGCAGCGATGGTATTGAACGTAACACTCCTTTTAACAATGGCTATGTTTTTAACTTACTTACCGGTCGCGAATTCCCTATAGGTAAAGATCGTCAAAATGCACTATTTGTAGATACTCGAGTGACATTTGCCGGTGGTCGCTACTTTACACCTGTAGACTTAGAAGCGTCGAGACAACAAGGTTTTGAAGTGCTTCAAGAGGACATTGCTTTCAGTCAACAATATGACGATTATTTTCGTTGGGATTTAAAGTTTGGGTTTAAACTTAATAGTCAACGTAAAAAACAATCGCATCAGTTTTATATAGACATTCAAAATCTTACTGACAACGAAAATGTTTTTGTGAGGCGCTACAACCGATTAACCAATAATATTGATCAGGTAGATCAAATTGGATTTTTTCCTGATGTCGGTTACAGGTTTCAGTTTTAAAATTGATTAATAGCTGAAATTAAGCCTCTATATTTTACAATATAGAGGCTCTTTTCAATTTATACTGCTACTAAAATTACTGCTTCGGATGTACTAGTTTCATCTCATCAATGAGATGCTTAGCACCGGCATATTTATCTATAACAAATAATACATAGCGTAAGTCCACCATAATATTTCTACAGATCTCAGGATCATAATAGATATCACTCATGGTTCCTTCCCACACACGGTCAAAATTCAACCCAACAAGGTTCCCTTCGGCATCTATAGCCGGACTTCCTGAATTGCCTCCGGTGGTATGGTTAGTCCCTAAAAAGCATATCGGTAGTTTTCCATTTTTATCAGCATACTGACCATAATCTTTAGCATCATACAAATCTCTCAGTTTCTGGGGCACATCAAATTCATAATCGCCAGGCACATATTTTTCAATAACGCCATCTAAATAGGTTACCGGATTGTAATAAATGGCATCTCTTGGCGAATAGCCATTAACCTTGCCGTAAGTCACCCTTAACGTACTGTTGGCATCGGGGAAGTAGCGGGCTTCAGGCATGACTTCCATCAATGCTTTCATGTACTGGGTTTGAAGGGCATTGATTTGCGTATTAATACGTTGGAATTCTGGTTCTACATTGGTATAGAATTCTAATACCATGGGTTTGGCATACTGATATGCTGCATCCTGATTAAGTTTTTCGATAACTGTTTTAGAGTCACCTTCCAAAAGTTTCAATGCCTTATCTAAATCTGTAAATGCCGTTTTAGTATAAATACTTGCATCTATATTTTTAGTGTACAAAGGCATCACAGCATTATATACCCCTTTATCTACTTTGGCATTGTAATCTTTATGTGTTCTTTTCAAACCGTTTATTACAGATTCTTTTCTTTTATTAAAGATCTCTTCTCCCCTACTGGCTGAATTTTCTAACTGTACCAATCTGAACATCATTTGCATCAGTTCGTTAGTACGTATGAACACTTCAACAAAATTGTTTCGTTTTACATTCACCGTCTCAAATTCTTTGTACAATCGCTCAAACTCTGGTAAAATACTACCATATTCTGCTTCTAAACCTTTTGATTTCAACGCTTTGACAAATGCCTTTTCAGATTGCTTCTTAATATTTACAGCACCACTTTTTTCTATGCCTTGATTTTCTCCGATCCATTTTTTCCAGGCATTAGCTATTCGCGCTTGCTTTGAGGCATATTGAATTCTGATTTTATCATCGGCTTTCATATTAGCATCAATAACTTTTAATGCAGCTTCACGTATGGCAATATTAGATGGGTTTACCTTTTGAGTAATTTGTTCTACAGCTACTGCTGGCAAATATTCATTAGTTCTTCCGGGGAATCCAAATACCATAGTAAAATCACCTTCCTCAATTCCATCAAGTGATACAGGTAAGAAATGCTTAGGTGTGTAAGGCACATTATCTTTACTGTATTTTGCAGGTCTGTTATCTTTATCCGCATATATTCTGAATATCGAAAAATCTCCTGTATGTCTTGGCCACACCCAATTGTCGGTATCGCTCCCAAACTTACCAATACTGCTTGGTGGCGCACCTACCAGACGTATGTCTTCAAAACGTTCAGTCACAAAAAGGAAATACTGATTGCCTTTATAAAACGCTCTGGTTTTAATGCCTTGCCAAGCTTCTTTCTGAGTTGCCTTCTCCACAGCATTTATGTTCTTATCTATTAGGGATTGTTTTTCTCTGGTGTTCATATCTTCCGTTATGCCATTCAGAACCTTTTCTGTTACATCTTCGATACGCACTATGAATTCGACGTACAAGCCTTCGTTTGGTAGCTCTTCACTCAAGCGCATTGCCCAAAAACCATCTTTTAGATAATCATTTTCTAATGACGAATGCGATTGTATCTGGCCGAAACCACAGTGATGATTAGTTAATAACAATCCTTTTGGCGATATTACCTCACTGGTACATCCACCGTTAAAATGCCCTATAGCATCTTTTAAACTTGAATTATTGACATCATAGATGTCTTTAGCAGTAAGCTTACTCCCCAAATTCTGCATTTCTGTTTCATTCATGCCTTCCAAAAGTGAAGGAATCCACATCCCTCCTTGCTGAGCTGAAACCTGAAAAACAATAAAGCAAATGATAACTTTTATAAATCGCATACGTTGAGTTTTTTGAATTGTCGTAAAGATAATAAAAGGCTGTTTTCTCTAATCAGAAAAAAACATAAAATAAACCCTCCCCGTTTCCGGAGAGGGCTCAATCAACTTAAAAATTATGAAGTTAATCCGTTAGATTAAGACTTCCCAGATCATGGTAAAAGAAATCTTTAGCATCATTCATGGATACAAATAGCCCGTTTGGAAAATCTTCCCCAAGAGCTACTGTTGTTACATCACAACCATCGGTTTCAACAGTTCCTAAATTAATTTCTTTTATAAACTCATTAGACACTCTATCAAAAACATTAAAGCTGTGCGCTTGTTGATTAGAAACGATAAGGTATCCTGAATCTTTTCCTGTTTTTGCTATGGCAATACCCTCAATATCTTCCTTAAAATACTCTCCTCCAAAGCATGATAATTCCTCATTTCCTTTATTTGGATTCGCATAGTACTTGTGTATGCAATGCATTTCATCAGAATAATACACATACCCCAACTCTGAATCTACAGCTATAGCCTCAATTTCTTTAATGCCACTGAAGTCTCCAAATTTCCTTACCAAATTGGCTTTGATTCCTGTAGAGTCAGATGCAATCTCATACTGATACAGGTAATTTGTTTTGGGACCCATTTTCCGACTCACTATAGCATATAAGGCCTCTGGAGTTTTGTATAATGCTATTCCCATTGGGCGACGGTTTTCAATATTGGTTTCATCGTCAAATACCTGAAAACCTCCCTGATCCAATGGTTTAGCATCCGGTACTGAAAACAACCGTATTTGATTCTTTTCACGCTCGGTAAACATCATAACGTCTATTGTTGTTGAGTCATTAAGCTCAAAATCATAGGCAATATCCACATTGTTTGGATAGCTAATTCCGGTTACTGACTTTTCTTTAATGATCTTTCCTTTGAGATCGAAGGCATAAACCCCTCCATTAGTCTCATCTTTGTCTGTCCCATATACGATACTTTTTTCCGGATTATTCTTATTGATCCATATTGCAGGATCATCCGTATCATGGGGAGTTTTCTCTGTAATCAGCGTTGGACTTATCTCTGGAAGTTTATGGCCACAAGACATTAATAATCCTGTAAAAACAACGCCTAAGCTATAAGTTTTAATTCTTTTTAAATAAATCATACTTTAATCCAAAAGTTAAACGTCTTCCGTAATATTCCGCTTGCATTGTTCTACTGCTAATCCCTTGATAAAAACGTAGGGGTTGATCTGTAATGTTATTAAGGTCTGCATATACACGCAAGTTTGGCGTAATAGCATAACTAGCATTGAAGTCTACTAAGAATTGCTCATCATAATAACGGTCATCAAAAGCGCTGCCTCCTAACTCATCAATATAAGCATCGGAATAGTTAGCTGATAACCTTATATTGAACTTTTTATCATTATAAGCTAGCGATGCATTGAACATGTTTGGAGCAGTGCCCGGTAAGTCAAGATCACCACGCTCGTCACCATCTTCGTTTCTTATACCATCTGCTGTAGAAGTCAAATAGGTATAGTTAAGGTATAAACTAAAATTCTTAGCAAATCCCGGTAAGAAATCTAACTGTCTTTGAAATGCAATCTCTGCACCGAATATGGAACCGCCATCGCCGTTTTGTGGTTGAGATACATCAAAACCAGTAGCAGTATCTTCAAATTGTGACGTATAAATAAAATCCTGAATATCTTTGTAGAATATTCCTCCTGACAAAATACCTACACTTTTAAAGTAGTATTCTCCCATAAGATCAAAGGCCATTGAGGTTGTTGGATCTAATTCAGGATTTCCTAAAAATATTTCTTCATCCGCACTAACCACATCTACAGACGGTACTAAATCTTGGTAGTTTGGTCTTGCCAAAGTGTTAGTCCATGCAAAACGTAAAACAGTTCGATTATTTAGGTCATACTTAAAATGTACACTAGGTAAAACGTTAGTATATGAACTTTCATTAGTGATCTGACCTGTCTGATTTTCTTCATCTTCAATCTGATTTCCTGTGGCTTTGATATCTGTGTTTTCTATTCTCAATCCTGCCAATATGGTCAATTTATCAGACACTTTTTGATTGGCCATTAAATATCCTGCATAAACATTTTCTTCAACATCAAAATTCGCTCTTAAGAATTCATCAAACACAGGCTCTCCATTTGTTAAGTTTAAAGCTCCCAACCATTCTGGAGCGGCAAAAAAGCCAGCTTGATATTCACTACCTGCTAGATAACCCGGGTCAGAAAAATCTCGTGATGGTGCATCTGCAAGCGTCGGAAAACTGTCCTCTAAATCAAACTCAAAGAAATTGTTATCTCTTAGTTTATTCTTAAAACGTCCTCTCAAACCAAATTTCACAAAGCCATCGCCTTGGTTAAAAAAGTCTGCAGGTAATTGAAAATTCAAAAACACATTGACATCTTCTTCTTCGGTATATTGATTTTCTTCTGTGATCTCACCATATTCAAAGTTTGCTAAATTGTTCGCTTCATCTGCGTCTAAAGGGCGAAACAATGGAAACTCAGAATCTGACACATCATTAATAATGGTATATTCAGACTCAAATTCAGCATATCGTTCATTAAGACGCTCTTCGGATGCTTTAGCATAAGATACCATCCAGTCGGCCTTTAGTTTACCAAATAAATGATTACCTCCCAGACTGTAGTTTTGCATACGTTGATCTTCTAATCGTGTATTTTTGTTTCGATCATTATCAATACCTCCTTTGGTTTGTCTTTTGACCTCAACAGGAAAACGTGTTGGGAAACCATCATCAGAGATTACAAAATCTCCAATTTCAATATCTTCACCGTCTAAGATTTCTTGCTCCAAACGGTAGCGATTTTCTCTATCGTCTCTCCAGTTATACATGGTTTTTAAAAAGATGGAGTTATTGGCATCAAAATTATAATCAAAATTGGCTGAGAAGCTTCTTCGGATACGCTGTACAATATAGGTACGTTGTTCAAAAACATTAGTATATGGATTCACATCTGCTTCCACAACATCTGTCCCATCAAAGAACTCAAATTCATCAGTCCATTCTGCTTCTATATTATCCGATCCAAAATCGTTATCATTGATGGATGCAGAAACCATCCATCCAAATTTTCCGTCTTTAGTTCTATCGCCCAATATGAATGACCCATTCAAAATTCTTTTATCAGTAATAAAGCTTACTCCAGAACCTAAGGTTGCGGATAATCTAAACCCTTCTGGTGCTGTACGCGTAACTAAGTTTACCGATCCGCCTAAAGCATCACCATCCATATCGGGAGTAACAGCTTTATTAACTTCTATTAATTGAATCATGTCTGCAGGGATAAGATCCATCTGTATGTTTCGATTGTCACCTTCTGCAGAAGGAATACGCGACCCATTTAAGGTCACAGAGTTTAATTGAGGAGCTAAACCTCTAACAATAATATTACGAGCCTCTCCTTGATCTACCTGCATCGTAATTCCCGGAATACGCTTCACAGCATCTCCTATATTGGCATCCGGAAATTTACCAATCTGGTCTGTAGATACAATATTAGAAATGTTCTGCTTGTTCTTTTGTGTGTTTAAAGCTTTGGCCTGACCGCCACCAAAACCGGTAAGAATTATACCATCGAGTTCTTCAGCTTTAGAAACCAATACAATTTTTACTTCGGCAGTTTCATCTTCTTTGACTTCAACAGAAACGTCTTGATCTGCATAACCCAAATACTGGATCTTTAAAGTTTGGCTCCCAACTGGTACGGATAATAACAAAAACTTACCGTCTGCATCCGATACGGTTCCTTTTTTTAGATCTTCTATAACCACAGAAGCAAATGGCACTTGCAAGCCTTCATTGTCAATTATAACACCTTGAACATTCCCAGTTTGAGAAAAACATGGAACAGACAAAAGCATTACTAATACGTAAAAATACTGTTTCATTTTTTTAGTTGATTTAATATGATAATTAGTTTGCAACAAAGGTAATTTGGAGCCTCACTGGGTAGTTTTTGTAAGTGTTAACAAAAAGAAAACACACCTCTGTAACACCATATAAAACATAGCAACATTTACAATTGCGTAACTTTTGATTAATGTTTTAAAAACATATGCTAAAAACTATATAAATACTCTTGCAGATCTTCTTTTGGAGCAAGCGGGAGTTTTTTTCGAAGTCTATACCTTGCGATTCTTACACTATCTGATGTAATGTGAAGTATTTCTGCAATTTCTTTTGAAGACAGATTTAACCTGACCAACATACATAAACGCATTTCTGATGATGACAATTTCTTAGAAGCGCCTTTTTTTAATGTTTCAAAAAAGCCAGGATGTATTTGACCAAAATAACCCATTAATTCTGTCCATTCGCTATTATCATCAAGATCAGTCTCTATATGCTTAACTAATTCCTTTAGTTTTTTATTTATCAATTCGTTGTTTCTACCTTCAAGTTTTGTAAGCGTTTTAGAAATATCAGATAGCATTTTGTTTTTATGAGCCAAGTGAAGGCTAGAATTTATAAGCGATGAGATCTTGATATCAATTTCTCGATTTAGAGCTTCTTCTTCAACTACTTTTCTGTCTAAGTCGGCTTGCAAAAGTTGCTGCTTATATTCCAGAATATGGTTTTCGTGTTTTCTTCTTTTCTTCCAGTACAAAAAACCTATTCCTAATGCTAAAAGTCCTGTAAAAGCACTTACCAAAGTTACTTGCTGCTGTACTTTGTTGATTTGATTTTGTTTATTAAGCAGCTCTACTTCTACTTCTTTCTCTTTTACTCCATACAATACCTCCATAGCACTAATTAACTGGGTATTGCTCTTTTCCAGTTCATTTTCATTAACAATACTTTGATGATTCAAATAATCGTATGCTTTTTCAAAATCTCCCATTTCGGCATAGGTTTTTGATAAATCTTTTAGTGCGCTTGCATGTTGTCTCTGGTTATCATTTTCTATAGCTATTTGTAATGCTTTTTCAGTTCTCTCAATAGCTTGTTTGTAATCTTTTGTTTTACGATAAATATCTCCAAGATTGTTAACTATATTAATTCTAAGATCACTATCACTTTGCGCTGCGTATTGAGATGCAATGATGAAGTAGTTATACGCCAAATCGTATTGCTCAAGGTCTTCATATATGCTGCCTATGTTTTCATTTGTTCTTGATAAACCTATACTATCACCTATGATCTTAAAAATAGAAAGGCTTGTGTTTTGATACTCTAAAGCCTTCTCATAATTCCCTTTTTTTTCTGCAACACTACCAAGTAAGGTATTAGAAACAGCTCTTCCCTTGAGGTAATTAATTTGTGATGAAATATTTTGACCTATTAAAGCATGTTGTCTGGCATCTTCGTACTTATTTAAATTCAGGTTAATTTTTGCCAATTTATTCTGAACATTAACCAACACAGAGTCATTAGATCTGTTTATGTCTAAAAATGCTTGATAATGCTTTGTGGCCTCACTGTATAACCTTAACTGATTAAAGAACTCCCCAAGTTTAAATTGTACTCTGGCAATTTTAAGGGTATCCGACTTAGACATGGCACTTTCCAATTCAATCTTTAACTGATAAAGATCACGATCTAATAGCACCGAGGTTCTGTCGTTTTTTTGAGCTTGCAAAAGCGGACAAAACAAAAAAACAAATATCATGTAATATACTCTCAAGGGTAGGTATAATTAATTAATGAATTAATAAAAACAAATTAACAACTCGAAACATTAATTTATCTTTACCTTATCATTACTGTTTTACGTCTTTAGCACTTAATTAAATTTCATTTAACTTTTATAAAACATTTTAATAATTCATATCAGGATTTACAGCTAACTTATAGTATATTTCGGAATGGTTTACGACTCAAAACTTCATAATGTAGGCACCACTATCTTCTCGGTAATGAGTGCGCTGGCAAATAAGCATAATGCTATCAATTTATCACAAGGGTTTCCTAACTTTAAAAGTGATCCTAAGCTCATTCAACTGGTAAACGATGCTATGATCAATGGATACAATCAATATGCACCTATGGCCGGAAGTCTGGAATTGAGAACTGCTATTTCAAAAAAAATTGAATTACTATATAATTCTCAATATGATCCTGAAACTGAGATTACTGTCACTGCAGGAGCTACACAAGCCATATACACTATAATATCAGCTTTTATTCGTAACGATGATGAGGTTATTATTTTCAGACCTGCTTACGATTGTTACGATCCTGCAATTCAGGTTAATGGTGGTAAGACTATAAGTATCCAGTTGTCTGCCCCAGATTATCAGATTGATTGGCATGAGGTAAGTACCAAGGTGACTTCCCGCACTAAAATGATTATCATTAATTCACCTCACAACCCCAGCGGAAGCATTTGGTCTGAAAACGACATGCTACAACTTCAGAAATTAACTAAAAACACTAATATTATTGTATTAAGTGATGAAGTCTATGAACATTTAATTTTTGATGGAAAGACACATTACAGTGCCTGCATGTTTGATGACTTGAAACAGCGTAGTTTTATCACAGCTTCTTTTGGCAAAACCTTTCATAATACAGGTTGGAAAATAGGATATTGCTGTGCTCCCGATGCATTAATGACAGCGTTTAGGAAAGTGCATCAATTTAACGTTTTCTCTGTGCATCACCCCTCTCAAAAAGGCATAGCTGATTACTTACAAGATACTAACACCTATAATTCATTGCCCGATTTTTTTCAAAAAAAGCGCGATCTGTTTTTAGACCTCATAAGCCATTCTCGTTTTAAATTTAAGCCTTCTCAGGGCACTTACTTTCAGGTACTGGACTATTCTGATATTACAGACGAATACGATGTTGATTTTGCAAGAAGGCTTACCATAGAACATGGTGTAGCCGCTATTCCTTTATCCGTTTTTAATGACCATCAAAAAGATGATAAAGTCCTTCGGTTTTGTTTTGCTAAAACTGACGAGACTTTAGAAAGAGCTGCTAAAACCCTATGTTCTGTATGAATTAAGTGACTTTTTATAAAATCACGGGTCTTACTCATAAACAAAAACACTTTTCACACATGAAAACTTGGTTATTAGCACTATTAACGTGCTTGAGTATCATCACTTATGCACAAACTGACACCAGCAAGGACAAATATATAATCAAAGACAAGCGTATTTACCGTGATGGTAAAGATATTACTGACAAATTCTCTAAAGACACACGCAAAGCTATCTTTAGAGATGTAAGAGCGTTTGAGAACAAACATAAAAGAAAACAAAAGAGAAAACAGAGGCGTGAAGAAAGACAGCTCAAAAAGAAAGAGAAGACTCTAAAAAAGGACAAAAAAGCCATATCAAACTTTGAAAAAGCACAGGCTAAACTTAAAAAAGCTGAGGCTAAATATCAGCGCTTAAAGACCAAGGGAAAACTCTCTCCTGTTGAGGATAGCAAATGGTCAAAAAAAATTGAAAAGCTCAATGCTAAAGTGGAAAAATATCAAAAGCGACTTTAAAAATTGCCCTCACGTGATTTAGCTGAATAATTTGCTTAATTTTAAGCATGCAAAATGTATTAAAAATTGCTTTAATTCAATCTGATTTAGCATGGGAGGATCCAGCTCAAAATCGTATCAATTTTGAACAGCAGATACATTCTATCTCGGCACCTGTTGATCTTATCGTTCTACCTGAAATGTTCTCTTCAGGATTTACAATGAATGCATCGGCTGTAGCAGAATCTATGTCTGGTACTACCGTATCATGGTTAAAACATATCGCTCAAAAAAAGAATTCAGCCATCACAGGAAGCCTTGTCATTGAAGATCAGGGTATATATTACAACCGATTAGTTTTTATTGAACCTAACGGTGACATCCATAGCTACAATAAACGGCATACGTTTACACTAGCGGGAGAGCACGAGGTCTATTCTTCCGGAGATCAAAAACGCATCATAAATTATAAAGGCTGGAAGCTATGCCCGTTGATATGTTACGACCTTCGTTTTCCGGTTTGGGCAAGAAATACTGAAGATTATGATGCTCTCATTTATGTTGCTAACTGGCCTAAAGTACGAATTGATGCTTGGAATACTCTACTTAAAGCCCGTGCCATAGAGAATATGAGCTATTGTATTGGGGTAAACCGTATAGGACTGGATGGGAACCGTTATGAGTACCCGGGACACTCCGCAGCTTATGATGTTTTAGGACAAAGGATTGATAACATCCCTGTCAATAAACAGTGTGTAGACATCATCACTTTAGATCAAAGTCATATTGAGCATTACAGAAAAAAATTGGGATTTTTGAATGACAGAGACACCTTTAATCTAACAATGTAAAATCTTCTATAAGATCCCAGCCCGACCTTACATCCAAGACTGAAGGGAAATAAATTATACGTTCTGGCTGAATACCTTTCAGGTAATTTCCGGTATCCCATTTTTTATTGCCATTAGCATCGTAAATGACTCTTAAACTATACTTTTTAGGGTCGATAAGCCTAAAATCGAAAGGTTGATCTTTGTCTGCAGATTGCTCAAATTTCACCTCTCCGTTTTCGTCCAGCAGTTGTACTATTACCGGGTATTTAGCATTAATCAACCGCATTCTCACCGCGCCATAATCAGATTCTTGTTTTGTTCTTAACTTATAGCTTATTGTGTCATTGGTATTTTCAAAAAAATCGGTTAATGCTTCTGGTAATAGCATTACATTGTAATTCTGATTTTCTTCTAATTTGATTGGAAATGCATATCTGTTTAGAAGCGAATCGTATGTTACATTATATGGCACTTCAACAGAATCCTTATCAATAATTTTGATCTTTTCGGTATTGATGGCTTTAAACGGGATATTTCCTTCTATAGTAAAATCCGAATAAAAATTAAGTACTCCCGTTTGTAATGGCGAAATGATCAATGAATCTGGCTTTGCTTTCTTTCTTACTTTATACAATAATGTATCTGAATACGTTTTATTCTCTACCAAAAATAACACTGAATCTTTTTCGAACATAGGTTTATACCAATAATACAAACTGTCCGTTTTCGGATCTTTAGTAATCCTGTAACTAAAACTATCTGGTGCCTTACTCAAAAGTTTAATGCGCATATCCTTATAATCCCCTTCATATGGGAATGCTATCTTTTGCTGGCTAATTTGCTTAGGACGCTTAGCTTCAAAAGGTGTCTCCTCTTTAAAAAGCTTTACAACATAAGTCGTATCGCTGGGCACACTGATTGTAGTATCGTAAAACCCTATCTTATCGGACTTTTGTTGGTATGTAAAATTTCCGTTCTCATCCTTTAAAGCAATAAGGCGATAGTTTCCTGCTTTTATATTATCAATACTAAATGAAGTAAGGCTATCTAAAGTATTGGTAATATATTTTGGCTTTTCCTTATAAACTATAGAATCACTATATGTAGAATCTACTTCATAAAGCATTACAGAAACAAAAGTATCCGGCTCTTTATTTTCAGCATCAAGAATATAACCTTTCACAGATAGCGAATCAATGGTTTCACCTGTTGAAAATACGTATCGGTAATATGGATATGGGTTCTCTTCATTATTGTCCACGATACTTTGTCCAAAATTTAGCGCGTAGGTTGTATTTTCTTCTAATGTATCTTTAATCTTAATAGTGATATATCTGCTGGCAGAGCCCAGAGGTGTAATCACCGGTTCTGTACTCATTGGAGGTGAGATAATTAATTGCTTCTGAAGGTTCTTTACCTTTATAAATTCATTGAAGTAAATTTTGATTTCTTTAGCTTTGAAATTTGTAGAGAAGTTTTCCGGTACCGATTTAATAATCTCTGGCGGATCTACATCGACCTCTCCTCCTGAAGGCCTTCCTCTATTGGCACAGCTTAACATAACTACCGATACGATTAAACAAAGGATAATTTTAGAAAAATTCATGCGATCTCTGATGTAGAAAATTTTAGGCAAATTAACGATATAATTACTTACTAACGAAAAAATTAATTCGCAATTGCTATGGTTGCTAAACTTATTTTCACGCCTTCAATACTATGAAGCTGAGAGGCGCAAGCTTCTATAGTTGCCCCGGTAGTAATGATGTCATCAACTATCAAAACGTGTTTATCTTTTAATTGCGCTTTATCTTGTATTGAAAACACAAGTTTATCATTATTGTTTGTGCGCTTAGTACGATTTTTAAAGACCTGTGTTTTTGAAGCTGATGTTTTCACTAAAATCTTATCATTATATGCTACATTTAACGCTTTGGCAATCTCTTTTCCAAAAAGAGCTACCTGATTATACCCACGCTGCCTTTGCTTTGATTTGTGCAATGGTACCGGTACTACCACGTCAACACCTTCATAAGCTTTCAAACCGCTTAGTTCAGCACCTAGCCATTTACCAAAAAACCTGCTAATTTCCTCATGGCCTTTGTATTTAAGACTATGCAGTAGTTGTTGTACGATACTCTTTTTCGAAAAATGTAATAACGATGTAGCCTGCTCTAATTGAACACGCCCATATAATATCTTTTTTACATCCTCTTTTCCATCTAAATGAAAGCTTGTAACGGGTAAATCATGTCTGCATAATGTACAAATAGTTGCTTCATTATCTTTTAAAACGCATTTACAGGCTTCACAAACCTTAGGAAAAAATAAGTTAAACAAATTTATTATCACTTAATCGATAAAAATAAGGTTAGACTCCATTTATCTATATTTTCGCAACAAATTAAGAAAATTAATAATGATAGTTAACCCTCAATTATTTAACTACAGATTAATTATAAGTTCTTTAATAGTCGCTTTAGCAGTTTTATCCATATTTAGTATTACTAATTATCAATCCATTAAATCTCACGAAGAGTTTCTAAAACAGGAAAAACATCTGATAGAAAGTGAATTATCAGAAATGCTAAAAAGCTATGATGGTTTATCTAGAGATTATGGTCTCATGTCTTCTCAGCTCCAGGAAGCAAAAACAGAAACTAGGCTTGCGCTAGATTCTATAAGATTATTAAAAAGTGATCTTACGGTAGTTAGCAGGTTCAAACAGCAACTTGTAGTTTTAAAATCTAAAAATAAAGTGCTTTTGCACACTATTGATTCTTTGAATCTTCTAAATCACAAATTAGAAGAAGAAAAGCGCATGGCCTTCAATTCCATAGAAAAGAAAGATGAAGCTATAGCCAAACTTGAAGAAACTAATGCTTCATTACATAAAACTATTGATGAAGCGTCACTTATTGTTGCCACAAATATAGAAGCAGAAGCCTACAAAAAATCTTTTGGTAAAAAGCATTATACCAAACGTGCTCGCAAAGCCAATGCTATTGACGTATGCATTACCCTCTCCGAAAATCCGCTAACAGAAAAAGGGGAGAAAGAGATCTATGTACAAATTGTAAATCCAAAAAACAACGTGGTTGCTGATAAAGGTTCTATATCCTTTGGTAAGTCTTCTCTAATCTATAGTAATAAAGAAGTTGTACTATATGATAACAATACTATGGAAGTTTGCACTTCCGTAGTAGCACCAAGAGAGGAGCAACCACTATCAAGAGGCTATTATTTTATTAATGTTTTTCATGGCAATAGAAAGATCGGAAGTACGAGTATTGAACTAAAATAAATCTTTATATATAATTTTATCTAAACCGTTCTATTAGATTAGTGCGGTTTTTTATTTTTGCAGCATGGCAAACAAAGAGGATCAATTTAAAAAGGTAATATCACATGCTAAAGAGTATGGCTATGTGTTTCAAAGTAGTGAAATCTATGACGGATTAAGTGCTGTATATGACTACGCTCAAAACGGTGCAGAACTCAAAAAGAATATACGGGACTATTGGTGGAAGGCCATGGTACAAATGCACGAAAACATTGTAGGTATTGATGCTGCAATTTTTATGCATCCAACCACTTGGAAAGCATCCGGGCACGTTGATGCATTTAACGATCCTCTTATTGACAATAAAGATTCCAAAAAACGCTATAGAGCAGACGTTTTAATAGAAGACTATTGTGCTAAGATTGAAGTCAAAATTGATAAAGAGGTAAAAAAAGCGGAAAAGCGCTTTGGAGAAGCTTTTGACAAAACGCAATTCTTGGCAACTAACCCCAGAGTTTTGGGTTATAAAGAGAAGATAGAGACCATCCTTTCTCGTATGGGTAAATCTCTGGAGAATGAGGATTTGGCGGATGTAAAAGCACTCATCGAAGAATTAGAAATTGCTGACCCTATGACCGGGTCTAAAAACTGGACAGATGTCAAACAATTCAATCTTATGTTTGGCACCAAATTAGGAGCCAGTGCAGAAAACGCAATGGATCTTTATTTACGTCCGGAAACAGCTCAAGGTATTTTTGTAAATTTTCTGAACGTTCAAAAAACAAGTCGATTAAAATTACCTTTTGGTATTGCCCAGACAGGAAAAGCTTTCAGGAATGAAATTGTAGCACGTCAGTTCATTTTCAGAATGCGGGAGTTTGAACAGATGGAAATGCAGTTTTTCATAAAACCTGGCACTCAAAAAGAATGGTTTGAGTATTGGAAAACACATCGATTAAAATGGCATCTGTCATTGGGCATGGGAAATGACAACTATCGTTTTCATGATCATGAAAAATTAGCTCATTATGCTGATGCTGCTACAGATATAGAATTTAAATTTCCATTTGGATTTAAAGAACTGGAAGGTATACATTCTCGTACTGACTTTGATCTTAAACAACACGAAGACTATTCCGGTAAAAAACTGCAATATTTTGATCATGAAGATAATGCCAGTTACACGCCATATGTATTGGAAACTTCCATTGGCTTGGATCGCATGTTCCTTGCTGTATTTTCTAATGCCTTAACAGATGAAACTTTAGAGGATGGTAGTGTGCGAACGGTTTTAAAACTTCCAGCTGTATTAGCACCTACTAAAGCTGCCGTTTTACCATTAATTAAAAGAGATGGCTTACCCGAAATAGCACGTCAGATCATTGACGATTTAAAATGGGATTTCAATGTTACCTATGATGAAAAAGATGCTGTGGGTAGACGCTACAGAAGGCAAGATGCTGCCGGAACACCTTTCTGCATTACTGTTGACCACGATACTCTGGAAGATCATACGGTTACCATCCGTCACAGAGATACTATGGAGCAAAAACGTGTTAAAATTGAAGCTTTAAAAGATATCATCAAAAAAGAGGTTGCTATTAAAGAGTGGTTGATGAGAATGTAACTACAATCGTTTTTGAATATTGATATTTATTTAATAAATTGGATAAACCAACCAATATCTGATTTATGAATAAGCTTTTTTATTCAATATTTTTCATTTTTTTAACATTTTTATTGTCATATTCTCAAATTCAATTTGAAAACAATGCTGAGCTTTTGGGTGTGGGGATGAGTTGTGGTAATGGCTTTCTGGGAAACGGCGTGTCTTTCTACGATTTTGATAACGATGGTTGGGACGATATCACCTTAACTACCGACGGTACTCATGAGGTAACCTTCTATAAAAACTATAATGGTTTCTTTGTAGAACAAAACATCAACATTCCGGAGATTGACTATCAAACCAAGCAGGTCAACTGGGTTGATTATGACAATGATGGCGATAACGACCTGTTTGTTACCAGTGATGTCAATGGCAATCGTTTATACCAAAACACAGGAAATCTAAATTTCACTGATGTTACTGTTGCCGCCAATTTACCTTTAGACAACCTAAAAACATTTGGTGCTTCTTGGGGAGACTATGATAATGATGGCTATTTAGATGTATTTTTATCCAACAGAGACCTAACTTATACTATTCCCAATTTGCTGTTTAAGAACAATGGCGATGGTACATTCTCTAACGTCAGTATGGCTGCAGGAATCGGTACTGGGAGTCACTTATCGTTTTGCAGTGCTTTTTTTGATTTTAATAATGATGGTTATCAAGACATTTACGTTTCAAATGATAAGGAGGTAGAAGTCAACCTGATGTACCAAAACAATGGGGATGGCACTTTCACAGAAGTAGCAGAAGCTACAGGAACCGCTATAAGTATTGATGCCATGTCTGTCACTGTAGGTGATTATAATAACGATGGTTGGTTTGATCTGTACATTACCAATGCGCCTGATGGCAACGTTTTTTTTAGAAACAATGGAAATGGTACATTTACAGATATAGCATCTCAAACCGGAACATCATTTTACAGTGTTGGTTGGGGCGCTGTCTTTTTTGATGCCGATAATGATACCGATTTGGACCTGTATGTAAGCTCATCTGAAACAGGATCTACATTAGCCTATATCTCATCTGCTTTTTATAAAAACCAAGGCAGTAATCTGTTTGAAATTCCTGATAATATTGGTTTTCAAAACGACAATAGGTCAAGCTATTCTAACGCCATAGGTGATATTAATAACGATGGATTGGCCGACCTTGTGGTTACTAATGTTAATGATCAGGATATCTTTCTCTGGCAAAATAGCAGTACTAATTCTAATAACTGGTTAAAAGTACGGTTAGAAGGCACATCGAGCAATAAAAATGGCATTGGTTCTGTAATAGAAGTCTCCTATAACGGTGGCCAAAAGCAATACCGATATACCCTATGCGGCGAAGGTTATCTATCGCAGAATTCAGGTTCAGAATTCTTTGGTTTAGGTCCTCACACCGAAATAGATTATGTCAAGGTCACTTGGCTAAGTGGACACCAAGACGTTTTGTATAACGTTGCCGCAAATCAGCAACTTACTATTACAGAAAATACCAGCTTATCTATTAATGAATCTAGTCACAATAATACAATACGTATAAGTCCTAATCCTGCCCATCATTTTGTAACTGTAAAAAGCAATTCTCAGATTCGGTATATTCGTTTATACAATACCATTGGTCAGATACTAATCTCGAAAACCATCAACCAACAGACCACTGAACTAGACTTGTCAAAATACAAGTCTGGTCTATATTATATAGAAATCATAACTGAAGGAAAAAGGAAAAACACTTATAAAATTGTAAAAGATTGATTTAAAATCGATATCCTAATATAATTCCAGCTCTACCAATAAAATCTAAATCCGTTTCATCAGATTTGAATAAATTTCTTCCCAAACCATAGCTGAGTTCACCAATGAATCCACTTTTTGTCACCCATTTTCCTCCAAAACCAATTCCAAGAGCAAAATCTGTGATATAATCATCCTCTTTATTTTCAAAAAAGAAATCTAAGTCTCGATCGGTTGAATTCAACATCCCAAAGCCTTCTAAAAAGAAACCTGCAGCATATTTTTTACCAAAATAAAATCTATAGTATGGGGACACATAATACTGAATATCGTTAATTATATCGTCATCATATGGGATAAACATATGCATTCCAATAGCAGATTCTTCATTTAGTAAATACTCATATGAAACTTCAAAACCTCCTAAAACCAGATATAACGCATTAATTCTTGTTTCATGTGTTTTGTTGTATGGATCAGGATTACTTTCTAATTCTTGGGCATTACTATAAAAGACCGAGCAGATAGTTATTATTAAAAAAATTCTCATAAGTTATGGTTGTTACCTGTTAGTAATCATTAGATACTTTTATTTGCAAAAGGTTGCGTAAATACTTACAAAAAAATATTAAAAATAGGCTTTAAGTTGAACTGTTCCGGTGTGTATGGCTTTTGAATTTTCTGTCTTTCTTCCAAAATAGCTTAGGTTTAAATCTAGAAATTTAGTGAGGCGTTTTTGAGCCAATAGATTCCAGGTAAAATTCTTTCCGGGTTGTAAGCCTTCTAGCATCTGGTAAGCCACAGGAGTATTAGGATTGCCTTCAAATGTATTTTCAAAATAATTGAACGCGCCTGTTAAGGCTATTTTCTGAGCCTTGTTATAGGTAAATGAAACCCCATAATTACTTTGTGTTAAGGTTTCAAAATCACCAATTGTATTTTCTTTTGACGTGTATTGATAAAACACATCAAATTGGGCATTCTCACTAAACAAATACGATAGTTTAGGCTGAGCTTTGGCTTCATCAATACTAAAATTACGATTTGCAAAATTTTCACTTAAACTCTCATCAACCCCAAAACTTCCCAATGCATTAATTAACCAGTTTTTAGCAAACTTATGATTAAAATTAAGTTGGTGATTGGTAATCTTATTCTCCTGAAATCCTACAGATAAAAGATTTCTACTAGTATTGGTAAGAAAGGTATATGAGGTAGTATAACGCTGTTTCCCTCTATTATAAAAAAGAACATTCCGCACACTTCTATTTAAAGCCAGTTGGTTCTCTTCATCTTCATCAAAAGGATTAAGATTAAAAGAGCTCCCCTCTCGCCTTACTTTTCTATCGATCAAGTATGAGGTCTGGTTATAGAAATGTGACCAAAATTTTTGCGATTTCTTTTCAGATACCGACCATTGTTGAAAATTGACGGTTACCGTTTGACTAAATCGATTTTGATGTGTTTTTACAAAAACCTGATTTGGTAATAAGACTCTGATATAGTTACCCTGATCCTGAAACTGTGCCAATTCAAACTCATTGAGCTCCTGAATACCATTTCCATTATAATCAATCCAAGTATATGTGCCTTGCCCTGGCTCTACTTCCACATATGTAAAGTCTTGCTGCGGCAGACTTCCTGAATTGGTTTCATAGCTGGTATTAAGGAGTACGATATTATTAAATAGTTTCTGATTATAGGTTAGCCTGCTATTTAACGATTGCTCGTCTTCCGACAATTCATCTTCAGCCTTCAAGTCTCTGAAATTGACATATAGCTGCAAATTGGTTTTCGTATTCTGAATTAATCGCGATTTTAAATAATATGTATTTGAGGTATTGACACGCTGTACTCGATTGGTTCTTAAACTATCATTAACCCTATTGATGTACCCCAACTCAACAAACACGGAAGTGCTATCTCCAATTCCTGCAAACACCTCATAAGAATTGAATCTCTGACTCAAAGGTGTTAAAGAATCATTGGCTACAGCAACTTGTTCGTTATCTTCCAAAGCATATTTTAAACCTGCCCATTTGTTCTTTTTTCCATAAACAACTCTATTAAAAGAACGTAAAAAGGTTGAGCGGTTCACGGTGCTTTTGTTATCTAAAAAACTAGAATTGGTAAAGACCGTAAAATTCCCTAATCTCAAATTAGCATTCACATTATGTCGATTACCATTGAAGTTTTCCGAATAATTTAAATGCTCAAAGTTATACGATGCTGTTCCTTTTTTAGAATGTAACAATTGTAATCCTGTATTTAACAACAATTGATTCCCTTGTGATGTTTCTAAATTCCAATCCCTATTAAACTCCGGCCTGTAAAGCCGCTGAATGGTTCTAAAATCTTTCTGAATAAAGTCGGTATCTATAAGTGCTTTTAAATTCCAAAGACTATCTGTTTTTATAATACTTCTACTGGCTCTAAGTTTTGTAGCAAAACCATTATTATCTTCATCATCCAAATCCGAAAATAGATTAAGGTCATTTTTGCTGCCAGCTAATTCAAAATAAATATCTGTTTTATCATCCGGCTCATAATTTCCGTTAAGTACTGCAATCTGTAAACGCTCTGGCGCCACCAATTGCACAACAGGTTCATAATTACCCTGAGGAACGCCATTAACAGGGGAGACATACTCATAAATATTACTAACAGCATTAATATTACTTAGCACATAGTTTCCCTGATTATCACCAACAAGAGTAAATCTCACACTAAAAAGTGTATCCTCCGGATTGTTAGAAAACACAAACACATTCTGCCCATCAATAACCTCCTGCCTGTATAAGATTCTATTCTCCGAGAAAGCTTCCTCTACAGCAGATGGCGCTATCATAAGTGCCCTGTTATCTCCGGCATCGGCTAAAATCTGAGTCTGTTCGTTAGATAAATTTTGTTGTAAGGGTTGATTTTTAGCATCACTTTCTGAAAACACCGATAGGCCTAGTTTTAGCTTTTCAGACTCATAGCTTCCACCTCCAAAGACTGTAAATCGCGAATAGTTACGCTCACTAAACTGATAATCTACAGTAATACGCATCTCGGAAGTAATCGGAAATGTAGCGTTAAAAATGATTTCTCCTGCATTATAATCAATGATGTAATCTTTATTCTCACCTCGCTCTAGTGGCAAACCATTGACATAAACGGTTTCACTACCAGATACAATAAGCACAAAAAGCTCATCATTTGGCCCTCTGAGTTTATACGGTCCCTGATTACCTTCTTGTGCTGTAAACTGACTCGAGGTAAACTGTCCTCTAACTAAAGCACCAGAAGCAAAAACGCTAGTTTTTTCGCTCAGTTTAGCACTTACCAAAAGCCCCTGTACACGTTTAGTGAAATTAGCAAAATAACTTTTGGTATTCGTCAAATCTATATCCCCTGCTCTAATGTTCCATTTGTCACTGTAAAGCTCAATAAACACCTGATCAAATTCATCCAAACGCTGAGAATAACCACTTTCCTGAAGCGGAATATTAGCATCTTGTATAGAGGCCCTCAAAGATACCTTATCACTTAACTTTCCTGATATCTGAAGGTCTAATTCACTATTCAAAACCGAATTTTGATTATTTCCAATCGTCACGCCTCTGGAAATACTTCCTGAAGTTGTTAACCCATCAAAAGGTCGAAACGTATTCCTTTTTGAGCGCTGTTGTAACTTATACAATTGCTGAACGCCTTTAGTGTTGTTGACAATTATAGATTCGTCCAGCTGCTTATACGTTTTGGTTAAGAATGCCGGATATCTTAAATACTCAACAACAATGGTATCAGATAAGACAGGTTGTTTGAATTTTAAAATGGCTTTTTGAAAATCAACAGTATATGCACTACTATCCAATACCTGATTATTTTTGGTTGTAACCCGAAACTTAGAAGGGTTAATACTTATGGAATCTATACGTATTGAATCTTTTACTGCAAGTCGCTTAGTTCTGTAATTACTGGTTTTCTCTTGCGCAAATACAGCAAAAGACCATAGCATTAGCAAAAAAGAAATAGCAATTTTCATGTAGAACAATAACTTTCTAAAGGCAAAAATATTTTATCGTTAAAAGCACTATAAAATAATAGTGTAAAAGTACCATATTATTTATTTTAGCTGAAACAGGAATCATGAACGAATGAAAATAGCATCTTATAATGTAAATGGTATCAGAGCCGCCATTAATAAAGGCTTTATCGAATGGCTCACCGCAACTGGTCCGGATGTCATTTGTCTTCAGGAAATAAAAGCGCTTAAAACACAGCTCGATTTGGATATGTTTGCTGAAGCCGGCTATGAGCACAATTATTGGTTTAGTGCTCAAAAAAAAGGCTATAGTGGTGTTGCGATATTGAGTAAAACCAAGCCTGATCACGTTGAATATGGTACAGGTATTGAGTCTATGGATTTTGAAGGGCGCAATATCAGAGCTGATTTCAATGGTGTTTCCGTAATGAGCATGTATTTACCATCTGGTACCAATGATGCCAGGCTGGCTCATAAATTCGAGTATATGGACCTTATCCATGAATATCTCAACAATTTGCGAAAAGAAAAACCTAATCTTGTGGTTTGTGGCGATTATAATATTTGCCACGAAGCCATTGATATTCACAACCCTAAAATGAAAGGTGTCTCTGGGTTTTTACCGGAAGAACGCGAATGGCTAGGCAAGTTTATCAATAGTGGTTTCATTGACAGTTTTAGGTATTTACACCCTGAACGTCAAGAATTCTCATGGTGGAGCTACAGAGCTAATGCCAGAGCCAACAATAAAGGCTGGCGTTTAGATTATGCCATGGTGAGCAAGCCTTTACAAGAAAACATAAAACGAAGCGTTATACTCACCGAAGCAGTACACAGTGATCATTGCCCAATATTATTAGAATTAGAACCATAAATTACCATTTCCTATGATTAAAAAAATTTCATTAATAGCAGTAACCCTAACTATTTTTTCCTCTTGTGTATCGAAAAAAATATATACGGATCTTGAGGACAAATACGCTACACTGAAAAAAGAAAATCGCAGTCTGTCTGACGACAATAAAACCTTGTCTGATACCAACAATAAATTATCTAATGATCTTGCACAATTGCAAAAAGCCTATGAGGATGCCACTACAGAACGTGATAAACTAATTTCTGATTTAGCAGCTACTAAAACCAATTTAGATAATCTTAAAGCATCGTATGAGGCTTTAGAAAAAAACAGCTCTGCAGCCATATCAGAAAACGCTCAAAAGAACAGAGAGTTATTGGCTCAACTGGAAGCTAAGGAACAAGCTTTGGCAGCAGAAAGTGATCGTTTAAATAAATTACAAAAAGAGTTGGAAGATCGCTCCAATCGTGTTGCAGAACTAGAAAGTGTAATTGCTAAAAAAGACGCAGCCATGACCAAGCTTAAAGATGCCATATCGAAAGCATTGACCAATTTTGAAGGGAAAGGTCTTACTGTAGAGCAACGCGACGGAAAGGTTTATGTTTCTATGGAAAACAAACTTCTCTTCAAGTCTGGAAGCTGGTACGTTGGTACTGAAGGAAGAAAGGCCGTAGAACAACTTGGTGCTGTCTTAGCTGACAACCCTGATATTGATATCTTAATTGAAGGACACACCGATAATGTACCTTATAAGGGCAATGCCCAACTTAGCGGCAATTGGGATTTATCTACAAAAAGAGCAACTTCAATAGTTAAAATCCTCAAAGAGAATAGCGCTATTAATGCCGAAAATCTTACTGCTGCCGGACGTGGCGAATATGCGCCTATTGCTAGCAATGATACTACTGAAGGCAAAGCAAAAAACAGACGTATTGAAATTATATTAACTCCTAAACTCGATGAAATATCAAAACTCTTAAATGAAATATAGCATTAGTATAATACTGTTTTTTAAGAGCTTTTAAATAGACAAAATGAAATACACCACACTTCCACATACGGATATAAACGTTAGTAAAATATGTCTCGGCACCATGACCTGGGGCAATCAGAATACGCAAGAAGAGGGCTTTGCCCAAATGGATCTGGCATTAGATAAGGGCGTTAACTTTTTTGATTGTGCAGAGCTTTATCCGGTGCCTGCTACCGCTGAACGCTATGCAGATACCGAAAAAATTATCGGTAACTGGTTTACTAAAACCGGTAATAGGGACAAGGTGGTTTTGGCTACAAAAATAGCTGGCCCCGGAGATTATACAGCGCATATCAGAACTACAGGGTTTAGTAAAGATGCGCTTAATGAAGCTGTAAATAACAGTTTAAAACGTTTACAAACTGACTACATTGATTTGTATCAATTGCACTGGCCAGAGCGTCAGACCAATACTTTTGGTGTAAGAGACTATAATCACAACCCTAACGATCAATGGGAAGATAATTTTAACGAAATCCTTCACAATCTTGATGAAATTATTAAGTCTGGTAAGATAAGGCAAGTCGGTATCTCTAATGAGAAAGCATGGGGTACCATGCGATATTTAGAAGCTTCAAAGTATAGCGATCTGCCTCGCATGATTACCATACAGAATGCATACTCTCTACTATGCAGAACCTTCGAAGGCGACCTTGCCGAAGTAGCTCTACGTGAAAATATTGGGCTTTTGGCATATTCTCCTATGGCTTTTGGCGTGCTTTCAGGCAAGTATATTAAGGGGACTGCGGCTGATAATGCGCGTTTAAAATTATTCCCACGATTTGCACGATATAGTGGCCCACAAGCTACCGAAGCTACAAAACGTTATCTGGCAATTGCCGAGGACAATGGCATGTCCTTAGCACAAATGGCTTTAGCATTTGTCAACCAGAGACCATTTGTAACCAGTAATATTATTGGTGCAACAACTCTAGGGCAGCTGGAAGAAAATATTGATAGTATTAACATCACATTAAGTAAAGAAGTGCTTGCTGAAATAAATGCCGTGCATAACGAGATTCCTAATCCGGCACCATAATCATAATGTTTTGTGCTTAAAATAAAAAAAGCCCTTCCAAAATTTGGAAGGGCTTTTTTTTTAGATATTATTTGATTTTGTTACCATCTTTATCATAAAAATGGTATTCAAGATAAGTGTAAGCATCTCTAGGTATAACTTTTACCCATTTTTTGTGTTCAAAGAACCACTTTGAACGTATTGATGGAAACCCTTTGGTTAAAAAGGCCGCTATAAAAGGATGTGCATTTAAAGCTATCTTTTTATAGTCTTTCTTAAAAATCCGCTCCATATCTTGAGTAATGCGCTCAATGACTTTAATTGGTGCTTCTATTTCGTCACCACCAATAAGATTTGGATTCTGTTCTTTAGTTTTAATATTGCGTTCTGGCCTTACACGCTGTCTGGTAATTTGCACTAAACCAAACTTACTCGGCGGCAATATTTTATGCTTTGCTTTATCATCTTTCATTTCTTCTCTAAGATGATTGTATAGGGCTTTTCGATTTTCTGCTCTACCCATATCAATAAAGTCTACAACGATAATACCTCCCATATCACGTAATCGTAATTGGCGGGCTATTTCAGATGCAGAAATTAAATTGACTTCTAAAGCAGTGTCTTCTTGGTTTTTTTCTTTGTTAGATCGATTACCACTATTGACGTCTATAACATGAAGTGCTTCAGTATGTTCTATTACTAAATATGCACCTTTTGCCATAGATACAGTTCGTCCAAACGATGTTTTGATTTGACGTTCTATACCGAACTTTTCAAAAATCGGAATACCATTTTTATAGTATTTTACTATGGACTCTTTCTTTGGTGCAATTTGTTGCACATAATCTTTTACTTGCAAATACAAGGTTTCATCATCGACAACAATACCCGAGAACGAATCGTTAAATATATCTCTAAGTATTGAAGAGGCTTTATTCATTTCGCCTAATACTTTGGTTGGATGATGTGCTTTGTATAGCTTTTTACACATTGCTGTCCATCTACTCAGCAAATTCTGTAAATCATTATCGAGCTCGGCAACTTTCTTGCCTTCAGCTACGGTACGAATAATTACGCCAAATCCCTTAGGAGTGATACTTTTTACCAGACGCTTCAATCGATCCTTTTCCTCAGTAGATTCTATCTTCTGAGAAATGGAAATACGATTAGAAAACGGTACTAATACAATGTACCTACCTGCAATAGACAGTTCAGAACTAATGCGAGGTCCTTTAGTAGAGATAGGCTCTTTAACTACTTGTACTAAAATGGATTGATTTGATTTTAAAACGTTAGCAATCGCTCCGTTTTTATCAATATCTTTTTCAAATGGAAAGTTTTTTAGAGAATAGTCTCTTAATTTCCCTGTGCTTACACGTTTAATGAACTTCAAAAGTGAAGGCAACTGAGGACCTAAATCATGATAATGCAAAAACGCATCTTTTTCATAACCTACGTTAACAAACGCAGCATTAAGTCCCGGTACAACTTTACGTATCTTGGCAATAAATATATCGCCAACAGAAAAATTGTTGTCCTCTTCATCTTTATGCAATTCAATAAGTTTTCCATCTTTTAATAAGGCAAAATCAACAATATCCGAATTCGATCTTACGATTAATTCTTTATTCATAATGTTAATTTATATCCATCTCAACTTAAGGAGATAGATGGATTATACTTTTAATTTGACACAGGATGTTTAAATCCAGCAGATCTAATAGTGCTGCTTTAGCAAACTATTGATCGTATATCAAAGAACGGTTTTTTAAAACTGAAAAAAGTAGTTAATTAAACTACTTTTAACAACTTATTTCTTTTTGTGACGATTAGCGCGTCTACGTTTTTTACGCTTATGCGTCGCTACCTTGTGTCTTTTTCTTTTTTTACCACTTGGCATAAATAAATGTCTTTAAAATTAATATATTGTTTAATGTCTTAGTTGACTTCTACGTTAGCTTTAACGCCTTCTAAAAATACTTTAGCAGGTTTAAATGCTGGTATATTATGAGCAGGTATTTTGATCGTTGTATTTTTAGAAATGTTACGACCTGTTTTCTCTGCTCTTGTTTTAATTATGAAGCTTCCGAAGCCTCTTAAATATACATTATCACCACTTTCTAAAGAGGTTTTTACTTCGTCCATGAATGATTCAACTGTTGCTTGTACATCACCTTTCTCAATACCTAACTTTTCAGATATTTTAGCTACTAAATCAGCTTTTGTCATTGTTACTAGTTTTAGGGTTTTTATTAATTCTTAAGGGATGCAAATATATGTAATTTAATTTCAATATCTCAAACGTAATTAATTAAAATTTAACGTTATAAAGATTTAATTTTGCTCTGATTAATAAAAACAGAATGGATTTCAAAGACAAACTAATAGACTGGTATTCAATTAATAAACGTGACTTACCTTGGAGAAACACTATTAATCCTTACTATATTTGGCTATCAGAAATCATTTTACAACAAACTCAGGTTAAGCAAGGGTTGCCTTATTATGAAGCTTTTGTTAGCAGGTTTCCTACGATTTTTGATCTGGCCAAAGCCTCAGAAAACGACGTACTCAAACTTTGGCAAGGTTTAGGTTATTACTCCCGCGCCAGAAATTTACATTATACCGCAAAACATATTGTTAATAATCTTAACGGTGTCTTCCCAAATACATATGACGAACTTTTAAAACTCAAAGGCGTCGGCGATTATACCGCCAGTGCTATAGCTTCCATTGCATTTAACGAGGTTACGGCAGTTGTAGATGGTAATGTTTACCGAGTTCTTTCCAGGTACTTTGGTATTGAAACCCCAATCAATTCCACACAGGGCATTAAAGCCTTTAAAACTCTAGCTTCTGACTTAATTGACGAGCAACAGCCTGCCACTTTTAATCAGGCAATTATGGAGTTTGGTGCCCGACAATGTAAGCCTAAAAATCCCGATTGTAATAGCTGCACATTTCAAACATCTTGTTATGCGTATGCGCACAATGCTATTGCTAATCTTCCCGTAAAACTCAAAAAAACCAAAGTCACTAAACGTTATTTTAACTTTTTGGTTTGTATAGATCACAATCAAAACACCTTATTTGAACAAAGAACTGCAAAAGGCATTTGGCAAAATTTGTATCAATTTCCACTTATTGAGTCTAAAAAAAGTCTTTCTATATCTGAATTTGACACTCTGTGTGTTAATGATTCTTTTCTAAATGATTTGGAATATAAATACACCTTATATAATGAAGATGATATTGTTCACAAGCTCTCTCACCAACATCTTTACACTAAATTCTGGATTATAGAAACCAATACCCTTTTAAAAGATGCCACTCCTGTTTCTGAGTTAAGGTCTTTCCCAACTTCAAAATTAATCAGTGCTTTCATTGAGGCGTTTGGGTTATAGCAAGCTCATATTAATCACATTTTTTTATTACTTTTAATAAAATGATCACAAAAGCTTAATTTTGTGCATTCATATTAAATTATAATTATGTCCGGAACTTTAAATAAGGTTATGCTAATAGGTCATTTAGGCGATGAAGTTAAGATGCACTATTTTGATGATAAAAATTGTGTCGGAAGGTTTCCGTTAGCTACTAATGAAACCTATACAAACAGACAAACCAATGAACGTATCACTAATACTGAGTGGCACAACATTGTGGTTAGGAATAAAGCTGCAGAGATATGTGAAAAGTACCTGACTAAAGGCGACAAAGTATACATTGAAGGACGAATAAAGACCAGAAAATGGCAGGACGATAAAGGTAATGATCGGTATTCAACAGAAATACAATGTACCGATTTCACTTTTTTGACTAATAAAAATGAGCAACAGAATCCTAATGAGAATTCTCAAGCGCATCACGCTCCGCAATCCCCATCAGTTAATCAAGCGCCTGTAGAAGACAATGATGATTTACCATTTTAGTGTTGTTTAACCAAATCTTTTTGTATTGGACCCTGAACCCGCCAGTTTATTATTAGCTCTTCTTTCCAACACGTCATTGGTCGTAAATATCATTATCCTTTTACTATTATTACTCTGTTCTGCTTTAATATCTGGTGCCGAAGTGGCTCTTTTTTCGTTAACCAAAACAGAAATCGATCAAGGTTTAGATAATGATTCTAAAGTTATGCAAATCGTTGCTTCGTTACTAGAACGTCCAAAAAAACTTCTGGCAACCATATTAGTTGCCAACAATTTCATAAATATTGCTATTGTATTATTGTTTGATACTTTAAGCGATCAATTATTTACAAATGTTAACGGCGGTTTCAGCCTTTATCTCTTTGAGTTAAAGTATATCTTCCTTTTAAAAGTTGTACTTGTTACTTTTTTAATATTATTATTGGGAGAAATCATTCCTAAAGTATATGCCAGTAGAAATAATGTGAAATTCTCATTATTTATGGCAAGACCATTGAAAGTATTAGATACTATTTTTACTCCAATTAGTATGCCCATGCGCTTTGCGACCATGAAAATTCAGAATGCTTTCGGAAAAGAACGCTCTAATATTAGTGTGGATCAACTTTCGCAAGCATTGGAATTAACAAATGACGAAGACACCACTAAAGAAGAACAAAAGATTTTAGAAAGTATTGTTTCTTTTGGTAATACTGATACCAAACAGGTTATGAGACCTAGGATGGATATTTTTGCGCTGAATATAGAAGAAGATTACCATACAATCATTCCTCAAATCATCAGTAATGGTTATTCAAGAATCCCTATATATAAAGACAATATTGATACTATAGAAGGTATTTTATATGTTAAAGATCTCCTTCCTCACTTAGGAGAAAAGGTATTTGACTGGACCTCTATTCTTCGTGAGCCATTTTTTGTTCCTGAGAACAAAAAACTGGATGATCTCATGGAAGAGTTTCAAAGCAAAAAAGTACATTTGGCTGTTGTTGTTGATGAATATGGAGGCACTTCCGGATTGGTATCTTTAGAAGATGTAATCGAAGAGATTGTTGGTGATATTAGTGATGAATATGATGACGATGATCTCATATACACAAAAATTGATGATCATACCTTTAGGTTTGATGGTAAAACACCCTTGAAAGACGTTTACAGGATTATTGATTTGGATGATGATTCGGTCTTTGAAGCCAAAAAGGGTGAAGCCGAAACCTTAGCAGGTCTCATATTAGAGATATCCGGAGGTTTTCCAAGAGTTAACAGTAAAATAAATTTCAAAAATTACGTTTTCACTATAGAAGCTTTAGAGAAAAAAAGAATTAAGCAGATAAAGCTTACCATCATTTAATATGACATGAAAAAACTTATCCTTCCTTTATTTGCATTTTTAATGATGGGTTGTGGCAATGACCCTTTACCAAAACCTAAGGCTTATCTCAGGTTAGAATACCCTAAGCCACAATACAAACAGGTAAAGCTTCCTGTTCCTTTTATTTTTGAAAGGAATGAATTGGCCAAATCTATTTCTAGTATTAAACGCCGTTCTGGCAGTAACTCCATAGGGATAGATATTGAATATCCGATGATGAAAGGCACCATCTATTTAACGTATAAAGAAGTAAATGATAACCTTATAGACCTTTTAAGAGATGCCCAAAATCTCACTCAAAAACATACGCTCAAAGCTGATGAAATTGAAGGTGACTTTTTTGAGAACCCGAAAAAAAAGGTTTATGGTATGTTTTATGAAGTTGGTGGTGATGCAGCATCCCAATCGCAATTTTATGTCACCGACAGTATTAATCACTTTTTGAGTGGGTCCTTATATTTTTATGCAAAACCCAACTATGATTCCATTTATCCTGCCGCGGTATATTTGAAAAATGATATTAAACGCATCATGGAAAGTCTGGAATGGCAATAAAACAAAAAGCCACTGAAATTCAGTGGCTTTTTAGTATTGTTATAAGAATGAATTACAATATTAAAAGCTATATCGTAAACCAACTTGCATTTGCCATCTTGAAGATAAAATACCTACATCGTCTAAAACATCTCTGTCTGCGTTTGGATTAAACTCATAAACCGGTGTAGTACTACCATTACTCGAAGTGTTTTCTAAGAAAGAAAAATCATCATCCTGAACATAACGCTTACCCCAATCTTTATTAATCAGATTTGTGAAGTTAAAGATATCTAGTGAGATCTGGAAGGTATGCTTTTTCTCACCAAAATTAACACTAATGTCCTGTAAGAACTTTAAATCCACAACATGACTCCATTTGTAACGATCTCCATTTCGCTCAGCATAATTTCCTCTTCTACTTTTTAGATAGTCATCACCTTCTATGTAAGCATCTAAAGCCGCCCATTCGTCTCCTGTAGTACCATTATTATTAGTGTCTACTAAGGCTATTTGACTGGCATCTGCCGGCACATAGATCAGAGCATTATCTCTAGAATCATCATTTAGGACTCTTCTTCCGCTGTATATATGAGAAAATGGCTGACCTTCTAACCCTTCATATACAAGTCCTATGTATGTTTTTAAATTGTCGTTCCAAACAATCTCTTTACCGATATTACCCAAAATTCTATGGCCTTGTGCAAAGCTGGATGTACTTATATTTGGTCTGTTTTTACCATTAACTGTTGCAAGGTTTCTCCATTGCGAGCTGTTCTGCGAAGATGTACCATCAAAGATAGATTCTGCGTCTCCATAAGAATATGTCAGGCTTCCTGAGAATCCATTTTCAAGAGGTTTAGTTAATGTGAATGAAGCATTCCATGAACTTCCTGCTCCTGTGTTTGAAGCTAATATAATTCTGTTGTATGTTGGATCGATTGGCGATCTTGAGTATACAGGCCTTCTATCTGTTCCCTGTAATCTTCCAACTGGTTCTCCAATATTCAAATTCTCATAATATATTGCTGTTAGATTATCATTATATATGAAATCTGCGGAAGCTATCAACCCCCAGAATGGAAGTTTTTGATCAACTGCAATGTTGTACTTCAATACTTGTGGTAACATAAAATTAGATGCAAACAAATCTACATTGCCTCCAACTTCTCCTGAAGTAGAATCTAAATGTTGTGGCTGACTATTAACATCCGGATTAAATACAATAGGGTCTTCGAAATTTGATTCGTCACTAAATCCACCTGTTACTCCTCCATTATTATTATATGTACCTGCTGGCCATACTAAAGGCAGTCTGGATGTAAAAATCCCTATACCCCCTCTGATTTGAGTTGTTTTATTTCCATTAACATCCCAGTTAAATCCAACACGTGGTGATACGTGGATCGTAGGACTCACCCCTCTACCTACTCTGGCTCCTTGCAGATCTTTTCCTGCAGCCTCTAAAACTGCTACTGCCCTGTTATTGAAATCATTATTTACCGTACCATCTTCCCAAAGTGGCAGATCGAAACGTATCCCAGCAGATAGTCTGAAATTGTCAGAGAAATTAACCTCATCTTGTATATAGAATCCAAGCTGAGAATAATCGAATTCTGATGCTCCTGAAGAATCATCTCCTACTGCTCTGTTTGCATCTGCTACCGAATATCCCGTTTCATATAAAAAAGGGGTTTCACCATCTATCAACTCGTCTATAGAGTTATAGAAATATAAGCCATAATTGCTAGGGAAGAATAGATTCTTTGCAGAAGTAAACTCGTTATGTGTTCCTATGGTTATTGTGTGTCTTCCACTGTAAATCTCAAAATTGTTGGTAATGGTAAAGATATCGGTATTTAATAAGTTAGCTGTTGAAAAACGTTCAGCACCAACTTCTATCCCCTGAAAAGCAAATGGATTAAGGCCATCACCTATTCTAATGGTTGGGAATGGTGTTCCCGCCGGGTCTCTGTCATCTCTAACCCCTGTATAACCAATCATAAAGCTGTTTGCGAACTTATTTCCAATGGTAGAGTTCCACTCTACAGTAGCTGAATGTGTTTTACTATTAAATAACTCTGAACCGTTTGAAAACCCTAACTCGTTAGTTGTTGAGCTTCTAGACTCTAAATTTTCAGCATCAGTATAGCGATATGATAATGATAACTTGTTATTATCATTGATATTCCAGTCTAGTTTGGCTGCTATCCTATTACTTTCTAATGTTTGAGGGTTTCCATCAAATGTTCCTATGTTATATCCATAATTATCAAAAAGAAAATTAGATAATCTCGTAAGGTTATTCTGTGCAGTTTGTAAATCAAAAATCGTTTGACCTGGATTATTTGGATCTTCTATCTGTCCTATGTCCCCATTATAATTACTTAAATCAAATGGTTGCGGCGTATCTCTATTCTCTCTTTCATAATTTATAAAAAAGAATAATTCATCTTTTATGATTGGACCACCAACTCGTATTCCGTAATTCTCAGCAGTAAACTCTCCAAGTTTCTGACGCCCTTCAGGCCCTGTTAAATCCGGCGGTGTTTTACCTGCTAAATCTTCATTTCTTAAAAATCCATAAACCGAACCTGACCATTCGTTAGTACCACTTCTAGTAATAGCATTAATAGCCCCACCTGCAAAACCAGAAATACGTACATCGAAAGGTGCTAATGAGACTTGGAAAGACTCTATAGCATCAACTGAAAAAGGGTTAACTCCCGTCTGACCACCATTAGTTCCTGAGTCTGCAAGACCAAAAACATCATTATTTACGGCACCATCAATATATATAGCATTATATCTGTTATTTTGACCGCCTAGAGATATAGAGAATCCATCTGTGTCTTCCGTTATTTGAGCTTGAGGTGTTAACCTCACAAAGTCTGCGACTGAACGAGACACTGTAGGTAAGGTCGTGATATTTCTCTGGGTTATGTTTGTTGACGTTCCTGTTTTATTAGGATCGAATATAGTGTTTCTAGTTCCTGTAATTACGATTTCATCCAGAGCTTCAGCAGATTCCGACATTTGAACACTAATACGTTCTGATTGTCCTAACTGGAGAAATACAGATTCTTTAACAAAATCCTGAAAACCAACATAAGAGATGGTTACCGTGTACGGACCACCAGATCTCATGTTAGATATTCTATAATAACCATCATAATCTGTAGCCGCACCATATTTAGTCCCTGTTGGTACATGAATAGCTACGACATTTGCTCCTGGTAAAGGTTCATTTTTATCATCAGTAACCTTACCTCCCAAAGAAGACGTAGTAACCCCTTGGGCATAACTAACTGTTGCAAATAAAAGTAACGCAACAATGGTAAAAAATTGAGTAATTTTTTTCATGTTAATAAAGTTGAATTGGTTTTCTTTCTGGGCAAAATTACGGATTCACCTACATCGCGTATCACCTAAATGTTAAAGGTTTTAACATTTAAGGTTAAGAAAAACAATCCATTGTTAACATGCTATAAACTGAATGTTAAGACAAAGAAAATGGATACTTTTTAGCTTTTATTAAGGCTTCATATATTCAACCAATAATGCTTTGGTTGAGGCATCGTGATTTTCGGACAGTTCTTTACTTTCAAACTCTTTTAAAATTGTTTTAGCCAACTGTTTCCCCAGTTCTACCCCAAACTGGTCATAACTATAGATATTCCATACAATACCCTGTACAAAAATTTTATGCTCGTACATGGCTATTAGCTTACCAAGACTCTCCGGCGTTAGTTGATCTATTAAAATTGTAGTTGTTGGTTTGTTTCCTTCAAACACTTTGAATGGCACTAATTTTTTTATAGCTTCTTCTGTAAGACCCTGTTGCTCTAGTTCGCTTATGACTTCTTGCTTAGTTTTACCATTCATCAATGCTTCTGTTTGAGCAAAACAATTAGACATAAGTTTGTCGTGATGTGCTTTATCTCCATGCAATGGGATTTTATAGCCTATAAAATCTGCCGGTATAAGCTTGGTACCTTGATGTATCAACTGAAAAAACGCATGTTGAGAATTGGTTCCGGGTTCTCCCCATATTATAGTTCCGGTCTGATAGTTTACTGCTTCCCCATTCCTATTTATGCGCTTGCCGTTACTCTCCATAATGCCTTGTTGCAAATAGGTAGCAAATTGATTCAGGTATTGTGTATAGGGTATTATAGCTTCACTTTCTGCTTGAAAAAAGTTGTTATACCAAATAGTAAGTAACGCTGTAATTACAGGAATATTTTCTTGAAATGGTGCTGTTCTAAAATGGGCATCCATTTCTTGAGCGCCTTGTAGCAACTTTCCAAAATGATCATATCCCAATCCTAAACTAATGGATAATCCTACAGCACTCCATAGTGAAAAACGTCCACCGACCCAATCTTTCATTGGAAAGATGTTCTCTTCATTAATACCAAAGTCTTTTACACTTTCTATATTCGTTGATACTGCCACAAAGTGTTTTGCAATGGCCTCATCTGGTAATGTTTTTAAAAACCAGTTTCTTATTGAAGTGGCATTGGATAAGGTTTCCTGAGTCGTAAATGTCTTTGACACTATAACAAATAATGTGGTTTCTGGATCTAGTTCTTTTACAACTTCGTTGTAATGATCTCCATCAACATTACTCACAAAATGTGTATTAAGGTGGTTTTTATAGTATTGTAAAGCATCTACAACCATAGCCGGCCCCAGATCTGAGCCTCCTATTCCGATATTTACCACATCGGTAAAAGCTTTACCCGTATGTCCTTTTAACTCACCACCAATGATTGCGTTTGAAAATTCTTTTATCTTATGCTTGACTTCATAAATTCCCGGCATGACATTCACCCCATCTACAAAAACCTCATCTTGTACTTTTGCCCTTAATGCGGTGTGTAAAACTGCTCTGCCTTCGGTTGCATTTATGATATCGCCTTCAAAGTATTTCGAAATGGCATCTTTGAGTTGCAACTCATCAGCAAGTTCTGTAAGCAACGTTAGTGTTTCTTTGGTAATTCGGTGTTTTGAAAAATCAACATAAAAATCACGCCATTTTATTTTAAGCTCATCCGCTCTTTTTGAATTGGCTTTGAACAGGTCTTTGAGGTGTGTATCTTTTAGGTCTGTGTAATGCGATTGTAATTGTGACCATGCTTTGGCCGCTGTCGGATTTATTGCTTTTAATGCCATTATAAGATTTCTTTGATGTCTTCATCATCTGATACAGGAAGTGAATCTTCAATCAGTATGATGTCATCTAGTTGGACTTTAATAGGTTTGATATAATCCAGATAACGTGCTTTTAAACTATCTGAAATGGGCTTAGCCTCTGGTAATTTTTCTTTAAAAGGATCAACTTGTTTACCATTTTTCCAGAAGCGATAACAAACATGAGGTCCTCCTGTGTTTCCGGTCATTCCAATCCACCCAATGATATCGCCTTGTTTTACGTAATCTCCTTTTTTCACATTTTGTGCTTTCATATGAAGGTATTGCGTACTGTATGTAGCATTATGTCTGATCTTTACATACTTCCCATTGCCACCTCTTCGTGTGGACTCTACTACTGTTCCATTGGCTGTTGCCATTATAGGTGTCCCAATAGGTGCTGCAAAGTCAGTACCTTTATGAGGACGTACTTTATACCCATAATAAGCGATTCGTCTTTTTAGATTGTAACGCGATGATATACGACTAAATTTTACCGGCATTTTTAAAAATGCACGTCTTAGATTCTTAGCTTCATCATTAAAGTAATCAACAATACCTCTAATACTATCCGTTTCAAAAGCAAAAGCATAAAACGGCTTTTGATTATGTTCAAAATATGCTGCTTTGATATGATCTACTCCTGCATATATTGTATCGTCAATATACTTGTCTGTGTATATAACCTTAAATCGATCCCCAGGCAATAAACGTCTAAAATCTATAGTCCATGCATAAATTTCATCAGCCATTTTATGTGCCAGCACCTGACTTAATCCTTTTTTATCTAAAACTAAGGAAATACCACTCCCTTTGGTAATTACTCCTGATGCTGTTTTTTCTACATACTTAATTGGTTTTTTAGCAGTATAAGCATGCACAGAATCCTGAAAATCAATCACCACATAATCTTCCTTATTAGGCTGGTATATAAAACATTGAGGGGTTTCTAAAGAGTCTTTTGCACACAATAGGGTGTATGGATCTCCTATCCTTAATTTTCTTATATCAAAAGTGTCTTTTGCTTTCTCTGCAATATTGAAAATTTTCGGATAACCTATATGGTTACGCTCCAATATTTCTCCAAAACTATCTCCTGGTTGTATCGTGTCTTTCTTAACGATAAACTCTTCCAGGTTAAAACCAAACTCCTTTACTTCTTCTTTTTCAATTATTTCTGCCATGGGAGCCTGATTCTTTTCAGTCTCCTTATCATCCTGCTTACATCCTATAATGCATAAGCACAAAATATATAGCGCAATTAACCGCTGTGTCTGCATTTTATATATTATTTCCCCAGTTCTTTAATTCTTCCTCTGACCATAAATCCGGAAAAAATATACGCCGTTGGTATTTAGGATGCATATATTTTTTCCAATCACTGCCGCCTGTAGCTTCTCCATCTCCAAGCCCACTTTCTATATAATGCTTTGCTGCATTGTAATGTGCCATCACCCAAGTTACATTTACAGTATAATCATAATGTCTCATTGCCTTTATAAGATCTTTGTCTTCCTGATCTTTTAATGGCAATTCTTTAAAACGCGTCCATAAATTTTTGGTATTATAGGCTTGCATGAAATCTATAAACTCGTCTTTATAACGCTTTTCAAAATTAACCAAAAGTGTTGATTTTTTACCTGTTTCATAATTCTTTCCTGCAGCTTGCCAATACAAATGTTCAAAGGCATGTGTATAAGGTGTATTTCGATCTATAGTACTTCTGAATCTATAGTCAATTAAGTTTATGAGTTCGGTTGAGGCAAATTCTATCAGACGATATTGGGCACTTTGAAAACCACTCGCCGGTGTTAATGTATATCTGAACTTCATATACTGTTCTACTTCCATACCATCTCTCATGATATTAAATGAGGTGGTCAACATGTCAAAGTAGCGACTGATCCGCATAATTTTATTTTCAAAGAAAACGACATCCAACTCTTCTTTTTCTGCCACCTGAGCTATCTCCCAGAGTATCATTTTAAAAATGAGCTCATTGATTTGATGATAGGCTATAAAAACCATTTCATCGGGAAGTGTGGTGCGTTGCGTTTGTAAACTTAGTAATGCATCGGTTTGTATATAATCCCAATATGTAATAGGCTTGCTGTAAAGCAAGCCTAACAAATGGTCTTCTAAATCCTGATCTATATTTGTATACTTCTCCTGAAGTCCTTTTATAATGTCATCGTAGTTTGGTTGATCGGACATATGTATTTTTAATCTATTAAAATTTTAAATGAGTG
This sequence comes from Winogradskyella sp., assembly GCA_965250025.1. Taxonomy (GTDB): domain Bacteria; phylum Bacteroidota; class Bacteroidia; order Flavobacteriales; family Flavobacteriaceae; genus CBDDLD01. The sequence goes on from OZ252283.1 coordinate 3,086,281, forward strand.
TTTAAGTCCTTTAAAGGCTTCTAAGTCTGCTCTTAATGAACCAACGGCCAAATCTGCCTTTATTCGTATCGGAATTTTATTCTCATCTGCACTTACCCATAAGGTTAAGCTTTCTTCTTCTTTAAACACCCTTCCTGCCATGACATAAGGTCTAAATTTTAGAGTTTTTAATTTAACCCGTGTTCCATTGACATTCGTTTTAATGGTCTCGGCCCCTAAGTATTTTAGCTTGAACCCATAATTTTCTTCATCAAAGAACATGTTCAACTGGACAACATCACCTTCTTTTATGTTTTCTGTATCGTAGTTATTTCTAAGGTAATAAAATGCAGACACCATATCCTGAACATTCGTCTTTATATCTATTGCCTTATTGGTTTTATACTTTTTATTATTTACAAAAGCTTTCTTTTTATTATGGTCAAACTTTATTTCTATGTCTTTGGTGTGCCCCCCTTCATCTATTTTTCTTATAAACTTATAAGGCACGCCTGTATGTTTATCAAAATAGCTCTCATAACGGTCTTTGACTTTAAAAAACCATTTGATGGCTCCTGTGGTCCAACCCTTACCTACAACATGATATACTTTTCTACCATCTAAAGTCGCCTCATTTACCGATAAAGTGGCATTACCAGCTTTTAGAAATCCACTGTAACTCATTTTAAACTTGAACCACTCGCCTTCTTTAAAAGCAGACTTTTCCTGAGCGTTAAATCCTTGAACGCTTATAATTATGGCCAGAAGAAATATAATCTTTTTCATAACAGTCTCTGATTGCAAATGTAAGTTTTATATCAACATTTAGTTACTACGATTAATGAATTACAATTACTATTCCAAAAATATTAAAAGTGTTTTAAAAACCATGTATAGAATCAAAAACTCATGGTTTAAATATCTTCTTTTCCTATGCTGTAAAAAGCCATGAATATTCATGGCTTTCTTTTATAATGTTCCTCTCAATTGTTGTTCTCGCTCTATAGACTCAAACAAAGCTTTAAAGTTACCGGCTCCAAACCCTTTTGCTCCCATTCGTTGTATAATCTCAAAAAACAATGTTGGTCGATCTTCAACTGGTTTTGTAAAAATTTGCAATAAGTATCCTTCTTCATCTGCATCTACCAAAATAGATAGTTTTTGCAGTTCACTGATATCTTCTTTCATAATACTCATATGTTCTCCTAAGCGTCTTGGTATATCGTCATAATACGCTTGTGGCGGTGGTGGTAAAAATTCTACGCCTCTTGCCTTTAACTGAGCTACTGTTTCAATAATGTCATCTGTAGCTACAGCAATGTGTTGTACTCCAGAATCTTCATAAAAATCCAAATATTCTTCTATTTGCGATTTCTTTGCCGCCTTAGCAGGTTCATTTATAGGAAATTTTATTCTTCCATTGCCATTGCTCATCACTTTACTCATCAATGCGGAGTATTCCGTATGGATTTGCTTATCGTCAAAGGATAAGAAGTTTACAAACCCCATAACATCTTCATACCACTTTACCCAGGTGTTCATTTGCCCCCATCCTACATTACCTACCATGTGATCAATATACTTAAGCCCTACCGGTGTTGGGTTATAATCACTTTCCCATGCTTCAAAGCCAGGCATAAATACACCTTTGTAATTCTTACGTTCAACAAACATATGTACCGTTTCTCCATAAGTATATATCCCAGACCTCACGACTTCACCAAACTCATCTTCTTCTACCACTGGTTCCATGTATGATTTCGCTCCTCTCTTAGTCGTCTCTTCATAAGATTTACGAGCATCATCTACCCAAAGCGCTATCACCTTAACCCCATCACCATGTTTGACAATGTGATTATTTATTGGCGATTTGCTATGTAATGGGGTCGTAAGTACCAATCGTATTTTATCTTGCTTTAACACATAACTCACCTCATCTCTAGAACCTGTTTCCAATCCTTTGTATGCATAGGATTGAAATCCGAATGCTGTTTTATAAAAATGTGCAGCCTGTTTAGCGTTACCTACATAAAACTCTACATAATCCGTACCTAATAATGGTAAAAAATCTTGTGCGTCTTCAAATATTTTTTCTAAACCGTAGTTTACACTTTTCACTTCTTTTGCCATGATATTTTGTGTTTATTATTAAGGTTTACTTTCAGTATACCCCGTTATTTTCTAAATTATTAATTACGTCATTAACAGATTTGGGTGCTGTGGTATCTATCTCTACCGAATCTACTTCTTCTTCAATGATATAATCATCCTCTTCCCATTTATAATCATTTTCTTCTTCAAACTCATAGTCATTGTATGAAGAATCATTACCGTTCTGAATATCGTCTAATATCGCTGTAGTTACTAATGTGCCATATAACACAAAAAAGATGATAAAAAACAAAACGATAACTCCATTAAAAATTATTGCTATAATATTTATCACTTTTGCGGTCCCTACATTACTTCTACTCTGGGGCGAATAGGCTTCTGGATTGGCATTATATTCTCTAATGCTTTTGTTTGCCATGACCAGCCCTATTATAGCCAGAATTAATGGTATGATTGCTAAAATTCCGTAACAACAACATCCTGCTACTCCTATAACTATACTTATAATTGCCAGTACTAATGCTACAGGATCTGCAGATAATTTACTTTGATTCATTTCTAATTGTTTTCTCCCTTATTCCAACCAGGATTTAAAATAATCTTCATCGGCTATTTTTAAAGCTTCCTCAGTAACTTGTAATGGTTTAAACGTATCTACCATAACAGCCAACTCATCTGTTTTTACTTGCCCAATACTACGTTCCATAGCGCCAGGATGCGGCCCATGAGGAATACCGGCAGGGTGTAATGAGATATGCCCTGCATCTATATCGTTTCTACTCATAAAATCACCATCCACATAATACAATACCTCATCACTATCTATGTTGCTATGATTATAGGGTGCCGGTATAGACTCTGGATGATAGTCATACAATCTGGGAACAAAGCTGCATACTACAAACGTGTTTGTTTCAAAGGTTTGATGAACTGGAGGTGGCTGGTGTATTCTTCCGGTTATAGGCTCAAAATCATGAATAGAAAATGCATAAGGATAATTAAATCCATCATAACCCACGACATCAAACGGATGGGTAGCATATACCATATCGAAAATGTCATTTTGTTTTTTAACCTTAATTAAAAAATCGCCTTTTTCATCATAAGTTTCTAATTCTTGAGGTTGCCTGATATCGCGCTCGCAAAATGGTGAATGCTCTAATAGCTGTCCAAACCAGTTTCTGTAACGTTTTGGTGTATATATTGGGCTGTAAGATTCTACAATAAACAATCTGTTATCTTGAGTGTCAAAGTCTATTTTATAGATTACACCTCTTGGGACTAGCAAATAGTCCCCATATTTAAAGTCGAGATTACCAAGAATAGTTCTTAATTTCCCGGTACCTTTATGAATGAATATTAATTCATCGGCATCCGTATTTTTATAAAAATAGTCCTCAGTAGATTTTTTTGGAGCTGCCAATATGATATTACAATCGCTATTGGTGAGTACAACTTTTCGACTTTCTAAATAATCGTCTTCCGGCGGTACCTGAAACCCTCTAAAACGATACGATTGCATATTGTTAGCTTTGGCAACTTTAGGTGCTACACTATATTGGTTTTTTATTGCTTTCACCTGAGTTGGCCTGTGCTCGTGATAAATGTTAGAAGACATTCCGTCAAAACCTATGGTTCCGAAGAGTTGTTCGTAATAAAAACTTCCATCCGGTTTCTTAAACTGGATATGTCTTTTTGGAGGAATTGCTCCTAATTTATGATAAAATGGCATTTTTGTAAATGTTAGATATTAGATATGATATTCAAATCATCCAGAATCTTTCTGAATTGATTGCTATAAAGTTACAAAAATTGCATACTCACTCGGGATTTCTCTTAATGAGAAAATGAAGAAATAATAATAGATTGTCCCAAAATGATGTCATGATTTCACAAAGTTGATGATTTTTGTGCTAAAACCAAAATCCTATATTAAAATACCAAAAGCCTTTACTATTTTCTGGAGACCAGGTATACTTAGCTTCAATAGGCCCTAAAAACGTTTCAAAAGCATATCCAATACCATAACCACTATAATCCGGGGAAGATAGCCACTCGCCGTTATCAAAAATATCATCTTCAATATTAGCATAATTGGCTGTAAATAAAAGATGGTGTTTATTAAAAGGTTCGTAATCTAAAGTGGTAACAGCTTTAACAAAGCTATTGCCTGTTAACGATATATAATCATATCCTAAAAAAGAAGAAAAGTTATTTATAAAATTATGACCATAGCCTCCTATTGCAAAATTTAGAAAATTAGTTGCCCTACTCCCTAATTGAAAACCTCCGGAGGGTTGTAAATTAACTGACACTTTATTTCCTATACTAAAGGCATAACCCAAATCAGCTTTAGCAATAGAAAAATTATTAAAGTTTGAATTAAAGTCTGATGCACCAATATACCAATGAAAATCGCTATTAACATAAAACCCTTTATTTGGAAAATATCTATTATCGTAGGTATCTAACAATAATGTACCATATAAACTAAAATAATCTGTATTCTCAAAAACGATATCGTCTTCCTGATTTTCGCTTAATAGTATTTCTGATGTTATCTTTAAGCGTTTATGTTCTCCCCCCAGGCTTAATGCAAAGTCTTTTGCCAATAGTGTTTGCAGATATATTCTATTGGTTTGGTCTTGCAACTCTACCCCTAATTTATTAATATTATTAAGTAAAGGATTGTCATCTTCTAACACTAAGGCTGCATTTATATTTCTTTCAAACTGATTATAGCGAGACATTACACCTATGCTGATATAAAACCCTTTGTCTAAAAAATAATCAAATTTATATCTGATATTATCACCCAGCACAACATCTAAAGAAGCAATATCATTCTTATACAACAATCGTTTTTTAGTGATATTTACTAAGGCAGCACTTTTATATAAGGCATCATAATGCACTCCTAATTTTAAAAATGTACTTGTTTCTGATTCTTTAACATCAGCAATCATCCGATATGTATCGGCTTCTTCTAAGGGTTCTAATTCGTATCTAAACGCATCAAAATTATTAGTAGTAATGACATTATTGATCCCTTTTTTAAAGGCACTATATGGCATATACTTTTCTCCTCTATACTTCAATTTACCTTTTAAATAAGATCGGGTATAGCGTTTATTACCATTGAAAAGGACTTCCCGTATTCTGATACTATCGGGGATTACTATTTTAGGGTGTTCTCTTTTTGTGTTAAGCTTGGACTTTAAAGTTTTTAAATCTTCTATTCTCAATATGGCAGCTTTTTCACCTTCATTAATGATATCAACACCTTCATCAAAAGATATTACAGAAAAACTTGTAATATCGGGCTTAATGTAGATATCTGTTAGCTGCTTCTTATTCTTCATTGCATTGATTGTCCTGAAGTTATTGATTTGCATCAAGATATCTGGAGCTGTTTTTAGGTCTGTTCTATCTTTCAGCCCATCCTGAACATCGACTCCGATAATAATATCCATGCCTTTAGCACGTAATTCTTCTACCGGATAGTTATTGGTAACGCCACCATCAATAAGCAGTTTATCATCTATCATTACAGGTTGAAATAATGAAGGAAAGGCGCCACTTGCCAAAATTGCTTCGGCCAGATTACCTTCATCCAAAAGCACCGGTTCACCAGTTTCAATATTTGTAGCAATACAAAAAAATGGGGTTGGCAAATCCTCAAAGTCATTAAGATCGCTTACAGGCAATAATAAACGATATAGCAAATCATATACATTTTGACCACGCGATAATCCCGATGGCAAACTAATCTTAAACTTATCGAAAGGCAAGCTGGTCAAGTATTTTTCGGCATTGTCGCGCTCATAAAAAGATTTTGAAGCCCTTGGGAATTTATCATTGATCAATGCATCAAAATCTAAACTTTTAAATATCGAATCTAACTGTTTCCCGGAATAACCTGCTGCATATAATGCACCAATTATAGAACCCATACTGGTTCCGGCGATATAATCAACTTTAATACCCAGACTATCAATGACCTTTAAGGTTCCGATATGTGCAAACCCTTTAGCGCCTCCTCCACTAAGTACCAAGCCAACCTTTGGAGTTTTACCATCTTGTGCCTGTAGACTTGTAAAAGCTTTGCCCCATACCAATATGGTTAAACAGATCAGAATTTGAGATATTTTTATTTTTAAATGATTCCTCAATGGTCTTTATGATAATGATTGTATATTTTATTTGCTCTGGAGGTTCCTATAACAGTTTCTAACTCATCCAGTTTAGCGTTTGCTATTCGTTTTACGGATTTAAATGCCTTCATTAATTCTATAATGGTTTGCTCTCCTATTCCATTAATCGTTTCCAGTTCCGATTTTAAGGCTCCTTTACTTCTTCTGTTTCTGTGGTGTTCTATCCCAAAACGGTGTGCCTCATTACGCAACTGCTGAATGATTTTCAATGTTTCGCTTTTCTTGTCTAAATATAATGGAATTGGATCATCTGGATAAAATAATTCTTCCAAACGTTTTGCTATTCCGATAATCGCAATCTGATTTCTTAAATTTAGTTTATCTAGACTTTTTAGTGCTGAAGACAATTGTCCTTTACCACCATCAATAATTATCAGTTGTGGCAAAGGTTGTTTCTCATCCTGTAATCGTTTATAACGCCGATACACGACTTCCTCCATGGATGCAAAATCATCCGGACCTTCTACCGTTTTTATGTTAAAATGGCGGTAATCTCTTTTACTTGGTTTACCGTTCTTAAATACCACACAGGCAGCAACCGGATTTGTTCCCTGAATATTAGAATTATCAAAACACTCTATATGCCTTGGTTCCTCAGACAATTGCAAATCTGATTTCATTTGTGCCATAATTCTATTCGCATGGCGATCGGGATCCGTGATCTTAATCTGCTTTAGGCGATCCATTCGGTAGTACATGGCATTTCGTTTAGACAAATCCAATACCTTCTTCTTATCACCGAGTTTTGGTACCACCACTTTTATCGCCCCACCCAAATCTAATTCAAATGGCACGTATATTTCTTTTGATCTGGAATGAAATCGCTGTCTGATTTCTGTTATTGCCAATATCAGTAGATCCTCATCAGATTCATCAAGTTTTTTCTTTAACTCTAATGTATGAGACCTTATTATGGATCCATACGACAATTGTAAAAAATTCACATAAGCATAGGTTTCATCACTCACTATGGAAAACACATCTACGTTACTAATTTTAGGGTTTACTACCGTAGACTTGGCCTGATAGTTTTGAAGTATCTCCAGTTTTTCTTTAACCTTTTGGGCGTCTTCAAACTGCATATTTTCTGCATATGCTTTCATTTGTTGTTTGAATTGCTGTAAAGAATCCTTAAAATTCCCTTTTAGTATCTCCTTAATAGCAATGATGTGATCTTGATAATCCGATGCCGTTTGTAAACCTTCACAAGGCCCTTTACAATTTCCTAAATGATATTCCAGACATACTTTATATTTGCCTGCATTTATTTTAGCTTCTGACAAATCATAGTTGCAGGTTCGCAATTGATACAATCCTTTTATCAGATCGAGTAACGTTTTAACCGTTTTTACACTTGTATACGGTCCAAAATACTCAGACCCGTCTTTGATAACTCTCCGTGTAGAAAAAACTCTTGGGAATCGTTCTTTTTTAACACATATCCAAGGGTAAGATTTATCGTCCTTAAGCATAACATTATACTTCGGCTGGTACTTCTTAATAAGATTATTCTCAAGAAGTAATGCATCGGTCTCCGTCTCTACAACAATGTGTTTGATCGTTTTTATCTTTTTTACTAAAATCCTGGTTTTCCCATAATCGTGATGTTTAGTAAAATAGGAACTTACTCTTTTTTTTATGTCTTTTGCCTTCCCCACATATATGATCGCATCATTCTCATCATAATACTGATAAACTCCCGGTTGATGAGGTAGTGTTTTTATTTGTACTTCTAATGTAGGCTTGGACATAAGTCAAAGGTAATTCAATTGCCAATATTGAAAAAATCGGACGCTCTTTTTTAGTATATTGCAACTGACTTAAGCACAGCTTATATACGCCATTTATAAATGAATATCGTAATCCTCTCAAGAAACGAAAATCTATATTCCACAAGACGCCTTATAGAGGAAGGTGAAAAAAGAAATCACGACATCGAAGTTATTGATCCGCTCAAATGCGATATCATTATCGAAAAAGAGAAACCTACCGTGTATTATAAAGATCGTTATCTGGATTATGTCGATGCTATTATTCCACGTATTGGAGCTTCGGTTACATTTTTTGGTTGTGCTGTAGTACGACAGTTTGAAATGATGAATGTATTTACAACAGTAACCTCTGATGCTATCATTCGTTCCAGAGATAAACTCCGCAGCTTTCAACGGCTATCAAAAGCTGGCATTGGTATGCCTAAAACTGTTTTTACAAATTATTCGAGAGATGTTGAAGAGGTTATTAATCATGTTGGGGGTACTCCTGTAATCATAAAACTCCTTGAAGGTACTCAAGGGCTTGGTGTTGTATTAGCTGAAACTAAAAACGCTGCCGAGTCTGTACTAGAAGCATTTAACGGACTACAAGCCAGAGCTTTAGTACAAGAATACATCGAAGAGGCCAAAGGTGCTGACCTAAGAGCCTTAATTGTTGACGGGCAGGTTGTTGGTGCAATGAAACGTCAAGGTAAAGATGGTGAATTCAGATCTAACTTACATCGTGGTGGTAGCGCCGAATATGTTAGATTGTCTGAAGAAGAATTAAAGTTAGCCATAAGAGCTTCAAGAGCATTAAAGCTTCCTGTGTGTGGCGTAGATATGCTGCAATCTAATAGAGGTCCTCTTATCATGGAAGTTAATTCTACACCCGGCTTAGAAGGTATTGAAGCTGCTACCGAAAAAAACATTGCGAGAGCTATTATAACATTTATTGAGCGCAACAGACGATGAGCGAAAAAGAAGTTTTAGATATATTGGGCGAAAAAGTAGCCTTAGGAAAAAGCGCAAAGGTAAGTTTTAATGTGGCCAAGCTTCACACACAAAACTCTATTGATGTCCCTGTAATTATTGAGCGGTCCAAAAAACCGGGCCCTACAGTTCTGATTACTGCCGGTATTCATGGTGACGAAGTTAATGGTGTTGAAATTGTAAGGCAGATTATTGCAAAAGGAATTAATAAGCCGAAAAAAGGCACTATTATATGCATTCCCGTAATTAATGTTTTTGGATTCATACATATGGACAGAGAATTCCCTGATGGTCGGGATCTCAATCGCGTATTTCCAGGTTCTAAATCGGGTTCTCTAGCCAGTAGAGTTGCTCATAAATTAATGACTGAGATTGTCCCCCATGCAGATCTTATATTGGATTTTCATACAGGTGGTGCTGATCGGTTTAATGCTGCTCAAATACGCATCGTAAAAAACGAGATTATCTTAGATGAACTGGCTCAGGTTTTTGGGGCTCCTTTTACTTTTTATTCAAAAAATCTTAATAAATCATTCAGAAATTCATGCTATAAATTAGGGATTCCGATGCTTTTGTTTGAAGGTGGAAAATCCTTTAATATAGATAACACCATTACCAATACCGGTGTTAATGGTGCTAAGCGCGTATTACATCATTTGGGTATGTTGAATAAGAAATTTAAAGTTTCTCAACCTAAAAAAATTGGTATTAAAATCTCTGAAAGCAAATGGGTAAGAGCCAGTCATTCCGGAATGTTCAAAGCTACCGTAGCCATCAATACAAACGTTGAAAAAGGCACTGTAATTGGCCATATTACTGATCCTTATGGGAGTTTTAATCATTTTGTAAAAGCCCCTAACGATGGATATGTCTTTAATGTGAATCAATCACCTATCATTTATCAGGGCGATGCTATTTTTCACATTTCTACTAAATTAGATGCGTGAAAAAATCAGAGCTAAGAACAAAGCACAAACAGTTTAGGCGCGATCTTTCCGATTCTCAAATTGAGGATTATAGTCTTGCCATTGCCAATCAATTGTTAGAACTTAACATTTGGCAGTTTTCATTTTACCAGATTTTTTTGAGTATCGAAACTTTGAAAGAGGTTAACACCGAATATATTCTAAACATTTTATCAGGGAAAGATAAGCATATTGTAGTTTCAAAAAGTGATTTTTCAGATTACAGTATGGCGCATTACTTATTAACCGACAATACTAAAATCAAAATAAACGATTATGGTATTCCAGAGCCTATTGATGGCATTAAAATTACTCCACAACAAATAGACGTCATTTTTATTCCGCTTTTAGCTTTTGATACTAAAGGAAACAGAGTAGGTTATGGGAAAGGATTCTACGATCGGTTTTTAGTTGATTGTAAACCTGAAGCTCTAAAGATAGGACTGTCTTTTTTTGAAGCCGAGCAGAATATTACTGATGTTAACGACAATGACATTCTATTAAATTATTGTGTAACTCCTGAAAAAATTTACAGGTTTTAGCCCTTAATCAACTATCCAAATGCCCTTCTGTTAAAAAAGATCAAAATCCCTATACCAGTGCTAATGGCCATATCGGCAATGTTAAAAACAGGTTCAAAAAAAGTAAATGCCTTTCCGCCATAAAACGGCACCCATGATGGTAATACTCCTGTCCATAATGGAAAATGTAACATATCAACAACGTTACCATGAAACAGCTTACTGTACCCGCCATTTTCAGGCATAAAAGCAGCCACGCTTCCATAACTATCTCCAAATAACACGCCATAAAATACAGAGTCAATAATGTTCCCTAACGCCCCAGTAAAAATGAGTATTATGGCAATTATCAATATTTTAGAACGCTGCTTTTTTATAACAGTATACAACCAGAATCCTATGAATGTTACTGCAAAAATCCTAAACAGTGTTAGAATTAACTTAGCTGTAGAATCATTAATAAAACTGAAAATGTCACTGAGCTTGGTCCCCCATGCCATACCACTATTCTCAACAAAAACAATCTTAAACCATGAAAAGATTTCAATACTATCCTGCAATTGAAAATGTGTCTTGATATAAATCTTACTCCATTGATCGACTAATAGTATTATAAAAATGAAAAGCAGTGCTTTTTTTAATGACATTGAAATGATATTTCAACAAAAATAGTAGATTAATCGTTCTTGACAACGTTTATATCGCCATGAATAGATTGCAATTCCCAATGTGAATGCCCACTATCATTTACTGGATTGGTAACTTTACCATGCTTACTCATTGCCTTTACGGTTGCATTTGTTGTTTTGACTTCTATATTACCATTTATAGTGAGTACTTTAGCATGTTTAGCCATAGCATTAACTATACTATTCCCTGTAGACAATTGCATATCAATATTAGCATACTTCCCTCTTAACTTCACTGAGGCTATATCACTCAGAAGCTCTATGCTTAATCCTTCTGGCAATACCATAGAAAGCTTGACTGCAATAACCTTGTGAGCACTTAATTTGTCATTAGCATTTTTTACAAAAGGGTTTTCTGAGAGGCTAACATATAGTTTACCGTCTTTTAGCTCAGAAACCATAACTGTTTCATTCTTAAGTTCGCCTTCTGATATTGTATGTATTGTTATAGTACTAGTCGCTTTTGTTTGTATGTCTATCGAAAAAATCTGGTCACCATTGATAACTATCGTAGAAATATCGTGAGACGCTATTCTTTTTTCAGTTCTATTTTGAGCATAAATATTAAGACTCCCAAGAATAAAGAGAATAAAAAACGCCTCATGAATCCTATTCAGAGGCGTTATATATGTATTGAGCAACAAAATTACTTCTGCATGTTTTTAGCTTCAATGCTTAATGTGGCATGCGGTACTAATTTTAAGCGTTCTTTATTGATCAGTTTTCCTGTAACACGGCAAATACCATAGGTTTTATTCTCTATTCGTATTAAAGCATTTTTTAAATCTCTAATAAATTTTTCCTGACGTATTGCTAATGCTGAATTTGCTTCTTTACTCATGGTTTCACTACCTTCTTCAAACGCTTTAAAGGTTGGCGAAGTATCGTCTGTACCATTGTTGTGATCGTTCATATAAGCACTTTTTATAAGCTCTAGGTCATGCTCTGCCTTATCGATCTTTTCTTGTATTAAAACTCTGAATTCTTCTAAGTCTTTATCTGAATATCTGTTATTTGTATCTACTGCCATAATCGTTAATGTTTTTGAATAAACAATTTGGTACTGATATTGTCAAAGGCAATTTCTATACCATTTGTTAAATTATCCATGATTTCAAGGTCTTCGGTTAACGTTTCTGATTTAATATACTCGGCATTTGAATTGACAGCTGCAACTACCGTTTCGTCTTTCTGAAGCTTTACGTCAATCCTATCTGTAACTTCAAAACCTGAATCTTTTCGTAAATTCTGAATACGGTTTACGAGCTCACGTGCAATACCTTCTTTACGTAAATCATCAGTTATGGTTACATCTAAAGCTACAGTTAATACCCCTTCATTTGCTACTAACCATCCTTCAATGTCCTGAGACATTATCTCAACGTCATCCAATCCCAAAGTAATATTTTTTCCGTTAATTTCAACGTCTAAACTGCCTTTTTGTTCAATTTTTTTAATATCGTCGGCTGAAAATCCATTAATCACCCCTGAAATTTGTTTCATATCCTTACCAAATCGAGGGCCTAAGACTTTAAAATTGGGCTTTATTTGTTTTACCAAAATATCTGAAGCATCTTCTAAAAGCTCTATACTTTTAATATTAACTTCGTGCTTTATTAAATCCGCAACTGCTTCAATTTCATCTTTCTGTTGTTGCGTAACAACAGGAATCATAATTTTTTGTAATGGTTGACGCACTTTTATTTTCTCCTTAGCTCTCAACGATAAAACTAGCGATGATATTGTCTGCGCATTTTCCATTTTGCGTTCTAAGGTTTTATCGATGTATGCATCATCGGACACAGGGAAATCAGCTAGATGGACACTTTCGTAGGCTTCTTTATTAGCCACAGCATTTAGATCCAAATACAACCTATCCATGTAAAATGGCGCTATTGGTGCTCCCAATTTAGCAATGGTTATCATACATGTATAGAGCGTTTGGTAGGCCGATATCTTATCTGCCTGATAATCTCCTTTCCAAAAACGCCTTCTACTCAAACGCACATACCAGTTACTTAAATAATCTTGTGTGAAATCTGAAATTACACGTGCTGCTTTTGTAGGCTCATAATCTGCATAGTATGCATCGACTTTTTTGATCAACGTGTGTAACTCTGAAAGTATCCATCGGTCTATTTCCGGACGTTCTTCTATTGGAATTTCTGCTTCGCTATAATTAAATCCATCCAGATTAGTGTACAATGCAAAGAAAGAATATGTATTATACAATGTTCCAAAGAACTTTCGTCTTACTTCTTCAACGCCTTCACTATCAAATTTAAGATTATCCCATGGGTTGGCATTACTTATCATATACCATCTAGTGGCATCGGCACCATATTTTGATAAGGTTTCAAAAGGATCTACCGCATTGCCTAAACGTTTAGACATCTTCTGTCCGTTCTTATCCAATACCAAACCATTAGAGACCACATTCTTGTAAGCTACAGAGTCAAATACCATAGTACCAATAGCATGAAGCGTATAAAACCATCCTCTGGTTTGGTCTACACCTTCTGCTATAAAATCTGCAGGAAATGCTTCGTTTTTATCAATAAAATCTTTATTCTCAAAAGGATAATGCCATTGTGCATATGGCATAGATCCTGAATCAAACCACACATCAATAAGATCACTCTCTCGTTTCATAGGTTGCCCTGACGAGGAAACTAAAACGATCTTATCCACAACATTTTTATGTAAATCGATCTTTTCATAGTTAGCTTCGGACATATTGCCAACTTCAAAATCAGCAAAAATATCTTCAGACATATGCCCCGCTTCTATCGCCTTTTGCATCTCTGCTTTTAATTCTTCAACAGAACCTATGCATAATTGCTCTTTACCATCTTCTGTTCGCCATATTGGCAAAGGGATGCCCCAAAATCGAGATCGCGATAAATTCCAATCGTTAGCATTGGCTAACCAATTGCCAAAACGACCTTCTCCTGTTGATTTTGGTTTCCAGTTGATCGAAGTATTTAACTGGTGCATTCTGTCCTTAACATCGGTTACCTTTATGAACCATGAATCTAAAGGGTAGTATAATATAGGTTTGTCGGTACGCCAGCAATTGGGATAACTGTGCTTATACTTTTCAACTTTGAAGGCTTTATTTTCTGTTTTTAATTTAATGGCTATTTCTACATCTACAGACTTCTCTGGCGCATCGCCATCAGCATAATATTCATTTTTGACGTATTTCCCGGCAAATTCACCCATCTCAGGACGAAAACGTCCTTGTAAATCTACCAAAGGCACCAAGTTGTCGTTCTCATCCTTGACTAACATTGGTGGTACTTCAGGGGTTACTTGTTTTGCTACCAGAGCATCATCAGCTCCAAAGGTTGGTGCGGTGTGTACAATTCCTGTTCCATCTTCAGTAGTGACAAAATCACCAGATATAACTCTAAATGCATTCTCCGGGTGATCATTTGGTAAAGCATAGTCCAATAATTGCTCGTATTTTATACCCTCTAAATCTTTCCCCACAAAGGCTTTCTGAACAAAATATGGTATTTTTTTACTTCCTTTCTCAAAAGATTGAAGATCCTGAACATTAACCGCTTCAATATACTTTCCATCAAATTGTTTAGTTATGAGGTTTTTTGCCAATATCACATTAACAGGTTCAAATGTATATTGGTTATATGTGGACACTAATACATATTCAATCTTAGGCCCTACAGTCAAAGCCGTATTACTTGGCAAGGTCCATGGGGTGGTCGTCCAGGCTAAAAAATGCACATCGCCATAGTTCTTCAAAACCTCAGGAAGCGTTTCTTGTATTGCTTTAAATTGTGCTATTACTGTAGTATCGGTAACATCCTGATAGGTCCCTGGCTGATTCAACTCGTGTGAACTTAAACCAGTACCTGCTTTTGGAGAATAAGGTTGAATGGTATAGCCTTTATATAACAAATTTTTATCATAGATCTGTTTCAACAACCACCAAACCGATTCCATGTACTTGGATTTATACGTAATATATGGATCATCCATATCTACCCAATACCCCATTTTTTGGGTAAGGTCATTCCATATATCGGTATAACGCATGACCGCTTTTTTACAAGCTTCGTTATATTCTTCTACGGTAATTTTTGACCCTATATCTTCTTTGGTAATCCCCAATTCTTTTTCCACACCCAGCTCTACCGGTAAGCCATGAGTATCCCAACCTGCTTTACGTTTTACCTGATAGCCTTTCATGGTTTTATAACGTGGAAAAATATCTTTGATAGCGCGAGCCAAGACGTGATGCACTCCTGGTAATCCATTAGCAGAAGGTGGTCCTTCAAAAAACACGTAAGGTGGTTTACCTTCTCTTGTGGTTACACTTTTATTAAAGATATCATTGGCTTGCCAATAGTCACCTACTTGTTCGGCTACTTTTGGCAAGTTAAGTCCTTTATATTCAGGGAACTTTGTACTCATTATTTGCTTTTCTTATAAGTGCGCAAAATTAAAGAATTTTGAGGAAATATAGGCGTTATATTCAAAATGCCTTATCTATTTTCAGACTAAAAACCCAATCACATCTTCAATTTTAGAGATGAGCTGTACTTTGATCGTCGTATTCTTAAGGCTTATTTTATTGTATTTAGAGACAAAAATGGTAGAGAATCCTAATTTTTCGGCTTCCAAAATACGCTGTTCAACACGCTGTATGGGGCGGATTTCCCCTGAAAGCCCTACCTCAGCAGCAAAGCAATAATCTCGAGGTAATGCAACATCTTCATTTGAAGATAGAATAGCTGCTACCACCGCCAAATCTATAGCCGGATCATCTACTGTTATTCCCCCTGTGATGTTTAAAAACACATCTTTGGCACCTAAACGGAATCCTGCACGCTTCTCTAACACTGCTAGTAACATGTTTAAACGTTTGGCGTTAAACCCCGTAGCTGAGCGCTGTGGCGTACCATAAACAGCTGTACTTACTAGTGCCTGAACTTCAATCATCAACGGTCGCAAGCCCTCAAGAGTTGCAGCAATTGCATTACCAGATAGCTCCCCATCTTTTTCAGAGATCAATATTTCTGAAGGATTACTAACCTCTCTTAATCCTGAGCCTTGCATTTCGTATATGCCCAATTCATTCGTTGAGCCAAACCTATTCTTGTTAGCTCTCAGGATTCTGAATACATGATTACGATCGCCTTCAAATTGAAGTACGGTATCTACCATATGCTCTAAAATTTTAGGTCCCGCAATATTTCCATCTTTAGTAATATGACCTATTAATAATACCGGTGTCGCTGTTTCTTTTGCAAATTTTATTAACTCTGTAGTGCATTCTTTAATCTGAGAAATACTTCCTGACGAAGATTCTATATAATCACTATGTAAGGTCTGAATAGAGTCTACAATAACAATATCCGGTTCTAAAACCTCTATTTGCTTGAAAATGTTTTGGGTTTTTGTTTCGGTTAGGATATAACAATTTTCACTATTGGGCTGTATGCGTTCTGCGCGCATTTTTATCTGTTTCTGACTTTCTTCACCTGAAACATATAAGGTTTTGTAACTGAGATTCAACGCTATTTGAAGCAAAAGGGTACTCTTGCCAATACCTGGCTCTCCTCCTAATAACGTTAATGAGCCCGGTACCATACCACCACCTAACACACGATTAAACTCTGCGTCTTGCATATCTAAACGTGCATCTTTCGAACCATCAATTTCATTAATCCTTAAGGGTTTTGACACTCTTTTTGATAAAGGTGTTGTTGATGTTTTCCAGCTACTTTTCTCCGGTTTTTGTATGACCTCTTCTACAATAGTATTCCATTGCTTACATGCCGTACATTGCCCCTGCCATTTAGCATATTGGGCACCACAATTTTGACAAAAAAAAGTTGTTTTAACTTTGGCCATTAACTCTTAACTACTTAGTTACCCTCCTTTTCTTTTTCATTCTCATTCTCTTTATTTTCTTGCTTCTCTTTGGCTTTCCTTTCTTTCTCTAATTTAGCTTCTTGCTTAGCTTTTTCTTTGTCTTCTTTTTCTTTTTGCTTAGCTAGTTTACGCTCTTCTTTTTCTATCTCTTTTTCTATCTCCATTAACTCAATCGTACCATTAAGCTCTTCTAATTTTAACGTTATATAATCTATACTTATAAGTTCGGTTTCTTCGAGCTCTAAAGCATCTTCGTAATACTTAATTGCCTTTTTTGTGTCCTTGGTTTTTTCTGCATGCATTGCCAGATAATGACTCCCTAAAACAGATTCTGGATATAATTTTTTAGCAAGCTTACCAATAGCTTCTAAAGATTCTAAATCCTCTCGCTGTTCTGCAGCTTCTTTTATTTTTTCAAATTCTTCTTCTTTAATAGGCTTTACGATACCAAAAAGGTCTTCTATTCTATCATAACGCTCTACCAAATAATCATCTAACGTTCCTTGGTATGGCAATACCTTTTCTTCCAATTCTTTCTCACGAATAGGCTTGTAAAGATCAAATATCTTATCAAATGCCCTTGAAATCGCACTAGTGACTAAGGTATAATGGGTGTCATTTTTAAACTCGTCATAATAGTAAGTAAGGTTTTGGTTATCTAAGGCCTTTATTTCAGAATTGACCTCTTGTACAGATCGCTTAATGTGTTTTACATCTCTGTCTGAAGTTGCCAAATAGTAAAAAATTTCCTCTTCTAGATAGCCTAAACGCGATGCCAATTGTGCCTTTAATGTTCCTTGAAAATCAGGACTTATACACACGTAAGCCTGAAAGGTTTGTCGATCTTTGAATAAATAAGAATTGATAAAGTTACCCATACGATCATGCCCTACAGCAACTCTGAATTTACTGGTTTGGTAACGGTCATCTAAATAAGGGATCAACTCCTCAGCTATGAACTGATGAAACCGCAATCCTGATTCCGTAGGAAATCCGGTAGCCTCGTCACAATACCCATCATAAAATCGCTCTTTACCTTGAACCACACCCACAATTATTGACTCGGGCATATCGTCAAAATAGGTTTGAAAATCTACCTGTCCGGAAACAGGCTCAAACAAATAATCGCCATCAAAAACTATAACAAGTGGGTATTTTATATCTGAAGACGGGTCATAATGTTTTGGCAGTTTTATCTTAAACTGACGTTTTGTGTTAAGTTCAGAAGAATTGATTTCTTCATATTTGGTCTGAGCATTATGAATACTACAACATATTATGATCAGAATGATGGCTAATATTTTTCTCATGATAAACTACGTTTGAGCAACAGGCTAATATGGTTTATTAAAACATTGCTTTAAGATGATTCTTTGAAATACACTTTTAGTTTTTGAGTGCTTTTTTGGTATCGTACATTTTCTCTAGCATTAGCTCCTTATCAATATATTGAGAGGGTTGTAACATCAACCCAGATTGATATTGCTGTAAGGCTTTACTAAGACTTCCGGATTTCTCGTAATACATACCCATATAATAGGCTTTTAGCATAGACTCCGGAAAACTTTTTTGCACCAACTTAGATAAGTTTTCTAACGACTCTAAATCGTCTTTTTTATTAGACGCTGCTGCTATGGCTCTTATATCATTTTCTATCACTTGCTTTTCAAAACCATAAAAATGCTTTATATCCTCATACTTATTAATCAGATAATCGTATGGAGAACCTTCATAGGTCAGCACCTGTTCCTTATACTCTTTACGACTGATCGGTTTATACTTCTCAAATATTTGATTCAGCGCTTTTGGAATACCCCTACCCACTAAAGAATAGTGATTAGCATCTTCAAAACGATCAAACCTGTAATGTATTTTAGCATTTTCAATTACTGAAAGCTTGGTATTGCTTGCTTCTATAGCTGTTCGTAACGATTTGATATCAGCATCTGCTGTTGCCATATAATAGAATACTTCTTGCTCTACAGATGGTAATCTTTGCTCTAATTTACTCACCATTTCAGCAGCAAACTCAGGACTTAATGAAATGTATGCTCTGAATTGTAATGGATCTTTAAATAAAAAATAATTAATAAAATTGGCACTCAATTCATGACCAACGGCTATTCTGAAACTTGACGTGTTGTAAGTATCATCTATAAAAGGCAGTAACTCCTTTTCTATAAAGTCAAAAAAATGAGCTCCCGCATCGGTAGGAAAGAAGTTAGCATCATCATAATGAAAATCGTTATTTCTTGTATCGCTCTGATTAATTCCAACAACAATACAATCTGGAATATCTTCCCAATATGCCTGATAATCTATATTACCTGCAACTGGTTCAAAAAGATAGTCACCATCCAATACCAATACTAATGGATAACCTGCTTTAGATTCCGGATCATAGTTCCTTGGCAATTGAATCTTTAACCCTCGGGTTGCTCCTAATTCACTAGATTCAAAATCCTGATATGAAGCTTGGGACAACAAGCTGTTGCTAAGTGTACAACACAATAACAACACAATAAAGTGTTTCATTTTCTGACTGCTTTAACTCCAAGCAAGTTAAAAAATATTTCTAAACCCTAGGGTGCTTTTGATTATATATAGGGAGGTATAATAAGGATAATCCTCCAAGTACAATAACCATCAAGGTTTGCGAAGTCCACATGATCCAACCAAAAGCTAAACTTGGCGCTTCGGCAATATTGAAAACCGAAAATGCTAGATATATCGCAATAGGATAAGAGCCTATTCCTCCATTGGTCGCAGCAATACTAAAACTGGCAGAGATAAACCCAATAAGAATTGCAGCCATAGGAATGTTTGAAGTGTCTTCTATAGCGAAAGTTGTTACATAAAACATTAGCACATACATTCCCCAAATAAACAAGGTATGAAAAATGAATGCCCATTTCTTTTTCATCTTAAAGATACTTAGTATCCCTTCTATAAAACCTGAAACCAACCCCTTTATCTTTAACGCCACCTTGGATTGACTGCGTTTGATGAATATGAAAAAAATGACAACAAGAGCAATAAAAATAATAAGTCCTGTTACAATTTTAGCTGGGTCAAAACGTTCCTGAAAGAACTTATAAATGAAGTCAAATTCTAGAAAAAGTGTCGTTATAATAATCCCCAACATCACAACCATATCTGCGACACGTTCTGACACAATTGTTCCAAAACCCTTTTCAAATGGCACACCTTCATAGTTTGTAATAATTGACGCTCTGGCAATCTCTCCCGCTCTGGGTATTGTATAATTAATCAAATACGTTGCAAACACGGCCATTATGCTATTAGGTAATCTTAAATTATAACCTAACGGCTCTATCATGAACTTCCATCGATAAGCTCTGGACAGGTGACTTAATAAGCCTAAAAGAACTCCTAAACCAATCCACCAATAATTTGCATTTTTAAAATACAGAACAAGTTCAGATATAGAAATCTTGGAAAGCGAATACCAAACTAATACCAGCCCTAGCAATAATGGTAAAACAATTTTAAGGATGGATTTTAGCTTGCTCAAAATGTTATTTTAGCAAATTGGTTGCCTCATCGGGAAAAACAAGTGATGGTTTAAAAACCTTTGCCTCTTCTATGTCCATAAAAGCATATGTTATTAATATAAGCGTATCTCCCACAGCAACTTTACGAGCAGCAGCACCATTTAAGGTAATTTCACCACTATTTCTGGGTCCGGGAATACAATAGGTTTCTAGGCGTTCGCCATTGTCATTATTGACAATCTGAACTTTCTCTCCTTGTATAATATTGGCTGCTTCCATGAGATCTTCATCAATGGTTATGCTGCCTATATAATTAAGATCCGCACCTGTAACTTTTACACGGTGTATCTTTGATTTTACAACTTGAATTTGCATGCTACAAAGGTAATTAATTTAGAGCGATATTATCTATCAATCTTATATCGTCTGCATATACAGCTATAAATGCTCTATATGTTTTTTGTTTAGACTTTCGTTTGAGTGGTTTTAAGGTATCTACATCTGCTATTAGAAAATACTCCAATTCTAACAAGGGGTGTTTTTCAAACTGCTTATCTACCCATTCCGAAATCTGATTAGCACTTTTTGTGCCAAATTTAATTTTGGCAGCTTTAAGCGTTTCGTATATAAAAGGAGCTGCTTTCCTATATTCGGGTTTTAAACGCTGATTTCTGGAACTCATCGCTAAACCATCTTCAGCTCTGTGTATTGGGCAACCTACAATTTTTACAGGAATACCATACAATTCCGTAAGCTTCCTTATAATCTGTAATTGTTGAAAGTCTTTCTCTCCAAAATATGCCATATTTGGCTTAACGATCTCTAAAAAGCGCTTTACAATTGTTCCAACACCGTCAAAATGTCCTGGTCTGAAAGCACCTTCCATTTCGTTTTCTATCCCTCCAAAATTAAAATGCTCAGCACGAATATCATCCTCATAGATATCTTTTACTTCAGGCGCATACACAATAATCTTATCTAAAGAAACTTCTTTCAGGATTTCAATATCCTTATCCAAAGTTCTTGGATACTTTTTCAAATCTTCTTTATTGTTGAACTGTGTCGGGTTAACAAAAATACTTACCACCACCAGATCATTATCCACTAAACCCTTATTAACCAGAGACATATGCCCCATATGCAATGCTCCCATTGTAGGCACAAATCCAAAAGTGATATTTTCGGCCTTTTTTATACCGATATAACCGGAAAGTTCCGTTTTATTATAGAAGATTCTCAAAACAGTAACAAAAAATTAACAGCTTGCAAACATAATATTTTACGCCCAATCTGCATAAAATTTTGTAATTTTGCATGTTTTTTACTTTTAATTTTAAACACAACGCATTTATGAAAGATAAGCGGATATTGTATGTGTCTTCTGAAGTAGTTCCTTATTTACCGGAAACGGAAATTTCCTCAATGTCATTTGAAGCGCCCAGAATGGTTAACAAGCAAGGTGGGCAAATACGAATTTTCATGCCTCGGTTTGGAAACATTAACGAGCGAAGACATCAACTGCACGAAGTCATACGCTTATCTGGTATAAACCTTGTTATCAATGATTTAGATATGCCATTAATCATTAAGGTGGCATCGATCCCTAAGGAACGCATTCAGGTCTATTTTATTGATAATGAAGAATATTTTAAGCGTAAAGCGACTTTAACTGATGAGGACGGTAAATTATTTTCTGATAATGATGAACGAGCTATATTTTTTGCCAAAGGCGTTATTGAAACTGTAAAAAAATTAAATTGGGCGCCAGATATCATACATGTTAACGGTTGGCTGGCGTCACTATTACCCCTGTATCTAAAAGAGTACTATAAAACAGAGCCTCTGTTTACAGAGAGTAAAATAGTCACCTCAATATACAATCAAAACTTCGAAGGGACGTTAGATAAAAGTATGATGAAAAAGGTAAGCTTTGATGGTTTAGATCCTGAAGTGATTAAGCCACTTGATGAACCTAACTATATAAATCTCATGAAAATTGCCATTGATAATTCTGATGCAGTGATCAAAGGCTCTAAGGATTTACCAGATGAGTTAAACACTTACATTGACGATTCTGATATTCCATCATTGGATTATTTTTCACTTGAAGAGTTTGCTGAACCTTATACGGAGTTTTACAAAAATAGTGTTCTACAATAGATACATATCTCTATGAAAAAAATAAAAATTGCCTCTAAATATGCTATAGTTATTGCATTGTCTACTTCGCTTTTCTTATCCTGTGATAAAGATTTTGCCAGTATAGATTCAGATATCATAAATAATGATGTCGCTACAAATTTCGAAACGGATTCGGAACAATACGATATCATTACATACAATGATGCTTTAGGGCCAGTTCAAACCAATAACATGCCTATTAATTTTTTAGGGTTTTATAATGACCCACTTTATGGCAGTACAACCAGTAGCTTTGTATCTCAATTGACCCCTAGCTCCTTTAATCCTGATTTTGGAGAGAATACAGAGTTAGAATCAGTAGTGTTATACATTCCATTCTTTAGTACTAGGACAGGTTTTGATGAAGACAACATTCCAACCTATGAATTAGATTCCATATTTGGCAGCGGCCCTATAAAATTAAGCATCTATGAGAACACTTTTTTCCTAAGGGATTTTGATCCCGACGGGGAATTTAATGAACAACAGACATACTTCTCTAATAAAGCCTTATCTAATTCAGAATCTATAAGTGAAACTGATCTTGAAGGCGAATTAATTTTTTCTATAGATGCCATTCCTTTTAGTGGTGAAGCTATACAAATTTTAGACGAAGATGATCAGCTTGAGCAGATTTTACCTCCCGGTATTCGTATTCAATTAAACAGAGATTACTGGCAGCAAAAAATAATTGATCAGGAAGGACAACCTGTATTGAGTAACAGTAATAATTTTAATGAATATTTTAGAGGTCTTTATTTTAAAGCAGAATCTGTAGGTGGTAATGTTGGCGCTATGGCAGGGCTCAATTTAGCTTCTAACGATGCTAAAATCACCCTTACTTACACTAGAGATCCTTTTACACCTGGTCAAGACAGGCTTGAAACCACATACGAATTAAGTTTCAGACCCAACCGAATCAATTTCTTTGACAACAATTACAACATTCCTCTTCAAGATGGTGATGAAGTTAACGGAGATAGTCGCTTATATTTAAAAGGCGGTGAAGGCTCTTTAGCTGCTATAAAGCTTTTCAATGGAGATGACAATGATGATGACAACGATACGATGAACACGTTCGAAACATGGAGAAGTGAATTCGTAGAATTGGATGAAAACGGAGACTTTGTAAAGGCAAAACGCTTAATCAATGAGGCAAATCTCGTATTCTATGTAGATCAGGATATAGTCCAAGGAGAAGAGCCCGATCGTATCTATTTATACGATATGGACAATAACATTCCTCTAATAGACTATATTACAGATACCCCAAACACAACAGTACCGTTGCAATCAATCTCTAATCATTTAGGTATTCTGCAACGAGAAAATGATGAGTCAGATGGTCGGGGCATTAAATACAAAATCAAAATCACCAATCATATCAATAATTTATTGAGAGAAAACACTTCAAATGTTACATTAGGATTGGCAGTGTCTGGAAATGTAAATTTAGAAAGTAGTTTAACACAACGATTAGAATTGACGAATGATGATTCTGAAAAGCGTATTCCTGTAAGTTCAATTGTTTCACCAAGAGGCACAGTATTGCATGGAAATAATACTGAAGATCAGACAAAAAAAGTATATTTAGAAATTTTCTATACCGAACCAAATAATTAAATCCTATGTGTGGAATAGTTGGTTATATTGGCCATAGAGAGGCTTATCCAATAATATTAAAAGGCTTACAACGATTAGAGTATCGTGGTTATGATAGTGCTGGTATAGCTTTATACGATGGCAGTAACATTAAGCTATCAAAAACTAAAGGTAAAGTTTCAGATTTAGAAGCTAAAATTAGTAATGAAATATCTATTGATGGCACTTTGGGCATAGGGCATACCAGATGGGCAACGCATGGTGTACCAAACGATATTAACTCTCATCCTCACTATTCAAATTCAGGAGATCTGGTCATTATACACAATGGTATTATAGAAAATTATGAGTCTCTAAAGAAAGAACTTATTAATAGAGGATATTCATTTACGTCAGACACGGATACTGAAGTTTTAGTCAACCTTGTTGAAGACGTAATGAAAAATGAAGATGTTAAATTAGGAAAAGCCGTTCAGATAGCATTAAATCAGGTTATAGGTGCTTATGCCATTGCTGTTTTTGACAAAAATAAACCCAATGAAATTGTCGTAGCCAGACTGGGTAGCCCTCTAGCGATAGGTATAGGTGAAGAAGAATTTTTTATCGCCAGTGATGCATCTCCATTTATAGAGTACACTAAAAATGCCATTTATCTTGAAGATGAAGAAATGGCCATTATCCGAAGAGGAAAAAACGTTAAAGTTCGTAAGATTAACGATGATGCCCTTGTTGACCCATATATACAAGAGCTTCAACTAAATCTTGAGCAAATTGAAAAAGGGGGATATGAGCATTTCATGCTTAAAGAAATATATGAGCAACCAAGTGCTATACTAGATACTTTTAGAGGCCGTCTGCTGACTAAAGACGCTATTATAAAAATGGCTGGTGTAGAGGACAATATGAAAAAATTCCTTAATGCAGACCGAATAATTGTTGTTGCATGTGGTACATCATGGCATGCAGGCTTAGTATCAGAATATATATTTGAAGACCTTGCCAGAATACCTGTAGAAGTGGAATATGCCTCAGAATTCAGATATAGAAATCCAGTAATTACTGAAAAAGACATTGTAATAGCGATTTCTCAATCTGGAGAAACAGCCGACACATTAGCCGCTATTAAACTCGCCAAATCAAAAGGTGCATTTGTTTTTGGAGTATGTAATGTTGTAGGTTCTTCCATAGCTCGCGAAACTGATGCAGGAGCATACACGCATGCAGGTCCTGAAATCGGTGTTGCTTCGACCAAAGCATTTACTACTCAGATTACCGTATTAAGCTTAATGGCATTAAGACTGGCAAGAGCTAAAGGCACAATTTCTAGTTCTGATTACCGACAACACCTTTTAGAATTGGAAATGATTCCTGAAAAAGTAGAAGAAGCTTTAAAGTCTGACGCTTACGTAAAACTTATCTCAGACATCTATAAAGATGCTAAAAACTTTCTTTATTTAGGAAGAGGTTATAACTTTCCAGTAGCTCTTGAAGGCGCTTTAAAACTTAAAGAAATCTCATATATACATGCTGAAGGTTATCCTGCTGCTGAAATGAAACATGGCCCTATAGCTTTAATTGACGAACAAATGCCTGTTGTAGTCATTGCAACTAAGAAAGGTCATTATGAAAAAGTTGTTAGTAATATTCAGGAGATAAAATCTAGAAAAGGTAAAATTATCGGTATCGTTACCCAAGGTGATGTCAGCGTTAAAGCACTTGCAGATCATGTTATAGAAGTTCCTGAGACTATAGAGTTTTTAACTCCACTACTGACCACTATACCTTTACAGCTGTTATCATATCATATAGCCGTCATGCTCGATAAAAATGTAGATCAACCAAGAAATTTGGCAAAATCAGTAACTGTAGAATAAGCCAGATTTTTCTTAAATAGTTGTCATTTTCTAACTCTACGAGAGGTTTTTTTAAGAATTACGCATTAATACAAGGCTATTTTTCTTAAAATATCCTATGCGCGCATAATTTTTTAACAATTTCTTATCGAATTTTCATATATTTAGTTAAATTGCTCATCGATAAATTTAACTAATTCATTAAAATGAAGACAATCCTAAAGCTTTTTGTAATGCTATTTTGCTTGGTTTCCTTTGCACAAACCACAGTAAAAGGTAAAGTTACAGACAACACAGGTCAACCACTACCTGGCGCCAATATTATTGTTGTTGGCACAACATCTGGCACAAGTTCAGACCTTAATGGTGATTACACCTTAACTGTAGATCAGGCACCGCCATTTACAATACGAATCACTTATACTGGTTTTGAAGAACAAACTGTCGAAGTCACCACAAACAATCAAGTCGTTGATGTATCATTAGTAGAAGGTAACGAACTTGATGAAGTTGTGATATCTGCTTCAAGAACACCTGAACGTATTTTTGAATCTCCGGTAACAGTAGAACGGTTTGGGCTCAAAGCAATTAAAAATACAGCATCAGCAGATTTTTATGGTGGTTTGGAAAATTTGAAAGGTGTTGATATCAACACTAACAGTTTAACTTTTAAATCCATAAACACCAGAGGTTTTGCAACGTTTGCAAATACTAGGTTCATGCAATTGGTAGATGGTATGGACAATTCAGCTCCAGCACTGAATTTCCCATTGGGTAATCTATTGGGTATGGTTGAAACTGATGTACAAAGTGTTGAACTTTTACCAGGAGCGTCATCTGCACTTTATGGTGCCAATGCATTTAACGGGATTTTATTTATGACCAGTAAGAATCCTTTTGATCATCCAGGTATCAGAGGATATATAAAACAAGGAATAACGTCCCAAGAAGCAGCAGGAGATAATAGTTACACAGATTTTGGTATAAGTATGGCTCACAAATTCAGTGATAAATTCGCAGCTAAAGTCAATTTTGGATATTTAAAAGGAACCGATTGGTATGCTACAAATTATGATGATAAAAACATGCGAGGAGGCACACGTGAATCAAACACTAATTATGATGGTGTAAATGTGTATGGAGATAATGTAACTACTAACATAAGAGACATTGCACCTGCCAGCATTCAAAGTATAATACCAGATGTAAATGTGAGTAGAACAGGTTATAGAGAAGTAGATTTAACCGATTATGACGCTGAAAGCGTCAAAGCAGATTGGGGTTTATACTTCCGTCCTTGGGCTGATGATTTCGAAATTCAATATATCGGTAAGATAGGTACTGGTTCTACTATTTATCAGGGAGCTCAACGCTATAGAATAGATGGGTTTTCATTACAACAGCACAAAATAGAAGTTAGAAATGATGATTTTTTCGTTAGAGGTTATGTCACTTCAGATAAAGCCGGAGACACTTATGTAATGGATGTTGCTGGACCTAACTTATTACAAGCTTGGAAGTCTCATGAAGATTGGTTCCGTGAATACATTGGTGCTTATGCCGGTGCTGTATTGAATGGCGCGACAGATACACAAGCTCATAGTACAGCAAGAGCTACTGCTGAACAAGGAAGACCAGCTCTAGGTTCAGAAGAGTTTCAACGCCTTTTTGATCAGGTTACCTCAGACACTAATTTCTTAACGGGTTCTGCATTTAGAGATAATTCTAAAATATATCATGCCGATGCTAACTATAACTTCCATGATACTTTCGATTTTGCCGAAATTCAAGTAGGTGGTTCATACCGTACATATAGATTAAACTCTTTTGGAACCATATATGCAGATGCTAATGGTGCCATTACATATTCAGAATTAGGAGTGTATACTCAACTTCAACGCACAATGGAATTGAATGAAAACTTAGAACTTAAACTAACAGGTTCTATCAGATATGACAAATCAGAGCTTTTTGACGGTTTCTTTTCTCCAAGAATTTCTGCAGGTTTAACTGTTAATGAAAATCACAATTTCAGAGCGTCCTTCCAAACAGGTTTTAGAAACCCAGATACTCAATCGCTTTACATTGGTTTAGAAACGGCCTTAGGAACATTGATTGGTGGTGCAACAGATATTGGTGATCGTTTTTCTAGAAACTACAGTGTTAGTCAAGCGGGTCAAAGTTTAGGTTTTCCGGCAACTATCACTCAAACAGGAGCCAATGCATATACAAATTCATTATTTGCTTCAATAGCTGATGACTTAGGATCACATGATCCTACATCCAATGGTAGTAATTTTATTGGCAATTCAAGTTTTGCAGACCCTGAACAAGTAAGTTCTTTTGAGGTTGGTTATAGAGGTAAGATAGATAAGTTCATAATAGACGCTTCAGCATATTATAGCATTTACAGTGATTTCTTGGCTAACGAAACAGTAATTGCCCCACTTTATGGTGATGTTTCTAACTTTGATCTCACAGGTTATGACCCTAATAACCCAGCTTCAGTAGCGGGGCTTAATTCGGATACGCAACAGATTTTAGCAGCTTTAAACAATCGTGATGTGGTTGGATATCAAACGTATACCAATACTGATGAAACCGTTAATTCATATGGTGCTGCAATTCAAGTTTCAACAAAAGTATTTGACGGATTTGACCTTAGTGCAAACTATACTTGGGCTCGTTTAGACTTTGATGTTGCCGGTAATCCGGATTTCAGAACAAACTTTAATACACCCGAACATAAAGTAAAAGCTTCATTCGGAAAAACAGATTTATTCGAAAACTTTGGATTTAATGTCTCATGGCGTTGGAGTGACAACTATTTCTGGGAAGCTTCTTTTGGTGATGGCGAGGTACCAGCATTTCATGTTTTAGATGCTCAGATTAACTTAAGAGTTCCAAGCCTGAAATCAACATTCAAAGCTGGTGCTACTAATTTATTACAAGACGAGTATTTTACGGCCTTCGGTACCGGTTTCATTGGTTCACAATACTATGTATCATGGACAATAAATAACTTATAATAACGAAAAAGAAAACACGTGATGAAAAATATAAAATATATAGCACTATCATTCCTAACATTAGGTATGTTGTCTTGTGATAATGATGCTCTAGACGAGCTTAGAGACAGAAACAATGATACTACCGAAGTATTACCTGAACTTACTACAGGCACAGTTGATTTTTCTAACTATGTTGCAATAGGAGCTTCTTTTACTGCAGGATTTACAGATAACGGATTGTTTATAGCTGCTCAGGAGAATTCATTTCCAAATACTCTGGCCAGTAAATTTGCCATGGTAGGCGGAGGAACGTTTACACAACCTCTGATGAATGACAATTTTGGCGGTTTAATATTGGGAGGTAATCCTGTAATAGATCCAATGACCGGGCAACGACTTTTCAATGAAAGGTTAGTGTTTGGTGGCGCCGGACCTGTTCCGTTACAGAGCGTAAATCCTATGGCTATGTCAACAACGGATTTTGCACTTAACAACCCAACCGGACCTTTTAATAATTTAGGAGTTCCTGGTGCCAAAAGTTTTCATATGGTAGCACCTGGATATGGAAATATCACCAATTTTCCTGCCGCTGCAAACCCTTATGCTATTCGTATGACAGGAAATGCTCCAAATGCATCAATGTTAGAACTGGCAGTTGCACAAAACCCAACATTTTTTACCTTATCTGAAGTTGGAGGTAATGATGTTTTAGGTTACGCAACTACAGGAGGAGATGGTAGTAATCCAATCACTGATACAGCAACATTTGATACTGCTTTAAATGCATTAGTTGCCGGTTTAACTGCCAATGGTGCTAAAGGTGCCATAGGCAATTTGCCCAATATTACCAGTTTGTCTTTCTTTACGACAGTACCTCACAATCCATTAGATCCATCTAATCCTGATTTTGCATCACAGATACCAACATTAAACACTATTTATGGTGCTTTGAATGATGTATATGCTTTTTTAGGTGTTACCGGAAGAAATATTACATTTTCTGATAGTGAAGCAAATCCTGTAGTGATTAGAGATGAGAGTTTAATGGACCTTTCAGCCCAAATCACTGGTGTTTTGAATGCCAACC
This sequence comes from Winogradskyella sp., assembly GCA_965250025.1. Lineage (GTDB taxonomy): Bacteria > Bacteroidota > Bacteroidia > Flavobacteriales > Flavobacteriaceae > CBDDLD01. Next base: position 3,116,658 of record OZ252283.1, read on the forward strand.
CTCAATTCCCTGCATTTATAGCACAATTTGGGTTACCACCACAAGCAGCACCATTGGTTGCCAACCTTTTAGGCTTAACTTATGGTCAATCTCGACAAGCAACATCTAATGATTTATTAATACTCCCAAGTTCGTCAATAATTGGCACTGTAAATGAAGATGCTTCTAACTTATTACAGCTTCAAGGATTACCTGAAGCTTTAGCGAATCAATTTTCTGCTGAGGGTGTTTCTCTACCTTTAGAGGACAAATGGGTTTTAACTCCAGAGGAGCAAACAGAAATTGCTACTGCTACGGCAGCTTATAATGCTAGCATTTCTGCAGTAGCCACAGCAAATGGCTTAGCATTAGTTGATTTAAATTCAATTTTAGAACAGGCTTCAACAGTAGGAATTGATTTTGATCAATTTTCATTAAATACCAGTTTAGTCTTTGGCGGATTAGTTAGCTTAGATGGTATTCATTTAACCGCAAGGGGTTATGCCTTAATGGCCAATAGCTTTTTGGAAGCTATAGACGATACTTACGGTTCTAATTTTTCAGAATCAGGAAACCTCGCAAAAGCAGGGGATTTCCCAACATCATATTCTGCTCAACTACAATAAATTAGACACTTACAATACATCACAAAGCACGCTTGTTTATAGCGTGCTTTTTTTATATAAAAAAGCTTCTCAAAAAACCTCTTTATTTTTAAATAAAAATATATCTTTGCAGCGCGAAAAACAGGCTATCTTTTTCTTAAGATTGTTTTGTTATTTCTGATTTAAATAATTGCAAAATAAAAACAGATAAGTAATGTCAAAAGTTACAGGTAAAGTTGCACAAATTGTAGGTCCGGTAATCGATGTTGAATTCGGTGCTGGAACTGAACTTCCAAAGATTTATGATTCATTAGAAATTAAACGCCCTGACGGTTCAACCTTAGTACTAGAGGTACAGTCTCACATTGGAGAAGATACTGTACGTACTATAGCGATGGACTCTTCAGATGGTTTAAGTAGAGGTACTGAAGTTATCGCAACTGGTGCTCCTATCCAAATGCCAATAGGAGAAGATGTTTATGGACGTCTATTCAACGTTATTGGAGATGCTATTGATGGACTGGGAGACTTACCTAAAGCTGACAAAGACGGATTACCAATCCACAGACAGGCACCTAAATTTGAGGAACTGTCAACTTCTACTGAAGTTCTATTCACAGGTATTAAAGTCATCGATTTGATCGAGCCTTATGCTAAAGGTGGTAAAATTGGTTTATTTGGTGGTGCCGGTGTTGGTAAAACCGTATTAATTCAAGAATTAATTAACAACATCGCCAAGGGTCACGGTGGTTTATCCGTATTTGCCGGTGTTGGAGAAAGAACTCGTGAAGGAAACGATTTACTTCGTGAAATGTTAGAATCGGGTATTATAAAATACGGTGATGATTTCATGCACTCTATGGAAGAAGGTGGTTGGGATCTTCAAAAGGTTGATAAATCAGCCATGAAAGATTCTAAAGCAACTTTCGTCTTTGGACAAATGAACGAGCCTCCTGGAGCACGTGCTCGTGTAGCATTATCAGGATTAACGATAGCTGAGTATTTCCGTGATGGTGCCGGAGACGGTCAAGGGAAAGATGTACTTTTCTTCGTAGATAACATCTTCCGTTTTACACAAGCAGGTTCTGAGGTATCGGCATTATTAGGACGTATGCCATCTGCTGTGGGTTACCAACCTACATTAGCAACAGAAATGGGTGCCATGCAAGAACGTATTACGTCTACTAAGAAAGGGTCTATTACATCTGTACAAGCGGTATATGTACCTGCGGATGATTTAACGGATCCTGCGCCTGCAACAACGTTTGCTCACTTAGATGCAACAACAGTATTATCTCGTAAAATTGCAGAGCTAGGTATTTATCCAGCTGTGGATCCATTAGATTCTACTTCAAGAATTTTAACAGCGGAAATCTTAGGAGATGATCATTATAACTGTGCACAACGCGTAAAAGAGTTGTTACAACGTTATAAAGAATTACAGGATATTATTGCCATTCTTGGTATGGAAGAATTGTCTGAAGAAGATAAATTAGCTGTATCGAGAGCCAGACGTGTACAACGTTTCTTATCGCAACCATTCCACGTAGCTGAACAGTTTACAGGAATTCCTGGAGTATTGGTTGATATTAAAGAAACGATCAAAGGATTCAATATGATCATGGATGGTGAATTGGATCATCTACCGGAAGCTGCTTTTAACCTCAAAGGTTCTATAGAAGAAGCTATTGAAGCCGGAGAAAAAATGTTAGCAGAAGCTTAATTAATAAACGGATAAATTATGCATTTAGAAATTGTATCTCCGGAAGCAACGCTTTTTAGCTCAGATATTGACTCTGTAGTTGTTCCTGGAATCAATGGTGAGTTTGAAATGCTCAAAGACCACGCACCTATTGTATCTATATTAAAAGCAGGTACCGTTAAAATTAGAGTGCATTCTAAAAGTCATTTAGAGTTTGATGAGCTTCATGCTACTATTGTACCGCATAACGATGACAATAAGGTATTGACATTAGAGATTAACTCCGGTACTATAGAAATGAAAGATAATAAAGTTATCGTATTAGCAGATTAGTTAATACAACATATACAATACAGAAAAACGCGAAGCTAAGGCTTCGCGTTTTTTATTTATTATACCCGTTTAATCACATTGGTAACTATACCCCAAATCACAAAATTATTGTCTTCGGTAACCTTTATAGGTTGGTAATTTTCATTCTCAGGTTTCAACCATAAACCGTCTGGCTTTATCTGTAAACGCTTAACGGTAAATTCTCCATCTATAAAACAAACTGCTATTTTATCATCTTCCGGCTCTAAGCTTCGATCAATAACCAATAAGTCATTATTATCTAAGCCTGCATCTATCATAGACTGACCACTCACTCTGGCAAAAAAGGTGGCTTCTTTATTCTTTATCAGTTCATCATCTAACGATAAGCGCTGTTCTTTAAAATCATCTGCCGGCGATGGGAAACCCGCAGATATTCCTGTATCAACAAGTACTGCACCGTTTGAATGCATTGAAGCTTCCGGCACAAAAAATATAAGGTTTGATGTGTTTGCTGTCATTTTATATTAGCCTTTATCATTATCAATGATGATGATTATTTTACTTTAATAACTTCGTTAATATTAGTAGTATATCTTGGTGATAATCGTTCTTGTCGCATTTTCCATGTTCGCTCCAAATCCTGACTTCCAAGTTTTATTTTATAATCTTTATACCTCTTATTCATTTGATCTATAGCAGACATTAAAGGCTTGTGTTTTGGATTTTCTTTATCAAACAAGCCCAGTTGGTGACTGTCTGTAGGCACTAGCCCAGTAACTATTACACCTGCGCGTTTATACTTAATACCACTTTTATAAATTGATTTTACTGCTTCTACAGCCATATTACTGATAACCAATGATGAGTCTGTAGGATATGGCAGTATAACTCGCGTACTCACTTTATGCTGCTCTAAACCCTTCTTATGCCTGTCGCTTCTTAACATCACTATGATCATATGACAACTGGAGCCTTGAGCCCTTAGTTTTTCTGCACAACTTGTCGCAAACGTAGAAACTCTTTCCTTTATGTTTTCAATATCCGAATAGGTGTACTCAAAACTTCGGGTGGTAGCAATAGCACGCTTCGTTTCACGCTCGTCTAAGGTCAATTTTGGAATACCTTCGAGATCTTTTTTTAATTTCCATTCGGTAATAGAAAATGTCTTTCTTACCCATTCATCGGGCATTTGAGTAAAATCATAAGCTGTTTTACAACCTTTAGCTTTAAGGCGTTTCTGCAAACCAAAACCTATGCCCCATACGTCTTCAATCCTAATCCATTTTAAGGCTTTTATTCTAGACACCTCTGAATCTATAACATAACTTCCTTTTGTTTTTTTAGGAAATTTCCGGGCTATTCTATTGGCAACTTTACTTAATGCTTTTGTTGGTGCAATTCCAACACATGTTGGTATACCTGTCCATTTTAAAATGCGTTGCCTTATCTGGTGTCCATAATCATTAAAATCAACATGCTCAAAGCCTTTAAACTGAAGAAATGCTTCGTCAATACTATATACTTCCACATCTGGAGTAAATTGCTCCAAAATACTCATCACTCTATTGCTCATATCCCCGTACAATGGATAGTTGGAAGACAATACATGAATACCATTGCTTTTACAAAAGCCTTCCCATTTAAAAATAGGTGCTGCCATGGGTAAATTTAAGGCCTTAGCCTCATCGCTTCTCGATATCACACAACCATCATTATTGCTTAAAATAGCCACAGGTTGACTTTGCAAATTAGGGTTGAAAACCCGTTCGCAAGACGCATAAAAATTATTACAATCAACTAAAGCATACATACATTGTAAAGATAAAGATTTTAGTCTTTAACATACTCCAAAATATCGCTTGGTTGACATTCTAAAGCTTCACAAATGGCTTCTAAAGTTGTAAACCGTATGGCCCTTGCCTTACCCGATTTTAAAATTGAAAGATTTGCAGTAGTAATACCAATAATTTCAGCAAGTTCTTTACTTTTCATCCCACGCTTTACCAGCATCATATCTAAATTGACGACTATCGGCATGGTTAAATCGTTAAGTCATTTTCTTGTTGAATACTACTCCCAGTTTTTAAAACAGAACTCAACACTATAAGAGAGAATCCAACGATAAGTAATGTATAATCAATATCCAGACGTGGATGCATCAACACTTCCAGATAGCTTAAGCGTTTATCTATAGGTTCTACATTAATCTGTGATAGTGTTTTCCCAAGAAAAGAATTTGAAATCACATAAAGTAAAACCTTAACAATTATAATTATCCCTAATAACTGTATCGACTTGTACAATCTTTGAGAAAACTGAATACGTATCCTCAAAGATTTAAACATGTTTCTTAGTAAGAAGAAGATCGTTATCAAAAAAATAAGATTAAGGTATGTCCTGAACAAAATAACAACCTTAACTGCCGATGTCTTTGGTTCAACATACACATAACCATTACTGCTAAACTTATCAGTGATGAGGTCAAAATTATCTAACCCATAGAATTCTTCAATACTAACTATGGTCTTAAAATTTAAAGAATCTTCTGAACTAATAGAATTAGCATATTCACGTACTTTAGTATATGTTTTTACCCCGGCTTTATCAACACCTTCTTCATATTTAGTAAAGCGTATATCATTAAACATTGGGTTTTCAGGGGTAATCTTTAACTCTACAGGTATAGCATATCCTCTTGAGCTATGGAAATTTGAATAAAAATTTCCAATCTTACCGTTATTGGTTAATATTTCCAATGCTAATATAGCCCCAAAAGCAACAATTAAAATATAAAATACAATGCTACATAATGTATAAAGAATGTCAGCAAGGGCAGTTTCTTTTTGCATGACTTAAGTTATTTAAAAACACAAAAATTATTGTTTATCAATAACAAATATAGCAAAATTATTGTTTATCAATAATTTTTCACCACGCTACAGTTCGTATATTTGAAAAATGACAGAAATTGAGTTTACAATTACTGAGCCTAAATCACCACTGCTAATTAGAATATTGGTAGCATTATTTATGACCACATATATTGGGTTGTGCTATTACTTCACAGTTGAACGTTATGAAGGCACCAGAACTGTAGTGTATTTGATTATTTTAGGTTTTTTTGTTTTCAGATACATGGTAGTTCCTTACATTACCTTTCGCACTAACCATCTAAATTTTAAAGAACAGAAAATTAGAAGTGATATAGAAATTGGCAGATTCACTATTAAAGGAAAATGGAAAAATTTAAAAGATCTAAAATACATTTCCGTATTTAAAACCGATAATGGGTATGAAGTAAACTTATGGTATAAGAAGCGTAATATACTTAATCTTTTTGCTTTGGATGATTACGATACTGTGATGAAAGAAGCTTTCTTTTTCTCTGAAAAATTGAATATTGATTTGCTTGATGCCAGAAAAAGGGGCTATCATAGATGGGTAGATAAAGAGGTTTACAGAACAACCGGAAATATTGTCTATATTGAATAAACATGATGCTACCTCAAAAACTTAATGATAAACTTAAAGACCGTAAAACCTCTAATGCTTTTCGGACACTTGGTGATGCCCATAAGCTTATTGATTTCTCTTCTAATGATTATTTAGGGTTTTCAGTATCTGAAATCATTTTTGATACAGCACATCGGTATTTAGTTGATCACAACCTCAAACACAACGGGGCCACAGGGTCTCGTTTATTATCAGGAAATCATAAACTGTATACTATTGTAGAAGACCATCTCAATACTTTCCATAATAGCGAAGCAAGCCTGATATACAATTCAGGTTACGATGCTAATATTGGTTTGTTTTCATCTGTACCTCAACGCAATGATATTATTCTGTATGACGAATACATCCACGCCTCTATACGAGACGGGATCACCATGAGTAAGGCCAAAGCTTATAAATTTGAACACAATAACCTCGATAATCTTGAGAGGCTACTGGAAAAATTCTCTGCCTTAAGAGCGCCTCAAAAGACAGAAATTTATGTGGTCACCGAATCGGTATTTTCAATGGATGGTGACACTCCTGATCTACCGGAATTCATAAGGCTTTGTAACAAGCATAATGCTTTGAGCATTATTGATGAAGCACATGCCATAGGCGTTTTTGGCGATCAAGGGGTTGGATTAGTCCAGCACTTAAATCTTGAGCAAGATTGCTTTGCAAGGATCGTCACTTTTGGTAAAGCTCTAGGCTGTCATGGTGCTGCTATTTTAGGAAATACAATCTTAAAAGAATACCTCACTAACTTCTCTCGTAGTTTTATCTATACCACAGCTTTGCCTCCACATACACTGGCAACACTGTTTGTGGCTTATGATAAACTCAAAACGACAGAAACCATTTCTCAACTTAAAGCAAACATTCGCTTATTTCAATCAGAAACTCATCATTATAAGCTTCAAAATTATTTTATTCCTAGCCATTCGGCAATTCAGTCTTGTATCATTTCAGGTAATGACACCGTGAAAGCAATCTCACAACAGTTATACAGTCATGGCTTTGATGTAAAAGCGGTACTTTCTCCAACGGTTCCCGAAGGCAAAGAACGTTTACGGTTTTGTTTACACAGCTACAATTCTCAACAAGAAATTTCGGAAGTTTTGAGCATGTTAGCTACCTTTGTTTCTTAATTCATTTTATGAACAGTAACTATGTACTTTTAGATGCTTTTGAGTTTTCTACAGAAGCACAAATAGTCAAGACCAGATTAAATGCTGAAGGTATAGACACCATTCTAAAAGATGAGAAAACCATCGATTCTGATCCATTGATAAGTCAGGCTTTGGGTGGTGTAAAGTTATATGTTCATAAAGAATATACTTTAAAAGCAATAGCTATTTACGATACCATAAGAACTTATGAAGTTGACAGCAATGGAAATGCTATCCATTGTGTGAATTGTGCATCTACAAAAATATTGATAGCGCCTTTAGCACGAAAGAACATCTTCTATATGTTGTTTCCTTTTTTTGAAAGCACAAGGTATATCTGTAATAGTTGTAAAACCATATTTAAATGAACACCTATTTTATAACCGGTATAGGAACTGATGTTGGAAAAACCATAGCCTCAGCTATAGTGGTTGAAGCAATGGAAGCAGATTATTATAAACCAGTACAAGCCGGAGAGCTGGACCATGATGATAAATATAAGGTTGAAAAACTGATTAGTAATTCCCAGTCAAAATTCCACCCCAACAGTTATGCTTTGCATACCCCCATGAGTCCACATGCTGCCGCAGAAATTGATGGCATAAGTATTACAATTGATCAAATTAAGCGTCCTGAAACCAAAAACCATCTGGTTATTGAAGGTGCAGGTGGCCTGCTCGTACCTCTAAATCATACCGATACCATAGCAGACCTTATCCATCCAAAAGATAAAGTCATTGTGGTGTCCAGGCATTATTTGGGGAGTATCAACCATACACTGCTTACCCTAAACTTACTGAAACAAAAAGGGTATAGTCCTGTTCTGATTTTTAGCGGGAATGAACATCCTTCCACAGAATCAATTATACATACAATGACTAATGTTCCGGTGATTGGAAGAATCAGTGAGGAACCTTATTTTGACAAAAATGTTGTAAAAGAATATGCCGAACTGTTTAGACCTCATTTGATATGACACTTCAACAACGCGATAAAGCACACCTCTGGCACCCTCTAACGCAACACCAGACACACCCAAACAGTTTGGCTATTGTTAAAGCTGAAGGGTGCACACTTTACGACGAAAATGGCAACACTTATATCGATGCTATTGCATCCTGGTACACGTGCATGTATGGGCATTGTAACCCATATATCACAGAAGCAGTATACCAACAAATGCAAACCTTAGATCAGGTCGTATTTAGCAGCCTTACTCATGAACCTGCTATAAAACTGTCTGAAGCATTGATTAAAATTCTACCTGATAATCAGCAGAAACTATTTTTTAGTGATAATGGCTCTACAGCTGTTGAAGTGGGTATTAAAATGGCATTGCAATACCATTTTAACCGTAATGAAAAACGCAATGTGCTTATTGCCTTTGAAGATGGTTTTCATGGCGATACTTTTGGTGCCATGAGTGCCTCGGGGCTTTCTGTTTACAATGGCCCTTTTGAAGATTTCTTTATTGAAGTTAAACGCATTCCAACACCTGATGGCAATAACCACGAAGCGATTCTAACAACTCTTCAAGAAATCATCAACGCGCATCAGGTAGCGGCTTTTATATATGAGCCTTTAGTACAAGGCGCCGCGGCTATGAAAATGCATGATGCGAAAGGATTAGATGCCATTCTGGCTTTTTGTAAATCACACCATATAATAACGGTTGCTGATGAAGTGATGACCGGTTTTGGAAAAACGGGGCGGTATTTTGCGTCCCAACACCTCAATAATCAACCCGATATTATTTGTCTGAGTAAAGCGCTAACCGCAGGATTATTGCCTATGGCCATCACATCTTGTGCTCAGAATATTTACGATGCGTTTTTAAGCAATGATATTACAAAAGGATTTTTTCACGGACATACCTACTCGGCGAACCCCCTAGCCTGTATAGCAGCTTTGGCCGGTATTGAACTGCTTACTTCAGAAGATATCCAAAATAACATACAACGCATTATCCGTTCGCATAAGGCTTTTGGAGAACACATCGTAAACCATCCTAAGGTAGCAACTGTAAGACAAACAGGTATTATTTTTGCCTTGGATTTAAATATTCCTATGGCGCGCTATGGCAACCTCAGAGATCAGTTCTTTGCCTTTTTTATGGATCAAGGTGTGTTTCTTCGCCCTTTAGGAAATACCATATACATCCTGGCACCATATACCATATCTGAAGAACAGCTTCATCATATTTATACAACAATAGAGAATGCTCTAAACGTTTTTTAAAATCAAATTATTGACTTTTAAACATTTACAACTGCCACTTCATTGTTCTTCCAATTCTTTTTCTTACATTTAATACTCTCCCCTTAGAATTAAGACAATAGCATCCGCTTAGCGCGGGGCAATTTGTTAATTCTAAAACCACCAATAATGAGAGGATATATTTCCTATCGCTCTGTGGCATTATACACAATTCTGATATGTATAATGCTTTCTTGTGAGCAAGACCGTTACGAAGCTCCAATATCAACCCCTAAAACCTATAGTTTTACAATTCCCGGCAAAATAAGTTTTGATTTTTCGCAACAATCAATGAATAGTGCCACCATTATTCCTTATACCAATAGTGCTAATCTTAGGAACCTCGGTAATGATCCTATTTCGGGAGATTATATAATACTATCATTTACAGAAGATACTCTCGATTATACGCATTTGGGGTTTATAGAACAAGGGACTTTCGAAAATATTCAAACCAATGACACCCTAAGTGGCATACTTTTACAACCATCTGACATCTTATTTTCTGATGATAATCTTATTGCTGCCATAGTAAATTTTAACGATCCTACTTCTGATCATCCATTGAACGGGCATTACACAGGAGAATTTAACATTTACACACCCGCTGATAACAGTAACCCTGAAACTTTTGTCAAAACCATAAATGCCATGGGATTTGTAGATTATTTAGGACGATTCAATTTTTTCAATATAGACAATACGGAAGATGCAATAGTGAGACTTACCGGTGATCTAAATGCTTCTAATTTGATTTCAGGAAACATCTGGCAGCGTGATACTACTGTATTATCTGTACTTGGTAATATAGAAGGAAGCGCATTGATGCTTTCTTCTGAAGATGTCCTAACTGGAGATCTTGGTTTTACAGAAAATAACCAGGAATTTATACTAAGATTCAACCTTAACCAACACCACTAAGATCATGAAATTACGACTCACCATACTATTATGCTTTATAGCCTTTGCAGGTTATGCCCAAAAACAATTACAACCTTATAACTATACTATCAAAGAAGAGGGAAAAGAAGAAACTATAATGATTTATGCTTCAGCCGAAGCCGTAAACAGCATCACGTTTACTTTGAAAAATGAAAAAAACGAAACACTGAAAACAAAAAAGGATAACGGGGAGGAAGAAAACATCAGTTTTAAAGTATTTCCATTTACAGAGAATTCATTTAAAGGTCATTTTGTGGATGCTATCAATAGTATTATTGAAAAAGATGAATCCAATAAAGAATACAGCGCTTTTAAAACAAGGTTTGCATCAGCTAATATAAGCTCACCAACAGGTATATCAAATGATAATGGCGCCATAAAAGATTTGAGGAATATCTACCAGTTTTTTAACGCTTTGGTTATAACCGCATTTGAGTATGATAATGAGCCTGTCGCTGGTATATTAAAATACAATCAAGGTGCTATTGTTATAAAACAAAACATAGATGGTTTAGATACAGAAGCTTATTTTAACAGACAGGCAAAATTGATAAGGAAACTGATTTTAGATGCTAATGGTGATTCCGGTGTGTTTAAAAAAGCTTTGATTCCTAAAGAAGGAAAGTATAAGAAGATTAATGCTGATGATTTTTTAAGGTTTTTATCCGAAAAGATTGACTCTCAAACAAATCAAGAAGCTGAAGATGAAGAAAACACCACCAATGATCATGAAAAATCGTTGACCTTTGTAATAGAAAGTCTAAAAGCAAAAATCAAAGATCTACAAGCCACTAATAACAATCAAGAAAAAAATGACAATGATGAATTGAAAGCATTGAAAGATTTCATTGAGTCCTTAGAAGAAAACATTGTATCAAGCAAGAACAAACTTTGTCTAAGCAATCAGGGGTCATTTTGTAACAAAAGTATTGAACGTATAGTTGAAAAAATAACTTCTACATCCAATAAGCTACTGTCTAACTTAAATGAAGCTTCAAAAAATAATAATGACATTAAATCGAAAATAAAAGAAATCGAAACTCAACTTGACTCTATTATAAAATCCTCTGATAAAAGCTCTATTAAAAAAATCGGAGAATCTTTGAATGCTATTTTAAAAGATCTACAAAGTTTAAACATACCTAAAAACAAAAAAACCGATTTAACTATAGAAGATGACTCTTACCTGATGAAACTCTTTGATTATCATCAGAAACTTAAAAAAGGTAATAATCGAAATGCTAAGTCTGTTCTAAAGCATCATATTAATAAGAATATAAAGGAATGGTATAATACCTATCAACAGCTCAATTTTTTAAAAGGAAGTTTCGCTAATGAATACTTCAAGTATAAGTATCGTAAAAACTTAAATGAATTCATAGTTAGTGAGTTTGATAGAATTAGTGACATACTAGATAACAAAATCTCTAGCCACAAAACATCCATTGAAAAATTTGAGAAGGACATTGAGGAATTGAAAGAGAAAATAGAAAAAATTGATGTTCAAATAAAAGATGCTAAAATTTCTAAAAACACCATAGCAGAAGCTGATTTCGCTAAGCAAAAAGGAAAGTTCGATAGTGAATTAAAAGCATTAGAAAACAACAAGGTTCAACTTGAAAAGGAAATAGAATTTATAGAAAGTACTTTAAAAGATTACAAAAAAGACAAATCGAATGCGGACAATGATTCTAGAGTCAATCAAAATAAGATTAATTTTTTGATCGCTAAAAATCGAGATAAGATCCTAGACGTCCCACTTTGGAATCTAAATGTTGAAAACATTCAAATAGACTTTAATGATGGCTTCATAGAACACATTACGGTAACCGGAAAAACCGTTTCCCCAATTATCGATAAAATTGCTATTCTTAATTCTATTAAGAAACGACATCGAAAATATTATGCAGACGTCAATATTGATGGCGTCTTATCCGGTTTTTATGATGAACCTTTCGTAAAACAGATTTTAAAGGATGTTATGGATGTAGAGTTTAAGTTTGATAACGAGTTCCCTATTGGCTTTAGTTCCAAAACCGATTTTGCAGATTTAAGCAATTACAGTCTTTATGCCTTTGAAGGTAGGGAGAAAGTATTTGCCTTACCGCTTACAAACGTTATTAATTTATACATACAGCATCATCAAAATGACCGTTTGGATTTTAGTCCTAAAGATCAAACCATAAGCCTTCCTACTCCAGACGATCCTAATAATGAAAGACAGATAGAACTAAAAAAAGAAAAGTCCTCCAAAATATTAAATGCTAAAGTGTTTACTGACTTTAATGGTTTTAAAGAAAGTGAACCCAATGGTTTGGTACAGTTTGAAGTGGAAAAACAAGTGCCTTTATGGACCAAACGCATGCATTTAGGAACTGGTAGAAGTTCAAATTTTGGCCTTTTCAATTATGCTGTCTTTAATCTAACCTGGGCCAAACTCAATGAAGAAGATCGTGAATTACAAGTTTTAAAAGCGGAACGTTTTATCAATAATGAATCTCAGATAGACAATTATATAACTTACTTAGATCTAATACGTTTTGAAAACGTATCCGTCGGTGTAGATCTCAATATTGCCTCTTTTGATTTTCCACTAATTAAAACCCGTGTTGAATTGAATGGTGGTGTACACTATGGTCGTGTTAAAGTTGTTGATGATGTGCCTAACCCTACAGAAGAAAATGCTGAAGCTACCATTCGACAACTTGAAAAGGATGTGAACATGATTCGTATTTATCCAGATGTCATTGTGAGAATCCGCCCTGAGGAACGTTTTGGTGGCTATCTGCGCTTTAGGGCATTTAGAACCATTGTCCCGGATAATGAAGAATTTTTTACCGTTTATTCGGCGAATGATTTTTTAGAAAACTCAAACAGACAAAATGCTTTAGAGGACCAACGATGGTTACAACGTTATGAACTCGGCGCCTTTTATACCCCTTCTGCAGATAGCGATAATAAATTTTTCTTCAGATATCGTTATACCAATACCTCCGAATGGGAAACCAATGGCTATAGTGAAATACAATTGGGATATCAAATCTATCTTAAATTCTAGATCAATATAAAAAGGCTGGTTTTAAAAAGATCAGCCTTTTCAATAACCTTCTATGACCTTATCCAGAAGATTAATCTTTTCCTGAGAATCTTTAATCAATACATACAGCTTTTCGTAAGTCCAATCTTCACCATACTTTTCACCAACAACAAATAATGTACCCTCGCCTTTAGAACCTTTAATTGGAATCTGAATATTGGCCTCTCCTTTGTTATTGGTATACGTTAGATTTCCACTAATCATACCATCCGCTTCTATGGTTTCTCCTAACTGAGCGACCACTTCAGGATTTTCCTGTGCTTGCTCTAAAGCATATTCATAAGGTGTAGAATTCTTTAAAAGACTGGTAACCCCATAAAATAGACTGCCCACACCTAAAACAGCCAGAACTATAAGTGTTAAACAACCTCCAACAGGCACTACCCACAGCCAATTACGACCAAACCAACTTTTTCTTTTTTGAGCTTCCATATTTATAATTGATTGATTCCTAAACATAAGTAAGTCTTTCTTGAGTTATGTTACATCTAAAGCATAAAAATTAAAGCGATACATAGATACGGACTTATGGATATACCTTACTTTTGCCAAAAAGACAAGGACATTGCAACATCCAATCTCAATTACTGCTGTTTCTTCAATTTCTCCTCTGGGGAATACTCCTATTGATATCTGGAATAATTACAAGTCCAACACTCATTTTTTTACCAAAAAACATGGGCATTGGATCGCTCAATTGTCTGAAAACGATAAGCAGAGTATTGAGAAATTAAGGCATTCCAATTCAAAATATAAAAGTTTGGACGATTCTGTGTTGTTTGCCATTTTCACAGCCAGAGCGGCAATAAAAAAAGCCCAATGGAGTTCAACAGACAATTTTGGGGTCAATATAGGTTCCTCTCGTGGCGCAACAGCATTGTTTGAATCGTATTTTGAAGCGTTTATTGCTCATAAAAAAACAAATCCGCTCACCTCACCTACAACCACTCTGGGTAATATTTCGTCATGGGTAGCCCATGATCTGCAAACGCAAGGCCCAGAAATTTCACATTCTATAACGTGTTCCACGGCCTTACATGCTATGATTAATGGTATTGCATGGTTAAACGCCGGTATGAGTGATAAATTTTTAGTTGGCGGTAGCGAGGCTCCACTTACCGATTTTACCATTGCGCAAATGAAAGCTTTAAAGATCTATGCGGACTCAGAAGACAACCATCCCTGTCGTGCACTGGATCTTAGTAAAACTCGAAACACCATGGTCTTAGGAGAAGGTGCCGCCATGGCTTGTTTAGAATCTGGAAGCAGCAGCAATGCCTTAGCCGTTATTGAAGGCTTCGGTTATGGCACTGAAGTCCTGGAACACAATGCTTCACTATCTACTGATGCCAAATGCTTTCAACGCTCTATGAAAATGGCTTTAGGGGATTTAAACCCTGATGCTGTGGATATTATCGTTACACATACGCCAGGCACCGTAAAGGGCGATATGGCCGAATACAATGCCATTAAAACTTTGTTTTGTAACAAAATTCCTTGCTTAACTACTAATAAGTTGAAAGTAGGTCATAGTCTGGGAGCCTCTGGACTATTAAGTATTGAAATGGCCGTGCTTATGCTTAACCATCAAGAATTTCTTAACGTTCCCTTCTTGGAGCAAAAGCCACCAAATCAGATTTCAAAAATTATGATTAATGCCGTTGGTTTTGGTGGTAATGCAGTGTCCATTTTACTTTCAAAGTAGGGTTTGAAATATTCATCAGTTTAACTAATATGCAGAAAATGAAAGGTTGTTTTTCATTTTTTCAAATCATTCTATGAACACATTCATTTACAAAAGAAAGCTTCCTTTGTGGGAATTGATTCTTGGTTATGTTGCCATAATCACTGGATTGTTCCTTTTAATAACTAATCTCCGAGGGTTTTTCATTATTGGGTTAGGAATCTACTTTCTTCTTAAAGAGGGTTCAGAGATTAACTTTCACAATAACAAATACAGGAAAATCAAATCCATTTTTGGATTAAATTTCGGCAAATGGAAGCCTCTTCCTTCTGATATTGAATATGTTTCTGTATTTAAAACTAGTGAAACTACTACACTAAGAGCTGCAAGTGCAGAAGCAAACGTCACCAATGAAATCATTAAGCTCAATTTATTTTATAATACCAATCAAAGAATAGAAGCTTACAGTACCTATGACATTGATGATGCCTTTAAAAAAGCTAAAGAAATTGCTAGGTTATTAAAAATTGATATTTTAGATGCTACAGAAGCCGAATCTAAATGGTTATAACTATTTTTGTTTCACTTAAGACATAAATTCCTATGAGCGAAGTAAGACACAATTGGACTAAACAAGAAATTCTAGACATATACAATAAACCCTTCATGGAATTGCTCTATGAAGCTGCAACAATACACAGAAAACATCACGACCCCAATACAGTACAAGTAAGTACATTACTATCCATTAAAACCGGTGGCTGTCCGGAAGATTGTGGTTATTGCCCTCAGGCTGCGCGTTATCATACTGACATTGAAGGCAATGACCTTATGAGTGTTCAGCAAGTTAAAGCTCAGGCTCTAAGAGCTAAAGCCTCAGGCAGCTCTAGAGTTTGTATGGGTGCTGCATGGCGTAATGTTAAGGACGGTCCTGAATTTGATCAGGTACTAGAGATGGTACGAACCATCAATAAGCTCGAAATGGAAGTATGTTGTACTTTGGGTATGGTTACCGAAAACCAAGCCAAACGATTGGCCGAAGCAGGCTTATATGCTTATAATCACAACTTAGACTCTTCCGAAGATTATTACAAGGAAGTGATTTCTACCCGTGGTTTTGAGGATCGTTTAGAAACTATCGATAATGTTCGAAAAACTAATGTTACGGTTTGTTCAGGAGGTATTATTGGTATGGGCGAAAAGATTGAAGACAGAGCCGGCATGCTGGTTGCGCTTTCAACATTGAACCCTCAACCAGAATCCGTCCCTATTAACGCTTTAGTAGCAGTAGAAGGCACCCCTTTGGAAGACCAAGAGCCTGTTTCTATATGGGATATGGTACGTATGGTAGCAACTACGCGTATTGTAATTCCTGAAACGCAAGTCAGATTGAGCGCCGGTCGTACTGAAATGACTCGAGAAGGTCAAGCCATGTGCTTCTTTGCCGGAGCCAATTCTATTTTTGCCGGAGATAAGTTATTGACCACTCCTAACCCTGATGTTAATGAGGATATGGAAATGTTCAAATTACTTGGGTTAAACCCTCAAAAACCTTTCATTAAAAAGATGCAACCTGTTACCGTTGAAGCTGAAGATTCTCAATATCAGGATATGGGAGAAAAGCCAAAATGGTCCAGACCAGCTCATACTATTGAACGTAATGAGGAAGCTAAACAAAAAGCTAAAGCTCTAAAGTAATTCTTAACAATAACTAAATTTTGGTAACGTTTTATTAACTTTGACGCGCTAAACAATTTGGATATTGCAGTTAGATCTACAACAGATTCCTCGAGTTAAAACCATAACCAAAGAGGATTTCATAAAAAACTACTTTAAGCCTCAAAAACCAGTGGTGATTGAGCGCTTTGTTGAGCATTGGCCTGCCTTTTCTAAATGGTCTCTGGATTATATGAAAGATGTTGCAGGAGATAAAACTGTACCGTTATATGATGACAGACCTGTAGATTATAAAGATGGCTTCAATGAAGCTCATGCTACAATGAAAATGAGTGAGTATGTAGATCTGCTAAAGCGTGAACCTACAAAATTCAGAATCTTTCTATGGAATATTCTAAAAGAGGTCCCTCAACTTCAAAATGACTTTAGTTATCCTGACTTTGGCCTAAGATTAATGAAAGGCTTGCCAATGTTATTCTTTGGAGGAAGAGACTCTTATACCTTTATGCATTATGATATTGATTTGGCCAATATTTTTCATTTTCATTTTGAAGGCAAAAAGCAATGCATTTTATTTGATCAAAAACAAAGCAAATACCTATACAAGGTACCTCACGCTTTGATTACTCGCGAAGATATAGATTTTGCTAATCCTGATTTTGAAAAGTGGCCTGCTCTTAAGCATGCTAAAGGTTGGATATGCGAGCTTAATCATGGCGAAGTATTGTACATGCCTGAAGGATATTGGCATTACATGCGTTATCTTACACCAGGTTTTTCAATGAGTTTGAGAGCCATAGCAAGAAATCCAAAAAATTTAGCAAAAGCGGTCTATAATGTATTCATTATGCGTAGTACGGATAATTTAATGCGACGTTTGAGGGGGCAAAAATGGATCGATTGGAAAAACCGTTATGCCATAAAAAGAACCCATAAAATCAATGGTTTCGGTCAGTAAACTCATTAATCTTTTCGTATATCAAATGCGACTCCCATCCTTTATACAAAAGGTGAGTTTTTAGTTTATTTTTTCTCTTTATAACGTCTTTTTCTCGAATTGAATCCCACTTTTTTTTCGCTAACTCGTCCAAAACTACGACATACTCCTCTTCAGAAATTTCCTTAAGTGCTTGGTTTATATTAACTTTGGCGATGTCTTTTTGCTTTAATTCATAAGTTAAACGACGTTTGCCCCAACCTTTTATTCTGAACTTACCCTGTACAAATGTTTTGGCAAAACGTTCTTCATTAAGAAAGTTATGCTGTATTAAATGGACAATAATAACGTCTATAGCTTCAGGAATCATTCGCATGTTTTGAAGTTTCCGCCTTACTTCTTGATGACAACGTTCTTGATAAGCACAGTAGTGTTCGAGCTTTTTTTTAGCTTCATCTACTGTGTATGTTTTTGGATTTAACATCATCCAAAAATAACAATAGTATAATATTTAGAGTATATATAATATATAATTTAGCGAATCTAAAAAAACACCAAATCTAAAAACCACCTAAAGATGAAAAAAAAGATTACCCTCTATTCTTATTTTACAATCTTAGCCTTTTTTCTAGGTTTATCTTACAGTAGTTCGCAAACTACATTGGCCAAAGAAGATATTGCTATTATTGGTGTTAATACCGATAATGAAGATTTCACATTTCTGTTAAGAACCGATATTACGACCAATACTGAAATTCATTTTAGCGATAATGAAGTTAATGCCGGAGGTACAGGTATTGATAGTAAAAACGAAGGTGTGGTATTGTTTACTGCAGCCATGGACTATCCTTGTGGTACAGTTATAAGCTATCTCAATAATAGTGCTGAGTTCACTACTGTTAATGGCAGCTTTATCTTAGGTAATGGCGGTGATGAAGTTTTAGCATTTCAAGGTTATGATGCTGTTGCTGATACTTGGACGACATTTTTACATGCCAACGTAGAGTTAACCCCTACGCTCCCTGTAGGCTTTACTGCCGCTGATATTGTCGACGGCACTAATGACAACAGAGAATATAACGGAAGTACTGCTAATCCAACATGGGCTGATTTAAATACTATTGCTAATTACAACGAAGGTGCAAATTTTGGATCCATTAATCTAAATACTACCGCATTTACCTGTGCTGCAGCCTGTACGCCTACACATACTATAACTTCTTACAACCCTACGTCGGGTCCAATAGATACGCATGTAACGATTATTGGTACTGGTTTTACAGCTGGTACTACTGTGGCTTTTAATGGTAATCCTGCCAACATCATCTCTCAAGATAATACAACATTGGTTGTTGAGGTTACCACAGGAAGCACTACTGGTGTTATTACCGTGACAGAATCTGGTTGTGGTTTAGATACTATTGGCAATTTTACTCTTATTGAAACTTCAGGAACCTGTACAGCTTCAACATTTACAGACGTTATCATTACTGAAGTTTATGATAGTGATGGCGGAAACAACTGGTATATGGAACTTTACAATCCAACTAGTGTAGCTATAAATCTTGATGCGCCAACAACAGACTATGCCATAGAGCGCTATGCTAATATTGGTGGTGGCGCCCCATCAAGAACTATTGATCTGACTGGGACCATTGCTGCAAATAGTGTTTTCACAATCAATCTGGGGGATTCAGCTGATAATTGCATTTTTACTGCTGACTTTACTGATGCAGGAGCTGGTATTAATGCTAATGATGAAATAAGACTTCTTAAAAATGGTGCTGATCTTGATGTTGTTCATGCGCCTAATAATGATGGGTATTCCATATTAAGAGATGTAAATGCTACCGGGCCTGCTACAGTTTTTAATGCTACGGACTGGACAACCAACAATACTGAATCCTGTGCTGATATAGGTACATTTAATCCACCTGCTTCAGGTACACCTGTAGTTAATACGCAACCCGTTGATGTTACAAATTGTTCAAATTACACCTTCTCCGTTACGGCTACTGCCGGTAATGGTGGTGCTTTAACATATCAATGGAAATATAATGATGGTACTTCAGCGAATTGGTTTGATGTTACTAATGCCGCTTTTAACCCTGGAACCGTTACCGGAGAAACCACAAACGCATTGGCTATTGTTGGAATTGATATTGATGGGTATCAGTTTTATTGTGAAGTCACAGAAAATGCATTGTGTACTGTTGCCAGCAATGCGGCTCAGGTCTCTGCCCAATCGACGACATGGAATGGAATCATGTGGAATAACGGTGCTCCTAATATCAATGTAAAAGCCATCATAAACGGTAATTATGACACCTCTGTAAATGGAAGCTTTAGTGCATGTAGCTTAACTGTTAATGCTACTTACACACTAACAATACTTAATAACGATTATATTGAAATTCAAAATGATATTGTATCTAATGGCGATATTGAAGTAGAAACTCAAGGCGCTGTTGTTCAAATCAATGATAATGCTACGGCTTCCGGAACAGGAACCATGCAAGTTACCAAGACTACTGCGCCAATGAATAACTGGTACGAATACACCTATTGGAGTACTCCGGTTTCCGGAATTACCATTGATAATGCATTAACAGATGCTGATCCAACAAGACGTTTTTGGTTTAATGGTGAAAACTACCTTGATGCTACTCAAGAAACTAATAATAATAACGCTACTGTTCCCGGGCAAGACGACATCGATGATGATGGTAATGACTGGACCCCGGTAGCCGGAACCGATATTATGCAACCAGGGGTTGGTTATGCCTCTACTCACTTATCGACATTATTTACAGGGCCACCAATGACTCCTCCGCCATATCAGTTTGATTATGTGTTTATCGGGGCTTTTAATAACGGTATTTTTAATGTGCCTGTATACAGAAATGATAGTGAAACAGCGGATACGAATTGGAACTTCATTGGAAATCCATACCCCTCTGCGATTCGTGTTACAGACTTTTTTAATGAAAATGCTCGAGTACTTAATGCTAATGGTGCTATAGATGGCGCTATACATTTCTGGTCTCAAGATACTCCACCAGACGCTAATAATAATGGAAATGAGAATCTAAACTTTACGCAATCAGACTATGCTACGATCAATTCTGTTGGTGGTACCTCACCAAGTTTAGACGGTAATGTTCCTAATGGATTCATTCCCTCTGGTCAGGGGTTCTTTGTTTCCATGAGTGATACTGCCACACCAATCTCAACTACTGGAGATATTAGTACTGCAAATGTTGTTTTTAATAATTCTATGAGAGTTACAGGAAATAACACTCAGTTCTTCAGAATTGACCCATCATCTCAGGATAATAAACTATGGCTGAATCTTCTTTCTGATAATGGTGTATTTAGTCAAATCCTCGTAGGTTATGTTAATGGTGCGTCCAATGGTTATGATGGTGCATACTATGATGCTCCAAGAAATTTATCTACAGGTGCACACTCTATTTTATATTCTAGAATTGAGAATTCTGACAAAAAATTTGCCATTCAAGGGAAATCTGAAGGTGATCTGACTCTTGAAGAAGTTATTAAATTAGGATTTTATACTTCTATAAATGAAGCAACCATATATACCTTATCAATTGCTCAGCTAGAAGGTCAGTTTCTAAATGAGAATACTATTTATCTCATTGATCATTTATTAAATACCGTGCATGACCTTAGTACTGATTATGCATTTACCTCTGAAACCGGAGAGTTTAATAATCGTTTTGAAATTGTATTTACTGCTGATTTATTGTCTGTAAATGACAATGAATTGACTGAAGGTGATTTAACCATAAATGAATTGGATAGTGGTGAAGTTAATTTCAATATTTCTAATGGTAATGTCGATATCGTTAAGGTAGAAATTATTGATATGCTTGGCCGCATTATATATCAATTAAATGGTTCTTCTTCTAATGAAACGTATAACTTGTCTAAGCTTAGCAAGGCTCCATACATTGCCAGGGTGACACTTTCTAACGAATTAGTAATTACTAAGAAAGCTATAAAACGCTTTTAATTATAACTAAAATACGTTTTACTAGAGTGTATATTTAACTGCTAAGATTAAATTTCTTCCCGGAGCAGAAATTCCTGAAGAATAAGGTCTATACCTTTGGTCTGTTATATTCTCTAAACTGGCTGTAACTGATAGTGAACTATTGAATTTGTAATGACTACGCAAATTTAAAGTATACCATGAAGGCGAGTATGGGTTGCCATTTTTATCTAAAGCATAAATATATGGCTTTGCTATTTCCGACTGTGCCAATTCATTAAATGAAAGTTCATTATTATACTCTGCAAAAGCATCGATTTCTAATTTTTCATTTTGCCATATAAAGTGTGTATTTCCAAATTCGGGGGCTACATGTCTTATGGGAACCTCAGCACCTGACTCATCCTCTTCAGTACCACCAATAACATTGTATTGTGTTCTAAGCTTCATATGTTTTGAAAGCTTAACTTCTGCCCCCATTTCAAACCCATAAATCCAGGATTTCGAAGCATTTTGTATGGCTTGCACATTACTTAGCTCGCCATCGTAAAGAATTTCTGTTTCTCCATTTATTGAAAACCCTCTTCTGATCAATGCATTATCTAAAAAGGTATAATAGGTTGCCAAATCTAAAACAACGACATCTTCAAAATTTAATTTCAAGCCTAGTTCGCCGCCATAAGCATACTCCGGATCCAAATCGTTATTAGGCACTACTACTGATCCCGGTTCTGAATCAAATACTTTGCCTATATCATCAATATTAGGTGCTCTAAATGCTGTTGACGCATTTAGTTTCCACTGGATAATGTTATTTGGTATCCAACTAATGCCTGCAGTTCCTGTTAAGGCTCCAGAATTTATCTTAGAGGTATTAAACGGAAGGTTTAAGAACACGTTATTCTCTCTAAAATCTGCTCTTGAAAACACATGATTATAACGCAATCCCGACTGGAATGTAAATTTAGGGTTAGGTTTATATTTTATACTAGTATATGCCGCTATAGATTGCCAAGTAGAGCCATTAGGGTATCTTGTCACTGTCGATGTACTGGTGTTATCAGTAATATTAATTTCTTTTGCATCTGACGAGATATAATTATATAGATATTCTAAGCCATAGAACATACTGGTTCTTCCGGATAGTTGTTTTTCAAAATCTGCATTAAAAGAAATAGCATCTACCGATTCTGAGCGAACTTCTCTAAGATCAGATTGATAATCTCTATCTTCCCTACTTTCTTTAAAATTCTGATATGCTAATGTCGCTTGTATTTTATCGTATAAATTTGAGCTGCTGCTCAGTTTAGTAACTTGCAAATTTCCCATAAACCATTTTTGAGGCCCATAATTCCATTCTGCAGATCTGGGCAACCCTTCATTATCATTTCTTAATAATCTATCGTACCTAGAATAGTCTGAAGTTTCGCTGTAATATAGATTAAAATCAAAATTCAAATTATCAGAAGGCTCATACCTTACCTTCTGAAGTAAGTTGATTTGATTATATCCTGTAGGTGTTTGTATCAGTGGATCAGGATTATTAACCACAACATCTTCACCGTCTCGTCTTTCAACAAATGTTGATCTCAAATAGTCATCTGGTCCATGTCTACCCATCCTAAGGTCATCAAAACTAGAATAAGTGATATTACTTAAAAAGGCCCATTTTTTAAATCCAATATTAAAATCAAGATGGCCTGTGCTTTCTATATTAGCATCCGAATACCTCAACATTGCATTGGCTTTAAAAAAAATATCATCCTTATAGGATAACTCCGGTTTTTTTGTATAAAAACTCATTACGCCCCCTATTGCATCACTACCATATACTACAGAACCTGCACCTAAGGTTATTTCTGTATTTCTAATTGAGAAGGGGTCAATAGAAATCACATTCTGAACATTTCCACCTCTGAATATGGCATTATTCATTCTTACACCATCTACTGTTAATAGCAACCGATTAGTCGAAAACCCTCTTATAATAGGGCTCCCTCCGCCCAGTTGACTCTTTTGAATAAAAATATTTCCTGAATTTTCTAACAAATCCGCACTAGTCTGCGGATTAGCAAGCTCTATATCCTTTGTATCGATACTTACGATGGTCTGCGGCACATCTCGTTTACTCTGTTCAAACTTTGAAGCTGAAATGACTACTTGTTTCAAATCTTCTACACTTGGTTTCAAGTATATTACAAAATTACGAGTTTCTATTTCTGATTTTCTTATCTCTACTTTTTCATATAATAAGTTTTGAAAATAGAGAACTTCATTAGTGTCAAAAATACTAATATCCGCTAATCCGTTTAAATTAGTAACAACAGACTTGTTCTTTTTAAAATTGTAAATGGCAACGCCGCTTATTGGGATATTAGTATCCTCCTCAATAACAGTTATATTCTGAGAGCTTATTAGCTTAGCGATAAAAAAAAGTAATAAAAAGGTATAAAACCTTCTTACTCTAACATTTCTATGGTCTTTGTATAAAGCCGTCTTCAACATGCCTCTATCTCAATAATTACTTATTAAAAAAACCTATCAATGAAATACTTCATTAAGCACTTGTAATGATTTTGGTTTTTTAAAATCCCCCAAATGTAGCTCAAAATAATACAATAACATACTCAAAAAGTCTTGGCGTCGTGCTGAACTTATTTTGATTTTATTTAATGCATCAAAATTTGTACCTAACAGGAGTTTTAACAGTGTTAAATTATCTCCCGAAACAGTGTACATAGAGTTTTTTGAAGCTTCAAACACGCCTTTTTCCATATTAAAATGGGGAAATTCCATGTTTTTATGCTCCGGATAGAACCCCAAGTACTTTGTAAGTTTCAGTAAAAAAAGTAAATGAAAGTTAGCATATTTGTCTTCCGTATTTAAATATTGCATTGATAATTCTATAAAATGAAATAAGTCTTCATTGGGCTCCTCTTCTTTTAAGGTGCTATTTAACACATCGGATAAAAAAAAGGTTATAGCACTTTTATACACATCATTATAGATTGTTGTATATAGATAGCTAAACTTTACTTCTTTTATAGTTTGTAGTGATCTGTTGGGCTTATAAGACTCTTCTATTAATAGTTGTGATAAAGGTTGAAAATATACTTTTTTCGACGTCCCTTTCTTGCTTTTAAAAGCACTACGTATTATGTAGCTAACAATTCCTCTTTGCTTCGTATAACAGCGAACTATTAGGTCGCTATCTTTATACTTTGTTTGAGAAAGTACAATAAGTTTAGTTTTTGTAAGCATGAATGTTATAAACTTACTTCCCTCTCACAATAAGTAATTTTAAAACTTTTGTTTCGAAGGAATTGAGATCAGAGATCATAATCAAATATACTCCTGTGGCTACTATGCTATTGGCTAGGTTTCTACCATTCCATATACCTGTACCTCCATCAATTGCAAAATTGTAGTTCGCTGAGGACGATCTTAAATTTACATTAGACTGGGCCTCAGCTACTAGGTTACCTTCAATGTCAGTAATTTTAACATTGACATTTTCAGTAAGCCCACTTATTTTAACGCCCTTTGTAATATCATTTAAATCGTTATACCCTAACAGATCATATTCTGGTCTCACAGGGTTTGGATATGTAAACGCATTGCTAAGGGTCTCTTCTGGCTTCGATCCTCCGGCAGAAAAGGATACTAACCCTCTATCTGTCCCAATATATACTGTTCCGGAGTTAGAGTCTATGGATATGTCAGTTATAAGATTTGAAGGTAATGGTGAATTGTCAGTAGTAAAATGATATATGGTATTCTGACCATCAGGCGAAAAATAAAAAATCCCGGAAGACAAGGTACCTACCCACTTATTGTTTGAGCCGTCCACCTTAATATCTGTAACATACTGATCTTGAAGTAATTCTTTTGGAATCCCGTCTTCTAGGATAACAATTTCATTAACTCTGATATTTTCTTCTTCGAAAAAGTTAGAGGTATTAAACAATACTCTCAACCCAAAACTTGTACCTATCCATAATTGATTCCTGTTATCCAATGCTATAGATCTAACCTGATCACTAGGCATATTTTGTTCTTCTCCAAAAATATTTTTAATACGCTGACCTGAATTATTTTCGTTATAGGCTATTAATCCATTTGTGTATGCTGCCAACCATTTTGTGCCATTACCATCAACAAGAATATCTCCAAAACCTGTTTCATCAGTGGCTCCATTAAATATAAGGTCAGTAAAGCTATAACTCTCCCAGTTACCTGTACCTGGATCATATGATTTAAGTGGGCTATCAATCCTACTGGTTATTGACCATAACTTCCCTGAATCGTCAAAAACATTCCCAGCAACTCTTATTCCTACAAAGTTTGGGTTACTAGGCAGTATAAGTGATTCCAAGCCGCTATTGGTATTGTCGTATAATATAGTTGGTTCAAAATCATTAAACTCTAAAATTCCATCCTTGAATGAACTTATAAAAACCTGACTCGGATTAAATGGATTAACACTTATGTAACATAAATTACGAGCAGATAGAAGGTTATCAAATGGAATACTGGTCCATTCCTCGTCTCTCAAATAACTCATGCCTCTTGAACGTAATGGAAAAGAATTAAAAGCATTAGTATAATCCCCATAAGTGGCCCAAACTACTCCGGTCTCAGCATTCAACTTAAATATATTATTGGCAATTGGCCCATTTGGTTTAATCTCCTGGTACGTAGAATTATCTGCTAAACTTGCTCTTAAAACTCCAAAACCTTGAGTGCCAATATATACATCTTGACCAAGAATTACAGCATCTTTAAATTCAGTATCAAAATCTGCATTGGGTTGAAAGGTGTCTACCAATTGAATATTAATATCATAACCATAAATAGCATTGGAGGTTGAGAACATGATCTTATCTGCTGTTATGTCTGTTTTTCTGGAGACTGCTGGTAAATTGGTAATTATTGTTGGGTTTTGTCCACCTATAAGTTCATATAAACTCGCATTGCTTCTGACGGAATAAACATTACCATTAAAGGTATCTATTGTAAAATAATCCCCCCCGATAATTGTTGTCCACTGTTGATAATCAATTAAGTTCGGATTAGACAAACTAGCTTTTTTAATTCCATTATTGTCATTACAAGCTGCAAAG
This sequence comes from Winogradskyella sp., assembly GCA_965250025.1. Lineage (GTDB taxonomy): Bacteria > Bacteroidota > Bacteroidia > Flavobacteriales > Flavobacteriaceae > CBDDLD01. Next base: position 3,143,657 of record OZ252283.1, read on the forward strand.
ATCTCTCCATTATAAATGGTAACCTGATTAACTATAATTTGAGACCCTCCATTGCCTATAAAATAGGTGTCTCCAAATTCTAAACGATCTATATCATATACTGATATCCCATAATCTGTGGAGATGTATATTAATCCTTCATTTTCATAAAAGTGGTTAATGACTTTATCATTGGGTGGTATGTTCTGTTTATTAAGGATGTCAACTACTGAAAATACATCATTGTCAATCTCAGAATATATTTCTATTAAGCCTGTTTGATATCCAATTAACAATGACGAATAATTTTCACTATAATAAATCGCAGAAATATTACCTCCGGATAACCCGTTAACAGTATTAATAGTTTCTAACTCAAGCGTATTAACATCATAACTAAAAATCGCATTCTCGGCTGCTGCATATATTTTAGTTTCGCTTTTAGTTACATCGGTAATGTTATTATATGAGAAATGACCTTGCCATAAATTAGAAAAATCTTGACCTTCAACATTAAGAACAGAAAAAATAGTAACGCCTAAAACGAGTACAATCCTTTTAATCATCAGCAATTATTTTATTCAAAGATATTTAATACTAACGATAATTTTAAACTATTCATATATAATAACGAAAAAAGCTTCTAAAACTAATGTTCAGAAGCTTTTCTACTTATACTATTATAGTTATTTATACAATACCCTGAGCTAACATTGCATCAGCAACTTTAACAAATCCTGCTATATTAGCACCTTTTACGTAATCTATATAGCCATCTTCATCTTTACCATAAGCAATACAAGACTCATGTATATCGGTCATGATTTCTTTCAGTTTTTGATCAACTTCTTCTCTTGTCCAATGGTAACGCAATGAATTTTGAGTCATTTCAAGCCCAGACGTTGCTACACCTCCCGCATTAGAAGCTTTTCCTGGAGCAAATAATATTTTTCCTTTATGGAACACTTCAATAGCGTCTTTTGTTGATGGCATGTTTGCTCCTTCACTTACACAAATACAACCGTTATCTAACAATGCTTTAGCATCATTACCATTAAGTTCATTTTGAGTCGCACATGGTAAAGCGATATCACAAACTTCCTTCCATGGCGTTTCACCTTTTACGAACTTCGCATTTGGATATTCTTCAAGGTATTCACTAATTCTTCCCCGCTTTACATTTTTTAATTCCATGACGTAAGCTAATTTTGCTTCATCGATACCTTCTGAATCGTATATATAGCCCGAAGAATCTGACATTGTTACAACTTTAGCTCCTAACTGGATCGATTTTTCAGCAGCATATTGAGCCACATTTCCCGAACCTGATATAACTACAGTTTTGCCTTCAAAACTATCGCCTTTAGTGCCAAGCATACTTTGTGCAAAATACACATTACCATATCCTGTAGCTTCAGGTCTGATTAAAGAACCTCCCCAAGAAAGACCTTTACCAGTAAGCACTCCTGTGAATTCATTTCTTAACTTCTTATACATTCCAAATAAGAATCCTATTTCTCTACCGCCTACACCAATATCTCCGGCAGGAACATCGGTATCATTTCCAATATGCCTAAACAATTCACTCATAAATGCATGGCAAAACCTCATAATCTCATTGTCACTCTTCCCTTTAGGGTTAAAATCTGAACCTCCTTTTCCTCCTCCCATAGGAAGTGTGGTTAAACTGTTTTTAAACACCTGCTCAAAAGCTAAAAATTTAAGAATACTCATGTTTACAGTTGGATGAAAACGCAATCCGCCTTTGTATGGACCGATAGCAGAATTCATTTGAACTCTGTAACCTCTGTTTACCTGTATTTCTCCGTTATCATCTACCCAACACACTCTGAATGAAACCACTCGCTCTGGTTCAACCATTCTTAAGAGAATATTTTTACCATGATATATATCGTGTTTTACAATATATGGAATTACGGTTTCTGCAACCTCCTCTACGGCTTGCATAAACTCAGGTTCATGACCATTACGTTGCTTTACTAAATCAAGGAAAGCTTCAATTTTATCTTTCATATATATTAATGTTAATAAATTGTGATTTACAAGGTGCAAAGATACATTATCTGCAAAAATAATGTCTTATTTTTTGTTTATTCTCACTTTAATTTTAAATAACTGATAATTTTTAAAATTAAAAACACACAAGTTTTATGCATTTTGTCCGTTTAATTTTGTGGTTAATCGAGTTTTTATATATTTGTTAAGCATTGAGCCTCAATTTTAAACCCATGGTGAAAAATTTTAAAGCGCTATTGCTTGTTATAGCTGCTGTTTTTTTTGTACAAAATACGTATTCCCAATTAGGACTTTCTCATGAAATAGGAGTGATAGTGGGACCTGTAGCTTTCCAATCTGATTTTGGAGTGCGTAGAGATTTTGAGACTAATGCCGGAAATACTGGTATTGGTATCGGTATTGTTCACTATCTAAATTTTGCCTATCGTGCAGATTGTAACTGTTACAGTACAGATACTTATTTTAATGATCACTTTAAGTTAAGAAGTGAAATTTCATGGAATAAAACCAATCTGAATCATTTTGGTAAATGGGTTGAAGACAGTAGAACGAGTATTGAGGCAGATCAATTAAGGGCCCATTCAGGAGTCGCCGAAAACTGGAATGTTGGTATGCAATTAGAGTACTTTCCAAAAAGTATTAGAGCGTTTACTGCAGGAGCTTATTCTTTTGCTCCATTTATAAGTTTAGGAGCACAATATACTTGGTATAGCCCACAGGCAGCCACTACTTTTGGAGATGGCAATATTAGAAATGCTAGTAATTTTTATTCGTTTTGGGAGCCTGGCTCTGTAAATCCCGAAAATGGTTCTACTTGGTCTCTGGTTGGAAGTGTCGGTACACGTTACAAACTGACCTTACTTTCTGACCTCATGATTGACCTTAGATGGCAATATTATTTTACGGATTGGGTAGACGGTTTAGACCATCAGTTAGATTCCAATAAAGCTAATGACTATTTGGTATGGCTTAATATTGGTTACATCTATTACCTCGATTAAGCCATACTTTATATTTATTCTATTTAGCCTATTGCCTGTTTTAAATCATTAATCAGGTCCGTTTCATCTTCTATACCTACACTAAGCCTAATTAAAGAATCTACAACACCTGTTTTTTCTCGTTCTTCTTTAGGTATACTGGCATGCGTCATACTTGCCGGGTGCCCAGCTAGCGATTCCACGCCTCCCAGAGATTCGGCAAGCGTAAACAATTTTAAACGTTCTACAATTTTTATGGCCTCTTCGTAGTCATTCCCCTTAGTAGTAAAAGATACCATTCCTCCAAAATCATTCATCTGTTGTTTAGCAATCTCATGGTTTGGATGCGATTCAAAACCTGGCCAGTATACATTTTCAATTTTCGGATGATTAGCTAAAAACTCTGCTACAGCTCTACCGTTCTCACTATGTCTTTGCATTCTAAGATGTAATGTCTTTATCCCTCTTAACACTAAAAAACTATCTTGAGGCCCACATATGGCTCCACTTGCATTCTGAATAAAGTATAACTGTTCTGCCAACTTCTCATCATTAACTATCAATGCTCCCATTACCACATCACTATGTCCTCCTAAATATTTTGTTGCAGAGTGCATTACTATATCTGCTCCTAAAGTAAGCGGTTGTTGCAAGTAAGGTGTTGCAAAGGTATTATCTACAGCTAGTATAATATTATGCCTTTTTGCTATTTCTGATGTGGCTTTGATGTCAATAATATTCATCATTGGATTGGTTGGTGTTTCCACCCAAATGAGCTTTGTATGATCAGTAATATATGATTCAATTTTTGCTGCATTTTCCATACCAATAAACTGAAACTTTATTCCAAAACTCTCAAATACTTTGGTAAATAAACGGTAAGTACCACCATAAAGATCGTTGGTAGATATAACCTCATCACCAGGTTTCAAAGTCTTAATAACTGCATCAATAGCTGCTAAACCTGATCCAAATGCCAATCCATGTTTACCATTTTCAATACTGGCCAATGCATTTTCTAACGCATTACGTGTTGGATTATGTGTTCGGGAGTACTCGTAACCCTTATGCCCGCCTGGGGTAGATTGTGCATAAGTAGAAGTTTGATATATAGGTGGCATTACAGCGCCATAAGCTGGATCTAATTTTTGACCTCCATGTATGGTTTTTGTATTAAATTTCATCTGATGTATGTTTTAGTAAAATGCTTTAGACGTTCTTTTTGATCGAAATTTACGTTCGAAAGTATCATTATTTAAGTGCAACAAATTTAATTTATAATTCGTTGTATTCAAATCTATGTAATACCTTTAATAAATGTTTAATAAAATGATTCTGCTTTGAAAAAAACATGCCTTGCCCTTATCGCTATTTTTATACTTTACAGCTGTAAAAATGAAACTAAAACCATAGCTTTTAAGACGATATCCATATCAGAACCTTTTGAAAGTCATATTGAAGTTAGTTATCAATTAACGGATTCAGAAAGTAAAATTGGTAGTGCCATTGATAAAATCATTACCTCTCATATCATAACATCTGTTGGTCTTGAAGGCAATTTTAATACTATTACTGATGCTTTACATGCCTTTGATCAAACCTACAAAGACTTTAAAAAAGATTTTCCTGAAAGCGCTCAGGTATGGGAGTTAGTAATAGAAACTGAAATTAGTTATCAATCTCCCGAAGTAATTTCTTTAGGACTAAGTGTATATGCTGATATGGGAGGCGCACATGGCAATAGTAGTATTACATTAATTAATATCAATCCCAAAACCGGAACACAATATACCAACGATGAACTTTTAAATCTTAATGAAGAATTTACCCTTTTGGCTAAAACCTATTTTTTGAAAGAGATTAATAGTGATACTACTGAAAACTATTTCTTTGGCGAGTCTTTTCATCTTCCTGAAAATATCGGCTATAGTGATGATGGTCTAATTTTACTTTATAATGTCTATGAGATAGCTTCGTATTCTCAAGGTTATACCGAATTTGTTATCCCTTTTGATAAAATCAGCCCTTACCTTAAGGTCAATTAACTGGTTTCAGTTTTTGTTAGTCTTTTTATTATAGGTTCGACTGTTAAGCCCTGACCTATTATTGATACCACTACAATAATATAAGTAACGACCAGAAAAAGTTCTCTATCCATATCCTTGGTTAAACTCAACGCAAGTGCAATGGATATTCCTCCTCTAAGACCTCCCCATGTCATTATTAAATTGGTTTTAGGTACAAAATCCAATCGTTTTGAAAAGAATCGAATTGGCAGCCACAGCGAAATATATCTACATAACAATAATACCGGAATGGCTATAAGTCCCGCAATAATATAGTTAGTTTCAAAGGTAAGCACTAATATTTCCATACCTATCATAACGAATAGTAATGTATTTAAGAGCACATCTATCAATTCCCAAAATTTATCGACATAAGTTTCTGTAATCTCAGACATGGCAGAACTTCTGACTGTATCATTTCCTACTATCAAACCAGCTGTAACCATTGCTAAAGGCGCAGATAAATGAAACTCATGAGCTATGAGCGTTCCCCCCATTACAGCTGCTATGGTTAGTATGACTTCTACTTCGTAATTATCAATAGATTTCATCATTCTATATGTGATCCATCCTAATAATAATCCAAGAGCTATTCCTCCTATCACCTCCTCTAAAAACAGTGACACTATATCTGATACTTCCACAGTTCCAGAGGTAGAAGATGCTATTGAGAAAATAGTTAAAAAGACAACAACACCCACCCCATCATTAAATAACGATTCACCAACAATCTTCGTTTCTAGTTTTTTCGGAGCTCCGGCCTTTTTTAAAATTCCCAATACAGCAATAGGATCTGTAGGAGAAATTAGCGCTCCAAATAACAGACAATGAATAAACTTAACATCCATTCCTATAATTTGGAGTATGTAATACATCGCTATTCCTACAAGAAATGTCGATATCAAAACACCAAATGTGGCAAAGGCTAATATTGGCCCTCTCTGTACTTTTAATTGCGCAAAATTAGTATGTAAAGCCCCGGCAAAAAGCAAAAAACTCAACATAATATCTAAAAGAACCGTTTCAAAATCTATCCCTGAAATGAATGCCTTTTCTCGCAATAATAACGTATCGTCAAATTGGCTTAAAGCAACTATGATTATAGTAAATACTATAGTTATAACCATTAAACCTATGGTAATAGGTAACTTTAGAAATCGTACGTTGATATAACCAAACAATGCTGATAATGCAACTAAAATTGATGCAATTGAATAATACTCCATATATTAAATAACATTTTTGAGTGCTAAAATATAACCTAAATGAATACCCTCGTGAAAATTATTGAACGCTATGGCTTCATCTATATTTGTCAATCTACTTTTTGTAGATACTAATAAGGGTTTATAGCTTTTAAATTTTTGCTGCTTATAATCCTCATTCGTACTTTCTATGGTAGAAAACAGAAAGGACTTAATCATTTCAATGTCTTTTTTTGCGACCATCCTTTCCGGTTTAGTGCCTTTCCGATAATCATTAATCATTGCCTTCGGAATAAGAGGTGTTAAGTCTGAGTATTCATAAATTAATATCTGCTGTGTCACTATAACATGAGCTATATTCCAAATGATATTATTGTTAAACCCTTTAGGTATCTTATTCAAATCTTCAATGGTAAAATTGTCTAAAAAAGAATTTAATAGTTTTCTGTTTTTTAAAGCAATGTCTAACGACCAATTCATTGATTTATATTTTTATTAAAAGTAACTATTTTTCAATTCAAATGATTTTTCTTTGCAGTTGAATTCATTACAAATAAACCTTCAATATCCTAGCTATGAAAGCCATATTCTATTTAAAAACCTGTAGTACTTGTATTCGAATTTTGAAAGAACTTAATGCTTCTGATGATTTTAAGTTACAAGATATTAAATCTAATCCTTTAACATCTATTCAATTAGAGGAATTAAAGAATTTGGCAGGCAGTTATGAAGCGTTATTTAGTAAACGTGCCCAGTTATACAAAGCTTATGATCTTAAAAATAAGACTTTAACAGAAGAAGATTATAGGAATTATATCTTAGAACATTACACATTTTTAAAACGTCCTGTAATTGTAGTTGATAACAGTATCTACATTGGTAATTCTAAAACAACAGTTGAAAATGCTAAATCAAAAATCCATGAATAGTAGAGCATTTGCATTGTTTGCTTTATTTATGGTTCAGCTGCTATACGGTTTAAACTACACATTTGCCAAAACGGTTATTAATGAAAATTTTGTTAAGCCTTTTGCTCTTGTAGTTTTAAGAGTTGGTGGTGCTACTATTTTATTTTGGCTGTTTAGTTTATTAGTGCCTAAAGAAAAAATAGACCGTCGTGATTATATTAAGTTCTTCTTTGCTGCTGTTTTCGGTGTTGTTATTAATATGCTTTTATTTTTAAAAGGTCTGGAATTAACCTCTCCAATTCATGCTTCAGCCATAGTCACCATTACTCCTGTAATTATATTGATTTTGTCCTCATTCTTACTAAATGAAAAGGTTACTAAACTTAAAATTGCAGGTGTAATTCTCTCATTTTGTGGTGCAATTGTCTTAACGGTATATGGAAAATCATCAAGACCTGCAGACAATGTTATTCTGGGAAATTCATTAATATTTATTAATGCAGTCTCTTATAGTATCTACATAATTTTAATTAAAAGATTAACTGCTAAATACCACCCTTTTACATTTATCAAGTGGTTATTCCTATTTGGATTAATCCTCGTCATTCCTTTTGGATATAGAGAGTTACAGGACATTGAATGGCAGACATTTACATCTTACGCCTATTTTGCTGTAGGTTTTGTTGTTGTAGGTGCTACTTTTGCAACATATATTTTAAATCCTCTGGCACTCACAAAATTAAAAGCCTCAACAGTTGGTGTCTTTATATATTTACAACCCGTAATTGCCGGTGTTTTTGCAATAGTTATGGGAGTAGATTCTATAAACGCTGTAAAAATCATAGCCATGCTACTGATTTTTACGGGCGTATATATTGTTTCATTAAAACCGAAACCTAAAAAGTCACTGTGAGCATCTTAACTCCTATATTCTATAGTAACGTTTTAGATATTCCCAAAGCATATTGGGATAATCTCAATTGCTCTGGTAATAAATATTACTCACCTACGTTTTTGAAAGCTTTTGAAGATGCTAATAAAGATATTGTTTTTAACTATATTATAATTCTTGAAGCTACCAAACCCGTAGCTTTTGCTTATACGCAAATAGTAACAATTGGAGTTGAGACCATTACTAAGAATATTAAAATGCCTGACTGGTTGAGAAAAGTGGTTTACCACCTTCTCTGCAATAACGAAATTAGAGTTTTATTTTGCGGTAATGTTTTTTTAAGTGGAGAGTATGGTACTTTCCTTAAAACTGACGAAGATAAAGTTGAGACTTTTGATGCTATCGCCAGAGGGGTTAAACAGTTAATCAAATCAACTCGCAGACTGCATGCTATTTTTATAAAAGATTTTAAAAACAGCTCTTTAGATATTACTGATCAATTAAAAAAGTATGATTATGCTTCAATGCATGTAGAGCCAAATATGATTATTCATTTAAAACCTGAATGGACAAATTTTGACGATTACAAAAATGCTTTAAAGTCTAAATACAGAGTTAAAGCTAATAAAGCAGATTCTAAAAGTAGCGTTCTTACTGCTAAATTATTCTCAGAACAGGATATAGAGTTCTATAAAAATGAGTTACAATCTCTATATCAAAATACCATTGCCAATTCAAATTTTAATGCGCAAGTACTCAACTTAAATACTTACGTTTATTTAAAACATAATTACAAAGATGATTTCATTGTTAAGGCTTACTTTATAGATAATGAATTGGTTGGCTTCTTATCTGCTATGTTAAACCAAAGACATTTAGACGCTCATTTTATTGGTATAGACTACAACTTTAACAAGCAATATGCAATATACCCGAGAATACTAAATGACTATGTAAGAATTGGTATTGAAAAAAAAGCAATGCAAATTAACCTCGGAAGAACGGCTTCCGAAATCAAAAGCACATTGGGTGCTGTTCCCGAAACCCTTACATGTTATTGCAAACATAAACGTGTCATTCCAAATAAAATCATAAAGCCTTTTATTAAAAACGTTCAAGTAAAGTCCTTTAAACAACATCATCCTTTTAAATAAAAAAGAGGTCGCTATTCTTGCAACCTCTTTATAAATTATTCTTATCCTTAATCTATTGCCAAGCATTAATGACTCCTCCCATAATTGATAACGTCACCACCCAATATCCAACATTAACCGCCACATATTTAAATGATTTTTGTTCAAACAAGGCATTAGTAGCGAATACAGGTAGTACAATTAAAACTCCTAATAATGCCCCATGAAATGCACCATGTTTAAAAGTAAGATAGGGAGCCATACCATGAACCTCACCTGGACCGCCTCCCAACATCACTTGTGGCCATACAGCTACTGCAAGTATAAAAGCAAACACAATCGCTAATCCGTAGGTTTTGCCAGGGTTCATTTGTTTGGCTTTCTCTTCAGTCATACCCGATGCTCTCATCCACACAATGCCAAAAACTTTTGGATTATACCATATAAAGCCTACAACTAGAGGCACCACTGCAGCAACTGCCACGGCAATCCAATTAATGTTCAATTCTTCCATTTTTTTGATGATTTATTAGTTAATAACCATCAAATTACAAATTTTTCAAATAATGCTTTTAAACATTTAAGGACTTAGGTTTAATACCATGCTTGCGAGTATCCGCTTTTGTAAGCGTTTTATATGTCTCTGATTTAGGAAACTGATGTGCTAAATTCAATAATTCTTCGGGGAGTCTAGTCAATTGTCTTAGCTTAAGATCTATCCATCCGCCCTGCATTTCGCAATAAGCCAGATGCTCTCCTTTTTCATTATAAAAATTATGCTCAAACATAAAAAACATACCATTTTCGCTAAGTCCGGAGATTTCAATACTCACCGTAATAGGCTTACCAATAAAAGACTCTTTGAAATAGTACATATGCTCATAAAATACTACCGGACCTAAATTGTACTTCTTTATTTCTGGCATGGAAAAACCATTATCCGCAAAAAAAGACATTCTTGCATGGCTCATGAAATTCGTATACGCAGAATTTGCGAGATGACCATTGGCATCCACATCACTCCATCTGATTTCAAACTCTTTTTTGAACATAAACTTCTTATTGCAATTAATATTAGCAAAATTAGAAAATAAAGGCCATCATTCTTAGTTATCTCACTAAATCTACATCCTCTGAAATTAGATGTCAATTTTTGTACCTTTGCGCAACTTTAATAGTCAGTATTATATGATACAATCAATGACCGGATATGGCAAATCGGTAATTCAGCTGCCAACCAAAAAAATATCCATTGAAATAAAATCTCTTAACAGCAAAAATCTAGACTTAAATACTCGAATGCCTTCCACATACAGAGTAAAGGAATTGGACGTACGGAAACTTATTGCAAAGTCCTTAGGTAGAGGAAAAATAGATTTTTCGCTTTATGTAGAAATTACTGGTGAAGATACCAGTTCTAAAATTAATAAAACTGTGGTTAACGAATACATCAAACAACTTAAAGAAGTTGTTGATGGCGATAGTACTGAACTTTTAAAGATGGCTATTCGTTTACCAGATGCTGTGGCTACAGAACGTGATGATCTAGATGAAGGCGAATGGTCTGTAATTGCAGAAAACATTAAATCTACACTTCAGAAAATAAATGCTTACAGATCTGATGAAGGTCTGACTCTAAAGGAAGATTTCAAAAAGCGTATTACGCTCATCAATGAACTATTGCTCAAAGTCATAGCAATGGACCCTGATCGTATAGACGGTGTTAGAGCACGATTAGAAAAGGGAATTGCTGAAATTAAGGATAAAGTCGACGAAAACAGATTTGAACAAGAGCTAGTATACTATATAGAGAAGTTTGACATTAATGAAGAAAAAGTAAGATTACAAAATCATTTAGATTATTTTACACAAGCATTAAATTCTGACGATTCTAATGGCAAAAAACTTGGGTTCATATCTCAAGAAATTGGTAGAGAAATTAATACTATTGGCTCAAAAGCTAATTATGCTCCCATGCAAAAGCTAGTAGTTCAAATGAAAGATGAGCTTGAAAAAATAAAAGAACAATTACTTAATGTTTTATAAACTATAATCCTTTGACAACATCAAATTCAAATAAAGGCAAGCTTATTGTTTTTTCTGCTCCATCCGGCTCAGGAAAAACGACTATTGTAAAACATCTTTTAAAACAAAAAGAACTGAATTTAGAGTTCTCAATTTCAGCAACATCAAGAGAAAAAAGAGGCGCTGAGATTGATGGAAAAGATTACTATTTTATCTCACTAAAAGAGTTTAAGCAAAAAATTAGAGATGATGAATTTCTAGAGTGGGAAGAGGTCTATAGAGATAATTTTTACGGCACTTTAAAATCTGAAATAGAGCGTATATGGGCCAAAGGAAAACATGTTATTTTTGATATTGATGTTACTGGAGGCTTGAGAATTAAGCGTAAATTTCCTGAAGAAACTTTGGCTGTCTTTGTAAAACCTCCCGATTTGAATGAGCTTATAAGGCGTTTAAAAGATAGAGGTGAAGAGAGTGAAGATAAAATCAACATGAGGGTTGCTAAAGCGCCTGTAGAATTGGCTACCGCACCCCAATTTGATACTATTGTTGTAAATTCGGATTTAGAAGATGCACTTAATGATGCTTACCATTTAGTAGCTTCATTTATTAATGAATAATTCATGAACGTAGGTTTATATTTTGGGACTTTTAACCCTATTCATATTGGGCATTTAACTATTGCAAACCACCTTGCTGAACATAGTGACCTTGATCAGGTATGGTTTGTAGTGACGCCTATGAGTCCTTTTAAGAAAAAAAACAGTTTATTAGACAATCAGCAACGTTTGGAAATGGTTTACAGAGCTACTAAAGACTATAATAAACTACGCCCCAGCGATATAGAATTTAATCTACCAACTCCAAATTATACTATTAATACCTTAACTTATATTCAAGAGAAATTTCCAGATCATTCTTTTGCATTAATAATGGGAGAAGACAATCTAAAAAGCTTCCATAAATGGAAAAATTATGAACTTATCCTTAAACATCATCATATCTATGTGTATCCAAGGATTTCTGAAGGTAAAATAGAAACATCGTTCAAAGGTCATCCGAAAATACACAGAGTAGATGCTCCTATCATGGAGCTATCATCAACGTTTATAAGGTCTTCCATCAAATCGGGGAAAAATATTCGCCCTATGTTGCCAGAAAATGTATGGGAATATTTAGACGAAATGAATTTTTATAGATAATTTTTAACGTTAAAATGTGTCTACATTTTAGGATAATTCTTATTTTTAAGAAATTTTTAATAGCATGACATACACAATAGTATTTCTTATAATTATTACTGCATTAATAATCATTAAATTAAAGGCAATTTCTTTAAGAAATAACTTAAATAGTTCTAGCGAGAATAGATTATTGATCCCTGCAAGTTTGATTATTATTTTCCTAGCAACTAATTTAACCCTCCCTTATCCTCAATCATTATATTGGTTTATTGCATTAGGAATTATTGCTGTTGGAATCATACTATCTTTCGATGTTGTAAAAAAGGAGTACAGAAGGTTTACAGCACTTAAAAAGCGAGAAAGAATTATAAATGTTTTGTTTTATGGCCTATTATTTGTAGTCACTAACCTCTACATTTAAAAATGATAAAAAGCATTTTCAATATGCTTAATATTATCAACACCATCCTCTTTTACAATCGCTATAATATCAAAACGAACTTCTAAATCTAATTCGTTATCGTTCACATAATGGTCTGCTGCCTTTACTAAATTTTTTATTTGTTGAGGCTTTACGAAATCCTGAGGACTACCATAATCTAACGATGTACGTGTTTTAACCTCAATGATTGCTAAAATATTTCCTTCTTTTGCTATAATATCTACCTCAGCTTTGTCAAAGCGATAATTACGTTCAACAATCTCATAGCCTTCTTTTAATAAAAAATCTACCGCAAGCTGCTCGCCTTTTTTCCCAAGATCAATATGTTTTGCCATAACCCTAAAATAAAAAATAGTATTACTTTTAATAAAAAGTATTGTAATATATAATTATTGAACTAAATACAATCTTAATGGACTTTCCTTTCAGTTTTGGGCAAAAGAGCTCACTACTTCTTATCTTCTTTTTTCATGGGATTGTGTTCTCTTTGCTTTTATTACGAAAAGGAATACTTCACAATAAGACTTCGAGTAAATGGCTTAGCCTGCTTCTATTTTTATATGCATTATATATTTCTCCATACATGCTGGGGTATGCCAATTGGTACAGTCAAAAACTTACCCGAGAAATCCTTTTTTTCATTCCCTTTATGCAAGTACTACTCATAGGACCTGTAGTATATTTTTATACAAAAAGCTTACTTAACAGTTCTTTTAAGCTTACTAAAAAAGATTGGATACATTTTATTCCTGCTATCGTTTACCTTATATACAGTCTAATCGTTTTTATTACTGATAAGCTGATTTTAGACACTTACTATTTTTATGCTGACGAACGTGACAAAGACCTCTCCAATTGGTATCAGGCCGCAGGTTTAATATCAATGTCTTTCTATCTCGTAATGAGTTTACGTTACTATTCAGGGTATAAAAAGCTGGTATTTGATAAAGTTAGTTATGCAGAAACCATATTGTTTCAGTGGATTCGTAATTTTATGATTGCCTTTTTAGGAATTCTGGTTTTAAGAGTTCTTTTTTTTATTTTAAATCCTGAATGGGGAGAGTTTGGCAGTCAATTCTGGCATTATATTTCTTTCTCTTTAGTGTTTTATTACATTTCTATTAATGGGTATGCTAATGCCATTAAGGTAAATGCTTTTAATCACAAAAACACTGAAGAAGTGAATGTTTTTTATGAGGAAGAAAAACTTTCTAAAACCATTTCAGAAAATTCCACAGTTGAAAAAGACATAGACACATGGAAAGCCAAGTTGTTATTTGCAATTAGTGATAAAAAATTATATGAAAATCCCAGATTAACACTTTCAGATGTGGCTAAAGAATTAGAAACAAACTCTAAGACCATTTCTTCGGTGGTGAATTCTGGTTTTCAAATGAACTTCAATGATTTTATTAATCATTATCGTATTGAAGCAGTCAAAGAAAAGTTAAACGCTAAAGAACATCTAAATAGAACTTTACTCGGTATTGCTCTGGACTGTGGTTTCAATAGTAAAGCGACCTTTAATCGTGCCTTCAAAAAGAGCACCTCCATATCTCCTAAAAAGTATATAGAAGAATTACCTTAAAATAGGTCTCAAATCAAGATTTGAAGCGCACAGCAAAACATTTTCAATGACTTTTGTACTCTAACTATTAATACTAAGTCATGAAAAAGACATTCGCTTTATTACTTCTATTCTTTTCATTCGTTATCATTGCTCAACAGCAACAAATACAAAGAATTGATTCTATTATAAATGGCAAACTATCTTCTGACGATCCCGGATTATTTGTAGGTATTGTTAAGAACGGAAAAATAATCTATGAGAAGTATAAAGGTCTTGCCAGTTTACAGCATCATGTAAAGATTGACGAAAAATCAAGATCTAATATTGCTTCAACTGCTAAACAATTTACAGCATTAATGATCCTTAATTTGGCTCTGGAAGAAAAATTAAACCTTGAAGATGATATTAGAACGTATATACCAAACCTTTACACTAAGGTTAAAGATGAAATCAAAATAAGACACCTTATTAATCATACCAGTGGCATTAGAGATATTTATGACTTAATGAGTATTCAGCAAGATCCTTGGTGGCGTAAAGAGGGGTTAGATAATGATGATGTCATTGAACTTTTGGAAAAACAACAAGACTTAGCTTTTGAACCTGGCAGCAGGTATATGTACAGCAATTCCGGTTATATATTACTTGCAAAGATCATCTCTATAGTTACAGAGGAGTCGTTTCATGATCACGCCAAGCGTTTTTTTGAAAATCTGGATATGAAGAACACCGCTTTCCTTAAAAACTATATGCATGTTATTCCCAATCAGGCCTTACCTTACTCGGATTGGGGCGATGGTGTTTGGCAGCAATACCCTATGATAACTAACCTTTATGGCGATGGTTTTTTATTTACAACATTAAAAGATCAACTCAAATTTGAGCAAGCCATACAAAATGCAGATCACAACAACAATGTGTTACTGATTGAAAGCCAAAAACCAATTCCTAATAGTGAAATTAAAACGTATGGTTTTGGTTTAGAGTTGGGAAAACGTTTAAATTACAAAGCCATATATCACTCAGGAGGAACAGGGTCATATCATTCTCAAATGGTACGATACCCCAACCAAAAGCTCTCTATATTTGTTATGAGTAACAACAGTAAACTTTGGAGTGGTGGTATTGCAGATGAAATCGCAGAGGTTATGTTGCCTAAAAAAGAGATTAAAGACACCTACGATAATCGATTGCAAAATGTTTCTAATACTCTAAAACAAGAAGAGATTTTAGGTCAGTATTTATCTCCGGGAAATTATCTTATACGTATTATAGAAAACGATGGGGTATTGTATTGGAAAAATGGCAACAATAACCCAATAACTCTCAACTATGAAACACCAAACCTGTTTTCTACCGCTTACAATTCTAAAATAAAAATTGGATTTTTTAACGATGAATTGATTTTATTTTATCCAAATGGTAAGGCCAGTGAGTATTCTAAAATCCCTTCAGAAGAAGTCACTATTTCGGATTTAGAAAGCTACGAAGGTAATTATTACAGTGTCGAATTGGATGTTGATTTTAGGATTACACTTTCTAAAGACAACAAATTAATGATTGCTCTAAAAGATTGGAACACTGAAGAAGAAGTTGAAGTTTTAAATAAAAACGAACTGTTGGTCTTTGATTACATTCTTAAAATTGAACGTGATCAATTTGATCGTGTTACTGGTATTCTCCTGACTACAAACAGAGTCTTAAATAACAGATTTGTAAAAAAGACCAACTTAAAATTTCAACCAAAAATTCCAACAAAAAACGGATCAATACAAGTCACTACAATAGGATCCAGAGACGGGAAATCGTCTCAAATTTTACTGACTAAAAATTATGAAAATGGTAATGAAATATGGTCACGACAATTTGGAGGTAGAAGTTATGATAAAGCCAGTTCTATAATGGCAACAGCCGATGGATATATTATTGTAGGCTCTACAAGTTCATACGGTAAGGGCAACTACGATATATTAGTTATAAAAACAGATAAAGACGGCAACAAACTATGGCAAAACACTTATGGTAACTTTTATAATGAGTATGGCTACACTATGGAAAAAACCGACAATGGGTATTTGATTAAAGGCACCATTCAAAAATGCAGTTCAAATACTGATGTATTTAACAGAACGTGTACGACCAATGTTTGGTACGTTTCTATTGATAAAAATGGTACTGAACTTTCTAATACTGTTTTAGAAGAACTTAAATAGGTTGATAATGCGCGTCTATATAATCAATGGCCTCCTGTTGACTTAAAATAGCAAACTTTTTATAACGTTCATGAACATCTACAATTTCATCCAATGCCTTTTGAACCAAAGCTTTATTTTTCCATGTATTAAGATGATTAACAACAGTCTGTAAACAACCTCGCTTGTATGCTATTTGACCCAAAACATGAACCAATGTATCAGAAACACGTTTTGTTTCATCAAACTCTAATACTTTTAATAAGGGCAGAATATCTTGAGGATGTGTTCTGCCTCTAAGCTCTATACCATGGCATATCTCTCTACGAATTTCCTTATCCGAATGGTATAAATAGGTTTTAGCCCAAGTTAAAACCGGAACAGGATTTTTTTCTCCCATTTTTTTGATAGCACCTATAACTGCATTTCTAACGCGATGATGTTCATCAAATAAACCTTTATCCATATACTTCTGAACCTTATCAAAATGAAATTTCCCAATTTCACCGGCTGCATTAATTACTGTTTGCCGTATAAGTTCGTCTTTCGATTTTAATAGTGCATCTAAGGTTAAAAAAATAGTGCTTTGCAATTTTGGTTGCGCATAGAATATTCTACCTATTGCTATATATGCTGCTTTTCTAACATAAGTATCTTCATCAGAGAAATACATTGAAATCATGTTATTAGAATTAGCAACTAAATCTGCTTCAATACTTTGGTTGATCTTATCAACTAATACTGTACGTTCTTCTTTTGTAAGATCATAAAATGCCATAGTTAAAGCCTATTTCTGAAATACCTGTAGCTTATAACCAACGCCATGCACATTGGTTATCTTTATTGAAGGGTCTTCATGAAACTTCTTTCTCAGTTTAGAAATATACGTATCTAAGCTTCTCCCTACAACAACCCCATTATCTTCCCATACTCTTTTTTCTAAAACCTCTCGTTTTACTACTTCGTTAAGATGCTCACAAAAAATTTCCAACAACTCGCATTCTTTCTTTGATAATCCAATTTCTTTAGCGGATTTTACAAGCTTGTTTCGCTCCGGATAAAATTGAAAACTCCCAATAATGGCATAGTTCTTATGCTTCTCATTAGTGTTGTTATACTGTCGCTTCCAAAAGACCACAACCCCTGTTATCAATAGTATTACGCCTAATAAGATTATCCAAAATAGTTGTTTATTAAGAATAACGGACGAGGTGTCTCGATTTGTGAATTGTATATCCACATGGTAACAATTTTTAGGCAGAACCCTGCCATTACAAGGAATGATAGTAGTCTCCTGTTTACTGTCCATTTGATAACTGTAAGCAACTTCAAGATCATTGCATTGAATGACCTCTACTCTATATACTTCAGGCAAAACTGCTTTTTTTGTGCTTTGGTATACTACAGAAACCAAGTCTTCAGGATTAAAGGACAGTTCATTGTCAAATGACAGTCTATATTTAGAATTCTTAAGATCTAAAACTGGTAGTATTAGTGATGTAGAATCTTTATTAATCAACAGCAATTGATTACCGGCATCTCGCAATGCTATTTTAACCTGTGCAGTAAATGCTGTGTCTTCTTTGTTTGTACAAGAACAAGCAACCATAAAACACAAAACTAAACTAAAAATGATGCAGATGTCGCTAAATAGTCTCTTCATAATTCTTGTAAAGAACATACATTTTTTTGACTTTTTACAGTGGTTGACATTTCTTTTACACTTTTTTGACACTCTTCTCTACAACTCAAAATAGCTTTATCTCATAATCAAAAAACATTATACATTATGAGAAAACAAGCTTTATTTTTAATCCTTTCAATCCACGTTTTTAGTTTATCTTTTGCCCAAAACTCAATACTAAATACGCCTCAAAAATTAAACATTAACACCGCTAAAAGTAATATCAAATGGTCTGCAGATTATGCATTCTATTTTGGAGGGCATTATGGCACCATAGATTTTACTGAAGGTCATTTTATTAAAACAGGAGATGTTATTACCGGAGGGGAATTTATTGTTAACATGCGTTCCATTAAAAATACTGATATTGATAAAGAAGATGCTAATGCCAGTCTTGTTGAACATCTAAAAAACGAAGACTTCTTTGATGTCGAAAAATTTCCATCTTCAAAATTAGAGATCACAAGTGTTCATTACCACGATCCAACACATATGAAAATCATAGCTAACCTAACCATTAAAGGTGTGACCAGACTTATAGATTTTCAGGCAGAGGTAGATTTCGAAACGGAGACTATGACTACAAGATTTAAAATAGACCGCACCCGTTGGAATATCAATTACGGGTCTAAAAGTGTCACCGACAGTTTAAAAGACAGTGTTATTTCTGATGCTATTGGTTTTGAGATTGAACTTAAATTATGATCTATTTTTAGTTCAACCACACGTCTTTCATATTATAAAGAGTAAAGTCAATTATCAAAAACCACTTTACTCTTTTGTTTTTCAACATCTAAAGAAACGGTTCTTCCAAAAATAAGAGCTCTGTTATCATCTTCGTGACCTGCAGGCATGTTAAACGCTATAGGAAAATCATACTCAGAAAGTGCATCTAAAATAAGTTGTTCTATAGAGCTCCCCCATAATGTTGTGTTCTTTCTCAATTTGGTCATATCTCCAACAATCACACCATGACAGTTGTCAAAATAACCTGCCCGTTTTAGGCTTTGCAGCATTCTGTCGATATGGTATTTGTACTCGCCTATCTCTTCTATAAAAAGGATTTTCCCTGAAGTATTAATACTTGTGTCAGAACCCAGCATAGTATGAAGCATCGTCAAATTACCGCCAACAAGTTGGCCTTTAGCTTTTCCAATCTTATTGTAATCTGATCCTTCAAGCTGATAAGATCTAGGCTTGCCGAATATGACATCTTTGAACGTAGCTACAGACTCTTTTATTTTATTCAAATCTTCTGTTAGGCTTACGCACATCAAAGCATGTAACGACTGATAACCTTCATTATGTACCTGATTGTGTAATGCCGTAATATCACTATATCCTATAATCCATTTGGGATTTGTTTTGAATTCAGTATAATCCAATTTATCAAGTATTCTTACAGTCCCATAACCGCCTCTGGCACACCAAATAGCGCTTATTCCAGGATTATCTAATGCATTCTGAAAATCTTCACAACGCTGTTCATCAGTCCCCGCAAAATGATTATCCTTACTAAACACATGCTTGCCTACCTCTACATTCAACCCCCAGCTTTTAAGCAATTCTACAGCTTGTTGAACTTCACGAGTTCGGTGCTTTAAAATTCCTGATGGGGCAACAATGGCAACAGTATCGCCAGCTTTTAAGTATGGTGGTTGAATTAAGTTTGTAGCCATTTCTGTAGTATTATCTATCGGATTTTGAGCGTTAGTAATAACACATAAAATCATTATAAAGCCAAAAATCAAGTTCATTTTCAGGGTTCTCAAAATCATTAAAAGTGCTTTTTGTAAATGTACATTTTTTTTCTAAATCGCCTTTATATTATGTACTTTTGTGGCTTCATAAAAGTCAATAAAATGTCAAAACGATATACCATTACAGCAGCATTACCATATACCAATGGCCCTATACATATTGGGCATTTAGCTGGTGTTTATGTCCCTGCAGATATTTATTCTCGCTATTTGAGATTAACGGGTAATGATGTTGCATTTATTTGCGGAAGTGACGAGCATGGTGTTCCTATTACGATCAAAGCAAAAAAAGAAGGGGTTTCGCCTCAGGATATCGTTGACAAGTATCATGCGATCATCAAACAATCTTTTGAAGATTTTGGGATTTCTTTTGATAATTATTCACGCACTTCAGCTAAAATCCATCATGATACCGCTTCTGAGTTCTTCAAAACCTTATATGATAATAATGAATTTGTTGAAGAAACCTCTGAGCAACTCTATGATGCTGAAGCCAATCAATTTTTAGCAGATCGATTTGTTATTGGCACCTGTCCTAAATGCGGTTATGAAGAGGCTTATGGTGATCAATGCGAAAATTGCGGTACCAGTCATAACGCAACCGATTTAATTAATCCAAAATCAGCGATCACAGGAAACGTTCCAACACTTAAAGCAACTAAACATTGGTTTTTGCCATTAAATAAACACGAACAATTTTTAAAAGATTGGATCCTTGAAGGTCATAAAAAAGACTGGAAACCCAATGTCTACGGTCAGGTAAAATCGTGGATCGATGATGGTCTTCGCCCAAGAGCTGTGACCAGAGATTTAGATTGGGGAATTCCTGTTCCTGTAGAAGGTGGCGAAGGTAAAGTATTATATGTATGGTTCGATGCGCCTATTGGTTACATCTCTGCAACCAAAGAATGGGCCGCTAGAGAAGGCAAAAACTGGGAAGACTACTGGAAAGACGAGAACACCAAACTGGTGCACTTTATTGGCAAGGACAATATTGTATTTCACTGTATCATATTCCCATCAATGCTCAAAGCCGAAGGCAGTTATATTTTACCAGATAATGTACCTGCTAATGAGTTTTTAAACCTAGAAGGTAATAAGCTTTCTACCTCTAAGAATTGGGCCGTTTGGTTACACGAGTATTTAGAAGATTTCCCAGAAAAGCAAGATGCTTTACGCTATGCGTTAACGGCAAATGCTCCAGAAACCAAGGACAATGATTTTACATGGAAAGACTTTCAGGCCAGAAATAACAATGAGTTGGTAGCCATTTTTGGTAATTTTATCAATCGCGTTGCAGTACTTACTAATAAGTATTACGAAGGTATTGTTCCAACCCCCTCAGAATTTAGCCCCATTGATGAAGAAACCCTAGCAGCTGTAAAAGCTTACCCTGCAGTAATAGCCAGTTCTATTGAACGTTATCGCTTTAGAGAAGCTTCCCAAGAACTCATGAATTTAGCACGCCTTGGAAATAAATATTTAGCAGACGAAGAGCCTTGGAAAACCATTAAAGAAGATGAAACCCGCACTAAAACCATTATGTATGTAGCTTTACAGATTGCTTCAGCTTTATCGGTATTAAGTGAGCCTCTTTTACCATTTACATCCGGGAAACTGAAAACCATTCTTAATACCTCTGGTATAAGCTGGAACGATGTAGCGACTAAAGATATTCTATTAGCTTCTGGTCATCAATTACAGGAAGGAAAACCGGCATTATTATTCACCAAAATAGAAGATAAAGAAATTAAAACTCAGCTAGAAAAACTTGATGCTAGGCGAAAAGCTAATGAAGTAGCAAATGCTACTGTAGAACCTCAAAAAGACACCATTACTTTTGATGATTTCACAAAACTGGACATTAGAGTCGGTACGATCTTAGAAGCGGAGAAAATGCCAAAAACCAAAAAGCTTTTGGTACTTAAAGTTGATACAGGTATAGACACCAGAACTATCGTTTCTGGTATAGCAGAAAGCTTTAAACCTGAAGCTATCATAGGAAAACGCGTTACGGTTTTAGTAAATCTGGCACCTCGGGCCTTACGTGGCGTAGAAAGTCAGGGTATGATCTTAATGACTGAAACCCCAGAGGGTCAATTGGTGTTTGTGAATCCGGATAGCGCTTTTGAGGTGGGCAATGGACTTAAAATCAGTTAATAGGTGAGACCTCAATAATTCGATACGTTGTAGATATTCAAACACAAGCAGACCGTCTTATTAATTCCAGAGGAGATCTCCTAGAGATTGAAACTTTTGCTAAGTATAACGATACAATAAGAGCTCATCTGATTTCTAATATAAATGATGATATAAAACTACTTTTCCGATTAAACTCACTATGCAACTCATCCCCTTTATCGTCTCCAAAACTGATCTTTCAGAAACTAGCATCAAAAACACGATCAATCTTCTGAATGAAGATTGTACTGTTCCTTTTATATCCAGATATAGAAAAGAACACACTGGGAACTTAGACGAAATTGAAATTGGAAGCATTGTTACGCTCAAAACTCAATTCGAAGCTTTAGAAAAACGAAAAGCAGCCATTTTAAAAGCTTTAAGAGAAGATCAGGTTCTGACTCCTGAACTTCAACAAAAAATAGAAAGCGCAGAACACATAACCCTATTAGAAGACCTGTATTTACCCTATAAAAAGAAACGTAAAACTAAAGCTGAAACCGCTCGTAAAAATGGCTTAGAGCCTTTGGCTAAAATCATAATGAGTCAAAATGCAAATGATCTGGATTCCATTGCATACAGATATACAAAAGGGGCTGTTAATGCTATCGAAGAGGCTCTTGAAGGCGCAAGACACATTATGGCCGAATGGATCAGTGAGCGTACAGATATTAGAAATAGTATTCGCTATCAGCTAGAACGTTTTGCTACAATAACCACAAAAGTCATAAAGACTCAGGAGCATGATGAAAAAGCACAAAAGTTTAGAGATTATTTTGATTGGTCAGAATCTCTAAGTCGTATCCCTTCTCATCGTTTATTAGCCATTCTAAGAGCAGAACAAGAAGGTTTCATCAGAGCAAAAATTGAAATTGACAATACGCGAGCTTTGACCAAGATTGAAGACCGCATCATTCGATCGAACACTGCCTGTGCTGATCAAATTAGCATTGCAATTGCTGATGCTTACAAGCGTTTATTATTCCCCTCACTCGCTAATGAAGCATTACAGAATGTAAAAGCTAAAGCAGATGATGCCGCAATAAAAGTCTTTTCAAAAAATCTTAAGCAACTTTTATTAGGCGCGCCTATTGGAGAAAAGCGTGTACTGGCAATTGACCCCGGATATAGAACAGGATGTAAAATTGTATGCTTGGATGCTAAAGGCGATTTAAAACATAACGAAACCATCTATCCTCATCCTCCAAAGAACGATAGTATTGGCGCAATGAAAAAGATCAGCTCGTTAGCGGATGCTTATAAAATTGAAGCTATAGCTATTGGTAACGGAACAGCGTCTAGAGAAACCGAAGCATTGATTCGTAAAATTAGGTTTAAGAACTCCATTGAAGTTTTTGTTGTTAGCGAAGCTGGAGCAAGTATTTATTCGGCTTCAAAGATTGCTCGTGAAGAGTTTCCAAATTATGATGTAACTGTTAGGGGTTCAGTATCTATAGGACGCCGCCTTCAGGACCCTCTGGCAGAGCTGGTAAAAATTGATGCAAAATCTATTGGTGTTGGTCAATACCAACACGATGTAGATCAAGCCAAGCTCAAAACCAGTCTAGATACTGTAGTAGAAAGCTGTGTGAATGCTGTTGGTGTAAATATCAATACAGCAAGTAAATCTTTGCTGGGTTATGTCTCTGGTATTGGGCCCAAACTTGCGGAAAATATTGTGATGTATCGAAACGAACATGGGGCTTTCACCTCTAGAAACGCTATAAAAAAAGTACCGCGTTTAGGTGCAAAAGCTTTTGAACAAGGTGCTGCTTTCTTAAGGATTAAAGATGCTAGTAATCCATTAGATGATTCTGCAGTTCATCCCGAACGCTATGCATTGGTGAAACAAATCGCCAAAGACGAGAAAAAATCCGTTGAAGAATTAATCGGAAACACGCTATTATTAGAACAGATTGACCTTCAAAAATATGTTAGTAATACGGTCGGCTTACCTACACTCAAAGATATTATTGAAGAACTTAAAAAACCAGGCTTGGATATCAGAGAAAAAGCTAAGGTATTTACCTTCAATCAAAATATAAAAACGATCAATGACTTACACGAGGGACAACTATTGCCGGGTATCGTTAATAATATTACAAATTTTGGCTGCTTTGTAGATATCGGCATTAAGGAAAGTGGGCTAGTTCATATCTCTAACCTTTCGGATTCGTATGTAAGCGATGTTAATGAACATGTGAGCTTGCACCAGCAAGTTGTTGTTAAAGTATTGGACATTGATATACTGAGAAAACGAATTCAATTAAAATTACACAAGTAACATAATAATGCTCAAAATAGCCTATCATCCTATCTATAAACACCCTTTGCCCGTTGGCCATCGGTTCCCTATGGAAAAATACGAGCTATTACCTGAGCAACTGGTGCATGAAGGGACTTGCTCGGTTTTTAATTTTTTTGAGCCTCAAAAACCAAATGATAAGTATATTCTCAGTGTTCACGATCCCGAATATTATTACGATCTGGTTAATATTACGCTCAATCAACGTGCTGCCCGCAAACTTGGTTTTCCTCTAAGTGAAGTTTTAGTAGAACGGGAAGTCATCATTGCAGATGGCACCATGAAGGCCAGTGAATTTGCTTTAAAGTATGGGGTTGCAATGAATATTGCCGGAGGCACTCATCATGCTTACACCAATAGAGGTGAAGCTTTTTGTTTGCTTAACGATCAGGCTATTGGAGCACGCTACCTTCAAAGTAAAAAGCTCGTAAAAAAAGTGCTTATTGTAGATTTGGATGTGCATCAGGGAAATGGTACTGCTGAAATCTTTAGAAACGATACTTCAGTATTTACATTTTCTATGCATGGTAAAAGTAACTATCCCTTTAAAAAAGAGGTCAGTGATCTGGATATTGCTTTAGAAGACGGAACGAGTGATGAAACCTATCTGAAACTGCTTAAAAACACTTTACCTAGGCTTATTGACCAGCAACAACCCGATTTTATTTATTACCTATGTGGTGTTGATATTATTGCATCTGATAAGCTGGGAAAATTAGCGCTAACCCTTGAAGGCTGTAAAGAACGGGATCGTTTTGTATTGGAAACATGCAAAGCAACACAGATTCCTGTAATGTGTAGTATGGGTGGCGGTTATTCGCCAGATATCAAAACTATTGTTGAAGCCCATGCCAATACCTTCAGGTTGGCCCAGATGATTTTCTTTTAACAAAAAAGCCTTTAAATAAAGGCACTACACAAGCATTATAAAAAATTTAACATTCATAATTTGCAATAACTAGACGAGTGGTCATATTTTTGTAACGTCAAAATTTAACATGTCTAAAACTTTAAAACACGATATCAAAACCGATTACCTTTTAGATAAAGGTATGGAGCTATTATGGTGTAAAGGCTATAATGCTACCAGTGTCAATGATATTGTTAAAGTCGCTGAAATTCCTAAAGGTTCTTTTTATTTCTATTTTGAAAGCAAAGAAGATTTTGCAGTTAAGGCTATCGAAAAGTATTTTGATATGCATTTTGCACCCTCCAGAAAAATTCTGTTGGATAAGTCTAAATCACCTCTGAAACGTTTGTTGGAATTTCATGAATTTAGATATAATGTACTTAAAGACGATTTGGATTGTAAAATGGGGTGTATGGCCTGTAACTTAGGTAATGAAATGTCTGAGCATAGCGAAAGCATCCGTTTGGCCATCTTAAAAAAAGAAGAAGGAGTGCTCTCTTTAATCACTGAAGTTATTCAGGAAGCTCAAGATATCGGAGAAATTAATACTGCTGTAAAAGCATCGGATCTAGCGGCTTTTATTGAAGATGCCGGAAAAGGCTCTATGACGACTATGAAAGAGATGAAAAGCTCCTATCCTATTGATAATTTTATGAATATTATTAAAGTATTACTATTGAAATAATTTTTTTGCTTTTATTATAGACGACTGGTCAATTTTAAATTAATTAAATTTTTTGTCCCATTAATATTTTGAAAAACGTCATAACTATAAACAATCCGATCAGAATAACTATACGACTGGTCAACTAAACTAAACCAAAGAACATGAATGCACTAAAAAAAGTAAGCAATGCCTCAAACAGATTTGCAAAACAATGGGCACAGTTTGTTATTAAAAACAAATGGCTTGTTTTAATAGGAACTCTAGTCTTAGCTATGGGCTTAGGTTCTCAGGGAAACATGGAATTTGATGGAGACTACCATGTGTTTTTTAGTAAATCTAACCCAGAGCTTGAAGCTTTCGATGCCTTACAGGAAAAGTACACCAAAGACGACAATGTGATTCTCGTACTTTCTCCATCTAATAAAGATGTGTTTACAAAAGACAACTTAACAGCCATAGAAGCATTAACCGCAGAAGCGTGGAACACGCCATATTCCTCAAGAGTTGATGCACTTACTAATTTTCAACATACCAGTGCTGTAGGAGACGATTTGTATGTCGATGATCTTTCTTATGAATCGTCTTCCAAAAGCGATTCAGAAATTAAAGAAATTAGAGAAAAAGCATTAAAGGAGCCTTTATTGGTTAATCGCCTTCTAAACAAAGAAGGCAGTGTTACGGCTATTAATATCACCGTAAGGCTTCCTGGTGAAAATAGCGCTATGGAAATTCCGGAAGTCACAGCCTTTGTAAGAGGTATGATTGCCGATTTCAAAGAAAAGCATCCCGAATTTGAAGTTCACTCTTCTGGTCTTGTACCATTAAACACTGCATTCTTTGAATCTTCAATGAAAGATCTTGCATTAACTATGATCATGCTGGTCATAGTGATCATTACCACATTTATTCTTACAAGAAATATATACAGTACTATAGCCACATTGGTTGTGGTATTATTCTCGATCATTAGTGCTGTCGGTTTTGTTGGCCTCATGGGGATAAAACTAACCCCGCCTTCATCGGTATTCCCGACGATGATATTAACACTCGCCGTTGCTGATAGTATTCATATACTCATTACCATGTTACAAAAAATGCGAAAGGATGGTATGAGCAAAATAGAAGCACTCACAGAATCCATGCGACTGAATTTTATGCCTGTTTTCATTACAAGTTTAACCACGGTTATTGGATTTTTAACCATGAACTTTGGAGATGTGCCTCCGTTTTGGGATTTAGGAAACATCACTGCATTTGGTATGACCATGGCTTTCATATATTCTACAACGGCATTACCGGCACTAATGGCTATACTACCGGTAAAAACAAGTGCTAAAGAAAACCGTGTGAAAAAATATAAAAACTGGTATTCTTCACTTGGAGCTTATGTTACCAAACAACCCGTAAGACTAACATTTGTATCTATAATCGTTATAGGCGTCTTGACATTCTTAGCTACCAAAAACACATTTAACGATGAGTTTATCAACTATTTTGATAAAACTGTTGAGTTTAGATCAGATACGGATTATATCAGTGAAAACCTAACAGGAATTTACAACATAGAATACTCTATTGGTAGTGGTGAAAGCGGAGGCATCAATAATCCTGAATACTTAAAAAGCCTCAATGAATTTGAAAACTGGCTTAATAAACAACCAGAGGTTGTTCATGTTAATGCATTTAGTGAAGTGGCCAGACGTGTCAATCGTTCTATGCATGGTGACAATGAAAGCTTTTATAGGGTGCCCGACAACAGAGAGGAAGCCGCACAATATCTACTACTCTATGAGTTGTCATTACCTTTTGGACTTGACCTCAACAATCAGATCAATGTAGACAAATCCGAAACCCGAGTTACCGTTACTATAGAAAATGTTTCAAGCGCCGAGATGATAGCTTTTGCCAAACGTGGTGAAGCGTGGTTACAAGACAATACCCCTAAACCCATGCATGCTATTGGTGTAAGTCCAACATTGATGTTTTCTAAATTAGGATTTAGACAAGCCGATAGTATGTTTAAAGGTAATATTGTGGCTCTCATACTTATCTCGTTAGTGCTTATGTTAGCATTAAGAAACTTCAAATTAGGGTTACTGAGTATCATCCCTAATGTAACTCCGGTATTGGTGGGGTTCGGAATTTGGGCATTATATAAAGCACAAATCAACACAGGAATGGTTATCGTATTTGGTATGACCTTAGGAATTATCGTTGACGATACCGTTCACTTTATGAGCAAATTTTTGCGGGCCAGACGAGAATTGGGTTACGATGCCAAACAAGCTGTTGTATATGCCTTTGAAACCGTTGGTAAGGCTTTAGTGACTACGACCATTGTATTACTCGCTGGTTTTGCTGTATTGTCTACGTCTTCTTTTGCACTAAATAGCTATATGGCTCGGATTACGGTTATCATCATTCTGGCAGCATTGATCATTGATTTCATCCTACTGCCTTCATTATTGATACTTACCAGTAAAACATCTAAAATCAAAGCACATAATTAATCATAAATCATACAAACACCATGAAAAAGTATTTAATCGTTTTAATATCATTTTTAAACTTTGGCTTTGTTAAAGCGCAATCGCCTGAAGAAAAAGGTTTGGAAATTGCTAAAGCCGCAGAACAAGCCGATTTAGGCTTCATCAGCTCTATTGTTGAGCTCAAAATGACACTCAAAAATAAAAACGGACAAACCAGTGAACGTTCATTAACAACTAAGACTCTTGAACTCACTGAAGATGGAGACAAGTCACTTATAGTTTTTAACAGTCCAAAAGACGTTAAAGGAACTTCAACGCTTACTTTTACACATAAAATAGGTTCTGATGACCAATGGTTATTCTTACCTTCAATCAAACGTGTAAAACGTATCTCTTCTAACAACAAATCAGGACCTTTTGTAGGTAGCGAATTTGCCTATGAAGATCTGTCCTCTCAGGAAGTCGAAAAATACACTTACAAATTCCTCGAAGCCAAAGGCAATCTTTTGATCGTTGAACAAGATCCTGTAGATCCAAAATCAGGTTACACCAGAAGATTAGTAACCTATAATAAAGATAAAGGCTATAGAATTGAAAAAGTAGAGTTTTACGATAGAAAAAATGCTCTTCTTAAAACATTAACCTATAGTAATTATAAACTATATAAAAATAAGTTTTGGAGAGCTGCAGTATTCAACATGGTAAACCATCAAAGTAATAAAGAAACACGCTTAGATTTCAGTGATTATAACTTTGATGCTAATCTAAGTGATGAAGATTTCACACAAGTAGCACTTAAACGCGCAGGAAACTAAATTATTAACTAAAAAGAAGCAATATCGGTCTAACAGCTCAATCCTAAAATTACGATGATAAAGATTGGTTAGTTGATTAAATAGCAGAGCGATTAGTCGGTATTGCTTATCTTTTTTTAAATAGACTCATGTATAAAACTTTCATTTCCTCTACCCTATTTTTTTTACTGTCCGGACATCTGCTTCTCACAGCACAAACGGATAAGAAAAAAGTTAAACACGATTTTGAACTGGAGATCCAGGCAGAGTATCGCTATTTTACTGACGATCCTCTTTTTGAAGGACAAGAAAGTAATTTCCCCTCTATAGCGTTCTATCCCGATTATTCGTTAGAATGGAACAAAGGTTATGAGAGTATAAACTTCACCGGTTTTTTTAGAATTGATCGTGACGATGAGCGTACCCATTGGGATATCAGAGAATTGTATTATCAAAAAGCTAAAAATAATTGGGAACTTAGCGTAGGATTAAAAAAGATCTATTGGGGTGTTGCTGAGAGCAACCATCTGGTAGACATCATTAACCAAACCGATGCCGTTGAATCTTTTGATGGTGAAAAAAAACTGGGACAACCCATGGTTCAGTTTACATGGTCTACTGAAAACTTCGGTACTTTTGATTTTTTCTACCTCCCTTACCACAGAAAACGCACATTTGCAGGTGAAAAAGGACGTTTGCGTTTTCCTGTAGTTATTGATCAGGATGATCTGGCTTACGAAAGTAGTGCTGAAGAATGGCGACAAGATCTTGCCTTTAGGTGGAGTCATTTCTTTGGCGCCTTTGATGTTGGCATCTCTCATTTTTACGGTAACGGCAGAGAACCGCTTTTTACTTTTGACACTTTAGGTAATATTAATGCATTTTATCCTGTCATTCATCAAACAGGTCTGGATATTCAAATTACCCATAATGCGTTTTTGTGGAAATTTGAATCCATATACCGTTCGGCAGATGCTCAGGATTTCCTCGCACTTGTTGCTGGTTTAGAGTATACGTTTACCAATATTGATGGCAATGGACTAGATATAGGTGTATTGGGGGAATATCTTTATGATGAGCGCGATGAACTTGCATTAAATGCTTTACAGAATGACCTGTTTTTTGGCTCTAGAATTGCTTTCAATGATGTTAAAGACACTTCCATTTTA
This sequence comes from Winogradskyella sp., assembly GCA_965250025.1. Classification (GTDB taxonomy): domain Bacteria; phylum Bacteroidota; class Bacteroidia; order Flavobacteriales; family Flavobacteriaceae; genus CBDDLD01. The sequence continues at coordinate 3,174,229 of OZ252283.1, forward strand.
ATTGGCGGCATTACCGATTTGGAAACAAGTAGTAAAATCTTTAGTATTGAAGCTTCCAGAAGAGTTGGTAATACCTGGAAAGTTGAACTGGAAGCACGGGTTTTCAGTAGCATTGATCAACGCGAATTTATACTGTCTAATTTTCAGGAAGACAGCTTTCTTAGATTTTCTATTTCTAAATTCTTTTAAAACTTAACCCTAAATGTAGCATTAGGTGTAAACCCCAAGGATCTCTGGCGAACTTCAGTGACTGAGGCATTATTATTACTACGATAGAAATTATTAATAATATTTTCCCTATCCAGAATATTCCACAAAGACACACCAATATATCCACGGGTAGTAGCACTTAACTTAAAATCATAAAGTGCTGACAAATCTACTCTCAAATAATCTCTTAGCTGCTCTGAGTTTGTATTGTTGTAGTTAATCTGATCATCAATGACTTCATTTCCAACTACAGGTCTGGTGGTTGGTTTGCCAGAGTTCCAGCTAAGACCTGCAGAAATACTCAACTGATTATAGCTATAGGCCATACCAAATGTAAGCGCATGAGTGATATCAAAGTTACTGGGAAAAGAGCTTTCTAGTAGTGACTCAAACGTATAATCATTATTCATATACGAATAGCTTAACCATGAATTGAAATTAGTCAATTGCTTTCTGATAATGACATCAAACCCTAAGACTTCATAATTACCATCAGTTCTTACAAACTCGTATTGATTCTGAAACCCCTGACTTTGAGTTGTAATACCTTTTACTTTTTTATAGTAGGGCTCTGCACTGATTAACCACCCTTTATTGGTATAATTAATTCCCAGTGAAACCTGTCTGCTACGTATTACAGGGATATCATTATCATTAGAGAGTTGCCACCTGCGTTTTTCTATCCCTAAAAAATCGTTCTGAAAATTAATCACCTGAGAGGTAACCTGATGCTTTAATTCTCCCAATACTTCAAATGTAAAGTGTCTCATAAAACGATGCGACAGACTGAATCTTGGTTCTAAAAGGTGCTTTCTGAACTTCCCGATATAATTATACCGTAATCCAAATCCAAGATTAGTTTTAGCTTCCGGAGATTTGTATGATACTTGTGTAAACGCGCCGTGGGTTCTTACCACTTCAGATATCAATGACCTAAAAACGGGAATATCTACATCATCAAGATTTGTAACCTTAGTTTCCACAAAATGGTAGCCATTTTGCCACTGTAATCTATTATTAATACTATAATCTGCTTTTAATTTTAAACTGGTTTCAGAAACAATATTCTCTTGCAAGAATTGTTGAGCATCGAGAACATTAGCGTTTACAGATTTTAGTTTATAATCTGTTTCGTAAGCTTCAAATGTTGTTTGCCACTTATCATTCCAGATACGATTATAATGTATGGCTCCGGCAATACTGTTTTGGTTTAAACTGCTTTCACGAGAATCACGGATTAAGCCATTAGTTGTATTTTCATTGAACATTAATTCATTGGCGACATTAATGAAATTGACCCTAAGCATATCTTTATCACTAATCTTATAGAGCCATCTTAAGGACATATCATAAAAGTCAAACTCCTGATCTGAATTCGTAATATTTGCCACATTGGTTTCTATCTCTGTATCTTGAGATATACGGTCAAAATAATTATCATACGTCGGTGTTTGTGTAAAATCACTAATAGATTTTCTGGCAGCTATCTGTATGGATGAGCGCTGGCTCAAAGGAATATCTGCAAATCCATTTACATCAATAAAGTTGACCCCTACATTGCCTTCAAATGTTTGACTTATATTCTTATCCGTTTCCATAGATATAGTCCCCGATACGCCATCTGTATACTCAGTACGTGAACCGTTTTTAGTGAGTGACACATGTTGAGTGATTTGAGGGTTAAACATAGATATCAATCCAAAAAAATGTCCGGATTGGTACATTTTAATATCATCCCATAAAATCAAATTCTGATCATGAGTCCCTCCTCTGATATTAATATTAGAAACGGTTTCATTACTGCTTTGTATGCCTGGGAAGGCTTGAACAGCTTGTAATACATCCGTATCTATCAACCCGGGAAGGGCGTCAAAATCTGAAATATTGATTTCGTATGACCCATCACTTAGTTTATTGATGCCTTTTACAATGTAACCAGATATGACAACTTCGGATAAGTTTTGAAGCTGCATCTCTTCTTTAATACTTACTAAAATTAAGTTTTGATTGGTTAAGGTGTAACTTAAATTTGTTTTACTTTCAAGGTACAATAAAAGCTCACTTAGCGACAATTCTTTTTTTGGTGCTTCAATAGCAATATTGTTTATAGCATCTTCAACATAATTGAATTGAACATCATATAACTTCTGTAGCGTTTCAAAAACCGTTTTCAAAGGTGTCTTTTTATCAATCTCCTGAGCAAAAGACACTACAGAAATCAAAACACTAAGAAACCATACTATAAGACAACGTTTATTCCTTATTACCATGAATTAGGACTTGGTTGGATGAACTAATTTCATAGGTTAAACTCATTGGTAGGGTAATGGATTTTAAAGCCCCTTCAAGATCATCGTGTGTAAATATTCCTGTAAACAATCTGGCGGTTAAAACATTCTTGAGTTCAACTTTTATATCATACTGGCGTTCTAACTCTGCAACCACATCATTAAACGGTACAGCATTGAAACTACTCTTATTCTTAATCCATTGAGGCGAGATATCTGTGGTATTAGGCGCTGTAAATTTTTGATCTATAATACGGTAAGTGTCTCCGGCATGTAATTCTCTTGTTATACTGTCTGAAACGACTTTAACAATACCTTCATAGCATTTGACCTCAAAGTAATGTTGACGGTCTTTAACGTTAAACGCCGTACCAACAACACTAACTGTACCATTTGGAGATATCACATCAAACCTTTTGCCTTTAGCGACTTTAAAGTAAGCTTCTCCCTGTAAGTTTACGACTCTTTTTGAGTTCCAGTTATTGGAACTATATTCTATTCGAGAATCCGCATTTAAGATGACTTCGGATAAATCGGGCAGGCTAATCGTTGTTTTCTCACTGGCTAAAGTTTCTACCTCTACAGTATTATCATTAAAAAACACAAAATAGACGGCTAAAGCAATAACCAGGATACTAGCAATACGTATCATTGGTTTAAACCAATTTATGGTCTTTACTGAAGGTTGATTATTATAATGTTCCTGAAAAGTTTTAAAATCGTCTACCTTCGAAGTTTCTGGCGCCTTAAAAGACTTTGCTGCATCAATGATCCTTTGGTTTACCCCATAGTCTTCCTGCCCTCTAAATGCTTTCATTTCAGCATCAGAGAGTTCATTATTTAACCACTTTTTTAGTAAATCGTCATTCTTCATAAAAACCTTCTTAATGATATAACAACTTCAGTTTGATTTCTCCTTATTATTTTATTTTAAATCCTTCCAATTCTTTTTTTAAGATTTTGAAAGCACTGTATATCCTATATTCCACAACTTTTTGGGTGACGCCAAGCATCTCAGCAATTTCACTATGCTTTTTCCCTTCGGCCTTACTCAAAAGAAAAGCCACACGTTGTTCTTCTTTTAAACCAGAAAGAACCTTGTTGTATCTCTCTAAATACTGCTCCTGCTCCAAAATGAATTCTGGTGTTTCGTACGTATGTGACTTAGGTTTATGCTTCTGATGATTTAACACCACTTTGTGATGTTTAATATCATTAAGAACCATATTATTAGCTATTGTAAATAAATATGATTTTGCTTTAGATAAGCGTACTGATTTACAATTATTCCATAGTTTAATAAATGCATCCTGAACTTTATCCTTGGGATTAAACTGCTCACCATACTTATAATATAAAAAGTCATGGATATCTTTTGAATATGTATTATAAACATGCTCAAAAGTTTTGGCTTCACATATGTTTTCATTCAAATCTTTAGACAAGAGATAATCGTTTGGCTAAAGGTATAGAAATATTTTTTTTAAAATTTTCAGTAGTTTCTTAAACTCAGTTGTTGTATTATAAATGACAACACAGAAATTAATTTTAAACATCATGAAATTACAAGTTTTCATTTTACTCTTCTTTTTAACAGGTCTTCTTTTTACATCGTGCAGAAAAGAGGAAACTGAATTTATTGAAACACCCGAAGAAGAGGTTTTAGACCCAAATTCTACCACCGCCATATTAATTCAAAAAACGGCTACCAATGACGGTTCAATAGATAACATTATTGATGAAGCCAATTGTATCGATATCATTTTCCCCTATACCATTAACGCCAATGGTAATTCAATTACCCTTAATTCAGAAGAAGATTTTGCTACTGTAGAGTGTGTTTTTGATGCTTCTGATGACGATATTGACACTTTAGCCATCAACTTTCCTGTAAATATCATGTTATCTGATTATACAGAAGTCACTGTATTAAATATGACTGAGTTAAATGAATATATCAATGATTGCAATGGTGAGAACATTAATGACAGTGATATTGAATGTATTGATTTTCAATACCCAATCACGGCATCCATATTTAACCCCAATAATGAACTTATAGATACGATCGTATTTACAGAAGATCGTGAGCTCTATATGTTTATAGAGACTATAAACACTAACGACATTATAACTTTTGAATTTCCTATCTCGCTATTACGTTTCGATAATTCTGAAGTAACTATAAATGATTTCAATGAATTGGAAGCCGAAATCTTAAGCGCCCAAAACAGTTGTGATGAAGATGATGACTACGACTATAACGATGACGATTGTAACGATTGTACAACAGCTCAGATAACAAGCCTACTAACTAACTGTACAGATTGGGAAGTCAATATTTTGAGACGTGATAACACCAATTATGATGATGTTTATGAAACCTATGCTTTCAATTTTTTTAATGACGGTACTTTATCTGTTTTTTGGAACACTACTACAGTTTATGGCACATGGACTGCTGATGGGTTAGGCAATGATATTGAAATATTGGTTAATATTCCCAGTCTGCCTTTATGTAATAATAATTGGATTTTAAGAGAGATTAAATCTTGTAGCGTCGCTACTGAAATTGATTTGCGAGTTGGCAGTGATGACCGACTACAGTACTTCAATGATTGTAATTAATTTTGCTATGAAAAAGAAAATTAAATGGGTCATTATACTGCCACTACTCGTAATCTTAGGAGTTATTGGATACAATTATATCTATCAGGATCATAGAGTTATTGAGAATGAAAAGGCAGAATTTACAATGCCATCTGGTGAGATTGCCCAACTATTCTCTGATAACCCTGATGAGTCCAAGGCGAAATTTTTAAATAAAACCATTGTGGTTTCCGGAGTCCTTTCAAAAGTAGAAGACAGTGGGTTAACACTAGATGATTTGGTCTTTTGTCAATTATCAAACAGCACTTTACCTCATTTAGAAAATGAATCAGAGATAAAAGTTAAAGGGCGAGTCATTGGTTATGATGATCTGCTCGAGCAAGTAAAGTTAGATCAATGTACCATACTTAAATGAATAATAACCTCAATTAAATTAAAACACTATGAAAAAGAATTACCCGATCAAAGCCTTTTTATTGCTAATTGGCATAACATTATGCTGTATAAATGCAGTTAAAGCTCAAGTAAGAATAGCCAAATTAGATCCAGCGACCAATACTGTTACACTCAAAAACTTTGGCAATACAACAGTCCCTATTTCAGGATATTGGTTTTGTAACTTTCCTAGTTATGCCCAAGTTAGTAATATGACAAGTACAGCAAGTTTAGCTGCCGGTGAAGAGGTGGTTATTACAAGCTCCATAAATTTCAATGTTGCTGATGGGGAGTTTGGGCTTTATAACACCAACAGTTTTGGGTCCAGTTCTGCTATGGAAGATTATATGCAATGGGGAAGCGCCGGTCATCAAAGAGAGGGTGTTGCTGTTAATAAAGGCATTTGGACAGCAAACACGTTTATTGATCTTGAAGCGCCTTTTGCCTACAGTGGCGATGGTTCTCAAAATGGTGCCGATAACTGGATCACATTCAGGAATATCAGAATTGTACAGTTAGATCCTTCTACGAATACTGTAACACTTCGTAATTTTAGTAATACGACTCAACCTATTTCTAATCTATGGTTTTGCAATTTTCCTTCCTATGCACAAGTAAATAGTATGACGACTCAAACCACACTTGCTGCAGGCGCTGAAATTGTTATTAACAGTGCTATCAACTTCAACGTCGGAGATGGCGAATTTGGACTTTACAATACGAATAGTTTTGGATCTGCCTCAGCCATGGAAGATTACATACAATGGGGAAGTGCTAATCATCAAAGAGAAAGTGTTGCTGTCAGTAAGGGCATCTGGGGAGATGATACATTTATTAACAGTGCCCCACCATTTCAATATACTGGCAACGGATCTCAAGATGGCGTTGTTTTTTGGAGCACTTTAAGTGTAAATGATTTTGATAATTCCATAAGGGTTAGTCTTTTTCCAAACCCGGCACATGATACATTAAATATTCAATTAAATAATTTAATCACAGACGGTACCATACAAATATTTGATGTTTTAGGTAAGCAGGTTTTTAGTCAATTTATTGTTGCGAACCAACCTTCAGAAATTGATGTTGCTCAATGGAATAATGGCATATATCTCATTAAGATCTCTTCTGAAAATACTAATGAGGTTAAGCGCTTTGTAAAAAACTAACTCCTGTTTAGCACGAAAAAAATCTAAAGTAAACCTACTAAAAACACTTCTTCAAATGAGATATAAGCTTATATTTTCAGCAGTTTTTCTATGCCTTTTTTTAAATGCTCAAGAAGATGATTTATTGAGTGAAATTGATACGGACTCCATTGGAGATACCTACGCTACAGCGGCTTTTAAAGGATTAAAAATTGTAAACTTTGAGTCTACTAAACTGGTCGCAAAAAAAGAATTGACTTTTATAGTTTCTCATCGTTTTGGAAGTATAGAAAACGGCTTTGATAGCTTTTTCGGATTGGATGATGCCGTCACGCGATTAAACTTTGTATATGGCATAACCGACGCTATTAACATAGGGGTATCTCGCAGTTCATTCCAAAAAATCTATGAGGGCTCTGTTAAATATAGGCTTATTAGGCAAAAAAATAACGGGTTTCCATTTACTATAGTGGGTTTTAACTCTATATTAATAAATACCGCATTAGAGGAAGAAAATTTACCAAAATTAGAATTTAAAGATCGCCTGAGCTACACGGCTCAGTTATTGATCTCAAAAAAAGTAAACGCAAAATTGTCATTAGAGCTTGCTCCCACATTCTTTCATGACAATTTTGTTGCTTTTGACGATCAGCATAATTCACAAATCGCAATTGGGTTTGGTGGGCGATATAAACTGGGCAAACGGTGGTCTGTGAATGCCGATTACGGTTGGCATTTAAACAGGGCCAATAACTCGCCATTTAAAAACCCTTTATCCATTGGTTTTGATCTGGAAACCGGAGGTCATGTCTTTCAAATGCACTTTTCTAATGCACAGGCCATGAATACCAATGGTTTTTTAGGTCAGGCTACCGGAGACTGGAGTGATGGTAACATCTATTTTGGATTTAATTTGAGTCGTGTTTTTTAAACGTATCATTATGAAGAAAATTATTGTATACTTCTTGTTAGCATCATTCTACTATCACTGCTCATACAACAGTGAAAATGATCTTATTGAGGATATTGTTATTGAAGATAGTATTAGCTACGAAGCTAATATCAAAGTCATCATAGATAACAATTGTACCGGCTGTCATAGCAGTCCTCCTGCAAATGGTGCACCTATGGCATTAGTAACTTATGATGATGTAAAAGACGCTGTTGAAAACAGAAATCTGATCGGTAGAATCTCTACTGATGATCTTGGATTCTTAATGCCTTTTGGCGGACCAAAATTACCACAAAACTTAATAGACCTTATCATCCTATGGGAGGAAGAGGGTCTATTAGAAAACTAAATATTATGACCTCTAAAATCGTATGTATTATATTCTTATTGATTGGCCTGAAGAACTCTATTGGTCAAAATAAATATGTAACAAAATCCGGTGAGCTTTCCTTTGAGGCCTCAGTTCCTTCTTTTGAAAAGGTAGCAGCCGATAACAAATCTGTAACTGCAATATTAAATACTGCCAATGGCGAATTTGCAGCTTTGGCTTTAGTTAGAGCATTTCGATTTAAAAACGCTCTTATGGAAGAGCATTTTAATGAAAATTATGCAGAAACTGACAGATTTCCTAAAGCCACTTTTAAAGGGAAAATTGCTGAATATGATTCAAAAACATTTGGCAAGTCAAAAGACCCATTATTTATAGATGGTGAACTTACCTTTCATGGTATTACTAAACGTATTGAACATATTCCTTTGATCGTAAAAACCAATAATCAAAAAATTAGTATCTCCGGAAACTTTAAAGTTCTCGTATCGGATTTTAATATTAAGATTCCAAAAATTGTAAAAAACAAATTATCTAATGAAGTTACTATAACCTTCAATTATGAGCTTATAAAAAAATGAGTTTTAACCTCAGATAAAAAAGGCTTTACGCCGAGTTTCTACTTGCATTAATATTACCAAAAAGTGAACGCATTACAATTTTCTCATAAACGGCAATCTTTTCGTCATCTTTTACAGATGCTTTTGTCAGTTCCTGTATTTTGGTCAACGCATATTGTTGTATGGTCAATAAAGGCAATACAATAGATTCTCTTACATTAATAGAAGCCTTGGGAACAGGTTCATTTTCCATAAGCGTTTTGTATCCTGTAAGTTTCAAGATCAGGCGTTTGGTGGTTTGATATTCTTCGTATATCAACTCCCAAAACTCCCCAAACTCCTCATCTTTGGACATATACATTGTAAGTTTAAAGAACGATTTGGTCAATGACATCATACTGTTTTCAATTAACGTTTTGAAAAACTTAGAATTATTGTACAATTGTACAACGTCATCAAACCTACCTTGTTCTTCATAAGTTTTTAATGCTGTTCCTACGCCATAAAATCCCGGAACATTTTGTTTTAACTGACTCCAACTCCCTACAAAAGGAATAGCTCTAAGGTCTGAAAACACTAGCTCTGTAGATTTTCCTCGCTTTGAAGGTCTACTTCCTATATTGGTTTTAGCATAGTACTTCAACGTACTCATGCGTTCCAAATAGGATAAAAATTTAGGATGGCTTTTAAATGCAACATAGGCTTCATAACTCAGTGTCGCCAGATCATCCATAACCGTTTTATCAGCTTTGGATATCTCAAGATTTTTATCATTGATATGATTTGATATTCCAGAACTGATCAGTTGCTCCATATTGTATTGTGATGAGTCTGGTGTTCCAAAATTTGAACTAATCGTTTGTCCCTGAATGGTCAATTGAATCTCTTTATCTTCAACTGTTGGGCCCAAAGAAGCATAAAACTGATGCGTTTTCCCACCGCCTCTTGCCGGAGGTCCTCCTCGACCATCAAAAAAGATAACGTCTATATTATATTTTCTGGATAATGTGGTCAACGCTTCCTTCGCTTTAAAAATTGCCCAATTGGCCATCAGATAACCACCATCCTTTGTACCATCACTAAACCCTAACATTATGGTTTGTTTATCGCCTCGTTTTGCTAAATGTGCCCTGTAATTTGGATTACTATATAATGCTTCCATCACTGCTGGTGAGGCCTCCAGATCTGTAACTGTTTCAAAAAGCGGAACAACATCTACAGTCAGATCATCATGAAAGGCTATGACTTTAAGCATGGCGAACAACTGCAATACATTGAGTGTGGTTTGGTTATTACTAATGATATAACGATTGCAGGCGATCTCTCCATTTTGTTCCTGAATGGTTTTCATAGCACGTATGGTCTCAACAATGTTAATGGACAACTCATTCTGAAAAGTAACGTTTTCAATAGTCCCACTAATTTGAGATAAACATTGCAATTGCTCGTCTAATGTTAACTCAAAATAATTCTTTGGAAATGCATTATTATCATTTTCTATAAGCTCAGTCACTAAAGCATTAAACATACTGTTATGCACCCTGCTGTCTTGCCGTATATCGAGACTGGCGAAATGAAATCCAAACAAGGTTGTTCTATTGATAAGTTTTGTAATTTCATTAGTGTACAACGATTGATGTTCTTGGATCAACAGTGCTCTAATGGCATACAGTTCCGCTCTGAATTCTTCTAAACTTAATTGATCGGATGAGTCCTTATCCAAAAGCGTATTGAGTCGTTTATTCAAACCTATGATTCGTTCCCTTACGCCTTTAAAAGTTAATCGTCTTCTTAAGTATTTGACATCTTTAATGTATTTTTTAACGATAGATTCTTTAAGTTTTTTAGCCACATCCAAAGTAATTTGAGGTGTTACAAACGGGTTTCCGTCTCTGTCACCACCCGGCCAAAAACCAATATTGATTATAGGGTTTGCAATTTCCTGATCATCAAAAATATTCTGTTGCACATAGTCGTATATATCACCAAAAGAATGATAAAATACATTTTTGAGATACCAAATCAGATTTACAGCCTCATCATATGGTGTAGGTTTTCTGTCTTTAAAAAATGGTGTCTTACCCAATTGCGCTAACAGGCTGTTGATCTCTGCCAAATTATCCTCTTTTACAGCTTCTGCTAAATCGGTAATAATTCCTAGTACTGCTCCGGGATAGAACTGAGTAGGGTGTGCTGTCAATACAATACGCACTTTGAACGACTCCAGGTATTCTTGTAATACTTCCATCTTATTATTAGCAACAGCATGTTCTTTAAGACTGCGTAGTGTTCCGATACCTTCCATATTGTTTACTACAGGAAACGCTGCATCTTCAACAGCATCAAACAAGACCACCTGACGTTCAATGTATTGTATAAAACGAAATAGCAAATTAATCTGGCTTTGTTCAGAACGTCTGGCCTGATACTTTTCAAAAAAAGTATTCACAATAGTCTTTGGATCATCTCCGGATTCAAAACCTTTTTTACAGGTTTCGTAAAATAACGGTAATAAGGCTACTGTTTTGGATAAGGTATCGAAAGGCAAAGTCATAAAAATACCATTGTAAACCTGATACTTATTAAGCACGTTGGTATTGAATCTTGCTAACTTTGGTTGTATAGACATCTTTTGTATGGGATTTTTGAACTATAAATTTACTAAACAGAAGTTAGACTAATTATAAATAGACTTAGTTTTTACTATGCTTCAACTAACAATTATTTTTTTTGTGTTATTTAGTAAGTACCTTTGTTAAAAACGCAAATAATGTTATCAAAAACTATAGAATCTGCATTAAATAAACAGATACGAATAGAAGCTGAGTCTTCACAGGTGTATCTTGCCATGGCCGTTTGGGCTGAAGTGCAAGGTTTAGAAGGAATTTCTAACTTCATGTACGATCAATCCGATGAAGAACGTGAGCACATGTTAAAACTGGTTAAGTTTGTTAATGAACGTGGCGGACATGCCCATATCTCAGAACTAAATGCCCCAAATGTGACTTTCAACTCCTTTAAAGAAATGTTTGAAAAGCTCTTAGAGCACGAAATTTTTGTTTCTGAAAGTATTAACGAGCTTGTACATATCACACTTGAAAACAGAGATTATGCAACGCATAACTTCTTACAATGGTATGTTTCTGAACAGATCGAAGAAGAAGCTACAGCAAGAACGATATTAGATAAAGTGAAAATGATTGGGGATGATAAAGGCGGGTTGTATTTGTTTGACAGAGATATCCAACAATTAACCGTCGTAAGTTCTGCTGCTATTAGCCCAGGACAATAATTGTTAAATCTTATTTAGATTTAATTAAAATAGTTATTTTTGCACCGTTGTAATTCAAACAATGGGCAAAAAGAAAAAAGATACTAAGCTTAAAAAACAGCGGTTACTGCATTTAAAAGAGCAGGGACAGGAAAGTCTCGGTAAAGTAAAAAGTAAGTGTTGTAAAAAGTATAAAAAGGCAGAATCAAAGCGCTGTAAAAAGTGTCCGTGCTTTGATTTGCTTAAAAAAGTAGCATAAAAAAGAGCGGTTGTTTACACCACTCTTTTTTTATGAATTCACTGTATTTATTTTTTAAGGTATGCCACAACTTCAGACATGGCCGCGTCTACAGCTTCCTTTTCAAAATACAATTGCTGTTGATTATAATCATTTAGCCATTTTATAGATTTATCTCCTTGCAAGTGTTCATAAAACTGTTGGGTACCTTGAGGTACTGCACCACTTTCACTATGTACAATAAAAACCGGTTGTTTTATAGAGGCTCCAGCTGCAATACCGTCAAAATTTAACCATGGTTCCCAACTGCTTACTGCAAATCTGTTATCGTAATATTTTCCTGCGGCTTTTGCCGGATTCAAATAATAATCAAAGGCATTCTCTGGCACGTACATAGCACTTAAAGGATCTAATTCACTTGCAGCCAACACATAGTCCATAACACCAGTATCTGCATACTTAACCTTAGCCGCTTTAGCCGCTTCCAACAAACCTTCCGTACCTCCTGGTCGCATATCATAGATCATTTTGGCAATAGCTTTATCATGTAACCATGGTGCTACCAAAACCAATTTTTTGATGCGTGGATCTTCAGCTGTAGCATGCGCCATATAGCCTGAGCTTGCACATACTCCTAAGCCCGATAGGTCATTTTGATCTACATTTTTATTCTGCGTTAAATAATCTACGGCAGCCTTGATATCTGCAATTTTTAAATGGTAATCTTCAACTTGCCTTGGTTGTCCTTCACTTTCTCCAAATCCGGTAAAATCAAAAGTTAACGTAATAAATCCTTGCTGTGCTAACAAACTTGCATACTCGTCCGGCATTTGCTCTTTAACACTAGTCCAACTGCCAGTTACAATAGATGTAGGATACGTTTTTAAGGCATCAAACCCAGGAGGTAAAAACAAATGCCCTTTTAATAAATTTCCTTGGCTATTAAAAACCACATCTTGCATAACAACACCTCCGTTTGTCTTAGCTCCGGCATCATGAACAGAAAAGGTTTCAGGCTGTAAGCCCGGCCAACTGTTCATTAAAATATCAGGATTAAAACATTCGATAAACTTAACAATCTTATTCTCCTCATTTATTGTATAAATACCCACATAATAATTATTGTACGGTTTTCCTTCAGAAGTTGTAATGGTGCCATTAAACTTCACTAAAACCGTATTAGGATCAGTCGTCGTGTAATATGTACGATCATAGCTTTGCGTGTAATCCATAACACCTGTATACTGAGTTTTCATAGCACCGATACCATTTAAAGCTTTGGGAAAACCAGATGGTGCCAAAGGCATTTCCTGAACAACATTGGTACTCAAAAGACCTAATAAGGCTTCAAGATCTTTTTGCTCTAATGCAGAAAAAAATCGCTCTACTACTGGTTGAGCTTTAGAAGGTTCCTTAGAAAACACATTGCCTTTACTTACATTTTCAAGCGCTAAAGCCGGCAATTCGGTATCCCCTTCTTGTTGATAAAGGCTAACGTCTATTCGTGCCAATTTCCAATCCTGGTCCTCTTTAATAAACTCCGTATCATAACCTACAAATACCGTCCATTGGCCTTTATTTAAATAATGGGTTGCAATAGCATCGAAGGTTGCTGATGCTCTATCGCCCGCAACCCATATGGCTTTATTATGCACTTGGTGAATGGTTTGTTCAAATCCTGGTAATAGTGTTTTCCAGCCTTTAAGGATTTCATCAGGAGTTGCAAATCCAGGTTGTCCTCCCAGGGCTGAATAATCTGTATATACAGAATCTGCCATCGTGCTTTTTACAGCGTCCCAATTGTGCTCATCTACACCTTCAAATAAAGTATGGATCAACAGGTCTATTTTAGCTTTTGCTTCTGTTACTGAAGTGTTCTTTTCACTTGATTTCATAGTCATATCGTTTTTATGTTCTTCAACTTGTGCTTCCTTTTGTTTACAGGCCACTATAAGTGCTGCTGTAAAAATGATGTATAATGTCTTTTTCATTTTACATGGATTTTTATGAATTGTAATACGATACAAAATTAGATCCTCATTGTGTCAGCCGAACTACACAATTCAAAGTGAGTAATACAAAATTCAAAGATTTGATCTCCTTAGGTTAGATTAATTGTTACATCGTTTTCCTGTAAAGATTAGGAGTTATCCCTTCTTGTTTTTTGAAAAAATTCGCAAAATGATTGGGATAATTATAATACAAATCAAAGGCAATCTCTTTTATGGATTTGTCTGTGTTTTTAAGCTTTGATTTGGCTAAGGATAGCATATGCCTATAAATCATTTCTGATGCTGAGTTACCGGTTATTCTTTTAACTACAGCATTGAGATGGTTGGGGTGGATAGAAAGTTTATCAGCATAAAACTGTACTTTATGTGGTTCTGAATTCTCAAAGTGTAAATCTGGATAAAAGCTAGTCTCTATCAATGTTTTAAACCGACTTACTGTTGCAATATCGTTATCGCGCTGTACAAAAGAACGCGATTCAATAGGGATTTTTGATTCATACAAACGTGCTACCTTATATAATAAGACTTGTGTGTGATGATAGATGATAGATTTTACATCCTTTTGTTGTCGTTGATATTCTTTATGTATCGCTTCTAAGGTATTAATAAATGTATTCACCTCATCCTCTTCAATAGTTAAAGGCTCCGAATTATCGACTAATAAGAACGGAAAGTCTTCACTGATTCTTTTTTTTGGATTCTCTCTTCTGTAAAAATCTTCAGAAAAAATAATATAGTATCCTTCCCAGTCTGGAGCTATATCCCACTGTAATATTTGATACGGTGAATTAAAAAAAACGGTAGCTTTAAGGTCTTTTGTTGAAAAGTTTCCTGTTTTGGCATAACCGCCTCCGTCCAATTTTAAAGCTATGGCATAAAACTCATGCTTAAATGGCGATTGTTGTTGGTTTACCGTTTTCATATTATCTTTAAAACGGCGTACGTCAAAATCGTCCCATATTGGAGAAGATATGTTTATGCCTTTACAATAAGCATCTAATGTTGAAAAATGCTGCATATGTAAAAATAATAATCCCTTGTTTAAACTAAAAGTAAACTCAAGCCATTAACTTTATCTCATACTTACTGTAATTTTTATTCTATATACGAGACCAAGTAGCCATGACTCACCATTTCAAAGAATTTTCAACTGATGCTGTTTTCAATATTGGAGATGAAAGTCTCTTAAAGCCATTCTCCAATTCAAAGCAAGCCGAGCTTTATACTTTTATTTGGGCCAACTCCGAAACGGTTTCTATGGTCATAGATGGCATTCCCTTTACATTAAAACCCCATAGTATTGTAGCCTTAACCCCTATTCAATATTTACAATACCTTGATGGTGGTGATGTTATTGTATATCAGTTCAACAGAGAATTCTATTGCATTAAAGATCATGATCAGGAGGTAAGCTGTGCCGGTATCTTATTTTTTGGTAATACCAATATCCCTCTTATCCACTTAGATACGAAAGAACAACATAAATATAAAATCCTGCATGAGGTTTTTATAGACGAGCTGGAAACTAAAGATAACATTCAGGCAGAAATGTTACGTATGCTAATGGCCCGATTCATCATTAAAAGTACGAGATTATTAAAAGCCAAAGAAGGTATTAATGAAACCGCCAAAAGCACTAAGGTGGATTTGCTTCGTGGATTTAATTTTTTAGTAGAGCAGCATTTTAAAACAGAACATTCGGTAGCTTTTTATGCTGAGAAGTTATATAAATCGCCCAAGACACTATCCAATAATTTTGCTAAGCTAAACCGAAGTCCTTTACAGATCATTCACGACCGCATCATCCTTGAAGCTAAACGCCTATTGATATACACTGATAAAACCGCCAAAGAAATTGCATTCGAAATTGGTTTTGAAGACGCATCACACCTCAGCCGTTTATTTAAAAAACAAACCGGATTCTCGCCTTCTGAGTTCAAAAAACGACTTTCAGCCACCACTAAGGAAAAATTGACAACCTAAAAGGTAATTTTTACATTCTATTCTTCTGACTTACTTATCATCTTTGTACTGTGAAATTAAAACAAGAAAAGATGATGATTAAAAACAAATCCATATTCAATTTAATTGAAATATTCAGAAGTAGTCCAAAAAAAATATTAAACACTATAACAGCAAAAACACATTGTGAGCAAAGGCATATTCACGATTATTATTGTGATGCTGAAAAACCATTTATAAAACAAAATTACGAATAGGGAAAAATTGACAACTAAAAGGGAAAAACATTCATCGTATAATGTCTCTTTTGATTGCAACTTTGTACCTGTTAAAACAAACCACAAAAACAAAACAAATATTAATACATTCTGAAATAACTCAGAATATAAAAACTAAAAAATTATGAGCACATTTAATGTACCAACCAGAGAAGACGTTAGCGAAAACAATCAGGCTATATTTGATAATCTTAATAAAGCTTTAGGCTTTGTCCCTAACTTATACGCTACTTACGCACATAGTGACACAGCACTGGAAAACTATCTTAACTTTTCTAATGCAAAGACGTCTTTGTCTGCTAAAGAAAAAGAAGTTGTCAATTTAGCTGTAAGTCAGGTTAACAATTGTATCTATTGTTTATCAGCACATACTGCAATTGGTAAAATGAACGGTTTTACTGATGCGCAAATTTTAGAACTGAGAGCTGGGTATTCTACTGTAAATGACAAGCTTGATGCTTTAGCACGTTTAGCAAAAAATATTACAGAAAATAGAGGCAGAACGACTAATGATGTGATTGAAAATTTCTTTAACGCCGGTTATACTAAAGGTAACCTTATAGACACCATAGCTTTGGTTGGTGATAAGACCATATCTAATTACATCCACAGTACGACTCAAGTTCCTGTAGATTTTCCTGAAGCACAACCTTTAGAAACTGCAACTGTATAATTCATTAAATAAATAATAAACCAAAATAATACATACCATTATGAAAAAAATCATTTCAATTTTAGTTATCGCGTTAACATTTACATTAAATAGTAATGCGCAAGATAAGATGATGAAAGATGCTAAAGCCAAAGTTGTAACTCTGGAGCAAACTAAAGGCGAGTTTACTCAACAGGCCATTACACTTAAAGAAGGCAATTACATCTTTGAAATCTCTAATAATAATGTTGGTCATCAAGTAGGATTTGTATTGGCTCCAAAATCCAATCCGGATGCACATATTAAAACGGCTTATGTTACTAAAGCTGTAGACAACAATTCAAAAGAAAAGTCTAATGTAACTAAGCTTAAAAAGGGTGAATATGTATACTTCTGCCCTTTAAACCCAACACCAAAATATACCCTTACTGTAAAGTAGTTTTTTGATTGATTAATTTGAAATAAAGCGATCTTATTAAAGATCGCTTTATTTTTTTATGATATGTTCCATATTCCAAAAAAACCAAAACATTATTGTAAGTATTAACTGCTAAAGTAGACTACTCTCTAACATAAAAGGTTTTTACTCAACTGTAACTACACCTTTTATTAAAAAAAATTGACATGAAAAGAGATTTACTAGCCATTACCATGCTATGCATGGCACTGACGTCCTATGCCCAAATCGAAATTGCTCCGGGCTCTGAGACTATTTATTTTGACGAAGAGGTTTGTACTTATCATCCTGCTCCGGTTTCTCAAAATGTAACCGTGCAGAGGTCTGCACTTTTAGAGCAGCGTATGGTTAATGATACGCCTTGCTCTTCATTCATTGTAAACTATAATGGTTTTACATCACAGGCAGAAACCGCATTTCAATTTGCAGTTACCATATGGGAGCATTCTATTGCCTCGGACATTCCTATTCGGGTTCAGGCTAATTTTGGTCCTTTAGGTCCAGGCGTTCTCGGTGGGGCATCGCCTAATGGATTTTTGCAACTTACCGGTCCTGGAATTCCTGCAAACACACTATATCCAAGAGCTCTGGCAGAAAGCGTTTTAGGTACAGAAACCACAGTAGGTGGACAACCTTCTATAGATATTAGTGCTACCTTTAGCAGTACTGCCAATTTCTATTTTGGTCTGGACGCTAACCCTCCGGCAGGTCAAATAGATTTTGTCTCTGTAGTCTTACACGAACTTGGTCATGGTTTAGGTATAGTAGGTTTTGGAAGAACTACGAATGGCGGCACTGAAGGTGCTATTAGAAATAGTGGTTTTGTAAGTATCTGGGATCAGTTCATTACAGGCACATCAAACCTTCCCATTATTACATTTCCAGACCCTTCAAGCGCATTATTGTTTCAATTGACCAGTAATAATCTCTTTTGTAATAGTCCTGAAGCTACTGCCCAAAATAGCGGCACAAATCCTAGAATATTTGCCCCAACAGTTTTTAATCAAGGGTCTAGTTATAGCCATTGGGATGAAAATACGTTTCTTCCCGGCGATCCTAATTCACTAATGACCCCAACAATTGCTCCTGGGGAAGCCATTCATGATCCCGGTTTAATAACGCTTGGTTTTATGCAAGATATGGGATGGTCCATTTGCGGTTCGTTACTGAGCGTTGAAGATGTTGCTTTAGATGACATTAGCATTAGCCCTAATCCCTTTAATTCTACAATTACGATTCGTTTGCCAAATGCATTTGGCACCGATTATGACCTTTCTATTATAGATGTTAATGGTCGCATAGTGTTTAATAGTATTGCAGAGCGTATTGGTAATGAGATTGAGCTCTCGAATTTAGGAAACTTAAAAGATGCCGTATATTTTTTACAGATTAATGATTTAAGTTCAGGAGCCAGCATTACCAAAAAGATTGTAAAACTTTAGCAATTGCATTATAAAGAAAGCGCAGTGTTACTGCGCTTTTCTTTTCTATTTTAGAACACTTACTTCCCAAGCATTAAAAGCTCATTACATACAATTTCTGTAATGTATCGTTTTTCACCTTCTTTGGTTTCATACGACCTGTTCCTTAACCGCCCTTCTACAGCTACTTCTTTGCCTTTAGAGATATACTTCTCTATAATCTCTGCGGTTTTTCCCCAGGCAACAATATTGTGCCATTGGGTATCCGTTACTTTGTCTCCATCGGCATTTTTATAGCTTTCATTGGTAGCTAATGAAAATTTAGCTAATGTTTTCCCCGATTCCAGATTTACAATTTCCGGATCTTGTCCTAAATGACCAATCAACTGTACTTTGTTTCTTAATGCGTTCATGTTTTTAAAATTTAATGATTAAACAGTTAATACTATCGAGTTCTTATGTTTCGACAATGCAAAGGTGGTAAGGCTTCCAAAGACTATTCGGTAGTTACATGTTTAAATTCGTTTGTAAATGTTTGTAGTCGCTTACAAACGTTTTTATCTAAGATAAATTAATCCTTTTGCTAAAAGCGTCCTTATATACGCGACCTATCGGAATGCAATAATCATCAATATAAACCTGGTTTCCGGAGATTTTTAAAATTTTAGAAACGTTTACGATATACGATTTATGAACTTTACAAAAGTGTTTTTTATCGAGTCGGTCTTCCCATTGTTTCAGTGTGTCTGAACTTAAATGTGTTTTACCTGTAGTGACCACTTCTGTATATTTATCTTCCGATTTTATATATAGAATAGCATTGCTATTAACGTTGATAAGGTCGTGTCCAAACTTTATAAAGAAACTATCTTGTTTTTCATGTAGTGGCATCGCTTTTACGATATCATTCTTAGTAGTATTGGCCTTTGTTACTGCTTGAATAAAACGCTGAAATGAAAAAGGCTTTAGTAAATAATCCACCACATTATATTCATAGCTCTCTAAAGCATATTCTGAAAAAGCTGTAGTTAAGATAATCTGAGGGGTTTGTTTTAACGTTTTTAAAAAATCCATTCCTGATATCTTAGGTAAATGAATATCAAGAAATATAATATCTATCGTGCTTTGCTGTAATAAAGGAATAGCAGATAAGGCCTCAGAGAATGTTCCCTTTAACTCTAGGCTACCCATATCTTCAATGTATTTTTTTAAAATACGTTGCGCGGGTGGTTGATCTTCTATGATGATACAGGTTCTCTTCATGATTTATACTAATTCCATGGTCAGTTCTACTCTAAATTGACCCTCTGCTTCTGTGAGATTAAGGTCATGGTTAGGATATAAAAGGCTTAGACGCTTTTTAACATTATCCAATCCAATACCCTTATCGAGACTCTCATTATTAGCATTGGGTAGAAAACTATTAACACATTTAAACATTAATTGCCCCGAATCAGAGATATCAATAGCAACATCTATAGTGATATCTTCACTTTGACTGGCAATACTATGCTTAAAAGCGTTCTCTATAAATGTTACCAATATAAGTGGTGCTATTTTATAATTTTCACAAAACCCATTTTTGCTAAAGTTCACCTTCCCCCTACCTTCTATTTGAAGTTCGTTTAGCTTCACAAAATTTTTAATATGCTCTATTTCCTTACACAAGTCCACATTATCTTCTTTACAATCATAAATCATATATCGCAATACCGATGACAATTCTAAAATGATCGATGGCGTTTTAGATGAGTTCTCTATAGCATATGCGTATAGATTGTTAAGGTTGTTAAACAAAAAATGAGGGTTAATTTGCGACTTTAAAAATCGCAGCTCACTTTCTTTAACGGCAACATGAAGTTGCTCTAATTCTTGCTGCTTCCGTACAGTATCCCAGGCCAACTTAAAGCTCACCATCATAAATAAAATAGGAGCTATACTTAAGAGCGTGTAAAACACATTTGAAATGTAAGTACCTCTATCGCCACCTACTAAAAAAGGTTCCAATAGATATTCTTCTATAAAATAAACCCCTAAAAGAACCAGAACAATCAAAAGCCAAAAAGCAAAATTCTTCTTTTTATAAAAAAAACGGGGAATTAATACATGGCTTATAAAAAGTGCCACGACAATATAAAATGCAAAAAATACAAAATCGTATAGCTTAACACCATGATTATGTTTATCGTAGGTATAGACCAAAAAAAGAACTCCAAAAAACAATGTCTGATAGATAAGTCCTTTTACTTTCAATATGTTAAGTACTGATTTCATATTACAAAAGTATTGAAATAAAAACCTCTTATGCTTTTAATATCGTCAACATCAAAATTGTACTTACAAACAACGGTTATCCCAACTTAAACAACACATATGCTATTTAAGTCATAAATAATGTCGTTTACGAATTTCTTTTTCTTTATAAAATTATCTCTGTCACCTTTGCTTTGTAAAAACAATCCTAATGAAATTGAAGCACCTCCTGATGTTTTTGTGCTCTGTGAGCATGACAATGACAATGGCACAACAGCATATTAGAGTTGTTGGTAAAGTAATTGATAAGACTTCCACCCAACCTATTGAGTATGCTACCGTCTTAATCGTTGATAATACGACCCAAAAACCAATCACAGGAACAACAACACAAACCGATGGCAGTTTTGATGTCAAAACTGAGGCTAACAATTTTCACATAGAAGTTAGTTTCATTGGTTACCAAAAACAATCCATAAAAGACTTTAATACGTCCCAAAACATGATTGATTTAGGTATCATCACATTAAAAGAAGATACCAAAGCTCTTGATGAAGTTGTGGTTGTTGCAGAAAAATCACAAACCACATTTAAGCTAGACAAGCGCATCTTTAATGTTGGTTCTGACCTTAGTACTACTGGAGCCAGTGCTTTAGAGGTTCTTAATAATGTTCCATCGGTAAACGTCAATATAGAAGGACAAATTAGTTTGCGTGGTAGTCAAGGTGTTCAGATACTTATCAATGGAAAGCCTTCAATTTTAGCTGATCAGGGTAATGGCGCCTTAGGAACGCTCACCGCCGATATGATTGAACGCATAGAAGTTATTACCAATCCTTCTGCTAAATACGATGCTGAAGGAACTTCGGGAATCATTAATATCGTACTTAAAAAAGAGGAAAAGCGAGGTTTAAATGGTTCTGTTTCGGTAAACATTGGCACACCAAACAGCAATAGCATTGGTGTAAGCTTAAACAAACGTACTGAAAAATTCAACTTGTTTACACAATTAGGTCTTGGTCGGAGAACCTTCCCTTCAGACCGCATTAGTGAGAATATAGATATACAAAATGATACTCGTCTGCGTTCTAATGGTGATGGCAATAAAAACGAAACGTTTTACAACATCATTTTAGGTACAGATTATCATTTAGATGACAATAATGTATTTACATTATCCGGAAATTTTGCTTACGAGGTAGAGGATGAAGATTCAAGAAATATGTTTAGTTTCTCTGAGGCTAATACACAAACACAAGGTTGGACACGTACCGAAGCTACCGAAGCCACAAATCCAAAGTATCAATTCGATTTTCAGTACCACAGAGATTTTAAAAGCCATGAAGACCATGATTTAACGTTTAGCGCATTGGGTTCTTTCTTTGGAAAAGATCAGTCCTCTGATTTTGCCGATCGAACAACTTTTGGTGATCGTGATGATTTTGACCAACGTACCGCTACCGATTTTAAAGAAGCCCGTTATACCTTTAAGCTGGATTATACTTATCCTTTTGCCGACAAATACACTTTGGAGCTAGGGTCTCAATACATTATTAATGATGTAGGAAACGATTATGAAGTTGGAACCTTTGAAAATGGTAATTTGATATTGGACGAGAACTTAACCAATAATTTTAATTTCGATCAAAATGTATTAGGAATCTACAGCACCTTTGGTATCGAGTATGAGAAGTTGGGTCTTAAAGCCGGGGTGAGAATTGAAAATACCGATGTAAACACTTTATTAGAAAACACCAATGAGAGTAATACTCAAAATTACACTGATTTTTTTCCCAGTGCTCATGCTTCCTATAAAGTAACCGATGACATTTCTCTACAAGCTGGTTATTCTAGAAGAATTTACAGACCTAGAATGTGGGACTTAAATCCATTTTTCAACATTCGCAATAACTTTAGTATTTCTACAGGGAATCCAAACCTGCAAGCGGAGTACACCAATTCATATGAAGTAACCAGTATTTTTAAATTTGGTAAAGCATCTTTTAATTTTGGTGTTTATCATCGTTATACTACAGATGTCATTGAGGATGTTACCACGTTTAATGATGGTGTAAGTACAAGTTTACCCATCAATGCCGGAACGAATAATACTACTGGAATTGAACTCAATTTTAAATACAATCCTATACAGTGGGTTAGCTTTTTAGGTGACTTCAATTGGAACAGCTTTGATCGCAAAGGGACTTTTGAAGGAACAACTCTAGATTTTGACGGCAGCAGATGGAACTCAAGAGCCACAGCAAAATTCAAACTCCCTGCAGATTTTGATCTGGAAATTGAAGGCAATTATAGATCGCGTTTTAAAACACTTCAAGGCGAACAGCTAGACAATACTTTTGCCAATATAGGTGTACGAAAGAAACTCTTCAAAGGGAAGCTGGTTGCAAATTTAAGTATCCGAGATATTTTCAAATCGCGTATTTCTGAAAATCGAACTCATCAACCCACTTTTAGCACCTATAATCGTTTTCAACGCGGACGTTTTATGGCTTTCGGTCTAAGCTATGGTTTTGGTAAAGGAGAAGCCATGGAATATTCGGGCAGAAGGCGC
Organism: Winogradskyella sp.; assembly: GCA_965250025.1. GTDB lineage: Bacteria > Bacteroidota > Bacteroidia > Flavobacteriales > Flavobacteriaceae > CBDDLD01. The sequence goes on from OZ252283.1 coordinate 3,197,873, forward strand.
TAATTATATACTAAATCTAAAATTTATAACACCATGAAAACACTATTTTTATCACTAATTCTATTTGTAACCGTAAGCATCAATGCTCAGGAAAAATGGACCTTAGACGCCTCACATTCATCCATAAACTTTGCAGTATCACATCTGATCATTTCAGAAACCACAGGCTCTTTTGACGCTTTTGATATTACGGCTATAACAGAAACAGACTTTACAAACCCCACTTTTGAGGTTACCATTAAAACGACAAGCATCAACACTAAAAACGAAAGACGAGATAATCATTTAAGAGCTGATGATTTTTTTGGAGCAGAAAAACACCCGGACATTACTTTTAAGAGCACTTCATTCAAAAAAACAGGCGATAAGACTTTTAGTGTTGAAGGCAATCTTAGCATAAAAGGCATCACTAAAAAAGCCTCTTTTGAAGGAAAATTAAATGGCATCGCTAAAACTGACTACGGTACAAAAGCAGGTTTAAAACTAACTACAGTTATTAAAAGGGCTGAGTTTGGTGTTGGTGAAAGCGGAGGGTCAATAGGAGATAATGTTGAAGTGACAATTCATTTAGAAATGAACAAGCAATAGCTTGTAATAGATAGCTTCTGATTCTTCATCCGATCATAAATAATCCCTCTTAGTCATGGCAATTAGATGATTATAATTGCCATGACATAGGATCGGTATATGATATCACATTTAAGCCAGCCTCTTTCTTTAGTATAGTAACCCATAATTAACAAATAGCCTATATCATATCAATGTAAGCTACTAATAGCTGTTTTATAAATTACCTACATTTGTTCTGTATGATCAAATTTCTCAGCTATATCTTACCCATTACCAAAACAAAGTCCTCCAAGCATAACAGGGCTTTGGAAATTACCTGGCATAACGGTAAAAAATACCTCAACTCCAAAAATGCCAATTATTCCTATGGTTCGCTTCAAAAAATCTTAAAGTTTGGTTTGGAGACCATCCCACTTAAACCTGTAAATTCTATTTTGCTTTTGGGTTTGGGAGGCGGCAGCGTCATCCAAACCTTAAGACAGGACTTTGGATATCATAAGCATATCACAGCTGTAGAAATTGACCCTATTGTAATTGCAATTGCTGAAAAGGAATTTAATATAACTTCTGATGAACAACTGGAAATTGTATGTGAAGATGCTTTAGATTATATGGCAAATAATACCCAAATGTATGACCTTATCATTATTGACCTATTTATCGATACTGATGTTCCTGAACCATTCCTAACCAGATCTTTTTGGGAAACTGTTATAAATGCTAATAACAAAACCGGCAGCATTTTATTCAACGCTTCTGTAACCGGCTCGGAGCATGAAGCTATAAAAAAGACCATTTCATTTTTAGATACTCATTATTACAAGACACAAATCCACCACAAAGTAAATGGCACCAACACGCTAATCATAGCCAGAGCTACAGATCACTCGTAAACGAATAATTTGTACCTTGTCCCTATGGAATATTCTGTAGAACAGGCTTTAGAACTATTAGAACAAACACCGAAGACACTCTACGCCTTCTTAGCACATCTTTCTGAAGATTGGATTTACTGTAACGAAGGTGAAAATACCTGGAGTGCTTTTGATATTGTAGGACATTTGATTCATGGAGAACGAACCGATTGGGTAGCCAGATTAGACATTATAATCCAAAAAACAAATAACAATACGTTTGCTCCCTTTGATCGCTTTGCTCAGTTTGAAGCTTCAAAAGGTAAGACCATGTTAGAATTACTGCAATCTTTTTCAGAATTGCGTCGCAAAAACCTCGACTATTTAAAATCTTTAGCCATTACCAATGATCAGTTTTCGTTAACAGCCATACATCCTTCATTGGGAAAAGTTACGTTAAAAAACCTACTGGCCACCTGGGTTGTACACGATCTGGGACACATTGCACAAATAGCAAGAGTAATGGCCAAGCAATACAAAGATGATATTGGCCCATGGCAAGAATATCTTCCTATCGTCAGCAAATAACCTCAAAAAGAAGTCCCCATTAAATTAATCCAATATGCAAAAACAATGTCCCGAATGTGGCGATAAAATTATCGGCAGAATAGACAAAAAATTCTGTAGTGACGGTTGCAGAAATGCCTACAACAATCGTCTCAACAAAGATTCTAAAAACCTTATTCGTAACACAAACAACCGTTTGCGAAAAAACTACAGAATACTGGAAGCCTTAAATCCTGATCAAAAAACTAAAGTTTCTAGAGCAAGACTCATCGAAAAAGGCTTTGACTTCAATTATTTTACAAGCATTTATACAACTAAAGTGGGTACTGTCTATTATTTTATTTATGACCAAGGGTATCTGCCTTTAGAAGGTGAGTATTATGCATTAGTAAAACGAGAAAGTTAACCCTTAACTGTACTGTTCCAATTCTGTCCCTTCAGTTCTAAGGCCGCTTTAAGAATATCTTTCTGACTGATTTGACCAATCAATTTTCCATTCTCAACGATTGGGAAACGTCTGCGTTTAGAGTTTAAAAATTTATTAGCGGCATCAAACACATCCATGTTACCATCAATGGTTTCGACATCACGTATCATTCGTTTTTCAACGTTATCATGTTCTAGAGGCATGTTGTAATAACGACTTTCACTAAGTTGCTTCAGGCAGTCACCTTCAGAGATAATTCCTATCAACTCTTTTTTTTCATTCACAACCGGACCTCCGGATATTTTATGTTTAATTAATGCTTCCACAACATACTGAACGGATTGATCTGGTTTAAAAGTGATAAGATTAGTAGACATATAATCTCTAACTTTTAATGGCACAGATGTAACACTTGATTGTTGTTTTCGAGCACCTTGAAAACTTTTTATCCCCATAACCTAAAATTTAACGTGAATCTTAAAGTTACTGAAAATTAGCCACTTGAGCAAGTTAAATATTAGTGTCAATATTTTTGTATTTTTAAGTATCAACTAACATTCACCATCATGTTAAAAAAATCCATTGTTTTATTTGCATTTGCCCTCACCATATATTTTAGCTTTTCTGCATTAAAACCCAGTACGGTTTCAAAAGTTAACGATGCGACTTCTTTCTCTACCGATCGCGCGCTCACACATTTAAAGCCAATCTCGGAAACACCACATTATGTAGGCGCTGATGCACATGAGAAGGTGAAAAATTACATCATTAAGCAACTAGAAGCTTTAGGGCTAACAGTAGAAGTACAAGAGGGCTATAGTATAAGTCAATGGGGAAATATGACCAAAGCCAAAAACATTTTGGCTCGAATAAAAGGAACCGATAACAGTAAAGCACTTATGCTTTTATCACACTATGATAGCAATCCACATTCCTCATATGGCGCTAGTGACGCCGGTTCTGGAGTTGTAACCATTTTAGAAGGTTTACGCGCCTATTTGAGTGCCGGTAAGCTTCCAAAAAATGATATCATCGTACTCATTTCCGATGCTGAAGAATTAGGATTAAATGGTGCTGATATTTTTGTTAACCAACATCGTTGGGCAAAAGATGTTGGATTAGTTCTGAATTTTGAGGCCAGAGGTAGCGGTGGTCCCAGTTATATGCTCATTGAAACTAACGGGGGGAACAAGGAAATGATTGAAGGCTTTATGAAAGCTAATCCTGATTACCCTGTTGCAAACTCGTTGGCATATAGCATTTATAAAATGCTTCCTAATGATACAGACCTGACACGCTTTAGAGAAGATGGAGACATTGAAGGGTTCAATTTTGCGTTTATTGATGATCATTACGATTACCATACCGCTTTAGACACTTATGACCGATTAGACAAAACGACCTTGGCACATCAGGGAAGCTACTTAATGCCTTTACTTCACTACTATTCTAATACCAACCTCAATAATTTAAAAAGTGACAGTGATAATGTCTATTTTAACATGCCTATTTTTAAGATGGTATCTTATCCTTTTTCCTGGATCTTCCCTTTACTAACAATCACCATTCTGGCTTTTTTATTTCTGGTGTATTATGGCGTAAAAAAACGCAAGCTTAGTTTCAAGCAAATCGGAAAAGGATTTGTACCGCTTCTAATCGCTTTATTTGTAAATGTATTATTAGGTTATTTAGGGTGGTTATTATTGAAATTCATATACCCTGAATATAAAGAAATGCTTCATGGCTTTACGTATAACGGTCATACCTATATCTGGGCATTTGCTTTCCTGGCCATCGGAGTTTGCTTATGGGTTTATCATAAGTTTTATAAGCCACGAAATGCCGGTAATCTATTGGTAGCACCTATTTGTTTTTGGATTATTATCTGCGCTGTAGTCGCCTTTAAACTTAAAGGTGCTAGTTTCTTTATTGTACCAGTAATGTTTTCTTTAGTCGCCTTATTTGTACTCTCACGCCAGCGTCAACCTAATCTATATTTAATGGCCTTATTGTGTTTACCGGTTTTGATGATCATGTCACCATTTATAAAAATGTTCCCTGTCGGTTTGGGCTTAGGTCTTTTAATGGCTTCAACACTATTGGTTACTTTGATTTTCTCATTAACCATTACTGTTTTTGGATTTTTCAGGCATAAGAACAAACTTGCTTATCTCAGTTTTTTAGTGAGTTTTGTGTGTTTTATAATTGCCCATAGCTCTTCTAGTTTTAATGAAGAACGTCCGAAACCAAATAGCTTGGTTTATACTCTTAATGCTGACGACAATACTGCCTTTTGGGCTACGTATGATCAGATGCCAGACCCATGGACAGAAGTATATTTGTCTGACAACCCTAGTAACGATAGTGCCTTACGCAAAAATACATTAGGCAGTAAATACAACACCAATTTTACTTACAGTAGAATTGCTGATGCCAAAGACATCCCTCATCCAATGGTTGAAAAATTAATAGATACCATCATTGATAATCAAAGACATGTTCGATTGTACATTTCACCTCAACGCAATGTTAACAGAATAGAACTTTTTTCTGATACGACCAACGTGTATTTCAACTTTAAAATAAATGGACTTGCAGTTGAAAAAAGTGGAAAAAGCAACACTGCTTTTGGCAACCGATGGAAGAACAGACTTTTTACATATTATATTGCCGATGATAATTATTTGGATTTAGAGTTCACAACGCCTAAAGCCCAGAAAACAACAATGGAAATATACGAATCATCATTTGACCTTATCGGACATCCCAAGTTAAATGTCTCAAAGCGACCTGCAAATATGATCCCGAAACCTTTTGTGCTCAATGATGCGGTCATTGTTAAAAAAACAGTTACTATTGAATAAACAAATAAGCATTTTAGGATGTGGCTGGCTGGGATTACCACTGGCATTGCATCTTATAGATTTAGGATATATAATTAAAGGGACAACAACTTCGGTGTCAAAGCTTGACCTCCTAAAGTCTCAAGGCATAACCCCTTTTCATATAAAGTTAAGCGAAGAAGGTATCACTGGTAATATAAAATCGTTTTTATCCGAAAGTCAGCTTTTGATCATTAACATTCCTCCCGGCTTACGAAAAAACCCTGGTAAAAATCACGTTGCTGAAATACAACACCTAATCAATGCTATTGAATATGCAGCCTTAAAACATATCATCTTTATAAGTTCTACATCTGTTTATGAAGATAACTATACATTTCCAACAATTTATGAAACCGACACTCCTAATGCGGCTTCGAATAATGGACAGCAATTGATTCAAATTGAAAACATGCTAAGAGAGCACTCTGGATTTAAAACTACCATAATTCGGTTATCTGGTTTATTTGATCATCAACGTCATCCTGCAAAAATCTTATCTGGTAGAAAAAATTTAAACCATGGAGATGCTCCGGTAAACCTCATTCATAAATCAGATGCCATTTCGGCAATCGCCAAAGTCATCCGTTCACAAACCTGGAATCATACATTTAACTTGGCATACCCAGATCATCCACCAAAAAAAGACTACTACACAAACTATTGTCAAAAACATAATATCCCATTACCATACTATGATACTAAAGAAAAGAGCAAGGGAAAAATTATAGCTATGACTAGCATGGCACAACTTTTGAATTTTAAATTTCAGGAGCCTTTATAGAAATTAATATCTTTTTAAGATCATATCCCATTAATTTTTATAGTTTTAGCCCATTAAAATTAGACCTAATAAAATAGCAAACACTAATAACTATGAAACAAATTACACTAGCACTATTAATGATGATGATGTCTATTAGTGCGTTTTCGCAAACCAATGAGGCACTGAAAAAACATTTTGAAGCCTACTATAAACAAATGAAAGCTCAAGGTGATGTACAAGGTGTTATTAATGCCTTAACACATCTAGAGGTATTATCTCCGTCTCAGGCTCGTAAGGATACTTTAGCCTATTTATACATATCTGAAGGCAGAAATCTACAAGCACTAAATACTTTAGGTGTTGATAAAAACGCTGGTGATTCTGATATGAATGTTGAAGTTAAAGCTATTGCCTTAAAAAACCTGAACCAACCTAAAATGGCATTAGAACACTATGACGTTCTTTTTTCTCGTAATCCAAACCCACTATTAGCATATGAGATGGCAGATCTTATGATGCAGCTTAATGATGTTACTAATGCAAAAGCTAAAGTTGAATATGGTTTAGCTAATGTAAAAGACGATATGAAGCGTGCTTTTTATGAAATGCAGCAACCTTATCAAACATCTCTAAAAGCAGCCTTCTTATATTTAAAGGGAATCCTTATTTTCACTGAAGATAAAGCGGCTAACATAGATACTGCTCTTAAACTCATGAATGATGCTTTGGCTATTGACCCTAACTTTAATATGGCCAAGCTAAGTAGGGAAGCTTTAGAAAAGCAGAAAGTTAAAAAATAACATTGTTACATTTATATAAACATAAAAGGCAGCTTAGAGCTGCCTTTTTTATATGTAAACAAAATGATATTATTACCAGATTCTAACACGATCTTCAGGTGCCAAATACATGGCATCACCTTCTTTGATATCAAATGCTTCATAAAAGGCATCGATATTTTTTAGAGGTTGTGTAGCTCTTACAACTCCTGGAGAATGTGGATCGGTTTTAATTTGTGTTCTTAAAGCATCTTCTCTGGTTAATGTACGCCAAACGGTTGCCCATGACATAAAGAAACGTTGTTCTGCGGTAAACCCATCTATATCTTCTGGCCTTCCATTTTCTTCGAAAAACAATTGCAACCCATCATAGGCTCCCAAAACACCCCCTAAATCTCCAATGTTCTCTCCTAAAGTAAATTTTCCATTGATGTATACACTGTCTAAAACTTCGATCGCGCTGTATTGTTCTGCTAATAAGTTTCCACGTTTCTCAAACTCCACTAAATCCTCATCAGTCCACCAATTATTAACATTTCCATCGCCATCAAAACGTGCTCCGGAATCGTCAAAAGCATGAGATATCTCATGGCCTATAACTGCACCTATACCTCCATAATTTACTGCCTCATCTGCAGTGTAGTTATAAAAAGGAGGTTGTAAAATAGCCGCAGGGAATACAATTTCATTATTTAATGGATTAAAGTATGCATTTACCGTTTGCGGTGACATTCCCCAACGCTTCTTATCGACTGGTTCATTGATGTCGTTCAGTCTATCTTTCAAGTTCCAATCACCAACAGCCAACATATTTTCAGCATAACTGTTACCTTCTTTAATCATAAGTTCAGAATAGTCTCTCCACTCATCAGGGTACGCAATTTTAACTGTAAACTTATCAAGCTTTTCAATAGCTTTCTCTTTAGTAGTTTCACTCATCCAGTCAAGCTTTTTTATTCTGTTCTGAAAAGCTTTGATAACATTAGCGATCATCTTTTCAGCTTTCTCTTTAGCTTCAGGTGGAAACTTCGCTTGTACATATAACTGACCAATGGCTTCTCCCACAGCTCCATTAACAGTACCTAACGCTCTTTCATTTGCTGGTCGTTGTGCTTTAGAGCCGTTTAACGTTTTTCCATAAAACTCCCAGTTGGCTTTATTCATTTCAGTAGTTAAAAAACTAGCAGCGTTGTTTAACGTACTCCAATCCATCAAGGTCTTAATATCTTCAATACTGGTAGTCGTCAAAAATTCATTGAGTGCCTTCATATACTTAGGCTGCATTACCAGAAGCGTATCTACCGCTTTTTCAATTCCCATATCATCCATGAATTTTTGCCAGTTAATTGCAGGAGCCATGGTCTGTAGATCCACTATAGATGTTGGATTATTAAAATTACGTATATCTCTACTTTCTACTTTATCTAATCGTGGTTCGGCTAATACTGTTTCTAATTCTAATATCTTCTCCGCAGCAGCTTTAGCATCAGCTTCACTGTATTCAATATACTGTAACATTCTGGTAATATGATCTACATATTGGCCTCTTATTTCTTTAGTCTTACTATCCTGATCCAGATAATAATCTCTTTGTAACCCTAATCCTCCCGGAAAAACCCACGCTGTATTCATACTGCTATCATTAAGGTCGGGATTAGAGGTAATTCCGGCAAAAGGCGCGCTTACGCCCAATGTAGACGCAAATACAGTTTGCATATCTTCTAAAGAACTAATGCCATCTATTGCTTTTAACAGAGGGCGGAGAGGTTCTATACCTGCCTTATTCCTAGCTATAGTATCTAATTCTGACTCAAATAACAATAAGGCCTTCTGCTGATCTGAACCTTCTTTATATGCTCCTAATTCTTTAGACGTATTTATGATGTCCAATACATCTTGTCTGGTCGATTTTCTTAAAACACCAAAACCTCCCCATCGCGATTCATCATCGGGAATGGTGTTTGTTTTCACCCAATTTCCATTAACATAATTGTAAAAATCTTCTTTTGGACTTACGGAAGTGTCCATATTCTCCAGAATAATGCCTGGTATTTTCTCTTCCACCATGGCAGTGTCTTTCTTGGCATCTTCTTTACAGGCTAATACGGTAAAAAACGCCAGACCCGAGATCGCAAAAATGCGACTAAAGTTGGTTTTCATAATAAGCTTATTAATTAATTTGACTAAAATTACTTATTAGTTAGAAGGGTGATTCCTTGAAATGTTACATCTTAACAAAAGTTTATGATATTTTAACACCCTCAGTGCCACTACTCTGGGCGTTCAACATCATTAGCATCAAACTCTAGTTTTTTATTGATTTGAAGATTTAGATGAGACATGGCTACAAAAAGATCCTTAATTCCCTGCAGCTTGTCTTCTGTTTTAATATTAGATAACGTAAGATAGTTTTGCAATTTATAAAGCTTAGTTTCTAAAGCCAATATACGCGCATTAACAGGTTTGGTATCTATGATTTCAGGAATCTCTTTTTTCAGATCAGTCATTAAACTTAATAAGACTTGTTTATCACTTTTAAAGAAGCTAAGGTCTGCTGCTTTCAAATAACTGACATTATTTGCCAATTCTTGAAATTTTTGCCAATTAGCGACTGCTTTTATGGCCTGGTCGCTCAACACATAATCATCATATTTGAGACGTTCAATAGCGTTTATTGTGATTTCCTGATCTTGCTGATCAGGTTTTGAAGTCTCAACAATTTCTTTTTGAGCATCCCCTTCCCCACATGCATACAAAATGCATACTAAGAAAAAATATATAAATGGTCTATACTTCATATGTTTGGTCCATAAGGGCTGTAAATATAAATAAACTATAGTATTGCGATATTATTTTACGGCTTATAAATCTTATTCTTATGCATTTAGCAATTACAAAAATATCATATTCTTAATTTTTCTGTTTTTTTCTGAAAATTTTTGCAAACACATGATCATATTCTTGTTATTTTTGATAATTGTATAATTCACACCCTATGCCTTCAAACATATTAATCATTGGTGCCGGTGGACAGATCGGTTCTGAACTCACATATAAATTACGTCATCGTTACGGTGATGAGCAAGTCATTGCCAGTGATATTAACACATACAATACTGAGCTCGTAAATTCGGGAATTTTTGAGGTTCTGGATGCAAAAAACTACGATGACATCAAAGCTTGTGTCAAAAAACACCATATTGATACCATTTATTTAATGGCTGCCATGCTAAGTGCTACAGGTGAGAAATTCCCAATGAAAGCATGGGATTTAAACATGTCATCACTATTCAATGTATTAAATCTTGCTAAAGAAGGTACTATAAAAAAGGTATTTTGGCCTTCGAGCATTGCCGTTTTTGGTCCTACTACTCAGAAAGCAAATACGCCCCAACATGCTGTTTGTGAACCTACTACAGTATATGGCATCACCAAACAAGTTGGTGAACGTTGGTGTACTTATTATCATGATAATTATGGTGTGGATGTGAGAAGTATTCGTTATCCCGGTATTATCAGTTATAAAACCATGCCTGGTGGCGGGACTACAGATTATGCTGTCGAAATATACCATAAAGCAATTACTCAAAGGCATTATAATTGCTTTCTATCCGCCGAGACTAGCCTTCCTATGATGTTTATGGAAGACGCTATTAATGCCACTTTACAGTTAATGGATGCTTCTAATGAGGAGGTTTCTATTCGTTCTGGTTATAACCTTTCGGCTTTGAGTTTCACTCCTTCCGAGATTTTTGAAGCTATAAAGGCTTATATCCCGGATTTCACCATTGAGTATAATCCCGATTTTAGACAACAAATTGCTGACAGCTGGCCATCGTCTATAGATGATAGTCTTGCTCGTAAGGATTGGAATTGGCAGCATAAGTATGACCTTAACCGTATGACTTTAGAAATGCTCAAACAATTAAAGGAAAAATATGACTCTGAGGTTGAGTTGTCTTTTTAACCGAAGCTTACGGTAAACTTAATAAATCAAAGCTATTTGAATAACTAAAAGCTAACGAGGTAAATATCAACTACACTCGTACCACCACATAACCGCGTCTGGTTTTCTTATAGTGTCGCCCGTTCCAAAAATAATAGCGCTTTCCGTTAACACGAACTATTTTATAATGCCTTGGTGGTGTTTTTACCACCGTAACCGTATTAGGCTGTGCAACCACTACACGACGAGCACAGGAATTAAAACTTAGAAAGAAACACAGACCTAAAAAGATAACTAAAGTTCTCATAACAGTAATTGTTTGGTTTATACCTTTAGACTTTAGTCTTCTAAAAAAGTTTAAAGCACTAGGTAAAAAGTGCTTTAAGCTCAGTGGCTTCGTCGGGTGAGATCTTACCTGCCAATACCAAGCTCAGCTGTTTACGTCGCAGCGCACCTTCGAAGCGTTCCTGCTCCAAATCGCTCTCGGGAGTAATGGCCGGTACCCTGACAGGTCTGCCCGTTTCATCCACAGCCACAAAAGTATAAATGGCCTCGTTAGCTTTAATACACTCTCCCGATTCCCGATCTTCGATCCATACATCAAGATAAACCTCCATAGAAGAATTAAAGGCTCTCGATACTTTAGCTTCAATAGTAACCACACTTCCCAAAGGTACTGTACGATTAAAGGCCACATGGTTTACTGAGGCTGTTACCACAATACGGCGTGAGTGTCGCCTTGCCGAAATGCTTGCTGCTCTGTCCATTCTGGCTAGCAACTCGCCACCAAATAAATTGTTCAAAGGGTTGGTTTCGCTGGGTAATACCAGATCGGTAACGATCGTTTTAGATTGTGCCGGTGTCTTTGCTTCCATCAGTATATAAAATTGACTGCAAAGGTAACGTGATTTTAGCTTTTATAATATTAAATCTGCCTTAAAATGTACGTGTATAATCCTCTGGAAATTAATCTAAAGCTTTAATTAAAAGCCAGGCTTCCGAATTGTGAGTCGTTCTAATGGCTTTCAGTGCTTGGTGCGCCTCAGCACGTGTCGTGTGACTGGAATAAACCACTTCGTGCAAACCATAGCGGTTAACGCCTATTTGACGTGCCTTATAGCCTTGAGCAATCAGCTGTTTTACTTTTTTATCGGAATTGGCCTTTACTCTGAATGCACCGGCAACAATATGATAATTGCCTTGCTGTTTATCAACATTTAGAGTTGCAGCTGGTAATGGGCTACTAATAATAAATGTGGCTTCCTGCACTTTGGTATCCAACATCTCGTTGGCTTCTTCCTGTGCCAGCGTATTATGAGTATTTACAGTACCATTATAGTAACTTAACGCACCATAGCCTCCCAGCGCCAAAAAGACTACCGCAGCGGCAGCATATTTTAACCAGTTATTGCGTTTACGCTTTTCGGGCGTTAATACTATAGGTGCAGCGTCTTCAATAAGCTCCACATGCTTCTTGTAGCGCTCTCGTTGGATATCAGACACGTTAAAATGCGATAAGCCAAAAGCATCCGTCAAGTAATTGATATGATACGAAGGTTCAAAATTCATTTTGCCTTCAGCATTCAATACCAAATCACCAACATTCTGAAAACTGATGGTTTCACCTTCCGTAAGGTAAGACTTTATAGACCTGACCTGTTTAGCGAGTTTTTCTAACGCCAATTCATAAGGAATTTTTTCTACCTCAGCAATGTAATTGACCAAAAGCCCGTCGTTATTCTGAAGCTGCTCATTAAAAGACAATAGCTTCTTTGGTGGGTAAAATGTATGTGTGGATTCGTGCATTTTAGCCGAGACCCTTTGGGTTAAAAAAGCCCCAAATTCGGGTACGGTTACACAATCGTATCGGTATAATAGGTCGCTGATGTATATCTCTAACTGCATAGTAAAACAAAGTTAAAAATTTTTGTTTTCTGTAGAAACCTCATCGGTTTTAGTTATTAACATTACAAAATTCACGTTATTGCGTACGTAAAAACCTACTTATATGAACGAAACTGATTTACTGTTTGCTTTGGCACTTCAGCGCATTCCAAAAATAGGCGCAGTTACAGCAAAAAAACTGATCCATCATTTTGGCACTCCTGAAGCAGTTTTAAAATCAAAAAAATCTTACTTACTAAAGATCGATGGTATCGGTAGTATTATGGCAGAGCAGATCTACAACAGTCAATATCTTGTGGATGCCGAGGCAGAACTTAAATTCATTAAAGATAACCATATTCTATGCCATTACTTTACCGAAGCCAGTTACCCGGAACATTTAAAACAATGTATTGACGGCCCGATATTGCTTTTTCAATCCGGTAATATCAATCTAAGAAACCAACGTATTATTAGTGTAGTTGGCACCCGAAAAATCACAAATAGTGGTAAAGCGTTTTGCGAAAAACTGATAGAAACGCTGGCGCCTTTTGACCCTATTATTGTTTCTGGTCTGGCATATGGTACCGATATTACCGCACATAAGGCTGCACTAAAACACAATCTGCAAACCATTGCGTGTTTGGCTCATGGGCTCAACCAGATCTATCCTAAAGTGCATCAAACCTATAAATCAGCTATTGAAGCTTATGGCGGGTTTTACAGTGACTTTTGGAGCAGTGATGCCTTTGACCGAAACAACTTCTTAAAACGCAATCGCATCATCGCCGGAATTAGTGAAGCAACGATCGTGATAGAATCCGCAGAAAAAGGAGGCAGCTTAGTCACCGCAGATATTGCCAACTCTTACAACAGAGATGTATTTGCTGTTCCCGGAAGGGTTACAGACAGTCAGAGTGTGGGATGCAATAACCTCATTAAACGGCATAGTGCCCATTTGCTTTCCGATCCTATGGATATCGCTTATTTGTTAAACTGGAAGCCTGAGAATGCTCAAAATAAAGCTACTCAACACGACTTGTTTATAACGCTTGATACTGACGAACAAACCATATACAAATACCTTAAAGATCATCCTAAAACGCCCATAGATCTTATTGCGTTGAACTGCGATATTCCGACTTATAAGCTTGCCGGTATGTTATTGAATATGGAATTAAAAGGCGTTGTACGTCCTTTACCCGGAAAACAGTTTGAGGCCATTTAGTAACCGACCTTTGCTCTAACACGCTTTAGTACTGTATCTGCAACTTGCTTTGCTTTTTCCGCACCAACAGCCAGAGCCTTATCCACCTCACTAAGGTTTTCCATGTAGTAGTTATAACGTGTTCTGGTCTCAGCAAAACGTTCCAGAATAAGCTCATATAATGCTTGCTTAGCATGACCATAGCCATAGCCTCCCTGCTCGTAATTGGTTTTCATATCAGCCACTTCAGTTTCAGACGCTAGAAGCTTATATATGGCAAAACAATTACAGGTTTTCCAGTCTTTAGGGGCTTCAAGAGGTGTGCTGTCGGTAATAATTGACATAATCTGCTTTCGCAATTGTTTTTCTGGTAAAAAGATATTGATGATATTGCCCTTACTTTTACTCATTTTCTCACCATCGGTACCAGGAATAAGCATGGTTTCCTTTTGTACATCAGCTTCGGGTAATACAAAGGTCTCTCCCATTTTAGCATGAAATCTTGAGGCCACATCGCGGGTCATTTCAATATGTTGCTCCTGATCCTTCCCTACAGGAATAATTTCCGCATCGTACAACAAAATGTCTGCGGCCATAAGCATCGGATACGTAAACAGTCCGCCATTAACATCATCTAACCGGTCCGCCTTATCCTTAAAACTATGTGCCAATTCCAAACGTTTGAAAGGGAAAAAACAATTAAGGTACCATGCCAATTCTGTAACCTGTGGCACATCACTTTGCCTGTAGAATACCGATTGCTCTACATCTAAACCAAAAGACAACCAGGCTGCAGCAGTAGAATATGTATTGTTTCTTAATATCTCAGAATCTTTTATCTGAGTTAACGAATGTAGATCGGCTATAAACAAATAGGAATCATTGTCTTCCTTTTTAGACATTTGTATAGCAGGTATGATTGCTCCTAAAATATTCCCAAGATGTGGTGTTCCCGTACTTTGTATGCCCGTTAATATTCTTGCCATAGTTGCGCCCTGATGAGACAGGTCTGTTTTATAAATTAAACAAAGTGACAAAGGTAAATGTTTTGCTAAAACTATTGAATTTAATTACCTAGTTTTGACATCATGAATGTTTTCAAGTACATATTCTGGGTTTTGTACCGTATTTGGTTTTATATATTGGTTGCCACTCCGATTATTGTATTGTTTCCCATCTTACTCCTATCAATATCTCGTGAGCAGTGGTACCCTTTCTTCTTTAAGCTAGCCCGGTTTTGGGCAAAGTTCATTTTAATAGGCATGGGATTTGCTTATAATATTACAAAGCAGGAGGTTCCCATAAAAGGCAACAGTTACATGTTTGTGGCCAACCATACCTCCATGACAGATATTATGCTGATGCTTGTTGCGGTTAAAAACCCCTTTGTATTTGTTGGCAAAAAAGAATTGGCAAAGATCCCTCTATTTGGTTTTTTTTATAAGCGTACCTGTATTTTGGTAGACCGGAGCAGTGCTAAAAGCAGGCAAGCTGTATTTCTCAGAGCACAGCGACGACTTAAACAAGGGCTTAGCATTTGTATTTTTCCCGAAGGCGGTGTCCCCGAAGAACATGTTATGCTCGATAATTTTAAAGATGGTGCGTTTCGTTTGGCCATCAACCACCAGATCCCTGTAGTACCCATGTCCTTTATTGATAATAAAAAGCGGTTTTCCTATACCTTTTTTAGTGGCGGCCCCGGTCCTATGCGAGCTGTAATCCATAACTTTATACATACCAAAGGCTTAAAAACCGAAGACACAAAATCCATAAGTGACCAAACCCGTACACTGATCTCTGACGAACTATTGAAACATAAAACCGTATTAAAAAAAGCCGCTCATTAACCACATGAGCGACTTTTTATAGTCATTGCATTCATCATTGCTTAATAGTTGCAACAACTAATCTAACCAACTAAAAAAACCTAAAACTTAAAACTTAAGCCTGTATATACACCAATAAAAAATGGTTGAAAATCACCAAAGCTGTTATTGAATGTATTGATTTGATACTTGAACATAGGTTCAAGATTCGCATTTAATCGTTTTGTAATGCTGTAATCGATTCCTATACCAAAATTAGCACTGTAACTGGTACTATTAATATTATTGGCTTCTCCTATCAACGTATTGTTACCATTAACATCCGCATATATTTCATTATCACTCAAGAAGAAAGTGCTAAACCCACCTATAACATTTATCCCAAGTCGTTTATCAATCAATCGATACTCTAGCTCTAAAGGCACCTCAATAAATCCGAACCGTTGATCCAAATCGCCTTCTATTTTTGTATTCAACAGTTCAGGGACTGACGCAAAACTTAATGTTGGTGAACTTATAAATGAGAGCGATTGTACACCTCCTGTAAAATCAATATTTCCGATCCCAGAACTTGTACCTCTTGCCTGAGTATCTGCACCGGCAAATACCAGAACATCATTAGTAGAATAACTTAGATCTACCCTATGAATCCCTGCTCGTACTTTTAATCTGTCGTTAATAGCATAGCCACCGTTGATCCCATAGCTCATATTAAGTTCACCTCTTTTGGTATTTTGATTGAACTGACTGTGAATCGGGGATCCTTCTCCAAACGAACTAAAATAAACAGGTGCCACATTGGGTGCAATGCTCCACCTGTTCTTTTTGCCTTCTTCTTTTTCATTAATACTTTCGTTTTCAGCAATAGCATCTTCTATGGATTGTGCTTTCTCAAGAGTATCTATTAAAGCCATCACGTCCAACGCTACAGTATCTATTTTAGTCGTGCGTAAATATTTTGCTATGGGAGTAAGTGCGAGTGAACTTTCGCCGTTTTGTTTGTTAGCACTAAGTATATCATGGATCTCAGATCTTGTTTTAATGCCACCTGTACTGTTACTTTCTCTTTTTTGTTTGTTGTGACGCTGTGCTATGGTCGTTCTTACCTTATCAGAACCTAAAGTATTGGCATTCGTTGTTGTGTTAAACGATGGGCTACCATTAGTACCATTATCACTGCCATTAGTTTCATCATTGGTCGTTGTGGCAATACCTCTTTGCAACTCATCATTCGACCCTTGTTCAGCATCGTGCTGATTCCCCACGTCTTCGTTGTTTAGAGGATCTCCGGCCAATTCTGTAGCTTTACTATTAGTCGTAGGCTGGGTATGGTCTGCAGATTTAATAGCCTCATTATTCTTTTGATCCGATTGCTCTTCGGTCGCTACTACCGGTAATGTTTCTTCTTCAGATGTACTATCAAATACATTATAGCCAACGGTAAAAATAAGCGCTAGTAAAGCTGCAACACCGGCAACTCTCCACCAAACAGGAATAATGCGGCGTTTCTTCTTATTACCGTGTAATTCCGCTTCGATACGTTCCCATACAGCGTCGCTCGGAGTCGCTTCAAAATCTTTGAATTTCTCCTGAAACAGTCGGTCTATATTTTTTTGGTCGCTCATTATAAGGACTGCGAATTTCTATTCGTTCTGTAATTTTCTATTTTATTCTTTAAAATCAATCTGGCTCTTGCCAAATTAGATTTTGAGGTCCCTTCAGAAATGCTCAACATTTTAGCAATCTCCTTATGAGAATAATCATCCATCACATACAGGTTAAATACCAATCGATACCGATCTGGTAATTCCTGAATAATCTGTAAAAGGTAATCGATAGATATCCCATCATCATCAATTTCAACAACCACATCCTCTATCAGATCTTCATTAATAATATCAAAAACGCCTGCTGTTCTGTAGCGTTGTAACGCTGTATTAATAGCTATGCGCTTTATCCAGCCTTCAAAAGAACCTTTTTTATTATACTGTTCTATTTTATTAAAAACAGTAATGAATGCATCCTGCAGATTATCTTCTGCTTCGGCATAATTTCTTGAATACTTAAGGCAGAGCGAAAACAATTTACTCGCATAGAGTTTATATAGTTGGCCCTGGGCTTTAGCATCTCGTTTTTTACAATCATTTATGAGTCCTTCTAAACTCACATTTTTTAATAGTATTAGTTAGTCATATTAGTTTACTACCGGAACTTCAACAATGTAATATTGATCTAGGTTAGTCGTTGAATCCTGACCTTGAAAAAATTTAAATATATAAGGTCCCGTATCATTAACTACAAAATCAAAACTCACTTCAACAAGCTCTTCAGATGTATTACACTGTGCATTTGTGTAAACGGTATTTACTACAGCTACGGTTCTTTCATTACCATTAACCTGATAAATAAAATCGTTAAACTCATAACAATCGTTCGGTATTCTATAAGTCATTGATATCTCATGCACTTCTCCAAAATAAAATTGCTGCGGAATAGTTACACTTTCTATCGACATCACTTCTAAAAAGAAATTAGGTGGATTATCGTTTTCAATACTACAGGAGTGAAAGAGTATCAATGAAAAAACTAATAAAACATACCTCTTCATAAACTATAATTAATCAATTTTCAATTGTTAGATGCAGGAAGTACAAAATGGTTGCGTCTAAATATAAAAAAATCCTGAAAAATCAGGATTTTAGAAGTTTTTAGTCGTTCTCGCTATTTACTGAGGCCCTCACCTTTTCTTCCAGTTCATCCATAAGTTCCGGATTGTCCTTGATCATGGTTTTTACAGCATCTCTTCCTTGCCCAAGCTTGGTTTCGTCATAACTAAACCACGATCCGCTTTTCTTAATGATATTATGATCCACAGCGATATCCAGTACTTCTCCGACTTTAGACACGCCTTCGCCATACATGATATCAAATTCAGCGGTTTTGAACGGTGGTGCTACCTTGTTTTTAACCACCTTTACTCGGGTCTTATTTCCGATGACACTTCCATCCGTGTTTTTAATTTGAGTAGAGCGTCTGATATCTAATCGTACTGAAGCATAAAACTTCAACGCATTACCTCCAGTGGTGGTTTCAGGGTTACCAAACATCACCCCTATCTTTTCACGCAATTGATTGATAAAAATCATGGTACAATTGGTTTTACTGATCGACGCTGTTAATTTTCTCAATGCTTGAGACATTAATCGGGCGTGCAGCCCCATTTTAGAATCGCCCATCTCACCTTCTATTTCGCTTTTTGGGGTAAGAGCAGCTACCGAATCGACAACGACAACATCTATAGCGCCGGATCTTACCAAATTATCTGCAATTTCCAAGGCTTGTTCTCCATGATCGGGCTGAGAGATGATGAGGTCATTAATATCAACACCAAGTTTTTCTGCATAAAACCTGTCAAAAGCATGTTCCGCATCAATAAATGCAGCAATACCTCCAGCTTTTTGTGCTTCGGCAATGGCATGTAATGTTAATGTGGTTTTACCTGAAGATTCCGGGCCATAGATTTCAATAACACGACCTCTTGGATAACCTCCAACGCCTAATGCCATATCTAAACCTAAGGATCCCGAGGATATGGCATCAATATCTTCAATGGCCGCATCGCTCATTTTCATTACTGTACCTTTACCATATGCCTTGTCCAGCTTATCTAAAGTCAGCTTCAAAGCCTTTAATTTTGCATCTTTTTCACTACTCATGTGTTCTGTTTTCAATTTTAATTTAATAGCTAAAATACCACTTCTTTTATCGTATTACAATTTTATAACGCAACCATTTTATACTTTTTGCATCTACTATATGAAAAAGGAAAAAATTGCTATTAAAAAGACCTATTGGTTTTTAGGTTTAATCTCAAAAAAAGTGAAATTTTTTAGAAGAACTATCTTTAACAAAGCTTTAGGTGTTTCAGTTACTATATCTGTAAATAGTAATTGTAAAGCCGATGGCGGATGACTCGTTTAAATATTTTTAAGTTGATAAATTAAAAAATATTAATAACGAGTTAGTCTGAAAAAAGCATCTTAAAACACATTTAAGATGCTTTTTTGCATTATAGATTAGCACTTTATGCAAAAGGTGTACATTTGCAAAAAATTCTTTAACCTTAAAACATTCGTATAGCATGCAACTGTACAATAACTTAAGTGCTAAAGAAAGAGAAGAACTTATACGTAAGGCCGGTAAAGATCGCCTTACCATCTCTTTCTACAAATACGCAAAGATCGGAAATCCCGAAGTCTTCAGAAATCATCTGTTTTTAACCTGGAACGACTTGGATGTTCTCGGTAGAATATATGTCGCCTATGAAGGCATTAATGCACAATTGTCTGTTCCTGCAGATCATTTTAACGCCTTTAAAACGCATTTAGATACCATTTCGTTTTTAAAGAATGTAAGGCTCAATATTGCTATAGAGCATGATAATTATGCTTTTCTAAAACTAAAAGTGAAGGTAAGAGATAAGATTGTTGCCGACGGATTAAACGACAACAGTTTTGATGTCACCAATAAAGGAATCCACGTTAACGCAGAAACGTTTAACACGCTTATTGAAGATCCTAACACTATTTTAGTGGATATGCGTAATCATTACGAAAGCGAGATTGGTCATTTTAAAAACGCCATAACTCCCGATGTAGATACATTTAGAGACTCCTTACCAATTATAGAAGAAGATCTTAAAGATCACAAAGAAGATAAAAACCTCGTCATGTATTGTACAGGAGGCATACGATGCGAAAAAGCCAGTGCGTATTACAAACACAAAGGGTTTAAAAACGTATACCAGTTAGAAGGTGGCATTATCAACTATGTAAGACAGGTAGAGGAAGGTGACCTTGAAAACAAGTTTATTGGTAAGAACTTTGTTTTTGATCAGCGACGATCAGAACGTATCTCAGAAGATATTATTGCCAACTGCCATCAGTGTGGCAAACCTGCCGACACACACACCAACTGTGCTAATGAAGCTTGCCATTTATTATTCATTCAATGTGACGAATGCAAGGAAAAAATGGAAAATTGCTGCTCAACAACCTGTATGGAAGTCAATAGATTACCTTACGAAGAACAAAAAGCACTTAGAAAAGGTCAAGGCAATAGTAATGATATCTTTAAAAAAGGACGAACAGATCATTTGCCGTACAAGAAGGACCTGAGGAATATTTTTGAAACTTTGACCCCTAAATCCTAGTATTATTATGCAAAAAATAGAACTTATGGCTCCTGCAGGAAATTTTGAATCCTTGCAGGCTGCATTAGACAATGGTGCGGATTCTGTTTATTTTGGTGTAGAACAACTAAACATGCGGGCGCGGGCATCGATTAATTTTACATTAGATGATCTCGAAGAAATTGCCAGACGCTGCCAAAAACAGGACGTAAGAACATACCTTACTTTAAATACTATTATTTATGACCATGATCTTTCTGTGGTAAAAACATTAGTCAAAAAAGCTAAGGAAGCAAACATTACTGCTGTAATTGCTATGGATCAGGCCGTTATTGCTATTGCCAGAGCTCATGATATGGAAGTTCATATCTCCACACAAATAAACATTACCAACATAGAAACGGTAAAGTTTTATGCCATGTTTGCTGATACTATGGTTTTAAGTAGAGAGTTAAGTCTAAGACAGGTAAAGCACATTACAGATCAAATAACTAAAGAACAAGTTAAAGGCCCTTCAAGACGCTTGGTTGAAGTGGAAATTTTTGGACATGGCGCACTGTGTATGGCTGTTTCCGGAAAATGCTACATGAGTTTACATTCTCAAAATTCATCGGCAAACAGAGGCGCTTGCAAGCAAAACTGTAGAAAAAAATATACGGTTGTAGATCAGGAGACCGGTTTTGAAATGGAGTTAGATAATGAATATATTATGTCTCCAAAAGACCTTTGTACAATAGATTTTTTAGATCAGGTAGCTGATTCGGGTATAAAGGTATTAAAAATAGAAGGTCGGGGCAGAGCTCCGGAGTATGTAGCGAAGGTTATTAAATGTTATAGAGAGGCAATAGATAGTTTAGCGGATGATTCCTATAATAATGACAAGATTAATGGTTGGATGGCAGAGCTCGAAAAGGTATATAACAGAGGGTTTTGGAGCGGTTACTATCTGGGTCAGAAGTTAGGAGAATGGAGTAAAGGGTCTGGAAGTCATGCCACGCAAAAGAAAGTTTACATAGGTAAAGGGGTTCATTTTTATCCAAAAGTACAGGTAGGAGAATTTAAAATCGAAGCCTATGATATTACTCTGGGAGATACTATTTTAATTACCGGGCCAACAACCGGAGCGAAAGAGTTAAAACTGGATAAGATGTTAGTTAACGATCAGCCCATAAGCAAAGGGAAGAAAGGAGATTCAATTACAATGCCTCTGGATTTTAGAATCCGCCCTTCAGACAAACTATACAAGATAGTTAAACAAAATGTTGATACCCAATGATCGTAATTACACTTCAAAGGCAAAAATGTATAGGCTGTAATTATTGTGTAGAACTAGCTCCAAAACAGTTTCAAATGTCAAAAAAAGATGGAAAATCTGTATTGCTTAACAGTATTGAAAAAAAAGGGTTTTTTACTTTAAAGTCTAAAAACGAAACCCTTTTGGAGCCTTGTGAAAATGCAGCTAAAGCTTGTCCGGTAAAGATTATCAGTGTAAAAGCGTTTTAACACGTTTGGGTTAGCACTCAATATGTTTTTCTAAGTCCTAATAATAATAGTATATTTACTTTTTAATTATTTATGAATCCTTACATCTTAAAAAATTAACCTTTTAAGATTTAATATATAGAATTTTTATGGCTTGTAACAGTTGCTCAACTGGTAAAGATGGCCAACCAAAAGGATGCAAAAACAATGGTACATGTGGCACAGACAGTTGCAATAAACTTACCGTTTTTGATTGGTTAGCCAACATGTCGCTTCCTAATGGACAAGACCCATTTATTGGTGTTGAAGTTCGTTTTAAAAACGGCAGAAAACAATATTATAAAAATACCGAAAAGCTTTCATTAAGCATTGGAGACATCGTCGCTACACAGGCAAAATCCGGACACGATATTGGCATGGTGACACTAACAGGTGAATTGGTTAGTGTACAAATGAAGCGCAAAAAAATAGATGTCAATGATGAAGAAAATGTATTAAAAATATATAGAAAAGCAACTCAAAAGGATATTGACATTTGGTCAGGTTCAAGAGATAAAGAGGAACCCATGAAGGTTAAGGCAAGGCAGTTTGCTATTGACCTTAATCTTAAAATGAAGATCTCTGATATTGAGTACCAAGGCGACGGCAGTAAAGCTACATTTTACTATACTGCAGAAGAACGTGTCGATTTTAGAGAGTTAATCAAGGTTTTTGCCAGAGAGTTCAGAACCCGAATAGAGATGCGTCAGGTTGGCTTCAGGCAAGAAGCAGCTAGACTTGGTGGTATTGGCTCTTGTGGAAGAGAATTATGTTGCTCGACATGGCTTACCGACTTTAGATCTGTAAGCACTTCTGCCGCCAGATACCAACAACTTTCTTTGAATCCTCTGAAATTAGCCGGACAATGTGGTAAATTAAAATGCTGCTTAAATTACGAATTAGATGCTTATTTAGATGCTTTAAAAGCATTTCCTAAAACGGAAATAAAACTTCAAACAGAAAAAGGCATCGCTGTCTGTCAAAAAACAGATATTTTTAAAGGTTTAATGTGGTATGCCTATGAAGGCGAGTGGATGAATTGGCATAAAATCACAACTGATCAGGCCAACGAAATCATAGCACTCAACAAAAAAAATCAAAAAGTAGCAAGCTTAGAAGAATATGCTTCTGAACTCATAGAAGACACTAAAATAGAATTTGAAAACGTTGTTGGACAGGATAGTTTAACAAGATTCGATAATCCAAAACGCAAAAACAAACGTAGAACTAATAAGAACAATAACCGTAGAAGGAATAAAAATCCTAGGAACAATGCCAAAACAAAAAAGAATAAATAGGTTTTTTATAACTACACTTATAGTTTTTTCAATGCTGTCATGCGATTCTAATCGGGTTTATGATCAATACGAATCTGTGCCAAACCAATGGCATAAAGATGCTGTGATTTCGTTTTCCATGACACCTCCAGACACGACAAACGCCTATAATCTGTTTATTAATATCAGAAACACTAACGATTATAAATACAGCAATTTATTTCTTATTGCCGAAATGAATTACCCAAACGGAAAAACAGTTAAGGATACTTTAGAGTATAAAATGGCCAAGCCAGATGGTGAACTACTGGGGAAAGGGTTTACCGATGTTAAAGAAAATAAACTGTGGTACAAAGGCTATGAATCGGATTTTGTCTTTGGCGAATCCGGAGAATATACCGTTCGCATTCAACATGCCATGCGGCAAAACAACCATGTCGAAGGCATTACAGCCTTAGAAGGCATTACAGATATTGGTTTTAGAGTAGAACAGAAACAAGACAATTAAGTATGGCTAAAAAATCAGTAAAATCAAAACAGCAAACTCCCAATTTCTCAAAATACATTCGATCGTTTTGGATGGTTTTTTCCGGGGGTATTTTAGCTGTTATACTCATTTTCTTACTGGCTTCATGGGGTGTTTTGGGAGAAATGCCAGACCATACGAGATTAGAAAACCCCAGAACAAACCTTGCTTCAGAAATCATATCCTCTGATGGCGAAACCTTAGGAAAGCTTTATTTTAATGATAACCGCACACCTGTTGGTTATGACGAATTGCCCAAGCATCTTGTTGAAGCACTTATTGCCACCGAAGATGTGAGGTATTATGATCACTCGGGTATTGATGCAAGAGGTGTCCTAAGGGCTTTTATGGGCGGCGGCGGCGGCGGTAGTACCATTTCTCAGCAATTGGCAAAACAACTATTCACCAAACAGGTTTCAAAAAATAAACTAGAACGTGTACTTCAAAAGGTTAAAGAATGGATCATTGCCATACGTCTGGAACGTCAGTATACCAAAGAAGAGATTATTGCACAGTATTTTAATATTTATGATTTTGGCAATTACGCTGATGGCATTCGTTCAGCTGCCCGCATCTATTTTGGAAAAGAGCCTAAAGATCTAACTATTAAAGAATCGGCCATGCTGGTAGGCATGTTCAAAAATTCCTCTTTATACAATCCAAGACCGCATAGAAACCCGGTAGGCACCAGGAATCGTAGAAATGTTGTGCTGAATCAAATGTATAAATACGATTACATTAGTGAAGCTACCAAAGATTCTCTACAAAACACTGAGCTTGACCTTAATTATACTCCGGAATCCCATAGAGAAGGTATTGCTACTTATTTCAGAGCTTACCTTCAGGAATTCATGAAAAATTGGGTTAATGATGATAAGAACAGGAAAGCTGACGGGTCTAAATATAACATTTACACTGACGGATTAAAGATCTTCACAACTATTGATTCCAGAATGCAGCAATATGCCGAGGATGCCGTGCAACAGCACATGCCAAGGTTACAAGCAGAGTTTGATCATCAAAACACGCCAAAACGCAATGCTACTGCACCTTTCTTAGGGTTAACATCCTCTGAGATCGATGCCTTGATGAAACGTGGCATGAAACAATCCGAACGCTGGCGGCACATGAGGTACGATCTCAAAAAGTCAGAAAAAGAAATTATAGCTTCATTTGATAAGGCCATACCTATGAAGGTATTTTCTTGGAAAGGCGGAACATATACGGAAATCGATACCATAATGAAGCCTATGGATTCCATGCGTTATTACAAATCATTCTTACGCCCAGGACTTATGTCTATGGATCCGCAAACCGGTTATGTGAAAGCATGGGTTGGTGGTATGAATTATAAGCACTTTCAATACGATATGGTAAAGCAAGGAAAACGTCAGGTGGGTTCTACGTTCAAACCTTTTGTATATGCTACAGCTATAGATCAGTTACAAAAATCACCTTGTGACACATTACCAAGAACACCAATTACCATAGAGGCCAATAAATTTGGCAACCCAAAACCATGGACCACTAAAAACTCTGATGGTGATTATGAAGGGTTTCAAACCTTAAAAGCAGCGTTGGCTAACTCTACCAATACGGTAACAGCACGTTTAATGAATGAAGTTGGCCCGCAACCCGTAGTGGAAATGGCCAGAAAACTAGGTGTAGAACAAGACATTCCTGCCGTACCCGCTATAGCTTTAGGAACACCGGATATTAGTGTATACGAAATGGTTGCCGCCTATTCCACATTTGCCAATAAGGGTGTTTACAATAAACCTGTAATGATTACTCGAATAGAGGATAAGAACGGCACCATATTGTTTCAATTTCAACCAGAAAGTAAAGATGTCCTTAGCGAAGAAGTTGCTTACGTCACTGTAAACTTAATGGAAGGCGTGACTCAATCGGGATCAGGAAAGCGATTAAGACATAACAGTTTAAAAGAAGTCCCTGTGTATAAAGAGATCATCACAGGTTACCCTTACGAATTTAAAAACCCTATAGCAGGAAAAACAGGAACCACACAAAACCATAGTGATGGTTGGTTTATGGGGATGGTACCTAATCTGGTTACAGGTGTATGGGTAGGTGCAGAAGACAGAGCTGCGCACTTCAAAAATATTACATACGGTCAAGGTGCTTCAATGGCACTTCCTATATGGGCATTGTATATGAAAGCCTGTTATAATGACAAATCTCTTAATGTCTCTAAAGCTGCTTTTGAAGAGCCGGAAGAATTGACCATCAATGTTGATTGTGATAATATCAAAAAAAGCGACAGCACTAATGATGATGTCATTTCTGATGATAATGACGATGAACTTCTTGATTTTTTTAACCCTTAAAAAAGCTTCAAAAATTCACCCAGTTTAAGTATGAAATGAGGAGATACTTTTGTATTTTTCATTCGTAAATTTTTACGATATGATTAATAAAACAGTATCAGGTGTCGTTGAGGCTTTAGACGGTGTTCAGAGTCATATGACCTTTATGTTTGGAGGTTTTGGGCTTAGTGGTATTCCTGAAAATGCCATAGCCGAATTGGTAAAGCGAGATATCAATGGCTTAACCTGTATTTCTAATAATGCCGGTGTGGACGATTTTGGTTTGGGGCTTCTTTTACAGAAGAAACAAATCCAAAAAATGATTTCGTCTTACGTTGGTGAAAATGATGAATTCGAACGTCAAATGTTAAGTGGCGAGCTTGATGTAGAGCTTATTCCACAAGGCACACTCGCAGAGCGCTGTAAAGCTGCTCAATCGGGGTTTCCGGCCATATACACGCCGGCAGGATTTGGAACCGAAGTAGCAGAAGGTAAAGAAACCCGCGAATTTGATGGTAAGATGTATGTACTAGAATATGCCTTTAAAGCCGATTTCGCCTTTGTAAAAGCCTGGAAAGGAGATACTGCAGGAAATCTGATTTTTAAAGGTACTGCACGAAATTTTAATCCCTGTATGGCCGGAGCTGCTAAAATTACTGTTGCGGAAGTTGAAGAACTGGTGCCTGCAGGAAGCCTAGACCCAAATCAAATTCATATTCCCGGTATTTTTGTACAACGCATTTTTCAGGGAGAAGTATATGAAAAACGTATAGAACAACGAACCGTAAGACAAAGAATATAATAGCTATGTTAGATAAAAATGGTATTGCAAAACGTATTGCAAAAGAAGTAAAAGATGGGTATTATGTGAATCTGGGTATCGGTATTCCAACCTTAGTCGCAAATTTTGTCCGAGAAGATATTGAAGTTGAGTTTCAAAGCGAAAATGGGGTTCTAGGCATGGGGCCTTTTCCTTTTGAAGGGGAAGAAGATGCGGACATCATCAATGCCGGTAAGCAAACAATTACCACATTACCGGGAGCTTCATTTTTTGATTCGGCCATGAGCTTTGCAATGATCAGAGGTCAACATGTAGACCTTACAATTCTAGGAGCCATGGAGGTTGCTGAAAATGGCGATATTGCCAACTGGAAAATTCCGGGACGCATGGTAAAAGGCATGGGAGGTGCTATGGATCTCGTCGCCAGTGCCGAAAACATTATTGTAGCTATGATGCATACCAACAAACGTGGAGAATCAAAACTACTTAAACGCTGTACATTACCACTCACCGGTGTAGGCTGTGTGAAGAAAGTAGTCACCAATTTGGCCGTTTTAGAAATCACCCCGCAAGGCTTCAAACTATTAGAGCGTGCTCCTGGCGTTTCAATTGAAGATATAAAAAATGCTACCGAAGGGCATCTGATTATTGAAGGTGAAATTCCGGAAATGGAACTTTAGCATAGTGATAATAAAAACAAAAAAGCCGCTTAATAAAGCGGCTTTTTTGTAGGAAATAACCATTTATTTGTTAAAATAAAGTGTATTTCATCGATTTATAGTGCATTTTATCTGATTACTGGTTTTTTTGCCACATATTAGCAATCCCAAATCAAAACAACCTAATTAACCAAATCTATCATAAACTTAATTTATGATTTGTCCCAAATCTATCATGAATTTATACTTATGAAAGCAAACCCAAATCTACCAGAACCTACTTTAAAAGAAAACAATATGTTTTCTGCAGTTGAAAACACACTTAAGTTAGTATTTAATGTGTTTAAACTCACCAAGAAAATATTCATGCTATAACCCTTTGGGGATAGCATGAATTAATTTTTTGGTATATGCCTTAGTCGGATTATTATAAACATCGTCCGCATCACCCATTTCTTCTATTTTGCCATCTTTCATTACCAGCAATTGATCTGCCATATATTTTACCACCGCCAGATCATGAGATATGAATATGTATGTAAAACCAAACTTCGTTTTTAAATCATTAAGCAAGTTTAGTACTTGAGCTTGTACAGAAATATCTAAAGCAGAGACAGACTCATCGCAAACGATCAGTTTAGGATCTAAAGCTATTGTTCTGGCAATTCCTATACGTTGACGTTGTCCTCCCGAAAATTCATGAGGATAACGATTCATCATATCTAAACTTAAACCTACATTTTCAATTATCAAATTAAGACGCTCCTGCCGTTCGGCTTCAGAAGCACCTATTTGATGTACTCGCATAGGCTCCAATATGGCCTCAGCTATCGTAAGCCTGGGATTAAGTGACGCATAAGGGTCCTGAAAAATAATTTGAATGTCTTTCCTTAACGCTCTTAGATCTGACCCCTCTATAGCAGAGATCACCTTTCCTTTATATTTAATTGTCCCTGAGGTTGCTTTATCTAATTGTAAAATAGCATTTCCTAATGTTGATTTTCCACATCCCGACTCCCCTACCAAACCCAGAGTCTCTCCTTCATATATTTTAAAACTGACATCATTTACTGCTTTAAATACCGTTGGCTTAGAGAACCACTTGGCTTGGGAATAATAGGTCTTTTCCACATTTATAACTTCTAGTAATGGCGGATTAGCATACATCTTTTTTTGGTATGCTGACCGTTCTGCTTTGGAAATTACAGAAGTATCAATCGTATTATTAATAAAATCCTTAACCGTCGGCAGGTACTTTAACCTATGCTCTAAAGAGGGTCTTGAATTGATTAATGCCTTAGTATAATTATGCTTTGGTGACAAAAAAACCTGTTCTGCTTTTCCCGCTTCAACAATGTTGCCTTTGTACATTACAATTACCCTGTCTGCTATCTCAGATACTAATGCCAAATCGTGAGATATAAAAATGATACTCATTTTAGTTTCGGCCTGTATTTCTTTAAGGAGGTTTATGATTTCTTTTTGTACCGTTACATCTAAGGCTGTGGTAGGCTCATCGGCAATTAATAATTTGGGCTTGCATGCAATTGCCATGGCAATCATAACACGTTGCTTTTGCCCTCCAGAAATTTCATGAGGATACGCTTTATAAATTCGCTCAGGCTCAGGAAGTTTAACATTCTCAAAAAGCTCAATGACATATGCTTTAACATCCTTTCTACTCATTTGAGTATGCTGATATATCAATTCCGATACTTGTAGACCACAGGTCATTGAGGGATTTAAAGAACTCATAGGCTCCTGAAATATCATGGCTATTTCATTGCTTCTGACACTTTGCATGGCTTTAGAAGTATACTCCAACAAGTCGCTGGATTGGTAAATAATAGCACCTGATGATATTTTAGAAATCTGCTTGG
Organism: Winogradskyella sp.; assembly: GCA_965250025.1. Classification (GTDB taxonomy): domain Bacteria; phylum Bacteroidota; class Bacteroidia; order Flavobacteriales; family Flavobacteriaceae; genus CBDDLD01. The sequence continues at coordinate 3,227,743 of OZ252283.1, forward strand.
GTAAGAGTCCCATGATGGCTAATGAAGACACCGATTTCCCTGAGCCAGATTCACCTACAATACCAACAACTTCATTAGTTTTTATCGAATAGGATATATTGTGAATCACTTTAGTTTCTTTATTATTAGAAACAAAAGCTACTGAAAGATCTTCAACTTTTAATAGTTCGGAATTTGACATAAGTAAATGTAAATATTTCTATTAAGTAATAAAATTCCTAATCTTATTTACGGTTTTTCCACAAATTTTAAGGTTTGTTAACTTTTTACATTCTATTACTTCAATAATACAACGAATAAATTTTAACTTAAGATCAACGCTATTATATAAATCTATTAACCCTAACATTTTATGAAAATCAAACTTTTGCTGCTCATAGCATTTTTATTGAGCTCAATGAGTATGTCTTTACAAAGTCAAAATTTATGGCAAAAGAAGACATCTGACCGCAACGCTATTACTAAAGCGAATCACAAAAACCTTAAAGAATTTCAAACATTTACTCTGGATGTAGAAGGTTTAAAACAAGCATTGAATGGAGCACCACAACGCGATAATTTTAATGCCGTTTCTAATGTTATTTTATCTTTTCCTAACCATAATGGAAAGCTTGAACAGTTTTCTATTAAGGAGGCCTCTGTAATGCACCCGGATTTACAGGAACGTTATCCGGACATTAGATCGTACATCGGGCAAGGCATGGATGATGCGTCTACAACCATACGTTTTAGCCTCTCTCCTTATGGTTTTAGTGGTATGATCTTATCATCTAAAGACACTTACTCTTTTATTGAAGCTGCTTCTCCAAACACAAACACTTATATTGTGTTTAGCAGAAAGAACAGAATTGACATGAATGATGATTTTGAATGTGAAGTTACAGAGCAAATCAATCATTCGATGGATAGCGGGGTTCAACTTCGCAATGCCGATGACTCTATCTTAAGGCGTTATCGATTGGTCGTTTCTGCAACCGGCGAATATACTCAGTATCATGGTGGTACAAAGGCTCAGGCGTTGGCCGCAATAAACACCACAATGACACGAGTAAATGGTCTTTACGAAACAGAATTCAATGTCACTTTAGAGCTCATCGCTAATACCGATGATGTTATTTATACCAGTACTGCTACAGACCCATATGGTAATACCACAGGAGGTTACAATTCTCAACTTCAAAATACACTGACCAGTGTTATTGGAGAAGCTAATTACGATATCGGGCACTTGTTTGCCAACCTTCAAAACAACGGTAATGCCGGATGTATTGGTTGTGTGTGTGTGAACGGTCAGAAAGGTAGTGGCTGGACATCATTAACCATACCTGAAGGAGATCCTTTTGATGTGGATTATGTAGCTCATGAAATGGGCCATCAATTTGGAGCTAATCATACATGGACTCATGGTGGTAATGAAGGGACTAATGTACAGATGGAGCCTGGTAGTGGTTCTACCATAATGGGATATGCCGGAATTACAGGATCTACAGATGTACAACCCAATAGTGATCCTTATTTCCATGCGGCTTCTATACAGCAAGTCACCAATTACATTAAAACCACCTCATGTCAGGTCAACACAAATACGGGTAATGCTGTTCCATCAGTTGATGCAGGAAATAATTACACTATCCCGAGAGGCACACCATTTGTTTTAGAGGGTTCTGCCACTGATGCTGATGCCGGTGATGTACTTACATATTGTTGGGAACAATTTGATGAAAATAATGCTTCTACAACTTTACCTAATGTCAATGGCACATCGGGTGTAGCATTTAGATCTTTCAATCCAACAACAGATAATAAGCGCTACTTCCCAAGACTTTCAACCATTAAATCAGGTGCTACATCCTGGCAATGGGAAGCCGTTCCTAATGTAACCCGAACTCTTAATTTCAGACTTACCGTAAGAGATAATCAAGCAGGGGGAGGCACCAATAACAGTGATGATATGGTTGTTACCGTTAATGGTACTGCAGGCCCTTTTGTCGTTAATTCTCCTAATACTAATGTCACCTGGAATGCCGGTTCAACTCAAGCAGTAACATGGGATGTTGCAGGAACTACCGGAAATGGTGTTAATGCTGCAAATGTTGATATCTTCTTGTCTACCGATGGTGGTGATACTTACCCTATTACTTTAGCATCGGGCGTGGCAAATGACGGTTCTCATAATATTATTGTTCCTAATAATCAAGGCAGTCAAAACCGTATCATGGTAAAAGGTGCTAACAATATCTTCTTTGATATTTCCAACACCAATTTTACCATTGCAGGTCAGGTTGTCTGTAATGCCACAGTACCTAATGGGCTTGCTGCCAACAACATCGGATCTGACAATGCTACGTTAGAGTGGAATACTGTAGCTGGGGCTACTTTTGATATTCAGTATAGAGTTGTAGGTTCAGGAACCTGGACAGCTATTAACGATGTTGCTGGGGTATCAAATCTTTTATCCGGATTAACACCATTAACACAATACGAAGCTCAAATACGAAGTAAGTGCCCAGATAACTCTACATCAGCTTATAGTAGTCCTATTACTTTTACGACCTCTGACGTACAGTTGAATTATTGTGCTTCTCAAAGTTCTAATGTTAATGATGAATTCATAAGTCGTGTACAGTTAAATACTATTGACAATAGCTCAGGCGCTCAGTTCTATACTGATTTTACAGCAATTTCTACGACACTGACTAAAGAGACTGAATACACCATAACCATAACACCAACTTGGACTGGTACTGTTTATGCTGAAGGCTATTCGGTATGGATCGATTATAATAGAAATGGTGATTTTACTGATGCCGGAGAGCAGGTCTTCTCATTAGCTGCAACGACAAATACGCCTGTTAGCGGTAGTTTTACCATCCCTTCAAGTGCTGTTGAAAACTCAACAACAATGCGGGTTTCTATGAAATATAATGGTACTCCAACTTCATGTGAAGATTTTACTTACGGTGAAGTAGAAGATTATACTGTAATCATCGAAGGTTCTGGTCCTGATACTACGCCTCCTGTAATTACCTTAAATGGGGCTGCCTCTGTCGATTTGAATGTTGGCGATACTTATACGGAATTAGGTGCTACAGCTTCTGATAATGTTGATGGCGATCTTACTTCCAGTATTGTTATTGGTGGTGATACAGTAAACACGAATTTGGCAGGTACTTATGTTGTGACTTACAATGTTAGTGATGCTGCTGGTAATGCTGCTGTTGAAGTTACTCGTACTGTAAATGTGATCCCTGATACTACAGCGCCTGTAATTACCTTAAACGGTGCATCAACCATTAACTTAACTGTCGGAGATACATATACCGAACAAGGTGCCACAGCTACCGATAATATAGATGGTGATCTTACGTCTAGTATTGCTATTGGTGGCGATATTGTAAATACAAGCTTAGCAGGCACTTACGTTGTAACGTATAATGTTAGTGATGCTGCTGGTAATGCTGCTGTTGAAGTTACCCGTACCGTAAATGTTAATCCTGATACTACAGCACCTGTAATTACCTTAAATGGGGCTGCCACTATCAATTTGAATGTTGGAGAAACTTATACGGAATTAGGCGCTACAGCTTCTGATAATGTTGATGGTGATCTTACGTCCAGTATTGTCATTGGCGGTGATACAGTAAATACGAGTTTGGCGGGTACTTATGTTGTGACTTACAATGTTAGTGATGCTGCTGGTAATGCTGCTGTTGAAGTTACTCGTACTGTAAATGTAATTCCTGATACTACAGCGCCTGTAATTACTTTAAATGGTGCATCAACCATTACTTTAACTGTCGGAGATACTTATACCGAGCAGGGCGCCACAGCTACCGATAATATAGACGGTGATCTTACTTCGAGTATTGTGATTGGTGGTGATACGGTAAATACGAGTTCTGCCGGAACTTATACTGTGACCTATAATGTTAGCGATGCTGCTGGTAATGCCGCTATTGAAGTTACTCGTACTGTAAATGTAAATGAACCAAGCAATGGCTGCTCAGGAGGTATTTCCACATTCCCATATGCTGAAGGTTTTGAAGGCTCTATTGGGGGATGGACACAGTCTTCTAACGATGATTTAGACTGGTTAGTTAATACTAATGGCACACCATCAAGTAACACAGGACCTTCTAGTGCTATTGAAGGCTCAAGTTATATCTATGTAGAAGCATCAGTGAATGGCACCGGTTACCCTGATAAAAGAGCAATTTTAACTTCGCCGTGTTTTGATCTTAGTGGTTTATCTCAATCAACATTTAGTTTTAAATATCATATGTTTGGTGCTGCAGATATGGGGTCTATAGATCTTGAAATCTCTGATGATGACGGCGATACATGGACCAGTTTATGGAACCAAACCGGAAATCAAGGCAATCAGTGGTTAACTGTAAATATCGATCTCTCTGCATATGTAGGTGGAGGTATTCAACTGCGATTTAATAGATTTGTTGGTAGCACCTGGCAAGCTGATATTGCTATTGATGATATTGGTCTTATTGATGGTGAGATCGTTGTGAATTCTTGTTCTGGAGGTATTACAGCATATCCATATAGCGAAGGTTTTGAAGGTTCAATTGGTGCATGGACACAGTCTACAGCTGATGATATAAACTGGACTGTCGATGCCAACGGCACACCATCGAATAACACAGGACCTTCTAGTGCTGTAGAAGGCAATTCTTATATATTTGTTGAAGCTTCCGGAAATGGCACTGGGTACCCGAACAAACGTGCTATTATTAACTCCCCTTGTTTTGATCTCTCTTCTGAGACTTCAGCAACTTTTAGTTTTAGCTACCATATGTTTGGAGCTAATGATATGGGATCCATAGCATTGGAAGCTAGCAATGATGACGGGGCGAGTTGGACCACACTATGGAGCCAAACTGGAAATCAGGGCAACCAATGGTTATCGCAAAATGTAAACCTTTCTGCCTATGTAGGTAATAGTGTTCAATTGCGATTTAATAGAGTTACCGGAAGCACCTGGCAAGCTGATATTGCCATAGATAATATTAACCTTACAACCGGAACTACAAGAGGTGGAGATAAATCTTCACAAGACGAATTATTAACGCTTCTTAATGATATTAAACTTTATCCAAACCCTGTAAAAGGGAGCACTATTAATGTGGCTACTAAATTCTCTGACTTACGTTTTGAAGTTTATAATGCTATAGGACAAATAGTCTCTAAAGGTAAGGTTGTGAATAACAATATTGATATTAGCGCCCTTGATTCTGGTGTTTATAATATCAGGTTTATATCTAATGATGAAACCATTATGAAACGATTCATTAAACAGTAGTTGACATAATGAATTAAGTTAGGAAAGCCCGGGTTTTAAAATCCGGGCTTTTAATTTTACACATGCTTTATTTCTTCATCGTCTAAAAGCTCATCGCCTCTTAACCTCAGTAAAATCTGAGCAACTGCAATAGTGTCTTTTTCACAGTAATTGATGATTCTATCGATGTCCTTTAGCTCATAGTATGTATGATAAACTTCACTACCATCAATGTCGTCCTTAGGTGATGGTATACCTAAAACATTAGTCAGCAGTTTTAAAGAAGTATAGCTTTTATAATCGCCAAACTTCCAAAGTTCGAGCGTATCTAAATGAGGTACTTCCCAGGGTTTCTTTCCAAATAAATTGAGTTTATATGGCAGTTCTATCCCATTAATGATCATTCGTCTTGCGATATACGGAAAATCAAATTCCTTACCATTATGCGCACACAGCAGATGTCGCGATTCACTAAAATGTGAGGTCAATAGATTCTTAAAATCTTTTAATAACTGCGTTTCTTCACCGTGAAAGGAGGTTACCCGAAATGTCCTTTGGCCTTCAACGGAAGAAAAATAGCCTACGGATATACAGATGATCTTACCAAATTCTGCCCATATTCCTGCTCTGGGGTAAAACGCTTCGGCGGTATAGTCTTCTTTTCTTTGGTATTGCGATTTGGCTTCCCATAACATTTGTTTGTCTTCATCTATTTCTGATAAATATTGCTTTTCTGGGACCGTTTCAATATCTAAGAATAGAATGTATTCGAGGTTAAGTTTTGAAATCATTGCGCTAACATCTTATATGCTTCTTCTATGTATAACGTGATATCGCTTGTAAATTTTCCTATGCCTGCATCGGGTGATTTTTGATGTCCCAGCCTTACTATAATAACGTTGTCTTCGGGCTGAATAATGACATACTGACCCAAATGACCACGCATCATTTTAAAGTTTTTACCATCAACATCTTTCATCCACCAGCCATAACCATACTCCGGACTTTCAGAAAAACGAGGTGTAATGGATTTTGAAACATATGCAGAATCTATGATCTGTTGACCATTCCACTTACCATGATCTTTGAACAGTTTTCCATAGCGTGCAAAATCCTTAGCATTACCTGCAATGCAGCAATAGGCTTTTACCAAATCATGGTCTTCACTATCGACTTGCCAAAGCACATCGTTTTCACTCCCTAAGGGTTTCCAAAAACTCTCTTCAAAATAGTCGTATAGTTTTTTGCCTGTTGCTTTTTCTATAACCATGGCTAGCATTTGTGTATCACCACTTGCATACTTAAATGCTTGTCCGGGGTCCTCAACCACCTTTAATCCGTTAGAGACTTTGGCTAAATCATCATCAAAATAGGCTCGCGTGGTAATAGAGAGTGGCGAATAGTACGCTTCGTCCCAATCCGTACCAGAGGCCATACTACTTAAATCACCAACCGTTGTTTTAGACGCTTTACCCTCACAAAAATCGGGTAAAAAATCGCAAATAGGCTGATCTAAACTTTTGATGTATCCGTCTTGGATGGCTTTAAACATCAAGCCTGAAACATAACTCTTTGCCATAGAAAAGGAATTGGATTTAGAGTCTTCTCCAAAACCGTCATAGTATTCTTCAAACCAAATACTATCATTTTTTATAATCACATAAGCTATTGTACCCCAATCGCTATTTGCTTTTTGTAAAGCTTCAGTGGGCTTTACAGAATTATAGTCCTTATGATTGGACCAAGGCTGAGGATGATCACTCGCTTCTATCGTTTGGTTATCAAAATGCTTATAATCTTCTAAATAGGCTGTAGTATGCCCTTTTAGATATATCGTTCGTACAGCTTTTAAGAGATAATCGGTATCCGTTATGTATAATACAGCAACTAATACCACAGCCAGAATCACAAAAACTTTGAGTGTCTTTTTTAAGAATTTCATTGAAATATATTTAGTGAAACTAAATATAGGAATTTTACTGTTAACCTATGTTTCGTGTTCAATAAGAATCAAAATAAAGACTGCTGCTTATAGGGGCTTTCGTGTTCCAACAACCATTGCTTTCTATGCAATCCTCCTGCATATCCTGTAAGACTACCATCACTTCCAATAACCCTATGACATGGAATTACTATCCACAATGGGTTTTTACCATTAGCACTGGCCACTGCTCTGATGGCTTTTACATCACCCAGTTGTTTAGAGAGTTCCAGATAAGATATGGTCTTTCCATAAGGAATTTTTAAAAGTTGATCCCAGACTTTTTTTTGAAACGCTGTTCCTGACGGGTTTAATTTAAAGTCAAAGTCCTGACGTTCATTATTGAAATAGGCTTGAAGTTGATCTGCACATGTTTTCAAAGTATCAGGAATGATTGTTGTTAGTTCTTCTGATTTATCTAAGATGGATATCGCGGTAATACCTTGCGCATTTCCTTCAATTTTAGCTACGCCTAATGGTGTATTTATGAAGCAGACCTCCACTATTCTTCTTTTGTATTGTCTTCAATAAGACCTAAACGCTTTGCTCTGGTCTCCCAACTGCGTCTTGCCAACATTTGAAGGTCAGGAACATTGTCACTTTCGTCCATAATTTCCAGCCCCAATAAGGTTTCAATAACATCCTCCATAGTCACCAAACCACTTACCGAACCATATTCATCCACAACTAAAGCCATGTGGTTTCTACTTTCTACCAATTTTTCAAAGAGTTTTGGTATTGGCAAACTTCGATTTACGATGATAATACTGCGTTTAATATCCTGCAACTTCTTATTACCATTTCCAAGCGCCATTTCTTTAAACACCTCATCCTTTAAGACTAAGCCTGTTATATTATCTGATTCATCAGTAAATACCGGTATTCTTGAAAAACGAATATTGGAATTGGCTTTGAAAAAGGATTCTATATCCATAGCTTCGTTCTCGGTCTTCATTACCGTTCTTGGGGTCATAACATCTTTGGCCTGAACCTCTTTAAAGCTCAACAAGTTTTTAATGACTTTGCTTTCACTTTCTTCAAACACACCTTCTTCGTGTGCAATATCAGTCATCGCCATAAACCCTTCTCTGCTTAACACACTGCCGTGACCTTTACCTCCTATTAGTTTTGTCGTAAGCTGTAACAACCATAAAATACCGGTGTACTTCAAAGGAAAAATGAGGATATTTAGTGCTTTGGATGTAAAATTTGCCAAACCTTTCCAATAGGTAGCACCAATGGTTTTTGGTATAATCTCTGAAGCAACCAAAATAAGAATGGTCATTATCGTAGATACCACGCCAACCATAACATCTTCGGTAAACGCTACTCCAAGGACGCTTCGTTTTGTATTGCCATATAACTCTGCATAAGCGGCTTTTGCCTGTACACCTACCAATATAGCACCTACTGTATGCGCAATGGTATTTAGCGTTAATATGGCAATGAGCGGTCGATCTACATCGTTTTTAAGCTGCTCAAGATCATTCGCATAAGCCTTGCCTTCTTTCTTTTTTACATTGATAAACGTTGGTGTAATACTAAGTAAAACTGCTTCTAGAATAGAGCATAGAAACGAAAAGAAAATAGAGATGACGGCATAAAAAATTAGTAAGCCCATTAATTGATAGACGTTTTAGTGGTGCTAATTTACGAAATCAATTTAACAACATCCTTGGCAAAATAACTTGCTATGATATTAGCCCCTGCACGCTTAATGGCAGTTACCTGCTCCATCATTACCGCATCGTGATCTAACCAGCCTTTTTCTGCTGCTGCCTTGAGCATGGCATATTCTCCAGACACCTGATATACTGCTATAGGGACATCAAAGTTATTTTTAATATCTCTCACGATATCTAAATACGCAATTCCTGGTTTTACCATTACAATATCTGCACCTTCATTAATATCCATTTCTGTTTCTCGAAGAGCTTCTTCCCTGTTGGCAAAATCCATCTGATAGGTTTTTTTATCTTTAGGTACATCAGCCATATCTACTGGTGCAGAATCTAAAGCATCTCTAAAAGGGCCATAAAATGCAGACGCGTATTTGGCAGAATAGCTCATGATGCCTGTATTGATATAATTAGATTGGTCTAAGGCTTCTCTAATACCCAAAATGCGCCCATCCATCATATCGCTTGGTGCCACAATATCGGCCCCTGCTTCTGCATGTGAAATACTCATTTCGGCCAAGACTTCTACTGTAGCATCATTAATAATCTTACCCTGCGCCACAATACCATCATGTCCGTAAGACGAAAATGGGTCGAGTGCCACATCGGTCATCACTAACATTCCGGGACAGGTTTCTTTAACCGTTTTTATGGCACGCTGCATTAAACCATTCGGATTTAAAGCTTCGGTGCCTTTATTATCTTTTAATGCCTCTTCTACTTTTACAAACAGAAGTACTGCTTTTAAGCCTAAATCCCAAAGGGTTTTCACTTCGCCTTTAAGTAAGTCCAAACTGTAGCGGTAATAGTTAGGCATAGAGGCTATTTCTTCTTTAATACCTTTTCCTTCTACCACAAATAGTGGTACTAAAAAGTCATCCGGAGAGACTACAGTTTCTCTTACCAAATTTCTGATGACCTCATTAGTTCTTAATCTTCTATTTCTTCTAATTGGAAACATATGATATCCAGTCTTTAGGTTCTTTCAATACTTTAACTAATTGTGCTTCCTGACTCCCCGTTTCAGGTTGGTGGTCATAAGCCCATTGAACATGCGGAGGCAAACTCATTAATATACTTTCAATACGCCCGTTAGTTTTTAATCCAAACAGTGTGCCTTTATCGTGCACCAGATTGAATTCTACGTAACGCCCCCGACGTATTTCTTGCCAATCGCGTTGTTCTTTTGTATAGTTGATGTCTTTTCGCCTTTCAACAATAGGCACATAGGCTTCTAAGAAACTATCCCCCACTTCCGTAACAAAATTATACCAATCCTGCATAGTCATGGTTTCTGTTGCTTTACAATAATCAAAAAACAACCCGCCTATCCCTCGTGCTTCATTTCTATGAGTATTATAAAAATAGTCATCACATTTGGCTTTATATTTTGGATAAAACGTTGGGTTATGATTATCGCAAGCTGTTTTACATACTTGATGAAAGTGTATCGCATCTTCTTCAAAAAGGTAATAAGGCGTTAGATCTTGACCTCCTCCAAACCACTGATCGACAATATTTCCGTTTTGATCATACATTTCAAAATAACGCCAATTGGCATGAACTGTAGGTACTATTGGGCTTTTGGGATGAAGTACCAAACTCAATCCGCAAGCAAAAAAATCAACATCTCCTACTTTAAAATAGGCTTGCATCGATGCCGGTAGTTTACCATGCACTCCCGAAATATTAACCCCTCCTTTTTCAAAGACATTTCCATTCTGGATGACACGTGTACGTCCACCGCCGCCTTCGGGTCGTTTCCATAGATCTTCTCTAAATGTTGCTTTACCATCAATGGCTTCTAACCTGGACGTGATGGTATCTTGTAACTCGTGTATGTATTTAAAAAATTTATCTTTCATTATATAATTCATAAAGTTCCATATCCAAAGCATCTTCAAACGGAGGTGTGTAAGCTTCTGGCAAAGTTTTCACCCATTTAAAACCACATTTTTCAGCAACTTTAACACTGGCTGTATTACTACGATGAGAAATGATCTGAAGGGTTTTTAACCCCATGGTTTCAAAAGCATATTCTGATAGCCCTTTAACAGCCTTAGAGGTAATTCCTTTACGCTCAAATGGGTAACCTATACAGTACGCAAACTCACCTTGTTTTGTTGTCCAATCCAACGTCTTAATATAAATTAACCCCACCAGTGTTCTCGAAGTTTTCTCTTTTAGTGTAAATAAAAACTCTTCTTTAGAAGCATACTGTTTGGCTTTGGTTTCCACAAAATGTTTCGCTAAGGTTGGTGTTAAATTTTGCTCTAAAGTTTTAGGAAAAAAACGTTTTAAGCGATCTTCATTTGCCACAACAAAATTGCATACTTTCCAAGCGTCGGTCTCTTGTATTGGTGCTATGGTTATGGTTTCCAGATCAATCACCTGTAACAGGTTTTGAATTTGACTGTAGCAACGCTACAGTTCTTGTTGTGGCTGCGGTTACTGATAGTGGTAACACTAATATAACGCCTATGACCGGAATCAATAGTAATCCTATAAACCCTATCCCATTCCCAATAGCTACGCCTCTATGCTTCCGTACAAAATTAAGACTGCTATTATATGAAAAATGACGTTCTAAAGTATAATCCATATTACCAAAACCGGCATAATAAGCTTGCATTAAAAACAATAATACTGCCGAAAAAATATTGACTACGGGGATTAGTTTCAATATCAGGAGTGGGATAGTCAACAACAATTCCATCATTAAGTTTCTAACATTAATTCTTATTCCGCGCCATAGTAACGCCTGAAAAGAACTTTGTTTGGTTCTGATCTCTGGTGAATTGGTAAGATGGGCCTCTATCTTTTCTGAAACAGGCCCCATAAATGGTGCCGATAAGGCCATTATAATATGTTTATACAGAATCAGTCCTATGACAATGATGATAAGTCCTCCTATGAAAGAGCTGATACTTAAAAAGGTATCTTTACCCCATTCCCAAACCCATATTCTGGCAATAAATCGCCCCAAATTATCGGATAAGCCATATGCTGTACCAAAAATAGCAGCAGCTACAATAACACTAATGGCAATGGGTACTGCAAAATACTTCCAGAGTTTTAGTTTGGAAATCAACCCTAAAGCTGAAGTATAAGCTTGTAAGCCTTTGGCAATGTTTTTAAACATGATATTCTTTTACAGCGTCTATGAATGCTTTGGCATTGTCCAACGGAATGTTAGGCAAAATACCATGACCTAAATTTACGATGTATTTATCTTTTCCAAAATCATTTATCATCTGATGTACCATTTTTTTGATCTCAGACGGTGGCGAGAATAACCTCGATGGATCAAAATTACCTTGAAGGGTAATGTTTCCTCCTGTAAGATATCGTGCATTTCTCGCAGAGCAGGTCCAATCGATTCCCAATGCAGATGCATTGGATTTTGCCATTTCGCCTAATGCAAACCAACAGCCTTTACCAAAGGCTATTACTGGCGCTTCATCTTTTAATGCTTCAATAATTTGATTGATGTATTGCCATGAGAATTCCTGATAATCTTCAGGAGATAGCATGCCTCCCCAAGAATCAAAAATCTGTACGGCATTAACACCAGCTTCAACTTTTGCTTTCAAATAGGCTATGGTTGTATCTGTTATTTTTTGCAATAACTGATGTGCTGCTACTGGGTTTGTAAAACAAAACTGTTTGGCTTTATCAAAGTTTTTACTGCCCTGACCTTGCACACAATAACACAATATTGTCCATGGTGAACCCGCAAAACCGATTAATGGAATTTCATTGTTGAGCAATTCTTTAGTTGCTTTAATGGCCTGCATAACGTAATCTAATTCTATGTTTACATCCGGAATAATTACATTATCTACATCTTTTTGATTGCGTACCGGATTGGGTAGGTATGGTCCAAAATTGGGCTTCATTTCCACTTCTATATTCATAGCTTGTGGAATCACCAAAATATCACTGAATAATATGGCAGCATCCATACCATAACGCCGAATGGGTTGTACCGTAATCTCACTTGCCAACTCTGGCGTTCTGCATCGGGTAAAGAAATCGTACTTTTCTTTGATGGCCATAAATTCTGGCAAGTAACGTCCTGCCTGACGCATCATCCATACGGGCGGACGCTCTACGGTTTCACCCTTTAAAGCTCTTAAGTATAAATCGTTTTTTATCATGTTTTTCAGTTAACAGCTTTTAAAAAACCAAGCCAAGTTCATATAATTTAGAAAGATTACCATGTCATGAGGTTCTCCACAATGACGTTTTATATATAATGCTCATTAACCAACTCAATAACACTTTCTACGGTTGGTACTTTTGCTATGCGAATGGTCTCAAAATATTTTTGCGCTGCTTTTGCAGTAGTTTCACCGATACAAAATGCGATACCCTGTGCTTTGTTTTGTTTTACAAAGCTTTCTACGGTTGATGGGCTGTAAAACATGACGCCTTCGACTGGGGTTTCAAGTTTTTTCGAATTGTATTTGGTTTGGTACGCTTCTATTTCGTTAACTTTGATATCGTGCTTTGATAAACTATCCGGTAGATCATCTAATCGCAGATCACTACAGAAATATGTAACTTCTTTCCCTTCTAAATGGTCTACTAAATGTGCTGCCAGTTTTTTTGCATTTGCTTCTGTATGCTTCACTTCCCCTATACGTTGCTCTACTTTACGTTTTGTTCTTCGGCCTACACAATAAATATTTTTGAATTGTAGTTCTGAAGCTGAAAAACTGGTTAGTAAGGCTTCTATAGTATTTTGACTGGTAATGATCACATTTTGGATTTCATTACGAATGATACTTTTTGATAATCGGTTCAGACTGATTTTAATTGCATCATGGCTTTCTGCCATAACTTCGTTATGAAACAATTGCATTTGATCGTCCGTAAGCTTTTTAGTAGAATAGATATTGGTTGCCTTATCTTGTCTTTGAATTTGATCTATTAGTGTTTTTCCTCCTCTACCAATGATATAATCTGCACAAAACGCTGCGAGATCTTTTTCTTTACCCAGTGCGACCACTTTTGAGACTTCGATCTTTTTGGTGCCATCCTTACTCAAAAGGATGCCTTTAAAATGGACCTCTTCATTCTTTATATAGGCTAAGCCACCAATCGGTGCAGTACACCCGCCTTCCAATCGGTTTAAAAACTCACGTTCAATGCGTGTACACAGTTCTGTTTCTTTATGATTGATTTCCGCACATACGGTTCTCATTTCATCATCGCTTTCTAGTGCTGTTACCATAATAGCGCCTTGTGCTGGTGCAGGAATCATCCAACTGAGATTAATAGCATTTTCAGGTCTTATGTCTAATCTTCCAATGCCTGCTGCTGCAAAAATGGCAGCGTTCCAATTGTCATTATCTTCTAGTTTCTGTAATCGTGAATTGACATTACCCCTTAACCCCACTATAGTATGTGTAGGATAGCGATTTAACCATTGTGCACGTCTGCGTAAACTTCCGGTAGCTATGGTTGCTTCTTTTGATGAAAGAAACTCTTCGTTTTTTTTAAATACAAGAGTATCATTAACATTACCCCGCTTTAAAACAGCTGCCTGTACAATACCTTTAGGCAGTAGGGTTGGTACATCTTTTAGCGAGTGTACTGCAATGTCTATATCTTCATTGAGCATTGCAATATCTAATGTCTTTGTAAAAATGCCTGTGATTCCTAGCTCATAAAGTGGTTTATTAAGAACAATATCTCCCGTAGATTTTACCGGAACTAAAACGGTTTTATGACCAAGTGTTTCTAATTGACGTTGTACTGTTTTTGCCTGCCACATGGCAAGTTGGCTGTCGCGTGTGCCAATACGAATAGTTCTAGGCATTTTCGGAAATCGTTTCTAGCTGAAATATTTTCTGGATAAGTTCTAAGCTTTGATCAGAAGTGTTGCTATCCTCTCTAAGATGATGTGCTAACTGATTCGTTATTTTTTGAATTAAGTTATTACTTATCAACTCAGCCTGTGCTTCATTAAAATCGTCAATTTTCTTTTTTTGATTGCTGATCTCCAGATTTTTAATGTCGTTTAACTTATGCTTGATCGCCTGAATTGTTGGCACAAATCTTCGGGTATCTAACCATGCATTAAAGTCTGATTTCACCTCTTCAATAATGCTTTCAGCTTTAGGGATATACGCTTTTCGCTTCTCTAAAGTATCGTCCGTTATTTTTGCCAAATCATCTAAATGTACCAAACTTACATTTGGTAATGTTTTGATGTCTTCATTAACATTCTTTGGAATTGACAGATCCAACACCAACAATGGTTTTTGGGTGTCAATTAATGACTTGTATACTGTTGGCTGATGTGCTCCGGTGGCTACAATAACAATATCCGATTGATTGATCTCTTGTTGTAAATCTTCAAAATCTTTGACCAAAACATTAAACTTCCCTGCAACTTCCTCTGCCTTATCTTTTGTTCTATTGATCAATGTGATATGAGAGTTTTTGGTGTGTTTTACCAAATTCTCACAGGTATTTCTACCGATTTTGCCTGTGCCAAACAGTAGAATATTTTTTTCAGATATGTCTTCTACAGTATTCATGATATACTGTACAGAAGCAAAAGATACTGATGTCGCTCCTGAAGACAATTCTGTTTCTGTTTTGATTCTTTTACTGGCCTGAATTACAGCATTGATTAAACGCTCAGAGAACGAATTTAATAAGCCTTGTCGTTTGGAGCGTCTGGCTCCCGACTTTAACTGACTTATGATTTCAAAATCACCAAGAATCTGACTATCTAAACCAGATCCTACTTTGAACATGTGAGAAATGGCTTCTTTATTCTTATAGATGTAGGCTACTTTTTGAAACTCTTCTACAGTGCCAACCGTGTTATCACAAAGTAGATGAATGAGTTGATATGGATGCTCAGCAAAGCCATACAATTCTGTTCTGTTACATGTAGAAATAACGACCAAGCTCTCAATGTCCTCTTCTTTTGCCTGATGCATTAAGCGCTCTACAGCATCTTCTGAAAGACTAAAATGCCCTCTGGTTTCAGCATCAGCTTTTTGATAGCTTAACCCTAAAGCATAAAAATATGTATTTTTCTTATGTTGCATTAGCTCGTTTACCTGACTCGAGAATTAACGTCAACAAAAGTAATTTTGTAACCTTTAAAAAAATAACGCTAGAAGAACATAAAATATCGTTTGTGGTTTTTTAATTTACTTTTTTACTATTCTATGATAAATGTCATATTTTTACAGTGTTTACAAGGGTTATTCTTATATTAATTTAGAACAATTCTAAATAACATGAAATTAGAAATGGAAAATTCAGCAAAAAAAAGTGTCGCCAGAGGTTCATTTGATGAAACAGATATTGAAGAAGGGGTCTTTGTCCTTACTTACAAAAATGATAATAAGGCGGTTACTGTTTTAGAACGCGATATTGATAATTCGTTCATTCAATTTCATTTTTGCTCTAAAGGCACTGCCGCTTTTGTATTCAATGGTGGCAATTATACTCTAAATATTAATGAAGAAACCTCACTGTTGTTATACAATCCCCAACGGAGTTTACCTATCCATCTTGAAATGCAGCCTAACTCCTGGCTGGTTTCTGTAATCATTTCCATTAAAAAATTTCACGGCTTGTTTTCTAAAGATGCTACTTACATTACTTTTTTAACCGATGAGAATAAAGAAAAAAAGTATTATAAAGATGGTAAAATCTCACCGTATATGTCCGTGGCATTGAATCAAATGATTAATTACAGTTTTAATGCCTCTATAAAGCAATTGTATTTTAAAGGTAAAGTCTATGAATTATTAAGCTTGTTCTTTAACCGCTCTGAAGATGCTGATATTGAACAGTGTCCTTTTTTAGTGGATGAAGTTAATGTGGCAAAAATTAAGAAAGCAAAAGACATCATTATTGCACAAATGGCCGAACCTCCCTCATTACAGGAATTGGCTAATACTATAGGTTTAAGTTTAAAAAAGCTCAAAGAAGGTTTTAAACAGATCTATGGCGATACGGTTTACAGTTTTTTATTCGATTATAAAATGGAAGTGGCCCGAAAACTTCTGGAATCGGGCAAACATAATGTCAATGAGGTTGGCCTTAAGGTTGGCTACAGTACAGCGAGTCATTTTATTGCTGCGTTTAAAAAAAAGTACGGTACTACGCCTAAGAAATATATTTTAAGCAGCAACTAAACTAATAATCGTAGTAGTCATTATACCCGCCTTTTAATCGCTTACGGTCCTTATATGCTGCCAAATCTATTATTTCAGCATATTGTTCTTCTATCGATTTAGTTTCATCAATCTTTACGCCGGTATTATCGGTTTTGTAATAGTACCTAACAACAATATCTGAACTTCTTCTTGGTTTTATAAAAGCCATGGCATGAATGAAGCTTGAATTTCTATAATCGCCATGCTTCTCTACTTTAAAAAAATACATCAATGCATTTTGCCCTTTATCTGTTCTGAATTCGCGAATTGTTACAAAGCTCAGAGAATCCTTATCCTCATCAAAACGCGCCATGGTCCTTAATTTTGATTTAACAAATTGCTTTTGATCCATGTCTTCCAAATCTACTTTTTTTAGTAAATCATAATCTTCAAGCTTCTGTAATAATACGTACTGATTATCTTCATTCCTTAATGTTTTCTCTTTAAGCATCAATGGTATAGGCTCATTAGCCTTTACCAACAACACATAGTACATGGTTAAAGCAATTTTATTATCGCAATTCAGTAGTTTTTCAAAGAAGTCTCTTCCTTTTTTCTCTTTTCGAAATGGAAAAATAAGCTTGACATAATTGCTAAGGCCTCTAGAATACGAGCTATATCTGGATGATTTGCTCAGGCTGCGTTTAATCTCTGTTTTTCCATCATTTATGAGCTGTTCTTTATGTTTTGAATATAACTTAGGTTTGATCAAACTACTATCTTTCAATTTTGACAACAGATTATATATAGGCTGTTTATATTCTTCTATGGATGTGAACTTTAACAAATCGGGGAATAAGGTTTGCTTCAATGCCAAGGAGTCTTTCTTACCATAACTATAAAATATACTGCCTATTCTGCTTGAACTTAATGGCAAGTCCTTGTCCATTAAATCAATTAAAAGTTTGTATGATGCTGTTTTATTAGCATCTAATAAACCGTCCAAAATTGTAATTTGTGCTTGAGGATCTGAATAGGAATCTATATACAGCTGCTTTATAAATGGCAGATTGTTATCCAAGTCCAATTTAATGATCTCTTTTATCAAATACGATTTTATTTTTAAACGCTCTTTGGGGAAATCATGAGTCTTAAGCAACTGAATCATCTCCTTTACATTATGTTTCTTAAATTTTATAAGATCATAAGAGGCTAAAGTGATACTGTCATTATCTTTTAATGCTTTAAAAAAGAGATTGGTCTTATCGGCAAGAACGTTTTTCCCTAATAAGGTATCCATAGGACTAAAAGAATCGTAAAACTCAGTTACAAACTTAGAAGGTCCACTGATAGAATCTATCAGTGTTTTGAGTTGAAATAAAGTCCCTTTTTTGAGGATATTCTTAATTAAGATATTCTTAGCACTGGTTGAGTCCCAATATTTAAACGTATACGTATATATATCATCATTATTGGATTTTTCTTTATCCGAAATATTATACTTCTTATAGTAAACGTACCTGTTTTTTAAACTTATACTGCGTTCTAATTGTGTCCATAAACTGTCTATGTTATGAAACATTTGTAAGTCGTGATACTTGGTTCGGTTAATAAAAATCTGCTCATTAGCTTTACTGGTATAAACGGTTTCTTTCTCTTTTTCTTCATAATCCTTTTCGTCAGAGTTATCATCATAACTGTAATTATTATAAAGGTTAGACATTGGCGGCTTTATATTGGTCTTCACATTAAAATGTAAAGCCGTATCCGTAACCTTTTCAAATCCGGTATAATCAATATCATTGGTTTTAAAGGATTTGAAAAAATCAGCAACTTCATTATTTTCATTTTTACCTACATGCCCCAGCAGATAATAGGTGCCATCTTTTATGATGGTTTTCAGAAACAATCTTTTTTGGGCCACAGAATCTACTATTGCCGAAGACTCATAAGTTTTATAATCTCCACGTTTAAACCCTCCTTTTTCTTCTTTCAATTGATACATTTTATAAAATGCATGATGAAAGTACTTGGCCTCAAAGCTGTCTTCCTCTATGTAGGATACGTCATTATATGGTGCTTCCTGTAAAAAGTAATAGGATCCGTTACGAAACCCCTGTATAACCTTCTTACCTGCATTTTGCATGTTATCAGTAATATAATATTCCGGGAAATCCACTTGAAACTTTTTTTGTGGTGCAATGAATATCTTAATTTCGTTCGTCTTCGCCTTAAGCCGTATCGAATCAAAAACTTGATCTTTATGTTTTAATACAAAATCACTTTTACCTGCAAATTTTACAATGATCATTTCTAAAGGTGTTTCGTATATATGATATTTTTGAAACTCTCCTTTTTTTGTTCGGTTAACAATACTTATTCCGGGGTAAGGCTCTTTTAATTGTGTTCTTTCAATAATATCTCCTGGTATATCTTCATACAGCAACCGGTCTATTTCCTTTAATGTAATATGATCATTTTCATTTGGTAAATAAAGATATCTACTTATTCTATTGATGGTAATGTAAGCCCCATTGGTCATGTCAGGATCTAAATAATATTTTTGTCCCGCATAAGAGAACTCTCTCAGTTTATCATAGGTATTTAAAGATAAAAAACCGTCTGGTGTGCTGTTTAGCTCAAGATTTGGTTTTACAAATAAGCTATCTAATTTTGTTTTTTCGGCCTTACTAAACTCCGTTTGTTTAGAGGTAAACGACTCTACCGTATAACCTCTTTCTCTGAGCATATTTATCATGCCGTGCTCTCCCGGTAAATGTGCAGCACCAACACCTGCAAAAACCGTTTTTTTTGGCATTAGCTCTTCCAAAGCTATTACCATATTTTCATTTCGTTTATAGAGCATATTTTCCCGGTAGTATTCTGTATTAACTCCTGCTCCTATAGAGTCTAACAGGTCTAAATTTCTATCCCTGTATAAATTTTCCTGTATGAGATAAGGGTTCTCTTTTGAAAACAATTTTTGAAGCCATGGCTCGATATCTTTTTTCTCTGCATTATATTGTGCTTTTGCAACCAAGTATCTTGACTCTTCCAAATCTTCAAGACCAACAATTTCTTTTTTATTCTTTTTTCCAGCCTGAAAAATGAACATGTCCAAATAGGTTTCTTCTTCAAAATTATCAGAAACGTTATTCTTTCTATACAAATAGCTATTGATCACATTATTATCCATCCTTATAGAATTCCTAATTGCCATTTCCTTAGGATGATATAGTTTAAAAAGTGTATTATAAAAGTCGCCTCTGAAGTTATTGTAAGCACCATATTCGTTCATCATCATTTCATAGTTAAACTCCGGCCATGTTGTGGGGTCAGATTCTAAAGCAATGCATTCACTTTCGTTCAAAGCTTTATAAAACACGTCATCTAACCTAAAGGCTACTTTTTTGCTTACGTGCATGGTTCCATATAAATACGAAGGTTTCTCAAGACCATTACCTGAGATCTTCCACAACAAACTTTGGTACTTCTGTTGGGAAAACGAAAATGAAAAAACCACTAAAAAAAGTATAGAAAAAAAGAATTTATGCATAATTCACTTGATCTGTATGTGTAAAGATATCTAATTCATAGAAACCACAAAATGTTTGCCAAAGTACAGTAAAAATCTAACGTTTTGAGTCGTTAACTATTGCAATAAGAGTTGTATTTTTGTATTTGAAAAAAAGCGTATGAAAAAAGGGATATTATTAGTCAATCTGGGATCACCCGACAGTCCTCAACCAAAAGACGTTAAAAAGTATTTGGGTGAATTTTTAATGGATGAACGTGTTATTGACGTACCTCTTTGGGCTCGAAACCTTCTGGTGAAAGGTATTATTCTCAATACCAGACCTAAAGCATCTGCTAAAGCCTACCAGAAAATTTGGTGGCAGGAAGGCTCACCTTTAATTGTGATTTCAGAGCGTCTTAAAGAAAAATTACAACATAAGGTTAATTACCCTGTTGCATTGGCTATGCGATATGGTAGTATGACCATAAAAAAAGGATTGCAAGAACTTGTAGATAAAGGTGTTGATGATGTTTTATTAGTTCCGCTTTATCCACAATTTGCAATGGCAACTACAGAAACCATTTTGGTACTTGCGGAAGAAATAAGAGCGGCACATTTCCCTGATATTAAAATTAGTGACTTACCTGCTTTTTATAATGAGCCCGATTACATTAAAGTACTATCTGAGAGTATTGCCAGACATCTTAAAGGCAAGACTTATGAACACCTGTTGTTTTCTTACCATGGTGTTCCTGAACGTCATATTAGAAAAAGTGATGTTACAAAATCGCATTGTAAAATAGATGGTAGTTGTTGCAATACCCCTTCCAAAGCACATGAGTTTTGTTACAGGCATCAATGTTTAGAAGTTACCCGATTAGTTGCAGAGTATCTTGATTTGGAAGCGCATTCTTTTTCTTCATCATTTCAGTCTCGCTTAGGATTTGATCCGTGGTTAAGACCATATACAGACCGAACCATTGAACGGTTGGGAAAAGAAGGGATAAAAACCATGGCCATTGTAACACCCGCATTTGTAAGCGACTGTTTAGAGACTTTAGAAGAAATCGCTATGGAAGGTGAAGAGATATTTCATGAAGTTGGTGGTGGCGAATTCACTACAGTACCATGTTTAAATGACGATGACGAATGGGTATCCTTATTAGCCAAATGGACCGACCAATGGGTAGATTCTGAAACTTTAGTGAAACATGGCTAAAGTTTTATCGCAAGACCTTGGCACACAACCTATAGGCAAGTTACTTATAAAACAAGCTGTTCCTGCATCTATTGGTATTTTGGTAATGTCATTGAACATTCTGGTCGATACCATATTTGTTGGAAATTGGATTGGTCCTAATGCTATTGCGGCGATTAATGTTGTTCTACCTGTTTCTTTTTTTATTGCAGCCTTGGGAATGGCCATTGGTGCCGGTGGCTCTTCCATAATATCCAGGGCAATAGGTGCTAAAAACCCTAAAAGGGCTTTAAGAACATTTGGAAATCAAATTACACTAACCTTAGTGCTAACTGTAAGTTTAGCGGCTCTTGGTTTGGTTTTTATTGATGAAATTATTCCTGCTTTTGGCGGTAAAGGAGGTATTTATGAACCTGCTGAAATTTACTATACCATTGTACTTTATGGTGTTCCTTTTTTAGCACTATGTATGATGGGTAATACCGTAATAAGGGCTGAAGGCAAACCAAAATTTGCCATGTATGCCATGATGATCCCATCCGTTGGAAATTTAGTTCTGGATTATGTATTTATTAATGTTTTGGATTATGGAATGTATGGTGCTGCTTGGGCAACAACAGGATCCTATATGCTTTGTTTAGCATTTATTATATGGTTCTTCTTGTCCAAAAATTCAGAATTAAAAATTCAGAATTGTCATTTTGGATTGGACTTGTCCATCGTAAAAGAAATCGGTTCGCTCGGTTTTGTTACCTTATCCAGACAGGCCACAGTAAGCATTACCTACTTGCTAATGAACAATATTCTGTTCAATCTGGGCGGAGAGTCTTCAGTTACTGCTTATGCTATTGTTGGAAGAATGCTAATGTTTGCCCTTTTCCCTGTCTATGGTATTACTCAAGGGTTCTTACCTATTGCCGGTTTCAACTATGGAGCAGAGAAGTTTAAACGCGTGAGAGAAAGTATTTTAACCGCTATTAAATATGCCGCTTTGTTGGCGACATTGGTTTTTGTGTTCTTGATGCTTTTTCCGGAGAGCATTACAAAAATGTTTACTCAAGATGAAACTGTTTTTACAGAAACCCCCAGCGCAATGCGATGGGTATTTGCTGCCACACCAATAATAGCCATACAGCTAATAGGCGCTGCTTATTTTCAGGCCGTTGGCAAAGCCATACCTGCACTTCTATTGACCATAACACGGCAAGGTTTGTTCTTTATACCCTTGATCTTAATTTTGCCTAAATACTATGGAGAGTTAGGCGTTTGGATGGCATTTCCGATAGCAGATATCCTTTCAACAATAGTTACGGCCTACTTTTTAAATCGGGAAGTCAAATTAAACTTAATGTCAGAAGCTGAGGTGTAATTTGTAATTATTAATTTAGAACGATGAAAACCAACTTATGGAATATTACAATTACATAAAATCTTTACATCTCATTTTTGTGATTACATGGTTTGCCGGTTTATTTTATATTCCAAGACTTTTTGTATATCAAATCGAAGCATTTCATAAACCTTCTCCTGAAAAAGAAATACTGGGAAAACAACTGAAGTTAATGTCTAAACGTTTGTGGTATATCATTACTTGGCCATCAGCTATATTGGCCACTGTTTTTGCCATTTGGTTATTGGTTTTAGTTCCCGGATGGTTATCTCAAGCATGGATGCACGTCAAGCTTCTATTTGTAGTTTTATTAATTGCTTATCATGTTAAAACTCACGTGTATTATAAACAGTTGCAAAAAGATATTGTGAAAGTGTCTTCCAATTTTATGCGCATATGGAACGAAGGAGCCACTTTTATCTTATTTGCAGTAGTCTTTCTAGTTATACTCAAAGACGCCATGAATTGGGTGTTTGGTGTTATTGGAATTGTTGTTTTAGGTATTTTAATTATGCTTGGGTTTAGGCTATATAAATCGATTAGGTCAAAAAATCCTGATGCTTAAAAAGTGGCTTAATTATTGCTATATTTAAGCCATTACAATCCCCTCTATGAAGTTAAAAAGGTTATCGCTTAGAGCGCGCATTTTTGTAGCCATGATACTATTGGTATTGTTGGCTTCCATTTTAATTGCTGCCGTAACGATATATCAATATAACGAAGAAGCTCAGGATTACCACCGTGAACGGTTAGAGCGAAAAGAAAAAAACATTAAAGAAAGTATTAATTATACCATAAAAGAGACGACTTTCCCCGTTACTACTGAAAACATTCCATACATCTTTAAAGATGAAATCTATGAAATTGCGGCCATTCATAAGTTGCAAATTAACCTCTATGATCTTGAAGGCGGATTGCTAAAATCTTCAAAAGCTGTCATTCAAAAAGATACCATTTCAAAATGTTTGGATGCCGAAATATTAAATGCATTATCTAATACTGCCGAACACAGGCACGTCATAAAAAATGTAGAGAATGGAGAGACCTTTCAATCTTCCTATTCGTACATCACTGATGAAAAGTTCAAAACACTGGCCATTTTGAATTTACCTTATCTTGAAAATGATGATTTCCTTAATAGAGAACTCAATGAGTTTTTATTACGATTAGGCTATGCTTATTTGATCATGATTTTGGCTGCCATAGTTTTTGCTTATTTCATTTCAAAATATATCACAAGATCCCTAAAAACCATTAGTGATAAAATGAATGAAACCCGTTTAGAGAAGCGTAATCAGAAAATAGACATACAATCCTCAAGTGAGGAGATCTCTGCTCTGGTAAACGCATACAACAGCATGATTGACGAATTGGAAGAGAGTGCTGTAAAGCTTGCAACCAGCGAACGTGAACAAGCATGGCGTGAAATGGCCAAACAAGTTGCTCATGAGATCAAAAACCCTTTAACGCCTATGCGATTAAGTGTTCAGAGCTTTCAGAGAAAGTTTAATCCGGAAGACAAAAACATTCACCAAAAAGTGAATGAATACAGCAATACACTGATTCAACAGATTGATACTATGAGCTCTATCGCTTCTGCCTTTTCTAATTTTGCTAAAATGCCTGCCCAACAAAGTGAAGCCTTAAATGTTGTGCAGATTGTAAAGCTTGCACTTGATATTTTTAACGAACACTATATCTCTTTTGAAGCTAAGGAAGATGAAATCATTGCAGAACTTGACAGAACTCAACTCATTAGAGTAGTGACAAATCTTGTGAAGAATGGTATTCAAGCCATCCCAAAAGATATGGAAAATCCTAAAATTAAGGTCTCAGTATATTCAGAAAACAATGATGT
This sequence comes from Winogradskyella sp., assembly GCA_965250025.1. Taxonomy (GTDB): domain Bacteria; phylum Bacteroidota; class Bacteroidia; order Flavobacteriales; family Flavobacteriaceae; genus CBDDLD01. The sequence continues at coordinate 3,252,794 of OZ252283.1, forward strand.
GATTATAACTGTTCTTGATAACGGGTCAGGAATATCTCAAGAAAACAAAGCCAAAATATTCGAACCTAAGTTTACAACTAAAACCAGTGGTATGGGGTTAGGGCTAGCAATGGTAAAAAATATTGTGGAAACCTATAAAGGAAGTATTACCTTTACATCTGAAAATGGTCAAGGCACCATATTTACAGTAAAATTTCCTAAACAATAAAACCATGGCATACGAAAATATCCTATACCTTTCAGAAGATGGTATCGCAACCATTACCATCAACAGACCTAATAAACTAAATGCTCTAAATAAAGCTACTATTAGCGAATTGCATCATGCTTTTAAAACAGCCAACGCAGATACGGAAGTAAAGGTTATCATTATTACCGGAAGTGGAGAAAAAGCATTTGTTGCCGGTGCTGATATTAGTGAATTTGCTGACTTTGATGTGGCTCAGGGTAAAGCTTTAGCTGCTGACGGGCAAGCACAATTATTTGATTTTGTAGAACATTTGCAAACCCCTGTTATTGCTGCTGTTAACGGTTTTGCTCTTGGAGGGGGATTAGAACTCGCCATGTCTAGCCATTTTAGATTGGCTAGTACAAATGCAAAAATGGGGCTTCCTGAAGTGTCTTTGGGCGTAATTCCAGGTTATGGAGGTACCCAACGATTACCTCAGCTTATAGGTAAAGGCAGAGCAATGGAAATGATCATGACTGCAGGAATGATTGATGCTAATACAGCCTTAAATTATGGCTTGATAAATCATGTTGTAGAGCCCGAATCACTTATGGAAACATGTGTTAGTATAGCTCATAAGATCATGAAAAATTCTTCTATTGCCATAGCTCAAGTTATTCGTTGTATCAATGCGAATTATGAGGACGGTGTTAATGGTTTCGATATTGAAATAGAGTCTTTTGGTTATTGTTTTGGTACCGAAGATTTTAAGGAAGGAACTTCTGCGTTTTTAGAAAAACGAAAAGCTAACTTTCCGGGCAACTAATAAAAATGACTATTCTTTTTTGTGATAAACGTAATTAATTAGACGACTTTAATTGACTGTATCTTTCGTCTATAATATTATGCAAAACGTACAATGGACTAATCATTATTAGGCACAACAATATGATTGGGCTGAATACAACCAGATATAGATATTTCTTGTTCATGATTTAAGTTTTTACAAATCTCTAACTATTTTAAATTGCTGAAAACAAGAATTTTAACCCATTAGTGTTTCATATTGATCTTGTGCATTATCAATACATGCTTTATTACAAATACTCAAATTGTTAATAGTACAAAATTTTACACGTGACCTGAGATATATTTATTTGTAATTTTACAAATAAATTATAAATATGTTTAAAAAATCTATCGTTAAAGGTCGTGGCGCACAATTAAATGTTCACAATCGCTTCTTTGAACTATCCCATGAAACACGTGACGATTTCTTAGAGTATTGTGCTAAGGAGGGCGACACCGCTGATAAGAACAAGACACTTTATTTAGATGTCTTTCCAAAAACCATAGTTAACAAAGTAAAAAGTCCGGATGTAGGCATGCTATACTCCATGAACCCTTATCAGGGTTGTGAACATGGATGCATTTATTGCTATGCCAGAAATAGTCATGAATATTGGGGATATAGTGCCGGTTTAGATTTTGAAAGACGAATACTTATAAAAAGGGATGCTCCCCAACTTTTAGAAGCCTTATTAAAAAAGAAAAGCTGGAAAGCACACCCCATAGTACTTTCAGGTAACACAGACTGCTATCAACCTGCAGAACAACGTTTTAAAATCACTCAAGAGTGTTTGAAGGTTTTTCTAAAATTCAGACATCCAGTGGCTATCATTACCAAAAACGCTTTAATATTGAGAGATCTAGATCTATTGAAAGCCCTTCATAAAGATCATCTCATCGTAGTTAACGTCTCCATCACATCACTTTCTGAAACCACAAGACAAGTTTTGGAACCAAGAACGGCTACCATAAAAAAACGATTAAAAACAGTACAAGAATTAAGCAATAACAATATTCCTGTTAATGTAATGCTTGCTCCTATAATACCTGGTATTAACAGTCATGAGATTCTTCCTATGGCGAAAGCCGCTTCCGATGCAGGAGCTTTATCTATTGCACACACCATTGTAAGGCTCAACGGTGCTATTGGCGAAATCTTTACAGATTGGATAACAAAAACAATGCCTGACAGAGCGTCTAAAGTTCTGCATCAAATTGAGGATTGTCATGGTGGTTCTTTAAACGAAAGCAGATATGGAAAGCGCATGCGAGGCGAAGGAAAAATTGCTGAACAGATTCATGTATTAATGCAACTTGCCAGAGGCAAATACTTCAGAAACAAAAGCATGCCCAAATTAAACACCGAACTTCATGTGCAGTACAAAACTGGGCAAATGACTTTATTCTAAAAAAAAGTGAGCCTTATTAGAGCTCACCTTTTCAAAAAATTTAAATAACTAAATAAACAATAAACTTAAATTCTAAATACTTTCCTATAGGTTCGACCATTAGATTTCATAACTACCTTGTAATCACCATTGACCTTTTCTTTAAGGTTATACACACGATTGATTATCCTATCTCCATCTAGAGTTTCAGTAAGTATGAGCTCGTTTTCAAAGTAGATTTTAATGTCTAGCGGTTGACCATCTAAAGTAAGCTGAGAAATCAGTATTCTTGAGTTCTCAACTCTAAAAACTGGTTTAAAAATCGTTCTCTCCGCATCCGCAATAAAAGTCACACTTCCAGATGTTACTACAAAAGCTTTGATATTAATTTCAAAATCTTTGTTGAATTCAATGGTATATAGGCCATCTTTTAAACTCTTGAGATTAAACGTATGGCTATAGATGCCATCATAGTTAATTTTCTCTGAATATATAATACTATTTGAAACATCTTTTATAACGACTTCATGTCCTTTTTTAACCTTATCTAGTGTCAATTCACCAGAGACTAGTTTTAAGGGAGTTTCAATGTTCACATCGGCGTAGCCTGTACGTGTTCCTAACAGTAACGCTACAACTAAAATTATTCTAATACATGTTTTCATAACAAATCAGTAATACTAATTTATATTGCAAATCTATACCCCTTGAACCAACTGAAAAACAAGGATTTTGGCTAATTTATATTCAAAATTAACCCCATATTTAAAGTTAAGTTATTGTAAAGTTAAAATAGTACACATTATAGGTAATCCTGAACAGTTTATTGCGACTAATTCCCGTAATTTTGTAATGTGTAATTAGTTATGAATAATCGTAAACCTACATTAGAAAAGATAAGTCCGGAATTCGGAAGCTCCGTTTTGGTCAAAAAGCACGAAGCTTACATTGGAACCAATTGCCCTTTTTGGCATTTCCATCCGGAAATAGAACTGGTTTATGTCAATAAAGGCCAAGGGAAACGTCATATTGGCTCACACCTTTCGTATTTTAACAACAGTCAGCTATTGCTTATTGGCTCAAACTTACCTCACAATGGATTTACCGACCGCTTAACTGTAAACGGCTCTGAAACTTTAATACAGTTTAAACCTGAATTCTTAGGGGAGCATTTTTTCAATATTCCTGAAATGGAAAGTATTAAGCTCCTTTTTGAACGAGCAAAAAAAGGAATTCTTTTTAAAACTGAAACTAAAAAACGTATCGGACCAAAAATAGAACGTTTAAAGGATATTAAAGGACTACCTCGTATAGTCACCCTTTTAGAGATCTTGCATGATCTATCCTTTGCAGAAGATTATACCATTTTAAATGCTGATGGTTATGCTTTTGAAACTCAACCTCAGGATAGCGCAAAAGTGGATCTTATCTATAAGCATATCAATGAAAATTTTAAACGCCATATCGCTCTGGAAGAAATTGCTGACAGCGTAAGCATGACTGTTCCGGCGTTCTGTAGATATTTCAAAAAAGTCACCGGAAAAACCTTTACTAAACTGGTCAACGAATATCGGGTAGTTCATGCTACAAAACTATTGTCAGAAAGTCAAATGAGTATCACAGACATTTGCTATGAATGTGGCTTCAATAATTTTTCACACTTCAATAAGCTTTTTAAAGAGTTCACAGGCAAAAGCGCTTCTAAATACAGAAGGCAACTGAAATTGATCATGCAGTAATGCACTTTATCGATAAAAGAGGCAGGTTTTTTCTTTCAATAACTTTTTTTTCATACCTTCCGCAACTTCAAAAATCAACTTAAATCTAAATCAATTATGAAAAACACTTTTTTACGTCTTGCGTTTTTAGCTTTAGTCTTTTTATCGAGTTGTAGCGATTCGACATCAGATGAGTTTAATAACATTAACCCTGAGGCTGTAGCCAGATACATAGAAACTATTGCCATGGTATCAGCACAAGACGCTCAAGAAAACACTACGATTACTGTAAACTATGATGGTAACAACAGAGTTACCAATGTTACTGATGGTACTGAAACCGGTTTATTAGTATATGAAAATGACGATTTATCAAATGTAAGTGGACAAGGTGAAAGTTTTGATATCGAAGAGTTGTACCAGTCGCCTTACGATGCCTTTGAAGTAGGAGAGGTTTTAGAATATGACAATAGTGGTAACCCGGTAAGAATTAAGTTTCTTGAATATGCTTACGATTGGGAAACAAATACTGAAGTTACGTTAGACTATACTGCTATAGTTACTTACGATTCTAGACCAAACCCATATTTCTATACACTTCAAGCTGCTGGTGTTATCGAAGTTTTAGATGGTGTAGATTTAAATTTTGGTATGGCTCCAAATGCTGCAGAGATCGTACAAGCCAGAATGCTTTTCCCTTTAAACAATATTACTCGTATTCAATATAATGATGAAAATGGCGATCCTGTGTACGATGTTTCTATAGATTATGTTTACAATAGCGATAACTACCCTACAACTGCTACAGTTACCGGTACCAGCTATGATGAAGACTTTGAAGGTAACCCTACAACTACTGAAGAGTTTTATTCACTTACATATACGTACAGATCTGAAAACTAATCGCTAGTTATTATAATATTTATTTAAAGTCTTGTAGTATTTCTACAAGACTTTTTTTATTAAATCAAACGGATTAATACCCTAAGATTTGTCTTTGGATCTTAGCGCTTTTTCAAATACAATTTTGGTTTGAAGTTTGGTGTTGGTATATACTCGGATAATATCAAAACCATTTTTAAGATTTAATAACATCATAGGCTTAAATCGGTTCATGGATTTAGTCTGTATGATCTTAAACCCTTTTTTTTTCACTTCATCTTCTTGAAGATTTAACAGCTTTTGAGCAATTCCTAACTTACGGTATTCTTTATGAACCCCACCAATCCAACTATAGAAAACATTTTCGTCTTTTGGATACCCTATTTTGAACCCAACAAGCGTAGTCTTACTATATGCTAAGACAGTTATAATGCACTTATAGCTATTATTAAACCGCCCTATAAAAAAATCCCGATCTGCATCATTGAAAATGTGTTGATAGAGTCTTATAATTTCATTCAGTTTATAATCCTCAGGACACTCTGTTAAGATTTTATATGTAATCTTACTGTTCTCCATTCCATTCTGCATAGAACTGTTTAAGATATCCTTCCATAAACTGGTGGCGCTGTTTTGCTATTTGCTTGGCCGTTTTTGTATGCATTTGATCCTTGAGCAAAAGTAACTTTTCATAAAAGTGATTAATAGTCGGCGATTTCGATGCCTTATACATTGCTTTGGTCATGTTTAGATTCGGTGGTATTTTAGGGTCATACAACACCCTGTTTTTAAAGCCTCCATAATTAAAGCAACGTGCTATTCCTACAGCCCCTATAGCGTCTAATCGATCTGCATCTCTAACCACTTCAAGCTCTGAGGATGAAAATTTTTGAGTGCTATCTAAAGCGTTTTTAAAAGACATGTTCTCTATAATCTTTACCACGTGCTCGATAACAACACTGTCCACATTATTTTCAAACAAAAATTCTCTGGCGATATGCGGTCCAAGTGTTTCATCGCCATTATGAAATTTACTGTCTGCTATATCGTGTAACAATGCCGCTAAAGCCACTATAAGTTCATCAACATTTTCGCTTTTAGAAATCAATAATGCATTTCGATATACACGTTCGGTATGAAACCAATCGTGCCCGCCTTCAGCGTCCTCTAATTTAGCCTTTACAAATGCTATTGTCTGTTCTATCAGCGGATTGTCTTTCATCTCAGTATATCGCCCTTTATTTGTGATTCAATAATTCTAATTAATGCTTCTTTATCGTTATGTTCATTAACAGATAATGGTTGATGGACTTTATATGTTATATGCGCACCCAAGCCCATCGGGAATTTACCATAACGTAATGTTTGCCATGAATTATTAATGGTTATTGGCAACACTATACCTTCCGGAATATGTTCAAACATTGTCAATAATCCTTTAGTTTTAAAGGGCTTTGGTTTACCGTCTCTACTTCTGGTACCTTCCGGGAAAATAACTGCAGCCCAAGCATTTTTATCAATACGTTTTGCAAAATCTTCAATGGCCTTCACAGAACCCAGAGCATCTTTTCTGTCAATCAATACAGACCCCCCATGTCTCAAATTATAAGAGACACTCGGGATACCTCTGCCTAATTCTTTTTTACTAATAAACTTTACATGATGCTTTCTCAAATACCATATGAGAGGGGGTATGTCATACATGCTTTGATGATTCGTTACAATGATTAATGGTTTCCCTTTCTCTATTTCATAGGTGTTGTAAAATGAAAATCGAGTTCCTAATACATTAAGACAACGCATAATAAAAAACTGCAGCCAATCAACACTGACCTTGTGCGCTTTATATCCAAGCACATTGAAGCAAAACCACTGAATAGGATGAAAAATAACTAAGGTTAAACCAAAGCAGATAAAATATAATACGGTTATTGGATAGGCTAACAGCTTTTGCATGGTATAAAAATAAAAAACCACGATATATATCGTGGTTTTCTTTTTTAAAAATTATTTAGAATCCTTAACAATGCTCGTTATAAGCATCCATAAGATTTTCAGCGATAAGCTCGGCAGGTCGGCCTTCAATATGATGACGCTCTAACATATGTACCAACTCACCATCTTTGAACAATGCCATGCTAGGCGAACTCGGTGGGAAAGGTATCATGTATTCTCTTGCTTTATTGGTTGCTTCTTTATCAACCCCTGCAAATACTGTTACCAAATGATTTGGTCGTTTCGCATTTTGCAAACTCATTCTGGCGCCTGGTCTTGCATTAGCCGCGGCACAGCCACATACCGAATTAACAACGACTAAGGTTGTCCCTTCTTTACCAATAGCAGTGTCTACTGCTTCAGTAGTATGTAATTCTTCAAAACCTACATTGGTTAAATCCTCTCGCATTGGTTTTACTAATTCTGCTGGATACATATCTTTATTCTTTAATTAACACTTTTGAGCTGCAAAGATACCAAATGTGTAACAAATAGTTTATGCCATACACTAACAAATAGTATATTTATGCATTCATAAAATCTATAGTATAAATGAGTTTTGCAAAATGGATAGGTGGCGCTTTAGGATGGTCTTTTGGTGGACCAATAGGTGCTATCATCGGTTTGGCTATTGGCAGCTTTGTCGATAACATTTCTAATGGGGCTGAGCCACTACTAAATGAGGGACAAAAAAGAGGACAACGACGCGATACTTATCGTAAGATGCCAAATTATGACACTCAAAGACAACGGGCGCAAACCCGATCTGGAGATTTTGAAGTCAGCTTACTTATTTTGGCCTCTGTAGTTATTAAAGCTGATGGCAAACAAGATGAAAGAGAACTAAACTTTGTCCGACAGCAATTTTCTTCCATGTATGGCAAACAAAGGGCAAATCATGCTTTTGAATTATTTAAAAACATTAATAAACAAAATATTTCCACACGTCGCGTTTGCAATCAGATTTATCAAATGATGGATCATGCATCACGATTACAACTGCTGCATTTTTTATTTGGTATTGCTAAAGCCGATGGCTTAGTTACTGATGATGAGCTCCGACAGATTTATACCATTTCGGGCTATTTAAGAATTAGTAATAAAGATTTTGAGAGCATTAAAGCCATGTTTTATAACAGTAGCAATAATGCTTATAAGATACTTGAGATTAACAAGTCTGCCACGGATGATGAGGTAAAACGTGCCTATAGAAAAATGGCTAAAAAATACCATCCCGACCGCGTCGTACACTTAGGTAAAGAACACCAAAAAGGTGCTGAAGAAAAATTCAGACAGGTTCAGGAAGCCTATGAACATATCCAAAAAGAAAGAGGCTTTAAATAATCATTTTATAAGCCTGATTTAATACCTCAACAGCCAAAATATTCTTTTGAAACTTAAAATGTAACCCTGTTCAGATACTGTTTCATTATATTTCTTTAAACTATTTTTTAGATTAGTCTAAAAATAAATTTATATTTGCATAAAAAATTACACAATGCATTATAAAATATTGATCTTGATTTTCAGTTTCAATTTTTGCTTAGCTCAAAACATAACGGTAAAAGGAAATGTGCTTTACGGTAACGAACCTGTAGCTTTTGCCACATTGGTTTTCAGTAGTAAAACCGAGTACACGTGTTACACAGATAAAGACGGGCATTTTAGCCTGGAAATTCCCTATGGAAATTATGAATTAAAGGTGTCTTCTTTAGGTTTAAAATCCAAAAACCAGTACATCGATATTCATAAAGACAACCGGAACGACTTAAAGGTTTATTTGGTCGAAGATCTATTAGGACTCGATGAAGTGGTGGTCAGTGCCACAAGAAATCGTGTCAACAAAAAGAAAGCTCCGATCATTGTTAATACCCTTGGTGAAAAATTGCTCAATGCAACCCAGGCTTTAGCTGTTTCTGAGAGTTTAAATTACTCTCCTGGTGTTCGGGTAGAGACCAACTGCCAAAACTGTGGATTTACCCAAGTTAGGCTTAATGGGCTCGATGGTAGCTATTCTCAGATTTTAGTAAATAGTCGAGCGGTATTTAGTGCACTAAACAGTGTTTATGGTTTAGAACAGATTCCATCACAAATTATAGACAGAGTAGAAATTGTACGCAGTGGTGGTTCGGCTTTATTTGGTTCTAATGCTATTGCGGGAACTATAAATATTATTACCAAGGACCCTGTGTTAAACACATGGGAGGTAGGCAGCTACTTAGGGCTGATTGATGGCGACACTCCTGATCGTGTGATTAACTTTAATGCTTCTTTAGTCTCTGATGATCTTAAAAGCGGTGCCACTTTTTTTGGAATTCATAGAAACAGAGAAGATTGGGATGCTAATGGTGATGGCTTTACCGAAATGGTCAAATTAAAAAATACCACCTTTGGAACTAAGCTATATTACAAGCCCACAGAGTTGAGTAGAATTACATTTGACGCCACTATACTAAATGAATTTAGACGTGGTGGTGATCGTCTGGATTTGGCGCCGCATCTTACAGATATTACCGAAGAATTGAGACATAATACCATAATGGGTGGTATTAACTATGATGTTAGCAATAAAGCAAATACACAACACTACTCCATTTACAGTTCCGTACAGCACACAGACAGGGATAGCTATTATGGTGGTCTTGGTGGTGGCAGAACAGCTCAGGATAGTCTAACGGCTTTGAATGCTTATGGCAAAACCAAGGATTTGGCTTTGGCTAACGGCTTTCAATTTACAAAACAATTTCAGAGCGATGTTTTAACTTCAGGCGTAGAATACAATTACGGTAATACCGAAGATCGTATTGAAGGCTACAATAGAGTTATTGACCAAGATGTACATTCTGCTGGTGTTTATGTACAATATGAATGGAAACCCAATACTAAATTCTCTGCTTTATTAGGATCTCGATTAGACTATATTAATGTTAATGGGCTGTATCAAATTGGTAATATTGAGCGAACAACTGATGTTTCGCAAACAACCATTAACCCCAGAATTACCTTGTCTTACACTTTCAATGATGCTCTAAAACTAAGAGGAGGTTATGCCAGAGGATTCAGAGCACCTCAAGCATTTAATGAAGATTTACATATCTCTTCCGTGGGAGGCGAACCCCAATTTGTTATTCTTTCTAACGATCTGGATGCCGAGTATTCTAATGCCTATACGGCATCATTAAACTACACGAAAGATTTTAATCTGGTACAAACCAATTTTTTAATTGAGGGGTTTTTTACAAGCTTAAATAACCCTTTTACACTGGTAAGTACTGGTGTGCAATTTGACAACGGCTCTATTCTCGAAGAAATAAGGAATGGTGAAGGTGCTCGTGTATATGGCGCTAATTTTGAAGTAGGTGTTTCACCTTCTAAAAAATGGCTCTTTCAGTTAGGAGGTACACTACAACGCTCAGAATACGATGAGCCTCAAGTATTATTCGAAACTGATGGCACAAACCCTAACGAGAATGACATTTTAATTGATGAATTTGTGAGAACTCCTAACTTCTATGGGTACCTTAATACCAATTGGACTCCCAACGAAACATTTAGTTTGTCCGTTACCGGAACCTACACGGGTTCAATGACTGTTCCATTAGTGGTAAGTGATTCAGGATTTTTGAGACTAAATGAAAGTCAAGATTTTTTTGATCTCAATATTAATGCTGAAACCCATTTTGACATTTCTGAAGATTTTCAGCTAAATTTGAACGCTGGTGTTAAAAATATGTTCAATAGTTTTCAGGATGATTTTGATATTGGAGCAACACGTGACTCGGATTATGTATATGGGCCGGCTTTTCCGAGAACATTCTTTGTTGGTGTAACTATTGGTAAATTTCATTAAATGCGTCGATTACTTATTATACTTTCTGTTTTTATGGTTTTACCCAGTACGGCACAAGAAGAAGCCGTGCAATGGATTACTTTTGAAGAATTAGAGCAGGCCTTAATAACGTCTCCCAAAAAAGTAATCGTTCATTTTTATGCTGACTGGTGTTCTTATTGTAAAAAAATGGAAAATGTGGTGTATACAAAACCACAGATTAAACAAGCTCTAAAGTCTGATTACTATGCGATTAAGTTCAATGTTGAGGCTAAAGACACCATAGCGTTTGGGGGTAAAACCTTTATAAATCAAAATGCAGGAAAAAAGCGCCTAGCGTACCATCAGATTCCTGAACTTTTGGCCGGTAGAAAAGGACATCCATTAGAGTTACCTGCTACTGTTATTCTAGATGAAACTTTTACTATTAAAAAACGCTTGTACAGATACATTCCACCTTCTGAAATGCTATCATTACTCAAAAACTAAAAGTCATGCCAACCACATTAACAGAAGAGAATTATTTGAAGGCGATTTACCATATCAGCCAAACCAGTAAAGCAGAAGTTAGCACTAATGCTATTGCAGAAAAGATTAATGCAAAAGCATCTTCTGTTACTGATATGCTTAAAAAACTAGCTGATAAAAACCTTATTACTTATATCAAATATAAAGGTGTTAATCTTACCTCTGAAGGCAAGCGCACTGCTATTAACATTATAAGAAAACACAGGTTATGGGAAGTTTTTTTGGTGGATAAGCTCAACTTCTCTTGGGATGAAGTGCATGATATTGCTGAAGAATTAGAGCATATTAAATCGCCTAAGCTTATTAATGAGCTGGACGCCTTTTTAGGCTTTCCAACACATGATCCTCATGGCGACCCTATTCCTGATAAGCATGGGAATATAGAAAAAACACAAAAGATCATCTTAGCCATGGCAGAATTAAATAACAATTATACCTGTGTTGGTGTGCTTGATTCTGATTCTGATTTTCTAAAGTATCTTGATAAGCACGGTATTGGCTTAGGAACCCACATCACCGTCATCGAAAAAGAGCCTTTTGACAACTCCATGACTCTTGAAATAAAAAATAAAACCTTAGTGGTTTCTAAGGTTATTGCTAATAATTTATATGTAAAGCTATTGTAATTATGATAGATAGTGTAATTTCTTATTTTGAAACTATTGACCCGGTTCTGGGAGCGCTATACGCCTCATTATTCACCTGGATAGTCACCGCAGCCGGAGCTTCTCTGGTATTCTTGTTTAAAGGCATGAATCGCGCATTGCTCGATGGTATGTTAGGTTTTACCGGCGGAGTAATGGTTGCTGCCAGCTTTTGGAGTTTATTGGCTCCAGGTATTGAAATGAGCGAGGGCGAAGGCTTTACTAAAGTTATTCCTGCAGTGGTAGGGTTTTCTCTTGGCGCATTATTTATTTTTGGACTGGACAAGATTCTACCTCATTTACATATCAATTTTAAAGAAACGGAAAAAGAAGGGGTTAAAACGCCATGGCATAGAACCACCCTCCTAGTTTTGGCTATTGCACTACATAACATACCTGAAGGTTTGGCTGTAGGGGTTCTTTTTGGTGGTGTTGCAGCCGGAATTCCTGAGGCTACCATTGGTGGCGCCGTTGCTTTAGCTCTTGGTATTGGGATACAAAACTTTCCTGAAGGCTTAGCCGTTTCGATGCCATTACGCAGGCATGGCGTGAGTAAATTTAAAAGCTTCTGGTACGGACAAATGTCGGCCATTGTAGAGCCTATAGCTGCAGTTGTCGGAGCCGTTGCCGTAACCTTTTTTCAACCCATACTGCCTTATGCTCTGGCTTTTGCTGCCGGTGCCATGATCTTTGTAGTTGTAGAAGAGGTTATTCCCGAAACGCAACGCGATAAATATACCGATATCGCAACGCTAGGCTTTATTGGCGGTTTTATTGTGATGATGACTCTGGATGTTGGATTGGGTTAGTTCTGTCTGTTATTATGATCTAAATACTATTGAACACAGGTCCATAATAGCTAGCACCCGCAACCATCCTTACCACATGCTTTAGCAGATTTCTTCTTAGGTGAATACACAAATTTTCTCAGAAGAAACAGTACTGCCAGACTTACAGTAATAATTGCTAGTATGTTTTGTATAATGTGGTTCATTGTATACTAAGATAATATTATTTTATGAGCTGAAATACAACTAATGCCGTCAGATAAGCTATAGTAGTCATTGAAAATAACTGAACTAAAGGCCATTTCCAGCTATTGGTTTCACGTTTTACTATAGCTAATGTGCTCATACATTGCATAGCAAAAGCATAGAATAGCAATAATGAAATCCCCGAAGCCAATGTAAACACTTTGCTGCCATCCTGATACCGTTCTTTCGCCATTCTGTTTTTAATGGTATCTGTACCGCCCTCTTCATCATCATTAGCACTCCCTACACTGTATATTGTGGCTAAGGTTCCAATAAATACTTCTCGAGCTGCAAAGGATGTGGCGATACCAATACCTATTTTCCAATCGTAACCTAGTGGTTTTATTGTCGGTTCTATGGTTTTACCTACAATTCCTATATAGGAATGTTCGAGTTTGTGGGCATTTATTTTATCCTCTAAATCAGCTTCAGAAAGTGTTGGGTTTTCGGAACGAACAATACTTTCAGCATTATTAAATTGCTCGCCCGGACCATAAGATGCCATAACCCATAATACAATGGATATGGCCAAAATGATCTTACCGGCCTCAAAGACAAATGTTTTTGTTTTCTCTACAACCGTTATTGCTACATTCTTTAACAATGGTATCTTATACCCCGGCATTTCTATAACAAAAAAGGCTTTGCTTTTGATCTTTAGGACTTTATTGAGCACAAATGCCGAAAATACAGCCATACCAAAGCCTAAAAGATAAAGCAACATCAAGGTTAATGCCTGATAACTTAAGCCCAGAAATCGCCCCTCAGGAATTACTAAAGCAATAATAATAAGATACACAGGTAACCTTGCAGAACAAGTAGTGAATGGCGTCACTAAAATGGTGATGAGACGTTCTTTCCAGTTTTCGATATTACGTGTTGCCATTATTGCAGGTATGGCACAGGCTGTGCCTGATATAAGCGGCACAACACTTTTACCACTAAGTCCGAAGCGTCGCATGATTCTATCCATCAAAAATACCACACGACTCATATATCCACTCTCTTCGAGTACGGCAATAAAAAGAAATAAAAAGGCGATCTGAGGAATAAATATAACGACACCTCCTATTCCGGCAACAATACCTTCAGCCAAAAGGCTGGTAAAAACCCCAGGTGGCAATGTTTGCTTCACCCAATCAGAAAGAGACGCAAAAGTACTGTCTATAAAATCCATAGGTACTTGCGCCCAATCGTAAATGGCTTGAAACATAAGTAATAATATGGCAAAGAAAATAACATACCCCCATACTTTATGTGTAAGCACTCGGTCTAATCTTGTTCTTAAATCCGTAGCTTTAGAACTATCAACTGCTAAGCCTTTTTTCAGCACCGCATTGATATACTGATAACGCTTTATGGTTTCTTTCTGCTGTAAACGCTTGAGTTCAGATTCAGATCGGGTTTTAAATGCCTCAACATCTATTTCACTTCTTGAGAGGTTTCCAAAATTCACATCCTGACATATCACTAACCATAGTTTGTAAAGCTCTTGGTTTGGAAATGCCTTTGCCAAATCGTTAAAATAGGTTTTATCGATCGTTGAGGTATCCAGGCAAGGCTCAACGGATAAGCCTTTATAGTCCGCAATAAGCGCCTTCAGTTCTTTTATCCCTTCATTTTTGCGAGCACTGACCAGAGCAATCTTCGTTTTTAGTTCGCTTTCTAAGCGTTCAATATCAAGCGAAATGCCTTTTTTATGCATGCGGTCTGCCATATTAATCACCAAAATTGAAGGAATCTTTAGATCCTTTATTTGGGTAAACAGCAGAAGATTGCGTTTCAAATGTTCTACATCACTTACTATTACGGCAACGTCCGGGAAATCTTTGTTCTTTTTATTTAGCAATAATTCGATGACAACATTTTCATCTAAAGATGACGCATTAAGACTATAGGTTCCGGGCAGGTCAATAATATGGGCTTTAAGCCCGCGGTCTAGCTTACAAACACCTTCTTTTTTCTCTACTGTAATACCGGGATAATTACCTACTTTTTGATTCAATCCGGTTAAAGCATTAAATATAGAAGTCTTGCCAGTGTTGGGGTTTCCTATTAAAGCTACATTTATCTGCTTACTCATGATCCACGTCAATTAATATATGCATAGCCGTTTCTTTGCGAATGGCAACGTGAGTCCCATTAATGTTGAGATACATCGGATCTGCAAAAGGTGCTACCTGAACAAGCTCTACAGTATTACCAGGCAGACAACCCATTTCTAAAAGTTTTAGTGGGATGTTATTGGAAGAAACATCTGTAATGATGGCTTGTTGTCCTCGTTTTAATTCTGCTAATGTCAAAGAAAGCTTATTTAGAATTATTTTAAAGAAGCAAAAATACGCTAAATAATGAAAAGTATTTAGGATTCTTCTTTTAAAGTTTTAATGTCTTCAAGCAAGCGTTCGATATCTTCCGACTTGGTACCATCATAAAAGCCTCTTATTTGTCGCTTTTTATCTATCAACATAAAATTCTCTGTATGTATCATATCAAATTGGTCGCCATTGCCTTGAGTTTTCACTGCCAAATAGCTTTTTCTCGCCAATTCGTAAATATGTTTTTTATCGCCGGTAACTAAATTCCACTTTCTGTCAATCACGCCTTTTTTAAGGGCATAGCGTTTCAATTGAGCTACAGAATCAATCTTAGGTGTTACAGAATGGGATAACAGCATCACCTCATCGTCACTTAGTGTCGCGTTTTGAATTTGATACAT
Organism: Winogradskyella sp.; assembly: GCA_965250025.1. GTDB lineage: Bacteria > Bacteroidota > Bacteroidia > Flavobacteriales > Flavobacteriaceae > CBDDLD01. The sequence continues at coordinate 3,268,549 of OZ252283.1, forward strand.
GTGATCGGTCATTATAGGACAAATGGTTTGGCAAGTCGTAAAAAAGAAATCTGCCACATATATTTTATCCTTATAATCGTCTTGCGTAACGGTTTTTCCATTCTGATTGGTGAGGCTAAAATCAGCAATGGTGTGGTATTTTTTTTGATGCTGAATGGTACTATCTACTAGCTCTTCACTGACCATAGCCGGTTGATACACCGGGAGCGGTTTATAAACGTCCAATATGTTGTATATGACTGCTAAAATGATAATGGCTATTACGGTAAAAACAATGGCGAAATACTTATAGTCTTTAAAAAATGACAGCATTAGATGAGATTTGTGGATTTTAATACAAAAATACTGCCTAATCGCAGTTATTTCACTATTTTAACACATAAATTTTGTGTTGAAAACAAGAAAAATTGGTCATGAAAAATTGTTTTATAACCTCATCCATGAAGGCCTTACTTTTAGGAGTAGTACTGCTGTTATGTAATGCTTCATACGCTCAGGATTATGATGAAACACTTAACGCCATCCGAACGGTTGAAGCAAAAGCTGCTTTAAGTCAAATGGCCTATAGGGTCAACCTCAACACCGGTAATTACGACGTTAAATACCACCGTCTTAATTTGAATATTGACCCCTCGCAAGCGGCTATATCTGGTGATGTAACAACATATTTTGAAGCTAAGGAAGACCTCTCTGAAATCACTTTTGATTTGTCTGACAATATGGTGGTGTCTTCAGTAGAACAGCGTGGCAATACTCTAGCATTTGTACAAAACAGTGACGATGAGCTCATCATTACATTACCACTAACTCAAAATTTGGGTGTACTCGATTCCTTAACCATAAGTTATTCCGGGAATCCTATAAGTTCCGGCTTTGGTTCTTTTGAGCAAACCACGCATAATGGCGATCCTATTATATGGACCTTATCCGAACCCTATGGTGCCAAAGGCTGGTGGCCCTGTAAACAAGACCTTATCGATAAGATCGATTCTGTAGATGTGTATTTAAACACGCCGGAGTTTAATCCTTCTAATGAACCCTATATTGCCGTTTCAAATGGCGTGGAATTGAGTCAAAATGTACAAGGCGGTAATAAGGTGACACGCTTTAAGCACCGCTACCCTATTCCTGCCTATTTAATAGCCATTGCTGTTACCAATTATGAAGTTTATACACATCAGGTGCCTAACAATGGAAACCCTTTTGATATTGTTAATTATGTGTTTCCTGAAAATTTGGCCGTTGCCCAAGCCAGTACGTCTGTTACTGTAGACATTATGAATTTGTTTTCTGATCTGTTTGAAGAATATCCTTTTGCTTCCGAAAAATATGGTCATGCACAATTTGGATGGAATGGCGGTATGGAGCATACCACAGTATCTTTTATGGGGGATTTTAGCAGAAATCTAATTGCCCATGAATTGGCACATCAATGGTTTGGTAATAAAATTACGTGTGGCAGCTGGAAAGACATCTGGCTTAACGAAGGCTTTGCAACCTATCTCTCCGGGTTGGTCTTTGAACATCTGGATAATGAATCTGCTTTCAGAAACTGGAAATCGCAACGTATAAATTCCATTACTTCTCAGGTTGGCGGTGCTGTGTATTTGACAGATCAAGATACGACAAGCGTTAGCAGAATTTTTAATGGTCGACTCAGCTATAATAAAGGGGCTATGGTATTGCATATGTTGAGAAAGGAACTTGGCGATGTCGCTTTTTATCAGGGTATTAACAACTATTTGAGTGCTCCGAATTTGGCTTACGATTATGCCAAAACTCAGGATTTTCAGGACATTATGGAATCCTCCTCTGGTGAAGACCTGAATGAGTTTTTTGACGATTGGTTGTACAACCAGGGCTATCCCAGTTATACGATTACTTGGAATCAGGATAATTCAGATCTGGAGTTACAGATCGCTCAAAGTCAGAGCCACGCCTCGGTATCTTTTTTTGAATCTAAAATCACCTTTCGTATTCTTGGTACTCAGGGCGAGAGTCAAGACATCACCGTCGATCATACGTTTAACAATCAGATGTTCAACACTACGATTAACTTTGATATTGATGACATTATATTTGATCCTGAATTCGATATTATTTCAAGGAATAACAGCATTACATTATCTGTAGGTGACTTTCAGTTAGATCAACAGGTGATATTATTCCCCAACCCTACGTCTTCTGTCATTCACATTCAAAAACCCAAAACTATAGAGGTACAGACCATCAAAGTATACAACAACCTTGGGCAGTTACTAATTCAAAAACCCTGGACAGACGTTATTGATCTTTCTGGTTTGGCTTCAGGTTTGTTTTTCCTGCAATTAGAAACGACATCTCATGGTATAATTAATAAAAGGGTGTTAAAAAGTTAATGAATCCTACAGCTATAATTTTCTAAATGCTTCTAAAAGATTACTTTTGTGCCGCTAAAAATCTGAAAAACACCATATGGAGTTCATTATAAAAATATCTCAATTTTTATTGAGTTTGTCTTTACTTATTGTTTTACATGAGCTTGGACATTTTATTCCTGCTAAGCTTTTCAAAACCAAAGTAGAGAAGTTCTACCTCTTTTTTGACGTTAAGTTTTCGTTATTCAAAAAGAAAATAGGCGAAACCGTCTATGGTATTGGTTGGTTGCCACTTGGTGGTTATGTGAAGATCGCCGGGATGATCGATGAGAGTATGGATACTGAGCAAATGGCTAAAGACCCTCAACCTTGGGAATTTAGATCCAAGCCGGCATGGCAGAGACTGATTATTATGCTTGGTGGGGTGACGGTTAACTTTATTTTGGCCTATGTTATTTACGTCTTTATGTCTTTTACCTATGGGGATACTGATGTTAAAGTTGATAGTCTGAAAGACGGTTATTGGATTGAAAACCCAACACTCTTAGATATTGGCTTTAAAACCGGAGATAAAGTTTTAGCTATTAACGATACTAAAATTGTTAATGACTCTGATATTGGGCTCAATATTATAGGTGCGGAATCTATTACTATTGAACGCGATGGACAAACAGAAACCATTAAACTCCCCGAAGATTTCTTAGGACAGTTATCTTCTGCAGGTAAAAAAGGGTTGTTTGGGTTTAGAGTCCCTTTTATGATTGGTGAGGTCGCTGATTCTTCTTTAAATAAATCTGTAGATCTAAAACAGGGCGATATCATACAAAGTATCAATGGGGAACGTCTAGACTTTTATGATCAATTGGCACCTATCGTAGAACTAAACAAAAACAAAACTGTAGTCGCCACTATTTTAAGGGGTGATGAAACCATATCAAGAGATTTAAAGATCAATGAAGATGGTAAATTTGGTATTGTTCCCTATAAAAATTTAAAGCGTTTTGAAGAGTTAGGTTATTTAGAGATTACTAAAATAGAATATAATTTTGTCCAAAGTTTTGGAGCAGGTTGGCATAAGTTTACAAAAACCATCAGTAATTATGGGGATCAGCTGGCGGCCATTTTCAATCCAAAGACTGGTGCATATAAAGGGCTTGGTGGTTTTAAAGCCATTTACGATCAGTTCCCAAGTGCCTGGAGCTGGTCTTATTTCTGGGGCCTTACGGCATTTTTATCGATTATGCTAGCCATTTTGAACCTATTACCTATTCCTGCCTTAGATGGCGGACATGTGATGTTTTTATTATACGAAATGGTATCTGGCCGTAAACCTAGTGAGAAGTTCTTAGAACGCGCTCAAATGGTTGGCTTCTTTATATTAATTGCTCTAGTTTTATTTGCTAATGGTAATGATATCTATAAAGCAGTATTTAAATAAGCTTTTTCATTGATATTACTCAAAAAATAGATATCCTTATTGTAGAGAATAAAAAAATAATATATATTTGCGCTCGCTAAAGCGAAAAACACTCCTCCTTAGCTCAGTTGGTTAGAGCATCTGACTGTTAATCAGAGGGTCCTTGGTTCGAGCCCAAGAGGAGGAGCAAAACTAGACAAGCCATCATTTCTGATGGCTTTTTTTGTATCATACATTCTGAGTTTTCTACTAATTGAAAAAAAAATTGAAGATCCAAAATCTACTGCCAACAAAATGTATAATTAATTGCTTTGATACGTGCTTATTTGGAAAATAGCTTCGGAATTTTCTTTCGTTTGTTTTTGTTTACTAAATTAGTTGCTCAAACATGCAACTAACCATACACAAAACCGTTACACAACATTATGAAAAAATACTTTGCAAAATCTATTATACTTTTCACATTAATTATAACTTTTTCTTCTTGTCAAAAGGAAAAAATTGGGTTTAGTATTTCTGCAAATATCCAGGGGCTTCACGAAAACGCAAAAGTTGTACTATCTGAAACGGTGAGCCAAAAGATTTTAGATAGTGCATTTGTTAAAAGTAATAATTTCAGTTTTACAGGCTATCTAGAAAATTCGCCAGTAGAATTGAGCATAGTTGTCTTGCCAACTAAAAATGGCGAACAAGCAAAGTTTACCACCATATTCATGGGTAATGAGAATATTGAAATCACAGGTGAAGCAAAAGACTTTTCTTCAACACTTATTGTCAAAGGCTCAGAATACAATAAGCTAAAAGAAGCGTTAGAGAAAAAATCAAAAATTGCTAATGATAAATATGATGAGAGTTTTGAAAAGATGATGAGCATTAGACAGAGTGGTAACTGGAATGATAGTTTGCAGGACGCTTACTGGGGGAAAGATGGGATTTTCGATAAAATTGATAGCCAATTACTACAAATCAGAAAAGATTTTGTCGAAGAAAATCTAAATACCCATTTCGGATTAAGGCAGTTGTATCGAATGCGAGATGTTGTTAATAAGGAATATTTGTCAGATCAATATGAAAAAGTAAACTTAGACCTAAAGGGTACAGAATATGCTAAGGCAATTAAGGTTTTTTTGAATAGCCAACCTCTGCAAGAGAATGATATGTTTCAAGACTTCCAAGCTGAAAACCAAAATGGTAAAATAGTTCAATTCTCAGATTATTTTGACGATAGTCGCTATATATTGCTTGAGTTCTATTCACCACATTGTCCTTGGTGCAAAAAGGCACTTCCAGAAATTAAGGAATTAGCCAAAAGCAAAGAAGGTCAATTAAAAATCATCACATTTTATGTAGATAAAGATAAAGAAGATTGGAAGCGGACAAATGAACAAAACAATGTGCCCTGGGAAAGTCTTTGGGATAAAGATGGCAGGTATAGTGAAACATACACCAAATACAGAATTCAGGGAACACCAACCTATTATTTGTTTGATAGGGATGGTAGGATTGTCACAAAGTTAACAGGGTTTAATCAAAAAACTATAACCAATATTTCTAATCGGATAAAATAACGTTGTGTAACAATGGCTATACACCGGACCGCTGGGCATAATTAAAAAAGGAATGAAGACCAAAATATTAATTTTCATCTCACTATTAGCAATTCTATTGTCTTGTCAAAGCTCATATTGGCAAAACGATAATAGTTCGATAAGACCAATTAATGGACTAAGTGAAAAGCATTTTTCGGTTGACGATTTCGTTGAGTTAAGTCAAATTCAAATAGATGATTACAACTTATGGTTAGAAATGAATCACTCCAATTATGAGTTTGCAGTAAAAATTGAAAATGAAGAATTGATTATTGGTGAACCAACCTATAACCAACCTTTTTTTGAATTAGAAGACGGTAAATTGGAAATAATAAATAGAGGTGAATTTGGTGGGGCATTAAATTTTATCTCAAAGGAATCCTCTTCAGATACGATTTCAATTTGGGACGTGCCGATTAACTATGTTTTCAATTTTAAAGGAGAAATCTATTTCGTTGTGGGAATTGCTCATATGATGGACTCAGGTGGAGGAATATTCAGGCTCAATCGAGATGGAGATAAATTCACCTATACTGAAATAGTAAGATTAGATAGTGCTCCAGAAGCAATTGCCATATACAAAGAGAAAATACTAATTGCGGGGCATAAAATGTTTACAGTTGTTGAAAATTTCGAGAAAGAAAATCTAATTGAAGAAGCCCTATGGAGCTCTCTATATCCTAATTCAATTGCTGTTAAGAGTGATGAAGAAGTATATATTGGAATGAGAGACGGATATTCTAAAGTTTCCTTAATAGATGGAAACGTAAAATATTATAAATACAAAAGAAATTAAACGGTGTACAACACTATATGACAAGACACAGCTACCCTTCAGGATAACAACGTTTGTTATGTTTACCGCCGTACGTCATTTAACCTAAAGAATATGATACGAAATATGTTATTAACCATTTTATTATTTCAAACTACTTATACCTTTGCTTGCAGTTGTAAAAAAATGAAAGATGTGCCGTCTGAATTTGAACATGCCGACATTGTGTTTGTTGGAAAAGTAATATCAAAGGAGCTAGTTAAAGTTAAAAACAAGGATAACACGTATTATTCTCTCAATAAATATAAAATTAAAGCAACTAAAATCTACAAAAGTGAAGGCGAAAGTAAAGTCATAACTATTCTAACTCCAGCTTACATAAGTGCTTGTGGTGCCAAATTTGAAATTAATTCTGATTATATCATTTACGGAGCTAAAAAAAGTTTTTGGAACAAATTTAGCGAACTCAATAACTCTGAACCAAATCTCTACTGGACAAGTGTATGTCTTAGAAATCGAAAATATTCTGAAGAAGAAATACAAGCTATCGAAAAAATATTAAATTGATAAAACAATTACGTACAACAATATGTATCGTTCTTTGCAACTGACACGAGTACAGCGAACTGGCATAAGCAAATCCTAATCAGAGTTCAACGCATATTTGCCATCTTCCGGTTACAATGGAAAACGATTGCTTATTTTTCTGAAAATAGCCATAAATATTATTGATACTAATACTTAAAAAATAAAATGCAGAACTTTTGGGAGTTAAAAGATTCTAAATCTAACAAACTGATTTTCATAAAAGACAAAATAATTTACAAAGGAAATCCAAAGCAATACGATCTGGATAAATTAAACCTTGAATCCTCAAACTTATCGTTTTTAGAAAACCTTTTTAGTATTCCTTATTCTTATATAAAACGAATAGAAAATCAGAGTGAAAAGAATGAAATAAAACTATTTTATGGAAATAATTCAGAAGATGAATTAATCATAAACGATAAAAATATCAAACAGGAAATTTTTGATTTTCTAAAAAATGATTTGTCAAATTTTAATTACAGTTCTAAACTTCCAAGTGTACTGAATTACGGAAAAGCACAATTTTTTGCATTATTGTTTATGACAGGGATTTTTCTATGGTCACTTTATTTAGCAATTCAAATTGAAAATGGAGCTGAATACGAAATTATTGGGAGTGGTCGAAGTATAACAGGGATTATCCTCTTTTTAGCTAACTTAGGAGTAATTAAGAATATTATCGGATATATTATTATTTTATTGATAATAATTATATCTCTGACAAAAAGATTAAAATCAAGAAGTAAAATAGAAATTTTAAAACGATAAAGCAGTAATGCCAACAATGGCTATTAGTAATTGCTTTGTAATTGCTACTTTGAAAATTCTTTCGGAATTTCTAACTTGGTGTATACTTGCAAAGTTAAGTGCTAAATCAGACAACTACTCATAGACCGAGACGCTGGCCCCAAATCTTCAGGGCACAAAATAGAAGTAAAAGCTATTGAACCGATGTCTTAGTCAAATTTTTCTCATTATGCCCATCAATATCAATGGAGAATATATCTAAAAAGCCATTTCTTGAAGAATGAAAAGCTATAGTCTTACTATTTGGAGACCAGCTTGGCTCCATATTCATTCCTTTCGATGCCGTCAATTGTCTAATTTCAGAACCGTCTGTACGAGCAATATATAGTTCGCGATCACTCGCTGAGATAGGACGTTTATTTGCGTCTTGCTTACTTACAGAACTAACTCTGTTACTAACACTAAAGACAATCCATTCACCATTAGGGGATACTGTCAACCCATCAGCTCGCGTATCTAGGATGTAAAGTGGAACCTCATTACTCCCCTCAATATTATTTTTATAAATCTTGAATACCCCATCTCTCTTACTCGAATAGTAGACATCTTTACCATCTTCAGAAATTGCAGGAGAGAAATTATTATGCTTAGGATTATCGGCATAAGCATAACTCTTTCCGGTATTAACGTTTAAAACCCATATGTCTGTAGGAACATTAAGCCCAAAAGTGTTTGAACGAACATATACTGCCAAACCAGTGCTACGCGATAATTTAGGAAACGTAGCCCACCATTTACCGGTTTCATTGGTCATTTTAGTTAGTTTTTGAGATTTCAGATCAAATGTATATAAATTGGATCCTGTAAAAGGTTTATCAGCATCACGATCAGATACTACCAATAGCTTCCCCTTTTTTATGGGCTGCATCCACCACTCATTGTATTTGGTATTAGTTAATCTTGTCTGATTACTTCCATCAAGGTTCATTTTATAAAGCTCTGTATTACCATGCCTGTAGGTATAAAAATATATTTGAGATCCATCAATGCTCCATACAGGCGCAACATCTGTCCAGTTTATTTCTTTCTTCTGAGCCAGAATTGATAAACTACTTATTATGGCAATCACTAAAAATGATTTTGATAGTATTTTCATTTGATTTATTGATTTTACTTAAAACTATAAAAAAAGCCAATTGTCACTCATTAAAAGAGTGTTAAATCAAGTACGAAACTTTTAATTAATGTATTTATAAGAGGATTGGATTATTATGATGGACTTATTAAAACAAGAACCACTAAAATGAACAGAAAAGGAAGGATATTGAAAATACTATAAAAAAATTGATTTTCTAACTGAAGATACACATAAATAATTGCTAATGAATTACTTAAACCCACACCAAAGCTTCGGTATTCATAGCAGAACTGCTTCACCAGTTCGCACTTAGTACTCGTGTCGTTACAATTTGCTATCTTTCGGTTATGGCGGAAAATCAGTTATGATTTTCCGCAACGCGCCATTTACAAAACCGTTAGATTTCATTTAAACACCCCAGCAAAAAATGGAAAACTTTATTGAATTAAACACAGAGAATATTGAATCAAAACACATTTGCTGTGCTATTTCTGATAAAAAATGTGCTGATAGCTATCAAGCGAAAAAGGATTGGTTGAAACAGGAATTTAACAATGGTTACACTTTTAGACGACTTGACGAAAGGGCAAAAGTCTTTATCGAATATGGACCAGCTGAATTTGCTTGGACACCAATTAACGCCCCCAATTACTTGAATATCAACTGCTTTTGGGTGTCAGGTAAATATAAAAAAAATGGATATGGAAAAGCACTTTTAAAATCTGCAGTTGATGACGCAAAAGAACAAGGAAAAAGTGGACTGGTGACCGTTGTGGGTACGAAAAAATTCCATTTTATGAGCGATACAAAATGGCTTTTAAGACAGGGGTTTGAGGAAATCGAAAGGATTTCAAGCGGATTTAGTTTATTGGCAATGAAATTTGACGATAATATGGAAAATCCAAAACTTAATGAGTCTGTAAGGAGTGGCGAATGTCCTGATAAAGAAGGAATTGTTGTCTATTATTCCAACAGATGTCCATTTGCTGAATTCCACGCCAAAGAATCATTAGTAGAGACTGCAAAGAACAGAAATCTACCACTAAAAGTAATCAAACTCAAGACTATGGAAGAAGCCCAGAATGCGCCAAGTCCTGCCACCATTTTCAGCTTATTTTTAGACGGGAAGTTTATGACTACTGATTTAAGTGTCTGTATGGACAGTCGATTTGATAAAGTGATTGATAAGTTGAAAAAATAAAAACGAAACCATAGCAGAAATCGTAGTATAGCATATCAAAAAATATATCCTTTAATGATTAAGTCAAATAACTATATAAAAGCAGAAGACTTATTTGAGTGGAACATTAGTCTCAAACTTGATTTAACAACAAGCACACGAAAAAAAGGCGAATTATTTTTAGAGGAAGGACAACACTGCAATTTCTTTTACTACGTATTAAAAGGGTTTATCCGTGTTTATTATTTAGATCTTGAGGGCAATGAAGTAACGCATTGGTTTTCAGCAGAAGACTCAATGATTACTTCGCCATTTAGTTTTTTCAAAAAAGAAAAAAATATTCTTTATTTCGAAGCATTAGAGGACACTGAGTTATTATTAATAAACAATCATCAATTAGATAAAATAATGTCTCAATCCAAATCTACCGAAAAGGCATACAGACATTTACTTGCTGAATTTGCAATGGTATTAAGTAGAAGAATCATGAGCATTCATACTCAATCAGCTGAAGACAGATACCTAAAACTGATGAGAGAGCATCCTCTTATTTTTCAAAAGGCCAAACTTTCTCATATAGCTTCCTTTTTAGGTATTACTCAACAGAGTCTTAGCAGGATCAGAAAAAACATCTAATTTTTCATTTTTTACCATAGGGTAAATATTAGCTTTCCATTGCCCTATAATTTTGTGGTATCATTTAAACAATAAATTTTATCACGATGAAAAAAATAGCATTAATCACAGGAGCTGCAAGCGGAATTGGAAAAGAGTTTTCTAAAATACACGCTGAAAAAGGAGGCAATATTGTTGCCGTAGACATTAACGCTGAAGGATTGAAAAATCTAAAAAGCGAATTGGAAAAAAAGTATGGTGTTGAAGTATATACCATTGTAAAAAACCTTACACAGTTGTCTGCACCACAAGAAATTCATGATGAAGTATTGAGTCATAATATTCAAGTTGACTACCTAATAAACAATGCTGGATTTGGTGGTGTAGGTGCTTTTCATGAAAGGGATTGGAGCAAAGATTTAGCAATGATTCAAGTAAATATCATTGCATTAACAGCATTAACTCGACAGTTTTTGCCTGATTTTGTTGCCCGCGATTCAGGCAAAATTTTAAACGTGTCATCAACTGTAAGTTTAGTGCCAGGACCACTACAAGCCGTCTATTTTGCTACAAAAGCCTATGTCACTTCATTTAGTAATGCCCTTTCAGGAGAGTTAAGCAATACCGGGGTTTCAATGACTGCCTTATTGCCCGGTGCAACACAAACCGCTTTTGGTGATGTTTCGGGAATGAACAAAACTCCAATTTATAAAAAACCCGCAAGCGCAAGAGAAGTTGCTTTAGAAGGCTATAATGCAATGCTGAAAGGCAAAATTGAAGTCATTGCAGGATTACCCTGGGAACAGAGAATGGAACTAAAATTTGTTCCTTTCATACCAAAAAAGGCTTTAATAGAAAGAATGAAACAGCAATCAACTCACTAATGACAGCATTATTAAAATATAGAACTCATGAATACAACAATAGAAAACAATACAATTACCTTCGAAGAACAAGTACAGCAATTAGTAGCAAAACAACGTGCTTATTTTAAAAGCAATGCAACAAAATCTGCAGAGTTTAGGTTAACACAACTTAAAAAACTAAAGGTACTATTACTTGAGTACGAAGACCAAATGCACGAGGCAATTTTCAAGGATTTTGGAAAGTCCAAATACGAAAACCAACTCACAGAATTTTTCCCATTAATTGATGAAATCAACATTTCAATAAAGAATCTTAAAAAATGGATGCAACATAAACGTGTTAAAACCAACTTACTCAATTTCCCTGCTAAAAGCTATTTAGTACCAGAGCCTCTTGGAGTAACGCTAGTCATTGGCGCGTGGAATTTTCCGTATAATTTATCACTAACACCCCTTGTTGGCTCGATGGCAGCAGGAAATACCACGATACTAAAACCAAGCGAACTTCCTGCCGAAACAAGTAAGATCATGGCTAAAATCATCAACGATAATTTTGATCCAAACTATCTGAGAGTGGTTGAAGGTGCAATTCCTGAAACTACTGCATTGCTCAAGCAACGCTATGATAAAATCTTCTTTACCGGCAGTCCGATGGTTGGTAAAATTGTGAATCGTGCAGCAGCTGAACATTTAACTAATGTAACATTAGAATTAGGAGGGAAAAACCCTGTTATTTTTCATAAAGACGCCGCATTAAAAACAGGGGTAAAACGTATGATTTGGTCCAAATTTGTAAACTCAGGACAACTTTGCATCACACCAGATTATGCACTTGTACACAAAGACGTAAAAGAGGATTTTTTGAAATTGGCTGCACGAGAAATCGAAAAGGCCAATTATTCTGAAGAAAACAACAACTTTGTGCAAATTATCAATGAGCGAAACTTTGACAGAGTTGTGAATTTAATCAATCCTGATAAAATATATCATGGAGGAACTTATAATAAAGACGACAGGCGAATTAGCCCTACAATCTTAAATAATGTAAGTCTTGATGATGCTGTGATGCAAGAAGAAATTTTTGGACCAATTCTTCCTGTTATAGAATATGAAACAATAGATGAAGCATTCGAAATCATTAAAGGTATCGAAAAACCATTGGCAGCTTATCTATTTTCAGACAGTAGCGCTATAAAAGAGCGTTTCTTACACGAAATTCCTTTTGGAAGCGGAGGGATAAATGACTGTGTAATGCAAGTTACCAATCCAAATATTCCGTTTGGAGGAGTTGGTAATAGTGGAATGGGACGCTATCATGGAAAATATAGTTTTGAATGTTTTTCGCATTTTAAAGGTGTGCTTGACAAGCCTACAGTTATCGAAACCAATTTAAAATATTATGGTTACAGCGAAAAACAATTGAAAGTCATTAAGGCTTTAGGTTAAATACCAAGCCCAACAAAGGCTATAGTTCATTAAGGCTGAAATTCCTTACACCTATGCTAAAGCTTCGGTGTTCATGGCGGAATTTCAAGCCTTTTTGCTAAATTTATGGTTTGCTGCGCTCGTGTCGGCGGAATGATACTTGTGTACATACCGTAACGAAACCATAGCCGGGACCGTTAGCTATAATTTTAAACAGTAACACCTAATTCCTTGGAGCTAAAAGATAACTTATATAACTTTTTAATCTTATTTGGTACATTACAAGCTTTCATCTTTGGTTTTCTTCTTATATTAAAAAGCACCTATAAAGATGCTACAAAATATTTAGGCCTATGTGTCTTGTTTTTAGCTTTATACCTTGTTTGGGTACTTAAAGCTAGTCTTGGTATTCAAGCACACTATCCTTATATGAGATTTATTCCTCTGTTTTTCCTTTGGGGAATAGGGCCAGCATTCTATGTGTATTTACGCTTCTTTTTTAGAAAGCCCATTCCACTAAAAAAGTTAAAGCTACATTTCCTACCTCTGGTATTTGAGCAATTATTTTTCAATGCTATTACCCTTATATTTTTCGTAAATGATTTTGAACCCAAAAACTTCAACTCACTTGAACATTTTTTGGCATTTAACGTATTTGAAATAGAACATTATATTGGACTATTTTCAATCGCATATTATTTGATATTGAGTATTAAGCTTTACCGCCAACAAGTGAAAATTGATGTTAATAAAAAGATAGCATACATCCTATTTTGTTTCACATTACTATGGATCATTTGGGTACCTTATACGATTATAGATTCCGTTTTCTATAACTTTAATTTTCCTGTATCAGACTTTTATTTTTTCTATTTTTTGCTAACAGTATTAACCTATGCTATCGGTTTTATTGGGTTTCGACTTAGCACACAAACGACCATCAAAAGAAAGATTGAAAAAACCTCAGAAATACAAGAGCTGGCTGAACTCTTTACATTTAAAATGAAAATGGAAAAATACTACTTAAACCCTAATCTAAACCTTAAAAGTTTTAGCGAAAAATTAAATACCCACCCCAATAAAACCTCAGCTGTAATTAATGATGTCATAGGTTATTCGTTTCGCGATTTTGTAAACTCCTATCGCATAGAAGAGTTTAAAAGATTGGCTAAAAATGATACAGCGAAAGCAAAAACCATACTTGGAATGGCATTTGACTCTGGCTTTAACTCAAAAGCATCCTTTAATCGAGCCTTTAAAAAATTTTGCAATGCCTCACCTGTAGAATATTTAGAAAAAATTGCGAATAATTAGTTTCAAAACGTATAATGAGTCGATTTACATGAATAATTAGCCGTCTATTTGGCAAAAAATATTCTATAAATAAAAACATCATGAAAAAAACGTTGAAACAAATCTACCTTTTCACTTTAGTAATATTCATCAACTTTAATGCTACATCTCAAGAACATGTAAAAAAGATTGAGGAATTACTAGAAGCTAATGTAAATAGTACCACCCCTTTTAGTGGATCAATTTTAGTAGCTCAAAAAGGTAAAGTAATATATAGAGGAGCATATGGGCTTTCAGATTTAAACACAAAACAACCCAACGCCATAAACTCTAAGTATTTCATCGGTTCTGTCACTAAACTATTTACAGCAGTTGCTATTCTTCAATTAGTAGAGCAAAAAAAGATTTCTTTAAGTGATTATTTATCAAAATGGTTGCCAGAGATTAATGGTTCAGAAAAAATAACCATTCATCATCTTCTAACCCATCAATCGGGCTTAGTGAGAGATTCTCATCAAGATTATGACGCCGAAGTTTCTTATAAAGAGCGTTTGTTTTCTATAAAAAATGATTCTTTACAATTTAACCCTGGGGAAAAGGAATCCTATTCGAGCGTGGGGTTTTATGCTCTTACCTACATATTAGAAAGTGTAACTGAAATGTCATTTGAAGATTATTTTAAAAAATATATTTTCTTACCTGCCAATATGGAAAATACAGGTGTTAAAAAATCTAAGGACCAAAACATTCAAGGACTTTCTGTTGGTATTGGTCTTGTTCCAGATAAAAATGAGGTAAACGATATTGGACCCGCGAGATATTTTGACAGCTATTCCTTTGCTGGTGGAGGATCTTTGTACTCTACGATTGATGATATGTGGTCCTTTTTTAATGCTTTGGAGAAAGGGAAGTTGGTTTCTTATAATACCGTAAGGATGATGAAACTAAAATGGCCTGTGACTTATGAGAATAAAAAAACGAAGAGATACCACAGTTATGGTTGGGAAATTTTTGATTTCTCAAATGAAGAGCGTCCTTTTTTAATGATTGATTATGCAGGAAAAATCTATGGTTATAAATCGATGATTCGTTATTACGAGAACGATGATATTGTAGTCATTGCCCTTTGCAATAGCAGGTATAGCGAACGAAGTATTTTAGGTCATGCTATTCGAAGAATATTGCTAGATAAAGAATATAAACTTCCAAAACCTACTCCTAAAACAATTCCCTTAAATAGGGCTATGAAAAAGCATTTAGGTATTTATGATTTTCCAAATGAAAAAACTATCGTAGAAATTAAAATGGTTGATGGAAAGTTTACACTCACGTCACATGGTGATAAACCCGTTTATTTATACCCTACAGATGAAAACACATTTCATGCCAAGGTAATTCCACTAAAAATCACATTCGAGCCCACTACAAAAAAGAAGACTCAAAAGTTGGAGTTCAATTTTAATGAAGAAATGGTTCATACGCTTTCTAGAAGAAAACTATAACTAACTTAAGGTGTGTATAACTCATTGCAGCTGAAATTCGACACCTAGCCTAGGCTTAGGTGTCGCAGTCGGAATTCAACGCTTATTTACTACATTTAGGCTATAGCAAAAAATCATAGCTGATTTTCCATAACGAGTCATGCACAAAACCGTTGCTCAAAAACAATTTATGAATACTAACAAAAAGAAAAAATTTCAGAACATAAAGTAATCGGAAATATCAAAAGAAATCAGGTTTTAATACAAGCGATAAGTTTAAATTTTTCATGCATTCATTATTGCTAATTATCCTTAAGTATTGACTTAGCCATTTTCTTTGCTATTTCTACCGTTGATGGAGCGGAAAATGGTTTTTTAAATTCTTTAATCCAGTATATGATGTGATTTGGTTTTTCATTGCTAATAAAATGAGAAGTTGCTGGTAATACACACAAATTAGCTTTGGGTAATGATTCGAATATTTCCATTGTATGTTTCATTGGAACGGCATCTCTGTCTCCTACCATTAATAATACAGGAATATTAATCTTTTTAATACTATCCATTGGTATTTCTTTCTGATTCGCCATTAGAGTAACGTGTTTTCTCATCATAGGGTCAGGTATTTGATTGTAATTTTTTACAAAAGTTTGCAGTTCTGGTTTTAACCCAGAAAATCTAGTATTAGCTCCTGATAAAATCATTCGGTTTAATTTATTCGTGCATTTATATCCTATGATTAAACCCAAAATACCACCGTCACTATGTCCCCAAATAGTATACTTTTCATGTTTTAATTTTTTCATTAAAGTAATTACATCATCAGCCATATCAAAGTAATCTAGATCACCTTCAGGGCAACTACTACGACCGTGACATCTGGCATCTACTGCAATAACCTGATAGTGTTTTATCAATTCAGGAATCATACTATATCTTCCTGCTGCAGAACCTCCATTACCATGTAGAATTATTAAAGGTTCACCTTCTCCAAATACTTCATAGTTCATATTTCCCCAATCCATTTTTAAAAAAGAACGCTTTCCTTTTACTTCGTTATTCAATTTCACTTCTGTTTGAGCTACCACAATAGTTGTCATGAAACTCATAAGTAATAGTAGTATTTGACTTTTCATTCTAAAATTTTAAATTTATACAAACCTACTAGTCTCTTTATTCAAATAATTGTAAAAATCAGACAAAATGATACTTATTGAAGAAACTCCTGTCTTGTCAGCTGTAACTAAATATGTTGATAGGTATCAGTTATTTATTACTAAGGAACCTATATTTTTCAAAACTATCCCGAATGGTAAAATTGAGTGTTACTTTGTAAAGCAAGGTAAATTTAGTACATGGGATTCTGAAACTGATTCATTTATCTTAAGTGATTCGTCAGGGGTTTTACCAGCTACGAATAAAGTAACGTTTTATCATATTCCTGCTGATATTATTTGTTTGAATATAAAGTTCAAGTTGAATATTCTTAGTCTATCGTTATTCAAAGGGCTATTAACAAAATGGCAAGATTTTGAACTTACAAAATTGATTTCAAAGACTAAACAAGAAAAAATTCTTTCTGATATCACTGAAGAAAATCCTATTATACCTATTAATCAACTTGATGCAATAGTTATGAATTGCATTAATCAACATCCTAATGATTTAAAAGTAGAAAAAGTTATACAGTTGATAGAAGATAAAATAACCGATAAACTAAAAGTTGCTGATCTTACTAATAAGATGAATATGTCTCCAAAATCCATGGAACGGTGGATTAAAAAACAGTTCAATTTATCGTCTAAAGAATTATTGCAGATTATGCGTTTTGAACATGCTTCACATGAATTAAAGAATCAACCGAATAGTAAACTCATAGATTCAATAGCCTATGGTTATTATGACCAGTCGCATTTTATAAAAGAATGTCGAAAAATTACTGGGTATTCTCCAAAAGATTTTTTTTCTAGAATGAAACTTCAAACAAATGATATTGTATTTGAATAACCCTATATCTCAGGATTTAAAATAGACGAATAAACACTTCACTACAACGTGTATAGCAAATCTGCAATGAATTCCGCAACAAGCCATACATTTGACCATTGGCTACAATACAACAAAACTAATATGAAAAGAATAAGGTTCAACAAGCTCAATGATTGGAAAAATGGAATTTTAATAACCCTGACAATCATTTGTACGTTTTCTGGAACGTATGAAATCTTTGGAGAAAGTAAAACTGAATGGAATAAGATGTTAGGAATTATTGGTTCAGTTGGAATGGTCATTTTCTTTGCAAGAATGAGTTATGGAAAATATTATGTTGGATGGAATAAAGCTGGAATTACGATTCGAGTTAAATCATTACTCGGAAAGTCATTTAATTTCAAAGATGTACAGGCAATTAATTTACAAAACGGAATTCTCACTGTTGTGAAAAAGAGCGGAAATAAAATTGAGTTGGATTTGACCGAAATTGAAAAAACCGATATTGACAAACTGACTGAAATAATAATAGAAAATACTGTTGTCAACAACGTATAACCACAATTTATTCACCATTAATTATTTTATTTTTGGTGTTCATCAATCGCTTCACTCTGGTCTGCGGATTGGACTATGCTTTGACAACCTCGGTACAGACTGGAATTACTAAAGTAAGTGCCAAACCGAAAAGTTTGTGTACTTTAACCCGTAACTGACGGTTATACGAGACCTTATAAAATTTGGCTCTTTCTAAAACAATCCACTGTAACAAACTAATTACTTTTTTGTCTTTAAATAAAAAAGTATGAGAATCTATTACTTAATCTTCTTATTTGTCTTTATAAGCTTTAAATCTTTATCACAAGAAAAAGAAGAATTTAAGATTTTAAAATCAATAAAAACCTCGCCTCTAAAAAATCAACAATCATCAGGAACTTGTTGGAGTTTTGCCACCACCTCTTTTATAGAAACTGAAGCAATACGTTTAGGCAAAGACGAAATTTCGCTTTCACCAATATTTTATGTTACGCCAACTTATATGGGAAAAGCAGAAAAGTTTATCGAGAAAAAAGGAAAAAGTTGGTTTGATGCAGGCGATTTGACATTTAGCGTTTTAGACAATTATAAAAAATTTGGAGCAATACCAGAAGAGGTATACAATGGTATTATTGAAGAAGACTGGCAACACGACCACCCAGAAATGGATAATCTTCTTCGCGAAATGGTAAAGTCTGTAGGCACCTCTGGCTACGGGCGTATAAAACCCTATAGCTGGAAAAAATCAATTAAAGCCGTTTTAGATGCCTATTTAGGAACTGCTCCCAACACTTTTGTTTATAAAGGAAAACTATACTCACCTAACTCATTTGCCAGAGAATTTGTTGGCATAAACCCTGATGATTATATAGAAATTACCAGTTATTCTCATAATGATTTTTATGAAATGTTTGTCTTAGATATTCCTGCCAATTGGAATTCAAATAAGTATTTAAACTTGCCTATCAAAGATTTTGAAAAAGTTATAGATTCTGCGTTAGAATCAGGTTATAGTTTAGCTTGGGATGGTGATGCTTCTGAACCAAACTTTGATTTTGAAACGGGCTTATTAAAATTAACAGCAAGTGAGGAAAAAAATTCTATTACCCAAGAGTTACGACAAACTACCTTTGAAAACAAAACAACTACCGATGACCATAATATGCATATTATAGGCATTGCTCAAGACACCAAAGGCAACCCGTATTATTTGCTAAAAAATTCCGAAGGAGATAACAGATATGGTGGTTATGTGTATATGTCAAAAAAAGCGTTATTACTGAAAACAATTTCAGTTTTAGTTCATAAAGATGCTATTTCTAATGACATTAGGAAAAAATCCGATTTAAGTAAATAAAAACTTTGTACAATATGGCATATAAAAAATAATGGTTTTTTGGTGCATTATTTAGTTAAGGTTAGTTTGGGAAATCATAATTAACCAATACTCTTCTATAGCCAGCGTTATTTGCTATAAACACTATATCATCACTTATTAACCCTATTCCATCTGAATAATAGATATGATTATTTGCAGGAGCTGTGACTCCATTGTCATATTCAAATCTAGTAATCAATTCTAAACTAGAGAAGTCACCAATTTCAGATTCATAAATGAATTCTTCAGTAGATAATTTACCAAAAAGAGTAGCACCTATATCTTCACCATCGAAAGAACCGAAAATATCATAATAATATATTGGAAACTCTTCATAAGTAGAATTTGTGAATTTTATCAACCCTTCTTCATTAATTAGAAAACCTAAAGAATCCCTGTAAAACTCGTAATGCTCTCCATTTTCTGGAACAAAAGCATAGTTTCCATTTGTATTTCCAGAAATTAAACGTTTAAACTTATAGAAGGAATTACCATTTATTTCTTCTATACCAACAATAGAAATATTTTCTTCAACACTAATTAAACTTTGATTTCCTTCATTACTAACTCCATACCACTTATAATCCCAAGAATTTCCAACACTAAGAGCATAAAAGTTTGATTCGGGTGGTTGAACGGTATCAGTACTTGAACAATTGTACAAAATAAAAACTACTATAAAAAAGGAGAATTGAATACGAAATGAACTCATAAAAAATATTTTTTTGAGATGACAGAATATTAACGTTCAATTCATGAGATTATTTTATAGTAAACAAAATAGCGCAACAGAACTATAGTTGTGCAGGAGCCATAGAAAAATTTAAAAAAAAGCATTCTTTATTAAAGAAACCAATAATCCCAAGCACCAGACTATTTACGATACAAACGACATATTAATATCTAAAATAAGCCTCATATGGAGGCTTATTTAATTTGAATAAAGGCATTAAAAAAGTCTTATCGTTTATTCTTTTACAAATTTAATGGTATTTCCATTTTCTAACTTTAGTAAATAAACACCTTGAACCAAATTTTGGATGTTAATATCTTGATGATCAGAAACAGAACCACGAGCCACTTGCGCGCCCATTAAGTTATAAATTGTATAGTCTTCTTCATGTAATCCGTTAATTTGTATGGCATCTTTTGCAGGGTTAGGGTGAATTGATATTTTATTAAATTCATTTTCCTCAACACTTAATAAGCTACAATTATCGGTTGAAAAAGGCGTAATAGAGCCTACATCCCAAAATTGACTAAACAACTCACAGTAAAATAATAGTTTGTCAAAATTTTCAATAGAAGTTCCTTCAGGGACATCTACAGTTATAGATTTAGCCCCGTTTATACTCACAACCGGATTTCCAAAACCAGGTAATGATCCGACGAGTCCAAATGTTATTTTTTCTAAATTTTGAATGGTTACGCCAGGCATGTTGCCATTTGCAATAGCTTGAATTTGGCTATCTGTATAGCCTTCAGAGTTTATTAAAAATGCTCTAACGTCTGGTCCCGGTGCAGTTACAAAATTAGCACCTATATCTAATGTTATAGTATTATCATTATTCAGTACAATTTCTATGTCTGCAGGTTGACCATTATTTGAACTTATATTATACATGGAAATGTTAGTGTTATTTCCGAAATTAACAGCTGGTTGCGAGCATTGCGATCTTGCCTGTTGTATGCATAAAATGAAACTTAATACGAGTAGAATTCTTTTCATAGATTTTTGTTTTTTAACACGTTGTTTAATAGACCTTATGTCTTCTCAAATATCTATGTCGTTCTTTTACTTCAATAATTTCATAGTCTTAATTGTTAAATTTTAAGAACCTCTCAAAGTATTTTGGATGTTTTTTGATTTTTATAGTAAAAACCACCTATAGGTCTCGTAGTTTATACCATAGGAAATAGAGATGAAGTAAGTAAGTCCAAAAAATTCCAACCAAAAATAAAAGATATGACCGCCTCATCTGTACTTGATATATTGCACATAAAAAAATTGCCTGAGTTTAAACTCGGAACTGCATATTTCTATTTCTTCATTATTAGCATTGCAACAACGCTAAAAACTATACAATAACAAGCCTGAGTTATTGATCGTAAGCACTCCTTTTCACATATTTTCATCATCCTGTTGTGCTAGCAATCAATAACCCAGACTATTTTAAATTTTAAATGCCGTAATCTTAAAAAAAACAAGGGCCTTGAGTCGGTAAATGTTCTAGGAATAAAGCAGAGAAGCTATCAAATCCTCCACATTCTATAACATTATTAGTAGCCCAACCCGATAAATCCTGATTAAAACTATGTGCTTCTAAAAACATACCATTCATATTGGTAACACTACTAACATCCCAGGACGATATATCTTGATTGAATTCAATAGCAAAATTGAACATATCTCGCATTGTGGTTACATTACTAACATCCCAGGATGATATATCTCCATTAAAAGAAAGTGCCTCCTGAAACATACGATCCATTTCAATAACATTACTAACATCCCAAGAAGACAAGTCTTGATTAAAAGCAGGATCACTACTAGAACCTAGAGCAGAAAATAAACCAGACATATCTGTGACATTAGAGACGTCCCAATTCGAGATATTCCGGTTAAACGCTATTGCACTTCTAAACATAAAACTCATAGTAGTTACACTAGAAACGTCCCAATTGGCAATATTCCCGTTAAAAGATTCAGCAAAACGGAACATTCCCGACATATTAGTTACATTAGAAACATTCCAATTCGAAAGGTTTTGATTGAATACTACTGCACTGCCAAACATGCTATCCATATTGGTAATATTGCTCACATCCCATTCATTAACATCGCCATTAAAATTAGGCGTTTCAGCAAACATATTAGACAGGTTGGTTACCTCACTTAAATCTGGCTGGTCAGTAGCTGTAAATCCCTCCAAATTATTACATGCTCTAAAATGACCTCCGGAATTACCCAACAGTACGCTTCCCCATTGTAAAACATCGACAAACATGTCTTTAGAATCTGGCATTTCCTGAAAACTAAACCCTCTCAACGTTCCTGTAATGGTAACTGTTTTTTCTCCTTCGGTTGCATAAATATGAGTAGCATCAGGATCATTAAAATCGGTAACTTCTCCTGTCGTACCATCTCCCCAATCTACTGTAAAGTTGTATTCTGTAAGAATAGTTCCCTGATAAAGTGGTAAGCGAATAATTGTATTTTCCGGGGGTAGTTCCCAAATTGTGATAAAAGATACATTATCTGGTCCTCCTTCTGTTGAGGAATCATCACTACTGCTACAGCTTAAAATAAGTAGTAACAAGTAGAGAATGCTTATTTTTTGTACAATTGTTTTCATTTTGTATGTATTTAAAGGATAAGTATTAATCATTTAGAAAAGGATTGCTGTTTAGTGTGGTTTTTTTAAAAACAGGGACCTCTTGTAGGTAAGTTACCTAGTGTAAGCGAGGAACCATTTGCAAAATTGTTGCAAGTAATAACATTATCTGTAGCCCAATCGGAAAGGTTCTGATTAAAGGAAAGTGCATTATTAAACATAAAACTCATATCGGTTACATTACCCACATCCCAGTTAGAAATATTACTGTTAAAGGATTGTGCCCCCTGAAACATAGTTCCCATATTGGTAACGTTGGAAACATTCCAATTAGAAATATCTCCATTGAAAGAAGTCGCTCCAGAAAACATAGCTCCTGTATTTACTACATTAGCAAGATTCCAATTGGAGATGTCACCATTGAAAGCAGTAGCTCCCAAGAACATTCCGAACATCTCAGTTACATTAGAAACATTCCAATTGGAAATGTCTCCGTTAAAAGAACTGGCGTTCCTAAATACAATAGTCATATCACTTACATTACTTACATCCCAATTGGAAAGATCACTATTAAAAGATGTGGCCTGATCAAACATTTGCCTCATATTTATTAAGCTAGAAGTATTCCAATTGGAAAGATCACCATTAAAGGCACTTGCTTGAAAAAACATGCTTTGCATTTCCGTTACATTAATCACGGACCAGCTAGAAACATCGCCATTAAAGGCACCTGCACTCCTGAACATAAAACTCATATTGGTAACACTCGAAACATCCCAATTGGTAAGATCTGAGTTAAATGCACTAGCATCCTGAAACATCGCTATCATATTAGTTACATTAGAAACATTCCAACTCGAAATTTGATTATTGAAGGACGTTGCATTATTAAACATAAAACCCATATCGGTTACATTACCCACATCCCAGTTAGAAATATCTCCATTGAATGTTGTAGCACCAGAAAACATACTTCCCATGTTGGTAATATTAGAAACGTCCCAATTGGATAAATTGCCATTAAAAGAAGTCGCCTTAAAAAACATAGAAGACAGACGGGTTACTTCACTTAAGTTTGGTACATCAGTAGCCGAAAAACTTGTTAGGTTTTCGCATTCAAAAAAGTTTGCTCCTGCATTGCCTAATGCTACACTTCCCCATTGTATTACATCTGTAAAGCTTAACCGCGAATCGATTACTTCACCAAAACTAAAACCTCTTAAAACTCCGGTAATCGTAACCGTTTTTTCACCCCCTGTTACATAGGTATGAATAGCATCTGGATCGTCAAAGGAAGTTACCTCACCTGTAGTACCATCTCCCCAATCTATTGTAAAATCGTATGTAGTAGTGTCATCAATATCCGCTTGATAAATGGGTAAATATATAGTGGGGTTGTCGTTCGGGAGGTTCCACTTTGTAATAAAAGGAATGACTTCATCCACATCAGTTAGTATTATATTAAAACTAGCAGTATCTGAAATGTTTCCGGAAGTTACTTTTACTGTTCCTGTTATTACAGGATTAACCTCAAAATCAAATAACGTAGCATTGGCGATCAATAATTGTCCCTGAGAATTAATGGTTATTGCTCCAGGAACGGATTCTTCTGTGATTTCAAAACTAACAGGAGCTTCTAGATTTTCTTGAATCAACATGAAACTGCCAATTATTGTATTAATCTCCGGATTTTCTGCTATGCTTATTGATAAGTCTGTTAATGACAGTACGGGTTGTGGTGCAGAGTCGTCATTATTACTACACCCAATCATAACTATTGCCAGAAAAAGGATGCTAGTTTTTTGTATTAATCTTTTCATTTTATATTGTTTTGAAATATAATTTTAAGCTCGTGTTTA
The DNA here is from genome assembly GCA_965250025.1 of Winogradskyella sp. Classification (GTDB taxonomy): domain Bacteria; phylum Bacteroidota; class Bacteroidia; order Flavobacteriales; family Flavobacteriaceae; genus CBDDLD01. The sequence continues at coordinate 3,293,118 of OZ252283.1, forward strand.
TTTTTTTCTAAATGTGAACTCCTCTATGATTTTATTTTCATGAACTATTTTTAGTATATACTCTCCATTTTGTAGAGCATTAATGTTCATATAAATAACTTGCTTGGATAGTAATGGTAATTTACCCGTCCAAGACCGTTTGTTTTCATCGTTCATTACATTTTTAAAAAACCTTTTGTTAAAGTTTATTCGAAGTTAATAGGAGGCGACCATTGACACTTGATCATATGTAACAAGTTCATTCACATATGTAACAAGCCTTCAAAATTGGGATGTAAGAGCGTCTTTAAAGCAGACTTAAAACCAGATTTCTTCTAAAAAACAGCAAACTGGTCTTATTTTAAATGCATGTCTTTATATCGAAAGTGTATCAATTACGGTTTTTTGAAATCGGAAGGAGCTACTCCATATTGTTTTTTAAAACACCTGGTGAAGTACGAGGGGTTATTAAACCCAACCTTGTAAGCTATTTCAGAAATATTAATCTCTGTAGCTTTCTTTAGCAATTGCGCTGCAAGATTTAAGCGTTGATTTCTTATAAACTCTGTAGCACTTTGACCCGTGAGTGCTTTTAATTTTCTATGAAGTTGCATTCTACTCATACCCAATAAATCTGCAAACTGCGACACATCAAATTCCACTTCTACCAAATGTGTATCCATAACACTTTGTAACTTATCAAGAAACTTCATATCCGTTGAATTCAACTTGATATCATTAGGCAATAAAACAACCTCCTGGCTATAACGTTCTTGTAGTTTTTTACGTGAATCTATTAGGTTCTGTATGGTCTTTTTTAATATCGCCATATTAAATGGCTTTGTTATGTATGCATCTGCTCCTGTCTCTAGCCCTATAAGTTCATTTTCATCACCAGCTTTTGCGGTTAGCATAATGATGGGGATATGAGAAGTGATTTCTGTGGTTTTACAATGTTTTGTTAGTTTAAGTCCATCACCATTTTCCATCATCAAATCAGTTATAATAAGATCTGGCACAACCTCAGTAGCTTTATCAAATCCTGAATTCCCATTTTCTGAAGTCACTATTTTATAATAATCTTCAAGTAATGAAGCTAAATATTTTCGAAGGTCACTATTATCATCTACAATAAGAAGTACTGGAAGATCATTTTCTGAAACATCTTGTAAAGTATCAATACGGTTGTCATTTTCGATTTCGTAACCATCATCTATTTTTACGGAATCAATGGGTTCTTTCCTTTTATGTATTTCTGAATTTTTGAAGGATTTTTTAGAAACTGGCAACTCTACATTGAAAAATACTTCATTGTTGGTACTTTCAACTTCTATTTTTCCTTTATGTAATAATACTAACTCTTTTGTAAGAGCTAAACCAATACCTGTTCCTACATTATTATCACTTGTACTGTAAAAGCGTTCAAAGAGTTTATGGATTTGGTGTGAACTCAAAGAACTCCCTGTATTCGATACGGTAATAAACAACCGTTCTTCTTTTACAGTAGCTTTAACATTAATACATTCCCCTTGTGAACTATGTTTTATCGCATTGTCAACAAGATTTGTAATCACTCTTTCAATAATATCCGTATCGTACCAGTACTCACTATGATCTTTAAGAGTTATTTCCGTAGTGTATTGCTGATCGTTGGACTCTGCAAGAAATGTAAATGCGTCAAGGTTAGAATGAAATAGTCTCTTAAGATTCCCTTTATCAATCATAAGCTTTCTATTTCCCGATTCTAATTTAGAAAGGTTTAAAAGTTGATCCACCAACTTGACTAAGCGTTCAGAATTTTTTTTGGCTATTTTAAGGTTTCGTTTTTCTTTATTGCTCAACTGCTCTTTTTGCAATTGCTCTTCTAGAGGTCCTGAAATTAAAGTTAATGGTGTTCTAAATTCATGAGAAATATTAGCAAAAAAAGATGACTTTACAGTGTCTAACTCTTTTAATTTATCATTGGTCTTTTTTCTATTTCTAAATCCTAAAAATAAAAATATTCCGATAGCAGAAGTTAACCCAATACCTGCCAAATATATGTTACGTTGATTTATTTTTTGTTGTGCTATTATCTTATTATTTGCTTTTAACAAAGTGATTTCCTGTTCTCGTTTATCCGTTTGATACTTGGTTTCCAGTTCTCTTGTTTGTTCTTCTACTTTGTTAGCGTCATATGCCTTCTTTTTATCAATGAAAATTTCATAAAGCTTTGTCACTTCATTCAGATCAGAGATTTTTTTATTGACCTCAATCAGTGATTCAATTATATCCAATTCCTTTTTGTAACGTTTAGAATTGCTATAAAATTCAAGGGCCTCTTTGTAATACTTTATAGATTTTTTATAGTCTTTAGATTCAAAATAAAAATAGCCCAGATAATCTTTAGAACGTCCTATCAGGATTTTAGAATTTATTTTTTTAGCATATTCATAGTATTTTAAATAATCCTTTTCTGCTTTTTTAAAGTCTTTCATTTTTACATACCCATATCCCCTTACAATTAAAGCATAGGTATATGACTGAAAGTCTCCACTATGTTTTTGATAATCGACAGATTGATTAAGTAATTCTATGGCCTCATTATATTGCTCCATTGAAATATAGGCTTGTGCTATGGCTACATTTACTTCATGATATCCCTGTTCATTTTTTATTTTTTCATAGATATCTCTTGATTTTAAATAGTATTCAAGCGCTTTATCATAACCAGATGCTATTCTTACTGAATACCCTATAAAGTTTAAAGCTTTAGCTCTACTATTACTGAATTTTAATTTTGGATCCGTGCTTAGTATAGAATCTGATTTTGAATAAAATTCAAAAGCTTTAATATAATTTTGTTCATAAAACCAAAAATTCCCTGTTGCAGTATAAACATTAGATATTTGAGACTTTTTAGTTTTATCATTAATGAGAAGTTTTGCTTTATCTAAATAATAGATCGCAGAATCCCTATTGTCATCTTGCCTGAATATACTGGCTAAGCTAGTAGCAATATTAATTTTCCTATTCGGGTTTTTTATTAAATGAAATACGCTATGGTGGTAAAATCTCGCGGAATCTGGTTCTCCTAAACTTCTTTTGATTAATGAAATCTCATTAGTTGCTGTATAAAATCCATGTTCATTATTGCGATCTAAAGCGACATTTAATGCTTTTCTTAAATCTTTTAGTTTTGCTATTGTATCCGTCTTAGCGGTTGCTTTTTCAACTAGCTTAGAGATATAAATAGAATCATTACTTATTGATCCTTGTGAAGAAGAATTATGAGAAATTAGCAGTAATACTATAACTGTTAAAGTGTATCGCATTGTGGTCAAATATTTTAATTTTTACATTATAAAGCTTAATCTGTTATACATGGATTTAACGTCATAATGAACATGTATTAAGTATTGGTTGGCGTTTTAATATTGCCCTAACCAATGTTACAATGTTACCATAACTTTTTAAAGTACAGTGATATAAATGTAACAAATGTCCGTTACAAATGTTCAATAATACCTTTTAACTGATCGTGTTTCTAGGATTTTACTATTCTCCTCTATTGTAGAATTGAAAAAACGAATTTACTTTAAGGTTACTTTGTTCAAACCGTCTAAAATTAGTTCGAGGTAACTTACATCAATCGTTTGCTTACTTAAGGAGGTTGATGCTGAAAATTCCTATTTAGAGGAGTAACATCAATCATTTAAAAAATATATTACAAAACAATAAATGATTGGCCAGTTAGAACTATGGATTAAAAATAGCCCCAATGCAAAAATTTTGCTTATTCTTTATAGTTTTATGTTAGAAGCTTAGCTGCTCTTTAAAGATGTAGGATTGCCTTCTGGAGATTTCAATTTCTTCTCCGGAATTCATTTCTATTTTCAACTTGCCATTGAACCAAGAAATAACTTTTTTAACGTGATTGATATTGATTATTTGTTGTCGATTTGCTCTAAAAAAAACATCTGAGGGAAGCTTCTCTTCAATTTGAGCTAACGATTTATAAATTAAAGGTTTATTATTGTCAAAAAAGACACGTGTATAATTACCTACAATTTCAAAAAGTGTGATATCATTAATTTTAACCAGCCAACATTTCTCCCCATCTTTAATAAAAATCTGCTTATCTAAACTCAATCCTTTTACCTCATCACTTGTTACTGGTCTGGAATTATTTTTTTCAATAAGTTTAGCGACAGAAGTAGAGAATCGTTTTTGGTTTATGGGTTTTAATAAATAATCGAACGCATTATACTCGAAAGATTTGATGGCAAATTCATCAAAAGCTGTTGTAAAAATGGTAGTTGGCACATGGTCTAACATCTCTAAAAGCTCAAATCCGTCTTTTTCGGGCATGTTAATATCTAAAAAAAGTAAGTCAGGATTGGTTTTATTGATAAGTTTGTATCCATCATCTACATTTCCTGCTTCACCAACAAGTTCTATTTCGCCATGCGCTTTCATAAGTTCTTTTAGCTCATTACGAGCTAAGCGAGAATCTTCTACAATGACAGCTTTTAAGGTTATCATACCAACGGAATTTTAATAGTGGCAACCACTTGATTTTCTCTTTCTTTTAAAATAAATATAGCGTTTTGACCATATAATAACTCAAGGCGTTTTTTTATATTTTGTATTCCCAATTGTGTACTATTCCGTGTTTGTTCTAACACTCCTGTATTGATGACTTCTATTATTAGTTGACTCTTCTTTATCATTGTTGTCAATTTCACTTTTCCTCCATCTTTAAGATTAGCTATACCATGTTTGAGTGCATTTTCTATCAGCATCTGAATAATCATTGGAGGAATTTGTTTATCTAAAGATTCTTCATCAATATCTGTATCAAATTGCAAACGATCTTCAAATTGAATTTTAGAAATCGCAACATAATTTTCTACCATCTCCAACTCGTCTTCTAACGAAATCGAATTAATATCATTCTTTGTTAAAGAATATCTCAGGGTTTCCGATAAGCTTGTTAACATGCTTCTTGCTCTGGAGACATCTTCTAACATTAACCCTCTAATGTTATTCAAACTATTGAACATAAAATGTGGGTTTATTTGCCCTTTTAATGTATTGAGTTGTGCTTCTTTTAAATTAGTTTCTAATTTTAATTGGTTTAATTTAATGGTATTAATGTAATGTATTTGCTTGAGTGTTAGAATAACAAATAACCAAACCAAATAATAGGCGAAAAAATGTGGCACATTGGTTAACTTCTCGACTAAAGTTAAATCAATATCTTTTTCATAGTAGTGCCTTGCTGGAATGCTTAACATTGGCCAAAGCAAAATATGGTAAAGCACCTGAGTAATTATTAATACACCTATAAGTTTGTAAACATCTGTTTTGGTATAATTTCCTATTTCGAAATAATTTTCGATAAAATATAGGACAATAAACGACAAAACAAACCCCAAAAAGCCACATAAAATGCCTTCTGAAAAAAGATAATACATACTATTAACAGATACGTCTTTTCCGAAAGGAATCTTATGAAAAGTAAGCATTAACAATGCAAATGCGATCCATCCGATAAAATTTAAAACCCAATACTTATAGCTAGTTAAAAATTTCATTATCTTTTTGATTATGCATTAATTAATCGCAATATAATAGGATTTAGTTTTTACGAAACCGTAATTCATCCTTTATTGTTTCCTCTAACAATGATATTTCCCTGTCTGATCTTTGATAGGCCATATTGCCAAATATATACACTACAGCAATATAAAATATAATAGCTATTATACCTGTAATATTAGACTTAAAATGCGTTGCCGCAGAAGGGGTTAAGGTTATTATCCAAAACGCCATAAAATACATTTCATATTTCTTGCGATTAGCCATATAGGTTTTTAGTTTTGAAATACTAGATATTAAAGAGGTTTGTGTGTATGATTTTTGCTTTATTGCTTTAATCGATAAAAACTTTTCTCTAAAAAATAGTATTGCTAAAGCTCCAATTAATAAAATCATAACGTACGTCGTATTATCTCTTGAAAAATAAACCAAAATTAATGATACAGCTATTAAAATAAGCGTTGATACTCTGGCCATTTTTGCGCCTAATAATAGCTTTTCAAATTTTGCAGATTGTACCTCAAATGTATTTTGTCTTTTGATGTTTGACTTTTCCATAAGTGATGTTTTTAATGGATTTAACTTAATACTACTTCAATGATATACATTAATGTTATTTTAACTAAATTGATCATAGTACTGCTCGTTTTTTGATTAATAAAACTGTTCGTATTTAATTGATAGTATAAATATATGACGGTGTCTTATTATTTAAATCAGGAATATGATGAGTGGTTTATTGTATATGCTAAGCGGAAATATTGCTTTTAAATGGAAAAAGACCTTTAGAGGTTCTCTCTGAAAGGTCTTTTTATGTGTTGATTTGAGACGGTAACTATTTTAAGTGTTGTGCAAAGAACCCTAACATCACTTTATACAACTCTATTCTATTTTTTTCATGTGCAAAGCCATGACCTTCATCATATTTTACCATGTAAGGCACATCTATATTTCTTGCTCTCATGTTTTTTACAACCTGATCTGATTCATCAATATTCACTCTAGGGTCATTAGCTCCCTGAACTACTAAAAGAGGTTTTGTAATTTTATCTACATGTAAGGCTGGTGATACCGCTTCCATGATTTTTTTATCAGTTTCATCTTCAGGATTATACCATTGTTCATTAAACTGAGCCATGTAAGGCTTCCAATATTCTGGGAAGGATTTAAAAAATGTAAATAAGTTACTCACACCTACATAATCAATACCACAGGTATACAAATCTGGTGTTTTAACAAGACTCCCCAATGTTGCCAAACCACCATAGCTTGCGCCAAAAATTGCAATTTTATTGTTATCTATAAAATCTAAGGTTTTAGCATAAGTTACTGCATCTTCTAAATCATTAAGCATTTTTCTCCCTACTTGCTTATTTCCTTTTAAGAAAAAATCTTTGCCATAACCTCCAGAACCTCTGTAATTAACTTGTAACGTTGCATATCCTCTACTTGCAAATAACTGCGTTTCCGGATTAAAGCCCCAATAATCTCTTACACCATAAGGTCCACCATGTGGATTTACAATTAATGGTACTTTTTCTCCTTTTTTTACAGTATTAGGAATTGTTAAATAACCATAAATTTTCAAACCATCTCTAGATGTAAAATTAACAGATTTCATTTCTGCCATATCTTCTTCATGCAATTGTGGCATTAAATCTAGTATTTTATTAAATTCATCGCTCTTTACATCATAAGTATAGTACGTTCCATATAGCTTATCACTACGTAACATAATTAAGTATTTATCTTCATCATCTGTTTTATCAACGATTGAGAACTCTTTATCTTTAAATTGCTTTTTAAGCTTTTTATTGAGCTTTTTATAATACTTACTCACTGGTACAATATGAGTTTTCTCGCCTATGTAGAAATAATAATCTACCTCATAACCTCTTTTTCGTGACCTACTTAAACCGCCTACATCAAAAGTAGGGTTACTGTAGATTTTCTCTATAATCTTCTTTTTCGCTAAATCATAAAGCACCAACTCATTAGTGTTATTTTCTAAATTAGTTAATACATAAGCATCGTGTTTGTATGGTGTATTATAATTAAACGCTATTAATGAAAATACATTCTTCCAATTGTTAGTTACTATCTCCTTAAACGGTTCATTTAAATCAGTTCTATAATACAATACATAGTCTACACCATTTTGTTGTTTTGTGTAAGCTCTTAAATTACCATCTTTATCAAATTCATAACTCGAAATTGGTGATGATAAATCTTTATTTTCAAATAGTTTTTCCAATTCTCCTGTAACAATATTTATCTTATAAGGCTCAAACACTTGCTTGTTATCCTTATTCATTAAGATAATAACATGGTCTGGCTGATCCTTTAAAAGATTAGAAAAACTAACTCTTACATCGTCAAAAGGTGTTAAGGCCTTTGGGTCGCTGCCATCTAAATTAGCAGCAAAAAGCTGATAATTTTCATTTCCGCCATTGTCCTTAATGTAAACAAGTCTATTGTCATTTGCCCAGCCATAGCCTCTTATCAGTTCTTCACTTTCTTTAACGGCAAGCATAACTTCTCCAGTTTCAGTGTTTTTTACGTACACATGATTTTTTCCGTCCGCATCTCTTTCCCTATAAGAAAAATACTTTCCTTTTGGTGAAAATTGAAATGCACTTGTGGCAGGGTTTTCAAAATAATCTTCTACTGAATACTTATAAGTACCTTTATCGTAAGAAGCTAATTTATCTAACGTTGCTTTAGAAGAAGGTAAAGAGGTATCTCCGGGCTTTGTTTTTATAATTTTTTTCAGGTTAAAAGCATAATCTTTCCCTAACTGAGAATAGGTGCCTTTTAGTGTTTCCCCTTCTAAAATACCAACATACTTAAGTTTAAATTTTGCCGATTCTATAGTTAATGTGTTATTCGTGAAAGTTGTTTTTTCTAATGCAATTCCGATTGCCCCTTGAGATGGCACATCAAAAGTCGACGAATAGGTTCCGTTGTCTTCTGATATGTTAAAGCCCATTTCAAGTTTCACGCCTTGGACATCTAATTCCCCTTTCCATGATCCTAAAATTTCTTGAGCAAAAACACTTATTGAAACCATAATGGCTAATAAGCTTATTATTAATTTTGAGTTCGTTTTTTTCATGATGAGTGTTGTTTTAAAATTTCTGTTGCTGTAAAAATATACCTGAAGTTTTCAGTCTAAATTATAAATATGGCCAACGGTTATTAACTTATGCTAAGCGGATATTTATTATGTAAAATGAAGTAAAGGATACTAAAACCATTTACTTCTTTACAACAACGGTTCAAGAAAAAGACCATTTGAAAGTTAAAAACAACTAAATCTTATAAAAACTCCTATGGCTTGATGGCGAAATGATAAAAAAGCCTCTTAAAGAGGCTTTTTTAAATTTGAGTACTGAATAGCACTTATATTTAATAAGATTTATAAATGTCTTATCGTTTATTCTTTTACAAACTTAATGGTGTTTCCATTTTCTAACTTTAGGAAGTAAACCCCTTGAACCAGATCTCGGACATTAATCTCTTGATGATCAGAAACAGAACCACGAGCGACTTGGGCACCCATTAAATTATAGATGATATAGTTTTCGTCTTCGATCCCACTAATTCGTATAGCTTCTTTTGCAGGATTAGGGTATAACTCTGTCTTTACAACGCTATGGTTGTCTGAGACTGATAATGTGGTCATACTAAATTTAGAAATCTTACTTGCACCACCTTCTACTATGTAAAGGTTATTCCCCTCAATTGCCATTGCATAAGCATAGCCTACTCCTGTAACCACCTCTTCCGGTATTGGTGTTCCTGCTATTGTAAGGTCTATTTTTGAGATTTTGCTACCTGACCAATAATACAAATCTGATCCATCAATCAATAAACCTAAAGGGCTTATTCCTGAAATAACCTCTGTAACTACTGGTGTAGAAGCTGTAAGGTCTACTTTTGAAATTCTAGTATATTCAGCAATATACAAATCATCACCATAGAAGGCCATTCCTGTAGGTGTATCAACCTGAACAAATTCAGTAGCAACCGGGTTGGCTGCGTTAAGGTCTATTCTATAAATATATTCTTCATCATAATCTTCAGAAACATACATGTAATTATCTTTAATTGCGAGTGCAACTGGTCCGGACACATCAGCAATTTCTTGTATGGTAGACGATGGATCAGCAGCAGTAAGGTCTATTCTATATATCTTATCATCAAAATTTAAACCATAATACAAATAGTTGTCTTTGATGGTTATGCCATAAGGTCTAAAAATTGATGATACGACTTCTACCGGAGTTGGATTGGTAGATGTTATATCTATTTTAGAAATTTTATCGCCATCTGATTCAGAAAAGTACAGATCATTACCATGCAGTGCCATACCTCTCGGATCTTGTAGTCCTATAATTACATCTGATGTTTGAGATCTTATCGTAGTAAAAACAAATAATAGGATAATAAAAAACGTGTAATTTTGTTTCATAATAATAGATTTAGGTTAAATTATAACGTTAAACCCTAAACTTTTCGTTTAGAATATATTCAATTATTGATTGAAAATACTTACAAATATAAATATTAAAATCATTAATTAACCTAAACCTCGAAAAAAGCTGTTATGTAAGGTTTTTAGAAAGAGTAAGATCTCATAAACTCAAAATAGATTATTGATTAGCGATAAAAAAAAACCGTACAAATATGTACGGTCTTTTCGGGTAAAATATATTTTGTAATGAACCTTATCTTCTAAAACTTAGCCAACCAGTACTCTGGGTTTTGTGTTTTATTATTTTTATATACGCTAAAACCGAGCATGGTTTCTCCTGTGATTCTATTGGTAAATACTTCGCCTATTTCCTGCCCTGCAGATACACGATCTCCCGCTTTGACGTATACTTTAGAAAGGTTCTTGTATACTGTAAAGTAATTACCGTGGCGTACCATAATAGCAGGATTGGCGTGTTTAATGATCATGATTTTATAGACCTCTCCACTAAACACCGCTTTTACTTTAGCATTACGTTCTGTTGCAATTTGAATTCCTGTACTTTTGAACTCTACTGAGCGATCTACTGCAGAGCGTTGCGTCCCATAACGGATTTTCATAACGCCTTTGGTTACCGGCCAACCTAATCTACCTTTACTGGCTTCAAAACTCGACGCTAATTTTCTAGCTTCTGGTGTTAACACATATTTTCCTGTAGATTTCTTGTTGCCTGCTTTTCGATTGGATTCTGCTATGGCTTCTCGTATCAGTCGTTCTATTTCTCTATCTATCCTATCGGCTTCCTGGCGCTTCTTTTTGATTTGAGAAGTATACTTACTCAGATTACTTTGTATGGAAGCCATCAATGTTTCCTGTTGTTTAACTTCGACCTCCAATTCTTTTTTTGCTTTTCTGTTTTCCTCAATCAGTTTTTGCTTATCCTCTTTTAACTTCAAAAGTTTAATATTTAGCTCCTGAAGTTTTTTGGCTTTGGCTTTAATGGCCTCGCCTTGTTCTTTTTGATAACTGGCGTACTGCTTTATATACTGCAACCGCTTATAGGCTTGTTTAAAATTGCTTGAGGATAGTAAAAACATAATTTTACTTTGCTCAGATTTGCTCTTATACGATTTTACAATCATTGCTGCATAGTCTGCTTTCAACTCTTGCAATTGCGCTCTGAGGCTGGTAATTTCTTTTTGATTGTCATTAATTTCACGCGTTAGAAGATTCGCCTGATCATTTGTGATTTTAATAAGATTCTTTCTTACACTAAGCTTGTAATTCAAATCCTCGACCAATGTAAGTACTGATTTCTCCTTTTTTTGATCCGAAAACAACAGTGCATTTAGTTGTTTGATTTCCTTTTGCAGTTGTTGTCTTTTTACTTCTAAAGCCTTTTGCTTTTTACTCTGTGCATCGGCCCAGTAACAAGATAGGAATAACGATAAGAATACGATCAGGTATGTGCGTGTGCTAATCCTCATTTTTAATTATAATTTCATTGTATCCCGATGGTATTTTAAACGGAAAACGCACTTCTTCATTCAGATTTATGGATTTAAATTCCATATCGATTATGACTTCATCTGTGTTTTCAACAGCAATAATACTCATTTGTTTTGGTAGTACTTCCTGATCTACTTCTTGATAAGACTTATAGTCTACCTGTAGCATGCGACGTTGTAATTGCTGATAAAGTTGTAAAGAATCCAGTTTAAAATGCGAAGGATTAATAAGATAAAACAGTTCAAAAACAGCACTTTGATCTTTTGGGTTTAAAGCATAGGAGTTCTGGTTAATATGAATTTGATGTGGCTTATTTTTTAAATTGTATATGGCTTGTCCTAATAGTAAATTTTGTACTTTGAAAAAGTCTAATTCCACGCCTACAAAGTCACTTAATAATTTATAGTCGCCATCAAAATACTCGTTATCAAGTTTACTATAGAAACGTACTTTCTCTGGCGTAATCATCATTCGGGCCAAACCAAGTTTAGCGCTTAACCAAATGACTTTATCTTTTTCTATTCTTAGGTTAAATGTCGACCCTTGCTCTTTTTCATTTTGTGAAATGTCTATTCTTACTTTAGCCTGAAGGGTTTTGAAATCTGTATCTTCTTTTTGGTGTGCTTTTATGACTTGCTTTGCAGATAACTTATCACTGGCTTTCCCAGATTCTATAATACTTTTCGATGATTTACAACCTGTCAGAATAACCGTTATGCTTAACGCATATAATATCCGTTTTATACCTCTATACCTAATTTGCATGATTACTGTTGCGTTTTTATGGATTGCGCTTTTTTAGCAAACGTTTCCGATTTGGTTATATTATTATCCCATTTATACGCAATACTTAGTTGCTCATAGAAATCGGATTCCATCTGAGGATTTTCCACCAGAAAATCAAGTCCCATTTCTAAACTGTCAATAGCTTCTTTAGGTTGACCCATGTTGTTGTGCGCTACGCCTTTTACTAAATACAGTAAGGGCTGCGCCGGATATAACTCTAAAGCCGATTCGCTATCTTGCAATACTGCCGTGTAGTTTTCCAGATCTACTTGAATTAACAGGATGGATTTTATATAACCGTAATTGTTGGGGTCTTCTTTTTGGGCCTCTTTAAAATGTGTGAGTGCTTTTTCTTTATCGCCTTGATTTAAAAAATACTGTCCTAGATTTCCTGAGGTTTTTGCATTTTTATCATCATCTACCAATGCGGTAATCGCTACAAGATCTTTTTCATACTCCGGATGTCTGGAAACAAAAGCAACAAAGTCTTTTAATACTTTTGACTTTGATTGTGCATTTATAGCCTTACTTGTAAGCACAATTTTCATGGAATTAATGGCTTTATCTATCTCTTCATCATCCAGATAAAACTTGTATAATGCCAAATGTACCAGTTTAGAATCTGGATTTACTTTAAGCAGATCCTTAGCCGCTTTAAATGCTTTTTTGGACTGCCCTGATTGGCTATATCTGTATATTAACTTCAGATAGTTATCTTCATTTTGAGGGTTATTGGCAATACGAGATTCTAAATTGTCTATTCTGTCTTTGGCATTGCCTGTAATATTATATATTCTATTGCGCATATCATCTCTAACGTCATTGACACCCAACTCTTCGTCAAGTTCATCTAATAATCTCAACGCGTCCTTGTAGCGCTTCTCCCGAATATATAATGTTGCCAAATCTTGTTTATAATCCGGATGATACTTCACCAGTTGCTTTACTGTTTTTACTGCATTATCCATATCATCTTGTTGATAATACACATCGTACAACTCGTCCAAAAACCATTCATTATCCGGCTGCATGGATATAGCTTTCTTTAGGGCATCTTCTGCTGCTCCGAAGTTTTTAAGCTTGCTGTAGTTTTTTCCCAGTTCAAAGTGTACTGCAGGTTTCGAATCATCAATCTTTAAGCATTCTTGTAAGGCATCTACAGCTCTGTCATAATTCTCTATCCCTTTCTGTTTTAATGCTTCAAAAAACAATTCCTGAAATCGATCTTCCACATTTCCAAGATCATCATCTGGTGGTTTATCAAAATTAACTTGAGCATAAGCAGGTACTGATACTGTAAGAAGCACCATAAATACAATTACTATTCTTAACCTTTGTTTCATGTTAATAATCTCTCCTGCTGATTTTGTTTTACATCTTTTCAAATACTATTCCAAAACCGAATAATCTCCAATGCTAATCTTGGTGTAATTACCATCATATAGCACCTTATTGCCAATCATTGCTTCGTCTAAATTAGCATTTTTAATTGTGGTGTTGGTTTGTATTAAGCTATTTTTAACGACTGAATTCTCAATAACACAATTTGCTCCAATAGAGACATTTGGCCCAATGGTCGCATTTTGTAATATCACATTTTCACCAATGTAACAGGGTTCAATAATATTAGAGTTCTCGGTTTTTACTGATGAATGTATCATTTGCTCTTCACCATCTGCTTTTAAAAAGCCTAACATTTTTGTGTTGGTTTCTACAGTTACAGCTTTATTTCCGCAATCCATCCATTCATCTACAGTACCCGTTTTGAAAATACGTCCATCAGCCATCATACGTTTAATTCCATCATTGATCTGATATTCGCCTCCATTCATAACATTCTCATCCAAAACCTGCTGCAGCTTTTGCTTTAATACCGATACATCTTTAAAATAGTATATTCCTATTACTGCCTGATCCGAAACAAAGCGCTCCGGTTTTTCTACCAGCTCTATAATCTCATTATTACTGTTAAGCTTAACGACACCATAGGCTTCCGGATTGTCTACTCGTTTGGTCCAAATGACACTATCTGCCTCAGGGTCTAAATCAAATTCTGCACGTATTAGTGTATCTGCATAAGCAATTACAGCCGGCCCAGATAATGACGGTTTAGCACTCATAATAGCATGACCTGTGCCTAAAGGCTGATCTTGTCTGTAAATGGACGCTTTGGCTCCTAAATCATTAGCAAGCTTTGTTAAACTTTCTACAACATCATCTCCAAAAAATGCCGGATCTCCTAAAACGAAAGCCACCTCTTCAATAGGTTGCTTCAATACCTTTGCAATATCTTTTACCAAGCGATGCACAATAGGCTGCCCGGCCACAGGTATTAATGGTTTTGGAACGGTTAACGTGTGTGGTCTCAGGCGGGAGCCGCGACCTGCCATTGGAACTATTATTTTCATATTTTAATGTTAATTCGTTTGTCTATATCTAATTTATTTGACTCCTGTACTTCCAAAACCGCCTTCTCCCCTTGAGGTTTCTGATAGTTGTTCTACTTCAATCCAATCTGCCCGTTCGTGTTTAGCAATGACCATCTGAGCTATACGTTCTCCATTCTCTATGGTAAAGTCCGTATTAGACAGGTTGACCAGAATAACACCTATTTCGCCTCTATAATCTGCGTCTATGGTTCCTGGAGCATTTAATACCGTTACCCCTTTTTTGGCAGACAAACCGCTTCTAGGCCTAACCTGTGCTTCATAACCTATTGGTAATTCTATATAAAGCCCTGTTTTTACAATTGCCCTTTCTAAAGGTTTCAAAATAATAGCCGCTTTGATATTGGCTCTTAAATCCATTCCTGCCGATGCTGCCGTTTCGTAATGTGGCAATGCATGATCGGATTTGTTTATGATCTTAATTGTCATTTTTCATTAACTGTTTTATCTCGTTTTTTTCCATGAGGAAAACGATTGTCAAAAATACAACTAACACGCTTACACCCACTATATAATCTGCTCTAAATCTACTATAAAATAATCCTAACGAAGCAGCTATGGATGTTACCAAATAGAAAACAATCTTTTTCATATTGTAAGGAATAGGGTAATACTTTCTTCCATAGAAATAGGATATCATCATCATCGTAGCGTATGCTGCTAAAGTTGCTATAGCCGAAGCCTTATAGCCATAGGTTTTAATAAACATAATATTAATGATCAAGGTAATAATAGCTCCAAAAACAGAAATATATGCGCCATATTTGGTTCGGTCTGTAATCTTATACCACACCGAAAGATTATGATAGATACCTAAACAGAAATTAGCTATTAGTATTACAGGCACAATCCACATGGCTTCCCAATAGGCTTCACTTTGTATGATGAATGGTTTTAAGACGTCTGCAAAAACAACAACTGACATAAGAATTATAGCTCCTAACGCGACAAACAATTCTAAAATTTTTGCATATGCTTTTTGAGGGTTTCGCGTTTTTGCATGGCTAAAAAAGAAGGGTTCAATACCCAACTTATAGGCGGTAACAAACAAGGTCATGAATACAGCTAATTTATAACATGCAGCGTACATGCCTATCTGAGACGAGGCAATAGCTTTTGGCAAAAGCCTGTCTAATAATATGCGGTCAAACGTTTCATTGATAGAAAATGCTAATCCGGCTATCAGGATTGGAAAAGCGTACACCATCATTTGCTTCCAAAGTCGAACATTAAACTTAAATTTTACTTTAATATAAAATGGTAGCATTAATACCAATGTTACAGCACTGGCTATCAAGTTAGCGATGAATATATAATTGATTTGATAATTGGGTTTGTATATTGTTTCTAAAATAGAGTAATCGCTCGCCATATGCTTTAGATACAATAGGAAGAATACGTTTAACCCTAAGTTAATTACCACATTCAGAATCTTAATCACAGCATAACGCGTGGGCTGCTGATTGGCTCTTAACCATGCAAACGGAATAATCACCAAAGCATCTAATAGTAGTATCCATACGACTAATTTTACATACTGTAAATCAATATTGATGTAATTGGCGATATGCGATGTAAAGCTTAACCCAAGTATAAGAAATACAATTGAAGAAAGGATTAATGATATTGCTGATGTGCCTATAACACTATCTTTATCATCGCTTTTATTGAAAAATCTAAAAAAAGCCGTTTCCATGCCATAGGCCAGAATCACATTAAACAACACAAAATAGGAGAAGATCACTGAGACTTCACCATATTCTGCAGGGCTAGGCAAAACTTTTTCGTTGGTATATAGAGGTACCAGTAAGAAGCTTAACATTCTTGGTAAAACTGTTGCTAAGCCATAAATAAATGTTTGCTTAAAAAGTGATTTGAAAGCGTTCAACTCGAGTGTTTTGTTCGGTTAAAATTACACTTTCAAAGTTGTAAACCAAAACCCAATAGTTATTATTAGTGGTTGGGTGGTGTTTCCGGGTAATCTATGCGCCGTTTCTCTTTTATATTATCTATTTTATAATACTTGATCTCTCCATTTTCCTTATAACTCACAATACATTCATTAGCCTTTAAATCTTCAATTGCGGCTTCCATTTTTGAGGAATGATAAGTCATTTTTTCTTTTGGACCTGTTTTTGATTTATATCTGCCTACATATATTATAAACTGCCCTTGTTTTTTTACTTCAGGCAAAACCGATTTCCCTCTAAAATATATTTTGTCTATAACGACGGTCTGCGCTTCATTTGATGTTATTGAAATGTATAAATCTATGCCGCTTCCAGCTTCTTGTATGCCGCCCGTCCAGGTTTCATAATACACTTCACCAAATTCAAATGGCACTTGTTCTTGAAATAATTTAGAGCTGGAACAGTTTAATAGCACCAAGGCAAACATTAAGATTACTGTATTGTTTTTCATACTCTATTTCTTCTAAAAATATTAAACCAAAAAAGCCTCACTCTAAAGTAAGGCTTTTTTGTTTTTTATAGCTCTATAGTATGATTGATTAGTAACTAATCTACTTTCAGTGTCCCTAAACGCGCACCTTCTTTGTTAGAACCATAAATTATGGCTTCAAACGGATTCAATGCAAAGTTTGTTACAGGTTGAACAACAATTTGCCTCTTTTCAAAATCTTTTGGATCTATACGCTCCATACTTCCACTGTTTTCATCAAAGACAAATGCTACCGGAATCATTTTATTAACGTTTCTTACCTTTCTAACATCGTCTATATCTGTAATTCCTATATTTTTTGGATCATCATTAACAATGATCGTTAACTTTCCATTGTGGTATAATGGTAGTGAGCTCAAATACTCTGGTCCTCTACCCAACACAGTTAGTGGAAACATGACCGATGCAGATACTGTAACATTTCCGCTACTTGCAAAACCAGAAAGTCCTAAGCTTAACTCCTGTACAGTTACTTGCTGCTCTTTGGGTACTACATTACTCCATTGTAAAGAACCGTCTTTATTTAACGAAGTAACAATAACCTCATTAGCGATATAAGTGATTGGCGTAAATGCTAAAGGTCCAATTCCTGAAGACCTGCCTACAACTTGTAGATAATATTCTGAGAGTACTATAATACCTCCATTATCCTTTTCTATAAGATGTGTGTTTCGATAAAAAGGTTTTAAATCTTTTCCTTTTTTTGCTCTGCGCTCTCCAATAAGCTTTTTCCTTACGTCTAAAGTGAATTCATTGAAGGTTTTCTTTATTACCGAATTCTCTTTATAATTTGCTGATATTGAATATATTCCTTCTAAACCTCCTTTTGCTTTACCGCTTGATTTTATATCCGAATAAAAACCAATCATGTGAAGGCTATTATCTTTCGTTTCTATAAGATTACAATTGATCGCTTTCTTACCTGAAAGATTTACTTTTAACTCCTCCTTAGCATAGCCTTTATCTGCCAAATAAGAATGCAGTGTAATGTTATTAATTGTGGTTTTCTTCTTTTTATCTCTATAGCTTTCTGTAGTTGTAATAAAAATATCGCCGTACTCATTGATAGCAAAATCTGAGAAGTCAAATACTAAATCTTTTCTATCCTGATACGTTACTGAATAACCATCCTCAAAAACGCTATTCAACGACTTGTCTAAAAGCGCAAATTTATAAGTTAGCTTTTCTTCCTTTTCAATAATACCGACATGAGAAACAAAGTAATTCACATCATCATATGACCTATCAAATACGAAAACACCCCTATTTTTCTTATTCTTCACATCTACGGATAGTACCGTTTTAAATTTTCCCATTTTAAGGTCCTCTGATACCTCTTTGGCAATAAAAATGTTCTTTTTTGCTTTTTTGTTATAGTAACTCGCCATTAAATAGATCTTATCTTCTATTACCGTAAGATCTTTAATCAAGACTTTATTACCATTGATCTTATCAAGTTTTAGCTCTACACTCTTTTTAAAGGCCTTTGTGGTATTATCAAAAGTTTGTAAAAAATACTTCTTTTTACTATTTGCCAAAGCATAAACAGTATTGTTGACTACACCTGCAATGTGTATAATACTGCCATCGTTATTGGTGATTGTTTCCCCAAAATCAAGTGAAATATCACCAACTTTAAGTTGTGCATTAGTTACTGAAATTACAAAAATTGATATCAGTAAGACAATTCTTCTCATAATTGGTTGGTTATTAAATATTGAACATGCGCAAATATAATTTGTTTCTTTAACTAAGCTACCTTAATTATTGATTATTAATGAAATATTAAAACTGCAGTAATACAAGGGTTATTGAAACAAAAAAGCCTTACTTAAAAGTAAGGCTTTTTCTATCTTATATCTATTGTTCTAATTATTAAGTGCTTCTGCACCACCAACGATTTCAAGAATTTCATTGGTAATGGCAGCCTGTCTCGCTTTGTTATAAGTCAACTTTAATTGATCTCTTAACTCTGTGGCGTTATCTGTTGCTTTGTGCATAGCGGTCATACGTGCACCATGTTCAGAAGCAAAAGAATCTCTGACAGACTTATAAAGCTGTGTTTTTAATGACTTTGGAATTAGAGTTTCAACAATCTCTTCTTTAGACGGTTCGAAGATATAATCTAAATTGGCATTGCTTTCACCTTCCATAGGAACAATTGGTAAAAACTGCTCAGTCATTACGATCTGAGTAGCTGCATTTTTAAACTTGTTGTATACCAATTCTATCTTATCAAATTCACCTTCAACAAACTTCTCCATTAGCATCTCTGCTATTGCAGCAACATTATCGAATGTTAAATCATCAAAAACTTCACTTTTATTAGCGATAACTTTACCTGATTTTGATAATGTATCATTGGCCTTTTTTCCTATAGCTAAATAAGATACTTCCTGATTAGCATAAGATTGAGACAATCGGGTAACTTCTTTGATAATATTAGAATTAAATGCGCCACATAATCCTCTGTTAGACGTTATAGCTACAATTAAAACTTTATTTACTGTTCTTTGTTCTGCAAACTTACTTCCTGAATCTCCATCTAAAGTTGCACTTAAGCTCTGAAGCAACTCGGTAAGTTTATTTGCATAAGGACGCATAGCCGTAATAGCGTCTTGCGCTTTCTTTAACTTTGCAGCAGAAACCATTTTCATGGCACTGGTAATCTGCATCGTAGAAGATACTGACGATATTCTATTGCGTATTTCTTTTAAATTTGCCATCCTTTTATTTTATGGAATTAAGCGTATTTAGCTGCAAGGTCTTTACATACATTGGTTAATGTATCGATAACCTCATCAGTCAACTTCCCTGCTTTAAGCGTATCTAATGTGTCTCTGTGCTTAGCATTTAAGAACTCTATAAAATCACGCTCAAATTCTTTCACTTTTTCTACAGGAACATCTTTTAGCAAGTTTTTAGATCCTGCATAAATGATAGCTACCTGATCTTCTACAGTATATGGATCGTTTTGTGCTTGCTTTAAGATCTCAACATTACGCTTCCCTTTTTCAATAACGTTAAGGGTAGCAGCATCAAGGTCAGAACCAAACTTAGCAAATGCTTCCAATTCACGGAACTGCGCCTGATCTAATTTTAATGTACCGGCTACCTTCTTCATCGATTTGATCTGAGCCGAACCACCTACACGAGATACTGAAATACCTACGTTAATTGCCGGGCGAACACCAGAGTTAAATAAATCGGATTCTAAGAATATCTGTCCGTCAGTAATCGAAATTACGTTAGTCGGAATATATGCTGATACGTCACCTGCTTGTGTTTCGATAATTGGTAATGCGGTTAATGATCCACCACCTTTTACGATTGGCTTCAACGATTCAGGAAGGTCATTCATATTCTTCGCAATATCGTCATCAGCAATTACTTTTGCTGCACGCTCTAATAATCTTGAGTGTAAGTAGAAAACATCACCAGGATAAGCTTCACGTCCCGGTGGGCGACGTAATAATAATGATACCTCACGATAAGCAACTGCTTGCTTAGATAAATCATCATAAACGATCAATGCCGGACGACCCGTATCTCTAAAATACTCTCCAATTGCAGCGCCTGCAAATGGTGCATATACCTGCATTGGTGCCGGATCTGATGCGTTTGCTGCTACAATTACAGTATATGCTAAAGCACCTTTTTCTTCTAAGGTTTTAGCAATTCCTGCTACTGTTGATGCCTTTTGACCTACGGCTACATAAACACAAAATACAGGCTCTCCTGCATCATAGAATTCTTTTTGATTTAAGATGGTATCTATACACACTGTAGTCTTACCAGTCTGACGGTCACCAATCACTAACTCACGTTGCCCTCTACCTACAGGAATCATGGCGTCAATAGACTTAATTCCCGTTTGCATTGGCTCGTCAACCGGCTGACGGAAAATTACCCCTGGTGCTTTACGCTCTAGTGGCATTTCGTAAAGGTCTCCTCCTATTGGGCCTTTACCGTCGATTGGGTTACCTAATGTATCAACAACACGACCAACCATCTCTTCTCCTACTTTAATAGAAGCGATACGATTTGTACGTTTTACTGTCGCGCCTTCTTTAATTTCTTTTGAAGGACCTAATAGTACGATACCAACATTGTCTTCTTCAAGGTTAAGTACAATACCTTCTAAACCTCCTTCAAACTCTACTAACTCACCATACTGTGCGTTAGAAAGCCCATATGCACGTACAATACCATCACCAACAGTTAATACTGTTCCTACTTCGTCTAATGAAGCTCCTGCTTCAAAACCTGATAGTTGTTGCTTTAATATTGCTGATATTTCAGCTGGTTTTACTTCTGCCATCTTTATTTAGATATTAGATGTCAGATGATTATGTTATCACCTGACTTTTTAATTTAATGTAAATTCTCGTTTTAATTTGTTTAACTTGTTGGCTATACTTGCATCGTACTGTAAGTCTCCAACACGTAAGATGAACCCTCCTAAAACAGACTCATCAATAATATTCTCCAATTCTGCAGCTTTCCCTGTTAACTCCTTGATCTTAGCCAAAACTTTAGCTTCGAGATCTTTAGTTATAGGTGCCGCTGTAGTGACTTTAGCAACTTGAGTATCTCTTAGCGCATCATACAATTGATTATACTTATTTGCCACATCACCTAACAATGCTAATCTTTTATTGGTAATTAATGTCTCAATTAAATTCATTGTTGCAGCATTTGCGCTTCCAAATACAGCTGTTAAAACTGCTTTTTTATCTGAAGATCTCACTACCGGACTTTGCAACATGATATTTAGATCGCTGTTATTAGCAATTGCATCTGCAATTTGCTTCATATCAGCATTTACAACTTCAGCTACTTTATGTTCTGTAGCCAAACTTAGTACTGCCTTTGCGTATCGTATTGCTGCTCTAGATTCTGCCATTAATGATTAATTTAATACGGTTTCGCCAAGCATATCTTCAACAAGCTTTAATTGCTTGTCTTTATCAGACAATTCGTTTTGCACTACTTTCTCTGCGATCTCAATAGATAATCCTGCAACTTGAGATTTTAATTCTGCCATTGCAGCCTTCTTTTCACTTTCAATAGCGATTTGAGCTTGTTCTATTATTTTATTTGCCTGAGATTGAGCTTCTTCTTTAGCATCTGATATCATTTTATTCTTCATATCTCTGGCATCTTTTAGCATGGCTTCACGTTCTGCTCTTGCTTCTTTAAGAATACGCTCATTGTCTGCATGGAGGTTTTCCATTTCTTTACGTGCATTCTCAGCAGAGGCTAATGCATTTTTTATACCTTCTTCTCTGTCGCTAACCGCGCCTAATATTGGTTTCCATGCAAATTTTCTTAAAATAAGCAATAGGAGTATGAACATTATTGCAGTCCAAAAAACAAGTCCAAATTCTGGTGTAATTAAATCCATTATATTTTTGTTTTAATAACTTAAATTTTAAAAACTACAGAAGTAACCAACCGTTACTTCTGTAGTTGAGTGTTTTTACCCTTGTAAGAAAGCAACAACAACACCAAATAGTGCTACCGCTTCTACGAAGGCTGCTAAAATTAATGCAGAAGACTGTATCTTACCGTGCATCTCTGGTTGACGTGCCATAGCTTCCATAGCAGATCCACCAATTTTACCAATACCTACTCCAGCTCCAATAGCTGCTAAACCAGCTCCAACAGCTGCAATTCCAGTAATAGTCATAATTATAAAATTTAAATTAATTAATGATGTTCTTCTTCTGTTGCCATTCCAAAATAAAGGGCTGACAATATTGTAAATATATATGCTTGTATTGCTGTCACTATAATTTCAATAACTGTAATGAATAATGAAAACGCTACAGATACTGGTGCAATAGCAACAGATTTAAATACAAATATTAATGACATTAATGCTAATATGATAACGTGACCTGCGGTAATATTAGCAAAGAGACGAATCATAAGTGATATAGGTTTTACAAACATTCCTATAATCTCAATAGGCATTAAAAATATTTTCATAGGTACTGGTACGCCAGGCATCCAGAAAATATGCTTCCAATAATTTTTATTCCCACTAAATGTAGTGATGATAAATGTGAACAGTGCTAACGTACAAGTAAAGGCGATATTACCACTTAAGTTTGCGCCATTTAAAATTGGAATTAAACCAAATATGTTATTGATCCAGATAAAGAAAAATATAGTTAATAAGTACGGCATGTATCTTTTGTACTTATGCTCACCTATCATTGGTTTTCCTATTTCATCTCTTACAAATACAACAAGAGGCTCAATAAATCCAGCTATTCCAGAAGGAATATTATTTTCTGATTTTTTATAACGTCTGGCTGCTGAAGTAAATATTAATATTAATACTACAAAAGACACCATCATCATAAATACATTTCTGGTAATTGAAAAATCTAACGGTCTTACAGCATTTGTTGGATGGTGCGCTTCGTCATATTGTACCTGAGTTTCCCCTTCGTTCAATATGTAGATTTTTTCGTGAACGTTTACAAAACGTTGCCCGTCTTTCTCCACAACAACCTTCCCGTTATAGTCGTGGTGAAATTCTGAAGACATAAAGGTTGTTAATCCTTTATCTGTATACAATATTATTGGTAACGGAATGGATATTGGGTGATCGTTAATGTCGATAATGTGCATCCCATAGGCATCTTTAACGTGATGCAAAATCATCTCTTTTGGGTTGAATTCTTTATCGTCTCCGCTTTCTTTAGTTTCTGACGCAAAACCTGTGGTGCTTACTGCTAAAAACAGTACAGAAAATAAAATGCTTTTAAAGGTGTTTAATGTCATTAGTTACAGCTTAAAAATACCTTGCTTTAAATTCGCTGCAAATGTACACACATTATATGAATTGACAAACAATATTTAAGCTATAATTTTCATTATTGAATCTCTAGAAAATAAAGGGGCTTCTGTGCGCTTATTTTACCCTATTTTTAAGGCTTTTGAAGGAATCTTGTTAAGGCAAAAACTTCGAAAAACAGATACAGGAAATATGGAATGAAAAAATTAAAAACATCTGGCTGCTTATTTTCAAAGTCAGACAATAATAGCGGGAGTAAAAAAACAATGGCCAAAATCATCTTAAAAAATGTCATGATCATAAACAGATTGAAAATGTCTTTTTTTCCTGAAGAATACCTGTAATTTATTAATGAGTAAAACACTAGGGTTACAATACAATGAAACGCATAGATTTGCCATAACGGGAAAAAGAATGTAATTTCTTTTGCAAAATGGTGAAGTAAATAGGCATGAATTCCAAACACTACAACACTGACTCCTATGAGTTGAATTAAAAATACAATTTGCCTTTTCTTAAAATCTTCCATGAACTTTCTTAGTGGTCTTCTTTCTTTGATATTGCAATTATACGCCTTATTACGAAAATAATCGATAATATTACCGAACTCAAAGACAGTATTAAGGTATATATATGAGTTTCATTGAGATATTTTTCGTCTAGTTTATAACCGATAAAAGTTCCAATACCTATGATGGCAAACATTTGAAATGCTATTCCCGAAAAACGAGCATAGTTGTTAAGCTGTTTTTTCTGATCCGTTGGTGCTGACCTGCGTTTGCTGTGCTGATTCATTTGATAATGCTTTTACAGCGCCTTTCATACTACATGTTGCATTGAAGGTGGCACCTGGTTCAACGGCCAGTTTACTTACCTGAACCTCACCATCGATATGTGCTGTAGATTTTAAGGATAATGTTCCTGACAACAGGAGTTTTCCTGAAAACTTTCCTTCAAAATCAGCGTTCTCTCCATGAAGTGTGCCTTTTATAATTCCAGCTCTGCCTACGACTACTTTACCTGTTGTTTTTACATTACCTTCAATTATTCCGTCTATTCTAAAGGGGCCTTTACTTACAATATCACCAACAATTTTTGTGCCTTGTGCTATGATATTTTGCTGTGTACTTGTTTCCATGGTTGATCTTGTTTTTTTACTGTCTGAGGAAAACATAGTTGTTAATTTTAGTTATTGGGGTTTTAGATAATCGTTTAGGTTTTTATGTCGTTGAATAATAGCATAGTTTGGAGAAGAGATTGCAAAGTATGGTTTTGTAATCTTTACATCGTTCTTATCTTTTTTGTCTTTTTCATTTCTGAGTAATTGTGCAAAGCCTGTTGCTCCACCAATACTTTTTAATCCATGGACCACAACAAATGTCCTATTTTCATCATAGACGTCTTTAGATACTGAAAGGTCAAAATATTTGATTTTTTCTATTTTTTTGTTGAGCAGAGCCATAAATGCTTCAATATCTTCATCAGTGTTGTTATCAAATTCATAGATGACGTTAAACTTTTCTGAGGCTTCATCTGCGACGAATTCGGCGTTAGCCATTGCTGGTATTGCATTTTGTAATATAGTCTGAGCTTTTTTACCTTCTTCTGTATTTGGATAAGTCAACGCTATATAATTGATAGATTCTTTATAGGAATCCAAGCCGTAAAGTCTTCCTTTGGCTGATGCTTTTAGAATTTCCAATTTTGGCACTATAGGGTCGCCTTCAAACCTTTTGACCTCAGTACTACAAGATGAAATAACTTCACTATACTCCTGATTGACAAACTTCTCATATAGTTTTTCATAGATGACTTCTGGACTGTTCTCATTCTTACTTAATTGTGAATCTGGATTTTTTAATATCTCGGCATATCTGGAATCGGCATAGTTGGTAATGATATCGTTTTTAGTTAATGTGGCTTTATCATTTAAACCTAACAACTCATATATTCTGAACAGATTATATTTTGAAGGTAAAATAAGACGCTGTTCGGGATCGTTTTTTAATAGTGTTTCCAGTTTTTCTTTTGCCAATTCGTATTCACTGAATTTTTCTTTGTAAATGATACCTAATTGGTAATAGGCGTAATTACGTTCTCTCGCAATACTATCAATCTCTTTTGAATCTGTTGGCAATTTAGAAATATAAAAATTTGGATCGTAGCGTTCGTCGTCAGTAGCCACAGCCACTAGTTCATCAACAGCCTTATTTACTTTTGAACTTCTCTCGTTCGAGAGCCTCCAATTGTCTTGTAGTTTTCGATCGCCCCATGTTTTTAAAAACTCATTACGTCCGTAAGCCACTGTTGTTGGGTTATAGAAATAGAAATTTTCTTTAGGTCCTTTAATATTCCCGGCATCTAATCTTCTGGAGGCAATATTAGTCTTATTTGCCTGATCAGACTTTGCCCTCACTCCAGAGTTAATTGTATTATTACTTGGTTTGTTATTGTTGTTTTTCTCTTCCTCTTGTTTGGCTATCGCTTCAGCCTTTAAGCGCTCCGTGAGCGCTTCAAATACAGCAAGTTGCTCTTCTTTCGGAAGACTAATCAGGTTTAAGATGCTATCATTAACCTGAGCAATCTCTTCATAATAAATAACGTCGTCTAGGTTTTCGCGTTTCTTTTTTACTACACGATATGGCTTGGTGTTTTTTACCATATTTAACATGGTACTGTCATAATAAGCACCTGCTGTTTTATATATGGCTTTATCAAAGTACATATCGCCTAGTGTGCCATAATTAAGTGCGTTAAGGTATTTATCCCCTTTTTTAGTTCTTATGGACTTGTTATAATAGGCTTCTGCTAATTCCAAGCTATCGTTTGTACGATGAAATTCAGCGATCCGGTAGTATACCTTATCTAAGAATGGCCGATTTTCTCTATTCTCTTCCATCTTTGTGAGGTACTCTAAAAATGCTACCTTATCACCATTTTCAGCATCAAAGTTCTTGGACTTTGCTAAATGTGCATTGATGTAGAATGCTCTTGGGATTTTTCGATGCATCTTGATAATCTTATCATAGGCCATATTAGCACTATCTTTTTTACCAAATTCATCATATAATTGCCCAATAATATAGTTATATCGGGCTCTTTCATTCTTTATCTTTGTGTTTTCTGCAGCTATCTGTAATTGGTTAACTGCACTATCCTTTGCTTTGATATTAATATATGCCTGAGCCAGAGTAGCCGATACATCAGCAAGATCTTGTTCTTCCAATTCCTCTTGCTCCAATATCCTTTTGAGGTTTTTGATAGCCAATTTATTATTGTCTAACCTCATGTTTGTTTTTTCGCGCCAAACTTTAGCGTGATTGATTTTATCACTTGCAGGATATTTATACAATATATAGTTGAAAGCTTCTAACGCTGGAATAAATCTCTGATCAAAGTATCTAGCTTTTCCAAGCAATAAGTAGGCTTCATCAATTTGAGGATTCTTTTCTTTTCCATTAATATTCATGCCATGTAATTGCACTGCTTTAATGGCTTTTTCCTCTGCCCTTTCAAAATCCTGATTCTTGGTCTGCCCCGGTAATGACACCTCATCTTTTACCTCCATGCGTTCTACCGGTAACAATTGCCAAAAATTCTCTGTAAAAGCATTATTCACTGAGGCTTTACCTTGTTCCAGTGCTATATTTCCATTGTAAAGTATATTATACTTGGTTCCTAAGGCATGAAAATTTCTATTGATAAACGTATCCTTTTTGCGCGAACAGTTTTGTACTGAAAGCGCAAATACCATAAGTAATAATATTGCTTTTGTAGTGGTTTTCAATGTCGATTCTATTTGATTAATAGATAACTAAAAACTACAGCAATTAGTATGCTGAAGGGTAAAAATAAACATCTTTTTGAACTTTTAGCTGTATTTGTGAAGAATATGGACATACAAGCACATGAAGCACAAAAAAAGCCTATTATTTAGATAGGCTTTTTGATGGGTTGGCAATGGTGTTATACTGCTACGCCTCTTCTTCAGTAACAAGACTTCCTGCAAAGTGTGCTTCCAGTTCTTTGAGCGTTGTCGGATTCGTTTCCAAATCCTTTACTATCTCACCTTTTTCCAGAACTACAATACGTTCACACACGTCGGTAACATGCATTAAATCGTGACTTGAAATTAGTATTGTAATGCCTTGTTTGTCTGCCAGGTCTTTAAGGATTTGCTTTAGTCGTATTTGTGTTGTAGGATCCAGATTTGCAAAAGGCTCATCTAATACAATGACTTCCGGATTGCCTATAAGTGCTGCGACAATACCGGCCTTTTTTTGATTTCCTTTACTTAGGTCTCTTAAGTACTTCTTTTTTCCAATAATCTCACCATTAAAAAAATCTTCAAACTTTGAAGTCAATGCATCTACATCTGCTTTGTTTTGCCCTCTTAAATCGCCTATGAAATAGAAATATTCTTCGGGTGTAAGATACCCTATTAAAAAGCTCTCATCAATGAATGATGATGTAAAAGGCTTCCAGTCTTCACTTTTGTCAACAATCACATTATTACTGGTAATGTTTCCTGTTGTAGGCTTAATCAAATCTAAAAGCAAACTAAAAAAAGTGGTTTTACCAGCGCCGTTATTACCGACTAAACCAAAACTCTGACCTCGAGGGATATTGAGTTCTTTTATGTCTAAAACCGTAACGCCGTTGTATGTTTTTGAAAGGTCTGATGTATGTATCATATGTACTATTATTATGATTCTTGACTAAACGCGTCAATCATTTTATATTTAGAATTCAAGTATTTTTCTGTGATGGTTCTCATAAATTTTTTATGAAAAACAATGCCAATAATACCTAAGATTATCAGTAGGGCAATGCCTGCTTCAAATCCTATAAGCCAATTGGTAATAGCAAACAATATCATAGGCAGTACCATTAATGGAATTCCTATAAGCCATTGTACTGCTCCTGTACCCTGATAGTTAAAAGCAGCACGTTGATTAAGGTCTATTTTTTTGCGATTATATGAGCCTCCCAACAGGATAACATGTGTATTAACACCAATATTATATATCGCTGCGGCAAAGTGTGCCACTAATATTTTCCACCCGAAATACACATACGGAATACTCAAAACAAACATAACGATAACACTCAAAGCCATAAGGACATGTTTGGAGCGTAAATACTGCTCGTACTTAATGTTTTGACTCATTAGCATTTTATAGTAACCACTATCCCATGCGGGAATGAATTGGCCAAAATTAATAAGAAATATGCCCGTGACAAATATGCCAATGAATGGATAGAGCCATACCATATCTCGGTATAAAGGTTGTGGATAAAAAAACAATCCATAAAGTAAGCCTATTACTAAAATAAACACTGAAGATCGTGGTCTTTTGTTCCTCCATATCAATTTCAAGTCTAATTGCATAAAAGGCGCTACATCACCAAAACGTCTTGTCCATGACAAATCGGAGGTTTTAACTTCTTTACCTTTGCTTTTAAGAGAACTGTCTAGAAATAGTTTTTGCCTTAAAATATTGAAATTATATCGGTACAGTACAATTAGAACAACTAACGGAATAAGGATATAAACTGGGTTTTCTGCTATTGCAGTAATGGCCTTTGATAGCATCTCCGTAAATGAGACAATATTAAAATAGTTTAAGCCAAATAGTGTTCCGGCAAAAGCAACGACCGGCAAAAAGGATAATTCTTTTTCAGCAGAAAACGATTCAATGATAAAGTTAAGGAAGTTAATAATTAAGGTTATTAGCACCAGTGTTAGCATCCAAACACACACCATTCCCCCCGAATAACCATCTCTTATTAGCATTATTCCGAATGGAATAATAGCAAATAGAGGTAAAAAATTAAAGAAGGATACTGCCGATTTCCCTAACACATAATGAACTACCGTTGCTCTTTTAATAGGCAGAGTTAGTAAAGGTTTTACGCTCATTACTGGGAGTTTTTGAAAAAAGAACCGCATGAGTACGTCTGCTATAATCCAATAAAAAATGTAGGTATTAGCAACAACAAAAGGGTCTTGTTCCGGAAAGAATTTTTTGAGCATTGGCAATAATGCGAATCCCATAAATAGAAACATTACAATGAAATAGAATGCAAAAAACACTAATAATATGTTTAATGCTAAATTCTTTTGCCAATAGGATGAACGAAAATATTGTTTCCATTCTAAACTCAAAAAACGCTTTATCATAGTATGATTGTATTATCTGTAAGTGTTAGTAGCTGTTTTAAAAAAAATGTTACATCCGTACTGAAACTCTTGTATTACTATGGTAAAGCTTCTATAACCGATGATTTACTTTGAATCAAAACCCAATTTACGTTTTTTCAAGTAATTTTAAGATGTAAGAAATTGTATGACGAGTATATTAAAGCTTAGAACCTTTACTGTTGATACAAACTGACAGTTTCTAATCAAAATTATGTAATAGATAAATCTTATTGAGATATCATGCTTGTAATTACCTAATTAAACACTAACTTAGATTCAACAAAAAAACACAAAAAATCATGAAGAAAATCGCTATGCTTTTATTAGTTGTAATCACAACCATGACCGCATGTAAAAAGGAAAAAGAAGAAAATAAAACGGAGGTGTCAGATGAAGTAAAAACTGAAAAGTTTGTTGTAAAGCCCGAAGCCACATCTGTAAAATGGACTGCCTACAAAACCACTGAAAAAAAAGGCGTTGGAGGTGAATTTTCGGTGTTGAATTTTGAAAATAAAGAAGGCGCATCTGTTGAAGAGGCCTTGAACGGTCTTGAGTTCTCAATACCCGTTAGTAGTCTATTCACAAAAGACGAAGGTAGAGATGCAAAAATAAAAACGTTTTTCTTTGGGAAAATGCTGAATACTGAACTTTTAAAAGGCACTCTAAAAAGTGATGGAAACAATTACACTGCATCTTTAACTATGAATGGAGTTACAAAAGACTTACCTCTGGAGGTCACAGTTACAGATGAAAGACGTGTTACCATGACAGGCACTATAAATTTAGCAGGCTGGAATGCTTTAGAAGCTTTGGCATCTCTAAATGAAGCCTGTTATGAGCTACATAAAGGCGCAGATGGTGTTAGCAAAACTTGGGAAGACGTTGCACTCGAAGTATCCACCTATTTGCGTAAAAATTAACTTCTTGCACAACTTTCATTTTTAATCCAAATGCAAGCGTCGGTGCATGGCTTTATAGGTTTTAGATGTTTCCAGATATATCTTTATTCCTGAATACATGAGCAACACATTACATATTGTTGTGAAAAAAATGATGTACTGTCTTGTCATATGCGATACTTCAATAATACCATCTGGTCTGGGAAGTTGATATAATAGATTAAACAGCAACATAGAAAAGACAATGTAGAAATACCCATAGAGTAAATACCCTGATTTTTTAAACTTTAGACTCATATAAGCATAGTGAATCGTAAAATAAATGATCGGCAATCCAAAAAGTATAAGGCTTATAATGCCAAAGGTTTTGCTTGAGAAATATTTGAAAACGAGGTAATAGGCCAAAATAAAAAGTAGCACATATAATAAACTATAGGCCTTTGTAAAAAGGTTTATAAAGTATGAAAAATACTTTTTTCTAATGATGTCATTTATTGATTTCAACCTTCTGCATTCGAAATCTTTTAAGTTTCCTGTCCATCCCAATTCGTCAATAGTTTCATCAAACACATGGTTAAAATCGTAGCTGCCTTGTCTTTCTTCTATTTTACAAGCAATATGATCTACCATTTCTAGCCTAATATCCCAATACCCAATGCCTTGCGTTTTAAGATGATCATCAATAAATTGTATCTCTGATTTGGTGAGTTTCATTATGCCAATGCTTTATATCTGTTTCGAATATTTTTAAATGTTGTAACACTTACACTTATAAATACTATAATAGCTGTAATTATTAATGCCATAATTACACTAAACACCATAAAATTTATCCCTTTTAGCAATAAACCTTCAATAATTTCCTCAATAAAGAATACCCCAAAATGCAACAGTATGATATATAAAAACCCAAGACGTAGAATGCTTGGTATGCGCTCAAATCTAAAAAACTTTAATGCTGTAATGTAAGCTAACCCATACGTTATAGTTAGTATTAATATGATCTCGGAAATGACTCCCCCGGAAACATCAGCATTTACATCATGCAATCCTAAATAGATTAGCGTGGTTATAATTGTT
Source organism: Winogradskyella sp. (assembly GCA_965250025.1). GTDB lineage: Bacteria > Bacteroidota > Bacteroidia > Flavobacteriales > Flavobacteriaceae > CBDDLD01. The sequence continues at coordinate 3,325,354 of OZ252283.1, forward strand.
ACTACAACAAGAGATTTTAAAGAAAAAAACAATGTCATCAATTGATGATGTAGCTTATGTATGGCTTGCTTCGAAAATTGTTTATGGCTTTCTAAAAGTGCTTTTTTATTTTGAACCATATAGTTTCTAAAAATAGTATAGAAATTAGCGGTTTCGTTATTTTTCATTTCAGATTCTATAGCTGTAGCTACATGATCTACCATTTCCATTCTAACATCTAGATAAGTTACTCCTGAATTATCTAGATAATTATCAATAAACCTAATCTGCGCTTTATCTAATTTCTTCATACATTAAGTGAGTTTGGGACTAACAATAGCCTGCATGGTTTTAATATATTCTGCTAATGCTTCCAGCTTATTTACTGTTTCTTTAGTGCCTATTTCAGTAAGCTTATAATACTTACGCAAGCGGTTGTCTACTTTAATCACTTCAACATCAAGTAATCCTTCTGCTTCTAATTTGTGCAATGCCGGATAAAGAGCTCCTTCGGTAATGTTAAGCTCTCCCTTAGTTAATACTTTTACTTTTTGAGTAATCTCATAACCGTACATTTTATCATGTTCATTAAGTAGCTTTAGTATTATAGTACTTAGGCTGCCTTTATATAGCTTTGAATTGCTCATTGTTTAAATATTATATCACAAATATATACATAATTTTCTTATGCATAAAACTCTTAGGTATTATTTTAATCTTAAAACTTAGTTCTAAAAAGGTCGCTTGCTTATTTTTGCAAAAAAATATTGCATGTCACAATTTCACACATTACATATAAAATCCATCGCCAAGGTGACCGCTCAATCTGTAGCTATTACTTTTGATGTTCCTGAACCATTAAAACCTGTTTTTATTTTTAAAGCGGGCCAGTACGTTACATTAAAAGCCATAATTGATGGTAAAGAGGTTCGTAGGGATTATTCTATTTGTTCATCTGTAAACAGTGGAGACCTTACTGTTGCTGTTAAAGCTGTTGAGCAAGGTACATTTTCAGTTTTTGCCAACCAAGAGCTTAATGTTGGAGACTCATTAGAAGTTGCCCCTCCTAATGGACGTTTTATTTTTGAAGCTAATGAGGTAAAAACCCGAACTATTGCTGCTTTTGCTGCCGGTAGTGGAATTACACCTGTTTTAAGTATTGTGAAAACCCTCTTAGAACATGAGCCTTTTAGTAATTTCATTTTGGTTTATGGTAATAAGTCTAAAGAAGATACTATGTTTATTGACAAGCTTTTGCAGTTGAAACAAGACTATGGCAATCGTTTTCATTTGCATCTTATATACAGTCAATCTCGGGAACAAGATGCTTTATTTGGTCGAATCGAAAAGAGCACGGTTAATCTTATTGTAAAAAATAAATACGAAGGCGTAAGTATTGATGCCTTCTATTTATGTGGTCCTGAAGCCATGATCCATACCGTTAAAGAGGTGTTGACCGAAAATGGAATTAAAGAAGGTTGCATATTTTATGAGCTGTTTACCAGTAGTTCTAATCAAAAGGATACATCGGAAACACCGACAACTATCAAAGATGGGAGTTCTAAAATTAAGGTCATAGTGGATGATGAAACTTTTGAGTTTGAAATGTCTCAACAACAATCTATACTTGAAGCTGCACTAAAAGAAGATATTGATGCTCCATATTCCTGTCAGGGAGGTATCTGTAGTAGTTGTATTGCCAGACTTACAGAAGGTGAAGCTACTATGCGTCAGAACAACATTCTAACCGATGGCGAAATTGCTGAAGGATTGGTTTTGACTTGTCAGGCACATCCAACCACACCTACTATAGTTGTGGACTATGATGATGTTTAACTTGAATTGTTCGCAACGGACTTAACTTTATTCACCACTTCTTCTACCGAAATGCTTCCTGCCGCCTCTTCATAGTTTTTAGGGTATTTATTACCATATATTGAAGTCGGAATTAATGGGTATTTCGTTCTATCTGCTAAAAGCATGTAGTCTTCCGGTTGATTAAAAGGCATGAATCCGGCATATGGGTGTGTAACCCCCCAGATCGTAATGGTTTTAACGCCTAACATTGCTGATATATGCGCATTCCCGGAATCCATTGAAAGCATGACTTCCAGATTTGAAATAATATCCATTTCTTTTTCCATACTAAGCTTTCCTACCATAGAAGTCACATGCTCGAAGTCTTTTTCAAACTGATCAAGAACCACCTCTTCAGCTTTTCCCCCTCCAAAAAGGAGCACATTATATACTTTTGAAAGCTCTTCAATAACTTCTTTCATTTGCACCAAAGGATACATTTTACTCAAATGAGCCGCAAAAGGTGCAATACCTATAGTTTTTCTGGCAACTGGCTCTAAAAAGTGTTTTAATTGTGGTGCCAATGCTGAAGGTTTAGAAACATAAGACTGAGAAAAGTCTATCTGAAACCCCATTTGACCTAACACATCTGCATAACGTTGATGTGTGGTTTTTAATTGTTGAAAGTGATGCCCTGAAGTGAGTGCTTTTTTTTCTGCCCTGCCTTTATCAATCTGATAAAACGGTACGGGTAATAAACGTTTTAAAATATTACTTCTAAGCACATTATGAATATCAGCTACAGCATCTATTTTTAAGCGTTTCAATTCTCTTGACAATTTCCAAAGCCCTAACAAACCTTTATGCTTTCCTTTAACTTCAGCAGTATGTATTGAAACCTTTTTAAGATCTCTAAAAAAAGAGGTGTAGATTGCTTTTGTTAAAACGGTAATTTTAAGTTCAGGGTTTTGTAACGTAAGTGCTCTAATCACAGGAACTGTCATGGCAACATCTCCCATTGCAGATAATCTTATAATCAATATGTGTTTAGGTTTTGACATGAGCAATGCACCTAAACTTGCTTATTTTTGACCTCTTAATACCGGATTTAATTCATCATCATTATACATCTTCATCTGCTTGTAGACTTTCATGTATTTATCACCATTAGCTATATCTGTTAATAAATCATCAATTGCAGTGCTTAAATCTGTACGTTGCTCTAATAAGACATCTAATTTTTTCTGACATGCCTCTTTGTGAGTTACTGAAGCATCTTCTCTTACTGTTTCCAGATGCATGTGGTAAATCTTGAGTGCAAGAATGGATAACCTGTCAATTGCCCATGCCGGACTTTCAGAGTTAATCTTAGCATTGGACTTTACCGTTACATTTTTATACTTATCTAAAAAATAACTATCAATGTATTCTACTGTATCTGTTCGGTCCTGATTAGAAGCATCAATCATTCGTTTTAGCTTTAGAGCACCAACAGGGTCTATATTGGGGTCTCTAATGATATCTTCATATGCCCATTGTACCGTATCTATCCAGCACTTTCTGTATAATAAATGTGCTATCAAATCTTCATCTTTATTATATTTATTAGTAAAAGGCTGATCTATTGTATTTAAAACTTTGTACGTTTTAATAGCGTCCTGAAATATGGTATTGGCTTTTTCTGAAAACATATCGTTGTAATTAATTGTATGCAAATATAGTTTGAATTATTAACTTTAATGCTTGAATAAAAGAACAATCATGCATATTCACAACCTCTCCGAACAACCTTCTATTCTTAATACTTTTATCTCTGAAATTAGAGATGAAACTGTACAAAAGGATAGTATGCGTTTTCGTAGAAATATTGAGCGTATTGGGGAAATTTTAGGGTATGAGTTGAGCAAATCTCTCCATTACGAATCTAAAACAGTTGTCACGCCTTTAGGCTCCTTTTCTACCCATCTGCATCGTAAAAATATTGTGCTCTGTTCTATTCTAAGAGCTGGCGTTCCTTTACATAATGGGTTACTAAATTATTTTGATGCTGCTGAAAATGCTTTTATATCTGCTTACAGACAACATAAACACAATCCTGAAAGTTTTGAAATTGTGGTTGAGTATCTGGCTTGTCCAAGTCTGGAAGGAAAAACCTTGATTCTTGCGGATCCGATGCTGGCCACAGGTCAATCCATGTTAGCCACTTACGAGGCATTACTACCTTTTGGAAAACCTAAAACAGTGCATTTAGCTTGTGTCATTGGCGCACAACAAGGTGTTGATTTTGTCTCAAAGCATTTTGATAAGGACACGCATTTATGGATTGCTGATATCGATGAAACTTTGAATGATAAAGGGTATATCATTCCCGGCTTAGGTGATGCCGGAGATCTTGCGTTTGGTGAAAAATTACAGCAATAATGTTACCACAGGGGTTAATAGCATTACAGATACAACAACTTCCTTAAACCATTTTTCAGAGATAATTTCAAGATAATTGGCTAGCATTATTGAAAGTGGCGCTATTGTAAAGATAAACTCGCTTAAATTCTTTCTTGGTGATAATAAAGCTACTATCAAAGCTATTATAAACCACCATACTAATAAAACATACACCGGTTTTAGTTTTTTTGGTTTGTCCCTTATAATTCTTAATAGGTGAATTAATGTCCATATTGAAACGGTAAAAAGTAAAGTCAAAGCTGTGATACTTTGAATAGAGTTGTATATTGAAAAATCGAAGTTGAATGTAAAATCAAACATTTCAGGTGTAAAAAAAGTATCGTATTTTAATACATTATATGATATAAAAATCACTACCACGGTTAGTACCGATGCCCCCGGAATTAAACTGTTCTTAAAATCATTTTGAGAATAATACACTACAGCGATAAAGACTACCAATAAAAAAAGAAAGGCCCAAAAGTATAAGATTCCTGCCAACGAAATGTACAATGTTGCATCATATAACTTTTTTTTGATTGATAGTTTTGAATGCAGACTCAAAAGCCTTCTCATTGCTAATAAAATTAAAAAATTAGCAACAATAAAATCTGCATGTTTTAAGCTGTTAGGCATGAGTGCAAATAGTAACCCTAAAGCCATTACGGTATAACTATTTGCCTGAGCAAGACTGTTCTTTGATATGATAAAATCTACAACAAAAAGAGAAAGTAATAGTATTAAGAGTTTCCCGATTTGTTTTATGAGCATATACAGGTTAAACTCAGTAAAAAGACTCTCATAGTTTACAACTGAAAAAAGTATGATCACAAGTACCGATACAATTATGAAATTAATTGGTTTAGATTTCGAAAAAATGCTTGTAATCATTAACGCTTTTTGTATTTTTGTCTTGTAAATTTAATAAGATATGAAAGATTTCTTTTACGCCATACAAGATTTATTTGTAAACACGCTTTTTGCACCTTTTGATTATTTAAGAGCTCTAGAGTTAGAAAGCTGGTTTGCTGCCAATACAATGTCTTGGATATTTATGGTAATTGGCATGATTGCATTTATATATTGGATGGGGCAATTGGCTAAATATAATAAGAATAACGAAGAGGATAAAAGCGTTTCTGCGCACTCTTACTTATAGATCAAAGCCTATATCCTTACGATAATACATCTTATCGAAATGTAGTTTTTCTATATTTTGATAAGATTTTTTTATGGCATCGTTGTGATCATTTCCATATGATGTAATGGCCATAACTCGTCCTCCCGATGTGACAACCTCATCTCCCAAATGTTTTGCTCCTGCATGAAATACTAGCGAATCTTCAACAGTATTTATCCCGGAAATCACTTTCCCTTTTTCGTAGGATTCCGGATACCCCCCAGATACTAGCATTACTGTTGTAGCTGCCCGATCATCGATATCAATTTCTATATCCGACAATGTTCCGTTTGCCATTGCAACAAAAACCTCTACCAGGTCTGTTTTTAGTCGAGGCAGTACCACCTCGGTCTCCGGATCTCCCATTCTGACATTATACTCTATAACTTTAGGGTCATCCCCTACTTTTATAAGTCCTATAAAGATAAAGCCTGTATATGGCAGACCATCTTTCTTTAAACCTTCAACTGTAGGTTTTACAATACGTTCTTCTATTTTTTGCAAAAACGCATCATCAGCAAATGGAACCGGAGAGATAGCTCCCATCCCACCTGTATTTAAACCGGTGTCTCCCTCGCCAATACGCTTATAGTCTTTTGCTGTTGGTAATATCTTATACCCTTCGCCATCTGTCAATACAAAACAACTTAATTCTATACCATCTAGGAATTCTTCTATAACTACTTTAGCACTAGCATCTCCAAATTTTGCATCTATTAGCATATTGCTAAGCTCGTGTTTTGCTTCTTCAATATTATCGATAATTAAAACACCTTTACCTGCGGCCAAACCATCTGCTTTTAATACATACGGTGGTTTTAGAGACTCTAAAAATGAATAGCCGTCTTGTAAGTTATCTTTTGTAAAGCTTTGATATTGTGCTGTTGGAATTTGGTGCTTCATCATGAATTTCTTAGCAAATTCCTTACTCCCTTCTAATTCAGCTGCCGCTTTTTGAGGGCCAATTACCGGAACTTCTTTTAAAGCAACATCATCTAAAAAGAAGTCGCTGATACCTTTTACCAATGGGTCTTCCGGACCTACGACTACCATATTGATATTATTAGCTAGCACTACTGCTTTTATAGCTTCAAAATCAGTAACACTTATGGCAATGTTTTTAGCAATCATTGAGGTTCCCGAATTCCCCGGGGCTACAAAAAGTTTTTCGCATTTATCACTTTGAGCAATCTTCCAGGCAAATGTATGTTCTCTTCCTCCAGAACCTAAGACTAAAATGTTCATGTCGTTTAATTGTTTGCGCAAAAATAATTGCTTTTGAGCTTAAAAAACAATTAATTTACACAAACCTTGTAAAGTTTAATTGTGCGCCTTTTTGACCTATCATTACATTTAAATGGCTTTAAAATTAACAAAGCAAAAACTGCTTTATCTGAAATTAAGCATAAAACAAACCAAGAGTTTGAAACTTATATTGACACTCAAAAGAAAAGCATTGTTAACTTTCATTTAAATAACAATCCTTTTTATAAAACCTTTGGTAAAACAATTCAGGAAGGCAATTGGAATACAGTTCCGGTCATGACCAAAGCGAATTTGCAGCAGCCCTTGGTAAAAAGGTTATCTACCGGTTACTCCAATGCAACTATTTATATCAACAAAACCTCTGGGTCTTCCGGAGACCCATTTATCTTTGCCAAAGACAAGTGGTGTCATGCCATGACTTGGGCAGAAATTATGGATCGGTTTTCTTGGTACGGAATAGACTTTAATACTTCTAAACAGGCCCGATTTTATGGAATTCCTCTAGACAAAAAGGGTTATTATAAAGAGCGAATTAAGGATCTTTTTAGTAATCGTTTTCGGTTTTCGGTTTTTGACCTAAGCGATGTTGCTTTTGATCTATGCTTAAAAAAGTTTAAAACTACCGCCTTTGATTTTATTAATGGATATACTAGCCCCATTGTTCAATTTGCCAAATATCTTAAACGTAAGAATATTATCCTCAAGGACCATTGTTCTACTTTAAAAGTATGTATTGTTACCTCTGAGATGTTGTTTGCAGATGATAAAGAAACCATGCAAACTTATTTTGGAGTCCCCGTAGTAAATGAATATGGTGCTTCTGAGCTTGACTTATTAGCCTTTGAAAACCGTGATGGTGACCTTCAGCTGAATAGTGAGACACTGTATATAGAAATTTTGGATGAATCAGGAAAGGTTTTACCAAATGGTGAAACCGGAAGAATTGTTATTACTTCATTTTATAACAGAGCACATCCTTTTATCCGTTATGATATTGGCGATATAGGTATGATTTCAAAAAACTCCACCTTAAGAAAACCGATACTCAAAAAATTAATAGGAAGAACTAATGACATTGCGATACTACCCAGTGGTAAAAGAGCTGCAGGGTTAACCTTTTATTACATCACAAAGACCATTATTGAAGATGATGGTATGGTCAAAGAATTTACTATTGAACAACTGACTTTAGATCAATTTAAAATAAACTATGTAAGTCATCATGAGCTTTCCGATGAGAAAAAGAAGGTTATAAAAAAAGAGATGGTATCGTATTTGGAGCCTGGAATTTCAATTTCTTTTGAACGTTTCGAAAAACTGACACGTTCTAAAAGTGGTAAGCTGAAACAGTTTATTTCTTACGTATAGATCTTATTAATCGCTTTTTGAGGATAAGGTGTTCGTGTAAAAATATCACCAAATACATCATTGATTTTAATGTAGAGAATTTTAATCCTTTTCTGTAGACCCAGAAGTTATGCTTTAACAACTTTAACTTATTTGATGATAATGAGTTTTTCGTTATCCGGTAATACGCTAATGACTCTTTTATCCCTATTGCAGGCTTAGAACTACGTTTTAAAGCTTCAATCCACAACAACCAGTCTTGTCTTTTCTTTAAGTCTTTAGTATATATCTTACCTAAAGCGCGGCAGTTATATATCCCAGTCAGGTTACCTATATAATTCGCTTTTAACAGCTTGTTATAATTTAAGCTTTCTACAGCTTCTACCTTTTTGTTAAGAGCATTTCCATTTTGATCTATTAGATCATAACTACTAAAGCATACTTCGGCATCAGTCTTTTTAATTGTATCTATTTGTTTCTCGAGCTTGTTCGCTTTCCATAAATCATCAGCATCTAAAAAGGCTATATAATGGCCAGATGCTTTCTCGGTACCATAATTTCTCGATACCGCAGCACCCTGATTTGTTTCATTCTTTAATAGTTTTATTTGTGGTTTGTTCTCTATTAAACTTTCTACCAATCTTAAGGTATGATCTGTTGAGGCATCATCGATTAGTATAAGTTCCCAATTTTGATACGTTTGCTTAAGAACACTTTTAATTGTAGAAATGATATAACGTTCATCGTTATACATTGGAGTAATTATTGATACCAATACCTCTTCGTTAGTATGCTTTTTCTTCTCCTTTGACAGCATTTAGAAATGTTTGGAATACTATCTTTATGTCTAAAAGTAAAGACCAATTTTCAATATAAAAGATATCATACTTTACACGACCAATGATATCTTTATCTGTTTCCACTTCTCCTCTAAATCCACTAATTTGGGCTAAGCCGGTGATTCCTGGTTTTACAAAATGGCGAACCATGAATTTGTCTATTTTCTTTGCGTACATGTTTGTATGGCTTACCATATGCGGTCTTGGTCCTACAACCGACATATCTCCAAAAAGTACATTAAAAAATTGAGGGAGCTCATCAATACTTGTCTTACGGATAAATTTGCCTACTTTAGTTATACGCTGATCTCCTCTAGTAGCCTGATGAATATGAGCATTTTTATTGGGCGTCATTGACCTGAACTTATAGCAATCAAATTCCTTGTAGTTAAAGCCGTTTCTTGATTGTTTAAAAAACACAGGCCCTTTAGATTCTAACTTTATGAATAATGCAATGATCGGCGTTAACCATGATAAAATAAAAATTATGACTAAGCTAGAGAAAACAATATCAAAAGTTCTCTTTATCACCATATTAATAGAATCTTCTAACGGTATATTTCTTAATCTAAGAATAGGTATGTAATCATAGTACTCATACTTTAACTTCTTTGAATAAATCTCCTTACTGTCTGGTAAGAATTTTAATATTTTTAGATTATTGTCCGCGTAATCTATGATTTCACTTATTTCTGAATTACTCAATTGAGATATGGAGCAGTAAATCTCATCAATTTCATTGTTTTTGATGAATTCAAAACACTTTTCTAATGTTATATTATCATCTTTAAAGTCAAATGTTTTTTCGTGAAGATAGCCATACTCAGGGTTCTTATTAAAGAAGTTTTCTAGTGCATGCGTTTTTTTGTTTAAGCCTAATATTACTGTTTTTCTATAATTACCTCCAAACGATATACGGTATCGTTGTAACAGATAATATATCATGAACTTAAAAATAGAAATAAAGAGAAAACACCATAAGGCGTATTTGATGATAATTTTAGGGTTGATTTTTAGCTCGTGATACACTCCTGAAAAAGCAAACATCAAGACGATAAATAACACTAATTGTCTTAAAACAAAGGCTAAAATATTAACTGGTCTGGAATATCTGTATACTTCGTAAAACTTTGAATAAATGGATAATACGATCCATAAGATGCTAGTTACACAAATGAAGATAAACGGGTCAATAGATTTAAAATAATATTCAATGGCTAATCCATTGATAATGGTCAAATCTATCAAATAAGAAATTGGCCTTAAATAACCTGAATATCTGCCTTGCTTAAATAAGCTCAATTTGTTTTATCTTTTTATATGTTTCGAAAAATCTTTATGTTCTTTTTTATAAAGTTCTTCTTTCGTCAAACCTTTAAAATAATTATAGGTCTTTGTCATTCCTTCTTTTCTTCCAACTTTAGGAACCCAACCCAACAGTTTCTTTGCCAGACTTATATCGGGTTGACGTTGCATTGGATCATCTTGAGGGAGTGGTTTATATATTATTGTTTGATCTGTACCTGTTAGATTTATGATTTCCTCTGCAAAATCTCTTATTGATATTTCATTTGGGTTTCCAATATTTACGGGCAAACTGTAATTACTAAATAACAACTTGTATATTCCGTCTATTTGATCATCAATATAACAAAAAGATCTGGTTTGAGAGCCATCACCAAATACGGTTAAATCTTCTCCTCTAAGTGCCTGTCCCATGAATGCAGGTATTACTCGTCCGTCATTGAGTCGCATTCTTGGTCCATAAGTATTAAATATTCGCACTATTCTTGTTTCCAATCCATGGAAGCGATGGTACGCCATAGTTATAGATTCCTGAAATCGTTTTGCTTCATCATAAACCCCTCTTGGCCCAATAGTGCTTACATTTCCATAATATTCTTCTGACTGCGGGTGTACTAAAGGATCTCCATAGACTTCTGACGTAGACGCTATAAGTATTCTGGCTTTTTTAGCTTTAGCCAATCCCAAGAGATTGTGTGTTCCTAAAGAGCCTACTTTAAGAGTCTGGATAGGAATCTTTAAATAATCTATTGGACTGGCAGGAGATGCAAAATGAAGAATATAATCTAATGGTCCTTCTATTTTTACAAACTCTGTCACATCATGTTCTATAAATTCAAAATCACTATGCGACTTTAAATGTTCTATGTTTTTTATATCTCCGGTTATAAAGTTGTCCATTCCTATAACTTTAAAACCTTCATTTATAAACTTATCGCATAAATGGGAACCTAGAAACCCTGCTGCTCCAGTAACTAATACTGTTTTTTTTTGATTCATATTAACGTCCTATAGAACTGTAATGTATATTTTCGCTAGTCATTTCCTCAATATCGTACAAATTTCGACCATCAAAAATTACAGCTTGTTTCATTAATGATTTCAATCGATCAAAATCAGGAGTTCTAAATATGCTCCACTCGGTGCATATAACTAATGCTTCAGCACCTTCCAGTACATCATACATGTTGTCTGCATAAGTAATCTTATCTCCTAGTTTTCGTTTTACATTAGGCATTGCTTCGGGATCAAAAGCAGCTATTTCTGCACCTAAAGACAATAGCTCGTTTATGATATATAACGAAGGTGCTTCTCTAATGTCATCGGTTTGTGGTTTAAATGCCAATCCCCAGATGGCAATCTTTTTGCCTTTGAGTGTATTTTTGAAATGATTCTTTATTCTTGGAACGAGTATGACTTTTTGCTTTTTATTGACCTCAATTACTGAATTCAGGATGTTAAAATCGTAGCCTGCATCTAAACCAGATTTACGAAGGGCCTTCACATCTTTAGGAAAACATGAACCACCGTAACCAATACCAGGAAACAAAAAACGTTTACCTATTCTTGAATCGGTTCCCATGCCTATTCTTACTTTATCTACATCAGCACCTACTTTTTCGCAGAAATTGGCAATTTCATTCATAAAGGTAATTTTAGTTGCCAAAAACGAATTAGACGCATACTTTGTAAGTTCTGCAGATTTTTCGTCCATAAAAATGATAGGGTTTCCTGATCTCACATAGGGTTTATATATTTTTTTCATTAATTCTATCGCTCTAGGCGATTCAGAACCTACTACGATTCGCTCAGGTTTTAAAAAATCTTCAACAGCATACCCTTCTCTCAAAAATTCTGGATTTGATACCACATCAAAATCAACATTAGAATGCTTTGCGATTGCCACTCTTACTTTTTCTGATGTGCCTACAGGTACTGTACTTTTATCTACAATGACTTTATATTCTTTTATAAGCTTTCCTATTTGATCAGCAACTCCTAAGATGTACTTTAGATCCGCTGAGCCATCCTCATCTTCGGGTGTTGGCAACGCCAAAAATATAATATCTCCAAACTCTAATCCCTCTTCTAATGACGTGGTGAATTTTAATCGATCTGCCTTTATATTTCTTTCAAATAGAATGTCTAATTGTGGCTCATAGATCGGAACTTCTCGAGATTGCATTTTTTTAACTTTCTCAGCATCAATGTCTACACATAAGACATCATTTCCAGTTTCTGCCAGACAGGTTCCTGTTACCAAGCCAACATAGCCCGTTCCTATTACTGATAGTTTCATTTGAAGCTTTTATAATGATTTGAGCAAAAATAGAAAAGTATGTTGAATTTGTTCAATATTAGGGTAGTTATAATTGTAAATAATGCCTATAGCTTTATTCTACGGTTAATGTTGAATGATTTCATAATCACTTTATTAACTATTTTTGAGAGTCAAAAAGTAGTTTTTGTTCAAGGCTAAAAGAGACTATAAGAAACAAAAGTGATGCCATTGGAACATAAAATAAATTTCCGATTAGTATAGATAATAAGATAGATGTTGCTATAAATATAGTTGCAACATTACTCTTTTTAATATAATTGTATAACCTATATACAACATAGGAGAACACAGCAAGACCTATTATACCAAAAAACAGAATTACATCTACAAGTTGTAGTTCTAGTCTTAGCGTATCAAAATCGTGAACCCCTGTGAAGATATTAAAGTTTTCTGATGTCAATTCTTGTATAACATACATTAAGTTATGTATTCTAAATGAAAAAACTTCAGATAATAGCTTGTCGGACTGCATTAACCCACTAAAAGGAGGAATACTCATTAAGATAGTTAATGTAGTTATAAAAATGAAAGCTATCGTAATAAAAGCTTTTATCTTAAAAGTTTTACTAAATTCTTTGCTGCATAGAACCAATAGGCTTAGTACTAAAAATTCAGCTAAATACGCCCCTTTAACTCCAGATATAAATGACAAAACTATTGTAAGTAGTAACATTTTTCTATCTCTGAAAACCCAGAAAAAAACCGTAGCAGATAAATATAAATAAGGAGTAAAGCCTTGACTCAATATAAATCCGTTATACCCAAATCTGATGGAATCATACGTCTTGAAGACTTGAATATTAAACAAAATACCTGTGACAATAATTATAGCATTGGCTACAATAACGTACTTTAATAGACTATAGAGTGGTGTGACAATGTCTTTTTTTTCAATAAAAAAAGTGTGAAAGAGTAATGGAAAAGCAATAAAGATAAAGGCATATCTTAAAAACTCCATTAAGTAAAGGTTATTGTATTCTCCTTTAAAGAGAAAAATGGCACACAATATGAGAAACAGAAATACAATAAACTTCGTGTGCTTTAGGATAAATCTGATATTAACTACAGAAAAAACTACAGCATAAGATAAAAAAACAACTTTTAAGGCTCTATTGTATTTTATAAAATCAATTCCATAAAAAATTTCTATCTTATCTATAAAGTCAAAACATAGACTTAAAATCAAGAATAAAAGTATTATTATTTTATGATTAAGATGCTTTTTATCAAAAACTGATCTTATAAACATATTCAACTATTTACTTTTCTGTACTAAGAACTTCTCATATTCTTCATTTATTATTTCCCAGTTGTATTTATTGTTTATTTTAAGCATATTGGCTTTAGAGAAGCTTTCTTTTAAAGCAAATGCATCGTCCTTATCTAATATATTCATAATATCATCTGAACTTTGAAAATAAAGCGCTTCTTCATTTAGTATGCTTTTATTAAAAACATTATCATTTGCAATTATTAGAGTATTAGACGCCATAGCTTCTAATAGTGAAGGGTTGGTTCCTCCAACAGAATGTCCATGAAAATAATACCTTGAAAAATATCTTAAGTTATTCAATTGGTTTTGGTTATAATTTGGTCCCACAAATTGTATTCTGGAGTCGCTTGAATACTTTTTTTTCAGTTTATTTCCATATTCATTCAGACCACCAAATATAATTAGCGGGTAGCTAGCCTTAGATGCCACATATCCCTTTATTATAACCTCTATATTATTCTCAGGTTCTAGTCTGGCTATGATAATACAATATTCGTGTTTTTTTACTTTATATTGGGGTAATATACTTTCTTCAGGAGTGTCAAAAACAGTGGCTCCATAAGCTATAAATTTAGAAGGTTTGTTATAAGTATCCATTAAATAGCTTTGAATGCCTAATGAATCAGCTATCAAATAATCACTACTCATAACAGCTAGTTTTTCTGCATATTTTAAAAACTTCCTGACTTTCATGGAGTACTTTGATCGTTTCCACTCCATACCATCCATATTCGTAATAATAACAGGCTTCTTAGGTAATAACCAATGCCATATTGAATTTGATGTGTAGCCCAATTGAAGTATTATATGAAAGTCCCTTTTTCTTGAATCTCTGATACAATTAAAATCATAAATGAATTGTCCTGCTGTGCCTATTTTGTATTCAAGATCGTGAGAATGAATAATATTTACTCCTTTGTATTCACTCTCTTGATAAGGGTGATCGTGTGAGTTATATACATAAACCTCATGACCTTTAGAAGCTAAATAAACAGAAAAATATTCTGCAAACTGTTCAAAACCACCATGATTATTAGGTATTCCTCTTGTTCCTAAAATTGCTATTTTCATTAATTATTTAACTCTAGTGTGTCTTTAGAAGTTTCAAATTCTTTTCTGTAACTAGAATTTGTTAATACTAATAAGACTGTTGTTGTAAAATAAATTCCTCTTACTCTACCAAAAAGAGATTCGGTAAAGAAACTAAACAATATAAATAACGTAAATATTATTAAAACTTTATTTCCATGCTTTAAACCTTCCTTCATTGCTACTACAAGTATAGTAACCAATATAATAAGTCCAACAATTCCCGTTCTCCAGAATGTATCAACAAATTGATTGTGTGGATTCAGTTTTGCGTGATGATCTAGCCCAAGATTCATAAGCCGTTCTTTCAAGTCTTTATTCTTGGATTTAGTTACCCCATTGCCAAATACATACTCTTTTAAGCCGTCCATTGTTGCCAGTGATTCTCTCCAAAGTATAAGTCTTATTGTAAGTCCATTTATTCTAGAATCATTTGCATTGTCTATTTTACTTTCTTCAAGTATTGACAAATCATCTTGTTTTAGTACACCTGCAAAACGGTCTTGTAAAGGCTTGAATACAAAAATTGAGAACATAAATATTCCGACTAAGGCAATAAAGTAAATAAGTCTTTTTTTAACATTAATAAAAAATATCGAAAATAGTAGCAATCCAACTATTAAAACCATTTTAGATCCCAGAAAAACCAAGAATGCAACAAGTATGAGTTGTAGCAAATATCTTTTTTTTCCATGGTAATATTGTTGTACAAAGCAAATAGATATAAATACAAGATAGGATAAATATACCGGATGATAGTATTTAGAAAATGTCTCAAAAGAGAAATATTCATATTTCTTTAGCAACACAAAGTCTATACTTGATGTTAAAAACAAAAAAAGTCCTATTGTTAATGATGATAATAGTAAATAATATAATGCATTTTTCAGTTTAACAGAGGCCAATAGCAATGGTATGAAAACAAAGGGAAGGAATTTCTCAATAATAGAAAAGTCTCTTGATTCATTCTCTTTTAAAAAAAATGTATTCAACAGGTATACTGCAAAAAAACCTATAAATAATATATTGGTTTTGTTTTTAAAAAAAATATTTTTATTAAAATCCTTTATATAAAATAATAAGCATAAAATCAGGGCTATATTATACAAGGGTGCAAAAGAAAAAATTGAAAACAGGTAAATTATAATTAAATAGTCCTTTTTATCCACCACTTGCAATGGCTTTAATAAGCCTGTATACCTTATTACCAATATCGTTATTAAACCTAAAAACAAAACACAAAGAGATAGAGCTAAATATGGTATTTTATTTGCTATTACATATGGAAACTCTATATATCCATTGTGTTGGGTAACCTCAAAAGAACCTTTCTCTTTTATAGCTATACCTTCATTATTATCAATATCATCTGTTTCATATATTAACTGCTGAAAATCATCAATTAATGCTATGCTTTTTAGATGAAAATCTTTACCAGGAAATTCAAAATATATTCTAAATTTAGAAATATGTTTTCCTTTCAAGTCTGTAACTTCAGCTGTTGTTTCATCTATCCTAACGAACCTGTATACGTCAGTAAAGTTTATTTTTGAACTATTATCTTTACTAGCATACATAATGGGTGCACCTTTATCTAATGCTGTTTTGCTAAGCTCAATTCTGATAGTATCAATAGGAGTTTCTAAAACTAAATATTTTGAAAACAGATAATAGCCACTATAAGTTAACAGGCCTAAGAGTATTATCAAATAAAAAAATATTTTCTTTCTATTTTTCATAATCTAGTTTAATTCGCTTTAAAACGACTTCAGCACTCTTTTTCCAGCTATAATGAGATAAAATTTTATCGTATTCTGAGGTATAATCGTTACTATTTAATAACAATGCTCTAAGTTTCATTTTTAAATCCTCTAAGTCATAGGGTTTAAACGTTAACTCTTTTGGGAGATTAAAATCTTTCATCGCAGTTGAATCGGAAACCAAAACCTTTTTATAAAACTTCATTGCTTCAATAACTGGGATACCAAAACCTTCTGCTAAAGAAGGAAAAACAAAAACCTCACAATTTTTATAATATGATTTTACCTCTTCAAACGCTATGTTTTGCTCCCAAATAACATTGTTGTTTAATAATTGTTTGTTTTTCTCTAAATAACTTAGCAACTCTTTGCTTGGAAAGTCGAAAGCGCCTATAAAAACCAATTTATAGTTTTGTTGATAAAGCTTTAAATCTAAATAAGCTTGAATTAATGCTAAATGGTTCTTCCTTGGCTCAACTCTTGAGACGTACAAAATTATTTTTTGGTTTTTTAGAATCTCATTGTGTATATCACCAGTAGTTTTTTCAAAACCTTCTTCAACTGCATTTGGAGTCACGTAAATTTTATCAATAGGTATATTATATTTCTTTGAAATCTGTTTTTTAGAATATTCAGAAACCGTAAGCAATATATCAGCTCGCTTAGCACTGATTCTGAATAGAATACCATTAATAATACGATACTTTAGTGGGAAGTAACTCTTAAACTCTTCTTGATGAAATAAAATATCATGAGTAGTTACGATGTACTTGTTTATTTTTATTGGTGGTATTATGTATTGAAAATGAGAATAATCTATTTTATGTTTTCTAATGATTTTGGGGATTTCAAATAGTAATCTATAAAATTTATTTTTTGTTTTAAGTTTTATAAATGTGACATTCTTTGGTTCTCCAAATTCCTTTTTAAGGTTTTCTACATCATGTGCAATAAAGTACAAATGAAGATCTTCAGCGATAAGAATTAATTTGGTATAAATCCCTTTTAAATACGTTCTAGACCCTTGATGCATACAATCAAACAAGTGCATATCTACCAATAATTTTTTCTTCATCTTATATTAAAATATGGCCTATATTTCTCCTTTTTAAATACTAGTTTATTATCGATTCTCGGTTAATATTTTATAAATTCAGGAGAGAATTTACTTAACGTTTTTTCACTAGAATAGCTGATACTATTACTAATACCGGCACAAAAATATATATTAAAAACGAGCTTAATTCTGTTTTACCAACTAAAAAAACAAAAACTTCTTTAGAATATTATCAGAAGTACATAAAAAATATGCTTTAAGGGCTCACATCAGCATAATCGTTCTTTTTAAAAAAATTATGCAACGCAATTGTCAAAATAGCAAACCAAAACAATTGTGTATTGAAGTTAGAGTTAATCAAAATCATGAAGAATGTAATCTTGTAAAAAATTGTTTTATTCTTAATAAAACTCCAAATAAAAATTAATACTAATGATGTCCCTATAAAACCATAATCATATAAAAACCCTGTTAGAAATGGTGGTGTGAATACCATGTGTGTATTCCATGCTTCAGGATAAACAATCTTAGAAAAATAAGGTTCCGAAGAAGTAGCTCCATATCCAAAATACGTATGATAATCAAAAAAATCTAAATCGCTTAAATACCTAAAGGTTGGACCAACTCTGGCATATGCACTAGAATCTATACTATTTAGTTTATTTGGAAATTCAAAAAAATCAGTAAATAAAAGAAATACTACATCTCTTATTCTATCCACACTTTTTCCTCCTACATCAGTGAAAAAGAATAGGATAACCGCTATGAAAAATAAAACCATAAACACCAGAAAATGCTTTTTAGTTATTTTCACTTGCGTTAATATCCAAACAGCTAGTATTATAAATCCTAAAGACGATTTAAAGCTAAAAAGCATGAACAATAGCATTAAACCATATGGTATAAGCTTCTTCTTTTCTTTGATTAAATCGCTTAAAATGGCAAAACTTAACATTACTATAATTGCAGCATAAGATGGCTCAGTGGATAAAGAGTGAAATCTGTATCTATCTGTTTTGTGATTATACTGAATACCTAATTGTCCAGTGCTTTGAAAATATCCTTTTGGTCTTTCTAAGCTTTGTAAATCAAATAAAACCAATAATTGCGATATGATCAGGACGATAAAAAAAGTTATAATAATGCATTTTAGTATCCAAACAAAATTATTGTAAGATATATGCTCCTTTGAGTAATAGATTTGGTAAGAATAAAACACCAGAAATAATAAGGAATAAACTATAGATGTTAGTTTAAAAGCCTCAAAATTAAGCAATGAGCTCAACATTATAAATACAAGAATCAATAACATTAAGCTATTATCAAGGAATAGAAATTTAAACCTTAATACTGAAATTAGCAAAATGAACAACAGGCTAGATACAACATATAAAGAGAAAGAAACATCACCGACATTGAAGGCGTTCAAGCTAGTAAATGCTAAAAATAAGATACACATGGTTAGTGCAACTCTTATTATATTACTTTTCTTTAATATTATCATTATCGTATTACGCTCATAAATGCTGAACTAAGCTTTTTTATATTGTCTTCTTGAATGCTTCTTGAATCAGAAAAAGAATCTGACATAATTCCTTCAAAAGAATTGCTTATAAGCCAATGTGAAAATTTATTAATCTCTATACCATTAGATTGGTCATCGCTAAAATCATGTAAGTGCTTATGCTTAAAATCTTCCCAATTTACCTGCGTGCAATTGTTCAGTTTATTAAAAAATGTAGGCGCAAAAGTAAAACTATTTTTATTTTTTAAAGCTGCTTCGTATGCAATAGTACCAGATACCGTAAAAACAGCTTCTACATGGTTTAATAACTTATGAGAGTCAATCTTATTATGTACCAGATAAGTATTAGGGAGTTTTTTAACTTTTTTATAAAAACTAAATCCTCGATCTCCAATCGCATTAGAATGCTCTTTTATCAATAAGATATAATCCTTTGGCATAATTCTCCATATATTTAAAATCAACTCCCATTGATCTTCATAATACCTTCCTATAACATCAATTGATGCTTCTGGTTGCTTATGAAGCGTAAAAAGAATTCCTTTTTTATCCTTAGGAATAGCGTTGAATGGTATTTCTGTTATAAAATTCTTGAATACTATTCGATTAAATATTTCTTTTACCCTTATTCTGAATTGAGTTATTGGTTTACTATAAAGAGTAGGGTCGTTGTTGTCTTGATTGGTACGAAAAATAAAGTTTCTTAATAACTTTATGTTATTTACAAACGTTCCCTTTTTTTGTAATAGTTTATCATTAAGTTTTAAATATTGTGGTTTTTCTAGTTCAATAGGTTTAGGGCTTTCGTCTAATTGAATAGAAACCTCTTTAATTTTAGATTGAATTTCGTCAGTAAAAAAACTAAACCTGCCATTGGGAATTCTTATCGTATGAGGGTTTAAATATTGGCATTGTAATTCAGTCGCTTGTAAAGTAAGTCTATGAGCTATAAGCTCGTGAGCCCAGGTCACTTCTCCGAAAATATAGCTTATATTATTTAATTTTATAAAATCATAGTATCTCTCTGCAAGATTACTCAAATAATCATATGTCCAAGAATTAGACTCTTGTTTTAGCACTCTATCTCCATAAACTAATTCATTAATCTTTAAATCAAATGAAATTGTGCTTTTGGTTGAACTTAGGACTTCTTTCTTTCCGATATATAAAACCTGCTCCTTAGGAAATAACTCACATAGTAAACTATACTGTTTAGCATTGGGAACTATCCAATAAGAAGTAATTTCTTGTTTTTGTAATTGTTCTGCTATCTTAACAAAGACATCCGTTTTGTAATAATTAGCTATAAAACAAATGTTTCTCATTATCCGGTTATCTATATTTATTTTATTTTTCTTATTTGTTGAGAACTATATAGCCCGCTTTCATTTATACTCTTATATATGACACTTCCAGATCCAAATGAAGTATTACTTACTATTGAAATCCCTTTAGTAAAAATACACTTTGAGCCAATAAATATATTATCTCCAAAACTGACTTTATCCTTCAACAAGTTTCTATCAATATCAAACCCATGTGTCCATATTTCACTGCCATTTCCTCCAAAAACAACATTATTACCTATCACAATTTCATCTGTTACATCAAAATAGTTATTCCTTAATACCTGAGATAAATCACCTATTATAATATTCTGAGAAGGTTTATTCTTTATATCTCTGCTTCCTCCTATGAAATTTTTAGAAAATATGAATGCTTTTTTTCTCAATGTCATAGTATTAATGTGCTTAATTCTATTGAACTTTTTTATTATGGAGCCTTCCTCCATTTTTAAGCTATGGCAGTTTATAAAATTGAAATGACCTATTTTGGCCGATTCCATTTTCAATAGCTTGCATTCAAGAACATTAAAAAAACCTATATGAGAGTTGTAGTTAATATTATAATTAAAAATCATCCTGTACAACCATATCTTAATAGCTTGAAACGGTATCAATGAAATGATTAATGTTAAAAGTTTTCTCATCTATTAGGATTAATTGTGCTTGCTCGAATTCATAATAATTTATATCCCCTTTTCTTCAATATAATTAAGCTTGTTATAAAAGAAACAGTAATGCTGAAAGCCATTGCTATAGTTAGCTTTTCCAAAAAACCTATATTCAATACTTTTACTATAACAAAAAAAGCTAATGCACCTATTAATGCCAAATATAATTTAATAATGTTTTTGTTTTCTCTACTAAAGAAAATCTCAAAATATGAATACAGGCACCAAATCAGGGTATAAAATATTATTAAAAGTATAATTTTAAGATATTTCATAAGACTTAACTCTGGAAAAGAGTATAATATATTAGCATTAATTAAAACAAAAACTGCTAAAGAAGATAATACGATTAGAATAGAGTATGTTAGGAACGTTTTTTTATTTATTGATAGGGTCTCTTCTTCAAATATTTTTTTAATTACAAAAGCCAAAATAGACGTATGCATGATTTGTATTAGGAATGCATATCGTTGACTAATTGATAAAATCACACCTTCTTCAGTAGATAACTTTTTTAGAATGTTCAATTTTCCATAATTAGCAATATACATTAAGACAAAAACCTGTAAAATGCTTGGCCATGAATACAATAATGATTTTTTTATATAACTCCATACAAAACCAATGTTTATGTTAACGCTCTTTTGCTTAATTAATACCCTTACAAATAATGCAATCACAAACATTATTTGGCCCAAAAAGACATAGTTTATGTCAAAATCAATATTTGTAAAATAACAAATTAATAACCCACTTATCGTAATTGAGCTAAAAATTAAGCTTATATACAGTGATTTTTCGGGGGTATTTAATAGCCTAAACAAAGATGTAATGAAACCGAAAGACATAACATATAAAGACCTTATAATGATAAGTTCTAAATAATCGTCTATTAAAAAAACAGTCCTGTTGAAAAGTATTAATAATAGCCCTAAGATGCTTAATACAATAAATAGTTTTTCAAAAACTTTGATTAAGTCAACCAAGACTCTTTTGCTGTAATTCCTTTCTCTGTAACCATAAAAAATATAACCATTGATCCCTAAATCTAAAAATGGTATAATGATTATGGAAAAAGAATAAATATATTCTACAACAATGTATTCTTCTTTACTTAGAAAAAGGTTTAGAACAATTAGTGGAACTAGGAAGATAATTCCTTTATCAAGGTAGCTTAAGAGTATATACCTTAGTAATCTTTTTTGATTTCTAATAAACCTTAAAACCATTTTAATCTATTTTTTAGAAATCAAAAAAACTATTTAAGTATATGTTTAAAATATATGCATAATGTTGCTATGTAATATATTTTCATAAGATAATTTTGGTCATCAATTGCCCATCCTGTAGGCTTATTATAATACTTTTCTACAAAACGCTCTAATTTATATTCCTTTATAAATGATTCTTTAGCGTTATAGTCTTCGCGTATTATTTGATATACATTATGACCTAATGCGCCTTCAAATAACAAAAAGTTAGTGACAGAAACAGCTTTTTTCCTGTATAGGACTTCTCTGTTCAGTTTATCTTTATAAGCTGCTCTCAATATTAATTTATTGACTTTAACTTTTGAGTTAGAATATGCATCATTACCATATTCAAATTTTGAGGCGTAATCAAACGGTATTGATGATGAAAACTCTGAAAGTTGTTTGTCGTAAAATGGCATTGCCATGTATCTAGATGATACTCTAGCTATATCTTGCATATATCTAATATCGTCTGTGTATTGTTCTGCCCATTTTATTCTTACAATTTCGTTATATAACTGCCTTTTACTATTCATAGCATTAGGCAGTTCAAAAAATGCCTTAAGCTCATCTAATTTACTAATTAAAAATGGACTTTCATGGGGGGGCTTAAACTTGAAAACATACTTCAATATATAGTTTTCCGGATTCCCAACTGATGAAAGTCGGTCCAAGTGCTTTAATCCCTTAAAAGCGCTCTTTTCCAAGTTAAGCTTATTATGGACCATTAAAGCTAATTTCTCTGTGATCTTATTAAATGGCAGTTTTTTATTCTTAAGGTAAAGACCAAATACAAAACTATCTATTGGATGGACATCTGGTGTATGCAATCTGGTATCTTGCCCGGCAAAAAATGTTGTTGTCAGATCACCTTCCGGAGCGAAAATCCAATAGCCTATGTACGGATTATTCATTTTTATAATCGCCTCTTGAAAAAAATCGACAGTAATGTTTCTTTTGGGGTCTATTTCCTTTACTTCAAAAGAGACGCCTAAATAGTCTGCTATACTTTTTGCATATATTGTTTCGTCTTGAGTAGTTCCTTTTACTTTATAAGATATCGTTTTAATATCTTTTTTATCAACGATATCATCTAGTGCAGCCAACATAACACAAGAGTCTATACCTCCTGAAAGGTATACTATATTATTAGTAGTGGCAATACTGGAATGTGCTGAATTAGTTTCTTCCCTTAATCTATTGGCATTCTCATTAAAACTAAGTGTGTTCTCTTTAGTAGCTAATTGTACCGGAGTAATGACTTCATTACACTCTAAATTGCTGTTAAAAACAGCCTGTATGCCAATTTTAAATTCTTTGATGTCTTTATATATTGTATACCCATCAAAGCAGAAATCTAGGGCCAAAAGCATGGCTATGGCTTTTTCATCAAAATCACTTACTCCCACTGTTTTTGCCAAACTATGGACATGGGTGTCAATAAAAAGCCCTTTTTTATTGATGCTATAGTAGCCCGACTTTATCCCAGAAGCATCTCTGTAGACTTCAATTGTTTTATTAATTTTATGGTAATATACCATAAAATAACCCCCTCTAAATAATGTTTCAGCCTTATGATTAGATCTATGGTTTAACCATACACGAATATTGTTTTCTACAGATGAAGCTTTAAGTTTAGATTGGTTAATATCTAATATGAGGATGCATTTATCATCTTCATAAGAATATTCATAGCTCTCAGCATTAAATTTAGCTTCATTGGTAACAACATCAAAAAAGAAGTTCATTTATTGAAGATGATTATTCATTAATGGAGTTCCTCTTTCTATATCTTTAGAAAAAACTTTTCCTAAAATCTCATTATAGTATTTTGGGTGTAGGCCATAACCAGGCCTTATTGAACGGATATTTTCTTTAGATAAAACATCTCCTTTTTTAACATCTTTTACTACAAAGAGAGATCTAGCAAACTTTCTATTATTTTTTACTTTTTCTGAGATTTCATATGAAACCTTGCCTAAAAGTTTTTCAGTATCTCTTACTTTATTCACCAGTTCTGTGAATTCTTCTACATCTAATGAAAAATCTGCATCAGGACCCCCTATTGATTTATCAAGAATAAAATGTTTTTCAATAACTTTAGCTCCTAGTGTTGTTGCTACCGTTGGTGCTAATGACCCATAAGTATGGTCACTAAATCCTACTTGAACATTAAACCGTTTTTTCATATCCGGAATAGTATTCAAATTGGCTAATTCTAATGGTGCAGGATAGGAAGATGTGCATTTAAGTAGTACAATATCATTATTCCCTGCTTTACGACAGGTATCTACTGCCAGTTCAATATCTTCTTCTTCAGCAATTCCTGTTGATATAATAATAGGCTTTCCTTTAGAAGCTGTATATTCTATGAGAGGTATATCTTGAATTTCAAAAGATGCTATTTTATATGCCGGCACATTAAATTCTTCCAGAAAATCTACTGCTGTACGGTCAAAAGGAGATGAAAAACATATTAATCCTTCTTGTTTTGCTACTTTAAATAACTTATCATGCCATTCCCAGGGGGTATATGCTTCTCCATAAAGCTCGTAAAGTGTTTTACCATCCCAAAGTGTTCCGCTATTTATCTTAAAAAAATCATTGTCACAATTAATAGTAAGTGTGTCGGGGGTATATGTTTGGAGTTTTATTGCATCAGCTCCGGCTTTTTTTGCCGCTTTAATTGTTTCTATAGCAATATTGATATCTCCATTGTGATTGGCAGATAATTCAGCGATAATAAAACACGGCTGATTCTCTCCTATAGCTTTATTTCCTATTCTCATTCCCAAATATGTTTCCTATAGCAAAAGTACAATTTTCTGTCCTTATACGATCTAAATGAATTATCCCATTTTTAACCTTAACCGCAACATTAGGTTTTAGTTGAACAATCTCACCATTAGTCATATTGGAAGCGTACTCTTCGCTTGTATAAGAGACTTTGTCAATGATTACCTTTTGGTCTAGGTAATAAGTAAAAGCTCCCGGATAAGGGTTAGCTTGTGCCCTAACCCAATTTCTGATATCTTCTTTGCTCCAATTCCAATTAATTTCACCGTCTTCTGGTGTCCGTTTTCCAAAATATGTTGCCTCTTCTTCATTTTGAGTTTTAAGCTCTAAATCATTATTCTTAACATCTTGTAATACTCTTTTAACTAGAGGAAAGTATTGCTCAGCATATTTTGCTAAAATCATGCCCCCTGTATCATCTTCATGGATCGGAACTTCGATTTGATGTATGATGTCTCCAGTGTCACAACCTTCATCTATCACATGGGCAGTTATTCCTGCTTTTTTTTCTCCATGTATTATGGCCCAAACATGAGGTGTTCTACCTCTATACTTCGGTAAAAGCGACCCGTGAATGTTGAATGTAATAGCCTTAGAATGGTTTATAATATCTGCTTCAATCAAAAACAAATAATTAATTGAAGCTATAACATCTACGTTAAAATCTTTAATAAAATTATAGCCTTTACCTTTTCTTGGATTACCTGCAAAAAAAGGGATCTTGTGTTTTGCAGCAAAATCTATAATCCCCTTAGAGTTACGATCTGTTAGAATAAACTGAATTGTATACTCCTTTACTATTCTTGAAACGGTCTCGAGACCTAAACCTCCACTACAAAGTACACCTATTGTAAACATAAATCAGAAATCAAATTTAAATGTCTTAATGCTATTTTGTTATCAAACAGTGCTTCTTGAGCCTTTATTTGATTGTTAAATGAATTTTCGTTCAGAATTTCATTAATCTTTCTCTCAAAATCAAGCACTTCATAATCTGCCATATTTCCTCCTCGATAAATTGCATTATTATTTAAAAACCCTTTATAAATCAACTCTTGATTATCCACATAATATCCACTTAGAATAGGCATTTTAACGCAGCAAAGCTCATATAATATAGTACTTGCAGGTGCAATGGCAAAATCGCACAACTTCATAAGCTCCAATAGCTCTATTTCAGATAAGTTTTTATATACATTAATTTTAGTAAGGTGGTCATTTTGAACCTCAAAAATCTTTTTATGCTCATAAGCTCCTCCTACGACAATATGTATGTCAGCAACTTTCTCCAATTCTATTAATGCCATCACTGACTTATACGTCAAATCAAAAGGGTCTGCCCCTCCAAAGCAAACAAATACATTACTAATCGTTGTTACTTGTTTGTCTTGTTTTTTAGCTTCTTTTAAAAATGAAGGTCTTAATAAAGCATACTGTGTTCCCAACGCAAGCTTGGTGTATGATGCTTTACTGTAATGATTTTCCTGAATATAAGGCGAATGATTTATTACAATATCTGCATACATATGCTCCTTGGCTAAATCATCTATGTATAATAATCTATAACCCTTATTCTTTATCTGCTTTTGATAACCAGATGAAAAGTGATAACCATCAGCAATGATTATATATTCATTGGGTGAAAAATTGACAGCCAACCAATCCGGTTCATCTTCAGTATTAATAAAATCTGGAATAAATCTTACATTATAATCCTTTGGAATAATATCAGAAGGTGTGGTTTGATGTGTTAAATACACATAGTCTAGTGTATTCTTTATAATTTCTACTATACTAAAAAGTCTGTATAAATGACCTAACCCGGTTTTTGAATTTCCGTCCGCTCTAAAAATTACTTTCTTACTCATTAAGCATGAGTTTATATTTTATTTCAGCTAACTTCCAATCTGTTTCCGTATCAATATCTTGTGCATGTAATTCAGATATAACAATCCCTCCGGAATTGGCTGTAAACAATTTCTTATTATTGTTAAAAGCGTTTATATTTAACCAATAAAATTGCCCAGAGTCATGGTATCTTGGCTCTAAATCTTGAGATCGTGAGTTTAAAAATTCTTCCCATAACATAGAAACCTTATCATCCATCATTTTTAGTGATCGTTGAATGGGAAATGAGTATTCTAGAATTGGAAAAACACTGTCAAAATTGTTTTCTATAAGTTTTTGATAGGCCTCTGTAATCGTTTTTGGGCTTACAAAGGGGGCTGTTGGTAATAAACAACAAGCATTATTAAAATGCCTTCCTTGGTCTAAATAGCTTTTAATTACCTCCTCTATTACATCAGATAAAACAGCAAAGTCATTGGCATTTTTAGTACTTCTCCGAAATGGCACCTTAGCTCCATATAACCTTGCTATTTCTGCTACCTCATCATCGTCTGTTGAAACCATTACCTCATCAAATAGGTGACTCGTCTTGGCAGCTTCAATAGAATAAGCAATAATAGGTTTTCCTAGAAAAGGTTTAATATTTTTTTTTGGAATACGCTTACTCCCTCCCCTTGCAGGTATAATTGCTAGATTAGCCATTTATGTATGATACTATTTTCTCTATAACAAAATCTTGTTCTTCTAGTGATAGGCTAGGGTACATTGGCAGACTTATGCATTTCGAATAATAATTTTCCGAATGATTTAGCTCTGCTTCTTCATAGCCTATCTTTTTATAATACGGTAATGTATGTACAGGAATATAATGTACTTGAGAAAAGATGCCATGAGTTCTTAAGAAGTCATATAACCCCTTCCTGTCTTCTACTTCAATAACAAATAAATGGTGAGCATTATACGCTCCATCAGGAAGGCTTTGAAATTTAATTTTGTTTTTGAAAGCTTCTTTATATCTATTTGCTATTTCGTTCCTTTTAACTACTCCTTTATCGTTTTTTGACAACTGCACTAAACCCAGACTACTTTGTATATCTGTCAAACGATAGTTAAACCCTAGCATCTGCATTTCATAAAACCATCCGCCATGATTTTCACTCATATCATCTTTAGTGATGCCATGAGTTCTTAGCTTCATTAAGCTGTTATATAAAAGTTCCGAATTCGTAGTTACCATCCCCCCTTCACCACAGGCTATATGCTTTACAGGGTGAAATGAGAATATCCCTATATCAGCATAATTACAGTTGCCACACATTTGTTTATCTCCTTTAGAGTCTGTAAAATATCCTCCCGGAGCATGACAAGCATCCTCAATTATCCATAAACCATGTTCGTCTGCCAATGATCTAAAAGCCTCAAGGTTTACAGGCAAACCGGCAAAATCTACTGGTATTATTCCTTTAAAAAACCCTTTAGGTTTAGATTCTATTAATGCCCTTGTTTTTTCTAATGACAATACATAAGTGTTTGGGTCGATGTCAGCAAACCAAACTTCTCCCTCTGCATACCGGATGCAATTAGCAGATGCGGCAAAGGTAATTGGAGTAGTTATGACACGTTCGCCTTTTTCTAAACCTAAAGCCAGAACTGCTATATGTAGGCCTGCGGTTGCATTACTAACAGCTACCGCATATTTAGCACCAACATATTCAGCAAAGGCATTTTCAAACTCACTGACTTTAGGCCCTTGAGTTAAAAAATCTGCTTTAAGGGTTTCTATCACCGCAGCAATATCATCCTCTTCTATACTCTGTCTTCCGTAAGGTATTGGTTTCATTATACTTGAAAATTTGAATCAACATGTTCTTTTATTAACTCTCTCAAACTCTCTACAGTTTCCCATTCATTGTTATCACCTGAATTATAACTGAATCCCTGAGGAACTTTAACTGCACCAAAAGTTTCAATAAACGCCGCTAAACTCCATTTATGAGTTGCAGGTAAAATTGTATAATATTTTCCCAAATCATAAGTATAAAATGAATCTGATGCTGTAATCATCTCTTCGTGTACTTTCTCCCCTGGCCTAATACCAACGACAGGTTTTTCACAATTTGGACCTATAGCTTCTGCAACATCCATAATTTTATATGAAGGTATTTTAGGAACAAATAACTCACCTCCCCAAGCATTTTCTAATGCATGCATTACCATATCGACTCCCCCTTGTAAAGAAATATTAAAACGTGTCATATTTGGATCCGTTATAGGTAACTTATTTTCCTCTTTTTTCTTCTTTATAAAAAAAGGTATTACAGATCCGTTAGACCCCATAACATTTCCATATCTCACTACTGAAAAACGGATAGGGTTTTCGCCTTTGATATTATTGGCAGCAATGAAAAGCTTGTCTGATGTCAACTTCGTGGCACCATATAAATTTATTGGAGCACAAGCTTTATCAGTAGATAGAGCTACCACCCTTTCTACTTTCGTTTTGAAACATGCTTCAACTACATTTTCTGCTCCTCCTATGTTAGTTTTAATACATTCATCGGGGTTATACTCTGCTATATGAACGTGTTTCATAGCGGCAGCATGAATAACATAATCTATACCTTGTAATGCTCTTTCTAATCGCTCTCTATCTCTGACATCTCCAATAAAATAACGGATTTGAGGAAATTCTTCAGAAGAATACTCCTGAGCCATTTGAAATTGTTTTTGCTCGTCTCTTGAATAGATAACCAGTCTTTTTACTTCTGGATGTTTAGTTAGAATATGTTTAGTTAGAGCTTTTCCTAACGACCCTGTTCCTCCTGTTATTAATATTGATTTATTCGATAAGTTAAACATTTAATTCTTGTTTTAAATTTTTGTAACTAAAGCTTCTATAAGCTCTTTATTTCCTACTATATATGGGTCATATCTCTCCCCAACCTTACTCATATCATATGAGGTTGAGTCTAACGAAGATTGTTGGATATGATTGTTAAATATAAAAAACTTCTTAAGGTCACTGCCCTTAATGCTAAAATCTGTATTAGCATAACTCAAAATACATTCAGAAATCATGACATTAGATTGTTCAGCATCAGATCCTAAGTCTATTCTGAAATTATATGGATAATCTTCTTCAGGTAATTTGAATAAAATGTCCTGATACTCATCACTCCCAATTATTTTGACAGTAATAACTTGTTCTGCACTAAAAATCTCTTCCTCTCCCTGAAGATAAAATAGCTGAAATATATCATCTTTTTTTACTAAAGCTTTTAGTTTTAAAGAGAATATTTTTTGTTTTTGCTCTACTACCTTTTGTTGTTCTTCTTGAGGCTTAGAATTGTCCTTTTTTTCATTTCCACATGATACTATGAAAAGGAGTAAGACTATAATCTTACAATTTCTAATTAAAGTTTTCATTTTTTATTCTATTAAATTATTATTTCAAGTTATACTATCATACCAGCAGCTACAGTTTCATTTGTCATTTCATCAACTAAAATGATACTTCCTGTCGTTCTATTCTCTCGGTATGCATCTATCATCAATGGTTTAGTGGTTCTTATCTTTACTTTCAAAATATCATTCATAAATATATCTTTATCATTTTCGGATCTTGATAATGTTTTAATATCTATTTTATAAACCACTTCTTTTATCATTGCTTTTTGTTCATTTGACGTATGTCGTATAGCATATTTCGTTCTTGGTTTGGCTGGTTGTTCATGCAACCAACATAGCATAACTTCTATATCTTGAGAAGCTTCTGGTTTATTGTTAGACCTTACAATCATATTACCTCTACTTATATCTATATCATCTTCTAATGTAATTGCAACGGACATTGGCGCATAAGCCTCTTCTATTTGCCCCTCAAAGGTGTCAATACTTTTAATTTTTGAAGTAAACCCTGACGGCATTGCTGTGATTTCATCACCAATCCTAAATACACCACTAGCCACTCTTCCTGCGTAGCCTCTATAATCTCTATGTGTTTCATTTTGAGGCCTTATTACAGTTTGCACAGGAAATCTTGCGTCTATTTTATTAATATCGCTACTAATATGTATATGTTCTAAAGTATGTAGCAGAGGAGCTCCCTGATACCAATCCATCTTTTCTGACCGGTTAACTACATTATCTCCGTTTAAAGCGCTTATTGGAATAAACCTGACATCTTTCACCAACATTTTTGATGAAAATTCCTCAAACTGATTTATAATAGCATTATATGTTTTCTCAGAATAGTCAACCAAATCCATTTTGTTAACACAAACAATAATGTGGGGTATTTGAAGTAGTGACGCAATAAAAGCATGCCGTTTTGTTTGCTCAATAACACCATGTCTTGCATCTACTAGTATTATGGCTGCGTTTGCTGTAGATGCACCCGTAACCATATTTCTGGTGTATTGAATATGACCAGGGGTGTCTGCTATGATAAATTTTCGTTTTGGTGTTGTAAAATATCTGTAAGCAACATCAATGGTAATCCCCTGCTCTCTTTCATCTCTCAGTCCATCCGTAAATAGTGCCAAATCAATACTATCATGGCCTTTTCTTTTACTCGTTTGCTCAATAGCTTGGAGCTGGTCTTCAAAAATGGATTTAGAATCGTATAAGAGGCGACCGATTAGTGTGCTCTTTCCATCATCAACACTTCCAGCCGTTGTAAATCGTAACAATTGGTTATTATCTATCATTTACATAATGTTTAAAAGTAGCCTTGGCGCTTTCTATCTTCCATGGCGCTTTCTGATCGTTTATCATCAGCTCTATTTCCTCGTTCTGTTTGTCTCATAGTAGATACTTCATCAACTATCTTTTCTAATGTATCTGCTTCAGATTCAATTCCTCCAGTAATTGTTATATCACCCAAAGTCCTGAATCTCACTTTTCTAACTACAATTTCTTCATCAGATTCCAATCTCAAAAAATTAGAATTAGGTATCCATGAATTTTGCCTCCAAATCACTTGTCTCTCGTGTGCAAAATATAAAGAAGGGATGGCTATATTCTCTCGCTTGATATAGTTCCAAACATCCATTTCGGTCCAATTACTAATCGGAAATGCTCTGAAGTGTTCGCCTTCAAAATGCTTACCATTAAATATATTCCACAGTTCTGGTCTTTGGTTTTTTGGATCCCACTGACCAAAATCGTCACGGTGCGAAAAGAAGCGCTCCTTAGCTCTGGCTTTCTCTTCATCTCTTCGCCCTCCTCCTATAGCACAATCTATTTTATGTGCCTCAATAGCATCTAATAAAGTTGTTATTTGTAACGCATTTCGTGTAGCATTTTTGCCCTTTTCTTCAGACACTCTACCATCATCAATAGCTTTTTGTACCGACCCCACAATGAGATTAGCTCCCAATTCCTTTATTAAATTATCTCTAAACTGAATGGTTTCTGGAAAATTATGTCCGGTATCTACATGCATTAGAGAAAAAGGTATTTTAGCAGGGTAGAATGCTTTCTTTGCTAAGTGTGTAACCACAATAGAATCTTTGCCTCCAGAAAAAAGAATTACTGGGTTTTGGAATTGCGCCCATACTTCTCTCAACACATAGATGGCTTCACTTTCTAATTCGTCTATATAATTTAAGTAATACTTACCCATTATTGAGTTGGAGTTTTGGTGTTATGTTATGTAAAATTCTTTCCACAGACATTTCCACGGTTTCTTTTTCTGTCTTGATTTCTATGTCCGGTGCTTCAGGGACTTGATAAGGCGCAGATATTCCCGTCATATTCTTTATTTCTCCTGCCCTTGCCTTCTTATAAAGTCCTTTTACGTCTCGTCGTTCACATTCTTCAAGACTTGTGTTCACATATACTTCAACAAAGTTAACGTCTTTAACAATAGCTTTTATATTGTCTCTGTCTTTTTTATACGGCGAAACAAATGCAGAGAGTACTACAATACCTGCATCAATCATTAAGTTAGCAACTTCAGCGATGCGTCTAATATTCTCTGATCGGTCTTCCGGACTAAATGATAAATCTTTATTTAGACCATGACGTATATTATCTCCATCTAAAATATATGTTCTTATACCCTGTTTGGATAACTCGATTTCAAGTGCATTGGCTATTGTTGATTTTCCAGATCCCGATAACCCTGTAAACCAAACCAAAAGTGATTTGTGTTTGTTTAATGCTTCTCTTTCGCTACGCGAATTTTGAAATTGATGTGTTGTGATGTTTGTACTCATAACCTTCTATTCTCCCTACTTCTTAAGCCAAAGTTAATACGATACCATAGTTTTTCATGAAAGTAATACAAAAACATTTTGCTTATAACTTCAACAAAACCGATTTTCAATCCCGTAAATGGGTTTCCGGTAATTACCCATGCAATTAGCATGGTATCTAAAGTTCCTAAAATACGCCAAGTTACCGTTTTAATCAAGTGTCTTTTATTAGGGTTACTAATATTTGACCTGAACCAGAACCGCTCATGAAAATAGTACAAAATCATCTTTGTAATAACTTCTATAAATCCTATTTTAAAACCTATTGTTGAACTTCCTGAAATAATCCAAGATAGAATTATGGTATCCAGAGTCCCTAAAATACGCCAGGTAATGGTTTTTGCAATATGTCTTTTTTGAGTGTTATCGTTCATTATGAGCTACTACAAACCATGGGTTGAGTAAGTTTTCTTTGTTATAAGATAACGTTTGTTCTGTTTCTTGAGAGATGACATCTATTCCAACAGCACTGCATATGGCTTGTCCAGCAGCAGTATCCCATTCCATGGTTGGTGCAAAACGAGGATAGACATCCGCTTTGCCTTCAGCTAATAAGCAGAATTTTAAAGAGCTTCCTTTAGATACTATTTCTATACTTTTATTGTTTTCTTTTAAATTCTCAATAAACTTGAGTGTTTCAGGATTCATATGAGAACGACTACCAACTATTCGAATGGTATTTGTATCCTGGTTTTCTGGTTTTAATTGATATGATTTTTTAAAAATCTCGGAATATACTGTATTATGGTCATCTAAAATACATTTAAAAGCGCCTTCTTCTATATCGGCAAAATACAATGTTTTACTATCAGGCACATATATAACACTCAATAATGGTGCTCCTTTTTTAACCAAAGCAATATTAACGGTAAACTCTCCGTTGCGTTTTATAAACTCTTTGGTGCCATCTAAAGGATCAACAATCCAACAGGTATCCCATGCTTTTCTAATGTTATAATCAACTTGTTTGTTCTCCTCACTTATTATTGGGTGTTCTGTTTCGTTTAAAAATGAATTTATAACTGTATTTGCTTCTTTATCTGCTTGTGTCAAAGGGGACTTGTCGTCTTTGTACTCTATCTGCATATCAGATTCATACACCTTCATAATGGCGGCTCCTGCTTTTAGGGCTGCCCGAATTGCTATTTTTAGGTCTTCTTTCATTTTAAATTTGAAATAGCAAGATTTAAACTGTCTATCCAATTCGGTATTTCAATACCTAAGGTTCGCTTTATTTTACTGATATCCATAACACTATATTTTGGTCTTCTGGCTGGCGTTGGGTATTCTGTTGTCTCAATTGGATTTAATTTAATTTTTGCACCTTTTATTGTAAATATTTCTTTAGCAAAATCATACCAACTGATGCTTCCCTCATTACTGTAATGGTAAAGCCCATAAGATGTATTATCTTGTTCAATGATTTTTAAAATCACATTAGCCAAATCCCCTGCATATGTTGGGCTACCAACTTGATCATCCACAACACTAATCTCATCCCTATCGGCAGTCAATCTTAACATCGTTTTCATAAAGTTGCTTCCATATTCAGAGTATAACCAAGACGTTCTAATGATAAAATAACGTTCTAATGTTTCGGTAATAGCCTTCTCTCCTCCTAATTTTGAAAGTCCATATACCCCTATCGGGTTTGTAGGATCTGTTTCTTTGTAGGGTTTTGTTGAGTTGCCATCAAAAACAAAATCTGTTGAAACATGGATGAGAGTTACTTCATTAGATTTACATGCTTCTGAAAGGTATCTCACACCTTCGTCATTAACTTTCGTTGCTTGTTCAATTTCAGACTCGGCTTTATCTACTGCTGTGTAAGCTGCGCAGTTAATACAATAGTCTATTTTAGGATGATTGATAAATACATCCTTAATAGCTTCAGGCTCAGTGATGTCTAATTCTTTTGAATTCTTGTAAAGGAAATTATATTGAGGGTAATTAGCAGAAATACTTTCAATGCAACATGCTAACTGTCCATTAGCACCAGTAATTAATATGGTTTTCATAATATAGCATTCTCCAATGTTGGTAAATATTTATCTTTTTCAGAGACTGTAATATCTTCTTCAGGCAATTGCCAATCTATATTAAGAGTTTGATCATTATAAATGATTCCTGCTTCTGAAGCCTTATTATAAAAGTTATCACATTTATAAGAGAATATGGCATGATCACTCAACACAATAAATCCATGAGCAAAACCTCTTGGAACAAACAATTGGGTTTTATTATCTTCTGTTAGCTCAACCGAAACATGCTTTCCAAATGTCTTTGAATGCTTTCTTAAATCTAATGCTACGTCTAATACCCTCCCTTTAATGACACGAACTAGTTTTGCCTGAGCGTATTCTCCTGTCTGATAATGCAATCCTCTTAAAACACCTTTCGACGAAAAGGATTCATTATCCTGTACAAAGTCGATATCAAAACCAGCTAACTTATTAAAGGCTTTTTGATTAAATGTTTCTAAAAAATAACCTCTTCCATCTTCAAATACACTAGGTTGAACGACAAAACAATTCTCAATAGCTGTGTTTATCCTCTTCATTGACTCGTTTTATAATATGCTTGACAGATGTTTTCCATAGCCACTTTTAATTAGTGGTTGTATCAAATCCTTAAACTCTTCTTTATTGATATAACCCATTTTATACGCTACCTCTTCAATGGCTCCTATCTTCAATCCCTGGCGTTCTTCAATGACTTGAACAAATTGTGAGGCTTGCATTAAAGAATTGAAAGTACCTGTATCTAACCATGCGGTGCCTTTATCCAAAACACTCACTTTGAGTTTTCCTGTTCTTAAATATTCTTTATTTACATCTGTTATTTCAAGCTCTCCTCTATCACTTGGTTCAATGTTCTCTGCAATTTTAACAACACTATTGTCATAAAAATAGATTCCGGGAACTGCATAATTGGATTTAGGATGTTCTGGTTTTTCTTCTATTGAAACTGCATTTCCTTTTTCATCAAATTCAACAACACCGTAACGTTCGGGATCATGAACATGATAGGCATAAATGATTCCGCCATCAGGGTCATTGTTTTGTTGTAATAAGTTAGCCAACCCTGTGCCATAAAACACATTGTCACCTAATATAAGTGCTACTTTATCGTCACCTATAAACTCTTTTCCAATTATAAATGCTTCAGCCAATCCATTAGGAGCTTCTTGAATGGCATATTCAAAAGTGCAACCATACTTCTTACCATCACCCAATAATTTCTTAAATAATGGTAAATCCTGAGGTGTTGAAATAATAAGAATTTCTCTAATACCTGACCACATTAGCGTAGATATTGGATAATAGATCATTGGTTTGTCATATATAGGCATCAATTGCTTACTTAAAGCCAGTGTTAGGGGATGTAAACGGGTACCGGACCCTCCTGCCAAAACAATTCCTTTCATATATTATTTATTATATTTTTTTAAATACCAATGTATGGTTTTTTCTATACCAGACTCAAAATTTTCTTTTGCTTTCCACCCGAGTTGCTCTTCTATTTTAGAGGCATCGATAGCATATCTAAAATCATGACCTGGTCTGTCTTTAACAAATTTTATATGATTGGCATATGGTGTTTCTTTAGGTCTAATTTTATCCAAAATAGCACAAATCTTGTGAGCAATATATAAATTATCCCTTTCGTTCTTTCCTCCTACATTATACGTTTCTCCTGCAATTCCTTTATGAAACGCCAAATCAATACCCGAACAATGATCTTCCACATACAACCAATCTCTTATATTTTTTCCATCACCATAAATTGGTATCGATTCGTTATTAATTGCTTTTCTAATAATGGTTGGAATCAATTTTTCATCATGCTGTTTTGGGCCATAATTATTGCTGCAGTTAGTGGTTACTACATTCATCCCGTAAGTATGAAAGTAACTTCTAACAATAAAGTCAGAAGAGGCTTTAGAAGCACTATAAGGGCTATTAGGAGCATATGGTGTGTTCTCAGTGAATAATCCTTCTTCGCCCAAAGTACCATAAACCTCATCGGTAGAAATGTGATGAAATCTATTATTCTCTTTTCCTTGCTTAAACTGAAACGGAGCATCCATCCAGTTGTTTTTTGCAATATTTAGTAAATTGAAAGTCCCGTGAATATTGGTATTAATAAATTCATCAGGATTTTTAATGGAATTGTCCACGTGAGATTCTGCTGCAAAATGAACAACTCCCGTAAACCCATATTCAAGAAATAACTCATTAACTAATTCAGTATTGCATATATCCCCCTTAACAAATCTGTATCTTTCATTGTCAGCTAACGTCTCTAAGTTTGAGAGGTCTCCAGCATAAGTTAGTTTGTCTAAATTGACAACTCTTACATCTTTATGACGATTGATAAAATATGGAATAAAACTAGAGCCTATAAAGCCGGCACCTCCTGTTACAAGAATAGATTTGTATTTACTCATAATTTTTAATAAACTTAAATACTTTCATAAAAATAAATACTGAAGCCATAATTATTAAAGCTAGAAAAGGGAATATAATAGAATGCTTATCGTATAAACTAGTTTCTCTTGAGCCTACATCTTCAAAGCTTGATAATATATCGTAATAACTGCTTTCTTCTATTATTAACTCTTCTAGATTGCCTAAGGCTTTTCTAATTAGTAATTCTTCCTTAAATAATTCATATTCTTTGGTTGTCGTCTTCTCTTTTGTTAAAGGGAATAGGCTACTTGGTCCAATAGATATTTTCCCTTCCTCTGACTCATTCTTCAGTATTCCGATGTACATTTTCTGTAAACTATCAATTCTCCTTAACTCTTTTTCATAATTTCCCTTCCTTACTAAACGTGTTGAGTCTGTTATTCTCTTGAGTTTTTTGGAATAATTGTTTTCAAATGTTTTTATAAACCCCTTTTCTAAACTGGGAAATATGTCATTACTACTAGATTTCGCTTTAATTGAAAATATATTTCCTGCCAAAATATCTCTATTATCAATAAACTCTTCATAAGTTACATCAACAGCAAGGGTGCTGTCTATAGATTTGACATAATCATCATATTCCTTTAGAAGATCGTTTTGAGTTTCTGGACCAATCTCAATCTCAAAACCTATTAACTTTTCTGCCGACTCAACATCTATTTCAAAAATTGTCGATAATCTTTCCAAATTTTTTGATCCAATGAGTGCATTAAAATAATTGACATTATTTGCCAACTGATACTTAGAGTCAAAATATGGCTTTACCAGCATGTCTGAAAAATAAACGGGCTTCTTAAACTTCTCTGATACAAACCCAAGAACCGCTGCAATCATTAAAACAATTGTAATCAGTTTAAAGTTGTTCACTAAAGGTTTTAAGGCATAAATTATTACTGAAAAAAGCTCTCTAAAAAGTCTTGACACAAAAGAGAATAGTTTTTCAAATAGCTTCCCTATTGCGTTAAACAACTGCCCTAAATCCACTTCTTCATTGGATTGATTTTGTGGTAATTTCTCGCTCATATTTTAACTATTAAATATCTGTTCTAAAATTTTATTTGTTATGACATAGGTTGGTTTCACTCCAGAAGTTCCCAAACCACCTGAAGCTAATGTGCTTCCTGTTTCTAAAGGGTTGTCACTTGCATAATATGCATATCGGACTTTTACGTCCTCATTAATATTGCCTCTTACCCGAGATGCCGCTTGTATGGCTTTTTGGTAATGCGCACCTTCCATTTCTAATCCTATAACATTCCATGTTGAATTCTTAAAAAACTTCAAAATCTCTTTATTTTGAAGTGACGTTCCTAAAACGGTTACCATAGCACCTTCATACACATCAACCCCACAATCTTTTAAGTCCGTTTTTTCTAATTCATTCTTAAAAGGATAATTGTCTGCTGTACCTTCAAAAATATGTGCTGATGGAATCATTACATCGCCTTTTCCTCCTTGCAATATACCTGCTTTACCCATTATGGATATGGATTTCACATCCAAATGTTGTTTTTTGCCATTTATAGTCACTGGCTTTAGGAACTCATCTAATGTTTCATAGGCTTGTTCTCCAAACGCATAGTCCATTACAAAAATAACAGCTTTATTTGCTGTCTCTTTCTCTATATAACTAAACCCTGTTTCTTCAAAATTAATTTTTTCAGTATCAAATATCTGAACATCAATGTTGGTCCCCGAAGTATCTTTTATGTATAGCATTCCATTCTGCAACGCTTTTTTCTCTACTTTATTTCGAAGGGCTCCATTTTCTGATTGACTCAATTGTTCGAACAACTTATATGAGTCTATATTTTTTGTTTTTTGCGTCTTTAATGCCGGTTTTGCAAAAAGCGAATTCATTACACTATGCATATTAGCACTTATAATATGAATTGGTCGCTTTAACAAGTTGTGTTTGTGTAATGTGGCTTTTATAGTATCTGCCCATATCTCTCCGTGAATATGATGCCCCAAACGCTCTCTTAATACCGGACTAAAGGTTACGGTTCTTTTATTGTGATTTAGAGTTTCTTCTATGGCATGTTTGCCCAGCCAATATATTAAACTTAAAAAACGCTCCGGCTGCTCTGGAGTAGAAAAGTCATCATATACTTGAGTCAATTCATTAAATGTTCTTCCTAAAATATGTGCTGTATGAGTAATGGCTATTTCTCTCTCTTTTTGAGTTAGTTTTTTTCCTGAAGTTGCAGCCTTTTCTAGTTTAATCCAATCCCTAATAGTATTGCCTTTGTCGTCTATCAGAACACGTTTACTGATCTTATGAGATTCTACAAACAAAAAGGTAAGGTGAGTTAAAATATCATAAATCTCTGAACGCCCTCTGGTAATCTCTATATTCATTTGCTCTTCATCGATTCGATAACAATTTCTTCGACGTTTTGGCGGAATGATTACTTTAAAATGTGAATTACCATAACCCTCATCACTAGTAAGATTAATAAAAGTACACTCTTCTATGCCTTGAGGTAATCTGTCTATAACATATAATAATCCTTCAAGTTCAGCTTTTTCCTCAGCGATTGAACCGTATATCTCTGGTCTTAAAAGCAATAGAGACTCTCTTAGTGTCTCTCCCGAAACCCCCATAGGTTTATAAAACCCACGATTGAACAAATGCCTCATAGTGATATACATTTTTTCAATTGCATTTGAGCTTTCCTGTGCTCTTGTCCTTTCGTGTCGCTTAATTTTACTCATACTTTCGGGCGTAAATATAACGCTATTTGATTAAATTTTGCTCATAAATAGCATCTGCTATTTTTCTGTCATTGCTAAGTCTGGGAATCTTGTTTTGCCCCCCTAGTTTCCCTATGGATTTCATATAGGTGTTAAAGCCGCCAGATTTCACTATAGTTATCATAAGTGGCTGTAATACTTTACCTTGTATTAAATCGTAATAGTATGTGTTTTGTTTTTGAAGAAAGTGATCAATTTTTTTCTGGAACTCATTAATGTCCCGAGGTTCATTATCAAACTCTATCAGCCATTCATGATAAGGTAACCCGACTTCGGGATTAATCTGTGGTGCCACAGAAAACTCATTAACTGATATCTCGGTATTTAGCATGGCTTCTTTTATAGACTGTTCTACTTCCTTACCAATAACATGTTCTCCAAATGCCGATATAAAATGTTTTATTCTACCTGTTACAATTACCCTGTATGGTTTTACTGAGGTAAACTCTATAGTATCACCTATGTTATAAGCCCATAATCCTGCATTGGTAGAAATGATCATAACATAATTAACTCCTACTTTTACATCTTTTAATGTTAAACGATTTGGGTGCTTATCAAAAAATGTATCTGCTTCGATAAACTCATAAAAAATGCCTGAATTGAGTTGTAATAACATGCCTTTTTCACTTTGCTTATCCTGAAAGGCAAAAAAGCCTTCACTGGCCGGATACAACTCAATACTATCTACTGGTCTGCCAATTAAGTTTTCAAATTTCTTACGATAAGGTTCATAATTAACACCTCCAAAGATGAATAGGTTAAAATTCTTGAAAATATCACCTACTTTTTTATCTGTTTTTTCAATGAGCCTTTCAAAATACATTTGAACCCATGAGGGTATTCCTGATATTATGGTCATATCCTCGGGGAGTGTTTCATCAACTATAGCATCCACTTTAGTTTCCCAATCTTCTATACAGTTAACCTCATAGCTTGGTAATCTGTTCTTTTGGAGGTATCCCGGTACGTAATGTGCTACAATACCCGAAAGCCTTCCTATTTGAATTCCGTTTTCTTGTTTTAGTATCGGACTTCCCTGAAGAAATATCATTTTACCATCTACAAACTTTGATTTTCCGGTTTCGTGAATATACATTAAGATTGCATTCCTTGCCGCTTCTACATGTGTTGGCATGCTCTCTTTGGTTATGGGGATGTATTTAGCACCTGATGTTGTACCTGAGGTTTTGGCAAAATAAATCGGTTTTTCGGGCCATAAGACATGCTTTTCTCCTTTTACCACACGATTTACATAGTCTTTTATGGCCTCATAATCTCTTACAGGAACCCGCTCTATAAAGTCTCTGTGAGAATTAATACTTATAAAATCATGATCTTTACCAAAAGCTGTGTTTACACCTTGAGCAATAAGATTTTGAAACACCTTTTCTTGTGTCTTAATAGGGTTTTGAACCCATTTATTAATCCTTCTGGAAATGTATTTTGCAAATAGTTTTGCGAGTATCGATTTAATTGATGGCATTATTGAAAATCAATGAAATTTGTTGGGTTTACCGGATATCCTCTGCTCCACAATTCAAAGTGTAAATGCGGTCCTGTACTAAACTGTCCCGTATTTCCGGAAAGTGCTATGACTTCACCTGACTTTACAAGGTCTCCTTGCGATTTGGTTATTGAACCATTGTGCTTATAAACAGATATCAACTCCTGGTTATGCTCTATAATTACTACATACCCGGTCTCTACTGTCCATTCTGCAAAAATAACTGTACCGTCAGCTGTGGCTTTTACCGGTGTATTGGTTGGCACGACAATGTCTACTGCAAAATGCTTTTCTTCCAGATTATACTCTTGAGATATGGGGCCATTTACTGGTGGGAATAAGACATAACTAGAGGTATTTGAAGAAGATTCAAATAAGTTGTACTTATCTTCTTTTACTACTTTCTCTCTTAATAAGGAGTCTTCTTTGTTGGGTTTTATCTCTAAACGACTAATTTCTTCTTTTGCGGCTTCAATAATAGAATCTCTATCAAAATCTGCCGTTTTAACATCTCCGGTTAAAACATTTTTAATGGATGCATAATAACGCTCATTGACTAATAGTTCGTGCTCTAAAGAATCTGTTCTGTTTGTTAATTCAATCGCTTGCTTTTTTAATGCTGTAGAAGAATATCCGGGGATATATTCCCTTAACGGTGTAAATGCTATTAGTAAAATTGTTAAAAAGACAAGTAAAATTGATGAAAGTGATGTAATTACAAATACATTCAGGCGTGTTAATTTTATGGCAAACCTTTCTTCAAAAGTATCTTCGTTGAGAATTACCAAACGATACTTGTGAAGCAATTTTTTAGCAAACTTTTTTTGTTTTTTCTTCTTACCCGACATTAAAAACAAAATTAAATAAAATAGTCATATAGTGCCTTTAATACATACTAAAGTTGGCTTTACAACGCTTTTATTAAACTTTAATTATTAACTTTGTCGTCTAAATTTGATATTATGAATACAATCATAGTGCCTTTAGTAATAGGCTGGCCTCAAGTAATACTAATTGCTGTTGTTGTTTTACTACTTTTTGGGGGTAGAAAAATACCTGAATTGATGAGAGGTTTAGGAAGTGGATTAAAGGAATTTAAAGACGCTAGCAAAGATAATGAGTCTAATGACAAAGAGTAGTGTCTCCTTTTAAAATACAATAAAAAAGCCAACTGTGTAAGTTGGCTTTTTTATTAATTGATCGTTATAGATTTAATAATAGCTTCTAATTCAAATACATATTTTCTTTTAGATAATCGTGGTGCATACACATAGCCTTCAGCTATTAAATAGCGATTGTTAACTTTATCTTCAATAGCATAGTTTACAAATGGCCCAGCCATATACTCTCCCTTCACTTCCCATATGCCTCTGGTTTCATATGCCGGTTTATTATCTACTATTGTTTTATATAAAGATGGTACGTAAGCATCTTCAGTAGTCATATATTTTCCTTCTTCTGGTCCTGGAATGTACTTCTGAGCAATACTGTCTCTTATTTTTATAATGTCCATTATTGTACTGTCTCCTGATTTGATTTGATCATAGGGCACACTATAAAACATAAAATCCATTGTTTCTGTATTGCTCAAACTTTTTCTCACCCAATAAAAATTATCTTCTGCTTTTGCAATTCGATAAGCTGATGGGATATCTATTTTAAAGCCTAGTGCATTCTCCATAGCCTCATCTTTCAATAAAGATTTATTAATTCTTCTTAACTTTTCTTTTATTTCTTCTTTGTTAAATGCAGCTATAATCTTAGGTGTGTTGGTCTGTAGTTGTTCTATAATATCGTTATCTGTTCTTCCTTTTACAAGAACAACCGTTTGTGGCTTTGCATATTGCTCTTTTAGAATTGCGGTACCACTTTTTTCTCCTTTTTCTATTTTCAATATTATCCTGCTTTTAGTAGCAAAACCAGTAAATACTTGTGTTGGTATCTGCCGCAGTGTAAAAATGGGCTCATCTTGTGGTAATCCCTCAAGCGGCGAAGCAAAAATTGATCGTATGGTCTCTCCTACTTTACCTTCCCATAAAGCATTATCTGCAACTACAGATATGGTGTTAATGTTCCCTGAGGAGTCTGATAAATAGCGTTGACCTTCTTTATTCTCTTCCTTACAACCTATTAGTAACATCAAACAGCATAGGGTAATTATATGTCTCATCATTATTTTATTTTTATTTAGAAACCACAAGAGTCATTCCAATTTTAAGCTTATTACTGCTAATATTATTCCAGTCTTTAATATTTTGTACGGAAACTCCCGGGAATTTTTGCGCAATGCTCCATAAAGAATCTCCTTTCTGTACAATATAAGTCTTTTTTCCTTTAGCATCTACTTTTGTTTTTGGCGGTACTTTTTTTGATGCATTTACAGGGTTTCTCGGATATATCGTAAGCCGTTGCCCTATTCTAAGGTTATTGCTTCGAAGGCCATTCCAGCGTTTAATTTGACTTACTCTGACACCGTACTTTCTGGCAATCTTTCCAAGGTAATCTCCACGTCTTACCCTATACCTTACTTTAGTATCATTCTCAAAGAATTGTGGTAATGGTTTTTCTCTTTTGTTAAACTCCTCTTGTGCA
The DNA here is from genome assembly GCA_965250025.1 of Winogradskyella sp. Lineage (GTDB taxonomy): Bacteria > Bacteroidota > Bacteroidia > Flavobacteriales > Flavobacteriaceae > CBDDLD01. The sequence continues at coordinate 3,370,053 of OZ252283.1, forward strand.
TATGCATATATTTCATCTTCATTATTTACAAAAGTGCCTATAGCATGCCTTGGTAATCTTAAGGTATAATTTTCATCTGCAATGTATGGTATAATGTCTAACTTGTATGATGGGTTTAAATACTGTAATTCTTCTATTTTTACGCCTGTGGCTTCAGATACCTGATCCAAAGTTATCATTTGTTTTACCAAGACCGTATCGGTTTGTACATAATTGAACATTGGTTTTTCTGGTTTAAACCCATGCTCTTTAGCATATTCAAAAATATACATGGTGGCTAAAAATGCAGGAACATACCCTGCTGTTTCTCTTGGTAAATGATGACGTATGTTCCAATAGTTCTGATATCCTCCAGATCGTCTTATTGCCTTACTTACATTTCCGGGACCCGAATTGTAAGCTGCCAATGCCAAATCCCAATCTCCAAATATAGTGTATAGTTTTGCCAGGTATTTTGCTGCAGCTGTAGTAGATTTTAGTGGATCTCTTCGTTCGTCTACATAGCTACTAACATCTAAACCATATAGCTTTCCGGTCGTAAACATAAACTGCCATAAACCCGTTGCGCCAACTCTTGACCTTGCCCTTGGTTTCAATGCCGATTCTACTATAGCAAGATATTTTATTTCTAAAGGGATATCATGGTTGTCCAATTCTTGTTCGAACATTGGAAAATAATAGTGACTCAAACCCATCAAACGCTCCATAGAGGTTCTGCGATGTTTTAGATATCGTTTTATAACATTCTCTAGTGAGGGGTTATACTCTACATTAAATGGCGTTCTGGCATTGAGTCTTTTAAGCCTTGCTTTTAGTGTATCTGTTGTTAACTCAGGGTAATCTACTTCCTCGTAACTCATCTCAGTTACAGATTTATAAATCGTATCATAAAGTGAGTTACTGTAAAGTTCTTCTAACCACTTTTCATCTATCTTTTTGGCTTCTTCAAGATCTTCTAAAGCTTTTATAGATAAGCTGTCTTTTACTGCTGGTATTTTTTTGGTTTCCGATACGTTTTGACCATCAATAATGGAATCTGATTTTTTTGTTGATAGTTCTTGAGAAGCAATACTATCTTTAAGTGTTTGGGAATAACCAAAACAGCTTAAAAGCACTATGATATAGGTTAGGGTAAAGCGCATTAAACGTATTTAAATTTATATCGTTAGAACGGTTTTTCTGTGTTTTTCGTATGCTACGTACAACAGCTTCTATTCTATAATAGCGGCTATTCCGGGGAGTGTCTTACCTTCTAAGCTTTCCAGCATAGCTCCACCTCCTGTACTCACATAACTTACTTTGTCTTCAAAACCAAATTGCTTTACTGCTGCTACTGAGTCGCCACCACCTACTAAAGAAAACGCTCCATTCTTTGTAGATTTTGCTATTGAATCGCCTAAAGCTATGGTGCCTTTTGCAAAAGTTTCCATTTCAAAAACGCCTAAAGGGCCATTCCATAATATGGTTTTACTTGATTGTACCACATCGTCAAATATCTGTAATGATTTGGGACCTGCATCTAAGCCTTGCCATTCGTTTGGTATTTGATCAACGGCTACAATCTGTGTATTTGCATCATTACTAAAGGCGTCAGCGGCAACAACATCTACCGGCAAGTGTACTTGTACATTCTTCGCTTTAGCTTGCTCTAATATATCCAATGCCAATGCCATTTTATCGTCTTCACAGATGGAGCTTCCAATCTGCCCGCCCTGAGCTTTAATAAAAGTAAAAGTCATTCCTCCTCCTATTATCAAATGGTCCACTTTGTCCAATATGTTTTCTATAACTGTAATTTTAGAAGATACTTTTGCGCCTCCTAAAACAGCTAATACAGGCTTTTCTCCAGATTCAAGAACTTTCTTTATACTTTCTATTTCTTTTGCCAGTAAGTTTCCGAAACACTTATTTTCGGGAAAAAACTGAGCAATTATAGTTGTTGAAGCATGCGCTCTATGCGCTGTACCAAAAGCATCATTAACATAAATATCGCCTAGTTTTGACAGATTTCTGGCAAAATCCATATCGCCTTTTTTCTCCGCTTCGTGAAATCTTAGGTTTTCCAATAACAATAATTGACCTGGTTGTAATTCATTTGCTAAATTTTCTGCTTCTTCTCCAACGCAATCACTTGAAAATTTCACCTCAACGCCAAAGACATCTTCTATTTTACTAATAATGTGCTTTAATGAATAGGCTTCTTCCACCCCTTTTGGTCTTCCTAAGTGAGACATCAAAATACAACTCCCTCCGTCTTCCAGAATTTTAATTATCGTTGGTTTTGCAGATATAATTCTTGTGGCATCTGTAACCTCAAAATTTTCATTTAATGGTACATTAAAATCTACTCTAATGAGTGCTTTTTTATCTTTAAAATTAAAATCGTTTATGGTTTTCATGGCTGTTTTGCAGTGTTTTCTATGGTAAATCCTGAATTGATGAGCAATATAAGTTCTTTTATATTTTCTGTAATGTTTTTATCTATATTTTTTCTTATAAATGGTTTCATAAAAATACCCAATGGTTTAAAGTCAACAAAGACTTCTATGGTTAATTGTGTGTAACCATTTTCTAATTCTTTTAACACGTAATAAATATTGAACTTTTTCATAAAAGGCAGGTTTTCTGTAGACTCTCCATAAACCAATTCATTAGGTAATGACGGTCGGGTAATCGTAGTTGGGTATATTGAGGTTTTATTAGATATTAAGCACTTATGTTTCTCTCCTGATCGATTAACTCTGTTTTTTTGATATTCTAGTTTATCTATGCCTTTGAGCCAAAGCAACCTATAATCGAAGTTGCTTATGACTTCGTAAAAGTCTAATATTGGTAGTTTTATTACCGCAGATCTGCTTATTAACTTATGCTTAGGTACGTTTACGGGTATGGGTTGAATGTTTGGCACTTCTTTTTTATATTCCTGAAGTGGTTTGTAATAATATAATATAGTCCCAAAATCATAATTATCCTCAATCTTCAACCATTCTGAATTTTCTTTTTCAACACTGCTATTTGTTACTAAAGCATACTCGTTTATGGGAACTTTATTTTTTAACAAACGGTGTACTTTGATAACGTCTTTACCAAAAGGTTTGCTTGTATCTTTAACTTGAATAAAATCTACTTCGCCATAGTGAATGATAAACTTTAGACTAAGATTATATGCAGAAGAACATGCACCACAACTACAAATACGTTCATACTCATAACGTTTGAGATGCGCATGAAAATCTATATACATGGATTTTACTTGTGCTTCAATTTGTTCTAAGTCTAATGCATTGGTGAGCTTGTACATGAATAATGCATCGCCTTCTATCTCAGCCAATTCTAAACCCATATGATTAGCATCAATAAGCAGCTCTAGTAATTCACTTATAATGTGTTTACTGTGATGAATTGCTGTATAATTTACAAACTCTGTAAAGCCTGAAATATCTGGAATAAAAAGTAATGCTTTTTCTGACACTTAGTATATACGTATTAATGCTTTTCCTGTCTAAAATTAATGCGATTTTTAATGAAGCTTATAAAATTATTTGTTAAAACAAAGATTATATTTGCGCTATGCTATTTTCTGACGTTTTAGGGCAGTTACATATTAAAAATCATTTAACCGCAAGTGCAGATAGTGGTCGCATTCCTCATGCACAATTGTTTGTTGGGCCTGAAGGTTCAGGAACCCTACCTATGGCCATTGCTTATGCACAATACCTATTATGTAATAATAGTAATGGCGAGAATGATAATGGCAATGCTTCGTGCAATTTGAAATTTAATTCCTTTTCTCATCCCGACTTGCATTTTGCCTTTCCTGTAACTTCTAATGATAAAGTAAAGTCTCACCCGGTTTCGAGTCACTTTTTACAAGAATGGCGGCAGTTATTAACACAGCAGCCTTATGGTAATCTTTTTGACTGGTATAAGCTTTTGGGTGTTGATAATAAACAAGGACAAATCGGTGTTGATGAGGCTATGGATATTGTTAAGGCATTAGCCTTAAAATCATATGAAGGGGGTTATAAAGTAATGTTGATCTGGATGGCCGAAAAGATGAATATTGCTTGTGCCAATAAGCTTCTAAAATTAATTGAGGAACCTCCCGAAAAGACTATTTTTATTCTTATTGCTGAAGATGAAGAACAGATTATCAACACTATTAGGTCACGGTGCCAAATTTTACATTTTCCGCCTTTGGCCGAATCAGTAATCGCCGAAAGCTTAGTGGCCTCATATAATATTGAACAAGCGGTAGCAGTTAAAATTGCACACCAAGCCAATGGTAATTATAACAAAGCTTGTGATTTGGTATATCAGGATAGTGAAGACTTGCAGTTTGAAGAGTGGTTTGTATTTTGGGTACGATCGGCCTTTAAAGCCAAAGGCAATAAATCAGCTATTCATGACCTCATTTCATGGAGTGAAACTATTGCCAGAACCGGAAGAGAAACTCAAAAGCAGTTTTTGCATTTTTGTTTGGATTATTTCAGACAAGCGATGTTGCTTAACTATAATGCCAAAGACCTCGTATTTATTGAGCCTAAATCTAAAGATTTTAAACTCGAAAAATTTGCGCCTTTTATTCATAACGAAAATATCCTGGAAATTTCTAATGAACTTCAGGATGCTATTTATAATATTGAACGTAATGGAAACTCTAAAATAATCCTGACGGATTTATCTATAAAACTAACACGTTTACTACATAGAAAAGCCCGTTAGATTTTTTCCTTTATTTTCTTTTTCTTTCGCCCCATATTGAATATCCCTATTTTAAGTCCAGCCATTACAGAAAACCCATTAAGATTACCTTTCCTAAATGGAGGTAGGTTGTATTTACTGGTGAAACGATAACGAAGTCCTGTTTCTAATTGGATGTAACGACTAAAATTATATAAAACATTTATTCCCGGTTCTACGATAAAGAAATTGTCAAAATCCTCTTCTTCCAGTTCTTCTTCTTCGTTCTCTAGAGTATCCAAACCTGTGTAAGTGACCAAACCTCCTCCTATTAACACCGGAAAAGAAACACTAATAAAACGTTCGCCAAATAAAATGGGTTCTACATGAAACCCTAAGTAACTACCTACCATAGCTATTTTTCTGCCTTCAAATAAATCGGGGCGTGTATTAGGTCTGTCATTATAAAATCCTGTTACTGCTATCCCTAACTCTAGTTTTCTATTGGCTACATATGCCAATTTTAAGGTCCCCAGAAAAGAGTCTTCTCCATCTATTCTTCCATAATGCCCTCCTATTCCCAGGTATACTCCATGAACAACATTCTTTCGGTCGTCAAACTCTACATAGTCGTCTGTTTCTTTAACTTGTGCATGCATCACCATACTTGTAATTGCAAAGACAAGAGTAATTACTGTTTTCATTTAATTATAATTGATTGATTTAATGTTTTTTTAAAGTTCTTTAAGAATGATCACGCCTTTTTCTCCTGTGAACACCATGGTTCCTTTTTCTGTATTTCCATAAGTAGCTATAACGTTTCTGACTTTATTTTTCTTATCAATAATCTGGCTATTTATATTTTCCATGGTTTTGGGTATACGCAACACACCTTCTTTAAGTTTGGCACTAAAATCAAAGCTGGTTTTTGATATATTGAGGTATACTTCTGAAACTTCCTGATTGATACTCAATGAGGGTGACGGAGAGCTGAATTTTAAAATTCTTAAGTCTGCCAATCGCAAGTCTAAATCTGCCTTTTTAAGATTATTGACAATTAATGTAGAATATTTTACCGTTCCGAAAAGGTTCTGAATATCATTAACCTCAACTTTATCCTTATTAGAATACAGCTCCAACTTTTCTACAACATTTAAATCTATTTCCGAACCGGAACTGTTGATCCTTATTGCCTTAGATGCATCAATGTTAATAGTAGCATCTTTAGCTTCTATTTTTGACTGCTCCAGACCTATTGCTTTTAACTTTCCATATTTTATAGAAAGTATCGCATTGGATATTTGTTCTGTGGTTCTAATATCTCCATGCTCTACATTGGCTTCTAACTTTCCATTCCAATCCGTTATAATAAGATCTCCATACTTATTATTGATTTCTACATTAGCCGATTTTGGAAGGTAGATTGTATAGTTGATACTTGTACTGGCCTTGTCATTTTTAAACGGATCTATCTCATTCCAAAACTTGCTGAAGAACCCCTTCTTTTTTTCTTCTATTTCCGACTTAATAAGGACTTGCTTATTCGTTGTTGTTATTATTGGTTTTATCCTATTCAAAAGCGCTTTAGCATCGTCTAAATCTTTTCTATTAGCTTCTATAGAAATCGTAATATCAATCGTTTCTTTGTCCCAACCATATACAATCACATCTCCATACTTATTATCTAAATACAGAGCGCCATCACCAAACATTTGGTAAGTCTTTTTAATCTCTTTACTTGCTTTACTTTGAGCCATAGTGCTGTAAGACAGTACTAAAAAAAAGCATAAGGCAAAGCGTTTATAATATAAGTTCTCCATCGTCTATGCTGTTTTCATTAGAATACTTTCGTTTAAGTAAGTCTTCCATTAATTGTAATTTTTTTCTATAGTTTGCAATTATTGCTTCAATTATTATCTGATTGTCGATATCTTGTTCCAGCTCTTCTTTCAAGCTATTGTATTCGTCATCTAAATCATCTATAAGCAATAAAAAATCTTCTCGGTCATCTTCGGATAACTTAGGATGGGTTTTAATCAATGCAACCTGGCTTTCTAACAAAGAACCATAATGACTGTCTATCTCTAGAAGCTCTTGATTCACCATTTGATTTTGAAAATTGTCGGCATTAGATATATAGAGTGTATAAGCAAAACCCATGAAAAGAACTACACTTGCAGCTACCCTCACCCAAGACCTTTTCCACAAGGGAATTATCTTTCCTTGGTTTTCAGAGATCTCTTCAGATATTTGACTCCATAGCTTAAGCTTATCTGTTTCGTCAAGCGTGTAGTCATCAAACTGATTCTTGTTTTCTATGATATACTTTTCTAATGCATCCTTCATTACTAACTAATTAATTCAACCAATTTCTTTTTTGCTCTATGGTATTGAGACTTTGACGTTGATGTGCTTATATCTAAAATATCTGCAATTTCTATATGGTCATACCCTTCTATTAGGTATAAGTTTATGATCGTTTGATAGCCTTGAGGCAGTACTCGTATTGCGGCCTTTATTCTATCAATATCTAACGAAGCCTCTTTCACTTCCTCTGACTCTGCGACCCAAAAATCTTGTTGTTCAATAGATACCACAGGAATACGCTTTAGCTTTAAATGATTAATGCTTTTATTAACAACTATTCGCTTTAGCCAAGCACCAAAAGTACTTTGATATTTAAACGATTCCAGATGCTTAAAGGCATCAGCAAAACTATCTTGTATAATATCTTCTGCATCTTCTCTTACTTTTACAATTCTCATACTAACATTAAACATAGCCTCAACATATAGCGAATATAACTTGTATTGCGTCTTACGGTCACCTGACTTACTCTTCTCTATAAGTTCTTTATGTTTAAATAGTATTGGGTTGCTCACTATTTCCTATATGATATGCAATATGGTATGTTCTTTACTATTAAAAGACAATACTGTTTTAAAAAGGTTGCATATGTGGTTGTTTCATTGATTATAAATTATTCAAAAGTATAATTTACTGTGACAAATTCTGAAAGTCTAAAGTATCCAAAAGCGTAATTATCGGCATTTGTTGTATTTATACAATTACCTTTGACCTCTGATGGTATAGTACTAAACGGATCCCCTTCACTATCGTATTGGTCTATTAACAGCTCAATAAAATTATAGTATTGTTCTGAAATACCATAAAGCTGTATATCAACAACATCTCCCGGATTAAATTCCTCCTGATCATCGTCATCTTCTCTATCTTTTTCAAAAAATTCATCCAATTCATTACCGTTAGTAAATTCATCGGATTCATATTCTAAAATTGGCAATAAATCGCCTTGTTCTTTAAATCGCATAAAGTAATAGTTCTCTTCATCAACCGGGTCGTCCCAAAAAATGGAAACATCCAAAACTTCATCATCAAATCCACCCTCTATGGATTGTTCTACTCTATTGATCTCAGAAACTGATATCATTACCTCCGTAGCTGAATATGTTTCATCATTATATAAGACTTCTAGAGTGTATGTATTTCCTATGACCGGCACAAAATTAGTAATTGTATATCTGCCATCATTTTGGTCTTCAAAAAGGTATTCTGCTCCAGAATTGACATTGGTCACTCTCACTGATGCCCCTACAACATCATTATTTATTGTGGTGTCAAAGTATGGTGTGGATGTGCTTAATTTTATAGTTTGATTGCTTCCTGTAGTCCCTTTTAGCCAATCTAAAGAGGCTTCAATAACCAACCGCTCTGGTGCTGTTGGTACACGGACATCTATAACATCTTCACAAGACATTATGCTTAGTAAGGCTAAAAATATAAAGGGTTTTATGAAGTTTTTCATGATCTTAAAATTTAAAGTTATAGGTAATAGATGGTATCATTCCAAAAATGGCCGTACGTGTAGCTTCATTGATTCCTGTGTCTTCGTTTTGGTTAAATGATATAGAGGCTGCATTCCTTCGGTTATACACATTATATATTCCGAAAACCCATTCGCCCTTCCATCGTTTATCTGGTCTCCTGTTTGGTGTATATGTTGCAGATATATCTAAGCGGTGATAGGCTGGAAGCCGATTAGCATTTCGTTCGGAGAAGCTAGCTATCGATAAATCTTCATATTCGTATTGTCCATTAGGATAAGTAACTGGTCGCCCTGTTTGATATACCAAATTACTGCTAAAACTCCATTTGTCATTAAGTTTATATATTCCGGTAATTGAAAAATCGTGGGTTCTGTCGAATGGTGTATTATACCAATTACCATTATTAATTCCTAGTCCACCCGCTTTTCCTCCTGGAGTTCGCTGCTCTGATTTTGACAGTGTATAGGCTAACCATCCTGTAAATCGTCCTTTATTTTTTCTTAGCATCACTTCTAATCCATAGGCTCTCATTTCACCGTTCAATATCTCAGTCTCAATAGTATTTGTTCCTATCAAGTTAGAGCCATCTACATAATCTATCCTATTATTTGTAGCTTTAAAATAGGTTTCTATATCTATAGAATACTTATTGTCCTTAAAGTTTTTATAGTATCCTAAAGCATACTGATTAGAAAGTTGCGGCTTTATGTATTTACCGCTGGGTGTCCATACGTCTAAAGGTGTAACTGCTGTAGTATTAGATAATAAGTGTAGGTATTGTGTTGATCTGGTATAACTTGCTTTTACCGATGAAGATTCATTTAATTGATATGATAGCCCTAGCCTTGGTTCTAAATTATTGAACGTTTCTATACTTTCACTTTTCTTAAAAAAGGTTTCTCCGGTTTCTTCACCTTCTTCATATATGCCTAACACCTCATTATATACTACAGGCTGATTATTGACATAATTCGTAATGTTTTGACCTCCTAGCCTTGAGAATCTGCTCAAGCGTAAACCGTATTGTGCAGTCAATCTATCTGTAAGTTTATGCTCTGCACTAACATATAAACCACTTTCAAAAGCACGCTTTTGTTCTAACTTCAAATAGTTTATTGGCGAACTCTCCGAGGTGGGTTTTACCTCACCCGGATTCAGATTATACAAGATACCGCTAAGTCCAAAATCGAGCTTCAGTTTATCACTAACATAGTATCCAAAATCGTACTTTAAATTATAGTTTTTAATATCCGCCACCCAATCCAACTGTACAAAATCTAAAATGACCTGATAATCGTACTTACTGTAGATTAAGGATAAATTTGAAAATAGTTTATCATTAAAAACATGGTTCCACCTTAAGTTACCCGAAATATTACCATATCTGTTTTTAACAATATTAGCCAAGTCAAAAACATCCCTACCAAAATAACCTGAAAGGTAAACTCTATTATTTTTATTGATCTCATAATTCGTTTTTAAATTAAGATCATAAAATGAAATCTTATCGTCTTTAAGGTCTTCTATTGCAGGCATAAACAAATGGGCATATGACCCTCTACCTGCAACTAAAAAGGAGCCTTTATCTTTAAATATTGGTGCTTCTGCTGCCAATCTGCTCGATATTAAACCTATACCTCCTGTTAATGCAAACTCTTTACTATTACCATCTTTTTGACGTACATCGAGTACTGAAGATACTCTACCGCCAAACTTAGCAGGGATATCTCCTTTGTATAGTTTAATGTTTTTAATGGCATCGTTATTAAATACCGAAAAGAAGCCAAAAAAGTGAGAGGTATTATAGATGATAGCTTCGTCCAATAATACAAGATTCTGATCTACAGCGCCTCCTCTTACATTAAACCCTCCTGAACCTTCTCCTGTATTGGTAACACCGGGCAGCATTTGAATAGACTTTATAACATCTACTTCTCCCAATACTGCTGGCATTTGTTTAATTGTTGACGCATTAAGCTTTGAAACACTCATTTGAGGTTTCTTAATACTTATGCGTTCAGACTCTTCGGCACTAATTACTATTTCGTCCAACATGGTGGACGATTCTTTAACTTCAAAATTCAGTGTTTGATCTTTATCCAGATTAATTTCCAGATACTTGTCTTCATAGCCCAAATAAGATATTACAATTGTGTAATTTCCTTTAGGTGCTGTAATAGAATAAAAGCCGTACTCGTTGGTCATGGCACCTACAGAGGTGCCTTTTAAAAATACAGAAGCTCCAAACATGGTTTCTCCATTATCTACATCTTTAACTACACCTCTAATCGTATAGCTTTCTTGTGCAGATATAAATGCACTAAATAATAGGCATATGCCTAAAAAAATGTTTCTCATTTTGATCTGTTCGTTTTTTGATTGATGATTTACTATTATAGACAGATCAAAAGATTAAGGGTTGCTTTTTTATAAAAAAAATGTGGTTTTATTCATTTACACCCATAAAAAAAGTCAGGTAATTACCTGACTTTTAGATTATTATATTTAAATAATTATTTTTTGTTTTTATAGGCTTCGTTCAATTTATCTAAAACCAGCTTAGATATATCATCTTGTTCCGGGCCATACATTACTGTATTTGTAGCATCACTAGTTCCGAAGATGTATGTGTAGCTATTGTCTTTTCCGTATTGTTTTACAAAACGTTTTACTTCGGCTATAGTAGAATCTAATTCTGTATCAAAAGCTTGTTGAAGTTGTTGTTGCTCGTATTGAATTTGCTGTCCTAATAAGGCTTCTCGTTGTTGGTATTCCTGAGCTAATTTTTGAAGTTCAGCTTGGCTCATTCGTTGTGCTTTTATACTCGCTTCTTTTCGGTCGAATTCGTATTGCTGAATTAAACTGTCTCTTCGTTTTATGAATGCTTCATTTTTTTTCTTAAATCGTTCTTCAATATCAATTTTTGCCTGATACTTATTGATCACTTCTGTTCTATCCACAAAAGCAATTTTATTCTGCTCTTGACATGATGTGATAATTAAGCCAATTATTAATACTGCAAATAGTCTTTTCATCGGAATTGTTTTTGTGTTTTTATTTTTTGCAAATGTATAAAAGTTGATCGTTTAAATGACTTCTATCCTAGTTATTGATAAAACAAATACAAGCTAATATTAAAAATAAATAACAACTATAGTTTTTGAGTTTAAATAAAGCTTTCTAAGGCCATTTCTAATTTAGGTAAGCACATTACCTTTCTTATATAGTATATATAGCTCTATGGTTTTTATTTTTCGTTTTTACAGTTTTTGATCATATAAATTAAAGAAGAATACTCTGAAGAACGTTTTGCTTTTGCATTAGATCGCATTCCGATATAAAATGCTCTTATCGGATTCATATACCCGTTCTTATACTTTTCTGATAATAAGCTCACATAATAAGCATCAAACTTCATTGGAATGGTTCGAACAACCTTCATTGCTACTTCTGAAAAAAGTTTCGATATTGAGTCCTGAGAAAAATGCCACAGGTGTCTGGGAACATCAAAAGCTGCCCAAAATGATTTATAATACTTAGCATCATAACTATTAAAATTAGGTACGGCTATAATTAAAGTGCCATTTTCTTTCAAAAGTGATTTTAACAGTTGAATGTGAGACTCTAATTTAGGCAGATGCTCTAATACATGCCAAAGTGTTATAACATCAAAACTACGAGGTTGAAGTGTCATTAAATGGGAAGTATCAAAAACACTATTCTTGGTTTTTAAATTGGCAATTGATCTCGCATTAGCATTTGGTTCTATACCAACCACATTCCAGTTCTCTTCTATCAAAGCTTCTAAAAAATCTCCTGTACCACAACCTATGTCTAATAATGAATATGCTTCTGGCTTTTGAGAGGCTGCCAGTTTTACTTTTTGTTTAATGGCAATTTTACGAATCTTATGATATATCCATTCAAAAGCATTTCTTTTACTATTGGTATGAGAAATATAATCTTCGCTTTTGTAATACTTTGGTAATTCTACTTCGTCAGGTTGAGGTTCAGTCTCTAAATATCCGTATTGGGAATTGACTTTCAAATGAAATGCTTTACCCGAAACAGAATGGTCTTTGAGTTGAATATATATCATTTTATCGTTGGTCATATTGGTCCATTTTTATGTTCCACGTGAAACATTTTTCTTTTTTTCAATATAACTAACGTCCAAGATAGACTAAAAGTACAGAAATATCACTAGGAGAAACACCACTAATTCTTGATGCCTGGGATACGGTTACCGGCTGTATTTTTTTCAATTTTTCCCTAGCTTCTAAACTCATTGACTTCAGAAGAGAGTAATCAAAGTTATTAGGGATTTTTAAATTTTCTAATCTATTGAGCTTATCCGCATTGTTTTTTTCTTTCTCAATATATCCTGAATACTTTACTTGTATCTCCGTTTGTTCTATTACTTCCCTATCTAAATTATTCTCTTGAATATAGCTTTCCACAGCTTTAAATTTTCTAACATCATTAATGGTAATGTTAGGTCTCGAAAATATTTTAAACATCTTATCAGATTGCTTTACAGGTGAGGATTGTTTCGATTCTAAAACCGGATTAGCCTCTTCTGGCTTAACACTGGTTTCTCTGAAAAACTTTACAAAAGCATCCGATTTTGATTGTTTTTCCTCCATGCGTTTTAATCTATTTTCTGTTGCTAAGCCCAACTCATAGGCCCTTGGAGTAAGCCTAAAATCTGCATTATCTTGTCTTAATAATGTACGGTATTCAGCTCTAGAAGTAAACATTCTGTATGGCTCCTCGGTGCCCTTTGTAATTAGATCATCTATAAGTACACCAATGTAAGCTTCATTTCTTTGAAGTGTGAATGCTTCTTTTTCCTGAACTTTTAAACTGGCATTGATACCGGCCATTAATCCTTGAGAGGCTGCTTCTTCATACCCTGTGGTACCATTAATCTGACCAGCAAAGTATAGCCCATCTACAAGTTTAGTTTCTAAGGTATGCTTCAATTGCGTCGGTGGAAAATAATCGTATTCTATAGCATAACCTGGTCTAAAAAACTTAACATTTTCAAAACCTGCTACAGATTTTAATGCTTTAAACTGTACATCTTCTGGAAGTGAAGTGGAGAAGCCATTGACATAAACCTCTACCGTGTTCCAGCCTTCGGGCTCTACAAACAATTGATGTCTGTCCTTTTCTGAAAAACGGTGTATCTTATCCTCTATAGAAGGGCAATATCTTGGCCCTATACTTTGTATTCTTCCATTAAACATTGGTGATCTATCAAAACCCTCTCTTAGCAAATCATGCACCTCAGGACTTGTATAAGTCATATGACATGAACGTTGTTCTTTGAGTGGTTTTGTGATATCCAGATAAGAAAATTTCTCTGGCTGTTCGTCTCCAGGCTGCTCAATCATTTTTGAATAATCTAAAGATCGTCCATCTACTCTTGGTGGTGTTCCTGTTTTCATTCTTCCAGAGTCAAAACCCAGATTCACTAACTGTTCTGTTATTCCTGTTGCAGCTCTTTCCCCCGCTCGTCCGCCACCAAAATTTTTATCACCTATATGAATCAATCCATTTAAAAATGTACCATTAGTCAGTACTACAGCTTTACCTTTAATTTCTAATCCTAAAGAGGTCTTGACGCCAACTACTTTTTCATTCTCAACCAGCAGCCCTGATACCATTTCCTGATAGAAATCCAGATTGGGTGTTTGTTCTAATAACAATCTCCAATCTTCTGCAAAACGCATACGGTCACTCTGAACTCTGGGACTCCACATGGCAGGTCCTTTGGACTTATTCAGCATCTTAAATTGTATTGCTGAAGTGTCTGACACTATTCCACTGTAACCACCAAGGGCATCAATCTCTCTTACGATCTGGCCCTTTGCTATACCTCCCATGGCCGGATTACAAGACATCTGAGCAATATTCTGTAGATTCATTGTAACTAATAAGGTTCTGCTTCCCATATTAGCAGCAGCAGCAGCAGCTTCGCTTCCGGCATGACCTGCACCTACTACGATGACATCATATACATCATTAAACATAACTTCAATCTTAATTATGTTGTTCCACGTGGAACACTATTAGTTTAAACTTAAAAAGTCTGCAAATATACGGCGAAATACCGTTACGTTAAATCAACTTCAAATAGTGGTTTTCTTTAGAGCGCATCAGCTTAGCATCTTCGTCTGTTTTGTCCTTATAGCCGCAATAATGTAATACGCCATGTGCCATAACACGACATAGTTCATTATTAAATGTTGTGTTGAAATCTAAAGCATTATCTCTTACGCGTTCTATAGAAATAAAAATATCGCCATGTAGCTCTTTTCCGACGGTATAATCGAAGCTTATAATGTCTGTTAGCGTATCATGATTGAGATATTCTACATTAATTTTATGCAAATAATCGTCATCACAAAAAATATAATTTATCTCGCCTTCAACAAATGCTTCTGCAGATATTATTGAAGAAACCCAATCTGAGATATTATTTTCATTTTCCAGCTTAAAATCTAGTTCGTAATTGAATCTAATCATTGCTTTGTTTGAAGTAATCCTGAACCTTCTTTATGTAACTCTCATGCAAAGGTAATGCCTGTCTGTTTAATATTTCAATAGTATTAAAATATTCTTTTGCTTTTGGTATTTGGTTTAGTGCATTTGAATTGAAAACCTTTGTATTGGTTTCTGATTTTCTTTTGTTATCCTTTCCTTGCATGAATGTGGCGTTTTCCAACTTTAAAAGTTGGTGTTGTAAATCCATCATTTTTTGTAAGGTTTGATTCGTAAAGCCCTTATTCAACAAATCCAGTTCGACCTCTTCCATTTGTTTAATCAATTCGCCCGCTGAACCTTTCAAGCCTTCTTTACCTATTTTATCTTGTAATGCCTGCCTAAGTTGTTGTTGTTGTTTATATATTTTATACAATTCGCCATTAATTTCTTCTTCACTCCCTTCGCCATAGCCCTGTTGTTTTCCTTCTTTACCTTCTTTATTGCCTTTACTATCGCCATTATTTTGACCCTGCTGTCCATTCTGACCTTGTTGACCTTCATTCCCACCCTGACTATTCTGTTGCCCTTGCTGGCCTTGCTGTCCTTCTTCACCCTCTTTTTCTCCCTTCTCGCCTTCCTTCTGTTCTTCGCCTTCCTCACCACCTTCTTCACCGTCTTTCTCCTGACCTTCCTGCTTCTCCACGCCTTCTTGCATTTGCTTATTAAGTTCTTCCTGACTCATAATAATATCTGGCAATTGCATATCTTGGCCGCCATTACCTTGTCCGGGATTCATTTGCATTTCCATATTATCTAACACGTCACTCAGAAAATTGGCTAATACATTAGCAGCCGTTATGGTATATTGTTGTGAAGCAGCTCCCTGGTAGAGCCTGTTTTCCGATAACTGACGTAACGATTTGTCAATATTAAAATACACATCTGTGATTTGTCTGTTAACTTCTTCTGAGAGCTTTGGTTGTCGTAACGATAACGCAAATAGACTATCGTCTATGTGTTCAAAATGTTCTCTTAGATCGCTCTGCTTAATGATAAACTTTCCATATTGATTGTGGTTAATGTCAATGCTTTTAAATTGATCCATTAGACCTTCCTGATCAAAAGAAAATAGTATTAGATTATCTAATATCTGTCTTAGCATTTCTGCATCCTCGGAAAGTTGTTCGCCACCACCGCCACCACCGCCCATGGGCATCATCTGAGCGAGTTTTTTACTCATTTGCTTCATTTTGGATGCTGCACTTTTTTGTTTTTTCTGAGCATTTTGCTCTTGTTCCTGTGCCTCCTGTGGTTGCTTTTCCTGTTCTTGAGCTTTCTTTTCTAGTGCCTCTTTTGCTTCGTTCTGGTCTTTCTTTATGCTTTCTTCTGTCTGCTTGTCCTGAGGCACTTTCATTGGCTTCTTAAGCTTTCTGTTCTCTTTTTTAAGCGCATCAATATCCTTCTGAATCTTTTCAAATTTCTTATTCAATTTGTCTTGAGCCTCTTTTGTGTTTTCTTCTTTCTTATTGGAGAGCTCTTCTTGCTCTTTAGCTAAAGCGTCGAGTTCATTCTTAATTTTCTCCGCTTTCTTCGTCACGTAAAAACGCTTAGTAAGTTCAAGGAGTTGCTGCATGCTTCGCTTCTTATTCTTATTTTGCTTAGCAAGCTCCTCCAGCTTTTGAGTAAATTCTTCTTTATTGATTTTTTCTTTGAGCTCTTCCAACTCTTCGAGAAGTTTTTCGTCTTTCTTTAGTTGCTCTTCGTTCTCTTTTAGTCGCTCTTTAAGGTCTTCTTTAAACTGATCTTCTTCTTTATTTTCCTTCTGAAATTCCTCTAAGTTATCTTGTAACTTCTTATTAAAGTTCTTCATCAACTGCTCTTGTTCTTTTTGCCGTTTGAGGAATTTTTCAAATTTCTTTTTGTCGTTAAAATTTAATGCTTCTTTTTCCTTTTGGGTTTTAGACAGTTCTTCAAGCTCCTTATCTTGTTCTTGTAACTTATCGAATGTTTTACTAATATCCTTAATGGTTTCGTTTTGCTGCTGTAATTGCTTTGTTTCTTCCTCTTGCTTTGTAAGTTTTCTGTAACTAAAGGTGCTGCTTTTTGTTCGCTTAAAATTGTGCATAGCATCATTGTCATAAACCTCAAAGTACAGTTCGTAGCTCACCCCATCCTTTAAGTTCAACTGATTCGGAAATGCACTTACAAATTCCGTAAAATTAGAATTGGATACATCAATATTATCAACCTGCTTATCGTTAGGTTGATCAACCGGGTAGTAAACTAAGTTTACATTTCGTATACCATAATCGTCACTAGCCTGACCATAAAAATAAAGGCTTTGCTGGTCCACCGAATCCTTTTCTACCTTAATGGTCAACTCCGGGTAAGCATCTTTAATAATATTGATAGCAAACGATAAGCTTTCGTAGTCTTTTAAATCTTCATTACTTGTTGCTATACTATAGTTATAGTTTTTGAACAAGCGTTTCGACATTTCAAATTCAGCCTCTTTTTTAGAGAACTGTAAGGTGTCTTCCGCATAAATTCTTACTGCTGTTGTAGATCGTGCCTTAACATTCCAGGTAACTTTTGTGCCTTCAGGAATGGTTGTACTACCTGTACTTTTGAGGACCTCATCTTGTTTTTTAGTGTAAGCCGGATAATCCAATACCATTTCAAAATTGATCAGAGCTGGTACTTTAACCACATTTAAATCGTAAGTTCTGGAGTTAACATCATTTGCAGATAACTTAAATGTAATCGTATTTTTAGGTTGAGAGAACACATATTCGAACTCTCCTGGCGCTATATTTTGAAGGTAATACGTTTGTTCATTGTATTGAATTTGAACACTCTCTGGTATCACCTCGCCTACAGTAGACACCTGAAGCTTGAAATCTTTATTCTCAATAGCGTCTAATGTTGGGTTGATTACAAAAAACTGAAATGGTGCCGGAGGCTCATAGGCCGTCTGATAATTAACAACGCGCTCATAGCTGTCACTGAACCAATCTACCTTACCTGTTACGAATGAAATTAAAAAAATAAGTACCGGTATGGCGGCATATTTTAAATACTTAAGATTAGCTTTAAAGTTTACTGCGGCCTGAAAAGGAACAGGGTTTAGCTCTGAAGATTTCTGTTCTATGCTGGCAATTAGCAGGTCTGATTGTACCGGGTTTTGATTAAGCTGTAGGACATTCAACAGTTTGTCATTTACTTCGGGGAAATGATTTCCTATGATTCTGGATGCAGCCTCATAATCTATACCTTTCCTTAAACGAAATAACTGTGCTAAGGGTATAATTATAAACTTAGCAAACAAAACCACTTCTACCCCAACAAAAACCCAAAACAAGACGGTTCTTGCAGTAGGGTTTAACCAAAACACATATTCTATCAACAGCGTGATTATAAAGTAAAGTAAGCCTATGGCAAAAAACAATATGCCACCCTTCATTAATTCGTTTGTATAGTAACGTTTTATGAAGCGTTCTAATTTAGCTTGTATGGTCTCGAAATTGCTCATTATAACTTTGTAACTGACTAATCTACAATTTTATTTTAATTGTCAATCCCTTATATTTGGTAAGATTCTGTTAATTTCGAGAATTGGCAGCTATTTTTTGTTAAAATTACTCGTTCACCATGAAAGACCTAAAGTATTTAGCGGCGTATTCTATTCCTTTAGTTGCATTTTTAGGCATTTCATTAAAAGGATTTTGGGTCTATGCCACACCAATATATGCCTTTGTACTTATTCCTGTTTTAGAATTGATCTTTCCTGTTGATAATGATAATCTGGACGAAAAAAGCATCGAAAACCGTTTAAAGCGAACTGTTTTTGATTGGTTATTATATTTTAACCTTCCTGTTGTTATGGCCATTCTAAGCTATAGTTTTATTACTATAAAAAACTATAATTTAAGTACTTACGAATATATTGGTCTTATTTTTAGTGTTGGTATTGTCTTAGGAGTTAATGGTATTAACGTTGCTCATGAACTGGGGCACAGACAGTCTACAAATGAACGCTTTATTGGTAAAGCATTATTATTACCTGCATTATACATGCATTTTTATATTGAGCATAATTTTGGACATCATTTGCATGCCGCCACTAAAGAAGATCCGGCTACTGCACGTTACAATCAGACGGTATATTCTTTCTGGCTGACATCTACAATTCGACAATATTTTAGTGCTTGGCGAATACAAATGAAACTTTTAAAAAATACCAATACCGGATTCTTTTCATTAAAAAATGACATGTTCTGGTATGTTATACTACAAGGGTCCTATCTGTTAACTGTATTTTTATGGTTTAATGTATCCATTTTATGGTTTGCGATTTTTTCTGCCATTGTTGGGTTCTTACTTCTGGAAACAGTCAACTATATTGAACACTATGGGTTAATGCGCTTAAAAACCAAATCGGGACGTTATGAACGTGTCAGAGAAGTACATTCCTGGAACTCTAACCATGTTATAGGAAGAATTGTGCTTTATGAACTTACCAGACATAGCGATCATCATTATAAATCATCCAAAAAATATCAAGTATTAGATTGTCATGAGGATAGTCCTCAAATGCCTTATGGTTATCCTACATCTATGGTGCTGTCGATGGTTCCTCCATTGTGGTTCAAAATTATGAATAAGCGTGTGCCAAAAACAATGGTGCTGAATTAAGTGTATCTCTTGTTTGTTCTAAAAACATATCAGGCTATCTTTGTCCCTCAAAATTAGTTTCAATGTCAAAACATGTTCGTGTGCGCTTTGCACCAAGCCCTACAGGGCCTTTACATATCGGTGGTGTAAGAACTGCTTTATTCAATTATCTGTTTGCCAAACGGCACGGTGGTGATTTTGTGTTACGTATTGAAGATACCGACCAAAACCGTTTTGTTGACGGAGCTGAAAACTATATTGTTAGTGCCATGGAATGGCTTAATATTCCTTTTGATGAAAGCCCTAACAAGCCCGGTAAATATGGTCCTTACAGACAAAGCGAGCGTAAACATTTATACAAACAATATGCCGATCAACTCATTGCTGAAGGTAAGGCTTATTATGCTTTTGATACTTCTGAGCAATTGGAAGCCCACCGAAAAGACCATGAAGCTAACGGAAAAACCTTCATCTATAACTGGCACAACCGCGAGAAAGGCCGCCTGATAAATTCATTGGTGCTTTCAGAAGGTGAAACCAAAGCAAAAATTGATGCTGGTGAAGATTATGTTATTCGTTTCAAATCGCCTCAGGATCAAACTTTGATGCTTAAAGATATTATTCGAGGTGACATTAAAATTGACACTAATATCCTAGATGATAAAGTCTTATTTAAAAGTGACGGTATGCCTACTTATCATCTGGCCAATATTGTTGATGATCATCTTATGGAAATTTCCCATGTTATTCGTGGCGAAGAATGGTTACCTTCATTAGCATTACACTACCAATTGTATGATGCCCTTGGTTGGGATGCTCCTCAATTTGCACATTTACCTTTAATTTTAAAACCCACAGGAAAAGGAAAGTTAAGTAAGCGTGATGGGGATAAGTTAGGGTTTCCTGTATTCCCTATGGAATGGAAGGACCCTAAAACCAATGATGTTTCCAGGGGTTATAAAGAAGATGGATATTTTCCAGATGCTGTCGTTAATTTTCTGGCATTCTTAGGTTGGAATCCGGGAACCGAACAAGAACTCTTTAGTTTAACCGATCTGATAAATGCTTTTGACCTGTCTAAAGTTAATAAGTCCGGGGCGCGTTTCGATCCTGATAAAATCAAGTGGTATAATCACCATTACATGCAACAGCAATTAGACCTCGATCTGGCTAAACAATTAAAACCTTCACGTTCTGAGCTTTCAGATATTGATGTTAACTATATTGCTTTAGTCGTTGGTTTAGTTAAAGAACGTGCTACTTTCATTAGCGATTATTGGTCGTTGACGCATTTCTTCTTTACTGCTCCAGATGATTATGACGAAAAAGCATATAAGAAAGCAATGAAGGAGGGAACTCCTGATTTGCTTCAGGAGGTTATAAATATCATTACCAGAACCAAAGAATTTACCAAGCAAAACCTAGAATCTAAGATCAAGAGTTGGATCACAGATAATGACATTGGTTTTGGTAAAGTTATGATGCCTTTAAGGTTAGCCCTGGTAGGAGCGTTACAAGGTCCTGATGTATTTGATATTATTTTTATGATCGGGAAAAACGAAACTATAAAACGTATCGAAAACCTTATTAAAACGTAAGCATTACCGTAAAGGTCCACATGGATTGGTTGCCTTTAAAGTCTTCTGATACTTTAAGATCTTGTTTATTGAGTTTATTTAGCATATTGGTAAAGCCATAAATATAGTTTGCTCGTAGTTTGATACTTCCAAATCCTGCCGACAAACCTGCTGTACCATTAACATTGAACTTTGTAATGTCTTCTATATCTTTTGCTCTAAGATCATCAAACCCGGAAATGATATTGTTTTCTTTGGTATCGTCCTTGAGTTCTAATTCGCCATTATATTGTAATACAGGGCCAACATCAAAAGTTAAGTGACTTCCAATAAGTTTTATGTGCATTAAAAACGATATTTGAGCCATGAGAAGCTTATACTCTATAAACTCCGGATCTGAAGCTGATGTAGAGAAGGCGCTAATGTCTACATTATTTTCAGACAACTGAATATTATAACTCACATTATACCATTTGTTTGGCAGGTCTACCACGGCTGATAAACCACCTATCCATCCAGTATTACTTTTAGTTTCAAAGTTATCTGTATTGATATCGTATTGGGTAATTCCGCCCTGAAGGCCTATGCCATTTTTTATAGTATATCGTCTATGTTGTGCATTAGAAATTGTAACAAAAGCTATGGTAATTGCTACTAACAAGATGTAGGTTCTGTTTCTCATGTGTATTTGGTATGTTGAAAACAAACCTAATTAAAAAATTAAGTTCATTTATACTTTAATTTGATAAAATACTAACAAGCAGTTAAAATATAACTTAAATTAGTATTGCTTATTTTCTAACTCCTTAAAAAAACGACTATGGGACAGTACATTCTTATTCCAATTATCTTTTTCGGATTAATCATTTTGATCTCCGCATTCTTTATTGTAAAACAGCAAACAGCGGCTGTTATCGAACGTTTTGGTAAATATCAAAGCATTCGCCAGTCGGGTTTACAAATGAAAATCCCATTAGTAGATCGTATAGCTGGTCGATTGAGCTTAAAAATCCAACAGCTCGATGTGATCATAGAAACCAAAACTCTAGACGATGTGTTTGTTAAGATCAAAGTATCGGTGCAATACCTAGTAATCCGAGATAAAGTGTATGATGCTTTTTATAAGCTGGAATATCCTCACGACCAGATTACATCTTTTGTATTTGATGTGGTACGTGCTGAAGTTCCAAAAATGAAGCTAGATGATGTGTTTGTTAAGAAAGATGATATTGCCATTGCTGTTAAACGCGAATTACAGGAATACATGTCTGAATACGGTTATGATATTATTAAAACACTGGTTACAGACATTGACCCTGACGCTCAGGTAAAAGCAGCCATGAACCGTATTAATGCTTCTGAGCGTGAAAAAATAGCTGCTCAGTTTGAAGGTGATGCCCAGCGTATTCTGATTGTTGAAAAAGCTAAGGCTGAAGCGGAAAGTAAGCGTTTACAAGGTCAGGGTATTGCAGACCAACGTCGTGAAATAGCTCGTGGTTTGGAAGAGTCTGTTGAGGTTCTTAATAAAGTTGGTATTAATTCTCAGGAAGCTTCAGCGCTTATTGTAGTAACTCAGCATTATGACACTCTACAGTCTATTGGTGAAGAAACCAATAGCAACCTGATATTATTGCCTAATTCGCCTCAAGCCGGCAGTAATATGTTGAATGAAATGGTGGCCAGCTTCACAGCCAGTAATCAAATTGGAGAGGCCATGAAAGAAGCCAAACGCAAAAAAGACGAAGAATAATCTTCTGTAATCCTATATTAAAAACCCTCAAAAATTATTTTGAGGGTTTTATTATTTAAGTTAGAACCAGTATACTTTATCGTACAAACATAACACCTTTCCTTCTAACTTATTAAATATTTGATGGTCATTTTTTCCTCGCGGTTCAATAATAATAGCAGTGACATCCTTAGTATTACTTTGATCAGAAATGGGGTAAACATTAATAACAGATGCTATTAAACACTCCTCATTGGGTCGTTTAATTTGACTCTCTTTTATACCCTTTTTATTGTATGCATAAGCGTAATATTGTTTTAATAAAACCGTATTAATCCAATGACTATTTTCTATTTCTGTAATGACTGTTTTATCTTCTAAGTTTATAAAAATATTGTTTTGTAATAAATTTTTTTCCTTCTCTGTAAGCTTATAAGCAATTAAAAAAGCTTTATAAGACCCATCGTCCTGTAAGCTAAGCAATAGATTTTGTGTGGGTTTATTATACGATGTACTGTAGACTGGAAATGTGTATGAATGGTAAGTTCCTTCTTCTATATAATTAACGATACTAATGTCTACATAAAAATCTATTTTAGGATCATAAATCCCTGTATTATAAAGATGCTTAACATCTATGCTTACAAGTTCGAGTAAAGGTATTTCACTTATACTCTTATAGAATATCGTATGAATCTTAATACCTGAGGGGTTTGTGCTTTTCAATACAAGCTGAGACGTACTACTCCCCTGATTCTCTTCAATGTTAAAATGATCGTCCTTGAGACAACTTGATACTATTGATAAAATACCCAATAGGAAAAAGTAGTATTTAAAACCTTGTTTTTCCATAGACATAAGCTTTAATGTGTAATTAAATTCTGGTTTAGATTTGGGACTTAAAAACAGAATACATGTAATATAATTCTTTCAATTATACTATATAAAAATAACAAAAAAAAGCTTTTATTATTGTATATTCCAATGGATAATACTAATTATGATGTAAGAATATGTGGTCAATAAAAATACGGACACATAAATAATTAGGAAAACAACTTATAAAATGAGAAAGCTATATTAAAAATTAATAGCTCTAGCCTCCTCTACCAAAAGCATGTTTTTATCCTCAAGGGCTTTAGATACAAACTCGTCAATGGAAGTATTACGTTCCAGTCCATTTTTAAGCATTTCCTTTAACGTAATCATTACCGCTATCCTTGTGCCTGCTTTTTTTATTGCAGTACCAAATAAAGGCTCTAATTCTTCGTACGAAACCTTTGTGGCCAATCCTTGTATTTCCGCTTTGACTTTAACTTGTTTTTCCTCTGGTAAGTTGGTATACTTCTTTCCAAGTTGCTGAATGATACTAATCGCTGGTCTTTGTGCTTGCGGTTTTGGCTGGTTTTGTACTTGTGGTTTTGGCTTTTGTTTAGCCCAACTGTCACGTAGACCTACTGTTTTATTAAACACTAAATGCTGAGAGGTTGAATCTTCATCAACATTAAAATAACCGAGGCGTTGAAACTGAAATCGCTCTCCTGTTTTTGCATCTGCCAATCCTGGTTCTAAATATCCAGTAGTTGTGTTCAATGAATTTGGGTTTAAGAAGGTCATAAAATCTTTATCCTTATCACCATCGGGTGATTCGTGCATAAATAAGCGATCATAGGCACGTATTTCTGCTTTTATAGCATGTTTTACAGATACCCAATGCAAAGTACCTTTTATCTTCTTAGAAGTGTCTTCAGAATAGGTACAATGTATTTCTTTTACTGTCCCATACTCATCTTTAACGACATTTTCAGCTTTTATAATATAAGCATTCTTTAATCGTACTTCTCCTCCCAACTTGAGCCTAAAGAATTTATTACCAGCTGCTTCTTTAAAATCCTCTTGTTCAATGTATAATGTTTTTGAAAATGGAATTTTTCGATAACCTGCCGAAGCATCCTCAGGGTTGTTTTCGGCCTCTAGCCATTCTTCTTTATCTTCCGGATAATTAGTGATTATCACTTTAACCGGATTCAATACTGCCATAACACGATTGGCCGTTTTATTAAGGTCTTCTCTTACACAAAACTCCAATAGCGATACATCAATTACGTTTTCACGTTTAGCAACACCTACCGTTTCCACAAACTTTCTTATAGAAGTGGGTGTGTAACCTCGTCGCCTTAAGCCTGAAATGGTTGGCATTCTTGGGTCATCCCATCCTGTTACTACGCCTTCTTCTACCAAACGCAATAATTTTCGTTTACTCATGATGGTATAACTCAAATTTAAACGAGCAAACTCACGTTGTTTTGGTGGCAGAGGATAACGGTCTTTACTGTATTCGTATATATGGTCCCTGAACCAGTTATAAAGTTTGCGGTGAGGTTTGAACTCTAGAGAACACAAAGAGTGTGAGATCTGTTCTAGGTAATCGCTTTCACCATGGGTCCAATCGTACATAGGATATATACACCATTTGTCACCTGTTCTGTGATGTGTAGCATATAGAATACGATACATGATTGGGTCACGCATCAGCATATTAGGGTCTTCCATGTCTATTTTTGCTCTCAAGACATGTGCACCGGCTTCAAAATCTCCGGCTTTCATTTTATAAAACAAGTCCAAATTTTCATCGACACTTCGATCTCTATATGGGCTATTGGTTCCCGGTTGTGTGGGCGTACCCTTTTGCGCTGCTATGGCTTCCGAAGTTTGGCTGTCTATATAAGCTTTACCATCTTTTATAAGTTGCACTGCCCATTCGAACAATTGATCAAAATAATCTGAAGAATACAATTCATTTTCCCATTGATATCCCAACCATTTGATATCGCGTTTAATTGCGTCTACATATTCTTGTTCTTCTTTTGCAGGGTTGGTATCATCAAATCTTAGATTTACCGGAGCATTATATTTCTCTCCTAGCCCAAAGCTTATCCCTATGGCTTTAGTATGTCCTATATGCAAATACCCATTTGGTTCTGGTGGAAAACGAAATCGAAGCTTGTCTTTTGGCATGCCATTGGCAAGGTCTTCTTCTATTATATGCTCAATAAAATTGAGCGATCTTGTTTCTTCTGACATTGGATTTTTATAAAGTGCAAAACTACATAAAATTGTAACATATTCTTAGTGCAAAGTACCTATAGGATAAACTTTAAATCCCTTGAATATGAATTATAAATGTCCAAAATGCGGTAATACAACTTATGATATTGATCAAATGAGAGCTACCGGAGGCACATTGTCAAAAATATTCGATATACAAAACAAAAAATTCACTTCTGTAACATGTAAGCGGTGTACCTATACTGAATTCTTTAAAGCCCAAACCAGTGCCTTAAGTAATATTTTTGATTTCTTTACCAATTGATATCTTTGCCCTTATGGGAATAATTATTTTAGAAAATATCAGGGTGTATGCCTACCATGGTTGCCTTAAAGAAGAAACTAAAATTGGTAGTGATTATCGTGTTGATCTAGAGGTTGTGGCCGATCTTAATACTTCTGCTGCTTCTGATAAACTTAAAGATACCGTGGATTATGTATTTTTAAACCGCGTAGTTGTAGAAGAAATGGCAATACCTTCTAAGCTTTTGGAACATGTTGCTAAACGTATATTGAATCGTATTTTTAATGAAGATTCTCTTGTGGATGAGGCTACTGTGAGTGTAAGTAAAATCAACCCTCCTATTGGTGGTGATGTGCAAATGGTCACTGTAAAACTTACTGAAAAGCGAAAAAACCCTTAGTAAATAGGGCAGAATGTATATTTTTTTTACATTTGCTGTCCTTATGAATAAGGCGTCTTGGCCGAGTGGCTAGGCAGAGCTCTGCAAAAGCTTGTACAGCGGTTCGAATCCGCTAGACGCCTCTAAGCCCTCAAGATTACTTGAGGGTTTTTATTTTAATTAAACCATACCGCATATCGTTGCCTTCTTAATTCTAATGCCAGCTTTTCTTCCATTTCTATAGCTTCCTTCCTAGTTTTCAATGGTGGTATGTGATTGTACAGGCTTGGTCTTAAGTAGGATCCGTACTTTTCAACAATGTTAGATGATAGTTTATATCCTTTTTTATTTCTATAACCTGTTTTATGCTGTAAAAAACGTTCTTTTGGTGTTTTGCTTGTCATACCAACGTACAAACATTCTAATACACCGTTAAACTGTGGATTAGCCTCTCTAAACTTTCGGTGTTCTGTATATATCTTTTTGGATAGCTCTACAACATATATACGATATTCTGGCATGTTGTGTTTATTATAAGCGATGCTCTATTTCCTCCTTGAGTCGTTCTTTTCCTTTTGGAAAAAACCCTTGTACCAAAAGTAAAATTCCAAAGCCCAAAATAACCAAAGCGATTATCTTTTTAGTCTTAAAAATAAGCCTTGGGGTTAATCTGTTTCTTAAACGTTTAGCAATGGCAATTTTAATGAGGTCAGCCAAAAAATACACCACTAGCATTGTTATAATAAAAATGAGAACTCCATTTTCTGACTCTGTAATTGAGCTGCCTATGACTATAAATCCTAACCAGCCAAGTAGAACCCCTATATTAATAAAATTCAATAAAAACCCTTTAATGAATAGTTTTCCGTAAGCGTTTTTTTGAATTTCTATCCTGTGATACTCTTTTACTATTGCACGAAAGGATTTGGAGGTTTTTATGAATGAAATAACGCCATAAACTGCTAAAAGTACACCACCAAAAATTAAGAAATTAGGATCGTCCTTTATTTTATTGATCAGATTACTGGTACTGTAAAAAGCCAATAAGATGAATACAATATCTGCTAAAATAACGCCCAGATCAAATATTAGAGCACTTTTAAACCCTTTAGTTGCACTGGTTTCAAGCAGTACAAAAAATACTGGTCCTATGGTGAATGACAGGATAATTCCAAAAGGAATGGCTGCTAAAATATCATCAAACATCTACGCGGAAGGATTTTACAACAAATGTAATGAAAGTCAGTGTATTTACATACGTTTAATTCTACCTCCTAAAACTCTTTTTTCATCAATACGTTTGGGGTTGCCATAAATGTATACATCACCGCCGGCCTTTATTTTTATTTCTATATTTTCCGTAACATTGATATAAGCTTCTCCTCCTGCATTAATAGATACTTCTGAATTTTCAGAAATACAGCTTTCTCCTTCAAAAATTCCACCAGTATATATTGAAACATCCTGAGTTTTTGTTGTTCCTGTTAGTTCAATAATCCCTCCAGTTACAGCGCGTAAATTGGCATAATTCACTTTGATATCTGCTGTTATTTTTCCACCTTCTTGAGTTTTTAGATCAATTTCAAACTGCTCTATGGTATCTGCTACTGTGATAGTTGCACCTTCATTAGCATCAATAGTATCTACTGATGTATAATATAATTTTACCACAATATCATTACCATCGTAAGATTCTCCTAAACTCATTCTTATCTTTAGTTTACCATTCCTGTTAATGACCTCAACATCTTCTTTATTATCTCCAGAAATGACCACTTTATTTTGATCTGATTGTATCATCTTAACATTGATAAGATCATACACTTTTAACGTTTTAAATTCTCCTACTGTTTTCTCTATGGTTTGCTGGGCTTGTGTTGAAATACTGAATATAAATACCAATACACATATTATGTTTCTCATGGGTTTTGATTTTATGATTTAGATTTGATTTTAATAATTTTTTTACTGAATAACCACTTAAGGTATACCTCTTCTCCAGATTGTGTTTGAATAACACGCCTTTGTGGTGATAATATTACTGTTATAGCTGCTGTAATACCACTAAGAATACTGGTATTCAAATTCTTAAATATATAACGAATAGAAAACCAAAGGATAAGGTAAATAATAAAAAAAATAACCATGGCTATTAAACTGCCTTTCGCTTTTGTACTCATAATCAATATGCTACTTTTACTGCTGTGCCCGTTACCGATACTGCAATGGTACCTGAGTTAACTTCGAGTTCTACAGAAATGCCAACTACAGCATTAGCTCCTAATTTTTGAGCATTATTTTTTAATTCCTGAAATGCTTTTTCCTTAACTACATTTACCTCCTCACCTACAGCTTCATACCATTTTTTCATACTAAAGGTCATCGTTCCTTTTTGATAGTTCATGCTTACGCCTGTTACGATACCTAAATAATCGTCTATTTTATGACCTTCAATTGTGTCTGTTGTTGTTAATACCATCCTTTTGTTTTAAAACTATTAGTAACTGTAATTTTAAAAACGTTACGCTTCGGGCTTTCCTATTAAAGTAAAATCCAGATGTTTCTTTACCAAGTCTGTACTTTTAACTTTTACAATAACCTCATCACCTAGTTGATACATATTTTTAGTTGTTCTGCCTATTACAGCAAACTCACGTTCATCATACTCATAATGATCATCTGTAATGTCTTTTAAACGCACCATACCTTCACATTTATTTTGTATGATTTCTACATATATTCCCCAGTCAGTTACACCAGATATAACGCCTAAAAACGCTTCATCTTCATGATCTTGCATGAATCGTATCTGCATGTATTTTATTGAATCGCGTTCGGCTTTTGTTGCTAAATATTCCATATTACTGGAGTGTTGGCACTTTTCTTCATATACCTCTTCACTTACAGCTTTTCCGCCATCTAAATAATGTTGCAGCAAACGGTGTGCCATAACATCAGGATATCGACGTATTGGTGATGTAAAATGACTGTAATAATCAAAAGCTAAACCGTAATGACCAATATTTTGTGTCGTATATTCTGCTTTGCTCATAGATCTTACTGCTAAAGTATCGACCATATTTTGTTCTTTTTTGCCTTGTACTTCAGTTAGTAATTTATTTAATGATGTTGTTGTGGTTTTACGATCTCTAAAATCTAATAGGTAACCAAATCGCTTGACGATATTTTGAAGTGCAGCCAGTTTACTTTCATCTGGTTCATCGTGCACACGATAAATAAACGTCTTTTTCGGAGATTGTTTGCCAATGAACTCTGCTACTTTCTTATTGGCCAATAACATGAATTCTTCTATTAATTTATTAGCATCTTTACTGGTCTTAAAAAATACACCTGTTGGATTATTAGCATTATCTAAATGAAACTTTACTTCTACTTTATCAAAAGATATGGCTCCGGAACGCATGCGTTTAGCTCTCATTTTCTTTGCCAGTTCATCAAGTTTCAATACAGCATTTGCTATTTCCTGATCTGCTTGATATGCCTTTCCGGTTAAAGCTACTTCCTGAGGTATGTTGTTCGTTTTTGACTCTATTATTGCCTGGGCTTCTTCATAAGCAAAACGCGCATCACTATAGGTTACAGTTCGTCCAAACCATTGATCTTTTATTTCTGCTTTGTCATTCATTTTAAAAACGGCAGAAAAGGTATACTTTTCTTCATGTGGTCGTAATGAACAGGCACCATTAGATAAAATTTCAGGAAGCATTGGTACTACTCTATCTACTAAATATACTGAGGTAGCACGTTCATAAGCTTCTTCATCTAAAACGGTATTTGGTTTTACATAATGCGAAACATCAGCAATATGTATACCTATTTCATACAGTCCATTATCAAGTACTTTAAAGGATAAAGCATCATCAAAATCTTTAGCATCTTTAGGATCTATGGTAAAGGTTAGATCCTTACGCATGTCTCTACGTCTTTGTATTTCTTCTTCTGTTATAGACGTATCTAAAGTATTGGCATAGTTCTCTACTTCATGAGGAAATTCATACGGTAATCCATATTCAGATAAAATAGAATGTATTTCTGTATTATGTTCTCCTGGTTTCCCAAGAACTTTTAATACTTTACCATAAGGTGAGTCTGCTTTTTCTGGCCAGTCTTCTAATCGTACCAAAACTTTATCACCTTCTTCCGCTTTGTTAATCTTATTAATCGGTACAAAAATATCTTTATACATTTTTGTACTGTCTGCTATTACAAATGCATAGCTTTTATGTATTTGAATAACACCTACATATTCATTTTTTTCACGTTTTATAATATGGGTTATCTCACCTTCGAGTTTACCATTTTTACGACGTCTATACAAATAAAACTCTACTTCATCGCCGTCTAAAGCTTTATTTATATTATTAGATGCAATAAAAACATCTTCAGGAAATTCTTCGGTTATAATGTATCCAGATCCTTTAGCAGACATATCTAATATTCCCGAATAATACTCAGTATTAATAATGGCTTTAAACTTGCCACGTTCTACTTCTTCTATTTCTTGTTTAGCCTTTAATTGCTGAAGTTTTTTAATGATTTGGTTTCTACTACTTGCATCATTAACCCCTAGCTTAGCTGCTATTTGCTTGTAGTTAAAGGATTTATTACGTTCTTTTTTTAATATACTCAGAATCGTATTGGTAAGGTTAGAAATCTTATGTTTCGATCTCCTTTTTTTCTTTCTTGTCATGTAATTTTAGTCATCATTTTCAATCTTGCGGAGTGCAAGTCTTTGTTCTTTATAACCTAATACTAAGTGAAGTAATATTGTATTAAGCTTCTACAAAATTACGGTTTAAATATTAAATCATATGTTTTTAAAGTTAAATTAAGTTTTAGCACTTATTCACATTTATAAACATTAGTATTATTTTCTTTTTTAAATTTTAAAATTAAAATGGTAGTTATTATAGTTTGTTAATTGTTAGGATAACTTTTTAGTCTTTGGTTTTGAAAATACTTAGTTTACATTCTATTAATGTTTAGTTAACATACATATTTTTTTAAATGTCCTTATTTTCAGTGGTTTTGTATAAGTAATTAACAGCTGTTTATAAGTTATGTTAATAGTGTTTTATTGATAATAATATCTTTTAAAAGTGTTTATTTCATTGATATGAGTGTGAAAAAGTATCCCTTAAAAAAGTGATTAAAAAATTAGGATTTTTGATATCAAATCTGCTTTCTAAAAATTAATGAATAATCAAAATTTTAATTTTAATTAATTGTAAACAGTTATTAACATCTCTTCAATAAGTTAATAAACAACAATCGTTTTTCGTAACTTTACACTTCATAAAAAAGGATATCAAATGACAATTTCTATAGGTAATGACCACGCAGGTCCGGATTATAAATTTGCTGTTTTAAAACATCTTGAAGCAAAAGGTTTTAGTGTTACTAATTACGGTACCGATACTAATGATAGTGTGGATTATCCGGATTTTGTTCATCCGGTAGCTAAAGATGTTAATGATGGTAAGGTTGACTTTGGTATTTTAATTTGTGGTAGTGCTAATGGTGTGGCCATGACCGCTAACAAATATCAAAATGTGAGAGCCGGTGTATGTTGGACTAATGAAATTACCGAACTAACTAGATTACATAACAATGCTAATGTGATATGTATTCCTGCACGATATACAGCTATACCTCAAGCTATAAAAATGGTGGACACCTTTTTAAATACTGCTTTTGAAGGCGGTCGTCATCAAAAACGTGTTGACAAAATTCCTCTGGCATGTTAGATGGGACATTCGCATGCGCATAATCACTCTCATCATCACGATTTAAACGGTCGTAAT
Organism: Winogradskyella sp.; assembly: GCA_965250025.1. Taxonomy (GTDB): domain Bacteria; phylum Bacteroidota; class Bacteroidia; order Flavobacteriales; family Flavobacteriaceae; genus CBDDLD01. Next base: position 3,402,612 of record OZ252283.1, read on the forward strand.
CTCTTAATTTCTATTGTTCTAAATATTGGAATAACTGTTGCTCAAGTTATTGGTGGTTTGTTATCCGGTAGCTTAGCATTACTAAGTGATGCTTTACATAATTTTAGTGATGTATTGTCTTTGATAATCAGCTATATTGCTAATAAGCTTGTTAAAAGAAAAGCTTCATTATATAGAACATTTGGTTATAAGCGTGCCGAAATTTTAGCAGCTTTTGTTAATGCAGCTGCCCTGATTGTTGTTGCAATATTATTAATTTTTGAAGCTGTTGAACGTTTTCAACATCCCGAAAAGATAGCATCTAATTTAGTGATATGGTTATCTGTTGTTGCGATATTAGGCAATGGCTTTAGTGTGTTGTTACTTAAAGGTAACTCTGATGATAATATGAATATGAAAAGTGCCTACTTACATTTATTAACAGATATGATGGCGAGTGTTGCTGTATTAGTAGGTGGATTATTAATGAAGTATTACGAAGTATTCTGGGTAGACAGTGTTTTAACATTTGCCATTGCTTTGTATTTAATTGTCATGGGCTACGACCTTTTAAAAAACTCCTTTAAGGTTTTAATGCTATTTACACCAGAAGACGTTCCTGTAGAGGCTATTGTTGCATCTATTGAGCAAATAGAATTGGTTCGAAATGTTCATCATGTCCATATCTGGCAACTCAATGAAGAAGAGATTCATCTTGAAGCTCATATTGATTTTAAGGAAGATATCTTATTGTCTAAATTTGACGATATATTAAATGAAATTGAAACTTTAGTTCAAGATAAATATGATATTAACCATATTAACATTCAGCCAGAATTTGGCAAGTGTGATGCTAAAGATGTAATTGTACAAGATTAAAATGATGTTAGCTATAAAAGTAAAAACCTTTGATCAACTCGAAACAGAAGAACTTTACAGATTATTACAATTACGAAGTGAGGTTTTTGTAGTAGAGCAGGATTGTGTCTATCAGGATATTGATGGTAAGGATCAAAAAGCCTTACATGTTATAGGCTATAAAAACGAAAATATTGTGGCTTACACACGCGTTTTTAAAGCCGGAGATTATTTTGATAACGCCAGTATAGGTAGGGTAGTGGTTAAAGAAAATGAACGTCAGCATAACTATGGTTATGATATTATGAAAGCTTCTATTGAGGCCGTTAAATCGTATTTTAATGATGACGTTATTAAGATATCAGCTCAAACTTATTTGAAACGTTTTTATAATCGTTTACAATTTTTTGAAGTGGGAGAGGAGTACCTGGAAGATGGTATTCCGCATATACAAATGATCTATGGTTAAGGAAAGCTAATCCACGGGTTTATTAGCTACTTTGGTAACAACAATTTCAACACGTCTGTCGAACTGAGGTTCGCCACCAAGAGGAAATTTACGTTTCATACCTACGTATTTCATTCGGCTTCTATGTACTCCTTTTTTTAGTAGGTAATCATAGATTAGCTTAGCTCTGGCAACGGATAAATTCCGCTTTTTTGTTTTACGATCTATAGCATCTCTATTACCGTGGGTACAACACACATGACCTTCTATAGTAAAATAAATATCCTTTCGTTCTACCAGTATATCGGCAATTCTGTCTAGTGCTTTTCGAGAGTCTGGTACTAAATAACTGTAACCGGTTCTGAAGAGTAGATTATCAAGAAGAACTTTATCTCCAACTTTAAGATTGCCTTTTAATAAGTCTTCTGCATTTTCTTTTTCCGGTTTAACTACTTTAGGTCTTGGAGGAAAGACTTGAGATACGATGATTTCAACCTTTCTATTTAAACCACGTATTTTATGAATATCATCTTCTTTAATAATTTTTAGTAATACCTCACCCTTGCCATCTACATTGGTAATTAAATTTTCATCAAATTCGTTATTAGAGAATACCGTTTTGATAGCATCTGCTCGTTGTTGAGATAATACCATATTATAAGAATCACTACCTCTGTCATCACAAAAGCCATATATAGATACTTTTTCAATATCAATACCTTCTATTTGAGATAGAAATAACAACAAGCGATTGTGTTCGGTAGAAGGAATATCATACTCATCAGTTTCAAAATAAACTTCGTGTTTTAATTCCTTTTGAGCTATTACTTGCTGAATTATACATAGAAATATGATAATTGTAAGTCGCATAGTGATTATTCAATAATTATAAATATAATTAATTTTACGTTTTTACTTTAAAATTTTAGCGTATTCAGAAGGGTTATTCAATATTTCTATACCTTTTTTGATCTCAGGATTGTTAGCAGTATAGTATTCGTACAAACCTTCACTGTAGAAATAACGTTTAATGATTTCATCCGTTAATAAACTTTCCAATTTAGTTCTATTATCGTCTATTGCTTTTGCTTTATAACCTTCAAGAGAACTTATTAATGAGCGATATTCGCTATTGATAGTTTGATTTAATTCTTCTTCTTTCGCAATTTCCAGAGCTTCAGAAAATGCTTTTTCGGTTTTAGTTTCGAAATTAAATCCATTTGATTTTAGATAAGATTTAAAATCTTTAAAGTCTTTATCAGTAAGTTTAAACGTTTTTAGATCGTCTATTGCGTGCTTGTAATAGTATTGTGTTGCAAAATTGAATACCAAGTTTTCGTTAACAATAGCTTTGGTTATTGGGCTTTGTTTAGAAAGCGCCACTTCAATATCGGGTTGTACACCACCACCATCAAAAACTGAGCGCCCGTTTTTTGTTTTAAATGCATTATAATTTTCTTTTTTAACACGGGTAGCCTTACCGTTTTCGTCTCTATTCCAATAATCTAAAGCTTGTATACAACGCCCAGAAGGGGTGTAATATCTAGAAATGGTGATCTTCATTTGAGTTCCATAAGTTAGCGGCTTTGGACGCTGTACCAGGCCCTTTCCAAAACTACGAGCACCTACTATTACTGCTCTATCCATATCTTGTAAGGCTCCGGAAACAATTTCACTGGCAGAAGCACTCTTACCATCAATTAAAACAATCAATGGGATCTCAGTGTCTAGAGCCCCTCTTTTTGTAAAATAGGTTTTATTATACTTTTTTACTTTCGATTTTGTCGTTACAACCAATTGGTTTTTTGGTACAAAAATATTGGTAACATTAACAGCTTCACTCAGTAAACCACCAGGATTTCCTCTTAGATCTAGAATGAGTTGAGTAGCGCCTTGATTTTTTAAGGCTTTTACTGCGTTTAAGGTTTCTGAAGACGCCTTGTTATTAAATTTTCGTAATACGACATAACCCGTTTTATCATCAATCATTGAATAATGAGGTACAGCATGAATCTCTAAAGATTCTCGGGTAATACTTACTGTATTGGATTTTCCTTGTCTAAGGTATGTGATGTTTACTTCAGAACCTGCAGCACCTTGTAACAAATTACCGGCATCATCTTTAAAGTCAGCAACATTAATATTACCAACTTTTATTATTTCATCACCGGCTTTTAGTCCGGCTTTATCAGCAGCATAACCCTTATAAGGCTCAACAATTACCAATTTATCTTTTAAGGTTAATACGTTAGCACCTATACCTGTGTAATCTCCAGTATTATTTATACGGGAAGCCTCTACATCTTGCTCATTATAAAACTGAGTGTAAGGATCCAGATCCTCAAGCATGCTTTTGATAGCCGTGTCCATAAGATCACCGGGATTGGTATCATCAACATAGTTCATGTTGAGCTCTTTAAAAAGAGTGGTAAAGATTTCTATTTGCTTTGCAATTTCAAAGAAATCGTTATTAAATGCTGTGGTACTTAAAAAGATAGTAACAGCTATACATGGAATAAGTATCTTTCTTTTTAAAAATGATTTCATGTTTTTGTTTCTGAGGTTTTAGCTTTAAACTTCTTAAACAACGCTTTGGTAGCTTTATCAACACTATCAAAAGTTGTTCCATCTTTACTAATGTACAAAATCATAAACGCATATGATGTTGTACTATTGTTAAAGTATTGGTCTTTATTTAAACGATAGGCTTCTCTGAGTAAGCGTTTAATTCGGTTTCTGTCCACAGCTTTTTTATGGAGCCGCTTGCTTACCGAAACCCCGGTTTTAAGTGTTGCACCATCTTCAAATTCAATAGGTAAATAAATTAACTTAAGAGGAAAAGCAGAAACAGATAAACCATTATTAAATAGAGCCTCTATATGCTTTTTACTTTTAAGTTTTTCTTTTTTAGAATAAGTAAACGTCATAACATTTTGTTACTGCAAAAATATAATAGTATCCACCATAAACCAACCAAATGATAAAAGTCATGTTTTAAATAATTGGAATAAAGTAACTTACTAAATGCTAATTCGATTAAAATAGGTTTATGGGAAGTCTTAATGTCATAAGATTAAAATCTTCCAAAGCTAAGGCACAATATATTCATTATCTGATAAAGGACTTAAAGGCTTTAGATTTGATGATTGAAAATGATCTGATAGAAAAGAGCCCGATTCGTATAGGTGCTGAACAAGAGTTTTGTATTGTATCCGATGCCTATTTCCCTAATAATAATAGTCAAGAGATACTCAGAGATATCAATGATGACCATTTTACTACAGAAATTGGACAATATAATCTTGAGATTAATTCAGATCCTCTAATATTAAAGAATGATTGTTTTTCCAGATTGCATGAGCAGTTATATCAAATGCTTAAAAAAGCGTCTGATGTGTCACATAAACACCATTCTAAAATTGTTTTAACAGGCATTTTACCAACGCTTAGATTAAGACATATTTCAGAAGATTACATGACCGAAAAGCCCAGATATAGAGTGTTAAATGATTCACTAAAATCTTCAAGACGTCAAAATTTTAATATACATATTAAAGGTATAGATGAGCTTAATTTAATTCACGATTCAGTAATGTTAGAAGCATGCAATACTAGTTTTCAAACTCATCTTCAAGTTGATCCCAGTGAATTTGTAGAGCGGTATAATTGGTCTCAAGCCATATCTGGTCCGGTATTAAGTGTTTGTACAAACTCGCCAATATTATTTGGTAGAGAATTGTGGTCAGAAACACGAATAGCCTTATTTACTCAAAGCATAGATACCAGAGCAAACTCTTTTATATTCAATGAAAAACAGTCTCGTGTTAGTTTTGGTACCGATTGGGAGCAAGGTAGTATTAGTCATATTTTTAAAGATAATATATCGCGATTTAGGAGTTTAATATCTTCTAACACTTTTGAAGACAGTATACAACAGTTAGAACAAGGCCAGATTCCAAAATTAAGCGCATTAAACTTACATAACGGTACCGTTTATAAATGGAATAGGGTATGTTATGGTGTTGGGGAAGGCAAACCTCATTTAAGAATAGAATGTAGATACATTCCTTCGGGGCCAACACTACTCGACGAAATTGCCAATATGGCGTTTTGGGTAGGTCTTATGATGGGTCAACCAGAACGTTATCGAAACATACATCAAAAGATGGATTTTAAAGATGTGAAATCTAATTTTTTTAAGGCAGCCCGTTACGGAATAGACACTCAGTTTTATTGGAATAATAAATCAATTTCAGCGAAAGAACTTCTATTAAATGAACTATTACCTATCGCAGATGAAGGACTAAGACGGTCTAAAGTTTCTGAGCGCGATAGAAAAAAATACCTTTCGGTTATAGAAAAACGGATTTCAAAACATACAGGAGCTAACTGGATGGTAAGGAGTTATAGAAACTTATCAAAATCAAAAACATCGTATGAAGCACTTCAATTGATCACCAGTTATATGGAACGTAACCAGTTTCTAAATGAGGGTGTAGACAATTGGAATATCATGGATCAAAACTCTGCAGAACTTAATGTCGGACGTATTGTAAAACATATAATGAATACTAAAATCTTTTTGGTAGATGAGCAAGACAGTTTAGAACTAGCGATTAACATTATGAGATGGAAAAAGATACATCATTTACCGATTATTAATAAAAAGAAAGAATTGGTTGGATTGCTTTCTTGGACAGACATTATAAAATTGAGTCATCAGGATCTTGTACAGCCTGTAAAATCTGTAATGACCAAAGCGCTTGTGACCATAAGTCAGGAGTCTGACTTAGAATTGGCAAAAACAATGATGAAACAATCAAACATTAACTGTTTGCCAGTAGTGAGGGATAAAAAATTGTTAGGGATAATAACCATGAATGATTTTGATAGATAAATGTTAATACGTCAATAGAACAGCAAATATCTTTACCTATGACCAGCAGAATTATCCACCATATAAAAGGACAACATCCGGGACCTACAGTTGTATTCTTTGGCGGAGTACACGGTAACGAACCAGCTGGTGTTATTGCATTGAGCAATGTCTTAAAGGATATATTACCTAATGACGTTGCGGGTAATATATATGGAATTTATGGCAATATAAAAGCGCTTAAACAAAATAAGCGATTTTTAGATGTTGATCTAAACAGAATATGGACTAAGGAAAAAATACACTTGGCTGAAAGCGCAACAAATCCAAATATTGAGGAAAAGGAACAGCAAGATATATTTTTATTACTGAGAACAATTATTAATCAGAGTGAGCATAGTTTATATTTCATAGATATACATACTACATCTAGCAAAACATTACCATTTATAACCATTAATGACGCTATAATTAACAGAAAGTTCTCCAAACAATTTCCATGTCCAATAGTTTTAGGTATTGAGGAATATTTAGATGGTCCGTTATTAAGTTACTTAAATACTAAGGGTTATGTTTCCTTAGGTTTTGAAGCAGGACAACATCAGGATCCAAAATCCATAACATGTAGCGAGTCTTTTATCTATCTTTCTCTTATTTTTTCGGGAGTTTTAAAGAACAAAATAAATAAACCTATAACTAAACATTATAATTTTCTGAAAGCTTCTGCTTTAGAAGTATCTGATATATTTGAAGTGATATACAAGTACAATATTAAAGCTGATGAAAAGTTCATTATGCAACCGGGATTTTCTAGTTTTCAAAAGATAGAAACAGGTGATTTGTTGGCAACATCAAATGACCAACCTGTAAAGTCTGCCTTCAATTACAGAATTTTTATGCCACTGTATCAGAAGTGTGGTAAAGACGGGTTTTTTATTATAAGAAAGATACCTGGTTTCTTTTTACTTCTTTCTTTGATCTTGAGAAGATTAAAGATAGATCATATAATAACATATATGCCGGGTATTTCATGGCATGATAAAAGTAAAGGCATTTTAAAAGCAAACCTCAGGGTCTCGAAATATCTGGTTAAACCTATATTCCACCTTCTGGGATATAGAAATAAACAGATGGATAAGACACATTTGTTATTGTATAATAGAGATAGGGTCTCTAAGCTAAATATGTATAGAAAAGAAGCATGGTACTAACAGGAATTAATTCGTTGATTTATGATCTATTGTAGATGCTATTGTATTAATTTTATGTTCCAGAGTATTAATTTTATCATAGATATCAAATGGCTGAGGTATTTGTTTTGAAGTATACATTATCACCTCCCATAACTCACAAATGTCTTCTATATTTATAGTATAATCAGGATAATTTCCGTTATGATTATCACTACTTAGAACTAATTTTTTCAAGTGTTCAATACGATTTGTTATGCGTTTTAATACCACACCATCATTAGTACTAACTATAACATAAACTTTATCGTTTTTTATATCGTCTATATGCTCCACGTATTTTCCAAAAACCAGATCACCATCAAAAAAAGTATGAGCCATAGAGTTGCCACTAACCTCAAAACAACGATATGTTCCGTTAGTTAAATAAGGCATGTGGAATGACGATAACGCTTCAATATATTCAGGGTCTCCATAACCTTCTAAATAACCGGCTCGTGCTTTAACAGGAACATATATAACGTTTTCTTTTCCTTGATTATCAGTAGTAACAACCTTAGGTATTTCAGAATAGGTTTGATGTTTAGGAAGGTTGTCTTTTAGCATTATAGGGCTTTTGCCAAATAGGAAATCGGGATTGATATTAAAGGTGTCAATGATGATCTTTAAAACATCATAACCCGGTTTTGTTTTTTTACGGGTACCATCGGGTTGAGGTCTTCCGTTAACAATACTATCGATAGTTGTTCCGGTAACTCCAATTCGTTTTGAAAACGAAAAGTTGTTCAAATGAAAATGATTAATAATCTGAGTTATTTTTTTATCGATCCCATCCATAATGACATAAGAAAATCAAATGTATTATTAAAAGCTAAAAGTACAATAAAACTCAAACAAAAAGGCTTCGCTATATACACGAAGCCTTTATTGATATAAATTATTTAGAGTCTTATTCTGTTTTTTTAGTATTGTTATCTCGCTTTACATCTGCCATCATTTGCGAAGAGTCAATTTCTACAGACCGTACCATTTTATTAGCCTCAAAAGTATATGTAGGATAAGCCCACGCCCAGTCTTTAACAAGAGTAGCTTCTGTAGGTTTTTCACCACGCATCATTTGTAAAGGAATATAGAAATCTTCAGCGGTTCCATCTGTATATGTCACCGTAATATCTATTGGCATTGGCATTAAGCCAATACGTTCCAGAGTGATGGTTTTGCCCTCTATGTTTTTGACACCATAGTCTATGGTGTTGGTCGTTTGTGCAAAATCTATTAAGTACCAATCTAACTCTAAACCCGATATTTTTTCGGCAGTGCGGATAATGTCTAAAGGTTTAGGATGCTTAAACGCAAAATCTTTAAAATATTTTTTAAGAGTAGCTTTAAGATTATCCTCACCAATAACATACCCTAATTGCGCTATAAATACAGCACCTTTACTGTATGCGGCTATACCATATGCCTGATTAAAGGCATAACGATCGGCATGTGTAGTAAGCGGTTGTTCATTATCAGAATTTGCTAAATAGATGTAACCGCGATATGAACCATTTAAAGGGTTTTTAGAATTTTGGTTCATTACCTCATTCATAGCTAAGGCAGAGATGTAACTGGTAAAGCCTTCATCCATCCACTCGTGTTTAGCTTCATTAGTAGCCAATAAAAACTGGAACCAGCTGTGCGCCATTTCATGAGCAGTAACGCCTACCAAACTTCCAAAATTTCTTTTTCCGGTAATTAAAGTACACATGGCATACTCCATACCACCATCACCACCTTGTATTACGGAGTATTGATCATAAGGGTATTTACCTACATGCTCACTAAAATATGCCATCAATTCGGCTGTTTTAGACTGAAGTTTTTTCCAGTTTTCTTTATAGGTATCATCCAAGGTACTTTTATAGAAAAAGTGTAGCATAGGGCCATTTTCCATTTGAACAGAATCATGAATGTATTCCGGATCTGCAGCCCAGGTAAAATCATGTACATTAGGTGCTATAAAATGCCAGGTTAAGGTTTTACCTTTGGGTTGTTTTACTTTTCCTGTCTCATAACCATAACCTATTTCATTAGGATTTTGTAGATAACCACTGCCAGCTACGATATAGTTTTTATCAATGGTGAGCTTTACATCAAAATTCCCCCATACCCCATGAAATTCACGTCCAATGTATGGGTCTGCATGCCATCCTTCAAAATCATACTCTGCCATTTTTGGATACCATTGTGTCATTGATAAAGCCACCCCTTCTTTATTATTTCTACCGGAACGGCGAATTTGAACAGGCACCTGACCATTAAATACCATATCGAATGTAACTTGCTCTCCTGGCTGTATAGGTGTTTTTAAATCGACTTCTAAAACAGTTCCAACAACCTCATAACTAAGGTCATTACCATTTTGTTTTAAAGATTTAACGTTAATATATCCTATTTCGTCAGGTTGTAATTTACCTATACGTTTACTCACTCTTGGATCTGGATCTGCAATGGTTTGCGAACGGATATCCATCTCACTACCGGGTTGAAAGGCATTAAAATATAAATGATAATACACCCGATGTAGCACATCTGGAGAGTTATTGGTGTAGATCAATTTTTGGAGTCCATTATACTGATAAGTGTCAACATTCATGTTGATCTCCATTTTGTAGTCCACATGTTGTTGCCAGTAACCCGGATCAGTTGAAGGGGGGTATTCTGAGCTTTTTGTGGATGCACAAGCACTAAATAGCACCCCAAAAATTAAAAGTAATGATAATTGTTTCATGAACAAGTTATTTAAAGCTTAGAAGCCATAATCAATGCATTATATGCATTTGCAATTCTGGCCGATTTTGATAATTCAGCAAAAGGCCTTACATCGCTTGCATCGCCACCAACAACAACTTTGGTTGTTAAGGCTAATCCTGAATCTAAAATAACCTGTTTTACTTGTGCTGCAGTTAGCTTAGGATATTGAGAACGTATTAAAGCTGCAATTCCAGCTACTGCAGGAGCTGCCATTGACGTTCCGCCTTTAGTATCGTATTCGTTTTCAGGAGTGGTAGAATATACTCGAGCACCAGGTGCAAAAATATCTACATTTTGCTTACCATAGTTAGAAAAACTTGCCACCATTGAACTGCCATATTTTGGAGCTAATGCACCAACAGAAATATAAGTATCGGCCACTTCATTACCATTGATATTATCTGCAGGATAGTTTGGTTCCACATCGATATCTTTACTGTCATTACCAGCAGCATGAACAAAAACTACGTCATTATCCGCAGCATATTTTATAGCATCTCTTACCCACTGGCTGTGTGGAGAAAATGATTTACCAAAGCTTCCATTAATAACTTTAGCTCCGTTATCTACGGCATATCTTATGGCTAATGCCACATCTTTATCGTATTCATCGCCATTAGGAACGGTTCTTATGGCCATAATTTCAACATTATTTGCAACGCCATTAGCACCTAAGCCGTTATTTCTTTCTGCGGCGATAATACCTGCAACGTGTGTGCCGTGGCTTTCACTTTTCTTTACATGTTTTACATTACCATCTCCATAACCCATATCAGACATGTCGTTGATATTATCACCTGTTTTTCTTCCAGAAAAATCCTTATTGAGATTATAGTTTAAACGTTCGTTAATACTTTCCAGAGCACCGTTGATTTCTTTTTTAGCATCAGCCATGGACTCAATATCATTAGCATACATGTATTGGGCTAATTGTACGGCTTTTTTCAAAGATTCATCTTCAGTTTTTATAGCATTGACCTCTTCTTTAGTATAATCTGCTTTTTTAAAGTGATTTGTTAGGGTCTCATCAGCATCTTTTATGGCTTGAGAAATCTGATCGTACTGGGTTTTTCGGCCTAACCATTTTTGATATTCTGTATCGTAAAGCGCTTTAGCTTCCTCGAATCTTGGATCTGAAGTATTACCACTTTTTATCAGCCTTACATATTCTAACTGCTCATCATAGGCTTTACCCAAAAAGTTCCAGCCATGAATGTCATCAACATAACCATTCTTATCATCATCTTTTCCATTATTTGGAATTTCGCCTTTATTGGTCCATATGACATCATCTAAATCTTCGTGATCAATATCAATACCCGAATCGATGACTGCAACAATGACTTTTTTACCTTTTTTATTCTTTATGATTTCAGCATATGCTTTATCAACACTCATACCTGGAATGGTATCATTAACAAGGTCTAAATGACCCCAATTGTGTTTTTCGGCTTCAGTAAGTTCGGAAACTTTTAGGGGAGACGAATCAATATTTTCTATCGGTGTAGAAATGATATTACTACCACCTCCACAGCTAAATAAAAATGCTGTAGCAATATAAGTGCCTGTGAGTATTCTATTAAATTTCATGTATATGGTTTTTAGTTAAAAATATCGTTACAAGTATAAGTTTCGTTGAGTCTAACGCCTTTTTCAGTATGTTTTACCGTAATAATTTCATTGTGTGCGTCGTGCTCTAAAAATAAATAATAATTGTGATCTGCGGCCAAGTTTAAGAACAACTCTTTTTCATCCAGAGATAATAGCGGTCTGGTGTCATAACCCATGACAAATGGAATAGGCAAATGACCAACGGTAGGCAGCAAATCTGCCATAAAACAAATGGTTTTCCCTTTATAATGTATCATAGGAATCATTTGCTTATCGGTATGTCCGTTAGCAAAAAAGATATCAAATCCAAGATCAGATTTTTTTAAAATATGTTGTTCTGGAAGTGCGGTATAACAAAGATGGCCACTTTCTTCCATTGGAATGATATTTTCTTTCAAAAAAGAAGCTTTTTCCCTTCTGTTGGGTTGGGTAGCCCATAGCCAATGCTCTTCATTTGTCCAGAAATTAGCATTTTTAAATGCTGGCTCATAACCCGACCTGTCTGCATTCCACTGAATACTTCCACCACAATGATCAAAATGCAAATGCGTCATAAAAACATCTGTAATATCGTCTCTATGAAATCCAAAACGGTTGAGTGATTTATCTATAGAGTCATCGCCCCATAAATGGTAATATCCAAAAAATTTTTCACTCTGTTTATCTCCCATTCCGGTATCAATCAATATTAAGCGGTTTCCATCTTCAATAAGCAAACAACGTGCCGCGATATCAATCATATTATTGGCATCAGCAGGGTTAGTACGTTGCCAAAGTGATTTTGGTACAACACCAAACATGGCGCCACCATCGAGTTTAAAATTTCCAGCTTGGATAGGATATAATTGCATATGAGTTGCAAAATAACAAAAACCCAGTGATTTCAATATAAGTGTTTAGATTTTATTGTGATTTTTTGGGTAATAAAAAAAAGCCTATTTTCGGGTAAAAATAAATTTAGCGCTTTTAAGCTAAGATATTACAAAATAGAATGTTAGAATTAGCAGGGATTATTATTTTAGGAATTTTAGCTCAATGGGTTGCCTGGCGCTTCAAGATTCCTGCCATTTTACCTTTGATTTTAATAGGACTTTTAGTTGGTCCTATTGCCGCAGAATTTTTATCTGAAGACGGTGCCAAATGGATTGAACCCATTTGGAATGGTAAGAAAGGACTATTCCCTGGTGAAGGGTTGTACTACTTTGTATCTTTAGCTATTAGCATTATTTTATTTGAAGGTGGCCTTACGCTAAAACGAAGTGAGATTAGAAATGTTGGTCCGGTAATTACTAAGTTGATTACTTTAGGTGCTGCTGTAACCTTTTTTGCAGCTGCCGTAGCAGCACACTTTTTATTCAATTTAAGCTGGGATCTGGCCTTTTTATTCTCTGGACTCATTATTGTCACGGGGCCAACAGTTATAACGCCAATCCTTAGAAACATACCCTTAAAACGAGATGTCTCTACAGTACTCAAATGGGAAGGTATTCTGATAGACCCTATAGGTGCCTTGGTAGCTGTATTGGTTTTTGAGTTTATCAGTGTTGGAGGAGAGGCTGGTTTTACGAAAACAGCACTTATTGAGTTTGGTAAGATTGTTCTTTTTGGAACGACCTTTGGGTTTACTTTTGCTCATGCATTGGTTTTTGTGATCAACAAAAAGTTTATACCTCACTACTTACTTAATGTTGTCTCTCTTTCGGTAGTGCTTTTAGTGTTTATTGAATCTGAAATATTTGCTCATGAATCTGGTCTTTTAGCTGTTGTTGTGATGGGTATGGTTATAGGGAACAGCAAATTAGAAAATATCAAAGAACTCCTTTATTTTAAAGAATCACTCAGTGTGCTCCTAATTTCTATCTTGTTCATTTTATTATCTGCTAATATCAACTATCAGGATATGCTATTGCTTTTCCGATGGGAAACCTTATGGCTTTTCTTGGTTGTTGTGCTTTTAATAAGGCCGCTTGCCGTTTTTGTGAGTGCTCAAGGATCTAAGATTAGAACAAACGAGAAATTATTTATCAGTTGGGTAGGGCCGCGAGGTATTGTTGCTGCAGGTATTGCCTCTCTTTTTGGAGGGAAACTCATAAAGCAAGGAGTTGAAGGTGCTGAGTATATTACACCTTTGGTATTTATGATTGTTTTGGGCACCGTTCTACTCAATGCGACCACAGCAAGAATGTTTGCCAAAGTTGCAGGGGTGTTTTTAACGAAGTCTGAAGGCATCCTAATCGTTGGAGCGTCTAAAGTTTCGCGTATTATTGCACAATATCTAATTAGCAATGGTAGACATGTTGTCCTTGTTGATAGTAACCAAAATAATATCAAAGAAGCAGAGAAAATTGGAATTGAAGCCTATACCGAAAATATTTATTCAGATAAACTATCAGATAATATTGAGTTTAACGATATAGGATATCTCTTAGCACTTACTGGCAATGCCGAAATTAATCGCTATGCTGTCGAAAAGTTTGGAGCTCAATTTGGAGAAAATGGCTCATTTAGATTGGCCTCTAAAGCGGAGTTAGAACAAGGCTCTATTTCTCCAGAAGATGGTATTTTTACACTTTCAGATGATTTTAATAATCTCATAAGTGTTTCTGAAAACTATCCTGAAATGCATGAGGTTCTGGTAAAAGACATAGATGCTTATAGTGCTGTTCTGGAGAATATAAAATCTAACAAAAATCAGATTCCATTATTTCTAAAAACCAATAAAGGTGAGATACACATTATTCCTTCAATAGATGATAAAGTCGAAAAAGAAATTGATGAAAGTAGCAAATTGGTTTATTTAGGCGAGCAATTAAAATAAAAAAACCCGGCTGTTTGTAACCGAGTTTTCCCATTTAATGTAAATATCATCAGTTCTTTATTATTTTTCTAACAGCGTAAGTATTGTTATCGCTTTCAGCTCTTAAAAAATAGACTCCGCTTTCTAGGTTTGCAAGAGAGAATTGTTTTTGGTTTGTTTCCAATACATTACGTCCTTTTATGTCAAATATTGTTATTCTCGAAACGGCATTATTAGTAACAGTGATGAGATCGCTTACGGGATTTGGATACACTTCAACTGTAAATGATTCTTCTTCAGAAACCGATAAGGTTTCGCTTAAAACCGTTAAAACCAACTCATTATTATTTCGACATTCAACGGTCAATTCATAGTCATTACTACCAAACGAAGCCATTACCGAAGCAGGAAGATTACAAGCATTTATGGTACCTAATGTTGTGGCCACTATAAATTCATCATTAACATCAGCATCAAAATTTATCGTTACTTGAATACTGCCATTAAATTCAGCATTTCCTGTGATTGACAATACGTCATATTGTGTCCCTTGAACCAACCCGTCGAGTTCAATGTCTAAGACCGCATTTGTAGTAGATTCAAAATCTCCCTCAACAGTTAAAATTCCAGGTGAAGCACCAGGAGAATAAGTACCATCATTGGTATAGTTATCGGATGAGGGAAGGTCTATAATCCCAACACCTTTAATAAGGCCTGTAGTGGTATTGGTAAAATTTCTTGATGCAGATTGCGCCATTGTCAACTCCCCTGTTTCTACTTCAATTGTACCTGAATTGCTTAGGTCAACTGAGATATTTTGGGTTGTGTTTGTAAGGGTCTTTCGTATCAACCCATTATTGTTCAAAACACTTAATATTGCTCCTGAGCCTTGACCAATACTTCCGACTTGCATGTTAATGACACCAGAAATTTCATTATTTAGTGTGCCTTCTGGAATGTTCAGACCACTTCCAGACACCAGATTAATGGTTCCGGTATTATTTAAGGTGGTATTGCCCTGAATAACGGTTGCACCAGTTATATTGAGGCTTCCCTGATTTATTAAGGTACCCCCACCATCAATAGTATTTTGAGTAGAATTTACGTTACCATTTCCTGTGAAACTTAATGTTGCAGAAGTCGTAACAGAGATTAGGCTTTCCCAGATAAGGTCACCATCGACCAAACCATTAATGGTGCCAGATAGTGGTGTTGGGCTATCAATATTGAATTCGGCTCCAGACGATACGTTTATAGTACCATCATTAAAGCTTTTGCTATTGCCCTGAGTAAATGCAAGTGTACCACTTTCTACCTGAATAGTACCACCAGTGTTGTTTAAATCCACAAAAGACAAACCAGATGTTCCGCTTGTAGTTGTTCTCCGGATAAGTCCGGAATTGTTAATTGTGCCCGAGCTTCCTTGAATGGTTATGCCATCTGCTTGTATATCAATAGTCCCGTCAACTAAATTACTTAATGTACTACTTCCAGATATTGATAAATTACTAGAAGCGGTACCTCCAAGATTTAAAGTTCCAGAATTGTTCAATGTAGTACCTTCTGTTATTGACTTACTTCCTCCTATGGAATTAATGATGCCTTCATTGGTTAGTACGCCGCCGCCATTTAGAATGCCTCCGATCCAATTAAAGCTGCCATTTCCGGTAAAATCAAATGTAGCGGATACGGGCACCTCCACAACACTAACCCAGTTTAAATCCCCTTCAATAGTTCCCATTAAAACTCCAGAAACCACAATATTAGTATCCCATTCTAAAACCGTTCCTGATGAAACCACATAGGATCCTCCAGTAAAGTTTTTGTCACCAAAACCTGTAATGTCTAACGTGCCACTATCCACTTGTATAATACCACCATTGTTATTGAATTCAACGGCTTTTATTTGAGCCACTCCCATAGCCGTTGACCTACGAATTATCCCCTCATTGTTTAAAATTGGAAGCCCCCCAAGATTATCGATATCTCCATCATCGGCTCGCATATCAATGATGCCATTTATCTCATTATTAAGAACCGTACCATCTCGAAGAAATAAATCTCCAGAACCTATGATGTTGATAGTGCCATTATTATTCACTAAGGTTGAGGTCTCAAACAGTTTGTCTGCACTAGATGTCAAATTCATTGTGCCTTGATTAACCAATAGTGAACAATTGATGGTTCCTCTAGCCCAATTTATAGTGGTTCCACTCTCAAAAATAGAGGGTTGAGTGCTAGAAAAACTTCCAAAGGTATCGATGTTGAGTATAGCACTACCTTTAAGTTCTAAAGATTGACAATTTGCAGCCCCTCCAATCGTCACCGTAAAACCACTGGGAATTTCAACATTATCCATTGTTGTGGGTACCGTATTAGAGCTCCAGTTTTCAGGAGTGTTCCAGTTTATATCTCCACCACCTCCAGTCCAAATAATTTGTGCAGATAAGGGCAAGGTCGTAATTAAGAATGTGAGTAATAGTAATTTTGTTTTCATATCGATAAAATTCAATGTTGAATAGTTTTAAAAAGCCCTTGCCCAGCAGACCAAGCAAGGACTATCCACATATTATGGTTAATCACTATTAACCATAAATTAGTTTTACTTCTTTTGAGAAATAGTAATCTTTATAAACGCGTTTATTAGAGATTTTAGAATCGGACAGATTTACCTGTAGAAGCGCAATTAATGGTTTGTAATTTCATAATATGTGGATTTTGATTGTGGCATAAAATTATCGCAGAAACTTATGGACTGCCTTAAAATGTGACGAATGGTAAAAAAAATAAAGTAGATGGTAAGAGGACTATTTTAGACTGCCTTTAAAACTTCTGGATAAGGGTGTTTCTATGCTAGGTTTTATATATACCGAAGTACTATTAGCAGATATAATGTAGTTTTTATTAACGATGTAAGACCGGTGAGTTCTTATAAAATTTGGCGGTAATTGTTCTTCTAATAGTTTTAGCTTATTTCGATCTAAAATGATTTTCTCATCCGTGTGAAACTCCAAATAGTTCCCAGCAGCTTTTATATATTTTAGGTGCTTTAGATAAATCTTTGTCTTATTGTTTAAGACCATAAACTTTTCTTCTACCTTTTTGGCAATCACTTCCTTTTCTTGTTCTACTTCTGAAATTCGCTCACGATATGCTTTTAAGCGTCTAAATAGCCATAGGAGCCCTAGGAATGAAAAAATGTAAAACAGATAAGCGGTTTTTGTTCTCCAAAATGGCGATGCAATTGTAATCTTTAAATGATCGCCTTCCATATTCCAAATGCCATCACTATTGGCTGCGTTGACTTTAAAATTGTAAGTCCCCACAGGCAATTTTACATACCGAGCAGTATTAGGTTTTTCTGTTTTGAACCAGTTTGGGTCATGCCCTTCCATAATATATTTATAGGAGTTTAGAAGGGAGTTGGTGTAGTTAAGCCCAACATACTCTAGCTCTATGGTATTGTACTTCCATGGTAAAGTAATATGATCTTTGAACTTCGGAATGGAAAATGTAGAGTCGGATGTCGCTACTCGTAAATCTGTTATGTGAACATATGGTATATTAGGGTCGTCCTTTTTTATCCGTTCAGGATCAAATGAGGTAATGCCATTTACACCTCCAAACCACAAATTACCTAGGTTGTCTTTAATGACTGATTTTCTATTAAACTCTATATTTTTTAGCCCATTAACTGTCGTGTAATATTTTGCTTTTTGAGTATTGGGGTCGTAACTCTTAATGCCTTTATCTGAACCCAGCCAGAGCATACCAGAATTATCTTGAGTAACACTAAAAATGACGTGATTATCTTTCAGAACAGATTCAATACGGAGGTCTTCTAAATTTAATCTATAAAGCCCATCATTAGTAGCAATCCAAAGTATATTTTCACCCACATATAAATCCCAAATTGAGGACTCGAACACCTGTTTATTATCTTTTAAGTAAACCTCAGAAATTTCATGTGATTGCAAATGATATTTAAAAAGACCCTGATGTTCTGTAGCTATAAATATATAATTACCGAAGGCAATTATTTTTTGAATACCAGGATACTCAATGTCTTCTCTTAATGTAAAAGAGGACAATAACTCTCCGTCTTTTTTATTGACTTTATGAATGGCCCTGTGCGATGTTAACCAAAGAAAATCTTGATTTGTATTACATATAGAAAAGGAAATGTTTTCGTCTTCCTCGGTTAGTGGGATTTCTAATTTTTGAAAGTCTAAAGTTTCGGGATTAAGACATATTATGCCATCATTGGTTGACATCCAAAGAGAAAAACGATGTTCAGGAACTATTTCTATATCCCAAATGAACAGACCTTCCATAGGAAAGGTATTTGGCAAAGCTAAGGCTTTAAATAGGCTAGAATTATTAGATTTATAATAAAGCCCTTTAGCCAATGCGTTAGCATAAATTCCGCTTTTATCGAAGTGTAACGCCATAATAATATCGTCTGATTCTTCGACAATATCATTATGTTTAAAGATTTTTCTATAGGGGTTATAATGAAAAACACCGCCTAGTGTTCCCACCCAAACACCGCCATTACGATCCTTGTATAGACCTCTTATCTGATTGCTTAAGGCGGACTTCCCTAAGGGTATTTTTGATAGTCTTTTTGTGTCATAGTGATATTCAAAAAGACCATTATCTGTGCCTATCCATGAACGTTGAGTGTCTAATTCAATGAAATGTTTTGGGTTGGCACTGTTCGGTAATTTAGGAAGATATCTAAATGGTGTATTAACATCAACATCCGTCGGTATCCACAAGGATTTTGAGCATGTTCCGTAGTGTGTTGTATTAATTGAGATGCCCGAAGCTTTTTTTACTAATGCTTTAGAATCAATATTATATTCATAGATATCTCCTTCTGCATTACTAACCCATATGATTTTATTGTCAACAGTAATGTCAACCATAAAACTATTAAACGTATTAATGCTTTCAATAGTTATAAGCTCAGGATCAAATTGACTCATAACACCATCAGTCGTTATCCATATTTTTTTTGAATTATCAAGTTGCATTGACATGACTTGATTATTTTTCAACCCAAAACCTTTAAGTCGTATGGGCTTTTCAAAACGTTGTGTATCCTTATTGAAACGATTTAACCCATTTTTTGTCCCTATCCAAAGCTGTCCTTGATAATCTTCTGCTATACATCGTATGATATTGGAAGCAATGGAGGTGCTATCTTTTTCTGAGTGAAAAAAAGTTGTGATATTGTACCCATCATAACGATTTAGCCCATTGTTTGTAGCAAACCAAATATAGCCTTCATTATCCTGATGAATATCAAATACGATATTATTAGATAATCCATCTTCTGTTGTTAAGGATTTAAAGGTGTAATTCTTCTCTAGAGTCTGAGCAAGCAGGTTGAGATGAAGTATAAAAGCAGATGCGACTATCAAACTTTTAGTTTGTATGTTCCAGTGACATTTCACTGTAGAAAAATACGCAAAAAAGGGCTAAACTATAATTTAGCTCTTTTTTGTATTTAGTATATAGGTGTTAATCGTTAAGCTTTAGAACAGCCATAAATGCTTGTTGAGGTATTTCTACATTTCCTACCTGACGCATACGTTTCTTACCTTTTTTCTGTTTCTCAAGAAGTTTTCGTTTACGAGAGATATCACCACCATAACATTTTGCAGTAACATCTTTACGTAGTGCTTTTATGGTTTCTCTGGAGATAATTTTAGCACCAATAGCGGCCTGAACAGGAATGTCAAATTGTTGTCTCGGAATTAGCTCTTTGAGCTTCTCACACATCTTTTTACCTATGGTGTAGGCATTGTCAGCATGGATTAACGCCGAAAGTGCATCTACCGATTGAGCATTTAAAAGAATATCCACACGTACCAATTTTGAAGCTCGCATACCTATTGGCGAATAGTCAAACGAAGCATACCCCTTTGAAACGGTTTTAAGGCGGTCATAAAAATCAAATACAATTTCAGCCAAAGGCATATCAAAACTTAATTCTACACGTTCAGTAGTAAGGTAGGTCTGATTAGTAATCTGTCCACGTTTTTCAATACATAGACTCATTACAGGACCTACAAAATCAGCTTTTGTAATGATCGTTGCCTTAATATAAGGCTCTTCTACACGATTTAAAGTAGAAGGCTCCGGCAGGTCAGATGGGTTATTGACAATAATAATGTCATCTGGGTTTTTATTCGTAAACGCATGATAGCTTACGTTAGGCACAGTAGTTATAACTGTCATGTCAAACTCACGTTCTAAACGTTCTTGAATGATTTCGAGGTGGAGCATGCCCAGAAAACCACATCTAAAACCAAACCCTAAAGCAGCAGAACTTTCCGGTTGAAATACCAGTGATGCATCGTTAAGCTGAAGTTTCTCCATAGAATTACGCAGCTCCTCATAATCTTCAGTATCTACCGGATAAATACCAGCAAAAACCATAGGTTTTACATCTTCAAACCCTTCAATAGCATTTGTAGTAGGGTTTTTAGAATCGGTAATGGTATCTCCAACTTTTACTTCTCGAGCATCTTTAATACCGGTAATTAAATAACCAACATCACCCGATGATATCTCTTTTTTAGGAACCTGATTTAATTTTAAAGTGCCAACCTCATCAGCAAAATAGCTTTTATTTGTTGCAATGAACTTGATGTGTTGTCCTTTTTTTATAGAACCATTAATTACTCTAAAATAAGTTTCCACACCTCTAAACGGATTATAAACCGAGTCAAAAATCAAAGCTTGAAGCGGTTCGTCAGGATTACCACTTGGTGACGGAATACGTTCTATAATGGCAGCAAGAATATCTTCGATACCAATGCCTGTTTTAGCACTGGCAGGTATAACTTCTGAAGGGTCACAGCCCAATAAATCTACAATATCATCGGTAACCTCTTCGGGATTAGCACTTGGTAAATCTATTTTATTAAGTACAGGTATTATTTCCAAATCATTTTCCAGAGCCAAATAAAGGTTCGATATGGTTTGCGCCTGGATACTCTGAGCAGCATCAACAATTAATAACGCCCCTTCGCAAGCAGCAATGGATCGCGATACTTCATAGGAAAAATCCACATGACCAGGGGTATCTATCAGATTAAGAACGTAAGTTTCACCTTTATAGGTATACTCCATTTGTATAGCATGAGATTTTATAGTGATTCCTCGCTCACGTTCTAAATCCATATTATCTAACAACTGATCTTGCTTTTCTCTGTCGGTAACAGAACCCGTATAATCCAGTAATCGATCGGCTAAGGTACTTTTACCGTGATCAATATGTGCGATGATGCAAAAATTTCGGATGTGCTTCATGTATCGTATTCTAATCCAATTGGAGCTGCAAATATAATCGTTTTATGCTGCTAAAACCTATCAAAAAAAGCAATTAAATGGTATAGGTTTACGGCAAAACCACAATACCAAATAAAAAACTATTTATATATTGCAGTTCAAACCCAGCTAATGACAACCAAAATAAAGCTACTTTTTAGTGCGTTTTTTTGTGTCTTAACCTCAACCCTAACCTCTCAAAACTATACAGTTTCTGGAAAGATTGTTGATGTTGATCAACAACCTATATCCTACGTTAATATTATTCTACAACAGGTATTAAATGAGAAGGGTTCTATAGAACCAATAGGAACTTCGACTAATGATGACGGGACGTTTCGTTTTGAAAATTTAACCCCCGGCACCTATAATATTATGACGAGTTTTATAGGTTTTGAATCTTACAAGGCGTCTATTACAGTTAATGAAGATATTCAACTGCCAGCCATAACTATTAAGGAATCTCCTGAAACCTTAGACCAGATCACTATAACTGCAAGACAACCAACCATTACGCGACAACCGGACCGTTTGATTTTTAATGTTGAAAATACAGCGTTGTCTGAAGGATCTGTGTTTGGTGTTTTAAAAAACACACCAGGCGTTATTGTGTCAAACCTAGGTATTAATATAAAAAGCTCTAAAGCTACGGTTTATATAAACAATAGGCGTGTTCAACTTAGCGAAGAAGAGTTAATAGCATTGTTGGAAAGCTCTTCAGCTAATAGTATTAAATCCGTTGAAGTCATTACCAACCCTCCGGCCAGTTATGATGCTGATAGTGGACCTGTGGTTAATATCATAATGAGCAGGAATCTTATCGCCGGGTATAAAGGTAGTGTCTATTCTAATTATACCCAAGGTGTTTTCCCCAGATATACTTTGGGCACCAGCCATTTTTTAAAAAATGACAAGATTAATTTTAATATCAACTACAATTATACAAATCAAAAGATCAACAGAGAAAGTGATGAGATAATTAATTTTTTAGATGATAATAATAACTCGACGGAAGTTTGGCGCTCAGATATAGATAGAAACATCTGGTCTGAAAACCATAATTTGAACTTGAGTTTTGATTACTATATAGACCCTGATAATACACTGAGTATTACATCTTCTGGTCTGTATACGCCTTACGCCAAGTATCGTATCAACAATAACACGGTCATAAGGGATGAAAACGCTATCTTTTTGTCTCGCTTTACATCGGCTGGTTTATCTGGAAATGAAAAGTATAATATTGGTTCAGACGTTAGTTTTAAACATAGTATTAATGACCATAGTAGCTTAAGGCTTAATGGACATTATACGGTATATAATTATGAATACAATCAAAATGTATTTAGCCGCTTTTTTGATGTAAATGACATCTTTGAAAACGACTCAGAGTTTAATACTCTAGCTAGTCAAAATACAGAAATCATGGCTGCTAAAGCCGATTACAATAGTTCTGTCGGAGATAATACCGATATTGATCTGGGTGCTAAGCTTTCAAACATTACTACCGATAGTGATATCAAAAGGGAAGATATTATTAATGGAACCTCTGTTCTCAATGATGAAAACACGGATACATTTAAGTATGATGAAATGGTATATGCAGGTTATGCAAATGTTAAAACCTCTTTAGGAAAATGGGACCTAAATGTTGGCATGCGCATAGAGCATACGAAAGTAGAAGGAGTATCTTTGACGACAAATACCACCAATACCCAGGAGTATACAAACTGGTTTCCAAATGCAAGTATCTCTTACAAAGCCAAAGACGAGTTATTGATTTATGGAAACTATAAACGAAATATTTCAAGACCTAGTTATACCGATTTAAACCCATTTACGTTTTTTATTAATGAAAACACAATTGCATTAGGCAACCCCAATCTTGTGCCTACATACATAGATCATTATAAAGTAGGGGTGAATTTTTTAAAGCATTTTACATTTGAAGCTTATTACATAGATTATGATGGGCAGATTAGTGAAATCCCAAGACAGGATAATACGACAAATATCATAGCTTTTACTCCAGTTAATTTAGATAGAACAGTGGACTATGGTTTTGATTTTATTGTAGATTTTTACATTAATGACCGGTGGAGTTTATACAGTGTATTTTCAATATACAATATTACTCAGAAAGCTAATTTTGGTAGTGATTTTGTAGAGTTCAGTCGATGGTCAACATATGGCGATTTATCTACAAACTATACCCTATTAAAGGATAATAGTTTGAACGTAAATCTTACTGCATATTGGGTGCAAAAAAGTTTGATTAACCTATCAATTGTTGAAGACCGCTTGTTTTCTTCGCTTAGTATCAGCAAAAGCATTTTGAAAAAGCGAGGTGTTATTTCACTTACTATTGAAGACATATTAAATTTTCAGAATGAAAATTCAAGAATACAATATTTAAATCAATCCTACTCAAAATATGCCGATATTGATAATCGCTATATAAAACTAGGTTTTAGATATAAGTTTGGCAACACAAAACTATCTGCAAGAGAAAGAACTTTAGAAGCTGAAGAACGAGAAAGGATTAAAGACCTCAATAACTAATCTTGCCACTCCGCAATAAACAGATTCGTATCTCTTCCTCCGCCATTATTACGGTTAGAGGAAAAAGCCAAATACTTACCATCATTAGAAAACACAGGGAAAGCATCAAAAGTTTCTCCGTGAGTAATTCGCTTTAGGTTTTTACCATCGATATCTATCATATAAAGATTAAAAGGAAAACCACGTTCAGCTTCAAAGTTAGATGAAAATAACACTTTAGTGCCGGAAGGGTGAAAAAATGGGCTCCAGTTCGCATTCCCTAAATCTGTGAGCTGCCTTAAATCACTGCCATCAGCATTGCAGATGTATAATTCCATTTCGGTGGGTTCTACAAGTCCTTGAGCTAATAGATCTTTGTAATCTTTGATCTCTTGCTCAGTTTTAGGGCGTGAGGATCTAAAGATAAGCTTAGTACCATCCGGAGAAAAGAATGCACCGCCGTCATATCCCAATTCGTCAGTAATTTGCTTTACATCTGTACCGTCAATATTCATGGTATACAGTTCCAAATCACCACTTCTGGTAGAGGTGAAAACAATCTTATCGCCTTTTGGAGAAACCGTGGGTTCTGCATCATAACCGACTTCATTGGTAAGTTGTTTTACAATATTACCTTCTAAATCTGCAACAAAAATGTCATAACTGTCGTAGATAGGCCAAATATATTTTCCATTTAAACGCAATGGTGTTTCTGGGCATTTTTCATCACCTAAATGTGTAGAAGCATAAATGATGTGCTTATTATCTGGTAAAAAATAAGAGCAGGTGGTGCGCCCCTTACCAGTACTTACCATTGGCGGGATTTTATGTTCAAAGGATTCGTCAATATGCATCAGGAACATTTGATCGCAATCTACTCCCCAAGCCTTATTGTTAGATTGAAATACCAATTGTTGATCATCAAAACTCCAATAAGCTTCAGCATTATCGCCACCAAAAGTAATTTGTCTTAAGGATTTAAAATGTGTTTCTTCAGGATAGATTAAAGGGTTTTTCACCTCTGAGGAATCTCGGGTAGTTTCCGGATTCAAATCCGAAGATTTTGAAGCTTCATTTTTACAAGATGCGCATGTAATGAGTAAAAACAATACAACAACAAATTTGTTCATAATCACAGAATTATAATAAATGGGTTTTAATGCCTAATTTTGCGCAAAAATAAGATATAGCAATGAAAAAACTTTCATTTTTATGTGTTTTAGTGGGATTGATATCCTGTAAGCCAGAGCCAAAAGTCGCAGAAGATAAAATCAAAGAAGATGTATCTTTTTTAGCAGATGATAAGCTGGAAGGACGTCAAACAGGAACAAAAGGCGAACAATTAGCTGCAGAATATATCAGTGACAGGTATAAGGCTATAGGGCTTCAGCCTAAAGGTACGGAGGGTTACCTACAAGCCTTTTCATTTAAGCCTAAAACAGACCCGCATAAAGAAGTAGAATTCACAACTAATGAAGACGGTACTGTAACCGGAAAAAATGTTATAGGGTTTATAGATAACAATGCTGAACATACAGTAGTCATTGGAGCGCATTATGATCATCTGGGTTTTGGAGGCGAAGGCTCGCTGTACAGGGAAGAGGATAAAGCCATACATAATGGTGCCGATGATAATGCCAGTGGTGTTGCTGTATTACTAAATTTAGCAAGCAGGCTTGCTGTAAAAAATGAAATGGCTGAAGTAAAAGACAAGAATAACTATCTATTTATGGCCTTTTCAGGAGAAGAAATGGGACTTCTAGGTTCCAACTACTTTTCTAAGAACCCGACAATAGACGAAACATCCATCAACTATATGATCAATATGGATATGGTGGGACGTTTGAAGGCGGATAGTACGCTAGCGGTTTATGGTACAGGTACTTCACCCATGTTTAAACAAGTATTGAAGTCGCATAATGATAGCTTTAAGCTTGTAGAAAATGAAAGTGGTGTAGGGCCTTCTGATCACACGTCTTTTTATTTGATCGATGTTCCTGTATTACATTTTTTTACAGGCCAGCATGAAGATTATCACAAACCGGGAGATGATCCTGAAAAACTGAACTATGATGGAATGAGACTTATTTCAGACTATCTTATAGATATCATTTCCGATTTGGATGATAATGGAAAGCTGGCATTTAGAACGACTAAAAACGAAAGTGATGACACACCG
Source organism: Winogradskyella sp. (assembly GCA_965250025.1). GTDB lineage: Bacteria > Bacteroidota > Bacteroidia > Flavobacteriales > Flavobacteriaceae > CBDDLD01. The sequence continues at coordinate 3,429,234 of OZ252283.1, forward strand.
CGTTTCAAAGTAGGTCTGGGTGTAGTACCCGATTATTTATTTGACGGCAAAGGGATGCGTATTGATGGCACTCGCGAGGAAACACCCGCTTACAATGCCGGTTTACAAAAAGGAGATATTGTACTCCAATTAGGAGATAGTACAGTAACCGATATGTATAGTTATATGAGAGCATTATCTGTTTTTGATAATGGTGATGAAGCGTTTATCAAAGTAAAACGAGAAAAAGATACTATTGAAACTACGGTGAAGTTTTAATTTTAGAATAAAATCAACATTATAAAAACTCTGATTTAATACATTAAATCAGAGTTTTGTTTTTAGCACAATTGTATATCTAAAGTTATAAACGAGATGCTGTATCGTTAAAATTAGCAGTTGCCTGAATACTTGAACCATCCTCATTGAACATAATTGCCGCTGATATTGCACCAGTGGACAAATCAATGTCTAATATAACACGATAAATAGTAACCTCTATCAGAGCGATGCTAAAACCTGGCTCTGCGTTAACATTGTACTTGGTTGGCGGAATGTCAGACATAAAATCCAAATAACCTTTTATACCAAGAGGATGTAATGTAATATTAACGGGAGTTCCATTAATAGCGTTTAGATGAGCGATCCCCATATTTTTATTAAAATCCCAGATATAGCTCATTTCGCAAACAGGATTTTCTAAAACAGAAGTACCTTTAAGTTGGTGATTTAATACAACAGTAAATGTTTTTTGTGATGGTACAGTAACTGAATTTGACATGTGTTTTGTTTTTAAATTAGTATTTACACTTAAAATTAGAATACAAAAAGTTGCAAATTGAACGTACTAATACGCAATTTCAAATTTGGTAAAAACACGCATCAATCATATAGAATGATTATCTGCTCCATCATAACGCTTTAATTTCAAGGTTAAGATTGGAGTATTAGCTTCGATAAAAAAGCTGTAATTTTGCTCAAAAATTTTGACTTGGTAAAAATCGATAACATAGAACTCCCAGATTTCCCTTTGCTTTTAGCACCAATGGAAGATGTTAGTGACCCACCATTTCGGGCGTTGTGTAAAGAACAAGGTGCCGATGTGGTATATACCGAGTTTGTCTCTAGTGAAGGGTTGATTCGTAATGCTGCTAAAAGCGTTATGAAATTAGATATTTACGAAAAAGAACGCCCTGTGGGTATTCAGATTTTTGGAGCCAATATGGATAGCATGTTGCAAACCATTGATATTGTTGAAAAGTCTAATCCCGATATTATAGATATCAATTTTGGATGTCCGGTAAAGAAAGTAGTGAGTAAAGGCGCCGGAGCTGGTATTTTGAAAGATATCTGTTTAATGGAGAAACTCACAGCCGAGATGGTAAAGCGTACCAAATTACCCGTTACGGTAAAGACACGTTTAGGCTGGGACCACGACTCTATAAGAATTGTTGAGGTGGCAGAACGTCTTCAGGATGTAGGATGTAAAGCTATAGCCATACATGGACGAACAAGAGCACAGATGTACAAAGGCGATGCCGATTGGAAACCTATAGCCGCAGTAAAAAACAACCCAAGAATGCACATCCCTGTATTTGGTAATGGTGACGTAAATACACCAGAACGAGCCGTGGAAATGCGTGATGAATATGGTTTAGACGGTGCTATGATAGGACGCGCAACAATAGGCAATCCATGGTTTTTTAAGCAAGTCAAACATTATTTTAAAACCGGAGAACACCTTGCTCCGATAGCTTTAGCAGAACGTGTAGAGGCCGCACGTAGACACCTTCAGATGTCTATTGAATGGAAAGGTGAAAAACTTGGCGTTTTTGAAACCAGACGTCACTATACCAATTACTTTAAAGGGATACCGAATTTTAAGGCCTATCGCATGAAAATGGTTACCAGTGATGATGCTAAAGATGTTTTTGACACGTTTGATGAGGTGTTAGACAAGTTCAGCAATCACGAGTTTGCCAATTAAGTACACACTAATTTTTTAGTAATACGACTCGATGCTATTCTGGAAGCAATAATTCCAAACAAGGTAATCGTTAGTAATACCAAAAACACATTCCCAAAGGTCATCCTTACAGGATAGGGTAAGCTGGCTGTAAGCATAATAAGGTCAAATTGCTGTTGCGCCAAAACAATTAAAATACCAATAGTAACACCAGTTAAACCACTGATAACCGTTAACAAACTACCCTGTATAAAGAAGATGGTTCGAATGGCTTTAGTGTCTAAACCTAAATTAAAAAGGGTGTTCAATGAGGCCTTTTTATCTAAAATCATCATAATTAAAGCACCAATAACATTAAATAAAGCAATGATGATGACTAAAGTAAAAATAAGATATACCGCAAGGTTTTCTGTATTCAACATTTTAAATAAGGCATCGTTGAGTTGAGCTCTGTTCTTAATTAAGAATTTATCTTTGAAAGCTGATGCAATGGCTTCTCTTACGCTGTTTTCATTGCTGGAATTATTGAGTTTTAGCTCAATAGCACTGATCTGATCGGGTTTATAATTTAGCAGTTGCTGAGCCAAACCAATATCAGAAAAGACATATTCGTTATTCAATTCTTCGTTGATATTAAAAAGCCCCACATTGGTAACTAAAACAGAATTATAAACACTTTTTAAAGATGAAAACTGACCTTTTCCTGGTTTAGGTACATAAAGTGTTAAAGGCTTGCGAAAATCGAAAACACCAAAGGATAGATTGTTAGAGATACCCCATCCGGAAACCACTTGGTCTGTTTCTGGTATAAGCCAATTGCCTTGGTTAACCATAGAATCAATTTGAGTGACAGATCTGTATTTGCGGTCTACCCCTTTAAGTGTTGCCAGTAAGTTTTTGTTATTGGATTTAATAATAATGCGTTCTTCGACTATTTTAGAAACCAAATCAATACCATCAATACCATCAAGTTTTTGAAGGTCATCATCAGAAAAATCAAAGGACTTGCCTGTAGCAGGGATCAACTTTAAATCCGGATCCACAAAGGATGAAAACTCTAGGCTATAATCTTTTAGCCCTGTAAAAACCGAAAGCACAATAAATAAAGCTGCAGAAGCAATGATCATACCACAGGCAGCAATCATAGATATGATATTAATAGCATTATTATTGCTTTTAGCAAAGAGGTAACGTTTTGCTATATATGAAGAGACGTTCAATTATGACTTTTTTCTTTTGCCTAAAAGGTCTGGGTTTTCTATAGGGTTGTCTTCACCTTTTAGAGAACGTTCAATATTGTCAATATATTCTAAAGAATCATCAATATAAAAATCCAAATGCGGCATACGTCTCAATTGATGGCGAGTACGTTGCGCAAGCTCATGCCTTATAAGAGGCGTGTTAGATTTAATACCATCAAGAAGACGTTGTGATTCCTTATTCGGAAAAATACTCAAATACACTTTAGCAATAGACAGGTCAACAGTAACGGAAACTTTAGTAACCGATATAATAACCCCTTTTAAACCTCCCGAAGTTGCAGCATGCTGTAGCACCTCTACAAGGTCTTGTTGTAATATTCCGGCTATTTTTTTCTGTCTGTTGCTTTCCATGGTACAAAAGTATGGGATAAAACAAGATTATTTCAGGATAAATTACAAAATTTGTACTTTAAAACGACTAATTTTAATAGATAATGAATAAGATAGAACATATCGGTATTGCGGTTAAGGACATAGAAACCTCTAACAAGGTCTTTGAAAAATTGTTTGGAACAGCGCATTATAAAACAGAAAGTGTTGAAAGCGAAGGCGTGAAAACCTCTTTTTTTAAAGTCGGAACTAACAAAGTTGAACTACTGGAAGCCACTAATGAGAATAGCCCAATAGCAAAGTTTATAGCAAAGAAAGGTGAAGGCATACACCATATTGCTTTTGATGTTGATGATATTGAAAAAGAAATGGAACGTCTTAAAGCGGAAGGCTTTGTTTTGATCAATGAACAACCCAAAAAAGGGGCCGATAATAAGCTGGTGGCTTTTTTACATCCTAAGTCTACAAATGGTGTTTTAATAGAGTTATGCCAAGACATTAAGCAATAAATGCTTGTGCGGTTTTAAAATATGTAGTAATATTGCAGCCAATTTGGTCCCATAGCTCAGTTGGTTAGAGCATCTGACTCATAATCAGAGGGTCCTTGGTTCGAGCCCAAGTGGGACCACCTTAAAGCCCAAACTAATTTTAGTTTGGGCTTTTTTTGATTTATTTTAGCACAGACTTATGCTAAAAACTATTCAAATAATTGCTTTGTTACAAGGCCTTTTTCTGATATTCATTTTGTTTCAGCGGAAACGGGAATATGAAAAGGTCAATTTTTGGTTATTATTAGCGTGTATTATTTCGGTAATATTATATGCCATTGGTGATGATGATTACAACTTATTTTTAAACAATACGAATTGGTTTCTTTTCCATGATGCTTTGATCATTACGTTTTTCTTTTTATTTGTTCGCTATTATAAGTCTGGTAAAGAAGAATTTAATAATAGAGACTTATGCTTTTTTGTACCCTATTTGCTCACTGTTATTTACCATATCTTAACTACATATAGTATAATACAAGAAGGTATAGTTTTTAAAATAGCTCGAGGAGTTACAGAGTTAGCTTTTTTAGGAATGCTTGGATACACTATTTATAACATTATAAAAAATAAAAAAGAAAAATGGTTGTTAGTTTTTATCATTCCATTCACTATTATATTTATGATAGATGAGCTAGCATATTTTTTAACCAATTCTAATGAATCGCCTTATTTTTTGGATAGCTACGGTATTATATTAGCAACAGTTTTTCTTTTATATTATGTATTGTATAAACTTATTATTGCGCCAAAAGAAGTACTTCCAAAATCAGATAATGCAAAGTATAAAAATTCTAATCTACATGCCCAAAGTATCGAAACTCATAAATACGAATTGCTTCGTCTAATGACTGAAGAAAAAGTATTTAAAAACAATAAGCTCACGGTTAATGATGTTGCCAATCAACTAAACATTCCAAGGCAACATTTATCTGAAATATTAAATGTGCATATGAAAACAGGATTTCAGGATTTGTTAAACCAATATCGTGTTGAAGAATTTATACGATGCTTAAAAAACAAAACTTATAATAACTACACCCTTTTAGGTATTGCTAATGAAGTAGGTTTTAGTTCGAAATCATCATTCAACACCACTTTTAAAAAACTAAAGGGAATGACACCAAGTCAATATAAAAAAACCCTTTCTTAGAACACCTCCAGATCTACATTATTATTGTATAACAGTTTCAAAACGTTCAGAATACGCATTCTGAACGTTTTGAAATTCGAACCAAATCAATTATTAAAACACTAAAAATCAGCCAATAACATGTTTGTTTTTTTTAAAACGTGCAAAAAACGCATTCTGGACCTAATTCATTTTTAAGCAGCCCAAAGCCATTCTAATTTTGACTTGAAATTAAATGTTTAATCCTGCGAAGATGAGCAAAATCAAGTCATACATTACTCCAAGAAATTTATTGATTTTCAATTTGATTTTAATCCTTCTTTTTTTTCTGATGAGTTGTAAAGTCGAAAAAAGACATGCTTTTTAAATCAATAGAGGGTATGAAGAAGTTTATAGTTCTGGTAGCTCTTGTGAGTAGCATCTTAGCTGAAGCACAAAAACCTTTAACAAGCAATGAACAGCGTCATAAAAAAGTTGGAGATGTATTATTACTTGCTTTACCCTCTGTTGCATTGAGCTCTACTTTTATTTGGAAAGATGGTCAAAAAGGAACCTATCAATTTACCAAGGCCATAACAAGTACTATTGCTCTTTCTTATGGGCTAAAGTTTATCATAAATAAAAAGCGCCCTAATAATGAAAACAACTATAGTTTTCCATCTGCGCATACATCTGTAACATTTGCCAGCGCTGCTTTTATTCAGAAGAGGTATGGGTGGGAATATGGTATCCCGGCATATCTGATAGCTGGGTATGTTGGCTATACAAGAATACAAGCCAACAAACATGATGGATGGGATGTACTGGCAGGTGCTGCGATCGGTATTGGTTTGAGCTACCTGTTTGCGAAACCTTATAAGAAAGACGATAAACTCCGAATTTCTATAGGTTTTATAGAGAACATGCCAACCCTTGGTTTCAACTATCAATTTTAATAATGCCTATGAAGAAAAGTTACTTTAAAAATTAGAAGATATGGATGTATATTTTAAGTTGGTAATAGTGATTCCGGCATATAACGAATCAAAGCGGTTATCATTAAAAAAGTACTTTGATTTTTTGAATAAGACTAAAGATGTTATGCTATGTTTTGTAGATGACGGATCTACCGACAATACTAAATCTTTATTATATTCTATAGCACTTTATGCCCCAAAGAATGTTAACATTATAGAGCATTCTTCAAATAAGGGAAAAGCAGCAGCAGTACTATCAGGGTTTTTGTATTGTAACACCAATATCTTTTATGAGAAAATAGCTTATTTGGATGCAGACTTATCAACATCTTTAGACGAATGCTATGCATTGAGCCAGTATGTATCTGGACAAACTTCATTTGTTTTTGGCTCTAGAATTAGTAAGTTAGATACATTTATAAAAAGAAAACCGTATCGATTTTATATAGGCAGAGTTGTTGCAACATTAATATCAAAACAGCTTAAATTAAATGTTTATGATTCCCAATGTGGTTGCAAGGTTTTTTCTCGTCAATTGGCACAAGAGGTAATGATAGACAAATTTGTGTCAACGTGGTTGTTTGATGTAGAAATCTTTCACCGTATAATAAACTTACATGGAAAAAGAGAACTTATTCGTATTTCTCAAGAAATCCCATTGCGTTCATGGATAGACAAAAACCATTCAAAGGTAAGTTTTATTTATTTTTTCAAAATGTGGATTGAATTAATAATGATTCAAAGAAAATACCATGTTAAAAGTAAATCTCAAGATATTTCAAATGAGGCGTTTGCTTAAAAACTATCAATTTAACTGGATAACAATTTCGGTTGGGTTATTACTTGTTTTTAGATTGTATCTAAATGCAACATTGCCATTAATGGATAAAACAGAAGCGCGTTATGCAGAAATAGCACGCATAATGGTAGAAACCAATAATTGGGTAGTACCACATATAGATTATGATGTCCCCTTTTGGGCTAAACCACCATTATCAACTTGGCTTACAGCATTTAGTTTTAAATGGTTCGGAGTAAATGAGTTTACAGCCAGGCTTCCTTATTTTTTACTATCTGTTTTTATGGCGTTAATGTTAGGGAAATATGCTAAAAGAGAAGGATTACCTTTTTGTTTTGCAGCATTAATTTTATTTACAATACCACAGTTTTTTTTACATGCAGGGGTTGTATCTACAGATACTGCACTGGCGTTTTCTATTGTTTTAATAATGCTTTCTTTTTGGGAAACGGTTTCAGTGAATAAGAATTGGGTTTGGAAGTACCTCTTTTTTTTTGGTATAAGTTTTGGCCTTTTGTCAAAAGGGCCAATAGTTTTGGTACTTACGATTCCTCCAATTCTTATATGGACCTGGCTTAATAAAAGTTTCAATCATGTTTTGAAGTCATTTCCTTGGATAACAGGTGGCTTTATAATAGCACTCGTTGGGCTGTCTTGGTATTATTATGCTGAACAACAATCGCCGGGTTTTATAGATTACTTTATTTTTGGTGAACATTTTAGACGTTTTTTCGATTCAAATTGGACAGGCGATAAATATGGTTTCCCAAAATCACAACCATTAGGAATGATTTGGGTATTTCTTTTATTGTTTGCTCTGCCTTGGATTCAAATAGTAATAGCCAAAATTATTACAAGCAAAAATCTTGTTTTTAAAAACAAATGGGTAAGCTTTTTAGTGTTATGGTTATTATGGACACCTTTTTTCTTTACCATTTCTAAAAGTTTAATACACCCTTACATCATGCCTGTTATGGCGCCAATTGCATTGCTTATGATTTATTGGTGGAAAGGCTTTAAATATAAAGCAACTGTTATAAAATTTATCTTAGCTATTCCGACATTTGTGTTAGGGGTATATGGTTATGCACAAATAGCTAATAAAGTAGAATTCTATTCTAATTCAGATAAATATTTTATAAATGAAATGAAAAATTTTTCTGTACCATTGTTTCATTATACAAATAAAAGTTATTCAGGACAGTTTTATTCTAAAGGCAAACTAAGAGCCATTCATTTAGAAAAATTGCAAGAAAACATTAACGAAAAAATTCCTTTTTCAGTGATTGTTAAAAATAAGGATACGTCGAAAATATCAGCTTATACTCTAGAAAGGTTAAAGACAGTTTCGGTTAATTATAAAAAGACTCTTTATCTTTTTTCTCCAGAGGAGAACAATTTAAATAATGATTAAGTCTATAGTGCTATACTATTCTTTTCTTAGTAGCTCATTAGTTTTAAATTAACGAAAGTAGCTTCCTTTGTTGAAGTTTATTGCTTAGCATATTGTTTGGCCATACAGCTGTTACAGTCTCCAATTAACAAACTACTATTCGACCTAAACTCATTAAGTTTGAAGATGAAAAAGAGTTGAAAATAGGGGGTTAAAACACTAAAATATAAATGTTAAAGTGTATTTAAATTTTAAATTATATGATATATCAATTATATTTGTATCATATAATTTAAAAGTCCATGTTTTATTTACCTCAAAATACATTATTCTACCAATTAGAGAAAACCATTAAGAGCTACAGAAAAATGGCTCAGGATAGCATTAATGAAGAAGGTTATGATTTATCAGTTAATCAATTAATATTGTTAATTAATCTGTCACGTAAACCAGACTCATCACAGGTTCAGCTTTCAGAGTTAATTTTTAAGGATTTTGCTTCAGTAGCCAGAATGGTAGATCTATTAGTAAAGAAGGGGTATTTAAAACGTACAGAGAACCCTCAAGATCGCAGAAGAAAAGACCTAACCCCAACTCAAAAATGTAATGAAGTATTGCAGAAAATTGTGCCAATAATTGAGACCTATAGAGCAAAAGCAATAGCGGGGCTTTCAGAAGATGAAGTTGACACACTTTCTCAGCTTTTAAATAAAGTAGAAGAGAATTGTCTGCAATCAAATGTGGATCAAATAATTGAATAATTAAATGTAACGAAGTATTAATAAAAAGAATAAAGCACTATGAAACGAAACTATTTTTTATTGTTTTTTTTAATGACAATAGTATCAAATGCACAAGCTGTTGATACTTTAGTAAACAATCCGTCTTTTACAATGAATCATGGATGTGCAGTTGGCTCAGACGGAACCATTTATTCTACTGATGTTATAGGGAATGGCACATTTAATGGTGATAAAGTATATAAAACGCTTCCGGATGGCACAACGACACTTTTTGCCAGTGGTATATCAGGAGCTTCAGGACTTGCATTGGATACAGAAGGTAATCTATATGTTTCGGAACTTAATTTTGGAAGAGTGTGGAAAATTTTACCAGATGGTAGTGCGTCTATTTATGCTACCGGATTAGGTGTACCTGCGGGCCTTGCATTTGATAGTCAGGGAAATTTATTTGTGGCCAGTTTTCAAAATGACCTGATTATAAAAATAGAATCAAATGGAAATCCAAGCATCTTTGCCAATACGCCAGACCAACCCGTTGGAATTATTATTGATGAAAATGACAATCTTTATGTCTCTCATGAAGCTTCTCATGTCATAAATAAGATTACCCCTGATGGTATACAAACGGAACTTGCTAATATACCTAACACAAGACTTCAGTATTTGACATTTTTTGGAAATGATATATTGGTCACAGGGTCAATTACGGATCATAAAATTTATCGTGTAAAGCCTGATGGCACTTATTCTGTTTTTGCAGGAAGTGGAAGTCAGGGAAGCTCAAATGGAAATTTGAATATGGCTTCGTTTGATAATCCGACAGGAATAGGAATTTCTCCAGACCAACAGACATTATATATTGTTGAGTTAAATAGAATTCGACGTATTAATAATTTGAACTTACTATTGGTCAATGATACAAAAAACAAAAACTTAAAAGTCTTTCCAAATCCGGTAAAAAATATAGCATATATTAAAGAATTAGATGAAACAATATCAAAAATTGATATTGTTAACACTAGCGGACAGCTTATAAAAAGACTAACAAAAGATTTATCAAAAATTGATATAGGTGATTTAGAAAGTGGTCTATATTTATTCAAATTGTATGGACAGGATTCTGCAAATACCACTCTAAAAATTATTAAAAGCTGAATTTTATATAATACTTAATGAATATTTTGCGTTTGGAACTTAAGTATAATCTGAAACTAATATTATTATTAAGTTAAATAAGATAAGAAAGTGTAAAAAAAAGACGTTTATCAGACATTTTTAAGCCTTTAATCGATTTTTTTTGCGTTTCAAGGATTTTTTTTACCCTTAATTATTTTGAAGACTCCCAAATTTTTATAATTTTGGACTTTGTTAATTTAAGTTAAAAGATTGATATTTAAATTCTTGTTGACAGCGTTAGTTTAAATCTTCTTTCTAGTTTCAATAATATTGTATAGATCTCTTTTAATATAAAATGAGAAATAAGAAGTTGTTTGCCTCAGTACTACTACTTTTGTCCATGAGCTTTTGCGCCTTAGCACAAGGGGGGGCACCGCCTCCGCCAATGCCACCGCCTCCGCCAGGACTTCCGATAGATGATAAAATTTATTTGCTATTACTTTTAGCTTTGGTATTTGGAATATATAAATCTTTTAAGTTTAATAAGAGCAGCTAGATTAGTTGTATGCTTCATACATACGCTTAATATATTTGCCTACAACATCAAACTCAAGATTAACCAAATCACCAATCTTCAAGGTATGAAATGTGGTATGCTCATAAGTATAGGGTATAATTGCTACAGAAAATGCATTTAATTTCGAATTAACCACAGTTAAACTAACCCCATTAACGGTAATTGATCCTTTTTCAATAGTTATATTATTGAGCTTAGAATCGTATTCGAAAGTAAAGATCCAGCTACCATTTTCTTCGGAGATTGAAACACAAGAAGCCGTTTGATCAACATGTCCCTGTACTATATGTCCATCTAAGCGATCACCTAACTTCATAGCCCTTTCAAGATTAACAACCCCTCCAAGATTTAAAAGGTTTAGATTAGACTTCTCCAAAGTTTCTTTTATAGCAGTAACCTTGTAGGTGTCTCCATCTATTTCAACAACGGTTAAACAAACACCATTGTGAGAAACACTTTGATCGATTTTTAATTCATGGGTTATGCTGCTTTTTACACTCAAGTGTAGATTGTCCTGATCTTTAGATAGGGCTGTAATTTTCCCAAGCTCTTCTATAATTCCGGTAAACATATGTGTTTTATTGTTTAGATTTGCAAATGTAAATTTACGTACAAAAGACAGGGATTCATGAAAAAAACCGAAAAAATAAAAGTAGGTATATCAGTAGGAGATTTAAACGGTATAGGTCCTGAAATCATTTTAAAAACATTTGAAGACCCTAGGTCTTTGGAATTATGCACACCGGTAGTATTTGCTTCATTCAAAACATTTTTGTTTTTTAAAAAACACTTTAATAGTAAGATTAATTTGAATGAAGTAAATAACCCTAAGCAGTTGGTTAGCGGTAAATTAAATATTGTGAATGCATGGAAAGAAGGTGTGAAAATAGAATTTGGTAAAGAAGACTCCAAGGTAGGGGCTTACGCTGTGAAATCTTTAAAATCGGCTGTAAGCGCCTTAAAGTCTGAAGCTGTAGATGTGCTTGTCACCGCACCTATAAATAAGCACAATATTCAGTCAGAAACCTTTGATTTCCCCGGTCATACGGATTTTCTTGCTAAAGAATTAGAAGGAGACAGTCTAATGTTTATGGTTACTGAAGATTTAAAGGTTGGGTTATTAACCGACCATGTACCTGTAAAAGATGTACCCGCTCACATAAATTCAGAACTGGTAAAGCAAAAAATTAATACTATAGCGAAATCATTAAAACAAGATTTTTCGGTTACTAAACCCAGAATTGCGGTATTAGCTATTAATCCTCATGCAGGAGATAATGGTGTTATAGGTAAAGAAGATGATACGGTTTTGCGTCCGGTTATTGAAGAAATCAGGAAAGAAGGCACTTTGGTTTATGGTCCCTATTCGGCAGATAGCTTTTTTGGATCCATGAATTACAAAGGTTTTGATGCCGTATTGGCATCGTATCACGATCAGGGTTTAATTCCGTTCAAGACCATTGCTTTTGGTCAAGGCGTTAATTTTACAGCTGGGTTGGAAAAAGTAAGAACATCTCCAGATCACGGTACAGCTTATGAAATTGCAGGAAAAAATGTTGCTGATGAGAGCTCTTTTAAAGAAGCTGTATATATGGCAATGAAGATTTACAGAAACCGAAGAGAATACAACTTCTACAGTAAAAACCCATTACAAGTCTCAAAAACATAGATATGAACAAAAATTGTTGATATCTAAAGAAATATAAGTAAAAAAGTTATATATTTGCACGCTCAAAATGAATGTGGTATGAAATCAATGAAAGCGTATACAATTCCATTTGTAGGGCTAAAGCTGGGAAAACATCATTTTGATTACAAAATTGATAATACGTTCTTTTTAGAGTTTGAGTATACAGAGTTTAACGATGTTAGTATAGATGTTAATGTCCTTCTGGAAAAAAAGACAACATTTCTAGAGCTAACATTTAAAGCTAAAGGTACAGTTAATGTTAATTGTGATCTTACGAATGAAGCTTATGATCAGAAAGTAGAAGATCAATTTAAACTCGTTGTAAAATTTGGTGATGCGTACAATGATGATAATGAAGAGATTTTAATTGTACCACATGGCGAATACGAAATTAATGTCGCTCAATATATATATGAGCTTATAGTGTTAGCCATACCAGTTAAAAAAGTTCATCCAGGAGTTAAGGATGGTACTTTAAAGTCAGATATACTAAGCAAACTAGAAGAATTAAGCCCAGAAATGGGTATAAACAACAATAAAGAAGAGGAGGATATTGATCCTCGCTGGGATAAATTAAAAAAACTATTAACGGATAAATAACATTTAAAATGGCACATCCTAAGAGAAAGATATCTAGAACTAGAAGAGATAAAAGAAGAACGCACTACAAAGCGTCAGTTCCTCAAATAGCAACATGCCCAACAACTGGTGAGCCTCATTTATACCATAGAGCACACTGGCATGAAGGAAAGCTGTACTACAGAGGACAGGTTTTAATAGACAATTCAAATCAGGAAGAAAACGTAGCATAAGTACTATGCACGCATATAATAAAACGCCTAATTCTAGGCGTTTTTTTTATTTAAATTTTCTGAATCGGTCAAAAACTACTTAATTTGCATAATTATTTGCCAAAAAATATAGTAAAAAACTCAAAACACAACCATTTTGAGATTTTCTATTTTTTTAATTAATCTAAAAGCTAATAATGGGTAAAATCACGGCGGCAATTACAGCTGTAGGAGGTTATGTTCCTGATTTTGTTTTAACCAACAAAATCTTAGAAACTATGGTAGATACCAACGACGAGTGGATTACTACACGAACAGGAATTAAGGAACGTAGAATTCTTAAAGGCGAAGGCAAGGGAACATCCTATCTTGCAATTAAAGCAGCAGAGCAACTTATTGAAAAAAGGGGAATAGATCCTAAAGATATAGAATTAGTAATCGTTGCAACAGCAACACCAGATATGAAAGCAGCCTCAACAGCTGCTTTCACTGCTACTAGTATTGGTGCAACCAACGCATGGTCATTTGATCTGGAAGCGGCATGTTCAAGTTTTCTTTATGGAATGTCAGTAGCATCTAGTTATATAGAATCAGGGCGCTACAAGAATGTATTGCTTATAGGTGCAGACAAAAACTCATCAATGATTAATTACGAAGACCGTGCTACTTGTATCATTTTTGGAGATGGCGCAGGAGCGGTTTTATTTGAGCCCAATGAAGAAGGCTTAGGGTTACAAGATGAAATACTAAGAAGCGATGGCGGCGGTAGAGAGTTTTTACAAGCCAAATATGGAGGCTCATCATACCCTTCAACCATAGATGCCATAAACAATCATGAGCATCAGGTTTTTCAAGATGGGAAAACAGTATTTAAAAATGCCGTCTTTAATATGGCTGATGTTGCCGAAAGAATACTGAATAAAAATAAGTTGACCAATAAAGACATATCGTGGTTGGTAGCGCATCAGGCTAATAAACGAATCATAGACGCAACAGCGAATAGAATAAATCTGGAAGAGGAAAAGGTAATGATGAATATTCAAAAATACGGTAATACCACATCCGCCACATTGCCTTTACTATTACACGATTACGAAAACCAACTAAAAAAAGGAGATAATTTAATATTTGCTGCTTTTGGAGGTGGATTTACTTGGGGTTCTATATATTTTAAATGGGCCTATAATTCCTAAGAAAATAACACAAACTAACTAAAATTCTAAACGACTATGGATTTAAAAGAAATTCAAAATTTGATCAAATTTGTAGCAAAATCAGGTGCAAGTGAGGTTAAATTAGAAATGGATGATGTTAAAATAACAATTAAGACAGGTTCAGATTCAGAAACTACTATAGTACAACAAATGCCGGTAGCGGCACCACAACCTGTAGTTCAGGCACCACAACCTGTAGCCGCAGTACCAGTAGCAGAAACACCTGCAGCTGAGAAACCAGCAGAGGACAATTCAAAATATGTAACTATAAAATCACCGATCATAGGAACATTCTATAGAAAACCATCACCAGATAAACCAATGTTTGTAGAAGTTGGAAGCGATATCAAAGAAGGCGATGTACTTTGCGTTATAGAAGCTATGAAACTATTTAACGAAATTGAATCTGAAGTTTCAGGTAAGATTGTTAAGGTTTTAGTAGATGATTCTTCTCCGGTTGAGTTTGATCAACCGCTATTTTTAGTAGATCCATCATAACAAAATTCAAAATTCAAAACATGACTTTCTGGTAGCAAACCAGAAGTTACGGTTTTTAAATTCAAGACGTTATGTTCAAAAAAATTTTAATAGCCAACAGAGGAGAAATAGCACTTAGAGTTATTAGAACCTGTAAAGAAATGGGGATAAAGACGGTTGCAGTATACTCTACAGCAGATCAGGAAAGCCTACATGTAAAGTTTGCTGATGAAGCAGTTTGTGTAGGGCCACCAGTAAGTTCAGAATCCTATCTTAAAATGGCAAACATTATAGCAGCAGCAGAAATCACTAATGCAGATGCTATACATCCGGGATATGGTTTTTTATCCGAAAACGCGAAGTTTTCCAAGATATGTGAAGAGCATCATATAAAGTTTATAGGCGCTTCAGCAGAAATGATTTCCAAAATGGGGGATAAGGCAACAGCTAAAGCAACAATGAAAGCAGCAGGCGTGCCTTGTGTACCAGGAAGCGAAGGTATTATAAAAGATTATGAAGAATGTGAAAAGTTAGCCGTTGAAGTAGGCTATCCGGTGATGCTTAAGGCTACTGCAGGTGGTGGTGGAAAAGGAATGCGTGCCGTATGGAAGCCTGAGGACCTTAAAGATGCATGGGATTCTGCAAGACAAGAGTCTAAAGCAGCGTTTGGTAATGACGACATGTACATGGAAAAACTCATCGAAGAGCCTAGACATATTGAGATTCAAGTTGTAGGAGATTCCAGAGGAAAAGCATGTCACTTATCAGAACGCGACTGTTCAGTTCAAAGAAGACATCAAAAGCTAACAGAAGAAGTGCCATCGCCTTTTATGACCGATGAATTAAGAGAAAAGATGGGTAAAGCAGCAGTTAAGGCTGCCGAATATATCAATTATGAAGGTGCAGGTACAGTAGAGTTTTTGGTAGATAAGCACAGAAACTTCTATTTCATGGAAATGAACACCAGAATACAAGTTGAACACCCAATAACAGAACAGGTTATAGATTTCGATCTTATACGAGAGCAAATACTGGTAGCTGCAGGAGTGCCAATATCAGGAAAGAACTACACACCTAACTTACACTCAATTGAATGCAGGATCAATGCAGAAGATCCCTATAATGATTTCAGACCTTCTCCAGGTAGAATAACGACATTGCACGCTCCAGGAGGGCACGGCGTAAGGTTAGACACGCATGTTTATGCAGGGTATGCAATACCGCCTAATTACGATTCTATGATTGCAAAGCTGATTACTACAGCGCAAACCAGAGAAGAAGCTATAAATAAAATGAAAAGAGCTTTAGATGAGTTTGTAATAGAAGGGATTAAAACAACGATTCCTTTCCATAGGCAACTCATGGAACATCCAGATTATCTGGCAGGTAATTATACCACAAAATTCATGGAAGATTTTGAAATGAAACCAGAAGAATAAAAGTAAAAAATCCGAATATTAAACTATTCGGATTTTTTTGTTGTACTCTGTTAAAAAGCTAAAATCAGACGCATTATTTTTATAATGTCACAACAAATCGGTATCTTCGGTGAAAAATTCTAAAACTACATTTCTTACGTACTATGAGAAAACAATACACT
Organism: Winogradskyella sp.; assembly: GCA_965250025.1. Classification (GTDB taxonomy): domain Bacteria; phylum Bacteroidota; class Bacteroidia; order Flavobacteriales; family Flavobacteriaceae; genus CBDDLD01. The sequence goes on from OZ252283.1 coordinate 3,445,807, forward strand.
TTTATAGGTATAATGGTATGCTTTACCCTTTTTTGTATACCTAAATCACTTGATGCTCAGACCAAAACAAACTTTTGGAAACCTTTATCAGAAGACCACAAGATTCAATCTGAACAATGGGGTAGAGCATCAGAACCTGCAAAAAAACTTGTCTTTCAATTAGATATAGATAATCTTATAACAGTTTTAAATCAAGCACCAGATCGTGAAAACACGACTATAGAAAACGGCGCTATAATAAATTTTCCAAATAGCGAAGGGAAGCAGGAATCATATCGTGTGCTGAAAGCTTCAGTGTTGCATCCTGAGCTTCAAGCAAAATACCCAGAACTACTATCGTTTGTAGGTACACGCATCGATAAGCCAAATCAGTCTATAAGATTTAGTATTTCGCACAAAGGCTTAAATGCTATTATACTTGATTCAGACGAAGGGACATTATATATTGACTGCCTTACCAAAGATAGAAAAACCTATGCCTTATACAGTAGGCAAGATTTACCAGCTTCAGATATCGCTTTTGCTTGTGAGACCTTAGATGAACACATAGCCCACGACAACCATGATGAAACCGTCATGTCAAGAAATGCTAATGACGGACAATTAAGACGTTATAGAATAGCCATAGGATGTACTGAAGAATATGCCAATTATCATATTAATGACGCTGGTGTTTCGGGAGGAAGTGACGCACAAAAGAAAGCTGCTATTTTAGCCGTTATGAATGATAAACTGTCAAGAGTTGTAGCATTGTACGAGCGAGAATTATCCATGACTTTCGAAATCGTTCCTAATAATGAAAATATTATTTTCTTGAGTTCACCGTTTTTAAGCAATTTTAATTATGGTGAATTACTTAGTCAAAGTCAACAGTTTATTACAACGTTCATTGGCAGCACCAATTTTGATTTTGGTCATATGTTTACCACCGGAGGTGGAGGAGTTGTAAGTGGTAGAGTTTGTATAGATGCTACTAAAGCCAGAGGTATAACAGGAACTTCAACACCAGTAGGTACACAGTTTGAAGGGATATTGATGCATGAAATAGGACACCAGTTTTCAGCATCTCATACTTGGAATGGAAATGCTAATGGTTGTACGCTCGGACAATGGGCTTCAGCATCATCATACGAACCAGGTAGTGGTTCAACCATTATGGGTTATGCTGGTCTTTGTGGCGCACAAAATGTACAAACGTCCAGAGATTTATACTTCCATCAAAGGAGTTTAGAACAAATGTGGAGTTTTGTTTCTGCAGGTACAGGAACGCTTTGTTCTGTAAATTCTGCTACAGGTAATAATTCACCTACTGTTGAAGCAGGAGCTAACCACACCATTCCTATCGATACACCATACAAGCTTACAGCTGTTGGGTCTGATCCGGATTTTGGACTTGTGGCACTAACATACAATTGGGAACAGTACGATCTAGGACCATCTGGAGTGCCTTTTACAACAACAGCTCAAGGACCATTGGTACGTTCATTCCCGCCAAGTGAAAGTAATGTCAGATACATTCCTAGATTAGAAGACTATGTTAATAGTGTTAATGCTTCAACGGAATGGGAAAAATTGGTGTTAATTGAACGTGATATCAATTTCAGAGTTACTTTAAGGGATAACATTTCTACCGGAGGACAAAATGCTGTTGATAATATGACCGTTTCGGTAACCAATACTTCAGGACCTTTTAGAGTGACATCTCAAAACGCATTAGGTACAGAGTATGATGGTGGAACGGCTCAAATGGTAACTTGGAATGTCGCAAATACTGATTCCGGACTAGTGAATACGGCCAATGTAAATATATTATTATCTACTGACGGCGGATTGACTTTTGATACCGTTTTACTTTCTAATACGCCAAATGATGGATCTCAGAGTGTTGTGTTACCAAATGTTGAAGCGCCAAATTGTAGAATCATGGTTGAGGCTGTTGGTAACATTTTTTATAATATCAACACTAGAGACTTTGCTATTGAAGAAAGTCTTAGTGTAGATGAAAATACGTTAGACAATAGCTTAAGCATTTATCCGAATCCAAATAATGGAAGCTTTACAGTTAACATTTCTTCATTAGCAAGTAATGAAGATGTAGAGGTTTCAATGTACGATATAAGAGGAAGACGCATACTTTCTAACAACTATGAAGCTTCTTCAACATTCAATAAAACAATAAATACCGACGTACAATCTGGAGTTTATCTTTTAAGAGTATCTCAGAACCAATCAGTAGTTACCAGAAAGTTGGTAATCAATTAAAGACAAAAACCCCTCTTTTTTAGTATAGAATATGGTTTTTAAATAAAAAAAGATGAAGAAAAATTACCTAAGAATAATCGTAATAGCTATTATGATGGCTTCATTGCCATCGGCGATTATCGCTCAAGCCAATACTGGCATGTGGAAAAGAATTAGTGCAGAAAAAGCACAGCAATCCGATCAATTGATAAGGAAAGCGATTCCTGTAAAGGAAACATTTTTTAGTCTCAATATAGAGGCCTTAAAAACAGCGCTTGTGAATGTTGGGAATAGATTTGAGTCGGAAAGCTATGCGACGGTAAGTTTTCCAGATGCTAACGGAAAGCTGAACAGATTTAAAGTTTTCGAAGCATCAATAATGGAACCGGCATTACAAGCTCAATTTCCAGAGATTAGATCTTATGTAGCTCAAGGTATAGAAAACCCTCATGAACTTATGAGATTTAGTATTACACCTCAAGGACTTCATACCATGACATTTGGTACGGATATGGGAACACAGTTCATTGACCCATACTCTAAAAATGATAATATTTATACGGTATATGCAAAGAAAGACATTCAGGCGAGAAACTTCGGATTTGAATGTGATGTCATAGGTGATGATGTAGCTATTGAACATACAGAAGATTTAAATGTACAGGCTAGAAATGCCGATGATGGCAATCTAAGGAATTATCGTATAGCAATAGGATGTACAGGAGAATATGCTAATTTTCATATTGCACAAGCAGGTGTTGGTGCAGGCACTGATGCTCAAAAGCGAGCGGCAGTATTAGCGGCTATGAATGTTACAATGACCAGAGTTAATGGTGTTTATGAAAGAGATTTGTCGGTTACAATGACTATTATTGCGAATAATACCCTTCTCATATTCTTAGACCCAGGTAGCGACCCTTACACAAATAACAATGGAGGAGCTCTTTTAGGGCAAAATCAAACGGTATGTGATGCTCTTATAGGGGCGTCCAATTATGACATAGGACACGTGTTTACTACTGGTGGTGGTGGAATTGCCTCTTTAGGATCAACCTGTGTTAATGGACTAAAAGCAAGAGGTGTTACGGGTTTACCTGCTCCTGTAGGAGATGCTTATGATATCGATTTTGTAGCTCATGAGTTAGGGCATCAGTTTGGAGCGCCTCATACATTTAACGGTAATGCTCCAGGTACATCATGTTTAACACAAAGAACAGCATCTAATGCATATGAACCAGGAAGTGGTACGACCATTATGGCCTATGCAGGAATTTGCCCGCCACAAAACGTACAAAGCAACAGTGATCCCTATTTCCACCAGAAGAGTTTACAAGTAATGTGGGATCATATTACGTCTTTTGCATCGTGCCCTGGAAATACTACTGCTACCGGCAATTCAGATCCTACATCTAATGCAGGAGCTAACCATACAATTCCAAGAAGTACACCCTATAAATTAACAGGATCATCTACAGATCCCGATGGTACTGCTTCTCACATATTTACATGGGAACAATACGATTTAGGACCTGCCGGATTACCTCTGGAAACCAATATAAGCGGACCCTTAGTGAGATCGTTTGAAGGGACTACAAGCCCCATAAGGTATGTGCCAAGACTACAAGATGTTTTGTCCAATGGGGGGAGTTCGACAACATGGGAAAAACTATCCTTGGTGAACAGGAATATCACCTACCGACTTACAGTAAGGGATAATGACCCTCGTGGAGGACAAACTGCGGTAGACGAAATGGTAGCTACTGTAAACAACTCTGCCGGACCATTTGTCGTAACATCACAAAACGTTGGTGGCATTACTTATGAAGGCAATTCTACACAAGAAGTGACGTGGAATGTGGCAGGAACCACAGGCTCTGGTATTAATACAGCTAATGTAAATATATTATTATCAACCAATGGAGGATTCACATTCGACACTGTGCTTTTGGCTAATACACCAAATGATGGTTCTCAGAATGTTGTACTTCCTAATGTCAGTGCACCTAATTGTAGAATTATAGTTGAAGCTGTCGGTAATATTTTTTATAATATAAACCTTCAACCTTTTCAGATTGAGGAAGATCTTAGCATTGATGAGAGTACATTAGATAATAGTTTAAGCATTTACCCTAACCCTACTAATGGAGAGTTTACTGTAGAGTTCAACTCTGGATCAGGAGAAGATATCAATATCGGAGTATATGATATCAGAGGAAGAGCTATTTATACAAAAACGTATAATAGTGTAAGTCGATTTGAAGACGTTATACGACTTAATGAAGTTCAGTCAGGGGTTTACTTATTAAACATTTCTGATGGTCCTAAAAAAGTGACTAAAAAAATAGTGGTTAATTAAATATTAAAAAGATACTTTAAAAGCTCCTTAGATTAGGAGCTTTTTTTTATACTATGAATTTGTCTTATTGGGAAATAAAAAGCTGGCTAACACACATAGATTATACGGTTGTTGGTAGTGGTATCGTCGGTTTAAGCTGTGCATTACAACTAAAGGAAAAGTTTCCAAAATCGAATGTTTTAGTGTTAGAAAGAGGCATGCTACCGCAAGGTGCTAGTACTAAAAATGCAGGTTTTGCATGTTTTGGGAGTTTAAGTGAGATTATTGAAGACTTAAAAAACCATTCCGAAAAAGAGGTTTTTGATTTAATACAAAGGCGTATAAGTGGCCTAAAAACACTTAGAAAGGTATTAGGGGATCGAAGTGTTGATTATCAAAATAATGGCGGCTATGAGCTTTTTACGGCATCAGATACAGAACTATATGAAGCGTGTCTAAAACAAATGACAACGATTAACAAATGGTTGTTTCCTTTATTTAATGCTAATGTATTTAGGTTAAGAGAAAATAGTTTCAATTTCAAAAATATAAAACCCAAGTATAGTTTTAATGCTTTTGAAGGTCAGATAGACACAGGTTTAATGATGGAAGCTTTAATGAATAAAGCTCAAAACAAAGGCATAAAAATTTTAAATAATGTTGAAGTAAAAGGCTATTCTGAAGGCTTAGATTATGTGAAACTGAGAACGAATTCGTTTGAAATGACCACAAAGAAACTGTTTATAGCTACCAATGGCCTTTCAAAAAGCCTATTGAATGTGTCAGTACAACCTGCCAGAGCACAAGTACTGATCACCAAGCCGATCAAAAACTTACATGTTAAAGGCACATTTCATCTAGATCGTGGATACTACTATTTTAGAAATATAGACGATCGCATATTACTGGGAGGAGGCCGTAACCTTGATTTTAAGACAGAAGAAACCACTACATTTGGACAAACTCAAGTCGTTCAGGAAAAATTAGAAGACCTTCTGAAAACAATAATATTACCAGAAACACCTTATGAAATAGATCATCGTTGGTCTGGTATTATGGGCGTAGGTTCACAAAAAAAGGCCATAGTAAAACCGATAGGAAATAACATATTTTGTGGCGTACGTTTAGGAGGCATGGGTATAGCCATAGGTAGTGCTATAGGAAAAGAGTTGGCAAGTTTAGTATAATGAAAGTAAAAGAACAGCTTTATAAGCAATGTGCCGAATTTATAACAAACCGTTTAATAACGATTAAAAGCGCAATTCAGGATGTTCAACAAGCTCTAGAATCAGAAACAAAGAGTACCGCAGGGGATAAGCACGAAACCGGGAGGGCAATGCTACAATTAGAGCGAGAAAAAGCAGGGCAGCAATTGGCAGAATTGCAAAAGCAAAATGAAATACTCCAAAGAATAGATGTTACAACATGTCATCAAAAAATAGCATTAGGAAGTGTCATTTATACCACAGATAAAAACTATTTCATAGCTATAAGTTCAGGAGCTCTGGTCATTGATAACCATACATTCTATGCAGTATCAGCATCAACACCAATAGCAAAGCTATTACTCACAAAAATGGAGGGAGATGTGGTAAAATTTAGAGGCAATCAGTTTACGATTACAAGCATTGAATAGAAAAACGTTAAAAACATATTATTGTTTTTATTTCTGACTTAACTTAACACAACAAAATTGAAGCTATGAAACGTCGACTAACCTCTTTAAGCTTTTAGTGTTATACTTATGAAACGATTGCAAAACAGTATCGCAGGTATTATACAATTCAGAATTGTAATTATAGTTGTTCTAGCAATTTTGATGGCGTTATCGGGATATCAAACGGTAAAAAAGCTAAGTGTGGACAATTCGTTATCCATTTGGTTTTTAGAAGATGATCCAAGTTACAGAGCGTATATCAATTATCAGGAAACGTTTGGTTCCGATGAGATCTTCGTTGGAATGATTCCTGTTAGCAATGCTTTAGACGCTAAAAATATTGATCTGCTTAAGCAAATGCATGAGTCTTTAGATGCTTTGTGGTATGTAAAGACGTCGTTTAGTTTAGCTAAAGCTAAGTATCCGATTTATGCCAATAATAAGATCAGTTTTGACGATTTATATAACTCGAAAAGAAGCGAAAAGGGATTAAAAAACCTTTTTAAAAAATTACCAAACATCACAAAACAGTTGGTAACTGACGATTACAAAAATCTGTTTTTTTATATACAGCTTAACCCAACCCCAAGTATAGAAGAAGAACGAGAAATCATTGCTTCTGACATTCGATCGGTAATAGAAGGGTATTACGATGATTATTACCTTACCGGAGCACCGGTATTAAACGAAGCTTATAGTGTTGGGATTTATAAAGAAAGCCTGATTTTTGGTGTTCTAACCGTTTTGGTTATTACTATAATGCTATTGTTTTTATTACCAAGTAAACGGTATTTAATTATTGCTTTATGTTCTGTAGCTATTCCTATTAGTTTACTTTTTGGTATTATCACGTCTTTTGGCTTTGCGCTCAATATGATATCCATGCTCATACCCACTATTTTAATGGTATATAGTGTCAGTGATGCGGTACATATCATCAATATTTATCATAAAGAAGGCTTACAACACAAGAGCATGACAAAACACGAATTGTTAGCAATAACAGTAAGAAAGAGTTTTACACCGTGCTTTTATACCACAGTAACCACTTTTGTAGGCTACTTTGCATTGTACTTGTCTCCACTTCCGGCCTTTAAAAATATGGGCGTCTTTACCTGTATAGGTTTGGTACTGGCTTTTGTATTGGTTTATATCATTACCATTATAGGCTTTAGCTTTATGAATCTCAATTTTGAATCAGCGACCCCTATTCTAAGCCTAAAACAATTCAGTCAAAAAAAGACTATAGATTGGCTTAACAGATTTACTTCGCGATATAAAAACAGTATTATTACAATCTCAACGTTAATATTGATGTTTGGCTTTTATGCTGTATTCAAGGTAAAAATAGATACAAACTCTCTCGATTTACTGGCAGAAGGCAAAGCCAAAGAAGACCTTAGGTTGGTTGAAGCACAGCTTCATAGCAGTTCGCGTTTACAATTAAACATCAAATCTAAATCGGGCACAATGCTCGACAGAAAAGCATTAGAACAACTGGATGCATTTCAAAATAAACTGGAAGATAATCCATTAATAGCTGCTCCCGTATCGGTAATTGATATCAAAACATTTTTAGAAAAACGATCGCCAGTATTATTTCAATCCAATACCTCAAAAACTAAAATCAAAAAGACCATCAGTACATTAAGTGATAACAGTAATACGTTTTTTAAACTGTTTTCTGAAGATTTTAAAACAGCAGGTATTACTCTGGGTGTTAAAGAGATCAAAACATCTGAGTTAGAAGCCTTGCTGGCTGACGTGAAAACCGATTTTGGGTCTACCTTTGATACGAAAAAGTACGAGCTAAAAATCAATGGCTTTTCTGTGGTATTCTCGCAGCTGAACAATTTTATTTTAGAAACGCAGTTCAAGTCTTTCTTCGCAGCATTTTTTGTGGCATTTTTAGCGCTTTGGTTTTTTATCAAGAGTTTTAGAACCACAGTTTTAGTACTCATTCCAAATGTTCTGCCGCTAGCCATTTTGGCTATTTTTATGAGTTTATTAGAGATACCGTTAGATGTGTCTACCGCTATGATCACACCCATTATGTTAGGGATAGCAATGGATGATACTATTCATTTGGTATACAAATATCGACGCAGTAAAACAATTACCGGCACACCCGAAGCACGTATGGATAATGCCATGACTTACACTGGCGGTGCGCTGTTTTCAACAACAATAGCGTTGGTAGCAGGGTTTTTAATCATCAGTTCAAGTGCCGTACCTTCAGTACGCGATTTTGGACTGCTTTGTGCCGTTACCGTAGCCATTGCCCTAATTACAGATGTTTTTTATTTACCGGCTTTGTTGAAGAAGTTTGACAGATAATTAAATCAATATTTATCAAAGAAAACAGTGGTGTTTTTTAACAACGCCTTGGTATGCGTAATGAATATAGTTTTGGAATCATATTCTGCCTCAATGAGCCAGTTCTTTCCATTAAAATATGAGGCAACTACTGTAGCTTTTAGCTCAGAATGCTCTACAATCCTTAACTGATGTGCATAAACAATTGCTTTGTCTATAACATTAAATTCACCAAAAAACGATGCAATTAATGGTAGTTTAGGATTATTGTAAAGGCTTTCTGGATTGCCTTTTGCGATTATTTTTTTTTCGTGAAGTACAATCATTTCATCAGCAAAACCTAAAACATCATTTTTGTCATGAGTCGCTACAATACATGTGATATTATTTTCTTTAAGATACCTGAATACATTGCGTCTTAAAGATTGTTTTTTAAAGTTGTCAATATGGCTAAAAGGCTCATCAAGTAAAATAATCTCAGGAGATTTTGCCAGTGCCCTTGCCAGAGCAACACGTTGTTTTTGCCCTCCAGATAGCGCTTTCACTTTAGTTTTTGCAAATGCATTAAGTTCTACAACTTTCAATAGTTCTGTTGTGCGTTTTTGTTTTTCTTCCGGAAAAAAATTAGATAAGTATTTACCGATATTTTCTTCTACCGACGTAAAAGGCATAAGATCAAACTCCTGAGCCACATACTTCATAAAATCGTAACCAATAACCAGATTATATTTTGGACCCAATATTTTCTGATCATTCCATAAAATGTACCCTTTTGTTAGATCGTATTCGCCATAAATGAGTTTTATTAAGGTGCTTTTTCCTGATCCGCTTTCTCCAATAATGGCCATATGCTCGCCTTTTTTGGTTGAAAAACTGATATCCTGAAGTACTAAAGTCTTATCATAACCAAAAGCAATGTTTTTTACCTGAAGCATGGTGCAAAAATACTATAAAAAAACCGCCCGGAATTCCGGGCGGTTTTTAAAACTATGTGAAAAAAACTATTTTTTGATAAACTTGCGTTTGAAGCTTTTACCTACAGAGTCCAAACTTAAAAAGTAAACACCACTTTGTAATTTTGAAACATCTAACGCATTAGATTCTAATGCTCTACTCATAACACGTTTCCCATTAATATCAAAAACGGTAGCTGTTCTGGAAGTGAGATCAGCACCAGTTGAGATGGTCAGGATATCTTCTACTGGGTTTGGATAAATAGACACATCTTGCAATTCTTGATCTTCGACAGATAGTGTAGAGTTTTCTACAATTACAATAGAAGAATTTGGCGTAGGATTATTGACGGTATCAACAATACCTGATGGCCAATACACAGTAACACTTGCTATAGTATCCTCAGAACCCAAACCAAAATGTGTCGTTAATGAGCTCATAAACTCAAAACCTTCACCACTTCTTACATCTCTTATTTGTGTACTGGTATTAGTGGTAAGGACCACTCTGGCTCCAATACCGTTAGCGTTACTTACTGTACCTACGGTATTGATCTTTATCCAATTATTACCATTTCCAAGATTATAATAAATGTTCTGATTGTAATAAGTGTCAATAAAACCATCATTGTTTAAGTCTCCAAAAGATCCATTTTTATAATTGATCTGACTATTATCAGCATCCTCAAAAGTTAAATCGCCTTTTCCATACATAATAGACCCATTTGAAATGATGTCCAAATAACCATCGTTATCTATATCATAACTTACATTTTCATGCCCAGTGGGAGCAACAATTCCTGCTCCGGCTGTAACGTCGGTAAAATCATAGTTAGGTGCGCCATTATTTCTCATAAGCTTATGAGAGCCCGAACTGGCACCTACAAATACGTCCATATCCCCGTCATTATCATAATCTCCCCATGTTGATGACCAAGTTTGCATAGGGTCATCTAAGTTAAGACTGGTAGCATTTTCCGTATAAGTAAAATCACCGTTATTGGTATGCATCTGGTTAGTACGTCTGGCAGTTTCACCACCGCACTTAGCTGTAAACATGTCTATTTTTCCGTCATTGTTATAATCGATCCAAATGGACCCATAATCACCACCAGAAGAGTATTGACCAAGACTGTAGGGTGCATCAGGAGTTACAGAAGATTGGTAGAACGTAAAATCACCACTACCATCATTTATATAATACACATTAGGTTGTACATCGTGACATACAAAAGCGTCTAAATGGCCATCATTATTGATGTCAACAAAATTAGAGCGTTGCGAAAAGACATAATCATCTGTTGCTAGTAATGTAAAACTGTTACCGTCATTACTAGCTCTCATAAACGTTACACCATGACCATCACCATACAACAAATCGGTTTTACCATTTTTATCATAATCTGCAGCTGCAATACTCCAGTCTGGGGTGTATTCTACAGTTGTCGTTGGGATATTACGTTCCGTAAAACCTCCGATACTTCTTTGCTGATGTATATTGATATTACTGGCAGTAACACCAACAATATCATCTAAGAAATCACCATCCATATCAACAACTGCCGCTGGTTGGAACGGTTCATTACCGTTAACAGATATTGGTGTAGCACTAAAGTTAATTCTTGAAGGGGTTAGTGTAGTGAACGAAACAGGCCCAATCCAGTTACTGTAATCACCACCACCGCAATTACCTCTTACGTATACCTCATAAGAAGTCGAATTGGAAAGGCTATTGATAGTGTGAGGGTTATTATTGCTGGTTGCTGTCCCTGAGCCTGATGGTACACCAGTTCCAGGTGCCTGAACAGCAATTTCCCATGATGTTTCAGAATCTCCGGCAGTCCAAAAAACTAAAGCAGAATCTAAGCCAACAGTACCCATAGTAAGCCCGGTAATGTTTGGGCAAGCAGGAGGTGCGGTAGAGTATATGGTTGGAGAGCTAAAACAGAAGCCCCATCCGTATACTCCATTATCATTATAAAAAATCCGGTATCTGAAATTTGATAATTGATTAGCTGTAAACCCTGCAATGTTAAGAGGGTCATGATCTAAAACGTCGGGAGTAGCAGCGCAAAAGTTTGAACCCGGCGAGTTGGTAGTATCTGTATTATAAGGCGTTCCCCAATTTGTCCACGTACCGGCATCAGCATCCCAATACTGTATGGAAAGCGTCTCAATACCGGGGGTATTAAGAACATTAAGAACATATGATGCTGTAATACGTATCCATGATTCATTAGCATTATAAGCAGCAGTTAGATCTATAATTGGAGATTCGGCAGCAATAGCATTATCCGAACCAGAACCACCAGCATCATCATCAAATGAAAACGATGATGAGTCGGTTGTTGGGTTGTCAGTAAACATGGTTTCGCCACCACCACTGGTAACAGCATAAGTCCCGGTTATGGACCAATTACTGTTAGGCCAGTTAGCCGGTTGATTGAGTTCTTGTGCATTGGCTAGCGCAAATACAAACAAGAACAAGATTAATGTAGTTTTTTTCATCATAGGTATATTGAAGTTTAGTTACAATTATTATTTAATGAGTATATCCATTCCTCTATAAGTCTAACCCCTTCAGCATGCTTAAGTGTTCTACCTAGCAATGGCATTCTGAACTGCTCTACCGTAGTATTAATTCTGTAATATAAAATGGATAAGTCAACATCGCCAGGGGTAATAATATTAGAATCGGGAATGAATTGAGTATCTGGCTCAACACAGACACCTATATTAATATTCTGGTCGTTATCTTTTAGTGCTAATCGCATTGGTCGGTACTCACAATAGCTTTCTTCAGAATGACAATGCGCACAGTTAATATCTAAGTAAGACCTTACTCTTAATGCTAAAGGCTGGGTTTCATCATCCCACTTTACCATTGTGTTTATATTTGAAGGAATACCATCAGCATCCAAATACCCTAGTTCAATAAGTTTATGAAGCTGGTTGTTTATACCATCAGGATAATTATAGTTACGGTTTAGATTTTGAGGTTTAGGTCCTATAGGAATGGGTGTTCCAAATTTGTTATGGCAGGTAAAGCATTCCGCTCTTGACGGAATACGGTAATTGACGGATTTGGTTTCAGAATCTTCAATCCAATCAAAACTTACAATACTTCCTTGTTCGTCTAATGTAGCCTCCGTTTGATCATTATTCCATACATATTCTGCAAAATCCCATTCATCTGCTTTTTTATACATAACTCTGGTTTCCAGAATTCTGGTTTCATTTTCAGGCTGCACATTATCAAAATAGAAGTTTTTTATAAGTATTGTACCTACAGGAAAATTTAATGGTGAATGGTCATTTTCATATGTAGCTTTAACACCATTTGGCATCCATATGAATCTTTTCTTATGAGCATAGTCACTAAACAAAGGCGATATTAAATCATAAGGTAAAACACCAAAAGTAGGTTCTAAATCTTTTAATGCACCTTCAAAGAAATTATACTGTGACAAGTTTTGATATGGGAAATTATCAAGATTGTAATTGACTACTGATAATGTAGCGATGTTTACAGTAATAGTTTCGGTCACACATGTATCTGAAGAAGAAGCATCACAAATAGTATATTGAAAAGTATCTTGCCCTACTATGTTTGATATTGGGTTGTAAATAATGGTGTCATCATTTGTATTACTTGTGCCGTTATCATTGATAATTGCAATACCTTTAGTAGGTGTGGTAATGCTTAATTGCCCCTGTATAGGAATATTAGAATCATTTGAAAAGATAAGAATTTCTATCTCTCCGTTTTGATTAACACTAACAGTATCGGGGGTTGTATTTATGACAATAGGCGTTAGGCTATCATCCGAACCACATGATAGAAATATAAGGGACAATAAGAAGTATAAAAAGTAAAACTTATGCTTCAATAATTTGATATATTTTATGTTAGTAAAACAATTACAATTAAAAAAACCCTACTTTTTTGTTAAAAAAGTTAGTAAATCTAATAAAAATAAGCTAATCATTAGCTATTTTATTGAAAATTAGAAAAATACGTGTAGGTATTTTCTTAAAATGCTATTTGCATTTAGTACCTGGTTAAACCGATGGACGAATCAATATTGGTTCTATACTCATTAATTTAGCTTAAATACACGGTACTTGATTAGGGTTCATGTTTCTATGAAAAAAGAGTATCAAAATGATCAGAATAGATCACTTCGATACTCTTTTATTGTATGATTTTATGTAGCTCATGAGAACCTAAAAGGTATTCTCATACTACAATTTCTTTAGCCTTTAACCTTCGCTTTGGTTTTGCTTGGCAATACATCAAACCCCATATTATAAAGTGTAAAGCCAAAGATATCGGAATACTGCTCAATAGTTTTTGCAACAGGAGTTCCGGCGCCATGGCCAGCATCAGTTTCTATTCGTATTAATGTAGGATTATTGCCAGATTGTTTACTTTGTAATTCTGCAGCAAATTTAAAGCTATGAGCTGGGACAACCCTATCATCATGGTCACCCGTTGTGATTAGTGTTGCCGGATATTCAATATTTGGCTTAACATTATGTACCGGAGAATAACCTTTTAGGTATTCAAACATGTCCTTGCTGTCTTCGGCAGTACCATAATCATAAGCCCATCCGGCTCCAGCTGTAAATGTGTGGTATCTTAACATGTCTAAAACACCTACTGCGGGTAATGCTACTTTCATTAAATCTGGGCGTTGTGTCATTGTTGCACCGACAAGTAATCCGCCGTTAGAGCCACCTCTTATTGCTAAATAGTCTGAGGATGTGTAATCATTATTAATAAGATACTCTGCGGCAGCAATAAAATCGTCAAATACATTCTGTTTTTTCATTTGAGTACCGGCATCATGCCATGCTTTTCCGTATTCACCACCACCACGTAAGTTAGCTACGGCATATATGCCGCCTTCTTCCATCCATACGGCATTAGCGATACTAAAACTAGGAGTCAAACTGATGTTAAAACCGCCATAACCATATAGTATTGTTGGGTTTTTTCCATTCAATTCAATGCCTTTTTTGTGAGTTATGATCATAGGCACTTTAGTGCCATCCTTAGAGGTGTAAAAGACCTGCTTGCTTTCGTAATCATCTGGATTAAAATCGATATCAGGTTTTCGATACAACTCAGATTTACCAGCAGTAATATCATATTTATATATGCTAGATGGTGTTTTATAATTGGTAAATGAATAATAAAGTTCTTTTTCTTCTTTTTTAGCTCCAAAACCACCGGCACTTCCAACGCCTGGTAAATCAACTTCTCTTACCAAATTGCCTTGGTAATCGTATTGTAAAACTTTAGAAACAGCATCAACCATATATTCTGCAAAAAAGTATCCGCCTCCGGTTGAAGGGCTTAATACATGTTCTGTTTCTGGAATAAAATCTACCCAATACTCAGGTGTAGGATTCGAAGCATCTACCGTAACTATTTTTTGATTTGGAGCATTAAGATTAGTTACTAAAAACAATTTTGTACCTTCATTTTCAATGATATAAGTGTCGCTATCCGTATGGCCTAAAATTTCTACCAATGGTGCATTTGGTACGGTAAGATCTTTAATATATAGCTTATTTCCCGATGTTGATGTACTGGCAGAAATAATTAAATACTTATCGTCTTCGGTAACGCTTCCGCCAATATACCTGTGCTTTTGCTCGGGGGTACCTCCAAATATGAGCTGATCCTCTTTTTGAGATGTTCCTAATTTATGGTAGTATACTTTATGCTGATCTGTTTTTGCTGAAAGCTCACTACCCTTAGGTTTATCATAACTTGAATAATAAAAACCTTCGTTTTTGTACCAGGACATGCCGCTAAACTTTATGTCGGTTAACGTGTCTTCAACAATTTCTTTGGACTCAGCGTTCATGACGAGAATTTTTCGCCAATCACTTCCGCCTTCAGAAATACTATAAGCCAAAGTCTTACCGTCTTTAGAAAAACTAACACCTCCTAATGATATGGTACCATCTTCTTTAAAAGTGTTTGGATCTAAAAATACTTGAGCGGTCTTTGGGTCTTCTCCTGTTTTATACCTGTAGATTACATATTGGTTTTGTAAACCATCGTTCTTATAAAAATAAGTGTAATCTCCTTCTTTGAAAGGGGCACCTATTTTTTCATAGTTCCAGAGCTTAGATAAACGCTGCTTTAATTCTTCGCGATAGGGAATATTATCCAGATAACCGAAAGTAACTTCATTTTGAGATTTAACCCAATCCTCAGTTTCTTTACTACGATCATCTTCTAACCATCTGTAAGCATCCTTAACTTCAGTTCCAAAGTAAGTGTTAACTGTATCTACAGTTTTTGTTTCAGGGTATTCTACTACAACTGATGCCATGGTTTCGGTTTCTTTTTTACAGGATGTAAAAATAATTAAACCCAATAAAGGCGCTATGACTATTTTTTTCATAATGAGACTTTAATTTATTTAGGAATCTAATGTAATTAAAAAAGCCCTTATAATGATAAGAGCTTTTTTAATTCTTTGATTATTGTGTATAATTATTGCTTGATAAATTTTTGCGATTTAATTAAACCGTCTTTCATGATTCTCAAAATGTAATGACCTGCTGCTAAACGTGAAACATCTATTTGATTTGAAGAAAATGTATTGTTCAATACGCGTTTACCATTGAGGTCAAATACTGTAAAAATAGCGTTTTCAAAACCATAAGTTGCATTTAAGTTGATAATACCTTTAGTCGGATTTGGGTACATGATTAAATCTTCAACTAAAGAATTTTCTAAACTTAGAGAAGCGCCTTCTTGTATTGTAATGGTTGAGTTTATCGTTGGGTTTGAAATATTATCAACAACTCCCGATGGCCAATAAATTCTAACATAATTGATCGAGGTATCTTCTCCAATACCAAAGTGAGTATTTAAAGTATGCATGTATCTAAAACCTTCACCACTTCTTACATCTCTTATTTGAATACCCGATGCGGTACTGATTTCTACACGAGCGCCAATACCATTTCTATTACTTCTGTTTGGTGCTGTATGTGCCATACCAATTGTAACTACTTTTAACCAGTTGTTATTGGTACTGGTAGCCCCGTCATTGATATAGATACTTCCTCTGGCAAACATGTCTAAGAACCCATCATTATTAATATCACCTATTGAGCCGCCAAATATTGAGTTTGGTAATGTAACATCAGTTATCAGAGTAAAGGTAAGATCGCCATTTCCAAAAAGAACATCACTGTTAGTAAAAATATCCAGATGGCCATCATTGTCAAAATCTACAGCTACGTTTTCGTAACCTCTTGGAGCGTTAGCAATACCAGAAGTGGCAGAAACGTCAGTAAAGGTACCATCGCCGTTATTACGCATAAGCTTATGACCATCGTTGCTATCGCTAGAACCGACATAAACATCCATATCACCATCGTTATCAAAATCACCCCAAGCCGAAGACCAGGTTTGCATAGGATCGTCTAAATTAGCAATACTACCTACTTCCGTATAAGTATTATCACCGTTATTTCTATATAATACATTAGTTCTTCTTGGTTCAGGACCGCCACATTTGGCGATAAATAAATCCATGTTTCTGTCATTATTATAATCGATCCAGATTGAACCATAGTCACCACCACTAAAGTAATTGCCTAAGGAATAAGGCGCACCAGGAGTAACATCAGATTGATAAAAGGTTAGGTTTCCAGCCCCATCATTAATGTAATATACGTTTGGATCTACATCGTGACACACAAAAGCGTCTAAATGACCATCATTGTTTATATCAACTAAGTTTGATCGTTGTGAGAATACATTCTCTGGTCCGGTAACTTCGGTATAACCAGTTCCATTAGCATTGGCCATCATAAAGCTTACACCATTTCCTCCAGCATACAATAAATCGTTATAACCATTGGCATCAATATCTCCGGCTGCAATACTCCAGAAGGGTGCGTTAGCAGGTAAAGCGGTAACAATATTAACATTATTGAAGCCTCCTCCAGGTAACTGGTAGTTGATGTTTATAAAAGGATTATCTACAAAATTGCCTCCACCCAAATCATCAACCAAATTAACGCTGACGATATCATCTAAAAAATCACCATTCATGTCTACAATGGCTTGATCGTAACTTCCCGGAGCGTTAATAGATTGTTGTGTAAACTCAACAGGAGCTGGTGGCGGTGGCGGTGGCGGTGCAGGGGCTTCAGTAAGAATAAAATCAAAATTACTGCTGTCAGTCCATTTGTCATCCCACACAATATAATAGACCTCGCCTTGTTCAACAATAAATGTTGCTACAGATAAAAACCCGTCACCGTTAGTCCCTTCAAAATCTCCAGAATCATCATCACCTCCTATACAAGTGTATGAAGAGATACAGTCACCGGTAAATATTTGTACTCTAGTATCTTTATCGCCATTCTGAGAAAGATCCGAACTTACAGTAACTTCATAGTCGTTATCAGGCACATATTTTACCCACTCTCCTCCATCAACGCTAGAGCCGGTACCTTCACAAAAGATTGGTGGTATGTCACCATCGATTGTTCCCACACTATAAGTTGTATTTGCTACAATAGTGGCGCTATTAAATGCATCCGTACATGTGTCAAAGGTATCTTGAGCATATACTGCAATGAAGCCAAAACAACTTAAAAGGGAAAGTATAGTTTTTTTCATTTTTAATAAATTTTTATTCACATTGTATATTTAAAGTATTAATCCACTCTTCTATAAGTGCAACGCCTTCATTATGCTTTAATGTTCTTGCAAGTAAAGGCATTCTTAAAGATGGATCTACAGTATTAATTCTATGCATTAAAATTGAACGTTCAGCATTACCTGGTTTTATAATCTGGGTCAAAGCAGGGTCAAAAATATCATCTGCATCTACACATACCCCAAGATTAGTAATGTCCGAGGACTCATTAAAAGCAAACCTTACCGGTCTATAGTCACAGTGCCTGTTGTCTGAATGGCAATGTGCACAATTAATATCTAAATAAGATCTTACACGCAATTCTAAGGATTGAGATTCATCGGTCCAGTCTACAACGGTATCGATATTATCTGGCACATTATTTTCTAAATACCCCATAGCTATCCACTTATCCAGTTGATTATCAGAACCGTCACTGTAAAGGTAATTCATGTTTAAGCTATTAGGTTTCATTCCAATAGGAAAAGGATCTTCATTCTCTGCTTTATGGCATGTTGCACATTGAGAAGCTGGTGGTATTCTGTAATTCACACTTTTAGTTTCATTACCAATAATAAAATCTACAGGCAAAGTGCCACCATTAAGGTTGAATTCTGCTTCAGTTTGCGCTTCATTCCAAATGTAATTTGAAAATATCCACCCCGAAGGTTTTTTAATCTGAAGCCGAGTTTCTATGATTTTTTGAGTATTATCCGGAAGCACATTTTCGTAGTAGAAGTTTTTTATCAATACAGTACCTGTTGGAAAATCCATAATACTGTGATCATCAATATAACTTGCTGAGACATCATCTGGCATCCATATGAAGCGCTTTTTACTGGCATAATCTGAAAATAGAGGCGATATTAAATCGTATGGAAGTACACCATATACAGGCTCTAAATTAGAAAGGTCACCATCAAAAAAATTATATTCGGATAAGGTTTGGTAAGGGACACTATCAATATTAAATACAACCGGTGATTCTTCAACTATGGGGTCATCCATAGTAACAGGTTGGTAATTGTCATCTCCTGAACAAGACCACAATACAATGCAGGTTAGGACAGTATAAATGCAAGATTTTAACATTAATAGCAATTTGGACCCACAATATAGCTATTAATACATGTTGAGGCTCAATTAATTAGTTGAAAGGATGCTTTTTACTGTTGTTGTGAAAATACGTTTATTTTAAACAGATATTTATACCAAGTCATTATTGACCAAATATTCGGCAATTTGAACTGTATTTGTTGCAGCACCTTTTCTTAAATTGTCACTTACTATCCACAAATTAAGTGTATTAGGTTGAGAACCATCACGGCGTATTCTTCCAACAAAGACCTCATCTTTTCCATTAGCAAAAATCGGCATGGGATAAGTGTTGACATCTGTGTTATCTTGGACTGTAACACCGTCAGTATCGTTCAATAGTTGTCGTACTTTGTTAAGTTCGAAATCACTCTCAAATTCAACATTCACAGCTTCACTATGACCACCATCAGTAGGTATCCGTACAGCAGTTGCAGTTACTGCTATAGTTTTATCATCAAGTATTTTCTGGGTTTCTCTTACCAGTTTCATCTCTTCTTTGGTGTATCCGTTTTCTTCAAAAATGTCACAATGTGGAATGGCATTTTTGTGAATAGGATACGGATACGCCATTTCTCCTTTTTTATTCTGGATCTCATTGTTTAACTGTTCAACAGCTTTAACACCAGTACCGGATACAGATTGGTATGTAGATACAACGATGCGTTTTATAGTATAGGCTTTATGTAGTGGGGCTAAGGCCATTACCATTTGTATGGTAGAACAGTTAGGATTAGCAATTATTTTATCTGATGAAGATAACCTATTGGCATTGATCTCAGGAACTACTAATTTTTTAGTATGGTCCATGCGCCAAGCCGAAGAGTTGTCGATAACAGTTGTGCCTATTTCAGCAAATTTTGGAGCCCATTCTAAGGAAGTACTTCCTCCGGCAGAGAATAAAGCAATATGTGGTTTTTTAGAAATGGCTTCTGTAATGCTCATAATTGTATATGACTTATCGTTAAAGGTAATGGTTTTACCTATTGAACGTTCAGAAGCTACTACATACAGTTCGTCTATAGGAAACTGTCTTTCCTGCAATACCTGGAGCATAACATTGCCAACTAATCCTGTGGCACCCACAACTGCTATTTTCATGTTTTAATACTTTATATGAGTTAACAAAAGTAATTATTATATGAAAAGAACAATGGTAAATAATTCCTAAAAAAGAACCGCCCTGTATAGAGCGGTTTAGGTTATTATGATGTAGTGTAGCGGTAAGCTAAACGATTATTATTTTTTGAGTAGATCTCTAATCTCAGCTAAGAGTTCATTATCTGAAGGTCCTGATGGTGCTTCCGGTGCAGGCTCTTCCTTCTTCTTCATTCTGTTAATACCTTTTATAATGATAAACATCACAAAAGCTACGATTATAAAATCCAAAAGGTTGGTAATAAAATCACCATAGAGAACGGCAACTTCTCCAACAACTTCTCCCGCATCATTAGCAGTACCTTCTTTGACAATATATTTTAGGTCTTTGAAGTTTGTGTCAAAAATTAAGCCTATAAGTGGTGATACAATTCCTCCGGTAAAAGAAGTTACAACTTTATTAAAAGCTGCACCCATAACAAAAGCAACGGCAATATCAACCAGATTACCTTTCATTGCAAACTCTTTAAATTCTTTAAGCATAGTGATATGTTTTAGTTAGTTTATAATTAGCAATTTAATGAAAAAACCATCTATTTTTATATCAAGTGCATAAAAATAGTTAACTAATAATCCTCCTTTTTATGCGTTGAGAAACTGAAGTCAACAATTCGTAGGAAATGGTTTTTGCAGATTCTGCCAATGTATTAGCCTTGTAATTGGCGTCAAAAATGATAACCTCATCCCCCTCTTTACAGTCAATATTTGTAACGTTGACCATGATCATATCCATACAGACATTGCCTATAATAGGAGCTAATTGGTTATTAATAATCACAAATCCGTTTTCATTACCATAAGATCTTTGAATTCCATCGGCATGCCCCACAGGAATGGTTGCCGTTTTTTCAAATCCTTTGGCTGCGTAGGCCCTGTTATATCCCACAGTTTCATTGGGCTCAATAGCATGTAATTGAGAAATTACCGATTTTAATCTTGCTACCGGAATAAGCTGATCGTCTTCACTGGCAGTATTACCAAAACCGTACAATCCAATACCACACCTTACCATATCAAGATGGGCTTCAGGGTAGTTTATAACACCCGAAGTATTACAGAGGTGCAACCAAGGCTTATATCCTAATTGATCTGCAAATTCAGAGGATATGGTTTTAAAGTCTGCTATTTGTGTTTTGGTAAAATCACCTTCGTTAAGGTCTTCGCTGGCAGCCAAATGCGAAAAAATAGAAATCACTTTAACCGTATCTGTGGCCTTAAGCGCACCAACGGTATCGTTGATATGACTTTCTGAAAACCCTAACCGATTTAACCCGGTATTGAATTTAATATGAACCGGATATTGCTCTTGATTAAGTGCTTTACTCGTTTTAATAAACGCTTTTAAAACCCTAGTGTTATATAAACTTGGCTCTAAACAGCGTTCAATTATGGTTTTGAAGCCAACTGGCAATGGATGCAATACCATAATGGGTTTAGTAATACCAGCATCTCTAAGGGCGACACCTTCATTGGTGTATGCCACGGCAAAATAATCCACATCAAGACTTTCTAAATGTTTTGCAATGGCAATGGCATCACTTCCGTAAGCAAAAGCTTTAACTACGGCTAAAAACTTAGTGTCCGGATTTATTTTAGATTTTAGATAATTAAAATTATGCCTCAAGGCACTCAGATCTATCTCTAAAACAGTTTCTTGAGCTTTAGGCATCAGGTTTATTGTCTTTAGATGAAATTTCTTGAGCATCGTTTACTTTCATGTTCCGTACTTTATCTCGTAACATGCTCTTGTAAAAGGCAGCCCTGCTTAGAGGTTCGTATTCGTCTACTTCACCCAATAACACAAGGTCATCACTTTTAGACTTTCTGTAACTATACTGTGCTAAATTTCCTGTTTTTGTACATATCGCATGTACTTTCGTTACGTATTCAGCAGTGGCCATAAGGTATGGCATAGGTCCAAAAGGATTGCCTTTAAAATCCATATCGAGTCCGGCAACGATAACCCTTATGCCTTTATTAGCCAAATCATTGCACACACGTACAATTTCGTCATCAAAGAATTGGGCTTCGTCAATACCCACAACATCGCATCCATCAGCTAAAATAGGAATGTTGGCTGCAGCAGGAACTGGTGTAGATCGTATCTCGTTAGCATCATGAGACACAACCATTTCATCATCATACCTGATGTCTACAGCAGGTTTAAAAATTTCAACTTTTTGCCGCGCAAATTTGGCACGTTTAAGTCTGCGAATCAGCTCTTCGGTCTTACCAGAGAACATCGATCCACAAATCACCTCAATCCATCCAAATTGTTCTTTATGATTTACCGTATTTTCAAGAAACATTTCGTAATTTTAGCACTAAAACGTAGTATATTTTCGTTTGTATAAAGGTGGCGCAAATTTATTAAAAATCAAAAGTAAAATAATGAAAAAGAAATTAGAATCAGAATTAATTAGTATAGCACATAGGATTCTAAAGCTTAAAGGTAGAGAAGATGTAGACCGTATGCACGAAGAAGTTTCCAAACTGTACGAGAAACTGACCGTCTTAAAGTTTGCTCATGAGAATTTTGAAGATGATATGCCTACTATTGGCAATGATTCTTCGTTTTTTGATATGTTAGATACGGCATTCAACAATAAAATTAGCGATACCATTGAAGTTGAAGACAAGATATACATCAACCTCGATGAGGTTGAAGATGATAATATCATGGAGCCTGTAATGGAAAAAATAAAGGATATGGTAGCTCAAATGCCTGAAGAAACTCAGGCTGTTGATGAGATGCTTGAAAAAACCATCTCAAAGCAGGAATACCATAAGAATGACTTAGAAAACATTACCGCTGATTTTGCAGAAATGCCAGAATTTGAACCTATAGAAGAGGCTAGAGAAAGAGAAGCGCAACAAAAAAAATCGCTTAATGATAAACTAAAAGGTAAAGGTTTACAGATAGGGTTGAACGATAAAATAGCATTTATCAAACATCTGTTTGAAGGCAAAAATGAAGATTACGATCGTGTAATTTCTCAGGTCAATACCACCAATTCACTGGAAGATGCGCGTCGATTGATTTTAGACATTATAAAACCTGATTATAACAATTGGGAAGGCAAAGAAGATTATGAGGAGCGATTTATAGAAATTGTAGAAGGTAAATTCAATTAATAGATGCGTCTCAAGTTAATACTGTATTGGCTTTCAACAGCTATCTTATGTGGTATAATGCTCTATTCTGCCTACATGTATTTTACAAATACAGACATGGTTAAAGGCTTTTTTGAGAGCTTTAGCTATCCGACATATGTAGTTATTCCGTTAGCAGTATTAAAATTATTAGGTGTCATTATGGTTCTATGGCGACCAAATACATGGTTGACCGAATGGGCTTATGCAGGATTCTTTTTTGATCTGGTATTGGCTACAGCAGCACATCACTATGCGGGTCATGGTGTGGTTGGTTTTTCTTTATATGCCCTGCTGGCCATTTTTCCGTCTTACTTTTTAGGAAAAGACCTCAGAGACTAATAGTTTAAATAGATCCAACCCACAACAGCATTAGGATTTCCTTCAATTTCTAAAATGTAATAATATGTGCCTACGGGTAATACCTTTGACCTGTTTGGGAATCCCATATTTGGCTTTCCATCCCAAGTATTACTGTAACCTTTACTTTCATAGATTTGTACGCCATGCCTGTTATAGATTTTAATGACATTATGAGGGTATTCTTCAATACAAGGAATTACCAAATAATCGTTTTTACCATCCTCATTAGGGGAGATGCCCCTTGGGATTTTTAAGCAGTTATTAATAGTTACTGTAGCATCGTCTCTGTTATTGGTATCATCTCTATCTACCTGATCAACATGACTTAACAGGGCGAGGTTAGTAAGATCCACAGATGAGATAATAGTCACTTGCAATGTGAGGCTTGCCGATTCACCAGCGCTTAATTCCGGAATGCTCCAAACAAACGAGGACGTATCAAAACTGCCAGACGACGCAGTAAAAGTATTGTATTCATACCCACTGGGTAAAAGATCACTAACCTCTATTCCTGAAGCTGTTGTAGTGCCTATATTTGTAGCCGTGATGGTAAATGTAACAGCATTCCCTAACGACGCTTCATCAGGAGAAACCGTTTTAAGAATTTCGATATCTACATTAGAGGTGTCTTCAGTAACGGTTAAAGTTGCAGAAGCCTGAGAAGTATCTATGTTGTTGTTGTCAGTAAAATTAGAGGCGTTGTTTAAGTATTGACCCGGCACGTCTGAAGTTACTGCTACCGAGAAGGTACAACTTGCAACACCATCAGGGAATATAAGGTCTGTGACACCAACAAATACGTCTCCGGGATTTCCAATAAAGGTTGCTGTGCACCCATTAGACTCAACCCAAACAGGGCTTCCCGAGAGTATAATATTAGGAGGAAGATTGTCTGTAAAGGCAATATTACTTTGCGTAGGATTACCAGACACATTAAAAATGGTAAAACTTAGGGTGCTTTCATTGCCCTCCATTATGGTGTCGGGGTCAAACACTTTTTCTAAAGTTGGAGCGATTACCTGAACATTACTGATCGAAATATTGGTTTCCGGAGTGAGCTCTTCGTTATTTTCAGGACTGGGGAGAGCTTCTGCAATATTATTGAAGGCACCGCCAAAGGCCGGAGCTGTTACAGGGATCCGTATTCTTACTGTCGAGCCTGCATCCATAGCAGGTATGGTGCCGGTAACACCATTTGCAGTAATATCAAAGGTGGTAATACAAGTGGCATTTCCGGAAGTTACTTCACATGATGGGGTTCCTGTGATGGTAAAAACAGGATTTATGGTATCCTCAAAAAACACATCTACAGCAGCAGAGCTGGTGGTACTGTTACTGATATCAATGATCCAATCAAACGTTTGGTTTACATCTACCTGAGTAAATTCAGGAAAGGTTTGTACAATAAGATCAATACAAGGCGCAAATATGGTCTCTACGAAATCAGAATTATTAGATAAAGATTCATCAATAACATCATTAGCATAATTCACTTCAACACTGTTACTACCGATGATGGCATTTTCAAAACATTCGGGAAACCAATCTACAAATACTTCAAAAGTAATTGAGCTGTTAGCAGGGATGATCCAATTATCCTCTGGCAGTATTTCCCAGAAAATATCAGGGACATTATCTTCGGGTTCACCATCTAATAAGACGCCAATATTTGCATGCTGAATGGGAAAGCAGGAAGCACTACCGGTAGAAGAGGTGCATTCGACAGAGACAAGGCTGGCCGTTGCATAATCGTTTGCGCCTGTAGTCATAAAATCCACAAGCTCTAATACACCATCCAAATCACCGGTATTGGTGACCACAATTTCATAACCAACCATTCCCCATTCGGCAGTATTTGTAGTGGTACTGCCCTGAGGCAATTGAGGGCTTATCTGAGTTTTTGTGACACTTAAGTCTGAAGACGGACATTCAGGTACGGCAGGTAAAGTTATGGGCTCTGTATCAAAATTATTATTAAGGTCAGAATCAAATAACTGTGGTTGAACAATATTAACAGTACTTCTTACCTGCAACATAATTTCATCACCAGAATTCGAGCATTCGGGTTCATTAAAAACCACTACGGTTCTTATGGTTATTGTAGTATCAGCAGGCAGAACAAATTCGTTACTGACCCAGAATAAATCGTCTTGGGTAATAAAGAAATCATCACAATCAATAGGACCCGTGGTGGAGAGGCATTCAATAGAAATAAAACTCCATGGCGCAGCACCCGAATTTAGCAGAAAGAAAAACAGTTCCGCACCTAAAGGACCATTATTACACACTGTGGTTTCAAAAGTTACTTCCTCACCATAGGTTAAAGGCGAACCCGGCTCAGGATCGGTTTGAATCGTTTCAATACAAACATCAGTAATATCACAAAGTTCGGCTTCGATTAAGTTCGTAGTTACAGCATTGGATGAAAATACACCTTGGTTGGCTTCGGCAGTAACTTCTATAGAACTTTCCACTTCTAAAGGTTGCATTTCAAAGCCACATAAAGGATCCAGATATCGGTATACCATCTCAAAGGTTAATGAACCATCAACAGTATATTGGTGATTTGTACCGAAGCCAAAAATTTCTGCTACGGAATTTATGGTTATAGGTAAATTCAGTTGTATTCCGGACAAATCCGGACAATCCGTACCATTAGTAGAACCAATACATGCTATAGAAACCAATTCCACAATAGGCCTTCCATATTGTATGGGTGAAGTCAGCTGTAAAGATGCCGTAATTTGATCCAAAGCAAAGGCAATGGGACTATTATTGGTAATGGTAAATTGATAAGTAACGGTATCGCCCCAGGCATTAATAGGCGTATCGGGTATGGGTGTAATTTGTTCGTGAGTTACAGTAAATTCAATCGGAAGGTCTAAAACGTCAATAGAAATGATAGACTGGTTATTAGAAGTATTGGTGTCTTCCGTACCATCAGGAGGTGAAATATTGGCATTCGCTGCAATACCACCGATAAAAGTAGGCGCTCTGACCAAAACTAAAATTTCCACACTGGAATTATTAGGCAGGTTAGCCACAGACCCGATTAGGAGATTAGTAGCACTGAGATTAAAATTAGCAGCGTCTGAGGCACCACCGGAATTATTCTGTGAAGAAAAAGAATACACAAGCAAAGCATCGTCCAACTGTATACTAAATGCAGCATCATTTACAGCATTTCCTGTATTTAGAATGGTAATTAGGTACTGGAAATCCTCATAAATGTTAACTTGAGAAACATCATTTCCGTCCAAATCCTGCGCTTCGACAATTATTGAAAGGTCTGTAGTTTGAGAATAGCTTGCGGTTAATATACTAATAGACAGCATTAGGAATAAAAGCATTCTACTCATGAAGGTTGATTTAATTGAGATATAGAATATTAACAAACGGTGTGTCAATATACTTTAAAAGATTGTAAATTTGAGTTTCAATACTTTCTTTTTTATGAAGCTATTTCTAGTACCTACACCTATAGGTAATCTCAAAGATATTACGTTTAGAGCTATTGAAGTTTTAAAAGATGTAGATCTCATTTTAGCAGAAGACACCAGAACTTCAGGAAAACTCTTAAAGCATTATGATATTGTAACACCCATGCAAAGCCATCATATGCATAATGAACATAAGACTATTGATACTCTTGTGAATAGGTTGAAGTCGGGAGTTAAAATAGCTTTGATCAGTGATGCCGGTACGCCGGCCATTTCCGATCCGGGATTTTTACTTACCAGAGCATGCCTTGAAAATGATATTGAAGTCGAATGTTTACCCGGAGCAACGGCATTTGTCCCGGCATTGGTCAATAGTGGACTCCCTAATGATAAATTTGTATTCGAAGGATTTTTACCGGTAAAAAAAGGACGTCAAACCCGATTACTACTTTTAGCGGAAGAAACCCGAACCATGGTTTTTTATGAAAGTCCACATAAACTTGTGAAAACATTAACCCATTTTTGCGACTACTTTGGCGAGGAGCGAGGGGTTTCAGTATCCAGAGAACTGACCAAAATGTATGAAGAAACCATTCGTGGTACACTAAAAGAAGTATTAACGTATTACAGCAATAAGCCACCAAAAGGGGAGATTGTCATTGTAGTCGCAGGTAAAAAATAAGCCCATAATGGAGTCGTTATTACAAGATATCAGCCAATGTACCATTTGTAAGGCCCATTTACCTTTGGGACCACGACCAGTAGCTTCGGGGCATCCAAACTCTAAGATTGTAATCATTGGGCAAGCCCCCGGCACTAAGGTACATGCCTCAGGTATTCCGTGGGATGATGCCAGTGGCAAACAACTCCGAAAATGGCTTAATGTTACGGATGAAGCGTTTTATAATGTCGAAAATTTTGCCATTATGCCTATGGGGTTTTGTTATCCGGGGAAAGGCAAATCGGGAGACTTACCGCCGCGACCAGAATGCGCACCACAATGGCATGAGGAACTTATGAGGCGAATGCCTAATGTAGAATTGGTGATATTAATAGGCATGTATGCGCAAAAGTATTATCTAAAGGATAAGGCTAAAAAAACCTTAACGGAGACTGTAGAAAATTGCGAATCGTATTTGCCAAACTATTTCCCGCTACCCCACCCATCACCACGAAATCGCTTTTGGTTAACCAGAAATCCATGGTTTGAGAAGACTATGTTGCCTGTATTACAAAGAATAGTATCAGAAAAAATAGCCAAAGATGTTTAGGTTAGTAGTTCTAGTAGTTTTTGCTATTGGATCTGTTAATGTTTATGGGCAATCCGATGAAAATAGTGACGATAGTATTGAGTTTGCTGAACCTATTTTTGTGGACACATCTACAGATATAGGGGGAGAAGTTGGCACTCTTGAAATCAATTTTATTCCCGGGTTTCAAAACCTTGATAATGGAACGATATATGAATTGGGGTTTGAGTTTGAATATGTAGTATTTAAAAATTTTGGTATTGAAATAGAGCCGGTGTTTCAAGTTGCTGATATTGACAATCAGAGCAGTATAAATCAATTATCGAATATAGATCTGGAGTTACAATATACCATATCTGCTAAGGAAACTTATGGTATGGCTGTAGGGTTAGAATTAGAATTTCCTGTGGATAATGATTTGGAAGAAAGCACTTTTGAGTTTGAGCCGTTTGTTCTTTTTGTGTACAAAACACCATTTAATCTTAGTATTCATCCTAGAATAGGCGCTGGAATAAATGCCTCCGAAGAAGAATTGGAGCTTAACTATAATTTGGCGGCATTGTATACTTTTGAAAACAATATAGTCCTAGGGGCAGAATTAACAGGACGTTATTCTGATAACAAAAACGGCCTGTTAATTGCGCCACAACTGGGTTATGAATTGAAAGATTTCTTTATTGGATCAGGAGTTCAAATTCCAATCACCAATAATTATTTTGATAATAATTACAATATCATACTAAGGCTCATTTACGAACTGGACCTGTATTAACATCTACAGGATGTTCAATCTAATACTGTGAGCCATCGTGTTTTCCTTGCTCCCATCCGTGTTTTCCAAGGTACTGCTCACCACTTTCTACGGCACCTTCTTCAATGGACGTACCCATAGAATCGTTCCAGCGGTTGAGGTATCCGAATAATGAGATGACGCCAAGCATTTCTACGATTTCTCCCTCATCCCAATGCTCATAAAGGCGCTTTTTAATAGCTTCATCAACAGCATTAGGCACTAAACTGGCGGCTAAACTAAAATCTAAAGCAGCACGCTCAGCTTCAGAAAAAGCAGGATGCGTTCGGTATTCCCAAATGTTATCTAACTGTTCTTGTTCGGCACCATAGCGCTCAGCAGCTCTGATGGCATGCGCTTGGCAGTATCTGCAACCAGTAGAGTTACTACTCACCCAGGCAATCATACGTTTTAGTGCGGAAGTCACGCGACCTTCATTGGCCATAACCGCTTTATTAAGATTGATAAAGGCTTTAGAAATAGCTGGTCTGCGTTGCATGGTTAATACTGAATTGGGACAAAATCCCAGGGTTTCATTGAAAAATTCAGCAAGTTCTTTAGTTTCCGGATCGTGATCTGCTGACAAAGGTGTTACTAATGGCATAGTTATTTTTTTAATGGTATTTTTGATCTACCAAGAAACAAAAAAAACTTCAAATATGGAGCATAAAATCTCAACAGACTGGAAAGGTGGTCTTACATTCGAATCCGATAACCCAAGTGGAAAAACGGTAATAATGGATACGGATGTAGAGGGTTCTGACGAACGCTTCGGACTATCACCAAAAGCAATGATGTTGTCGTCACTGGCAGGATGCTCTGCTTTGGATGTCATATCTATATTAGATAAAATGAAAGTCGATATCGATGATTTTCGGATCGATGTATCAGGTAAATTAACCGATGAGCACCCCAAGTATTATCATGTCGTGAAGTTAGACTATCATTTTTACGGAGCAGACCTCAACAAATCAAAATGTGAAAGAGCTGTTGAACTTTCCGTAGAAAAATATTGTGGTGTTATGGAAATGTTCAGGCGTTTTGCTGAGATTGATATCGAAACACATTATCATATTGCCATTAAACGTTAATGCGCTGGACCCTCAAGCCCATACCGGAGACCGATAAGATCGAAGCGCTCAAAAAAGCGCTTCAGGTCGATACTATTGTGGCCACACTTTTGTTGCAACGTGGTATCGATACATACGATAAGGCCAAAACATTTTTCAGGCCACAATTGAGCCATTTGCACGATCCCTTTTTGATGAAGGACATGGAAAAGGCAGTTAATCGCATTGAATATGCTATTGATAATGACGAACAAATTTTAGTGTATGGCGATTATGATGTTGATGGTACAACATCGGTGGCACTAATGTCATCTTACCTCAAAACCCGAACAGAAGCTATTGCCACATACATTCCGGACCGTTATGAGGAAGGTTACGGGGTGTCGTATAAAGGCATTGATTTTGCCGATGACAACGGGTTTTCTCTCATTATTGCTTTAGACTGTGGTATTAAAGCGGTAGATAAGATCAAATATGCTAAAGACAAGGGTATTGATTTTATCATATGCGATCACCACAGACCGGGACCTGTAGTTCCTG
Source organism: Winogradskyella sp. (assembly GCA_965250025.1). Classification (GTDB taxonomy): domain Bacteria; phylum Bacteroidota; class Bacteroidia; order Flavobacteriales; family Flavobacteriaceae; genus CBDDLD01. The sequence goes on from OZ252283.1 coordinate 3,476,852, forward strand.
AGGCAGCAGCAGTTCTAGATCCTAAGCAAGACGATTGTACTTATCCTTTCAAGGAGTTGTGTGGTTGCGGTGTTGGGTTTAAGTTAATCACAGCTTTAGCAGTTAAAGAAGGGCAATCGGTAGAAGACATGGTCCCTTATCTAGACCTGGTAGCAACGGCAATAGGCGCGGATATTGTTCCTGTTATTGGAGAAAACAGAGTGTTGGCTTATTATGGTTTGCAGGTGATCAATACCAACCCCCGACCTGGGATAAAAGCCATTATAGCTGAAGTAAAAAAGGAGACCCTCAATATTACCGATGTAGTATTTATCGTAGCACCGCGAATCAATGCAGCCGGTAGAATGCAGCACGGTAATCATGCCGTAACCTTATTAACGGAGACCGATTTTAATTTGGCGGCCGAATATGCCATTGCTATTGATCAATTCAATACCGATCGAAGAGAAACCGATAAGCGCATTACTGAAGAAGCCTTAGAGCAGATCAAAGCACAGAAAGAGGAAGATCGGTATACCACAGTAGTCTATAACGAAAACTGGCATAAAGGCGTGATAGGCATTGTAGCGTCGAGATTGACAGAGACCTATTACCGGCCAACATTGGTATTTACAAAAAGTGGTGATAAACTGGCGGCTTCTGCACGATCCGTATCAGGGTTTGATGTGTATAATGCTTTGGAAGCCTGTTCGGCACATATCGAACAGTTTGGTGGTCATAAATATGCTGCAGGACTGACCTTAAAGCCTGAAAATTATGAAGCATTTAAAGCAGAGTTTGAACGTGTCGTTAAAACGACTATAGACGAAAAATTACTAACACCTGAGCTTAAGGTTGATCTGGAAATTCAGCTGAATCAGATCAATTCCAAATTACTGCGAATTATAAAACAGTTTGCCCCATTTGGTCCGGAAAACAGAACACCAGTTTTTTATACGTCCAAAGTCAGAGATACAGGTTATGGCAAATGTGTTGGAGAAGAAGATAAACACCTCAAACTTTCGGTGACGCAAACAGGATCTCAACGTATAGATGCCATAGGATTTAATTTGGGTAAAAAACACGCCTTAACAACCAATAGAGCGCCTTTTGATGTGGCTTATACTATAGATGAAAATCACTGGAACGGTAATGTAAGTTTGCAGCTAAAGCTTAAAGACATCAAAGAATAAACGCAAAAATGTTTCGTTTTCTAAGCATGAAATACAAGGTTATAATCACTTCATTTTTTTTGAGTTCTTTTTTATTTGGTCAAAATCTGGTCTTGAATCCCGATTTTGAGAATCACGAAGATGATCACTGTACAGTGATGCTAGGGTTCTTTAATAAAAATATCACGGACTGGTCAACCCCAAATTATGGTTCAACAGATTATTTTATGACTTGTAACGAAACCAAGGGACGTAAAAACTACAATGGATTTCAAAACCCAAAATCGGGCAGTGCTTATGCTGGGATATATGTGTTTACAGATAAAAACTATCGCGAATATGTACAAGGTCAGCTTTCTGAAATTTTAGAAAAAGGAAAACGATATACGATGACGTTTTATTTAAGCCTGGCAGAAAAATCATCGTATGCTTTAAAGGATATTGAAGTCTTGTTTACCGAAGAGAAGCTAAAACCGTGCTATCATTCTAACAGCTGTGAAAAAGCCATCAAGCCCTCAAAAGCAACGAAAAAACGTTTTAAAAAGTATCCAAATCCGACGGGCAATTATTTCATGGATAAAAAAACTTGGATGGCCTATACCTTTGAATTTACCGCTGAAGGCTATGAGGCGTACTTTTCAATCGGAAATTTTTTCAGGAATCCAAAAACCAAAAAACAAAACGTGTTATCAAATAGTGCGTTTTTCTTTTCGTACTATTACATAGATGCCGTTAGTGTTGTTCCTTTGGAGAAAACCTTGCCTGTTGCTGTTGAAGAAAAGGAAAAGGTACCGGCATTGGAAGAAAACAAAACCTACACGTTTAAAAGTGTTTTATTTGATTTTGATAAGGCAACGCTGTTAGAGGCATCAAAACAAGAATTAGAGATGCTTTCAAGTTATCTTATGGAAAACCCCCATTTAGATATTGAGATCTATGGGCATACGGATAATATCGGTTTAAAAGCCAGAAATGAAGAATTATCCAAACAACGTGCAAAAGCCGTAGCAGATTACTTAATTTTGAAACATGTAGCGTCTGGCAGAGTGAAGTCTTTTGGGTATGGCAGTTCAAAACCATTGGCAACAAACGATACCGAAGAAGGCCGACAAGAGAACAGGCGCGTCGAATTCAAACTGATAGAAAAATAAGCTTTGGCAAAAAATGATCCTTACGCGGCCTTACGAATAAAGGAGTTCAACATATTTTTATTAGTCCGTTTTGCATTGGTCTTTGCATGGTCTATGCAATTCATCATTATTGAATGGGAAGTTTATCGCATTACCAAAGATCCCTGGTCCATTGGCCTTATCGGGTTAATGGAGATCATTCCGGCATTTACCATGGCGCTTTTCGCCGGGCATATTGTGGATCAGAATGAAAAACGAAATTTATTAGCACTGTGCATTTCGGCGTTTTCACTGATCAGTTTAGGGCTGTTTTTATTGACCTGGCCAGAGGTCATTTCGGGCTGGTCAAAAGATTCAATATTGTACGGCATTTATGCACTGGTATTCTTTGGCGGGTTTTTGCGTTCGTTCTTTGGGCCTACTATTTTTTCATTAGTGGCGTTAATTGTGCCCAAAAAGATATACCCGAATGCCGCAACGTGGAACAGCTCTACATGGCAAGTGGCCTCGGTATTAGGACCGGCTTTTGCAGGTTTTGCCATTAAATGGATTGGCGTACATTGGGCATTGTGTATTGTATTTGCATTGGTGCTTTTCTCCTTAATGGTATTGTTATTTATTAAGAGGAAACCCATTTTAAACCCAAAATTGGGCGAGCCGGTGATTCAAAGCCTGAAAGAAGGTGTAAAGTTCGTTTTCAAAACCAAAGAAATCTTAGGAGCTATTACGCTAGATATGATTGCTGTATTATTTGGAGGTGCAGTAGCCTTACTTGCTGTTTTTGCAGAGGATATTTTGAAGGTAGGCGCCGAAGGGTTTGGTATCATGAGAGCTGCGCCTGCGGTAGGTGCGGCAATCACCATGCTTTTTACGGCATACATTCCCATTAGTAAAAATGCCGGAATAAAACTGTTGACTGCAATTTTTGGGTTTGGTGTATGTATTATTGTTTTTGGACTGTCCTCAGTCTTTTGGGTCTCGGTGCTGGCATTGTTTTTTAGTGGCGTTACCGATGGGGTGTCTATGGTTATTCGTCAGACCATATTGCAATTAAAAACACCAGATGAAATGCGAGGTCGGGTTTCTGCCGTAAATTCTATGTTTGTAGGCTCATCTAATGAACTGGGTGCTTTTGAAAGCGGCCTAACGGCTAAACTCATGGGGACTGTAAATGCAGTAGTGTTTGGAGGTACCATGACCTTAATTACCGTGGTTGCTGTTGGTATAAAGAACAAGACCTTAAGGCAATTAGACCTTACGGAGGATATCAAAAGGCACGAAAAAGAAGCTTAACCCCGGACTTTTTTGATTTGACGTTATATTGATATGAGTATGAAAAATAGTGTCCTTCCGAACGAGGTACGAGGAGGAATCTCATAATTAGTGGGATGTCTCCTTGCTCATTCTTCGCTCTGTCGACATGACACCTCATTTTATTTCAAGAGATTAGATTTAATCTCATGCCGAACTCACGTTAAAATAAGGAGCTTTGCGAAACAACGGAAAGAAGATGATTTTGTGGCAGTCTATGTCCTCTGAAAACAAGGGTTTAAGCCATCGTTGAATTTACATTAATATGAGCTTGAAAAAACAGTGTCATTCCGAACGAGGTACGAGGAGGAATCTCGTCCTTATGAGATATCTCGTCGCTCTCCCGATAGCTATCGGGATTAGCGCTGTCGACATGACATAACAAGGTATTTCAGCATTATAGATATGGTTTATTTGCTGAAGTTTATATTGAGATCACGTTACATTAATACGTTTTCAGCTCAAAATTTTCACCATCAAACACACCATAGGTGTAGTAACTGATCCAATCGCCAAGATTGATGTATTTAGACGATGCGTTGAGTGTGATTTCCAAAGGCAAATGCCGATGACCAAAAACAAAATAATCACGATGTTTTTCTTCGAGCTTTCGTTTACTGTATAAGGCCAGCCACTCGTTGTCTTCTCCAAGGAATTTAGCATCCTCATCGCCGGAGATCAGCTTATTCTTTACCGAAAGGTACTGGGCAAGTCTGACGCCAATATCGGGATGTAACCAGCGAAACAACCACTTAAAAAAAGGATTCGTAAAGACCTTTTTCATACGTTTGTAGCCTTTGTCTTTAGGACCTAAGCCATCCCCATGACCAATAAAAAAAGAGGTTTCATTAAAGACAAACTCTTTAGGCTTATGGTATACAGGAATGTTGAGCTCTTCTTCAAAATAGCCATTCATCCACAAGTCGTGGTTCCCTACAAAATAATGGATAGGAATACCGGAATCACTGATTTCAGCAAGCTTTCCTAGGGTTCGTGTAAAACCCTTAGGGACAACGGTTTTATATTCAAACCAAAAATCAAACAGATCACCAATTAGAAAAATAGCAGCAGCATTGTCCTTAATGGTATCTAACCACGCCACAAATTTCTTTTCTCTGGGTAAAGATTCTGCTTTAGTAGGCGCACCAAGATGATTGTCGGATGCAAAGTATATGTGTTTACCTTTTGGAATCTGCATGTGTAAATATAAAGAATGTTTTGTAAGCCCTTAGCATTAAGAATTTACACATTATCACTGGCATACCACTCGGCAAAACTGGTAGCGGTTTCCTGAAGCTTCAAGGCGAATAGTTCAATATTATCAGGTAAGCGTCTCTTTATTTTTTCAGCAAAATCAATTACCATCATTTCTGTAGTAGGTTGGTAATCGACCAATAAAATATAGTGCTCACGGTTGATGAGTTCTTTTGCCAGATCTAAATGAGGAGTGTTTTTATTGAATACCATTGAATGGTCAAAAACATCCACAATTTCTTCATTAACGATTTTCTTCAGGTCACCAAAATCAATGACCATACCGCATTTTACATTTGAAGTATCCGCAATAGGTTGGCCTATAACTGTAACATCTAAATGGTAACTATGACCGTGTAAATTTTTACATTTACCATCATACCCGTGTAAAGCATGACCTGCTTCAAATGAAAACCGTTTTGTAATACGTATTTTACTCATTAGCGTCTTTTATTTCTATTCACAAAATAAACCACAATAAGTATAACCGCTAAAACTAAAAAGAGATAATTAGACATACTATTTGTTATTAAGTTTCTTCTTATTGTGCCTGTATATGGCATAAGCGATGATCACCAGAACGACAAAGGGCAACATGGTGCCAATAAACACACCAATCTCATAGCCACTATCAGGGGCGTTTTTTATTTTTTCCTCAATATTAACATCTTGAAGTAAAGGCACTAACCACATAAGCCGTTGTAATAAACATCTAAATCAATCCGCAAAGTTAAGTGTTTTGCGCAAGAGGGATAAATGTTTTTCTAAATTTTATGATCAGGGGGACACCCCGAGCAATAATCCAAACGGTTAATGCAATAAAGATGGCGTAAAGCTTATAGCCAAGGTGGTCGAGCCATAATAGTATTGGGATGAAGACCAAAGATGTAGATAATAGCAAAAGGTTTCTGAGGTATTTCATTTTGCCAAGCCCTTTAAAGACACCATCAAAGATAAAAGCCAAAGCGCAAAGCGGTTGCATGGCTAACACAACCCAAAACACCTTATTGAATGCTTGTAAAACCTCTGGGTCATTGGTAAAGATCTTGCCGATAACAGGATACAGAGCAGCGCCAATAACCGTTATGGCCAGCCCTAAAACGATGCCATAACGAATAAGTTTGTTGCTTAAGGCAATCAGCAGGCGGTACTGTTTGCCGCCGTAGAGCTTCCCCGATAAGATGTTTCCGGCACTGGCATAACCATCGATCAAAAAAGCGCCTAAAAACCATAGGTTAATGGCTATGGTATATGCTGCGATATACGTTTTGCCATAGGCCGTAGCAAAACTGGTGGCGAAGTACAGGGTAACATTTAAAGCCAGAGTCCTGACAAAGAGGTTAAAGATCATAAGAATAAAAGGCACGATCTCTTTATTGAAAGGAAAACGAATACGCAACGAGATGCTCGTTTTATTTAAGAGGTAATAGGCAGCACACAGTGCCATAACTACTTGAGCAATCACACTGGCATAAGCGGCTCCGGTAATGTGAAGCGGTGGTATAAACCCTTCAATACCGTATACGAGTATCACATCCATTATGATATTGATTACCGCGCCAACAATGGCAATGATCATTGGATAAAAGGTGTTTTGTAACCCCCTGAACGTCCCAAAAATGGCAATGGTAAATAGGGTAAACGGAAATCCGAAAACACGTATTCGATAATAGTCGACACTATAACTCAAAATGGTTTCCGAGGCATTGTACAGTTTAAAAATTGGTGAAGCCAAGGGATAGGTGACGGCTATAATGATAAGGCTAAGCATGGTAATAATAAAAATAGCCTGAGCGGGCAGGTCTTTAACCGCCTCAACATTACCGGCACCCAAGTACTGGGATACGATAGAAGAAATGGCGCTTCGGGTTTGTCCCAATACCCAGATGAGCATGGACAAGAACGTCGCCACAATACCTACTGCTGCCAACGATTCGGTAGCATTCACCTCAATATTACCAACAATAGCAGCATCGGTTAAAGATAAAATGGGTTCGGACACTCCCGATATTAAAGCCGGGATGGCCAAACGGTTAATCGCTTTTAAACTTATGGTTTCGTTCACAGTACCAATTCGTAGCAATAGAAAGGGTGTTCGCTTTGTTTTGGAAAGTACACCGCTTCCAGTTGTTTATATCCGCGAAGGTCGTAAAACTTTTGGTTTCTTTTGTTCTGAGAGAAGGTATCTAATCGTATGGAACTATAGGCATTATCTATGGCAAATTGTTCGGCATAGGTCATGAGCTGTTGCGCAATACCTTTGCCTTGAGCATCAGGGTGTACCGCCAGGCGGTGGATGTATAGGTTGTTCTCGTTTGGTGTTAACCATGTAACGGGTTTATAGACCTCATCCATAAATGTTGAGAGGACTATGCAACCCATGATGGTAGCATTTTGTTCAAAGACATACAGTTCCTTACGCTCAACATCTCTGACAAAAGGCGCTTTGGTAGGATAATGCGCATTCCATTGGTATATGCCATTAGCAATCATGGCTTTAGCACAGGCCTTAGTGATGTCCAGGATGGTATCGATGTCCGAAAAGCTTGCTTTTCTTATCATATATTATGTGTATTTTTGCAGCGAATCAAATTAGTAATTTTTGGTTTTACAACCATAAAGAAGCATATAAAATAACAGATCATGAAAAACATTTTAGTACCTGTAGGGTCTTCAAGTAACGCCAAAAGTCATTTGCAATATGCTGTGGATTTTGCGAAAGCTTTTGGGGCCAAAGTGTATGTTGTACAACTCTATAATGTATACACCAAAGCCGGTACCATGATCAAGATCGATCATATTCTGGAGCGAGAAAGTAAAGCGTTTTTAGATGCGCATGTAGCGTCTATAGATACTAAAGATGTTGAGGTGGTGACCAAAACATTTAAAGGCAAGCTGGTTAGTACCATAGAATTGGCCTGTAAAGCCCTGGATATTGATCTGATCATACTGGAACCCCGAACCAACTCCATAAAAGATGAGGTGTATTTAGGAAAGACTTCTGGAAAGATCGTAAAGCAAACCCAGATCCCGGCGCTTATTGTTCCTGAAGGTTATACCTACAAGCCTATAGTGTATATTCTAATGGCTCTAAAATCAGCCATCATTAAAAAGCAAGGGGTGTTACAACCACTAAAAGCGATAAAAGCACAATTTAGATCCATAGTAAATCTACTTCTGGTAAAAACACCGTTCTATAACGAAGGCGATTTTGACGTTAATGCGGAACTGGGTGGCCTCATAACAAACACAACACAGTCTGAAAGTGCCACAACGTTTCAAGGGGTATTAGAACATTATAAAGCTAACGACCCGGACTTGTTGTGTGTGGTACGTCGAAAGCGAGGGTTCTTTACCAAACTATGGGAGGACGATACGATCTTAAAAAAGGATTTCCACAGTACTACCATACCGGTATTGGTCCTTAGCGGTTTAAAGTAGTTGCCATACAGTGTAGTTCTGCCGGAACGTTAAGGTTAAGAATTGGCGCTTATGTTTTGTTTATATGTTTTTATAATGATACATTTGACCTATTTTATATTGAATCTTTAAAACGATCAAATAAATAATTTGGGGATGTAGCTCAGCTGGCTAGAGCGCTTGACTGGCAGTCAAGAGGTCGGCGGTTCGAGTCCGCTCTTCTCCACATCAAGCAGAAAATCCACACCTTAGGTGTGGATTTTTTTGTTAAGGCATAATTGATTCTTATAGTCAGTTAATGACTACGTATTTATACCTATAAAATTATGAGTGCTTTCATTTATATTTGGGATGAATATAATGTGGATAAACACCATGGTGTTTATTGCTAAGTTAGGTACAAGCTGAATAAATATCGGGAACGCCAATGATAAAAACCATTTCCATAAAAAATATTGCAACTTTTGATGATACAGGAATTGAAGTATCAGAATTTAAAAAAGTGAATTTCTTTTACGGAGCAAATGGCAGTGGGAAAACAACTATTTCAAACTTCATTTATGAACCAAAGAATGCTCGATTTCCTGAATGCCAATTAAAATGGCAAAACGATATTGAGTTAAAATCCCTTGTATACAATAAGGAATTTCGTGATAGGAATTTTGGAAAAGGGAATATTGCAGGCGTATTTACTTTAGGTCAAGCTACTAAAGAAGAAGCTGAATTAATTGAAGAAAAGCGTAAGGAATTAAAAGAGCTAAAAGAAAAGGGAATTAAACTAAAAGATGTTCTCGATAAGCAAATAAAAAAAAGAGACGAATTAGAAGATGATTTCAGGGAGGAAGTTTGGACATCAATTTATAAAAAACACGAATCATACTTCAAAGAAGCCTTTAAAGGAGTAATGCAAAAAAAGCCATTTTTGGCAAGATTACTTGACGAGTTTGAAAACAATACTTCCGACCTTAAAACAATAGAGGAACTTAAAGAAAGAGCAGAAACAATTTTAGGCGAAACACCTGTTAAAATTCCAGAAATACCCACTATTGATTATGCCAGACTTTTAGAGATTGAACAAGAAGGCATTTGGACAAAGAAAATAATCGGTAAATCAGATGTAGAGATTGCCAAACTTATTCAGCGACTGAACATAAATGATTGGGTTAACGAGGGTAAAAAGCACTTACAAGAAAATGAGACTTGTCCATTTTGTCAAGAAGAAACTATTACACAAGATTTCAGAAATCAATTAGAAGGATATTTTGACGAAACTTTTACAAGCGACACAAAGAAAGTTAAAGAGTTAAATGATGAGTATATAAGAGTTTTTGAAAACTTAATTAATGAACTTCAACAAATTGAAAATACAGAAAAACTCAATAAAAAAACAAAACTTGATTTAGATAAATTTTCATCGCTCTTAAAAACTTTGAGTAGTCAATTCATCGCAAATAAAGAATTGCTTAACAGTAAATTAAAAGAACCAAGTCGAAGTATTGAACTCACATCCACAAAAGAACAACTTGAAGAAATTGAAAAGCTAATAACTACAGCAAATCTTGCGATTAAAAAGCATAATAGAATAGTAGATAACTATGCAACTGAAAGAAATACGTTAGTAAACGAGATTTGGAAATTTATTATCGAGGATAATCGTACTCGAATAGAGTATTTTGTGAAGCATAAAAATGGATTACAGAAAGGTATAGATAATATTTCAAAGAAAGTAGCAGAACTTCGTGATGAGTACATAAAACTCGACAAAGAAATTAAAGAGTTGACAAAAAATGTAACCAGCATACAGCCTTCTATAGATGAAATTAACCAGACTTTGCAATCCTTCGGTTTTCAAAATTTTGTAATTGTACCATCAAAAATTGGCACTAATCAATATCAAATTCAGAGAGCAGATGGAGAATTAGCTGAATCGACTTTAAGTGAAGGAGAAATTACATTTATCACATTTTTATACTTCCTACAATTAGTAAAGGGAAGCACAACTGAAACAGAAATAACTGATGATAGAATACTTGTAATCGATGACCCAATTTCAAGTTTAGATAGTAATGTTTTATTTGTTGTCAGTTCATTACTCAAAGAAATAACCAAAAAGATTCGAAATAATGAGGGAAACATAAAACAAATAATACTACTAACTCATAATGTTTACTTTCATAAAGAAGTTTCGTTCATAAATGGTAGAACAAAAGAATGCAATGAAACAAACTTTTGGATTCTGAGAAAAATAGATAATGTATCCTATTTACAGAATTTTGAATTAGTAAATCCAATCCAAAATTCTTACGAATTATTATGGAGAGAGCTAAAAAATAAGGCCAATAATTCAGGAATTACGATACAAAATATAATGAGACGAATCATAGAGAATTATTTCAAGATATTAGGGAAATATGGAGATGATGACTTGATAGATAAATTCAATAATCCACAAGAAAAAGAAATTTGCAGGTCATTGATTTGTTGGATTAACGAAGGTTCTCATACAATTCCAGATGACTTGTTCGTAGAAATGCAGGACAATACTATTGACAATTATTTTAAGGTTTTTAAGTCAATATTTAAAGAAACAGGACATATTGAACATTATAATATGATGATGAATTGAAAAAAGCCAGTGGCTAACAATGTATAAAATAATAGCGATTTAATCGCAAAGACAAAAGTAAGTTCTTGGAAATCTGCTACTATTTTTATACTAGACTGTTGTGCATAATACGGAAAATCGTGCTAGAATTCAACATTTGAACTAAAAACGCCAACACTCAATAACAAACTGTATTGAAATGCTGAAAAAAATTACTCTGAAAGGAGAACAGAAAAAAGTACTATTCCTACCACCAACTAATCCAATTCAGATTAAAGGGGTGGCGGGAAGCGGAAAAACCACAGTCGCACTTTATCGAGCGAAGCATCTTGTGGAAACCCAAGCCAATCTATTCCAAGAGACTAAAATTGTAATTTTTACATACAATAAGACACTCGCAGCTTATATTAATGCATTAAAGCCATTTATTAATGGTGGTTACCAAAAAGAGAGTGATGATATCAAACCAAGAACTAAAGATGGTTTAAATGTTAGAATTGTGAATTTTCATTCTTGGGCTTTTTCGTTTTTAGAACAGAATGGAATAATAATGAGAAAAACCGAATATGAAAATGGTAGAACCAAAACTATATGGAAAACTTTACTTGGTTATAAACAAACACAAATAATTAATAGATGCAGAATTAGGTATTTATCAAATTCTTTCGCAAACAAACCAACCGAATTCTTTGAAGAAGAAATTGCTTGGATAAAAGGTAAACTTTTTAAAACTAAATCAGAATATATAGAAGCAAAGAGAACAGGCAGAGGAACCTCAGATAGAGTAACAAAAGATGATAAAAAAATCATATGGCAAATTTATACTGATTACAACAAAGAATTAGAGAAAATGGACAAAATGGATTATGATGACTATGCATCAAAAGTTATAGAAATCATCGATAAAAAGTCTGATTTTAATCCACCTTTTACTCATATTATCATTGATGAAGCACAAGACTTGAGCAAAGCACAAGTGCTTGCTATTTCAAAATTAGTCTCAACCGAAACAAATAGTATTTCGCTGATTGCAGATGCTGCCCAAAGAATTTACAAAAGTGGATTCACTTGGTCAGAAGTCGGAATAGAAGTTAGAGGTGGTAGAACAATTTCGTTTAAGAAAAACTATAGAAATACTATACAAATTGCCCAAGCGGCAAATTCATTATTGGAGAAAGAAACCGATAAAGAAGATTTTACCGAAATTGAATTTTCAGTTAGAAATGGAGATAAACCTAAATTGGGAATCTTTTCCGATACAAATGAACAACAACAAGAACTTCTTGCTCAATTAGACTTGCTTAAAGAAAAAAATCAATTATCTAATACTATAGTTTTGAATAGAACACATTATGGAGTCAAACAAATAGATACTTTCCTTAAAGAGAACAGTTATCAAACTGAACTCATAAAAGATAACAACTATGTAAACTATGACAGCGATAGTGTCAAAATTTGCACAATGTCCTCAATTAAAGGACTTGAGTTTAATAGTGTCTTTATATTAGACTTAAATGATGATATTATTCCCTCACCTACTGGATTTATAGATTCTGATGATGACTATCACATTTCTACCGAAAGACGACTATTATATACTTGTATGACAAGGGCAGAAAATAATCTATATCTATTCAGTAGTGATGACTATGAGCCATCTAGGTATTTAGATGAGATTGATTCCGAATTACTCGAAAAAATAAGTAGTAAGAAAAAGCATAAAAGCCCTAGTAACGACGATTTACCTTTTTAATTATACCTGTGAGCTTAAAAACTAATTATAAAGAATTTCAAAAAGAAATAGAAAAAAGAGGTATTGAATATCTAGTTCACTTTACGCCTACAATTAACCTGTATGGTATTTATGAACATCAAAAATTGATAAGTAGAAAAACTATTAAAGAAGCAGATACCGAACAAATTGATATTATAGATTATGTAAAGTTTCCTGATAGTATAAGATTTGACGATGATAGCTACATTAACTTATCTATTTCTTGTCCAAATACTTTCCTCTTCTCAAAATTTAGAGAAAAAACAAAAGATGATTATATAATAAAGTGGTGCATTTTAAAAATAAATCCAAAGTTGATTTATAAAAACGAAACAAAATTTTCAGTAACAAACGCTGCTTCAAGAGCAGCAAATAATATTGGAATTACGACAGATTTAAATAAATTTAAAATGATGTTTGACACAAACATTCCGATTCCATTTGGTAAAAGAAATAATATACAGTCAAAATATCCAACGAATGTTCAAGCGGAAGTACTAGTGAAAGATTCTATTTCTATAAAAAATATTATTGAAGTATGTTTCCAGTCAGAAAATGAACTTGCTGAAGCAAAGGCTTCACTTTTTGAATTTGATACAAGTAATTTTATTGTTGATAAAGAAATATTTTCACCAAATCGTTCTATATGAAAGCAGAAACAAAATATAAAGGCAGCTTAAAACTTGCAGCAATTGGAGATGCTTTAGGTTGGATGACTGAATTTGAAAAAAGTCAAGACTCGTTAAAGAAAAAATTCGGAACAGATTACATTAATTCTTTTCACGATTGGAAAAAAAATGTTGGTGGCAGATTTCACGGCTACATTGATAATCTAAGTTCAGGTTCTTACTCTGATGACACTCAACTTTTACTTTCGGTAGCTCGCTCTATTAATAAAGATGGTTTTGTTGACCAACAGTATTTTGCAAAAAAAGAATTGCCAAATTGGCTATTATATTCTAGAGGTGCAGGAAGAACTATTAAAAATGCAGCTCAAAAAATAGAAAGAAAATCTGCAAGTTGGAATAACAATTTTTTTACTTTCAAAGCAGGCAAAACAACAATCGACTATCGCGAAAGCGGAGCGAATGGCGCAGCTATGAGAATACTACCAATTGCACTGGCAAATTTTGGAGAGCCTGATAAAATTAAAGAAGAAATTTTTGGCAATAGTATTATTACTCACGGACACCCTAGGGCAATTTTAGGAGCAATGCTATATGGATATTCAGTTGATACTATTTTAAGATTTAGTCCAGAAATTTTCAATTACAAAAATTTCCTAACCGAATTAGGAAAGGATATTCATAAGAAATTTTCAATTGATTTTTTAAATAACTCTAAATTTAAAATTTGGGAAAACGAATGGAACAAAAGCTCGAAAGAGCCTTTTAGGACTTTATTCAAATCGATAATTGATGAAACCCAAGAATACTTGAGATCAACATACAAGTTAATAAATGGTAACTCATCTGATTTTGATGCATTGACTAAACTTGGCTGTTATAAAAAAGAAACGAAAGGTTCAGGCACTTCAACTGTAATTGCAGGTATTTATTTGACTTGTAAGTATTCGAACGAACCATTAAAGGGAATTGAACAAGCTGTTAATTCAATTGGAACAGATACGGATAGTATCGCGGCTTTTTCGGGGGGGTTAATTGGTGCTTTACATGGACAATCAATTATTCCCTCAAAATGGAAAAACGTTCAAGACTTGGATTATATTGATGCAATTTCAATTCGATTACTTGAAATTTCAGAAAGTCGAGCAGAATTTAAACAACATTTGAAAAATGAAAATCTTAAATCAATTTCAAATATTGAAAACGACAATTATGAAGTTGGAGACAAAGTATATTTTGAAACTTTAGGAAATGGAATAATTAAAGCTATCGACAGGCAAAAAACATTAACAAGAGGCAAATACAATCTTATTTTAGATGTACAATTTGAGATTGGACAATTTTGTCGATTTGCGAAATTATTGAGTATCGAAAAAGAAAACAGAACTGAATTTTTTGCAGAGAATTTAGAAAATGAGGTTAGCTTATGGAATGAACTTAATTTGGATTACAAATCAAAAGAACGGATTGAAAAGTTTACGGAATCGTTAAGCGAAAAGGATAAAAAAGAATTTAAGGAAATAATAAAGTTAATAGAAAAAAGAACCAAACACTAAAGTCATATATATTCGTAGTTCGCTACAGCTTACGCTACACCAAAAATTGCAAAAGGGTATGTCTTTGCCAACGCTGAAAACCAATCTGAATGGAAAAAGCCAGTGTACAATATTATATAAAAAATGATAGTGGGTTAAGTGATAAAACAAAAGTCAAAAACAGTGAAAGGAACAGAACTCAAAATAATATTTAAGAATTCTAAAGCATACTTGACTGATGATAAACCAATAGTGATTCCACAACTCGATTCGAACGATTATGTTACGAATTTTAAATCAGTAGCGTATTGGACAATTAGAGTTATAAGTTATATAGAAGGTGAGAAAAGAATTTTTTGCGAAGTATTATCTTATCAAAATGGAGAATCACAATTTGATTATCCCCAAAAACAACTTTATGATAAGCTAAAAGACATAAAAATTGTATCATTTAAAAGCATAAGTACACCCGGTCTATTATCGACTATAGGGAAAACAAGTCGGAGTTCAATTCCAGTCAAGAAATATAAAACAACCGAAAAACCGAAAAGCTTTAGTGAAATAAAACCGATTGTAAGGAAACCATTCGAGCAAAGTATCAACGAAACCTTTTATGTACCGATAAAAGATGTTAACTTTAAATTGGGTCATGTGTCATTTAAAAAGAAATTTCGTGAATATCAAAAAGCCATAGAACTAGAAATTCCAAACGATGATATAAGAGAAGAATATGACGCAATTAAGAACTACTTTGCTAACGTTCTCAAGACGAAAAAGATTCAAGTAACTGTAAATATCAGTATTGTAGATGATAAAATAACCAATCAAATTGTTAATTCGCCAGAAATCGATACTATTAATAAGCAACTCGTTGATGAGGTAAAGTTAGATATAGTTAAGTCAATAATTAAAGGAAAAACTGACCCAGAAAAAGGAAACAGATTGTCTACTCTTGAAGAGAACTTTGAAACAAAATCTTTTTACGATAATGATGACGAGTTTTTAGATGATTTATTAAAAGTATCCAATACAAAACATTATAAACATTTGAGATTTCTTTCAAGTAAACACGCTCATGAAAGTATGAAACTTAGATATATCTATAAACCTTTTGCTTTTATTTTTTTGATTAAAGGAGTTGAGAATTTTCATTTTGTTTGGGAAACTCTTAATACCGAAGAAGCTACTTATGTTTGGCACGTCCCAAAAGAATTATATGATCTTGAAACTTCTATAAGAAAAATAGAAGAAAGTATTAAGTCCATAAAAACCAATGGTAAGTTAGTGTACATCAGAAATACTGAAGATAAGCTCAGTCGAATATATCATGATTATTATGATCCACTTAAGGGTTTTAATAAATGGAAAGAAGAACTAGAAAGAAAATTGATTTAGAATAAAACCGCTAGGCAACAAAGAACTGAATTAAAAACAAGCTTTTGTTCTTTTTTTAGCTGTTCTTCTTCACTACAGATTATAAGACTTCACAGCAATGTGGAGTTTTTATTTTTTACGCTTTTGTTTTCTAGTAGTTGATTTTAGAAACAAGAAGCCCATTGCTCGCCAAAGTCTGAGTTGTAATTGAAGTCCTTAATTGTATAATAAACAGGTGTTTATACCTGTAAAACTATGAGTGGTTTCATTTATATTAGAAGAGTATATATAGGACGATAAACTCAATGATGTTTATACCTAAGTCGTATGTAATATAAAACCAACCAAGATGAAAGAAATTAAACTTGCTTTTCTAACCTTTATTTTTTCATTATCATTATCAGCGCAAGATGTTGCTTTAGGCTTAAAATTTACACCACCCGAGCAGCTACAGGGAATTCCAATGGCTTCTACGCCATTCGCAGGAGATGAGTTACCAAGATTCGTGGATATGTCTAACAGAATGCCACCAGCTGGAAATCAAGGGCGCCAAAGTTCTTGTGTAGCTTGGGCAGTTGGATATGCTTGTAAAAGTTTTCAAGAAAAATATGAAGAAAATACAAACTATTGGAATGGCGGCTCTCTGAATAGAGATGCTGTGTTTAGTCCTGCATTTATCTACAATCAAATTAACAACGGAGTTGATGGTGGTAGTCTTTTTACAGATGCACTAAACGTTCTTTCTCAACAAGGTGCAGTTAAATGGTCGGATATGCCATACAATGAAAATGACTACTCAACGAGACCATCCAATCATATAAAGTCAAAAGCAAAAAAATACAAAATTGATTTTTGGAGAAGAGTAAACTTTGTTGATTCTAAAGAAGTTAAAGCACAATTGAACGCAGGATTTCCTGTAATTATTGGCGCAATGATTGACCGTGGTTTTGTTAATAGAGGTAGAAATAGTTCAGGGCAGGATTTTGTTTGGAGTTTCGCAAGTGGCGAACAACTTGGAGGTCATGCTATGATTGTCGTTGGATATGACGATAACAAAAGTGCTTATAAGGTTTTAAATTCTTGGGGACAAAATTGGGGCAATAATGGATATTGTTGGATATCATATTCATTTTTTCCAAATACGGTCAGAGAAGCTTATGTGATGAAAGATGCGATAAATGGAACCGATAGTAATCCAAGACCAAATCCAGTTATAAACCCGACAAGTGATTTAACAGCAGATTTCAAAATACTTAATGTTCAACATAACTTACAAGACTATCAACTTGGACAAATAATGAAATTTAGTGGTATGGTTAACTTACCTCAAGGAATCGGAAGACAAGTTCAAGTTGTTATAAGATTTTATTACAACGACGGACGAAATGGGAAAGGCAGTCCTGTGGGAAGCCTATCTTCATATTTTATGATGCCAGATGGTTCAGCAGCAAGCGGAACACCTAAATCTAATGTGATATCCGGTAATCAACAATGGTATGTAAATATGCCTTATCAAAGTTTAAATGTTTCAAGAGGTGGTTACGTTTATGGAAGATATCAGCCAAGAACTACTTATTTAATAGCTGAACCAATTCTTTATATAGATGATTTTGCAGTTGAAACAGGAGGATTGATTCCATTTTTTGTGAACTTATGATAAATTAAATACTGCATACAACAACGACTATAAGTAATGGTGCCGTTCTCGCCTACTTCTGAAAGTCCTTGAGGATTTTCAGTTTAGTATGTACTTGCAAAGTTATCTGCTAACCTATGTAACTACTTATATTCGAGACCGTTAGCAAACATTAAATAGAGAATATTATGGACATAAATGAAAGTAAAAAAAATGCCATCGAAGTGCTTTTTGAAAAAATAACCTATGCAAATATTATAAGGTATTTACTGGCTGCAGTTATGTTAATGAAGAGTATCGAATATTATAAAACGGACAAGATATCACTAGAAGTAGATATAAGCAATGGCCTCTTTTTCTTTATTGCAGTTGGAATTGTTTTTTACTGGATTTATAGACCAACTTATTATGACAAATTTTTCATGTTTGTGCTCGACATCATAATCCGATTATGGAGAAAATTTTTCAAGAACACTAAAGTTGATAATTATAGGAATTTTTTTAAAAGAGAGGAAGGATTAAAAAAAGAAGATTGCATGACTTTTTACTATTCCTTGACTCAAGATTTAACAAAGCCTTACTATACCAACAACATAAGACTAAAGGCAACTTCAATTCATTTTTTTGCAATATCATCTTTGACTTTTTTCATTTTTTTTATTCTGTCATTAGACATTGCTTCTACTGCATTTCTAGATATATTTAATCAAAAAGCTTTAATCTTCCTTGGTTTGGGTTTATTTTCTTTCTTTTTTGCATTATACATGGATATTGACTTAGAAATTATGGAATTGGACAATATTAAAAAAGTAAAAAATGATGATTTAAAAGGGGTAAAATACTGGGAACTACTCAATAATATCAAAAAGAATTATTCTGACACAAACGATAATTAAATAACGTTGGCTAACAATAGACTAAGCTAAAACCCAATAACACAGATTTATCCACAGAGACCTTATTGCATTAAAAAGAATTCATCTGCTTCGCTCGAGT
Organism: Winogradskyella sp.; assembly: GCA_965250025.1. Lineage (GTDB taxonomy): Bacteria > Bacteroidota > Bacteroidia > Flavobacteriales > Flavobacteriaceae > CBDDLD01. The sequence goes on from OZ252283.1 coordinate 3,495,664, forward strand.
GTAATCTGCGCCATCGGATATGGTGGATGGGATATTAATATTCAGGATTTAGGTATTGTGCCTATTGGTAAAGACCAATCTAGTATTCGATTAAAACCCAAACCATCATGGCTTGGTATTAACAATGTTCCGTTGACGTTATTTTAAACATATCATCCTGATTTTTAGATTTCTGTAGCCGTTTTAATTATTTTTAGGCTTCCCTTAAAAGCTATGTTATATAGCGATAGGGCCTTAAAGAAGCAATATATTAATTTAGGGATTAATTGATTCTTGGCCCGGCTAGCCATAGTATTGCTATGGCTAGTTTTTTCCCAGACACTGCATAGGGTTTGTTCGGTAGATGTTGGGCAATTCTAAATAAGCTCATATTAAACATGAAAATCAGGTAGTTCTACTTAGAAGACTTCATCGAGTTTCAAATATTTTTGAAATAAAACGTATGAAGATGAGAACCACAATATTTGTATAACAACGTAATTAATTTTAAACATGGAAGATCAGTCAAAAAAGCCTCAAGAGACAGCAGCTTTTTCGATAGCATTGGGATTAGCTGCTATTTTATTCATTATAGTATTAAATAAACTCCCTTTTCCTGATGATTATGGGTTTTGGCAATTAACGGGAATTTTTATCGCTTGTTGTTTTGTGGGAGGCATTATTTTTGGAGCAGCTGCCGGATTAATCAATGCTATTTATAAGATTATAATTGAAATTCTTGTCGCATTATTAATGTTGTTTAATGTCGTTTATATTGCGGTTTGTTGGGCTTCTTTTGATGAGATTATTCGTGAAATGGAAATAGACTTTGATAATAAACTGATTACGATATTGATTTTAGCGGGAGCTCTTTTTATAATTGATTTGATTGTCGTAATCCTATTGTTACCATTTGCAAGAATCGCTAATAGTAGTGTACTTGATGTTTAAGTTTTAATTTCGGAGTTAATTGGAATAGTAAACCGATAGCAAATCATTTAATAAGTTAATAACCACGTATTTACACCTATAAAACTACGAGTGTTTTCACTTATATTTGAGATGAATATAATGCAGATAAACACTATTGAGTAGCAAGAATATTAAACTTAAAGCATAATTATCATGGGAGTAACATCAGGCGATCCTCAAAAGGAAAAAGGATATTGGGAAGATAGATACAAAAAAGAGCATAATGAAGCGATGCAAAGACATCATGAGCAAGAGATGCAAAGAATCAACCAACAGCGAAATGTAAGAAACAATGGAAGTGGTAGTAGTTCTTGTTTTGTTGCTACGGTAGCATTTGAAACTTCAGAAGGTGAAGAACTTGACTTTTTAAGGAAATATAGAGATGATAAATTGATACCACATCCTATAGGTAAACTATTTGTTAAGTGGTATTATAAAAACGGACCAGCCATAGCATCTTGGGTTAAGCCATATCCTTATGCTAGAAGTTTGACTAGGACGATTTTAAAAAAATTAATAAAACAATTAAAAAGACTTGAGGAAAAGTAACTCATTATTAGCACTATTATTAAAAAAACACTCTTACTAACAAAGGCGCTGTTCTCGCCTACTTCTGAAAATCTTCGCGGATTTTCAGTTTGGTGTGTACTTGCAAAGTTAAGTGCTCACCCACGCAACTACTCATAGCCGAGACCGTTATGTGGTATTAAACAATATGGAAGAAGAAATTGAAAGTATAAAAAAAGAAAACGAAGAATTAAAATCTAAGCTAAAGGGCTATCAGATTCTAGAAGAAGAACTTATGGCTAAAAGAGTATTCGAAAAAGCTAAAGGAAAACTAGTTCAATGGTATACAATTGGTGGAATTGCTCTTTTTGTAGTTGGAATAATCGGAATTAAGTCCATTATTGATTATTCTAAAGAAATTGCACAGTCTAAACTTGAAGAAATGACTATAGAGCAGTTGAATGAAATTATGGAAAATGAAACTAAAGAACAGGTTTCAGCTCTAATAGTTTCAAAACAATCCATTATTGAAGGCCAGCTTGAGGTTTACACTAAACAAAAGATTTCTGAAATAAATATTTCTACATCACCAATTAGTGGAAATAAGATTTCTGATGATACCATAATTGATTCAGACAATAATGTTGCATCTAAAGTTGATTTTACAAGCTCTTATGGCGAAGCACGAAACCAAGGTAATGAAGGCTCAACAGTTGCCTTTGCAGTTACTTCAGCAATGGAATTTCAATATCAAACTGTATACAAAACAAAAGTAAAATTAAGCCCAAGATATCTTTACAATAGCATTAACAATGGTAGAGATATGGGTGCTACATTTATTAATGCCCTTGATTTTTCTTCTAGAACTGGAATAATAGAAGATAAACACTGGGAATATGAAAGTGGGGACTATCAAATTTCACCTTCTGAAGAAATGAAGTCCCGCAAACACTATAAAATAGAATTTTACAGAAGACTAAATAGTTCCTTAGAAGATGTAAAAAGGCAACTTCGTTCTAGAAACGCAATTATTTCTGGTATTATAATCTATAAATCAAATTATAGTCAACCAAATGGAAAAATGGCTTACCCAAAATCAGAAGAGCAACCTATTGGAGGACATGCAATTTGTATTGTTGGATATGATGATAATAAAGAGATTATAAAATTTAAAAATTCTTGGGGAAAGGAATGGGGAGATAACGGATATGGTTATATTCCTTATTCAGACTTTGAGAAGTTGGTAAAGGAAAGTTATATAATAAGAGTAAAAGACGCTATCTAACAATAACTATAAGTAATGTCACTGCTCTCACCTATCCTTCGACTAAGCTCAGGACATGCTTTTGAAAATTGCTGACGCCAGTTCGCTTCGCTCGTGTCGTGAGGTTGTTTGTTACGGTCAAACGCCCAATATGAGCATCTAGTCTTCTACTTCAATGTGCTTTACCTTCTATGGTTTTATAAATATATTCCAGTGCAAAACTAAAACCAATAATTCCCAAAGCAATAAAAACATCGGATTTGCTGACAGAAAAATGTTGAATGAGCAATGAGATCATAGCCATCAGACAAAGAGCTGTTCCTAAAAGTGGAATGCTTTTTTTTCCTTTGGTGGCTTTAGATAGCTTAAAGCCGGTATAATTCACTATAGCAAAAATGAGTAAAAACCCAACACTTCCGGCGGTTGAAATGCTTTCCAGCTGTAAAGTGTTTACCAGTACCAATGTGGTAACAGCAGTAATGAATAAACCAATGGGTTGGTTCCAAAGCTTACAGGTAAACTGATTTGGGAGCTCATCGTCCTCGGCAATTTCGTAGTTCACCCTACTGCCACCATAGAGAGAAGCATTAATTGCTGAAAATGTAGAGATCAATGCAGCTATGGTAATAATGGTAAAACCGGCTTTTCCAAGCATGGGCTTTGCGGCTTCGGCCAGGACATAATCCTGGGCTTTAGCGATCTGATCAAATTCTAAGGATCCCACGGTAATTGCAGCGATGATAATATAAAGCAGTATTACAAAAATGACCGACCAGTAGTAGGCTCTGGGAATGTTCTTTTTCGGATCTTTAATATCCGGAGCGGCATTGGCGATTAATTCAAACCCCTCATAGGCCACAAAGATGACCATTCCGGCAGTAAACAGCTTAAACGACGATTCCCAGTTTTCGGGCGATAATTGTTCCAAATGTGGATTGCCAAACAAACCGTATATGCCAAACCCCACAAAAGATAAAAGGATGACCAGTTTAATAATCACAGCATACGATTCAATTTTTCCAACAACGGTAATGCTATAATAATTGATAGCGGTGGCCAGTATTACAATTGCCGACGCGTAGATATGCGTATCTAAAACACTATCGCTTGTAAGCTGAAACAAGTTAGGCGCGTAGGAGCCAAATGCAGAAGCATACAATGCCAGCATTATGATATAACTAAACCATAAAAGGTTGTTGATACCGCCACTAAAAACACTGATACCAAAGCCCTGATTTATGAATTTTACGGTGCCGCCTCTGTCGGGGTATGCGAGTGATAATTTTACATAACTGTAAGAGGTGATTAAAGCAATAAGCCCCGCTATTAAAAAAGAGATGGGCGTACCGCCTTTGGCTAAGGCAACGGCCAATCCCAATACCGCAAAAATACCACCACCAACCATACCGCCAATACCGATTGAGATGGCTTCTTTAAGGCCTATTTTTTGACTCATAGTTTAGTTCTTAATGTACTTTCTAAGATAGGTATTAAAAACACACCATGATCAATTAAGCCTTTTTTATTTGGGTGTTGCCTGATTTGTGACTGTGAAAAGAATCACGGATCAATAAAAGCAATACTAGCATCTACAGCATCTTGCAAGGCTTTAGAAAGCAGGTCTTCCGTCCATGGGTGTTTGGTGTTAAACACATGATCAGCACCAGCAATGACTTTAAGGATGCTGTTGGGCTGCCACTGGTGCAACTGTTTTGCAGCACTTAGCATTACAGTAGGGTCATTGGCGCCATGAATGATAAGGTAAGGCACCTGAAGTTGTTGCACGGCACGTTTTATATTGAGCCGCTGCGCATTGGCCATAAAGTCTTCATAAAACTGGTAATAATGTGGCATTTGTTGTTTTGTTCTTCCGTTTAAAACATATAAAACACCTTCTTTTTTCCAATGGCTTAAGGCACTACCTTTTACAAAGCGTGTTTTGTAATCGCTGACCCCAGCCAGTGTAATAACGCCTTTTACCCGGGGATCCTCTGCGGCAGTTATGGTCACAATACCGCCACCGCGACTATGGCCAATTAAATAAATGGTATTGGTGTCAAAGGTTTTAAAAGTTTCTACAGCCCAGTCTATAATGGCTTTGAGGTCATCGAGCTCTTTAGAATAGTTGTTTTGCCCAAAAGCTTCTAGGTCCGGAAAATCAATAACGTCATTAACCGTACCGCCGTTATGCGAAAAATTAAACTTTATAAAACAGCAGCCTGCATTGGCAAAGGCTTTGGCCATAAGGTGCCAGGCACCCCAATCTTTAAACCCCTTATAACCGTGACAAAAGATAACAATAGGCTGTTGGGATTTATCCGGAGTGTAATGCACATCGATAACCAGAGGTTTTTTGTTGGACCTGTTTAGAACAAAAGATTTAGAAGTAATCATTAGGAAAGATCTTTTTCGATAAATGGACGATCGGGATTACAAATTTCAACAATCAGTGCTTTTAGCTGTACTTCAAAAGCCTGTAAGGTGTTTTCGGTAATCAGCGTGTCTTTTTTTCTACTGTGCTCCGAAGGGCGCTGTGCAAATTTTATAAGCCCCTGATCGAGTGTTTTGAATGGAATGATACCAGCTTCTACAGGCAAATGAATTTGGTTTTCTTGATATAGCATGTACGCATAGGTCAATAATTGAAACGATTTACTATACTTAGTATAGTCGGTAGTAATGTCTTCCCAGTTTACAATTTCGACTTTACCCTGATCGACTTTACCGGTTTTATAATCTATAATGCGGCATTGCCCATTAAAACGGTCAATGCGATCTATTTTACCTGTAAGGGTTACTGGAAATGCAAGCTCAGGGATTTCAATAGTGGTTTTGCAATCGGCCTCAATAGCCAGTATTTGTATTTGATGCCCTTCTTTTAAATGCTGCAGCTCTGACATAATGAAGTTTTGGATGTACCGCTTGGCAACTTCAAAAATGATAAGGTTTTTGCCCTGTTTTAGAGTGCCCTCTTTATAAAGTATTTTAAAATGGGATTCTACGGTCTCTTCTATTTTTGGAATTAAGGCACGCAAATAAGCTTCTGTAAGGTCGCTATTAACCGCAGGCTTATAAAATGTTTCTAGGGTATTATGGATGACAGAGCCTAAAGTATTGGCAGCTATCGTTTCTTCAATATCGTCTTGTGTATTGATGCCCAATAGCTTCTCGTAATAAAAATCAATGGGATTTCTTATGTAATTAGTTAAAGACGAAGGTGAAAAACCCTTTAGAGCAATAGCCTCTATACGCTTAAGGATGGCCTCTGTTTTTTCCACCGATTGTAGGGGTCGGCTTGTTGTTGCGACTTCCGAAACGGCTATACTATGCTTAATGTTATGGATCCCTTCAATATCTAATTGGGTGATAAAACGACTTTTTTCACCGCCTTTTAAAGCTTCTACCTCAGTATTGTATACGATATAGACCTGTTTGGCACGTTGTAGCAAGCGGTAAAAATGATACGTATAAACGGCATCCTTCTCTTTGTAGGTGGGAAGGTTATTTTCTCGTTTTACATCATAGGGAATAAAACTGGTATTGCTTTTTCCCGCAGGGAGGATGCCCTCATTTACCGAAGAGATGATAACCGTATCAAAATCCAGAACACGAGATTCTAACATGCCCATGATCTGTAAACCTTCTAGCGGCTCTCCTCTGAAATCAAGAGTTTCACTACTTAATAGCTCTTTATAGATGAATTGTAAACTCGATAAAGATTTTATATAGCCGTAAGTGTTATTGAGGTCTCTAATTTGATTAAACAACAAATGAATGCGGTACAGGTATTCTAATTTTAGCAGGTGTTTTTCTTTATCCGCATCTAAAGCTGCTTTTATTTTAAAAATAAGCTTCGAACAATGGTCAATGGTTTTGGCTATGTCATGGTTCCAGTCAGAAAATAAAAGCTCAGTGATAGCTTTATGATCTTCAAAAAGTGCAGCAAGCTCATTATAGCTTATGTAGATGATGTTATGCTTCTGAAGGTGTTTTATGGCCTGTTCGGCTTCATTTAATGTTGTGGTTTGAAAAATAGGCCGTATCAGTTGATGCGATAGAACGCTAATGACATCTTTATAATAAAAGGTTGTTGCATTTTTTTTATGAATGGAAAGAAGCTGGTCAAATAAGGATACTAAAGGCATTGCTTTTAAAGGCAATCCCATGGTGATGTTCAAGGTGTTTACGGATTCTGGTATGGAGTTTAACACCGGAATCAGTAAGTCTTCTTCACCAAGAACAACAGCCGTATTGGCTACGGACCCATTTTTAGCGATCAATTCCTGGAGGATATTACCTATGGCCTTGGCTTGGCCCACCTGTTTTGATACACCTATTGCCGAAATGTGTTTTTCTTTAGTATAATTGGTAGTCACCCAGTTGAAAGGATGGTTTTCAAAATAGCGCCATTCTTTTCTGTAAATTCTGGTAAAATAACCGGCATCGTGTATGGAGTCTTCAATAAAGGTCTTGTCTATATCCCAATAGATTTCTGCCAGATTGTTATGTAACAATTCTTGAATGATATGCGACTCTGCTTTGTTTAAGGCATTAAAACCGATGAAGATATGTGTTTTGGTCGTGGTTTGAATATAGGATTCTAAATGCTCAACCGCTTCCCTGTATAGAATGCCTTGGTAGCCTGTGCCAGAGTTCAGCAGCGCATCCGTATAATGTTCATAATAGGATTTTAATTTTTTCCAAAAAGATAAATAATTAGTGACAACATCCGTTTGATGATCTTCTGTTGACCAATGATTAAGCTCCTGAATGGCGCTGAGGTAATCAAAAATATCTTTATGAGGAATCAAATAGCGATCAATCTCATTAAAATCTTGCAATAGGGTTTGTGCCCATTTTGCAAAGGCATCAAAAGAAACCTGAGCCTCTTCTGGTGTCAGCTCAAGGTAGGAGTTGTAAAACCGAAACAGTAATTCTGAATTGGAAATGGGTTTTAATTGCGATAAGGTTTCTGTAAACGCTTCAATGCTTACAATATCGGGTGCAAAAATGGTGGTATTGACGGTTTTAGAAAGCCGATGCTTAAGGAAAACACCCGCTCTTTTACTCGGGAGGATAAATATGAGTTCTGAAAAGTTTTGGTGCTTTTCAATTACGGATTGTAATACGTCGTCAATAAAGCTGGTCATAGTATAAAAATAAAAAACGCTTCGGAATTCCGAAGCGTTTTTTACTTTATGATAAGAAATTTATCAGATACTAGTTTTTGATTAAGTTGATTTCAACTCTTCTGTTTCTAGATCTTCCTTCTCTTGTTTTGTTATCCATTATTGGTTGAGACTCACCAAAACCTCTAGCTTTTAATCTAGAGCTGTCGATACCGTTTTCTATTAACCAATCTACAACAGCCTGAGCTCTACCTTCAGATAATTTTTGATTTGTAGATTCTCTACCAACACTATCAGTATGACCGTCGATGTTGAATTTTGCAGTTGAGTATTCTTTTAAGATACCTGCAATGTTAGATAAGATCTCAGCAGATTCGAATTTGATACTTGTTTTACCTGTATCGAATAAGATCGTTTTAGCATAATCGTTAAGCGTCTTAGCTACAGCTTCAGTTACTTCTGGGCAACCGTTGTTAGCTACAGTACCTTTTTTGTCTGGACAGTTATCGTCTTTGTCTAATACACCGTCACCATCAGTATCTGGCCATGGGCAACCGTTGTTAGCAGCAGGACCTGATTCGTTTGGACAGTTATCATCACCATCAGCAATACCATCACCATCAGCATCTGGACATCCTTGTAAAGATTTTAAACCAGCAACTGAAGGACATTTATCGTTTTTATCCATTACACCATCACCATCACCATCAGGGCAACCGTTGAATTCTGCTAAACCAGCAGTGTAAGGACAATCGTCTTTAGAATCTTGAATACCATCGTTATCAGAATCTGGACAACCATTGAATGCTTCTAAACCAGCTTCTTCAGGACAAGCATCTTCGTAATCGTAGATACCATCACCATCTGAATCAGTTCCACCAAACTTAAAGGTTAAACCAGCAGAATGTTGGAAATGTTTTGGAAGGTAATCTTCAAATGAGTGCTTGTAAGATGTTTGAACATCAACAGCTAAAGATTCAGTTAACCAATATTTTAACCCTAATGTTCCGTTTAATGTACCAGCACCTATGTCATCAATCCAGCTGTATCCACCACCAACACCAAGATATGGATCTATTTTGTTAGACTTGATTAATTTCATAAAGCTATAGCTGATAGTACCATCTACACCATAGTATGTAAGGTCATCTACTTTGTTAGTCGTTTCTTCACCTGTTATTGGATCTCTGTTTGAACCAAATTTGCTAATTTCATTTAATGTACCAGCAACGGTAATTGTAAACCCATCACTTAAATATCTTGAAACAGCAACTCTTGACAAGAAAGGTACAACGTTCCAGTGGTCAGTTGCATTAAAGAACTCATCAAAATAATCTCCTTGTGGTAAGTCTTCGCCTACAGGATATGGATCAACCGCATTGACACCAAGACTAACAGCCCAAGGGTTGTTTTTATCTTGCGCATTTGCACTACTGAAGCTTAATAAAAGCACCATGGCGAAAAATAATCTGCTAAGATTTTTCATATTCTAAATAATTTAATTTTTAAGTGTTAATTGTTAGCAAAAGTAAGTTGTTAAATATTATTAACAAAGACAAATATATAAAAATATTGATACAACGCCCTAAAATAGTGCATCTCTAATGATTTTATATGATTTCAAGGGCTTTCCCGACTTTTATAAATGCCGTTATAGCTTTATCTAAATGCTCTTTTTCATGGGCGGCAGATAATTGTACCCTTATTCTTGCTTTATCTCTCGGTACCACTGGGAAAAAGAACCCAATAACATAAATGCCTTCTTCCAAAAGCATATTTGCCATGGTTTGCGATAACTTTGCATCATAGAGCATTACCGGGACAATAGCAGAATCTCCATCGATAACATCAAAGCCGGCATTTTTTAAACCGGTTTTGAAATAATCGGTATTCCAGGCCAACTTGTCTCTTAAACTTGTATCATTAGCCAACATGTCAAAAACCTTAATAGATGCTCCAACAATAGCCGGGGCTAATGAATTTGAGAACAAATAGGGTCGAGAGCGTTGTCTCAAGATCTCTATAATTTCTTTTTTGGCCGTAGTGTAACCACCCATGGCACCTCCCATGGCTTTACCCAAGGTACCTGTAATGATATCTATTCTTCCCAAAACTCCTTTTTCTTCTAAGGTCCCTCGACCGGTCTCACCAATAAAACCTGTAGCATGGCATTCGTCGATCATTACCAAAGCATCGTATTTATCGGCCAAATCACAAATTTTATCTAACGGCGCTACTAGCCCATCCATTGAAAACACACCATCGGTGACAATGATTTTAAATCTGGCGTTATTCTTATTGGCTTCGATCAATTGCTTCTCAAGGTCAGCCATATCATTATTTTGATAACGATAACGTGCGGCTTTACACAAACGCACACCATCTATAATAGAGGCATGGTTTAATGAATCTGAGATAATGGCATCCTCTTTGGTCAATAAAGGTTCAAAAACACCACCATTGGCATCAAATGCTGCGGCGTATAATATGGTATCTTCTGTGCCGTAAAAATCAGCGATTTTTTGTTCGAGTTCTTTGTGTATATCTTGAGTACCACAAATGAAACGTACAGAAGACATACCAAAACCGTGGGTGTCCATAGTGGCTTTTGCAGCAGCTATGACTTCAGGATGGGACGAAAGGCCTAAGTAGTTGTTAGCACAAAAATTAAGCACCTTTTCACCGGTATTTAAAGTGATTTCAGCACCTTGAGGTGAAGTGATTATGCGCTCGGTTTTAAATAAACCTGCGTCTTTAATACTGTTTATTTCTTCTTGTAAATGTTGTTGTATTGCTCCGTACATAATTATTTAAGTCATTTAGAGTTGCAAATGTAATATCATTCTTCGAGTTGAATAACATTAATAGTGTCATTAACATAAACCAATATCTTTTTAATGACGTCAAAAGACATTTGTTTTAAAACGGTTTCATATTGTAACAATTGAATTCTGTGCTTTTGATCTTCTTTTCCGGTCTTATAATCAATGATCACGGCTTGGTTTTCAGAATTAATAACAATCCTGTCCGGTCTTAATACATTTCCAAACGGATCGAGGATTTCTTTCTCATTATAGATGATAAGGTCATCTGAAAAATAAGCCTTGAGTTCGGGATGCGTCATAATAGCATTAATACTGGTTTTAAATTCAGTGGCACGATCAGCATTAATCTGCCCGGATCGGGTAAATTCATGAATTACAATATCGATATCATTTAGTGTTTTTATTTTAGATAGAATGGCATGTATGAGATTACCGCGCTCAATGGCGTGTTGTCTTTCGGTATCCCATAAGTATCCCGAATTGGCAATAATATGTAAGTTGTGATGTTCTTTAGCAGTTGAAATGAAAGCCCTCGATGATGTCTGTATGTCGGGAGCAGTTGCTGTGGTTTCTCTTTTTGAGTTCCCAAAGCTGTAGGACGAGCTGGTTTCATTCCACAAGCCGAGACTATTAAAATATGCAATAAAGAGACCGGAGTAGCATTTTGGATTATCATCTTTTTTTGATATTACATACAGCTGTTCCACGGCTCTGGTTAAAGCTACATATAGCAGGTTAATATTATCCAGCTCTAACTGAGATTGGTGTTTGTGATATATGGTATTGGTAGTTTCATTAAAATGCTCAAAATCTTTGGTGTAGTTAAGATGAGCATACGAGAACTCCGCATAATGTTCTGGGTTTAAGGCAACCCATTCTTTAGGCTCAACTTCTCGGTAAATATTTAGGTCAGCATACGGGAAAATAACCACGGGAAACTCTAAGCCTTTAGCTTTATGTATGGTCATGACTTGCACTGCATTCTGATTTTCGGGAGTTCTTATGCTTAACCCATCAGCCTTTTGATCATAATATTCAATAAAGTTTACAATATCGCCTGTTTGTTTTTGAGTATACTCCAATACAAAATCTAAAAGATATTCGAGATAAGCATCGGACTTGTCGATCAACTTGAACGCTCTTATAATGATTTCTATAAGCTCATATAGTGGCGCTTGTGATAGGGTATGCAAACTGATATCGACATCAAAATCTTTAAGGTTTTTAAAGAAGACCTCTATATCATAATCAAGATATTGCTGGTAAAAATCATGTTTGTCATTAATATTAAAAAGATGGGCAATATAACTGAGGACTTCAATTTTTATTTTAGCATTCTCAGGGTCTGTCAAAAGCCTTAAAAGATCTATTACAAATGTAACTTTAACGGAATTTTTAATCGATAGTGCTTCAGACGAAATTACGGGAATCCCATTTTCATTTAAGACATTAGCAATAGCAACACCTTCTTTCTTATATCGTACAAGTATAGCAATGTCCTCGAGTGCATATCCGTTTTCTAAACAATTTAAAAGTGTTTGATACACGTGTTGAGGATAAAGCTCATCCCTTTCATCATGCTTGGTAAGGTCTAGAAAATTAAAATTTACATATCCATTGTAGGACTTAAAAGGGTTTTGAGCTGAAGCCTCATACAGAGTAGTGTAGGTCTGATCGTTAAAAGTATGTTGCGAAATAAAATTGAAAAATAAATTATTGAAATTAATGACCTCTTTACAACTTCTATAGTTTGTGTCTAAAGAGATAACTTCAGGCTCTACATGAAAAGGATTGGTGGTTTTATTGTATAGTTGAATGAATTGTTCTGCTTCACCACCTCGCCATCTGTAAATAGATTGTTTGGCATCTCCCACAAGCATCAACGATCCTCTGTTGTTTGGCGTTTCCTGTTCCAGTGCATTTGAGATCAACGGAATTAAATTTCGCCATTGTAAAGCAGAGGTGTCCTGAAATTCATCGATAAAGTAATGTTTGTATTTCTCGCCCAAACGTTCATAAATGAATGGTGTTGGCTGGTGTTTTATTTCGCGACTTATGATGCTGTTGAATTCTGAAATAAGTATTTTATTTTGTTCCTCTTTTATGGCGTTTAGCTCCTTTTTAATAGCATTTAATACGGATAATGGCGTTACATTTTTATATACGGCCTTGAAGAACTTAAGTTTAAAAATTTGAGTTTTTGTAGTTGTAAAAGCCTCTGACAATTGAGGTTGGATATTGTCAATTATAGCACCAATATCATCCGTAACTCGCTTTGGATACAATGGTCTGTTTTCTGTGAGATCGCTTTGCCATGCAGAATCAAATGCAATATTAAACCGTTTATTCTGAATATTTTTAAAATGGTTGGGTAATGATTTTCTGTTAAAGTCTTCAAACTGTAAACCACACTCTTCTATGAAAGTTAAAATGGCCTCTGCAGTTTTTACGACTTTGGTTTCTGTATCGTGAATGCCTTTTTTTAGATGGATTTTTAAAGCCTCAAAATTTTGAGGCGTTTTGTCTTCTAATGATTTAATATATGACAGATCGCCCTCATTAATGAGTAGTTTGGAAATCTTATTAAGATCGTAACTAATATCCCAACTTTTGTTATCATCCGCTTTTTCTATGGCAAAATCAATGAGGGTTTTGGTGAGTGCAGTATCACTACCTGCTTTAGAGATTAGACGGTCTACAGCCTCATTAAGTAAGCGGGCTTGATCCAATTCTACTTCAAAATTGGGAGATAAGTTAAGGTCAAAGGCAAAAGTTCTGATTAACTTATGATTAAAACCATCAATTGTTGAAATATCAAAACCGGCATAATTATGAATAATATATTTTAAAAGAGGTTTCGATTTTTCATGAAGTGCTTGAGGTGTAAAAGACAATTCATCACAAATGATCTTAAACATAGCATTATCAGATTCAATAATATTTTGATTAGAGAACTGCCTTAGTGTATCGATGATACGTGTTTTCATTTCGCTTACTGCCTTGTTGGTAAATGTTATGGCCAGCATGTATTTAAAGGCTTCAGGATGCTTTGCTTTAAAAAGCAGCTTTAAATAGGACTTGGTCAGTGTAAATGTTTTACCACTGCCAGCCGAAGCGTTATAGATTTGAAAAGAAGCTTGCAACGAAAGAAAAATTTTATACCAAAATAAGTAATCTTAATAATTTATTTAGTTTTTCTTGTGGTCATTATTGTAAATTTGTTAAAATTAAAACAGTAACTAAAAACAAATATTATGGCTTTTGAATTACCAAAATTAAAATACGCTTATGATGCTTTAGAACCACATATTGATGCTCGTACTATGGAGATTCATCACTCAAAGCATCATAACGGTTATACAACCAAGTTAAATGCTGCAATTGAAGGTACAGATTTAGAAGGAAAATCAATTGAAGATATTCTGACCAATATGGACATGTCTAATGCAGCAGTAAGAAATAATGGTGGCGGGTATTATAACCATTCATTATTTTGGGAAGTAATGAATCCGGAAGGGAAAGGGTATTTGTCAGGAGAATTAAAAGATGCTATTGAGAGTGCTTATGGTTCTGTTGATGCCTTTAAAGATGCTTTCGCAAAAGCTGCCGCTACACAATTTGGTTCAGGTTGGGCTTGGTTATGTGTACATAAAGGTGGTAAAGTTGAAGTGTGCTCTACACCAAATCAAGACAACCCACTGATGCCATCGGTTAGTTGTGGTGGCACGCCAATTTTAGGGTTAGACGTATGGGAACACGCCTATTACCTTAATTATCAAAACAGAAGGCCAGATTACATACAAGCATTTTTTAATGTAATTAACTGGAATGAAGTAGAAAGACGTTATGCAGAAGCAAAATAACACATTACGTTAAGTCGTATACAATATTGATAAAAATCCAGGTTTTTGACTTGGATTTTTTTATGATATGAAATGAAAAAAGGTGAACGAGAGTTCACCTTTTTTGCCCCAAATCTACCATAAACTTAACCTACTTATGTTATGGTGAGTCAAATATAAGCTTACATATTTCGAATACTATAATTTATTGGATAAACGACGCATAAATTAGTCTAACCGGGGAAACACTATTATTTATGGGTGATTGGCAAGGGAAGCACTTTTTAAGTCGATTTTTGATGTATTGACTTTACTTACAATATGTTACATAAAAAAAGGTGAACACTGTTCACCTTTTTTTGCCCCAAATCTACCATGAACTTAACCTACTTATGTTATGGTGACACTAATGTATATTTAATTTGTTAAAGCCAATGCAAATAATGGATGAAATGCATTTTTTTTAGACTAAGGGTCTTTTTTTTCGGACTAACCGTTATTTTTTTCGATTTTATCAGTAGGCTCTTTCGTTATTCCCTTCGTAAAAATTGATAAAGGCTCTATTAACAACTCTGTTTCCTCCTTGAGTTGGATAATTTCCTGTAAAGTACCAATCGCCAAGATTTTTTGGACAGGCTTTATGCAGGTTGTCTACGGATTGGAAAATGATATTCACTTTAGCATTCACGCTTTCGTCACTCAACAATTCTGAAATCTTATCAGAGATCTCTTCATCAGTAAATTCCTTATAAATGTCTTTAACAAAGTTCTTAACATCTTTATCCTTTAAATCAATTTGAGCTTTACATTTTTTATAAACCTCATCAACCAGATGGTATTTGTTGTGATCTTTTAATAATTCTAATGCAGCTCTAAACGCAACAAGGCTTTCTAGGTTAGCCATGTCTATACCGTAACAATCAGGATACCTAATTTGTGGAGCAGAAGAAACCACAATGATTTTCTTAGGATTCAATCGGTCCATCATTTTAATGATACTCTTTTTGAGCGTTGTTCCTCTTACAATACTGTCGTCAATGATAACCAAATTATCTGTAGATTTTATAACACCATAAGTAACATCGTAAACATGAGCCACCAGATCATCCCTACTGCTATCTTCAGTAATGAAAGTTCTGAGCTTTACATCTTTAATAGCAATTTTTTCTATTCGAGGTCTTTCCGATAAGATCTCGGTAACACGTTTTGCAGATAGTTTGCCATTACCAGCCAAAATGGCTTTTGTCTTTTTTTCGTTCAGATGTTCTTCAACAGAGTTTATCATACCAAAAAATGAAGTTTCTGCTGTGTTTGGTATGAAGGAGAATACCGTATTCTCGGTATCATTATCTATAGCTTTCAGAACTTTAGGCATTAGCAAACGACCAAGTTCTTTACGTTCCTGATATATTTCGGCATCGCTACCTCTCGAAAAATAAATGCGTTCAAACGAACATGCTTTACGTTCTAGAGGAGTTACAATTTGTTTAATGGAAGTTTCTCCAGACTTTTTTGTGATGATAGCGTGTCCTGGCTCTAATTCCAAAACGTCATCAAAGTCAACATTAAAAACGGTTTGTATCACCGGACGTTCAGATGCAACCACGACCACTTCATCATCTTTATAATAATAGGTAGGGCGAATTCCTGCCGGATCTCTAAGTACAAAAGAATCACCATGTCCCAATAATCCGGCCATAGCATAACCACCATCCCAATTTTTAGAGGCTTTTTTGAGAATCTTGGCAATATTAAGGCGCTCAGCGATCAATGGAGAACATTCACTTTTGGTATACCCTTCCTTTTTAAGGTCTTTGTATATTTTAGAGACGGCATCATCTAAAAAATGACCGATCTTTTCCATGATGGTTATCGTATCTGCTTTTTCCTTTGGATGCTGCCCCAGTTCTACCAGATTATTAAAGAGCTGGGTTACATTGGTCATATTAAAGTTACCAGCTACGATTAAATTTCTATGCATCCAGTTGTTTTGTCTTAAA
Organism: Winogradskyella sp.; assembly: GCA_965250025.1. Taxonomy (GTDB): domain Bacteria; phylum Bacteroidota; class Bacteroidia; order Flavobacteriales; family Flavobacteriaceae; genus CBDDLD01. The sequence continues at coordinate 3,512,182 of OZ252283.1, forward strand.
AAAGGATGTACACTTTCTACACTGTTTTTACCGAAAGTACCATAACGAACATGCCCCAGTAAAAGTTCGCCGATGTATGGAATGTGTGTTTTTTGTAAGTCAACATCATTTTGGTATTCAGGATGCTGAGACAATTCATGATTTATGCGCTGATTGATCTGCCCGAAGATATCCTGTATAGGTTGCTGAGCTATAGAACGTACTCGACTAATGTAACGTTCTCCTGGCTGGGTGTCTAGTTTTATACTGGCAAAACCGGCACCATCCTGACCACGATTGTGCTGTTTTTCCATCATGAGATACATTTTATTTACACCATAAAATGCACTACCGTATTTTTCTTTGTAATAGTCTAAAGGTTTTAAAAGTCTTATGAGTGCTATACCGCATTCATGTTTTAAAGCATCGCTCATTGCTTAGGGTTGTTATTAAAAAACGCGCTCAAATTTTGAGCGCGTTAGTATCTATGTTAATTCTATTTCAAATTGAGTCAGGTTCTTAAACTGCTTTAGGCGATTAAGCACTTCTCCGCTTTTCAATGCTTCCATACGTTGTGTGCCAAACTTTTCAACACAAAATGAGGCTAAAGTTGAACCATATATAACCGCATTTTTCATGTTTTCAAAAGAATAATCTTCCGTTTTAGCAAGATAGCCTGCAAACCCTCCAGCAAAGGTATCACCAGCACCAGTAGGATCAAATACTTCTTCGAGTGGTAAGGCCGGCGCATAAAATACATTCTCATTATGGAATAAAAGCGCCCCATGTTCCCCTTTTTTAATCACTACATATTTTGGTCCCATATCATGAATCTTTCTTGCAGCAACTACCAAAGAATATTCGCCTGTTAATTGCCTTGCTTCTTCATCATTAATGGTAATAACATCAATATGCTGCATAACCTTATGAAGATCGTCCAAAGCATTATCCATCCAAAAGTTCATAGTGTCCAATACGACAAGCTTTGGTTTTTTGTGCATTTGTTGTAATACACTCATTTGAGTAGAAGGGTGCAAATTTCCAAGCATAACCACTTCAGAATCCCTGTAATGTTCAGGAACCACAGGTTTAAAATCGGCTAATACATTAAGTTCTGTAGCAAGGGTATCTCTGGAGTTCATATCATTATGATATAGGCCACTCCAAAAGAAGGTTTTCCCATCTTTTACAATCTCAATACCTGAAATATCTATATTCTTATCAGAAAGCAAATCCAAATACTGTTGAGGAAAATCGCCACCAACAACAGATACGATTGCAGAGTTTACATTAAATTGAGAAGCCGCAAGACCAATAAAAGTACCAGCGCCTCCTAAAATTTTGTCGGTTTTACCAAACGGAGTTTCTATAGCATCAAACGCTACAGTACCAACAATTACTAACTTGCTCATAAAGCCATTTTGAATTAGGGTGCAAATATACGTGGATAAATAAAAAACTCATACTTTTTAGAGTTGGAGTTTTATTTTCCGTATGTTTTTACGTTATGTCTTAATTCCTGAAAGGTTTTAAAAGGGCCTTTTACAAGTAGTCCATTGACAATAAAAGCCGGAAGGTTTCCCTCGGGATTTAAGAACAGCTGTTGTGTTACCATTACAACACCATTGCTTTTTTCTTCTATAAGCCAATGTCCCATGAGTTGCTTTATACGTATCATTTGCTTTTTCTCAGGAATACCATTAGGTAAGCCTTCAATAGTTAATTTATATTTTGTTTTTGATATCTTTTTTACGGTAATGAGCGTAACAACATCCCGATCTCTTACGGGCCATGGCAGATCTTTATAAGCGTAAAAGACATGTTGCGTATCGTTCAATTGTTTAACATAATAACTGACACCTGCCTTACAGCTATCTGTATATTTTGGAGCGGTTAGTAATTCGTTAAGAATATGATCCATAGAAGTATGCAGGGTAGAGATCGCTTTATACTCTTTAATCTTAGAATTACTAACATTACGGGTGTATACCTTAATATGGTCTTCATTTTTTTTCAAAACCCAAGAGGCTTGAGCAATACTTATTTGAGAAATACAAAATAAAAGGCCGATGCTTAAACTTCTGATCATAAGGATTAGTTTTTAAGCTTTAGTGGGGTTATCGTAAAATAAATTACAGTGGATTTAGATTATTTTCTGCCAAAGTCTGCTGGAATTTCTCCCCAGGCTTTGGTTTCCCATTTTACAATAGTAGTGGTATAGCTGTTCTCGTTGAGCCACTTTACAGCTCTGTCTACCAAATCAAAGACAGGTTTATTGGTCGAATTGCGTTGCAGTTTAGAGTTGCATGTTTTTTTACGAACCCAGCTCATTGCGGTTTTGGAATCTGTATAGATGATTCGATTGCTTTGCTGCTGTTTTAAGTAAGCAAGCCCATGAACAATGGCTAAAAACTCACCAATATTATTAGTGCCTTCTTCAAAAGGTCCCTGAATAAATAATTGCTTTTTGGTTTTGGTGTCTACAGCACGGTATTCCATTTTTCCGGGATTACCACTGGAAGCCGCATCAACACTAATGGAATTATAATTAGGCTGACCAATTCTTTTCAGTTCCGCTTCCGAAAGCTCACTTTTAAAAACCTTAGACTTACCAATATATGCCTTTGGCCCTTCTTTATATGCCCTTTTTGCAGCGTCAAAAGTTGCAAATGACTTGTATTTTGCGCCTTTGAAATCTTTGATTTGGGCTTTGCAATCCTCCCAGGATTCAAAAACCCCTGTGTGGTGGCCTTTCCAAACAGTATAAAACTTTTTCTTTTTAGACATCTTTGGAAAGTAAAGCTTCAACGACCTTAGGGAAATGCATCATTTCCAATTCATGAATCTTAGCAGCAACGTCTTCGGCAGTATCATTATCGGTAACCGCACATACCGATTGAAAAATGATGGCACCTTCATCATAGTTTTCATTAACATAGTGTATGGTGATGCCGGTTTCTTTTTCTTTATTGGCGACCACGGCATTGTGTACATGCATGCCATACATGCCTTTACCACCATATTTAGGTAATAAGGCAGGGTGAATATTAATTACTTTATTAGGAAAATGACTTAAAATAGATTCCGGGAACTTCCATAAAAAACCGGCAAGAACAATCAGATCTGGTTTAATAGTATTTAAAATCTCCAACACATGACCAGATGCTGTGAAAGTAGTACGGTTAAATGATAAAGCGCTAATTTTTAATGTTTTACACCTCTCTAAAACTTTGGCATGAGGATTGTTAGTCAACACCATGACAACCTTGGCAATAGCTCTGCTTTGAAAAAACCGAATTAAATTTTCAGCATTAGTTCCAGAACCGGAAGCAAAGATTACAATATGTTTCATGTGCAGATATCGAAAATGTTAAGTTTGTTAAACAAAAAAAAGAATAATAATTTACAATGGGAAAGCAAAAATGAATTACTTATACCGATTTTTTAAACTCAAAAGCATATTTTATCGGTAAAGGCAACTTTTAAATAAAGTTTTTTTATTTTTGCGGTCTAATTAAAACTTAAAATTAAAAGATTATGTCAGACATTGCATCAAGAGTAAAAGCGATTATCGTAGACAAATTAGGTGTTGATGAAAATGAAGTGGTAACTGAAGCTAGCTTCACCAATGATTTGGGAGCTGATTCACTAGACACTGTAGAATTAATTATGGAATTTGAAAAAGAGTTTGATATTCAAATCCCTGACGATCAAGCTGAAAACATTGCAACAGTTGGTCAAGCTATTTCTTACATAGAAGAAGCAAAATAAGCATATAAATTTATGGAATTAAAGCGAGTAGTAGTTACTGGTTTAGGTGCCCTAACCCCTATAGGCAATACCAAAGATGAATATTGGGATGGTCTTGTTAATGGAAGGAGTGGTGCTGCCCCTATAACGCATTTTGATGCTGAAAAGTTCAAAACGCAATTCGCTTGTGAAGTAAAAAACTTTAATGTTACTGACTTTATAGATAGAAAGTTAGCAAAACGCATGGACAAGTTTTCGCAATACGCAATGGTAGCAACTGATGAAGCTATCGTGGATTCAAAACTTGATCTGGACAGCATAAACAAGTATAGGGTAGGTGTCATTTGGGGTGCAGGTATTGGTGGTCTTGAAACGTTTCAGGAAGAAGTTCTAAGTTATGCCAAAGGCGATGGAACACCAAGATTCAATCCGTTCTTTATCCCAAAAATGATTGCTGATATAGCTCCAGGAAATATATCCATCAAGTATGGATTCATGGGGCCAAATTATACGACTGTTTCGGCATGTGCTTCTTCAGCAAACTCCATGATCGATGCACTTAATAATATCAGGTTAGGGCATTGCGATGTGGTCATTACCGGAGGTAGTGAAGCGGCAGTTACTATAGCAGGTATGGGTGGTTTCAATGCCATGCATGCTATGTCTACCAGAAATGATAGTCCGGAAACAGCATCCAGACCTTTCGATGCTAACAGAGATGGTTTTGTATTGGGTGAAGGTGCAGGCGCTATTGTACTTGAAGAATACGAACATGCAGTGGCAAGAGGGGCGCATATTTATGCAGAAGTTGTTGGTGGTGGATTATCATCTGATGCTTATCATATGACAGCACCGCATCCTGAAGGCATAGGCGTCGTTGCCGTAATGAAGAATTGTTTGGAAAATGCAGGACTAAATCCTGAAGATGTAGATCATATCAATACACACGGCACATCAACCCCATTGGGAGACGTTGCAGAATTAAAAGCTATATCTGAAGTATTTGGAGACCATGCGAAGCATATAAATATTAATTCAACGAAGTCTATGACGGGTCATTTGTTGGGGGCAGCCGGAGCCATTGAAGCAATCGCTTCTATTTTGGCACTAGAAAACGGTATCATTCCTCCAACAATTAATCACTCTACAGTAGATGAGAATATCGATTCTGAATTAAATTTAACGCTCAATAAAGCTCAAAAAAGAGACATTAAAGTTGCTATGAGTAATACCTTTGGATTTGGTGGTCATAACGCCTGTGTATTATTCAAAAAATTAGATTAAATCCCGAATGAATTTCATTCGTAACATACTAAATTCCCGTTCTTCTGAAGGCGGGAATTTTTTTTTAAAACTTCAAAACATCTTAGGATTTAAACCTAAGAAAAAAAGCCTCTACATTAAGGCCTTTACACACCGTTCAATGAACATTAAGGACGATAAAGGCGTTGCACTAAACTATGAACGGTTAGAGTTTGTTGGGGATGCTATGCTTAGTGCAGTAATAGCGTCTTATTTATACAAAGAAGTTCCTCATGGCGATGAAGGGTATCTTACAAAAATGCGATCAAAAGTCGTGAGTAGAGAGCATTTAAACGAATTGGGAAAAGACCTTAACCTTATCGATTTGGTTAAAAGTAAAATTCCGAAAAGTAATTTTGGAAACAATATACATGGTAATCTTTTTGAGGCTTTGGTAGGTGCCATATACTTAGATAGAGGCTATAGTTATTGTGAAAAATTTATCTATGCGAATGTTATAAATCCATATGTAGATATAGAAAAACTTGAAGGTAAGGTCATTAGTTATAAAAGTTTACTCATTGAATGGTGTCAAAAAGAGAAGAATACGTTCGACTATAATGTCTATGAAGACACAGGAAACGACGATCTGAAACATTTTTCTGTAAAGCTATCTATCAATGATAAGGTAGTTGCAAAAGCCAGAGCAACATCAAAGAAAAAGGCAGAAGAAAAAGCTTCAAAAAGAGCATTCTTTGCTTACCAAAAACAAATAACAAAATTCATTTAATTCTTAAAAAAACAGCTGTTTTTTAACTCGTATATTACGATAACGTTTTCGTAAGGTTAAGACGTTAAGATTCATCGAAAGATGCAATCTTATAGCTTATTATGTACTATATTTACATTTTAAAGCAATGCATAATATGGCTTTACATAAGCTTTTAGTTGACGATTTTTATGATGCCACGTATTCGCTCTTGGCAGTGCATTGTCGTTTAGAAGATTATCGTTTAGCCTATCTGTTGAACAGGAATTTAGATCTTAAATTAGAACGAAAAACAAACGACTTGGATTTTAATTATTTTTCGTCATCCTATAGTATCTATGAGTGGAATAATGAAGCAGACTATATTACATGGAATTTAGTATCTAATGTGTGTAAGAAGGAAGAAGATGCGTTATACAGTTCTGGAGTACTATTTACTAACGAACAGAAGGTGTTAAAAACCTATAATCTCATTCCGGAATTTAATAAGGTCGATTATTTTGTGAAGATCTCTAATGAGATACAAAATATAAACCCCAAGGTCATTTTAAATAAGTTGCAAGCAATTCCACAGATCATCACAAGCTATGCTGTTGATTTGTCTTCGATAAAATCCAAAGAACATTTAATTTTTTGAATTAATGCCAAACAAAAAAACAAAGATCGTTGCTACCCTAGGACCAGCAACAAGTAAAAAAAGTGTATTGAAGCAGATGCTCGATGAAGGTGCTAATGTTTTTAGAATCAACTTTTCACATGCAGACTACCCTGCTGTTAAAGAGCGTATAAAAATGATTAGAGCATTGAACAAAGAGCATGGGTACAATGCAGCAATCTTAGCAGATCTTCAGGGCCCTAAATTGAGAGTAGGTGTTATGAAGGGCGATGTTATTGTAAATGAAGGAGACGAGATTATTTTTGCTACCGGAGAGCGATTCGAAGGGACTAAGGAACGTGTCTATATGACCTATGAACGATTTCCTCAGGATGCTAAGCCAGGAGAGCGTATTCTCCTTGATGATGGTAAATTGATCTTTGAAGTGGTCTCTACCGATAAGAAGTCAGAAGTTAAAGCTAAGGTAATTCAAGGTGGACCATTACGCTCAAAAAAAGGCGTGAACTTGCCAAACACCAATATTTCTCAACCGGCATTAACAGAGAAAGATATTGAAGATGCTATTTTTGCGATCGGTCAAAAAGTCGATTGGATTGCCTTGTCCTTTGTAAGGCATGCAGAAGATTTAATGCAATTAGAGCAATTAATCCAAGAACATAGTGACCATAAAATTCCTATTGTAGCTAAAATAGAAAAGCCAGAAGCCGTAGAAAATATCGATAAGATTGTGGCCTATTGTGATGGGCTAATGGTTGCAAGAGGCGATTTGGGAGTGGAAATTCCTGCAGAAGAAGTGCCATTAATTCAGAAGAAGTTAGTACTTAGAGCAAAACGCGCCCGAATTCCTGTAATTATTGCTACCCAAATGATGGAGTCGATGATCAGTAGTTTAACACCAACACGTGCAGAGGTGAATGATGTTGCTAATTCGGTAATGGATGGGGCGGATGCTGTAATGCTTTCAGGAGAAACTTCAGTAGGTCAATATCCGGTTCAGGTAATCCGTCAAATGGCAAACATTATACGCAGTGTTGAAGATTCGCCATTAATAGAAGTGCCGCAATCCCCGCCACACATCCGTACCAAGCGTTATATCACGAAATCGATATGTTACCATGCTGCTAACATGGCTAATGAGATCAATGCAAAAGCCATATCCACTTTAACCAATAGTGGCTATACTGCTTTTCAGATATCGGCCTGGAGACCCTCAGCACACATTCTGGTGTTTACATCTAATAAGCGCATATTGACGCAACTCAACTTGTTATGGGGTGTAAAAGCATTCTATTATGACAAGTATGTAAGTACAGATGAAACTATAGAAGACGTTAATGCTATTGCTTGTAAAAAGGGCTATTTAGAAGTTGGAGATATGTTGATTAGTCTGGCAGCTATGCCAATACAAGACAAAGGGATGGTAAACACCCTTAGAGTTACCGAAATAGAAAGCTGTAGCTTTTAAAAGAAAAGCTTCTATTTAAGAAGAAAAGCGTCTAATCGTTCAAATACAGACCCCCAGCCGTTTAGTATTCCCATCTTTTCCTGGGCAATTTTATAAGCTTCTGTGGGGTGTATGATATTAAATGTAAATTCGGTGATGTCACCATTGCTTTTGAATAGGGCCTGAATTTCTACATCTTCTGTCATAGGTTTAAAACTGGCTTTAGATGTAATCTCTTCATGAGTTTTAATAACCGTATAAATCCCTTCTGCTATAAAGGTATTACCATCTGGCATGTGCATATCATATCGCCATGCACCACCAACTTTAAATTGATGTTCTATAATATCAGTTTTCATGCCTTTTGGACTCCACCACTCTACAATATGCTCTGGTTTTGTCCAAGCTTCCCAAACGAGCGCTATTGGCGCATTAAATGTTCTGTTTAAGGTTACTGTTCTACTACTTAAATCGTTGTTATTGTGCATCGTTGTTAGTTTTAGATTGAAGTTTTTTAAGATAATTTTCAAAAGAATCGAGTCGGTTATCCCATAACTCTTGGTAACGCTCTAACCATAAGAAAGCAGGGATTAGGTTCTTGGGTTGTATTTGACAAAAACGTTCTCTGCCCTCCTGGTGTATATTAATAATACCACATTCATTAAGGATTTTTAGGTGTTTGGATACAGCCGGTCTACTAATGTCAAAATGTTCTGCGATTTTATTGACCGTTAGTGTCTCGTTGGCTACCAACTCAATAATCTCTCGCCTGACAGGGTCGGCTATGGCCTGAAATACATCTCTGCGCATTTATAAGTAACTATTTGGTTACAAATATATATGTAGCTTTTTGGTTACGCAAATATTTTATTGATTTAACCATGCTAACAGTGTAATCTAAAATTCGAATTTTAACTGTACACTTACCGGTTTTTCTTTTTTAGGCTTTTTGTTGGTTTTTTCGGTATTAAGATTAGATAATGAGATGCCTAGCAAGCGTACGGAATTGTTTAATTTTTCCTGATAGAGTAAGGTTTTGGCAGTTTCTAAAATTACCGACACATCACTTACATAGTAGGGTAGCGTTTTACTTCGGGTTTGTAGTGTAAAATCACTATACTTTATTTTAAGGGTGATGGTTTTTCCGGCAACATTACTTTTATTTAAGCGCTTAGACACTTCCTGAGCTATTTGTTCTAATTTTTCGAGCATAAAGATTTCTGAAGACAAGTTTTCTCTAAATGTTCTTTCGGCAGCTAATGATTTTCGGGTACGGTACGGCTTCACCTCGCTGTTATGTATGCCTCTAACTACATGGTAATAATAGCGCCCTGATTTGCCAAATTTTTCATCTAAATAGTCTAAAGATTTTGATTTCAGATCTTTACCGGTAAAAATACCTAGCTGGTACATTTTTTCCGCAGTGACTTTGCCAACGCCGTAAAATTTTCTAATATCTAAATCTTCTAAAAACTGCAATACATCCTCGGGATTGACTGTTTTTTGTCCGTTTGGTTTGTTATAATCACTGGCGACTTTAGCTATAAACTTATTGATAGATATTCCTGCAGAAGCGGTAAGTCCCAGGGAATCATAAATACGTTGTCTGATGTCCTTTGCAATCAATGTTGCCGAAGGGTTTCCCTTCTTATTGCTGGTGACATCGAGATAAGCTTCATCTAAAGACAAAGGTTCAACCAAGTCTGTATATTCATAAAAGATAGCTCTAACCTTTTTAGAAATCTCGGAATATCGGTCGTATCTTGGTCGTATAAAAATCAAACTCGGGCAATTGCGTTTGGCTTGCATTCCGCTCATGGCACTGCGGACACCAAATTTACGAGCCTCATAACTGGCCGCACTTACAACGCCTCGCTTTTCGCTACCACCAACTGCAATAGGTTTACCACGAAGATCAGGATTATCCAACTGCTCTACAGAAGCGTAAAAGGCATCCATATCGACATGAATTATTTTTCGGATTGGTAAATCGCTTAGCATAATGTAAATTTATAACATCTCAATGATAAAACGAGGATCAATAGTATGGTAGAAATTGAACGTAAGTTTCTGGTAAAATCAGAAAGGTTTAAAGATGACGCTTTTAACTCATATACGATTAAACAAGGGTTTTTAAATAGCCACCCGGAGCGTACCGTACGTATCAGATTGAAAAACGATTCGGGTTACATCACTGTAAAAGGAAAATCATCAGATGATGGTTTATCGCGTTTTGAATGGGAACAACACATTCCTAAGCAAGAAGCAGAAGCCTTATTAGCACTTTGTGAAGACGGTATTATTCATAAAATAAGGTACGAAGTAAAGCTAGGGGATTATATCTATGAGGTCGATGAGTTTTTTGGGGATAACCAAGGATTGATTATTGCTGAGATAGAATTGAATTCTGAAAATGAAGCATTTGAAACACCAAATTGGTTAGGTGAGGAAGTCACAGGAAATATTAAATACTATAACTCGCAATTGAGTAAGCAACCTTATACCAAGTGGAATTTAAACAGTATAAAATGAAACATACATTATTATTACTTTTAGGTATTGTCTTTTTAGCAGTATCATGCAATAAGCATGATGCTAAGGAAACGTATGAGGATCAGGCCAAAGAAATACATACTCAAGCTTCTGAAGACACTTCAGAATTAAGTGTTTTAGATATGAAGAAGAAGCTTAAGGGCCAAGGCTATGAACTGTTTGATTTTGTAGACCCTAAGACTCAGGATACTATTCTGATGCAACAATATTTTATGGCCTTTTTAAAAGCAGGACCTAATCGTTCACAAAGCGAAGAGGAAGCCAATAAATTACAAGAAGCGCATTTGGCACATTTGAGTAAAATGTATGACATGGGTTATGCAGACATTTCCGGCCCTTTTGGAGATGATGGTGAGATTAGAGGGATTACCATTTATAACACACCCACATTAGAAATGGCAGACAGTTTGGCCAATGCTGACCCTATGGTGAAAGCCGGGCGTTTGGTCATTGAAATACACCCTTGGTGGGCAGCAAAGGGATTTCCGTTAAGATAATATCAAAAACCCCACTCATTAGAGTAGGGTTTTTGGCTTTTTTGATCTATATTTTTGATTTTAGTTATTGGTAGACCCAATAATACCCTGAGCACTTCCACTGACATTTGTAGAGGTCCAGGAATTGGTTTCTGAATTCCATGCATAAGCGGCATTAACAGATAAAGCAGCGATATTACCATTAGAATCAATAATAGATACAGCACTACCACTTAAATTTGTAGAATACCAGGTATTGGTTTCTTTATTCCATGCATAGGCGGCATTGCTAGATAATGCACCAATATTTCCAGTTGAAGTTACTATAATAGCAACAGCAGCCCCACTAAGATTGGTTGAGTACCAGGAATTGGTTTCTTTGTTCCATGCATAAGCCGCATTAATAGATATAGCACCAATATTTCCATTTCCTCCTTTTAAATCAGAAAAGCTTCCACTTAAATTTGTGGAGTACCATGTATTATCAGCATCACTCCAGGCATAAGCTGCATTCGATGAGGCAGCACCAATATTTCCGTTAGTTTCTATAATAGCCTGTCCGGCACCACTTAGATTTGTAGAATACCAATTGCTTGTTTCAGCATCCCAGGCATATGCAGCATTTAGGGAATAAGCGCCAACGTTACGACCTTGTTCGCCATTATTTGGTTCTTCTATGACAGTTGGACCACCCCCTGCATTTTTTGCATACAAAGCATAAGGTACACTCAGCAACTGGCTTGTCCCTTCTATAGTATAATTGGTACCGCCATTTGGATCGGTTTCAGACTTAATATAATAAGTACCATTACCCCAGTCTATTGCTGAAAAATCATCAGATGTTGTACCAGCACCAATATTTAAATTCACTAAACCATTATCATTCGTCATTGTTGCATGTGTTTCAGTATATACAGCGGAACCTGTTTCAGAACCTTGAAGAACACTTATTCTTACGCCAACATTTTGATTTTGTATTAAAGCATCGTCAGCCCCTCTTACAATGGCTTGGTAGCTCATTAACTCAGGAGCTTGAGCAAAAGTGAACAGAGACACAAAAAAGAAACAAATTATTAAGTAGTTATTTTTCATGGATTATTTTTTTGAAATTTTATAAGATTTTACGGTGGTGTTATTTTTTTCGATATTAAGAATATAGATTGCTGTATCTATACCTGTAAGCGATATTGTAGTTTCAAGCTCAGAGACTTCTCCGGTCTTTAACAATCTGCCCGAAAGATCAATGAGTTGATATTTATAGGTATCCACGGTATTTAAACGAATATATAGTAATCCAGAAGTCGGATTTGGATGTACGCTTACAATGTTTGATGCCAAATCCTGTACACTTAATAGCTCAGATACCTCAAATGGTAGTTGAGAACCAACAAGAGTACTTCCGCCAATACCAGAGGCGTCTTTATAATGAATTAGTCCAACAGAATAACTGACAGAACCGTTTGAGTTGTTAATATTTAATCCTGAAGATAAAATATGTTCTTGACCAAAAGATGTAAAGCATAATAGCATAATGCCAAATGATATGATGTGTTGCTTCATGAAGAAATGCGTTAATATGGAGATTAAATAAACCCACTCAAGATAATTCTGAGTGGGTTTAAAATTTAAAGTTAGTTAGGTATACTATTATTGAGCTTGAGGACCACCGCTAACGATAATGAACTCAGAACGTCTATTCGTTTGGTGCTCTTCTTCAGTACATTTAGTACCGCAATCTACTTTGGGTTGATTTTCGCCTTTACCCATACCAGAGATTCTGGAAGCATCAATACCTTTAGAGATGACATATTGAACAGTAGTTTTAGCTCTACGATCAGATAACCTTTCGTTGTAAGGTGCTGAACCTCTATTATCGGTATGCGATTCTACATTGATAACCAAATCCGAATACTTATTCATAACCTGTACAAGTTTATCCAATTCGAAGGCAGCTTGAGCTGTAATATTCGATTTGTCAAAATCAAAATAGATAGGGTTTAGTACAATTCTATCAGGTGCAATAATGACTTCTATAGGATCTAAAGAAATTTGTACAGGATTCTCTTCTTCAGTAGTGCCAGCAACAGTTACCTTTTTACTTTCATAACCATCTTTAACGACTTCCAGTTCAGTCTCTTTTTCGCATTCAACAACAAATTCAGCAATACCCTCATCATTAGAAGGTTTAGATACAACTTTGTTACCTTCAGCATCATAAAGTGTTACTGAAGCGCCTGAGATAGGTTCTCTGGTTTTGTCATCCAGAACAGTAGCAACGATCAATACGTCACAAAGTGGTTGTAATTTTTTTACGGCATATACGTCATCACTACCTGCACCACCTTCTCTATTGGAAGAAACAAATCCTTCTTCGGATGCTTCATCAATGGTAAATGCAAAATCATCGGCATTACTATTAACAGGGATACCAATGTTTCTTACAGGAGCCATTTTTCCATCCACTTCAAGCGTATAGAATACATCTAATCCTCCAAGACCTAAATGACCATTAGATGAGAAGTATAACGTATTGTTACTACTAATGTACGGAAACATTTCCTGACCTTCAGTATTGACCTTTTGTCCTAAGTTTTCAGGAGTACCAACACTACCATCTTCATTGATTGAAGCTTTGTAGATGTCAAATTTTCCATATCCGCCTGGCATATCAGAAGCAAAATATAATGTTTTGCCATCAGCGCTGACAGAAGGGTTCTTTACAGAATAGTTTTCGCTATTAATTGACAGTGGCTCTACAGTATCCCAATCACTACCTAGTTTGGTCGCTTTAAAGATGTGCAATACGCCTAATCTGTTTTTAGTAAGAGAGTCTTTTTCGTAAACCTTTTCATAAAAACTTTCTCTTGTAAAATACATGGTTTTATTATCTGGTGAAAAAGATACCAAACCTTCATGGTATTTGGTATTAATTTCATCATTCATAATGTTAGCGTCTTGATAAGAACCATCCGAATTTTTAGTTAAAGCATAAATATCCAAGAACGGCTCTTTGTTCCAACCGTAATTTCTTCTATTGTCATTACGTGCAGAAGCAATGTATAGCTTTCCACCATTAAGTGTACCACCAAAATCAGATTGAGCAGTATTGAAATCAAGATTTTGAACATTGAATTTCTTACCTTTTTCTAAAATTTTTGGCAAGTAATCTGGATTTTTTCTGAACGCAGTAGCTCTGTCATCAGCAGGGCGCATAGAAGCAAATTTTTCCATTTGCTTGTTAGATTCCTCGTATTTACCATTAGCTTTAAGCATTTGAGAGTACTTATAGATGGTTTCTGGCTCTTGTGATGTTTCAAGAGCTTTAGCATACCAACGTTCAGCTTCAACAGTGTTAAATACGTTATAGTAGCATTCAGCAAGTTGTGTGTAGACATAAGTGTCGCCTTTACCATTTTCAATAAGTTTGTTATAATCCTTAGCGGCATCTACAAACTCTAGACGAGAAAAGTGTTTGTCAGCCCTTTTCGTGTCTTTATTCTGAGCAGTTAAGCATAAACTACTCATCATCGTAATCAATAATAATGTTTTTAAGTTTTTCATAATGTTTAGCTTAACAAATTAGAAGAATCTAGGTGAACGTGATACTTTTCTTGGGAAATTAAGATCAAATAGCAAGAACACCTCATGAGATGCTGGTGCAAAATCTCTAATATCAGAGGTTACAGCATCGTATGCATATCCGATTCTAACGGTAGGCGTAATTGCAAAATTGACAAGCCCAGAGAATGAGTCGTCTAAACGGTAGGATGCCCCAATTTCAAACCTGTCAAAGAAAAGTGCATTAAGGTTCACATCAAAAGATGTAGGCGCATCAAATGCAGATTTTACTAAGAATGAAGGTTTAAGTTTAGTATTGGGTGATAATTGAAATACATATCCACCGGTTAAGAAGTAATGACTGGTTTCAGAACCAATTTCAAAACCATTGGCATCAAGATGTACAGAATCTAGAATATTCGGTACTGATAATGCCAAGTAGTATTTATTAGTGTAATAGAAGAATCCAGCTCCAATATTTGGTGTTACTTCATTGATATTTTGGTTGAAAAATGGGTCATCTGGATCAATAAGATCGATACCAGCCAGTCCAATATCATGAAAAGTAGCACCAGCTTTAACTCCAAAAGCTAAGCGATGCTCACCACCCAACCGCAAGGTGTATGAGAAATCAGCATAAGCATTGGTTTCTTTAACCGGGCCAATTTGATCAGCGATAACGGAAAGTCCAAGACCTACTTTTTCTCCAACAGGAAGGTGCCCGAAGAACGTCCCCGTCTTAGGTGCACCGTCTATACCCGTCCATTGGGTTCTGTATAGTAACCCAAAGGACAAGTTTTCTTTAGACCCTGCATATGCAGGATTAATAACATTCATATTATACATGTACTGTGTATACTGAGGGTCTTGTTGCCCATGTAATTGGATAGCAGCTAACAGCAGTACTATGATTGATAGTTTTTTCATATTAAGTTGATTCAGTTAGTTGATTATCTGTTAATGTAAATCCAAGCGCTACGAGATTTCGCTCCGTTTTCATATACCATAGTATAGAAGTACGTACCTACAGGAAGCTCATCACCTCCATCGGTTTGACCTACCCACTCGTTGGTATAATTGTCCTTAGCATATACTCGTGTACCATTTCTATTAAAAATTTCTAGGCGAGTAACACCATAGCTACTTAAATCAAAGGTATCATTAACACCATCATTGTTTGGTGATATACCTTGAGGAATTACACATGATTCCAGTTCAATAACTTGGCTGGATACAGCGGAATTAACACATCCTGAATCATTAAATGTAATTTCTGCTCTGTATTCACCTTCTACTAAAACAGAAGCTAAAGTTAATCCACTTTCACCTGTGATTAACACATCATCCAAGTACCATTGAATACTAACCTGATCTGCTGTAAAGTTTTCAGGAATTAAACCAATTTCAACTGGAATAGTGGCATTAGGACATACCTCATAGTCAAAATCAGGATTCTCTACATCGAAACTAGCCAGCGGCACGATATTAACAACGATGTTAAACGATGTGGTATTGAAACATCCGCTAAGTGTATTTTCAACTCTAACGTGAATGGTTTCTCCAGAACTTGTATATGGGTTTGGTAACGCACCAGTACCAGCTTCAGCATCTTCCGGAGAAGTGTGATAGGTGATAACAGTATCCGCCTCGGTATTGATTTCATCATTTAAAGACTCTAGGTCAAACGCAGTGCTTCCGTCCACAGTACCATCTAAATCATCACAAACTATGAGATCATCAGGTTGGTTAGCTGTAGGCAATGCATTGACAACCAATACCACTTCAGATAATTGACGACACCCTAAGAAATTATCGTTAGCAGCATCAACATCTTCTATTCGAATGATTAATGTTTCTCCACCAGAGTTGTATGTTGTACTTACTGGGTTCATCGCCTGATTTGCATCATTCATATTGGTATAATAAGAAACTGCAAAGTCAGGACCAAGACCTAATGATGCTGTTAATGCATTAAGATCAAAATCTTCTACACCATCACTTGAAGGGCCATCACAAACTGTAATGTTTTGAGGCGCTACTGTACCAGGATCCTGATATAGCTTCACAGATACAATTTGAGAGAATGCATCATCATCACAATTGTTATCAAAGGCCTGTACTTGGTATACATCCGATTCAGTAACTGTCAACGTAGGACCAGTTTCACCATCAATAGCAAATCCGTCTCTATACCATATGTAAGTATCAGCAAAAGGAGAATCACAAATTATGGTTACAGAATCAAAACCACAAACAGAAGCTTCTTCAGGTGTTGTAGGGTCGCCATCTGTATCTGAGAATACGACCTCTTCACTGGTGATCTCTGCTTCTATTTCAGCAGTTACAGTACCACTTCCTGTACCTCCGTCATTGGTTTGTGAAATAGATATAGATCCCGGATCATCTGAGAAGTTAGTTACTAAGAGCATATATATCTCACCTTCTTGTGCATTATCTATAGTTAAATTTTCTACAGACACGAAAGAATAACTACAATCTACAATATTACCAAACGGATAAAAATCTGGGTTTGCTGTGTTATTTGGACATGTTGGACAATCCTCAAAAGCGATATTTGTACAAGCATCCTCTATTGAAGTAAAAGGTCCCCATAAAACAAAATCAACATCAAGTCCATTACCATCGTCATCAACCTGACTGATCTCAATCTCTATAAGTCCAGGTTGTCCAATTTGAATAATATTCCAAGTAGGGTTAGGTGCTGTTGCTAAACATGCAATGTCATTAGGATCTGGTATACCAACAATATTTGGTGTGGTCAATGTACCATCTTCAGAACAGAAATTAACCGCATTATCACAAATAATATTTGTTGGTGCCTCTCTGATACAAAGATCAAACGAAGAGGTTTCACCATCAGATCCTCCAGAGAAAACTCTGATATAATATGTGTTTCCTACAGTTAAAGAAGGCGTTACACTTGCATTTTGGTCAGAACAGTATAATTCTGTTAAACTACCACAAGTACCTTCATATACACCGTGATCTAAATTGGTAGTACCGCCGGTAATGTTTAATAATGATATTAATTGTACCTCATTAAGCGCTGTAAATTCAAACCATACATCATCGTCAGGGTTACCTGTACACGTATTGGCTACTCCTGAAGGTGTGGCTTCTAATATGGTGCCTGGCGTTACTAAATCACAAGTACCGCCATCATTTACTACGGCAACTGTAGCGCCATCACAATTATCATTATCAGGAGGACATGCTGCCACGTTTATCGACGGACTGTTAATTTCACAGTTCGCATCTTGATCATTGTTGATGGTTACAACAACATCAGTTAAGAATGGGAATGGTCCTATTTGATATACACCAGGAGCAGTTACAGCTACAGTATTGGCATCAACGTTATTGGAGATCGTTAATGAAGTAGCGTCTCCTATTGAAGTTACATCAACATCAATTAAGAATTGATCGCCATTGTCACAATCGTCAATTACTGCATAAGTAGCAGCAGGATTGATACAAGTAGCACAAGACACAGTATAGTTGATACCTTCTGGGAATGAACCACTTTCACAACTAACGGAACCATCTGAGTTTACAACAAAAGAAATGGTGTCTCCGGTAGATTGGAATGTTAAACCACTAATATCACCAACACTATCGTTTAATAATTCAGTTCCATCTGTATCAAACACAATAAGCTCATCACAACAGGATTCAACAAAACCTGAGTTAAACGTAAGGTTTAAAGGCGTTCCATCTGAACTAGTGAATGAGAAGGTTTCTGAATCAGGATCATCATCAATATTATTTCCATAGCAATAGTCTATTGTTACTGGCCCAGCAGTACAATCTATAAGAGTATCTAAGCAGAAAGGCTGTGTTAGCGGAGTGCTTGATATTACACAATTGGCATCGTCGTCATTGGTTACCGTAATTTCAACATCGGTAGCATTTGGATAAGGTCCAAATGTTAATATACCTGTAGCTGAAGTGGTCTGGTTTGCACTTCCTTGGTTATCACTAACAGTTAAAGAACCAGCAGAACCAATATCCGTAATGTCTACATCTACAAAGAACTGAGGTGCATTTAAGCAATCGCTTACTACAGTATAAGTAGCAGCAGGATTTTGACAAGTAGCACAAGACACAGTATAGTTGATACCTTCTGGGAATGAACCACTTTCACAACTAACAGAACCATCTGAATTTACAACAAAAGAAATGGTGTCTCCGGTAGATTGGAATGTTAAGCCACTAATATCACCAACGCTATCATTTAACAATTCAGTTCCATCAGTATCAAACACAATAAGTTCATCACAACAAGCTTCAACAAAACCTGAGTTGAAGGTGATATTCAAAGGAGAACCATCAGAACTAGTAAATGTGAAGGTTTCTGAATCAGGATCATCATCAATATTATTTCCATAACAGTAATCTAGTGTTAAAGGTCCAGCCGTACAGTCTACCACATTATCTAAACAAAAAGGCTGTGTTAGTGGAGTACTTGAGATCACACAATTAGAATCGTCATCATTGGTTACTGAAATTTCAACGTCAGTAGCATTTGGATAAGGTCCAAATGTTAATATACCTGTAGCTGAAGCTGCCTGAGTAGCACTTCCTTGGTTATCACCAACAGTTAGAGAACCTGCAGAACCAAGATTAGTAATATCTACATCTACAAAGAACTGAGGCGCATTTAAGCAATCGCTTACTACAGTATAAGTAGCCTCTGGGTTAACACAAGTAGCACATGCAGCAGTGAAATCCCATTGCGTTGTACAACATGTACTGTTAGACTGACAGCTTACTGAGCCATCAGCGTCAATAGCTAAGAACATTGAAGTTCCGGTAGAATCAAACTGTAAACCAGTCAAATCACCACCGTTGTTGCCTTGATATAGAATAGGAGCGGTATCATCTACTCCATCATAAATAATAATATCATCACAACAAGATTCCATACCCCCGGCATTAAATGTAAGTCTAATAGGGCTACCATCAGAAGAGGTAAATAACCATGTTGTATCATCATTGTTGCCGTAACAGTGGGTGAAGTTTTGTGCTCCGGCAGTACAATCTATAGTAATAGAAGGATCAGCTTGTGTTGTAAAGCTTTGCTCAATACAGGTATCCGTAGTTGTACCGTTATCGTTGTAAGGTGTAATAGTAACATAGTGCGTTGTAGAATAAGCCAATTGACCTAAAGCATAAGTATTTACATCACCAACATCAACATTATCTGCAATATCATTACCTCCAGGAGCGGTTCCTACGGTTAAGAAATAGCCTGTAGGAATACCAGAAGCTGTTGCCCATGAAATA
This sequence comes from Winogradskyella sp., assembly GCA_965250025.1. GTDB lineage: Bacteria > Bacteroidota > Bacteroidia > Flavobacteriales > Flavobacteriaceae > CBDDLD01. The sequence goes on from OZ252283.1 coordinate 3,531,876, forward strand.
TTACCATTGATTTCTGTATCAGTAGCACCATCAGCAGGAGTGGTTAATGCCGCATCACATGAAGGTGGATTAACTGCTGTTTGTAAAGCAGAAATGTTATCAAAGTACAAATAGTAATCTCCACCGGTTTGTGTAGCTGAAAACTGTAATTTAAAATCTGATCCATCAGGTAAATCGGCAGCAGGGATAGTGTAAGTTAAAGTTGCACAATCTGCAGATGCCACATGGTTAGCGTCGTCAATGGTATCAATATCTATCCAGTCTGTACCATCATTAGTTGAATACTGAATGACAAAATTTCCCCATCCTGGTCCTGTAGGATTTGTTGCAGCAGACCAGTCTACAATTTTATAATCAAAAGTTAGAGTAAGGTCTGTGGCATTAGATTGTCCTACGACGTTTGGAGATGTAAGATCTCCCGAAGTGTTACCACTGTAAAGATTTTCTCTGACCGATTGACCAGAACATGATTGGGTGCCACTAAAAAAGAAACCGCCTGTTTCCCAGGCAGATGCACCACTATCAAAATCTTCACTAATCGCGATTTGACTGCTTGCTGAAAATGCAAATAACATTAATAGCAGACATAGTGTAATTTTTTTCATTTCATGTAATTAAGTTAGTAAATAAAAATCACCGTAATCTTTTGATTACTAATGATTTGATTTGTTTTTTTTAAGAATAGAGGCTTTTACATAATAATAAGCATCAATTTAAACGCTTTTAATATGCTTCCCGAATATATAAAAAATGAGAGTTAACAGTATATTAACAATGTTATAATAGATTAAATACATTTATCATCGATAAAAAGCTTATAGGTTTTTTCAACTCTAAATTTTAAGTTTTAAGTTGAATGAAAACAGGAAAATGATCACTGTATCCTCCTTTGTATTTTTTACCCACATAGGTTCTAAAGGGTTGGCCTTTATATTTGCCGTGGTATTGTGTTAAAAATTTGGGATCAAAGATATCTGCTTTATAAAAATCAAGATGAGATTGGTTGGAATTTAAAAAATTATAGGTCAGCAATACCTGATCAAATAGATTCCATTCGAAATCATGGTTCAAACTGCCTCTTTCTCTAGACCGGAGTGTTTTAAATGGATTGTATAGTTGGGCATTCTGTTCCATATGTTCAATGCTATCATCGTCGGGGTTATCATTAAAATCTCCCATAACAATAATGTTGGGGTCTTCGTCTTCTTGTCTTATCTGTTTGATAATGGAAACCACTTTTTCAGAGGCCGCTAAGCGTTTAAAAGCTGTTTCCTTTTCACCTTCACGTCTGGATGACCAATGATTGACAATAATATGTACTAACTCGTTTTGAAGGTAGCCTGAAACCAGTAAGATATCTCTGGTATAATCTCTATCTCCATACTCATCTTCTAAATAAACAGAAAACGGCTCAGAATGTTCAACCTTAAATAATGAAGTATTATACAATAAAGCAACATCAATACCCCGTTCATCAGACGAGTCGTAATGGACATAGTCATAATCATGTGATTTTAGATTTTTACTTTCTAAAAGATCTATAATGACTTCTTCATTCTCTACTTCGGCCAAACCAACAATTACAGGGACAGATTCCATATCGCCAATTTGAGTAATTGTAGCACCTATCTTCTGTAATTTATTTTGATATCGTTTTTTTGTCCAGCGTTTTGCTGCATCAGGCAGAAAATCATCGTCATTGGTATTCTCATTATCGTAGATGTCAAATAAGTTTTCAATGTTATAAAACGCTATAGTATGGATTTGTTCTCTTTTATTAGTACTCATGAGGCTAAATATAAGGCTAAAAACATAAATCTAAATTAGCCATTTGTTTACCTTTGCGCATTATATTAATTTATGATTGAGAAAAAAGATACAAGTTTAGAAAAGGTTGTACTGGTTGGTATTATTACTAAAGACCAGAATGAATCTACAGCCAGAGAATATCTTGATGAACTGGAGTTCTTGACTTATACTGCCGGAGGAGAGGTTGTGAAGCGATTTACACAAAAACTGGCTATGCCGCATACTAAAACATTCATTGGTACCGGAAAAATGAATGATGTAATGCTCTATGTAAAGGAGAATGAAGTCGGTACAGTGATTTTTGATGACGAGCTATCTCCTGCTCAAGAGCGTAATATCAGTAAAATATTAAACTGTAAGATACTAGACCGTACAAATCTAATTCTCGATATTTTTGCACAACGCGCACAGACGAGCTATGCCAGAACACAAGTGGAATTGGCACAATGCGAATATCTGTTACCACGATTAAAAGGGATGTGGACGCATCTTGAGCGTCAGAAAGGGGGAATAGGAATGCGCGGGCCTGGTGAAACGGAAATTGAAACAGACCGACGAATTGTAAGGGATAAAATAGCCTTATTAAAGGCCAAGATCAAAACCATAGATAAGCAAATGGCAGTGCAGAGAGGAAATAGAGGTAAGATGGTCAGAGTGGCATTGGTTGGGTATACTAATGTTGGGAAATCTACATTAATGAATGTCATTAGTAAAAGTGAAGTATTTGCCGAAAACAAGTTGTTTGCTACTCTAGACACAACAGTTCGCAAAGTAGTCATTGGAAATTTACCCTTTTTAGTAAGCGATACTGTAGGGTTTATTAGAAAGTTACCTACACAATTGGTAGAATCTTTTAAGAGTACATTAGATGAGGTTAGAGAAGCTGATTTGTTGTTACATGTTGTAGATATTTCGCATTCTAATTTTGAAGAGCATATAGAATCCGTAAACCAGATTCTTGATGAGATCGATAGTAAAGATAAACCAACCATTATGGTATTTAATAAGATCGATGCATACCAACCTGAGCCTTTCGATGAGGATGACCTTGTTATTGAAAGAACGAAGTCGCATTATAGTATTGAAGAATGGAAAAATACCTGGATGGCTAAAATTGGAGATAATGCGTTGTTTATTTCGGCATTAAATAAGGAAAACCTCGAAGCATTTAGGAAACGGGTATATAAGGCCGTAAGGGAAATCCATGTTCAACGGTTTCCGTACAATCATTTTTTATATCCCGATGTAGAAGATATTAGTTAGGCAAATAAAAAAGAGACTTAATACAAGTCTCTTTTTTATTTATTATAGGTCTGTATTTAACTAAAAATTATAACTCAATCCAAAAGTCCAGAAGGATTGAAGATCATTATCAACATTGTCGAAAGTCGCATTCGTATTGCCTAAAGTATTGATAGCATAATTTAAAGCTTCTTGTTTGTTGCTTCTCAAACCAAAATCAAAACCAACACCAATCATTTTCCATAGTGTATACCCGAAAGAGTTGGTCCAAGTCCAATTGGACAAGTCCGAAGTTTCGTAGCTTTGAAATACGGATAAGTTTGATTTGATATTTATTGCACCAATGGTTTTCGTATAATCAGCAACAATTTTTGCACCCATAGAAGAGTCAAATATGGCATCTTGATCACTAAACACAAAGTTATAATTAAGAGGATGGATCACCACAACTAATTCTGTCAAAGGCGTCCATGTAATACCTACACCAACATCTAAATACCCAGGATCGTTAAAGTTATCCAATAATGTTGTTCTGTACTCTGCCAATCCAGACACCGCCCACTTGTCACTCAATCTTCTACCATAGAGTGTTGAGATGTTAAATACATCTGTGGTAGGCTCAAAATCGTCATTATCAGTATTAACATCCTTATCATCTAATTTTACCCAATTTAGATTTAAGTTTAAAGCATTTCTCCAGAAATACTTATCTTCGATTTTGTTCGCAAATGCGTTTAAAGTAAATCCAATATTCCCAGAAGAATTGTTTGGTGTTCCTTGGGCATACCAGTTATTAAATTCAGAAATGCTGCCACCGATGGTTCCAAATGCTCCAAATCGCCAACCCGGTAATGCATCTATTTTAGCTTGTAGATCATTGGCTTCTTTTTGAAAAGCATCTGCCTGAGCTTGTTTTTCAGCTTTTTGAGCTTCTAGCTCCTCTTTGGTTTGTGCAAAGGAAAAAGATACCGCAAGTATTAAAATAAGCAGTACTTGGAATTTTTTATTCATAACAGATTAGTTTTAAGTATGTTGAATTGATTAATAGTTGACAAAGATAGTTGAAATTAAAATTGATTAAAGCGTTTTTAGATTGTAAAACCTGCCATAAACATGAGATTTCATATCCTTAGACGCATATAATCTTTAATAAGTCACAAAAAATAAATTATTTTTTCTTGTACAATGGTACTGCTGAACATGCTTCCCCGTACATAATGGATTTCACAACAGGTTGAAGTTTTTGGGTTAGCATTAACAGTGCATTATTCGGTACGGGTTTATTAGCACAGCCTTTAATAATTACAGGAGCATCATTATATGTGGAGATGTCAAAGTCAGAAATGATTGTAGTGTATAGAATGGTTTCTAATTGATCTAATGTTCCTATACAACTCAATCTCACATAAGGTTGAAGCTTTGAAGCAATTAGCATATATGCCCAGTCAGGTATAATGGCATCTGAGGAACAATGTATGGCAACATAGGCAGATTCGTATTGTGTCCAATCGTGCGCTTTAACATGTTGCCTGAATTCTTTTTCCCTTAATACCAATTCCTGAAAAAGCCAATCTTTAATATCAAAATAAACACGTTTCCCTTCAGGATAAAAATCTTCAAGATCTATGACTTTAAGCTTACTGTTTGCAACTCTGTTTATAATTTCTTCTGCCATTCGATTACTTTATGCTATAACGTCTTAGACCATAATTATTATCTTCTTTCTCTATAAAGTCAAGTGATATTTTAGGTTTTTTCACAATAGGGTTTATGAGCTTTGATGAATGAAGGTCTTCGTAAGTATTGACATCAATTTTGATTCGGTTATCTAAATGTTCAAAAAGACGTATGTTTTCAATTTTAGATTGCCACCCTTTTTGTAATTTTCCTTGAAATACTTTCGATTTTGAGCCACTACCATATGCTATAAATCCAACAGTTTTATCTGCCAGCTCTACAGCATTATCAAAGCTATGCGATAAGTAGCTTAAAAAGGCCATGAAAATAGATGCTGTGTACATATTTCCGATTTCTGAAGAGGCTTTTTCACTAGCTTCAATCTTTTGGGTTATAAAGCTTTTGTATACATTGGATTTATACGCTCTTTTATTCCAATCTTTAGGATCGGTGTCTTGATCAGAACCGATTTCTTCTTCTAAGGTCTTATAGATTTGAGTGTCTTTTACCCATTTTAACCAATTGTCAAAAATAATACGTCTACCGTGATAAGCATACGGTAAGTGAAATACAATTTGCTGCCAGTCTTTTACAGGATTTACAGGGTTCTGGGAATTAAAATGACTTAATGCCTCAGTAATCCTGTCATTATAACAAGCATTGGAAAACTGACCATCGAATATGGGCTCTTCTTTAAAAACTTCAATAGTCTCGTTAGTGTCTTTCCAGAAATCCGAAGAAGTTGATTTGATAAATTTATCAATATTATCGTCTGAAGCATCAATATTCAGTTCGCCAAATAGTGTTTTTAGCAGATCCGTTTTTTTGTAATAACGTCTGGGTTTAAAGAAATCACCCTCACTTTTTGTGGCTATACCCCAAGAGTCGTTAATGGATATAATGGATGGGTTGTGTGTTATTAGAACGGCTACTGCACCAGCGCCTTGTGTATATTCTCCGGTAGATCTTAAATCGTATTTGGAAAGATCAGAAGCGATGACTATAGCTTTTCGTTTTTCGTCTTGTTTTACCCAATCAATGCTATTGTGAAGGGCATCAACCGCACCTACGCAAGCAAAGGTCATATCGAGAACGTCGCAATACTTAAAGCTTCGTTCTCCATACGTTTTAGAGAGTGCTTTTTCTACAATTTCTACGGCATAGGTTGCCGTAGGTTTAGACCCGTCAATAGCACTTTCGGTACCTAGGTACACCCTGCCAATATCATTAGGGTCTATGCCATTTTGCTGTATTAAGTTTAATAATGCATTGGCCGCGAAAGTGGCGGCATCTTCATCGATGTCCGGTACTGCCATTTTTTTTAGTCCCAACCCTGTTTTTAGTTTTTCGGCATATATTCCTCTGGCAGTTGCTAAATCGTCCATAGAGACGTATAGCTGAGGAACATAGTAGGTAATTGCGTCTATTCCAACAGTTTTCATAAATATAGTATTATAACATTCCTAATTCTAATTTGGCTTCCTCACTCATTAGGTCTTGAGACCAGGGAGGGTCAAAAGTAATTTCCACTTCCGCATCTTTTACATCGTTTATAGATTTTACTTTTTCTTCCACTTCAAGGGGTAATGTTTCTGCTACTGGGCAATTAGGAGTGGTTAATGTCATAAGGATTTTTACATCATAATCCTCATTAACAAAAACATCATAAATTAATCCCAGCTCATAAATGTCTACAGGAATTTCGGGGTCGTAGATGGTCTTAAGAACTCGGACGATTTTTTCGCCTAGTGCATTGGTATCTATGGTTGTTTCTGACATGGTTTAATTTAATTGCGTTTGATATGCTATAGCATATAACTTCAGTTGTTTTATCATACTCACTAATCCATTCGCTCGGGTTGGTGATAAGTGTTCCTTTAAGCCTATCTCATCTATAAAATCTGTCTTAGCATCAATTATGGCTTGAGGGTGCTGGTTAGAGAAAACACGAATCAATATGGCTATAATGCCTTTGGTAATGATAGCATCACTATCTGCAGTGAATACAATTTTATCAGATTCCATATCGGCATGTACCCAGACTTTACTTTGGCACCCTTTGATGATATGATCTTCTGTTTTATATACGGGGTTAATCAATGGCAACGATTTGCCTAAGTCTATCATATATTGATATCGATCTTCCCAATTGTCAAACATTGAAAATTCATCAATAATTTCATTTTGAATAGCATCTATAGACATAGCTTTCTTTTTTACAAAGATACGACATCTCTATTTCTTAGTAATGGATTTTCTTACAGATAAGATTTTATTGACAATATCGGCAATCATTTTGGGAGGTGCATCGTGATCAAATGTTGGTGTAATCACTTCTTTATCATTAATCTTTATCATTAGTACAGTGTGATAAGAAGCATCATAATGACGTCTGTTTGTAGGTGGTTTTAGTAAAGGTAAAGAGTCAATTTTAAGTGCTTTAATCAAATGTTGTAATGATTGCCAGTCTTGTTTTGAGACTTTATATTTAGTGGTAGTTTTTAAGTCTCTGTCAGAAGAAATTATCATGCTGTCTTTTGCGATACTGATATAATCAAAATATCCTCTGGTACTTGCCCTATAAACCAAAGTAGTGTCTAACGATTTTAAAACTTCTGTAGTTTGATTTTTTATGGTTTTTTCAGCTAACGCATCAGGCCCTTTACAGCCATTAGATATTACAAACAAAGCTAATATGCTGAATAAGATTTTCATTTTAGGGCGATACTTTAGGTTTTGTTATGCGCTATTGATCTTCGGTTTTTAATTTCATTAGAATATCACCATCTTCAGTAGTGAAGTGTAAAATACCCTCTACAACATCATACTTTTTAGCTTTTTGAAGAGTACTGATTATTTCGTTTTCCATATCACTATCTGGACATAATTTTTTGGTCATAGCAACATTACTTATCGATATTTCATCATTGCTAAATTTTGCTGAACCATTAAAGGTATTACAACCAGTATATCCTTTAATACTTTGACTCTCTGGCGAAAATTTTAAAAAGGCTCTAGTGGACAATTTTGAATTTCCTATACTGGTCACAATCCATGTCTTGTAATTAATATCTTCCAGGACTTTTGTTTTGGAGATGACCTCAATTAAGTTATAGCTGTTTTTCTTTTCATTGTAGGAAAGGCGTAGATTGTAATTATAACCTTCTTCATAATTAAAACCTTCAATAGCATTAGGAATTACTTGCCAATCTTGCTCATTAGATCGCTTTATTTCGATACATTGATCTTGACTTTCAACATCGCATTTTACGAACTCATGATTTATAGTTGCTTCTACGGTGATGTCATTAGAACAGGAAAAAAGGAATGAGACGAACAGTAAGTATAAATATGGCTTCATTAGAAAAAATATAAAAGCTAAAAGTATTAAATTTTATGATAACATTAGAATGGCCTTCTTAAGCGCAATGATCATAAGGTCTATTTCTTCCGTAGTATTATAGAAAGCAAAAGAAGCTCTAATGGTTCCGGGAATATTGTAAAAATCCATAATGGGCTGTGCACAATGATGACCGGTTCTTACAGCAATACCCATTTTGTCTAAAATAGTGCCTATATCGTAAGGGTGAATTTCACCAACGTTAAATGATATGACGGACGTTTTATTTTTGGCTGTACCATAAATTTTTAGACCGTCAATTTTTAACAATTGTTCTGTGGCGTAGTCAAGTAATTGCGTTTCGTACGTGGCAATACTGTCAAAACCAATGGCATTCATATAATCTACTGCAACACCAAAAGCAATACCTCCACAAACATTGGGTGTGCCTGCTTCAAACTTATGGGGTAAATCCGCATATGTCGTTTTCTCAAATGTGACTTGAGCTATCATTTCACCGCCGCCTTGATAGGGAGGTAATTTGTGTAGCCATTTTTCTTTCCCATAAAGCATACCAATGCCGGTGGGGCCACACATTTTATGTGCTGAAACTACATAAAAATCGACATCTAAAGCTTGTAAATCGGGTTTTAGGTGTGGGCAGGCTTGAGCGCCATCTACTAGTACTGCAGCACCATGATCGTGTGATCGTTTTATAATGTAATCAATAGGATTAATGGTGCCTAATGCATTAGAAATATGATTTACAAATACAAGCTTTGTGTTCTCATTTAAAAGTGCGTCAAACTCAGACAATATAAGTTCCCCGTCAGTATTCATAGGAATGACTTTGAGCTTAGATCCGGTTCGACCACATAACATTTGCCAAGGAACTATATTACTATGATGTTCTAATGCGGAGACTAATATTTCATCTCCGGGTTGTAATAGAGAAGCAAATCCATTGGCAATTAAGTTGATACCATGTGTTGTCCCTGAAGTGTAAATGACTTCATGAGCATGTTTAATATTAAAATGCTTTTGAATTTTAATACGTGCATGTTCATATGCATCAGTAGCCTCCTGACTTAAAGTATGTACGCCTCTGTGAATATTGGCATTGTAATTACTGTAATAGTCTACAATGGCATCAATAACAATTTGTGGGGTTTGAGATGTGGCTGCGTTGTCAAAATATACCAGAGGTTTCCCATTAATTTCTCTTGAAAGTATTGGAAAATCTTTTCTTATGGACGGGATATCTATAGGAGCCAATTGCATTTTCATTATAAATCAAATCCAATATTAACGCCGAGTTTTTTTGCAATGATCTTTGTAATTCGAGATTTGATTTCTGGAATGGTAACAGATTCTAATACATTATTGCTGAAAGCATACATGAGTAAAGCTCTTGCTTCTTTCTCGGGAATACCACGAGACTTGAGATAAAACATAGCACTTTCATCAAGCTGACCTATAGTGCAACCATGAGAACACTTCACATCATCTGCAAAAATCTCTAGTTGAGGTTTGGTATTGATACTTGCTTTATCATTGAGTAAAATGTTATTATTAGCCTGAAAAGCATTGGTCTTTTGAGCTTCTTTTTCTACAATAACTTTACCATTAAAAACGCCTGTAGCAGTATCGCCAAAAATACCTTTGTAGTCTTGATGACTCTCACAGTTGGGTTCTATATGATGGACCAGAGTATTGTGGTCTACATGCTGTTTGTCTCCAATAATGGTGATGCCCTTTAATGTTGAATCGATGCGTTCGCCGTGCTGATAAAAGTTAAGGTTATTACGTGTAAGTTTACCTCCAAATGAAAATGTATGGACTTTGGCAATACTTTCCTGACTTTGTTTTATAAAGGTATTATCAATCAGTGATGCATTTTGCCTGTCGTTCTGAACTTTGTAATAATCTACTATAGCTCTTTTATTGGCAAAAACTTCAGTAACACTATTTGTTAGCACAGGGTTGTCTGTTAAACTTTGGTGGCGTTCAATAATCTGAACATGAGAGTTCTCGCCAACAATTACCAAATTTCTTGGCTGAAGCATGATGGCAGACTCGTTTCCTGTAGCAAAATGAATAATCTGAATAGGCTTTTCGACAACCTTATTTTTAGGAATATGAATGTATGCACCTTCGTATGAAAATGCAGTGTTTAATGATGATAACCCATCTTTTTCTGCAGCTTTATTGAAGTAGTTTTCAATAACTATACGATATTTTGGCTTGGTTAAAGCAGCAGACATTAAACATACATCTATACCGTCGTGCGTAGTTTGAGACAGGTGTGAAGAGTATTTTCCGTCAATAAAAATAATCTTATATGAGTCAATATCATGAATAAAATATTGCTTTACTTTTTTGTAATCTAAAGCCTCCTCATGCTCGGGGAATATGCTATAATTTTGTTTAAGAACAGCATTTAATGAGGTGTATTTCCAAGCTTCTGATTTTTTAGTAGGAAAACCTAAGCCTTCAAATGTTTTCATAGCCTCTATTCTGATATCATGCACTGGTGCATCAATATCAACGGTGTTTTCAAAAGCTAAGAAAGAGGATACTAATTTTTCCTTTAAATCCATAGTGTTAGGCATTTACTTCTTCTTTTATCCAATCGTAACCTTTGGCTTCTAGTTCATGAGCCAATTCTTTAGGGCCAGATTTTACAATTCTACCATTGTGTAAGACATGCACATAATCAGGAACGATATAATCTAATAGTCTTTGATAGTGGGTAATTACAATAACAGCATTGTCTTTGCTCTTGAGTTTGTTTACCCCATTCGCTACAATTCGTAAAGCATCAATGTCCAGGCCAGAATCTGTTTCGTCGAGTATGGCTAATTTAGGCTCCAACATGGCCATTTGAAATATTTCATTTCTCTTTTTCTCGCCTCCGGAGAATCCTTCGTTTAGTGAGCGGGATAAAAACTTACGATCTATTTCTAACAACTCAGATTTTTCGCGAATTAATTTTAGCATCTCATTGGCAGGCATTTCTTCTAACCCTTTTGCTTTTCGGGTTTCGTTGATAGCCGTTTTCATGAAATTAGTAACACTCACGCCGGGAATTTCAACAGGATATTGAAATGATAAGAATACACCTTTATGTGCTCTTTCTTCTGCTGCAAGCTCATCTATATTTTCGCCTTCTAATATGATTTCACCTTCTTCAACTTCATAATCTTCTTTACCTGCAATAACAGAAGCTAATGTACTTTTACCAGATCCATTTGGTCCCATTATCGCATGTACTTCTCCTGGTTTTACATGTAAATTAATGCCTTTTAATATGGCTTTATCTTCTACACTTGCATGTAAGTTATTGATTTTTAACATCGTCTTAATTTGATAGTTTTATAACGTCATTTTTATTTTCAACAGGTTGTTCAACCTTTAAGATCTCTTTGATCTCTACCTTATATTTCCAGGTGTCTTTTTGGTTACTCTCAAAACGTTTTACTCTTACAGTAACAGGCACCATATCGGTAGCTTCTTTTTTATGAGGGGTTACCTTTTCATTGAGTTCATGCATGTTTTCATCAACTACAACACCGTAGATTTCGGTTGGTGTCTGTAATACTGCTGCATCCTGGTAGTATATAAAATCGCCTTTTATGGTAATTAATCCATCGTTTTGATCGTAAGATTTCGCCCTGTTTTCTTCAAGGTTTTGATCACTGCTTTTATCATTTTTACAAGCAGATAAGATGGTAAATAAGATGATAATAATGCTAACTCTTTTCATATAAAATAATTTAACCTACGGATCCTTCTAAACTGATCTCTAATAATTTTTGAGCTTCTACAGCGAATTCCATAGGCAGTTTATTCAAAACATCTTTACTGAAACCGTTAACAATTAATGCGATGGCTTTTTCTGTGTCTATACCTCTTTGATTGCAATAGAAAATTTGATCTTCTCCGATTTTACTAGTGGTAGCCTCGTGTTCTATTTGTGCAGATTTATTTTTGGCTTCTATATAAGGAAATGTGTGTGCTCCACATTCATTCCCCATAAGTAAACTGTCGCATTGAGAAAAGTTTCTGGCATTTTCTGCTCTGGAATTAATTTGCACCAATCCCCTGTAGCTATTTTGAGATTTACCAGCAGATATCCCTTTAGAAATAATAGTAGATTTAGTGTTTTTCCCTAAATGAATCATTTTTGTACCGGTATCGGCTTGCTGAAAATTATTGGTCACAGCTATTGAGTAAAACTCACCTACAGAATTATCACCTTTCAATACACAACTTGGGTATTTCCATGTTACGGCACTACCCGTTTCTACTTGTGTCCATGAAATCTTCGCGTTCTTTTCACAAAGCCCTCTTTTGGTTACAAAATTATAGACACCACCTTTACCCTCAGCATTTCCAGGATACCAGTTTTGTACAGTACTGTATTTTATCTCTGCATCGTCCAGTGCAATTAATTCTACCACTGCAGCATGCAATTGGTTTTCATCTCTACTTGGTGCAGTACAACCTTCAAGATAACTCACATAACTACCTTCATCAGCAATAACTAAGGTTCTTTCAAATTGCCCTGTACCGGCTTGATTGATTCTGAAGTATGTAGAGAGTTCCATAGGACATCTTACGCCTTTGGGTATGTAGCAAAAACTACCATCACTAAAGACAGCACTGTTTAATGCGGCGTAGAAATTATCTTTTTGTGGAACCACAGTACCAATGTGTTTTCTAACGAGTTCCGGATGTTCTTGTATGGCTTCGCTGATGGAACAAAAAATAATGCCTTTTTCAGCGAGTGTTTTCTTAAATGTTGTTGCTACAGAAACTGAATCCACAACCACATCCATAGCTACGCCTGCTAATTTTTTTTGTTCATCCAGAGAAATACCCAACTTATCAAAAGTGGCTAATAATTCCGGATCTACTTCATCCAAACTGTCGTATTTTGGTTTGCTATTCGGAGCAGAATAATAAGATATGGCTTGAAAATCGGGTTTTTCATAATGCACATTTGCCCATTCTGGTTCTACCATTTCCTGCCATGCTCTAAACGCCTGAAGGCGCCATTCGGTCATCCATTCCGGTTCTTCTTTTTTCTTAGAGATGGCACGTACGATGTCTTCATTGAGTCCATTAGGAAAAGTTTCAGATTCAATATCTGTATAAAAACCGTATTCGTATTCCTTGGTCTTTAATTCTTCTCTTAAATCGTCTTCCGTATATTTATTCATAGTGTATTTTGCTTAAAGAGAGAATGATTCTCCACAGCCACACGTTCTGTTAGCATTGGGATTATTAAAAACGAAACCTGTACCGTTTAGTCCTCCAGAGTATTCCAGAGTGGTACCTATCAGGTATAAAAAGCTTTTTTTGTCTACAATAATTCTTACACCATTGTCCTCAAAAACTTTATCGTCTTCTGCTTTATCATTATCAAATTTCAAGTCATAAGAAAGCCCGGAACACCCTCCGCTTTTAACACCCACTCTGATATAATCTGAGCTGGGATTATAGCCATCTTCTGTCATGAGCTCTATGACTTTGTGTTTTGCGTTTTCAGAAACTTTAATCATATACTTTTCAGATTAGTTCTAAATAGTATGCAAATATACGATATAACTAAGCGTTTACCATATATGCTAACATTATATTAGTATATAATTTGATAGCATTTATTTATACTTATTATAAGCCTTATTAATACAGGAGATTATTAGAAGGACCTGAGTTATGACGATAAAGATGTAGAAGTAAACCGATGTTTTAATGAAAACAGCTGTCTAATTGTAGATTGAATAGTTTTGTTGGGGATAGCAGACTCTTCGAAATTACCATGAGAGTCTGTAGTAATAACGACATTGCAATGCTTGCATAACAATTCTGAAGTGTTATCCTTTTTGGTTTTGGATTTTATAAAATTGTGACCAAATACCGCACAGGACAATTTGGGGTTGATTGTCGACTTCATAGAAGTAGGTTATTAAAATTTGGGATGTATAATGTAGTAAAAATCTTCTAAACAAATGTTAAAACACAATTATTTTCGATGAAATGCAATATTTAGTTTTGAAAATTAGGGTTAGAAATGAATGATGGATCAGATAACGTTAACAAAAAGGCTTTTAAATCCGCTTTATCCTCATCGGATAATTGTACACCACCTTCATCTATTTTTTTCATTAACGGATCTATGGTTGGAGAGTTTTTTAATCCTTCGCTGTAGTGATCGATAACCTCTTCTATGGTATTAAAACGACCATCGTGCATGTATGGCGCGGTATACTCTAAATTTCGCAATGAAGGGGACCTAAATTTCCCATTATCGGCAGGATTTCCGGTTACAGCACCCAATCCAAGATCTGTAAAAGTTTCATCTAATCCGTTATTATGAAAAATATTATCAGTCCACAAGGGGTTGTTAGGGTTACCGTGGCAATGGAAACAATCGCCTTTATCCTCTCTTAAGAATACATCCAGACCATTTAATTCTTGAGGCGTTAGTGATGCTTCTCCCTGTGAATATCTGTCAAATTTTGAGTTCGCAGAAATGAGTGTGCGTTCAAATTGTGCGATGGCTTTTGTGGTTAATTCTTTTGTAATAGTACTGGTATTGAATGCCAAACGGAAAAGTTCAGGATACTCTGAGTGCGATTGTAATTTCTCTACAACATCGTCCCAATTGCTGTGCATTTCTATAGGGTTTTGTACAGGTTCTAAGGCTTGCCTTTCTAAGCTTAACTCTTTACCATCCCAAGCAAAACGTTCATCATAATTCCAGGCAAGGTTGAATAATGGCATTGAATTTCGAGTTCCTGACATACCATCAACACCGAGACTGGTTGCAGTATTATCTGTAAATGCATTCTGTGGCGCATGACAGGTGGCACAGGATATGGTATTATTTGCTGATAATAAAGGGTCAAAAAACAGTCTTTTTCCTAAAGCAACACCTTCTATTGTTTGAGGATTGTCATTGGGTATAACCGGGGCTAAAATATTTTCTGAAAACAATTGAGGAATCTCTAAAGGCAGTGCTGTAGGCTGATAACCTGAGTCGTCATTTGAACAGCTCAAGCACAACAGAAGTATTAAAAGATAGCCCCAGTATTTCATTATTATTACTGTGTTACAGTTCCTAAACTGAATACGTTTTGACCGTTTTCGAACATCATGATCTGTGCCATGGCGTTGGGCATTAGAACAGTGTTTAATACGTTAAGGTCCCATTGATTAGGGGTTCTAAACCACTCAGCAATGTTCATTTCAACTTCAATATCTACAGTATTGGAAATGGTCATTGCTCCCAGGTTCACAGTGAAAAAGGTATCTTGAGGAAATGTAGGGTTCATCCCCGGATTATCTACTGCTCTAATGGCGTGATAGTTGAATCCCTGTTCAGCATTTGCAGAATTTATAAACTTACCATCAAACTGCATGTAATGGTAACCGCCCCCAAGCATATCGGGCACATTAAATGATGCTGAGTTTAAATCGGTATAGTTTTCTGAATTATCTTCATTGTCAAAACCAAAAGTAAAAGACACGTTGGTATAATTTCCAACAGGAATAGTGGCTTGTGGCGTAAAGCTTAAATTAGTACTATTAGTGACATCAACTAAATTGTATACATCAAACACGATCTGTTCGTTATCGCTTGTGGTGAATGTGATGTCTGAGATCAGGTAGCGCAACCTTTCAATACTTATGAGTTCGCCATTGGCATTTGTAAATTGAAAAGTGTCAAAATCATCACTGGTTACCGCAGCATTATCCCAATGGTGTGTGAAACTAAAAGTAGCATTAACATCTGTAATTTGTGTAGTATTATCATCGTCATCACTACAAGAGCAAAGGATAAACATTGTGATTAGGCATAAGATCAAATTCTTTTTCATTTCTTCTTAATCAATTTTTATTAATAATAAATCGGTAAACCCTTTATTTTCTGTAATATCGCCATCGTCACTTGTAGAATCTCCAACAACAATGATGCTTTGATCATTCAGTTCCGCTACGCCGTAGGCAAAATCAATATTACTTCCACCGATGCTTTTCTCCCATAGCAGATTGCCATTGCTATCAACTTTAACAGCCCAGGCATCATTTTGGCCATTATTTACAGAGACGTCTATAGTATTACTTCTTGAGCTTCCCGAAAGGATAAAGCCATTATCCTGTGTTTTTTTTATGGCGCGTCCCACATCAAAGTTTGTACCTCCAATTGTTTTTTCCCATAGCAAATCGCCATCTGGAGAGATTTTTATCAGCCACAAGTCTGCAGCGCCATTATTAGTGCTAACATCATTGTCATTACTACGAGTATCACCCACAATGACAAAATTACCATCATCAGAGGCTACGATACCTCTGGCATTATCGATATCATTCCCACCATAAGATTTTTCCCAAATAAGCTCACCTGCAGATGATATTTTTATGACCCAAAAATCATAAGATCCTATATTACCGTTGACATCGACATCAGAACTATCTGACCCTCCGGCAATGATAAAACTACCATCATCGGTTTGTACAACACCTTCGGGAGTATCCGTAAATGTACCTCCGAAAAACTTACTCCACAAAAGATCGCCATTGGTGTTTAAACGAATTGCCCAATATTCACCTCCGGCATGACTAGCACTGCTTCGATTACTGTTTCCCTGACCTCCTGAAGCCGTAACGTCTAAAATACCTGTAATAAGATAGCCTTGGTCATTAGTTTGTAAGACAGAAATCCCGGAATCATTACCTTGAAATCCAAAGGATTTTTGCCAGATAATAGTGCCGCCAGAATCCAGCTTAGCAAGCCAATAATCTCCAGAACCATTATTGTTAGTAATATCTCCATTAGTACTAAAGCTAGATCCTAAAATAGCATAACCACCATCTTGAGTTTGAATAACGGTACTGCCTTTATCACTAGCATCACCACCATAGGTTTTTTGCCATTCTAATTCGTTAAGCGTATTAAATTTTAACAACCAATAATCAAAGCTTTCGTCTTGTTTATCAGTAATGTCCCCATCCATACTTTGTGAATATCCTAATACGGCATAACCACCATCGTTAGTGCTGATTACAGATTGACCACTATCATTTAAGCTTCCGCCATAAGTGCCTATAAAATCTACATTGACATTATTAATAAGTGAAGAGGCGTCGTCATTACTTTCACAACAATAGAACGTGAATAAAATCAATAATGAGAGGCTAAGTATTGATTTTTTTTGAATCATAATACAATTAGTTTGTACTTGCTCTGATAATGAATAGTCCACCATTGATATCACTTATGATGAGATTACCACTTTCAAAAAATGGATAAATGTTCCATGCACCTCGAAATTCAGTATCGTTATCAATAGGGTAGGTATCAAAAAAGCCAACTTCAGTCATCGTGTTGGTATCAATACCCGAGATATCAACCACTCTGACACCAGCAGCATAATTGGCTATAAAAAAGGTGTTGCCAACCACATAACCATTATGATCAATAGCTGCCGTAGGACCAGAGTAAGTCATATGAAAAGTAGGAGTATCCAGATCGCTAAAATCAAAAACCAGTGTTCTAGAATTAAACCCAAAATCAATTTCATCAACTTCATCTCCAAGTAAAAAGTAGGTCATGTCTTCAGTAAACCATCCTTGATGAGTGTAACCAATATTACTATAATCTATTGTAGAGATTTGACTAGGGTTGTCTTTGTCACTAACATCAACGATGACAACTTCGTCTTCATTACTGCCTATAAGGATTTCACTTCCCGTATAATCTGTGTCTGGACCGTTATAGGTTACCACTTGTGCATCATGAGAATAAGCGTCATCTCCATAACCACCCGCTGCAACAGGCATTATAGGGTTTTGGATATTAACAAAATGTGGTCCGCCGTTAAAGGTGTTGGAGCCTACCACATAAGCAAAACCTGAGTCTTCATTAATAACAATGTTATGTGCATTACCAAATTGGGTGTAGTGTGCATCAGCGGTAAACGTTTGAGGCGGATTGGTTACATTTCGTAATCGTGTAAGATCAAAAACCTGCATGCCATGATCTGGCGCTTCACTTACAATAAAAGCATGATTATTATAGGTTTTAATATCTCTCCAATCGCTCGAAAATGTTGCGGTAGGAAGTGTGCCCAAAAATATAGGGTCTGAAGGATTAGTAATATCAACAAATGCAGAGCCTTCTGTAGTTCCTACAAGTGCATATTCATTTCCTGTAAGGTCGTCTGTCCAACCCCAGGAATCATTACCTTCAGCTCCCGGGCCACCTAAAACTGAAATGGGAATATGACTCATAAGGTCATAGCCATTACAAGGATAAAAGCCAGCAAAACCATTTTCGCATGGAAATTGAGGCGCAAAAGCATTAGGGTCATTATCAATATTCGGATTTCCGGAATTTGAATCATCATCATTAGAACAAGCACAGAATATAAATGCCAATAGGATTAAAGTACAAGGCAGGATCTTGCTAAGAGATTTGAGCTTCATAACTATATTTTTTAAGCAATTTACATTAAAAAAAATTATATAGGTAAAAGTTATGTATAATTAGGAGCTAATTATCCTTTGTATTTTATAAAACCGCAATATTTTTGCAGTATGATAGAAGATAAAAATCCACAAAGAACACCAATTAGTGAATTGGGGGAGTTTGGCCTAATTGAACATCTCACTAAGCATTTTAAAATTCAACAAAAATCTACCGTTGAAAGTATTGGAGATGATGCTGCAGTGCTTAGATTTAAAGATGAGAACGTTGTTGTATCAACAGATCTTTTAGTTGAAGGTGTGCACTTTGATTTGAGTTATATGCCATTAAAACATCTGGGTTATAAAGCTGTGATTGTTAATCTTTCTGATATCTATGCTATGAATGGAACAGCAACACAGATTACAGTTTCGATTGCAATATCTAACCGTTTTCCAGTGGAAGCTTTAGAAGAACTATATGCTGGTATCCATACTGCTGCGAAAGTATATAACATTGATGTTGTGGGAGGAGATACGACATCTTCAACATCTGGACTTATCATATCGGTAACAGCCATCGGTAAAGTGGATCAGAAAAAAACGGTTTTAAGAAAAGGGGCTAAAGTAAATGATCTGCTTGTAGTTACTGGTGATATTGGCGGGGCTTATATGGGATTGCAGGTTTTAGAACGCGAAAAAGAAGTGTTTAAGGTTAACCCTAATAATCAGCCGGATCTTTCTATGTATTCTTATATCGTAGAACGACAACTCAAACCCGAGGCGCGTAAGGACATTGTTGAGTTATTAGATAAATTGAATGTAGTACCTACCAGTATGATCGATATTAGTGACGGTTTGTCTTCAGAAGTTTTGCACCTGTGTAAACATAGTGATGTGGGTGTCGACATGTATGAAAATAAAATCCCATTAGATCCTCAGGTGATTTCTACCTGCGAAGAGTTTAATATTGATAGTACAACCATTGCTATTAATGGTGGTGAAGATTATGAGTTATTGATGACGATTTCACAGGAAGATTATCCAAAAATTAAGGGGAATCCTAATCTAACGGTAATAGGCTATATCACAGAGAAAGAAAAAGGGAAGCACTTAATTACGCGTGCTGAAGAGAGAATTCCTATTGTGGCAAAAGGATGGAATTCGTTTAATTAAGGCGTCATTAATATTTTACGGCCTTTTTCTAAACGTTTACAATGCACTCTGTAAAGCACATTATTAATTTCTTTGGTTTTTTTTGTTAAAGGAATTAATTTACCGTTACTGTCTATTGTAACTTCAGATTTGCAGTTTCTGCACTTGTACTCTTTTACGTGATAGGTCACATTTTTTGTCACTTGGTAGTCATGACCAAATAGAGAACAGTAAATGTTTTTCATTTTGACTGATGATCTTTAGAGGTTTCGTTTAATCAGGATTCTAAAGATATAAAAATCAGTTATTAACAGGTTGTCAACAATTAATAAATCGATGAAGTGAGGGATTTTTGCTTTAAACGCATCATTCTATGGTTGTAAATCTTCTCTAGGGCAGAATTTATGTCCTGATATTTAGGCGTTAGCTCTGTTAAACGGCCATTGCTATTAGTTGTAACTTGCTTTTTACAACGCGTACACGTGTATTCTTTAACATGATTAGTAACCTTTTTGGTAATCTTATAATTGTGGCCAAAAATATCACAGTAGATTTTAGTAGGTGCTAGGACATAGTTAGTTTTTTTCATGATAAAATGGTTTGGGATTTTAAACTTAGAGAAAAAAACTATAAAAAAACGTCTAAATGTTTTATTTTTCGATAAAACGCTTTAAATAGTAAGATAAATCTGAAATATTTTCAATATGACTCATATGTCCCATAGAAAACTCAACATGATCGATATGGGTGTATTGAAGTTTGGACACTAATGTTTCACTATTGATTAAGCTGTCTTTTTTACCGGTGATGATAAGTTTATGGCATTTAAGGTGCTTTAAAATATCAAAACGACATGGGCGTAACATCATACCTTCCTGAGCAGCTATATAACCCTGAACAGTTGTTTTTTGTGCCAATTTTAATGCTGCCTCAAATGCAACTTTGTGTGCTATTCTGCTCTGTGGTGCAAATAAATTCGAAAAAGACATTTTTACCAGAGCGCTGTAGTTGGTTTTAGCCATGTTGATTGCACGTCTTCTCATTTCCTTCCGCGCGTTATTGTCTGCATCAAAAGTAGAGTTCATTAAACACAGCCCATTAAATATATCTGGTTTAGTTTCTGCCATAGCTAATGCCACATAACCTCCCATAGAGTGACCTACAACATGAGCTTTTGAAATTTTTTCCTTGGTTAATACCGCCAGAACAGCCTCAGCCATATCGTCCATGGTATGTACATAACCCAAACAACCCGTTTGACCATGACCTAAAAGGTCAATACGAATGATTTGATGTGTTTCACGAAACAATTTAGTGATAGTGTCCCACATTTCTATAGATTCTAAAAAACCATGTAATAATACGAGTGTCTTACCATTACCAGTAACCTCATAACGTATGTCAATGTCTTTGTATCTTAAAACCATAAGTTGACAAAGGTAATACATCGATAAGATTTCAAAATCTATAATGTGTATAACTATTTGTTATATTTGAAATCGAGCTTAATTGAAAGCTGTTTTAAACTTTAAAATATTATAGATAGGTTGAATAAAACCAAACAACTTTTAGTCACCAGTTTTGCGCTTTTCTCTTTATTCTTTGGTGCTGGCAATTTATTGATACCTCCTTTATTGGGGTATAAAGCTGGAGCGTATTGGCCATGGGTGGCGCTGGGGTTTATGATTACTGCGGTAGTGATTCCGATCTTTGGTATTATGGCACATGCTAGGCTTCAGGGTACAATGTACGATTTTGGAAAAAAAGTATCGCCTAAGCTTAGTCTCGCATACTGCATTATTGTCTATATCATATCTGTAGTGATACCATCACCTCGGACAGCATCGGCGACCCATGAAATTGCTATTCATCCTTTTTTTGGTACCAGTCCTTTACTTACCAGTATCGTTTATTTTACGTTGGTTTTGATATTTGTACTCAACCGTTCTAAGATTCTGAATGTGATAGGTAAGTTTTTAACGCCATTTATTGTAATCATATTACTATTGGTCATTGGTATTGGTTTGTATGCCAGTAGTATGCCCAATATTACAACTATAGAGACTCCAGTAGTTGCTGGTATCATAGAGGGCTATCAAACTTTTGATGCCATAGGCGCTGTGGTGGTTGGAGCAGTTATAATCATTTCTATTAGTTTTAAAGATGACGCTTCTTTTGAGGCAAAAAAACGTTTGATTAGAAAATCAGGAATTATTGCCGGATTAGGCTTGTTTCTTATATACACTGGTTTAATTTCTGTAGGAGCGTATTACAGTTCCGAATTACAGATAGATGCTACAATGAGCAACGATATGCAACGTGCTAATTTGTTGCGAGAAATTAGTATATCAGCCTTAGGTACTTTTGGAAATACAGTACTAAGCATACTCATTTCTTTAGCCTGTTTTACCACAGCTGTAGGTATCATTGCCGGTACGGCCGATTATTTTAAAGGGTTGTTTAACAATTCCCAATTGGTGTATATTTTAACCGCTGTTATAGCTTGTGTGTTTGGCATTGTTGTAGGACAATTGAATTTTAATACAATAATCCACATCGCATTGCCTGTACTGATGTTTATTTATCCTATAACGATAGTATTGATCCTATTGAATGTTTTACCAGAAAATAAGACATCGGTTTTGGTATTTAGAATTGTGGTTCTGGTAACGTTTATTTTCAGCTTGCCGGATGTTTTAGCCTTTATCATTCCAAAAGCGCATGTACGTCCAATAATAGACCTGATTCCTTTAGCCGAATATCATTTGGGCTGGATAATTCCTGCTATTATAAGTTTTGTTGCTGTAAATGTCTATGAAAAGATAAATGGCAAACATTAATCTGCCATTTCAAATTCATTACAATCAATCCTAATGGTATGATCAAAAAGTGTTTTTTGTAACAGATTGCAGTAATGCGATTGTTGTTCTTTACTATAGTATTTGCAAGCAAAACAAGTGCGTTGTACCGTAAGAATCCCAGTCTTGTTAAGTTGATATATGACTTTACTTAAAGCATTGAAAAGGTCATTTAGTTCATTTCTGTTAAGGCGATTTATTTGCTGTTGTAAAGGAAACGCAAACTGTTCTGTGTGGCCAACCATTGTCTTTCCGTTATCAGACAAAACAATATTGTAACGGCGACTGTCTTCAGAAGAATATGTTTTAATAATTAATCCTTTTTGGTTTAAAACCTTTATCGCATCACTAACAGTAGGTTTGGTAACATTGAATTCTTTTGCCAAATAACTCACGTTGCAATAGTCTATTTTATGATTGGCAATAAAAATTAAGATCTGAATTTGAATGGGACTTAAACCATAATTTTTAGCCTTTTCCCAGAGTAAGACCTTGAAGGCTTCGGAGATACGCTCTAGGCCAACGGTAATTTTAGCGCTAAGCTCCTGCTCTTGATGGTTTAAGTTGAAAGTGTTCTTATTCATAAATAAAAAATGCCTGTTGTGTGGCACAAACAGGCAAAGTTAGTAATCCTAACAATAAAAATCAAAAAAATAATCAACCTTTAACGTCAGCCATAGAAGCGCCAAAATTGATATGTAATACATTACCATTAGGTGTTACCAGTGCAGGTACCGATTTTACACCAGCAGCTTCTGCTGTGCTAATTTTTGAAGCATCTTCGCCAAGGTGAACAATTTCTACCTTATCATTACCAATAAGATCAATAATGTCGTGTTCAGCACTAATGCAAACCGGACAACCGGCGTGATAAAAAATGGATTTACTCATCGTATTAAAATTTTAGTTAATGCATAATTGCGATACAAATATAGTAAGGAATCCTAACTAATTAAAATAAATTTTTCTATTTTCACTCAAAAAAGCATTTTATTCTTTAATTAAGCGTTCATAATCTCTTCAATCTCTTCGGCTTCAATAGGAATATTGCGCATAAGATTAAAAGGCTCGCCAGACTCCTGAATAACAACATCGTCTTCTAAGCGAATGCCAAAACCTTCATCAGGAATATAGATGCCCGGCTCAACCGTAAAGACCATGTTGGCTTGCATGGGCTCATGAAGCAAACCATAATCATGAGTATCCAATCCAATATGATGTGATGTGCCGTGCATAAAATACTTTTTATAAGCAGGCCAATCCGGATTTTCATTTTGAACATCCGCTTTATCCAATAAGCCCAAGCCCAAAAGCTCAGCAGTCGTGATTTTGCCCACTTCAACATGATAGTCTTCCCAAAGCGTTCCGGGAACCAGCAGTTTAGTTGCTTCATTTTTAACACGATTAACCGCATTGTAAACCTGTTTTTGACGTTCTGTAAACGTTCCAGAGACAGGAATAGTTCTGCTCATATCGCTAGAATAGTTAGCATATTCGGCACCAACATCAAGCAAAATGAGATCGCCAGCCTTACACTGTTGATTATTTTCGATATAATGCAGCACATTCGCATTAAAACCTGAAGCTACGATAGGCGTGTAAGCAAAGCCCTTAGAACGGTTGTTGAGGAATTCGTGCATAAACTCAGCTTCAATATTAAATTCCCAAACCTCAGGCTTTACAAAATTAAGAATACGTCTAAATCCTTTCTCTGTAATGTCGCAAGCCTTCTGCATCAAATCAATTTCAATAGGATTTTTAACAGATCTTAAGCGCTGTAAAATAGGGTTGCTTTTGGCCACATTATGCGCAGGATATCGTGCTTTAAGCCATTTGGTAAAACGATCTTCACGAGTTTCCGTTTCAACAGAAGCCCTGTAATGTTCGTTGGTATTAATATATACCGTATCGCATTGTGTCATAAGCTCGAAAAGTATTTTTTCCATGTCCTGTAACCAATACACGGTTGTAATACCAGAAGTCTTAAAAGCTTTATCTTTAGTAAGTTTTTCACCTTCCCAAATGGCAATATGTTCATTGGTTTCTTTCAAGAATAAGATCTCACGATGTTTGGCTTTAGGACAATTCGGGAATATTACCAATACACTTTCTTCCTGATCAACACCACTTAAATAAAAGATGTCGCGATGTTGCTGAAAAGGCATGGTGCTATCCGCACTGATAGGGTAGATATCATTACTATTAAAAATCGCAAGGCTATTGGGTAGCATTTGGGCTGCAAAATTTTTACGATTCTGAATGAATAAGTCAGAATCTATGGAAAGGTACTTCATTACTGATTAAATTTTTTAGTTGAAAAGATGAAGATTTTCTTTTAAAACATCGATAAATTGTTATATTTGTCCGTTGAAACGCAATTAACCTAAACTCAAACCATGAAAAAAATTACACTTAAAGTGTTATTGGTCGTGTTATTTTGTCTTTTATCAGGACCATACACGGTTAAAGCTCAAGAATTAACATTTGAAGTCCCATTGAATGTTCAAGTTCATGCTTCATCTCAGATTATCGAAGGTAAAGTTATCTCAAAAAAATCATATTGGGATGCTAATGGTCAAAATATTTACACGGTAAACAAAGTTGAGGTTTACAAAGTATTCAAAGGCCAAGAACTATCAGTAGTAGAAATAGTAACTGTCGGAGGAACCGTAGGCTTAGATGCTCAAATTGTAACACCAAGCCTTCAACTAGACCTTAACGATGTTGGTGTATTTACATTAGTAGATAACACCGTATCTCTACCATCAGAGTACAGGTCCTTTGAAACGTATAGTGATACACAGGGGTTTTACAAATACAATGTGTTTAACAATATCGTAATAAATCCTTACGGTATAAAAGAAAACATCGCTGATTTTTATAACGATATCGTAAGTCTTACCAATAGTAATTATTCAGTGATTAGTCAATTCAATGCTGATCAAACGGCAAATAGAGGTGGTGCAGCAATTGTTTCCATTAGCCCTACAACAGCTACAGCAGGAACACAAACCGTATTAACCATTAATGGTGCTGGCTTTGGTACAACAGTCCAAAATGTTGGATTTGCAGATGCAAATGACGGTGGTGCAGGCTTTACTTTTGCTTTAGAATCTCAGATTTTAAGTTGGACAGATACGCAAATCACAGTACAGATTCCGTCGAGAGCAGGAACTGGGCAAGTGGCCATTATCAATTCGGCTGCCACTGCAATACTAGCAGCTTCAGCGCAAACATTAAATATAGAATATGCAGAGATCAATGCCGTATCAGATGCCATAACAACAGGAGTAAATGTAGCCTACCCAACACAACATCAAGGTGATAATGGTGCTGGGGGATACACCTGGCAGATGTTTACAGATTTTGATGCCAATAATGCTGCAAATGCATCATTCGTAAGAGCACTGAATTCTTGGCGATGCGAAACAGAAGTTAATTGGATTATAGGTCCAGTAACTACTACAGATGTTGTAGCCAATGATGGTATTAATATAGTGCGTATGGATAACGGAGATGAATTACCTAATGGTGTATTAGGGCGATGTACATCTCGATTTTCAGGTTGTTTTATTAGTGGAGGAACTAGCTTACAGTGGTTTGTTTCGGAATTGGATATTGCTTTTAATGATACTACCAATTGGCAATTTGGACCTTCAGCACCTTCATTTTCGCAATTTGATTTTGAGAGTGTAGCAGTACACGAGCTAGGTCACGGTCATCAATTGGCACATGTCATTGATACTAATGTCGTAATGCATTATGCCATATCTAATGGAGAGTCTCAAAGAAGCTTAAGCGCAGGAGATATTAATGGTGGTGGCGATGTACATTCGCGTAGTACAACCAATCCGGCATGTGGAAATCCATTAATGCAAGATTTTGATTGCTCAATTTTATCAGTTTCAGATGAAACACTTAATGCTGCTATAAGCATATACCCTAACCCATCAAAGGGAGAGGTTTACATTAACAATTCAGGATTTATAGATTTAGATACGGTTAAAGTTTATGATGTTAACGGCAGACTTATCCTTGAACAAGAATTAAAAGATACGCCACAAAATCGCATTAATTTAACTAGTGTTAGCAATGGAGTATATTTCTTAATCGTAAATAGTAACGAGGCCTCAATAACAGAAAAACTAATTATTGAGTAATTTCTAATCCAAATAGATAACCAGTAAAGGCAGCTCCATGGAGCTGCCTTTATATTTTAGCAAAGGTGTTAAACTTAGATGTTGTATTTTGAGGATTATACCATTATGGTTATTTTCATACCTCACAAAATTCCGACCATGATATTAAATTCAAAACGTTATCTGTTTCTATTTGTAGTAGTATCTGTTTTTTCGTTTGCTCAACAACCAGCAACTACAGCTGAAGCAGTAAGTAGAGCATCAGAAGAAAAACAAACCCTAGAGCGCAATTCTTTGGTAAAGAATGTGCCTTTTAAGAATATAGGACCAACCATAATGAGTGGTAGAGTTGTGGATTTAGATGTGAACCCTGATCTACCCTCAGAATTTTATGTAGCTTATGCCTCAGGAGGGGTTTGGCATACAACGAATAATGGAACTACATTCGAGCCTGTACTGGACAGTTCTGAGACTCAAAATGTTGGTGATATCGCAGTACACTGGCCTACAAGAACCATCTATGTAGGTACGGGAGAAAACAATTCGTCAAGGTCATCCTATGCTGGGATCGGGATATTAAAATCTGAAGACCATGGAAAATCTTGGACCAATATAGGACTATTAGATTCGCATCATATAGGCAGAATATTAATTGATCCAAAAAATCCTGATGTTGTGGTTGTTGGAGTAACAGGACATTTGTATTCTCGTAATGATCAACGTGGGGTTTACAAAACGGTTGATGGTGGAAAGACATGGAAGCAAACCTTATTTGTAGATGATATTTCCGGAGTAATTGATCTAAGGCATAGTCCGATGAATTATAATGTGATGTTTGCTACTACTTGGACTAAAGACCGAAAGGCATGGAATTTTAAAGGTAATGGTGAACAATCTGGGATCTACAAGAGTATTGATGCGGGAGAAACGTGGCAAAAAATGTCTGTTGAAGATAGTGGTTTCCCAACAGGAGAAGGTGTAGGTAGGATAGGAATAGCCATATATAATGATGAGATTATCTATGCTATTCATGATAATCAGTACCGCAGACCTAAAAAGACATCTAAAGAAAAACCAAGAGGCCTTACAAAGGAAGATTTCAAGACCATGTCTAATGCTGATTTTTTAGCATTAGAGGATAAAAAACTTAATACGTTTTTAAAAACAAACGGATTTCAGGAAAAGTATCGTGCAGAAAATGTAAAGCAAATGGTGCGTTCAGGAAATGTTAAACCTATTGATTTGGCTAAATATCTTGAAAATGCTAATACCATGCTGTTTGATACACCAGTAATTGGTGCCGAGGTCTATAAGAGTACTGATGGGGGAAAATCATGGAAAAAAACGCACAATGATTATCTTGATGGATTGTATTACAGTTATGGCTATTATTTTGGACACATACATGTAGCACCGGATAATGCTGATCATATTTATGTTTATGGCGTGCCAATTCTAAAATCTAAAGATGGCGGACAGTCCTTTGAATCAATTAGCAAAGAGAATGTACATGCCGATCATCATGCCTTATGGATTAACCCTAAAAATACAAACCACCTTATAAATGGCAATGATGGCGGGGTTAACATTACTTATGATGATGGCAAAAGCTGGATTAAGAACAATTCAACAGCTGTAGGACAGTTTTATGCCATAAATGTAGATCATGAAAAACCGTATAATGTTTATGGTGGGTTGCAGGATAATGGTGTTTGGATGGGTGCCCATAATGCTAAAGAAAATAGTGCCTGGCATCAACAAGGAGAATACCCTTGGAAATTCATAATGGGCGGTGATGGAATGCAGATTGAAATCGATAATCGAAATTCTAATATTGTCTATACGGGCTACCAGTTTGGGAATTATTACAGATTAAATCTTGAAACAGAAGCGCAGAAATATATTCAACCCAAGCATCAATTAGGAGAGGCGCCATATCGATTCAATTGGCAGACACCAATACAACTGTCATCTCATAATCAAGATATACTATATCTGGGCGGTAATAAACTGATGCGCTCAATGAATCAGGGTGATGATTGGAAAGCCATTAGTGATGATCTTACCCAAGGCGGTAAAAAAGGAAATGTAGCTTATGGAACAATAACCACAATTAGCGAAAGCCCTTTTCAATTTGGATTAATATACACAGGAAGCGATGATGGTCTGGTGCATGTCACTAAAAATGGTGGCGGTAGCTGGACTAACATTTCCAATACTTTTCCTAGAGACTTGTGGGTGAGCCGTGTGATAGCATCACAGCATAAAAAAGAACGGATATATGTTACATTAAATGGTTACAGATGGGACGACTTTAAACCTTATGTGTACATGAGCGAGGATTATGGGCAAACCTGGAAAGCTATAAAGAGTAACATTCCGGCATCACCAGTGAATGTTATTCGGGAAGATCCGGAGAATGAAAATATCTTATATCTTGGTACGGATAACGGTGCTTATGTTTCTTTTAATAGGGGAAACAGTTGGGAATTGTTTTCTAAAAACCTTCCAAAAGTAGCGATACATGATATGGTAATTCAAAAAGAATCTAAAGACCTGTTATTAGGAACTCATGGTCGTAGCATATATAAAACTAATATTGGGCCATTACAGCAGATGAGTACTCAAATGCAGTCAAAAGATATGGTGCTGTTTCGATTAGATGAAGTAAAACATTCAAAAGGTTGGGGCAATACATGGAATCGCTGGTTGAACGCATATGAACCAGAAATTACAATTCAATTTTATAGTAAGACATCAGGACAGAAAACAGTAAAAATCCTATCA
This sequence comes from Winogradskyella sp., assembly GCA_965250025.1. Classification (GTDB taxonomy): domain Bacteria; phylum Bacteroidota; class Bacteroidia; order Flavobacteriales; family Flavobacteriaceae; genus CBDDLD01. The sequence goes on from OZ252283.1 coordinate 3,561,359, forward strand.
GAAAAGGGTAAGGTATTGAATACCTTAACTGTAAACGCAGATCGGGGATTTAATTATTTAGATTACAACTTAGAATTGACCGATAAAGGGCGTAAAGCCTTACTGAAAGAAAATACGGCTATAGACATTATTAAGGCAGGTAACGGGAAATATTATTTACCAAAAGGAGTTTATAGTATAGATATAGATGAAATAGAAACAATATTAGAAATAAAGTAAAACATCAACATTCACCCAAAATATATCTATGAAACAGATAAGCCTACTTTTATTACTTGTAATCTGCGTCTTAACAGCCTGTAGCTCTGATGATGATAACCAAAACAATACGGAGCCAAGATTGATTATTAAGTTAAACTTTGATCCCAACCAACAACGTTTGGATAATTTAGGGCAGCCTTCTGGATTACCAAACGGGAATGCGGCACAAACTCCAACAATACAACGAATGAGTGCCAATTATATAGAATTTGCACCAACAGCAAACACCCTTCTTGGAGAGGGAGCAATTATTTATGAAGGTGCAGAAACCAATGCAGGAGGAGCAATGGCCATTGATTTTCAAAGCGCCATTCTTGCGGGAGACGATGAGGTCTTTTTAAGTTTGCCTTTAAGTACGCTTCAAGCAGGCGCCTATGAATGGGTGAGAGTCTCACTATCATATCAAGAAGGAGACATTAACGTTTTGAGTAACGGTATGGACATTACTGGACGTTTGGCAAGTTTTGTGGGATACAATAATTACATCACTACATTTGACCTTAATGGTAGTACCATTACGGTTAATGATGACAAATTACAAGGATTTTGGGCTTTCGAAGCCTTAGGGTTCACAACACAAGGACAGGCGCCGGAAGGTGCTACCACAGTACCCAACCCGTTATTTGCATCATCGCCAGTACCTCAGGGTTCTTGTGTAGTTACAGGAGCATTTGCAAATGCATTGACCATTTCAGGTAATGAAACCGAAGATATCGAAGTCACGTTATCATTTTCCATTAATAATAGTTTTGAGTGGACTGAAGTTAATGCCGACGGAAAATATGAGCCTTCCATAGGAGAACAAGTGGTTGATATGGGCCTAAGAGGGTTGATACCAAGACTATCTAATTAAAATCATTCTAAATAGATAATTAACGAATGACGCAGTTGCCTAAAAAGCAATTGCGCCGTATTTTTGTAAGACTAACAAAAAGATTAGATCTACAATGGGTGGAATTTTAAATTCTTCGATTGGAAGAAAGTTTGCCATGGCACTTTCGGCACTCTTCCTCATGTTTTTTATATTACAACATTTTGCAATTAACATCCTTTCTGTTTTCAATCCAGATATATTCAACGATGTATCTCATTTTATGGGAACAAACACGCTGGTTCAGTTCGCTTTACAACCGGTGCTGATTTTTGGGGTTGTATTCCATTTTGTGATGGGATTTGTATTGGAAATTAAAAACAACAGAGCACGAGTTATAAGTTATGCTAAAAATAACGGTGCAGCTAATTCTACCTGGATGAGTAGAAACATGATATGGAGCGGTGGCTTCATATTAGTATTTTTAATTATACACTTTATTGATTTCTGGATTCCGGAGTTGAATATAAAATATGTTCAGGGCGACATGTCTGGATTATTAGCCGACGGTGAAGGTTACAGATATTATGAAGAATTGGTGCACAAATTTGTGCCTATGTGGCGTGTGGCACTTTACTGTATTGGTTTTGTCTTTTTGTCGTTACACCTATTACACGGTTTTGATTCTGCGTTCCAATCTGTTGGAGCAAATAATAAATATACCAGAGGGATTAAAGGCTTAGGAAAAGCTTATGCGATCTTAATTCCGTTAGGATTCATTTTCATTGCATTATTCCATCATTTTAATCACTAAAAATACATCTAAATATGGCTTTAGATTCTAAAATACCACAAGGACCATTAGCAGATAAATGGACTAAGCATAAAAACGATATCAACCTCGTTAACCCGGCCAATAAACGTCTTATTGACGTTATAGTTGTAGGAACCGGATTAGCTGGTGGATCGGCAGCAGCAACCCTAGCAGAGTTAGGCTACAATGTAAAAGCCTTTTGCTTTCAGGATTCTCCAAGACGAGCACACTCAATTGCAGCTCAAGGAGGTATAAATGCAGCAAAAAACTATCAGGGTGATGGCGATTCTACATACCGACTGTTTTACGATACTGTAAAAGGCGGTGATTATCGTTCTCGTGAAGCCAATGTATATCGTTTAGCAGAAGTTTCTGCAAACATTATTGATCAGTGCGTAGCTCAAGGTGTTCCTTTTGCAAGAGAATATGGCGGATTGTTAGATAACCGTTCTTTTGGAGGTGTTCTGGTATCCAGAACCTTTTATGCAGCAGGACAAACAGGACAACAGTTGCTGTTAGGGGCTTATTCTGCAATGAACAGGCAAATAGGTCGTGGTAAAATAAAAATGTATAACCGACACGAAATGCTCGATGTCGTTATCGTTGATGGTAAAGCCAGAGGTATCATTACTCGAAATCTAGTAACCGGAGAAATAGAACGCCATTCAGCACATGCGGTTGTTTTAGGAACTGGTGGTTATGGTAATGTGTTTTTCCTATCTACCAATGCCATGGGAAGTAATGTCACTGCAGCCTGGAAAGCTCATAAACGAGGTGCTTATTTTGCTAACCCATGTTATACACAAATTCACCCGACCTGTATCCCAGTATCAGGAGACCACCAATCCAAACTGACCTTAATGTCAGAGTCATTACGTAACGATGGTCGTATTTGGGTGCCAAAACATAAAAAAGATGTAGAAGCTATCAGATCGGGACAATTAAAACCTACAGAATTAGCTGAAGAAGATAGAGACTATTACTTAGAGCGTCGTTATCCGGCTTTCGGTAACTTAGTACCTAGAGATGTCGCATCTCGTGCAGCAAAAGAGCGTTGCGATGCAGGCTATGGAGTTAACGCTACAGGAGAAGCAGTTTATCTGGATTTTGCATCAGCATTTATGCGCTACGGAAAAGAGCAAGCCCATGTAAAAGGGTTGGATGAAAATGATGAAGCATTGGTTAAAAAGTTAGGTCAGGAAGTCGTTAAAACCAAATACGGTAACTTATTCCAGATGTACGAAAAGATCGTAGATCAAAACCCTTATGAAACGCCAATGATGATCTATCCGGCAGTACACTATACCATGGGAGGCGTATGGGTAGACTATAATCTTCAAACTACGGTTCCAGGATTATACTGTATAGGAGAAGCGAATTTCTCAGATCATGGTGCCAACCGTTTAGGAGCATCAGCATTAATGCAAGGATTAGCTGATGGTTATTTTGTATTACCATATACTATTGGAGATTACTTGGCCGATGATATACGAACAGGGCCAATATCAACAGAAACTAAAGAATTTGAAGACGCTGAAAAAAGCGTGCGAGATAATATAGAACACCTTGTTAACAATAATGGGACGCATTCAGTAGATCATTTCCACAAGCGTTTAGGAAAGATCATGTGGAACAAATGTGGCATGGCTCGTAATGAAAAAGATTTAAAATCTGCAATTACTGAAATCGCAGAATTGAGAGCAGAATTCTGGAAAAATGTCAAAGTGCCCGGAACAAACGAAGAGTTCAATGAAGAATTGGCTAAAGCATTGCGCGTTGCAGATTTCTTAGAATTAGGAGAGCTATTTGCTAAAGATGCATTGTTAAGAGAAGAATCTGCAGGAGGACACTTTAGAGAAGAGTATCAAACCGGAGAAGGTGAAGCCATGCGTAAAAAAGAATTCCAATATGTATCTGCATGGGAATATAAAGGCGAACCAAAAGATGCAGTATTGCATAAAGAAGATTTGGTATACGAAAATATAGAAGTTAAAGAAAGAAGTTATAAATAAAATAGATGTTAGCATTGAGATGTGAGATATTAGATGATTGTCTTTTCGCTCAATACTCAATACTCACTACTAAAATCTAGAAGATATGAATTTAACGTTAAAAATTTGGCGTCAGAAGAACGCAAACGACAAAGGAAAAATGGTAGACTACAACATCAATGATGTGTCTCCGGATATGTCTTTCCTTGAAATGTTAGATGTGTTAAATGAACAACTTGTAAATTCAGGTGATGAGCCTGTAGCATTTGATCATGATTGTCGTGAAGGTATCTGTGGCATGTGTTCCTTATATATTAATGGTGAAGCTCATGGCCCAGATAGAGGGATAACAACATGTCAGCTACACATGAGAAAGTTTAAAGACGGTGATACCATATACATAGAACCATGGCGAGCTAAAGCATTTCCTGTCATTAAAGATTTGGTAGTAGATCGTAGCGCATTTGATCGCATACAACACGCCGGAGGATTTATTTCTGTAAACACTTCAGGTAATACCATAGATGCCAATGCCATACCTGTTAATAAACATGACGCCGATAAGTCTTTTGAAGCCGCAATGTGTATTGGATGTGGCGCATGTGTGGCGAGCTGTAAGAATTCGAGTGCCATGTTGTTTGTAGGCGCCAAAGTATCACAATTTGCATTATTACCGCAAGGGCAAGTAGAAGCTGCCGATCGTGTTTTAAATATGGTAAAGCAAATGGATGAAGAAGGTTTTGGAAATTGTACCAATACAGGAGCCTGTGAAGTAGAGTGTCCAAAAGGGATATCTCTAGAAAATATCGCACGTATGAATCGTGAATATTTATCCGCAAGCCTTAAAGGGTAAACGAGACATTTACAATAAATACAAATCCCAAGTGTAAGCTTGGGATTTTTTGTTTGTATAATCTATGCTTTAAAAATTACCGTTATATAAAATCAGGGAATGCCCTGATTTTTTTATGTTCTAATTGTAATATTTTGCAGTTCAGTTATGGATACGACAAACGTGATTATAACAGATCATAAATAATTTGTTGTATTTTGAAAGGTATATGTACAACTGTAAAACCTAAACCAGCTTGAAACATTTCAAAGTCATACTGTTTTTATTGATTTCTTTTTTCAGCTTTGGTCAAACAAAAGATACTTATAAAGACAGCATAATAGAAGCCATAGCAAAGCTACCTTCAGATGGTGATAAAGGCGAGCATTATTACGATGCTGCCACATATGCCCTTAGACGACTTAATCAGCCAGAATTGTGTAGAATGTTTATAGACAGCACTCAATTTTATGCAAAGCGAAGTAAAAAAGATACTTTAAATGCGCAATGTTATTTTATGTATGGGCTTTTAGAGCGTTTAGAAGGTAATTATGATAAGGCATTAGAATATCTGGATAAGAATATCTCTTTTTTTAAAACAGATTCCATAAATAAGGCATACGCGTTATTTCAAGTAGCGTCGATTTACAGAAAACAAGGCGATTATGAAAAAAGCTTGCTCAACTATATTGAAATACAAACCATTTTTGAACATAAAAAAGATACCAATGCATTAGCCTATGCTTACAATAGTATTGCCAACATATATGGAGATATGGAGGAGCCGGATCAAGCATTAGAAAATTATCAAAATGCCTTAACCCTATTTGAAGCCTTAGGCAGAAAACAAAGTCAGGCACTCACTTTGAGTAATATGGCAGAAATCTATTTGCGTAAAGGAGATACCCTGGTATCCAGAGCAACGAATAGAAGAGCTTTGATTTTATCTGAAGAATTAGATGATGCTTTTGGAAGCGCATCATCATGTTATAACATAGGCAGAACCTATCTAGGTGATGGATCAAACGTAGCCCTCAGTTACTTTCAAAAGGCAGAACCCATTTTTGAAATGTTAAATCGTAGATCTAAATTATTAGACCTGTATAATGATATGGCCAAGCATTACCAGCTACAGGGAGCGGTTAATAATTCTCTGAAATACTACAATAAAGCATTACAGCTGCTTGACGAGTTGCAGTATCCGTTACAGGCAAAAAATACGTATCAAGGGTTGTCTGATAACTATAAAAAACTCAAAAGATTTGAAGAAGCATATAATTATCAAGTTAAATATGTTACCGTAAAAGATGCCTTGTTTAATGAAGAGAACCTAAAAACGATCAATACCTTAGAAAAACAGTTTGAAACCGCAGAGAAAAATAAGGCTATAGTAGAACAAGAGCTAGAAATTGAACAACAAAAACTAGACCTACAAAAAAAACAATCACAAAATAGAATAATGCTTGGGCTAACCGTATTTTTATTATTAAGTACACTCTTACTGGTACTTTGGTACAGACAATACACCAAAAGAAAGAATCAAGAAATCAAATCCATAAAGCAAGAACAAAAACTTAAAACATTAGCCTCATTAATAGAAGGCGAAGAGAAAGAAAGAATACGCATTGCCAGAGAATTGCACGATAGCGTAAATGCAGACTTATCATCGGTAAAATTCAAGTTAAACACCATTTTGGAACAAAACAATAAGGTGATCAATGAAGCTGTAAATATGATCGACAAATCCTGTGAGCAAGTAAGGGCTATTTCTCACAATTTGGTGCCCCCTTCAATTAAGAATTTTAGTTTATTGGAGGCCTTGCGCGATTTTTGTGAAACCAAAAACAGTTTACACGATCAGGAGGTCTCTTTTAGTGTCATTGGCAACCCCATACCTTTAACAAAAAATCAGGAATTGAATATTTACAGAATTGTTCAGGAATTGGTTGCCAATAGTCTTAAACATGCTCAGGCTAAAACGATCATGGTGCAATTGGCATTTAATAATAACACATTACATATCTCAGTAGAAGATGATGGCGTTGGCTTTAAGAATGATGTTAATTTTAAATCCGGAATAGGGCTAGAAAATGTAAAGGCAAGAATTGATTATTTGAACGGAGAACTGGATTTAACGACAGATGATAAAGGAACATCCTTTGAAATTAATATTGATTTAAGCTAAAAAATGAGTAAGATCAAAATTGCCATAACAGATGATCATCCAATGGTTTTGGAAGGTTTAAAAACAATGCTTAATGATGAATCTTGTAAAGTTATTGGCACGTATAGTACAGGAGTGGAATTACTTAATCATATTAAAAATGATGCGCCTGACATTTTATTATTAGATATCAATCTGCCAGATATTAATGGCATGGAGTTATGTAAGAAGCTCAAAAAAAGAACGCCGGAAATCAAAATTATCGCCTTATCAAATTTTGAAGAAGTATCGTTTGTAAAACGAATGCTACAAAATGGAGCTGATGGCTATCTTTTGAAAAACACAAACAAGCAAACGTTACTAAGAGCTTTTCATAATGTATTATCAGGCAAAACCTATATACAAAGAGAACTCGAACATAAAATGGACTACAATACAAGTAACAGACCAAGTAATATTGTAGCAGTTAAGCTTACCAGAAGAGAGAAAGAAGTGTTGAAAGCAATTGCAGATGAGTTAACAACTGATGAAATTTCAGAAGCCCTTTTTATTAGTTCTAAAACGGTTGAAACACATCGTGCAAACATTATGAGTAAGCTAGGTGCAAAAAATAGTGTGGGCATGATAAAAACAGCCATAGAAAATGGCCTGATCTAAACCAGAATCAGCCTTATAAAGCCTTTTAGTAAACGATTTCTTTACGATAGAAAATAAATTTCAGGGAATACCCTGAAAAATAAATCTTTTCACAGAATTAATTTTGAAGTACCACATTAACACCATCAAAATCAGGTGCCTAAAAATTAATACAATGAAAAAAATTACTCACCAAAACATTTCGAAGCGCGTATTAAAAATGCTATTGTGTACATTTTTAATACTCAGCGCGATCGTTCAGGCTCAAACCTTTACAGGGGATTTATCATTAAATTCTCAAACCGATGTCGATAACTTCAACTATACAGAAGTCACAGGAAATTTAATCATTATAGAGAGTGCAGCAACACCAATAGCCAATTTAAATGCCTTAACATCGCTAACCGATATTGGAGGGAATCTTTTTATCAATAATAATTCGCAAATTACCACTTTATCAGGGCTTAGCGGTTTAGAAACCATAGGAGGCGATTTGAGTTTTTATGGTAACAGTAGCCTAAATACTTTAGACGGTTTAGAAAGTTTAAATACCATAAATGGCAGTATCACTATAAATAATAACGATGCACTGACATCATTATCTGCTTTAAACAATGTAACATCGACCATTACCAGTATAACTATTAACGGAAATGACAATCTGACGAATCTAAACAGCCTGAATGGCGTACAAAATGTTAGCATCTCGTTGACAGTTGCGTTTAATAATAATCTGCAAACCATTAGTGGGTTTACAGGGTTACAAACCTCAGAGAATATCACCGTGAATGCAAATGCCGTAACGACTATTAGTGGGTTTAACAATCTTACGGTTGTTAATGGGAGTTTTACTATAAGTGAGCCTATAAGTAGTTTGAACTTTTTAGATCAGTTGACGACTGTCGGTGAGGACTTTGCCTTAGCAAATACCTTGCTCACGTCATTAACAGGCTTAACCAATCTTAATAGTATTGGTGGTTTGAGTTTACAATACAACCACACACTTCTATCGTTAACAGGTTTGGAAAATATTACCACTTTAGGCAGATCATTCATGCTATTTGATAATGACAATATTATGAATTTAACAGGTTTAGATAATTTGACGTTTATAAGTGAGGATTTAAACCTATCATTCAATGACGATTTAACAGACATTAGTGCCTTAGGAAGTGCATCTATAGAAGGTAATATCGTTATAAATCAGAATAACACATTGTCTACCTTAAATGGTCTCGAAGGAGTAACCGACGCATATTCTTTATTTTTAGATGAAAACAATGCATTGACCAGTTTAAGTGGTCTTAACAATCTGGCGACCTTAACGGATTATCTGATTATTGATAACCACACCTCCTTGTTAAATTTTGCAGGCCTTGGAAGTTTAACTTCTATTGGAGGTACGCTGAGAGTAGAGTCAAATACAGCCTTAACTTCATTTACAGGAATGAGTAGCTTATCCTCAATAGGAAACGATCTTTTAGTAAGCCAAAATACAGCGTTGACCTCATTAGATGGATTGGGAGCTATAAGTTTTATAGGTGGAGATCTGTTTGTGAGAGGGACTGTCTTGAATTCTATTACGGCTTTGACTGGTCTTACATCGTTAGGCGGGAATTTAACAATAAGAGGAGAGATTTTACCTTCATTAAACGGTTTAGAAGGGCTGACAAACATTATAGGCAGTGTAGACATGTCATTCAATAATGCCATCACCTCACTATCAGGTATGGATAATATCAGTAGCATTGGAGGGCAATTAAAAATTGAAAATAACCAATCGTTAATTAACCTTATGGGCTTGGAAAATTTAAATAGTATTGGAGATTGTTTAAGTGTAAAAGGCAATCCATCTTTAACCGCTTTAGACGGATTGGATAATGTCAATGCAATTGGAACTTGTTTTTCCGGAGGTTTTGGGCGAGGTATGGATTCAGGATTTTCAGAAGTTGCTATAACCATTGGTGGAATGTTCGAATATGAAGGTAATGGTGCGTTATATGATTTATGTGCTATTTCTGAATTAGTGGCAAGTGCCGAAGTGATAGAATCTCAGTTTAGTATTGGGCAAAACCTATACAATCCCGATTACATGCAAGTGCAAAACAGCAGTACTTGCGCTAATGCTTCGCTTTCGATTGATGAGGCTACTATAACGGAGATTTCCATATATCCTAATCCGGTTAAAGACAATCTAACCATTCAAGTTCCAAATTCTAGTAGATTTCAGGAAATTCATATGGAGATATATGATTTGACCGGAAAACTCATACTTAAAAATCTGAGAGTAAAACAACAACATATAGATCTCAGAAGTTTAAGTAAGGGTATGTATTTATATATGTTAAAAGACACGCATAATGTTATAAGTAAAGGGAAACTAATTAAGAATTAAAGCACTTCTTTTTTAAGCCCTTTGATAATAGATATAGTTCTATTCCAGAATAGAAATCCCAAGGTAAAATCTTATCTTGGGGTTTTTATTTTACAAAATCAAAATGCAACACCCGGATTCTTTTTATAACAACCAAAACGTATTTTATCAGGATAAAATTAAAGCAACAAAACAGCAGCTGGTCACTTACAGCCTGCTTAGGTTGTTTATTTTTTTAGGGGTCGTATTGGGTATTTATTTTAGCTTTTCACAATGGCAGTTGGCTTCTGGAATTGCCATTTTTGGAGTCATAGTGTTTTTAGCATTATTGTCAAAATATACGGATGTAAAAGCCAATCTTAATCTATCGAAAGCCTTATTGCAGATCAATAAAGACGAGATAAGAATACGAACGGAAGGTTATCATTGGAAAGCTAATGGAAGAGCGTTTCAAGAAGACTCGCACTATTACAGTTTAGATTTAGATCTTTTTGGAAAGGCCTCATTCTTTCAATATTTGGATAGAACGGCCATATCAGAAGGCCAACTAAAATTAGCACAAGCCTTAAAAGCCAATGATACAGAAAGTATTGAAAGCCGTCAGAAGGCGATAAAAGAGCTTTCTCAACATCCAAAATGGCAACAGAGCTATACAGCCAATGCCAGTTTGATTCAAGCAGAAGCTTCAGCAGCAGATATTGTGCGTTGGATAGGCACCTATACCTCTTTTTTGCCAAAACACTTTAAATGGTTGCCATTGGCATTTAGCTTAGGGTCTTTAGCATTGCTCCTGCTGACGGTGTTTGAGATTATCGGAGTAGCTTTGTTGGGCTATTGGTTGCTCATAGGTTTAGCAGTTACAGGAGCATATCTTAAGCAAATTAATAAACTGGCTTTCAACACTTCGAAAGCAAAAGATACGTTCAGGCAATATGCCGTACTTTTGGATTTGATTGAGCAGCAAGAATTCAATTCGGAATTACTTAATGCTAAACAACAGCAAATAGGCACGGATTTAAAAACAGCATCAGAGATTTTTAAAACATTTTCCAAAGCTTTAGACGCGCTAGATAACAGGAATAATTTGATTTCAGCCATTTTAGGGAATGGTTATTTTCTATGGGATATTATGCAATCCTATAAAATAGAGCAATGGATTAAAGCCTATGGAGATAAAGTAGAAGATTGGTTTGAGGTCGTTTCTTTTTTTGATGCATATATCAGTTTGGGAACATTTGCGTTTAACCATCAGGATTATACATACCCAATCATAAATACCTCTGGCAATACTATAGAAGCAGATAATTTAGGGCATCCGTTATTGCCTAAATCAAAGCGAGTTACAAGCAATTTAACGATAAAAAAAGAAGAGTTTTTTATTATTACTGGAGCTAATATGGCTGGGAAAAGTACGTTTCTGAGAACTGTAGCCTTGCATATTGTCATGGCCAATATGGGGTTGCCTGTATGTGCTAAGACAAGCCATTACCATCCGATTAAATTGATAACGAGCATGCGTACCAGTGATTCCTTGGCCGATGAGAGTTCTTATTTCTTTTCCGAACTGACACGACTCAAATTCATTGTAGATGCTATAAAAGAAGAGCGTTATTTTATAATTTTAGATGAGATTTTGAAAGGGACCAACAGCACAGATAAAGCCATTGGTTCTCGAAGATTTGTAGAACAGTTAGTAGGTGCCAAAGCCACAGGAATTATAGCAACCCATGATTTGAGCTTATGTGAAATAGAAGCTGAATTAGATCCGGTAAAGAACTATTACTTTGATGCTGAAATTATTAACGATGAGCTGTACTTTGACTACAAATTGAAACAAGGTGTATGCAAGAACATGAATGCCAGTTTCTTATTAAAGAAAATGGAAATTATTAATTAATATGAAGTTTGTTTGGGAATACATCCTTGCCTTTCGAAAAAAACAGAGTTAAATGATGTTTTTATGACTATCTCCTGAACTGTAGGAATATCAATGTGGCTGACAGATTAGGATAATAATGATGCTAAATTTTTATTAATCGTTAACCTTGAAATGAAATGAGTTGTCATGTCGACAGAGCGAAGAATGAGTGACGAGACATCTGATACATAATAATATTCGGAATGACAGCATTTTTTGTAAACTATTAATACAAGATATTTTATATGCCGAATATGTTACATCAAACAAAAAACCCTTTCTAATTAGAAAGGGTTTTCAATATTATAAGCTGTTTTTACTAAGCTTGGAACGGCTCAATAGAAACGTAAGACTTGTTGTCTTTTTTCTTTGTAAATTTTACAATACCATCAACTTTAGCATGTAAAGTGTGGTCTTTTCCTTGGTATACATTCTCACCCGGGTGGTGTGTATTACCTCTTTGTCTAACGATAATATTACCTGCAATTGCAGCTTGTCCACCAAAAATCTTTACACCTAAGCGTTTCGATTCTGATTCTCTACCGTTTTTCGAACTTCCGACTCCTTTTTTATGTGCCATTGTATTTCGATTTTATAATTTTAATTAACTTAAAGCTGCAATTAAATCGGCCTTCTTCATTGAAGAAATACCAGTAATTCCTTTAGCTTTAGCCATCTCTTTTAACTCAGCAACAGTCATGCTGCTTAAGTCTTGAGTTGTTGATTCTTCTGTTTTAGCAGCTGGTTTAGTTTCAGCTTTTGGAGTTGCTTTAGCAGGAGCAGCTTTTTTCTCAGCTTTAGCTGGTTTAGCTCCTGAAGCTACGATGCTTTCAATTTGAATTTCGGTTAAATACTGTCTGTGACCTTTTTTAACACGGTAACCTTTACGTCTTTTCTTTTTGAAAACAATAACTTTATCACCTTTTAGGTGTTTAAGGACTTTGGCACTTACTTGTGCTCCGCCTATAGCTGGGGCGCCTACAGTAACTTTGTCACCATCACCGATAAGAAGTACATTGTCAAAAGCAACGTTTTTACCTTCATCAGTGCTCAAACGGTTAACAAAAACTTTCTGGTCTTTTTCAACTTTAAATTGATGCCCTGCTATCTCTACAATTGCGTACATAGCGTAACGTTTTTATTAATTAATTTACTCAAAAATGAGTGCAAATATACTGCTAATTAATTAAACTACAAACGTTTTAGCCGTTTTGAGGAATATTCCAGCTTTTTTTAAAGTATTGCATACTGGTTAACGTCAATACAACAGTTGTTGCAAATCCCATAATGGCTACAACAAACGTTACCAAGCCGACATGGACATTGTAGTCACCTTTAAAGACAACTAATAATTCAGCCAGGAAATTCGGATTGATTTCAGTAGCATATAGCAAAAAGAAAATAGAAAAGATAATTGTAGCAATAAAACCGGTAACAATGCCAACACTAAAGCCTTTAGAATACCTAAACGCATTGCCTTGTTCATATTTATAATATTTAATTGCTGTATAAATACCAAAACCGGTAATTAAAGAATTAAAAAGACTAAAAGCAGGATTAGTATGCCAGCCTAATAAAGCCAGTAATAAAAAATATGCAATGAGCGAAGCGCTAATAACAATACCAAAACGAATGGGGAGAATGATGTTCTTCATAAGCATTGATTTTGATGACTGAGTATTAAAGTTCGTAAATAAAACTCAAAAAACAGCATATTTTAATATAGTTTTTGCATTTCATATGAGATAAGAGGTTAATGATTTGTTATTTTTGCAATTCTCGATGTAACGAAATGCATTAGAAGAAGACCAACATAGGAAACACTAATTTTTAAATGAAATTTATAATGAAAAGAAGCTTACTAAGCCTAGCACTTTTATTGTTTGTGGGATATAGTGCCACAGCGCAAAAAGTGGAATTTGAAGAATTTGATTTAGATAACGGATTACACGTTATCATGCATCAAGATAATACGGCTCCCGTAGTCATTACCTCAGTAATGTATGATGTAGGAGGAAAAGATCTTGGAGGAACTCCAGAAACTGGTTTAAGAACTGGGTTTGCCCACTTTTTTGAACACCTTTTGTTTGAAGGTTCAGAAAATATCGAGCGCGGTGAGTTTATGAAAATTATACCTGCAAATGGTGGAACTTTCAACGCAAACACTTCACAAGATAGAACGTATTACTATGAGATTTTCCCATCTAATAAGCTAGAATTAGGGTTGTGGATGGAATCAGAACGTATGTTACATCCGGTAATTGATCAAGTTGGTGTAGACACACAAAATGAAGTTGTTAAAGAAGAAAAGCGTCAACGTTATGATTCACCTTATGGTAGAATTTTGGAAGTTATTGGAGAGAACGTATTTGAGGCTCATCCATATAAAAATCCAAATATTGGTTACATGGCAGATCTTGATGCTTCAACATTAGAAGAATTTTATGCCTATTTTAATAAGTATTACACACCAAATAATGCCGTTTTAATCGTTGCGGGTGATATTGATCTTGAGGAAACAAAAACGCTGATAAAAAAATATTTTAGCGAAGTGAAAAACAGAGGAGAAGTGGTTAGAAGTTTTCCAAAAGAAAAGCCTATTACCGAAACAAAAGAGGTAACCGCATACGACCCTAACATACAAGTTCCTGCAATAATAGCAGCATACAGACTTCCTGGACAAGCATCAAGAGACGCTTACGTACTTGATATGATTTCTACGTATTTGAGTGGTGGAAAGAGTTCTGTACTATACAAAAAACTGGTAGACGAGCAAAAGCAAGCTTTAGCAGTACAAGCAGTAAACTTAGGTCAGGTAGATTATAATATTTTTGCACTTTTTGCTCTACCACTTGGGGAAGTATCTCTAGATGTACTTCTGGCAGAAATGGATAAAGAAATTGTGAAAATGCAAACAGAGTTGATCTCGGAAAGAGATTATCAAAAATTACAAAATCAATTCGAAAATCGTTTCGTGAGCTCAAATTCAAGCGTAGCTGGTATTGCGAGTTCTTTAGCGACATATTACTTATTGTACGATGATGTTAATCTGATCAACACACAATTAGATTTATACAGATCTATTACCAGAGAAGAAATCAGAGATGTGGCTAAAAAATACTTAAGCCCTAACCAACGTGTAGAAATTAAATATTTACCGAAAAAAGACGAAGAATAAGATGAAGACTTTACAATTAAAATTAATAGCCTTTATAGGTATAGCATTAATATCATTTGGTGCACAAGCTCAATTAGATCGCTCTAAAATGCCAGTACCTGGTCCTGAGCCAGTAATTAATTTGGAAAAGCCAAATGAATTTAAATTAAAGAACGGGATTACCGTTATGGTAGTTGAAAATAACAAACTTCCAAGAGTATCCTATCAGTTAAGTATTGATAATAAACCTTATTTAGAAGGTGAAAAAGCAGGAGTACTTAGCATACTTTCTTCGATGTTAGGTAATGGAACCACATCAATTTCAAAGGATGAGTTTAACGAAGAAGTTGATTTCTTAGGCGCTAACATTAGCTTTGGATCAAGCGGTGGTTTTGGAAGTGGATTAGTTAAATACTCTGATCGTATTGTTGAGTTAATGGCAGATGCTGCAATCAACCCGCTTTTAACAGAAGAAGAATTTCAGAAAGAAAAAGATAAATTAATAGAAGGCCTAAAAACAAATGAAAAAAGTTTGGATGCGGTAGCTGGTCGTGTAGGTTCGGCATTGTCTTATGGTAAAGATCATGTTTATGGCGAATTTATTACTGAAGAAACCGTAAATAAAGTCACTTATCAAGATGTATTGGACCTGTATAAGTTACGATTTGCACCAAATAATGCATACATCGTTGTTGTAGGTGATATTGACGCAAAAACAGCAAAGAAGCAATTGAAAAAATACTTTGGTAAATGGAAACCTTCTGACATTCCAAACATAGAAGCGCCAAAACTAACGGCCAATGTATCAAGTTCTGAAATTAATTTTGTGGACTTACCAAATGCTACACAGTCAAGCATAACCGTAACTAATAATGTAAACCTAAAGCAAAGTGATGAAGATTACTTTGCAGTCTTAATGGCGAATAACATCCTTGGTGGTGGAGGTGAAGGTTACCTGTTCAAGAATTTGCGAGAAGATAAGGGTTATACTTATGGCGCCTACTCTAGATTAAGCCCTGACCGCTATGGTGTTGCACGTTTTAGTGCCAGTGCTAAAGTACGTAATACGGTTGCGGATAGTGCTGTAGTTGAGTTTCTTAAAGAAATTAAGCGTATTCGAACCGAACCTGTAGAGGCACAAACCTTAAAAAATGCTAAGGCAAAGTATGTTGGTAATTTCGTAATGGCTTTAGAGCGTCCGCAAACCATAGCTAATTATGCACTTAATATTAAGAGAAATAACTTGCCGGAAGATTTTTATGCTAACTATTTAGAAAACATAAATAACGTTACTATTGAAGATATAAAGCGTGTCTCTAACAAATATTTTAGCGCAGATAATTCTCGTATCGTAGTTGTTGGTAAAGGAAGTGATGTGTTAGAGAACCTTAAAAAGGTAGGATTACCAATAAAGTACTATGACAAGTATGCTTCAGCAACAGAAGAACCAACATATGATATCCCTATGCCGGCAGATATGAATGCAAATAAAGTATTGAATGCTTACATTGATGCTATTGGAGGTAGAGCAACTTTAGATAAGGTTAATTCGGTGTATATTACTGCTGAAGCCGAATTACAACCAGGAGTGATGATGAATCTTGAAATGAAGAGAACTTCAAAAAATCAATCCATGTCAGAAGTAACAGCTATGGGGCAATCGTTTATGAAATCTGTAGTTGATGGCGATGGTGGTTATGTGGTTGTTCAAGGGCAAAGAAAAGACCTTAGTGGAGATGAATTGGCAGAAGCAAAGTCAGAATCATCACCTTTCCCTGAAGTTAACTATTTAAACGGAGGCGTTACTTTAGAAAAGATTGAAAATGTTGACGGTGAAAATGCCTATAAAATAAATGTAGGGGATAAAAAATCCATATACTACAGTGTTGAGAGTGGTCTAAAGATAAAAGAAGTTGAAACTTCAGAAATAGGATCTCAATCAAGATTTTATTCAGATTATCAGGAAGTAGCTGGTATAAAATTCCCTTTCAAGATGGGACAAACTGCCGGACCACGTCGTTTTGATTTTCTGGTAAAAGAAGTTAAAGTAAATGAAGGTGTGAGTGACGTTGATTTTGATTAAATTAATATCAGCTCGATTTAGAAATTAAATAAGAGGTCATTGCGAAAAAAACAGAATGTATGAAATGGCAACCTGTTTCTTTAAAGGAAAGATTACTTCAGCCTGGAAAGGCTTCGTAATGACTTATTGAGCCTTAGAGCATAAGATTAAAACCGAAGCTAAATGCTTCGGTTTTTTTTATGTCTTACGTTTATGAGATAAGTATACGCCCAGTAAAATTAATAAAGAAGCTAAACCCTGTAGCCAACTAAAAGATTCATCATCTAAAACGCCCCATAAAAGCGCAACCATAGGCATTAAATAAGTTACTGAAGAAGCAAAAACAGGTGTGGAGATTTGCACCAGCTTATTGAATAATATCTTAGCAATGGCAGTGCCAAAAAGCGATAGTATAACCACGTATATAAGTGAGAGCCCTAAATGAGGATTGCTTAACCGCTCTTCCGTGAAAAAATCGGAAAATAATAGCACAATAAACGCAGGAATGATAATAAACACGTAATTACCAGTAGCAATACTTATAGGTTTTACGTCCTGAAGATAACGCTTAATAATGTTTACATTGGCAGCATACATTATTGTAGATATGATCACAAAAATAGCGTACAGATAGTTTTGATGCGGGTTCAATTCAGACCCTTTTAATATCAAAATGGCAGTACCAATAAAACCGATAATAACACCTAGTATTTGTCGTTTTGTAGAGGCGATCTTAAATACAGCAAAACCAAGTAAAATGGTATTTAACGGTACCAGCGAATTGAGTATAGAAGCCACCGCACTATCAATCTCGGTCTCTGCAATAGCAAAAAAGAATGCGGGAAAAAACGATCCCAAAAAACCGGATAACGCAATCCACTTCCACTTATCAGAGGCAATAGATTTTAAACTTTTAAACCCTGCAGCAAATAGTATAACACCTGTAATTATAGTACGCAAGGCGCCAAGCTGATAAGGAGATAAACCTAATAAAGATTTCTTTATCAGAATAAATGAACTTCCCCAGATTATGGAAAGCAATATGAGGTACACCCATTTAATGTCTAGACTTTTCATAGAAAACAGCTAAAAGCGTCACAAAAATCGTTAATTCTCATACAAGAAACACCTTATTTTATTAGATTTGTTCATAATCTGATATTTTAATTCTATGAACACATTGAAAAATATAGTTGCCCTTTTTATTCTGGTAATCACATTATCAGCTTGTAAGAACGAAACCACTCCTGAAGTTAAAACTGTAGATGTTGAGGTCCAAGAAAAAGATGTGGCCTCTACTTTAGATCCTAATGCCAAATATGCTAAAGTTGAATTTGGTATTGAGGGTATGACTTGTGCTATGGGTTGTGCCAAGACCATAGAGAAGAAAATGGCTAAAATGGAAGGTGTAAAATCTGCTAAAGTAGATTTTGACAAACAATTGGCTATGGTAGAATATGATGAAGCTAAAGTAACGCCAAAATCTCTTGAGGATGCTGTAGCAAAAGCAGGAGATGTATATAAGGTTAAAGATATGAAGAATGTAGACGCATTTTCTACTGAAAAAGCGGATGCTGAAAAGTAAGCTTAATAGAAAAAGATAATGAAAGGGCATTACAAAAGTGATGCCTTTTTTATTATAATGCTTGAAGTAGAATAACCGCTAAGGCAATACAAAGCACAGGTAATAGTATTAATTTCCATAGGCTAAAACGTGTTGAGCTGACTTTAGCATTTAGAACGTGTCGCCGCTTACCATTGTAACGCATCCAGTTTTTAAATAGTACAAAAAGGGCTAGTGCAATAAATAATCCTATAGTTTTACCTTGAGACATAATGCCCAGCTTCATTTGTTTAGCAAAGACCATAAAAAAAGCGATCAGGGCAAATAAAAGTGCTAACTCTAAGAAGCTGATATAGTACAATGCCAGGGGAATGGCTTTTTTGCCCATAGACGTCTTAAGACGATTAAAAATAGAGATGTAAAAACGGTCGAGCATATTTACGTATTTAAATGTGTGTAAATATAGAGGTTTAAAAAAGTAAAACCCGCATCATTATTATGATGCGGGTTTTGCATATCATTTTATTTTTTAAAATATGAATTAAGGAATAAAGATTTTTACATCATCAATATCAATAGTCATATTTTCATTTGCAGTATCACTACCTGTATATTTAAATGCAATATATGCTGTACCAGTAACTCCTGATAAATCAATATCACCAGAACCTACAAAGTTGAACCATGTACCAGGATCTACAATATAACTCTTAGTGAACGGAATAGAGGTCCAGGTAGCAGTTGCTATACCAGCTTCAGTGCCATCAAAGTCCGTAGAAATTAAAAGTTCCATTGGGTCATGACCTGCATCAGGGAAAGCATGTTGCATTTGGAAAGTAAGAACTTCACCTTCCTGAGCGTCCATATCAATACCAGGGCTGATTAACCAACCAATGTTTGAAGTATCTCCTGAACTAAATGGCGTGAATCGTGCAGCACCATTTCCGTTGAATACGTCTTCAGTCCATAATCTAGATCCTGCTTCATTATAGTTAGTCCATCCTTCAGTATCAAGAGTAGTATTATCTACAGCGTCTTGAAAGTCTTCAAGGAAAAATGGATCACATCTAGGGCCTTCTAAGTCTACATCAAATGTGTTTCGTATTAAAAGCTGAGGCGTACCGTTAAATTGGCTAATTACAGCTCTAATAGTACCTCTGCCTGTTGGGAAGAATTCACTTGCAAAGCTTGCAAAACCACTATTTCTCATAATGATGTTATTACTGCTCTCACAGCTTTCAACAACTCGGTTTGCGGCTTGATTACCGTTAAAAGAAGCATAAGGTACACCAATATCACCTTGAGGTAATTGCATTTCAGACAATTGGATAAGAATACCTTCAGGCGCAGGAATTTGATCAGGATTACCATCCATATCATTATCTACTGTATTACCGTTTTCATCCAGTTCATCAATAGTTAAACCTGCCGCACCAATAATTGCTGGTGTTGGAACAATAGTTTCTTGCTCTCCGGTGGTAAATAAAACAGTTCCGATTTGTCCTTCATCAATTCTGTCGATCTCATTACCGTCTAAGTAACCTACAGAAAATACACCACCGAAACCTTCGCCAGCATGTAAACCATCTAATTTTAATAATACTCTTGAACCTACTGGGTAAACAAAGTGTAAATCATTTTCATTTACCAAAATCTGTAGTGCTGCAGTAGGGTTTTCTGGAGCGTCTTGGATATAAATATTTCTAAAGAAATTACCTTCAGCGTCGCTAGACACAACATAACCTTCAACTACGGTGTTTGATCCGGGAAGGAATACCAAATTACTTCCAGTGAACATATCTCTTAACTCAGAAATGGTCAAATTAGGCTCTAAAGGCTCACTAATATCACATCTGGCGTTCCCCATGTTAACGTCTTCTGGCGTGTTAATAGCAAGATTGTTAGTATCTCCAAAGAAATTCTTAACAAAAACACCACTTATAGTACCCGATCCGCTAGGTAATGTAAGGCCTTTGAAATCTGAGAATGTACTAGTACTTAACACGATAGTACCACCGTCTACACAGCTTTCTAGGATACGCTCACCGTCAAACTGATCTTCTGGCTCACTAGCATATGTTTTCCCTAAGGCTGTACCAGATACCTGAATGTTTTCTAGTTGGATAAAAGTATTTAGCATACTATCATCTAGCTCAGAAATGGTCGTTACTCTAGGTACAATAGTTGCAACTTCGGTTGTTCTTAATAAGGTTTCACTTTCTAATGATGCAGCTATTTTTTCGACTCCATCAATGCCTTCCAACTTACCAAGTGTCAATACACCATTAGATATCCCTACAGTAAGTTCATTAAGCTTTACATATATCTTTCTCCCCACTTCATAACGTACAAATAGAGGGTTCACATCTATCATTACTCTTAATCCAATAGTTGGGTTTTCTGGAGCATCCTGAATGGTTATTTCTTCAAAGAAGTTACCAGCTTCATCATTAGAGATCACATAACCTTCCACGTATTTTTCTACACCATCATCAAATTCAAAAGTGAAGATGCCCTGACTGTCTTGTTGAGCTTGAGCTAATTCACCAGCTACAGCACTAATGCTTATTATATCATCAGCTGAAATGTTAGGATCAACGATTGCTGTGTTTGGTGTATCAAAATCGTCATCTTCCACACAGCCATTAAATACTACTAAACTTAGAAGTAGTAGTACTATTTTGTTAAAATTAATTGTTTTCATGAGTCTATTTTTATTTTGTTCTGTCATTGATTAAAATCTTACGTATACATTAAGGTAATACGTTGTACCATTTCCAAAGAAATATCTAGGGCCAAAAATAGGACCATTAGCTCTGGACTGATCTTCTTGTAGTCTTCTGAAATTAGCAAGACGCGATTGCTCAAATCCACCCGTTCTGTATTCCTGATTAAATACATTATTTATAGTGGCAAAGAAGCCAACAAAGTAGTCTTTTATTTTCCATGATTTACCACCGATTACATTGACTAACATATAATCATCGAACTTCTCTTGTTTAAGCAATTCTCTGGCTACTATAGGATCGTAATCGTTAAATGTATTGCCATCAGCATCTGAAGTAAAATTAGCCGATCTTGCTAAATTACTCACATCAATATACGCATTTGAGAAGAAATTACTGGTAACACCTATGTTCCAATAATCAGGATCTCTATATTCAAACCCTAATTGGAAAGCACGTTCAGGCCCTCCGGCGACATGGTAATCTTTAAGTTGTGTAGTACCATCTCCAAAAGTTAACGGACCATCAATATCTACACTGGTAAGGTATAAGTTTGGATTATTTTGGAATGTATACTGACCAACAGAAGCGGCAGCTTTTAATTTGATTGTTGGCGTAACTTGCGCTTCAATACCAAGTTCTACACCTACATGACGTCTCTCTATATTGGTAAGGATCTCTTGTACAAAAGCGTCTCCGGTATCAATACCTAAACCAGCAAGGTCTTCTGTAAAGTAGAAGCCTATATCACTGCCATCTTGAAATCCGGAATAGAAACCGGTAAGTCTTGCATTCAGTAAAGAAGATCTGTAAAGATAGCTCACGTCTACAGATTGGATTTTCTCACTTTCTAAACCAATTACAGTAGCATTGGTTTGTCTGGCATTACTAAATGAGTTTCTGATGCCAGGTGCTTTAGTGAAATAACTACCATTAACATCAATTAAATGGTTCCCTGTAATCTTATAGGTTAAACCACCTTTAACACCATAATTTGTGAAGTCCAGCTTATCGCTTTCACCAAATGAACCATTATTACCTCCACCAGGGAAAAATCCGTTTTCATACAAACCTGTTCTCTGGTATGTAGTTTGAGAAATGCTGGCACCAACATAGAAATCAATTTTTTTGTACTTGAATACGGCCTGAGCAAAACTACTAATCACATCAGCATCAATTTCGTAATTGTATTTATAACGATCGCCTTCTCCAACAATTCTGTTACGGTTTCTTAAATCACTCTGTGCTAAATTAGCAGCAACCTCTTCATCAACGGCATTATCTTCTTCTTCCGCAAAGAAATCAACATCTAAATATCCTGTGCCACCAAGAAGGTCTTCCACACGTGCAAAATTTTGACTGTTTAGACGTCTGTAATTAACTGCAGCGTTTAATCGAATATTATCTGCAAGGTCTGCATCTAAAATAGAATTAAAGGTCCATTGTTGATCTTTTATAACATCGGCCTGTAATACATAAAGAGAATTACCGCCTTGAGCTCTTAATGTCGCATTAGCTTCATATAGATTATTCCAATTCCATTGCCCGTCATTTACAAATGCACGTTGGGCTTCAAAAGCATTTTCAAAATCATTTGGTGTAGGATCCTGATCTTGTAAAAAGAAGCTAGGTAAGTTTTGATAATAAGATGGATCAGGGTTTCTCGCGCCTCCTAAAAAGACTTCTTCTCCGTCAATAATCACTAATCTTGTTCCACCATTATCTATTCTGGTATTGGCGATTTCACCAAACTGATATGCTACATTAGTGTTTAATCTCACTTTTGGAGAGATGTCCCAGTAATGGTTTAGCATGAAGATAGGTTCTTCGATCTCACGAGTTCTGGAGTTACGAATATCACCATTAAGCTCTCCCCAGAATGGGTTATAACGTCTGCCTTTTAATCTGAAGATCTCTTCTGTAATTGCAGTAGAACGTCCACGACGGTTTTGAGCATAAATACCAGTAAAGTTAATACTGTGTTTATCATTAATTTTCTTTTCAACTGCAGCAAAGAATGAATTTGAATCGTACAAAGTACCATCGATATAACCTTCTTCTCCAAAACGTCTAGACGCTAATATGGAGTATGACCAGCCACCTTCAAGCAATCCCGAATTGTAGCTTGCCATGATTCTACCTTGATAACTTCTATTAGCTGAGGCATATGAAACGCGCCCACCTTTACGATATTTTGAAGCTCTCATAACAATATTGTTGGTACCTGCCAAGTCCCCAAAGTTGTAGTCGTTAGGAGTAATTCCCATGGTAAACTCTTGGTTACGTTGTACATCGTTCAAACCTCCCCAGTTAGCCCATTGCGGTCTACCGTTGAACTGTTTGTTCATTTCTACACCGTTGATAAGAACTTTACCATTGGCATTGTCTAATCCACGAGGTCTAAAGAAAGTTGCACTAAAATCAAATGCAGCAGCATTAAGAAAAACATCTCTTGAAGCTTGTAATAAACCAGAAATGTTATCGGTTAACCCATCATCTTCACTGTTAAGGTTATCATCCGAGATGGAGATAATAAACAGATCTTTCTTGTCACTTTGGTCATAATCAATGGTCATACCACTGATATCTAAAGTTTGTCCTTCATTAACGACAATTGGATAACGTTTGGTAACATAGCCAACTTTCTCTAATTTAAGGACTTGTTCTCCTAAAGGAACATTTTGAGAAAAGTTGAATTCCCCTGCAGCATTGGTCTTTGTTGACTGTGAGGTTTCTTCAATAATGATGATTACATCAGGTACAGGTTCCCCTGTAGTTCCATCCAGAACACTACCTTTTATAATGGTTTGTTGTGCAAAACCAAAAAGGCTAAAGGCAAATCCGAATAGAAATAATAAAAAACTTTTTTTCATGCCTAATTATTAAATTGATTGTTGTTATACTTTAAATAAAAGTTATTTAAGGCGTGCAAATGTACATTATTTAGTATAAATACATACTTTTGGCAAGCATTTTGAAAGTTAAATAACAATTAGATAATACAAAATATGAAACTTCTCAATCAATTGGTAGTGTTTTTAATGCTATTTATCAGCACAATAAGCCTATCGCAAGAAGAAAAACAATTTAAAATTCACACGGTAGCATTCTATAATCTTGAAAATTTATTCGACACGGTTAATGATACATTAAAGAATGATGAAGCAAGTCCGATCATGGAAATGAAAGCAAATGTTGAGGACATCTACAAAAAGAAAGTGAAAAACATGGCTAGAGTGGTTGCCGATATAGGCAACGAACTGACGAATAATTCACCTGCGATTTTAGGTGTGGCTGAAGTTGAAAATCGTAAAGTCCTTGAGGATTTAGTTAATGACCCTTTATTATTGAGCAAAGATTACGGGATTGTACATTACGATTCTCCGGACCGAAGAGGAATTGATGTTGCATTATTATATCAAAAACGTCTTTTCAGTCCGGTTAGCACTAGTAAGCACGAACTTAAAATTTATGACGATAGTTCCAGAAAAAGAATATATACCAGAGATCAATTATTGGTCAGTGGTAAGCTGGAAGGCGAAATGATACACATTATAGTCAATCACTGGCCATCTCGCCGAGGAGGAGAGGCAAGAAGCAGACCCAAGCGTGTGGCTGCAGCAAAACTTAATAAACATATTATAGATTCTATACAGTCTACAGATCCTTATGCAAAGATCATTACTATGGGGGATCTTAATGACAATCCTAATAATGCCAGTGTTAAAGATGTACTTAAAGCTCATTCGGATAGAAATAAAGTACCAATGAAAGGCATTTATAATCCGATGATTAATATTGCTAAAAAAGGTATTGGCTCTAATGCTTATAGAGACAGTTGGAGTTTATTTGATCAGATCATGATGACCAAACCTTTTTTAGATAAAGATTACTCGTCTTTCAGATATTATAAATCGGGCATATTTAACAAACCCTATTTGATCAATAAAAGAGGGCGTTTTAAAGGATATCCTTTGCGAAGTTTTGCTGATGGCGGGTTTACCAATGGTTTTAGTGACCACTTCCCTGTGTATATGTATGTTATAAAGCAAGTTGAAGAAGAGACACAAAAAGACAAGTACTAAAAATTTAACTATACAAAAAAAGCCCGATGATATCACATCGGGCTTTTTTTATATTGCATAAAGTTTAAAACCAAGTATTCCAGGGAATTTTAGCAAGTACTAAAATCAAAGCCAGTGTATAAAATATAGCCAGCATCTTGAATTTTGGTTTTGAAACCAGTTTCTTTTTGTGTTTTGAATAGCCTATGGTTACCAGAGCAACAGCAATGATCATGGTTAGAGGATGTTCAATAATGTTAGATCGCAATACGGCGTTCTTCATAACTTCTCCCATACCGCCAACTTGTTCGATAGTACTGAAGTAGTCTTTAGCGAAAAACAAGACAATGCCTATTAAGAGTTGAATGTGCATGGTAATCAGGGTAAATAATGAAATTCTGAAGTCTTTAGCATCAAATTCCTTATTGCCAAAAAATTTGATCAATGCATTGAATGTTGCTACGATTAAAACTAATAAGACTAAGTACGCCCAGTAAGAATGAATAAATTGAATGGTTCTCATAAACTGTAATTAAAATTCTTTAACAAAAATAAAGATTTAGTTGTTAAGAATTTATCTTAATTAGTTATTGAGATCGTATGTTTTATTTCATTACCAAGCTCATCAACAACAGTAATGACATGAGGGCCTACATCTGGGATTACCGACATGTCATGGATGTCTTTCGTGGTTCCTATGTAATCTTCATCAATGTACCAGTACAAGTTCAATTCGGGCTTAGAATGGGCCACTTTAAGTACGAGGTCGTTTACTTTACCATTAAAGTCCTTCGGTAGAAAAATAGTGCTTTGAGTATTGGGATAAATGAATTCCATCGCTATTTTTTCTTCACCTAAGCAATCGGTTCTATACTCAGGTAAAGGCTTGTATAACGGATCTTTAGTTTGGTAATAATAGGCCTGTAATGGCGGTAATACAAACCAGGATTTATGATGAATGTTCTCAAGGTCTTCACAGGATGAATTGATCTGAAAAGTTTCAGTCTGATCCAGATGAATCCACTTATGATAAGGACAAGGTGTTGTTTTTAATCCGCTACTCTGAACGAATTGTTTTTGTGTGGACTCACATATTGATGACGCTCTATAACCACTCTTAGTACAAACCTTTATCTCTTGCATTTCATCAAAGGGTTTGGCAAACCAATCGCTATAAGGTAACAGATCAAAAATATCAAATAGTATTGGAGCTGCCGCTTGGACACCTATCAAACCGGGCCTGCCTTCGCCATCTGCATTGCCAACCCAAACCCCTACCACATAATCTTTGGTACTGCCAATAGCCCAGGCATCTCTATACCCAAAACTAGTACCCGTTTTCCAGGCAATTTGTTTTGAAGAGTCATAAAATTCCCAGTTATCGTCACCTTCCGGACGATTAACCTCCTTCAGACTTTCGTATGTAAAATAGATGGATGCTGCATCAAAAACTACTTTTTCATTAGTTTTAACGCCAAAATCTACAGTAGAATTGGCTATAAGTGTAGGTTCGCAAAACTCATTGGTATAATATTCGCTCG
The DNA here is from genome assembly GCA_965250025.1 of Winogradskyella sp. Taxonomy (GTDB): domain Bacteria; phylum Bacteroidota; class Bacteroidia; order Flavobacteriales; family Flavobacteriaceae; genus CBDDLD01. Next base: position 3,588,274 of record OZ252283.1, read on the forward strand.
ATGAAGTAGTGTAATGGTTAAGCGTAGAAGATAATGCTGCGTATGTTTTACAAAGGTCCCATAAGTTGCTTTCTGCACCACCAAGTATTAATGATAAACCATAATGATTAGCATTGTGTTTTAAGTCTTTAAGTTTAAGCGTTTTTAAGTAATGGTAAAACCGATCCAAACCAAAACCTTGAAGCATACGTACGGCAGGGACATTTAATGAGCGTGATAAAGCCCTGCTTGCAGGTACAGCACCATCAAAAGATTTATTAAAATTCTCAGGGTTGTAGTTGCCATAATTGGTAGGAATATCCGGAATTAATGAATGCGGTAATAACTCACCCGTATCTAACATAGCGGCATACAAAAAAGGCTTTAAAATGCTTCCTGTGCTTCTTGGTTTGTCTATAATATCTACATGGTTTTGATGTGCTCTATCTGTAGGTGAATTGCCAATATAGGTGAGTACTTTTCGTGTGTTTACATCCATAACCAAAACGGCACAGTTGTAAATCTCATTCTGTTTGAGCTTTTCATAATGCTGCTTTACAATAGTGTTACATTGTTCCTGAAGATTTATATCCAATGTGGTTTTTATGCGTTGCCCTCTATGATTTTTGGCAAGTTTTTGCAACAAATGGGGTGCCAGTTGAGGTAAAGGATATGGTTTTTGGGGTAAAGGTTCTGCAATGGAAAGGGTGTATGTAAGCTCATCAATAATAAGTTCATCCTTCAGTTTTTTTAAAAGGCGATTGCGTTTGTCCATTAAACGTTTTTGGTTTTTACCCGGGTATATAAGACTGGGAGCATTGGGTAATACGGCTAATGTTGCACTTTCTGCCCAAGATAGATCAGAGGCATTTCTGTTAAAATAACGCCAGGATGCCGCATCTAGACCTACAACATTCCCTCCAAATGGTGCATGACTGGTATAAAGTTTAAGAATGTCGTCTTTTGACAGCCTCAGTTCTAATCGCGTAGCCAAAATGAGTTCCTTGAATTTCTCAAAGTATGTTCTTGATTTTCCTTTTCGGGACAATCGGATCACCTGTTGCGTGATGGTACTACCACCGCGTTTAATAGAGCCAGAAGACATGTTTTGTTGTAATGCCTTAAACATAGAAATAGGGTTAAATCCCGGGTGTTTATAAAAGTACTCGTCCTCAAATAGGAGTATACAAGTTTTAAATTTATGCGGAATACTATCAGTTTCGGGAAAGCGCCATTGCCCATCACTGGCAATAATGGCACCAAGAAGTTCATTCTTATTACTGGTTATAACTGTGGAGGTAGGGTCTTTAAATAAGGTCTTTGGTAAGCAGAAATAGTAAACGACTAATAGAGCAAAAAGCACTATAGATCTTTTTTTATAAGTCTTGATATGTTTTAGCAACCTATACATTAACTATACAGAAGGTGATTTTAAGATTATCTTATCAAAAGATGGACTCTAATTACGCAAATTTATCTATATATTTAAACGTGCAAAACTCTCGATTAGATCTCAGACTCACTATATTTTTGTGTATTTCTTTTTTTACAGGAGAAGTATATGCACAACTTAATGCTACAACAATAGGTAACGCAGTAGATTTAGGAAATAATTGTTATAGAATTACGCCCGACTTACTCAATCAATCAGGAGGTGTTTGGTACGATAACCCAATAGATTTTGATGAGGACTTTACAATTTATTATCAAAACAATTTTGGAACCAAAGATGCCAATGGCGCAGACGGTATGGCATTGGTCTTCAAAAGAGATCCGACCCCAGTAATAGGAGGTCTTGGAGGGGGTCTTGGTTATCAAGGTATTACAGAGTCGCTCATTGTTGAATTTGATACATTTCAAAACAATGATGGCGCTGTTGGGATACTTGCCGATCCTACATTTGACCATATAGCAATACAAAGAGACGGAAGTCCGTTTCACAATGACTCCGTAGCTAATTTAGCTGGACCTATTCAAGCTAGTACTACAAGTGCAAATATTGAAGACGGTGTAGATCATGAGATAAAAATACAGTGGAATGCAACAACACAAATTCTGGATGTTTATTTTGACTGTATATTACGCTTAAGCCTAAACTTAGACATTAAGGCAAGTATTTTTAGTAATGATGAAAGTGTGTTTTTTGGTTTTGTAGGGTCAACAGGCGGTTTTTCAAATTTACATCAAGTTTGTTTTAATAATATCACATTTGTAGACAATTTGCTTTTTGAAGATCAAACTATTTGCATAGGAGGTGGTTATAATGTTGATGCTACAGTACCGAGTGGAGCTACTTATTTATGGAGCCCAACTACAGGAGTAAGTAATCCAAATATTGCTAACCCTACATTAGCACCATTGGTCACTACAACTTATACTGTTAGTATAAGTGATGCCTGTGGTGAAACCACTACTGAAAATATTACAATTAATGTGTTGCCTACAGACATGCCAATTTTTGATGCTGTAGATGCTATATGTGAAGGCGAAATCTTGGCACCATTACCAACCATTTCTAATAATGGGATTACAGGAAGTTGGACCCCAGCGTTAAATAATACAACGACAACTACTTATACCTTTACACCAAATAACGATCCATGTGCCCCGGCCACAACATTAGAAATCATAGTAAACCCTAATGTAATACCAACTTTTGATGCTGTAGATGCTATATGCGAAGGCGAAACCATAGCCTCATTACCAACAACTTCTAATAATGGAATCTTGGGAACCTGGAGTCCAGATTTAGACAATACCACGACGACGACATATACCTTTACGCCAGATCCCGGACAGGGTTGTACTGTAGTAGCTACTCTGGAAATTATTATAAACCCTAGGATAACTCCAACATTTGATGCTATAGATGCAATATGTGCTGGCGAAAATTTAAATCCACTACCTACAATATCAAACAATGGTATTACAGGAAGTTGGAGTCCAGCTATAGATAATACTGTAACTACGACCTATACCTTTACGCCAGATGCAGATCAGTGTGCAAGCATAATAACATTAACCATTGAAGTAGATTCTAGAGATACAGATGGTGATGGTATTTTTGATGTTTGTGACGTAGATGATGACAATGATGGTATTTTAGATGGTATTGATTCTTCATATAAGGGTATTGAAAATTGGGAAGTCGTAGCTTTAGGAACGTCTTTGCATATTAACAGTGTTACTGATAATTCAGGCTCAGCCTCATCAGCTTGGGAAACAGCAGTGTTAAATTCAGGAATGACTCAAATCAATAGTGTTGATGACTTTACAGGAAGTGAACCCAATTTTTCTGGTACAGGTTTAAATATCACGGCTTCAAATACAGGGACTATCCCAATAACCTTAACTACAAATCAAGTTAGTGGTCCAGACAATGCATCGGGAAATGCTATAAGATATGAAATCGATACTAATGGTTCCGTTGTGACTTTTGATATTGTGTTTGATAACCCTGTACGTGCTGTAGGGTTTGAGTTAGTAGATTATTATGACTCAGATAATAATGCTGTTTATACAACATCTATCCTTTTGGATGATACAAACATTACTACATTTTCTAACCCTAGTGCAGGGCTTAATCTTTCTACTACTGAAACCTTAACTGACGGTTCAAATAGCACTACTTTAACTATTGGGCATAGTGTCGAATTATTTTTTGGTTTGGTCTCTGATATAAGCTTTACCAAGTTAACAGTGGTTTTATCTAATTCATCAGCTATCGGTAGTGATTTTGCCTCAATTGATGCCATAAAATATGGTTTAGCTACGGATTTGCCTGATACTATATTTCACCACAAAGATCTAGATAGTGATAATGACGGTATTCCAGATAATGTAGAAGCCCAAAGTACAGCCAATTATATTCCTCCAAGTGGTGCACCAAATGCTGGTTTTGAAGATGTAAATATGGATGGGTTAGATGACCACTACGACGACACTCAAGCCGGAGTTGGTTCTAATGTAGCTGGTACTTACACTCATACAGGAGTTGGTCTTAACCCCGTAAATACAGATGGAACTGATGAAGTGGATTTTTTAGATCTAGATAGTGATAATGATATTTTATTAGATGCTAATGAAACAGGCTTTACGCTTTCGGGTGTAACAGGTGCTAATGGGTTAGACAATGATTTAACCGTAGAAGCGGTAGACAACTATACCGATGTCAATGGTTTAGCATTTGATGGTATAAACTTCTTGTTATTGGATACTGATGATGATACTTTAGATAATGGCAGCAATGCGATCCCTTTGACGATTGACTTTGATTACAGAGACTTCTTTCTTGAAACTCCTGTTTTTGATGCTATAGATGCTATATGTGAAGGCGAAACCTTGGCGCCATTACCAACCATATCAAACAATGGTATAACAGGAAGCTGGAGCCCGGCTTTAGACAATACTTCAACAACGACTTACACTTTTACTCCAGATGCTGGACAAGCAGCAACTACTACAACATTAGAAATTGTTGTCATTCCTAGTACAATACCTACTTTTGATGTTGTCAATGCCATATGTATTGGTGATGCTTTAGCACCATTACCTACAATCTCAAATAATGGTATTATTGGTAGTTGGAGCCCGGCTTTAAACAATACGATCACTACGATTTACACCTTTACACCTAATCCTGGACAAGGATGTGCCATAGAAACATCTCTGGAAATTACAGTCAACCCCTTACCCTCTTTAGTTGTGCCTACACCGCTAGAAGTTTGTGATGATGGAATGCCAGACGGTTTTACGGCGATTGACCTGACGCTAAAGAACCAGGAGATTAGTGGTGGTAATCCCTCTTATTCGGTGAGTTATTATCTGACTCAAGAGAATGCTGAAGCTGAGATAAATCCACTTTCAATACCTTACACGAATATAAGTAACCCACAGACAATATTTGTACGCATCGAAGATATCGATTCAGGGTGTTACGACACAACGGTTTTAGATTTGTTTGTAGAATCTGCTCCAGTAGCGAACACTCCCTCAGCTTTACGTTTCTGTGATCAGGATAACGATGGTTTCGGAGCATTCATGCTCACGGATGTAAACGATGAGGTTACAAATGATCCTTCCCTAGAAATCAGCTACCATGAGACGTTTGTCAATGCGGACTTAGGCGTAGATGCGATAGACACGAGTGTTTTATATAACAATATAGTAGCTTGGAACCAAACGGTTTATGTTCGGGTAGAGAGTGCGACGATTGCCACGGATTGTGAGACGATCGTAGAATTACAACTGATCGTAGAGCCTACGCCTCAGATTGAAGACCCAACCCCATTAGAGGAATGTGATGATATCAGCGGTGATGGTATTGCACAGTTTAACCTCAATAGCAAAGACTCAGAGATTCTAAACGGTTTAGATGCCACGCAGTATACAGTGAACTACTATGAATCCGAGGCCAATGCGATCAATGCCACCAATGCTATCGGCACGCCATTGAACTATACCAACACCACGGCTTTTAACCAAACGCTATGGGTAAGAGTAGAAGACACCAATACGGTAGGAGGCTGTTATAAGCTAACGACCTTAGATCTGATTGTAAACAGCTTACCGGTTTTGGTCAATCCGACGCCTTTAGCGCTATGTGATGTGAACAACTCAGGAGATGAGCAGGAAGCCTTTACCTTAGAAGATGCCAATGCAGAGATCTTAAACGGACAGACTGGAATTAGCTTAAGCTATTACCCAACGCAGTTGGATGCCGATAATCAGACCAATGAGATCTTTAGCGACTATACCAATACGAGCAACCCTCAGACGATCTACGTCAGAGCAGAGAACGATGTAACGGGCTGTGTGAACACAGTAACCTTGACCCTTCGCGTGAATCCTGTGCCGTCACCGGCACCTAACCCAACCCCGATCGAGGTTTGTGATGAGGATAATGATGGTTTTGCGACGTTCAATTTAGAAGACCGTACAGTAGAGATCATTAATGGTGAGTTGGATGTGACGATCACCTACCATGAGACCGAATCGGATGCCGATCAGGGTATCAATGCTATCGTAGGTGATTACACGAATATCGTAGCGAACAATCAAATGATCTACGTCCGTTCAGAGAACACGCTAACGGGCTGTCACAGTTTAACGTTAAACACCTTAGAGCTGATCGTATTACCCTCCCCAGTGGTACCGACGACCATCGCGGACTATGTGATCTGTGATGAAGACGATAACGGTATCGCCCAATTTGATCTAACGACCAAGGACGATGAGATCTTAGACACTCAGGACCCTACGGCTTTTATATTGACCTATCATGAGAGCCAGGGCGATGCAGAGACCGGCACAGATGCGATCACCAATGAAGGGAACTATACCAATACGAGCAACCCTCAGACGCTCTATGTACGCTTAGAGAGTGTAGCCAATGGCTGTGTGAGCACCGGAAGCTTTATTATACGTGTTGAGCTACCCCCAACGGCAGTACAACCCAGCCCACTAGAAGCGTGTGATGATTTGGGAGAATCTCCTGGGGATGAGTTAACAGCATTTAACCTGCGATTAAAAGACGCAGAGATCACGAATAACAATGCGAGCTGGTCAGTGAGTTACTATGAGACGGATGCCGATGCACAAGCCCAGAGTAATGCGATTACCGACCCAACAGCCTATACGAACACTTCAGTCAATGGCTTACCGGCGAACCCTCAGACACTCTATGTTGTGGTTACCGATACCGATACGGGCTGTGTAGACTATACGACCCTAACGATCCGAGTGTTACCCAACCCAACCCCAACAGCAAGTTCACTATTACCGTTATTGGAGCTTTGTGACGATACCAATACAGGCGATGGCGTAGAAGTTTTTGATTTGGTAGGTACTGACAATATGGAGACCTTGATCATCAATGGCGAGCTAGGCGTATCTGCGAGCTACTATGAGAGTGAAGAAGACGCCTTATCAGGGACCAATGCAATCGCTGACCCAACGGCATATGAAAACACAGCGACGCCAGAACAGGTGATCTATGTTCGCGTGAGCAATGATGTGACGGGTTGTTTTACACTAGTAAACTTTACCATTCGAGTCAACCCCTTACCAGAGGTCGTTGCAGTGAGTGACTTTATCGCCTGTGAGGTAAACAATGATGGGTTCTATGACTTTACACTAACGGATAAGGACGCAGAAGTATTAAACGGCCAGGACCCTATGGCATTTACAGTGACCTACCACGAGACTCAGGCAGATGCGGATAATCTGATCAATGCCTTGGTGAGTGATTATACGAATATGACCAACCCCCAACAGATCTTTGTGGCGATCACAAACAACACGACCGGCTGTTCCATCAGCACGCAGAGCTTTAATTTGGAAGTTCAGGAAGGTGCCGAGGCGAACTCAGATATGGAAGCGATTTTATATGAGATCTGTGATGACAATATGGAGACCGATGGCGATACGAGCAATGACAGCGCCCAGTTTGATCTGACGACCCAGAATGATTTTATCTTGGATGGTCAGGACGGTGCAAACTATATAGTGAGTTACTATGCAAGCTTAGAAGATGCGACCTTAGGAGTTAACCCCTTACCGAGCTTGTATGAGAATGTGGTCAACCCACAGGTGATCTATGCGAGAGTAGACAATGACACGCCCGATGGTACTGGAGCAGACACCTCGATTTGTTTTGCAGTGGCAGAGCTGACCTTACAGGTGAACCCCTTACCGGAGTTTGATCTGGAAGACGAGTACATCTTATGTGTGAACACCAATGGAACAGAGATATTGAATGTTCCTGTATTAGACACTGGTTTATCGACGGCAGATTATAGTTTTGAGTGGAGTTTGAACGGTGTGGTTATTGCAGGAGCGACGAGTCCGAGTCTAACCCCTACTGAAGGCGGTGCTTATAGTGTTACGGTGACCGATCTTGTGACGGGTTGCAATAATAGTGACAGTACGACCGTTACAGAGAGTGGTCCCCCGACAGTAGTTGCGGAGGTATTGACACAGGCCTTTGCGGACAATCATGTTATTGAGGCCACGGCGACAGGCCCGGGAGATTATGAGTACAGTTTGGATGGCGGACCATGGCAGGACAGTGGTGTATTTGAAGGAGTATCAGCGGGGACACACCAGATCACTGCCAGAGATAAGATCGGATGTGGAATAGCCGTAGCGGAAGTATTGGTGATTGATTACCCGTTATACTTCACGCCAAATGGAGATGGAAATAATGATACATGGAATATCACGGGAATAGATACCCAACCTGGCGCAAAAATTTATATATTTGACCGCTATGGGAAATTATTGAAGCAATTAAGTCCGACAGGCACTGGATGGAATGGGACGTATAATGGCAATATGATGCCAACGAGTGATTACTGGTTTACGGTGATTTACAACGAACCCTCGACAGGACAGCGGAAAGAATTTAATGCCCATTTTACCTTGAAACGATAGAGTAGACTTTAGTCCATGTGAAATTCATACTCACGTTCTACTTTACATATTCTGACATTATACCAACTGTACCATTTTGTTTGTCCCAATTGTTGTGCCATACGGTGTTGGGTATTAGCTTTCCATGCTTTTATGGCTTCAAGGGATTCCCAGTAACTGATAGTGATGCCAACAGCGCTTTTTGCACTATCCATTCCCAGGTATCCCTTTTGTGTTTTAGCCATGTTTTCCATACGCGCTGCCATTTCTTTATAGCCTTCTGTATCCTTTGAATGGGTCGAAGTGAATATGACAGCATAGTAAGGTTTAAAGTTGTTCATTGTGATAGTTTTCCCTTTTTAGTAACCTTCTGGAATATTAAAAGTAATGATCTTTTCAGCCCTGTCACCATCGGCATCGGTCATTACAATTCTGAAGTGAACCTTTCGAATTGAAACCTCAACAGGATACTCGTCAATCGATCTGACAGCTTTGATTTGTTCAGCGATTGAGGCATCGCAGTGATCTGCTGCTGAAGCCTTGAGGTCTTCAAGGTTTGAAGCAATGACTTTTTCTTGTGCTTTTTTACTATAGTCTTTTGTGATATAGGTATTGTTTTTTGAGTTTTCAAAAAGTGGTTCCCATGGAGAGTAATAGTGTTTCAAGTTTACAAGGTCACAATTAGAATCTTTACTTGTAATAGTAACACTGGTCTCAAACTTTTGATGGACTTCTATTGCTCTATATTCCTCATTATGCTTTACTTTTAATAGTTTTCCTCCGATAGTTTCTCCGGGGGCCATATTGACTATGGTAATGCTTTGCTCACCTTTAATCTCATCAATATTATAGGCCTCAACGTTATTGAATAATGCTGTAAACTCTTCAAAATGAACTTTAAAATATTTCTTCAAGGTTTTCTCGGTCAAAAAACCACTAAAAACGTAGCCATATTTTGTGTAATTGTTTGGATCCAGAGTTTTTATTTTTACCCATTCTCCTGAAATGGTTTTTCCATTGTCAACAACATCCAAACACTCTTCTGTGAGCTCAGTGACTTCTATTCTGGTGCCATATTCTAATTTGGTAACCCTATCAGCATACTTGTCGGGTTTATTTCTTACGATTAATCCATTTTCTGCATTTACGTATTTTATGTCTTGGGCATTTACAGGCGTTAGTGCCATAAGTGTTATTGCTATTATCAATATTGTTTTCATGTGTTCTAATGTTTTATAGAACGTAAACTGAGTTTATTTTACAACTTCAATCCACTGTCCTTTGGTTCTTATTAAATAATCATCATCATACATAGCTTCTGCTTGAATACCTGGTAAGTAGTATTTTCCTAAGTACGAGGCATTGAGCATTACTGTGAATGTTTTAGTGCTGCTTTCATAGTTTCTCGAAGGGAGATCAAAATAAAAGTTAACACGATCGTCTTTAAGGTCTGTGTACCTGGCATTGCTGGTTGTGGTGTCGCCAAAATCCGTAAAACGGGTATTCACAATTTCCCATCCGGAAGGGAATATTTGTGTTAGCGCCACGTCATTAACGCGCTCTGCTTTGAGGTTACTCACACTTACTGTGGCCACAAAATCTTGTCCTTGTTGTAGTTTGGAGATGTTTACAGGATTACCTTTCAGGTCTCTGTACTTTACAGCAATGCTTAAGCCGCGTTGTTCTGCAAGTTCTTGACCAAGAGGTAGTTTCCCGGAGTTCAATACTCTCACGTATACCACATTATTTTCAAGATTATTAATCGTAAGTGTGTTACGACCTTGTTGTATTGGTAGGTTACGCTGTGCAATAGCGTTTTTAGTATCTATAGTATGGTCTGTGCCATTAATGTTATAATTGAGTTTTATTGCTTTACCACCATTATACGCTACAAGTTTTGCCATAGCTAATAAGCTATAGGCTGTGGTTTGCGTGCTCATCCAATCGTCTCCGGATAAAGATTTAGCAATATATTTTGCTAATTCGTGTACCTTAGGGTTTTTGGTAATGACCATGGTTTCTAAGGCCATAGCTCGGTTACGATTTATTGAGCCGTAAGTATAAGTATTGTACGAATGTGGTTTAAAGTTAATATTGGCAGTTTTAGATATGGCGTCACTGGCTTCGTGTTGTCCTGCTAATGCATAAGCTGCTGCTAGGCGCCATTTAGCTTCATTGGAGATTTCATCAAAAGCTCGTAAGCGATTCATGGCGGCAAGATCTGGTTGTCCTGCAAGAGCTAATGTGTATAATCGATATGCTTGTGCAAGATCAGCGTTGTAATGTCTATAACTAGGTCTCCAGTTTCTGGCTGCATTTTGTTGGTAACGTAACCAGTTGCTTTTAAAAGCTAATGGCAATACATACCCTTTTTTCTCGGCTTCCAGCATAAAATGACCTGCATAGCTTGTGCCCCAATCGTTTGCGGAGTTTTCCCCTATCCAATAACTTAATCCACCATCCGGGCGTTGGAAGTTGCTCAATCTTCGAATGCCATTTTTGATATTGTTCTGTATCTTCGATTTCTTTTCATAGGTAAGGTCGAAAATATCTGCCAGATACAGCTGAGGAAAGACACTAGATGTCGTTTGCTCTACACAACCATGAGGGTATTGAATAAGATATTGTAGTCGACGGGTAAAATCCATCGGAGGTAATGTAGAGAATTCTGCAGTTGCAGCATTAGTACCAATAACACCAAATGTTGTGATGTCCATAGTTTGTGTAGCATTAGCCTCTAGAACACGATCAATAGATTTTGATGTTATTGGGTTAGGGTTTACGACGTCGAGTTCAACTTTGTATGTTGATGTTTCGCCATTTCCTTTAGCAATAACTTCTACTGTGTTTATGCCTTTAGCTTTACTGACATCCAGCTCAAAATAAGCCATTTTTTCATCGGGCTTATTAAATCTCAGTGTTTGTGTCTTTTGCCCTGTTATTGAAATACCATCACTTAGTTTTAAGCTAAGCGTCACATCTTTTATTTTAGGTTTCATGGCAAAAACAGTGACCGGTAATGTTACTTTTTCTCCTGGGCTCAGTTTTCGGGGTAATGTAGCCAATACCATTAATGGTTGTTTAACAGCTGTGGTTTTTTCTTCGCTACCATATGCGCCTTGAGCGTTATCACCCGCAATTACCATGGTACGAACCGAACCTATATAATTTGACATTTTTAGCTGGTGAGCTTTTGTTTCCCCTGCATTTAAAAGGAACGGGCCTAAATAGGTTACCACGGGTTTAAAACGATTGGCTTTTTTGTTTTTTCCTTTCGCAGCACTGCCATCACCTCCAATAGCAAATACCTGGTCTATACTTCCTGAGTAAGCACCGATAACATGATCAAAAATATCCCATGTCTTTACACCTAATGCTTCTCTGGCATAAAAGGCATCCCACGCATTTGGTGTTTTAAATCGTGTAAGGTCCAATAAACCTTCTTCAACAACGGCTATGGTATAAGTCATGGCTCTGCTATTCTTTTCGGATACTTTAATGGTATAATTGGTTTTTGGTTTTAGCTCATTTGGCATTGAGATCACAGGTTGCAGTCTGGTTTTAGGATCTTCAACCAATAGCGGAATGATGCCATACAAACGGATTGGAAGATCGTTAGAGGTTATGGCATGAGGCTGTAATAACGAAATATTAACAAACACATTTGGTGCCATTTCAGCTGTTATAGGAAGTTCAACAGTAGTTTCGCCTTTAGTGGTTTTTACCCACTTATGACTCAATACTTCAGTGCCGTTTTCTATGCTTATAAGTGCTCTGCCTTCATTAGCAGATGGAAATGTAACCTTAGCTATTTCCCCAACATTATACTGTGCTTTATCTGCTGCAAAAACCAACATTTTGGCTGCTTCTTTATTGTTTGTAGGTGAGTTTTGCCACCAGTTCTTGTAGAAATAAGCCGTCCTTCCTGTGGCATGTCCGCTGTTAGGATCAACAATTCTTATGAGGTAGCGTCCCCGATCATCTTCTGGAATGTTAAGTTCAAAACTGGTTTTGCCATTACTTGCTGTATTGACCTTGAAATGTTTTACAGGTCTATGATAATTACTAGACACATAACTCGACAGATCGTCATAGGAGGAGTTCCACCACCAACGCCATTCTATACGATAGACTTTTACTTCTAAATCTTTTCTGGCTACAGGTTGTCCCTTAGCATTTACAGTGACAATATCAAACGTATGGGCTTCATCTGTAAAATAGGAACCATAATGATTTCCTTTCGGAGAACGTAAGCCTACAAAAGATTCATAAGGAGCGTACTTTTTGGTAAATGCATCCATAGAAAAGTCACCGCCATTTTCAAAAGCTCTCACCAAAAACTGAACATTAAGCATGCCCGGAGCATTTTTACCTACATTAAAGGTTTTATTGATGTTCGCTTTGCCATTAGCATCAAGATTGCCCTCAAAGACGTTGAATTCTTCAGTATTGAATTTACGCGTAGGGTCATTAAAGACATAGGATTTATAGGCTTCAAAACTGGTATATGTGCTACTAAATTTTGCCTTTACTTCGGCTTTTATATTTTTAGCCGGTGCGCCGTGCAACCAAGCGACATCTAATGTGCCATTTAATGGTGCTTTGCCCGAAAGCATGTCGTTTTCAAAATCTACTTTTATTTTTAGGCGGTTTGGTTTTACGGTTTCTATCTTAAGGCTTTTGTGAAACGTAGCGCCACCAACAGCTATCTTAGCATTGTAGTTGCCCGTTTTATAATCTGTAGTGGTTGGGACTTTAAAAGCAAATACATTATTGATGTTGTCTACGGACACATTACGATGTACCAACTTGCCGACAGGATCAGTGATTTCTAATTTTACAGGGTGCCGTTTAGGGAGTTTATTGGCATTGTCATTTAGCATGAATGTTAGAAATAAGGTGTCACCTGGGCGCCATACACCACGCTCGCCATAGATATACCCCTTAAGTCCACGTTGCAGGCGTTTCCCTGATACGTCAAACTTACTTAAGGATAAAGAATTCCCGTCATTAAGCTTTACATAGCAGGTGTTTTTACCTTTGTTGACTATGGCAAATGCCGCATGTTTGTTTAATTGGGTTTGGGCAATACCCTCAGTATTGGTAGTCAGTGTTTGTAATTCTTGCTTTTGAAAGTTGTAGAGTTTTACTGTGGCTTGCTGTTCCGGGTCTGTGGTTAAAATATTGGTTACTGCAAATATGTAACTGTTATTACTACCTCTTTTAGCGATAACACCGAGATCTGACGCTATTAAATTTTGAGATACAATTTTATTATCGCTATAGTAAGCATCATGGCATGGATTGTCACGTTCTCTCCAGTTATATCGATATTGTCTGTAATTGTAACTTAGGTTATCCCAATAGCGTTCTTCTCTTAATTCCTGATCTTCTTTAGAGGTGTTATCCTCTGATGTAAAATCTTCTTCGTAGTAATAATCGTCTTCATAATAATCCTCTTCATCCTCATCATTGTTGCTAATATTTGCATTACAGTTGTATAATGAATAGCTTCTATTATAACTCAACTCAACTCTGTAGATGGCACCGGGATCAGCTTTAAAATATTTGGACAGGTCAATGCTGTATGCCTTCCATTTTTCGGTATTTTCAGAAGGACTTTGTATGAGGGTAATGGTTTCTTTTGCGATACGACGACCTACCTTTCTAATATTATAGCTGTTATTGCTATTGATGTTGTCGTCCTGTAAAAACTGAAGTACATTGTCTTCAAATATCTTAATAATTCGAACATCGACCTTGCTCAGGTTTACGGCTTTGAAATTGAATTTTAAGGCTTTGGAATTCGGTAAGATGGTCCCATTATCAATCAGTTTTACCTGAGGTTTTAAGGATTCAAAAGTGATGGTTTCTGAAAATGCTGTTTTTAGTTTATAGTTATCAGTATTGGTTATGCCTTGAAATACATCTACCAACATATCTCCTGTTAGTCTGATATTTGGATATACTTTTAAAACGTTCCCATCTACAATATACTTCGGGGCTTCTGCATCTTGAATGGTAACTAACCCATCAAAGTTTTGTTGCTTTTTTAGCGGGTCAGAGAAATTGATGGATAAATACTGTTCCGGAGACTGAACCACATCCATATCTACAATTGTAAAGTTATTTTTGCCGGGGATGGTGATGCTATTTTTGCCTTCATTGTCTGAAGCTATGGATTTGCCATTCCATGTTATGGTAATATCGTTATCTTCTACAAACCGTTGTATGCTATCGATCTTAAACTCAAAGAATTTAGAATTTTCCACAACCTCGTTCCATACAATATTTAAACGATTGTTATTTTGTGTGGCTTCGATGAGGGTTTTAGCATCAGAGAGATTAATAATATCTGCAGATTTTATAACCCCCTCAAGGTATTGCCAATCTTTGCTGTAAGACTGTAGATTATGCGTTAGTACATTAAAATTGGGAGTTATAGTTTTGAATTGAAAAGTATAGTTCTTAAAATCCTTTGGCAGATTATCATATATTTTATGAAGCTTAAGGGTTACTGTATATTCTGTTGCAGGTTCAAGATGTTCATCAGGAATAAATACTAAAGTATGTTTGTTTACGGCTTTTAACTGACCTTCAATATGAGGTTTTATAGTGATCAAATCCTCTGAGATTTCTTTATCTGCTTCCCAATTTTCAACAGTTTCAGTAAGGCTGATTCGTATCGGATTTGCCACAGAATTTAAACCTGAAGTAGTATAACTGATATAATCCCTGAACTTGAAAATATTATCAGTTTCTGTAGGCTTTTTTTTGCATGAAATGACTACAGATAAAAAAAGGACTAAGACGAATACAGATTTAATTTTCATGATGTTGATGGATTTAGATGAACTTTCAGAAAGAAATGGGTAGGTCCTTTCTTGTTAAATAATTACGCTGTGATATTCTTGTTTAGATGTTGCACTTTTGTTAAAGTATTCATAAATATTATTTCTCATAAATCGCTATAGAAAGCTCACCTTTATCATTCATACTTGCTCTGTACATACCTGCAGTATTGAATTCAAAAACCATATTGCCATTCTTATCCACTGCAATAATGCCACCATCGCCTCCAAGTTTAGCAACTTTATGATGAATAACTTCTTTAGCAGCTTCTTCTAAGCTTAGACCTTTATAAGCCATTAATGCTGAAATATCATGAGCCACCATAGCTCTGATGAAATACTCGCCCCAGCCCGTACATGAAATGGCGCAAGTTTCATTATTTGCATAAGTGCCTGCCCCTATGATTGGCGAATCGCCAACGCGTCCGTAACGTTTATTGGTCATGCCACCGGTAGAAGTACCTGCTGCCAAATTACCATTCATATCTAGTGCTGCGCAACCAACGGTGCCAAATTTTGAAGCTTTAATATGGGGGTCATAAAACGCCGATTCGGTATCAATGTGCTGCGCTTTAGCTTCCATTTTTTGTTTCACTCTTTTTAGAGATTCCATACGGTTTTCAGTAAAAAAATAATCAGGATCAACCAGAGTTAAACCTTGTTCCTCAGCAAAGGTTTCGGCACCGGTTCCGGCCATCATTACATGTTCAGATTGTTCCATGATGGCTCTGGCCAGATTGATAGGGTTCTTTACCGTTTTGGTTCCGGCAGAAGCACCGGCATTCAAGGTTTTGCCATCCATAATAGAGGCATCAAGCTCATTGGTTTCTGCATTGGTGAATACAGCCCCTTTACCGGCATTAAATAATGGAGAATCTTCCATTACATTTATGGTTTTTTGTACAGCATCTAGGCTTGTACCTCCATTTTTAAGGATGTCATAGCCAACCGTTATGGCTTCTTTGAGCTTAGCCATGTAAGCAGCTTCTTTTTCGGGCGTCATGTTCTTTTTAACAATAGTCCCTGCCCCACCATGAATTACAATGGCAAATTTTGGATGTTCTGTGTTGGTGTTTTCTTCTGATTTACCCTGCTTGTCTTCAGGATTATGACTGTCTTTACACGCTAAAAAGCAGGTGATTATTACGAAAATCAGATAAAATTTTTTCATCGCTCATTGTTGAAAATTAGTTCTATAAAGTTAGGATTTTTAAGGTGTTTTTGAGCCATAGAGAAACGACTTTTTATTAGTATATTCGCAGAACGTAAAATCATAAAAAAATTAAATATCATATGGAAGCAGTAGCTACTGATTTCGGAATACAAGATGCTTTACAACAGTTGGGAGTTAAAGCTATAAACGAAGGTTCTTCTACTGGTGTAGAATGGTTCTCAAACGGTGAGCTTATTGAAAGTTATTCGCCGGTAGACGGACAACTGATCGGTAAAGTAAAATCGACAACAAAAGCAGATTATGAACGCGTTATGGAAGCTGCAACTTCAGCTTTTAAATCGTGGCGGGTAATGCCGGCACCGCAACGTGGTGAAATTGTGCGTCAGTTTGGTGAGCGATTACGTGAACTAAAAGAGCCTTTAGGTAAACTTGTGTCTTATGAAATGGGTAAAAGCTATCAGGAAGGTTTAGGAGAAGTCCAGGAGATGATCGACATCTGTGATTTTGCTGTTGGATTATCAAGACAACTTCATGGATTAACCATGCACTCAGAGCGTCCGGGTCACAGAATGTACGAGCAGTATCATCCCTTAGGAGTCGTTGGTATTATTTCTGCATTTAATTTCCCTGTTGCCGTATGGTCATGGAATACAGCTTTAGCATGGATTTGTGGAGATGTTTGTGTTTGGAAACCAAGTGAAAAAGCCCCACTATGTGGTGTGGCATGTCAAAATATAGCTGCTGAGGTCTTTAAAGCTAATGGTTTGCCTGAAGGTATTTCTTGTTTGATTAATGGCGATTATAGCGTTGGTGAAATGATGACCACCGACACACGCATACCTTTGGTATCGGCGACCGGATCGACAAGAATGGGTAAAATAGTAGCTAAGACCGTTGGAGAGCGCTTAGGAAAATCCTTATTAGAATTAGGTGGTAACAATGCCATTATTGTAACTCCGGATGCAGATATTAAAATGACAGTTATTGGTGCTGTTTTTGGTGCCGTTGGTACTGCTGGGCAACGTTGTACCTCAACCCGTCGTTTGATCATACATGAAAGCATTTACGATAAAGTAAAGAACGCTGTAGTTGATGCTTACGGGCAGTTACGTATAGGGAATCCTCTGGATGAGAACAACCACGTAGGACCTCTTATCGATAAAGATGCCGTAAGAATGTATGAGCAAGCGTTAGAAAAAGTTGTTGAAGAAGGTGGTAATATTGTTGTTGAAGGTGGTGTACTAACTGGTGAAGGTTACGAAAGCGGTTGTTATGTAAAACCTGCAATTGCTGAAGCCGACAATGCTTTTGAAATTGTACAGCACGAAACGTTTGCGCCTGTACTTTATTTATTAAAATATTCCGGAGACATCGAAAATGCTATCGACTTGCAAAATGGTGTGGCTCAAGGTTTATCTTCTGCGATTATGACCAA
The DNA here is from genome assembly GCA_965250025.1 of Winogradskyella sp. Classification (GTDB taxonomy): domain Bacteria; phylum Bacteroidota; class Bacteroidia; order Flavobacteriales; family Flavobacteriaceae; genus CBDDLD01. The sequence goes on from OZ252283.1 coordinate 3,606,125, forward strand.
TAACCTGCGTGAAGCAGAACGTTTCTTATCGCACGCCGGTAGTGATTGTGGTATTGCCAACGTTAATATTGGGACTTCGGGAGCTGAGATTGGTGGTGCCTTTGGTGGTGAGAAAGAAACTGGTGGTGGACGAGAGTCCGGTTCTGATGCCTGGAAAGTATACATGCGTCGTCAAACCAATACCATTAACTATACGACAGACCTGCCTTTAGCGCAAGGTATTAAGTTTGATCTGTAATCAATTTATATACTTAACTAACATAAAAACCGTCTGTTAGGCGGTTTTTTTGTACCCAAAATTTAATCCTTTTGGTGATAATACCATGCTTTCTAACTGCTTTTGTAGCTAAAATCTCTCATTATAGGTATTGGGTTATGAACATAAGTAATTGTTTATCAGTTAATTAATAAAAAACATATTAAAAATTATTAACCTATTTTTTGTTAAAAACTTGTTGACAATGTTTATAAGTTTGATTTTTAGTTTTAGTGAGAAAAAAATACTTTTATAGTATTGAATGATAGCAAATTAGGTTAGTTATAAATTCCCCAAGAAAACCACGGCTAAGACAATCACTATAGAATCTAATTTTGATTAATAAATTAGAAAGTCTAGTGGCCACTGTCAACAGGAATTTCTCTGGCATTGTCGAAACCCTATTATTCCAACAACCAAGCTAAGATATAATAAAATAAAGGACGTTATTGTGAGTAACGCCCTTTTTAACACGAGAGAGAGACGTGTTTTAATATTATCTCTCTATCTAAATATCACAATTTTAGAATGTCAATTACAAGGACAACGACTAAAACTGTATATGTAAGAGTTAAAACTCCATTTGGATACAAACGTGTCCCAGTGAAGGTAAAAACTCGAATTACTACCATTAGGTAGTTTATGCAGTAACGCTAATGATTGAATAATAGTATTTCATTAGCTTAGTAATCAAAAGGCTTTAAAGTATATAAAGCTGAAAATCAGATTGAGAATTTATTACTCAAAAATTTCAAAGATTACCTTTAAAAAGCGTCAGTATTAGTAGTACTGGCGTTTTTTCTTGTACAAATATAAGATAATAGGTATTATTTCTTTAGATTTGTGAACTCAACTTATTAACAAATACATAAGTATATGTTTAAAAATGACATATACATAAGTATATGTGTTTTTATGAACAAGAATATAAAAGATTTATATCTTCTGGTCTTTGATAATTCAGTATTGGAAGTATCTACTAATTTAAAAGACTTTTATGGTAAAGTTTTAGGCCAAGATATAGGATTCAATTATTCTCTCTCTACACTTAGAAAACGATTTATCATTAAAAATAGAATTAGTCATACAACAAATACAGGGCGTATCTACTGGATGCAAAAAATATCTAACGAAACCTAAAAACCTAAACTTTTTCTTTAAGGCCCCTGTAAATTCTTTATCTACTCCAAATTAACAGCTGCCCAGTAACTTCCGATTTGATCGTTAGATATATTTCTGACTAAAAGCTTTACTTCGGTGCCTTCTTCAATACCATTAATAAGCTCTATCATTTGTTGATTTATAGTAGCTCCCCCTCCTAGGTCTACTAAATTACCTTCTAAGGTACTATCATCCAAGCTCAAATCAAATTGTAAGGGAACTAACCCCCTATTTTCAAAGCTTAAAAATCTTGAAGGCTCATAAACCAATGTGGCTATGACCTTTACTTCCTGAGGATTTACATCGCCAGTATATTCTTGGCTATCTGCTGTATCTGTTGCCGGACGATAGGTATATTGCGCACGTTTTGCTGGCTGGTCATCAAAAACCACCTGAGCAGTATTATTAATGCTTATCATTACTCTGTAACAATTGTTTAATGTATTGATCCGTTGCTCAGTTAATACACCACGTTGCTTTTTTGAGGTTTCTTGTGTTACATTTTTAGATTTTAATTCTTCTTTTATACTTCTTAACTCTTCCAATACTGTATCAGGCATGCCTCCTTTGTTAGCATCAGCTAATATTGTAAGATGCTTTGTGATGACGCGCTCTAAGGTTTCCAGAAATACTAACATCTCAGGTTGTCGTCTCGATGCTTTTCGATAACCTGTAGTGAATTCATTTAATGTTGCGGGGCTATTTTGCGCAAATGCCCATGTTGCATGATTTTTTACCCGGTTGTATAATTTTCGGGCACGCTGCATGGCAGTGAGCACCTGCTCGGTCTCTGAGCCTTGTTGAGCAACAACATTACTATCTGTTACCACCTTATCTGCGGCATCTATTTTTGATAAAAAATCTTCTAAAAACGCTGAGTTAAAGCGTGTATTTATAGCTTGAAAAGTAGATAAATCCTGAGTTAAAAGATTGTGTATTGTTCTGGCACTCTCTGCCATAAAAGCATCTGAGCCTACGTACATTCTTTTTACTTTTTCCATAATATGAGTAGTGTTTTTGGGTTAATTCATTGTTTTTAATCTTATCACAGTCTAATATAGATTTGGTCGGCATGCTAAGTTAATATAATAATGTTAATATTTGTAAGAAAAATATGATTATATATTATTTTAACATGATTAGTAGATCAATTGCCAAGGTTAGTTAATACGTTGCCACATGGCAACGACTTGGCGAAGTATGGCAACTACCTAGCGAAGTGTGTCAATGCCTCAGCGAAACATGGCAATAACCTGACTAAGTATGGCAGAGCCATAGCAAATTGTGGCAACGACTTAGCGAAGCATGGCAATGACCTAGCGAAGTATGGCAATGGCCTAGCGAAGTGTGGCAATACCCTAACTAAGCATGGCATCGGCTCAACTAAGCGTGGCAATGAATTTAAAATATACGTAACCTTACGTATTGTTTGGTGTAAGTATTTTCTTTTTATTTGTCGCTCCTTTACAAAGGATTTTATGTATTAATACAATTGAGGTGCCCCAAATCCATCTGCAATTATTGTTTAACCATTAAAACTTATGCTTATGAAAAAACAGCATTTCAAACGTTATCTCATGGTGTTGGGGCTATCGTTATTATTTGTGAGTTGTGTACAAGACGACGCTTTTAACACCGAAGTGGAGCCGGTAAGTGATGCACCGCGATTTACACTACAAAAGATTACCTCGCCAAACCTTATGGCTAACCCAAAGCTATATAAAACCATCGGCGAATTATCGTATTCAGTTGGTTTTGCAGATAATGGTCTTACACTGGCAAAAAACGTCTACAATGCCGAGCAGGATTTTATCGTAGATACCAGCATTGCCAATTACATTGAGTATGGCGATTACCACTCGTACACCTTTCCTGTAATTAGACCTACAGACAACGGGCTTACCGAAAACCTCCTACTCAGTCTGCAAGCGGATGGGTCTTACAAAGCCTTTTTGTTTACTTACGATCTTACTGATGCCGAAAAGACGTTGTTACAAAACAATGTCTTAGTAGACTTGGAAGGCAAAGTAAGCATGCAGGTCCTCGATGACCAATGGGCCAATACCGTATTGGCCAAAACAGAGTACGAACTGGGCAATGGTGTTTGTGTAGACATACGAGAGGAATACGAGATGTGCTGTTCTAACACGCACAGCTCTCAAGATGTTAGAGAAGGGCAAACCTGTAACTGTGAACAGCAGCCTACGGCTACTTATCTTACCGTAACCGTAGGACCGTGCAGCAACGGTGGTGGCGGAGGTGGTCGGGGTAACACAGATGTTAATACCGATGGTCCTATTCCTAACACTTATGGTAATGTGGGGCTTTTAGGTGGTAATGTTGGTGGCGGTCAAAATGCAAACCCTAATGGCAATATAAATAGCCCAGGCGGCAACGACACTAACAATCCTAATAACACACAGGAAGAAAACAGCGATTGCTTACAAGCCAACAGCAATGGCGATTGTGTAAACAATGTTACAGCGGTACTTATAAAAGATGATGAAGATGAAGATGATTGCGATACGTCTAAGGAAGATCTTAAAAAGATATTTCCTAACATTCCTGATGATAATGCAAAATTATTAGCATCAGTAATAAATGATAAAGGGAAGGACTTTGGTATAGATAGTGATGAAGATTTATGGCACTTTTTAAGTCAAGCCGGTCATGAAACAGGAGGTTTTAACACTTTAAACGTAACAGAAAGCACGTATTGGACTACTGCTAGTAAATTAGCTAAAACTTATAAAAAATTCACCATGGACTCTACTGCTGCAAGTACTAACGCAAACTTATATTACGCCCCTGATTATTTGCAAAATTCATCTGGTGTTGCAAATGTTGCTATGTGTTGCAGGTATGGAAATGGTGATGTTGATAGTGGAGATGGTTATAAATATAGAGGAAGAGGAATTTTTCAATTAACTTGGAAAGATAATTATCAATCTTTCAAGACGTGGTATAATAACAAATATGATCCTGATATTGATCCTGTAACAACACCCGGAATAATAGCATCAAACGATACACTTGCAATATTGAGTGGATTGTGGTATTATAAAACTAGAGTGGTAGATAAAATTACTATTGATAGTACTACTACTGTTAAAAAAGTGACAAAACCTATAAATTCTGCGAAGAAGGGTCTGGCAGATAGAAAAGCCAGATTTAAAAAAGCAAAAGATTCAATTAACTGTATATAAAAATAAAGATCATGAAATCAATACAAATAAAATTTATAATGATAGTATTCGTTTTATCATTTAGTTGCAAAGCACAACAATTACAGCAAAATAACTACGTAAGTGATATAGTGGGTGTTTGGACTGATGAAGAAGATAATAATTATAGATTAGAGTTTTTAACTAACGGAATATGTAAAGAGTATGAGGGTGCTGAAGTCATATCATCTTATAATTATTCTATAGAGTATAATAGTTGTGAAGAATTTTCAGCACCAAACGTTATATATTTAAAATGGGTAGATAATGAAAATCTTGAAACTACATGTTTTGAGATATTAAATATCACTGATGACACATTATCTTTAATGATAATTGAAAAGGGTAAAAGACTATTTTTTAATAAGCAACAATAAGGTTAGGAGATGTGTTTGTTAAAAGTATGGGCAGAAACAAACATTTGGAGATGGAATAATAGTACCCACTCAGATTTGACATAATTCGATAAAGGTCAATACTGAGTTTAGCTGTTAATTTGAACAATAAACATCTTGTTAAAGCCGTTTCGTTAGAAACGGCTTTTTTATGGAACGCAAACCACTCATAGTCTTAGTTTTAGTAAGTTTTTTATTGTGTAATGCTGTGGCTTATTTTGATGAAGGTCTTCGAAGTTTTAATTACTTAACTCAAGGCGGCGATTGGATAGCACTCTTAATCTACACGCTCTTGTTCTTAATAGCTCCGCTGATCTTATTCTACAGCTATAAACGCTCAAAACAAAGATTACCAATAGCCTTATTAGGCTTTACTCCTGTGGTGATTTTAATCCTGTTGCAAATAGCTTAATATTGGAATAACTTTTGTGAGCTATTAAACGTATTTAAAAATATAGCGTCTAACAGGTATGCACAGAACACACATTCAACATTTGTACTGGAGAGCAGGGTTTGGGATAAGCCCTCAGCAAATTCATGCCAATACGACTACAGGCAGGATAGAAGTTGTTGAAGACCTGTTTAATGCCTCAAAGGCGATCAATCCTTTAGAAATAGATGTTTCAGACCTAAAAGGGATGGTCGCAAAACAACGTATAAAAGATCCAAAAGTACGTAAAGCATTTAATGATAAAAGCAGGGAATACATTAAAGATTTTAATATTGCCTGGTTAGACCGATTGGTGCATTCAAAATCGGTATTGCGAGAACGCCTCACCTTGTTTTGGGCTAATCATTTTGTGTGTAGGGATCAAAATATCTTTTTTGCTCAACAGTACAATAACATACTTAGAACACACGCTTTGGGTAATTTCGGAACCTTTGTAAAAGCCATATCCAAAGCGCCGGCAATGATAAGGTATCTCAATAATCAACAGAATAGAAAGGCCATGCCAAATGAGAATTTTGCACGAGAACTCATGGAGCTTTTTATGTTGGGGGAAGGCAATTATACGGAAAAGGATATTAAGGAAAGCGCACGTGCCTTTACCGGATACAGTCATAATTTCAGAGGTGAGTTTGTATTAAGGCAGTTCCATCACGACGCCGGTGTTAAAACATTTTTTGGTCGCACAGGGAATTTTGACGGAGATGATATTATCGATATCCTTCTTGAGCAAAAACAATGCGCCCGATTTATTTGTACAAAACTGTACCGTTATTTTGTAAATCCAGATATCAATGAAAAGCACATTGATGAAATGGTAGATGTGTTTTATCCATCATATAATATAGCTTCAGTAATGAAGCATGTCTTTCTTTCGGATTGGTTCTATGATACAAAACATATGGGCGTAAAGATTAAATCTCCAATAGAATATTTAGTGGGGATACAGCAAATAGTCCCCTTTACTTTTAAAGAGAGAAAAGACGTTTTGAAAATACAGTATCTATTAGGGCAAACTTTATTAAACCCGCCAAATGTTGCTGGTTGGAAGGGAGACACCGATTGGATTGATGCCAATACGATTATGATAAGATTAAAATTGCCATCCGTACTATTGAACAATGCGAAGATATCGTTAAAAGAAAAAGGTGATTTTAATGATAGCTTCAGAAGTCATTATTTTAAACGTAACAGCGATAAATTGCCTTTTAAAACCGAACCCAACTGGAATACGTTTTATAAGAATTTTGAATCGGTTTCGGTGGATCATATGCTCAATTATATTATTAATGGTCGCCTTAATAAAGGAACCGAGGCTTATCTCAAAACGTTGAGTAAAGCATCTAAACAAGATTACAGCATACAGCTCATGTCATTACCCGAATATCAAATGTGTTAGTTATGGATAGGAGGCATTTTTTAAAAAAATCAGTATTAGCCAGTAGTGTAGCTATGGTTCCGGGTTTTGTAAAAGCCTTGGAAGGTATAACAACAAAAACCTTGGGGTATAAGCGGCTGGTAATAATTCAGTTAAGTGGTGGTAATGATGGTCTTAATACCGTAGTGCCGTATACCAATGATCTTTACTATAAGGCCAGGCCAGGTATTGCTATCTCTGATAACGTCATAAAACTTAACGACGAACTTGGTTTGCATCCCGATTTAATGCCTTTAAAAATGCTGTACGATCAAGGTTACCTGAGTATTATAAACAATGTAGGCTATCCAAACCCTGTACGATCGCACTTCAGATCCATGGACATTTGGCATACGGCAAGTCAATCGGATGAATACCTACAAAGTGGTTGGTTAGGACGTTATTTTGATTTGTATGGCCATAAGCCTTATAATGCCATTGAAATTAATGAGTCGTTAAGTTTGGCATTAAAAGGGGTGCATTTTAGCGGGATAGCCACTAAGGACCACAGGGTATTGTATAGATCTTCTAAAGACCCTTATTTTAAAAAACTTACAGCACATCATAATGATAAGCATCTTAGTGAACACAACCTTGGTTACTTATATAAAACGATGATAGATGCCAGATCTTCTGCAAATTATATATATGAGAATACGAAGGTAAAATTTACAACACCAGAATACCCACAAAATGGTTTTGCAAAACAGTTAAGGACCATTGCCCGGTTTATTAATTCCAGATTAGACACCAAGGTATTTTATGCGTCGCTTTCAGGGTTTGATACACATGCCAATCAGTTAAACCCTCAAAAACGTTTATTAAATACTTATGCAACCAGTGTGGCGGCTTTTATAAAAGATATAAAAGAGAGCGGCATGTTCACAGATACATTAATCTTAACATTTTCAGAATTTGGAAGACGGGTTAAGCAAAATGCTGCTAACGGGACAGATCATGGTACGGCCAATAATATGTTCGTTATTGGAGAAAATTTAAAACAACCCGGAGTGTACAATGCTTTAGCGGCATTAGATGATCTTGATGATAACGGAGATCTAAAATATGAAATTGATTTTAGGTCAGTATATGCTACAGTCTTGGAGAAATGGATGGATGCTGATACTTCGAAAATAATAAATAACCCACCAACTATATTGAAGTTCATATGAACAAAAAAACCCTGTTTCAGTGCCAAACATTGTTGGGAGAAACGAGGGTTATTTATAATTGATTAATAGCAATACAAAAATGCGAATTATATGCTTGACATTATAAAATTTATGATGAATGGTAAAAAAAAATGTATAAGATGTAGCTTATTGATGATGCATTCGATGAGGTGCTAAAAATAACGTTTAAAGTGATTTAATTTTCGGTTAACTGTATTTTACTTTTCTCAGAATTCTCATCGTCTCCTTATAAGAGGTATATACCGCTTTATCATATTTTTTAAGATAAGGTTTGGCCTCGTTTAGTTTGTCTACAGCTTCATGAAAAAGGTTGAGGTAACATATTAAATAGCTCGCAGGAAGATTCTTAATGTCTATAGACTCGTTTACTGTTAAGCTCAAGCCTTTCTTGAGTTTTTCTAATATGGCGTTATTAGCGTTATAGATATGGTGCAGTATTTTTTTATCAAACTGTGGCGGCTCAAAAAGCAGTTGGGTTTCAATATTATAATTGGCATTATTATCGAAGCGGATGATCGTTTCTTCTAACTGATAGTATTTATATCTGTTATGAAGTCCGAGGTTGACATATTCTATAATTTTAAAAGAATCTTCATCATAAAAAATAGCGACTTCATCCAATGCAGAATAAAATAGTCGTTTTTGTTCGTTAATGAGTTCAATATCTACTCTGGAGAAAAATTCCTCTTCTTTAACATGTTTGCTTTGACCTGCCCAGCATAATACAAAGTATTCTTTAAATACTCTGTATTGAGGATTAAAATCCTGGCGCTTTTTCATAAAATCAAAAACACCATTGAGTGTTAATTCTATATTGTTCTGAGCATGATTTTCTATAGCAGAAACAATCCCAGAATTGACATCTTTTATCTCAATATCAAAAACCTTAGGCATGCTCATACTGCCATCTCTGAAAAATACAGAGCCACCATAGTATTTCCATATATTCTTTCTCAATGAGGTCAATTGGTCCATAGGTCTGATGGTGACCAAACCAACTACTTTATGATCGGGTAAATGAGGAAATGGAATATTCTCGTATTGTACAATCGGCGGATTGGTCAAATAAGCATTAATGAGGTTTTGAATTTTACTGTCATCAAAAAAATCGACACCAATAATTTTATTGTCTTCGTCATCGACACCAATAACAATGTAAGAGTTGTTTTTAGGATTACTATTAGAAAGCGCACAGATGTGCTTTAGAAACTTAGCCTTACCCTCTTTAAAACTGATATCAATCTTTCGCTTTTTATCATAAAAACTGTTCTCGTCATTATGAGCTAACAGGTTTTTGATAAGTAGGCGCTTGTTGATCATTAGTTGTTAAGGCATTTTATGATTCATAAAAAAATTACAAGGTTTTCTTTACAGTAGTACTATTAGCCTGTGCTGTTGGAAAAACCAATACGTCTGCAAGATTCACATGTGCCGGTCGGGTTATTGTAAAATATAAGATTTCAGCAATATCGTCAGCTTGTAAGGCCTTATAGCCCTTATACACAGAATTGGCAATATCGTCACCCTTAAAACGCACTTCGGAGAATTCGGTTTTTACTAAGCCCGGATTAATAGCACTTACTTTTATACCGTAAGGATTAAGGTCAATACGCATACCTTCGGTGATTGCAAGTACAGCATGTTTACTGGCGCAATATACGTTACCTTTAGGATAGACCTCTTTACCTGCAGAAGAACCAATATTGATGATATGACCACTCTTACGAGCAGTCATGGTAGGTATAACGGCCTTGCTAACGTAGAGTAAGCCTTTTACATTAATATCCATCATGGCATCCCAATCGTCCAAATTCCCAGACTCTATAGGATCTAAACCATGGGCATTACCGGCATTATTAATTAAAATATCAATGGATTTAAAATCGTCCGGTAATGTTTGTATGGCAGTCAGCGTAGCATCTCTGTCACGTACATCAAAGTTTAAGGTGTGCACTTCGGTATCTTTAGACAAGGCTTTTTCAACACTATCTAAGCGGTGTTGTCTGCGACCACATAAAATAAGTCGTATACCGTGCTTGGCAAACTCATGAGCAGTGGCGCGACCAATACCACTGGTAGCTCCTGTAATTAATGCTGTTTTTCTGTTGTTCATTTTCATAGAATTTTAATTAGGGCACTTTATGACCTTGACATGCGACCAAAATTAAAAACCAGTCCTCTAATTCCAGCTCAATATCTGCTGCCAGAGCAGCTTGTTTTAAACGGGTGGTGTTGGTTGTGCCTACTACCGGATGTATACCCGAAGGATGTTTTAGGATCCATGCCAGAAGCAATTGATCTTCAGTTGCATTATACTTGTCCATCAACTCACCAAGTTGTTTATGGATTCTTCGTGTTTGCGCATTATCTTCTCTGAAAACAGCTCCCAGAGGCGACCATGCCATGGGACATATTGATCGAGTTTGCATGTAATCTAAAGTGCCATCATGCATAGCATCATGATGAGTTAATGAAAATTCAATCTGATTAACATCAATTTTAACTTTACTGGCAATCAGATCCGTTTGAGAATTGCTAAAGTTAGAAACGCCAAAAGCATTTATTTTTCCTGCTGTCTTCAAGGTATCTACAGCTTCAGAGATCTCATCAACTTGCATTAGAGGGCTGGGTCTGTGAAGTAACAATAAGTCTAAATAATCCGTTTGCAGATGTTTTAATGAGGTTTCTACGGACCAAATAATATAATCTTTGTTATAGTTATAGTGCTTTACTTTATTGCTTCTGCTATCACTTAGGTATTGTATGCCGCATTTAGAAATCAATTGTATGGATTCGCGCTCAATATCACTATTAGCGAAAGCTTTACCAAAATCATTCTCAGTCGTATAACCACCATAAATATCGGCATGGTCAAAAGACGTGATGCCTACAGAAATACAATGGTGCATTAGAGCAATCATCTCTTCGGATGTCAATTGCTTACCCCATTGACCCCAAGTCATAGTACCCGCAATTATTCTTGAAAAATCAGATGTCATTTTAATATTTTGAATTCAGTTTAAAAATAGAAAACAATAAATGGAACAGAGGCTTTTAGCCCTCTGAATTTTTAACCAATTATTAACAGCGAACCAAGAATAATTTTAACAATTTGCAACTCTGTAAATAAGACAATAAATAATTGCTTTAATACTAGAAATACTATGGAAGAAACGAGTACAGTAGATATTAAATCCATTAATGAGAAGATTGAGAAAGAAAGTGCATTTGTAGACTTGCTGACCTTAGAGATGAATAAGGTTATTGTTGGTCAAAAGCATATGGTTGAACGCCTGCTGATTGGATTACTTGGTCAGGGACACATATTACTTGAAGGAGTTCCCGGCTTAGCAAAAACTCTGGCTATTAATACATTGTCTCAGGCCGTAGATGGTAGTTTTAGCAGAATACAGTTTACTCCGGATTTACTTCCTGCTGATGTTGTGGGAACCCTTATATACAATATTAAGGAGAATGATTTTTCCATAAAGAAAGGACCTATTTTTGCCAATTTTGTACTTGCGGATGAGATCAACAGGGCTCCGGCAAAAGTACAGTCGGCATTACTCGAGGCCATGCAGGAAAAGCAAGTAACTATAGGCGATGAAACCTTTATATTGGACAAACCATTTTTAGTAATGGCCACTCAAAATCCGGTAGAACAAGAAGGAACATATCCATTACCAGAAGCACAGGTAGACCGTTTTATGCTTAAAACAGTTATAGACTATCCTAAGTTAGATGAAGAACAGCTCATTGTAAGAGCAAATTTGAAAGGCGCTTTTGATAAGGTGAATCCTGTAGTATCAATAACACAAATCCTTAATGCGCAAAAAGCAGTAAGAGAAGTGTATATGGATGAAAAAATTGAAAAATACATCCTCGATATCATATTTGCTACACGATATCCCGAAAAGTATGGTCTGGAAAATATAAAACCATTAATATCTTTTGGAGCTTCACCACGTGGAAGTATCAATTTAGCGACTGCAGCTAAATGCTATGCTTTTATTAAAAGAAGAGGTTATGTTATTCCCGAAGATGTTCGGGCTGTAGTACACGATGTATTAAGACACAGAATAGGAATTACATACGAAGCAGAAGCCGAGAATGTAACTTCAGAAGATATCATAAACAAGATCGTAAACGAAATTGAAGTGCCATAGACTTGTTATTCTATTTTAATGACAGAATCTTAATTACAGATTACAAACGATTAATGTAGATTGGTAAATAACAAAAATGGATACTAAAGAACTTCTTAAAAAAGTACGGAAAATAGAGATCAAGACACGACGATTGTCTGATCATATTTTTGGTGGCGAGTACCACTCGACCTTCAAAGGGCGAGGTATGACATTTTCTGAGGTTAGACAGTATCAGTTTGGTGATGACGTGCGTAATATTGATTGGAATGTTACGGCCAGATATAATGAACCTTATGTGAAGGTGTTTGAAGAAGAAAGAGAGCTGACTATGATGCTCATGGCAGACGTTTCTGGGAGTAAGTTATTTGGTACTCAAAATCAATTCAAAGATGAGATCGTTACTGAAATAGCAGCTACTCTGGCCTTTTCTGCAACACAAAATAATGATAAAATAGGATTGATCCTGTTTTCTGATGAAATAGAGCTTTACATACCTCCAAAGAAAGGACGGTCTCATGTATTGAGAATCATTAGAGAATTGATAGAATTCAAACCTAAAAGCAAGCAAACGAATATCACAGAAGCCTTGAAGTTTTTGTCGAATGTGATGAAGAAAAAAGCCATAGTATTCCTTTTGTCAGATTTTATAGCAGACGATTATAAACAAACACTAAAGATTGTCTCTGGTAAACATGATGTTACAGGCATTCGCATATACGATAAGCATGAAACCTCAATCCCTAATTTAGGAATGGTGCAAATGGAAGATGAAGAAACCGGGGAATTACTTTTGGTAAATACAGCTTCAAAAAAGGTAAGACACAATTACGCAAAGTTTTATAACGATAAAGTCAACTATTATAAAGATAGTTTTACCAAATCAGGAGCCGGAACCATCGATTGCAGGGTAGATGAAAGCTACGTTAAAAAGTTATTAGGATATTTTAAGCGAAGAGGATAGAAGAAATATGAATCACAGTTTTAGACATGATTACATAAGCAAGATGATAAGAAAGTACACTTTTTTTATCATGCTATTATTGTTTTCTACAATGACCTTTTCACAGGTAGCAACCGAAATCGATACCACTAAAATAAAGATAGGAGAACAAATCAACTACAAAATTAAAGTTGAAGCCGATACAACTTCATTAGTGGTTTTTCCTGATGGGCAAACATTCATGCCCTTGGAAATGGTAGAGGCTTCAAAGGTAGATACCACTAAAAAGAATGCTAAGTATGAGTTTCTCAAAACGTATGCTCTGACACAATTTGACTCCGGAGCGTATACCATTCCAAGACAAAAAATTATTATTGGAGATCGTACGTTCTACACAGATTCCCTAAAGGTAGAAGTAAATACAGTTAAGGTAGACACTACGAAACAAGGATTATACGATATAAAGCCAATCATTGAGGTCGAAAAATCAAGTGGAAAATGGTGGAAATACCTGCTGATTGCTTTGTTAATCATAGCGTTGATAGCCTTTTTGTTGTATTGGTTCATTTGGAGAAAAAAGCCATTGACAGAAGAAGAAGAGATTGCGTTATTACCACCTTACGACAGAGCAAAACTAGCTATAAAAAAGCTTGAGAATAGTAGATATTTGATCAATTCTGAAGTAAAAGCATATTACTCCGAACTGACCATGATCATAAGAAAGTATCTGGATGAAAAAGTATATGACAGAGCGTTAGAAAGCACAACTGATGAACTTATTGGTAGGTTAGAACTATTGAAAGAAGGCAATCAGATACCATTGACAAAAGAGACCATTGCTAATCTTGAATCCATACTAAAACGTGCAGATCTAGTAAAGTTTGCTAAATCTAAGCCAGATATGGCGCTGGCAGAAATGGATATGGCAACTATTGATAAGGAGATTGATAATGTCAAACAGACTTTGCCAGAACCTTCAGAAGAAGAGAAGTTGCTAGACAAACAATATAAAGAAGAACAAGAACGCAAGAAAAAGCGTAAGAAGATCATCATTACGGTTGTGATCTCTGTAGCTTTAATTATCGCCACATTCATTGGTTTTGGTCTTAAATATGGTTTTGGTTATGTAAAAGATACCATAATAGGTCAGGAAAATAAAGAATTGTTAGAAGGCAATTGGGTCAATAGCGCCTATGGGTTTCCTCCGATTTATATTTCTACACCAAAAGTTTTAAAGCGTACTGAAGTCCCTATTCCGGAAGAAGTAAAGGAAAAAATGACCATAACATCTTTTAGCTATGGGACATTACAAGACGTCTTTAGCATAACGGTGAATACTACAACATTCAATATGCCGGAGTCGAAAGGTAATCCACAACAGGCTCAAGGTCAAGAACAGGAAGCAAATAAGATCGATCTGCTTCAGGTTTCGGAAGCAACAATAAAAAAGCTTGAAGAGCAAGGGGCAACGGATATCATCGTAAAGCGAGAGCAGTTTATAACACCAAATGCTGCTGAAGGCCTTAAAACATTCGGAAATTTAAACATCAAGAATCCCGAAACCGACACTAGTGTAAGCGCAAATTACGTATTCTTACACTTTACAACAGAAAATGTATTACAACAGATTGTAATTATCTGGCCTGAAGATGATGACTATGCGGATGAAATGGCACAACGAATTATAGACTCAGTAGAACTCAAAAAAGTAGAGGAAGATGTTAAATAATATTGAGTTTTTAAATAAAGAACTTTTTTGGTTATTGGGAATCCTGCCTATAGCCATATTATGGTATGTACTGAAGTATAAAAGGCAGACAGCAGAATTAAAAATATCAAGCATTCAGGGATTTAAAGTTTCTGGGTCTGTATTGCCAAAATTTAAACACCTTTTGTTTATATTTAGATTACTGGCATTAGCCCTGTTGATAACAGCTGTAGCAAGACCAAGAACGGTTGACGTGTCTACGAAAACAAAAACGACCAGAGGTATAGATATTGTTATGGCAATTGATGTATCTGCCAGTATGTTAGCCAAGGACTTGTTGCCAAATAGATTGGAAGCATTAAAAGCTGTAGCCGGAGATTTTATTAATGGAAGGCCAAACGATAGAATCGGATTGGTAGAGTATGCAGGAGAAAGCTATACCAAAACCCCAATAACAAGTGATAAGTCTATTGTATTACGTTCCTTGAGAGATATAAAATATAACACCATAATTGAAGGCGGTACTGCTATAGGTATGGGATTGGCCACAGCAGTCAACCGATTGAAAGACAGCAGAGCAAAAAGTAAAGTTATTATACTCCTTACAGATGGGGTAAATAATTCGGGATTTATTGACCCTAAGATTGCAAGTGAATTGGCAGTAGAGTATGGTATTAAGACGTACACCATAGGTTTGGGGACGAACGGAATGGCATTGTCGCCAGTAGGGATTAAATCCAATGGAAGATTTCAGTATGGAAGAGTGCAAGTGGAAATAGATGAGGAGCTTCTAAAAGAAATAGCAGAAGTAACTGGAGGTAAATATTTTAGAGCCACAAATAATAAAAAGTTGGCAGAAATATATGATGAGATCAATAAATTGGAAAAGACCGAAATAGAAGAACGTAAGTATTATAATTATGAGGAAAAATACAGACCCTTGGTGCTCTTAGCCGGAATTATATTGCTTTTAGAATTATTATTAAGACATACAATCTTTAGAAGTTTTGTTTAAACTGGACGAAAAAATATGGTTTTGGACATTGCTGGTTATTCCGGCAATAATTGTGCTGTTTATGCTTTTGCAAGTGTGGCGATATTCGGCGCAAAAACGATTTGCAAAGTCAACATTGTTAAAACGATTGAGCCCTAATCAATCTGTATTCAAGGGCATATTAAAAATCATTATCTTATCTCTGGCATTTGCCTGTTTATCCCTAGCACTGGTAAATCCCAAAATAGGCACAAAGTTAGAAACGGTGAGAAGTCAAGGCGTAGATATTGTCTTTGCTGTAGACGTGTCTAAAAGTATGTTAGCGGAAGATATAGCACCAAACAGGTTGGAGAAATCCAAGCAATTAGTAACGCAGATTATTAATAACCTTGCCAGTGACAGGGTAGGCATTATTGCTTATGCAGGAAAAGCATTCCCACAATTACCAATAACTACCGATTATGCATCGGCAAAAATGTTTTTACAAAACATGAATACCGATATGTTGTCGTCTCAAGGTACAGCAATTCATGAAGCCATAGAATTGGCCAAAACATATTATGATGATGAAGAACAAACGAATAGAGTGTTGATCATCATATCCGATGGAGAAGATCACGGTAGGGCAGCAACGGATATTGCAGAGGAAGCCAGAGACGAGGGCATACGAATATTTACAATAGGTGTTGGAGATGTTAAAGGAGGACCTATACCAATAAAAAGAAATGGGGTAGTTCTGAATTATAAAAAGGATAAAAACGGCGAAACGGTTGTTACTAAACTCAATGAAGAGACCTTAAAGCAAATAGCTAACGAAGCTAATGGCGAATATATAAACGGTAAAAACACTTCAGAAGTCGTATCAGCCATAAAAGATGTTTTGGAAAAAATGGATAAGAAAGAGTTTGAATCCAAGCAAATAGCAGATTTTAAAGATCAATTTCAATGGTTCTTAGGATTGGGAATACTGCTACTATTTCTGGATATCTTTTTATTGGAAAGAAAAACGGCATGGTTAAAACGATTAAACTTGTTTAATGAAAACTTTTAAAGTTATTTTAACGCATACAAACAAACCACTTTATTAAATTTAGATAACATACGTTAAATGATGAAAATGATGTGTAGAGTTATAACCTTGGTTGTAGTACTGGTATTCGGAATTAATATGACGAATGCACAGGACGATAAAAAAACTGTAGCTAAAGAAAAGTCAAACAACTATGTTTACGAGGCTAATAATCTCATAGATGAGGACCATGTTGCTGCAGAAATGGCTTATAGAAAAGCCATATCTGAAGCACCCGACAATGTTGCCGGAACATACAACCTCGCACACAGTTATTACAAAGAAGGCAGCTTTAATGAAGCATTATTCAGAAGTCAGGAAGCAGCAAAGAATGCCACTAGTAAAGAAGAAAAACATAAGTCGTATCACAGTATAGGCAACATTTTAATGCAAAATAAAATGTGCAAAGAAGCTGTTGAAGCTTATAAAAATGCACTAAGAAATAATCCTGAGGATGACGAAACCCGATATAATTTAGCATTGGCAAAAGACTGTGCTAAACAGCAAGGCGGTGGGGAAGATAACAAAGAAGACAAAGACAAGGAGGAAGATAAAAAAGAAGACGAGAAAAAAGATCAGGAAGGAGAAGATAAGGAAGATAAGAAGGACGAAGAAGGCGATAAGGATAAAAAAGAAGGTGAAGATAAAGAAGATGAAAAAGGAAAGCCTAAAGATGAAAAGAAAGATCAAGGTAAAGGTGATGATGATAAGAAAAAGCAAAAACCAAAACCGCAGCCAGGGCAAATGTCTCCACAGCAGATAAAAAATATCCTAGAGGCCATGCAAAATCAGGAACAGAAAGTTCAGGAAAAAATAAATGCAGAAAAACAAAAAGGCGCCAAGGTAAAAACAGAAAAAGATTGGTAATTACGTACGTTTAATTCAAACAATGAAACTTAATACCTACATATCCATAGTATTGATGGTTGTTGTTACAGCCATATCTTCTGCACAGGTAAAGTTTGAAGCTAAGGTTAGTAAAAAGAAGTTAGGGGTTAATGAACGATTGCGTATTGATTTTGAAATGAATAAGGACGGCGACAATTTTAATCCGCCGGACTTTAAAGATTTTACTATAGTAGGCGGACCAAATACATCTGTGCGTAATTCTTGGGCAAATGGCAAACGATCATATACAAAAACGTATAGTTATTTCTTAGCTCCGAAAAAGCGTGGGTCGTTTAAAATTAAACAGGCAACCATAGAGATTGAAGGTGAGATCTACAAGACATTCCCGATAACCATACAAGTAACTAAAGCGGTAGATAAGCCAAAAGACGGCAATAATGCTGAATATGTAGCTTCTGAAAATATTCATTTGGTTGCTGAAGTTTCTAAAACCAGTCCCTATTTAAACGAGGCTATAACTGTAGTTTACAAGCTATATGTTTCTCCCAATACGGGCGTGAGCAATTGGCGAGAAAAGGATACACCAAGATACAATGATTTCTGGAGTCAGAATATAGAGATCAAAGGATTAAAAATCCAAAAAGGAGAATATAATGGTGAAGATTATCGCTATGTGATCTTAAGAAAAACAGTATTGTATCCGCAAAAAACAGGCAAACTAAAAATAGAACCATTAGCTTTAGATATTACGGTAGAAGTGCCAACAAGTCGTTATGATATTTTTGGAAATAGAATTATGGCTAAGGTACCAAAAACCATATCTGCAGGAAGCAGAAGCATCAATGTAAAGCCACTTCCTGAGGCAGGAAGACCATCAGATTTTAAAGGCGCAGTTGGACGGTTTGATTTTAAAGTAACCACTTCCAAACAACGTTTAAATGCTACAGAATCTCTACAGGCCAAAATAGAGGTTTCGGGAGAAGGCAACCTTAAATTGTTTGAACTGCCTAAACTAACAGTTCCTAGTTCATTAGAAGTATATGAACCAGAACATAAGGAAGCTGTAAGAACTACACTAAAAGGTATGCAAGGTAAAATATCCGATACCTATACCATCATACCACAATTTAAAGGGAAATACCCAATACCAAATATCACATTCTCATATTTTGATCTGGCCACAGAGACCTATAAGCAAATCAGCTCAGATGAAATTGTAATAGATGTTGAAAAAGGACCAACAAATAATGCTTTAGCGGCAAATGCAAACGACTCAAGAACCAACTCAGTGAAGCAAAATGTGACAACAACAGATCAATTTGCATTCATAAAAACCAAGTCAGACCTTATCAATATAAAATCGCCTTACTTTTTTAAATCATCGTTGTTCTGGTCGTTATTACTATTACCTTTTTTATTCATTCCTTTGGCCATTATAATCCGAAAACAAAAAGATAAAAGAGATGCCGACGTTCAGGGCAACAGAATACGAAAAGCAGATCGATTGGCTAAAAAATATCTTAGTGAAGCCAAGAAGACCTTAGGACAGAAAGAAGCATTCTATGTTGCACTGGAAAAAGCATTACATAATTATCTTAAAGCTAAACTCAATATAGAAACAAGCGAGTTTAGTAAACCTCATATTCAAGATTTATTACAGCAGCGACAGGTAGATCATTCAACCATAGAAACCTTTATTTCAATATTAGAAAGTTGTGAATTAGCAAGATATACACCTTCTAGCGATGTAGCCATGAAACAAGATTATGATAAAGCGGCAAAAACAATTACACTAATCGATAAACAAATCCGATGATGAAGCAACTATTAGCCATATTTCTGTTTGTCGTTAGTGTTATGGGTACTGCCCAGAACAATAGTTTATTTGAAGAAGGAAATGCATTCTATAATGAAGGGAAGTATCAGGAAGCGATCAAAAAATATGAAACCATTCTTAAAAATGGGCAACACTCGGCAGCATTATATTTCAATTTAGCCAATGCCAACTATAAACTGAATAAAGTAGCGCCAAGTATATATTATTATGAAAAAGCATTACTATTAAACCCCAATGATAAAGACATAAAAAGTAATATTGTTTTTGCTAACAATATGACTATTGATGATATCGATGTTGTTCCCGAAGTAGGTTTTTCCAAAATTACCAAAGGTATTATTAATACCATGAGTTTTGACAATTGGGCTAAACTGGCAATTGCTGGTGTTTTTCTATTTGTAGTATTGTTTTTAGCATATCATTTTTCTTATGCAACATCAAAAAAGCGAATTGCTTTTGTAGTAAGCATAGTTTCCTTATTAGTTGCCTGTTGTTCTGTAGCAATAGCATTTCAGAAGTATAGCATGGACAGCAAAGATCAGCCGGCCATAGTATTTGCTCAGGAAAGTAGGGTCAAAGCAGAACCTAATTTAAGAAGTGAAGAGGCCTTTAAATTACACGAAGGCACTAAGGTAAAAGTTCTGGATACCATTGACAATTGGAAAAAGATAAAAATAGCAGATGGTACAACAGGGTGGATTGCATCAGACGATATTCGACTTCTAAAAGATTTTTAAAATATTACCCTCTTCGATCCTTTCCCTAAGCTAATTAAAAGATGTATTTTAGTTACCTAAACTAAACTAGCTATTGCAGATATGAAAGACCTATTCAAGAATATAAAAGGCGATGCCTTTGGAGGTATCACGGCAGGTATAGTAGCATTGCCATTAGCATTGGCTTTTGGTGTTTCATCTGGTTTAGGACCAAGTGCAGGGCTTTATGGCGCTATTTTTATCAGTTTTTTTGCAGCTTTATTCGGAGGGACAAACACACAGATTTCTGGCCCAACAGCACCTATGACAGCTGTGAGTATGGGTATTATAGCCGGGATTATAGCAACAAACGATGGAGATGTTAGTAAGGCATTACCAGCAATATTAACCGTGTTTTTATTAGCAGGCGTCATACAAATAGGTCTAGGACTACTAGGTTTAGGGAAATATATTAGATACATACCGTATCCGGTGGTTTCAGGATTTATGACTGCCATAGGTGTTATTATTATCATTACTCAGATATTACCGGCACTAGGTTATAGTCCAAAGGAAGATTTAGATTTTGTAGAACAATTTAAACCTAAAGCCGAAGATGTCATATTGGAGAATATCATTAAAGAAGAAGCAGGCGAAGGCATATTGGTTTTAGAAGAGTTCAGGGAAACTATAAAGAGGGCCGAAAAGATAACCCCTCAGGATATTGAAAAGGAATCAAAAACATTAGCTAAAAAAGAAGCTTCCGGAGTTTTAGGAACTATAAAAGTGCTACCAAGAGCTATAAAAAGCATCAATTGGTTAGAGCTTATTTTAACACTCTCAACCATATTTATAGTATATGGATTTAAAAGGATCACTACCAAAATACCGAGTAGTCTTGTTGCTTTAGTCGTTATGTCCTCAATAGCCATTGGTTTTGGTTTAGATTATAAGCCAATTGAAGAAATACCCTCAGGCTTACCGGATATTAAACTTGAAATATTCACAGGCTTTAGCCTGTCGTCAATTACGCCATATATTTTCACGGCATTAACGCTGGCTTTATTGGGAGCAATAGACTCATTACTAACGAGTGTTGTTGCTGATAATATGACGAAAACCAAGCACAAACCTAATAAAGAATTGGTGGGGCAAGGTATAGGGAATTCCATAGCTGCATTGTTCGGAGGGATTCCGGGTGCAGGAGCAACTATCAGAACAGTAGTTAATATCAATGCCGGAGGAAAAACCAAACTTTCGGGTATGATTGCCGGAGTATTACTATTGATCATTTTATTGGCTTTAGGACCTGTAGCCTCCAAAATACCGGCAGCAGTTCTGGCAGGTATTTTAATTGTGGTTGGAATTAGTGTCATGGATTATAAAGGGCTAAAGGCCATACCAAGCATGCCAAAAGACATTAAACTTGGCCCACTACGATTAAGCTCTGAAGTAGTAGTAATGCTGGTCGTATTAGTGCTCTCCACTGTATGGGATTTGATTTATGCTGTGGGTATAGGTTTGGTAATTGCCTCACTGATGTTTATGAAAAAAATAGGAGATGTTACGGCAGAAAGTTCGAATGTGAAATCTCTAAAAGAAGAAGCATGGGCAGATGAGTATATTTTTCCAAAGCAGTTAGAAGAAGAAGTTTTTATAAAACATCTTAAAGGACCTTTGTTTTTTGGTTCCACCAGTGATTTCCAATCGCTTTCAGCCCAAATCCCCGATACGGCGAGAATTGTCATTATGCGTTTGGGCCGTATGCAATATATGGACCAATCCGGGCTTTATGCCATGGAAGACATGTTACAAGATCTTAAAGCTAAAGATATCGACGTGTTGTTTGTAGATCTTTTAAAGCAACCGCGATATATGATGGAGCGTATCGATATCATTCCCGATTTCATAGGGGAAGATCATATATTTGAAGACTTTAACTCATGTGTCAACTGGATCAAAGCAAATGTTGAGGATGAGTTTTAGACAGTTTCAGGATGTTCTTCATCGTTATCAGCAATGATGGAAGGAAGTATCATAGGCGCTAAAGATTTTACTGGGGCATAAAGTATACTCTCGTTGAGGTCTTCCTCTTCCATGAAAGGGAGTGTGTTGTTCAACCGTTCAAAGACAATTAAGACCACACTAAGCATAAGTCCAATTTTTAAAGCACCAAAAGCAGCACCAAGGAGTTTATTTAGTATCCCTAAAGCAGCAAAATCTGCTAATTTAGTTAAAGCTTTTCCGGCCAAACTAATAGCCAATACAATAATGACAAACGTAATGGCAAATGCAGTGATTTGAATGGTTTTTTCATTCCAATCCACACGAGATTCCAGAAAACCAGCAACAAAATCGCTAAAATGAATGGCACCATACACACCAAGAATAAGTGCTAAAAGTGAAGCAATCTCTACAAAAAGCCCTTTCATTAATCCTCTAATCAGACCAAATAACAATAATGCTCCTAAAACAATATCAATGACACTCATAATACTAAATGTTTTAAGCAAATATAGTTTAACTTTGCAAGTTATATAACGCACTTAGGGAACTCAAAATTATGTCTAGAGATCAACAATTAAAAGACCGATGGGATTTGGTCGTTGAAAAACTATCACAGCAATTTGCTGATGGTGATCGTTTGGATCTGGATGCTATCATATATCTTATAGGTGTTCAAGAGCTTGGACAATTACACCGAGCTTATAAAAAAGATCATAAGTTAGATCTCATGCACATAGCCATTTGTAAGCTTTTAGAGCCTTATGGGTTTTACGAGTTTGACTATGTCGATGAAGACGGATGGCCACATTATAAAGTAAAAGCACAGTTGCCACATCTTAGAGCAGGCGAGCAAAGTGTTTTAATGAAGGAAGCTATTGTGAACTATTTTGTAGAAACTGAATATATAGACTGAGATTTTTTAAATTTGCAGTCATTTTTAACCATACCATGATAGATAAGTTAAAGGAACTCATAGCAGAAGCGGAAGCATTTACGGCACAATCTAAAGAAGAAGTTGAAGCCTTTAGAATCAAATATTTAGGCTCTAAGGGTTTGCTAAAACAGTATTATGCCGAATTGAGAAATGTGGCTAATGAGCAAAAGAAAGAGTTTGGTCAAACTATAAATGAACTCAAGAAAACTGCTGAAGCCAAGGTCAATAACCTGAAAGAAGCCTTTGAAAATCAGGAAGAGACACAAGGTGTTTATGGCGATTTATCTCGTCCGGGAGAACCGATAGCTTTGGGTGCCCGCCATCCGATTTCAATCGTGAAAAATCAAATTATTGATATTTTTTCTCGTATAGGCTTTAATGTTAGTGAAGGCCCAGAAATTGAAGACGACTGGCACAATTTTACGGCATTAAACTTACCGGAATATCACCCTGCCCGTGATATGCAGGATACTTTCTTTATTCAAACCAATCCCGATGTGTTATTACGTACGCACACAAGTTCGGTACAGGTACGCTACATGGAAAATAATCAACCTCCGATAAGAACCATTTCTCCTGGAAGAGTATATCGTAATGAGGCCATTTCTGCACGTTCACATTGTTTCTTTCATCAGGTAGAGGGCTTGTATATAGATAAAGATGTGAGTTTTGCTGACCTCAAACAAACACTTCAGTATTTTACTACTGAAATGTTTGGGAAGTCTAAGATTAGGTTACGACCATCCTATTTTCCATTTACTGAACCTAGTGCCGAAGTGGATGTTTATTGGGGCCTAGAAACCGAGACCGACTATAAGATGACTAAAGGCACAGGTTGGTTAGAGATAATGGGTTGCGGTATGGTAGACCCTAACGTTCTCGATAATTGCGGTATAGACTCTAAGGCGTATTCAGGTTTTGCATTCGGAATGGGGATCGATCGTATTGCATTATTGTTACATCAAACTAGTGATATCCGATTATTGAGTGAAAACGATGTGCGCTTCCTCGAGCAGTTTAAAAGTGTTTTGTAAGTTTTGAAAAAAGACATTATAATACCCGAGGTTAAAGATGTATATGTTGCAGTAGTTCAGGAAGAACATCCTGAGTATAAAACCTTAGACTGGAATGCCTATATCATTAATGATAAAGCGGTTGATATAGAAATGCTGTTAATTGTTTCCAAAGGCTATGATGGCAATAAGGAAACATCTGTAATGCGTCATAAATTGGATAAGTTACCTGCTAAAAGTTATGCTAAGATCGAATTAATGCAAGATGTTGTTCTGGCACTTAATAATGCATTTAAAATTACATTTTTTGAAGGCAATCAAATGTTAGATAAAACCTTTGTATTTAGAAAAAACACCATAAATACCAAAGCATTACAGCAGATTCCTTTAATGCCGTTAAAAGGAGTTTTGGTGAAATAATTGTTTTCATTAAGTAGGATGCTACAAAAAACGGCATTTCATGTTTTGCGATGCCCTCTTAGTCGTAATTGTTTTGAAATTATAGCTCTGCTGAAACAAGAGCTTAAGCTTTAGATTCTAATCCAATCTGTCTGTTAATTTTTGAAATACTTTCTTTGGATTCTTCCCTTCATACAGAATAGCATGAACGGCATTGATAATAGGTAAGCGTGTTTTTTTAGTATTCTTCTCATTGAGCAAATAAGCACTTCTGGTCGCATAATAACCTTCAGCAACCATGTTCATTTCCAACTGAGCAGACTTTACAGTGTACCCTTTGCCGATCATATTTCCAAACATGCGGTTACGGGAAAATACAGAATACCCGGTTACCAATAGGTCACCTAAATATGCCGAGTTATTAATATTGCGTTTCATTTTATGCATCTTTTTAATAAAACGCTTCATTTCACGTATGGCATTACTCATCAAAACACTTTGAAAATTATCACCATAACCCAGACCATGAGCAATACCAGCAGCAATAGCATAAATGTTTTTGAGCATTACGGCATACTCAGTTCCAATAATATCATCACTAATCTTGGTTTTAATATAACTGCTAGATAAACTATTGGCTATAGCTTGTGCTTTTTTAGGATCGGCACACGAAATGGTTAAGTAAGATAAGCGTTCCAAAGCCACTTCTTCAGCATGACATGGACCTGCAATAACAGCAATATTTTCGAAAGGAATATTATAGAGGTCATGGAAGTGCTCCCCCACAAGCAATCCGGATTCAGGAATGATACCTTTAACAGCAGAAACCACGGTTTTTTGAGTAATATCCACCGTGAGCTTTTCTAACTCAGAAGACATAAATGCTGAAGGAATAACAAAAATAAGTACATCCGCATAAGCGGCAATCTCATTAATGTCATTACTAAGTTTTAGCTGCTCTGTATGAAACTCTACAGAACTCAGGTAGCTGGGATTATGCTGTTCTTTTAATAAATGTTCTTTGGTATATACACTACGCATGTACCAGCCCACTTCATCTAAATTTTCACATAGCATTTTTACAATGGCCGTGGCCCAGCTTCCGCCTCCAAAAACAGCATATTTAGTTGTTGTACTCATTAAGGGATATTAATTAAAATGCTGCTCAAAAATAATCAAAATAATACTCTTAGAACATATCTGATAATTAGAGCAATACATTTTTGGCATGTGTTTTGGATATACATAGATATAAACCCTAAAACCTTTGAAATATGAAGACTATAAAACTACTATTAGGATTTGCGCTTAGCACTACATTGCTAACATCGTGTTATACTGAAGAAGTGATTATTGTTGATGATATCAACCCGGGGATCTCATTAAATCAGTTATTGGGTTCTCATGAACTTTGGTATGTAGATATCAATCAGACACAAGGTTTTGGCGAAACACCTTTTTTACAAATAGCATTTACAGTATCTTTTAGAAATGGCCAGATCTATGCTAATAATAATTTAGTTGGGTTGGGGCAACAGGGCAACGGTTTTGGTGTCCCTATAGGTACTTATGATGCTTATGATATGGTATTAGACATTTATCACGATATTGATGGCTTTGATTCGTTCGATGTATATCAGGTAGATAATAATACGATCGAACTGTACAATCCATTCACGGATACGTCGTATTTTCTGAATGGCTACCAAAGAAATACTTTCGATTATGATTTTGTATTTTATGATAATATTCATTATTTCTTACAAGAATACGAGGCTTGGGAGAAAACCTATACCAGTGAGTTTGGAGTATTAAATGAGTTTGACAATGAAAACTATCTACAGTTTTTATCGGGAGGAAATGATTCTACATTCAGGAGTTCTCAGGATATTAATAATAATAACCCTAGCACTATAATATGGGATTATACAGGCGTTTATGGTGTTGGCAATGTACAAGGTAACAATTACCTTAAAACATTAACATTAGATTATGATTTCTTCGACAATGAATTTTTCGAATTAAGCGTTATTAATGATACAACTATAGAATTGTATCACGCATCTTCAGGAACAGTATATGAATTTACAGGAAGAGGATACATACAATATCTAAGGTCGTCAGATGTTATGGGTCGTGTTACTACCTTTACTGATAAGCCTAAAAAGAGAAAACAAAAAACACCTAAGGTAGATAACCCTAGGGAAAGTCATAGAAGCTAAATTTTGGTTGGTTATTTAGTTTCAAAACGCTCAGATAAAACATATGTTTTTCTGAGCGTTTTTTGTTATCGTATTGTAGATTCTTATAATTGATCTAGTGCTGTTTGTAGATCTTTTAATTCGTAAGGTTTTGCAATTATTTTTTTGTGCTTATCTAATATAAAATATGTAGGTGTCGCAGAAATACCATATTGTTTTATCAAAGGATTATTCCATTTGTCTAAGCCTAACACATGAATAAAATCGGAATAGCTCGAAATTTCTTTTTTCCAGTTGCCTTCAGAATCTTCTATACCGTATGCAATCACCTTAACATTAGGCATGCTGCTTGTAAGCTCTTTTACTTTTGGTAATTCTTTTAAGCAATGTCCACAAGTGCTGCTCCAAAATATCAAAATGTAATAATCAGACCCTTTAAGGTCAGATAACATAGTTTTAGCGCCTTTATCTTGTGGAGAAGGAATTTCAAAATCAATGGCAGTAGCACCAATGGTTGTATTTTTATATGCGCTTAACGTTTGTATAAGTTCAATACTATTTAGTTGCTTAGCCATATCCATCAGATAAAGGTCTGAGATATAGTTAGCAACGGTTTCATTACCAGAATTGCTAAAATTTTTCCATAACACATACAATAATTGAGATTGCATGCTTAAGTCTACGGAGTTTAGTGCTATTACTACATTGTCGATATGCTTTTTATAACCTTCATTATCGGATTCTACATTAAGCCCAAAGACATATGTAATAATACGATCGTCAATAAATGTTGAGCTTTGAAGCAATTCATTGTTAAAGTCAACAGGTTTAAGGTAATGCGTCTTTAAATTGTTAGAATAGGTAGAAATATCTTCATATCCTTTGGGAATATAGGGCTTGTTAGAAGTTATGAAGGTTTTTGCTAATGTGCCTTCTGCTGAGGTTTCATAGGCATTTTGAGTGTCTTTTAAAGTCTTAAATATGGCGTTGAAAGCGGTTTGATCAGTACTTTCCTTTCTGTAATAATTACTAATGGTTTGATTGATCATGTCCATGCTCTTTTGGTAGGAATGCCATAATTTATTTTCTATGGAACTTTCAAAAGTTACCCCTTGCTCTGGACTGAAATTAAGGACGACATCTTCTTTGCCATTATAAATGAAATCAAAGTTATTGTCCTCAGGGGGAATGGCATAAACAATTTTATAGATGCCAGGGGCTAATGTGGCGTCTAAATCAATGGTAAAACTACCAATACTATCGAGTTTCGCTCTTGTAACATAGTCAGCACCATTGGGTGAAGCTTTGTATAAAAACGCATAAGTAAAATCTTCAGCTGGAGAAAATGTGCCTTTAAGCTGTTGTTGAGACCAGCTAATGAAAGGGATACACACTAAAAGGATAAATAGTTTTTTCATGTGAAAAGTTTAAAGTTCTAAGGCAACAATCACGCCAAAATAGCGCTTAAAGCATTCAGAGCTTCTGACGTACTTTTAATATGATCAAATGTAAGTAATAATCGCAAACCATTTCGGGTTTGTTTTTCTTTCATTTTACATTTTTTAGGATGTTGCTGAACAAAAGTTAAAACTCTGGTGAAATCTTCGCTTTGATAAAAAGCACTCTGCTGATCTTGAATAAAATAAGCAATCAGTTTCTGTTGTTTCATCACGAGTTTTTCCATGCCCAGTTTTAATGCGATCCATTTTAGCCTCACACTATCGAAAAGGCCTTTAACTTGTATTGGTATTTCGCCAAAACGATCCTTAATATCAGCTTCAAACTGCTTGAGTTCATCTTCAGTTTTTAGTTGATTCAATTGCGTGTAAAGATTGAGACGTTCAGTGATATTATTCACGTAATCATCTGGAAAAAGCAATTCGAAATCGGTATCGATAGTGACGTCTTTTACAAATTGCTTTGGTTTGCCATCATCTTTGTAAAGATCGGCAAATTCATTTTCTTTGAGTTCTTCAATGGCTTCATTGAGTATTTTTTGATAGGTGTCGAACCCAATATCGTTTATAAATCCACTTTGTTCTCCGCCAAGCAAATCACCAGCACCACGAATTTCTAGATCTTTCATGGCAATA
Organism: Winogradskyella sp.; assembly: GCA_965250025.1. Taxonomy (GTDB): domain Bacteria; phylum Bacteroidota; class Bacteroidia; order Flavobacteriales; family Flavobacteriaceae; genus CBDDLD01. The sequence continues at coordinate 3,635,106 of OZ252283.1, forward strand.
TTAAAACCACTACCCAGTTCGGTAAACTGCTCTAAGGCTGTAATACGTTTACGGGCATCGTTAGTCATGGCGGAATATTCGGGTGTAATAAAGTAACAAAATGCTTTTTTATTACTTCGGCCAACACGACCTCTCATTTGGTGCAGATCGCTCAATCCGAAGTTATTCGCATTATTAATAAAAATGGTATTTGCATTTGGAACATCCAGGCCGCTTTCTACGATTGTTGTACTTACTAAAACATCAAATTCCCCATTCATAAAGGCCAACATAAGTTGTTCTAATTTTTTGCCTTCCATTTGACCATGACCAATTCCAATTTTAGCATCGGGGACTAAACGCTGAATCATCCCGGCCACTTCCTTGATGTTTTCTATTCGGTTATGAATAAAAAATACTTGTCCGCCACGTTGTATCTCGTAGCTTACAGCATCTCGTATCGTAGCTTCGTTAAAACGGATGACATTGCTTTCAATAGGGTAGCGATTGGGTGGCGGTGTTGTAATAACAGATAAGTCTCTGGCAGCCATTAGACTGAATTGAAGCGTTCTCGGGATTGGTGTTGCTGTGAGTGTTAATACATCGACACTCTCCTTAATGGTTTTTAGTTTTTCTTTGACCGCTACTCCAAACTTTTGTTCTTCATCAACGATAAGCAATCCAAGGTCTTTGAACTTTACATTTTTATTAGCCAGCTGATGAGTCCCAATAATGATATCCACACTGCCTTTTTCTAATGCTTCTAAGGTTTCTCTTTTTTGTTTGGCTGTTCGGAATCGATTAACGTAATCAACAGTAACGGGGAAGTCTTTAAGGCGTTCAGAGAAAGTTCTGAAATGCTGATAAGCCAATATGGTTGTAGGCACCAAAACAGCAACCTGTTTACCGTTGTCTACAGCTTTAAATGCGGCTCTGATCGCTACTTCAGTTTTACCAAACCCGACATCGCCACAGACCAATCGGTCCATAGGTCTTTCACTTTCCATATCCGCTTTAATATCAGATGTGGATGTGGTTTGGTCTGGGGTGTCTTCGTATAAGAATGAAGCTTCCAGCTCATGCTGCATGTAACTGTCAGGCGCATATTGAAACCCTTTTTTTAGCTTTCGTTTAGCATACAATTGTATCAGGTTAAAAGCGATCTCTTTAACTCTGGATTTCGTTTTTTGCTTTAAGCTTTTCCAGGCTTTACTTCCCAACTTATAGACCTTTGGAGGTTTGCCATCCTTGCCATTAAATTTGGTAATCTTATGTAGCGAATGAATACTCAGATATAGAATGTCGCGCTCGCCATAAACCAGTTTAATTGCTTCTTGTTTTTTGCCTTCGACGTCTATTTTTTGAAGCCCCCCAAATTTTCCAATACCATGATCAATATGTGTGACATAGTCACCAATCTCCAGATTCGTGAGTTCTTTGAGCGTAATGGCTTGCTTTTTGGCATAGCCGTTTTTTAATTGGAATTTGTGGTAGCGATCAAAGATCTGATGGTCAGTATATACAGCGATACGATGGGTTTTGTCGACAAAACCTTGATATAAGGACAGTACTATCGTTTTATAGTGTACTTCTTGTTCAACATCCTCAAAAATATCATAAAAGCGCTTGGCTTGTTGTTCGCTTACACAAGCAATATAATTGGTAATACCCTGATCGTTATTTGAATTGAGATCTTCAATAAGCAGATCGAATTGCTTATTGAATGAAGGTTGAGGAGTGGTATTAAAAGCTATAGTAGTATGGTCATTAGAAGTACTTGGATTCACTTCGTTTGCAATGCCCTTGGTAAAGATTGAAGTTGCACCAAACTCTACCACTGTATAATCCAAAAGCTGACGTTTGAGTAATTCGGAATTGCAAAACAGCTCATCTGGTGATGCGTGATTAATAGTTTCAGATAACGCATTAAAGGCAACCACAGCCTTATCATAAAAATCATCGATACGGCCAAAAAGCAATTCAGCGTTTTTAATAAAAGGTACTGTTTTGGAAGCGATGTATTTTAAGAAGCTTTCTCGTTTCTCGTCGATAAACTTATTAGCAACGTTTGGAATGATACTGATCTTTTTGAGTTGATTTGTAGATAATTGAGTTTCCACATCAAACGTTCGAATACTGTCCACCTCATCGCCAAAAAACTCAATTCGATACGGTTCATCATGAGAAAATGAAAACACATCTACGATACCTCCTCTTACTGAAAAATCTCCTGGTTCAGTCACAAAATCCACGCGTTTAAATTGATATTCAAACAGGACTTCATTGACAAAATCAATACTTAGCTCATTCCCTACCGAGATTTTTAAGGTGTTTTTTTCAAGCTCTCTTTTGGTAACGACCTTTTCAAAAAGTGCATCGGGGTAAGTAACTATTACAGCCGGCTTTTTACGAGAATTGATACGGTTCAACACCTCGGACCGTAAAAGCACATTAGCATTATTGGTTTCTTCGATCTGATAAGGCCTTCTATAACTTCCGGGATAGAACAGAACGTCTTTATCGTTAATGAGTTGCTCAAGATCATTGAGGTAATACGCGGCTTCTTCCTTATCATCAAAGATCAATAAGAATGGACGTTCCACTTGCTTAAATGCTTCACTGATAACGAAAGAAAGTGATGAACCTACAAGCCCTTTTACATGGACATTATTTTGAGACTGGGCAATGGCATGCTGCAGATTTTGCAATGGCAAAGCCTGAGCATAAGTTTGAGAAATAAGTGCTTTACTCACCTATACTTTTATTAAGGTAGCAAATATAAAATTTTTACATCACCTAAAAGTTAAGGTTTTTTAGATGTTAATTAGGCGATTCATTAGTTAACGACCAATAACTGTTTGTGGATGCGATCTGATAATGTAATTTTAATAAAATATATTCCTTGCTCTAATGATGAAACATTGATTTTTGTATTGGAATTTTTAAGCAAAAGCTGTCCTGATGCATTGTAAAGCTCAACATGTTTAATGTTTTTATCAGATGAAATATTAATAACATCTGATGCCGGATTAGGGAAAACTTTAAGACTGGTGCCTGTATTATTAAGGGAAGGGTCATCGGTGTCTTTTATTGAGAAACCGTTCTTTATATGGTTTATACTTTGTCTTAAACTGTATTGATATTCTTGTGGACCAATGTCAGGCGCGGTATTATTAAATGGAAAATCATCACCATCATAATCGTCGGCATAAGCTTCATATTCAACAGTAATTCCGGCATCAATACAGGGGCTGACGCTAGAAAGCTCATAATCATTAAGTGGATCATAATCAGGATTATCATGTAAATTATGAACATACTGATCGACGCCTTCTACTGTAACACTACCCAAAGCTACAATACCTTGACTTCTATAATTTATTAATTCATCATCTGTGGTGTCTGTAAAGTCATAAAACAGGTTGTTTAGGATGCGTATATCTCTAATCTTAGTGCCTCTGTCAGATACTTTTATAGAAGCATTAGATAGTGAAGAGGAATTACTGTTATTATTCACAAAAATATTATTTCTGATATATAGATTAGATACTACATCATCATATTGAGACGCATGAAAATAGTTTTCAACAGAAACACCGAAAGAATCATTATCAATAAAAAGATTATTATCTATTCTATTACTCTGACACATAAGGTCTTCACCATAGATAGACATTTCTATACCCTGACCGTAAGGAATGTCTTTACAGGGTGAATTCAAGGTTTGTTTTACAATATTATGATGAAACCGATTATTATTACCATTAAATTGAATACGTGCACGGCAAGACTCAATATAATTGTATCTGAAGACATTGCTTCTGCAACGGTCAGTAACACCATCTATTCCAATCGCCCTGCCATAAGACATATTTTCGGCAGTAATGTAATTTGAATACACATTATTATTATTTACACCAAGATAAGTAGAATCATCACTTAAAAATTCTATCCCCGTATGTCCCCAATTAATGATATCATTTCTATAAATAAAACTATGACGTACCCCTCTTGAAAATATGATACCATCACCAACACCCCTAGCGGAATATGCAACATCACTTTGACTAGGGTCAGGTTTGCCATAAACCAAAGAAGCATCCCAGCCAGAATCAATAATATTATCTTTAATAGTAACACTACTGCAATCATAAACAAACGCTATTCCGGTTGCGGAAAACTTTCCTACGGTACAGTTAGTTATGGTAATTAAGTCAGAATCAACAAAACGTATACTTGGACCATTAGCACCTTGTACTTCTATATTTTTAATAATCACCTTATTAACATCCCTGCCGAAGATAGTAGAAAATGCTGTTGAAGCTTCAATCTTTAAACTATTTGGATTCAGCGATGAAGCTAAAAACAATTCATCAGTATCTTTATCATAATACCATGTTTGTTTGGTAGATTGATTGTTCAGTCCATAAGAATATTTACCTATGTCACTGGGGACAACACATTTAAGTTGTTCAGAATCATTTACTAATAGCCTCATAATATCCCAATCGTTAGAATTAGTACTGTGAAAAAATGCGGAAGGGGAACATTTCCATATGGTATGGTTATTTTGTGTGCCGTGTAATGTCCATGTTTCATTTAATGTTGCTACATTAGAGATTATAGGTTTTTCACTGGCCGTACCATAACTAGTGATGGTAATACCACTTTTTAAATCATAAATGACAGCACCTTCTCCCCATACATCACCTTTCCTAAAATGAATGACGTCGCCAACGCCAAAAGTGCCATTACCAACAGATTGATTGAATTTACTGATGGTTCTCCAGGGGGTTGATTGAGAAGTACCATTATTAGAATCCGAGCCATTATTAGCAAAATAATAATTGGTTTGAGCTGAACATAAACCGGTTATTAAAAAAAGAGAAATCTTTAAAGTTGTGGAAATTATTTTTGAAATCATAAGTAGGTTATTTATAGTGATTACAAGGTACGTTTAAATTTTAATATAAAGATAATGAGTATATTAACATAATGTAAATATTGGTGTAGCAAGATTCTTCCATAGTATAAAAAGGATCAAAAGTTACTTTATTGATGACTTATACCATCAGATTTCATGAGAGAAAATCCATAAGTTCTTAAGGTGTCAATAATGGGAATAGCCTCTTGCCCTTTTTCAGTGATATGGTATTGTACCCGTACAGGAACTTCAGGGATAATTTCTTTAGTTAGAAAGCCTTCCTGAACCAACTCTTTGAGTGCTTTGCTGAGCATACGGTCCGAAACATGACTGATACTCTGTTTGAGTTCAGAATAACGCCAGCTTTTATCTTTAAGGCGCCATAGGATCGGCATTTTGTAGGTGCCTCCAATTTTCGCAAGGGCGTATTCTACAGGCGTATAGAAACGTTTGTTGTTCTTTATGAATTCAGGCATACTTACATTAATGTTAGTTACTTACAAATATATAACATATAAGATTTTGAATCAACCATAAACTAACTTTGCAGAAATTGAACACAATAAAAAAGAATGATTATGAATACAATAGTAGAAGATCAAAAATATGTACATGTTCATGGCACACCAACCAAAGGTAAAATCTTAATGGTAGCTAGCAGTCCGGGAGTATCAGAACAAACAGGCTGGCCGATAGGGTTTTGGGCTTCTGAGCTTACGCATCCCTTATTGGTGTTTCAGGAAGCCGGGTATGAAGTAGAACTGGTATCAACTGAAGGAGGACCTTTAGAAATGGATACCTATTCTAACCCGTTGGATGAAAGCGGGTATTCGGCACACGATGTGATTACTTTGGGTTACATGCAACAACCTCATTTTATGGAGATGTTATCCAATACTAAGTCATTAGACGAAGTATCGATAGCCGATTACAATGCTATATTTTTAGTAGGTGGTCAGGGTCCTATGTATACTTTCAGAGGCAATAAGGCGCTCGAAGCATTGTTTGCAAAGTTTTATGAATCGGGCAAGCCCAGTGCTGCTGTTTGTCATTCTACAACACTATTACTCGAAGCAAAAACTTCTGATGGTAAGCTCATTGTTGAAGGTAAAACATGGACTGGATTTGCCGATGTAGAAGAACAATATGCTGATGAGGCTGTAGGGACCAAAATACAACCGTATTGGATAGAAAGTGAAGCCATAAAATTAGACCATACCACATTTAAAGTAGCAGCACCATTTTCCTCTTATGCTATTGCTGATGGAAATCTTATCACTGGTCAGCAACAAAACTCAGGAGCAGCTGCAGCACAACTAGTAATAGATCAACTGGAAAATCATAACGCATGAAAATCGCATTCATTGGTATAGGAAAAGTGGGCTTTGCGTTGGCAAATAATCTTCAGAAGAAAGGGCACCAGATTATAATTGCAAGCAATAAGACAGACTCTGAGAGTGTGCAGGAGGCTTTGAAAAATAATGTAAACTTTTCTTTGCGTTCGGTTCATAAGGCTGTTGATGAAAGTGATATGGTATTTCTGGCTACACCATTTTTTGTTAATGAAACCATTTTAACGGGAATAGAATTTAAAGGGAAAACACTGATCGATTGCACCAATCCTGTAGGTTCTGGGATTTCCCATGGTCTAGGTAGTGAAATTTCGGGAGCGGAGAAGGTTCAGGAATGGGCACCTTCGGCAAAAGTGATCAAAGCCTTTACCATTTATGGCTTTGAAAATTTTATAGATTCAAACTATAAGGGTTACAACAGCAAACCGGTAATGCTTATTGCCGGAAACGATAACAATTCAAAGTCTGATTTTGAACCTTTGGTAAATGATCTGGGGTTTATGATGAAAGATGTAGGACCATTAGATCAGGCTTTACATCTGGAACACATGACACTTTTATGGGTAAAAATGGTAAGGCGAGATGGTCACCATCCCAATTTTGTATGGTCGTATTTAGAGCGTTAAAAAAGCCTTTATTTTCGTTTTCATAACATTGAATATTGACTATATTTGCAGCACTAAAACAGAACTATATGTCATTTTCAGGCTTATTTGAAAGCGGATTTAAAAAAAGAAATCAAGATCATTTTGCTGCCATAGTAAGGGTAGCAATGAGCGATGGTATTATTAATGATGCCGAACGTGAATTTTTAAACCGATTGGCTACACGATTAGATATCACGGAGCACGATTACAACGAGATTTTAAAAGATTATAATAGTCACCCTATCAATGCACCTCATTCTTATGACAAGCGTTTAGAACGTTTGTACGATTTAGCAAGAATGGTATGGGCCGATCACATTGAGGGTCCGGATCAGGTTACTTTATTAGAGAAGCTTTGTATAGGATTAGGGTTCAATCCTGATAATGTAAAGTATATTTCTGATAAAGCATTAACCTTAGTACATTACGAAGTAGATCTTGATGAGTTTACGGATAGAATGAAAAAAATGAATCAGTAGTAATACAGATATAGATATAAAAAAAGCGAACTGTTTAAGTTCGCTTTTTTTATTTTATTATTCGGCTGCTGCTCTCATAAATGCTTCAGCTTTCTCTACCATATTTTTGCTGCCACAAATAAAAGGTACACGTTGATGGAGTTCTTTAGGGTCTATATCTAAGATGCGCTGAAAACCATCACTGGCCTTGCCATTGGCCTGCTCGGCTAAAAAGGCCATAGGATTACACTCATAAAGCAAACGTAGTTTTCCATTTTCGTTCTTAGAACTTTTCGGGTACATATATATACCGCCTTTGATCATGTTTCTATGAAAATCAGAAACTAAAGAACCAATATATCTTGAGGTATACGGACGATCACCTTCCTCCATCTGACAGTATTTGATGTAATCTTTAATGCCTTTGGGAAAATGAATATAGTTGCCCTCATTTACAGAATAGATTCTGCCATCTTCAGGGAATTTCATATCCGGATGAGACAAATAATAAGAACCAATGGCAGGATTAAGTGTAAACCCATTAACACCATGGCCTGTGGTGTACACAAGCATCGTCGAAGTACCATATATGATATAACCAGCAGCAACCTGCATATTACCTTTTTGAAGGAAGTCTTCAATAGTTACCGGTGTGCCTACGGGAGTTACACGCCTGTATATTGAAAAAATGGTACCAACAGATACATTAACGTCGATATTCGATGAGCCATCTAATGGGTCAATAAGCACCACATACTTGTTCTGATGGTTCTCATCCTGACTGTTGATGGAAATAAAATCATCCTCTTCTTCACTGGCAATACCGCAAACAATATTACGATTGGTCATGGTTTGTATGAACTTCTCGTTCGCATAAACGTCGAGTTTTTGTTGGTCTTCACCTTGCACATTAGTGTCTCCTGCAGCACCAATGATATCTACCAATCCGGCTTTATTAACTTCGTGATTGACGACCTTTGCGGCTAATCGAATAGAGTTGATGAGTCTTGATAATTCTCCTGAGGTGTATTTGAACGAAGATTGATTTTCAATAATAAATTCACCTAAGGTTTGATTTCTTTGAGACATTTAGAAAAAGGTTGATGATTTGTACAAATATCGTATTTTTTAACAAACTACAACGTTTTCGTGTTGTAAATCTATTGTTATTTGCATGAAGATTAAGTTATCTTTGATTCACCTTTTTTAAAACGCAAGTATGACCATAAGATTAGCCCAAAAAGAAGACATGCCAAGAGTTTTGGAACTCATCAAGGCTCTGGCTGATTTTGAAAAGAACCTAATGAAGTTGAGCTTACATTAGACGATTTGGAACGTGACGGTTTTGGACCATCACCTAAATTCAAGTGCTTTGTTGCTGAGGAGAATGCCAATGTTGAAGGCATGGCATTAGTGTATGAAAGGTATTCTACCTGGAAAGGTAACGTTTTACATCTTGAAGACCTTATCGTTAACGAAGAGTTTAGAGGAAAGGGTATAGGAACGTTGTTGCTAGATACTGTTGTAAGATACGGGCAATCAATGAATGTAAAGCGCATCAGTTGGGAAGTCTTGGATTGGAATACACCTGCAATAACGTTTTATGAAAGCAAAGGCGCAAATGTGTTAAGAGATTGGAATGTTGTTCAGCTTAATGCGCAGGGAATTAAAAATTATATAACTAAAGATCAATGAGAGTTTTTAAGTTTGGTGGGGCATCTGTAAAAGATGCCAACGGCGTGAAGAATTTAGCTTCGGTATTAAAAACTGTAGGTTATGAGAACACTTTAGTAGTAGTATCTGCTATGGGTAAAACTACAAATGCCATAGAAGATGTCATCAAAAATTACTTTGAAAATAAGGCCGCATTTCAAAATGCCTTGCAGGAGGTAAAGACCTATCACGACAAGATTTTAAAAGCATTATTTGATAATAGTCAACATGAAGTCTTTCGAAAAGTTCGTCATCTTTTTGAAGAATTGGAGGCCTTTTTTAAGCGAAACAAGTCTCCGGATTATAACTATGTGTATGATCAGACCATTGGTTATGGCGAATTGATATCTACAACGATCATTAGCGAATATCTTAACGAGATAGGGATGAAGAATCAATGGGTAGACGTCAGAGAGTACATCAAAACAGATAACTATTACAGGCGTGCCAATGTGGATTGGGATCAAACTCAGGAAAATATCGTAAACAATTTAAACCATTCGGTGCTTAATATCACTCAGGGATTTCTAGGAAGTGATGCTAATAATTTTACCACCACGCTGGGTAGAGAAGGAAGTGATTATACGGCAGCAATTTTTGCGTATTGTTTGAATGCTGATAGTGTTACCATATGGAAAGATGTTCCGGGAGTACTTAATGCTGATCCGAGGTATTTTGAAAATGCACAATTACTACATCAAATTTCTTATCGAGAAGCTATAGAATTGGCATTCTATGGGGCTTCGGTAATTCACCCTAAAACCCTACAGCCCTTACAAAGAAAGGAGATCCCTTTATATGTAAAATCTTTTATAAACCCTGAAGGCGAAGGCACGTGTGTGAGTAAAGGCAAAGCATTAGAGCCAGAAATTCCGTGTTTTATTGTTAAAAAAGATCAGGTGTTGATATCGTTATCGTCCTTAGATTTTTCATATATCGTTGAAGAAAATATAAGCGAAATATTTAGCCTTTTACACTTATACAAAATGAAAGTTGATGTCATACAAAATTCGGCCATTAGCTTTTCAGTATGTATTGATAATATTTATGATAACTTGGAAAAGTTATTACAACATTTAAAAGCAAAGTTTAAAGTAACATGTTATAAAAATGTTAGTCTATATACTATAAGGCACTCAAATGAAAAAGCAATTAACGATCTTGAAGCAGGTAAAACACTGCTGTTAAAACAGTTAATGCAAGAAACAGTGCAAATAGTAACTAAATAAAACATTTCACTATTTTTGTTTTATGTCTAAATCAAGCCAAACCGGATTAGTTACAGCTAAAGAAGTCGCTAAAGCTATCAACGTCGACAAATATGGTTTTATAGGAACCTTTTGTGGTTGGGTTTTGATGAAGGTGCTTAAAATATCTACACTCAACGAAATCTATAATAGAAATAAACATCTTGAAGAATTAGATTTTTTAGATGGGATATTAGGAGAATTTCAGATCAATTTTGAAATTCCTGAAGAAGACCTGAAACGTTTGCCCAAGGAAGGGCCATATATTACGATATCTAATCATCCTTTGGGAGGTATAGATGGTATTCTACTACTTAAATTAATGATAGAACAGCGCAAGGATTTTAAGATCATTGCAAATTTCTTATTACATCGAATAGAACCGCTTAAGCCATATATTATGCCGGTAAATCCTTTTGAAGACAGAAAGGATGTAAAAAGCAGTGTTACCGGATTTAAAAATGCCATTTTACACCTCAGAAACGGACATCCCCTTGGTGTCTTCCCTGCCGGAGAAGTTTCTACCTATAAAGATGGGAAATTGGTTGTAGATAAACCTTGGGAGGAAGCGGCAATGAAGCTTATTCAGAAAGCAGAAGTGCCAGTAGTACCGATTTATTTTCATGCAAAAAACAGCAGGCTTTTTTACCGATTATCTAAAATTAGTGATACCCTCAGAACAGCAAAACTGCCTTCGGAATTGTTAACCCAAAAGCGAAGAGTCATAAAAGTAAGGGTTGGAAAACCTATTTCGGTAAAAGACCAAAAAGAACACAGTACGTTACAAGATTTTTCAGAGTTTTTGAGACGAAAAACCTACATGCTTTCTAATGCTTTTGAAGATAAGAAGATACTGGATAATTTTTCGTCAACATTAAAAGTGCCTAAGCCACCTAAGCGTATTGTAACACCAATAGATTCTAAGGTGATGATCGCTGAGGTTGAAGCATTACGAGCAAAAGACTGCAGGCTATTGATCAGTAAAAACTATGAAGTGTTTTTAGCCGGAGCAAACGAAATTCCAAACGTTTTAAGAGAGATTGGCCGATTGAGAGAGATTACCTTTAGAGAAGTTGGAGAAGGTACCAACGAGGCAATTGATTTAGATAGCTTTGATACCTATTACCACCACATGTTCTTATGGGATAATGACAAAAATGTCATTGCAGGTGCATACAGGATGGGATTGGGATCTAAGATCTTTGAACGTTATGGTATTGATGGCTTTTATTTACAAGACCTTTTCAGGTTCGAACCGGAGTTGTACCGAATGATGAGCCAGTCCATAGAAATGGGACGCGCATTTATCATTAAAGAATATCAGCAAAAGCCAATGCCTCTGTTTTTGTTGTGGAAAGGTATTGTACATACAACACTGAGACATCCCGAGCATAAGTACCTTATTGGAGGTGTAAGTATCAGTAATCAATTTTCAAATTTTTCCAAGAGTTTGATGATTGAATTTATGAAGTCGCATTACTATGATCCTTATGTTGCACAATACGTCCATCCTAAAAAAGAATTTAAGGTAAAACTCAAAGATGCAGATAAGGATTTTGTTTTTGATGCTACTGAAGCTGACCTCAATAAGTTTGATAAAATTATAGATGAAGTAGAGCCGGGAGCATTGCGATTACCGGTATTGCTTAAAAAATACATCAAACAAAATGCAAAATTGGTAGCATTTAATGTTGATCCGTTGTTCAATAATGCAGTTGATGGTTTAATGTATATCAAAATAGCGGATCTTCCTGAGAGTACAGTTAGGCCTGTGATGGAAGAGTTTCAGGCTGAGCTTGAACGTAAATTCATGGATAGTAGTGACAAGTAGATTCTTTTTATTAGTCCTGTGCTTATTTGTAAATACAATGCTTTGTTCTCAAACCATCAAAGGTGTTGTTTTAGATATTGTTACTCGCGAACCCATTGAGACTGCCAGTGTTTATTTTGATAATACGACTATTGGAACCACTACTAATGAAAAAGGAGCGTTTGAAATCACATTAAAAGAAGGGGTGAAATCGCCTTTGATTATTTCGTTTTTAGGGTATACAAAAGTTGAATTACCAGAATACGAAGCGGGGAAGTTTTATAAGATTCTATTGGAAGAACGTACCAATATTCTTGATGAGGTTTACATTACTAATGACGATTGGTCAAGAGAAGCAAAATTAGCGCAATTCAAAGCGCAGTTCCTTGGAATGACAAAAAATGGGAAATCGTGTCGTATATTAAATGAAGACGATATCATTTTGAGGTTTGATAAAAAATCCAAGAAACTTACAGCTTCAGCTTATGAGCCTATAATCGTTGAAAATGAACTATTAAATTACAGGATCGAGTATCAACTTCAAAAATTTGAAGCCATTTATGCCCACGATAAGGAGAAAAGAAATAGAGTGAATTCAGCCATATATTATGGTACTTCTTTTTATAGTGATTTAGAACCTGTAAGCACTGAAAAACATATTAAGAATAGAAAAAAAGCATATGAAGGCTCTTTGCTTTATTTCATGCGTGCGTTAGTCGCTCAGAATTTAAAAGATAAAGAACTTCAGTTGATATTTAAGAACAAAAACCAAACAAGCCCTAAGCTATTAATTGCTAAAAATCATAATACACAACTTTATGATATTAGTCTATCAGTGCCAGTTTCTATTTTATACAAGGGCTCTGCTAAATATCAAACAGATATCGTACAAAAAAATAGTTTCGGTCGTACAAAGAAAGTAGATTTTAGTGTTGACGATTACGGTAACTATACGCCTGTAGATGCATTTTATTTAACAGGTTATATGGCCAATTTACGCGTTGGCGATACCTTACCTTTAGATTATGCCTTAGAGGTCACTGATAAATGAGTCTCCACAAAGGATTTGAAGTAAGTCTTTATCTCATTTCTAGCCTTTAAAAACGCCTCATGTTTCTCTTCATCTGAACCCTCAACTTTTGATGGATCAAAAAAGTTATGATGTAACCTTAAGGCATTTTTACTAGGTATGAATGGACAATTTTCATTGGCATGGTCGCATACCGTAACGATATAATCAAAATCTACAGCAGCATACTCGTCAACATGATTAGAAGTATGATGAGTGATATCAATACCATCTTCTTTCATGATGAGAACCGCTCCGGGGTTTAACCCATGAGTTTCAATTCCGGCACTATAAACGTTGGCTTTATCTTCAGCAAAATGGTTTAAATAACCATGTGCCATTTGGCTTCTGCACGAATTCCCTGTGCATAAGACCAATACATTTTTTTTAGTATTCATTATTTGTGATTATAAATTTAACAGCAACCACTGCCTGGGGTACAACTTTGCTCTTCTGCAACAAGGGAAGTCTCTTCTGGAATACCACAGGTCGCTTTGGCTTTGCAGTCGGTTTTTTCAATAGCTAATTTAAGGATTAAGTTATTGTCTCGTATTTCAAAATCGTTAACAAATAATTGAGCGGTATTAAAACTAGAGTTACTATACTCAAACTTAACGGTCGAATTAAGATCGTAAGGCTTTAATTGTCCGACCTTTTTAAGAATTCCGAGTGCTTTATAGCACGACATATAGCTTGGAGACTCTGATTTCACCGGACTTTGATATAGCTGAATTACCGTTTCTGTCCAGTAATCCAAACCAGATCCGCAATCTACAGAATCAACAGTAACATGCTTTACTTCTGTGATGTGGTAATCCGGAGCGACATATTGATTTGGCAAGTATTCGAATAGAAGCGATTTGCCTTGGTGATCTTTTAAAAGATCAAATAATGTTGTAGGTGTCATATTGTTTTAGGTGTTAAATTAACAACAATTGGTTTTGGTGGTGATTAAGAATGCATCTAAAAGCTCATGAAAATGCTTCAGGCGATCCATATCAATACAATAGCATTTACTTTTGCCTTCATAAGTGCCTTTTAGTAATCCGGCTTTATTGATCACACTAAGATGTTGCGATATGGTAGCCTGAGCTAGGCCAACCTCTTCCACAATATCATTACAAATACAAGCATCTTGCTCGCTGATGTATTTTAAAATAGCAACCCTCGCAGGGTGGGCAAACACCTTTGCAACATTAGCAATTTCGGTAATTTCATCGGTGTATAGATCCAGTCTTGATGCTCCCATGGTTATTTTGTTTGGTACAAAGATAAGTATATTATCGTAATATTGCAATATTACGATAATAATTATTTTAAAAAAACCAGAAGCATTGTGCTCTGGTTTTTTATCTTAGAACCAAGGTTTTTTACCTGCTTGGTATGTGTTATAAAATTCTTCATCGGATTTTGTTAGGTAGATGATTCCTTCAATCAGACCAATTAAACCTGTAAGCCATACAACAAAAATTCCTATTCCAATACAGGATAAAATAATACCTATTAGTGTAATACCTAAGAGAATACCACCTTCTTTATTATATCCTAATATAAATTTATGGATCCCTAATCCACCAAAAATAATACCTAATATACCTGCTAGTACCTTTTTACTATCGCCAGAGAAAGTTTCTTTGGCACTTTCAGCAAATTCATTGGCGGTTTGTTTAGCTTCATTTGCAAAATCGGAAGCTTTTTCTTTAGCTTCGCTAGCTAATTCACCAGCTTTGTCAGCAGCTTTTTTAGCGCCGTCTTTAGCATCATCGAGCATGTCGTTAAGGTCGTCTCTTAAATCTTTATTGTCATCTGACATAGTTGTAAGTTTTTAGTGTTAGACCATAAATTTAATAAAAAAAGTAATGCAATTATTGAAAGGCTTTGTCAATAGGTTCCCAAAGTTCAATCTTATTGCCATCGTTATCTAAAATCCATCCAAACTTGCCGTATTCGTATTCTTCCATATCGCCAACTATAGTAACGCCTTCTTCCTTAAGAGTTTGTAGTAATTCTACTAGATTTTCCACACGGTAATTGAACATGAAATCTTTTTTTGATGGCTCATAATAACTGGTGTTTTCTGCAAACGGACTCCATTGTGTCGAACAATCGTTACCTTCTTTGTCCTTCCACCAAAACGTGCATCCGTAATCGTCGGTGTTGAAACCTAAATGTTTTTTGTACCATGCTTTGGTGCGGTTTGGATCCTTGGTTTTAAAAAATAAACCTCCTATCCCTGTGACTCTTTGTTTCATGATTTTAATGCTTTTAAAGACCCTTTAATCAGGTCAGATAATAATGTTTTGTTAATATCGGAAAGCCGTTTAATATAAAGGCATGACTTCCCTGTTTTATAGTTTCCCAATGCTTTCATAAGTTCTGGCTCATCTTCAAATCCACTCATAATATGAAGCGATATGTTTTGTTTTCTTGGAGAAAAACCTGTTAAAAACCATTGATTTCTCCTGTAGACCTGGTACTGTAAGTGTAGGCCCCAAATCCTATAATTTGATTACTCCATAATTTTGGGATTTCATTTGTGATGGTTTGCATCAAGTTGAGAATCTCTATGAGATCATCATAACGTTCTTCATCTTTAAACCGGTTGAGATACTCATGAACATCACCATCACTTGCTTGAGTTTTAATGGGCATTTTATTTTTTCTTTAAAGCTGATTCGTAAATATCTATCCATTCTTCTACAGTCATTTTTCGACATAATTCAGCAATAAGCTCATAGGGAAGCGCCTCTATTTTTTTAAAACGCACACAGCTTTTTCCCATATCGAGTTTGGTCGTATTGTGTTTCGGATACTCATCCACGAACCATTGATACAATTCAGGATTAGCATATATACCACTATGATATAAATTGATGGAGTTCTTTTGCGAGGCAAAGCTCATAAAAGGTAAGGGTACTTCCGGAGCGCAATGATAACCATCCGGATAAATGGAATGAGGAACATAGTAACCTATCATACCATATTGTATGCCTTCTTCAAAACCTTTAGGGAGATTATCCTTGATGGTTTGACGTAATTTTTTAAGTGTATTCTGGCGTTCTTCAGGTACCTGACTAATGTAATCTTCCGGTGAATTGGCTTTGTATTGCATAAAGAATAAATTTAATGTTTACGTTGTAAAATTAATCCTGAGATTAAAGATATGATAAAACCTAAAATAGTTACAGTAACAAACATCAGTGATGCCATAAATCCAGGGCTGCCATAATCTTTCATTTGTTGACGTAGTTCAGCACTTTTAATCTTTACTTGTTCGGGAGATAAACTGGCCTCCATTTTTTTAATGGAATATTCCAAATATTCGTTTGCAAAATCAGGATTGATTTGAGTGGTGTAGATATAATCAAAAATAGCAACACCAACAGCAGAAAATAAAGCGATCAGCATACCAATACCCAGAGCTTTTCCCAGAGATACAGCTCCATTATTTACGTTGTCCCGATAGTGTTTAATACCAAAATAGACAAATAGTAAAGAGAGTATCATAGAGGTATAACCGAGCAGCTCACCATAGTCAAAGTCAACTCCCATTCCGAATGCAAAAGGCAGTCCAAATAAAACAAAACCGCTTACTAATGCATAAAGACCGTACTTAATAACTGTGTTTTTCATTTTTATATGTATTGATTAGTGTTCCAAAAGTAGTGAGAAGCCAATTTTGAAGGCTCATACTAAAGTACCAAAATGTTAGTACTTTGGTACAAATACCAATATTTTAAAGGATTTGAAGGTCTTTTGCAATTTGTATGGCCTGGGTTCGGCGTTTGGCATTGAGTTTCAATAATACATTAGAAACGTGAGTTTTTATGGTGCTTTCAGAAACAAATAGTTTTTCTGCTATTTCCTGATTAGAGAGCCCAAGTGCAACTTCTTTTAGAACTTCATATTCACGTTTACTTAAACCCAGAGTTTCAATTTTTTTATGATCTATTGCTTGGCTTGAAACGGGTTGTTGTTTTTGTATTTTTTTATTTATGAATAATCCTAACGCCAAAAATGCAATAGCAATAAATGCCATGATATATTCAGCTTGAAGGCTACCGCTTATTAAAGTGTATTTACTTATTTGAAATAATAAAAGCAATGCCAGAATGAGTAATCCAAAAACAAGAACGGTTTTCTTCATTGGATAAAATTAGCAAAATTTAGCTTTAATCTTATCCACGATGGTCTGAGCCAATTTAACTTTACTCTCAACCGTCCAGCCAGCAACGTGTGGTGATAACAGCACATTATCTGTTTGAACTAAATATTGGAAAGCTTCGGGCATATCTTCTGAAGCGAATAAGTTTTCGAACGAGGATTTCTCGTATTCCAAAACATCAAGTCCGGCACCCAAGATTTTACCCGATTTTAGAGCGGCAACCAGATCTTCGGTGACGACACTTTTCCCTCGGGCAGTATTTAGTAACCAAAAGGGTTTTTTTACAGCATTTATGAATACGGTGTTTATCATGCCAAGCGTTAAAGGCGTTTGTGGCGTATGCAAACTGATAATATCAGCTCTTTTTTGTAAGGTCTCAAGCGATACTTGTTGAGCATTATCATCTCCAACTTTAGGTTTTATATCGTAGCACAATACATTTACATTAAAACCTCGCAAAGTTCTTGAAAAGGCTTTGCCCATGTTTCCGTAACCTATAATACCGATAGTTTTACCATCGAGTTCAATACCGCGATTGGCTTCACGTAACCACTGGCCTTGTCGTACCTCCCGATCTGCTTTATTAAGACGGTTAAAAAGCGATAATAACATGCCCAGAGTATGCTCGCCAACAGCATTTCTATTGCCTTCAGGGGCAGATATTAAAGCGATACCTTGTTGTTCTGCATAATCGCAGTCAATATTTTCAAGGCCGGCACCAACACGACCTATGAATTTCAATTGCTTAGCAGCATCAATGAATGTTCGATCAATTCTAAACCGACTTCGGATGACAATGCCATCATAATCTGATATTTTGGCTTCAACTTCTGATTTAGATGATGAATAATCTTCATGATTGGTAAATCCTAAATCGTTGAGTTGATTTAGCAGGATAGGGTGATTACTGTCGAGGTGTAAGATTTTCAAATTTTTGGATATTCGGTTTGAGTACGTTCATGATCAATATTTCCAGTATGTGCGGTATTTAGCTTTTCAAAAAGCAGCACATGAACTTCCTCGTCATTTTTTGTACAAGGATTATGCTCCACACCTTTTGGAACGACAATAAACTCCCCTTCATTAACAACTTCAGTTCGGTCTCTGAATTGCATATGTAAGGTGCCTTTTATGACTTGAAAGAGTTCATCTTCATCGTCGTGGCTATGCCAAACGAATTCGCCTTTTAATTTAGCTAAGATAACTTGCATGTCATCGACTGTAGCGATTTGATGTGGATGCCAATTCTTGCTGAATCTTGAAAATTTTTCTTTAATGTTTATTGCTTTCATATGGTAAAGTTACTAAAAGCAAATTCTTTTTAGATGCCTAGTATTAACTTAGCAATGACCAGATATATGATGATGCCAAAAATATCATTACTTGTTGTAATGAACGGCCCAGTAGCTATAGCTGGGTCGACACCTCGTTTGTCTAAAAATAAAGGAATAAATGTGCCTATTAAACCGGCAATTATGATGACGGCAACAAGCGAAATAGAAATTGCTAGTGCCAATTTGAAATCTTGTTCCCAGGCAAAGACAAAGAGGAATAAGAAAAGTGATAAAATAAAACCATTAAGGGCAGCAAGTAACATTTCTTTGATTAAACGATTATTGATACTCCCTTTAACATCATCGTTAGCCAAGCCTTGTACAATGATGGCACTTGATTGCACCCCAACATTTCCTGCCATTGCCGCTATTAGTGGTGTAAATAAGAAGAGAATTACTGCTTCCTCAGGAAGGTTCCCTTCAAAGAAATACATAATGATAAAAGCACCTATGCCGCCTATTAGCCCTAGAAATAACCAGGGTAGGCGAGCTTTGGTAAGTTCTATGATACTGTCATCGGAATCTACATCTTGTGTAATACCTGCAGCTAACTGGTAATCTTTATCGGCTTCTTCTTTTAAAACGTCTACGATATCATCAATGGTAATTCGTCCTAAAAGTGTTTGCTGGTCATTTACTACGGGGATAGCTTCCAGGTCATATTTGGCCATGACTTTAGCAACATCCTCTACATCGTCTTTAACATGTACCCAGTCCACATTACTATTAGCGATGTCTGCGATCTTTTGCTCGCTTTTTGCAACAATAAGGTCTTTTAAGGATAATCGTCCGATAAGCCGTTCTTGTTTGTCAACGACATAAATAGAATGTACGCGTGTGACTTCTTTGGCTTGTGCTCGTATTCGGCGTAAACATCCGGCAACGGTCCATGTTTCATAGACTTTAACCAGCTCTTTGGCCATTAAGCTACCAGCAGTATCTTCATCGTAAGCTAAAAGCTCTTGAATTTCGGCCTTATGTTCCTCATCTTCTATTTGAGAGATTACGGCTTCCTGACGATCTTCGGGTAATTCCGCAATAATATCGGCAGCATCATCAGTATCTAACGCTTCAATCTCTTCTGCAATTTCTTTTGCAGACAAGTTTTTTAATACCTTCTCCCGATTGTCTTCATCCAGTTCTGTGAGTACATCGGAAGTGGTTTCTGAATCTAAAAGCTTAATAACATATATAGATTCCTCAAGATTCAATTCGTCTAAAATCTCAGCGATATCCGCATAGTGAAACTCATCGAAAAGTAACTTAATCTCTTTGTCGTTTTGATTATCGACAAGAGCTTTTACATTTTCAATCAACTCATCAGTAAGTTGGAATTGTATATTTTCTTGAGTTTCTTCCATTCCGTTTCTAAAAATTTTAGTAATGAAATTTTTGAATCACTTTATAAATATCAACAGGCAATACCTTATTGATCATCATTTTCAATTAGTGATGTAAGCTCAATAAATGCTTCTACACTTAATTGTTCTGGGCGCTGGCCAAAGATAACATTTGCTTTTAAATTATCTGATAAATTCAAAGTTTTTAAACTGTTACGAAGTGTTTTGCGACGTTGTTGAAAGGCTGTTTTTACCACTCTAAAGAAGAGTTTTTCATCGCAATCCAGTTTTTGGTTTTGCTTTCTTGTTAATCTTAAAACCCCTGAATCTACTTTTGGAGGAGGATTGAATACGGATGGTGGTACGGTAAACAAGTATTCGGCATTATAAAAAGCTTGTGTTAAGACGGATAATATGCCGTAGGTTTTAGAGCCTTCTTTTTCACAAATACGTTGTGCAACTTCTTTTTGAAACATCCCGGAAAATTCAGGGATTTGTTGCCTGTATTCTAAAGTTTTGAATACGATTTGTGAGGATATGTTGTATGGAAAATTACCTATAATGGCTAATTGCTGACCAGTAAATGTTGCGTTAAGATCATACTTTAAAAAGTCTTTTTCTATGATACGGTCAGATAGGTTTAAATAATGTGCTTTTAAATAGGCCACCGATTCCTCATCTATTTCAATAACATAGGTTATAACATCTTTATCTAATAAGTATTTGGTTAATACTCCCATTCCCGGGCCAATTTCTAAGACGTTATTGTATCCATTAAGGGATAAGGTATCTGCTATTTTTTTTGCAATACCCTCATCTTTCAAAAAATGTTGCCCTAAATGTTTTTTTGCTTTGACCGACATTAATTAAAGGTAACAGAAAATTCGTCAATAACCTCAAGTTCGGTTCTGAATGCCAAAGATTTATCGGCAAACAGCTTTAAACCCTCCTGGCGCAAGCGATCGGCATGGTCTTTATAATAAGCTTCTAAGTCTTTACGAGATTTTGCTCTGTATTGTATGGAGTAAGTTTGGCCTCCCATTTCTTCTTCAACCAATACCTTGGTGAGTTTAGCTTCCGTAAATTTTCCTGTTGAAAGTACTTGAGGAATATGTATTTTAATCCAATTTAACCACTCGTCATGAATACTGTCATCTACATTTACAGTAACGTTATATATAATCATTCTCCTGCATTTATTATTAGTGCAAAAATATGAAGTTAATTTATGGCATCACCACGTAACATGCGGTATTTTTTTCGAGCTTCAATAAAGTAGATGCTATCTTCATGCTCAAAGATGATTTTCTCATAGAGCAACTTGGCTTCTTCAGGATTATTTATAACTGTATTGTAGAGTTCAGCGAGATAGAAGTATGCATCATCTGCTAAGATGTCTTCCTTGTAATCTGAAATTATAGCGAGATAGTTTTTTTCCGCTTTGGGATATTCTTTTTGCTTTTCAAAAAGTTTTGCTTGTTTAAAAAGGGCCTGATCTGTAATGCTTTCGCCTTTATGCTCCTCCAAAACTTTATTTAGGATGTTTATAGCGTCTTGTGTTTTGTTTTGAAATGCCAGTAAATCTGCTTTAGCGTAGAGTTTTAGAGCAGTTTGTGTGCTGTCATCATATTTGTTATCAGAAATGAGCAGTTTTAAATCCAAGGCATCATTTGCAATAAGTTGGGAAGTAGATGCTTTTAAAATTTTTAGTTGTGATTCTGCCCAGTCAAAATCACCTTTGAAGTAACTTGTTTTTGCCACTTTAAAACGCGCTTCTTGAGATATGGTACTGTTTTTTAAATTGTTTTGTATCTGAGAATAAAAAATGAGGGCTTCATTGAACTTTTCCTGAAGGACTAATATATCTGCCAGTTTCAGCTTTACTTTGGCTTCTTGATAGGGAGAAACACCAAGCTTAATGGTTTTTTTTAAAAACGTACTGGCTTCTTTAGGCTTATCATAATAAAACGCCAAAAAATCGCCATAGGCCAATTGTAAAGCAATGGTGGATTCGTAGGTGCCAAATGTGGTAAATAAATCCTGATAGGCCTTATCAATGTCTTCGAGCTCTTTTTGACTTGTTGCTGTTTTTGCTCTGATCTCCAATAAGTATTGATGGGAGGTCAAAACCATAGCCAGATCTTGAGATGTTTCAATGATATAATTAAAAATAGCTGTAGAAGTATCATACGCATTATCATTTAAAGCTGTCAATGCCAGTTCGATAATGCGTTCAAGACTTTCAGGATTTCTTCTGTACAGTGCTTTTTCTTGGATAAATGATTTATTATATGCTCTTTCCTGAACATACAACCAACTTAATAACTCATACCAATACGTATCGGGTTGTTGCTGTATTTTTTTGAGTAATAGCTTTCTCAGATAAGTGTTATTCTCATTTGTACTGCTTTCAGAAATAAAATCACTGAATGCCCTTTTGATATTATTCATATAATTAGGCTTAAAGGCAATGTAATCGAGATAGTTAGAAAACATCTCTTCAACATTACCCTGATCACCATAGATGCGGGCTAATTGCAAATTATAGTTCTTATCGGGTTTTAAGGCTATTCCTTTTTTATAAACAGTGATGGCTTCTTCTTGTAAGGAATGATCTTCAAATTTTTTTCCAATGCTATAGATGTAATTAGGCTTTTCGTCAATATATTCTATGGCTTGTTTGTAATAGGATTTTGCTAAGGAAATAGAATCTTTAAGTTGGTAATTATAACCCAACTCTATGTAAAGCATAGGGACTTTTGATTTTTCAAGAAAGCTTATCAGCAATTGCTCTGCTTCATCGTATTGTTCCAGTTGTTGGTAGGTATCTACCAGTTTGTATATGTATTTATAACTGTATGGTTTTTTGTCATAAAGCTTTCGATAAGTAATTAAAGCCTTTTCATATTCCCCACGTTTGTAATAGTCATCCGCAAGCACTTCAGTTTGTGCTGTAGTATAGTGGCAGGTTGTGCCAATGAATAGTATGACTAACAATAGCTTTTTCATCACTTGTTTTTGTAAATATAACAAATGGAGCGCGTAGTAATTGTAAATGTTTTTATAAAAAATGCCTAAACGTAAGTTCAGGCATTTGACCATTCAAAATAAAAGTGCTATTAACCATTATTCATATAAAAAAATGATTCAGTTATTCCATCATGGCATTTTTTTACTATTGTTCTATTAATTTACTAATGATACCTTATCAGAATAAAACTTTACTGACTATCATTATTAAAGATACCAGTAATACTATTCGCTTTACATTTTTCATAAGTAGGTCAGTTCTTTTGGGATTACTAATGTCAAAAAAAACCACAACAAATACCATGAAAAACATATTTTTTCGTTGAAATGTATTTATTTTTAACATTAGAGGTGTTTTTGAAGAAAAAGCCTACATGTTAATTAATGTGCTCAAAACCGGTATATGGAACTAATACTTCAGGTATTTTTATACCGTCTTTAGTTTGATAGTTTTCTATAATCCCTGCCAAAACTCTTGGTAATGCCAATGAACTTCCATTCAATGTGTGTGCCAATTGATTTTTTCCTTCGCTGTTTTTAAAACGAAGTTTCAATCGATTGGCTTGAAAAGTTTCAAAATTCGAAACTGAAGATATTTCTAACCATCGGTCTTGTGCTGTTGAAAAGACTTCAAAGTCATAAGTCAGAGCAGAGGTAAAGCCTAGATCACCGCCACACAACCTCAATATTCTATAAGGTAATTTTAAGTCTTTGAGTAACGTTTTTACATGATCTACCATGGCATCTAAAGCTTTATAAGATTGTTCAGGATGTTCTACCCTCAGAATCTCGACCTTATCAAATTGATGTAATCGGTTTAAGCCTCTTACATGAGCGCCATAGCTTCCGGCTTCTCTTCTAAAACATGGGGTGTAACCAGTTATGCCGATAGGTAAATCAGCTTCATTGAGAATCACATTTCTAAAAATGTTTGTACCAGGAACTTCAGCTGTTGGAATCAAATACAAGTTATCTTCTGTAACATGATACATCTGACCTTCTTTATCCGGTAACTGCCCTGTTCCAAAACCTGAAGCTTCATTTACTAAATGTGGCAATTGATATTCTGTATAACCAGCTTCAGTATTTTTATCTAGAAAATAAGTAATTAATGCGCGTTGTAGTTTAGCGCCTTTTCCTTTATAGACAGGAAATCCGGCTCCGGTAATTTTATTACCCAGTTCAAAGTCGATGATGTCATACTTTTTTGCAAGCTCCCAATGGGGTAAGGCATCTTCATGAAGTTGTGGAATGTCTCCTTCTCTATACACTTCTTCGTTGTCTTCATCTGTAGAACCAGTTGGAACAATGCTATTCGGAACATTCGGAATTTTGTACAAAAGCATGTTTAATGCTTCGGATTTGTCATTTAGTTCCTGTTCTAAACTTTTGATGTTTTCTTTTAACTGTGCCGTTTTTTCTTTGAGTAAATTGGCTTTTTGAACCTCACCCGATTTAAATAAATTACCTATTTCTTTTGAGATTGTATTTGATTCCGCCTTACTGTTATCTAGACGGGTTTGTAATTGACGACGATCTTCATCAAATGAAATGACATCATTAATCATAGATGTTGCATCGATGTTTCGTTTTTTTAAACGTTGAATCACATCTTCTTTATGATCTCTGATATAGGCAACTTGTAACATTTTATGGGATTTTTAAATGCTTAGAAATGAATTTGTTGAGTGTTATTCAATAATTAAGCGACAAATGTAAAAAGATTTTAACCATCTTGAAACAAAATGGTTTCTATTTTGAAGGCAAGATCCAATTACTATGGCGTAAGGCACTCCATTCTACATCAGCAAGGTTGACTTCTGGATCTATAAATTGCTTATGAGATTTTCCATTAACACTTACATAGCAGGTGACATAGATCTTTACAGAAATGCCCTGCGCATTAAACTTTTGTTTTAAGTGTTGAGCAAATTGCCATATAACATCAGGCTTTGTGCTGGCGCCTCGCTGTTGTTTCTTTGTGAGGTAATCGTTTAATTTAATAGGGATACGTGTATTGTTTTCTTCGTTGATTACTCTGTATGTAATACGCCCATGTTTAGCTCTTAACATCATACGCCAAGATAAGCGATGGCCTTCTTCTGTCCATAAGACATTATCTTCTATAAAATGATGTCTCAGAGGTAATGCAATATGTATTACAAAGTAAATTATAAATGCAGACAAAATAAGTTTATGATACTTAGGCGTTTTTATTTCATGATCTTCATAAAGAGGTTTCCGTTTTAAAAAGATGTTACGAATTGTTTTTGGATCAAAGAAAAACAGACTAAATGCTAAAGACAGGTATGGAAAAATACCGATTTGAAAAACGATAGAATTGAACAAATGGAAAAAGATGGAAGCAAAAAACATGTACTTTCGGGTTGGTTTCCATAATAATAGAGGAATGATAAGACCATCAAAGAGAATACCACCATAAGCAATGAAATAATGCAAAGGCTTTAGTTGTAGTAAGTCGCCAATAATTGGATAATTGGCTTTATTTTTCATTAGTAACTCAATCACTGAGGCATCTAGCCAATCCGGATATAGTTTTGCTATTGAGGCATAGGTGTATAAAATAAATAGCTGAATCACAAATACCCATTTACACCAACCGGGCATTGATATGCGCTTTATTGCAGGGTTCTGTTTGGCATCTATTGAAGCATATCTATGCGCAGGTAATACAACCATAATAAAGCTCAACAACATCAATAAATAATAATGATTGTTGTATGATGATTTTTGCATTAGATATGTGGCAGCCCACATTGTGGCAAACATAAACGCACTAAAACGATATTTATAACCTAACATTATAAATAAACCAAACAGTCCCATGATAGCATAATAAACATACATCCAGTTTCCGGGCAAAGGCTGTAGCCATTCGAAACCGATAAATGAGAACGTAAAATCAGGATCTATCATGGTGCGTTTTACCCAACCTGTAAAGATGGCTCCGACCGATTCTAAAAAGCACAAAAGGCCGAAGATTATTCTGAATACAATTAAAGATGAGTTATCAATATGCTTAAATAAAAACTTAATCATTGTATAGTGCTATTACTTGTTTTGCATTTAATTCATCAGTGATTAGTTGATTTTTGAGAAGATCAATAGAAGCAAACCGCTTCTCATCTCTTAAACGTTTAATCATATAAATTGTTAGCTCCTGATCATAAATGTTATCCTCAAAATCAAAAAGATGAACTTCTATGGATCTTCCTTTATCATCAATGGTAGGATTTGTTCCTATGTTCATCATGCCATAATATTTTTGATGGTTTATCAGAGAATATATAACATATACACCATCTTTAGGGATCAGTTTGTAGTCTGCATTAATTCTTAAGTTAGCGGTAGGGAAACCTAATGTCCTTCCCAAACTTTTCCCTTTGACTACTTTTCCTGTAATAAAATAATCGTACCCTAAATAGGTGTTTGCTAACGCTACATTGCCTTTTTGCAAGGCGTTTCTTATTTTTGTTGAACTTACTGTAACACTATCTATGTCTTCAGCAGGTATTTCATTGACCTTGAAGTCAAAAACTCCTCCTAATTGTTTAAGGTCATCAATATTAGCACTTCGGTTTTTCCCAAAACGATGATCATACCCAATGACTATTTGTTTTGCATTTAACTCATTGACCAGTACTTCTGTAACATAATCTTTGGCAGATAGATTAGCAAAGTCCTTAGTAAACGTTTTAACCACAACCTCATCAATGCCTATAGATTTGAGTAAATCAATGCGCTCATTGATAGAATTCAAAAGCTTTATACTGTCTTCCTTTTGAAGGACCATTCTAGGATGTGGAAATAATGTAAGTACAATAGATTTTAGACGCTGTTTCTTAGCAATATCCACAACATGTTTTAAGATTTTTTGATGACCAATATGGACGCCATCAAAGGTGCCAATTGTAATAACACCAGATGTGTTTTTTGGAGATACACTATTTATGCGCGAATTCAATGTCTAAACTATAATATGATTAATGGCAGCTAATAGATTTGAAATTAATACTATCAGGCATGGCACTTAATTTTTCTACAGCAAATCTACGCTATGTTTATCAATTTTAATGCGTTAGATTATTTTATTTATACATAGCATAAAGCTCTGGTGTATATAGATAATGTTAAATTGTAAGAATTTTCTTGTATTCGTGTTAAATAATTCCTAACATTGCTATCCGTTTTAGAACTTAAATATTTAATAACGATTAGCAATGATAAAAGATTACACACTAAAAATACTTTGTTTTATAGGATTTGCAATGTGTTTTTCGTTTGGATATTCTCAAGACAGGACCTGTGGAATGATGGAACATATGCAAGAAAAAATGAAAGATCCTGAATATGCAAGAAAATACGAACAAAGGCAGAAGAAATTCAGAGAAGAACTTAATAAGATTTTAGAATTAGGAGCCTACAGTCAACGGGGCGGGCAGATTACAATTCCGGTTGCAGTACACTTTCCCGACGGAGATGAGTCAGACAGGTTATGTTTGGAGGCTTTAGCACAAAGTCAGGTAGATATTTTGAATGCGGATTATACAGCGACTAATACTGATATAGCACAATGGTTTACCATTAGTGATTTATACCCAGGCATTAGTAATGGTTCTGCTAATGTTACATTTTGTATGGCAGTATCTAATCATCCTGATGGATTAGATCCGGAACTCATTGAAGGTAATCCTGCTGTAACTATAGGCTATAACTATGGAGGAGGTACAGATGTTGATGCCAATTGGGCGGGTTATATGAATTTTGTAATACGGCCAATAGGTGGTGGTGTTTTAGGATTCTCTCCATTAGGAGGAAATATAGCAGCAGGAGAGGCAGTGACATTAAACACCTTTTCATTTGGCTCTGGAGCGGGTTGTCCAGGTTCTGGAATTGTACCTTCTGCGCCCTATAATTTGGGAAGAACAACAACACATGAACTAGGACATTTTTACAATCTAGATCATCCATTTAATGAAGGCTTTGGAGTTTGTGGTATGGGTGGAGATGGTATCGCCGATACTCCGGAAGTGGCTAATAGCACTTTTGGCTGTGCGCCTCCAGGTAGTGTTGATGGTTGTGTAGTCGGAGAAAAAGCGTTAACCATGAATTATATGGATTATGCTGATGATGCCTGTATGTATATGTTTACGCAAGGTCAGGTTACCGTTGTGGAAGCTTGGCTAGCTATTTTAGCGGCTCAGTTTAAACCTAATGTTTGTGACCCTCCTTTGCCAGGATTTTATTTAACAGCTAACAATAATCCTGTGTTAAGTTGTCCTACTTTAGATACAGAGGCTGTATTCAATTTATCTTACACTACTATAGTTGGTTTTAGTGAAACTACAAGTTTTTCTGCTTCCGGACTTCCTCCCGGAGCTACAGTAAGTTTCAGTCCTACTTCTCTAAGTGCTAATGGTAGTTTTACAATGACTGTAGGGAATTTGGATGCGACAACTGAAGGCGAATATACCATTACCGTAACCGGTACTTCAGGATCTGTAACAGAGACTATTGATGTATTATTAAAGAATACGTGCACATCTATCCAATGTATGTCTTACGACTCTGCTGAAAACTTAAATATTGCTATTCCGGATTCTCCGGGTGGAATTACTCCAGGTATTTTACGTAATGTGTTCATGAACATTCCAAACCCAAATGTTATTGAAAAAATGACAGTTACTGTTGATGTTAGTCATCCATGGATTAGTGACTTAGTAGTTGGAATTATTCCTCCCGGAGGTACATTTCCTAATGATATTTTAGAATTATGGTCTAGGAATTGCGGTGTAACGGGTCCACCAGGTGTTCAAAATTTCGATATCATTTTTGATGATGAAGGTGCTTTATTACCCGGGATAGATGAATGTAGTAATAATCTCACTGGCATATTTGCTCCTGCAGAAGATCTTAGTGATCTTAACGGGACTGATGCCCAAGGCGATTGGGAGCTAGTCATAGGCGATTTTGTTAATGGAGATATAGGAATTTTAAACAATTGGTCGATTGAAATTTGTGTAGAAAGACGATTAAGCGTTAAGGAGTTTGAAGTGGATACGTTCTCAATATTCCCTAACCCTAATAAAGGCGAGTTTACAGTTAACTTAAATACGTTATCCAATGAGGATGTTAATATAGGTGTTTTTGATATCAGAGGACGAAGAATCTTTGATAACACCTATGCCAATAATTCAGATTTTAGTGAAGTTGTAAGATTGAATAATGTACAATCTGGGATGTATTTGGTGACTGTTAATTATGGGAATAAGCAAATGACAAAGAAGATCGTGGTTGATTAATTACGATACTTAGCTGAAATTAAAATATCAATAAAATGAAAGAGCGATAAACATCGCTCTTTTTTATTTATCATTATAATCATATTGATTTAATATTAAGGCCAGACAATCCAAGTGAGGTAATGGCTTCAATAGCAGGGTCTATACGTTCTTTAAGCTGATCCGATTCATAAGCATTCCATTCGTCAATATAACCCCTTAGATTAAATAGAGTAATATAGAAAACACTTATACTTAATAAGAAATGAATTTGTTGTAAGGATAGTCTTATGTATTTTGTATCTGTGTTAAATAATAGTTAACATTGCTTCCATTTAGAACTTAAACTAACTTTTAACACCGATTAAAAATGAGAAAACGCTACATCTCAAAAATCTTGTGTTTTCTATTATTTCTAATATGTCTTTCGTTTGGGTATTCTCAAAACAGGACCTGTGGAATGATGGAATATATGCAAGAACAAATGAAAGACCCCGAATTCGCCAGACAATACCAGCAAAATCAAAAGAAATTCAGAGAAGAACTTAATAAGATTTTAGAATTAGAAGCATACAGTCAAAGAGGCGGACAGATTACAATTCCGGTTGCTGTACATTTTCCTAATGCAAATGAAAGTGACAGAGCATGCCTAGAAGCTTTGGCCCAAAACCAAATTGATATACTTAATGGGGATTATACAGGAACAAATGCGGACATAACCCAGTGGTTTACAAATAGTGGTTTGTACCCAGGAATATCTAACGGTTCTGCAAATGTTACGTTTTGTATCGCTGTATCTAACCACCCTGTTGGATTAGATCCGGAACTTATTGAAGGTAACCCTGCAGTAACTATTGGATATGATTTTGGAGGAGGTACTAATGCTGATGCCAATTGGGCAGGTTATATGAACTTTGTAATACGACCAATAGGCGCTTTAGGGTTCTCACCACTTGGAGGAAGTATAGCGGCAGGTCAGGCTGTAACAATTGATGATAATTCGTTTGGTTCTGGCGCGGGTTGCCCGGGATCAGGTGTGGTGCCTTCTGCGCCATATAATTTAGGAAGAACAACGACCCATGAATTAGGACATTTTTACAATTTAGCACATACTTTTAATGGTGATGGTTTTGGAACTTGTGGTAATGGTGGTGGAGATGGTATTGCCGATACCCCAGAAGTAGCTAATAGTACTTATGGTTGTCCTACACCAGGTAGTGTTAATGGATGTGTAGCCGGGCAAAATGCATTGACTATGAATTATATGGATTATGTAAACGATGCCTGTATGTATATGTTTACCCAAGGTCAGGTTACTGTTATGGAAGCCTGGTTAGCTACTTTAGCGGCTCAGTTTAAGCCTAATGTGTGTACACCGGCTTCGCCAGGATTTAACATGACAGCTAGTAATAGTCCTATATTAAGCTGTCCTACCATAGATACAGAAGTTGTATTCAATTTGTCTTATACAGCTATAGCTGGCTTTAGCGAAACTACAAGCTTCTCTGCTTCTGGAGTTCCTGCAGGTGCTACAGTAAGTTTCAGTCCTACTTCTTTAAGTACTGATGGTAATTTTACAATGACCATAGGGAATTTAGGAGCAACAACTGAAGGCGAGTATACCATTACCGTAACCGGTACCTCAGCTTCTGTAACAGAGACTGTTGATGTCTTATTGAAGAACACATGTACATCTATACAATGTTCATCTTACGATTCTGCTGAAAATTTAAATATTGCTATCCCAGATTCACCGGGAGGAGGTGCTCCAGGTGTTTTACGTAATGTATTCATAAATATTCCTAATTCGGATATTATTGAAAGAATGACAGTTACTATTGATGTCAGCCATACATGGGTTAGTGATTTGTTAGTTGGAGTCATTCCTCCGGGAGGTACATTTCCTGATGATATTCTAGAATTATGGTCTGGAAATTGCGGAGTTACGGCACCACCGGGCGTTCAAAATTTCGATATCATTTTTGATGATGAAGGAATGCCATTACCGGGTACAGATGAATGTAGCAATAACCTCACTGGTATATTTGCTCCTGAAGGTACTCTTAGTGATCTTAACGGAACCGATGCGCAAGGCGATTGGGAGCTAGTCATAGGCGATTTTGCTGCTGGAGATTCTGGTACCTTGAATGATTGGTCGATTGAAATATGTGCTGAGGCACCATTAAGCGTTGAGGAATTTGAAGTTGATACATTCTCAATATTCCCTAACCCTAATAAAGGCGAATTTACGGTTAACTTAAATACGTTATCCAATGAAGATGTTAACATAGGCGTTTTTGATATCAGAGGACGAAGAATCTTTGATAACACCTATACCAATAACTCAGATTTTAGTGAGGTCGTAAGGTTGAATAATGTACAATCTGGCATGTATTTGGTGACCGTTAATTACGGCAACAAGCAAATGACAAAGAAGATCGTGGTTGATTAATCACGATAATTAAATATTAATGAAAGAGCGATAATCTATCGCTCTTTTTTATTTCCCATTATATTGATTCATCGTAATACTAAGGCCAGACAATCCAAATGAGATAATGGCTTCAATAGCGATAGTTATACGTTCCTTAAGTTGATCCGATTCGTCAGCATTCCATTCGCCTAGTACATAATCCACTTGTCTGCCTTTACTATAGCTATTGCTAATGCCAAATCTAAAACGACTGTATTTGGAAGTTTGTAGTTTGTCCTGAATATCTTTTAAGCCATTGTGACCACCATCACTACCTTTTCCTTTAATGCGTAATGTTCCGAAGGGTAAATTGAGATCATCAGTAACTACCAGAAGGTTTTCAATAGGGATTTTTTCTTTGTCTAACCAATACTTCACCGCTTTGCCACTAAGGTTCATGTATGTATTTGGTTTTAAAAGGATAAATGTTCGTCCTTTAACTTTAAATACGGCTTTGTCTCCAAGTTTTTGCGTTTCAAAAGAAAGTGTTTCTTTTTGAGCAATAGCATCGAGAATTCTAAATCCTATATTATGTCTGGTGTTGGCATATTTTTCACCAATATTCCCAAGGCCAACAATTAAAAATTTTTTCATAGGTATTGCATCTTCAATATTGTGTTCTGTTTTGAATCCAAACCATTTTTTGATGATACTAATCATTGTAATTCTTTGTGTAAAAATAAAAAAGCATCCTGAATGACAGAATGCTTTATATAATTAGAAAGAAAATTTCTATCTATTCCTGAGCGGCTTCAGCTGCTGGAGCTTCAGCACCTTCTGTTCCTTCAGTTTCATCATCTTCATCTTCGTCTTGGACGTTCATTGAAGCTCTAGATCGTCTTACCTGACAAACCACAGTATTATCCGGGTGTAAGAATTTATAATCCTCATTTTCTAAAGCTGTGATGTATAACTTACTTCCTATTTTAAGCGGTGTAATATCTGCTTCAATAAAATCAGGTAAGTTAGATGGGATGGCTTTAACTCTAAGCTTTCGCTTATTACGTCTTAAAACCCCACCGTTTAATACACCTTTTGAAGTTCCGATGATATGTACCGGAATATCCATTGATATCTCTTTGTCATCGAAAATTTGATAAAAATCGATGTGTAAAATTTTATCCGTTACAGGATGAAATTGTATATCTTGCATGATAGCATTGTATGACGTACCATCTTCAAGGGCAATTACAACTGTATGCGCATCTGGTGTGTATACAAGTTTAGAGAATGCCAACTCTTTTGCTGAGAAATGCACTGGCTTGTCTCCTCCGTATAATACGCAAGGTACCTGTCCAGCATTACGTAAGGCTTTTGTTGACTTTTTGCCCACGCTTTCTCTTTGAGATCCATTGATTGTAATTGATTTCATTTCGTGTTATTTATTGTTTCTAATTTGTCTCATGGAACATTCTAAAGAATGTTTCATTTCGTGTTTATATTTAATGTTAAATTACATTACAAATTTTGAGCTGATCGATTGGTTATGGTGTACATTATACATCACTTCTGCAAACAGATCAGCACAGCTTAATACTTTTATTTTAGCGTGTTCTTCTTTTAGAGGAATAGAGTCTGTGACTATTAGCTCTTCTAGCTTAGAATTCTTTAACTTTTCATAAGCGCTACCAGAGAGTATAGGGTGTGTACATATGGCCCTTACACTCAATGCACCTCTGTCCATCATAAGATCAGCTGCTTTGGTTAAAGTTCCGGCAGTGTCTACCATATCATCTACGAGAACAACATTTTTGCCTGTGACATCACCAATAAGCTCCATATGCGATATCACATTGGCTTTTGCGCGTTGCTTATAGCAGATCACAACATCACTTTCTAAAGCTTTTGAGTATGCATAAGCACGTTTAGAGCCTCCCATATCGGGTGATGCTATGGTTAGGTTTTCTAAATTAAGCGCCTTCAGATAAGGTAAGAAAATGGTAGAAGCAAATAAGTGATCTACCGGTTTTTCAAAGAAACCTTGTATCTGATCGGCATGCAGGTCCATGGTAATGATCCTAGTGGCTCCTGCTGCTTCAAGCATTTTAGCTACCAGCTTTGCAGCTATAGGCACTCTTGGTTTATCTTTTCGATCTTGTCTTGCCCAGCCAAAATAAGGCAGTACTGCTGTGATATGCCTGGCCGATGCGCGTTTAGCAGCATCAATCATTAGCAGCATTTCCATTAAATGTTCTGGACCAGGATGTGTAGATCCTATAATGAAGATGCGTGTTCCTCTAATAGATTCTTCGTAAGAAGGCTGAAATTCTCCATCACTGTAGGTTGATGTAATAACATTACCTAATCGCACGCCATAAGCTGTAGCGATCTGTTCTGCCAGATGCTTGCTCTGAGAGCATGTAAAAATTTTAGCTTCGGTTTTTTCGTGTGACATTGATAACCAATATTTTAGTGAGTTGTTGAAACAGCTTTTCTAAAACGAGGTGCAAATTTAGGAATTTATTTGAGGTTAAAAAGCATAAACCTGGTATTTTTAGTTGTTAATGGGTATTTATTTTATAATTTTGCAATCTCTTTTGCTCAAGTGGCGGAATTGGTAGACGCGCTGGATTCAAAATCCAGTTTCTTCGGAAGTGTGGGTTCGATTCCCACCTTGAGTACATATAAAATCCGTAATTCATTAATTATAAAATGATTGCGGATTTTTAATCTTATAAATTGTATGATTTTTGTACGATTAGCAGATTTAGAATCCATAATCATAATAGCCCAAAGACTTTAACCTATAATCCATTGCTTGACTACTAACAATAAACTTACGGCTTAATTTATTCACAATTTCATCATATTCAAAATTGTCGTTCAATTTGTTCAACTCTTTTTTTATGAGAAGTTTAGGCATTAATAATGACGCAGCAAAGGCGTTTGCTTCTTTTTCTTGCTTATGGTTATGATAGTCACCTTTATCTCTTCTATATAGCTTTTTGTTTTCACTTTGATTAAGCATAGAGCCTTTATAGTAATCAACGAAAAGTGGAGTTTCTCTATGGAGAATTAAATGCCCTATTTCATGAGCTATTGTAAATCTTTGCCTAACCTCAGGATGAAAAATATTGAGACCTATTATATTCTTGTTTTTTTTCTTTACAAGAAAACCAGATATGCCGTCATCTAGATTCTGTTCTTCAATTTTAACATTAAGTTTTAATGAAAGCTCTTCCACATCGACAGGTGATTTCATTAAATCATAATTATTTAAAATCTCTTTCGCTTTATTTTCAATTTTGTTGTAGTTAATCATCTTTCTTTAAAATTTCTTTAAGTATACTTAAAGTTTTTTTACTTGAATCTTCAGGTAATGAGTAGAATATCTTTGAATACTTTTCGTCAATTTCACTTACTGATTTATAGTCTTCAATTGATGGCAATAAGTCTTGAATTTCACAGTTTAATGCCAGAGCTAGTTCGTATAATGTATATAATGATGGCTGATGCTTTCCAATTTCTATATTTGATAATGATGACCTACTAAGGGATATTTTCTTCGCCAATGCCTCTTGACTGAGGCGAGCTTGTTTTCTTGAATCTTTAATTTTCTTTCCAATGGACGCATAAAGATTATTGTGATTAAATGTCATTTATTTAAGTCTTACTTCAAAGATAATATAAAATTGCTTACCAAACAAACATTTTTGCTTAAAATACAAGCATTTAATAAAATTTTATATTTTTGCTTATTTAAAATAATTGGTTTATCTTTGGTCAGATAATTTGTGACAGAAACGTCATGAAATAAAAAAATCAGACAGCGAGCTATCTGATTTGTATTTTTTTGAGATTCAATTTTGGAATGCGTAATTCAAAATTAAACCTACTGTAATTCGGACTACAAAGGTACGTAATCTTTTCTAAATAGCCAAATCTTCTAGCTCCTGTTTGATTATCTGTTAATCATTTTTAATTTAAAATATTACGCTAAGCAACTATTATTATTCCCTGATTTAATTCATTCTACTCATAGAATTTATTAAACGCTATTTGTGGTGAAGCACCTCCATTTGCTTGGGATTTCATGACGGTATGGAGA
Organism: Winogradskyella sp.; assembly: GCA_965250025.1. Classification (GTDB taxonomy): domain Bacteria; phylum Bacteroidota; class Bacteroidia; order Flavobacteriales; family Flavobacteriaceae; genus CBDDLD01. The sequence continues at coordinate 3,670,997 of OZ252283.1, forward strand.
AAACAAGATTATTTTATTTATTTAAAAATTTTAAAAAGATGTCAAAACAAAAGACAAATTTAAAAGATTGCTATTGTAGCGGTATTAAACCAGCTCTAGCATACGAATATGTATTTTATACTAATGAAAATGAACGTGTAACCGATCAAAAGGTTATTACAGGTGATTTTCTTCACGAATTAGAAGGTACTTCTCCTGATACTCATTTTATTAGAAAAAAAACAAGAAAAGGTAAGGAGTTAGTAGGACCTAAAGTTAAAGTTGATTTAACGGAATGTGGTATTGAACGTTTTATAATTCGACCATATAAACAAGAAGTTCTCGATTTAGAGGATTGTTATTGTGAGGGCACTAACCCAATTATTACTTACAAGTACTTACTTAAAGTTAATAGAGTTAAGTACGAAACGGACAAGGATGAAATTTCTAGAGAAGAGATTTTTGAATTGGTCGGTAAGGATCCTAGCAAACATCGCTTGCGTATGTTTACTAAAGAGGGGAAAGTAATAATTAAGGAAGGTCAAATAATTGACCTTACTAAATGTGGTGTAGAGCGATTTGTATACGAAGCTTTGGATTGTACAGAAGGTTTTATTACGGAGGAACCGTCTGTTCTACCAAAAGAAGATATTTACTTTTTAGCCTCAATTGAAAACACCGTTGATTACCTTGAAGAAGGTTCTTTGAGTTGGGTTGTATTCAGGGATTTAGAAATTCCTAAAGGGTATAACGTTAGTAAAGCAGATGCAGCTATACTTATTCCTCCTCATTACCCAACAGCTCCATTGGATATGATATATTTTTACCCTGCCTTATCTAGGACAGACGGTAAAATGATTCGACAGTTGAGCAATCAAAACATTGAAGGCAAAATTTATCAGCGTTGGTCCAGACATAGGACGGCACTAAACAAATGGAATCCTGAGGTTGATAATTTAGAATCTCAACTTGATTTAATGCTTAGTTGTTTGAAAGCAGAATTTAATAAACGCTAAAATTTGTTAGATGATGCATATAAAAATAACAGAAGAGATGCATCAAGAGTTAAAGAACCATCTTCATATTGGAGATGGTTTGGAAGCTCTTGCTTTTGCATTATGCGGACGATTAAAAAATAAGAATCAAGAGTTTTTATTAGTTCACAAACTACATCTTGTTTCTTATGATAAGTGTGAAAGGACAGAAAACACGGTTTCTTGGAAAACTATAGATGTAGAAGATTTAATAGAAGAAGCACATAAAAAAGGGTTGGGTATTGTTAAGTTTCATTCACACTTCATTAATAATTCTGACTTTTCGCATTTAGACGATAAGTCTGATCAGACTTTTTTTGATTCTGTTTATGGTTGGGTTGATAATGATTTACCACATGCTAGTGTTGTAATGTATCCAGATGGTTCAATGAAAGGTAGAATAGTAAACTCTGATTTAAGTTTTACAAATGTGGATAAAATCTCTATAATTGGAGAGAGTATTAAGGTATTTTCTGATTTTAGCAAGTACCTATTTATTAGTGATGCTTTTAAGCGAAACTCTCAAACTTTTGGTTCTAAAACCGTCAATATTCTTCAGGGAATGAGGATTGGGATAATCGGCTGTTCGGGTACAGGGAGTCCGTTAATCCAAATGCTATTTAGGCTAGGTGTGGGAACATTAGTTATTATAGACCCAGATATTATGGGATATGAGAATTTGAATAGGATTGTTCTCTCCAAAATGTCAGATGCAGATAAGAGAACTTTAAAAGTGGAAGTTCTTAAAAAGCATATAGAGAATGTTAATATTGGCACTGAAGTTATTGCATACTCATGCTTAATACAAGAGAGTAGAGAAGCAATTAATGAGCTTGCAAGTTGTGATTTTATTTTTGGTTGTATGGACTCAGTTGAAGGGCGTCATTATCTTAATTTAATTTCTACTGATTATTTAGTTCCTATGTCAGATATAGGAGTGAAATTAGTAGCAGATGGGGAAGGAGAAATAGATTCAATCGTTGGGAATGTTCATTATGTATATCCGAATTCAAAAACTCTTTTAGAGAGAGGAGTTTATACGCACGACCAGTTATCTGCTGAAAGTTTGAAGAGGATTTCTAAAGAAGAATATAACAACAGGCAAGCATATTTTGAAAATGCTGAAGTTGAGAGCCCAGCTGTTATTAGTGTTAATTCAATGTGCTCTTCAGTTGCTGTAAATGACATGTTAGGTAGAATTCACCCATACCGTTATGGAGATAACTCAAAATACTCACATACTGTTATTAATTTAACTGATTGGGATTTTAATTCTTATAGTGTCGGTAAAACTATTGATAAGCTGCATTATGAAAATGTAGGAGTTGGTAATTTGGAACCTAATTTACAATTATATGTATCTGAGGAAGTTACTTAGAGGATTTTTAAATCTTTTTAGATTAAATAAAAAAAGTTCAGATGAGTATTATAAGCTAATGATTGTTTCTGAGTTACCTGAAATACCAGATGATAAGGTTGTTTATATTGAAGGTAGTGAGAAACTAAACAATTACTGGTACGCATTTTTGAAATGCCCTTGTGGTTGTAATGAAAACATAATGCTCAACCTTATGAATGATGCCAAACCATGTTGGTCAATATCAATAAAGAAAGGTAATTTTTCAATTTCACCATCCGTATGGAGAACTGTAAACTGTAAAAGTCATTTTTGGCTGAGAAACGGTAAAATTGTTTGGGCTTAATTATTAGCTTTAATGAAATCAATAAGGCAGAAAGAAGAAATTCCTTCTGCTTTTTTATTAAGTTTACATTCATTGTAACCAAAAAAACAAATTTTAGATGAATGAACTAAAACTATGCTTTGTTTGGATTAAACATTTTAGGAACTTTAAGAACGCTGGAATTAATTTTTCCAGTTCATTCAAATTTTCATATGATATTGAGTCTAATAATATCGTTAGAAAAAAAATTAGCAAGCTTCCAAGTTCTTTTTTTGGTAAAAAAATCACTGATGTTACGGGCTTAATAGGTAAAAATGGTTCTGGAAAGAGCAATGCAGTAGAGTTGGTCTGTAAGGTATTAAAGGGAGGAAATACAAACCTTTCTGAAGAGTTTCTAATAATTACTGAAGAAAACGGATCGTTTATTTGCCATCATAACTTTACTAATTACAAGCCTCAATCAAATTTTGATATAAAAATAGTTGAATACAAAGGAAAAATAGATCCTCTAAAAATAGTTTTCTTTTCAAATGTTTATGACCAACGCCCTAATAATTTTAATAGAGAGATTGCAGATATATCAAATAACAAAAGGTATTCTAGGCGTATTTATTACAACCATCGAGTAACGATTAAATCTGATTTTGAGAAGCAATTAGAGTTTATAAACTCTGAACTTTTCGATGAGTTAAATATTGATACTCCTGAACGTATTCTTATCACAAATAATATTTGGAACAAATTATCAAAAACAAGACAACGCCAACAATTTTATGGTCAATTTAGAGAAGAACTAGATAATTTCAATCAAGAATTTAGAAGACGACTACGTGGTATAAAGCCTAAAACGAGGTTTTATTATTTAGTTGTTTTTGCTTTATTTCAAGAAACATTATCTAACATATCATTTACTAAACTCAGAGAAGATAGTTCTGTTGAATTTTATGTAGAAGAGTTTATAAAAGAAACTAAGCTGTATAAAAATGAGAGTACAGAAAGCATGATTAAAGATATCCTTAATTGGATGCAATACATATGGGATAGATTAGACAGATATGTTGATTCAAGTAGTCAAAGAAAAGAGACAGATAGGTTTAGAGAGCAATTAAGAATGCTTGAGAATCTTAGATATGTGCTTGATGATTTAGAATTAGAATTTGAAACTGAAGGGAAGAGAAGTAAGACGACAGAATTGTTTAGTTTTAAGTTTAATAAAAGGAAAAATAATGCTTTGTTAAAATATTTAGCATTAGTTGAAAAGAATTCTTTTTTTGATATTAATTGGCAGGGTATTAGCTCAGGTCATAAAGCTTATCTTAACTTGTTTTCATTGATCTTCTCTGAGTTAAGGAGAATAAAGACTCCTAATGTTCTACTGTGTATTGATGAGGGGGATCTATACTTACATCCTCAATGGCAATTGGAGTTTTTTAGCAAACTACTGACTGTATTACCTGGTATCTATGATGGGAATATTCAACTTATTTTAACTTCACATTCACCTTTTCTATTATCAGATATACCAAAACAGTGTTTGACAATACTTGATGTCTCTCAAAAAGGGTGTACAATAAATGGAATAGATTTAAGCAGAGAGACTTTCGCTGGTAATATATATGATTTATATGAAGAACCATTTTTTCTAGGTAATCAAAGAAAAAGTCGTTTTTCAACGGAAAAAATAAAGAAAATTATTAATAGTATTGATAATAATAAGAATGTAGTAAGTGGCATAAATATTAATAAATTAATTGAACTTATTGGAGACGATGTTATAAGATTTCACCTTAATAAAAGGCTAAAAAATGATTAAAATCCATCAACATTTAAATCGACCAGATGCGGATGATTTTCTTGATTCTTTAGCTCTAAAACAATGGGATTTTTTAAATCAAAAAAGGCAGGATAAAGAATATCGTGTTAATTCATTGATAAAAAAGCTTGACGCTCTAATATTAGAAACTGATACAGGAGAATTTTTTAAAGAATTCAGTTCACTAGACGTTGATACTTTAAAAAGACAAAAAGATGTTTTAAATTATCTTGAAGATAATGATTATAATAAGTTAAAAGCATGTGTTACATCAAGGCCAAACGATTTATTAACTATACGCAAAGAAATATTAGCAATAATCAATATAAATGACCTTTATATTGATAATGGAAATACAGTTAAACATACTCCTTTTGGCGAAAAATTGATTCATAGCCTTTTTAATTATAATAACTATAGAAAGACTACTTTTTGTAAAGAATTACTTCATGAAGCAGGGTTTGAAAATGTAACTTGCCCATATTGCAATGATAATCCAATTAGTATTTTAGATATATCAAATGAAAAAGACGAAGAAATAATTTTAAGAGCATATTTAGAGTTAGATCATTTTTATCCGAAATCTAGAATGCCGTTTTTTGTTCTTTCGTTTTATAATTTGATACCTAGCTGTTCTCCATGTAATGCAACTGAAAAAAGCGATAAGGATTTTTGTATTTCTACTCATATAAATCCATATTATGAATCTTATAATGATGTCTATAAATTTTTTATTAATCCTTATCCCTTGGGATTAGGAGAAAAACCTGTTATAGAAATTCAGCAATTGGGAACTAAAAATGATTTGTCAACAACCGATTTAAAGCTTGAATCAAGGTATAATCATATTTATAAAGACGCAGTTTTAGACTTGATTAATATGTACCAAAATTATAGAGTAAAAAGCGGATATTATAACACTGAATTTGGATTAGATTGGGAAGAAGCATTACTTCAAAATACACCTAAAAATGAAAATGAAATTTTATCTAAAAGAGCAGGTAAGATGTATTTAGATATAGTTAAACAAATAGATGAAATAGGAATCTTGAATTTAATATAAACAGAAAATTTATTTTCTTACTAATTGTCAAAGGATAACAATTCTGAGGTAGTAACTTCAAATGCGTTAGCTATTCTCTTCAACATTGATACTTTCATTTCTTGTTTACCGAGTTCGTATTTCCTCAAGTTTTGTGCATCTATATCAGCCTTATAAGCTATTTCTTCGATACTCAATTTTTTATCAATTCTTAGTTTTCTTATATGCTTTCCTAATTGAATACAGAACTCAGGTATTTCCTTTTTTCTTTGTCTTTTTGGCATAAGCCAAAATTGCAATCAATTAGGTTTAATCAACGAATTGCATACAACCTGTTATTTACAACCTTTTTTATATATTTGCTATACAAAAAATAAGATATCATGAATAAAGAATCAAACCCTAAAGATGTCAAAAAGGGATGTTTAATATTGACTATTTTATTAGTAATAACTTTTTCAATTGCCGCTATTACTTGCGAAAGTGAGCCTGAAATACCTTTAACCAAACAAGAAATACATCAACAGAATGTTCAAAAATTATTCAGTGGTTGGGATGGGTCGCATATTAAACTTGCAGAAAAAATAAAAGAGGCATTAAACGACCCTAAAAGCTACGAGCATGTAGAAACCACTTATAAAGACATGGACTCTTTTTTAATAGTTAATACAACTTTCACAGCTAAGAATGGATTTGGAGGCACTTTAAAAAAGGAGGTGATTGTTGTAAGTGATACTCTGGGAAATATCACTGAGATTCTTAAGTGGATAGATTGACTTCAATACATTATTGTCTTAATTAGTCAATTTTCCTTATCTTTAAGTCTGAAGCTTAAAATGCTTTACTCCCCCTAGAAATTTAATAGCAGATTATTTAGTGCAGATATGCCCACTATTGGGTATTGATTCTGTGTGCTTAATCGTCTATTTTTCGGACATTATTAATGGTTTACTATGAAATACTTTGTAGCATACGCTCTTATTTTCATGTTTTTAGTTTTGACTAAATCAAATACTGAGACTCAAACAAATTCACAAAGTGAGACCGAAACGGAAGCCGATATCTTCATAGATGTTAATGTAGTTCACAACACTAAGATATCTACTATAAGTGAGTTTTCCATAGATAACGGTAAGGTGACCGGTTACTTTATGGAGCGACCGGCAGGATCGCAAGAGGAAGAACGAACAGCAGGCTCCAAAAAGAGGATTCCACCAGGCACCTATCAGGTTATAGAAAATGACTGCAACCGCTATAGGCGCACCAAGAAAAAAAGAAAACATTGCGGTATCGAGTTTAGGCTGGTCACCAATACTGTGCCTTCCGCTGGCACTAGGGATCTAATCCTAATCCATACAGGCAATCTTCCAAAACATACAACTGGATGCCTTTTACCAGGTGATAATTATGCCTTAAATGCAGTTATGACAATAGAGGTTTTTGATAGGAAAACCAGAACGTACAAAAACGAAACCATTACATCGGATAAGGTGGGGAAAAGCTATATGAAACTAAAACAGATAAGCGATTATGTAGATAAGCGCATAAGAGAGCTCAAACAATCGGGCAAGAACGATATAACGATGAAAATTAGACTTAGATGAAAAGCAAATATATTGTACCCATAATAATTGTACTGTTGCTGATTGGATTCGTTTTGGTGAAAAGTAATGGTGCTTCTCCTGAGGATTCAAAAAAGGAAAATCCTGAGGAAATCAGTGTTACGGATAGTATCAAAAATAAGCGTAGCGAGGAAATCATGGCCGCTTTAAGGAAAGACGGTGAATTTTCCCCATTGGATTATGCGTTTATGGTCAAGGAACTCGAAGAGATAAATTCTACAGATACTTTGTTTTATGTTTTTACGGTAGCTACTGCCGATTTTCGGGATACAGCTTCAGATTCCATTTTTTTGGGAACCACGCAGCAATTGAAAGATTCAGGCAGTATCGATACTAAATATTTGTATTTCCCTACAGGCCTACATAGCTATTCTGGCAGTCAAGACGCTTTTGTTTCCGATGTGATTAAAATGGAAAGAGCCACTTCAATCTTAAGGGATTCTTCGAATTTAGGCACTTCGACCCAAACAATACTTGCCCTTGCCAAGGAAAATAGCAAAATAAATGTTGATGATATCCCAGACCAATATCTGTCATACGATTTAAGAGTACTGGAGAACTACATTAATGCCTATGCCTTTAGCGAAGTTGTTGGAGAAGAGGAAATCTTGGATTTTTTAATTAAGGATACCGAGAACACCCTTAAGGTCATAGAGCAAGATTCCCTTTTAAGTACAAGGTACAACGCTTGGCTTGAAGACTTAGTTATATATTATTCTGAGGATTACCCAGCAGAGCTTCAGGCCAGAAAGCTAGACTATCTGATAGAAAAATTACAGCAGTCGCAACACCCATATGCCGAAAAAACCTTGAAGGTATTGGATAATGTCAAAATCGTAAAACGAGAATAACCAACCCATACATTATGAAAGCTAAACTAATATTCATCATTTGCCTCGCCGTTTCCCTGTTTACTTTTGCTCAAAAATCTGCACCAGTAGCGGGTGATGCAGCTATTCTTATAGACCTTTTAAAAAAAGATTATAATACAATCAATCCTGAAACAAGGGATGATGAAATTATGCGAGACCGTGCCAGAGTAATAGGAATTTTTAAGTCGTACCTTGAGGATTCTGAAAAAGAAGAAATTAATAGTACTGAAGATATAACAATAGTATTAAAAGATGATAAAGGTAATGATATTAATAAAAACCATAGTGATTTAGTTAATGACCTTACTAAAACAAGGAATAATCTCCAGACATTAAAAGCCCAAAGTGTTAACTTAAAAGCTAGTGAACTTTCAGTATATAAAGGAGAAATCAAAGAGCTAGAAACCAATATTTTTATTGCAAAAAAAAATCTAATTTCAATCAGTTATAAAAAAGATAACATTGAATTAGATAAACTAATAGGTTCATATAAAAGTGGTAATTTATACCTTGAAGAAGTCATAAAGGTTTTCAAAGAAAAATATGACGCTCTTAATAAAAGTAGTATTGATGGGTATTCCGAAATAAATTATCAATCATCTATTCAAAAAAGTCTTCCTTTTTTAGGAGGAGATTTAGCTTTCGAGACCGTAATTGATGGTTTGAGCCGTTTTTTGGCAAATCGTATTAAAGAAGAACTTACTACTTATGTCATCCAAGAAATACAAAATAGACTCAATAATCCTTCACCTCAAAGTTATTTAAATGAGTTAATGGTACTATTACCCCGTACTACAGATTACTTAAAAAAATTTGATGCTGACCAAGTATTAAATTTCATTGATGAGTCTAAACAGTATATCGAAGATGATTTAAATAATATGCTTACTAATACGAGTAACTTAAGAAACACACCTCGTTTTGTTGAGCTTATAAAAAATAACCCAGAATTGGGTTTTGCTTTTGAAGCTTTAGAATTAATTCCTCAACTTTCTAAAGTAAAAAACCCTATTGATTATTTTGACATATTTGAGAATAGTACGCTTATCTCAGATTGGTCTAGTGAAGGTATAGATACAACAAAGAAAAAAATATCTATAGGAATAAGACTAGTTTCAATGCTAGCTCATAGTCTTACGGTTCTTGACAATGGAGAATTAAAGTTTGCAACAATAGATTTTATGAGTAATTATGGTTCAGAGCCTAACTTTTACAAGTTGTATATTGGGTTTTTGCACCAGCAAAACATAAAGTATTATAAGGATATTACATTTAAAGGGAAAGATAAAAATGATACTGATGAGGATAAGTATCTTTTTAAGATTGTCATGAATAATACAAAAGAATATCAAAATAAAATTAAAGGTATACTCCCTCAAATAATAACACCAGCTGAACGCTTATATAATGATGCTATATCAATAAAAAAAGCATCAGATAATAATGAAAAAGTCCCTATTGAGACAGTTCACAATTTTATAGAAGGAACAATATCACTATCAGAAGCAATCGTAAAAAACACCCAAGAACTTTTTGATAAAGCTAAAGAACTAGATAGTATTAATAAACCTATAAATATTAAAAAACCTATCAAAAAATATTTTCAACTTGCAAGAATATCAAATGACATTTTTTTGGATCTTCATAACAAAAAATATAGTATAGCTATACTTAAGGCTTTAGAAATTTACCCAGCTTTAATTAACAATAAAAATCAAAAATTACCTTCAATAGTTTTTACTTCAGAAGCCTTATTCAAAAATCAGAAAATCCTTACCAATACAATTGGTGTTTTAAAAAAAGAAAAATATCCTAAAAAGGATGAAGAAATTGCCGAATTAAAGGATATTGCATTAACACTAGAACTGCTATTAAAAAAAATTGAATGGGGAAATAGTTCCATAACCAATAACAATACTTATAAAGGCCTTAAAGCCTTATTGAAAAGTGTAAACGAAGACAATACCAACAAAGACTATAAGAATAACTTAACTAGTTTTAAAACTAAAATAAAAGCCAATCCTTCCGATTTTATAAACAGTTTTACTCCTATTAATATAGATAAGTTATCTATTCTAGAATCAATTGATGAATTCATAGACAAAAATATTGAACAGAATCCAGCTTTGATTAAACAAGAGATTAGAGACAACACAAAAGAATTTGTAGACAAATTTTTACTAACCGCTTTTGAAAATGCCACCCTAGATTTTGAATCTATAGCTATTGATGAGAAAAAAGATTATCTCAAAGCATTAAATGACCTTACTAGAACAATACAGGTGTTAATTCCTGAAATTATACAAGAAGCTTTTAATATAAGAGACAATAAAACAATTAAACTTGTTCATTTTTTAAATGATATTGCATTATCAGAGTCCTCAGAAGATGTAGAGAAAGCAATATCCGCTTTTGCTTTACCATCGGGTAGTTTTGCTTTAAAACAAAAAAAAGGACCCTTTATAGCGATAAATTCTTTTCCTGGAATTTTAATAGGGTCTGAGCAGCGCAATTTTTCTAATAGTGCATTTACTATAGGCTTTACCGCACCAATAGGTCTTTATACTAAAATAGGCAATGGTAGATGGGGGCTATTTGCCCCAATAATAGATATAGCTGCTCCAGTAAGGTTTAGACTTGATGATGATAATAGTACAGAGACGCTTCCTGAATTTAGTTTTAAAAATATTTTATCACCTGGCTTATACATAACCCATAGAATAGGTAAATCCCCGTTTACGTTAAATGCTGGAGGGCAAATAGGTCCTGAATTACAAAAAATTGAAGAGGGTTCTACTGTTAATTTTAGTGATTCATTTCGGGTTGGTATTGGGTTTACCCTAGATATCCCGTTATTAACGTTATACAGGAGGCCAAAAATAGACTAATTGTGAGATTTGTTGTATTTACTTTCATATTATTTATGTTTAGCTTAAGCTTCTCTCAAGAATTGGAAAAAGAGACTAAAAAAAAGATTGAAAAAAAAGAGCTGGAGAAAGAGCTAAATAATAAAGCTGCTAAACTAAATGAGGTTAAAAAACTAATTTTAGAAAATAAAATTTTTAAACAGGAAAAAGAATCTCAAAAATCTCAAAAAGAACAGGATAAACAACAATTTAATTTTTTGAAAGCCAAGGCAGTTGACTTTCCTCTTCAGGAGCTTACTAAAATAATTGACGACATTGGTGAATCAGATGAAAGCCCTAAATTGCCTGATTCAGAAACAGATGATGAAAATGATGGTGAGGTATTTCAGAACTTAACTTCAGATAATACACGTCTAAGAGGTTATTCTCAATTTGATAGTAGAATTGAGGTGAGAGAATTAGATGCATCTATCGATTGGCAATGGCTTATGTTACAACGTAATAAATCGGTAGGAATTGTTATTGAGAAAAAGCAACTAAAATTGATAAGTAAAAACATATTTCAACTAGATATTTCTAATACACTAGTAAGTACTTATAATATTTGTAAAGAAGAACCATTTATTAATCAACCAATTATAGGAAACGGTACAGCTTTTATTATTGACTCCAAAATAATGATGACTGCTGGACATGTTTTTACTAAACCCATTGACAATTATGCTGTAGTATTTGGCTATGAAGCAGTAAATAAAAATGGAGTTGTAGAATCGATTATTTCATCAGAGGACATTTATTATCCACAGACAATAATTAAATCTTTTAAAACCCTTGATATTGCAATTTTCACTATGGATAGACATATTGAAAACAGAAGACCTTTAAAATGGAAAGAATCTGCCGATCTAAAAAAAGGTAACGAAGTATATATGATTGGACATCCAACAGGTTTACCAAAAAAGATTGCTGTTAATGCTAGTATTGTAGACAATACCAATCTAGAATACTTTTATACAACTTTAGATAGTTTTCAAGGTAATTCAGGTTCTCCTGTTTTTGATTTCATATCTCATAAAGTTATTGGCGTATTAGTATCAGGGGAACTTGATTATGAATTTAATGGTAATTGCTATGAATCGACATTATGTAAAATCCCTTATTGCGATGGAGAAAAGGTAATCAGAATTGAAACTGTCATGGAAGAATTAAACTTTAAAAGCGATTAAAATGAAAAAATTATTAACTACTCTGTTTGTGATTATGGCTATTTCAACATATGGCCAAGATGATTCTACAAGTTCATTAAAGCAAATAGAAGATACTGATGTCAAACCTTTCAATAAAATATGTCATCAGCATATTAGAAGAAATAAAATACTGTGGTGGGGCGGATGGGCACAATCAACAGGTTTTTTTATAGATAGAAATTTTATTCTTACTGCTGCTCATAATGTGCATTCACAGTTTTTAAGTAATGTTAAAGAAATTCAAATTAAGATAGGGCGGAATGGTGATGAACAGTTACATAAAACGATTACTATTTTAGGAAAAGACTTGGTAAAAAAGCATGTAAAGACTCCTGATGAATATGGCTTATTAAAAAGGGTTAAAAAGAAGAGAAAATGGGATTTTGCAATAATTTATATTCCAGATAGTTTACTTCCTTCAGATTTTGAATGGAAGAATGAGTTTGTTATTCCAAATAAGCCATTAAAAGTTGAAAAAGAGGTTCAAGTAGCAGGATATCCAGCAGATTTAAATAGGGGGTTTGATGGGGGTAAATTGTTTCATCAAATGGGTAATATAAAATTAATGGATAAATATTATACCCATAATTATAAAACGGCTGGTGGTAATAGTGGTTCACCAGTTTGGGTTACAGTTGGCGATAATAATGAAATATTAGGTATACACACATTTAGTGGCTCAGGTACATTAATAGATGATGAGAATCTTAAGACTATACAAGATTGGATGGAAGAATTAAAAAACTACCCTTAGGTTTAATAAGGTATAAGAAATAAGTTCTGAGGTGTTAAATAAAGTTAGATATCTTTCTATGGGTCAGTTCTTCTCTGGACTCCATAAATTCTAGAAACGTTTTTAAATCTCTTACTTCTTGTCTTCGTTTATTTAATTCTATTAGGCGGTTGTGTATGTCAGTTGAGTTAAGGCCTTCCACCAATTTGGTGTATTCGTTCTTTTTCTTTTGGTATTCATTTCTCACTTGTGGAACCTTATCATTATATGCCTTCACGATTAGTTTCAAGCCAATTAAGGCATCATTCCTCGATATTAGATTCTCTGAATTACTTGTTATATTTTCTATATCTGCGTTGTAGGTTTGAAGCAAAATATCACCAACCTTATTATTAGAAAAAGAATTTGCGTAGTCAAAAAATAACATATCAGGCATGGGTTCACCTCTTAAATTAAATTTCACTTGTTCTGTTATAATAGTCTTATTGTCTATAATCATTGCGCTATATGGGCGGAACGCATTTTTTGCCCAGTATATTTCTGCAAATTTATTTAGTCCTTTTTTAGTCAAAGACTCAAGTTGTTTGAACATATCATTAAAAGATAAATCTAAAACTACATTTCTTTTGTCTTCGAAATCAAGTGTTGGATAAGCTTTGCCTAAGGGACATTGCAAAATACGAACATAAGCAGGGTAGGAATCAATTTTCTTATAAGAGCTTACTCTTTGAACAAATTTTGTAATTTCATTTAAGAAAGCTTCATACAAGTCGTGATAAATATTTTTGTCAGAGTCTTCTTTTAATGCTTTTTTAGCTGCATACGGATTATCACCAACGTAGTCTAGTACCACTATTGATTTCTTTGCTTTCTTTACTTCTTCGATTAGTCTATCAAAATAGCGTTGTAGAAATTCACTGTAGTGTGTTATTTTCTCAGAGCTTTTAAGCTGTGTGTAAGAAATTAAGGTTTCTTTTTTGTTTAAATCCCTATACTCATATAGAGCTTTGTCCTTTCCGAAAAAAGCAGCGTCAATTGGAAGTAAATTGGTTAACATAGCCACTTCAAAGTTTTTAAATGAATTGAGTGGCTTGTTTAAATATTTATAAACTCTGGGTGCTGAAATGCCAGAAGTCTCTGAAAATTTCTTCACGCTAATTTTATTGATATCAAAAACCTCTTTTAAATTTTTCATTTCTAGGGGGATTGTAATAGAGACTGTTAAGATCTAAATTTATAAAAATTATATTAAATCACATGTTTTATTATAAAATTGATAAATTATAACATAAAAATTATTAAAATAAACCAATAAAAATAAATATATGATAAAAAAATGAAAATTACATTGTCGATCTGGATAATTTAACATACCTTTATGCTATGCATAATAGTTGGATCACATTTAAAAATTTATTCTATTCTGATAACCAGACTAATACTCAGAAGTGGTATGATGAGATTCGTGAGGCTGTTATTTACAGATTAAAAGCCGGTTGTAAAAACGGAAGGTATAATATTGACCCTATTGAAATCAGTGAAAAGGATATCCTTGATGTTTCTGAGGAGCTAAAAAGGTTAGAGTTTAAGCGTTTCAATCAGGATCCAGTTGGAACATTTGCAAAATGTACTAAAAACATGCTATCCTTTTACAAATGGGATTCTACAAATTTAAGGAGATCCACTACTAAGACCCTACGAAAAAATCCTTTTCAAAAAAGGGCAATAGAAATTTATACAAAGAATATTGATAAATATAGAGAAGAGCATAAAGAAGATAAAATTGAAGACGAGGTTTATGATTTAACACAGGTTCATTTGGATTTATTGAAGGATATTCAATATCACGTTAGATTATACATTTTAGGAGAAAAATCAAATGAGTTGGAGCCTTATGAAAAAGAAATTCTTAATGCATGTCTTCTAGAGGGAGCGTCAATAGAAGAGGAATATGATTTGCTTTCTGAGAAGTATAAATTATTAAGGAATCTTGAGCAGTGGAAGGAAAAATTACTTAAAAAGCGTTATTCTCTGACGAACAAATTAATGAAAAAAGTGATTCCAGATTTACAAACATTATATAATATTCCTGCAAATTCTGTCTCGAGACAAGATATCCTTAGTTTTTTAGGTCAGAAAATATTTAGAAAGTAGTCTGTGTTTAGTATTAAACACTATATGGTATCCAACATGCTTTCGGTGCTAAAAACTAAATTCTTTGCAGTTATATGAGGATTATCCTCGTGCTTAGGAATCTCAAACTCATACTTCAATAAATCACTTGAGTTTTTGAGAGTGTTTTCACCCTTACCAAATCTCTTTTCATGAACATGTTTAAGTGAATTGAAGAATTCTTCATCTAAGCCTGAAAACACTATTATTGCTTTTTTTATTTTTTTTGACAAGTCTATTTTTTCTTGTAGATAATAAGTATAAAGTCTTGATAAATTTGTTAATAATGAGCTGTATTTTTTTTCCTGATCTTGGATAAACTTTATGTCTCTTTCTGGCTTTTCTGAATTGACAAATTTATCTAAAACAATAGCTCTGTTTGATTGAAGTGAATTGTTTTTCATTTAATTGATAGTGGATACCTAATAAAGGGTAATGATTTAGTACGATTTCTAAAAATAATAAATTTTGTAAAGATAATAAAGTATTAATGCATAAATAAAGCCCACGAGAATTGATTAAATACTCTTGTGGGCTTCGTTAAGAGAACTATTATGCAGAAGTATGAGTTTGCTGCTGAACAAAATTGTCAAGTAACTTCTCGATAATATAGGGACGATAGTAATTCTCATAATATTCTTTAGGGTACTTTTTCTGTCCCTCAATATCCATTTTAAGAATTTCATCAATTTGACTCTCCATATTCCTTCGTAGTTTAAATTGATACGCCATCTGCTCCTTGAATATTTCATATTTAGAGCGAATATTTAGAGTTTCAGTAATTTTTTGGTATTCTATATTATGTCTTACGTCTTGCTTTGCTAACAACTCATCAAATCTATTATTTTCAATTTTGTTGCATATTTCAGATTCTTCTAAAGCCCTATTTTGATAGGCTTGAACGCTATATTGGTAACTTCTCTTAGCGATAAGGGGTAAAGCTTCTAAAGAAGCTGCTATAACAAAAAATGCAATGTAAAACATTACAACCATCTTACTACTTTTACCATTTTTACCTGAATGAAATACAACTATATTTAATGCATTTAGTCTAGAAACTACACCAGAATCTTTATATTCAGTTAATGATGCTAATGCTTGATTTTTTTCATTTATTACCTCTTTGCGTCTCTGCTTTATTTCTTCAATTATAATTTCATTGGCTGCAATTTTGTCTGCTACACTTGAATCAATGCGATCTCTAATTCTTTCCTTAGCAATGGCGATCTCACCTCTACCACCTCCACGACTAGTGCCATTTCCGTCGTTTATCTCATCACCTACATCATTAGTGGCCTTAATAACTTGGTCAATTGACGCGTTATTTTGATCAGAAATTGATTTAATTTCATTATCCAAACTTCTAATTCTAGGGAGATAGAGTTGAGCAATACTATCTCTTTGTACTTGAAGGTTATTTGCTAAATTAGATTTTATATCACTATCAAAAAATTGCAACTCAAATACAGCGCTATGTATAATTATAAAACCACCAATTACAGCCAGTCTTACTATTGTCAAGTAAGTATCTTTACCAACCCGAGCAGCTATTATAGTCATATCTAAAAGGCCAACGAAAATAAACCAAGCTAATCCTAGGAACATTATTGCCTGATTGGAAAGATTGTAAAACATAAGCTTCAAAAAAAAGATAAATAAGATAGCACTAGCCATAGCGGTAAATACTATACACAAGCTAAGTTTATTTAAATTTAATACATGATCACCTCCTAGCTTTTGTGTTATACTACTTTTAAAAAAGATATTGTTCTTCATGTTCTAATGGTATTATTAAATTATTTTTATGTTAAGCAAATCAATTCAGCATGACTGAATTGATTTGCTGGTAATTTTAGTCTTTGATTCATACTTTAAAATCTAAATCTAGCCCTTGGAGAAAGTCATTGAGCATTTTGTCCTGAGACTCAAAGTGCAATGTGCTATGTTGACGTAGGCTTCTCTCAAACATGTCTTTAGACTCAGCAGGAGCTCGTGCTATAAGACTAGTGAACTTCTCAAACCATGCAGCAAATTTTTCATTATCTAGATAGAATTGTTCTAAGATTTTATTTTTACTATTTGTGATTTGAGCTACTTTTCCTACTTGAACATTTGCAGAGAAAGTATGATGTAAGGCTTTATGCAACGTTCTTGTCAATTCGATAGCAGATTGGCATTGAATAGCTACTATAGATTGATTGGCGGCTGACATCGTCTTGGATAAATTTACTTCTGCTTGCTGGGCAACTTCTAATAAGTTTTTCTCCCCTTTTGACAAAGCTAAATAGCCAAGTAGACCTTTAGACTTTTTATTGATATTATCAATTTTTGACATTAAATACTCTTTATCTTTTTCTACGCCATTTCTCATTGAAACTTGCATATCCTTTTGAAGGCTATCAAGTTGACGTTCATTATTGCTGCTTATTCCACTGTTAAATTGGTTCATGCTTTTCATAATTTTAAAATTTTTATCCTTTTTTATCAATTATCACTCGACCATTCATGGTTCTGTGATATACTGTTTTTCCTTCTTTGTCTTTGACAATATGCCCCTTACCTGCCTTGTCGGAAGTCGATGCTGAATTGCCAGTTACATGCCGTTTACCGTTTTTCTGAGTCACTGAAGTTCCATATACGGCAGATTTTTTACCATCTGCTCTAGTATATGTATTGACATGTATTACATTAGAGCCATTTGAATTATTGCTTGTGCCAGAAACATTAGTCCCTGTACCACTAGTTTTTTTAGTCGAAATGCTTAAACCAGAACCACTATTATTGCTATTACCAATATTTCTTGATGCTCTAGTACTAGTTGAAACATTGTCAGTCTTTTTGATGCCTGTCGGAACAGTTTTAGATACTCTTCCTTGAGCATATAAATTAGCACTTCCAATGGTCAGGAGTAATGCAAATCCTAAATAGATACTTACTTTTTTCATGCTTATTTAATTTTTATGTTATTATTATTGTGATAGATTAAAATCGTCGAGGTTTTTTAAATCATGATGTCACGAGTGTACCAATTAACACACCGATGGCTAAGCTTTCAGGGACTGCTTTCATAGCAGCCTTCATTTTCTGCTTTGTGGTATATGTTATGGGTGTCGTATTATAGCTATATACAGCTCCTTCCGTAGTCTCTATTAACGCTGCAGCTAAAATTCTCGAAGTATTTTTGGAAATACCTACTTTAGCTATTGTTTTTGCTGTCGATTTGGTCAAAACTTGAGCAGGTGAGACCCAAATCCCTGCAAAGCTAGCGTTATTGTAGTCTTTTAAATATCGTTGCTTTAGGCGATATTCTTTTTGAGTTTCTTCCCAATTATTTTTCTTAAAGTTTGGGATTTCTTCCTTTTCTGAATTAAAAAGGTTTTTAATGCCAACATATATTTGTTTTGATAAAGCTATGGCCTCAGACGAAAATCCATAGGCAACACTATTAACAAAGCCATAACCCATGGCTTTTTCCTTGCTGTCACTTTCAAAACCAAAATAGTTTTCATTGAAAAAATAAGGACATTCAATAGTATAAATTTGGTCATTACGTATAACACTTAATCTTAAGGGTATTTCTACTCCCTTATTTAAGTCTATTCCATGAAAGTAAAGTTGGGCGTATAAGTCGGATCCACTAAAAACAGGTTCATCAGCACTTATAATGTAGTCTCCTAGAAGTAATGGGAAATCCCCACCATTTATAGTTTGAGCTTTAAAAAGGCTGCTAACTCTTACACCTTGAGTGTGGAAGCCATTGTCGTCATCTAGATTAGCAAGCATGAACGGGTAGTCTTCTTCGGGATTCTTAAATGCTTTTGAGAACCACATTTGCCTTTCTAAAGATCGTCTGATTATTGGAGCAAGTTTAAGTTTCTCTTTTAAGTCAGATTTGTAGTTTTGAGAGCTTGGGTCATAAAACAAGGATGTAATATCTGGGTCTTGGAGTACAAACTCAGCATTTCTCTCAGAATCTAAAGACAGCTGAGTAAATAATCTTGCATCATGTCTTTGATTAGTTAGGTTGGTCGCTGATATTTTATATTCAAAATTATCTTCATATGTATTGAATAATATACTTTCCGTATTTTCAGAGTCGACGAACTCCATAACAATTGGAATATCTTCGTTTATATCGTAAACCCACCTGAGTAATTCAGACTCACTATTAGGTGTAAAGGCCAAAATTGAAAACTTAGCATTCTTATCTTTAGTTTTAACAACATGAGTCAATTCTTGACCTGGTTCAATTTTTATCCATCCTTTAACTATATATTCATCTTTTTTTGATGTATAACCATAAGAATATTTGGCAGTATACACAGTATTGTTGAAGATAGTTAGAGATGCTTCGTAACTTTTAAAAAATATCTGATTAATCATTACTAAGCCGGCAACCAATATCAGTAATCTTTTTTTCATAAAATTTTAAGTTTAGTTTCCTCTTCATTAAATGAATCGCACGATAATTATGATTACCTCCGTTTTTGAAATGTTAAAATTTTAATTAGGATGAAAATGAAATAGTTTAATAATTGAAACGGCTTCCTGTTACGGGATGTTTTAGTTACTTTGCAGAGATTCGTTTTTAATGCAATACGTTACGCACATCAGCCTGTATTCACTTAACATGTATTTGAATGTTGTTATATTTTTTGTTGTTTTTTCGAGATTATACTCTCTGAAGAGCTCTATAAGCTGCCTAATCTATTGGGTTTAGAAGAAATAACAACAAATTATAACTACTATGTATTCTTTTTAATAGTGTAGAATGTGTAAGAAGTTAGCAATAATTATTTTTTATATTCCTTACTATATTTTTTTAAATATAGAATAGTCTACACTATCTACACTTTTCGCGTAATTAATTCTTATTTCGCTTTGAAAACGAAGTAAGTGGAGGAATTAGTTCTGTCTTCAATTAATTCTAACCCCTTATATTCAGCATATCTTGACAACCATAATTTCAGTATAGCATAATGACTATTTAGGAACTCATACTTATCCCCATATTCATCAATCAAAGCATTCCTTAACGTTAATTTTAAGTATTTTTTTCCTGTTTTATTAAATCGATTCTCCATTAGCTCCCAAAAATCTGGGGATGTCTCATTTTTAAGCATTTTTAGTCTTGATGTCTCGTTATTATATTCGATCAAACCTCTGGAGAGAAATAACCTAATGCAACTAACCATAAAGAAATCAAACCTCTTCCATTCTTTTTTATCCCAGTCGGTAAAAAACTCGCAATTAAACTCATCTAAGGGTGAATTAGCATCGTTGAAAAAATCGTTTAAAAAAATATCAAATCTACGCCGTTTAAAGCTTGATGAATCACCTCTAATTGTATAATTGGTTGTGATAATAAATTTAGGACTTCTTTTGAAAGGAATAATAATGATAGGCTGATGCTTCTTTTCAACGGGCATATCATCAGTTATTACACTAAATAATGATTCAAGATTAAAATTTTTATTAACGTCATCAATTTGAATAATATTAGTTAATTCGTTAATGTTCTGATAAGCAAATTTATTATCGGCAAAGTTTGAATTTTTACCATTAAACATAGCTTTTTGCACAATCTTTGAAATAGCTTTTACAATCAAACCTTTTCCCGAACCTCCTTTTGGTCTTCCGTCATCAATTGTATTGTCATCGTTGATGATTATGCATTTTGGATTACTAGGGTCTTTATAGATATGCAATAAATAACCAATTGCGCTACAAAGGGAAATAAAATGAGCCTTATCATTAGTAATTAGCTTCAAGAATTCACTAAACATTGAACTCTCATTAGTATCATTATTGTAAATCTTAAATGATCTATTTATTATCCATTCTTTCCAAATGAAGCCTTCAGCTTTATGGTATGGAACTTTTTGGAGTTTTTTATTTTTCTCAATGACAACAATGCCATTTTTGAAATACTTGTAGCTTTTAAGTTTATTATCCTCTAATTGCGAATACTCTGATTCCGTTAATGTAAGTAGCAGAGCTTTATTTTTTATTAATAGAATTTCTCCTTGCTTAATAAATGCAGACTCTAGTGATGCATTATTAAAACTCTCAACGTATTTGTTACAATGCTTAAAAATATCTTCAGCTTGGACAATTTCAGCAATGTTGCTTTTTATTCGTATCGCATTTCCGCGATAAAACCTAAAACCCTCTTCTTTTAAAAAGACTCTTAGCTTTGGTGATAATATTTTAAACTCTTTTTTATGTTGTCTATAATATGATTCCCAAAATTTTATCCTTGAAGTATCCTTTTTCTTCCCCATTGCTATTTTCTTAGCAAAGTCAATGCTGACATGATTTCACTTCGCTTATAGTATCTCCTTGCTCCAGAAATTCCATAAGCCTTAATCTTATTTTTCTTTTGCCAATGCCAAAGCGTACTTGGGTCTATGGATAGGATTTTGCAAACCTGCTCTCTGGTTAGAATTTCGGCATTAGCATTTTCGTGAAGTAATTCTTTTTTTAAAGTTTGCAACTCGATTTTTACGCTTTCCTTTATGAGTTCAGCGAGTTGCTCTGGTGTAGTTTGAATGAATTGAAGTGTTCCCATATCTTATTATTTAATTTATAATAAGCGAAGCTACAGGAGTCTAAATGCTTATGCACATCTATTAAATTGTTTAAAATTGTGCTAATTGTTTTAATATATTTTAACAACTACTTTGTCAAACTGGATTCAAAAACACCACTGATTTTGCTATATAAATTTTTATATTCTATCGTGTCTTTTAAATTTTGATTAAACTGTTTGTTGAAGTTTTGTTGAGATTGCTTTTCTCTATCTAAAGCTTTCTCAAAAGATTTTTTGAGAGCCACTCGTGTAATAGGCTCAAGATAGCCTAAATCAATCATTACTTTTATTAATAAATTAAAAGTAAAGTGGTCGCTTGATTGATATAGGTTTTTCAGTTCTGAAATAAACTTTTCTTTATGAATTTCGTTTACAAACTTTTTTAAGTATTCTTTTGCTTCTCTTACTTCAGCTTTTTTTCGACCCACTTTTTTTCGGACACTCCTATTTACTTTTTCATTACTGAATCCAGTTTCTCTTTTTATTCGTTCTTCTAATTTTTCAGCATTAGGAAGAAATGATAAATCTTCTTCATTGTCTAAGTTAAAATCAAATGCTGCAAATATTTCTTCCTCATTTTCATAATTTCTATTTGATCCTCTATCAACCAACATTTTTTCTAGTTTCTTCTGAATTTCTACCCCTTTTTTTATATTCCAAATGAGAACTCTGATGCTTTTTTCTTTTATCTCTTTTGTTTTGACAAAATAAATTCCATCCAAAATATGCTCCTCAATCAGAAAGCATTGGCGTCGTAAATCTTCTATTCCGAGATTGTCTCCTTTATTTAATAACTCAAATTCTATTTTATGAATCAAATTATTAAGATTACGTATTTTGTCTTTTGTATGTATACTCCAATTAAATTCCATTCTGCTGTAAGGTTATCTTTTAGAAGTAATTTGTTATCTCCAACGCTAAGTCCTTGTTACTCTTACCTATATAATTTAAAAACATTTGTTCTGTTTTATGCCCAGTAACATATATAAGAAACGAAGTCGGTATCTGACCATAAAAGTTAGTAGCAAATGACCTCCTGCCGATATGAGACGTAACCAATTCCCACTTCTGATAATTATCCACTTGTTTCCTGTAAGGGAATTTATCATCACCTTTAACTTTAATGAGTTTACTGCCTTTTAATTTCTCATTAATCTCGGCTTTAGCGCAAACTAGCTTTATATATTCATTGTATTTCTGGCTAGATATTGCTCTAGGAAAATTGCCTTTTCTTTTCTTCAGTATTTTCAAAACTTTTGGATGCAGAGGAACAGTCATATTTTTTCCTGTCTTCTTTTGAGTAAACTCAATTAAGTGCTTTCCTTTTTCAATTCTAATCTGGTCTTTATTGAATCGCATAAAATCAGAAACACGTTGCCCAGTATAACAGCTAATGATTAGCCAATCACGAGCATTCATTAAACTTTCATTGAGTTTCTTTTTATTTAGTTTCTCTATTGTCTCAAGCTCTTCAAAAGTCAGATAGATTTTGTCAACCTTGACTTCTTTCAACTTTATCCTTTCTAACTGAGAGCTTATTTCAATTCCATTGTACATAGCATGTTTGCAAACAGCTTTTATAGTATGTATAGCTCTAGCAATAGTATTGGTAGAATAGCCTTTTTCAATACAAAATGTTTCGAAGCTAGTTTTAAAAACTGAATCAACATCTATTATCTTGATGCTCTTTTCAATGCTGCTTTCATACTTCTCAATAAGTCTTTTTACAACAGTATAATTTTTTAGTGTCTGTTCTGCGAGTTCATTTTTTCTCTCCTTCAGATAAAATTCAAAATATGGCAATAAGGATTTTGGAAGGGCTTTAGATTTTTTTGGTGGGTTATAGTATAAATCCAATTGATTTGATAACCAAGCCTTATTTATACTTTCAGGGTTACTATTATTAAATGCCTTTAGAACATGGTTTTCTATCTTGTTTAGCTCTGAATTAACTTCAATCTGAAGATTCTTAATATCTATATCCTTTGGACTTTTTTGTGAGTGATATTTATCCCAATACAGCTTTGAAACCTCTAATTGTGTTTTACCACCTATAACATGATTTGTATTATTGTGAGTGAAAAGTAGTCTTAAATTTAAAAAAGACTTCTCTCTTTTAGAGCGATATAAGTAGTTTACAGCTGCCATACAAAAATTAAAAAAATGTACGATTATTGTACGATTTAATTAAATCTGCTACAAACTTATGCAAACTAAATCAAAATAAAAAATTTGTAAAAACTCTTGAAATCATTGTTTTTATTGATTTAAAGTCAATTTTTATAGTGGGTTGAGCAAATTGTATTTTTGTGTTATAGTACTTCCACCTTGAGTACAGATAAACCACCAAAAGGTGAGGACACAAGCGAGTTTCAATAAATGAAGTTCGCTTTTTTTTTGGAGTGAAGCAATATGTTTCCTGTCATAATTATCCATTTTTAGATAATTTTAATGAGAAGGCTTTTCTATAATAGAAAATAGGTTATTTTTAATAACTGCAAAGTCATATTGGTTTATATGTCATCAAAGTTTTACCTGAAATCATCATCCTTATCGAATACAATTTTTATTTGTGTTATTATTTCTGTTTTATGTGGCTGTTTAGTGTTGATATCTCATTATCAAAATCTATTGATTGACAGGCTAGAGTTTAATGAAGCATTAGTGAATACTAATAACGCATCATTTAACTACTTTTTAGCGAATTATAATAAGTTAAATAATGAAACGAATGATTTAGACATTTTTAATAATGGTATTACTACAATAGGATCAAAAAAGAAATGGGGGTTTTACGATATTCTAGTGTCTAAAACTGTTTTTAAAAATGATACGATAATAAAATCGGCTTTACTAGGTAAATCTTCGAATCCTATGAATAGGCTGGCATTATATGTTACGGATTACGACAAATCTTTGAAACTGTCAGGCAAATCCGTGATTAAAGGGGATGTTAAAGTGCCAAAAGGAAATATAGAGCGCGGTCAAATAAACAATAAGACTAAAACGTCAATTAATATAAATGGCGAGAGAATGAAGTCTGAAGATGCAATTCCTAAAATTGAGAATGCTTTAGATTTTGATTTATTCAGTTCTGAAATGTTAACTTTAGAATACTTTGACAATAATCCTATTTTTAATGATTTTGGAAAACAGTCGTTAATTATTGATGTGTCTGGTAATGCCTCAATTGAAAATCTTGATTTAAAAGGAAATATAATCTTGTTTTCCAGAAACCCATTAAAAATAGGATCCTCTAATACTATTGAAGACATTTTGGTGGTTGCGCCAACACTAGTTATTGCCTCCGGTTTTGTAGGGAATATGCAAATTATCTCAAAGGAAAATGTTGAGGTAGATACTAATGTATTATTAAAGTATCCATCCTGTATATATGTAGAGAATGATATAGATTCAGTTACTGTAACAGTAAAAGAGAATGCTAAAATTGCCGGAGGAATAGTCGTTAATGGAAATACGTATAATGGTGCTTTGAAAAGGCGATTGATCATTGAACCCAAAGCACAAATTACCGGAGATGTATATTGTTATGGAAAGACACAATTGGAAGGCGAAATTACCGGAACGATATATACTGATCGCTTTGTCTTAAAAACGAAGTCATCAGAATACGAGAATGTGATTCAAAATTGTAATATTAACAGAGATAGCTTGCCCGAAAATTTTGTAAGATTATCGTTGTTTAATAATCAAGATGCTACATATGAAGTTGTCAAAACATTCTAGGTTTTTGAAAGCAAATTCTTTGGTAGAATCTGTGATTGCCATTGCTATTATTTCCATATGTATTTTGGTGGCTTTTTTGATTTATCTCAATGTGATTAGGCAAAATAAACCTGTTCATTATTATGAAGCTAAGCATAGGGTAGAAATGCTCTATAATGAATCTGTAGCTGATAAGAACTACGAAAGTGAGGACTATGTATATGAAGGTTATAGTATAGAAAAGCTGGTAAATATCTTAAAAGAAGATAAGGTCATCCGTTTGGATTTTAAAATCAAAACAGGAAATAAGACTTATGAAATTAATAAAGTCATACCCTTAGATATAGATGAAAATAAGTAAAGCATTTACGATGTTAGAGGCTCTGATAAGCCTTATTTTAACAGGTATTATAGTTGCCTTAAGCTATTCCTTGTATACATTAATAAATAAACAAATGGCTTTATTTGAAAAAGAAAATACAGAGATCGTTAATTATAACCTTTTTAATACCACAATAGTTTTAGATATCAACCAATCTAATGACTTTAGATATACAGAAGGACAATTGATATTAAAATATTATTCAAATCCGGATGTAATTTACAATTTTGAAAATACTACAATAACAAGAACAGTTAAAGGGCTAAACACAGATAAATTTTCAGTGAAAGTGATCCGTGAAAATTTTTCAGAGTTTGAAACTCATCAATCTAATCAATTGACAGTATCTTTAAGGTTGCTAAACGATACTATAAATGCTAATTACTTTCTGAAAATGTCTAACAGTAATGTTATAAATAAAAAATTGTTTAATGAAGATTGATGTAAGCCATTACGAAAAATCTAAACCAAAAACTAAATCCAAAACAGATTTCAATTTTGGAGGATTGAGTTTTAAGCGATTTTCGGATAAACAAAAAGAAGCATTTTACAGAGAGTTTTCTACTTTAATATCTTCCGGTATTGATTTTAATCAGGCGATAAAACTGCTCACAGAACAGCAGAAATCGAAGCATATAAAACAAATTTATGAGGCTATTAATAATGATGTTGTAAAGGGGAGAACATTACATGAAGCCATTAAAGCGCATAAGCAGTTTAGCCCTTATGAATATTACAGTATAAAGATTGGAGAAGAAACTCGAAGGCTACCAGAAGTTTTTAAGCAATTAGAAACGTATTATTCCAGAAAAATTGCCATGAAGCGTCAGGTCATTTCTGTATTGGCATATCCTTTTTTTGTGTTGATCATTACTTTTGCGGTA
The DNA here is from genome assembly GCA_965250025.1 of Winogradskyella sp. Classification (GTDB taxonomy): domain Bacteria; phylum Bacteroidota; class Bacteroidia; order Flavobacteriales; family Flavobacteriaceae; genus CBDDLD01. The sequence goes on from OZ252283.1 coordinate 3,697,644, forward strand.
CTTTATTTCATGTTGAATTATGTAGTTCCTATGTTTGCTACAGTATTTCAGCAGTTTGGTAAGGATCTGCCTTCAATAACTCAATTTGTGGTTAATCTTTCAAAGCACTTTAATACCATTGCTATTGTTGCTTTGGGCGTTGTTTTTTCTTTGATCATAGCTCATAAGACTTTAAAGCGTTCAGATCATTACAGGGGTTTTACATCTCACTTAATATTGAAGTTGCCATTTTTTGGTAAGCTTATTAAGAAAGTCTATTTGGCACGATTTTGTCAATCGCTGAGTCTGTTATTGTCTGCCAAAACGCCTTTGATAACGGCTTTGGACTTGACCGAAAAAATGATTTCGTTTTATCCGCTTAAGAAAGCATTAATGGCAGCTAAAGACGATGTGCTTAAAGGAGAGACTTTGGCGAAAAGCTTAAAAAAGCACTCCTTTTTTGAGCAAAAAATCATTTCATTAACCATTATCGGTGAACAAGTCAATGAGCTTGATAAAATGTATAATGGCCTGGCGGATCAGTATAATAAAGATATAGAGCACTCTACTAAGATGATAGGGACTATTCTAGAACCTCTTATGATTATATTCATTGGCGGTATCGTCGGCTTTATCATGATTGCTATGTACTCACCTATATTTAACCTTAGCCAGATTTTAGAGCGGTAAATTTATCTTTTTAAAATATTAGCACTAGCCTCAATCGATTGTCAGCGGGATAGTTGGATATTCAATTTTAAATTTATCTCTCAAGATGATTGTTGAATCCAAAACATATTTTGTCCAAAGTATTTTACAATAATTTAAGGATTTAACTTTAGTAATACCGAAATCAACTTTGTAAGCAATTGGTTTATTTAGCGTAATACTTTTTGTGAAATACATCCTTCTATCGATTAGTTGGTTATAGATATCTAGACTTTTCAAAGAGTCTTGAGATATGTTTTTATAATCTTCATCAGGTGTTATTTGTAATTTAGATTTTAAGCAAGATATTTCCCAATATTTCATTGAATGATCCAAGATAGGTAATCCATTGTATTCATCTATTATTAAAGATTTTATTGAATTTATATTCTTAAAGTTAGCTTTATTTGAAATGTCGACAATTCTTTTTAAATCATTTTTGATTAAAAAATATATAACTGATTCTTCTTTTTCATACCCTTTATCTGTTTTACTCAATCTAATTATATAATAATTTTCGATAAGTTTTTCAGTCTGACAATTGCTAAGAACAGCTAACAATAGTAGTAAATATAATTTATTCATCGTTATTAACTTTTTCTTTTCTCCCTGTGTCAATTATAGATTCAAGAAATGCATTAACATTTTCTTGGTTTAAATCTTGTTTTCCATCAGGAATCGCAATTATTGTATATGGGTCTTCATCTCCTGAAGTTATACTTTTCTTTGTGATTTGAAATTTATATCCATAGTAATGAAGAATTCCTTCTCCTGCTAAATCATGTTTTGCAGCACTATCTCCCATATGTTTAATATCTTGGTTTGAATGAAGCCTTAAAAAGAAATGAGCAATTTCATGACCTAAAGTGTGTTGCTTTGCTTTATTGCCTCCTACGCCTTTAAAGCTGTCATTTATTGTAATTAATGAGACCCCGTCATATTCTCCTCTAGTATCAACATCCCCAACACCTTCAACAGTTCCTTCTTTTTGATTGTAAACAGGTACATCCGACAAATGATCTTGCTGAATAATTACGGCCTTTATACCTGTTCTCTCATCACTAATTCCTTCAACATAATAATTATTTTCATCTCTAAGCCTCTGTCTAAAATCACTTATTGAAACATCATCAACATTAAAACTACTTACGTTAAATCTCCATACTATTGGATTTCCTTCTCCATCTGTGAAATCTCCATCAATATATTGTGAAGCTAAATCGTTAGACACCTTTTCTCTGAGTTTTTGATCTTTTTTTGGTTTTTTAGAATAAAAATGATTGTTTTCACTATTCCTACTAAAAGCAACGTAAACATCTACTTCAATAACTCTATGCATAACAATCTCTTTTCCATCTTTTATTTCGTACTCGAGATAAGTTTCTCCTTCTTTACCATCAATGTCTACTGCTTGTATGGGCGTGTTACTTGCGAATTGATATGGGGTCAGCATAGCATAATCTTTAAACAAAGGGTCTACAGATAGAAACTTACCTAATCTAGCATCATAAACTCTAAAACCATAATCGTATTGAACACCCTCGCCTTTAACTCCATCATCCTTCTCTTTTCCATTAAACCCATAACGGTAATTGTCATTAGAGCCGTGGCGGTTAGGCACGAGCATTCCAAAAGGATAGTAATCATTTTTAGATCAAAACCTTATATATAAAAGAACGTTAGCTTATTTAATGGTGACAAAAAAACCACAAACTGGTAAAAATCGTCATTTTTTTACTACAAAAAAGACACGCTTACAACGTAAATATATTAACTTTAAATTCTTATATAAAATAATATATTTGTTTCTCATCAATATTTTCATCATGGCAATTTTAAAAAAGCAAAAGAAGTTTAAAAAAGGTTATGTAAAGGCATACTCATTACAAGAAATTCTTGTTGTGCTCTGTATTATTGGTATTCTTATATATTTGGTTGTTCCTAATCAAACCTCAATAGTTACTTCTGCAAAATCTATAGAGGCTCAAAACATGTTAAGCATGATACATGGTTTACAGAAAAGTCATTTCTATAGATATTCGCGTTACACAGCAGATTTTGATGAGCTAGGTTTTGAGCATGAGCTCACTATAGATAAAGGTGGTCAGGCGGTATATAAAATAGAGGTTGTTGAAGCGTCTATGAATACATTCAGGGCTACAGCTACCTCCTTACAAGATTTTGATGGGGACGGCAATTATAATACATGGGAGATTAATCACGACAGAGTGTTAAAAGAAATTGTTAAGGATTAATTGCATGGTACTTACAATTGCTTACATAGTTCTCTTTATAGTTTTATTGGTCATAATCATTCAAGATATTAAACATCGAGCAATCCATATTGTTTTACCGGTACTATTGTTTTTTACAGCTCTGGTGATAAATCATCTTGACCATGCACTGAGTTACGCAAATATTGCATACAATATTATATTTATCGCAGTGAATGTTTTAGGGCTGTTTATCTATTTTTCCATAAAAGAAAAACGGTTTTTTAATCCTATTGATTCCATGCTTGGTCTTGGAGATATTTTCTTTTTTATAGCCATATCGCCATTATTTAGTTTAAAAGCTTTTATAGTATTCTTTGTGTCAGGTTTAATATTTTCGTTAATTATTCACCTTGTGAGTAATATCTTTAAAAAGGCAAACACCATTCCTTTGGCGGGTTATATGTCTGTTTTTCTTAGTCTTAACGTATTTTTAAAAACCATTTTTAAAATTGAAATCCCCGCATTGTAGTGTCAACAGAACGTTTAGATCATATAACTATTAGTATAGAATTACAGCAAAGTATAAATGCTGACCTTGCCAATCATTTTAAGATTATCCCTAAATCTGTTTCTAATGATGTTTTATCGTTTTATATCGACAATGAGAATAATGGTAATTTAAAAACCATACAAGATGAACTCGAGTTAATACTAAACAATAAAGTCATACTCGAGGAAACAGACACTAATGCTATAAGAAAAGCACTTTCAATATATTACCGAAATAATAATCGTAAGAGTAGGTCCATATCATTTACCAATAGTTTTCTAGAAGAGTTGATTTTTGAAGCCAGAGATATCAGCGCCAGTGATATTCATATAGAAGTTTACGAAAAAGATGCGAGGGTAAGGTTGCGAATAGATGGTTTACTTATAGAAAAGAATACCATAAAAAAAGAGAATTATCTCGAGTTAATTAATCAAATTAAGATAAAGTCCAACCTGGATATTACTGAGAAACGATTGCCTCAAGATGGTCGAATTGAATATGATGATTTTGACATAAGAGTTTCTATTCTACCAACGCATTATGGAGAAAAAGTTGTAATGCGTATTTTAGGAAGAAATGCATCTAGTTTAGATATTAACCAGTTGGGGTTTGAGAATAGAGACTTACAACTTTATACAGAAGCTGTTAGAAAAACCAATGGTATTGTATTAATTAGCGGGCCAACAGGGTCGGGTAAAACGACGACACTTTATGCGACCTTGAAACATCTGAACAGTATAAAACGTAATATTGTTACCGTTGAAGATCCTATTGAATACACTTTAAAAGGTATAAACCAGGTGCAATTGAAAGAAGATATTGGTCTAACATTTACAGCTGCGTTAAGATCTTTCCTGAGACAAGATCCAGATATTATTATGTTAGGTGAGATTAGAGATTCTAAAACAGCTCAAATGGCTATTAGAGCTTCACTAACAGGGCATTTAGTCCTTTCCACCATACATACAAATTCTTCTGTAGGAACGATATCCCGATTATTAGATATGGGCGTGCCAGGTTTTTTAATTGCAGAAACTATCAATTTGTCTGTAGCTCAACGTTTGTTAAGACTTTTATGTGAATCTTGTAAAAAGGAAGTCCCAACCAATACAGAAGATTTTCCTAAAGGGTTTAAATTTCCCATGCCATTAGATAAACATTATGCGCCTGTTGGTTGCGAAGCATGTTATCATACCGGCTATAAAGGAAGAAAAGCCATTTATGAAATTCTGCCCATATCTCTAGAAGTAGCAGATGCTATAAAATCTAACACTATTGAAAAGTCAGATTTTATAAAAAACGAAAAGTTATCAGATAAAGCATTCCAAATTTTTGCAAAAGGTATAACGTCTTTAGATGAAATATACCCAATCCTCATTAATTCATAAATCCATGGTTAGAAAATTTATCATCTCAATTTTATTTATAGGAATATTTCAGTTAGGATTTACACAAAATAGCATTGAGATCTTTAACGCAAAAATTGAAGAGTTATCAAAAACTAAAGAAAGTTTAAATGAAAGTATTCGTATTGACCTAACCGGACTTACATTGTATGACTTTCTGTCTACACTTGCCGAACAACATCAGGTAAATGTTAGTGTTGACCCCGAGCTAACCGATATTGTAAGAAGCAATTTTTTTGATGTAAGCGTGAAAGATGTTTTTAGATTTTTAATCAATAAGTATGATTTGCAAGTCAGCGTTAATAATAATATTATCGTTTTTAATAAAAAACCCGAAGTTGTTATTGAGGAAAAGCCCAAACCGTTAAAAAAAATAGATGTCAGTTATAATGATGAGAATGGATTCTTATCGGTGAAGTTAAAAAATGATTCGTTGCCCAGAGTGGCTCAGGCAATTACTGATGTTTCAGGGAAAAACATTGTTCTGTCCTCAGATATTAAAGCTCAGAAAGTATCGGCATACATCCTTAACAGGCCATTTAACCAAGTTATGGAAATGGTTGCTAAGTCTAATGATTTAACCTTAAAAGTTGATGAAAGTGACAACTATTTCTTAGAAAAGAACAATGCTCCAAAAGAACAACTTACCACCACTTCAAGGAAAGGAAATAACCGCCGTAAATCTTCTAATGGAAGGAAAGCTACAGATGAGGCTTACCATGAGATTACTGTCAGTAATCAAGGGTTTTTAGATATTAAGGCTTTTGAGGCAGATGCTTCTGAAATGATTATAGAAGCAGCTGAAAAATTAAACATAAGTTTTTTTATGTACGATACGCCTAAAGATATTTATACAACATTAATAGCTCAGGGCGTCACTTTCGATCAGTTATTAAACCATTTGTTTAGCGGTGAAAATTACACCTATAAAATAGTGGACGATGTCTATCTTATTGGAGAGCACAGCACCAAGGGTCTAAGAACTACAGAACTTGTTCAACTCGAAAATCGAACCATAGAAACTGTGATTAATTCCCTGCCTTCTGCATTAACACAAGATTTAGAGATTAAAGAATTCTTAGAATTGAACGGATTTGTTGTTTCAGGGTCTAAAGCCTATATCCAAGAGTTTAAAGACTATATAAGAGAAATTGACCGCGTAGTGCCTGTTATTCAAATTGAAGTAATAATTGTCCAATACCAAAAATCATATGAAATTCAAACAGGTATTCAAGCAGGATTAGATAATCAACCAAGAACAACCTCAGGGGTGTTATTTCCGACTACAGATGTAACTCTAAATGCTAAGTCTGTTAATAACCTTATTGATGCATTTAATGGTCTTGGAATCATTAATTTAGGAAAAGTTACAGAGCAGTTTTATTTAAACCTAAGTTTTTTAGAAAACAATTCATTAATCAAGTTATCATCCACGCCTAAGCTGGTAACTTTGAATGGACATGAAGCCAATTCAACTATTGGGGAAACAAGTTATTATTTTGAGCAAAACAACCAGCTGATAACTAGAGGAGTAACTAATGATATATTACAAACAGGAGTTTGGAAATCTACCGAAGCAAATTTGAGTATCAATATAAAACCTTTTGTTTCCAAGGACGAAAATGTGACTTTAGACATTGTTGTAGAGCGAAGCTCTTTTTTAGCTCGAGTAGGTGAAAATGCCCCACCAGGAAAAGCCACGCAAAAGTTTGAAACGTTGATAAGCGTTAAAAACAATGAAATGATTCTATTAGGTGGGTTAGAGGAACTGGAAAATGAAAATTCAGGAACTGGTGTTCCTTTTTTCTCTAGAATTCCACCTTTTAGTTGGTTTACCAGTGGAAGAAGAAAAAGGAAAGAAAAGTCCAAGCTACATATTTTTATTAAGCCAACAGTAGCCTATTAATTCATGATTGAAAAGATTAAAAATATAATCAATCAAGCAGAGAGATTTTATGTTCTTGGTATTACCATTAACGGTGATCAAGAGCACTATCATTTACTAGAAATCCTTTTTAAGGATGAAACGTTGAGTATTTTAAATAGGGCCGATTTTTCTGAACTTAATACCGCAACAATTAAGTACTTCAAGAAAGACTACCCAATTATTCTTCATCTCGAAGGCGATTCTATAATCTCAAAAGACACTCAAAGTACAATTGGATATAGAAACAATCTCATTTTTAAATCTAATCCTGATGAATTCTATTTTTATGAATATCATCAAGATGACAAAGTATATGTTTCCTTAACAAGAAAAGAAACGATAACAACCGTGTTAGCTAAGATTAACGAGTTGGACAAATATGTTGTACATATAGCGTTAGGACCATTTGTTTTAACTAACTTATTACTGATACTCAAACATGAAGAAGCCTTGTTAGGTGGTAACTATGAACTAAGAATTAAAGATTCGGATATAGTGTCTTATGAAAAGACAACTAAAACAAACTTTACATACAAAATAGGCGATGATAGTATTAATGAGAACGAAACGGCTCTCTTGGCATCATTGATTGACTACTTATATCCAAATCCTAATATTAAAGCCGATGTCGAACATCTGGATTTTAATAAAGAACAATATAAGTTTAAAAAATATTTCAAATTATATGGTTCTGTCGTACTAATAATCATTGTATTAGCGCTTTTTGCAAGTCACTTTATTTTACAAAAGAATCTTAAAGAATTGGCAGAAAAAGAATCTTTAATTTCAATATCAAACCAAACGTTAATTCAGTTAAATGAATTAAAAGAAGAAAGAGTATTAAAAGAAAAAGTTCTGATGACCAGCGGGGTCATCGATAATAATTATGCAGTTAAATATTTTAGCGATATTGGTAAATCGATACCAATGACAATTTCATTAGACTTTATTAAAGTTAAAAACCCCGTTAAAAACATAAAACCTAATGAAAAAGTAGTCTTCAATTTATCTGCCATTGAAATTGGAGGTTATACAACTAATGATAACTCTTTTAATAATTGGGTCAAATCATTAAAGCAAATAGACTGGGTAAAACAAATTGAGATTGTTAAATACAGAGAAGACTCAAGGTCTGAAAATTATTTTTTAATTAGTATTGAGTTATAATGTTTAAAACTATTCCATATAAGAAAAAGTTTATCGTTGTCCTTCTTGGCTTTGTTGTTTTACTATTGGCCAGTTATAAAAAGAACTTTAAAAATATTTTTGAAGCCAGAAAACAACTCAATACCATCACGAATAAGCTAAATACAGTAGATGACTCTTCCAATCAGATTTTTTTTCTTAAGAATGAGATAGCTCAATTAAACGATCTTATTGGAGGGCAAACAAAAGAACCAGAATTGGTGCAGCAATTAATTCTGGATTTTATAACAAATGTGAACTTGGATATTAACATACACGATATTGAAGATACTCATATCTTCAATGACGATGATTTTACCATTTATACAAATGTCTTACAAATAGAAGGCGATTATAATACATTACTAAAGTTATTATACAATATAGAAAAGGATTTTTCAGCCTCAAAAGTGGTGAGTTCGGAGTTTTATACTGAAAAAAATTATAGAACGAATTCAAAAAAACTTTTTCTTAAGTTAATTTTACAGAACTATGAAAAAAACAATTAAGCTATTAGCTCTGCTAACCGTTACAATATTTTACTCGTGTGATGACATTCTGGAGGAAGATATAACTGATGATTCAATACAAATACTTTCACCTGTTGAAGGTACAGTTGTGGTTGGTAATAATGTACAATTTCTATGGCAAACTCTTGATGGAGCTGATGATTATAGAGTACAGGTTTTGGGTGCAAATCAAATAATTATCATAGACTCTTTGGTTTCTGTAAACCAACTAGATTATAATCTAAATGTAGGAAACTATCAGTGGCGGGTTAAAGGAGAGAACTTTGCGTATGAAACAGAATATACATTCCCTATCAATTTCTCGGTTGAAGCATCTGAAGATTTAACCACTCAAAATGTAATACTTCTAACACCATCAGATAATTTATACACGAACAATGCAGATATCACCTTTACCTGGAATTCTATTGCAACTGCAAATTCGTATACTCTTGAGATAGTTAAAATAAATAATGGAGAAACTACTATATATCAGGAATCAGATATAACTACGACCAGTACTAGTGTTGAGTCTTCTTTGTTTGATGTTGACGCGCAATACATTTGGAAAGTAAAGGCGGTTAATGATACTTCAGAAACCCCCTTTTCTGAACGTACGATATATATAGATCGAATAGTGCCTAATGTCCCCACACTTAATACGCCTGCCGACAGTTCTACAAATTCCTTTGTAGTAACTTTTAATTGGGGCAATGGTACAGATACAGGTAACGTTCAATCTTCAATTACCAATACCATTGAAATAGCATCAGATATTAATTTTAACACTCTATTATTGTCTGAGGATACTGTAAATAACACATACCAATATACGTTTTCTACCGCTGGTGATTACTACTGGAGAGTTAAGGCCTTTGATTTAGCAGGTAACCAAAGTGATAATAGTATAACAAGAATTCTTACGGTAGAATAATGCAAAAAAAAACAATCAATGGATTACTTATTGCATTTTGCATTACCATATATGCGGCCATATTTTATAAAGCTTTTGGTAAAAAAGAAGCTATAAATGAACCGCTTGGTGATATCGGAAACTATACAAATGCAAATTTAGATATTAGTAACGATAAAGATTCCATAAGCTTATTTTTCCCAAAAAGAAGTCCTTTTGGTACGCCAAGTCGTAGAAATATTCAATCCGTTAAAAACTCTAAAAAAGTAAAGCCAAATACATCAAATAAACCAAAATCAAAAAAAGAAAATTTGGTATGGCCCAATATCACATATTATGGCTTCCTAGAGAGTAAAAAAAGTAATAACAAGTTGGTTGTTGTTAAAGTTGAGGATAAAATATTTAAAAAAAGAGAAGGTGACGATTTAAATGATGATCTAAAAATCATTAAAGCTTATGGAGACTCTTTAATTATTTCCTTTGGTAAAGTCCTGAAAACAGTGATAAAATTCAAAAAATAAGCAACACTTAAAAGTAGGTTTTTTCGTAAAAAAAATTACGGAAAAACCGTAAATTTATTTGATTTTTTTAACATAAATTTATGACTAGCTATTAATTAAGTCACTCAAGTTTTTGTCGAAAAAACACCTATACCTTCTATTTATTTTCGCACTAACAGCGTTCATATTTTCATGTAAAAAACAAGGTATTTCATTAGATAATGACTATAAATATTACAGCATTTCTAATGTTGAATGGAAGTCCAAAAAAAGCAGTCAACATATCGACGATATTAGTTATACGGCTACAGAAGTTCCGATACAATATTACATCCTAAAAAACGGAAGAAAAAATTCAAAAGAAAACGATTCTATTTTTTTAGCTCATTCTAAAGAACGTATTATTGAGATTGAATTCGAACATATAGAAAGTAAAGATTTACTACTTAAAGATTTCACAAATAGATCTTATGAAAATTCAGTGAAGTATATGTCCTTCTCAATAAAGAAAGATTTTAAAGTAGTTACAGAGCGTAATGATACTATTCCTTGCGATGGTGTGCATTTTGAGAGAAATTATAAGATAACACCTTTTAAACGCCTGTTACTGTACTTCAATAATATAAATCAAGAAGAAAATATAAAATTAATATATAACGATGCGTTGTTTGGCAATGGCATCATTGAATTCAACTTTATTGAACAACCATTAAAACTTTAAATGATGAGAAAGGTATTTTTATTTGCCAGTCTATTGACTTTTGTGCTTTTTAGTTCTGTAATTAGCGCTCAACAACAGCCAGACAGCATGGTTAATCTTGCGCTTTTAGCTGATGCCACTGTTACCGGTAATATTACAGGTGGACGCGGATTGCCTATTGATATTTTGTATGACCCTTCGGCAGGTAACTATGCCAATGTTACTCAGTTTAATGAATATGGAGTTGCCTTAGATCAAAATTTAGGTATTGTAACTGTAGGCAATGGTTTAAATTGGCAGGTAAATTGGTCAACACCCAAAGAAATAAACTACATAACCTTTGGAGGCGTCTACCCTAACCAACCACAGCCTAATACAGCCTGGCGTATTAGTTATCTTAACAATTCAGTATGGTCTATTATTGAAGAAGGTATAGGTGGCTGGATTGATGCAGGCATATATGTATGGGATAATACCGATCAGCAACCAATTACTGCAGATGCTATTAAAATTGAACTTTTTAGTGATGGTACTAATGATCTGGTTAGCATACACCTTAGAGGTAGAGGTGGTGACTCCTCATTTGGAGATGATAGTGCTACATTACCCAAAGCAACATTGATTCAGTTATTACCCTATGAAAACTGTGCCTGTTGGGGAATTAATAATGATGACGATATTTTCTACGAAACAAACAAAGTTGGTATAGGGACTTCGACATTAAATACACTAACTAATTTCTCAACAAATAAGTTCGAAATATGGAGTGAAAATGGAAGCGAAAGTGATATGATTTTAAGAACTGCTGGTTCTGGTTACCCTGGCAGTTACATTCTTAATAGTAAAGGTACTTTGGCTGCACCTACTGCTTTAACAACTACGGACAACATAGGCTGGTTTGGTTTTGGCGGGCACGATGGCACAAATTTTATAAATGGTGGTGGTATGAGAGCCGCTGTAGACGGCCCTGTAGATGTAGGAAAACTACCTTCAAGACTTGAATTCCTGACTACGAATTCAGGCACAGCAAACCCTACGGTTAAAATGACCATAAAAAACTCAGGAAAAGTAGGTATCGGTACAGATGACCCTAATGAAGATTTAGAGGTTAAAGGAACCATTAAATCAGAAAAACTTATTGTAGATCTACCTTCAAACGGAATTGTAGCGCAATTTGGAAACAGCATCCCTGCAAATCCGGGGAGAAGAAATTTTGATTTTGTAAGCTGGCAATCCTCTAGTGATCCGTTTTTAGAATTTACCATGTTTGATAACGATTATAACAGTAGATTTCGTGTAATGACAAGAAGTGATCAAGAATATGTTGTACTTAAAAACACTCAAAATTCTGAAGTTTTCAAGGTTGGGACAGCCAATACTTTACCATATGCATTCATGCATATGCCAAAAGCCGATTCAAGATTTGTCATCGGTACTTTTGGTAATTACTTAGCTGATGATGGCCATAAGTTTGTCGTAAAAGATGGCAGCGCCATGATAGAAGGTAATATTCTCACCAATAATAAAATTGGTGTAGGTGTTAGTTCTGCAAACATCCCAACAGAATACAGCGTTGCAGTAGCTGGTAAAATTATTAGTCAGGAAGTCAAAGTACAGTTAATAGCAGACTGGCCAGATTATGTATTCTCAAAAGACTATAAACTTTTAACACTAAAAGATGTTGAAAATTACATCTCTAAAAATGGTCACCTTCCAAATATTCCAAGTGCTGAAGAAGTTGAAAAACAAGGTGTCTTGCTAGGTGAAATGGACTCAAAACTATTACAAAAAATAGAAGAATTAACATTATACACTATAGAACAGCAAAAAGAGATAGACAACCAACGAAGGATAAATGAAAATTTAGAAAAGCGTCTAAAAAAGCTTGAAAAGATACTCGGCAATAAGGAGTAACATTCAATATAATCTATAACTACCTAACAGATTCTTAAATGAAAACGATAAGAAATAGTAAAATATCAAGGCTGATTGCTTGTTACTTGTCATTGCAGCTTGTTATAACCACTGTTCAGCCCTCTGGTCTATTTGCCTTAACAGGTGGTCCTTCTCAACCCGAGTTTAGTTCCTTTATACCTATTGGCACTTCTGACATGGTTAATTTATCTTCAGGGGATTTTAATTACAACATACCAATAATGGATGTTGGAGGTTACCCTCTGAATTTAGCCTATGCCTCAGGGGTAACTATGGATCAGGAAGCTTCTTGGGTAGGATTAGGATGGAATTTAAATGTAGGTCAAATAAATAGACAGTTGCGTGGATTACCCGATGATTTTAATGGCGATCAGGTAAGGTATGAGAACAATCTTAGAACCAATTTTACTGCTGGGGTCAATACTGGTATTGAATTTCCAATATATGGTTTTGATACTGCCGATGCTCTAGGTGCAAGTGCTAACCTAGGTATAGGAATGGAATACAATAACTACAGTGGTATCACCTTTAACTTTAATTATGGTGCCAGTTTTGATATTTCTGACCAAGTCAGTGCCGGAATTAACATAAGTTCTTCCAGTGATGGTAGTGCAACAGTTGAACCTACGGTTGGAATTACTTCAAAGAAAAATACAACCGATGGGATTACCCATAGAGCCTTTTCATCAAATATTGGTGTGCCTTTCAATTCCTTACAAGGGTTAAAAGGAATCAATATGTCTACATCGCTCAATAAAGTTTACAAGGCCACAGAAGAAATTAAAGGAAAAGAGGTTGAAGTTTCAAGGCTATCATCTGGAGCTGCCTCTGGTACTTTAAGTTTTAATGACAATTTGAGCTATACTCCAACCAATCGGCTTCGCTTTGCGAATGTAAGTTTAACATTAAAATTTGCCTTAGGTGCTGAGTTTTTTGGTGCAGAGGCACCACAAGGTTCAATAACAGGTTTTGGTTCTGTACAGGCGTTAAGGAATAGTGATAAGGTAAGGGATATTAATGCATATGGGTATTCACATACTGAAAATGCGTCAACATTAAATTCTGTACTGGATTTTAATAGAGAGAATGATAGAGCAGTCTCTACTAATACCACCATGTTGCCTCTGGTAAATCAGACTTATGATTTATATTCAATTAATGGTCAGGGCATTGGAGGCATGTTCAGACCTTATAGAAGTCAAGTTGGTCATGTATTTGATGAAACTATATCTTATGGCGGTGTCGGGGGTTCTGCAAGTCTGGAACTTGGTCCTGGTTTGGCGATTCATTTTGGCGGTAATGCAAAAGTAAATCCATCTTACACCAGATCCGGAAGATGGCAAGGTCCTACAAACTCAGCACTTGGTAACTTTAGATATAACGACACTAAAGATTTTCATTATGAACCTGTGTACTATAAGTCCATTGGAGAACTCACAGCCGATGGGGATTCAGATTATACCAATAGCCTTATTAGCAATCCGAACCCAGTTAAATTTCAAATTGGTGGAGGAGAATACAATCGACGACTTCTTAGCTTTTTTGATGTAAAGAATTATGAAGCAGATAATTCAATAACATACACTCCAGAAGACGCTTCAGTAATTAAACGAAATGAAAGACAAATACGTACCCAATCTATACAAATGATCAAATATGGTCAGGTAAAAAATGGTGAAGATGGTCAAATACGAATCAATACACTTCCAAATGTTTTAAATGATGATTCGGGGTTTTTAGTGCCAGACGACCATCAAATTGGTGTGAAAGTTTTAAAACCCGATGGGAGTACTTATGTATTTGGTGAAACAGCATACAACACCAGAAAAATAGAAGCGTCATTTGCGACAAGAAATAACGGAGATTGCTTAACAGGGTTGGTTCAATATAATTCAGAAGAAAATACCAGAAATAATCGTTCAGGAAGAGACCATTACCTCAATAAAGTTCACACACCTGCTTATGCCCATACCTATCTACTGTCTTCAGTATTATCATCAGACTATGAGGATTTAACCAATGATGGACCTACGGATGATGATTTAGGAGCATATACAAACTTTATTTATTCTCAGCCAAAACAGTACAATTGGCGTGTCCCTTTTTCCAGAAGTGTAAATAATCTGGCAACTTACAATCAGGGATTAATTACAGACACAAGAGATAATAAGGCCAGTTATACTTATGGCGAAAAAGAATTGAAGTATATAGAGCGTATCGAAACCAAAACTCATATAGCAATTTTTGAATTATCTGATCGAGAAGACGGTATTGGGGCATTGGGAGAAAATGGAGGTCAAGGTGCTACAAGAATGCAAAAATTAGACCGCATCTATTTATACTCTAAACCCGAGTACGAAAAGCTTACAGCAAGCACCCCGTTTTTTTCAGTAAGTTATAATGATAGAGCAAAAGCTGCAATCAAAATTGCTCACTTCGAGTATAATTATGCTTTATGTGGTGGTATCCCAAATAATAGCGAACAAGCTGTTTTTGTAAATGGTGTAAACATCAATGAGAATAGAGGAAAATTAACCTTAGACAAGGTTTATTTCACCTACAGAGATTCAAACATGGGTAAATACACGCCTTATGTTTTCAATTATGATGGTCTTAATCCAAACTACAACATAAAAGCCTATGATGTATGGGGCAATTATAAGCCCATTGAAGGAAGTTGTAATCCTGCTAATGGCGAAGCGGCAACTCCTGAATTCCCTTTTGTACAACAAAAAGAAAGAACCTTACAAGATGACTATGCTTCAGCCTGGACCATGACCTCTATAGATTTACCGTCGGGGGGTCGCTTAGAACTTGAATACGAATCTGATGATTATGGCTATGTGCAAGATAAAAAAGCAATGCAAATGTTTAAAGTTGTAGGAGCAGGAGACGAACAGACAGGAAGTATTGGGAGCAATACCCTTTATCAGGGCTCAGACGATTATGATTATATCTATGTCCAAATTCCTAATGACGTTTCAGAAAACGATTTTAAGAACAATTATTTAGGAGATATTGGGCAATCGGACAGAAACCCACTCTACTTTAGGTTTATGCTAAATATGACCTCTTCGAGATACGATTACGTCACAGGTTATGTCACTATAGACAGAGACGCTTCAAAAGTATTTACATTGAATGGAAGTAAATATGCTTCCATTAGGCTTAAAAGACTAAAACGTGAGGGCGGTCTCATTAATTCCGGACAGATGGTCAACCCAATAGCTAAAGCGGGTTGGTATTTTGGAAGAACCTACTTGAATAGATACATATACAATCTACCTTCACCAGAATTTGATGAGCCTGGAGACCTAATCGCTTTAGGGCAATCATTTGTGGGTGCTTTGGGTAGTGTTACAACAATATTCGGAGGACCAAATCAAGCCCTGAGAAATAAAAATTGCGCAAGTAC